>NZ_SOQX01000015.1 GCF_004366735.1 Thiohalophilus thiocyanatoxydans | reverse complement strand
GGTGGTCTCTAAGTCCTAGTGCAATACCATAATACCTTAACCCAAGGGGGTGTTGCATGTCAGAGCACTACAAACGTATTACAATGATGGAACGAGAAGAAATCAGCATCGGGTTAGCTCAGGGATGGCGCTACCAGGAGATTGCCCGACACCTGGGGCGCAGTCCGTCGACCATTTCGCGAGAGATTGCTCGAAATTCTGATAGCACAGGCTATCGTGCGGTCACCGCCCAGACCAAAGCGGCCCAACGGTGTTTCAGGAAGCCCCGGAAGCTGGTTTGTGATGGTCGCCTGAGGCAGATTGTCCTTCGGGGCTTACGCAAACAATGGTCGCCCCAGCAGATCAGTGCCCGGCTCAAGCAGGACTATCCCAACGACGAGCAACTGCGTGTGTCAGCCGAAACCATCTATACCTACCTGTACGTGCTCCCTCGCGGTGAATTGCGCCGTGAGCTACTCGGTTATCTGCGTCAGCACCACAAAAAACGTCGTCCACGCAGCCGGGGCGAGGATCGACGCGGTCAGATCCCCGACATGATCAGTATTGAAGAACGGCCTGCTGACGTCGCGGACCGGACCGTGCCCGGTCACTGGGAAGGTGATCTGATCCTCGGCGCGCATCATCAAAGTGCCCTGGGGACCCTGGTGGAGCGCACCACGCGAACGACCTTGCTCATACCTCTCAAAGCCCGGGATGCGCAGAGCGTCCGTAAGGCCTTTGCCCGTCGGTTACGCGCCTTACCCAAGCAGATGAAGTTGTCGTTGACCTATGACCGTGGTAAGGAAATGGCGGAACATCGCCTGTTTACCGAGGACACACAGATGCAGGTTTACTTTGCTCACCCGCAAAGTCCCTGGGAACGTGGTACCAATGAGAATACCAATGGCTTAATCCGACAGTACTTCCCCAAGGGAACCGACTTCAATGCGGTGAGCTACTACAGTATCATGAAGGCGCAAGACCGACTGAATGGCCGTCCACGCAAGGTACTTAACTGGAAGACACCTTACGAAGCCTTCAGCGAATTATTGCGCTAGGAACTAGAGACCGCC
>NZ_SOQX01000014.1 GCF_004366735.1 Thiohalophilus thiocyanatoxydans | reverse complement strand
TGAGTACAACTGGCACCGCCCCCATGCCAGCCTGGATTACAAACCGCCGGTTAGCCGGTTGGGGCTTTCCGTGAACAACCTGGTGGGTTTACACACCTAGCACCTAGCACCTAACAGCAGGTAGGCCCGATATAGCACCCTTCGGGCATAAACTCCGCGGTATCGGGCATTTCCCGGATTGCCGGACACCTCTTCGCTATGTCCGGCCTACTTTCTTTGGGGAGTGATGAGTGCCGAGGAAACAAAAGAAAAAGCCGGACAATGCCCGGCTTTTTCTTTGCTTCGTCCCTCGTCACTCGTTACTCGTCCCTGCCAGCATGCTGCGCAGGCTGGCGATGTGGGCTTGCCCGCGTTGCTGGCGCTCTTCGGGATCCATCTCCACGCCTTCGCCGGACCATTTGAGATCTTCGTCCGGTAACTCGTCGATGAAACGACTGGGGCTGCACTCCTGCATTTCGCCGTGACGCTTGCGCTGGTTGGCGTAGGTGAACGTCAGGGTTTTCTGGGCCCGGGTGATGCCGACATAGGCGAGACGGCGCTCTTCTTCCAGACTCTCCTCCTCGATACTGCTGCGATGGGGCAATAGCATCTCCTCCATGCCAACCAGATAGACATGGGGAAACTCCAGTCCCTTGGCGGCGTGCAGGGTCATCAAGTGCACCCGGTTGCCGCGCTCGTCTTCCTCGTTGCGATCCAGCGTGTCGAGCAGGGTCAGTTTCGTCACCAGTTCATTGAGTGAGGCGTCCGGATTGGCCTTGGCCAGGCGTTCGAACCAGTTGGCCAGTTCGTTGACGTTCTCCAGCTTGCGCTCGGCAATGATTTCGTCACGGCTGTTATCCAGCAGATAGCGCTCGTAATCGATATCAACGATCAGCCGTTTGACCACCGAGGCGGGAGCGTCACCTTCGGCCTGATGTTGCAGATCCAGGATCCAGTGACAGAAGCGTTGCAGCTTCTCGGCGGCCCGGTCGCTCAGTACCTGGCTCAGGCCAAACTCCATGGCAGACACGAACAGGCTGTGGCCGCGGCCCATGGCGTACTCGGTCAGCTTCTCCAGCGTCGCGGGGCCAAGCTCGCGGCGCGGGGTGTTGATAATCCGCCGAAACGCATTATCGTCATCCGGATTGGTAATCAGTTTGAGATAGGACATGATGTCCTTGATCTCGGTATAGGCGAAAAACGAGGTACCGCCGCTCAGGTAATAGGGAATGTCGTGTTCGCGCAATGCCTGTTCAAATAATCGTGATTGATGGTTGCCGCGATAGAGAATCGCATAATCGGCATACTGGGTCCGCTGTACGAACATGTGATGCATGATCTCCGAGACCACCTGTTCCGCCTCGTGCTGATCGTTGCGGGTGCGAATCACCCGGATCGGATCGCCGTAACCCAGCTCGCTCCACAGGCGTTTTTCGAAGACATGCGGATTGCTGGCGATCAGCCGGTTGGCGGCCTTGAGGATACAGCCGGTGGAGCGGTAGTTCTGTTCCAGCTTGATCACTTTCAGGTTGGGGTAGTCCTGCTGCAGCAGTGACAGGTTCTCCGGCTGGGCACCTCGCCAGGCATAGATGGACTGATCGTCGTCGCCCACCACGGTCAGATTGCCCCGCACGCCGCACAACTGCTTGACCAGTTCGTACTGGGTGGAGTTGGTGTCCTGGTACTCGTCCACCAGAAGATGGCGAATGCGGTTCTGCCAGCGTTCGAGTATCTCCGGGTGTTCGCGAAACAGGATCACCGGCAGCATGATCAGATCATCGAAGTCGACCGCGTTGTAGGTCTTCAGGTAATGGCGGTACTGTTCGTAGAGCAGGGCCGCGGTGGTCTGGTTGACGTCCCCGTCGGCCAGCTGCAGCGCCTGTTCGGGCAGGACGAACTCGCTTTTCCAGCGCGAAATCTGCCACAACATGCGTTCGGCCTGACCGCCGTCATCGCCGAAGGAGCGTTTCATCAGCTCCTTGAGCAGATGCGTGCTGTCCGCGCTGTCGTAAATGGAAAAGCCGGCTTTGTACTCCAGCGCCTTGTATTCGCGACGCAAAATATCCAGACCCAGGGTATGGAAGGTGGAGACCCGCAGCCCCTTGCCGGCGTCGCCGCGCAACAGCTTGCCAACCCGCTCTTTCATCTCCCGCGCCGCCTTGTTGGTGAAGGTGACCGCGGCGATATGCCGCGCGTCGATGGCGCAGGCCTGGATCAGATAGGCGATTTTGTGGGTGATAACCCGGGTCTTGCCACTGCCGGCCCCGGCCAGGACCAGGCACGGTCCGTCAATGTGGCGCACGGCCTGGTTTTGTCGGGGATTGAGAATCGTGGACATGAACGCTGACAACTCCTGCTGAGCGGACATTGTAGTGGGGGTGGACGGTGCGGTCGATATTGACATTCGGGCCCGGATGGCGCAGCGTTCGGTTGCCGGTTCGATAATCCAAGTTATTGTTTAATAAAGGTTAATTCCCCGGCCCTGCGTTGTTCCAAAAAACCAGGGATGTTAGTATGTGGCACTGTTTACATAGAGTCAGCCTGTCTGTTGGCCGGCACCACTGCCGCCACACAATCCGCTATTCGTCCCCCTGTCCTGTCCTGCCCCGCCCTGCGGGGCGGACGTGTCTTTGCGACGAGCAGGCTGCCCCGGATTCTGGAGAATGACATGACCAGCGTAATGTCACTGCCCGAACAACGAGCGTTTGCCGAAGAGCCGTTCGAGCCACGCCGCTTTCTGGTGTATACCGAGCGGCACCTGGACAAGATCGCGCCGTTGAAAAAACTGACACCACAGCAGCGCTTCGAAATGCGGGTGGTCGCCAGTGTGCTGCCTTTTCGGGTCAACCAGTATGTGATCGACGAGCTGATCGACTGGAACAATATTCCGGCCGATCCGGTTTTTCAGCTGACTTTTCCGCAGCGTGGCATGCTGGCCGAGACCGATTTCGCGCGCATGGTCGAGGCCCTGCGTGGCGGGGACAGGGCCGGGATCCAGGCGGTGGCCCGTGCGATCCGTGCCGGACTCAATCCCCATCCGGCCGGCCAGCAGTTGCTCAATGTCCCGCAACTGGATGAACAGACCCTGGACGGCATTCAGCATAAATACCGCGAGACCATCCTGTTTTTCCCCAGCCAGGGCCAGGTCTGCCATTCCTATTGCTCCTTCTGTTTCCGCTGGGCCCAGTTTATCGGCGACAAAGAGCTGCGCTTCTCCGCGAAAGAGGCCGATCAGCTGCATGCCTACCTGGAACAGCATAAGAACATCAGTGATCTGCTGGTTACCGGCGGCGATCCCATGGTGATGAAGACCCAGCACCTGGTGAACTATCTTGAGCCGCTGACGCAGCCGCAGTTCGATCACATCCAGACCATTCGTATCGGCACCAAGTCGCTGACCTTCTGGCCGCAACGTTATGTCACCGACGAGGATGCCGACGAACTGCTGGATCTGTTGAGCCGGCTGGTCAGGGCCGGCAAGCATGTGGCCCTGATGGCCCATTTCAATCACTGGCGGGAGATGGACACCGACATCGCGCGCGAGGCGATCCGCCGGGTCCGCGAAACCGGCGCGGTGATTCGCACCCAGGCCCCGCTGTTACGCCACATCAATGACGATCCGCAAATCTGGGCCGACATGTGGCGCGAACAGGTTCGCCTGGGACTGGTGCCCTATTACATGTTCGTCGAGCGTGACACCGGGGCGAAGCAGTACTTCGAGGTGCCGCTGGCCCGCGCCTGGGAAATCTACCGCGAGGCGATGCAGCAGATCTCCGGCCTCGGCCGCACCGCCCGCGGCCCCTCCATGAGCGCCGGTCCCGGCAAGGTGGAGATCCAGGGCGTCAGTGAAATCAACGGCGAGAAGGTCTTCGTTCTGCGCTTCATCCAGGCCCGTAACCCCGACTGGGTTCAGCGCCCCTTCTTCGCGCAGTACGACGAAAACGCCACCTGGCTGGATCAGCTCAAGCCGGCCTTCGGCGAGGAAAAATTCTTCTTCGAGGACGAATACCAGGCGATGCTCGCCGGCGAGATCAATCCGCGGGTCGTCTGACCGCCCGGCCCGAAGGGCCGGGAGTGCCAAGGGACGAGGTACGAGTGACGAGGAAATAATTTCTCAAGGCCCGTTTTATACAAAGCCTCGTCCCTAGTACCTCGTCACTCGTCCCTGTTATGTCGGATGACTGAAATGCCCGTGCCGGGCGCGGTGCATCATGTAGCGGAAATCATCCCCGCTGACGTGAACCAGTTCGGCGTGATCGCCGGCTTCGAAGTAGACATCCGGCGATTCTTCCAGGGTCTCGTCCACCGCCGCGTCATAGCCGTAGGCCTCGGCGAGGGGGGGAATGGCGCCTTTGGAGCAGTCGTCGAACAGAGCCGCGATCTCTTTTTCCGTTGCCAGATGCAGGCTGCGATTCAGATTGCGGTTGAGTTCGTCCAGATCCAGTTTGTGCGAGGCGGGCACGATCGCCACCAGATAGCCCTGCTCGTCTTTGAGTACGATGGATTTGGCGAACTGGCGTCCCGGGACATGGGCCATGGCGGCGGTGCGCAGGCTGCCGGTGACGAAGGGGTGATGCAGCAGTTCATAATCGACCCCCTTCCATTCCAGATATTCCAGAAGCCGTAATGACATGGTCATGATGAATTCTCCTCATTCATCGACACCCTTTAACTATAGCCCACAATCCTCGGCTGCAAAGTCGTCATAGGCATGATAAAAATGACACACAATCCGGATAACCATAGCGGTCATTATGCCGAGCGAAGAACTACGATTTATCACCGCCCCCGACGGCGTGCGGCTGGGCTACAAACTGGTCCGCCAGGGGCCGCAAGCGCCCACGCTGGTCATGCTCCACGGGCTGGCGAGCAATCACAGTCGCTGGAGCGAATTTGTGGGCAACACCGAATTGCGTCGGGACTGGAACCTGCTGCGCCCCGATCTGCGCGGTCACAGCTATTCGATGACCCGCAAGACCTATCACCGTGAACACTGGGTTGATGATCTGGCCGCGGTCCTGCAGCAGGAAAAGCTGCATAACGTGGTGATCCTCGGTCACAGTCTCGGCGCTCAGATCGCCATGGATTTCGCCCTGCGTTACTCAACGCTGTGCGGCGGGCTGATTCTGCTGGATCCGGTCTTTCCCGAACTGCTGCACGGAAAGCTGGGCAAGGCCCGGCGCTGGCGGCCGTTGTTGTGGCTGATCGTCAGGTTATTACGCCTGGGGTACGCACTGGGACTGGGCCAGCGCGAATTTCCGATCCGCGATCTGCATGCGCTGGATGTGAAGACCCGCGAGCTGCTCAAGCAGACCTCGGCCAGTGAAATTGCCCGGCTGTATACCAACCCGCGGGTGGATCTGGAGTTCATTCCGCTGGCCAACTATCTGCAGGATGTGCTGGAGGTGGTGCGCCCGCTACCCGACTATACCCGGATTACCCGGCCGGTGCGGGTGCTGCTCTCCACCGGCACCTCCCTGAGCGATCACAGCACGCTGGAGGCGAAGATCGCCCGCATTCCGCACAGCGATATTGTGCCGGTGCACTGCAACCACTGGCCCATGACCGAAAAGCCCGAAGAGGTGCGCGAGATCATCGAGACCACCTGTCGTCAGTGGCAGGCGCAGCTCTAGTAGGGCCCGGGCTCGGTGGCCTGGAGCAGGGGGCGGTCCAGCCGCCGATAGGCAATCGCCTCGCTGATGTGGGCGCCGGTGATCTGTTCGGCACCGGCCAGATCGGCGATGGTGCGCGCCAGTTTCAAGACCCGGTGATAGGCCCGCGCCGACAGCCCGAGACGGGCGATCGCCGTTTGCAGTAGCCGCGCCGGTTCTGCGTCCAGCCGGCAGATCGCTTCCAGGCGGGGGTTATCCAGTTGCGCATTGGCGACGCCGCTGCGCGCCAGTTGCACCGCCCGGGCCACCTCGACCCGCCGGCGTACCGTGGCGCTCTCCTCTTCGCGGTTGTCGCTCTGCTGATGGAGCACCTCCAGCGAGACACTGGGGACCTCGACGTGCATGTCGATCCGATCCAGCAGGGGCCCCGAGAGTTTGGCGCGATAGCGAGCGACCTGATCCGGGGTACAGCGGCAACGCCCGCTGGCATCGCCGTAATAACCGCAGGGGCAGGGGTTCATGGCCGCGATCAGCTGAAAGCGGGCCGGGAAGTCGGCCTGGCGGGTCGCCCGGGAGATGGTAATCATGCCGCTCTCCAGCGGCTCGCGCAGTACCTCCAGCACCCGGCGATCGAACTCGGGCAGCTCGTCCAGAAACATCACCCCGTGATGGGCCAGGGAGATTTCGCCCGGGCGCGGGTGGCTGCCGCCGCCGACCAGCGCCACCGCCGAGGCGGTATGGTGGGGCGCGCGAAACGGGCGCACCTTCCAGCGGGTGCAATCGAAGCCCTGATGGCTGATGGACTGCACCGCGGCGCTCTCCACCGCCTCCTCGTCACTCATGGTCGGCAGGATGCCCGGCAGGCGCCGGGCCAGCATTGACTTGCCGGTCCCGGGCGGGCCGACCAGCAACAGGCTGTGGCCGCCGGCGGCGGCGATCTCCAGTGCGCGGCGGGCCTGATGCTGGGCGCGCACCTCGGCCAGATCCGGTTCCCGCTCGGGGGCGCGGGCGCTGACGGGAGGCTGCTCGGGCAGGGCGAGGCGTTGCTGCCCCACCAGATGGGCGCAGACCTCGCTCAGGTGGGCGGCCGGCAGGACCTCGGCCTCCTGGATCAGGGCGGCCTCGGCCAGATTCTCCGCCGGCAGAATCAGACAGCGCCGGGCCTGGCGGCTGTGGATGCTGGCGGGCAGGGCGCCGCGCACCGGGCGCAGCGCGCCGCCGAGGGCCAGTTCACCGAGAAATTCATAGCGGGCGAGGGTGTCGATCGGCAGCTGGCCGGAGGCGGCCAGGATGCCCAGGGCGATGGCGAGATCGAAGCGGCCACCCTCCTTGGGCAGATCGGCGGGGGCCAGATTGACCGTGATGCGACGGGCGGGGTACTCGAAGCGGCTGTTGAGCAGGGCCGCGCGCACCCGGTCCTTGCTCTCCTTCACCTCGGTCTCGGGCAGGCCGACGATGGACAGACCGGGCAGACCGTTGGAGAGATGGGTTTCCACGCTGACCAGCGGGGCGTCGACGCCGCACTGGGCGCGGGTATAGACCACTGCAAGACTCATGACATAGTCCCTTGTCCGAGGCAGGCCGGTGGTGGCCTGCAAGCTTTCCCTGTCGTCCCCCGATTTTTATACGAACCGCCGGGGGATGCAACCGATCATGAAGGTCGGCACAAAATAACGCAGAGTTCGCGGAGACGCAGAGGCGCGGAGAAATCAATTTGAAAAGATTTTAATCTCCGCGGCTCCCGCACCCAAACAGCGGGCATAAACGCCTTTGCGTGCTCCGTGTTGAAAATGCACCCTGATGCGAACGGGGGCGGCTCTGGCTGGTTGGCTGGATCGGATTCGTAGGGGGCTATTTTGGAGTTGGTTCAGTATTATTCAGCGCCTGTTCCAGGGCGGCGACCTGCTGTTCCAGGGCCTCGAGTTTACTGCGGGTGCGCAGCAGCACCTCGCGCTGGATGTCGAACTCCTCACGGGTGACAAGATCCATCTGGGAGAGGGTGCGCTGCAGGGCCGCACGCAGCTGTTGATCGGCCTCCTGCTTCATCTCCTGAAAACCCTGGGGCAGGGCATTCATGATGCGGTCGACCAGTTGTTCGATATCCGGAGTCTGCATTGGGGCGCCTGTGCGGGATAGTGGATGAGGTTATTATTATAATCGTTCTGTTCGGTGGGTAAATGCACCGTCGGCTAAATCCCGACACTTCGGGAGCACATGAGACATCTTGCAAGCAGCCCTGCTGCGGGCCGCCGGCACCACTCTGCCCGGAGCCGAACTGACCGGTAACCTGGGCGCGACAGCCAACTATCTCTGGCGTGGCGTGACCCGGACCGATGACGACGCAGCCGCAGGGCGGTATCGACTATACCCACGAGACCAACCTCTATGCCGGTGTCTGGACCGCCAATTACGGCAATGGCAACGGCTATGAATCGGATCTGTACGGCGGTTTTCGCGGGTCCGCCGCAGGTATCCCCTTGGATGCCGGTATGATTATGTATCGGTACCCGGTGGCGAGTAGGATAATGATGCCACCGAGCGTTACGGCCGTGTGGATAGTGCTCAGGTTACTGCTATGGCGGCATTGACTCTCGGCAAAGACGGAGCCTCACAGGACAATGATCTCCATATGAGTGTCGATACCGATATTGAGCTGCGCAAGGCACTGTAGCTGACCTGTTGTTTGGCATGTATGAATTCGATGACCCTGCGCAGGAAGATTATCGACACTTTCGTGCCGCGTTGAAAAAAGGAGTTTATCTTTGCTCTGGATAAAATGCGGCCTTGGGCACCTTGAAGGGTGAGTTTGATCTTTAAATAAATTTCCCGGTTCACGCATACGGTGCTGTCGCGCTTGCGAGCCAGCCTTCATGGTAGTACCGGTTAAAATCAAAATGGTCGGTAATTCGAAACACCTGTTTGGATAAAAACAGATAAAGAAATCACCAGCGAACACCCTGAACAGCGCTTTGGTGTGTTCAGTGGTCCCCTCGTTCAGAACAGTCTCTAACTGCCAGTCGCCCGGTGAACCGGTTGCACCGCAATGGTGCGACTGGCCACGCCATGATCCTTTTCTGCGCACAAAGAGAGTGCGTCCCACATTGAAAACATTAACAAGTGTTTGTTTTTTAATGACAAACAAGATCTGGCACGCCCTTCGCAATAGCCTGTACAGCACATGTTTTCTTTTAACACTTCACTGTATGGGGAAAAGACCAATGAGAAAGGCAAATGCATTACTTATCGGCAGCGTTCTGGCTGCCTCCACTGTCGCGAGTAACCTGGCTGTCGCGGAACTGAGCGGTAACGTCGGGTTTACGTCCAACTATATCTGGCGAGGTGTCACTCAGGGCGCCGATGATTCGGCGATCTCCGGAGGGATCGACTACGCCCATGAAGCGGGTCTTTACGTCGGGACCTGGGTTTCCTCGCTCGGTGGCGACAGTCAGTACGAACAGGATCTCTATGCCGGTTACGGCTTTGATGCGGGGCCGGTCGGTCTGGATCTTGGTTATATCCGTTACATGTATCCGGTTGACAGCGCGGTCGAGGATGATTTTGACGAGCTGTACGTCAATGCCAGTTATGAAATGTTCAGTGCCGGCGTGGCTATGACCGTGGATACCGAAGCCAACAGTCAGTACGAGGATGACCTGTATATGTATGTTGGTGCTGATTTCGAAGTCAAGGAAGGTCTGACCCTGGGACTTCTTTACGGCGATTATGATTTTGATGATCCCTCGTCAACTGATTACAGCCATTACCAGGCCAGCCTGAGCAAGGATGATTTTGTATTTGCCTACGAGCAGAACGACATGGATGGTGCCGATGGTGACGCCCGTTTCACCATTTCCTATAGCAAGAGCTTTGATCTGTAAACGATTTGTTTGAGTAAGCTTAAAACCATTCGCCCACCTTCGGGTGGGCACTTTTTAAGGAGGCAAGACCATGAAAATGGTTATGGCAATCATCAAGCCCTTCAAGCTGGATGATGTGCGCGAAGCGCTTTCCGAGATCGGGGTACAGGGTATCACCGTCACGGAAGTCAAGGGCTTCGGCCGTCAGAAAGGGCATACCGAGTTATATCGCGGGGCGGAATACGTTGTGGATTTTCTGCCCAAGGTGAAGATCGAGGCTGCTATCGATGATGCTCTGGTTGACCAGGTCATTGAAGGCATCTCCAAAGCTGCCAATTCCGGCAAGATCGGTGACGGCAAGATCTTCGTATCAGACATTGAACAGACAGTTCGTATCCGTACCGGTGAAACCGGCGCAGATGCGCTGTAAGACTTGAGGAGAGGCTTAAGATGGAAAACCAAATTTTCCAATTGCAGTATGCCATCGATACCTTCTACTTCCTGGTCTGTGGTGCGCTGGTTATGTGGATGGCCGCCGGATTCTCGATGCTCGAGGCCGGTTTGGTGCGTTCCAAGAACACCACGGAAATTCTGACCAAGAACGTAGTTTTGTTCGCGATCGCCTGTACCATGTATATGGTCTGCGGTTATGCGATTATGTACGGCGGGGGTTACTTCCTGTCGGGTATCGCCGGTGGTGATTCGCTGGTAGCGGACGCGTTGAGTCTGTCTGCCGAGAACGGGTTTGACGGTGGCTCGGTCTATTCCGGGGCGTCGGACTTCTTCTTCCAGGTGGTGTTTGTGGCCACTGCCATGTCCATTGTCTCCGGTGCGGTAGCCGAACGCATGAAGTTGTGGGCGTTCATGCTGTTTGCCGTGGTCATGACCGGTTTCATCTATCCGATGGAAGGTCTGTGGACCTGGGGCGGCGGAGACGTGTTCGGCATGTACAACCTGGGTGATCTCGGCTTCGCCGACTTCGCCGGTTCCGGGATTGTGCACATGGCCGGTGCCGCGGCGGCCCTGGCGGGCGTCCTGGTGCTCGGTCCGCGCAAAGGCAAGTACACCGCCGATGGCAAGATCAACGCCATCCCCGGTGCCAACCTGCCGCTGGCGACCCTGGGGACCTTCATCCTGTGGATGGGCTGGTTCGGCTTCAACGGCGGTTCCGTGCTCAAGCTGGGCGATATGGCCAGTGCCAATGATGTGGCCATGGTATTTTTGAATACCAACGCCGCGGCAGCCGGTGGCGTGATCGCCGCGCTGATTGTCGCTCGCATGCTATTCGGCAAGGCCGATCTGACCATGGCGCTCAACGGCGCCCTGGCCGGTCTGGTGGCCATTACCGCCGGCCCGGATACCCCGACGCCGTTACTGGCGACCCTCATCGGTGGTGTCGGTGGTGCGCTGGTGGTCTTCTCCATCGTCACCCTGGACAAGCTGAAGATCGACGATCCGGTCGGTGCCATTTCGGTCCACGGCGTGGTGGGTATCTGGGGACTGCTGGCGGTACCGATTACCGGGAGTGCCACACTCTTTGGACAGATCATCGGTGCGCTGACGATCTTCGTCTGGGTCTTTGCCGTCAGCCTGATCGTCTGGCTGGTGATCAAGGCCATCATGGGGGTTCGGGTCAGCGAAGAGCAGGAGTACGAGGGCCTGGATC
Organism: Thiohalophilus thiocyanatoxydans; assembly: GCF_004366735.1. GTDB lineage: Bacteria > Pseudomonadota > Gammaproteobacteria > UBA6429 > Thiohalophilaceae > Thiohalophilus > Thiohalophilus thiocyanatoxydans. Next base: position 284 of record NZ_SOQX01000014.1, on the reverse strand, counting down.
TCGCCGAATGCGGGATGGAAGCCTATCCCGAGTTCACCGGCACGCGCGGTTCCGGTATGTAACAACAACGGCAGGAAGCCAAAACAAAAAGGGCGCCCTCGGGCGCCCTTTTTTATTCTCTTTTCAGATATTCTGGAAGAAACGCAGAGGACGCGGAGGCGCAGAGCCGCAGAGTAAAAATTTTATCCAGGTGGTCTCTAAGTCCTAGTGCAATACCATAATACCTTAACCCAAGGGGGTGTTGCATGTCAGAGCACTACAAACGTATTACAATGATGGAACGA
>NZ_SOQX01000013.1 GCF_004366735.1 Thiohalophilus thiocyanatoxydans | reverse complement strand
CTGATTGCACCGATTGCGATGGAAGAGGGCCTGCGCTTTGCGATTCGCGAAGGCGGCCGGACCGTCGGCGCCGGTGTGGTATCGAAGATTATTGAATAAAAGGGACAAAGGGCCGAGGGCCGAGTGACGAGGAAATCGATGAGCGCACCCGATGTGTGCTCACGGTTTTGTTTACCTCGTTACTCGTCCCTCGTTACTCGTCCCTCAATTTAGGCCAGTAGCTCAATTGGCAGAGCGGCGGTCTCCAAAACCGCAGGTTGGGGGTTCGATTCCCTCCTGGCCTGCCAAACGCGCGGCGGGTTATTGAATGATGATTCGCCGGGGTTAACAGGACAACGATGGCAGACAAGATCAAGCTAACAGTCGCCGTATTACTGGTGCTGGCAGGTATTGCCGGTTTTTACCAGTTTATGAACGAGGCACTGCTGTATCGGGTGCTGGGTTTGCTGGCGGTGCTGGGTGTGGCGGTGGCCGTGGCGGCGACCTCGCAACCGGGGCTGAATGCCTGGAACTTCGGCCGCAGTGCCGTCCTCGAGGCGCGCAAGTCTGTCTGGCCATCCCGGCGTGAAACCACACAGACCACGCTGATGGTGGTGGTGATGGTGACGATTATCGGTATCGTGCTGTGGTTGTTCGATATGTTTTTGCTGTGGGCGGTGAAACTCATCACCGGTCAGGGAGGCTGAGTAGATGGCATTACGCTGGTACGTCGTCCACGCCTATTCCGGTTTTGAAGCGCAGGTCAAGCGCTCACTGGAGGAGCGGATCAAGCTCAAGGGTATGGAGGACAAGTTCGGACAGATCCTGGTGCCCACCGAGGAAGTCATCGAAATGCGAGATGGCCAGAAGCGCAAAAGCGATCGCAAGTTCTTTCCGGGCTATGTCCTGGTACAGATGGATATGGACGATGATACCTGGCATCTGGTCAAGGATACGCCGCGGGTGATGGGCTTTATCGGCGGCACCAGCGACAAGCCGGCGCCGATCAGTGAAAAAGAAGCCCAGTCGATTCTGGAGCGCATCCAGGAAGGGACCGAACGGCCGCGGCCCAAGGTCCTGTTCGAGGCGGGCGAAGTGGTCCGGATCAACGACGGTCCGTTCAACGACTTTAACGGCGTCGTTGAAGAAGTGGATTATGAAAAGAACCGCCTGCGCGTGGAAGTGTCGATCTTCGGCCGTTCCACGCCAGTCGATCTCGACTTCAGTCAGGTCGAGAAGAGCTAAAAGCTCTTCCCGACCTGAAAGGGACGAGGGACGGAGTGACGAGTTACGAGGACTAAAGCATACGGCATAGCCGTATTCCAACTTCCTCGTCACTCGTACCTCGTCCCTGAGTACTTAAACAAGGGGAGCTCGAGTACCGCAAGGGAAACGGCGTTTGAACCCAAAGCGAGGAAGTTATGGCCAAGAAAATTGAAGCATATATCAAGCTGCAGGTGCCGGCGCAGGAAGCGAATCCGTCGCCGCCGGTCGGTCCTGCGCTGGGTCAGCATGGTGTGAACATCATGGAGTTCTGCAAGGCGTTTAATGCCCAGACCCAGGAAACCGAAAAAGGGTTGCCGATCCCGGTTGTCATCACCGTCTACAGCGATCGCAGCTTTACCTTCATCATGAAGACGCCGCCGGCGTCGATCCTGCTGAAAAAGGCCGCCGATATCAAGAGCGGCTCGGGTGAGCCCAACCGTAACAAGGTGGGCACGGTGACCCGCGAGCAACTGGAAGAGATTGCCCGGGCCAAAGATCCTGATCTGACTGCCGCCGATATGGATTCGGCGGTGCGCACCATTGCCGGTAGCGCGCGGAGTATGGGTCTTGATGTGGAGGGTATGTAAATGGCCAAGCTGAGCAAACGTCAAAAAGCGATTCGTGAAAAGGTTGATTCCAGCAAGCTCTACCCGATCGATGATGCCTTCGGTCTGCTGCAAGATCTGCCGCGCGCCAAATTTGTCGAATCGGTTGAAGTGGCGGTGAATCTGGGTGTCGATCCCCGGAAATCCGATCAGGTCGTGCGTGGCGCCACCGTTCTGCCGCACGGCACCGGCAAGACTGTCCGGGTTGCCGTGTTTGCCCAGGGCGAGAATGCCGACAAGGCCAAAGCCGCGGGTGCCGACATCGTCGGCTTCGACGATCTGGCCGAAGACGTCAAACAGGGCAACATGGATTTCGATGTGGTGATTGCCACCCCGGACGCCATGCGTGTGGTCGGCCAGCTGGGCCAGATTCTCGGTCCGCGCGGTCTGATGCCGAACCCGAAAGTCGGTACTGTGACCCCGGACGTGGAAGGCGCGGTGAAAAATGCCAAGGCCGGTCAGGTGCGCTACCGCACCGACAAGGGCGGTATCATCCATTGTGCTATTGGCAATGTGGATTTTGATGCCAACAATTTGAAGGAAAACCTGGAAGCCCTGCTGGCGGATCTGAAAAAGGCCAAGCCTTCTGCCGCCAAGGGACAGTATGTGAAGAAAGTGTCTGTCTCCACGACCATGGGTCCGGGAATTTCCGTCGATCAGGCGTCGCTGGCGAGCTGATCACTACAGACTTTGTGGCCGTTGTTTCGGGGAGAAAATTCGGTTTTCACCCCGGGCAGCGTCCATCAAAGACCGTGGGTGTCGTTGTTTTGACGGCTTAATGGGGTTTTGCCCCGGCCTGCGCAGATGGTGTGCCCGAACAGATTTAATTCTGCCTTGGGTCACTAAAGGTGGGACATCCAGCGGGATGTTTCATGTTCGTCCAACGACAGACGTGATGTTTTGTCTGTCATAAATGGAGGTATGTTCGCGTGGCTCTCAGTCTTAAACAAAAGAAAGCCATAGTGGCCGAGGTCTCTGAAGTCGCTGCGAATGCACATTCCGCGGTCGTAGCGGAATATATCGGACTGGCGTCCAATGAGATGAATAACCTGCGTGCCCAGGCACGTTCCGGTGGTGTTTATCTCCGTGTCGTAAAAAATACGCTGGCCAAACGTGCATTGGAAGGGACGGACTTTGCCTGCATGAATGAGACGCTCGTGGGCCCGATGCTCCTGGCATTTTCTGAAGAAGATCCGGGTGCGGCGGCGCGAGTAATCAAAGAGTTCGCCAAGGGAAATGACAAGCTGGTAGTCAAGGCCCTTTCCGTGAATGGACAGTTACTGTCCGCTTCGGATCTGGACCGTCTGGCCAACCTGCCGACCAAAGAGCAAGCCATCAGCATGCTTATGTCGGTTATGCAGGCCCCGGTTACCAAGCTGGCGCGTACCTTTAATGAAGTGCCTGGCAAACTGGTCCGTACCGTCGCAGCTGTTCGTGACGCTAAACAGGCCTCTTGATAATTTAGTGATTAGGAGAAGGTAAAATGGCAGTTTCAAAAGATGAAATCCTGGAAACAATTTCCAGCATGACCGTAATGGAAGTCGTCGATCTGATCGAAGCGATGGAAGAAAAGTTTGGTGTTTCCGCTGCAGCCGCTGTCGCTGCTGCCCCGGCCGCTGCGGCCGGTGGTGGTGAAGCCGCCGCTGAAGAGAAAGACGAATTTGACATCGTCATGACCAGCTTCGGTGATAACAAGGTTGCCGTCATCAAGGCAGTCCGTGGTATTACCGGTCTGGGTCTGAAAGAAGCCAAGGAAATGGTTGAAGGTACCCCTGCTACTGTGAAGGAGGGTGCTTCGAAAGACGACGCCGAAGAGGTGAAGAAGACGCTTGAAGAAGCCGGCGCACAGGTCGAGCTGAAATAAAAGCGGCTTGCTTCATGAAAAGATTGCGGGCCAGGGGCCCGCAGTCACAAAATGGTATAACCATTCCCACAGCGGGCTGGTGGCCGAATGGCCGCTGGCCTGCTGTGTATTCGTTGTTTAACGGCCAGAATATCGTTAACAACGGATCGCTGGGAATGCCAGTTTCGCGACTAACTGCTACAAGCAAGGTGACCAATGGCATACTCGTTCACTGATAAGAAACGGATTCGTAAAAACTTTGGTCGTCGTCCTACTATCCTGGAAGTCCCTTATCTTCTGGCTATGCAGACCGATTCCTATCGGGAATTCCTGCAGGCTGAAAAAATCGAAGATCAGCGTGACGACAAGGGGTTACATGCGGCGTTCAAATCGGTTTTTCCCATAGTCAGCTATTCCGGCAATGCAGCGCTGGAATATGTCAGCTACCGACTGGGAACCCCGGCCTTTGATGTGAAAGAGTGTCAGATGCGCGGTGTGACCTACGCGGCACCACTGCGGGTCAAGGTTCGTCTGATTATCTATGACAAGGAGGCCAAGAGCCCCACGGTCAAGGATATTCGCGAGCAGGAAGTCTACATGGGCGAAATTCCGCTCATGACCGATACCGGAACCTTTGTTATCAATGGCACCGAACGGGTTATCGTCTCCCAGCTGCACCGTTCGCCCGGCGTGTTTTTCGATCACGACAAGGGCAAGACCCATTCCTCCGGCAAGCTGCTGTTCAATGCCCGGGTGATTCCCTATCGGGGTTCCTGGCTCGATTTTGAATTCGATCCGAAAGATTGCCTGTTTACCCGCATCGACCGTCGTCGCAAACTGCCGGTCACCATATTGCTGCGTGCACTCGGTTACAGCACCGAAGAGATGTTGGATCTGTTCTTCGAGAAAAACACCTTCCATATGGATAAGGAAGGCGGTTTTGAGCTCGATCTGGTTGCCGATCGTCTGCGTGGGGAAACCGCGACCTTCGATATCAAGATCAAGAACAAGGTGCTGGTCGAAGAAGGCCGCCGTATTACCCCGCGGCATATCCGCGAGATAGAAAAGGCGGGTCTGAAGAAACTGGCAGTGCCGGACGAGTATATGCACGACAAGGTCCTGGCCCACGACGTGATCAACAAAGATACCGGCGAAGTAGTGGCCAAGGCCAATGACACCCTGATTCCCGAGCGCCTGGAGCAACTGCGCGAGGCCAAGATCACCGAATTCCAGACCATCTTTACCAATGATCTGGATCATGGCCCGTATATTTCCAAGACGCTGGAAATCGACACCACCACCACCCAGCTGGAAGCCCAGGTGGAAATCTATCGCATGATGCGCCCGGGTGAGCCGCCGACCAAGGAAGCGGCGGAGAATCTGTTTAATAACCTGTTCTTCAGCGAGGATCGTTACGATCTCTCCGGCGTCGGTCGTATGAAGTTCAATCGTCGTATCGGACGTAAGGAAGTGACCGGTGAAGGGACCCTCTCCAAAGAGGACATTCTTGCCGTCATTCAGACCCTGATCGGTATTCGCGACGGCAAGGGGACGGTCGATGACATCGACCATCTGGGTAACCGCCGTATCCGCTCCGTGGGCGAGATGGCCGAAAATCAGTTCCGTGTGGGACTGGTGCGGGTCGAGCGCGCGGTCAAGGAGCGTTTGTCCCTGGCGGAATCGGAAAACCTGATGCCGCAGGAGATGATCAACGCCAAGCCGGTCTCCGCCGCGATCAAGGAGTTCTTTGGCTCCTCCCAGCTTTCCCAGTTCATGGATCAGAACAATCCGCTGTCCGAGGTGACCCACAAGCGGCGTATTTCCGCCCTGGGCCCGGGCGGTCTGACCCGTGAGCGCGCGGGCTTCGAGGTGCGCGACGTGCATCCGACCCATTACGGCCGGGTCTGCCCGATCGAAACCCCGGAAGGGCCGAACATCGGTCTGATCAACTCCCTGGCGGTGTATGCCCGGACCAATCAGTACGGTTTTCTGGAAACCCCGTACCGTCGGGTCAAAAATGGCAAGGTGACGGACGAAATCGATTACCTCTCCGCGATCGACGAAGGTGAGTTTGTGATCGCCCAGGCCAACGCCGGCGTGGACAGCAAGGGTGGCCTGAGCGACGATCTGGTTTCCTGTCGCCATCTGAATGAATTTGCCATGTCGACGCCGGACAAGGTCGACTACATGGATATCTCGCCCAAGCAGATCGTCTCGGTCGCGGCGGCACTGGTACCCTTCCTGGAACACGACGACGCCAACCGCGCGTTGATGGGCGCCAACATGCAGCGCCAGGCCGTGCCGACCCTGCGTTCCGAAAAACCGCTGGTGGGTACCGGCATCGAACGCACCGTCGCGGTTGATTCCGGGGTGGCCGTTGTCGCCGTGCGCGGCGGTATTGTCGATTCGGTCGATGCCTCGCGTATTGTCGTGCGGGTCAATGATGATGAGACTGTGGCGGGCGAGTCCGGTGTGGATATTTACAACCTGACCAAATACACCCGTTCCAATCAGAACACCTGTATCAACCAGCGCCCGCTGGTGAATGTCAGCGATGAGATCGCCCGCGGTGATGTGCTGGCCGATGGCCCCTCCACCGATCTCGGGGAGCTGGCGCTGGGCCAGAACATGCTGGTCGCCTTCATGCCCTGGAACGGTTACAACTTCGAGGACTCGATCCTGATCTCCGAGCGGGTGGTCGAAGAAGATCGTTACACCACCATCCATATCGAAGAGCTGACCTGTGTCGCGCGCGACACCAAGCTGGGCTCCGAAGAGATCACCGGGGATATTCCCAATGTCGGTGAGTCGGCGCTGGCCAAGCTGGATGAGGCCGGCATCGTTTATATCGGTGCCGAAGTCAAACCCGGTGACATCCTGGTCGGCAAGGTCACGCCCAAGGGCGAAACCCAGCTCACTCCCGAGGAGAAACTGCTGCGTGCCATCTTCGGCGAGAAAGCCTCGGATGTGAAAGATACTTCTTTGCGCGTGCCCTCGGGTATCGTCGGTACCGTAATCGATGTGCAGGTCTTTACCCGTGACGGGTTGGAAAAAGATTCCCGCGCGATCGCCATTGAAGATTCCGAGCTGGAAAGCGTTCGCAAGGACTTCAACGATCAGCGCCGGATCATGGAAGACGATGCGTATCAGCGTGTTGAGAGCATGCTGCTGGGCAAGCTCGCCGATGGTGGTCCGAATAACCTGAAAAGCGGCAGTAAACTGACCAAGGCCTACCTGGAAGAAGTGCCGCGGGAAAAATGGTTTGAAATCCGGCTGCGTAACGATGACGCCAATGCCCAGCTGGAAGCCATTAGTGCGCAGATCAAGCAGTTGCGCAAAGACTTCGATGAAAAATTCGAAGAGAAGAAGCGCAAGCTGACCACCGGGGATGATCTGGCGCCCGGTGTACTGAAAATGGTCAAGGTCCATCTGGCCGTCAAACGCCGCATGCAGCCGGGTGACAAGGTTGCCGGGCGTCACGGTAACAAGGGTGTTATCTCCATGATTCGCCCGGTCGAGGATATGCCGTTCAGTGCCGACGGGACCCCCATCGATGTGGTGTTGAGCCCGCTGGGTGTACCTTCACGCATGAACGTCGGTCAGGTGCTGGAAACCCATTTGGGCTGGGCCGCCAAGGGGCTGGGCAAGAAACTGGGTGAAATGCTCAAGGCCCAGACCAAGATCGCGGAAATTCGCAAGTTGCTGGAAGATATCTACAACAAGAGCGAAGGCCAGAAGGAAGACATCAAGTCGCTGACCGATGAAGAAGTTCTGAAGCTGGCGAACAACCTGCGTGCCGGTGTGCCGATGGCCACCCCGGTGTTCGACGGGGTCAACGAAGCCGAGATCAAGCGTCTGTTACGCCTGGCGGACCTGCCGGAGAGCGGTCAGGCCGATCTGTACGATGGGCGCACCGGCGAGAAGTTCGAACGGCCGGTCACCGTCGGGTACATGTACATCCTGAAGCTGAATCACCTGGTCGACGACAAGATGCACGCGCGTTCGACCGGTCCGTACAGCCTGGTGACCCAGCAGCCGCTGGGCGGCAAGGCCCAGTTCGGTGGTCAGCGTTTCGGTGAGATGGAGGTCTGGGCGCTGGAAGCCTATGGCGCGGCCTATACCCTGCAGGAAATGCTCACCGTCAAGTCCGACGACGTCAACGGCCGGACCAAGATGTACAAGAACATCGTCGACGGCGATCACCGTATGGAACCGGGTATGCCGGAGTCCTTCAATGTTCTGTTGAAGGAAATCCGTTCACTCGGTATCGATATCGAACTGGAACAACAGGACTAAATCCAGGGACGAGGGCCAAGGGCCGAGTGACGAGGTCTGTTTGGTTACCTCGTTACTCGTCCCTCGTAACTCGGAACTTTTATTAGGAGTGGCAACGTGAAAGACCTACTCAAGATTTTGAAACAGCAGGGCCAGAGCGAAGACTTTGATGCGATTCGCATCGGTCTGGCGTCACCGCAAAAAATCCGTTCCTGGTCCTATGGTGAGGTCAAAAAACCGGAGACCATCAACTACCGGACTTTCAAACCGGAACGTGACGGCCTGTTCTGTGCCAAGATCTTTGGTCCCATCAAGGATTATGAGTGCCTGTGCGGCAAGTACAAGCGTCTCAAGCATCGCGGTGTCATCTGCGAAAAATGCGGTATCGAGGTCACCCTGGCCAAGGTCCGCCGCGAGCGCATGGGCCATATCGAACTGGCTTCACCGGTTGCGCACATCTGGTTCCTCAAGTCCCTGCCTTCGCGGATGGGGCTGTTGCTGGACATGACCCTGCGGGATATCGAACGGGTACTCTATTTTGAGGCGTTTGTCGTGGTCGAGCCGGGGATGACGACCCTGGAACGGGGTCAGCTATTGACCGATGAGGCCTACCTGGAAGCGATTGAAGAGTTCGGTGACGAATTTGACGCCCGCATGGGTGCCGAAGCGGTCCAGTCCCTGCTGTCCAATATCAACCTGCAGCAGGAAGCCGACAAGGTGCGCGACGACATGGGCGCCACCAAGTCCGAGACCAAGCTCAAGAAACTTGGCAAGCGCCTGAAACTGATCGAGGCGTTTGTCGATTCCGGCAACAAACCTGAATGGATGGTCATGAGCGTCCTGCCGGTGCTGCCGCCGGAACTGCGCCCGCTGGTGCCGCTGGAAGGCGGTCGCTTTGCCACCTCCGATCTGAACGATCTTTATCGCCGCGTCATCAACCGGAACAACCGTCTGAAACGGCTGCTGGATCTGAATGCGCCGGACATCATCGTGCGCAACGAAAAACGCATGCTGCAGGAGTCGGTCGACGCCCTGCTGGATAACGGCCGTCGCGGCCGGGCCATTACCGGATCTAACAAGCGCCCGCTCAAATCCCTGGCCGACATGATCAAGGGCAAGCAGGGACGGTTCCGTCAGAACCTGCTGGGCAAGCGTGTCGACTACTCCGGTCGTTCGGTTATCGTGGTTGGTCCGGCGCTGCGTCTGCACCAGTGCGGACTGCCCAAGAAGATGGCCCTGGAACTGTTTAAACCCTTTATTTTCAGCAAGCTGGAACGTCGCGGCCTGGCCACCACCATCAAGGCGGCCAAGAAAATGGTCGAGCGCGAAGGCGCGGAAGTCTGGGATATCCTCGAAGAGGTGATCCGCGAACATCCGGTCATGCTCAACCGTGCGCCGACTCTGCATCGTCTGGGTATACAGGCGTTCGAGCCGGTACTGATCGAAGGCAAGGCCATTCAGCTGCATCCGCTGGTCTGTACCGCCTTCAACGCCGACTTTGACGGTGACCAGATGGCCGTGCATGTGCCGCTGTCGCTGGAAGCCCAGCTCGAAGCCCGTGCGCTGATGATGTCGTCCAATAACATCCTGTCGCCGGCCAATGGCGAGCCGATCATCGTGCCTTCCCAGGACGTGGTACTGGGGCTGTACTGGATGACCCGTGAACGGGTCAACGGCAAGGGCGAGGGCATGGTCTTCGCCGATGTGAAGGAAGTGGATCGGGCCTACAACAACGGGGTTGTCGATCTGCAGGCGCGCGTCAAGGTGCGGATTCACGAATTCGAGATTGATGACGAGGGCAACAGCACCGAAAAAGTCTCGCTGCAGGAGACGACCGTCGGTCGCGCGCTGTTGTACGAAATCGCTCCGGAAGGCATGGAGTTCAGCCTCTTTAACATGGAGATGAAAAAGAAGGCGATCTCCGGGCTGATCAATGCCTGCTATCGCAAGCTGGGCCTGAAGGCCACCGTGGTCTTTGCCGACCAGTTGATGTACACCGGTTTTGCCTATTCCACCAAGGCCGGTATCTCCTTCGGCGCTGATGATATGGAGATCCCCGAAGAGAAGGCCGAGATTCTCAGTGCGGCCGAAGAAGAGGTCAAGGAGATCGAGGAGCAGTATACCTCGGGTCTGGTGACCAACGGCGAGCGTTATAACAAAGTGGTGGATATCTGGTCACATACCAATGATCAGGTAGCCAAGGCGATGATGGACAAGCTGGGCGTGGATGAAATCAAGGACAAGGAGGGCAATATTGTCCGCCAGCCGTCCTATAACTCGATCTTCATGATGGCCGATTCCGGCGCCCGCGGTAGCGCGGCACAGATTCGTCAGCTGGCCGGGATGCGGGGTCTGATGGCCAAGCCGGACGGCTCCATCATTGAAACGCCGATCACTGCCAACTTCCGTGAAGGCCTGTCAGTTCTGCAGTACTTTATCTCCACCCATGGTGCTCGTAAGGGTCTGGCGGATACCGCTCTGAAGACTGCCAACTCCGGTTACCTGACCCGTCGTCTGGTGGATGTCTCCCAGGATCTGGTGGTCTCCGGAGACGATTGTGGCACCGCTAACGGCATGCTGATCTCCTCGCTTATCGAGGGTGGCGATGTGGTCGAACCCCTCTCCGAGCGGGTGCTGGGCCGTGTGACCGCCGAGGATGCCAGGGGCGCCGATGGCGAGGTGGTGATTCCGGCCGGGACCCTGCTGGACGAGCACTGGGTCGCCAGACTCGAAGGGATGGGAATCGACCATATCCAGGTCCGTTCCCCGATTACCTGTGACAACCTGCATGGCGTCTGTGCCATCTGCTACGGCCGCGATCTGGCCCGTGGACACCTGGTCAACCAGGGCGAGTCAGTGGGCGTCATCGCCGCTCAGTCCATCGGTGAGCCGGGTACCCAGTTGACCATGCGGACCTTCCATATTGGGGGTGCCGCCAGCCGTTCCGCGGCGGTCAGCAACATCGAGATCAAGACCAAGGGGACGGTCCGTCTGCATAATATCAAGACCATCCAGCATGCCAGTGGCAACCACGTTGCGGTCTCCCGTTCCGGGGAAATCACCGTGCTGGACGAGAACAACCGCGAGCGGGAGCGCTACAAGGTGCCCTACGGTGCGGTGATCTCCGCCAATGACGGCGATGCCGTCGAGGCCGGTCAGATCGTCGCCAACTGGGATCCGCATACCCATCCGATCGTCACGGAAGTCGAGGGTCGGGTGAAGTTCATGGATATCATCGAAGGCGTGACGGTGCAGGCCGAGGTGGACGAAGTCACCGGCCTCTCCCGCCTGGTGGTCATGGATCCCAAGCAGCGCAGCAGTCAGGCCAAGGATCTGCGGCCGATGGTCAAGCTGATCGACAAGGACGGCAACGACATGAACATCGTCGGGACCGACTTGCCGGCGCACTATTACCTGCCTTCGGGCGCGATCATTTCCCTCAAGGACGGGGATGCGGTGAGCGTGGGTGACGCCATTGCGAGGATTCCGCAGGAATCCTCCAAGACCCGCGACATTACCGGTGGTCTGCCGCGTGTAGCCGATCTGTTCGAAGCGCGCAAACCGAAGGAGTCCTCCATCCTGGCGGAAATCTCCGGGACAGTCAGCTTTGGCAAGGAGACCAAGGGCAAACAGCGTCTGGTGATCACGCCGAACGAAGGCGACACCTATGAGGAGCTGATTCCCAAGTGGCGCCATGTCACCGTATTCGAAGGTGAGCACGTGGAAAAAGGTGAAATCATTGCCGAAGGCGAACCGAATCCGCACGACATCCTGCGTTTGCTGGGTGTCGAGGAGCTGGCACGCTATATCGTCAACGAGGTCCAGGATGTTTATCGCCTGCAGGGTGTGAAAATCAACGACAAGCACATCGAAGTGATCGTGCGTCAGATGCTGCGCAAGGTGGATATTACCTCCCCGGGCGACACCAGCTTCCTCAAGGGCGAGCAGGTGGAACGTTCCCGGGTACTGGAAGAGAATGAGCGGATGCTGGCGGCGGACCGTCAGCCGGCGCTGTTCGAGCCGGTTCTGCTGGGGATCACCAAGGCCTCGCTGGCGACCGAGTCGTTCATCTCCGCGGCCTCCTTCCAGGAGACCACCCGGGTGCTGACCGAAGCGGCCGTCACCGGCAAGATCGACGATCTGCGCGGCCTCAAGGAGAACGTTATCGTCGGCCGGCTGATTCCGGCCGGGACCGGCCAGGCGTTCCACAAGGAGCGTCGGCGTCAGCGCAAGGAGGCCGAATCGGCCGAAGCCGCGCTGGCCGCCGCCGCCGCCGAGATCGAGCAATCAGGCGATGCCGAATCGGTGGATCAGCAAAACTGATCGCCTGAGCCGTTAGTACCCGCATATTGAGTCATGGCTTTAGCTCGACGCGGCGGGTCACGGGACAAGTGTGGGTACTGATCGGGCTTGCCCCGTATTGGGGGGCTAAAAACCCCAAAAATTCGCGATCGGGGACGGGATACGGTTGACAGGAACCCCGTAGCCCCATAAAATCTCGCGCCTCACGACAGGTCGGTGCGCCGGCCTGTCGTTTATTTTCTGGACTAAGAAAGACAAAGACTTATGGCAACCATTAACCAGTTAGTACGTAAGCCGCGCAAACGCCGGCCCCAGAAGAGCAACGTCCCGGCGCTGGAAGCGTGCCCGCAACGTCGCGGGGTCTGTACGCGCGTCTACACCACCACGCCGAAGAAACCGAACTCGGCGTTGCGTAAAGTGGCCCGTGTGCGCCTGACCAACGGCTATGAAGTCGCCAGTTATATCGGCGGAGAAGGCCATAACCTGCAGGAACACTCGGTCGTGCTGATTCGCGGCGGCCGTGTCAAGGACCTGCCGGGTGTGCGCTATCACACGGTACGCGGTTCGCTGGATACCGCCGGGGTGAACGATCGCCGGCAGGGACGCTCGAAATACGGCGCCAAGCGACCCAAATCCTGAGTTCATTTATTAATAGCAGCGGATTGACGCTGAATCACTGACAACGCGGAATAGACGATGGCAAGAAGGCGACAAGCAGAAAAACGGGCAATCCTCCCGGATCCGAAATATAAATCGGAACTGATTGCCAAGTTTATCAATATGTTAATGCTCGACGGCAAGAAATCCGTCGCCGAGAAAGTAGTGTACGGCGCGCTCGAGAGTGTTTCGGGCAAGACCCGTTCGGACGCGGTCGAAGCGCTGGAAAAGGCGCTGGATAATGTCCGCCCGATGGTTGAGGTCAAATCCCGCCGAGTCGGTGGCGCGACCTACCAGGTGCCGGTCGAGGTCCGCCCGGCACGACGCAATGCGCTGGCCATGCGCTGGCTCGTGGAAGCCGCGCGCAAGCGCAGCGAAAAAGGCATGGGTGCCCGGCTGGCCGGCGAGCTGCTGGAAGCCGGCGAAAATCGCGGCTCGGCCGTGAAAAAACGCGAAGACACCCATCGGATGGCGGAGGCGAACAAGGCGTTTGCCCACTACCGTTGGTAATTTGATACTGAGCTAAAGAGAGTGGCCCGCAACACACCAATCGAACGTTATCGCAATATCGGCATCATGGCGCATATTGATGCCGGCAAAACGACAACGACCGAGCGGATCCTCTTCTACACCGGGATTTCGCACAAGATTGGTGAAGTCCATGACGGCGCAGCCGTCATGGACTGGATGGAGCAGGAACAGGAGCGCGGCATTACGATTACCTCCGCCGCGACCACGTGCTTCTGGCAGGGCATGGATCAGCAGTATTCGCAGCACCGGATCAATATTATCGATACGCCGGGGCATGTGGACTTCACCATCGAGGTGGAGCGCTCCTTGCGGGTACTGGACGGGGCCTGCGCCGTATTTTGCGCGGTCGGCGGGGTAGAGCCCCAGTCAGAGACAGTCTGGCGCCAGGCGAACAAGTACGAAGTGCCGCGCATGGCCTTCGTCAACAAGATGGACCGCGCCGGCGCCGATTTTCTGCGCGTGGTCGAACAGATTAGAAAGCGTCTGGGTGCCAATGCGGTACCGATTCAGCTGAATATCGGCGCCGAAGACAACTTCCAGGGGATTGTCGACCTGATTCGGATGAAGGCGATTTACTGGAATGAAGATAATTTCGGCGCCACATACGAACAACGGGATATTCCCGACGAATTGCAGGCCAGGGCCCGGACACTGCGCGAGCAGATGGTCGAAGCCGCCGCGGAAGCCAGCGAAAGCTTGATGGAAAGCTATCTCGAAAACGGCGACCTGAGTGCCGACGAGATCAAGCAGGGGCTGCGGGCCCGCACCCTGGCGAATGAAATCGTGCCGGTGCTGTGCGGCTCGGCCTTCAAGAACAAAGGCGTGCAGGCCATGCTGGATGCGGTCATCGACTACATGCCATCGCCGATTGAAGTGAAGGCGATCAAGGGTGTGCTGGATGACGGCAAGGAGACTGAGGCGCTGCGCAAATCGGATGATGATGAGCCGTTTGCCGCGCTGGCGTTTAAAATCGCCACCGACCCGTTTGTCGGCAGTCTGACGTTTTTCCGGGTCTACTCCGGTGTGGTGAAGGCCGGGGATACGGTTTACAACCCGATCAAGGGCAAAAAAGAGCGAATTGGGCGACTGGTGCAGATGCACTCCAATTCGCGCGAAGAGCTTAAAGAGGTCCGCGCCGGTGACATTGCTGCGGCCGTCGGGCTCAAGGATGTCACCACGGGTGAAACCCTGTGTGACCCGAACAAGGTCATTACCCTGGAACGGATGGAGTTCCCCGAGCCGGTTATCTCGGTGGCCATCGAGCCGAGAACCAAGGCCGACCAGGAGAAGATGGGGGTCGCCCTGTCGAAACTGGCCCAGGAAGATCCCTCGTTTCGGGTGCATACCGACGAGGAGTCGGGGCAGACGATCATCTCCGGGATGGGCGAGCTGCATCTGGATATTATCGTCGACCGGCTGAAACGTGAGTTCAAGGTTGACGCCAATGTCGGCGCGCCGCAGGTGGCCTACCGCGAGACTATTCGCAAGAAGGTCGAGCAGGAAGGCAAGTTTGTACGCCAGTCGGGCGGGCGCGGTCAGTTCGGTCACGTCTGGCTGCGGATCGAGCCGCAGGAACAGGGCGGCGGTTACGAGTTTGTGAACGAAATTGTCGGCGGCGTGATTCCCAAGGAATACATTCCGTCGGTGGACAAAGGGATTCAGGAACAGATGGAAAACGGCGTTATCGGCGGTTTTCCGATGGTGGACGTCAAGGTCACTCTGTTTGACGGCTCGTTCCATGAGGTGGACTCCTCGGAAATGGCCTTCAAAATTGCCGGTTCCATGGGGTTCAGGGAAGGCGCCAGAAAGGCAAGTCCGGTTTTGCTGGAGCCGATGATGAAAGTGGAAGTCGTGACCCCGGAAGAGTATATGGGGGATGTCATGGGTGACCTGAACCGCCGTCGCGGGATGGTTCAGGGAATGGAGGACGGCCCGGCTGGCAAGCTGATTCATGCTGAAGTACCGCTGGCGGAAATGTTCGGTTACGCCACCGACCTGCGGTCTGCGACCCAGGGGCGCGCCAGCTACAGCATGGAGTTTGCCAAATACAGTGAAGCGCCTGCGAGTGTCGCAGACGAAGTGATTAAAAAAGCATCCTGATTCAATACATAAACAGAATTAGAGGGTAAGACGGTGTCCAAGGCAAAATTTGAACGTAACAAGCCGCATGTGAACGTAGGCACGATTGGTCACGTAGACCACGGCAAGACGACGCTGACGGCGG
>NZ_SOQX01000012.1 GCF_004366735.1 Thiohalophilus thiocyanatoxydans | reverse complement strand
TTTTTAATCTGCATTTTCTAATGTATAGATAACTCACACAGCAAGAAACCGCTGTTTGAAGTTTCAATATATTGTTTTCTCCGCGCCTCCGCGACTCTGCGACCTCTGCGTTTATTTCCACCCGCCTATCTCACTTCACTAAGCAGCTGGTCGATCATGCGCTGGGCCTGGCTGGCGTAGCCGCCGCCGAAGAGGTTGTAGTGGTTGAGGATGTGGTAGAGATTATAGAAGGTCTTGCGCGTGGCGTAGCCGGGGTCGATGGGCCAGGCGGCGTCGTAACCGTTATAGAATGAACGCGAGAAGCCGCCGAACAGTTCGGTCATGGCCAGATCCGCCTCGCGATCACCGAAGTAGACGGCCGGGTCGAAGATCACCGCCTCGCCGTCGCGGGTGAAGGCGTAGTTACCGGCCCAGAGATCGCCGTGCAGTACCGAAGCGACCGGCCGGTAATCGGTAAAAAAATCCGCGACCCGTTCTTTGAGCTGCTGGCCGCGATCATACAGGGCGCTGCCGGCCCCGTGTCTGCGCGCCAGATCCAGCTGAAAGCCGAGGCGCTGTTCCTGCCAGAAGCTGACCCAGTCGGCGGACCAGCCATTGGGCTGGGGAGTGGAACCGATGGTGTTGTCGCGATGCCAGCCGAACTGCGCGCGGGTGTGACGGTGCATCTGCGCCAGCTGCTCCCCAAACCGGGCCATGTCCCCGCTGCCGCCGGTCTCCAGATACTCCATCACCAGGTAGGCCTGGCCGTCACTGACGCCGCTGGTCACCGGTTGCGGTACCCGGACCGCCTCGGCCTCCCCCATCGCGGCCAGCCCTTCGGCCTCGGCCTCGAACATATCGAGCAGATCGGCACGGTTGAACTTGACGAAGTAACGGCGCCCGCCGCCGTCGATGCGACTGGCACTGCTGATGCAGCCCCCGCCAATGCCACTCATGTTATCGATGGTGAACGGTTCGCCCAGCGCCTCGCCAATCACCCGGGCCAGCTCATCCTGGTTCATAAACATCAATCCTGCTGCGTTAAAAGTCTGGGCGCATTACACTTGCAGTTCACAGGCAGGAGTGCAAGTCGCGACCATGAAAGTCTTTGAGCATATCCCCCCCGAGCTGGTCGAATGGATCGGCCAGCAGCCGCTGTTTTTCAATGCCACTGCGCCGCTCGACGGCGCGGGGCATGTCAACCTCTCGCCGCGCGGGCTCGATACCCTGCGTATTGTCGATCCCAACACGGTGGTGATTCTCGATCTGACCGGCAGCGGCAACGAGACCGCCGCGCATCTGAGCGAGAACGGGCGCATGACCCTGATGTTCTGCGCCTTCAGCGGGCCGCCGCGCATCCTGCGCCTGTACGGGGCGGGCGAAGTGATCCCGCCGGCCAGCCCCGACTGGGGGGAACTGCGCGGCCTGTTCGATGACAGCCTGCCCGGGGTACGGCAACTCTTCCATCTGCAGGTGGAACGGGTGCAGACCTCCTGCGGCTACGGGGTACCACTGATGGATCTGGTGGGCCAGCGGGAGGCGCTGATCCGCTGGAGTGAGAAAAAGGGCCCCCGGGGAATTCGCGAGTTCCGTGACCAGCATAACTGGCGCAGTATCGACGGTCTGCCCGCCCCGATCGTCTCTGATCAGGAGTGAAAACCGGCCCCGATCCGGGGCATGCGGGGGGCGTTTTTTCGGACAGCTCATAAACTTTATGCACAGCACCAGTAATAACAAGACGTTAGCGCCGCTCGCCGGGGCATAACCTGTAGCAAAAACTGAGAAAATAATATAACTGGCTGATATTAATGATTTTTCTGATGCGTTTAAAATATGCTCAATTTAACAACTCTGTAATAGTGTCGGGCCCTTGGCCCGGTTTACCCCATTTCATCCACACAGTTATCCACAGAAACTGTGGATAACAACCATTCTTAATACACCTCAATAACTTAGGTGATTCAACCTAGAATCGAACTCAAGTAATGACGCTAACTGAGATCTGTTTCACACTTTCGAGGGGCCCCTGGCAACCATGAGCGAGCCTGTTTTACAGATCGCCATCCCGACGCCTCTGCGCCGCCTGTTCGATTATCGCCCCCCGGCCGGCGCCGATCCGGCCGCACTGCAAGCGGGTATCCGGATCCACGTCCCGTTCGGCCATCGCCAGGTCATCGGCCTGTTGACGGGAATCACGCAGACGACCGAAGTGCCGCAACACAAGCTCAAGCGCGCCACCGCCGTACTGGATAGCGTGCCGGTGCTCAGCGCGGAGCTGCTGGAGCTGCTGGGCTGGGCCAGCCGCTATTACCAGCACCCCATCGGCGAGGTAATGCTCAACGCCCTGCCGGCGCTGCTGCGCCGCGAGGCGCAACCGGTCTGGCGCGGCAGCGAACACTGGCAACTTACCCCGGCCGGAATTGCAGCAATCAACGAAGGACTCAAGCGGGCTCCCAAACAGGCGGCGCTGCTGGCCACCCTGCGGGCCCGCCCGGAAGGCATCAATGCCGCCGAACTGGACAGTGAGCACCTCAACTGGCGGCCGGTGCTGAAAAAACTGATCGACAAGGGCTGGGTCGAAATGAACCTGCGCTCCACTCTGCCCCCGCCGAGCGCCAATCTGTTGCAACCCCCGGCGCTCACTTCGGCCCAGCGCGCGGCGGTGGAGCAGCTGGCCGGACAGCTCGGGCAGTTTCATTGCAGCCTGCTCGACGGGGTCACCGGCAGCGGCAAAACGGAAGTCTATCTGCAGCTGATCGAACGGGTGATCGCCGCCGGTCGTCAGGCCCTGGTGCTGGTGCCGGAGATCGGCCTCACCCCGCAGCTGGTGGAGCGCTTTCGGGCACGCCTGAACACCCCGGTGGCGGTGCTGCATTCGGCGCTCAACGATCAGGAGCGTTATGCCGCCTGGCTGGCGGCCCGCCAGGGTGAGGCCGGGGTGATCATCGGCACCCGCTCGGCGCTGTTCTCGCCGCTGCCCAACCCGGGGCTGATCATTATCGACGAGGAGCACGATCTCTCCTTCAAGCAGCAGGACGGCTTTCGCTATTCGGCGCGGGACCTGGCCGTGTTGCGGGCGCAGAAACTGGACATCCCGATCGTGCTCGGCTCGGCCACGCCGTCGCTGGAGTCGCTGCACAACGTGCGCCAGGGCCGTTATCAACATCTGAGCCTGCCCGAACGGGCCGGCGCGGCGGTCTTTCCGCGCTTCATTATCCAGGATGTCCGCGGCCAGAAACTGGAACACGGCCTCTCGGCCCAGTTACTGGCGCGCATGCAGCAACACCTGGATCAGCACAGCCAGGTGTTGCTGTTTCTCAATCGGCGCGGCTTCGCGCCGGTACTGATGTGCCACGCCTGCGGCTGGCACGCCCGCTGCGCCCGTTGCGACGCCCACCTGACCGTGCACCGGGGCCAGCACAAGCTGCGCTGCCACCACTGCGGCAGCGAACAGCGCCTGCCCGGAGCCTGCCCCGAATGCCAGACCGAAGACTTGCTGCCCATGGGGCTGGGGACCGAACGGGTCGAGGAGGCCCTGCAGGCGCGCTTCCCCGACGCGCGCATCATCCGCATCGATCGCGACACCACCCGGCGCAAGGGCGCGCTGCAGGAGTTGCTGCGCCAGATCCACGCCGGCGAGGCCGACATCCTGCTCGGCACCCAGATGCTGGCCAAGGGCCATCACTTTCCCGAGGTCACCCTGGTCGGCATGCTCGATGCCGACTACGGCCTGTACAGCGCCGACTTTCGCGCCAGCGAACGCATGGGCCAGTTGATCCTGCAGGTGGCCGGGCGCGCCGGGCGCGCCGAACGCCCCGGCGAGGTGATGATCCAGACTCACCATCCCGACAATCCCCTGCTGGCCCAGCTGGCCGCTCACGACTACCCCGCCTTCGCCGAGACCCTGTTGCAGGAACGAGCCCAGGCCGAACTGCCGCCCTATGCCAGCCTGGCCCTGATCCGCGCCGAAGCGGTCGATCCGCGTGCGGCACTCGACTTTCTGCAGGCCGCCCGCCAGGCCGCCGGCCCCACCGGCAGCGATCAGCCCTTACTGCTCGGCCCCGTCCCCTCGCCCATGGAACGCCGCGCCGGCCGCTACCGCGCCCAGCTGCTGGTCCAGTCCGGCGATCGCCAGACCCTGCAGCGTTTCCTGCAGCACTGGCTCGTCCGCATCGAACAACTCCCGGACAGTCGCCGGGTGCGCTGGTCAGTTGATGTCGACCCGTTGGAGATGTTCTGAAACACCGCCCTTCGGGCAGGTACGAGGGACGAGTGACGAGGTACGAGGCTTTTATCTCCCCTCCCCCCTGGCCCCCTCCCTGTGGGAGGGGGAACCTTTGCTTTTGCGAGTTTTCCCTCCCCTTCCAGGGAAGGGCCAGGGAGGGGTGATATAAAATCAGCCCCTGCAACCCCCTCGTCCCTCGTCACTCGTACCTCGTCCCTCCCGCTTGCGCTAGGCGCAGGCGGGCGGGTGGTTTACAATCGGCGCCCCAATAACGATTCACGCAAGCGATTTGAATTTTTCATGAAAAACACGCTCCAGGCCCTGATCGCGCAGGCCGTCGAGGCCCTGCGGGCCGACGGTACCCTGCCTCCCGACGCCGACCCCGCCATCCAGATCGAGCGCACCCGCGATCCCTCCCACGGGGATCTGGCCTGTAATGTCGCCATGCTGCTGGCCAAGCCGGCGAAAACCAAACCACGGGATCTGGCCGAGAAGATTGTCGCCGCGCTGCCGGCCGACGCCAATGTCACCAGAGTGGAGATCGCCGGGCCCGGGTTTATCAATTTCTTTTTGAGTCAGGACGCCTTTCACGCGGTGATCCCGCAGATCCTCGAAGCCGGTGAAGCCTACGGCCACTCCACCGTCGGCAACGACCAGCGGGTGCAGGTGGAATTTGTCTCGGCCAATCCGACCGGGCCGCTGCATGTGGGCCACGGTCGCGGCGCCGCCTACGGCGCGGCGGTCGCCGATCTGCTGGCCGCCGCCGGCTTTGCGGTGCATCGCGAATACTATGTGAACGATGCCGGGCGGCAGATGGATATCCTCGCCGCCAGTGTCTGGCTGCGCTATCTGGAGCTGGCCGGCGAGGAGCTGGCGTTCCCCGCCAATGGCTACAAGGGCGATTATGTCTGGGACATCGCCGCCACCTTGCATCGCGAACATGGGGATCGTTTTCGTCACCCCTGGGCGACGATCAGCGCCGAACTGCCTGCCGACGAACCGCAGGGTGGTGACAAGGAGCTTTATATCGATGCGCTGATCGCACGCGCGCGCGACCTGCTGGGCGAGGACGAGTACCGTTTTGTCTTTGACTCCGGGCTTAACCACATCCTCGATGACATTCGCGACGATCTGGCCCAGTTCGGCATCGCCTACGAAGAATGGTTTTCCGAACGCTCGCTAACCGAAAGCGGCGCCGTGGACAAGGCCCTGCAGCGTCTTAAAGACAGCGGCCATACCTATGAGAAAGAGGGCGCGCTCTGGTTTCGCTCCGCCGATTTCGGCGACGAGAAGGATCGGGTGCTGGTGCGCGACAATGGCCAGACCACCTACTTCGCCTCGGACATCGCCTATCACATGGACAAGCTGGAACGGGGCTTCGATCGGGTCATCGATGTGTGGGGTGCCGATCATCACGGTTATGTGCCGCGGGTGCGGGCCGCACTCAAGGCGCTGGGCGATAACCCGGAGAAACTCGATGTGTTGCTGGTGCAGTTTGCCATTCTCTATCGCGGCGGCGAGAAGCTGCAGATGTCGACCCGCTCCGGTGAGTTCGTCACCCTGCGCCAGCTGCGCAAGGAAGTCGGCAGCGACGCGGCGCGTTTCTTTTATGTCATGCGCAAGTGCGAGCAACACATGGACTTCGATCTGGATCTGGCCAAGTCCGAGTCGAAGGACAACCCGATCTATTACATCCAGTACGCCCACGCCCGGGTCTGCAGCGCGTTGCGCAAGCTGGAAGAAAAAGGCTGGCAATACGAACAGGGCAAAGCTTTGCAACAACTGGGCTTGCTCACGACCGACCACGAACTGTCATTGTTGACCAGCCTCTCCCGCTATCCCGAAGTCATCGAGGCGGCAGCCCTGGCCCATGAACCACACCAGTTGTGTCACTATCTGCGCGAACTGGCCAATGACTTTCACACCTATTACAACGAACACAAGATCCTGGTCGACGACGCCCCGCTGCGTAATGCCCGGCTGGCGTTGAGTCTGGCCACCCGCCAGGTGATCGCCAACGGCCTGGGCCTGCTAGGTGTCTCGGCACCGGAATCCATGTAACGATGAGCAAACGGGCCGCGCTGTATCCGCTACCCGTTCAGTGATAGGCTTGTGCCATGCCACGCGATTACGCCAAAACACCCAAACCCAGGCATCCTCACTCCCTGCCCGGCTGGGTATGGCTGCTGGGCGGACTGTTTATCGGCCTGTTTATTGCGTTTCTGATCTATCTGGCGGACAACGCGGGGACCGATCCCGACAAGGATATCAGCAGTTCGGTTAACGAGCTGATCGGCAAGTTCAAGGAGACTCGCAAGGACACCCGTGACGTACGCCGTGATGACCCGCAGGCGCCTCCGTCACCCGGCGAGGATGAAGAAGACAAACCCCGTTTTGATTTTTATACCATTCTGCCGGAACTGGAAGTGGTAATTCCCGAGCATGATCTGTTCAGCAAGGAATCGGACACGAGCGAGGTCGACAAGCCCGTCGAACCGGACAAACCCGACCCGTCAACGCCGCCCGCGGACAGCGATGTGCGTTATATCATTCAGGCAGGTTCATTTCGCAACCAGGAACAGGCGGATCGGCTCAAGGCACAACTGGCCCTGTATGGTATCGAGGCCTCGGTGCAGACCGTCAAGATTAATAACGACGATACCTGGCATCGGGTCCGGGTTGGTCCCGTTAACGACCTCGACACCGTCAACCGCACCCGCAAGCGATTGCAGGACAACGGCATCGCCACCATCGTGGTCAAGGAAAAAAGCTGAGCTTCCACTGCCCCCATGCCCTATGTGCTGATACTCCTGTTGCTACTGGGCCTGTTCTTCGGTCCCGGCCTCTGGGCCCGCTATACTTTCAAACGTTACAGTAAACCGCGCAAGGACATGCCCGGTACCGGCGGCGAACTGGCCCGGCATCTGCTGGATCGTTTTGGTATGCCAAACTATCAGGTCGAAGTCGCCGACGCCGAGGGGGATCACTTCGACCCTGCCAGCAACACAGTCCGTCTCAGCCAGGACAATTACGCTGGCACCTCGCTAACGGCAGTAGCGGTCGCCGCGCACGAGGTGGGCCACGCCATCCAGCATCATCGCGGCGAGCATAAACTCAAACTGCGTACCCGACTGGCGAAAACCGCCAACAGCGCCCAGAAGATCGGCGCCGCCGTGATCCTCATCGCCCCGTTGGTCGCCCTGCTATCGCGAGCCCCCTCGGTCATTGTGCTACAGATCATCTTTGGACTTGGCACCATGTTACTGGCGACGCTGGTGCATTTAATCACCCTGCCAGTGGAATTCGATGCCAGCTTCGGCAAGGCTCTGCCAATCTTGCGCGAAGGTTACGTCCGGCCCAAAGACCTGCCCAAGATAAAGCGTATTCTGCGCGCCGCCGCCCTCACTTATGTTGCGGCCTCTCTGTCAAGTTTGCTCAGTCTGGGACGCTGGATCGCCATCCTGCGACGCTAGGATTTAGCACCAGATTGTCGGGTTACTGCTTTTTAGCACCGCTATCAATATACACTGTGATATTGTTTATGGTTTATCACCTTGCGACTGTCTACTATTATTTTATTACCACTACGAGATAAACAATCCACTGACTCTATTTTGAGGTACGCTATGAAAACCCTGAAACTATTAACTGCCGCCGGTTTACTGGCAATGAGCAGCGCCAGTTACGCCGAGTCCGGCGATTATATAAACCTGCAACTGGGAATCAGTGATGTTGACGGGTTTAGCAACGGCCTGGCTGTTATCGGCACCTTTGGCCGGCCGGTGCCGAGGGTGCATGAGAACTTTTCCATCGAAGGTGAGTTTACCGCCACCATCCTCGATCCGGATCGCCCCGGTATCGATGTCTCCTATTTTACAATGGGCGCCTATGGCGTTTATTCCTATCCACTCGACCAGTATGCCACACTGCGCGGTCGTGCCGGAATGGTCTATTCTGATTCCGACTACTCTGGCACGGGGAGCAGTGGCTCACATGACGGTTTCGAAC
This sequence comes from Thiohalophilus thiocyanatoxydans, assembly GCF_004366735.1. GTDB lineage: Bacteria > Pseudomonadota > Gammaproteobacteria > UBA6429 > Thiohalophilaceae > Thiohalophilus > Thiohalophilus thiocyanatoxydans. The sequence continues at coordinate 14,112 of NZ_SOQX01000012.1, read as the reverse complement.
CCAGTGTTGGCTTTGGTGCCACCTATAACCTCAACAAGCAGATGGATCTGATCGCCGAATACACCATTATCGAATCCGACATTTCTCATCTCTCCGCCGGTATCCAGTATCGTTTTTAGTAAAGTTAACTAGCAGCTAGTAACTAGCTGCTAGTAACCAGTTACTGGCTGCTACTGAAAATCGTAATGCTTTTTGACCGCTTCGCGGACTTCCCAGGTGCAGCTCATGCCGGCGGGGAAAGTCACCAGATCGCCGCGCTGAATCTGCACCGGTTCACCCTCCTCAGGGGTGACAATGACATCGCCCTCCAGCAGATAACAGGTTTCCTGACGATCGTATTTCCAGGGGAAGGTTGATGCCTCTTTTTCCCAGATCGGCCAGTCGTACACGCCCATAACGTCCAGCTTGGCCGGTGAAGGATTGCGTTCTACCAGAATCTGCATTGTTATCACCTTTACATCGATTGCTGTTATAAAACCTGCCCGGCAGTTCAAACTGCCGGGTCATTATTCGTCTTCCAGATAGGTATAGCCATTAAGACCCGATTCAAGCTGGCGCAAATACGCTTCGCGTTCACTCTCACCAAGCCCGGCCTGCGCCACCTTGGCCCGGTAACTGTCAAGCAGCGCCTCGGCGCTGATATGCACATAATCGAGCACCGAATCCACCGTGTCGCCATAGAGCACCTGATCGATATGATAACCGCCGTCTTTGGCAAGGGAGACATTGATCGAATCGGTATCGCCAAACAGGTTGTGCATATCCCCGAGTATCTCCTGATAAGCGCCGACCATGAATATCCCGATCAGGTAGGAATCACCCGGTTTCAGCGCATGCAACGGCAGGCTGGATTCAACGCCCTCGCCGTCGACGTAATAGTCAATCCGACCATCCGAGTCACAGGTAATATCCTCGATCACACCCCGGCGGGTCGGTTTTTCATCCAGGCGGTGCAGCGGCACCACGGGAAAGATCTGATCAATCGCCCAGACATCGGGAATTGACTGAAACAGGGAAAAATTGGCGAAGTACTTGTCCGCCAGCTTGTCGTGCAGCTCATCCAGCACCTCGCGATGTACCCGGTTGCTGGATGACAGCAATTCATGCACCCGCTGGCAAATGACGTAATAGAGCTCCTCGGCGTAGGCGCGCTGATCCAGCGCCAGTACCCCGTGGGTATACATGCTTTGCGCTTCACTCAGCCAGTGTTTGATATCGTGATAGATCTCCATCGCCGTGCGACTGGAGGTTTCATTCTGGACCGCTTCGTAGCATTGCCACATATCCTGCAGTACCAGCGGGTCATCACTCTGCGGCTCCAGCATGGCACTGGCGTCGGGGACCTGCTCGGTATCGATAATATTGGTGATCAACATCGCATGGTGCGCGGTCATGGCCCGCCCCGACTCGGTAAAGATATCCGGGTGGGCCAGGCCATGTTCCTCGCAGGCCTCCCACAGTACACGCACAATATTATTGGCGTAGGAGTGGACGCTGTAGTTCATGGAGCAGAAGCTGCGTGAACGCGAGCCCTCATAATCGACACCCAGTCCACCGCCGACATCCACACAGCGGATGTCGATCCCCATGCGATGCAGCTCGACAAAATAGCGGGCACACTCGAGCATACCGCGCTGAATATCCCGGATATTGGCGATCTGCGAGCCGAGATGGAAATGCAGCATCTGCAGACTGTCGCTCAACCCGGCCTCGCGCAGCCGTCCGGTCACCCAGATCACCTGCGCCGCGGAGAGACCAAACTTGGCCTTTTCGCCCCCGGTGTTCTGCCATTTGCCGGCGCCGATAGAGGAGAGCCTGACCCGGATTCCCAGCAGAGGTGTAATGCCCAGCGCCTGCGACTCCTGGATCACCAGTTCCAGTTCGGAGAGTTTTTCGATCACGATATAGATCTGCTGACCCAGCTTGCGCCCGATCAACGCCAGGCGAATATATTCGCGATCCTTGTAACCGTTGCAGACGATCACCCCGCCCGGGCGGGACAGTCCCAGTACCGCCATCAGCTCCGGCTTGCTGCCGGCCTCGAGTCCGACCCGTTCCTGACCGTGTTCGACGATCTGCCGGATCACACTGGCCTGCTGATTGACCTTGACGGGATAAACCGCGGTATATCGACCGCGATAACCGTCACTGGCCATCGCCTCGTGAAAGCTCTGGCACAGGGTATCCAGACGATTGTTCAGGATATCGGTAAACCGCACCACGATGGGCAGGGTGACATTGTGGTCACGTACCGCCTCACTCGCGAGCCGGTAGAGATCGATACCCCGGCTTTTCGCCTGCCTGTCGGGGTGGGCGAGCATGTTCCCCTGATCATTGATCCCGAAGTAGCCTTCGCCCCAGTAGGCCACGCTGTAGGTGGCAAGGGCCTGTTGTATGCTCCAGTCTGACATGATCACCTGATGTTGTTTTATTCGGGGCCGGGATTTCAAGTATAATGGCAGTTTCCCTGCTCACGCCAAATATTTTCCGGAGTGGAGTTATGTTACCCGAGACAGAATGGTTTACCGAGATCTGTGATGAAGCCGGCTCCGCCTTCTCCTTCAAGATAAAGGAGAAGCTGGTCGAGGTGCAGACCGGGTTTCAGAAAATCGAGATTTTCGAGACCGAGAAATGGGGCCGTTTGATGGCGATCGACGGTTTTATCATGCTCACCGATCGGGACAACTTTCTGTATCACGAAATGATGTCTCACCCGGTGCTGTTTACCCACCCGGATCCCGGGCGGGTGCTGGTCATCGGTGGCGGCGACTGCGGCACCCTGCGCGAAGTGCTCCAGCACCCCGGGGTAACAAGCTGCGAGCAGGTGGAGATCGACGAGCAGGTGACCCGGCTGTCGGAACAGTACTTCCCTGAGCTGTGCTCCGCCAACAACGATCCGCGCGCAGCCTTCCATTTTGTCGACGGCATCCGGTGGGTGAAGGATGCCGAACCCGGCCACTATGATGTGATCATCGTCGACAGCACCGATCCCATCGGCCCCGCCCAGGGGTTATTCACCGAACAATTCTACCGTGACTGCCACCGGGCCCTGGGCGAAGACGGGCTGCTGGTACAGCAAAGCGAATCCCCGCTGATCCATCAACGCTTATTAAAAGAGATGCATACCGCCATGGCTGATGCCGGCTTTGCCGCCGTCAACACCCTGGGTTTCCCGCAGCCGGTCTACCCCAGCGGCTGGTGGAGCGCCACCCTGGCCGGCAAAACGAGCGACCTGACCCGCTTCCGTGAACAGGACGCCACCCAGCGGCCGTTTGAAACCCGTTATTACAACCCCGGGATTCACCGCGCGGCATTGGCCATGCCGACTTTCCTGCATCAGCAGCTTGGCAAGTAACTTCGGAAAACTGTTCCGGGCATACAGATAACCGACCCTCCCCGGCGTTCGAAGTTATCTGTCTCGCCTGTTACGCGATTCTGGCCGGTTGTCCTGATGCCGGTTGATGACTCATCAACCAAAAGTGGTGATTTAGTAGTCACCACCTCCCCCTGAATACCCGCATTGTCCGTCACACTCCGCCCTCTTAGATATCAAATAATACAGTGCAGCAATCAACTTTGTGATTGCTTCGGGGATTTTGACCTCAATCAAGTGGAAAGATAACCTCGGTATGCTACTTTTGTAGCATATCAGACAGTCTGTAGCTTATATCAAACACGCCTGCTTTGCTGAGGGACGTGTTTGACTCCTGCAAGCGACATTCCTCTGATGAGTAAGGTGCGCAGATAACGTGCCGAATTGCTGAATATAACCATGATGGTGGTTCACCGTCTGTTTCCCGACACGGATTCAGCCAGCTGACCAGGATAATACCAAGGTTCATACGACCTGATGACTTTCAGACAGCCCCTTCCGAATAACAGCTTGATCCCCCGAGGGCGACTCACGCTGGTCACCATCGCCCTACTGCTGATCCTGCCCCTTACCGCCCTGGCGGGATTTGACGATAAACATCCCCAGATACGGGACATGTTCCCCGAAGCAGATCGATTTGGCGAGCTGGAAGGCGATCCGCCGGCCGCCGCCGTTTACAAGGATGACGAGGTTATCGGGTATGTTTTCGAGTCTTCCGACAGTGTCAAGATCCCCGCCTATTCGGGCAAGCCGGTCAATCTGCTCATCGGCATTGATATGGAAGGGCTAATTACCGGTACCCGGGTCATCGAGCACCACGAACCGATACTGCTGGTAGGTATACCGGAAGAATCCCTGGATCGCTTTGCCAATCAATACGTCGGCCACTCGGTCACAGAACGCATCAAGGTCGGCGGTAGCGAGCGCGAAGGGCGCACCCATGTCGACGCGATCACCGGCGCCACAGTCACGGTCATCGTCATCAACCGTACCATCCTGAAATCGGCTCGCAAGGTGTCCGAATCACGAGGCATTACCACCCCGCGAAGAAGCGCCACGCATGAGCCGGCCAAAGTTCGCAAGGATGTTTTCGAACAGGCCGACTGGACCTACCTGACCGGCAACGGTGCCATCCGCCGGATGCTGCTGAGCACCGAGGATGTCGAGGAAGCCTTCGAGGGCACCGAAGCCGAAGACCGCGGTACCGTCAAAAGCATCTGCACCGATGCGCCATCGGGCGAGCGCTGCGATGTCTTTATCGATCTTTATTATACCTATCTGAATGTACCCACCGTCGGTCGCAACCTGCTGGGCGAAAGCCAGTACAACCGGCTGATGGCCGAGTTGAAACCCGGCGAACATGCTATCGCCGTGATGGCCAACGGCAACTACTCTTTCAAGGGCTCCGGTTATGTCCGGGGCGGGATTTTCGATCGAATCAACGTCGCCCAGGGCGATCAGCAGATCAACTTCCGGGATCTCGATTTTTATCGTCTGGAGGATATCTACCTGGATGGCATGCCGGATCTGTCGGAGAAGGCCATCTTTATCATTCGCGATCAGTATGCCTTCGATCCGGGCGAGGCATGGAACCTTTCCCTGCTGGTGCGCCGCGCCACCGGACCGCTGGACAGTATCTTCACCGACTTTACCGGCAGTTACGAAATCCCGCCCAAATATGTCACCGAACCGGCACCCCGGGTCGAGGCCGCCGAAGAGGAAGCCATGTGGGTGGAGGTCTGGTATGACCGGACTTTCCAGATTGCCATACTGGTCATCGGCCTGGTGGTTCTGACCCTGATCCTGTTCCTGCAGGACTGGCTGGTCCGTTATCCACGGCTGGTGGGGTATCTGCGTACCGGCTTCCTGCTCTACACCCTGTTTGTGATCGGCTGGTACATGCTGGGACAGCTTTCCATTGTCAATGTGCTGACCTTTGTCAACTCATTGATCAGCGGCTTCAGCTGGGAGTCCTTCCTGATCGATCCGGTGATGTTCATTCTCTGGAGTTTCGTCGCCGTCACCCTGTTGCTCTGGGGCCGCGGTGTTTACTGTGGCTGGCTGTGCCCCTTCGGGGCCCTGCAAAAACTGGTCAACCAGGTGGCGGTCAAGTTCAGGGTGCCGCAATACAACTTCCCCACCCTGGTGCACGACCGGCTCTGGGCAATCAAATACATTATCTTGCTGGCGCTGTTTGGCATCTCGCTGGGCTCCCTCAGCACGGCCGAATACTACGCCGAGGTCGAGCCTTTCAAGACCGCGATCACCCTGCGTTTCGATCGCCAGTGGCCGTTCTTCCTTTATGCCTTCGGCCTGGTCGTGGTATCCGCATTCAACTGCAAGTTCTATTGCAAGTATCTGTGTCCTCTGGGTGCGGCGCTGGCGGTACCCGCCCGCCTGCGCCTGTTCGACTGGTTGCGCCGTCGTAAGGAGTGCGGTCAGCCCTGCCAGATATGCGCCAATGAATGTGAAATCCAGGCTATTCATGACACCGGCGAAATCAATGTTAATGAGTGCCATTACTGTCTGGATTGCCAGGTCACCTATTGGGACAACCACAAATGTCCGCCCCTGGTGGACAGACGCCGCAAACATGAAAAGGCGGCCCGAAATCGTCAGAAAGCCCAGTGGATGGAGAAGGGTTCTGACACCGATGCCGACATGAAAGCAGCACCGCTGCCTGCCGGCAACACGAGCAACAACGATAAGTAGTCCGGATTATCGTCACACTGGTCAAAACAACGCACCATAAGGAGAGCTATCATGAGTGATATCGACAACGAACACGGCGTATCCCGTCGTAACTTCCTCAAATCCACCGGTCTGGCCGGTGCCGCCGGGTTTGGTCTGGCCTCGGGCGTGCTGCCCTACAAGGTCTGGGCGGCCCAAGATGGTGATGGATTAAAGGTCCATGTCGGCCCGGGGGAACTGGATGAATATTACGGGTTCTGGAGCGGCGGCCAGAGTGGCGAGGTCCGCGTGCTGGGTGTTCCGTCCATGCGCGAGCTGACCCGGATTCCGGTATTCAACTATTGCGGCGCCACCGGCCACGGTTTGACCAATGAGTCCAAACGGGTTCTCGGCGACAACGCCCCCCTGAATGGCGACACCCACCATCCGCACATGAGCTTTACCGATGGCAAGCATGACGGGCGCTATGTGTTTATTAATGACAAGGCAAACACCCGGGTGGCCCGGATTCGCTGCGACATCATGAAAACCGACAAAATTGTCGAAGTTCCCAATGTCCAGGCGATGCACGGGATGCGGCTGCAAAAAGTGCCCGAGACGAAATATGTCTTCGCCAATGCCGAGTTCCGGATCCCGCACCCCAACGACGGCCGTTTTTCCGATGACGACAGCAAGTACTACACCATGTTCAACGCGATCGACGCGGAGAAAATGGAAATGGCGTTTCAGGTTATCGTCGACGGGAACCTGGATAACACGGATGCGGACTACAAAGGTAAATATGCCGCCTCGACCTGTTACAACAGTGAGGAAGGCTACACCCTGCAGGAAACAATGAAGAACGAGCGCGACTGGGTGGTGGTTTTCAACATCCCGCGCATCGAACAGGCGATCAAGGACGGGAACTACGAGACCCTGGGCGACGCCAAAGTGCCGGTCGTCGACGGGCGCAAGGGCTCAAAACTGACCCGTTATATCCCCGTTCCCAAAAGTCCGCACGGACTCAACACCTCGCCCGACGGCAAGTATTTTGTGGCTAACGGCAAGCTTTCGCCCACTGTCACCCTGATTGACATCGACAAGCTGGATGACCTGTTTGCTGATAAGCTCAAGGACCCGCGTGACACGGTTGCCGCTGAACCCGAACTGGGACTGGGCCCGCTGCATACCGCCTTTGACGGGCGCGGCAATGCCTACACCACTCTGTTCATCGACAGTCAGGTTGCCAAATGGAACATCGAAGATGCCGTGCGCGCCTATAACGGGGAAGATGTGGACTATATCCGCCAGAAGCTCGATGTCCACTACCAGCCCGGCCACAACCATACCACCATGGGCGAATCCCGCGAGGCTGACGGCAAATGGCTTATGGTGCTGTCCAAATTCTCCAAGGACCGATTCCTGCCCTGCGGACCGCTGCATGCGGAAAACGATCAGCTTGTCGACATTTCCGGTGAGGAGATGAAACTGGTCCACGACGGACCGGCATTCGCCGAACCGCACGATTGCGAAATGATTCACCGCAGCAAGCTCAAGACCAGGAAGATCTGGGATCGCAAGGATGATTACTTCGCCGAGACCGTCGCCATGGCCAAGAAGGACGGTATTGACCTGGAAAAAGACAACAAGGTTATCCGTGATGGTAACAAAGTCAAAGCCTACATGACCTCTGTTGCGCCAAACTTCGGCCTGACCGAAATTCGCGTCAAGAAAGGTGACGAGGTGACGATCGTTATTACCAATATGGATAAGATCGAAGACGTCAGCCACGGCTTTACTCTGGTCAACCATGGCATTGCCATGGAAATCAGCCCGCAGCAGACTTCCTCGGTCACCTTTACCGCGGATAAGCCCGGTGTTTTCTGGTACTACTGCCAGTGGTTCTGTCATGCACTTCATATGGAAATGCGCGGTCGCTTTATCGTCGAGGCCTGACCTTAGCAAACACTTTCCAAGTGCAATTTAGCCGTTGTACGCCAACCCGCAGGGGTTGGCGTACTTCTAACCTCACTCACACAGACAGATTTATGAATTTCAAACCAGCCGTCGTTATTCAGTCTGCATTGATTTTACTCAGTAGCATAACCGGCTTTTCGGCAAATGCCGCATCGATACATATTGATCCGAATAAAGGCGCTCTTACCGAGGCAATCGAACAGGCCCAGCCTGGCGATCGAATAATTCTGGGACCTGGCATATATCGCGCCAACCTTACAATAGAAAAATCATTGACATTACAGGGCACCCCCGATGCAATAATTGATGGTGGCCAACAGGGTGATGTAATACGTATTCGTGCGCCGGACGTTACTGTCCGCGATCTTCGATTACGCAATTCAGGTGACAACCTCACCGACATGAATGCTGTTTTATTTATCGAAGGTACTGCACTAAATACACGCATTGAGAACAATTATATCGAAAGCACGGCTTTTGGTATCTGGCTGCAGGACACCGAGAATGCCCGCATAATCAACAATAATATAGAGGGTGACACATCCATTCGTTCACAGGATCGGGGCAATGGCATTCATCTGTTCAACACACGCCGCACCGAAGCAATAGGCAACGAGGTATGGGGAACTCGCGACGGAATTTATATCGATACCAGCAATCATAATGTGTTGCGTGACAATCATCTTCACCATCTTCGTTATGGCATCCACTATATGTATTCCTACCACAACGAGGTTACAGGCAACAAAACCAACCACACCCGAACGGGGTATGCCTTGATGCAGTCAAAATATCTGACGGTGACCGGAAACCGTTCAGAGAACGATAAAAACTACGGAATTTTGATGAACTATATTCTCTACAGCACCATAGCCGACAACATCGTCAGTGATATCACTTACGGATCATCATCTTTGTCCACCGGCAAAGCCATACCAGGTGGCGAAGGGAAAGCTCTGTTTGTCTATAATTCACAAAAGAATGAAATTTACCGTAATCTCTTTGCCAATAGTGGCATTGGCATTCATCTTACCGCCGGTTCTAATGACAACGATATCTATCAGAATAACTTTGTAAGTAATCGCACCCAGGTCAAGTATGTTTCGACAGATCGTCAGGAATGGTCAAAAAATGGCACTGGTAACTACTGGACAGACTACCTGGGCTGGGATCTTGATGCCGATGGTATTGGTGACAGGCCCTATCAACCCAATGACGGTGTCGATCAGATACTCTGGAAATACCCGGAAGCGAAGATTCTCCTCAACAGCCCGGCCATACAGACACTGCGCTGGGTCCAGGAACAGTTTCCCGTTTTACGCCCGCCCGGCGTCAAGGACAGCCATCCGCTAATGACCCAGGTTCCAATTGCCGGAGATCTGCAATGACGCCCTGCATCGAGCTGCGTAATGTCGGCAAATACTACGACAGTGTTACTGCACTCTCGGACCTGTCCTTAACCATCGATCAGGGCGAGATTGTCGGCCTGCTGGGCCATAACGGCGCCGGAAAGACCACCACGATAAAGCTCATACTGGGCGTCATCGCCCCCAGCCGGGGCGACATCACCGTGCTGGGTCATTCGCCACGGGCGCGACAGACCAACAATCTGCGCATGCAATGGGGCTACTTGCCGGAAAGCGTCAGTTTTTATGAACAGCTGACCGGACGCGAGGTGCTTGAGTATTTTGCCCGTCTCAAGCGTATCGGCCGGGCACGCTGTGAGGAATTACTGGCACAGTTCGCGCTCTCACAGGCCGCGGATCGTCGCGTCAAAACCTATTCCAAGGGAATGCGGCAACGTCTGGGACTGGCCCAGGCCATGCTCAGCTCGCCCCGCCTGTTATTACTCGACGAGCCCACTGTCGGTCTGGATCCGATTGCAACACGGGACTTTTTCACCACCCTGGATCAATTGCGCCAGCAGGGTACAACCATTGTTCTCTCTTCCCATGTTCTGCCCGGGATTGAGCAACATGTGGATCGGGTCGCTATCCTCGGTTCCGGCACCTTGCACGCCTGGGGCTCCCTGCCCGAATTGCGCCGGGATGCGGCGCTGCCGCTCAAAATACGTGCCCGCGGTAACTGGCCGGAGGGAGTTCCTGCCAGCCTTTTACAGAACCACGGCATTACTGCCTGGGAGCAGATCGATAATCATCTGCTGATATCCGTGCCGCTGGAGAGGAAGCTTGAGGTTCTGAGGCTGCTGCTTGCCGATGAGCATATCGAGGATGTCGAGGTCCAGTCGCCGTCACTGGAGGCACTGTATACCCATTACAACACCCCGCAGGAGTCTCGCGATGTATGAAGTTCTGATCGTCGCGCGCAAGGAATTTCGCGACAGCCTGCGCAATCGCTGGATTCTGGCCATTACCGTGGTACTGACCCTGTTCGCCCTGGGGCTGGCCTATTTCGGCTCGGCCACCGCCGGACAGGTTGGCTTCGTATCGCTGGACACCACTATCGTCAGTCTCGCCAGCCTGGCGATTTATATCATTCCGCTGATTGCGCTGTTGCTGGCCTATCACAGTGTCGTGGGCGAGGAGGAACAGGGCACCCTGCTGTTACTGCTCAGTTATCCGCTGACTCACCTGCAACTGCTCGGCGGCAAGTTCCTGGGCCATGCCGCCGCGCTGGCCATCTCGACCATTGCCGGTTTCGGCCTGGCCGGGATCGTCATCGCCGCGTTGAGCAGTAATTTTTCCGCGCTGGATCTGTGGTCCTCGCTGGGCTGGTTTATTCTGACTTCGGTCCTGCTCGGCTGGGTCTTTATCGCCATCGCCTATCTGATCAGCACCCTGGTGAGCGAAAAATCCCGGGCCGCCGGACTGGCATTGATCGTCTGGTTCCTGTTTGTGCTGGTCTTTGATCTGGGTCTGCTGGGTCTGCTGGTGGCGACCGAGGGTGCCGTCTCATCCGATCTGTTCCCGTATCTGTTACTGCTCAATCCGACCGACGTATTCCGCCTCGCCAATCTGGCCGGCTTTGAGGCAACGCAGGCTTACTCCGGTCTGGTTTCGATCGCCTCGGCACGTCTGTTTCAACCCGGTCTGCTGGCCGGGATACTGCTGCTCTGGGTGATCGTTCCCTTCTCGGTGGCCGCCTGGTTATTTCACAAGAGGATATCCTGAATGAAAACACACTATTCGATCTTTATCCCGGTTTTTGCCGCCCTGCTATTGCTGGCCGGCTGTGATCGCAGCGATGACTCAACAGCGTCCAGCAAGCCTGTTCCTATCAGCAGTGGTGACGAATGTCATGTCTGTGGCATGACGATTCACAACCATCCCGGCCCGAAAGGTCAGGCATTCATTCGCGGCAGCTCTACCCCGTTTAAATACTGTTCCACCCGGGATATGTTCAGCCATGTCCTCCAGCCGGAAGTCCGTTCCCGGATAACCGGAATCTATACCCATGACATCGCATCTACCGAGTGGGAAGCCCCCTCGAACTCGGCATTTACCGATGCCCGAGAAGCATGGTATGTGATCAATCACCCCAGAAAAGGCGCCATGGGTCCGACACTGGCTTCCTTTGCCGATAAAACCGCCGCCGAAGACTTTATCGAGGAATATGGCGGTGAAATCGTCCGCTTCGACGCGATCACGCTTGAAATGGTGGCCAATCTGAAGACCGGCTCGGAGGACGAAGATCCGGCACCTTCACACTGAGATAACGGCGTAGTCAGCCCCGGGGCCATCTGGCGCCTTCGCGCCAGATGGCCGGCTTGCGCTACGCCCGGGGCGATTAGTTACACCACTTATCGACGTCCTGCGCGGCGCGGGCTTCAGCCTGCCGACGTTGATCGTGCTCGAGGAACTGCCGGTTGCCCTGCTCATCAAGGTCATACAGGGCGCCGGCGTGACGATATTGTTTGAGGCGATCACGCGCCCGGACGCAGCGCTGTTTTCGTTCAGCTTCCCTGGCCTGGTGCTGCTGCACCTGCTGTTGCTTGATGCGCCGCTCCTCATCATAGGCGCGCAGCAGACGGCGGGTTTTTTCGCGGCGTTCGGCGTCGCTCGGTGCCGGGCTACCGGTGGAAGTACCGGGATCGACATCAACCGATCGGGCGTCCTCGTCGGGCGGGCGATCACCGTAATGTACCCGGCCCTGGTCGTCGGTCCATTTAAATATCTCGGCCCCGGCCGGGGCCAGTAACATGAGTACCAGCATTAGAGCGGTACCAATCTGTTGACTACGCCGTTTCATTCCCTGGCCTCCCTCAGTCTGTCCAGCCGCAAGCGCTCGCGCTCATCGAACAATCGCCGGGCACCCAGCCAGCTGGCGATCAGGATTGCAAAGCCGGTGCCGGCGGCGATCATGAACATGATCAGGATCTGGTATTTGACCGCCTCCACCGGCGCCGTGCCCGAAAGGATCTGACCGGTCATCATCCCCGGCAGGCTGACGATCCCCGCCGCCGCCATGGCATTGATGATCGGAATCAGGCCGACGCGAACGCTCTCGCGGACCGTCTCGCGCAGCGCATCCTGCCAGCGCTGCCCCAGAGCAAGGCGGGTTTCGATCACCGCCCGCTGCTGCCAGGCGTTGTTGGTCAGGCGATCCAGCGACAGCGCCACCCCGGTCATGGTATTGCCCAGCATCATACCGAGCAGGGGAATGGCGTACTGGGGCTGATACCAGGGATCGTTATTGATGATAATCAGCAAGGCAAACAGTGTGGTGGCAAAAGCCGAGACAAACATCGACAGGGTGCCCAGGGCATAGCCCCAGCGCCCCCGGAACGGCCGTTGCTGGCGAGCCATCACTTCACGGCCGGCAATCAGCACCATGACCGAGGAAATCAGTACCACCCACAGCAGGGTGACGTTCTCGAACAATACCTTGAGAATCAGGCCGACCAGTAACAACTGCAGTGTCGTGCGCAGGGCGGCGATCAGCAGCCGTTGCGTCACCCCCAGCCTCAGCCACAGCGATATCCCGGCCAGCGCCACCACCAGCAGCGCGGCCAGTCCCAGATCCAGCGGGGTCAGGCTGATAATATTCACAGTTGTTCCTCCACCACCCGGTCGTGATGAATCACCAGTCGCCGCCGGGCGACGCGCTGTTGCTGTTGCGGATCATGGGTCACCCAGATCGCCGGCGCGGCAGTATCGCGCACGTAATTCTGTAACAACGTCTCCGCCTGGCTGACACTCCCCGGATCCAGACTGGCGGTAGGCTCATCGAGCAACAGCGCTTTGGGCCGCTGACACAACAGGCGCAGAATCGCCAGACGCTGCTTTTCCCCGGTCGAACAGCGGGCCAGCTCCCAGTCAAGCACATCCATTGAAAAACCCAGCTGTTCAAACCAGGCGGGCTCGGGATCGGTAAAATGGTCACCCACCCGATCGCGCCACCATTGTGACTCCGCCGGTAACAGACCGACCTGGCGTCGCCATTGATGGGCGGGTAGCGTGTCACACCCGATATCATCCAGGCGCACCCGCCCCTGGTGGGGAATCAGATCGGCCATCGCCCGCAGCAGCAGGCTCTTGCCGCTGCCGGAAGGCCCGCTGAGACAGACGATTTCCGCATCCTTGACCGTCACATCCAGTACCACCTGCTGCACCCGCAGCGCCTCAATCGTCAGACTGCTCAACGCCCCGCTCCCGGACACCCCATGTCAAAGCCCCTTCCGTTATAGCTGTTTTATTTTGCCGAAGCATTGTTATGATGCAACTCATTATAACGAGAAGGAGAGACCCATGTCCGAACCGGTTATTGCTCAAAAAGGCCCCTATGCCGTGGAACTCGAACCCGGCGACTATTTCTGGTGCGCCTGCGGCCAATCCGCCAACCAGCCCTTCTGCGACGGTTCCCACAAGGACACCGACTTCGGGCCGGTCAAGTTCACCATCAACGAAAAAAAGACCGTCCACCTCTGCGGCTGCAAACACACCGCCGACAAGCCCTACTGCGACGGTACTCATAACAAATTGTAATTCACCGAATTCACCCGTCTTTTCTCGAATTACATTTCAATTACGCGGAGTTCGCGGAGGCGCAGAGTCGCGGAGAAGGAAAATGTATTTGTGCCATAGTTAGCGTATCGTCGCTTTATAACAATGAAACGTTAAATTTAAAAATGG
>NZ_SOQX01000011.1 GCF_004366735.1 Thiohalophilus thiocyanatoxydans | reverse complement strand
GGCATGGGGCACCTCCCTTGTCGGTGCCCTTAGCATAGAAAATGTGTTACCCATGTACCTGGACTTTTCTGTTACCGATGTGTCTTGACCGAACATACGGCTGTTCTTGTTCCGAATTCTTTAGAAGCATCCACAACTAATGCCGGAAGCATGGCATTTTCATGCAGCGGGCATTCTAAATATTTGCACGCATATTCGAACGCCTCGTTGCTGCTTTTGAATTTGAGCGGGAGAGAATGACCTTTAATAGCAGATTTTTTACGTTTAAATAACCCAAACATTTGATTACCCTAACGATTCAGTTAAAGGGCGCCGCGTAGTTAGCGGCGTCCATTTTTGAATGTTTTGTTATATTGCATTTACCATTTCCTCGTACTGTTCACGAGTTATACCCTGAACTGTTAAATCTTTCTCAATGTTAAGAGTTTTAGGATTTCCCCGAGTTTCAATGGGAAAGTGCCATATATTAAAATGGTCATTAGGATAAGTATCGTAATGGAGGCCGTTCCACCCTAACACTTTTGCCATTTTTGAAATGGCTAGTTTTTTCGCTAGTTTAATATCCGCATCACCATGGAAATGAAGATGGTAACCAGTATTTATTGCGCCAGTAATAATATCCACAGCCTGTATCCCTGGCATGAGCTTAGAGTTTTCCATCGTTAAGTGTTCTATTTTTGACGACGTTGGTACTTTTGATAGCATATGATTTGTGATGATTTTCATTAATTCATCCTGTTTTTCATACACGGTACATCGCTGATCAATATACACTTTAATATCTGCGTTTAACCCATGACTGCTTTGCCGCAAAAGAAAATTATAGGTTGTAAAAAAGCATCCTCCTCATTCTCTTTCCATTTTTTATACGGGGCTTTCTGAACGGCAATTGCATGATATGTACATGGCGAATCTAGTATAAATTTAAGTGTTTCGAGGCATAAATTTATTTGACCCGAACTACTTCTTACCTTCTCCCACTTTAGTTCACCTTGAATTCCATTTTCATTTCCAATTGCTGTGATTCTCTCGTTAAACTCATCAAGATAATCATTTGGAACATTCAGAACACCAATGGTATAGCAAGGTATACCTGATGAGGTTCCGCTTTCGTCCGCAAATGCAGTTATGCTCATAAATATTTCATGCGATCTAACGTTTAAGCTGTGGGGCGGCGCAGCGAAGCAAGCCGTCCCACACGAGCGCATTGTTAGCACTATTTTTCATTCTTAGCTAATGAGCTGTATACCAAGTCAATCATGGTTGTTCCATGCCATTCATCATCCAATGCAGGATTTACAGTATCAGGAGTATGACCAAGAATCTGTCTTATTTGCTTGTAGTCTTGAATTCGATGCGCCAATTTCAATACTTCATATTGATGCTCTGGCGGTAACATCTTGTTTTTATACCATGTGCTGTAAATGTGATTGGTTAGCTCAGTAGAGCAAGCAAACCATTCGCCATGACGCCTTAATGATGAAAACTGTCTATGGAGCTCACTCTCTCTTTCAGAACCGCCAGGTTCCAATGCGTGAATAATGAGTTCACCATATGTACCCGTTTGTAGATTTTGTAGTCTTTGCAATACATTTTTTGATCTCCCTATTTTCACAAAGAGACCAGAATATGGGTTAGCACCAATTGGTGGTCCAGGCCATGTGTCAGGAACTTGAAGAATATAGTAAACAGTGTCTACTCCACCATCGATTAGGTTGTTTGCCCAATAACACCAACTCTCAGCCCATAACTCTGCTTCTTTCTTGGTCTCAAAATGATGGCTGGTAAAATAGAATTCACCATTATCAAGATAAACATCCACTACATATTTGCCATGTTCACATTGATAGATTCTATCTATTCTCACCATTACCTCTTGTGCTAACAGTTAGTCAGACAGACGTCTGTCTTTTACGGGGTTAGACAGCTGTCTGTCTATCCCGGACCCGGTTCCTGATATTACAGAAATTACCCATAACCATAGCAGGAAAAAGGCATTTTCGAATTTGATACGGTGTCATTTTTGTCGGGATATCAGGGTTTTCCCTTATGGAGACTGATTTGTGGTGTAACCAACAGAGCGTAATGCTAACCGGCAATCTACCCAATATCGCTTTGCTTTATCGGGCTCACTAATGTCAGCTTTGGGTCGAAAGCAGCCACGTCTTAATCACCACACAATTTCTAATATTTTAGTCCTTCGCACACATTTTTCTACCCTGAAACAGATCAGCGATAAATCGACAGCTCCCTCTCCCGACGTTTGCCATCGGTATCCTCGATATGCTCGACGCTCTCAATCGCGCGGATATACGCCTCCGGCAATCCGTGTTCCCTGGCCCCGCGAAGGACATGTGACTTGTACCAGTCCAGGGGTTTCAATGCCGGGTCGGTACGGATGGCGTAGTAGGTGATGGCCTCGACCACTTCCCCGTCGGTCAGTCTCACCTGCACGACTTTCTCGGCATAGCCCCGGCCCAGCCCCTCTGCCCGGTCCAGGGCCGGTTTGTCCTGTTCCACTATGGCAAACACGACGCCGTGGACGCAATCCTCCGGTTCTCCAGTTTCGCAGGCATCGCATTTTGCCGTGCCGTCGTTGTCGCTGATTTTATGAAACGCCAGTCGGTGACCTGTCAGCACGGCCGTGTTCAGCTTCGCGGCCGAGGGGGACCGTGCCTGGATACGCCGGGATGACATGTTGGAGCCGTAGGCGAAGTAGTACATCAGTGTTTTTTTCTCCTTGCCGTACAGGATACCTATTCAAAATCTCACCCCCAAGACGCGAAGACACCAAGTAAATATTTAATCTGTCAAAAACCTGTTCTTTTCCGCTATCTGTCTGTTCCAGGAGATTGCGGATACGCATTGCTTTACCTGGCATACATACTGGACCCCGGCCTGCGCCGGGGTGACGACAAAACTTTTCTTAACCTATGCGGGTATTGCCAGAGATTGCCGGATACGTGGAGTTTATGCCCGAAGGGTGCTTTATCCGGCCTACATAATAAAAAATATCACCACCAAGACGCCAAGACACAAAGTTAATATTTATACTGTCAAAGACCAATTCAGGAAGTATTTGTATACAGTTCAACGCGGTAAAGACTTGCAAAAATTGCTTTACCTGGTGTCTTAACACCCTGGTAGTTAACGGTCCGTCAGGTTCAGAGCACAGATTTTTTAATATCAGAAATAATACGCCCTGCCTCCGGCTTCTTTAATCATCAAATACCAGACCTGGATATTACCTGATACCACCTCTCCCCAGCTGCCACATTGACCTCACCCGTTCCCAAAAAATTGTTTGTTTTGCAAACATTTACATGAGATTAGGGTAACCACCTAGATCTTTAAGCATATCCCTGAAAAATATTAGTTGTTGTTTTATTTCTAAGAAAGACTGCGGTCAATAATTAATCAGTCATGATAAGAATTTGATCTAGCTCAACTAACAGGGAATTCGCGTTGCATACAATCGTCATTAACCATGGTTATTACTTATAATTAATCCAATGCAATAACAAGCACATTCATTGTCCTCACACAACAGTCACTTACCGGTAAATCGGGGCAAGCAATGTGGCGCCCTTGATCAGAAAGCTATAAGGAGTCAGACATGACATATTTTGAATGGGTGCCTGAACTTGATACCGGAATATCGGTGATCGACAACCAGCACAAGCGGATCGTTGAGTATATCAACATCCTGGATCAAGCAGTAAGAGAAAAAGATGTGTCCGCTGTTGCCGAGGTTGTGGAACAGCTGACTGACTATACTGTGACCCACTTCACCTTCGAGGAAGAGCTGATGCAAAAGCACGGCTATCCATATCTTGATGCTCATCGAAAAGTTCACCAGGCCTTCACAGAACGTGTCCAGAACTACAAGAAACGAATTGATCAAGGTGAAGATGTATCACGTCAGCTCTTATCTGACCTGCGTATCTGGCTGACCAACCACATCAAGCGAGATGATAAAGATTACGTGGAGATATGTAATAAAATCGACCATGGCTGGGTTTCCAAGGCCGTCAGTCGGCTTTTCGGCACCTGAACAGATGTTCCGAATACCAGTACAGAGAGATTGCTTCGTCACGTTGTTCCTCGCAATGACCTCTCTATTTTGGGTCATTGCGATCTAAGCGAAGCAATCTTTTGAACAAAATGATCTGGTATTCTGAACACTTATTTAGTACTTCGGGCATGCGACAAACGCGAGGATTTTTTTGTCGCCATGGGATTTCTCCTGACTAAAAACCTCACCGCCAAGACACAAAGTTAATATTTATTCTGTAAAAGACCTATTCAGGAAGTATTTGTATACAGTTCAATGCGGTAAAGACTTGTAAAATTATATCTCTTCGTGCCTTTGTGTCTTCGTGGTTAATCACTTAAAGGCTGTTACGCAGCATGAGCTCTTCGGGATAGGGATTCATGTAGTATTGCTGGTCAATATAGGGCTGGGGGTATTTGCGCAGATGGTGTTTGATCAGGGTGATGGGCACGATCAGGGGCACCTGGCCGAGGCGGTATTTTTCCAGGACTTCGAGCAGTTCGTGTTTGTCGTCACCGTCGAGGGAGGCTTTCAGATAGCCCATGACGTGCATCAGCACGTTGGTGTGCTGTTTGCGGGTGGCCGGTTTTTTCAGGGCCTGCATCAGGATCTCGATGTAGCGGCCGGCGAGGGATTCCAGCTGTTCCTTGCCGGCGTCGGCGACCAGTCGGCCCAGGCGTCGATAGGCCGGCTCGTCATGGGCCAGTACATTGAATTTATGACGGGAATGGAAATCCACCAGCGCCGAGGGGGTCAGGCCGTCGCGCAGCAGTTGTTGCCAGCGGTAATAGATAAACACCCGTTCGATGAAGTTTTCCCGCAACACCGGATCCATCAATCGCCCCTCTTCCTCGAACGGCAAATCGGGGTGACACTGCATCAGGGTTTCGGCATAAATCCCGCTGCCGGTCCTGGCCGGTACGTTGTTGCTGTCGTAGACCCGCACCCGCTCCATGCCGCAACTGGGGGAGTCTTTCTTTAATATATAGCCGGAGACCGCCTGCAACTGGCCGGAAACCTCGAAGGCGTAATCGCGCAATGCTTCGGTATTGTCCAGGGCGGGGTCCCGGGTTCCGACGGCGTGCACTCCATCCTGCCGCTGTACCAACCGCATCGGCGGGCGCGGGACACCCATACCGATGGCCACCTCGGGACAGTAGGGAACGAATTCAAAATAGGGACTGAGGTTGCTGAGCATGAAGGCATTGCGCTTGTGCCCGCCGTCAAAACGCACTTCCTGTCCCACCAGACAACTGCTGACGCCGATACGAATCGTATGCGTTGCCGGGTTATCGCTCATCACTGTTGTTATCGGAGGATTTGCCATGGAGGTTTTCCTGCAGCATGTTCATAAACAGCTCGCCCTGCTCGCGGGCGTCATCCAGGGCAATATGGTTGTGTTCCTGCTCACAGAACCAGCGGTTGGGCAGATAGGGTTTGCCGCACTCGCGAAACGGCCGCTTGCGCATGCCCATGGCATAGGAGCGCATGTCGATACCGTGTTCGCCGAAGGGCCGGCTGTCGGTAAAGCGCATGAAATACCAGTAGATCCACATGAAGTCCCAGGTAGCGGGCCAGGCGGTGAAGATCGGATTGCCCGGCAGCGCGCTGAGCCAGTCGGCGAATTCGGGCATCACCTCCTGCGGCGGGCGGGGATTCTCCCGGCAGGCGGCCCAGGCCTCGGGGAAGTGCTGCCACCAGGCCTCCATGCGGTGATGCGCCGTGGCGCCGTCCAGGGTTTCGAGATTGGCGCTGTAGTGGGCCAGCTCGTCACCGGCCTCGTTATAGGCCACCGCGCCGATACTCAGCATGGAATGGGGGCCGGGAATCGGACCGTCGGCCTCGATATCCACGCTGACATAAATTTCCGGTTTTTTGGCCATGCCGTGTCTGTCAGTCCTCGACGTCGTCGATGTCGAACTGCCCGCTCAGGCGCCGGCGGATGTGTGACCAGGTCATCCCCACCGCCAGCAGGGCGCTGATCACAAACAGTGTCATGTAACTGATCGCATCGACCGAACCACTGGGAATGACGCCCCACTCGATCAACAACCACAGCAAGGAGGCGAATAGCGCCACCACCAGCAACATCCCGAAGCCACCCAGCGACCCGAGGGTGGCACGAATGAAAATCGTCCAGCCGATCACCAGCCCAAGACCGACAAAAATCTTCAGTGCCAGCGGCCCCTGCTCAACATTGCTGGCCCAGTGGACAAAGGAATAGCCTTCCGGATTATAGGTACTCATCACCAGCACCAACGCGCCCAGAAAGCGCAAGATGACGCCGACCCAGGTAATTTCCTTCCTTGCCATGTTGCTCCCCCTGCTGAGTGCCGCCCTGTTGCGCGGCGATTTGATTCCGACCTCAATATTGGAAACAATACACCCTGTTGTTGTCCGAGGTAGTTTCAATGAGTATATCAGAACGCGATCAGCAGATTCGACAAACCCACGCGCCGCTTATCCAGCAGACGGTCAAGGCCTGTCTCAATGCCGACGAACGCGAAAGGCTGGATCCCATGCTGCAAATGGCGCGCGAGCAGGGCTGGCACGAACTGGTCAGACGCATCGAGTCGATTCTGCAGGGACAGCGCGACGAATCGCTGCTGCTGAATCTGGATGAGGAGGATCGGATCATCATCGAGTCGATTCTGCAGGGGCTGCAAAACCCCGAGACCCTGCCCGATTCCTCGGTCCAGGCCGATGCCACGGTCGCCGCCCCCGGACTGGCGCACATGATCCACGCGGCCAGCCACGGCGACAACGAGGCCCTGCAAACACTGGGCAATATGGCCGAATACATGATTCAGGTGCCCGGCGACATGCGCCAGCTGGGCGGGATTATCAATCACCTGTTACAGGGCGAACGCGATCCGAAGGTCCTCTGCAAGGGGATGGGGCCCAGTGGCGAACAGCTGGTGCTGAATATTCTCGATGAACTGAACCAGCTCTCGCCCCAGTAACGCGGCGGGAACGGTTCACACCATGCGCAGCTCCGCCGAAACAGAAACCCGCCCGATCCCCGCGGAGGAACCGGTCTCATCAACACCGCCGCAGGGCTACGGCTGGCCCTATCTGTTCGGCGAGGTCCTGCGTCACAAGCGGGAACTGGTCAGGGCTAACCTCATCGCTATCCTCGCGGTCATGGCCAGCGTGCCCATCCCGCTGATGATGCCGCTGCTGGTGGATGAAGTCCTGCTGGACCAACCCGGCCCCCTGGTCGGCGCCATGCAACACTGGTTCCCGCCGGCCTGGCACGGCCCGGTGCTCTATATTCTGTTTATTCTGCTGGTGACGGTGCTGTTACGCCTGGGCTCGATCATGTTGACCGTCTGGCAGACGCGTCAGTTCACCCTGGTCGCCAAGGACGTGGTCTATCGCATGCGCCGGGTTTTGTTATTACGCCTGCAGCGTATCTCCATGGCCGAGTACGAAACGCTCGGCAGCGGCACGGTCTCCTCCCACTTTGTTACCGATCTCAACGCCATCGACGAGTTCATCGGCCAGTCGGTCAGCAAAACCCTGATCGCCGGACTCTCCCTGATCGGGGTGACCGTGGTGCTGCTCTGGCTGCATTGGCAACTGGCCCTGTTTATCCTGTTTCTCAATCCGCTGGTCATCTACTTCACCGTGACCCTGGGCAAGAAAGTCAAAACCCTGAAAAAACACGAGAACAAGGCCTTTGAGGTATTCCAGGAATCGCTGGTGGAGACCCTGGATGCGATTCGCCAGATCCGGGCCAGCAACCGCGAGCGCCATTATCTGGGCCGGGTGATCGACGCGGCGCGCCAGGTCAAAAACCATTCCGCCAATTACTCCTGGAAATCGGACGCCGCCAGCCGGCTCTCCTTCGGCGTCTTTTTACTCGGTTTTGATACCTTCCGCGCCACCGGTATGTTGATGGTCGTGTTCTCGGATCTCAGCATCGGTCAGATGATGGCGGTGTTCGGTTATCTGTGGTTCATGATGACGCCGGTGCAGGAGCTGTTGAACCTGCAATACGCGTTCTATGCCGCCAGGGCGGCGCTGACCCGCGTCAACAACCTGCTCGATCTGCGCCTGGAGCCGCGCTATCCCCACCATGAGGATCCGTTTCGCGACAAAACCACCACCGGGATCCGTCTGGACGACATCAACTTCGCCTATGGCGATAACGAACCGGTGCTGCGCCACGTCTCGCTGGATATCAAGCCGGGGGAAAAGGTGGCCCTGGTCGGGGCCAGCGGCGGCGGCAAGTCGACCCTGGTGCAGGTGCTACTGGGCATTTACCCCTTTGACAGCGGGATGCTCTATTTCGACGGGGTTCCCATCACCCGTATCGGCCTCGACGTGGTGCGCGAGAATGTGGTGACCGTGCTGCAACACCCGGCCATGTTCAACGACACGGTACGCCACAACCTGACCCTGGGCGAATCCCTCCCCGACGAACAGTTATGGCAGGCACTGCACACCGCCCAGCTCGCCGAGACGGTGGCCCAGCTGCCCGCCCGGCTCGATACCCTGATCGGCCGCCAGGGCGTGCGCCTCTCCGGCGGCCAGCAACAACGGCTGGCGATTGCCCGCATGATCCTGGCCGATCCCAAAATCGTTATTCTCGATGAAGCCACCTCCGCGCTCGATACCGAGACCGAAGCCCGGGTGCACCGGGCCCTGCACGACACGCTACGGGATCGCACCACCCTGATCATCGCCCATCGGCTCAGCGCGGTGCGTCAGGCCGATCGGGTTTATGTATTCGAGGACGGGCATATCATCGAACACGGATCACACGACGAGTTGATCGAAGCCGGCGGGCTTTATCAGCGGTTGTACGGCAGACAAGCATAGTTGGCAGTTGGCAGCTTTCTACCACGAAGACACGAAGTCTCGAAGTGAAATTTTTTCTTCGTATCTTCGTGATAACGTTTTTATAAAATCACTTACGCTCTTAACGACTTACGACTTGCGACTTACGACTTACGACTTACGACTTACGAATTTTATCTTCGTGTCTTCGCGTCTTCGTGGTGAATCTTTATAAAAATCCAGCCTAGCGAAGATAGCGCAGGAAGTTTTCCAGGTGTTGTTCGATGAACTGCTGCCGATCCCAGCGCCGGGAGGAGAGCAGGTGGCTTTTGTCCTCCGGGATCACGTACGCCAGTGCCGTCAGCTCCTGTCCGTCGTCGAGCCGAACCGTGACCTGGCGCTTTTCGTAGCAGGTATCCTCGTAGTGATCGATTTTTTTGTGTGTTGTCGCATCCAGATCCAGGTACAACGTTCCCTGAAGTGATGCCCCCGGCATCGTGACAATACCGGGATAGGCTGCGCCTTGCAGGTAATAACGGGCATAGCCGGGCAACTTTGCCGCGAATCCGGTGATTTGTCGACCGGTGATTGCCGCAAAAACCTCCGGTACTTCGAGGGTTCCATAAGTAAACAGATGCGCGGACATAAATTAACCTTCTCAACGACGTTCCGAATAACATCCCAATTTTAAGGTAATACACGGAACTTCTCCATGCGGGCAATTACCCAAGTTTACTAATTGTGAACCGGTTCTGACGCTCCCCAATATGGGCCGGTTTATGTAGCACTTTCAGTGACAGTTCTTGCGTTGCCTCCACTGTGCACCTATATATTAAAGCAAGCGTGTGACCAATCGATGCAGTTTGATTTCACAATATAAGGAGTAGTACTGATGACTCAGCCAGAGATGACACGGAACTACACCACCATCGAGCTTGACGAGGACGGCTTTTTACTGGACCCCGAAAAATGGAATCAGGAACTTGCCGCCACGCTCGCCGCCCATGACGGTCTCATTCTGGGCGAGGAACACCGGGAACTGTTGCTAAGTTTGCGCGACTTCTACTTTACCCATGGCTATGCCCCACAGGAACGGCATGTCTGTTTTTTTCATCAGCAGGACAAATACTGCCTGGAAAGACTGTTTCACGATCAATACCGTGAAGCATGGCGTCTGGCCGGACTGCCCAATCCGGGTGAGGAGTACAAAAGCTATATGTGACCGCTTTACCTGCCATTGCGCTTTTTCTGTGCGCTGGCCTCATGTACACAGTTAAGGGGCAAATACAACTCTTTTTGTTTGTCATGGAATTTGCCACAATCGCGCAATGGAACAATTCATCCCAGGCCAACGCTGGTACAGCGATAACGAACCGGAACTCGGCCTGGCCCTCGTTCTGAGTGTCGAAGCGCGTCAACTACGACTCCATTTTCCCGCGATCGACGAAGATCGGATCTACCGCCTGCAGGATGCGCCCCTGACCCGGTTTCGTTCTCTGCCCCACGAAAGCGTCTTCGACATTCACGGCATGAAGTTGCACATCACCTCGGTCGAGGACAATGACGGCCTGCTGGTCTATCACGGCCATGACGATCAGGGGCACGCCCGCCAGCTGCCCGAATCCGAACTGGATTCGCGTCTGCAACTGAGTCGGCCCCGGGATCGTCTGTTAAGCGGTCGCATCGATCCGGCACGACTCTATCAATTACGTCAAACCACCCGGACGATGCAAAACGAACTGCTCCCCGATCCCGCGCGGGGACTGTGCGGCTGCCGGGTCGATCTGATTCCTCATCAGCTGTATATCGCGCACGAGGTCGCCCGACGTGCCACACCGCGCGTCTTGCTGGCCGATGAAGTCGGCCTCGGCAAGACCATCGAGGCGGGGTTGATCATGCACAAGCAGCTGCTCGATGAGCGCATCTCGCGGGTGCTGGTACTGGTGCCTGAAACGCTGCTGCATCAATGGCTGGTGGAAATGTTGCGCCGGTTTAATCTGCGCTTCAGTCTGCTGGATGAAGCTCGCTGCGAAGGCCTGTCCGAGGCCGGTGAAAAGCCGTTTGAGAGCGAGCAGCTTGTTCTTTGCAGCCTGGACATGTTCATGCGCTCGCCCGTGTATCAGCAACAGGTTCTCGACGCCGAGTGGGATCTGCTGGTGGTGGATGAAGCGCACCATCTGGACTGGCGCCTGGAGCAGATCAGCCCCGAGTACGGTTTTGTGGAGCAGCTGGCCGCCCGCATCCCCGCGGTATTGTTATTAACCGCCACCCCGGAACAGCTCGGCGCCGCCGGCCACTTTGCGCGTCTGCGCTTGCTGGATCCGGATCGTTTTTTCGATCTGGATGAATTTCTCGAAGAAGAGGATCTTTATCAGCCGATCATCCGGGCCGTTAACGAATTGCTGGATGACCAGCCGCTCAGTCATGCCTCGCGTGAGGCGATTCATCTCGCGCTCGGTCAGCACCCGACCTTTGCCCGTCTGATGAGCCGGGCGCAACAGAGCGATCACCACAATCCGGATCGCGACAAGGCACGCCAGCAACTGATTCACCTGCTGGTGGATCGCCACGGGACCGGCCGAGTCCTGTTCCGTAACACCCGCGCCGCCATCAGCGGCTTTCCCGAGCGTCAACGCCATGTCACGCCGCTTCCCCTGCCCGAGGCCTATGCCAGTCTGGCATCCGATATCAGCGAACCGGAACAACGCCTGATGCCGGAACAGGTATGGCAACAACAGGCGGACAAGCCAGCCACCTGGCTCACATTCGATCCGAGAGTGGAACAGGCCATCGCGATTGTGCGCCAACATCGCGGCGAGAAGTTTTTGCTCATCTGTGCCCACGCCGACACCGCACAGGCGCTGGACAAATACCTGCGCGAGCGGATCGGCCTGCGCAGTACGGTGTTTCATGAAGGGTTGTCCATCATCGAACGGGATCGGGCCGCTGCCTATTTTGCCGATCCGGAGCAGGGTGCCCAGCTGCTGATCTGCTCGGAGATCGGCAGCGAGGGGCGCAATTTTCAGTTTGCCCACCATCTGCTGCTGTTTGATCTGCCGGGCCATCCCGATCTGCTGGAGCAGCGCATCGGCCGGCTGGATCGGATCGGTCAGACGCAAGTGGTGCAAATTCATCTGCTGGTGTTTGAACACGGCCCGCAGCAGGTCTTATTCCGGTTGTATGATCAGGCCCTGAACGCCTTTCACCGCCCCTCGGCGGCCGGGGCCACCGTCTTCGCCCGTTTTCGCGAGGCGATCGATCGCCTGCTGTTGTTGCCCGGGGACGACGTGGACCAATTATCGACGCTGGTGAATGAAGCAGCCGCCTGTCATCAACAGCTGGCCCAACAACTGGAACAGGGCCGGGATCGCCTGCTGGAATTGAACTCCTATCGACGCGAAGAGGCCGACTATATCCACCGGGCGATTACCCGCCTGGAAAACGATCCGCGCCTGCTGGAGTATCTGGAGACAGCCTGCGATCAGTTTGGTGTCGAACTGGAGCCGCACACGGCCGACAGCCATGTTATGCATCCCGGCACGCATATGCTGATGGAACAGTTTCCCGGCCTGCCTGACGACGGTCTGACCCTGACCCGCTCCCGCAACACCGCGCTGGCGCGGGAGGAGTGGCAGTTTCTGAGCTGGGAGCACCCGATGATCCGCGGCATCATGGATCGGGTGCTCGAGGATCGCCACGGCAATACCGCCCTGGCGGTCATCCGCCACGGCGACTATCCCGCCGGCACCCTGCTGCTGGAGTGCCACTATATTCTGGAGGGGACGGCGCCACGGCGTCTGCAGTTGCCCCGCTATCTGCCCCCCACACCCGTACGCCGGGTGGTCGATCCCCGGGGTGAGGATTGCACTGCCCGGTTTCCCGCCGATCAGCTCCGGTTGTTACCGGCCGAACTGGACAAGACCACCCGCCAGAAAATCCTCCGTGCCCGGCAGAGTGAACTGCGGCATATGCTGGACAGCGCCGGGGCCCTGGTCGAGGCCCCGGCCCGGGAAATCCTGGCCAGCGCGGAGCAGCGGATGCGGGGGCTGCTGGACAATGAGATCACCCGTCTGCAGCACCTGGCGCAGATCAACCCCAATGTCCGTCAGGGTGAAATCACGCAGCTGACGACGCAACGCGACACACTGTCACGCCATATCCGGCAAGTGCAGCCGGTGCTGGATGCGGCACGGGTTCTGATCGTCGGGTGAGCGGTTCGCCGGATTTGACGAACCCGCCTCCGGCGACTATAAATTATCGGTTACAGGACTATCGACCATAAAGCCTGCCAAGGAGAAAAAGCATGCATTCCAATCGCCGGGGAGAACAAGGCAACGTACCCTTTCGTAGCGGACGGTTTTTCAATATCGATTCAAACTGGTATTTTTCCTGCCGGGAAGGCGGCGATCAGGGCCCGTTTGACAGTCGGGATGACGCCGAAGCCGCTCTGACACTCTATATCCGGGACATCAACACCCTGGACCAGCGCCTCTACAACTGATCCCGGGAGTCCGCTCTCAGGCGGGACTGGTGAAGGGCCAGGTGATTGTATCGCCCGAGCGCGTCCTCGCCAGCCACTGCCGCAGTTCAGGTTCGGGCAGGGGCTTGCAGATATAATAGCCCTGCGCCAGATCGCAGCGCAGAATTTCAAGCAGATCATAGGCCTCCCGGTCCTCGACCCCCTCGGCAATCACCTGGCGTCCCATGTTGTGCGCCAGATCGATCGTGGTCCGTACAATGACGGCGTCGTTGTCATCACGGGTCATGTCGCGGACAAAGGATTTGTCGATCTTGATCTCATCCGCCGGAATCTGCTTGAGATAGGCCAGCGAGGAATAACCGGTGCCGAAATCGTCGATCGCCAGCGTCACCCCCATTTCATGTAACTGTTCAATCACCACACGGACGCTGTGCGAATCAGTCATCACACTGCTTTCAGTAATCTCCAGAACCAGTCTGGCCGGATTGATCCGGTAGCGCTCAATCAGGCTGCGCAGTTTATCCGGCAGCAAGACATCCTGAATGTCATACACAGTCAGATTCACGCTCATACGCAATTCGATATTATCATCCCGCCACTGCGCCATCTGCTGAATCGCCGCGTGCAATACATATTGTGACAAGAGGCGCATCTGATTCGATTGCACCGCCAGTGGAATAAACTCACTGGGCATGACCATGCCCAGCTCGGCATGCCGCCAGCGGGCCAGCGCCTCGACACCCCACACCTTGCCCCGGCCCAGATCGACGATTGGCTGGTAATAGAGTGTGATCTCGTGATTATCCAGTGCATCACGCAGATTACACAGCATACTCAAGCGGTCGGTAGTGTATTGATCGGCGCTGGCGTCATAAACAGCATACCCTGTGCCGCTGTCCTTGGCCTGATACATGGCCACATCGGCATGCTGAATCAGAATATCGGCCGAAGCACCGTCATCCGGATAGCGGGCCACCCCGATACTCAGGCCGATGGGAATTTGCCGCCGATCCACCTGAAACGGTTCACGCATAAACTGTACGATGCTCCGGGCCACCGTATTGGCGGTTTTTTCATCCGCACCCGGCAGCAACACGGCAAACTCATCACCCCCGAGGCGGACAAAGGTATCGGTTACCCGCAATATCTTCTTAATCCGCACGGCAACATACTGGATCAGTTTATCGCCGGCCTGATGTCCCATGGAGTCATTTATTTCCTTGAACTGGTTCAGATCCATCATCAGCACAGCGAACTCAAAATGCTGACGATCGTTTTCCTTAATCAATCCATCAACCTTCTCATACAGAAAATTCCGGTTCGGCAGGCCGGTCAATTGGTCATGATAAGCGTAATGCAGCTCGAGAGCGGAGATACGGCGGATATATTCAATACTGGAAAGACTGCTTCGGGTAATCAACAGCACAAACAGGCTGCCGCCGGAAAAAACCGCCGTGACCAGCACTTCAGCCAGCCCCGGGACTGACTGTCGACTCAGCATAATCAGCTGGGAAATGTACCCGGCAATAAATAGCAGCAACAGGATAAAAATGAAGTTCCAGGTAAGATCAGTACACTCTTTTTCCTGGCATATCTTTCTGACGGGCTGCAAAGAGGCAAGTAATAAAACCAGACCGACAACGATCAGGGACATCGTTATGTACTTCAGAATCATAACCCCACCTTTAATAATGCCCAAAAAGCCAGGCAAAAATGAATATGCCAAACAAGCGCTCTGAGTACCGATACAGCTATCAGTTGCTGCCGCGCCCATTCAGTCACTGTGTTTTATAAACATCTGTATTGAGTTATTAAATGACACAAGTACGCAAAGCGTTCACTGTTGTCCAACAGGGCGTGCTCAAAAATCAGCCACACGTTTTTTTAGAATCATTCAAATAAACCGGATTAAATAACTTACACTGCAACAAGGTTATTGTTACCGCATCCGTCACCCCGACACAAGCCCGGCGGACCTCTTCAGGGCGTGAATCAATCTCTCAAGAATGAAATAAATCGATAACGGATAATTTTTCACCAAAAAATAAAATGCTGAGTTCTGAGTTCTGAGTTCTGAGTTCTGAGTTCTGAGTTCTGAGTTCTGAGTTCTGAGTGCTGAGTGCTGAGTTCTTAGTTCTTAGTTCTTAGTTCTTAGTAGAGGCGCCAGAGGCCAGACCAGATACCAGATGCGGGGACTAGCAACCCGTAATACCTGTAGCCGCTCTTTTATGCATAGCCATAACCTCGGCTACAAATAATGGAGGGAAAACTCGAAACGGGTATTTGGATATGATGTGACAGGCAACGAAGGTTGGCCATGGGGGTTTGTCACTCGCCCCTAGTCACTAGCACCTAGAACCTGAGTTAATGGTGGCTACGCCCTGATTCGAACAGGGGACCCCATCATTATGAGTGATGTGCTCTAACCAGCTGAGCTACGTAGCCATATCTTGCTGGCCCGGACGGGCCCCACAGGAGCCGCGCATTGTCGGCATTCCGGACCGGGTTGTCAAGCCAGCCTTGCCCGCCTGGTGCCCATCCGGTTCAAAATCTTCAAATAAAATCAGCCAGTTAACAAATAAGGCGGACTGAGTTCCCGCTTGCGGGTGTCTCCCCGCCCTGGCATTTCAGACATTAAAGCGAAAATGCATCACGTCCCCGTCATGGACGATGTACTCCTTGCCTTCGAGACGCAGCCGGCCGGCTTCTTTGGCGCCGGCCTCGCCATTGTAGTGGACAAAGTCCTCGTAGCTGGTCACCTCGGCACGGATGAAGCCTTTCTGGAAATCGGTATGAATCACGCCGGCGGCCTGTGGCGCGGTGGCGCCGACCGGGACGGTCCAGGCCCGCACCTCCTTTTCGCCGGCGGTGAAATAGGTCTGCAGCCCCAGCAGGTCAAAGCCGGCACGTATCACCCGGTTCAGGCCCGGCTCCTCCAGCCCCATTTCGTTCAGAAAGTCGGCCATCTCCGCCTCGTCCAGCTCGGCGATCTCCGCCTCGATGGCGGCGCAGACCGGCACTACCGGCGCGCCTTCGGTGGCGGCGTACTCTCTGACCTTGTCGAGTAACGGATTATTCTCGAAGCCGTCATCATTGACATTGGCGATGTACATGGCCGGCTTGGAAGTCAGCAAAAACAGATCGCGTATCAGTTGCTTCTCTTCGGCATCCAGATCCAGCGCCCGGACCGGCTTGCCCTCATCCAGCGCGGCTTTCACTTTCTCGAGGACCGCGACTTTTGCTTTGGCCTCCTTGTCGCCGGATTTGGCCATCTTGCCCAGGCGGTTCTGGGCCTTTTCCACCGACTCCATGTCGGCCAGCGCCAGTTCGGTATTGATGATCTCGATATCGCTGACCGGATCGACCTTGCCGGCCACGTGCACCACGTCATCGTTCTCGAAACAGCGCACCACGTGGGCGATAGCCTCGGTCTCGCGAATGTTTGCCAGAAACTGGTTACCCAGCCCTTCGCCCCTGGACGCGCCCTCCACCAGCCCGGCGATATCGACAAACTCCATGGTCGCCGGCAGCACTTTTTGCGGCTTGACGATTTCTGCCAGCTTTCCCAGACGCGGATCGGGCACCGGCACCACACCCACATTCGGCTCGATGGTGCAAAACGGATAGTTCTCCGCCTGAATACCCGCCTTGGTCAACGCATTGAACAGCGTCGACTTGCCGACGTTGGGCAGACCAACAATACCGCACTTGAATCCCATATTCGTTCCTGTTCTGATGAAATTATTTAACGCAGAGGCGCAGAGGACGCAAAGTTTTTATCATTTTCCTGTGGAAGAATGGGTTGTTGCATGGAGCTCGGTACAATACATCAAGCAGGCAACAAGAACATTCATATTTTCTCTGCGGTTCTCTGCGCCTTTGCGCCTCTGCGTTGGGTTTTCTAGCCTCGATGAAGTTCGTTCATCGCTTTTGGAAGCTCACCTTCGAGAATTTCCGGCAAGACTTTGAGGGCCGCGTCGATGGCGTTCTCGATGGCGATGCGATCGTCCTTGCTGGCCTTTTTCAGTACATGGCCGGTGACCTGGTTTTTGTCGCCGGGATGGCCGATGCCGAGTCTGAGCCGCCGAAACCCGTTACCCCCTATCTTGCTGATGATGTCGCGCAGTCCGTTATGGCCGCCGTGGCCGCCGCCTTCTTTAAGACGGGCCGTGCCGGGCGGCAGATCCAGATCATCGTGCACCACAAGGATATTCTCTGTTCCGATTTTGAAAAACCGGGCCAGTGCCTGTACGGCCTGACCGCTGAGATTCATGTAGGTCATCGGTTTCAGCAGCCAGATATCCTGACCGGCATGACTGAATTTGGCGACCTCGCCATGAAATTTTTTCTCGGATTTGAAGACGGCGTGATGTTGGCGGGCGACTTCATCCACAAACCAGAAACCGGCGTTGTGCGGTGTGCCCTCATAGTCGGGCCCGGGATTTCCCAGACCCGCTATCAGTTGCACAGGTGCAGACAACGCCGGCTACCAGAGTCCGTTGAGACGAAGAAAAAGAGTTAGCTTTCTTCGCCGCCGGCTTCAGCGGCTTCCTCGCCGCCCTCTTCACCGCCTTCTTCTTCCTCTTCCTTGGCAGCGCGCGGCAGGTGAATAGCCACAACCGGCTGGTCATGATCATCGCCGTGCATCAGTTCCACCAGCTCAACGCCTTCGGGCAGTTTGAGGTCGGTCAGATGGACGGTCTGATCCAGATCCAGGTCGACCAGATCCAGCTCGATGTACTCGGGCAGGTGCTTGGGCAGACAGGATACTTCGACTTCGGTGATGTTATGGGTAATCACACCGCCTTCCTTGACGCCCGGGCACTTCTCTTCATTCATAAAGTGCAGCGGCACTTGCACGCGAATCGCCTCGGTGGCGCTGACGCGTTGCAGATCCATATGCAGGATATAGGGCTTGCCGGGATGGCGCTGCAGGTCCTTGATAATGGCCTGATCTTCGCTCTTGTCCAGCTTGATGGTCAGGATCGAGGAGAAGAACGCTTCGTTCTTCAGCTGATTGACCAGCTCGTCATGATCCAGTGTCAACATCACCGGATCCTTGCCGGCGCCGTACATCACGGCCGGTACTCTGCCCGTGCGACGCAGGCGGCGGCTCGCACCTTTGCCCTGATCGCTGCGGGGTTCTGCTTGCAATACAAAATCACTCATGGTGAATCTCCTGTTACATGGTGCGCAAAATGCGCGATGCCGTCCCCGCGACCAGGGACGGCGTTACCCGCCTGTAAAAAGGCGGGATCGTCAGCACTCAGTCGACAAACAGACTGCTGACCGATTCTTCACTGCTGATCCGACGAATGGTCTCCGCCAGCAGTTCGGCGATACTCAATTGCCGGATATTCGGACATTCACTGGCGGCCGGCGATAACGGAATCGTGTCCGTCACCACCAGTTCATCCAGCGATGAGTGGGTAATGTTATCCACCGCCGGGCCGGACAATACCGGGTGGGTACAGTACGCCACCACTTTACGTGCCCCGTGATCCTTGAGCGCGTTGGCCGCCTTGCACAACGTGCCGGCGGTATCCACCAGGTCGTCGACGATAATGCAGGTGCGATCCCGGACATCGCCGATGATGTTCATCACCCGCGCTTCGTTGGCACGCGGACGGCGCTTGTCGATAATCGCCAGATCCGCATCATCCAGTCGCTTGGCCAGCGCCCGGGCGCGAACCACCCCGCCCACATCGGGCGAGACCACCATCAGGTTGGGATACTTCTGCCGCCAGACATCCCCCAGCAAAATTGGCGAGGCGTAAACATTATCCACCGGAATATTGAAAAAGCCCTGGATCTGATCGGCATGCAGATCCACGGTCAATACCCGATCAGTGCCGGCAGCGCTGATCATGTCGGCCACCACCTTGGCGGTGATCGGCACCCGCGCCGAACGCGGCCGGCGATCCTGACGCGCGTAACCGAAATAGGGAATCACCGCGGTAATGCGCGCGGCCGAGGAGCGGCGCAGCGCATCGACCATCACGCACAGTTCCATCAGGTTGTCGTTCGACGGCCGGCACGTGGGCTGCACGATGAAAATGTCCTTGCCGCGGACATTTTCCATGATCTCCACCATCACCTCGTCGTCGCTGAACTTGCCCACCAGGGCCTTGCCCAGCGGCAGACTCAGCCGCGCAGTGATGTCCTGCGCCAGTTGCGGGTTGGCGTTCCCCGCAAAGATCATCATGCTGCGATCCGCTGCGCGGTTCCCGGGGAGATCCAGTTCTGGTCTGTTGTTTAGCATCATACTCTTTGGGGTAAGCGGAATGGCCCGGCCCGTTATATTTTATGACTGGGGCGAGGATTACTCTGCGCGGTCGCTCCCGGCGAATTTGTCGAACCTTTTCGGTTCTCATCCTGCCTCAACGCAACGTCGTGATTCAAAACCGGACGCTGTCGATCAGCCTTGCTTTACATTTATGGCTGGGGTGGCAGGATTACTCCGGGCGGTCGCTCCCGGCGTCCTGCCTCCCGCGACATTAGTACTTCCTGTACGTCATCCTGCCCTCCGCCCCTTCTGGGCCCGTGTCGCTGCGCTCCCCGGTTCAAATTTGAGTCGCTCCCGACATCCTGTCTCCCGCGACATTAGTACGTCCCTGTACGTCATCCAGACAAATTTGTCGAACCTTTTACGGTTCTCATCCTGCCTGGTCTTGACCCGTTTTGCCCTGCGATGATCTCACTTGTTAGCCGGCCATCGCAAAATTTATGGCTGGGGTGGCAGGATTCGAACCTGCGCATGCTGGAATCAAAATCCAGTGCCTTACCGCTTGGCGACACCCCAAAAAATAGTTCTGAGTCCTAAGTACTTAGTACTCAGAACTCGGTACTCAGTACTGTATTTAAAGGTGATTCGTTGACGCCCCGGGCGACGAACCCCTGCCAGTCTTCGGCCAGTTGCTGCCAGGCCGCATTGGCGGCTGACTCGGTTTCGAACGCCGCGAAGACGCAGGCGCCGGTGCCGGTCAGGCGGGCCGGGGCCAGGGCGTTGAGCGCATCCAGGGCCGCGGCCACCTCGGGGTAACGGGCGCGGACCGGCGCTTCACAAACATTGCCCCACTGCGGGCTTTCGGGCGCGGCCAGAAAGTCGCGTATTGTAATGGGTGGGCAATCCCGCCGCAAATGCGAATCGGAGAAAACCGCGGCTGTTGAGACAGTTACCGGCGGAATCAGCACCAGATACCAGCGATTCGGCAGGTCCAGCGGCTGCAATTGCTCGCCCACGCCCTCGGCCCAGGCGCTGTGGCCGCGTACGAAGACCGGCACGTCGGCACCCAGCTGCATGCCGAGTTCGGCCAGCGTATCGACGCCCAGGCGGGTATTCCAGAGGTGATCGAGCGCCACCAGGGTGGTCGCGGCGTTGGAGCTGCCGCCGCCCAGCCCCCCGCCCATCGGCAGGCGTTTGTCCACGCGGATATCCGTGCCGATCTCGACCCCGCCGGCCTCCTGCAGCAAGCGCGCCGCGCGCACCACCAGATCCTGCTCGGCCGGCACGCCCGCCAGCGCCGTGACCCGGTGGATCGCCCCGTCGTCGCGCAGCGAAAAGGCCAGCCTGTCACCGTAATCCAGCAACTGGAAGACCGTCTGCAGCAGGTGATAGCCGTCATCCCGGCGACCGGTAATATGCAAAAACCGGTTCAGCTTGGCCGGGGCCGGCCACCACCGGGGCGCTGCGGTTAACACGGAATCCATGCTCAGGTTCCTGGCGGCAGCAGGCGCAGGCGCTGTGCGCCGATCAGTTCGTAATCGGGGACGCGCAGGTTCTGTTGTTCGGCCACGCCCGTGTCGCGCAACAGACGCCCGGCCAGATCAAACCGTGCCCCGTGGCAGGGATCGACCCATTCCTGCCGGACGTTGTCCAGCCGCACCCGGCAGCCGCGCCGGGTCTCGTAGGGCAAGAAGACGAACACCTCGGGGTGGTGTGAGCGCCAGGCGGGATTGAGATCGCCCGGCTGGCGACTGTGGCGGGAGTCGGGATCCTGCAGCGCGTCCGGGCCCCGCGCCTCCAGCTGCGCGATCATCCCGGGCCCGCGACGGTAGATCCCGATCAGCTTCCCGTCGGGCCATTCAACGGTTTGATACTCGCCGGGCGCCAGCGCCGACCAGTCCACTTCAATCCGCCAGGGATCCGGGGCGGCCTCCGGGTCGCCGTCGCCGTCGCCAACCCCGATACTGGCGATCAACGCCGCCGCCAATGCCCCCAGCCCGGCAAGAAAGAACAATTTGACGGCGACGGAAAGATAGCGGCGGCGATCGGATGAAGTCATCGAATGAAATTACTGCAGCTGCCAGTCATCCACTACCAGCTTGACCTGCAGATCGTTCTTCGCCACCGTCAGGCGATCCGGTACGGCCAGCTCGCCCAGACGGGTATAGCGTTTGAAGGCCACGTGCCAGCTCTCCTGCTGCACCGAGGTCAGACGCGCCCGCGCGTCGTAGCGCGGCTGATCCTGTTCCTGCTGCGGATCGGTCAGCCCCAGGATCCAGTAGCGCAAACCGCTCACCGGCATCTTCACGCCGGTATGGTCAAAAAGCAGGCTTTCCGGATCGCGGGCATAGTAGATTTGCTTGTGAGCATCGCTCAATCGCACGCCCTGTGCATCGCCTTCCAGTTGCACCCGGCCGCTGCCGAACGGGCCCCACAATTCGATCTGATAGTCGTCTTCGTCCTGGCGCCAGATCACGTTCAGATGCCAGGCCTCGGCGCCGTTGACAATGGCCACCCGCCCTTTCACCTGCCAGGCCCCGATCTCTTCGAGCTGCTGCTGGCGCGCCTCCCGGCTTTGCGGCGCCGCCCGATCTGACTGCGGCGGCGCGGCACACCCGGCCAGCCACACCCCGGCAAGCAGAACCATCCAGACCTTCATCGGGTCAGCCGCTCGATGACGTTACGCAACAGCTGGTGCTCGGGCGCTTCGCGCAGGGCCTCTTCCCAGACCTCGCGGGCATCATCCCGGCGACCGGTGACCCACAACACTTCACCCAGGTGGGCGGCAATCTCCCCGTCATTGAGCTTGTTGAAGGCGCGCTGCAGGTATTTCAACGCCTTGTCGTACTCGCCCTGGCGGTAATAGGCCCAGCCCATACTGTCGATAATCGCCGGCTCATCGGGGTTGACCTTGTAGGCGCGCCGGATGAGCTCGAAGCCCTCGTCGACCCGATCGGTCGCGTCCACCAGGGTATAACCCAGGGCGTTGAGCGCTTCGGCATTGTTGGGTTCGTTATCGATAATGCGCTGCAGATCCGCGATGGTCTGCTCCAGCCTGTCCAGCTTCTCGGCGGTCAGAGCCCGGACATACAGCAAGCGGCTGTTATCGGGCATCTGCTCCAGTGCCGTGGTGTAAAGCTGGTAGGCCTGTTCATGTTCGCCCGCATTGTGCAGCAGCTCACCCTCGGCCAGATAGAGACGCAGCTGCTCATCCATCTCCTCGGTGCGGGTCGCCTGCAGATGTTTGCGTGCCGCCGCGAGGCCATCCCGTTCGACCAGGATCCCGGCGGCGCGGACACGGGCATCCACATAATGCTGACCCTCGTCGATCATGGTGTAGTAATCGAGCGCCAGCTCGTAGGCCTCCTGCATCTCGGCCGTCTGGCCCAGATAATAGCGGGCCTCGTTGACCCGCAGTTTTTGTGCAATCAGCTGTTTAAAGCTGGTCTCGGCCTGCTCGAAATCCTCCATCTGCAGGGCCAGCAACCCCTGTGCGTAGAGCGCATCGGCATGCCCGGGCTGGCGTTCCAGCACCGCGTCAAATTCCCGGCGGGCCGCGTCGAACTGTTCTTCATCCACCAGCTTGCGGGCCAGAAACAGCCGCAGGGCCACATCCTCCGGCCGTTCTTCCAGCTCCGCCCGCAACAGGCGCAGCAAGCGTTGGCTCTTCCCCTGTCGATGCAGGATATTGGCCCGCAGCAGATGCGCCTCGGACCAGTCCGGGCGCCCGGCCAGAGCCCGTTCGATGGCCGCTTCGGCCTGCTCCAGATCGTCCACCATCATGGCCAGATGGGCCAGCGCATACTGGGCGTCGGGATTCGCCCCCCGATCGGCCACCAGCTTCTGCATGGTTTCCAGGGCGACCTGCTGATCGTCCTCCTTGCTCAGCAGCGAGGTGATCAGCATATAAGGCTGCTGCTCCCCATCGTCCCCCTGACTCAGGTCCAACAACGCCTCGAAATGGGGTACCGCCTCGTCGACCCGGCCCGCGCGCACCAGCAAGGCAGCCAGCAGCTGGCGGGCCTCGGCGTTATGGGGCGCCAGCTGGACCCACTGTTCGGCCGCCTGCAGGGCCCGCGGAACATCCCGCGCATAGACGGCGATGCGCGCCGCCCGCTCGATGATACGCAGATCATTGGTGCTCTGGGCCGCCTTGCTGTAGCCCTCCACGGCGACATCCATGCGGTTACGCTGCAATGCGATTTCCGCCGCGAGCAGGTAATAGAGCACTTCGCCGGACAGCGATCCCGGGATCGGCATCCCGGTAGCGACTTCGGGTTCGGGCTCGGGCGCGGCGACCTCGCTGGTCTCCGGCCCCGGTTCGGGGGTATCATCCTGCGCTTCGGGTGGTGCGGGCGACTGGCAGGCGGCCAAAAACAGCGCCAAGCACATAATAAATATAAAATTTTTCATCAAAATACCGTTACAACCTGGACTTGATTCTGATCATTGTAGATGACATGGATAACCACTATAACCAACTTTCGCCGATTTGACGCTGATATAATATAGAATGTTGGGTGAGAACCCGATAAATCAAGCGGCAACCGGCCCCACAATACGGCTATTCAGGCATACAACGCGTGGCACTACTGGCATTTGGCATCAATCACAAGACCGCCCCGGTGGATATCCGGGAGAAGGTCTCCTTCGCCCCCGAAAAGCTCGAGGCGGCGCTGCGCGATCTGCAATCACGCGGGGCGGTGAACGAATGCGCCATCGTCTCCACCTGTAACCGCACCGAGCTCTACTGCGGGTTCGACGAGAATCAGAGCAATGTCGAAAACATCCTGCACTGGTTCCGCCAATACCATGACCTCGACGCCGACGAGGTCGAGCCCTATCTCTACACCCACCTGGACAACCTGGCCGTGCAGCATCTGCTGCGGGTGGCCAGCGGACTCGATTCACTGGTACTGGGCGAGCCCCAGATCCTGGGCCAGATCAAGGACGCCTACAACACCGCCAGTCATGCCGGCGCCATCGGTCGCCAGCTCAACCGCCTGTTCCAGCATACGTTCTCGGTCGCCAAGCAGGTGCGCACCGACACCGCCATCGGCGCCAGCCCGGTCTCGGTCGCCTTCGCCGCAGTCAACCTGGGCAAGCGAATCTTCTCCGATCTGGGCAAGCACACCGCCATGCTGGTCGGTGCCGGCGACACCATCGAACTGGTGGCGCGGCATCTGCAGGAACAGGGCATCAAAAAGATCATCGTCGCCAACCGCACCGTCGAGCGCGCCCAGTCACTGGCCGAAGGCTTCGGCGGCGAGGCGATCACCCTCTCCGACATGCCGGCGCGACTGATCGAGGCCGACATCATCATCTCCTCCACCGCCAGCCAGTTGCCGATCCTGGGCAAGGGCGCGGTGGAGCGGGCGATAAAAAAACGCAAACACCGGCCCATGTTCATGGTCGACATCGCCGTGCCGCGCGATATCGAACCGGAAGTCAGCGAACTGGCCGATGTCTATTTATATACGGTGGATGATCTGCACGACGTGATCGAGGAGGGCCGCCAGTCGCGCCAGGAAGCGGCGCGCCAGGCCGAGGAGATCATCGACAACCAGGTGGATCACTTCATGGGCTGGCTGCGCTCGCTCGAAGCCGTGGACACCATCCGCAGCTTCCGCGAACAGGCCGATACGATCCGTGACGAGGCGCTGCAAAACGCCGAACGCCAGCTGGCCGCCGGCAAGGATCCGCAAGAGGTCGCACAGGAGCTGGCCCGCACCCTGACCAACAAACTGATCCACAACCCCTCGGTCCGGATGAACCAGGCCGCCTTCGAAGGCCGCAAGGATCTGCTCGACACTGCCCGCCATCTGCTCGGCATCAAAGACGACGAAGCCTGAGTCCGTAGTCAGATGAAAGCCTCCATCCAGTCCAAGTTGGAAAACCTGGTCGATCGCCTCGACGAAATCAACGCGCTGCTGGCCGACCCAGATGTGATCGGCGATCAGAACCAGTTCCGCAACCTGTCGCGCGAATACGCCCAGATCAATCCGGTGGTCGCCACTTTCAAACAATACCAGGAGACCCTCATCGCGATCGACGAGGCCCGCGCCCTGCTGGAGGACGCCGACGGCGAGATGCGGGAGATGGCCGAGGAAGAACTGCGCAGCGCCGAGCAACGCCAGGCACAGCTGGAAGACGAACTGCAACGCCTGATGTTGCCGCGCGATCCCAACGACGACAAGAACATCTTTCTGGAAATCCGCGCCGGCACAGGCGGTGACGAAGCCGCGCTGTTCGCCGGCGATCTGTTTCGCATGTATTCACGCTACGCCGAACAACAGGGCTGGAAACTGGAGATCCTGAACGAAAGCGAAGGCGAGCACGGCGGGTATAAAGAGATCATCGCGCGCATCGCCGGCAACGGCGCCTATTCACATTTAAAGTTTGAATCCGGCGTACATCGTGTGCAACGCGTTCCCGAAACCGAATCCCAGGGCCGCATCCACACCTCGGCCTGTACCGTGGCGGTCATGCC
The DNA here is from genome assembly GCF_004366735.1 of Thiohalophilus thiocyanatoxydans. Classification (GTDB taxonomy): domain Bacteria; phylum Pseudomonadota; class Gammaproteobacteria; order UBA6429; family Thiohalophilaceae; genus Thiohalophilus; species Thiohalophilus thiocyanatoxydans. Next base: position 3,244 of record NZ_SOQX01000011.1, on the reverse strand, counting down.
CGAGGCCGATGATATCGAAGAGGTCGACATCAACCCGGCCGATCTCAAGATCGATACTTTCCGCGCCTCCGGCGCCGGCGGCCAGCATGTCAACAAGACCGACTCGGCCATTCGCCTCACCCATCTGCCCAGCGGCATCGTGGTCGAATGCCAGGAAGAGCGCTCGCAACACAAAAACCGCGCCAAAGCCATGTCGCTGCTGCAGGCCAAACTGCATCAGGTGGAAGTCGACAAGCAACAAAGCGACCAGGCCCAGACACGCAAATCATTAGTCGGCAGCGGCGATCGCTCCGAACGCATCCGCACCTACAACTTTCCCCAGGGCCGCATCACCGACCACCGCATCAATCTCACCCTCTACAAACTCGAAGAAATCATGCAGGGCAACCTGGATGAAGTCATCAACCCCCTCAGCGACGAACACCAGGCTGACCTGCTGGCGGCCATGGCGGAAGAATAGGTCCTCTTTTCGGGTTCTCTGGAAATAACGCGGAGGGCGCGGAGACGCGGAAACGCAGAGAAAATAACTCTGTTTAATTCGCCAGCACCGTAGGTCAGGTTGCATGGAACGCTACCTGACATCCTCGCTATCGGGCTGACTGACCGTCCCGACAACGAACAGAACGTCATTGAAGACGTCCAGCGCATCCGTAACCATCCGCTGGTGCCGGAAGATATTCCGATATACGGGTATATCTATGATGTGAAAAGCGGGAAGTTGATGAAAGTGTCGGAGGCGACGAAGGTCGGGAAGGCTAAATAGTCGAAATCTCGGATCTAGTTCCCTCCCCTTCCAGGGGAGGGTTAGGGAGGGGTGATAAAAACAAACCCTGTCAAAATTGTTCGCCCTCCGGGCGCCCTGAATCTTGAAAGCGCTGACCCGCCAGCGCGCCTCGGGTTCATTTCGTTGTGACGCGACAACGAAACGAACCAAAGAAAACGCGCCCGAAGACGCCGCCGGTTCAGCCATTTCCAATGGCTAAACCGGTTCCCTGCGCTTCTCGCTCCGGTCGGAGCTCGCCAGACGGCACCTCCTTGTGCCGACTGGCGAGTGCGCGCCTCCCTGCGCGCACCCTTCGGGCTATTCCTCCCTCCACTGCGATGCTCGGCGGCGTCTAACGGGATTGAAAATAGACTAGCAAGCCCGGGGAACCCCTTAGATGCAATTGCTCTTCCATTTCCGGCCTCGAAAACCCGCAATCAATTGCTAGTATTTAATGTATCCAAAATTTGACAATAATTTATATAGGCAGAATCTGCCTAAATCCGGTAAAGACAGATTCTGTCTAAGTCACTGTTAGGCGAAGATAACTGAATGGAAGAATCAGAAAACTATAATAAGGGTTACGTTTATATCCTTGAAGCAAAGGATATTGACCTTCCAGTATGCAAAATCGGGATGACGACCAGAACCCCTCATGAAAGATGCAACGAAATTAACAACAGTTCTACTGGTGATTTCATTTGGTCGGTGGCACACTACATTGCTGTAGATGACTGTAAAAAACTAGAATCTCTTGTTCATTCCAAATTATACCCTCTACGTCAAAAAGGTCGTGAGTTTTTCAATATAAATGCTGATGATGCAAATACGGCATTACTTTCTATATTTGATAAGCAAACAGAAATAAATAAAATAAATATTGAAGAAATAATCCCTCTTAAAACAAAACCGAAAAACGGAGCTAAAAAGCGCAAACATACATTCAGGCGTATTGATTCAGAATATGCTGAGCTACTCCAACTCTTCACCTCATTGCTTAACGTTAAAGGCAGGCCTTTTGGTCAACTAAATAAACCTAGTTTTGGTATGAGCGATGGAAATGAGGGAGTGCAATGGAATCTATCGGTGAATACTGAAACGGAAGAAATACGACTTGGTGTTAACCTTGAAGGAAGTGCAAAGACCGGAAGATGGCTAATTGCCCCATTCATTTTGAATAAACCAAGCATAGATAAAATTAAATCGAAAATAAATCATCCTAATAATATAACCCTTCAGTTTTCCCGTGATGCGTGGCAGGGTGCATCAAGACTAAATATTAAAGAGAAATTCATAGGTGGTCGAGAATACCCATTATCAGAAATTGATCAGAATATATGGTCTTCAATTTTGGAAGAAGCATTAACTTGTCTTGATGAAAACAAAAATTATCGTGGTAGAAAAAGAAATCAACCTGTCACGCTAGAGTCGAATGGCAGAGAGCTCATGAAAGATATTTCTCCGCACCTAACAATATGGACTTATTTAAGTATCGAAGGAGATATAGAAGGAAATATCAAAAACAAAATTTCCGAGTTACAGCCCGTCTATGATTGGGTAGTGGAAGCAAGTCAATCATAAAAAATCACCTAACAAGGCGTTCGTTGGGGAGAGGGGGACGTAGGAATTAAATTTTTACCAACCCAGTATCATTAAAAGCGGCAACCCTTTAACAACACTTTTCTTCGCTAGTCTGTTTTTAATCCCGTTAGACGCCGCCGAGCATCGCAGCGGAGGGAGGATTAGCCCGAAGGGTGGCGGCAGGGATGCCGCCACTCGCCAGAGTGGCCAAGGATGGCCCTTCTGGCGAGCCCGACCGGAGCGAGAAGCGCAGGGAACCGGTTCAGCCATTGGAAATGGCTGGACCGGCGGCGTTTTCGGGCGCGTTTTCTTTGGTTCGTTTCTTTGTCGCGTGACAAAGAAATGAACCCGAGGCGCGCTGGCGGGTCAGCGCTTTCGAGAACAAGGGCGCCCGGAGGGCGGTCATTTAGGAAGTAGATTTTGATCACCCCGCCCTAACCTTTTATGCCCTCTAGGCTGCTCCCCCTGTAGGGGAGGGAATAAAAGATGAGGCGCGAGAGCCCGCTTTGAAAATTCAGCAGCCCGGAGGGCGATCCTTTTGATAGAGACTGGATGCTTGATCACCCCTCTGTGCAAACCGATCATAATTTACGAATTAAACCGGGCACATAGTTTACATTTTCGGGCATTTACCTACCGTGCCAGCCCCGGGCTGGCACGATCTTTCCTGTCTTTTCATCGAGAATTCCCAACGTGTGAAAGCGATAGCGGAGCTCCCATTAAAGGGGTCAAAACCCTTTAACAGCCCTTTCCATCGCTAGTCTGTTTTTGATCCCGTCAGACGCCGCCGAGCATCGCAGTGGAGGGAGGATTAGCCCGAAGGGTGCGCGCATGGACGCGCGCACTCGCCAGTCGGCACAGGGATGTGCCGTCTGGCGAGCCCGACCGGAGCGAGAAGCG
>NZ_SOQX01000010.1 GCF_004366735.1 Thiohalophilus thiocyanatoxydans | reverse complement strand
CTGATTGCACCGATTGCGATGGAAGAGGGCCTGCGCTTTGCGATTCGCGAAGGCGGCCGGACCGTCGGCGCCGGTGTGGTATCGAAGATTATTGAGTAAACATATATGGCAGCCAAGAACCAGAACATTCGCATCCGTCTCAAGGCCTTTGATCATCGTTTGATCGATCAATCCGCTCGCGAGATTGTTGAAACGGCCAAGCGCACCGGCGCCCACGTCAAGGGGCCGATTCCGCTGCCGACGAAAAAGGAGCACTACACGATCCTGATTTCGCCGCACGTCAACAAGGATGCGCGTGACCAGTATGAATTGCGTACACACAAGCGTCTGATGGATATCGTGGATCCGACGGACAAGACCGTGGACGCCCTGATGAAGCTGGATCTCGCCGCGGGCGTGGATGTTCAGATTCAGTTGAACTAACCGGATTGCTGAGTGGAGCACGACAAATGACTATTGGTGTAGTTGGGCGCAAGGTGGGAATGACCCGGATCTTTACAGAAGACGGTGTCTCGACGCCGGTGACTGTGATCGCGGTTGAACCCAACCGGATTACCCAGCTGAAAACAGTTGAAGCGGACGGTTATCGCGCCGTGCAGGTAACGACCGGCAAGCGCAAGGCCAACCGGGTCACCAAACCCCAGGCCGGGCATTTCGCCAAGGCCGGTGTGGAAGCGGGCCGCGGTGTGTGGGAGTTCCGACTGGCGGATGGCGAAGGCGAGGAATTTGCCCTTGCCGGTGAGATCAAGGTGGATATGTTCGAAAACGGGCAAAAAGTTGACGTCAGAGGCACCAGCATGGGTAAAGGCTTTGCCGGTGCGGTCAAGCGTCACCATTTCCACACTCAGGATGCAACCCATGGTAACTCGCTGGCGCACCGCGCCCCCGGTTCCATCGGCCAGTGTCAGACACCGGGCCGGGTACTGAAAGGCAAGCGCATGGCCGGTCAGATGGGTAACAAAAACCGTACCACCCAGAATCTGGAAGTGGTCAAGGTCGACAACGATCGCAATCTGCTGTTGGTCAAGGGGGCTGTGCCCGGATCCAAGGGTGGCAGTGTCATCGTACGCCCCGCGGTCAAGGCAGGTTAAGAGGACACAGACGATGGAATTAGGTTTAACAACAGCCACGGGTAAGGCCTCCACGAAATCCGTCGAGGTTTCGGATGCGGTATTCGGTGCTGACTTTAACGAGACGCTGGTACATCAGGCCGTGACCGCCTATCTGGCGGGTGGCCGTGCCGGCACACGGGCGCACAAAAACCGCGCTGATGTCAGCGGCGGTGGCAAAAAGCCGTGGCGCCAGAAGGGGACCGGTCGGGCCCGTGCCGGGACTATCCGTAGCCCCATCTGGACCGGCGGTGGCAAGACCTTTGCCGCCAAGCCCCAGAACTGGTCACAGAAACTGAACCGGAAAATGTATCGCGCCGCGATGCGTTCCATTTTGTCGGAGCTGGTGCGCCAGGAGCGACTGGTGGTAGTCGATGATCTCAAGCTGGCTGCGCCGAAGACCAAAGAACTGGTGGGAAAACTCTCTGGTCTGGGTCTGGACAATGTCATGATCGTCACACACGAAATAGACGATGCGCTGTTCAAATCGGCCCGCAACCTGTACAAGGTCGGTCTGTGTGAAGTCGGCTATGTCGATCCGGTCAATCTGGTTGGCCATGACAAAGTGTTAATGACCGCTGCGGCCGTTGAAAAACTTCAGGAGGTGCTGGCATGAATCAGGAACGTTTGATGAACGTGCTGCTGCAGCCGCACATCTCCGAGAAAAGCACCATCCTGGCGGATAGCGCCAATCAGGTGGTATTCAAGGTTGTACCGAGTGCAACCCGGGTTGAAGTTAAAAAAGCGGTTGAGCTGCTGTTTAACGTTGAAGTAGAAGGTGTTCAGGTGGCGAACGTTAAAGGTAAGACCAAGCGTACTTCGTTTGGCACCGGCCGCCGCAAAGACTGGAAAAAAGCCTATGTGCGTATTAAAGCCGGTCAGGACATCAACTTTATGGGCACTGAGTAAGGTTTAAGGAATAAAAAATGGCGATTGTAAAGTCAAAACCGACATCCGCAGGGCGCCGCTTTGTTGTCAAGGTCGTTACCGACGATCTTTATAGAGGCAAACCGCATGCGCCGTTGCTGGAAAAACAATCCCGTACTGGTGGTCGTAACAACCAGGGCCGGATTACCACGCGCCACAAGGGTGGTGGTCACAAGCAGCATTATCGCCTGATCGACTTCAAGCGTAACAAGGACGGTGTCGATGCGACCGTTGAGCGGATCGAGTACGATCCCAACCGCAGCGCACGTATCGCGCTGGTACTTTATAAAGACGGTGAACGCCGCTATATCCTGGCGCCGAAGGGTCTTAAAGCGGGTGATACCGTGGTTTCCGGCACCAGTGCCCAGATCAAGGCGGGCAACTGCATGCCGCTGCGCAACATTCCGGTAGGCTCTACTGTTCATGCGGTTGAGATGAAACCCGGCAAGGGCGCCCAGCTGGCGCGTAGCGCCGGCGCCTCCGTGCAGCTGGTTGCGCGTGAAGGTGACTACGCCACGATTCGCCTGCGCTCGACCGAAATGCGTCGGGTGCATGCAGATTGCCGCGCCACCATAGGTGAAGTGAGCAACAGTGAACACAGCCTGCGTAAACTCGGCAAAGCCGGCGCCAAGCGCTGGCGGGGTGTGCGTCCCACCGTTCGCGGTGTGGTCATGAACCCGGTCGATCATCCGCATGGTGGTGGTGAGGGCCGTACCTCCGGTGGCCGTCACCCGGTAACCCCCTGGGGTGTGCCGACCAAAGGCTACAAGACCCGGAGTAACAAGAGTACGGATAAGATGATCGTCCGTCGTCGTCGTATCAAGAAATAACCGATAGAGAGAGCTAGCACAGTGCCACGTTCTATCAGAAAAGGTCCATTCGTTGATTTGCATCTTGTCAAAAAGATCGATCAGGCAGTGGAAACAAACAGCAAGAAGCCTATCAAGACCTGGTCACGCCGTTCCATGGTTTTGCCGGAAATGGTGGGTTTGACAATCGCTGTACATAATGGTCGCCAGCATGTACCGGTCCTTGTTTCTGAAAACATGGTCGGTCACAAGCTGGGCGAATTCGCGCCGACACGGACCTTCAAGGGTCACGTGGCTGACAAGAAAGCCAGGTAAGAGGTTTTAGAAAATGGAAACCGCTGCAAAATTACGCTATGCACGCATTTCGCCGCAGAAGTGTCGCCTGGTGGCTGATCAGGTCCGGGGACTTCCGGTCGAGCGCGCATTGCAGGTCCTGACGTTCAGTTCCAAAAAATCCGCCAGTATTGTGAAGAAAATACTGGAATCCGCGATAGCCAATGCGGAGCACAATGATGGTGCGGATATCGACGAGCTGAAGGTTGCGAAGATCACTGTTGACGAAGGTCCGACCTACAAGCGCTGGGAAGCGCGCGCCAAGGGCCAGGCCAACCATATTTTTAAACGCACCAGTCACATTTGCGTGACTGTGGCAGAAAAGTAAGAGAGAAGCTGATGGGTCAGAAAGTACATCCTACAGGCATTCGTCTTGGTATCGTCAAGGACTGGACGTCTAAATGGTATGCTGATAACAAGAATTATGCTGATTTCCTGAACCAGGATATCGTTGTTCGCGAATTCTTGAAGCAGCGTCTGAAACAGGCTTCTGTCAGCCGGATTCAGATCGAGCGTACCCAGGGCAGCGCAAATATCACTATTAATACCGCGCGCCCCGGTCTGGTTATTGGCAAAAAAGGTGAAGATATCGAGCGCCTGCGTAACGAAGTGACCCAAATGATGGGCCTGCCGGCTGTGCACATTAACATTGAAGAAGTGCGCAAGCCGGAGCTGGATGCCCAGCTGGTCGCCGAGAGTGTGGCCCAGCAGCTCGAGCGCCGCATCATGTTCCGCCGTGCCATGAAGCGCGCGGTACAAAACACCATGCGTCTGGGTGCCCAGGGCATCAAGATCAACGTGGCGGGCCGCCTGAACGGCGCCGAAATCGCACGTACCGAATGGTACCGCGAAGGCCGGGTACCCCTGCATACCCTGCGAGCAGACATTGACTACGGTTTGGCTGAAGCGCAAACCACTTACGGCATCATCGGTGTCAAGGTCTGGATCTTCAAGGGTGAGATTATCGGGCATTACTCTGACGGAGAAGCCGAAGCTGCAAAATCGGCAGCGGGTTGAGATTGGGAGTTTGAAGCATGCTGCAGCCGAAACGGACAAAATTTCGTAAACAACAAAAAGGCCGTAACCGCGGACTTGCTCATCGTGGAAGCAAGGTCAGTTTTGGTGAGTACGGTCTGAAAGCCACTGGTCGTGGCCGGATTACGGCGCGCCAGATTGAGGCGGGTCGTCGAGCCATGAACCGCTATATTAAGCGTGGCGGCAAGATCTGGATTCGTATATTTCCAGACAAGCCGATTACCCAGAAGCCGCTGGAAGTTCGCCAGGGTAAGGGGAAAGGTAATGTTGAATACTGGGTAGCCCAGATTCAGCCGGGACGTATGTTGTATGAAATGGAAGGTGTTTCAGAAGAAGTGGCGCGTGAAGCGTTCCGCCTCGCTGCTGCCAAGCTTCCGATCACCACCACATTTGTAACGCGGACGGTACTGTAATGAAAGCTAGCGAATTGCGTGAAAAGAACGTTGAAGATCTGAATAAAGAGCTTCTGGAGCTGACGCGCGAAAAGTTTAATCTTCGCATACAGACGGCGACTGGTCAGATGAATCGTACTCATCAGTTAAAGGCGGTCCGTCGCAATATCGCGCGCGTTAAAACCATCCTGAATGAGAAAGCAGGTAAGGCACAATGAGTGAATCAGTAAAACGCACCGTAACCGGGCGGGTTGTCAGCAACAAAATGGATAAGTCCATTACCGTGCTGGTCGAACGTCGAGTGAAGCATCCTATGTATGGGAAGTTCATCAAGCGTTCCACCAAGTTGCACGCTCATGATGCCGATAATGAGTGTAATGAAGGCGATATCGTTACCATTACCTCCTGTCGTCCGCTGTCCAAGACGAAAACCTGGGCGCTGGATACGATTGTTGAACGGGCCGCGATCATTTAGGCCTGAATTGAATAGAGTTTAGCGGAGTCGCTTAAGATGATTCAGATGCAAACCATGCTCGACATCGCCGATAATAGCGGTGCTCGTCGCGTACAATGTATTAAAGTGCTCGGTGGTTCAAAACGCCGTTACGCCGGTGTTGGCGACATTATCAAGGTGAGCATCAAGGAAGCGATCCCGCGTGGTCGTGTTAAAAAAGGCGATGTCTTGAATGCTGTAGTCGTACGCACCCGTAAAGGTGTACGTCGTCCTGATGGTTCGCTTATTCGCTTTGATAGCAATGCGGCCGTATTATTGAACAGCCAGCTACAGCCGGTCGGTACCCGAATTTTTGGTCCGGTTACCCGTGAACTGCGTACAGAAAAGTTCATGAAGATCATTTCACTGGCACCTGAAGTACTGTAAGGCAGAGAGTAAAGCCATGAACAAGATTCGAAAAGGTGATGAGATTGTCGTCATCGCAGGCAAAGACAAGGGCAAACGTGGCACCGTTTCGCGTGTGATGATGGATGAAGGAAATGTTCTTGTCGACAATATCAATGTCGTCAAAAAACATCAGAAACCAAACCCCGCCGCCGGTGCTGCAGGTGGGATCGTGGAAATGGAAAAGCCGTTGGATATTTCCAATGTGGCTATCTATAACCCGGTAACCGATAAACCTGACCGGGTCGGATTCAAGACCCTCGAAGATGGTCGCAAGGTCCGTTACCTTAAATCCAATGGCGAAGTTTTAGACGCTTAATCGTTTAGGTTGCAACAATGGCAAGATTGCAGGATTTTTACCGAGAAACTGTTGTTTCCAGTCTGAGAGATCAGTTTGGATACAAGAGTGTGATGGAAGTACCCAAGATCACCAAGATCACGCTCAATATGGGTGTGGGTGAAGCTATTGGTGATAAAAAGATTCTGGAAAATGCGGTAGCCGACATGACCAAAATTTGCGGTCAAAAGCCTATCGTTAACAACGCACGCAAGTCCGTTGCCGGTTTCAAGGTACGCGAAGGTTTTCCGATCGGGTGCAAGGTCACATTGCGCAGTGAGCGCATGTATGAGTTTCTGGATCGACTGATTAATATTGCGATTCCGCGTGTTCGCGACTTCCGTGGTCTGAGCCCGAAATCGTTTGATGGACGCGGAAACTACAGCATGGGCGTTCGTGAGCAGATCATTTTCCCGGAAATTGAATATGACAAGATCGATGCAATTCGCGGGATGGATATCACTGTCACCACGACGGCTAAAACCGACGAGGAAGGACGTGCGCTACTGGCTGCGTTCAATTTCCCGCTGAAAGGTCAAGGGTAGGAGAAGAACATGGCAAAAGTTTCCATGGTTGAGCGCGAAGCAAAGCGTATCAAGGCTGTCAAGAAATACGCAGACAAACGCGCTGCATTAAAAGCCAGGGTTAAGGATCCGAATCTCTCGATTGAAGAGCGGATGGAAGCCCAGCATCAGCTGCAGAAGTTGCCGCGTGATGCGAGCCCGGCCCGTTTGCAGCGTCGCTGCCGGATTACCGGTCGTCCGCATGCGGTGTATCGCAAGTTCGGGCTGTGTCGTAACAAGCTGCGTCAGCACACCATGCAGGGTGATGTGCCTGGTCTGCGCAAGGGTAGTTGGTAACAGATAGGCTGATGGCAAGAGCTGAGAGCCTGGAGAAATAACGAAATGATGACAGATCCGATTTCAGATATGTTGACAAGAGTGCGCAACTCGCTTGGCGCCGGCAAGACGAGCGTGAGCATGCCTTATTCGAAAGAAAAGCATGCGATCGCCCAGGTACTGAAGGATGAAGGCTATATTGCCGACTTCAGCAAGGGTGGTGATAACGATGCAAAGCCTCAGCTGATCATTCAACTGAAGTATCACCAGGGCCAGCCGGTTATTGAGAAAATAAAGCGGGTTAGTCGTCCCGGGTTGCGCATCTACAAGGGTAAGAATGAGCTGCCGAGTGTAATGGGTGGCTTGGGTATAGCAATTGTTTCCACTTCACAGGGTCTGATGACCGATCGTGCCGCGCGTAAAGCCGGTTTCGGTGGTGAAGTGGTTTGTACCGTGCAGTAATTCTAGGGTAGCGGGTCATGGCGAGAATAACAGCAGTTAGTATTCCCACCGGCGTTGAGGTCACGATTAATGACCAGCACGTCAGCGTGAAAGGTTCAAAAGGCACCATGGAGCATACCGTGCATCCGGTGGTCGAGATTGTTCGTGAAGATGACAATCTTACCTTTTTACCTCGTGAAAAAGGTCCGGCCGCGATCTCACAAAGTGGTACTGCCAGGGCCGTCATTAATAACCTGATTACAGGGGTCAGCGACGGGTTTGAAAAGAAACTGGAGCTGGTCGGTGTCGGGTATCGAGCGCAGTCACAGGGTAAAGTCCTGAATCTGACGCTGGGTTTCTCGCATCCGGTCAATTATGAGCTGCCAGACGGTGTCACAGCTGAAACACCGAGCCAGACCGAGGTTGTGATCCGCGGTATGGACAAGCAGCAGGTTGGCCAGGTCGCGGCGGAAATCCGCGGCTTCCGTCCACCCGAGCCCTACAAGGGCAAGGGTGTGAAATACGCGGATGAACGCATTATCCGCAAAGAAGCCAAGAAGAAATAAGGGCAAGGTAAAACGATGGATAAAAAGACAACACGTTTACGTCGTGCACGCCGCACTCGCGCCAAGATTCGTGAGCTGGCTGTGCCGCGTCTGTCTGTATATCGCACGCCCCGGCATATTTATGCCCAGGTGATTGCGGCCAATGGCAGTGAGGTTTTGGCATCAGCCAGTACCGTGCAGACAGATATTAAAGGTAACGTCAAAAATACAGGCAATGTTGATGCCGCGGCTGTCGTCGGCAAAACCATTGCGGAAAAAGCCAAAGCGGCGGGTGTCACTAATGTGGCTTTCGATCGTTCCGGTTTTAAATATCACGGCCGGGTCAAAGCCCTGGCGGATGCTGCGCGCGAAGCCGGCTTGCAATTCTAAAGGTTAATGAATTATGGCTGCATTTGACAAAGAACAGAACGCTGAAGACTTACAGGAACGCCTGGTTGGTATCCGTCGTGTTGCCAAGGTGGTCAAAGGTGGACGAATTTTTGGCTTTTCCGCCCTGACTGTCGTCGGCGATGGTAATGGACGTGTCGGCTTTGGTCGTGGCAAGGCGCGAGAAGTTCCGGTAGCCATTCAAAAGGCAATGGAAGATGCGCGCAAGAATATGGTTAAAGTACCGTTGAATAACCATACATTGCAGTATCCGATCAATGCCGAGCACGGGGCCGCCAAGGTTTATATGCAGCCCGCTTCAGATGGTACCGGTGTTATCGCCGGTGGACCGATGCGAGCTGTGTTTGATGTGGTTGGTGTCCATAACGTACTGGCAAAATGCATCGGTAGTAACAACCCGGTTAATGTCGTGCGTGCGACGATTAATGGTCTGAAAAACATGACTTCGCCGGAGCAGGTTGCGGCCAAGCGCGGCAAGAGTGTCAAGGATATTGTGGAATAAATCATGGCTGACAAGACTATCAAGGTAACGCTGGTGCGCAGCATGCACGGTCGACTGGCCTCCCATAAAGCCTGTGTCACAGGCCTGGGCCTGCGTCGTATGCATCATACTGTTGAAGTGGAAGATACCCCATGTACTCGCGGCATGATCAACAAAGTCCATTACATGGTAAAGGTTGAGGAGAGCTGAGCATGAATTTGAATAACCTCAAACCGACCCCGGGAGAAAGAAAACCGGCCAAACGTCGCGGCCGGGGCATTGGTTCCGGTCTGGGCAAGACAGGTGGTCGCGGTCACAAAGGCCAGAAAGCGCGTTCCGGCGGTTTCACCAAGGTGGGCTTTGAAGGCGGCCAGATGCCCCTGCAACGTCGTCTGCCGAAAGTCGGCTTCAAATCTCGTCTTGCGCGTGTCACCGATGAAATTCGCTTGCATGAGTTGAATAACCTTGATGCTGACGTGATCGACATGGCAGTGCTGCAAAAGGCCAACCTCGTTAGCAAGGAAATTCAACGGGCCAAAGTCATGCTGTCCGGCAAGCTCGAAAAAGCTGTCACCCTCAAGGGCATTCGCGTCACCAAAGGTGCCCGGGAAGCTATTGAGGCCGCCGGCGGCAAGGTCGAAGAGTAAGCCGCGGGATGGGCGCTTCGCGACAGGGAATGGCCAATGCCATGGCCGGGGGCAAGTTTACCGAGTTGCGTCAGCGTTTGCTGTTCGTGCTCGGGGCTCTGCTGGTATTTCGGGTTGGCTCTTTTATTACTGTGCCGGGAATTGATCCCGAGTCACTGGCTCAGATGGTTGAGCAGCAGCGCGGTACGATACTGGACATGTTCAACATGTTTTCCGGCGGCGCGCTGGCCCGGCTGTCATTGTTCGCACTGGGGATCATGCCGTACATCTCGGCCTCGATCATCATGCAGTTGCTGACCAAGGTGCACCCCAAGCTTGAGCAGATAAGCAAGGAAGGCGCCGCCGGCAAACGCAAGATTACCCAGTATACCCGGCTGGCGACGCTGGGACTGGCGACTTTCCAGGCGCTGGGTGTCGCTGTCGCCTTGTCTCGCCAGGAAGGACTGGTGATCATTGATCACAACACGTTCTTCTTTACGACCGTGGTGACGCTGGTAACCGGTACCATGTTTTTGATGTGGCTGGGTGAACAGATTACCGAGCGCGGCATCGGCAACGGCATTTCACTGATTATTTTCGCGGGTATCGTTGCCGGACTGCCGACGGCCCTCGGGACAACGATGGAAATGGGCCGGACCGGCGATCTGGCTTATGGCAAGATTCTGGTGCTGTTTGCACTGGCCTTGGGCGTGACTGCTTTTGTGGTCTTTATGGAGCGTGGTCAGCGCCGGATCACGGTGAATTACGCCAAGCGTCAGCAGGGACGCAAGATGTATGCGGCGCAAAGCAGCCATTTGCCCTTGAAGATTAATATGGCCGGCGTTATTCCGCCGATCTTCGCGTCGAGCATTATTCTGTTTCCATCCACCTTGCTGGGGTGGTTCGGAGGCGGTGCCGGCGGCGCGGCAGGTGTCCTGCAGGACATCTCCACCATGATGTCGCCGGGGCAACCGCTGTATGTTCTGCTGTATGCCCTGGCGATTATATTCTTCTGTTTCTTCTATACGGCGTTGATGTTTAACCCGAAAGAAACAGCGGACAACCTGAAGCGTTCCGGTGCCTTTGTGCCCGGCATTCGCCCGGGTGAACAGACGGCCCGTTATATCGATTCGATTCTGGGCCGTTTGACCCTGGTAGGCGCGGTCTATATCACCGCCGTCTGCCTGTTACCGGAATTTTTGATTCTGGCCTGGGGGGTCCCGTTCTATTTTGGCGGAACCTCGCTGCTGATTGTGGTGGTGGTTGTGATGGATTTCATGGCCCAGACCCAGGCGCTGCTGATGTCGCATCAGTACGACAGCTTGATGAAAAAGGCCAACCTGAAGGGCCACGGCCCGTCCGGTCTGCTGCGCTAGACCGGGCTGACGAGATGAACTGGAATTTGGAGAGACTGCAATGAAAGTGCGTGCATCAGTCAAGAAAATGTGCCGGAACTGCAAGATCATCCGCCGTAATGGGGTGATCCGGGTGATCTGCAGTGATCCGCGGCACAAACAGCGCCAGGGCTGACCCGGCGCGGGTGAAAAAACGGAAAAAGCCTTGCTAGGGCAGGCAGTTAGCGATTAAAATTGCCCGTTTAGCAAGACTTGGTTGGCTAATTCAGAGATTTGAACGGTAGGAGTAAGGTTAGATGGCCCGTATTGCAGGCATCAACATTCCGGTAAACAAGCACGCGGATATCGCGCTGACGTCGATTTACGGCATCGGCCGCACCCGCGGCCGGCAGATTTGTGTGGACGCGGGGATCGACCCGACGGCCAAGATTCGTGATCTGGATGATGACGCGATTGAGAAATTGCGTAACGAAGTCGGCAAGATCAGCGTGGAAGGTGATCTGCGCCGGGAAGTTTCTATGAATATCAAGCGGTTGATGGATCTGGGTTGCTACCGCGGAATCCGCCATCGCCGTGGTTTGCCGCTGCGCGGCCAACGTACCCGGACCAATGCCCGGACCCGCAAGGGACCGCGCAAACCGATCAGACGATAAGTTTCATTAAATAGGTTTCTGGAAATATGGCAACCAAAGCTAAAGCAGCTCGTACACGTAAAAAAGTCAAACGTGATGTCTCGGACGGAATTGCTCACGTCCATGCATCATTCAATAATACGATTGTGACTATCTCGGATCGTCAGGGTAACGCACTATGCTGGGCGACTGCCGGCGGTTCCGGGTTCCGCGGGTCTCGCAAGAGCACGCCGTTTGCCGCACAGGTTGCTGCCGAACGTGTCGGCGAGATGGCGCAGGAATATGGAATGAAAAACCTGGAAGTCTGGGTCAAGGGCCCGGGGCCGGGACGCGAATCCGCCGTACGTGCATTGAATGCAAAAGGCTTTCGTATCACCAACATCGCAGACGTGACGCCCATTCCTCACAATGGTTGCCGTCCTCCGAAGAAACGTCGCGTATAAGCGGGAGAGAATACCTTGGCTAAATATATTGGTTCAAAATGCCGCCTGTGCCGCCGTGAAGGCGAAAAGCTTTTTTTAAAAGGCGAGAAATGCTACGGCAGTAAATGTGCGATTGAAAACCGGCCGTTTCCGCCGGGACAGCACGGTCAACGCCGTGGTCGCTTGTCCGATTACGCAACCCAGTTGCGTGAAAAGCAGAAAATGCGTCGCTCGTACGGCATCATGGAAAAACAGTTCCTCGGTTATTATAAACAAGCCGATCGTCTCAAAGGTTCCACCGGTGACAATCTGTTGCAGTTGCTGGAATGCCGTCTGGACAATGTCGTATTTCGCATGGGCTTTGGTGCCTCGCGTTCAGAAGCGCGCCAACTGGTTCGGCACAACGCTATTACCGTTAACGGTCGCAAGGTAAACATCCCTTCCATGCAGATCCGGGCGGGTGATGTGGTTGCTGTCGCGGAAAAATCCCGCAATCAGCTGCGCATCAAGGGCGCTACGGATGCGGCTCAGAACCGCGGATTTGCCGAATGGCTGGAAGTCGATACCGATAAGCTGACAGGTACGTTCAAGAGCGTACCGGAACGCAGCGAATTGCCGACTGATATCAAAGAACACCTGGTCATCGAGCTGTACTCCAAGTAATCAGTTCGAGCAGGACACAGGGACTTTTGAACACTAAATTGAGAGGACATAGATGACGGCCTCAGTATCAGATTTTCTGACTCCGCGAATTGTTGATATTCAGCAAATCAGCGATACCCATGCCAAGGTCACTCTCGAGCCACTCGAGAGGGGTTTCGGGCACACACTGGGTAATGCCCTGCGCCGCATTCTGCTGTCTTCGATGAGTGGCGCCGCCATCACCGAAGTGGAAATCGACGGTGTTCTGCATGAATATACTACCATTGAAGGTGTTCAGGAAGATGTGGTCGACATTCTGCTGAACCTCAAGGGTGTTGCCATGCGCATGGAAGGGGAGGATGAAGCTACCCTGACTTTGAACAAAAAAGGTCCCGGACAGGTTACTGCCGCGGACATCCAGCTGATTCAGAATGTGGAAGTGATTAATCCGGATCATGTCCTGGCCAACCTGACCAAGGAAGGCGAGTTGAGCATGACCATCAAAATTACTCGTGGTCGAGGTTATGAAGCTGCCAACACCCGCGGTGATGACGAAGAAGAGGATCATCCCATCGGTCGTTTGCAGCTGGATGCCAGTTTCAGCCCGATACAGCGTGTCGCCTATGTAGTCGACAGTGCGCGTGTTGAGCAACGGACCGATCTGGATAAACTGACGATCGAACTTGAAACCAACGGCACTATCGATCCGGAAGAGGCGATCCGCGGTGCGGCAACCATTCTTCAGGACCAGTTGTCTGCCTTTGTCGATCTGCGCGGCAAGGAAGAGTCCACGCCCGCCGAGCAGGAGCCGGAAATTGATCCGATTCTGCTGCGTCCGGTCGATGATCTGGAACTGACTGTCCGCTCCGCCAACTGCCTCAAGGCGGAACAGATTTACTACATCGGTGATCTGATTCAGCGCACCGAGGTGGAACTGCTCAAAACACCGAATCTGGGCAAGAAGTCCCTGACCGAAATCAAGGACGTGCTGGCCTCCCGTGGATTGTCACTGGGTATGCGCCTGGAAAACTGGCCGCCGGCAAGCCTGAAGGACAAGGAAGCTTCCTGAAGCTTCTGACTGTTTAACGAATCTAGTTTAGGATTTAGAACCATGCGTCATCGTCAAAGTGGTCGAAAGCTCAACCGGAACAGCCCGCATCGCAAGGCGATGTACCGCAATATGTCCGTTTCCCTGTTCCAGAATGAATTGATCCGCACCACCTTGCCCAAGGCCAAGGAATTGCGGCGCACCGTCGAACCGTTACTCACGCTGGCCAAGACTGACAGTGTGGCCAACCGACGCCTGGCGTTCAACCGTCTGCGCGATCGCGAGACCGTAACCAAGCTCTTCAATGAGCTGGGTCCGCGTTATCAGGATCGTCCCGGCGGTTATCTACGTATTCTCAAGTGCGGTTTCCGTACCGGTGACAACGCGCCGATGGCCTATGTCGAACTGGTCGATCGCCCGGCACCGGAAGTCTCTGCCGAGGAACCGGCGACCGAAAACGCCGAAGCCTGAACGACAGGTTCAGCTTCCGAATAAAAGCCGGGCATTGCCCGGCTTTTTTTGTTTTGGGCATCACGAATCAAAAAGGCGGAACCAGCCAAGACACTGAACTCACCGAATCGAATATTCAGTGTTTTCTAAATTCGCTATACCCTGAAGGGCATAAATCCTCGCTGGTCATTGAATCATTCGTTGCCTATCTTAAAGACTGACGATTCGAACGTATCGGGTGCGACATGATTGTGCTGTTTACGGATTTTGGCTATGCAGGCCCCTATGTCGGGCAGATGAAGGCGGTGCTGGCCCGCCAGGCGCCGAATGTGCCGGTGATCGATCTGATGCACGATGCGCCGACCTTCAATGCCCGTGCCGCCGCCTATCTGCTGGCGGCACTATGCGAACCGTTTCCCGACCAATCCGTGTTCGTCTCGGTGGTGGATCCGGGCGTCGGGCATCCGAATCGCCGCCCGGTGATCGTCCGCGCCGACAATCACTGGTTCGTCGGTCCGGCCAATACCCTGTTCAATACCGTGATCAAGCTGGCCGGGGAAGTCGAGGCCTGGGAAATTACCTGGCGGCCGTCACAACTGTCCGATTCCTTCCATGGTCGCGACCTGTTTGCGCCGGTGGCGGCGCAGCTGGCGTTGGGGCGAATGCCCGATGCCGAGCGCATTTCGGTTAACAAACTGCTGAGTCCCGACTGGCCGTCGGACCTGTACGAGATTATCTATTTCGATCACTATGGCAATGCCATGACCGGCATCCGGTCCGAGACACTCGGCACGGATCAACAACTGCAGATCGGGGATCAGATGCTCGAGTACACCCGGACCTTTTCTTTGGCGGAAAAGGGGCGGCCGTTCTGGTATCGCAACTCGGTGGGGTTGGTCGAGCTGGCACTGTACGGTGACAGCGTTGCCGAACGCTTGAACCTGTGCGTGGGTGACAAGCTGGCGATACAGGATCCGGCCCCTGGCCCCTAGAGGAGTAGGTCAGGTTGCGCGCAGTGCTACCTGACACCCTTCTATTCGCAGGGCGTCACGCAGGCTAACGCCAGCGTGACCTACGGGATTAGCCAGAGTATAAAGTAGACATGAATTTGGAACAGTTGTTCAGGCGCGCTTCTTGTCGCGTTTGTGCTGGGCTTCGAGGACCGGTTTGAGATAAACGCCGGTATGTGAGCTGTCGTATTCGGCCACCTCTTCCGGGGTGCCGGCACAGACCAGGGTACCGCCCTTGTTGCCGCCTTCGGGTCCCATGTCGATGATCCAGTCGGCGGTTTTGATTACATCCAGGTTGTGCTCGATGATCACGATGGTGTTGCCGTGATCGCGCAGGCGGTGCAGGACGGCCAGCAGCTGTTCGATGTCGTAAAAGTGCAGGCCGGTGGTCGGCTCGTCCAGGATATACAGGGTATTGCCGGTGTCGCGCTTGGACAGCTCGCGTGCCAGTTTGACCCGCTGCGCCTCGCCGCCGGAGAGGGTGGTGGCGTTCTGGCCCAGCTTGATATAGGTGAGGCCCACGTCCATCAGGGTCTGCAGCTTACGCTTGATCGCCGGCACGGCGTCGAAAAAGCCCAGTGCATCCTCGACGGTCATCTCCAGCACCTCAAAGATGTTCCGGCCCTTGTATTTGATCTCCAGGGTCTCGCGGTTATAGCGCTTGCCCTTGCAGACATCGCAGGGCACGTAGATATCCGGCAGAAAGTGCATCTCCACCTTGATCACGCCGTCGCCCTGGCACGCCTCGCAGCGTCCGCCCTTGACGTTGAAGCTGAAGCGGCCGGGGTTGTAACCCCGCGCGCGGGCCTCCTGGGTGCCGGCAAACAGCTCCCGGATGGGGGTGAACAGCTGGGTATAGGTGGCCGGATTGGAGCGGGGAGTGCGGCCGATGGGGCTCTGGTCGATGTCCACCACCTTGTCGAACTGGCCCAGGCCGGCGATCTCGTCGCAGGGCGCCGGCTCCTGGCCCGCCTGGTTGATCTCGGCGGCGGCGTGCAAATAGAGGGTGTCGTTGATCAGGGTCGATTTGCCCGAACCGGAGACGCCGGTGACCGCGGTCATCAGCCCCACCGGGATGTCGATCGTCACATTCTGCAGATTGTTGCCCCGGGCGCCGTGGATCGACAGCCAGCGATCGCCGGTGGGGGTGCGCGTGGCCGGCACGGCAATGGCTTTGTGGCCGGCCAGGTACTGGCCGGTGAGGGAGTCGGGGCTCGCCATAATCTGCTGTGGCGTGCCCTGAGCCACGATATGGCCGCCGTGGGCGCCGGCCCCGGGGCCGATATCCAGCACGTGATCGGCGCTCAGAATCGCCTCCTCGTCGTGCTCCACCACGATCACGGTGTTGCCCAAATCCCTTAAATGATAAAGGGTATTGAGCAGTCGACTGTTGTCCCGTTGATGCAGGCCGATGGAGGGCTCATCCAGCACGTACATGACCCCCACCAGCCCGGCGCCGATCTGGCTGGCCAGACGGATACGCTGCGCCTCACCGCCGGAGAGGGTGTCGGCGCTGCGATCCAGGCTCAGATACTCCAGTCCCACGTTGACCAGAAAGTTGAGCCGCAGGGTAATCTCCTTGAGGATTTTTTCGGCAATCTTGCCGCGTCGGCCGGGCAGTTCGAGGGTACTGAAAAAGTGATGCGCCGTATCGATGGCCATGGCGGTGACATCGGGCAGGGTCTTGTCGGTGACAAACACATGCCGGGCCTGGCTGTTCAGCCGGGTGCCATGGCAGTCGGGACAGGACTGATGGCTCAGGTACTTGGCCAGTTCCTCGCGCACCACGTTGGACTCGGTCTCGCGATAGCGGCGCTGCATGTTGGGGATGACCCCCTCGAACGGCTGGCGCTTTTTGTGCTCGCCGCCGCGCTCGTTGAAATAGACAAACTCGATCTTCTCCTCGCCGCTGCCGTGGAGAATGATCTGCTGCAGAGATTTGGGCAGATCCTCGAAAGCGCTGTCCATGTCGAAGTCGTAATGGCGCGACAGCGACAGCAGCATCTGGAAGTAATAGACATTGCGCCGATCCCAGCCACGGATGGCGCCGCTGCTCAGACTCAGTTCCGGGTGGCTGACCACCCGCTGGGGATCGAAATACTGGCGCATGCCCAGGCCGTCGCAACTGGGACAGGCGCCGGCCGGGTTGTTGAAGGAGAACAGCCGCGGCTCCAGCTCGCTCAGCGAGTAGCCGCAGACCGGGCAGGCGTAGTTGGCGGAGAAGACCAGATCCGGCTGGTCCCCATCCATATAGGCAACCCGGATCACGCCGCCGCCCAGGTTCAGCGCGGTTTCGATGGAGTCGGCCAGCCGGGTTTGCAGATCGGCGCGCACCTTGAAGCGATCCACCACCGCCTCGATGGTGTGCTTGCGCCGCTTGTCCAGCGCGGGCAGATCGTCCAGCTCCACCACCTCGCCGTCGACCCGGGCGCGGATATAGCCCTCGGCGCGCAGGGTGTCGAACACCTGTTCGTGTTCGCCCTTGCGATCGTCGATTACCGGCGCCAGCAGCATCAGCCGGGTACCCTCGGGCTGGGCCAGAATGTGGTCCACCATCTGACTGACGGTCTGCGCGTCCAGGACGGTGTCGTGTTCCGGGCAGCGTGGCTCGCCGGCGCGGGCGAACAGCAGACGCAGATAGTCGTAGATTTCGGTGATGGTGCCGACCGTGGAGCGGGGATTGTGCGAGGTGGACTTCTGCTCGATGGAGATGGCCGGCGACAGCCCCTCGATGTGATCCACATCGGGCTTTTCCATCACCGACAGGAACTGGCGGGCGTAAGCGGAGAGCGATTCCACGTAGCGGCGCTGGCCCTCGGCATAGATGGTGTCGAAGGCGAGCGACGATTTGCCGGAACCGGACAGGCCGGTAATCACGATCAGTTTGTCGCGCGGCAGATCCAGATCGATGTTCTTGAGATTGTGGGTGCGTGCACCCTTGATGTGGATCGTGTCCATGAACTCTTCCTGCTACAGCCAAACACGCTACTATACGACGTTTTCACCATCACGGGGAAGCCGATACGCTGTTTCTGTGCCGCGACGAAACAGGTTCCCCTTGCCGGTATTACGTTGCCTGACGCGGGCGGCCGGGCTGGAGACCGGCAGGGGCATTCGAGATGGGTATTTGGCGACCCGCCGGTTCAGTGTTTCCCGGGCGGGAGGTTCCTGCTAACATCGACCTTTTACTGGTAGTCTGACTGGGACTATCCCGCTTTTCTCATGCTGGACTTCTCCTGAACCCAATCAATGCACGATAACGCGATGACCAAAGGCGAACGGCGCATTGCGCTGGTCCTGGCCGGGGTATTTTCCTCCCGCATGCTGGGGCTGTTCATGATCCTGCCGGTCTTCACCCTCTACGCCCACGAGTTGCACGGCTATACCCTGACCCTGGCGGGGCTGGCCCTCGGTATCTACGGGTTGACCCAGGCCCTGCTGCAGATCCCGCTGGGGATGCTCTCTGATCGCATCGGCCGCAAGCCGGTGATCGTCGCCGGTCTGGTGGTGTTCGCCGTCGGCAGCCTCATCGCGGCCCTCGCTGACAGTATGGCGGGGATGATTCTGGGTCGCGCCCTGCAGGGCGCGGGCGCCATTGCCAGTGCGGTGCTGGCGCTGGCGGCCGACCTGACCCGCGAGGAACACCGGCTCAAGGTGATGGCCCTGATCGGCATCAGCATCGGGCTCTCCTTCGCGCTGGCCATGGTGGTCGGACCGCTGCTGCACGGCTGGTTCGGGGTGCCGGGGATTTTCTGGGTTACCGCGGTCCTGGCCATGCTGGCCATCGCGCTGGTGCTGCGCGCGGTGCCCAGACCGGTCAGTGTGCGCTTTCACCGCGACACCGAGGTGGAGCCGGCCTCGCTGGGCCAGGTGCTGCGCGATAGCCAGCTGCTGCGGGTCGATGCCGGGATCTTCATCCTGCATCTGCTGCTGATGGCCAATTTCGTGGTGGTACCGGGCCTGCTGGAGCAGCGTTTCGGCCTGCCGGGCGCCAGCCACTGGCAGATCTATCTGCCGGTGTTGCTGCTGTCGATGCTGGTAATCATGCCGTTTATTTTCCTGGCTGAAAAAAAACGCATGGTAAAACAGATACTTGTCTTCGCCGTCGGGCTGATGCTGGCGGTCCAGGCCGCCCTGGCGTCGGGCATCGACTCTATGGCCGGCATGGTCTTCGTGCTATGGTTGTTTTTTGTGGCGTTCAACCTGCTGGAGGCCAGCCTGCCATCGCTGGTGGCCAAACTGGCGCCGGTAACCCGCAAGGGCACGGCCATGGGCGCCTACACCACGGCGCAGTTTCTGGGGGTGTTTGTCGGCGGGGCGGCCGGCGGCTGGCTGGCGGAGCACTATACGCTGACCAGCCTGTTTCTGTTTAATACGGTCCTGGCAGGGATCTGGCTGCTGCTGGTGATCAGTATGCGTCAGCCGTCTTATTACACCAGCCAGCTGCTGAACGTGGGCAACCTGGACGCGCAGCAGGCCGAGGAGCTGGTCCGCAAGTTGAGCGCGGTACCGGGGGTCATCGAAGCTATAATTGTTGCCGAGGAGGGTGTCGCCTACCTCAAGGTCGACAAACCGAAACTGGATCAAACCGCGCTGTTTGCCTATTCGGTAACAGCACAAGGCTGAATATCAGCGTAACCATTGCACGAAGGGAGAGGACGAACATGGCAAGGGGCATTAATAAAGTAATTCTGGTGGGTAACCTGGGGCGCGATCCGGAAGTGCGTTATTCCGCCAACGGCGCGGCGATTGCCAATGTATCGATCGCCACCTCCGAAAGCTGGAAAGACAAGAACACCGGCGAACAGGTGGAGAAGACCGAATGGCACCGGGTGGTGATGTTCCGTCGCCTGGCCGAGATTGCCGGTGAATACCTGAAGAAGGGCTCCAAGGTCTATATCGAAGGCAAACTGCAGACCCGCAAGTGGCAGGACAAAGAGGGCCAGGATCGCTACACCACCGAGATCGTGGCCAACGAAATGCAGATGCTCGACTCGCGCGGCGGCGGTACCGCTAATTTTGACAACAACTACGACAGTGGTCAGAGCAGCAGCGGTGGTGGTGCCGGTAGCGGTGGCGGCCAGCCCGAGCCGGTCCCGATGGGGGATTTTGACGACGATATTCCTTTCTGAATGATGCAGCCTGTCTGATAAAACAAAACCCCGACTGAGCGGGGTTTTGTTTTATGGCCGTCAGGGAGAACGGGTCGGTCTCAGCGGTTATTGTCCTGACCGGCGCCTCTGCCGCCGCCCATGCCCTGGCCACGACCCTGACCTTGTTCCATCCCTCGACCGTGCTCCATACCCCGGCCGCGGTTCTGGCCCTCTTCCATACCCCGGCCGCGGTTCTGGCCCTCTTCCATACCCCGGCCGCGGTTCTGGCCCTCTTCCATACCCCGGCCGCGGTTCTGGCCTTCTTCCATGCCCCGACCACGGTTCTGGCCCTCTTCCATGCCCCGGCCACGGTTCTGGCCCTGTTCCATTCCCTGACCACGTTCACCGTCGCGGTTCATCATCCCGCCGCGCTGGCCGGGTTCATCGGGTAGCTCAACACCCCGCTCCTCGGCCCGTTGCTGCATTCGTTCATGGTGTTCTTCACGAAAGGCTTCGCGTTCTTCTTCCGACTCCATGTTACGCATCTGCTCGCGATGTTCGGCCCGTTCCTCCTCGCTCATCAGCTGCTGGCCGTAAATCGGCTCATCCGCCTCCTGGGCCAGTACCCATGGCGCACTCAGGGAGAGGGCGAGTAGAAGTGGAATTTGTCTGGCAAGATTGAATTGCATAATGTCACCTCCTAGTGAAATTTGAATTACAGTAAAGCATAGAAATGGCGATCATTCCGTGCAACGACGGCAAAATAGTTAACCGAACCGGGCATTGTAAGCCGCTGGCCGTTTATATTATGGTGAGAAATACTGAATACTGTGTCAGCTAAGTATGGCCGAACTGGAAGGGTCCCAAAAACCGCAACACGAGGGCTATCTCTGGCCCTCGGCGGATTACGATCGACAGCTGGCCGCAGTGCGCGACATGATTGGCCAGTCGATCTACCTGGTCTTACTCAAACCCACCGATATCAACCTGGCGGTGACACTGGAGAGCACACCGGTGACCCTGCTGGAGGTGGTGGACTTTCCCGCGCCGGATCCCGCCCGGCGGCTCTATCCACACATGCTGATCCTCTCCGACGGACGGGGTATCAATCTGGGGCACATCGCCCGCCTGAGTCACAAACAGGCCTTCAACCCGCAAGCGGAACAGATCATCTATCAGCAGGATGCCCTGTTGCAACAATTGCTGTTTCAGGAGCGTCGACTCTCCCCGCAAACTATCCAGCGTACGAGCCGGGTACAACTGGGGCGGATTCTCGGCAAAGCCGAACCCAGACGTCTTGACTGAATTGTCGGCTACGATTCAAAAATTGTAACCTGAAGTTATCTATACGGGACGAACTGCAGTGATCATCGAACCGTGAGTACGCCAGCTCCTGGAGCGGACGACGCCACTATGCGGGCAGGGCAGTAATTGACAGTGCCGGGCTCTCCGGTTAGGTTCTATTTATAATCCAGATCACTATAATAAAAAGTGATTATTCACCCTTAATCGGGGCCGTCACCTGGTCTTAATTGCATAACGTGAAACCTTGCTTACTGACATGCCTGCTTGCCAGCCTACTGTTTTCGGGCTCACCACTGGCCGCGTCGTCCGAAGCTAAAGCCAGAGAGTGCGGACCGTTTGATGATGACTGTTCGAACCGGCCGAAGCCGTCGGCTGACGATGGTGCCGGTGACAAGTCGTTCTTTTCTTTTCTCGATTGGCCTCAGGACACCCTCTCCTATGGATTGAACGAAATGGCTATCGCCATGGACGAATTTTTTGCCGAGGAGCGGGTCTTTTATGACAAGACCGGCAGTTATGTGCGGTTAACGACGGACATGGTGTTTGAAGAGGCCGGTGACACCCGTTATACCGGGGATGTCAAAGTCAAGCTGCGCCTGCCGCACACGGAAGAAAAACTCAAGCTGACCTTTGAGAGTGATCCGAATGAACAGCGGGATGACCTGGACCGGACACTGGAAGACTCCCCGGGTGAGGTCGCACGGGAGAGAGAGTATTATGGCGGGATTCAGGCGACACTGGGCGACGAGAGAAAATGGCGTTTCAAGCCTTCGATCGGTGTCAAGTTTGACAAGCCGATCGATATCTTTCTGCGCCTGCGCATAGATCGAAACTACAAAACCGGTGACTGGCTGTTTCGTCCCAGCCAGACCTTCTATACCTTCAAGGAAAAAGGCTTCGGATCGGACACCCGATTTGCCCTGGACTACGGGATTACCGACGATGTGCTGTTCCGGTCCTCCAGTCTGGTTCGTTATACTGATGAAAATGATTACTACGAGCCCAGCCAGATTTTTTCCCTGCTGCACAGCCTGAGCTCCCGGCGTGGGGTGGCTTATCAAGTCGGGGCATACGGGATTAGCGAGCCGGGCTGGCATACCACCGATTACCTGGCACAAATCCGCTATCGTCAGAATATTCATTCCGACTATCTGTTTATGGAGTTGATCCCCAGAGTGTTATACCAGCGTGAAAATGATTTTGATGCTGAACGATCTTTGACGCTGCGCCTGGAGATGATTCTCGAAGGCTAAATAGGAGTTCCGAATATCAGATCACTTTGTTTCAACGGGGTGTGACGAGGTTATCAAGGACCGTTGGCCGCATGGAAGCGGCCGTCGAGCATACAGGGATGTATTCACTGCGTGTCCTGGATAACCTCGTCACACCCCGCAACTCTACTGGTATTCGGAACAGTTATTTAGGAGCTCAGCGGCGTCGGAAGATCAAAAAGTAATTCTCCTCGAGCATCTGCGGCTCGCGGAGCAGGGCAAAACCGGCAGCAGTCACTTCGTCGACGACCTGATCACGATTTGCCCTGACATGGGACATCACCCAGTCGGAACTTTTTCCCGGCTCCTTGCGAAAATCGATGATCACGAGTTGGCCGCCGGGACGCAGGGCCCGGTGTATCGAGTCCAGCATGGCTTCGGGATATTCAAAGTGGTGATAGGTGTCGCTTAAGAAGACCAGGTCAACGCTTTGCCCGGGCAGGCGAGTAGATTGTTGATCGTTCACTATCCCTTCGATATTCGTCAGATCCTGTTCGCGGGCCGTGCGCAGAATGTTATCGACAAAGTTTTGGGCAATATCCACGGCATAGACTTTGCCGGTCGCGCCGACCCGTTGGGCAAACAACCGGGTGAACAGGCCGGTACCGGCTCCCACGTCGGCGATATGCATGCCGGTTTTCAGATCGAGCGCCTCGATAATCGCATGCCGTTGATCGTAGACTTCCCGCCCGGGTCGCTCAAAAGTACTCTGCCAGCGTGCAAAATCCGGATCCTGGTAATGGCGATTGATCTCAGGATTGACGTTTTCCCCGGCCGAGGCGCCACCGACCAGCGGCGCAGTCGAGGCGGCGACCAGTAACAGGCCGGTTGCGATCAGTCTACGTACAGTGCGAAAAACAGGCTTCATTGCATAACTCCGTTTTGCATACTACCCGGTAACGTGATTCGACGGCTTTTCAGTTAAACCACCTGGCCGGCCACCCAGCCCGAGGACCAGGCCCATTGGAAATTATAGCCGCCGAGCCAGCCGGTGACATCCACCACCTCGCCGATAAAATAGAGGCCGGGGACGCGTCGCGATTCCATGGTTTTGGAAGAGAGCTCATCGCAGTCGACCCCGCCCAGGGTCACTTCCGCGGTGCGATAGCCTTCGCTGCCGCCGGGGGTGATTTCCCATTGTTGCAGTTGCCGGGCGATGGCATCGAACCGGGTATGTGACAGAGCTTGCAGGGGTGTCTCAATTAATGTGCTGTCCAGTATAACGGCAACCAGGCGCTTTGGCAGGATCTCGCCGAGCACGGTTTTGAGCTTGCTGCGCGGCTGGTGGTTTTGTCGGGTTTTTAGATAAGTCACCACATCCTGATCCGGCAGCAGGTTAACGCTAATCGTCTCGCCCGGTTGCCAGTAAGACGAAATTTGCAATATCGCCGGACCACTCAAGCCCCGGTGGGTGAAAAGGATGTTTTCCCGAAAGCTGATACGTGCATGACTGACGATACTGTCGACGGAAACACCGGTTAATTCACTAAAGCGTGTCCTGTCCTGTGGCTGCAAGGTAAACGGTACCAGGGCGGCCCGGGTCGGCTGAATCGTATGACCGAACTGTTCGGCGATCCGGTAACCGAAAGGTGTGGCGCACATTTTCGGGATGGACAGCCCGCCGCTGGCAATCACGAGTGACCCGGTTTCAATCTTCTCCCGGGTGGTGTAAAGCGTGAACCTGTTGTCAGCGGAAGAGGAGGAGGCGTCGGGTTGCTCAATCCGTTCGACGCTGCAGTTGAGGCGGATCTCGACGCCGGCCCGGCGGCATTCGTCCAGCAGCATATTCAGTACATCCCTGGCGCTGTGATCACAAAACAGCTGGCCGTGAGCTTTCTCGTGCCAGGGAATGTGGTGGCGGTCGAGCAGGGCAATAAAATCCCATTGGGTATAACGGCTCAGGGCCGATTTGCAAAAATGGGGATTGCGGGACAGATAATGGTCGGCACGGATATCGTAATTGGTGAAGTTGCAGCGCCCGCCGCCGGACATCAGGATCTTCTTGCCGGGCTTGTTGGCATGCTCCAGCACGATCACCTTGCGCCCGCGTTTGCCGGCCTCGATGGCACACATCAGACCCGCGGCACCCGCGCCGATAATCACAACATCTGTTTGCATGAAGAGCCGACTCTGGAGATTACGATGAATTGGAGCGCCCAGTTTAACGGAATCGGCGCGGGACAGGGAAAAGCCCGGTCGTAGTCGTGATGAGGAGATGTCGCAAACGCCCGGAAATGACGTACAGGGAAGAACACCCAAAACACTCGCCTTGCTTGCGGGGTGGGCTCTGTCGCGAGAGGACAGGGAGTCTGGAGCGACCCCGGTCACCCACATCAAACCGCCGGCAAGGTCCGGCGTAAAGAATTAAGAATTGGTCGGGGTGACAGGATTTGAACCTACGACCCCCGCCTCCCGAAGGCGGTGCTCTACCAGGCTGAGCTACACCCCGAATTATTAGGCCGTATAAGCGGCCCTGACTGCGTTAAAGCGTCGGCTCGAAAATAAGCTTTCCGATGTTCGTCGCTACCGGCGTCCTGCCTCCCGCGACATACCGCACATCCTGTGCATAACTCCGCTTTTCTCGCTCGCTTTGCCTTGTCATCATCCGCTTATACGGCCTAATAAAACCTTAATAAAGCGGCTTCGACTCGAACCGTATTAAACGGTTGTAACGCGGATTAATAACTGCGGTTGACGGCGAATTCGGCGAGAAAGCTGAGTGCGTCTTTATACTCGGACGTCGGGATTCCGCTCAGCGCCTCAATGGCCTGATCGGCCTCCGCTCGCGCGCAGCGCGCAGTGTAGTCGATAGCGCCGGTGGATTCAATCGCGGCGCGCACGGCGTCGATCTGGGTCAGGCCGCCGGTTTCGATGGCGTCACGGATGACCGCGGCCTGCTCCGGGCTGCCCTGCGCGATGGCGTAGATCAGCGGCAGGGTAGGCTTGCCCTCGGCCAGGTCGTCGCCGATGTTCTTGCCGGTCTCCTCGCTGTCGGAGCGGTAGTCGAGCACGTCGTCGACCAGCTGAAAGGCGCTGCCCAGGTGCATCCCGTAGCGGGCCATCGCCTGCTGGATGCTCTCGGGCTGGTCGGTGATCACCGCCGCCAGTTCACTGGCCGATTCGAACAGTTTGGCGGTCTTGTTGTGGATGACCTCCATGTAGCGGGCCTCGGTGGTGTCCGCGTCGTGAATATTGAGCAGTTGCTGGACCTCGCCCTCGGCGATGGTGTTGGTGCAATTGGCCAGAATCCGCATGATATCCATTTGGCCGATATCGACCATCATCTGGAAGGCCCGGGAATAGAGAAAATCGCCCACCAGCACGCTGGCCGCATTCCCCCACAAATTGTTGGCCGTCTCCTGGCCGCGGCGCAGTTCGGAGCTGTCGACCACGTCGTCGTGGAGCAGGGTGGCGGTGTGGATGAACTCGATAATGGCCGCCAGTTCAATATGATAGCGGCCCTCATAACCGAGCGCCCGGGCGCACAGCAGATGGATAACAGGACGCAGCCGCTTGCCGCCACTCTTTATTATGTAGGCGCCGATCTGGTTGATCAGCACCACCTCGGAGCGCAGTCGTCCGCTGATGCAGTGATCGACCTCGCCCATGTCGGGGCCGATCAACGCCTGAATGTCCTCGAGTGTCTTCAATGCGACAAGCCTGTGAGCAAAGCGCAAAATGCTAGGGAGCCCCCCGGTGCCTGTCAAGCTGGACGGGCGACTTGGGGCACTTAAATTGGCAGAAAATCAGGAAAATTCTTTGACCGGGGCGGCCCCAGACGCTAAAATTGCGCCCCTTTCCACAGTCGAGTCCGCCCAAACGGCGGGGATATTTGGAGCACAGATTATGTACGCGGTTATCGAAACCGGTGGCAAGCAATACCGGGTAGAACAGGGCCAGAAAATCAAGGTCGAGAAACTCGACGCGGAGGCCGGCGCCAGTGTGGATATCGACAAGGTCCTGATGATCGCCGATGGCGAGGACTTCAAGGTCGGCAAGCCCTACGTCGAAGGCGGCAAGGTGACGGCCACCGTCGCCAGCCAGGGTCGCGGCAAGAAGATTACCATTATCAAATTCCGTCGCCGTAAACACAGCCGCAAGACCCAGGGGCACCGTCAGGACTACACGGAACTG
This sequence comes from Thiohalophilus thiocyanatoxydans, assembly GCF_004366735.1. Classification (GTDB taxonomy): domain Bacteria; phylum Pseudomonadota; class Gammaproteobacteria; order UBA6429; family Thiohalophilaceae; genus Thiohalophilus; species Thiohalophilus thiocyanatoxydans. Next base: position 46,201 of record NZ_SOQX01000010.1, on the reverse strand, counting down.
GAAATCACCGGTATCAGCGGTTAAGCAAGAGGACGTAAAGCATGGCTCATAAGAAAGCAGGCGGGAGTACCCGCAACGGTCGCGATTCCCAGTCGAAGCGCCTTGGCGTCAAGCGCTACGGCGGTCAGGTGGTCAAGGCCGGTAATATCCTGGTTCGCCAGCGCGGCACCAAGGTTCACCCGGGCGTGAACGTCGGCAAGGGTGGTGACGATACCCTGTTTGCCAAGGCTGACGGCACCGTGGTATTCGAGACCAAGGGGCCCCGGCAGCGCAAGCAGGTCAGCATTATTCCGGCCTGAAGACGCCAGGGTACAAGCCGAACCGCCAAAGCCCCGTCCCTCGTGACGGGGTTTTTGTTTGCTGGACGGGTATGCAATCAGCGAATACGTGTCTTTTCTCCAGGCTACTGGAAATAACGCAAAGGACGCGGAGGCGTTTATGCCCGTTGTGTGGGTGCAAAGGCGCGGAGAATGGGAACAGGGCATTCAGGCAGTGAGCGATTGCGTTTGATATGTGTGTCCGGAACTGTTGCTTTTGAGGGTTTGTGGTTCGACCGCTAAACAACAGTGTTGTCGGACCAAATATGTCTGCAAATCAAATATGATTTGGAGCAGGTAAGACCAATTTTCCCGGGCCGTCTTGGCTCTCGTAACTATACGGAACTGAAAGATGAAATTCGTCGACGAAGCAGCGATTCGGGTCGAGGCCGGCAAGGGCGGTAACGGCTGTGTCAGCTTTCGCCGGGAAAAATTCATCGAATTCGGCGGCCCCGACGGCGGCGATGGCGGTGACGGGGGCGATGTGTACCTGGTCGGTGAGCGCAATCTGAATACCCTGGCCGATTTTCGTTATACCCGCTCGTTCCGTGCCGAGCACGGTCAGCCCGGCAAGGGCCGCAACATGACCGGCAAGGGCGGCGAGGATCTGATCATTCCCGTGCCCCTGGGCACCCAGGTGTTCGACGAGGAGACCCAGGAGCTGCTCGGTGACGTGCTGGAGCACGGCCAGATCCTGCTGGTGGCCAAAGGGGGCCATCACGGGATCGGCAACACCCGTTTTAAAAGCAGCACCAACCGGGCGCCGCGCCAGTCCACCCCCGGCACCCCCGGCGAAACCCGCCAGCTGCGCCTGGAGATGAAGGTGCTGGCCGACGTGGGCCTGCTGGGCCTGCCCAATGCCGGCAAGTCCACCTTTATCCGCGCCGTCTCTGCCGCCCGGCCCAAGGTGGCCGATTACCCGTTTACCACCATCTATCCCAATCTGGGCGTGGTCAGCGTCGAGGCGCATCGCAGCTTTGTGGTAGCCGATATTCCGGGCATTATCGAGGGGGCGGCGGAGGGCGCCGGGCTGGGCATCCAGTTTCTCAAGCATGTCTCGCGCACCCGCCTGCTGCTGCATCTGGTGGATGTCGCCCCGCTGGACACGGCCGGTGATCCGGTCTCGGATGTGCGCACCATCGAACAGGAGATGCAACGCTTCGATCCGGAACTGGCCGAGTATGCGCGCTGGCTGGTATTGAATAAAATCGACCTGCTGCCCGAGGACGCGCGCGAAGCCCGCTGCCAGGCGATTGTCGAGGAGCTGGGCTGGGAGGGGCCGGTTTACACGATTTCGGCCATCGGCCAGATCGGCACCCGGCAGCTCTGTTATGACATCATGAACCACATCGAGCGCCAGCGTGAACAGGCCCCGCCGGTGGCGACAGAAGAAGAGTAACGCAACAGCGGAAAAAGACGGCTATGTCCAGACGGCAACAACTGACAACCTCCCGGCGCTGGGTGATCAAGATCGGCAGCGCGCTGCTCACCGGGGACGGCACCGGCCTCAATCAGCCGGGGCTGGATGACTGGGTGGCGCAGATGACCGCGCTGGTGGAACAGGGCGTGGAGGTGGTGCTGGTCTCCTCCGGCGCTGTGGCCGAGGGGATGTGCCGTCTCGGCTGGAGCCGGCGGCCCAGCGAACTGCACCATCTGCAGGCCGCCGCGGCGGTCGGTCAAATGGGGTTGATCCAGGCCTATGAATCCCGTTTTGCCCGCGCCAACCTGCATACCGCCCAGATCCTGCTGACCCACGACGATCTCACCAGCCGCAAGCGCTATCTCAATGCCCGCAGCGCCGTGCGCAGCCTGCTGCAGCTGGGGGTGATCCCGGTGATCAACGAAAACGATACCGTGGTCACCGACGAGATCCGCTTCGGCGATAACGACACCCTGGCCGCGCTGGTGGCCAATCTGGTCGAGGCCGATAGCCTGATTATCCTCACCGATCAGCAGGGGCTGTACGATTGCGATCCGCGTCATCACCCCGACGCGAAGCTGATCGACGAGGTGCTGGTCCACGAGGCCTCGCTGGATGCCATGGCCACCGACAGTGCCGGGGCGCTGGGCCGTGGCGGCATGAAGACCAAGCTGCGGGCGGCGCGTCTGGCGGCCCGTTCCGGCACTTCCACGGTGATCGCCTCGGGCCGCGAGGCCCGGATCCTGACCCGCCTGCGGGCCGGCGAGGAGGCGCTGGGCAGCCTGCTGTATGCCGAACAGGCCCCGCTGGCGGCGCGCAAGCAGTGGCTGGCCGGCCATCTGCAGATGCGCGGCCGCCTGGAGCTGGACGAGGGGGCGGTCCGGGTGCTGTGCCACTCGGGCCGCAGCCTGCTGGCGGTCGGGGTACGGGGCGTGTCGGGCGATTTTGCCCGTGGCGAGATGGTGGCCTGCGTGGACGCCGAAGGGCGGGAGATCGCCCGCGGTCTGGTCAACTACAACGCCGACGAGGTGCGCCGCATCATGGGCCAGCCCAGCGAGGCGATCGAGTCGATTCTGGGCTATATCGACGAGCCGGAATTGATCCACCGGGATAATATGGTGCTGGTCTAGACGGGAAACCTTGATTGAACGCGAGCCCGGGTCGTTCAGGAACTCGCGCGGCGGGGTGTCCGTCCATAAAAAAAGCCGGATAAAAATCCGGCTTTTTGGGGTTCGGCGCTGGCGCCTGTTACATCGCGCGGATGCGGGCGTTCAGCCGGCTTTTCTGCCGGGCGGCCTTGTTCTTGGGAATCAGGCCCTTGTTGGCGGTCTTGTCGATGATGGACACGGCCTGCTTGTAGGCCTGCTCGGCCTGGGCCTTGTCACCCGCCTTCACTGCGCCCAGCACTTTTTTGACGAAGGTGCGGAACTTGGAACGGTAAGCGGCATTGTGCTGGCGATTGTTTTCCGCCTGGCGCGCACGCTTGCGGGATTGTGCAGTGTTAGCCAAAACGTCTCTCCTGACTCAAGCAATTCGGGGGTTTGAAGGCCGCGTATCATGGTGGTTTTGGCCCCGAATGTCAACGCCCGGGCGAAATTTCCCCTGCTGCGTATTCAGCGCACCGGCGCCTGGGGTAAGATGCGGGGCAGGCCGGGCCGGACAGCGGCCGGGGCGGGTTGGTAAGTCACCACAAACTTATAAATATTGATAAATAACAATAAGATAGAGACGAATTGATGGGACTGTTACGGTCCACGGCGGTATTCAGCAGCATGACCCTCATCTCTCGCATCACCGGCCTGGTGCGGGACGTGGTGTTCGCGGCGGTATTTGAGTTCGGCAAGGCCACCGACGCCTTTTTAATCGCCTTCAAGATCCCCAATTTCCTGCGTCGTTTGTTCGCCGAGGGGGCCTTTGCCCAGGCCTTCGTGCCGGTGCTGGCCGAATACAAGGTCCAGCGCGACAGCGAGGCGGTGCGGGATCTGGTGGCCGCCACGGCCGGGACCCTGGGCGCAATACTGCTGATCCTGACCGCGCTGGTGGTACTGATCACCCCGCTGTTCGTGATGCTGATCGCGCTGGGCTATATCGGCGATCCGGGGCAGGTGGATCTGACCGCCGAGATGCTGCGCATCACCTTTCCCTATATCTTTTTTATCTCCCTGACCGCGCTGTCCGGCGGGGTGCTCAACACCTACGGCCGTTTCGCCCTGCCGGCCTTCACCCCGGTACTGCTCAACCTGAGTCTGATCGGCGCGGCCCTGTGGCTGTCGGACTATTTTGACGTGCCGGCCATGGCTCTGGCCTGGGGGGTGTTGATCGCCGGGGTGGCGCAACTGCTGTTGCAGTTGCCGTTTTTGCTGCGCCTCAAGCTGCTGCGCTGGCCGCGCTGGGGCTGGCGCGATTCGGGGGTGCGGCGGATCATGAAGCTGATGCTGCCGGGGATTATCGGCTCCTCGGCCATGCAGATTAACCTGCTGTTTGATGTGATGGTCGCCTCGTTTCTCGCCTTCGGCAGCATCACCTGGCTCTATTTTGCCGATCGGATGATGGAATTTCCGCTGGGGCTGTTCGGCATCGGTCTGGCCACGGTGATCCTGCCCTATCTGTCGGAGAAGTTCGCCCGCCAGGACAGCCTGGCCTTCTCCCGCACCCTGGACTGGGCGCTGCGCTGGGTGCTGTTGATCGGGGTGCCGGCGGCGGTCGCCCTTGGCGTGCTGGCCGGGCCGATCCTGGCAACCCTGTTTTTATACGGCGGCAAGGGCGGCCATGATCTGACCATGATGGCGCTGGCACTGATCGCCTACAGCTTCGGTCTGCTCGGTTTCATGCTGGTCAAGGTGCTGGTGCCGGGTTATTTCGCCCGCCAGGACACGAAAACCCCGATGAAGGTGGCGCTGATTGCCATGGTCGCCAACATGATTTTCAACGTGATCCTGGTGGTGACGCTGGTGCAGGTGGGCTATTCCGCGCCCCACGCCGGGCTGGCGCTGGCGACCACGCTCTCGTCGTTCATGAACGCCATGCTGCTGTTGCGCGGCCTGTTGCGCGACGGGGTGTTCCGGCCCGAAAGCGGCTGGATCATCTACCTGTTACGTGTCGGGCTGGCCGCCGGGTTGATGGGCGCGGGCCTCTGGTACCTGGCCGGCGACTGGGCCCAGTGGGTTGACTATTCGCTGCGCGAGCGGTTGATTCATCTGGGCTGGCTGATCCCCGTCGGGGTGGTCAGCTACTTCGCCGTACTGGCCCTCAGTGGTCTGCGCTTCGGCCAGTTCCGCCGGCCGGTGTCAGGTTAACCTGTCGTCGGGCAGAGAATGATCTCTCGCAAAGACGCTAAGCTCGCAAAGAAGAACAGTAATCTTTTCTTGGCGGCTCTGCACCCAAACAACGGGCATAAACGTCTTGGCGAGCGTTTTATTTCATTTAGCTAAAGTCTTGGGATTTTTCGCTAACAGCCCCTTGTTTTTGTTATACTTTTGGCCTTTTTCCGGTGGTGTCAATCAATCATGGAGCTGATCCGCGGTCTGCATAATCTGCGCCCCCGTCACCACGGTTGCGTGGCTACCATTGGCAATTTCGACGGGGTGCATCTGGGCCATCAGGCGGTGATCGGCCAGCTGGCGGAGAAGGCCGACGAACTCTGTCTGCCGACGGTGGTGATCACCTTCGAACCGCAGCCGCTGGAGTATTTCAAACCCGAGGCGGCGCCCTCGCGCCTGACCCGCTTTCGGGAGAAGCTGCAGGCCCTGCGCCGTTACGCCGTCGATCGGGTGTTGTGTCTGCCGTTCAACCGCAAGCTGTCGCAATTGAGCCCGGAAGCGTTTATTCAACAGGTGCTGGTCGACGGCCTCGGTGTCAAATACCTGGTGGTCGGCGACGATTTTCGGTTCGGCCGCGACCGGGCCGGCACGATCGACCACCTGTGCGCGGCCGGGCGCGAACATGGTTTTACGGTGGTCAACATGCACACCTTCGAGATCGACGGGGAACGGGTCAGCAGTACCCGCGTGCGCCGGGCCCTGGAAGCCGGTGACATGAGCGCGGCCGAACGGCTGCTGGGGCGCGACTATCGCATGAGCGGACGGGTGGCGCACGGCAACCGGCTGGGGCGCCAGCTCGGTTTTCCCACTGCCAACATCCATCTGCACCGGCAGGTGACGCCGTTGCAGGGGATCTTTGCCGTGGAGGTGTTCGGGCTGGAGCGCGAACCACTGCAGGGTGCCGCCAGTCTTGGTAACCGGCCCACCGTGGATGACGACGCACGCGCCCTGCTGGAAGTGTTCATTCTCGATTTCAATCAGGATATCTATGGCCGGCATCTGCAGGTCAGTTTTCGACACAAGCTGCGCGACGAAGAGAAGTATGATTCGCTGGAACGATTGAAACAGCAGATCGACACGGATGTTCAACAGACGCGAGCCTATTTTGCCGCGCATCACAAAGAACACACTGAACGCCAAAACGGATAACAACGTGACTGATTACAAACACACCCTGAATCTTCCGCGGACCGATTTCCCCATGCGCGGCAACCTGGCCAAACGCGAGCCGGACTTTCTTAAGCGTTGGTATGAGATGGATCTCTATCAGCAGTTGCGCGAGCAGGCCAGAGCCGAAAACCGGCCGCTGTTTCTGCTGCACGACGGTCCGCCCTACGCCAACGGCGAGATTCACATCGGTCATGCCGTCAACAAGATACTCAAGGACATCATTATCAAGTCCAAGACGCTGGCCGGTTACGATGCCCCCTATATCCCCGGCTGGGACTGCCACGGCCTGCCGATCGAGCTGCAGGTGGAGAAAAAGATCGGTAAGGCGGGCAGCGCCGTGGCCCACGACAAGTTCCGTGCCGCTTGCCGCGATTACGCGGCCGAACAGGTGGACGGCCAGCGCGCGGACTTCAAGCGGCTGGGGGTGCTGGGCGACTGGGACCGGCCCTACCTGACCATGGACTTCCAGTTCGAGGCTGACATCGTGCGGGCGCTGGGCCGGATCATCGATCAGGGGCATCTGCACAAGGGCTTCAAACCGGTGCACTGGTGTGTCGATTGCGGCTCGGCCCTGGCCGAGGCGGAAGTGGAATACGAGGACAAGACCTCGCCGGCCATCGATGTGCGCTTCGAGCTGCTGAACGAAGAGGCGTTGCTGAGCCGTTGCCAGCATGTTGAGGGTCATGGTGGGAAGGGAGCGGTGTCGGTGGTGATCTGGACCACGACGCCCTGGACCCTGCCGGCCAACCAGGCGGTGGCGGTCAATCCCGAACTCGATTACGCTGTGGTCCAGTGCGACGGCGTGGGCGATCATGTGCCCGAGCGGTTGATCGTCGCCGAGGCCCTGCTGGGCGACATCATGGCGCGCTGGGACGTGGAAGACTACCGCGTGGTGGCCTACTGCAAGGGCGTCGATCTCGAAGGTCTCAAATTGCAGCATCCCTTTTATGATCGTGAAGTGCCGGTCATCTGCGGCGATCACGTCAGTCTTGATGCGGGGACCGGTGCCGTGCATACCGCGCCCGGCCACGGTCAGGAAGACTATGTGGTCGGCCAGCATTATCACCTCAAGGTCGACAACCCGGTGGGCGGTGACGGCAAGTTTGTCGAGGGCACGCCACTGTTCGAAGGCCAGCATGTGTTCAAGGCCAACGACAGTGTGATCGACACCCTCAAAGCCCATAACAAGCTGGTCCATGATGAGGCGTTTCGTCATAGTTATCCTCATTGCTGGCGGCACAAGAGCCCGATCATCTTTCGCGCCACGCCGCAATGGTTCATTTCGATGGAACAGGCCGACCTGCGTAAAAATGCGCTTGAAGCCATCGGCAAAACCCGCTGGATGCCGCAATGGGGCGAGGCGCGCATCATCGGTATGGTGGAGAACCGGCCCGACTGGTGTATCTCGCGCCAGCGTACCTGGGGGGTGCCGATCACCCTGTTCGTACACAAGCAAAGCGGCAAGCTGCATCCAAAAACCGGTGAGCTTATTGAGCAGGTGGCGCAACAGATCGAGCAGCAGGGCATCGATGCCTGGTTCGAGCTGGACGTCAACACGCTGCTGGGCGACAAGGCCGATGACTACGAACAGGTCCGCGATACTCTGGATGTCTGGTTTGACTCGGGCGTCACCCATTTTGCGGTATTGAACCGGCGTCTCGGTCTGACGACCTATCCTGCCGCCGATCTCTATCTGGAAGGTTCCGATCAGCATCGCGGCTGGTTCCAGTCCTCGCTGCTGACCGCCGTGGCCATGCAGGACAGTGCCCCCTACAAGGCGGTGCTGACCCACGGCTTCACGGTCGATGCCAAAGGCCAGAAGATGTCCAAGTCGAAGGGCAACGTGGTGGCGCCGCAAAAGGTCATTAATAACCTGGGCGCGGACATCCTGCGCCTCTGGGTGGCGGCTACCGATTACAGCGGCGAGATGCGCGTCTCCGATGAAATTCTCAAACGCACTGCCGATGCCTATCGGCGTATGCGCAACACCGCCCGTTATCTGCTGGCCAACCTGGGCGACTTTGATCCGGCCCGACACAGCGTGCCGGCCGATCAGATGCTGGCGCTGGACAAATGGGCGGTGGAACGCACCCGCGAGATCCAGCAGCAGGTCGTGACCGCCTATGACAACTACGAATTCCATAATATCTATCAGCTGATGCACAACTTCTGCGCGGTGGATCTGAGCAGCTTCTATCTGGATGTGATCAAGGATCGCCAGTACACCATGCCCGGTGAGAGTGTGGCCCGCCGTTCGGCGCAGACCGCGGCGTTTTATATTGCCGAGGCGCTGGTGCGCTGGATGGCGCCGGTGTTGAGTTTTACCGCCGAGGATATCTGGGAAAACATTCCCGGCGAACGCAACGCCTCGGTCCTGCTCAATACCTGGTACGAACTGCCGCGCATGTTCAGCGATGAGCAGAGCGCCGCCGACGAGCTGGCCTACTGGCAACGCATCATCCAGGTGCGCGACGCGGTGAACAAGGAGCTGGAAAACCTGCGCGTGGCCGGCGGCATCGGCGCCAATCTGGATGCCGAGGTCGGCATCTATTGCGGACGGGAAATTTATGATGCGCTGGCTCTGATCGAGGATGAGCTGCGGTTTGTGCTGATCACCTCCGCGGCGAGAATCTATCTGGCCGGCGAACCCCCGGTCGAAGCCCAGCATTACACATTGCCGGGCAACGATGAGATATGGATCTCGGTCTCGGCTTCCGCCCATCCCAAATGCGTACGTTGCTGGCACCATCGCGAGGAGGTGGGCAGTCATGCCGATCATCCCGAGCTGTGCGGACGTTGCGTGGAGAATGTTGACGGTGCGGGCGAGGAACGGCTGCACGCGTAAAATCAGTTTCTAGTCGCTAGCGGCTAGTAACTAGAAACTGTAACGAGGATTTTACATGCTGAAATGGTTATGGTTGACGGCGGTGGTGGTGGTGCTCGATCAGGTAAGTAAACTGATCGCCAGTGCTTATCTGGTATTACACCAGCCGGTCGAGCTGTTGCCGGTATTCAATCTGACGCTGATGCATAACAGCGGCGCGGCATTCAGCTTTCTCAGCGATGCGGGGGGCTGGCAGCGCTGGGTTTTTGCCCTGTTGTCGATTGTTATCAGTGTGGCGATCTTTTTATGGATCAAGCGTCTGCGGCACGAGCATCTGCAGGCGGCGTCGCTGGCACTGATTCTGGGCGGGGCGCTGGGCAATCTGGTCGATCGCCTGCTGCACGGTTATGTAATCGATTTTCTCGATGTCTATTATCGCGGCACAGGCTGCCTGCCTATGTTTTACACCTGGAATCGAGGCGGCCAGGCCGAATGCCACTGGCCGGCGTTTAATGTGGCCGATGCGGCAATTACCCTCGGGGTGGTGTTGATATTGATCGATACCCTGCGCCAGCACCGGGCCGACCGGAAACTGGCGGCAAAATACAAAGACTGATTATACGGGCGGATTATTATGGCGGATATCGAAGCATTGACCATCGGGCCGGGTTCACAGGTCACCATGCACTTTACCCTGAGTCTCACCGATGGCACGGTGGCGGACAGCACCGAAGAGGGGGAGCCGATGACCTTTACCATGGGCGACGGTACCCTGGTCGAGGGGCTGGAAATGGTACTGTACGGTCTGAAGGTGGGCGACAAACAGTGTCTGGAGATCGGACCGCGCGACACCTTCGGTTTTCCCGAGGAGGAGAACATTCATACCCTGGCGCGCAGCGAGTTTGCCGCGGAACTGCCGCTGGAGGAGGGGATCATTCTCGGCTTCAGCACCCCTTCCGGCGAAGAGGTACCAGGTACCATTCACGAAGTCCACGACGAGGAAGTAGTGGTTGATTTCAATCATCCCCTTGCCGGGCGGCCGGTGATCTTCGATGTGGAGATACTGGCGATTCAACCGGGTGAATTCACCCAGGACAGTGAAACATGAAAGTCATACTCGCCAATCCGCGCGGCTTCTGTGCCGGCGTGGATCGTGCCATCGACATTGTCGAGCGGGCACTGGAGCTGTTCGGCGCGCCCATCTATGTCCGCCATGAAGTGGTTCATAACCGTTTCGTGGTCGACGATCTGCGTGCCAAGGGGGCGGTCTTTGTCGAGGAGCTGGATGAAGTCCCCGACGGTGCGACGGTCATTTTCAGTGCCCACGGGGTCTCCCAGGCCGTGCGTCAGGAAGCGGCGCGGCGTGGACTGGAGGTGTTCGATGCCACCTGTCCGCTGGTGACCAAGGTCCATCTGGAGGTGACGCGTTACAGTCGCAACGGCCAGGAGTGCATCCTCATCGGTCATGCCGGCCATCCGGAAGTGGAAGGTACCATGGGGCAGTTCGATACCTGCGAGGGAGGCAGGATGTATCTGGTCGAAAACGTCGCTGATGTGGCCAGACTGCAGGTTACGGATCCCGACCATCTGGCCTTCGTCACCCAGACCACCCTGTCGATGGATGATACCGCCGCGATCATCGATGCCCTGCGGGAACGCTTCCCCGCCATCCAGGGACCGCGCAAGGACGATATCTGCTACGCCACCCAGAATCGCCAGGACGCGGTCAAATCCCTCGCCGATCAGGTGGATCTATTACTGGTGGTCGGCTCGCCCAACAGCTCAAACTCCACCCGCCTCAAAGAGGTCGCCGAACGCCGCGGCACCACCGCCTACCTGATTGACGATGAAAGCCGGATCGAGCCGGAATGGCTGAAAGGGGTCTCCGCCATCGGCCTCACCGCCGGCGCCTCCGCCCCGGAAGTGCTGGTCGAACAGGTGATCGAGAAACTGCGTCAGTGGGGCGTGGACGTGATCGAGGGGGGTGAAGGCCAGTCCGAGAATGTCTTCTTCTCCCTGCCTGCTGAACTCAGGGAAAAAAGTTTGTAATAAAGTTGGCAGTTGGCAGTTGGCAGTTGGCAGAAAATTTTGAACCAAGGTTTATTTTTGTCAATGGCACACTTCCGATTTCGCCGCTGCAAGCTGCCATCTGATGACTGCCAGCTTTCTCTTATGCCAACTGCCAACTTTCTGTTCTATTTCTGCCAGCAACCGGTTGACGCGTTACCATCACTGTCCTCGGAAGTTTTGCGTCCGGCCTGATCGAGGCTGAAGGTACGACAGTTTTCATCGTCTTTTTGGGGACCGGTGGCGGTGGCGGTCACGACGAATTCATCCGGTTCAGTGTCATCGAAGGTCAGTGACAGGTCGTAGTGGCCCTCTTTGCTGGTGGTAGAGCTCATGCCAATGGTCGTCAGGTTATCGGCGTAGGTCCCCTTGTTCGAATACCAGCGTTCCTGCAATTGCGCGACCCGGGTCAGTGCGCTGACGGCATCGCTGCGATTACTCTGCTGCTTCATCGAGTTATAGGCAGGGACGGCGATGGAGGCGAGTACCGCGATCACCATCAGGGTGATCATGATCTCGATCAGCGTGAACCCTTGATTGTTTTGTTTCAGATTGAAATACATAGTGTTTTATCCACTTCCGTTAAGTCTAATCAATGCTTCAGAGTCCCGGTACAGGTATAAGGGCAGCCGTGCGCGCCTCCAAGGACCTGTTCACGGCGTGTCCTGGAGGGGCGGCGGCGTCGGCTAACGTCAAGGTGCCTGGAAACCCTTCTGTTCAGTTCAGGGGAATCTCGCGCCAGGATTGGCGCCCCGACTTACCGGCCCCACCTGTTACCTTTTCGGTATCCACAATTTCACCCGTGGTCAGCTGCACGATCGGTTTGCTGGTGCCGTCCTTGGTTCGATAGAGCGTGATATCGGACGCAATACCGTAGCCCAGTTCGATCTTGGGTACTTTTTCGGGGTAACCGGCATCATTAACTGAATTGTCGTCTGTTATATTGAAACCGATCTCCTGCGGGTGGGCGGTACCGGTCGAGTGATAGACCGCCCAGATATCGCTGAACCCTTCCGCCAGACAGGAGGTTGCTGTTGGCGGATTGTAACTGTTGAACAGAACCAGATCCTGCCAGAAGGTCGCGCGGGATATTCCTCGACTGGCGGGGCTGGTACCGTCAGAGTCAAAGTCAAAATACCAGCCCTGCTTGCCGTCGACGATACCTTCAAGCTCATTGAAAGTGAAAGGCTCGGTACCATCGGGATCGGTCACCACGCCGTTGCCGTCGACCGTTCCATCCGTGTAAACGCTCACACCGGTGACTTCCTGCAGCGGATAGGTCGCCGTTGAGTCACGGGAGACAGATACATCCACATCGGGAAGCACCGGCAGATTGTTCGGATCGTGTATCTCCCGGATACCGTACATGGACTGGGTTTCAACGCTGCCGTTATCGGCGGAGGTATACAGCCGTCCCGTGCTGGCGTAGACCCACCATTCATTTTGCGGTGACCCATCAAGCGAGTGCAGCTCCGGTCGATGGACAAAAGGCTGTCCCGGGTCGATCAGGGTCCCGCGGTTGGAACTGCTCGCCCAGTCGGCGGTGCTGTCGCTGGTCAGCGCGATGCGCATCAACTGCCCGTCCGGAACGGCCGGGGTGCCCCCGACGGTGCCAAAGTAAATGGCATCGGAGAGAAAGTCATTGGACCAGTCGACAACCGCCGGATCGCCGACAAAACTGCTGGTGATACCCGTGTCGATCTTGGTGACCTGACTGGCGTCCACGTTCAGGCTGTCATTGGCCAGCAGTTCCAGTTTCAGCGCATAGAGCTGTGCATTATTGGCACTGGTGACCGAATCCAGATCGGTGGGACCGTTACCAAAAACCAGATACCAGTCGTTGATGACGGGATCTGACCAGTCAAGACTCGTCTCATCCGCCTGGCGGCGTACGGCAATCTGCGGGGCGCTGGTGGTAAACCCGAGATCGGCGTCGGTAAACTCGGCCAGTAATTCGGGCGGGTTTTCAGGATTGGTGATATCGAAAATGGCATAAGCGGATTGGGCCGTGTAATCCGGATCCCCCCCGTCATTGTCGTAATCCACGCCAAGTTTGCCGCCGCCGAGGCGCATTCCGACGACAAGAATCGTTCCCCAGCCACCGGGGTGATCGGGGTCATCGGGGAAAATGTTGACATCGAACGACTGGGGTTTGCCGTCCATATAATAGACGTGCGGGTAATCAGGCTCGGTCAGCCAGCGCAGGTGGGGCAGCAGGTTCTTGGGGACATAGGCCCAGAGTTCCGCGCCCAGCGGGTGTGCGTCGGATGGCGCGGTGCATCCGGCATCGAGACAGAATCGACTGTTGTTGCCGTCGAAGAAACCGGCATTAAAGGCATGCAGCATCCCGTCGTTGGCGCCGACATAGACCACGCTGCGGCGGTCGCTGTATTCAGCCCTGAATTCGCGATAGGTATTATCGCCGTAGCGAATATCCCACCCCTCGGACGGGTTTGACACAATCAGCGGGGTCGAATGGACAATATCCCCCAGGCGCCAGACTTTTTCGCCTTCCCCGTCATAGTCGGCCGTGCGATTTCGATAGCCGCTGATACTGTCATCGCCGCGAATGAAATTAACAATATTTTTCGCCTCGGTCGCATCCACCGCATTGAGATAGCCGTAGTTGCCGGTGGTAATGTTGTCGTCGACGAAGTCGACGACTTCGCCGCTGTCGACCACATTGTCCGTGTCGTTATCAAGCCAGGTGAATATATGACGTCCGCCAGCGCTGGAATCGCCGAAGGAGGTATCGTAGGCACGTTGTTCGGTGATTCGAGTGCTGCTGACCTCGGCGAGGCGGTCGCGGGCGTTCCATATGGGGTTAAGATCCTCGATCTCCTTTATATCGTCATAGGAGGCGCAGTCATCGCCTTGATTACAATAGAATATGCGGGTTCGTTCGACCGACTCGTCATATTGAATCTGAATCCACTTGTCGGTGCTGTAATCGTCGAGGCGGGCATTGCCATTGGTATCCTCGCGCAGGTTGCCGTTTTCGTCGATGAACACGCTGTGGACCAGCCCCGTCCAGCTCAGGATCTTGCCGTCGATCGCCTGCTCGGGCTGATAGAGTGCCTGGACCACGCCGCCGGTCATGGTGACGGTATCGGCAATTACCGCGGCCGCGGAACCGGCCGACAGCCGTTTCAATAGATCGTTGAAGACCCCATCCAGCCGTTTCTCAAGCTCGTTGGGATTGGTGGCAAGGAAATAATTGTCGGGGATACCGTCCGGATCGCGTTCACCGGTACGGTTGTTTTTCTGGTCCCATTCACTGGTCAGGTCGGGGCGGTTGTTGTCATTGAGATCATTAAAGCCGCCCCATTTCGCCGCGTACCACAGCGGATCCTCAAGCAGTTGGGTACTGGTGTTGCCGGGGCTGTAGGTTGCCTGGCAGTCGCTGGCAGTGGCACAGGTGCGAACATCCGCGGTGCCGATATGATCGTAATTATCTTTGCCCGGGCGCAACAAGGGGTAGGTGAGGCCGTCATTATCCGAGCCGCTTATGGCGTATCCCCAGCGAAGCGCGTGGTCGGCTTCAGCCTGTTTGGACTCGACCGTGACAGTGAGTTCTTGGGTTGAGGGGTCATAACTGAAGCGCAGATCCTGCACCCCGTCCATGTCATAGTCGTTACCCCAGGTGGAATCCTCCCAGGTAATGCGCGCCGTTGCATTGGTGAGGACGTTGACTGTCTCGCCACTGTCACTGTCGGTGACGGTTTTGTAAATCGGGTTGACAAGCTGGATATCCACCAGGCTGCACTGACGCCAGCCACTGTCCGTGAGCGAGGCGGTACCATCACTGTTGGCGCCGCAGGCCGGCATAAAGTTGAATTCGCCCTGTTTAACCCCGCTATCATTATAGGCGGGAATGCGAAATTGCGGCACGCCCCGGGCCATGGCGATGGAGTAGGTGTTGACATTCTGGGTATCCGGATAGCTGGTATTGTCCGGCCGCAGATCGGTGGTACGACCATGGAAGGCAAGGCCGGCAATCTGGTAGCTGCCTTCCAGCGTGGGCTGTTCGGGACAGATGCCGGTCATGTCGTGGAGCGTGGTGTATTCCTTGGCGGTACACTCGCCATCGCTGGTCGAACCGTTATTCCCGATAAAGAAGTTACCGCTGTATCCTTCGTGTTGGCCGACTTCATCGGTTATGCCGCTAAGGTTGTTTGATTCGTTATTGATGCCTTCGATATCCTTGGCTGAAAGCAGATCGTCGCCATCGAAATTATTCAGCCCGCTGGACAGCAGAATAATATTGCAGCTGGCGCAATAATTCTGGCCGCTCTGGCCGTCGGGGATGATGGGATCTTCCCAGGTGACTTTATTCAGCGTAGTCGGAATAGAGCTGTTGTTGCTGCTGTTTATCAGACCGGAGTCGTCGGCATCAAAAACAGCGGAGGGCGAGGTGTTGCCGGAAAAATAGCGCAGGGCCTCGAGATACATCTCCCCGATCGGATTGCCCCAGTTGGTGCATTGTTTCGCGGTATCCGAGCTGGTTTTGAACTCGTCCACCGTAATCCCGGGGCTGGCACAATCGATATACTTATTGTCGTCCGAGTCGTACTTGACAACCCGAAAGCTGTTGATCGTGTTAATAATACCCTGAACGTCGTCTTTTATGCGCCCGTCATCGGTGATCTCGTCCCCGTCGGTGTTGTTGGCGTCATCATCGTCGATGACGGAGATGTTTTTCCTTAACACGCCGCCTTTGTCTTTTTGACCGTAGCTCCCCGATATCAGGCCGAAATGCATTTTGCTGCCGGCGCTTTTGCTGTATTTTTGCAGCAGCCCGGCGGGCTTGTAATAGGTGTTGCCGCCATCGGTATACTCCGCGCAGCCCGATTCCAGTTTGCCGTCTTCGCAGACGCTGACCTGCACGATGAGTTCATCAAGCTCATCCGCGCCATCCGGGGTGGAGGTGTCACCGCTGTAGAGACATTGTTCCTTATTCTGGGATGCCCAGCGATGCCAGCTGCCGGCGGCCACCCGCAGTAATGGCGGGTTGTTGTCGGTGTTGATCAATTGTGATTCGGTGGCGGTATTGGTTGTCCCCGTCAGGTTGCACATGGACAGCCGTTTCTGTGCATAGGGGGTGAATTTCTGCATTTCCGAGGTGGTTGAGGTTTCAAATACCTTGGCAAAGGCATGGATGTCATTGGGCAGATAAACCCGCTCCAGGATGGTGTGGCCGTCCGTGGTGCTCCAGGTGTCATCGGTACTGCGGTAGCCGCCATACAAAACTTTTCGCACTATGTCCATGCGCGTCATGCTGGCCCAGTTAAGAAAGTTGCCACTCCATTCACTGCTCGCGCAGGTGTGGTCATTGTCGCCGGTGGCGGTACTTGCGGGGTTGAAACGGTTCCCGTCGTGCGTATAACAGCCATTGCTGTTAAAATAGCCGTAATAATCGATTTCATCATTATAGGTGGTTTCGATCTTGCCGTCGCCATTCAGGTCCGAGTAGTCATCATAGGCCTTGTTATAAAGTTGCTCGTCATTTGACATGACCAGCATGGCCAACGGCTCGTCGCTCTGATTGTTACCGGTGTTTTGTATGGGGATGGCGTTGAAGTCCGTGGCGGACCCGTTCACTGTCGCCGCCGCGGCCAGCTGTATCGCACAAAGCGCCGCGACCACAAAGATGGCTGTCTTTTTATTGAATACGGTATTGAGTCTATGTAGGGCGTTCATCTCTTTTGCCTCTTTGTGTGATCCGCGTGGAGCCTCATCACTCTTTCATGTAACTGGATTGCAGCATGACCCGGGCATCGGTTGTCTGTCCGTAACCCAGGGCCGTAACACGGTATATCGGCGGGTCGGTCGGCTGCGGTTCGCCCGATAAATCCTGTATCTGTACGCCCATATATTCGATGATGATTTTTGCGTCTTCAGCGCTTCCGGTGACGGGGAAAGCGATATGTCTGCTGCTGTTATTCCAGACATCGAGCGTCTCGTCCTTCCAGTAAACCGGGAAGTCGTTTGCTTCCTGCAGATCGTAGTCACAAAAACCATTGGTGCATTCGGAGTTGAAAGAACCTGTCGATATGCCGCTGTCCACCAGGCTCTCCCCGTGGCGCAGGGCGGCTTCGGCGGCCTGAAAGGCGATCTCCCGATCCTTGAGGTTACCGGCCATGCGTTCTTCCAACGTACTGGTGCTCATGGATGAAACCGAAATAATCGTCATGGCCATGAGAATAACCAGCGCTAGAATCAACACCATGCCATGTTGTTGTTCAGGCCGGCTTTGCATGGGAGTTGAATATCGCGGCATTACTTGATTCCCTTGTTACGCAGTTTGATCGTGGTGCTGAAGGCGTAGCGCAGGCGGCCGTCCGAGGGAGAGGTGATCGTGGTTCCAAGCAAGGTGTAATCCCTGCTCGCCGGGTTTTCCCTGATCTCTTCGGCGCTGCGGGCGAGAAACGCCAGTTTCAGGGCCACCACGCCTGCATGATCCGGCAGGTCCTGGGCTGTCACGAAGCGGTCGGCGTAACCGTCGCCGTCGACGTCATAACCAAACAGTACCTGCATGTTCTCGATGCCCTCGGCAAGTTCTTCGATGACCGCGTCGGTACTGCCCTGGGTATAGCTGATGCGATAGAGCGCGGGCTCGCCACTGACCCCCTGGCCGATAAAATAGGCCCGGCTGACGAAAAACAGGATTTCCGCGCCATCGCTGTAGGCTTTTGACCAGTTGTTTTTACCCGGATTCTTGTTCCCGGGGGACTTGCCCGAACCGCCACTGGCCCGGGTCAGCGCCTTGCCGGATTTGGAGGGGAAACTCTGGAAGGCATCGGCCCCGGAACAGTCCGACACCATGAGGATGGTACCCTGCTCAATATCATTATCACCAACGGTTATCGCCCCATTGGTGGTCATGTTCTTGATCTCTATATCGGTGTTCTCGTCGGCCCATTTCAGTACCAGTACATCACTGCCTGGCACAACCTTGTCAACCAGGGAGTCGGGCAGCCCTTCATCGTTGATATTGTCCCATTTGGTGCCGTCCGCTGCGGGGGTGACGGTAGTCAGGGTATAGCTCTGGTCGGGGCTGGTGGTGCTGGGGGCCCCGCCGTCGGAGAATTCCCAGCCGCCGGTGGCATTTTCAAAGTTGAACAGCTCCTCATCATACCCGTCATCATCCGGATCGAGATGATTGGTGAGGTTGTCGGAACAGCCTGTATAACCGGCCAGACGCCCGGCATAGCTGATGTCTTTCAGGGCGAAACGGATATTCTCCTGTACGCGTGCCAGGCCGCTGCCCACGGCGCTGGCATGTTTGTTGGCATAAAAGACCTGCATGACGCCCAGCATCAGTATGGAGGCGATGACAATCGAGATCATCAGCTCGATGATCGTAAAGCCGTGACCGAATTTGTACTGGGGATGCCTGTGCTTCATATTTGTGACCGAAGTTGATATTCACTTTCTTCCTCGGGGGTGCCGGGGTCTTCCCACACGATGGTGACGGTGAAATTGTTCTCGCCCAGAGTAGCCTGGTCGACCGAACCGGTTCCCTCGGGAAGGGTGTCAGATAATAGCTGTTTCCACTCATAGATATCGTGCAGGGCCATATCATTGGTACTGCAGGTTGCGCCCTTGGTGTCACAGTCCTTATCCGCCCCCGTTGTGGTGTCCTCGGCGTTATAGCCGCTGTCGAGGGCTGCTTGGCGGTTGGCCCGCATTCGGTCAAGAATGTCGTAGGCCAGGTAGGAGGCCTGGGTCTTCAGGTAGGCGCTGTGGTTGTAGCGCAGACTCTGGGATTGCAGTCCGGCCAGCCCCAGCAGGCCGATCGAGAAGATCACGAGGGCGACCATGACTTCCAGCAGGGTAAACCCCCTCTGCGGTTTCCTGCCGGTTTTCAGTTTGTCTGTTTTCAGGGACATGTCAGGTTTCCCCAGTTGCCGGCATCATCGGTATAGATATTGCTGATTTTGTCGTCGTCAGTGTCCCGGGCGGCGGAGATACTGCCGGACAGGGAGATATTGATACCCCGGCCGACCATGTTATTACTGTCTCCGCAGATGACGAAAGAACCGGTATCGCTGGCGCTGCCATCCCTGTCGAAAGTGATGGTGTTGTTATCTTGCGCATTGCGAACTGTTATGCCCTCTTTGGGGCTGGCGTTCAGACGCAGGACGGTTTCATTCGCATCGATGTTGTTGTCATTGTCGCTGTCAATGAAGGTGATCCAGCCGTTTTCCCAGTTAGTGGTGGTCGTATCACAATTATCCTGGGCGGCATTGCTGATGCAGGTCTTGATGGGGGTTCCGCGCTTGACGGCTTCGCTGCGTGCCAGATTCAGCGTGGTGGCCAGATCGTTGGTCGTGCTGCTCAAACGGTTATTGCGCATAAACGCGTCCATGCTGGGCACGGCGATGGCCGCCAGGATGCTGAATATGGCCATGGCCACTATCAGCTCGACGAGTGTCAGCCCCTTGGTTTTTTTTGTTTTCATGGCATCTATATAGCCGATGGAGAGGGGACTTGTCGGCTGTCTCCCGACGGGCGGGATGGAATCCCGGACAAGCGGTCATGGCGGAGCGGATTGTGTGATCAGGTTCCGCCCCGGGTTTGCCCGCAAGGGGATCCGGATTAGTGTCATAATAGCGAATTTGCAGGTGACGGGGTTGTGCGCCGTCACGGGAGAGGGAATGTACGAGGTGATTGTTATCGGCGGCGGCTTGCTGGGCATGCTCTCGGCCCGGGAGCTGGCGCGGGCCGGGCGGCGCGTGGCGCTGTTCGATCGGGGACTGACCGGGCGCGAGTCGACCTGGGCCGGCGGCGGGATCCTCTCGCCGCTCTATCCGTGGCGCTTTGACGATGCGGTGAACGCGCTGGCCCGCTGGGCCCAGCCGCGCTACGCGGCCTTTGCCGGGCAACTGCGGGAGGAGAGCGGCATCGATCCCGAATATGAACCCAGCGGCCTGCTGATCCTCGACAGTGACGAGCGCGAGGCGGCCCTGGCCTGGGCGCGGCGCTGGCAGGTGGATCTACAGGCGGTGGGCGCGGCCGACATCCGCCAACTCGAGCCGCAGCTGGGTCCGGTACCGGAGCAGGCGCTCTGGTTGCCGGAGGTCGGGCAGTTACGCAATCCGCGCCTGGGCCGCGCCGTCCGGGGCAGTCTCGACGCGCTGGAGGTCGCGGTGTACGAGCAGCAGCCGGTGGACGCGCTGCTGATCGAAGACGGCCGGGTTCACGGGGTGAAAAGCCGGGGCGAGACGTTCCGGGCGGATCAGGTGATCATCGCCGGCGGGGCCTGGAGCGCCGGGCTGCTTGAGTCGCTGGGGATTGAACTGGCGGTGCGCCCGGTGCGCGGACAGATGATCCTCTATCGCGGCGAGCCGGGGCGGATCCGGCGCATCGTGCTCAGCCAGGACCGCTATGTCATCCCGCGCCGCGACGGACGGGTGCTGGTGGGCAGTACTATCGAGGAGGTGGGCTTCGACAAATCGACCACCGAAGAGGCCCTGGCGACCCTGCGCGAGGCGGGCGAGTGGCTGGTTCCGGCACTGGGGGACTGGCCCGTCGAGCATCAATGGGCCGGCCTGCGCCCCGGCTCGCCCCACGGTATTCCTTATATAGGCGAGGTGCCCGGGGTGGCGGGGCTGTATCTCAACACCGGCCATTTTCGCAACGGCGTGGTCCTGGGCCTCGCCTCGGCCCGGCTGCTCGCCGATCTGCTGCTCGGGCGCGAGCCCATCGTTCCGCCGGCGCCTTACCAGGCGGTAGCGGGAGGGCCGGGGGACGAGTAACGAGGGACGAGGAAATGCGCGGATTCTACGCCCTGCCAATGTCGTCGAAAAATTTCACCACGAAGACTCGAAGCCACGAAGTTGTCATTGTTGACTCTTCGAGTCTTCGCGCCTTCGTGGTTCCTTTTGGCCTCGTTACTCGTTCCTCGGCCCTCGTCACTGTGTCGTCTATATCCCTGAATTATCTACTGTTTTCAGGTGAAAACGGCGTAAACGACTAGACTTTGTCTAAAAGCGTGGTCTATACTCGGCCCATGATGGATAAAGAACCAACATCCTGGATGAGTGATGCGGAAATCAGCGCCCATCTGCGGGCGCATGATGTCACGCCCACCCAGCAGCGGGTCGATATTGCCCGGATCCTGTTCGCGCGGCCGCAGCATCTGTCGGCCGATCAGGTGCTGTCCATCGTCAACCAGGAGACCCAGCTGGTTTCCAAGGCGACCATCTATAACACCCTCAACCTCTTCGCCCGCAAGGGGCTGGTGCGCGAGGTGATTGTGGATCCGAGCAAGGTGTTCTACGACTCCAACGTCAGCGACCACCACCACTTTTACAACGTCGATTCCGGCGAGTTGATGGACATCGACTCACAGGCGCTCAAACTGGATCAGCTGCCGACCCTGCCCGAGGGGACCGAAGCCGACGGGGTGGATATCATCATCCGGGTCCGCAGCCGCGGGTAACCGTTGCCGCCGGTGTAGCTCAGTCGGTAGAGCAACGCATTCGTAATGCGTGGGTCGTAGGTTCAATTCCTATCGCCGGCACCATTTCCTGAACACCTTTTCTTCGCCTTATTTTGCTGAACCTGCCGGTTTGTTGTCGGGTGCGCCCTTTTGCCCCGCATTTGTGGGCTGCATCAGGAGACAACCCCGGACGGAACTTCCAATTCCGGGGACAGTATACCTATTTCTCTACCCCCCAATTCCGGGGACAGTATACCTATTTCTCTACCCCAATTCCGGGGACAGTATACCTATTTCTCTACCATTGTTAGACTATTGACAACGAGTTCATGCACAAGGAGGTGCAAAGATGGCCAGGATGCCACGGGTGGTTGTGCCCGGTTACCCTCATCATGTTACGCAACGAGGAAATCGCCGCCAAAAGACCTTTTTTTGTGACGACGACTATCGCTATTATATTCAGCTTCTGTCCGAAGCCGTCGCCACCTCTGACGCCGAAATCTGGGCTTATTGCCTAATGCCGAATCATGTGCATCTGGTTATGGTTCCCGGTGATGAGGATGGGCTACGGGCCGTGCTGGGGGAAGCGCATCGGCATTATACGCGCCATATCAATTTCCGTGAGGGCTGGCGTGGACATTTATGGCAAGAACGGTTTCATTCATTCGTTATGGATGAACAGTACCTATTGGCAACCGTTCGCTATGTTGAGCGTAACCCGGTTGCGGCACGATTATGCCGTCACCCGATCGATTGGCCCTGGTCAAGCGCAGCCGCCCACATTGCGGGCATAGATGATAGCCTGGTATCAGTGAGACCGATGTTGGAGCGGATTGATGACTGGGAAGCCTATCTGTCAGTCGTACAGGAAACACAGATCACTCACCAATACATTCAACAACACATTCAACAACACACACGGACAGGCAGACCGCTGGGTAATAACCAATTTATTGCTGAACTTGAATCGCTAACTGGAAAAGCGTTGGCTCGGAAAAAGCCTGGCCGAAAGCCGATGGTGAACGCAGAGAAATAGGTATACTGTCCCCGGAATTGTCCGCTGGTTAAATCGGCCGTGGCGATATTGTCCTTGAGGGTAATCCCGCGTACTTTATGAGCGGTGTTTCACTTTTCCTTTTCATCGCTGTCGATTTCGGGAATGAATGTGTAGGTTTCTGCCGGAATGTAGGTTGTTACCGCTTTTCTGGCCAGTTCGACGATATTCCGAAACTCTTCCCTGAGGGCAATCTGCAGCATGACATCCGTGTTGCATTCGTATTCCCGGCAAACCTCCGGGCGCTGCGCCCAGATGCCGCACAGTGATGTTTGTTTATCGAAGTGAGTACAGTAGCCCTCCGCGTCCTTGTCGATGAAACTTTTCGGCGGTGTCCCGTCGTCTGTTTGTTCCATTTCATGGGGTTTGAGCCGCACCAGCAAGTGGCAGCAAAAAGACTGGCAGCCCAGCCGTCTGCCGGCGTCACAGTCGATCAGTCGCGTTGTGTGTGAATTCTCAGCAGCCATGCGTGATCCGGCCCGATACATGTAATTAGCATACTACAAATATAGGGGATGCAAACCGGACGTCCAGCAAAAAACTGTGATCGGATTGGGTGTTTGGTGTCGGAAACGCGGCGCTGAGGGGTATTCGAGCCAGCTGATAAGGGGCCTGGCGACCGGTTCGGGCCTATGCGCGGGACGGTGTCAGCCTGCCGCTCTCGGTGCCGACGCAGCGCAAGATGCCATAGTCAAATTCCCCGTCGAGAGCTGTGTAGACATCCTTGAGTCGGCCGCTGGCGCCGGCCAGATCGAAGGCGGCGCGGATGGTGTTCAGTTGATCGTCGGTGAGATTAACGACGTCGTCGAGTTGCACGTCGCCCTGTTCCAGGGCGCGGGCGAAGTGGTTGTAGATGGTGCTTTCGGTCAGGCCGCGCTGGCGGGCGATGTCGGCGGCGTTGTGGCCTTCGCGCAGCAGGCGCAGGGTCTCTTTCACGGTATCGGAGCGTTCGGTCGGTGCGTTGCGATGCTGTGTCAATACATCAAGCACTGCCTGGCCGTAGGCGGCGATCTTGCGCTCGCCTAGGCCGGCGATGTCGGCCAGCTGTTCCCGGCTTTGCGGGCGGCGTTCGACCAGTTCCATGAGCGTGGCATCGTGGAAGACGACGTAGGGCGGCACGTCCTGGGTTTCGGCCAGTTGCCGGCGCAGGCTGCGCAGGGCTTCGAACAGCTGTTTGTCGGGATCGTTATTCAGTTCGGTATCGGCGCGTCCGGCGCGGCGTTTGCGCGCCGGTTTTTGTTCAACGCGCAGATGCAGGCTCTGCTCGCCGCGCAACAGCGGCCGGCAGCTTTCGGCCAGGCGCAGGCTGCCGTGGCCACCGACATCCACCTGCAGATAACCCAGGGCGATGAGCTGGCGGAAGATGCCGCGCCATTCGGTGGCGTTGAGTTCCTTGCCGGCGCCGAACAGCTGGAGCTGATCGTGGCCGTTGCGTTCGATGCGCGGATCGCTTTTGCCCAGCAGGATATCAACCTGATAGGTCACGCCAAAACGCTGGCCGGTGCGATAGACACAGGAGAGCGCCTTGCGCGCGGTTTCGGTGGCATCGTGGGTCTGCGGCGGGGTGAGGCAGGTGTCGCAATTGCCGCAGGGCTCGTCGCGGGGCTCGTCGAAATAGCGCAGCAACGCCTGGCGTCGGCAGGCAGTGGTTTCGCACAGGCCGAGCATCGCCTCGAGTTTGTGCCGCTCGATCCGCTTGCGCGCCTCGTTGGCTTCGGATTGCTCGACCATCTGGCGCAGGGTGATCACATCTTCCAGCCCGTAGGCCATCCAGGCATCGGCGGGCAGGCCGTCGCGTCCGGCGCGGCCGGTCTCCTGGTAATAGGCTTCGATGCTCTTGGGCAGATTGAGGTGGGCGACAAAGCGCACGTCCGGTTTGTCGATGCCCATGCCAAAGGCGATGGTGGCGACGATGATCACCGCCTCCTCGTTCTGAAAGCGGTGCTGGTGATGCTGACGCAATTCGCTGCTGAGCCCGGCGTGATAGGGCAAGGCGGTCAGGCCCTGCTTGCTGAGCCACTCGGCGGTGGCCTCGACCTTCTTGCGACTCAGGCAATAGACAATGCCCGACGCATTGGAGTGCTGTTCCTGGATAAAGCGCAACAGTTCCTCGCGGGCATTGCCGCGCTGATTGATGCGATAGCGAATGTTGGGCCGATCGAAACTGCTGATAAAACGCCGCGCCTGTTGCAGTTGCAATCGGGTGACGATCTCCTCGCGGGTCAGCTCGTCGGCGGTGGCGGTCAGGGCGATACGCGGGATATTCGGATAACGCTCGGCCAGTAAGGATAACTGGATGTATTCGGGGCGAAAGTCATGGCCCCACTGGGAGACGCAGTGCGCCTCATCGATGGCGAACAGCGCCAGCGGGGTCTGGTCGAGTTTGCTAAGAAAGCGTTCGGTCAGCAGCCGTTCGGGGGCGACATACACCAGATCCAGTTCGCCGCGCTGCATCTGTCCTTCAACCCGGGCGGCCTCTTCCGCGCTGAGGCTGGAATTGACGTACGCGGCGCGCACGCCGGCCTGGGTCAATGCCGCGACCTGATCCTGCATCAGGGCGATGAGCGGGGAGACGATAATCCCCACGCCGGGGCGGGCGATGGCCGGGATCTGATAACAGAGGGATTTGCCGCCGCCGGTGGGCATCAGTACCAGCGCATCGCGCCCCGAAATGAGGGTGTCGATGACCTCGTCCTGCGGCGGGCGAAACTGTTCGTAGCCGAAGATCGTCCTGAGTATGTCGGCCGGGTCGTCCATGCTGTCCGTTATTGTCATTGGCGATGTTGGCGACATTCTGCCACTCGCCCCGGAGGACCACAAGGTCCTCCCGGGCTCAGGGCCGAGTGACGAGGGGGCAATGTGTTTCCTCGTCCCTCGGCCCTTTATCGGGGGTAGGTCGGACATAGCGAAGCGGTGTCCGGCAATCGGGGTGGGTTGCCCGATACCGCTTCGCTATATCGGGCCTACGATTTTCCTCGTCCCTCGTCCCTCGACCCTTTATCGGGGGTAGGCCGGACATAGCAAAGCGTTGTCCGGCAATCCGGGCGTGCCCGATACCGCTTCGCTATATCGGGCCTACGACTTTCCTCGTCCCTCGTTACTCGTCCCCCGGCCCTGCCGTCAGGCGCGCGCCGGCGAGCGGATCGTCTTCGTCCCCGCATAACGGCAAATCCGGACGTTGTCGGCTGGCCTCGAGCTGACGGCGGATGCCCTGCAGGGCAGAGCGCAGGCCCTCTTCCAGCACCGGGTGGTAGTAGGGCAGTTGCAGGGCGGTGTCGACATCCAGGTTTTGCTGGATCAGCCAGGCCAGTTCATGGGCGATATGTTCGGCGCCGGGAATGGCCATTTGCGCGCCGAGCAGCCGACCCTCTGTATCGGAGTAGACGCGTAACAGGCCATGGTTCTGATCGAGGATCACGGCACGGCCCTGATCGCTGAAATCGGCTTTTCCGATCAGCGCATCGTCAGGCAACTCGCTGAACGGCATGCCCACTTGTGCGATCTGCGGTTCGGTGAAGACGATGCCCAGCGCGGTACGCCGTTGCAGGCAGTCGGCGTCAGGATGCAGGGCGTGGTGCGCGACGATGCGGCCTTCGTCGGCGGCTTCGTGCATCAGCGGGCGGATGCCGTTGAGGTCGCCGGCGAAATAGACCGGGGTATCGCCGGCGCGCAGCCGTTGCGGATCGATCTCCGGCAGGCCGTTGTCCTGCAGCGGCAGGCCCAGCGCGGCGAGGTTCAGATCCTCGATATTGGGCCGGCGCCCGACGGCAGCCAGCAGGGCGTCGAACTCAAACCGCTGTTCGCCGAAGTTTACGGTCACGCCGTTGTCCGCCGCTTCAACTTCAACATCGTGGCCGGTATGCAGGGTCATCGATTGACCGATTGCCTCAAGGGCCGCTTCGTTGACGGGATCATCGTCCAGTCCCGCCAGACGTTCGCTACGCCCGAAGGCCTGGACCTCGACCCCGAGCCACGCCAGCGCCTGGCCCAGTTCGGCGCCGATGGCACCCAGTCCCACCACCGCCATGCGCTGGGGCAGGGTCTCCAGATCGAAGATCGTGTCACTGGTGATGAGTCGTTCCCCCAGCGCCTGCCAGGGTTCGGGCACCACCGGGCGGGTACCGGTGGCGACGATAATGGCGTCGGCGCTGATCTGCCGGCCATCGATCTCCAGGGTGTCGGGACTGACAAAGCGGGGACGGCCCTTGAGATACCGGTCGCCCAGTTTCTCGACCATCTTGATCGCGCCACTGGCGAACCCGTCCCGCAGGGTGCGCACGTGTTGCATCACGGCCGGGCCATCGGGGGCCGGCGACGCATCCCGGGTCAGCTTGCGCTCTGTCAGGCGGCGCCCGCTATGAAACTCCTTGGCCACCTGCAACAGGACCTTGGAGGGCATGCAGCCGACCCGGGCGCAGGTGGTGCCGAGCGGGCCGGGATCGATCAGCAGAATATCTTTGCTATGCCGCGCCGCTTCCTTGTAGGCCACCAGGCCGGCGGTGCCGGCGCCGAGGATAATCAGGCGATGATGTTCGGACATGGGGTTCCCCCGCTCATGGGTGAGTGCGTCATCCGATACTAACGGGATGCAGGGGCTGGAACAATCGAACCGGCGGCTCTGTTACACTGCGCCCATGCTGAACTTCTCCCATCTTTCCCTGCGCCGCGGCAAGCACGAGCTGTTGCACGACGTCACCTGCACCGTGCAGGCAGGTCAGAAGGTGGGTATCACCGGGGCCAACGGCGTCGGCAAGTCCAGCCTGTTCGCATTGATATTAAATGAGTTGCAACCGGACGCCGGCGAGTTCTCCCTGCCGCCGAATACGGTGATCGCCCATGTCGCTCAGGAAATGCCGGCGGCGGACAAAAGCGCGCTGGAGTATGTCATCGACGGCGATACCCGTCTGCGCGATATTGAACAGCAGATCCGCGACGCCGAACAGCAGAATCGCGGCGAACAACTGGCCCGGCTGCACAGTGAACTGGAACATATCGACGGCTACAGTGCCGCCAGCCGGGCCGGCAAGCTGTTGCACGGGCTGGGTTTCTCCGCCGAACAGGAGTCGGTCCCGGTGCGCGAATTTTCCGGCGGCTGGCGCATGCGCCTGAATCTGGCCCAGGCGCTGATGTGTCGTTCCGATCTGTTGCTGCTGGATGAGCCGACCAACCATCTCGATCTGGAGGCGGTGGTCTGGCTGGAAGAGTGGCTGCGCGCCTATCCCGGCACCCTGTTGCTGATCTCCCATGATCGCGACTTTCTGGATCGGGTGACTACCCATATCGCGCATATCGAGCAGTGTCGCATGACGTTGTATACGGGCAACTACTCCGCCTTCGAAGTATTGCGCGCGCAGCAACTGGCCAATCAGCAGTCGGCGTATGAAAAACAGCAGCGCGAAATCGCTCATATCCAGAAATACATCGATCGCTTCCGGGCGCAGGCCAACAAGGCCCGCCAGGCACAGAGCCGGATCAAGGCGCTGGAACGCATGGAGGTGATCAGCCAGGCGCATGTGGACTCACCCTTTCATTTCAGTTTTCGCACGCCGAACCAGTTACCCAATCCATTGCTGCAACTGGATGAGGTGGCGATCGGCTATGCGAAAGAACCGGTATTGAACGCGGTCAAACTGACCATTGCGCCGGGCGATCGCATTGGCCTGCTGGGCTATAACGGCGCCGGCAAGTCGACCCTGATCAAATCACTGGCCGGTGAGTTGAAGCCGCTGATGGGTGAAACCACCCCGGCCAAAGGCCTGGAAGTCGGTTACTTTGCCCAGCATCAACTTGAGCAACTGGATCCGCAGGCCAGTCCCCTGTTGCATTTACAACGGATCGATCCCAAAGCAAGTGAACAGTCCCTGCGTAACTATCTGGGCGGTTTCGGCTTCGGCAACGAGATGGCCGTCTCCCCGGTGGCGCCGTTCTCCGGCGGGGAAAAGTCGCGTCTGGTGCTGGCCATGCTGGTCTATCAAAAGCCGAACCTGTTGCTGCTCGATGAGCCCACCAACCACCTGGATCTGGAAATGCGCCATGCGCTGACCCTGGCATTGCAGGAATTCGACGGCGCCATGGTGGTGGTTTCCCACGATCGCTATCTGCTGCGCAGTGTGGCCGATAGCCTGTTGCTGGTCGCCGATGGCAACGTCTCGCGCTTTGACGGCGATCTGGACGATTATCGCCAGTGGGTGCAGCAACAGGAGAAAGCCTTCGCGGCGGATGCCCGTGGTAATAAAACCACGCCCGGACTCAACAAAAAGCAACAACGCCAGCAGGCCGCCGAACAGCGCCGCCAGATACAGCCGTTGCGTAATAAAGTCAAAAAGCTGGAACAGCAGATGGAGACCCTGACCAGTCGGCAGGCCGAACTGCACGATCAACTGGCTGACACCCGCCTGTATGAGGAACAGAACAAGACCGAGCTGCAGGAATTGCTCGCCCAACAGGCAGAGCTGCAACAACAACAGCAAGCCGTTGAGGCGCAGTGGCTGAGTGTTAACGAAGAGATCGAAATGCTGGAGCAGGCGGGTACGGGCTGATGACCGCGGTCAGGTGAAATCAGGCAAAACCGGGATACCCCCGTTTTGCCTGATTTCGATTTCGCCTTTATTCAGTGCCGGGCTTTTTCAGCCGGCACGACATTCAGGTAGCCGGTGCCCTCAAACGCTGTGCCGTCTCTGGTTTGGCCGCGAACTGTCCCTTCGGCGTCGGTCATTCTGAAACCGGCCTTCCGGTTGTCGAAGTGGCAGAGGCGGTCAATGCGGCCGTCCTGGTTCAGGTCCACGCCTTTCCGGTTGCATTTAACCAGGCTGTTCTCCTCGCCGGTGGCGCCAAAGGTCAGGGTGTCCGTGTCAATGTTAAGCGGGTTAAAGTCGGGTCCACCCAGAATCGTGACCGGGATACTCCCGCGACTCTTCGGGTTGATCGGCTTGACCTTGCCTTTACCCGGCTTGACCCTGATCGCAACCTGTTTTACCTGGGCCGTTACCCCCGTAATTTCCAGACTGTAATCACCCTCTTTTCCATAGTCCGGGTAGCGGACGTCGCCACCATCGATGAAATAGCGGGGAAAGTTGCTGACACCAACGATATAGCGCCCGGTTGTCGGGGCCACGAAGTCGTCGATTCGGGAATCGTACTGGCTTATGCTGCCGTCATCGGGTGAGGTTGCGTCATCATTGAAACGCAGCATCTTGTACTCGGGGCCGCTATCAAACACGGCCAGCACGGTGTCCACGCTCTGCGTCCCGCCCCATCCGTTGTTGATATCAATCGTTACAACATCCCCCGCTGTTGCCCGGAAGCTGAAGTAGTCGAGGTCATCAGAACCGCCGTTACCCAGCTCAGCCGGGACAAGCGCGGCACCGGGGATGGAGAGCGATTGAGCCGTCCCGATCGGGTGATTAATCTCGATCTCGTTGATGGTCTTCTCGCCGGCGTGCGCAACCATGCCAAGGCATGCGGTTGCGAAAATCAGTAATTTGGCTGTAATCCGTATAAACATGGCAGTGTTCTCTTTTGATTATTATCCACCGGAAAAATGAGCGAATAGGTCTGTCGAGAATTACAGCACGGATTCATTGAACCTGCAGGGTGCCGACCGAGACAGGTGCAGAATGTTTGATTGCCGTCACACAAATAAGGGGGAGAATGAGGAAAGTCCGGGGCGATTCATACTCAGCACTCAGCACTCAGCACTCAGCACTCAGCACTAATCTTCTTTGATTCGCAGCGACAGATCCACGGCCTGGACATCCTTGGTCAGCGCGCCGACAGAGATGAAATCAACGCCGGTCTGTGCCACCTCGCGGATATTCTCCAGGGTAATCCCGCCGGAGGCTTCCAGTATCGCGCGGCCGCTGTTCAGGCTGACCGCCTGGCCCAGTGTTTTGAGCGACATGTTATCGAGCAGAACC
The DNA here is from genome assembly GCF_004366735.1 of Thiohalophilus thiocyanatoxydans. GTDB lineage: Bacteria > Pseudomonadota > Gammaproteobacteria > UBA6429 > Thiohalophilaceae > Thiohalophilus > Thiohalophilus thiocyanatoxydans. The sequence goes on along the minus strand of NZ_SOQX01000010.1, from coordinate 15,666 downwards.
CGTTCGACGCCGGCTTCCAGGGCCTGTTCCAGCTGTTCCAGGGTTTCGACCTCCACTTCAACCTCGAGTTGGGGTGACAAGCCTCGCGCCGTGTCGACGGCTTTGAGAATCGAGCCGGCGGCGGCGATGTGATTCTCCTTGATCAAGACCATGTCATACAGGCCGATGCGGTGATTGGTGCCGCCGCCGCAACTGACTGCGTATTTCTGCGCCAGACGCAGGCCGGGGAGGGTTTTGCGGGTATCGAGGATGCGCGCGCCGGTATCGGCGACTTGATCGACATAGTGGCGTACCGACGTGGCGGTGCCGGAGAGAAGTTGCAGGAAATTGAGCGCGGTACGCTCGCCGGTTAACAGTGAGCGAACCGGGCCCCGTAACTCACACAGTAACTGGTCGGCTTCAACACGATCGCCGTCGCTGATCTGCCAGTCGATCCGGGTGGCCGGATCGAGCTGGCGAAACACCTCGTCAAACCAGGCATGGCCGGCGATCACCGCGGACTGGCGGCAAATGATCCGGGCGTTGGCCTGGCGGGTTTCCGGTAACAGGGCGGCGGTGACATCGCCGCTGCCAACATCTTCGGCCAGCGCGAGGCTGACCTGTTGTTGAATGAGCTCGGGGGGAACAGTAAACAGCATAGGATCCGTACTTATTGGGTTTTGGCAAAATCGAGAATGACATCGTGCAACTCGCCTTTGAGGCGATCATCCAGACTCTGCAGTGCCCGCTGACGTGCGAGCAAGGGCTGGCTGGCGGCCTGCTTGATCTCCCAGCGATGACTGCCCTGCACGGTGTTGCTGGACAGGGAGCGAAGTACAATAGTCAGGTTGCCGTGGACCCAGTACCATTTCTGTTCAGCGGTGGATGACATATCCAGACTGGCATCAAGCTGGTAATTGGCCCCCTCGTTGACCTGCTGGAAACCCGCTTCAGCCAGGGCACCATTGATCAGGGTCGGTAATTGTCCGCTCGCATCCTGTTCGATACGGGGGCGGATGCGGACTCGTTGGGCCAGATTGTTACGGTCATGCAGCAGATTTTCGAGCGGGTAACGGCCTGGCTCGCCCTGGCCGGCGGGATCGATCACCTGTAACTGACGTTGCAGGGCGCGGCGCTGCAGCTGGAGCTCGACGGCGCGATTGGCCCGCTCGAGCTGGCGCAGCAGTTCACTTTGTTGCCTGGCATCCCCGATCACTGTACTGGTCAGATTATCCAGTTGCCGGATTGCGTCCCGCAGTTGTTGTCCGGCCTTGAGGCGATCCAGTACGGCGAGGGCATACTCACGGCCGCTGTCGGGGTCCTGCCAGATTTCGGCGATTTCGATGTGTGAGAGAGTCTGATCGGTGCGGGTATCAATCCGGCGCGAGATGGCGGTTTCCAGGCTGGAGCGGACCTGCTCGCCGCTGCCGGTTGTGCGGCTGTATTCGGTGACATCCTCGCTCTGTTCGTTAATGGTGACCTCAAACACCTTGGCCAGATCGGCACGGGCCCGATCCCGGGCCACGGCGGCATGTTCGGCTTCACCGCGGCCAATCAGATACTGTTCGGACGGATAGGCCGTGCTGTTACCGCTGATCCAGTCGGGGCGGTCATCGCCCGCGCCGGGACCGGCACAGCCGGTTAATAGCGTGATCAGTATCGTTATGACAAGCGGAGGATAAAAACCGGCAAGGTTGTTCATGCTAGTGCCTCAGTGTTGGATAAGCGGGGAACCACAAATAGGACAGATAACGCTTGCTGCCGCGGGTCAGGTTAACCCGGCCCAGTTGCCGACTCCTGGTCACCCGGCCGTCCAGTCCGATCAGTTCCAGAGTCACATTATAGTCGCCCGGCGGCAGCGTGACACGCGCCATCTGGATTTCGCCGGGGAGGGTCAGCCAGCTGCGGGTGTCGGCCTGTTCAGTAACCACCCCGGCGATATTCATCAACAGTCCGGCAAGCGCGTCATTTTCACCGGCCTGACGTGACATTTTGTATTTGACCACGGCCCGCGCCAGGGCGCGGGCCGTGATCGCGGGCATGTTGTCTTGCAGGGTACGCAGGGCAATGCCGCTGATGTCTTCCATGGGTTCGGTACGGACTCGCCGCTCATCAACCACCACCCGGGCGTGACTGAGATGACTGTTGCGCGGTTCATAAACGGGCACGGCAAAATGGACCAGATACCCGGTGCGCGGATCCATCTGGCCGATGCGCTGCGAGCGTTTGATCGGGGCCAGATCCTTGTGAAACAGAACAACCAGTTCAGCCTGCTCCGGGTCGAGCTGTCGGGTTTCGACATCGAAACGCGCAGCATACCCGGTGTACTCTTCGGTTAGCCCCAGTTGCCGGCTGAGGCGTAACAGGTCCTGCTTGAGCTGCCGGGGAACCTGGATACCGTAGGCTTGTTGATGTTCCCGGTAAGCGTTGTAGGCCTTGCGATAGGCGATCATGGCATTGTCGTTCTCGCCCTGTTGTTCGTAGATCAGGCCGGTGAGATAACGCACGAAAGGATCGATGCTCAATATGGAGTCGGGGTTGGCTTCCTGTAATTGACGCAGGCGTATATCGATTTGCAGGGCCTCGACCCGTGCCGCATCCACCTTGTCCTGCAATAAATAGTTGAGTGCGGCGTACACATGCAGCATCAGTTGTTCGAGGGATGAGCCGGTGTAGGTCCGGGTGCCGTCATTGATGAAAAACGCGGCGCTCTCTTCGGAGATGCTGGCGGCCTGGTACTGTTCGATGATTCTCTTGGCCTGTTCAAACTCGGCATTGCTGGCGGCGTAGTCGCCGAGCATGTGCAGCAGCATGGCCTTGTTCAGGTGAAACAGCAGGCGATTGCGCTCGGGATGGCGTTGCTCTTCCAGGGCTTCGAGAGCGGCGGCGGGATCCTGGCTGGCGAGAGTCTGGATCTCCCGTTCAAAATCACGGCTGTAGCTGGCGCAGCCGGTTTGCAACAGAATCAGAATACCGGCCAACAGCCAGCCCAGGTAATAGCAGGCGGAGAATTGCGTTTGACGGGAAGGCATAGGCCGGTCTGCTGTTGCTAGCGGGTGATCATCGACTACCCCGTCCTAATCCTCTTCTTGACGGAGAGGGGGCACGGGGTCGTCGCTTGTTTTCCAGTACGATTGCAGAGCCAATCGCACCCTCTAGAACCGCAGCTTGCTATTGACGACCTCTTTTTTGATCTTCTTCTGACCTACCCAGGCCTTGCGATTATCCGTCAGGCTGATCAGGGTGAGATCCACCTGGTAGTAGCGGACCTGGGTGCGGCCTTCCATGTCGATAATGGTGTTGATTTGTCCGCTGAGCATGAAATCGGCACCGTATTCCTGACCCATCGCCTTGCGGGTTTCCTCACTCGCATGAATGTCCTGATCCAGCCGTTCATCACGGATGTCCTCACGCTCCTGGCTGGTGGCAACAAAGGTCACCCGGCCGGAGTTGGTCAACTCGCGCTGGATGTCATTGACGAAGGTGTTGGTGTTGATGTGTTCGTGGCTCAGGTTGCGCACGCTGCCGACGATGACGGCCGGCTGTTTGCCGGTGCGGCGCCTGAAGTCATCCACCCAGGGGCGCGACAGCATGTCGTCGATCATCTCTTCGGAGACCAGGCGCGAGTCGGTGTCGTTCCAGGCGCCGCTGAGATCCCGGACTTCATCCGCTTCCAGGCGTTCGACCTGGGTGCCGCAGCCGCCAAGACTCAGAATCAGCGCCAGTGTACCGGCCAGCCAGGGAAGATTTCGTCGGATAGTCAGGTACGGCATGCTCAGTTCTCCTGCGCCAGGTTATCAAAAATGTTGCCGCCCTGATCGCTGATATACCGTTTCAGATCGGCGTTCATGTTGTCGACCCTGTCCAGCGTCTCGGCCATATTGGCCATGTCCAGTTCCGCGATGGACCAGATATTTCCGGTCTGCTCATTTTCCCAGTGGCCGATGATTCTGACGCCGGTCAGGTTCACTTTGGTCAGATTGTTAATCTGTCGCGAGACGCTTTGCTGGTTGATAGAACGGCCGGCACTGGCAGCGTGGCTGCTGTAATCGTTACTGACCACATCCATGTACGAACTGAGAATGCGGGCGACTTCCGCGCGGGCACGATTATCGGCGGTGGAGATTTGCAGCGACTTGTCGTCCATCGGCGGGGCATGGCCGACGCCGTGAAAGAGTCGTCCGTCCCCGGCGTTCAAATACTGGGTGCCTTCGTTGACCCATTCGGGTGCGCCGCGGATACCCAGGTCGCTTTCCACCCGGGTCGGGCCGCCACCGCCACAGGCCATCAATCCCAGGGCAAGCGTGACGATGATACCCTGTTTGAGGGAGGGCAATACGTTCATGTTCGATCTCCTTGTCGAGAACACCGGGTGTGTGCCGGCAGCATACTCACATTCTAGCCGAGTCAGCCCGGCATGCGACGGAAATAATCGTCGGACAGCGTTTTCGCCAGTCCGGCCAGCAGGATCAGGCTGATCAGATTGGGGGCGGCCATCAGGATATTGGCGATGTCGGCGAAATTCCACACCAGTTGCAGCGGTACATAGGCGCCGACCACCACCAGGACGGTGAATATCACCCGATAGGGCATCACCGCCCGCTCGCCGAACAGAAACTCGGCGCTGCGATCGCCGTAATAGGACCAGGCGATCATGGTCGAGTAGGCGAAAAAGGTCAGGCCGATGCCGACGATCCAGCCGCCGATACTGCCCAGCCCCTGTTCGAAGGCGTGGGCCGAGAGGGCGGCGCCTTCCAGGCCCTCGGGTCGGGCCTCGCCCCAGGCGCCCATGATGACGATCACCAGCGCGGTCATGGTGCAGATGACGATGGTGTCGATGAACGGGCCCATCATCGCGACCAGCCCCTCGCGTACCGGTTCGTCGGTGCGCGCGGCGGCGTGGGCCATGGGCGCGGAGCCGAGCCCCGCCTCGTTGGAGAAGATCCCGCGCGCCACGCCGTACTGGATGGCGGCGCCGATGGCCCCGCCGCCGGCGGCCCAGGGGTTCAGGGCGAGATTGAAGATGGTGGCAAAGGCGGCCGGGATCCGTTCGATATGTAAAAACAGGACCACCAGTGCCGCGGCGCAATAGAAGACCGCCATGAAGGGGACAATGCGGGAGGTCACCCTGGCGATGCGCTTGATGCCGCCGATGATCACCAGGCCGACCAGAATCGCGATGATGACGCCGATCCCCAGCCGGTAGGTTTCGGCGCCGGGAAAGACATACGACAGTCCGTCCACCACCGAGTTGGCCTGTACCATGTTACCGATGCCGAACGAGGCGATCAGGGTGAAGGCGGCGAACAGGATAGCCAGGGTCTTGAAATTGAGTCCGTACAGCAGGGTGTACATCGGCCCGCCGGAGACCGAGCCGTCGGGGTGAAAGCGGCGGAACTTGACCGCCAGCGAACAGGAAGCGAACTTGGTCGCCATGCCGACCAGCGCGGTGATCCACATCCAGAACACCGCGCCGGGCCCGCCGAAGGCGATGGCCGTGGCCACCCCGGCGATGTTGCCGGTCCCGACCGTCGCCGACAGGGCCGTGGACAGTGCCTGAAAGTGACTCACCTCGCCGGGATCGTGCGGCTTGTCATAGTTACCGCGAATAATCTGCCAGGCGTGTTTGAAGCCGCGCAACTGTACAAACCGCAGGCGAAAGGTCAGATAGAGTCCGGTGCCGACCAGCAGAACGATCGAGGGAATGCCCCAGGCATAATCCGAGACCGTGCCGGTCCATTCGGTCAATGCGGCCAACAGGTTGTCCATGCTGTTCTCCCGTGATGGTTGTTTTTGTGTTCAGGACAGGGCGGGGGAGCCGTGAGTGATATTAACAGCCTGTGGCGGATGGTGTAATCTGACGTACACAAAATTCAGGGTTGTCACAACCGGACAACCGGGCGTATCGCAGGATGGTGGCAGGGTGAGGGAATAACCGATGGAGATCGAGCTTCAGACCGGGCTATTGCAGGGCGCCCGTCAGTGTCCCTCGCCCAATTACAACGCGCGCCCTGATCCGGCGGATATTTCCCTGCTGGTGATTCACAATATCAGTCTGCCGCCGGATCAGTTCGGCGGGGATGATATCGACCGTTTTTTCACCAATTGCCTGGATCCCGAGCGGCATCCCTATTTTCGGGAAATTTGTGATTTGCAGGTCTCGGCCCATTTGCTGATTCGCCGCGACGGCGAGGTAGTACAGTATGTGCCGTTTGGCGAGCGGGCCTGGCACGCCGGTGAATCGGAATTCGGCGGACGGGCCAACTGTAATGATTTTTCCATCGGTATCGAGCTCGAAGGCAGTGACCATCTGCCTTATGCGTCGATTCAGTATCAACGTCTGCAAGAGGTCACCCGCCTGTTACAACAGGCCTATCCGGCCATTACCCGTGAACGGATTGCGGGCCATTGTCACATCGCGCCGGGGCGCAAGAGCGATCCGGGTCCCGCTTTTGAGTGGGACCGGCTGCTGGCCGGGCTCTGAGCATGCCCGAAAGTGGGGACAAGACTTGATATTTACACCTTTTATATAGACACTTGGCATCATGAATCTGATAAGTATATTGCTGGCACTGGCGGTAGAGCTCTTCTACAAGCCGGTGTCTGACCTGCGCCGTTTCGACTGGTTCGATCGTTACCACGAAACCCTCTACCACAAGCTGGATGGCCAGCCGTTGCGCGACGGACCGGTGGGGGTCATTCTGCTGGTCGGACTGGTCGCGCTCGCGGTCTGGATCGTGCTGGCGGCGCTGGGCGCCCTGACCGGGCTGCTGGCCTTCTTGTTCGGGCTGGCGGTACTGATATTTACCCTTGGTCCGCGTCATCTGGATGACGATGCGCAACAGGTGCTGGATGCCCTGGAACGGGGTGACACCGAAGCCGCCTTACTCAATGCCCGCCAGCTGGGTGACGAGACGGAAATCACCGCCGAATCAAAAGCGGAGCTGGTGCAACAGGTGCGCGATCGGATTCTGGTCGAGGCGAACACGCGAATATTCGGCGTGCTGTTCTGGTTCCTGATTCTGGGCCCGATCGGCGCGGTCCTGTTTCGATTGAGCTGTCAGGTACGCCAGCAAGCGTCGGTGACCGACGAGTATCGCAATGCCACCCGCGATCTGTATCGTATTCTTGCCTGGATTCCCGCCCGGCTTACCGTGTTGTGCTACGCCCTGGCCGGCAATTTCGTCAATACCCTCAGCCGCTGGCAGAGCCCCAGGGATCTCTGGGAAGAGGAGAGCGACGCTTTTTTGATCGCCAGCGGTAACGGGGCGATTCAGGGGGAATACACCGAGTCGGACGAGGAAACTGAGATCAATACGGCCCCGGCTCAAAACGCCCTGGCGCTGGTCAAGCGGGCGCTGGTGGTCTGGGTGGTGCTGCTTGCCCTGTTGACTCTCATGGGCCTGACTTTCTGATACCCGTCTTTAACCACCATGCAGCAATTGATCCTCGGCGGAGTCCGCTCCGGTAAAAGCCGCCATGCCCAGCAACTGGCGCAGGAGAGCGACAAGCCCGTCACCCTGATCGCCACCGCCACGGCCGGCGATGAAGAGATGCTTGAGCGCATTCGTCGCCATCAACAGGAGCGCCCCGCCCACTGGCAGGTGATTGAAGAGCCGCTGGCGCTGAGCGCAGCCCTGCAGCAGAGTGATGATCCCGGGGCGATCGTGCTGGTCGATTGTCTGACCCTGTGGCTGACCAATCTGTTGCTCGAGGAAGATTCGCATAGATTAGAACAGGAACAGGACAACCTGCTGGCCTGCCTGCCGTTATTGCAGGCCGATCTGTTGTTGGTCAGCAACGAAGTGGGGCAGGGCATCATTCCCGCCGATCCGCTTTCCCGCCGCTTCGCCGATGAAACCGGCCGCCTGCATCAGCGTCTCGCCCGGGCGTGTGATCGGGTCACGATGATCACCGCGGGACTGCCGCAAACACTCAAAGGATAAATCATGACGCCGTACTGGCTGCAACAGCCTGTCAAAGCGATCGATGCCGACGCGCAACAGGCCGCGCAACAGCGCCAGGGCCAATTGACCAAGCCGCCCGGTTCGCTGGGCCAGCTGGAATCGCTGGCTATTCAACTGGCGGGTCTGCAGGCGAATGTTTCGCCCGTTATCGAACAATGCTGGATCGCAGTGTTCGCCGCGGATCACGGCATTGCCCATCAGGGCGTGTCCGCCTTTCCGCAAATTGTCACCACCGAGATGGTGCGCAACTTTGCCCGCGGCGGTGCCGCCATCAGCGTGCTGGCGGCAGAACAGCACGCCCGGCTGGAAGTGGTCAATGTTGGCACCGCGCACGATCCCGGCGAACTGCCGGGGGTGGTCGAGCAACGCATCGGTGAAGGCACGGCCGACTTCAGCCAGCAACCGGCCATGACGCCCGAACAGGCCGAGCAGGCGCTGGCGGCGGGCCGCGATTCGGTACAACGGGCACAGGATGCGGGAAGTCAGTTATATATCGGTGGCGAGATGGGTATCGCCAACACCACCTCGGCCGCCGCACTGGGCTGTGTGTTGTTGCAGCAACCGGCCCGGCAACTGGTCGGACCGGGCACCGGGCTGGATGATAGCGGCGTCCGGCACAAGGCGGCGGTGATCGACGCGGCCATCGCCCGCCATGCGGTGTCGGCCGATCAGCCGCTGGAGGTATTGCGCCATTTCGGCGGCTTTGAGATCGCGGCCCTGAGCGGCGCGTTTATCCACGCCGCCCAGTGCGGCCTGCCGGTACTGGTGGACGGCTTTATCTGCAGCGTCGCCGCGCTGATCGCCGAGCGGTTGCTGCCGGGCAGCAAACAATGGTTTATCTACAGTCACCGCTCCGCCGAGCCGGGTCATCGGGCGATCCTGGAGGCCCTGGAGGCGAAGCCGCTACTCGATCTTGGCATGCGTCTGGGCGAGGGCAGTGGCGCGGCCGTGGCCTTATCCCTGTTACGTCATGCCTGCGCCCTGCATAACGGCATGGCGACCTTCGAAGAGGCGGCGGTTTCAAACAAAGGAGCGGGGGATGAGTGACTATCGTGCCTCATCTTTAATCTTCTGGGAATTAACGCGGAGGACGCAAAGGCGCGGAGGCGCAGAGATTTTAAAATAAGATTGTTGTTTTCTCCGCGTCTCTGCACCCAAACAACGGGCATAAACGCCTCGGCGTCCTCTGCGTTTATAATCGGAATGAAGAATATGTGTCACGGTAATGAACAAGCCCATGACTCGACAGTACGGTAGGTCAGGTTGCGCAGCGCGCTACCTGACACCCTTCGATTAGCCGGGTGTCACGCAGGCTGCCGCCAGCGTAACCTGCGTTTTTGTCTGGTCTGCTGGAAACCAACGCGAAGGACGCAAAGGCGCGGAGACACGGGATTTATAGAATATGGTTGTTTATTTTTCTCCGCGACTCTGCGACTCCGCGAACTCCGCGTTCATAGTCAGGATGTAGAATCCGTGTCACAGTGATGAACAAACCCATGGCTCAACAGAATGTAACCACAACCATTGACCTGCTGCGCCACGGTGAACCGGTGGGCGGCAAGAAGTACCGCGGCCAGATCGATGATCCGTTGAGCGAGCTGGGCTGGCGGCAGATGCGCGAGGCGGTGGCGGATCACTGTCCCTGGGATCGGATCGTGACGTCCAGTTTGTGTCGCTGCCAGGATTTCGCCCGTGAACTGGCCGAGCGTCACGGCCTGCCGGTTGCGGCGGAACCGCGATTGATGGAGATCGGTTTTGGCGAGTGGGAAGGACGCACCGCTGAAGAGCTGATGGCCGAGGATCAGCAACGGTTGTTTCGTTTCTGGTCCGATCCGCTCAACAACACGCCGCCGGGTGCGGAAACCCTGCACGAGTTCGAGCAGCGGGTGATCGCTGCCTGGGACGATCTGTTACAGCAACACGCCGGTGAACATCTGCTGGTGGTGGGCCATGCGGGGATGATCCGCATGATCGTTCGCCACGTGCTGGCCATGCCGCTGGAGAACATGTTTCGCCTGCGAGTGGAGCTGGCCGGCTTTACCCGCATCGAAGTCGAAGTGTATGAAGGCCAGCAACTGCCGCGACTCATCTTTCACGGCGGTCAACCGGCATGATGCTTCTGCAGGCTTTTGTCACGGCACTGCAGTTGCTGACCCGTATTCCGCTGTCGATCCCCGGCCATGATCCGGATCGCCAGGCGAAGGTGGCCGGTTATGCGGTGCTCTTCTATCCCGTGGTGGGCGTGCTGATCGGTGCCTTGCTGGTGTTATTGCTCGGCCTGTTGCAACCGGTGTGGCAAAGCGAGGCGTCGCTTTTGCACGCCGGGTTATTGCTCACCGGCTGGGTGATCGTCACCGGTGCCCTGCATCTCGACGGCCTGGCCGACAGCGCCGATGCCTGGCTGGGCGGCTTCGGCGATCGGGAACGCACCCTGGCGATCATGAAAGACTCTTACGCCGGGCCGGCCGGCGTGACCGCAATCATGGTGATCCTGCTGCTCAAGTTCGCCGCGCTGAGTGAGCTGAGCTGGACGCTCTGGCCCGCCTTGCTGGTAATTCCGGTGCTGGCGCGCTTGCAGGTGGTGTTGCTGTTTCTGACCACCGCCTATGTGCGCCCCGGCGGCATGGGCGCGTCGGCCACCGAACACCTGCCACGCAAGACGGCCTGGGCGTGGTTGCTGTTGATCGCCGTTGCCGTTATCACGCTGATCGAATCAGGCTGGATGTTGATTGTGGCGATGGGACTGGTATTTGTCGTACTGCGTGCGATCATGCAACAACGTCTCGGCGGCACCACCGGCGACACCGCCGGCGCCCTGATCGAAATCACCGAAGCGGTGTTGCTATGCCTGATAGTACTTAGTACTTAGTTCTTAGTTCTTAGTTCTTAGTTCTGAGATGAGTTGGCAGTTGGCAGTAAAAGCCATGTAGGTCACGCTGGCGATAGCCTGCGTGACGCCTCTCTAACGGAGATGTCAGGTAGCGCGCCGCGCAACCTGACCTACAGGACTGATACTCAGGATTCAGGACTTAAGACTTAGGACTTAGAACTCAGAACTCAGCACTCATCCCCTTTCGATGATGGTCAAAAGCTTCGGCATGTCCAGATGCTGTTCCAGCGTGGCGGCCAGCCGGTCGATGTCGACTTCCTGAAGTTGTTGATAGTCCGGCTGTTCCGATTGCCGGGCAAGTCCCGCCCATTCCAGCAGCGCCTGGCAGGCCTGCGGGTCGTCGAACAGGCCGTGTAAATAGGTGCCCATGACGTTGTTATCGTTTGAGATAGCCCCGTCGTGGCGATCGTCGAGGATGACGGCGGGGGAGTCACAGGCGGGGCCGTGGGTGTGGCCCATATGGATCTCGTAGCCGCTGACCGGCGCATCGGCGATCGTTAATCGGCCGTTCACGTTGTGCAGTTGTTTGGCCGGCTCCAGGGTGGTTTCCATTGGCAGATAGCCGAGGCCGGCCGTGGAGCCGGGCGGGCCTTCCAGCCCCTGCGGATCGTGCAGCTGTTCGCCCAGCATCTGGAAACCGCCGCAGATGCCGATCAGCTTGCCGCCGTAACGCAGATGGCGGGCGATGGCCGCGTCCCAGCCGTGATCGCTCAGCCACTGGCGATCGGCGCGCACGTTTTTACTGCCCGGCAGCAGGATCAGATCCGCCGGCGGAATCGGATCACTGGTGCCGATATAGCGAAAGTTGATACGCGGGTCCACGCGCAGGGGATTGAAGTCGGTGTGGTTGCTGATCCGCGGCAGCAACGGGACGATGACATCAAACGGACGGTCTGTGTCGCACTGCTGTTCCCGGTTCAGGCTGTCCTCGGCGTCGATCTGCAGATGGGGCAGATAAGGAATCACGCCCAGCACCGGGATGCCGGTTTCCCGTTCCAGCCAGTCGAGGCCTGGTTGCAGCAGGCTGACGTCACCGCGGAAGCGGTTGATGATAAAGCCCTTGATCCGCTCGCGTTCCGAGGGGCTGAGCAGTTGCACGGTGCCGACCAGCTGGGCGAAGACGCCGCCGCGATCGATGTCAGCCACCAGGAGCACCGGGCAGTCCACCGCCTCGGCGAAGCCCATGTTGGCGATGTCATGTTCGCGCAGGTTGATTTCGGCGGGGCTGCCGGCACCTTCGACCAGCAGCAGTTCATATTGATCCGTCAGCCGTTGCCAGGAGTTCAGCACCGCGGTTTTCGCGGTCTGTTTGTATTGGTGGTATTCTACCGCGTCCATATTTTGCAACGCTCGGCCCTGGATGATGATCTGCGCGCCGGTGTCGCTGGCGGGCTTGATCAGCACCGGATTCATATCCGTGTGCGGGGCCAGCCGCGCGGCCCGGGCCTGGACCGCCTGGGCCCGGCCGATCTCGCCGCCGTCCGCCGACACCGCGCTGTTGAGCGCCATGTTCTGCGGCTTGAAGGGGGCGACACGTTGCCCGCGATTGGCAAACAGCCGGCACAGGCCGGTGACCATGATGCTTTTGCCGGCATCGGAGGTAGTGCCCTGGATCATCAGGGCGCGACAGGTTTTCAAAACAGCATCCATTATCCCGTGAAACGAACTGGCCATTTTAATACAGAACGCCCCCGCGCCGTGGCCCCAATCCGCGCATGTTGAGCGTGGCGATCATGCTGGCGGCGGTGGTGCTGGACCAGTTACTGGGCGATCCCCGCCGTTATCATCCGCTGGCCGGTTTTGGCCGACTGGTCCTGTGGCTGGAGCCCCGGCTTTACGGGCCGCCCTCGTTGCGTGACGGGCGACGGCGCTGGCGCGGCGCGCTCGGCTGGCTGCTGCTGGTGGCCCCGCCGGTGGCGCTGACGGCCTGGCTGGTGGCGATCCTGCCGCCGTGGGGCGCGGCGGCGATCGAGGTGCTGTTGCTCTATCTGGCCCTGGGGGCCCGTTCGCTGGCACACCACGCGCTTCGAGTGGCTGGCAAGCTGGAACAAAATGATCTGGACGGTGCGCGCCACGCCGTGGCGATGATGGTCAGTCGCGATACCGACTCCCTGACGCCTTCCCAGATCAGCACCGCCACGCTGGAGTCGGTGCTGGAGAACGGCAACGACGCCGTGTTCGCCACCCTGTTCTGGTTCCTGCTGCTCGGCGCGCCGGGGGTGGTGCTGTTTCGGCTGGCCAATACCCTGGATGCGATGTGGGGCTATCGCAACGACCGCTACCGGGACTTCGGCACGCTGGCGGCGCGCCTGGACGATCTCCTGAACTGGATCCCGGCCCGGCTGACCGCGCTCGGTTACGCCCTGCTGGGCCACACCCGCCAGGCCCTGCGCTGCTGGCGGGCACAGGCGCGGCACTGGGGGGGCATCAATCCCGGGGTGGTGATGGCCAGCGGTGCCGGGGCACTGAACCGGACCCTGGGCGGGGCGGTGCAGTATCATGGCGCGCTGCGCGAGCGGCCGCCGCTGGGCGCCGGCCCTTCTGCCCGGGTGGGTGATATCGCCCGGGCGGTGCGTCTCGTACAATACACGCTGATTTTATGGCTGGTGATCATCGCGATCGGAGGAGGGCTGTTTGCCACAACATGGGGGTAATTTGCTGGAGGCGGCGCGCCGTTACGGGCGGGCGCCGGAGCAGTGGCTGGATCTGTCCACCGGGATCAACCCCGGGGCGTATCCCGTGCCGGCGCTGCCGCCCCGGGTCTGGCAGCAGTTGCCCCAGCAGAGCGACGGGCTGATCGACGCCGCGCTCGAGTATTACGGCGCGCCCGTTGCCCTACCGGTGGCCGGCTCGCAGCAGGCCATACAGCTGTTGCCGGGCCTGCGTGCGCCCGGTCGCGTCGGCGTGCTCGCGCCGAGCTACAATGAACACGGCTATCGCTGGGAACAGGCCGGCCATACACGGGTGGCTCTGCATCCCGATACGATCGAGTCCCGGCTCGACACCCAGATCGACACACTGGATGTGCTGGTGGTGGTCAATCCCAACAATCCGACCGGCCACCGTTTTGCTCCGGCGCAACTGCTTGAGTGGCACCGGCGTCTGCAGGCCCGGGGCGGCTGGCTGGTGGTGGACGAGGCCTTTATCGACTGTACCCCCGAGCAGAGCCTGGCCGCTTATAGTCATTTACCCGGGTTAATCGTCCTGCGCTCCATCGGCAAGTTCTTCGGCCTGCCGGGGCTGCGCGGCGGTTTTGTACTGGCCGAGGTCGGGCTGCTGGCGGCGCTGGACGAGCGACTGGGCCCCTGGGCCGTCGCCGGCCCGGCGCGCTTTATCATGCAGACGGCACTGCAGGACAGAAACTGGCAACAGCGGATGCGTGAGCAATTGCCCCGGGCCAGCGAACGGCTGGCGCAATTACTCACCGAATACGGCCTGCCGGTCGGCGATCGTTCGCCGCTGTTTGTCTGGTTGCCGACGTCGGACGCTTACACGTTGCATGAACAGCTGGCCCATCAGGGTATCTGGAGCCGCTATTTTGACCCGGCCGCCGGCGGCCCCGGGCTGCGCCTGGGATTGCCGGGTGCGGAGAGCGAATGGCAGCGACTGGAAAGCGCGCTGGCGCAGCTGCCTCAATCGAAACCCAACCAGGTGGTACATGCATGAAATCTCGTCTGATCGCCATCATAGGGCTCTGTTTGCTCGTCGGGTTCGTGAGCGCCGGGACACGCAGTGTCACCGACTACACCGGCCAGCAGGTCCGGCTGGAACAGCCGGCGCAGCGCATCGTCAGCCTGGCCCCGCATGTGACCGAACTGCTGTTCAGCATCGGTGCCGGCGAGCGGCTGGTGGGGGCGGTCAATTACAGTGATTATCCCGAGGCGGCCGAATCGATTCCGCGGGTCGGGGGATATAACGCGCTGGATCTGGAGCGGATTGTAACCCTCAAGCCCGATCTGGTGGTCGGCTGGGAAAGCGGCAACAACCCGGCCGATCTGGAAAAACTGCGGCGCTTCGATCTGCCGCTGTTCATCAATGAGCCCCGCCGGCTGATGGATATTCCCGAGACCTTGCGTCGTCTGGCGGTGTTGACCGGTACGGAGCAGCAAGCCGAGACGGTGATCGCCGATTTCAAGGAAAAGCTGAAACGGCTGGAGCGGTTCAGCGAACGACAGCCGGTCGATGTTTTTTATCAGATCTGGGATCGGCCGTTGATGACGGTCAACAACGAACATTTGATCGGGGATGTGATCCGTCTGTGCGGCGGGCGTAACGTATTCGGCAAGACGACCAGCCTGACGCCGCAAATTTCAGAAGAAGCGGTGATCGCAAGAGCCCCACAGGCCATTGTTATCGGTGGCATGGGCGAGCAACATGCCGAATGGCTCGAGCGCTGGCGGCGCTGGCAACAGATGCCGGCGGTACGTCACGATCATCTTTTTATGATCAACCCCGATCATCTGCAACGCCACACCGTGCGTATCCTGCAGGGGGCCGAGACCCTGTGCCGGCAACTGGAGCAGGTCCGCTCGCGCTGACCTCGAGACTTCTTCCCCCAGAAAGCCCTGATTTGCCCGTTCCGGAAACCCGGGAAGCTCTGAACAAATCCTTTCTCGTCGGAATCTAAATAACGAATTCTGCAGGTCTCGCTGGTGTTAGCCTGCGTGACATCCCTGCCGATACGAAGAATGTCAGGTAGCGCTGCGCGCAACCTGACCTACACCTGGTTGCTAGCTGTGATCTCTCAGTAGGTTGTTCATCCGGCACCTACCCGGACAATTGGCGGTGCAAACCCAAACCAACCGCCAGGAGGCCCGGATGAACACCCAT
>NZ_SOQX01000009.1 GCF_004366735.1 Thiohalophilus thiocyanatoxydans | reverse complement strand
TTCCTCGCAATGACCCCAATATTTTCGGTCATTGCGAGCGAAGCGAAGCAATCTTTTGAAGCACGTGACCTGGTATTCGGAACGCTTATTTAGCCCCTAGCATCTAGTCACTGTTCGTTAGTGACTGGTGCCTTCGGTATAGCGGGTTTTGTTGTAGACGTTATATTTGCCCGACGGCTTGTTCATGGGCAGGCGCTTGACCTCTTCGAGTGTTTTCGCATCGTACACGATGACATAGCCTTCCTCGTCCCAGATACTCAGCAGCGCGTGACGGCCGTCGCGGTCGAATTCGACATGGGCGGCGGTCTTGCCCGGTTCGGGCTTCAGGGTTCTGACGATCTCCAGCGTTGCCTTGTCGATGATATGCACTTCATCCTTGTTCGGACCGAAGAAGACATCGACCCAGGCGTAGGGGCTGTTTTTATGACTGCGCATGAAAAACCCCGGACCATGGGTCTTGATCCGCTTGATGGTCTCCCAGTTCTGCATATCAATAATACTGACTTCCCCTTTTTTCAGGTTGGGTGTGGCCAGGACGGTTCGGCCTTCATATTCCCAGCTGATACCCGAGCCCAGGTGCGGCAGTCCCTGCAGATCAATATCGGCAATCTTGCGCCCCACGATCAGATTCACCACCTGTCCGTTGTTGGCATTGCGTGCCGCGCCGATCAGGTGTTTGTAATCCTGGTCGAAAAAGAAGTCATCCAGATAGTCGTCCAGCACGATGCGCCGCAGCGGGAACGGACCGCGGTCCATATAACCTTCTTCGTAACGATAGTCATGCATATACCCGGTGGCGACCGGTTCCGGTTCATCCAGGTAGCTGATCTCCCAGACTTCCTTGACGTCTTTCAAAGCCGCGATGAAACTGCCCCGTGGCGGGGCCGTATACACGGCGCTGACCCGGGAAGAGCGGCCCTGCTTATCCTCCACGTCGAAAATCCGGATCGGCGTCAGATCCTTCGCATCCAGCAGCACCAGGGTATGCGGCAGATAGTTGCCGACCATGACATAACGGCCGTCTGCCGATACCGCAAGATTGCGCGTATTGATGCCGGCGCGGATCTCGGCCACGGTTTTGAGATTGTACATATCGAACTTGCTGATCCAGCCGTCCCGGGAGGCAAAATAGACAAAGCGACCGCTGGGTGAATACTTGGGACCGCCATGCAGGGCAAAGCGGGTTTCGAAGCGGTGGATTGGCTCAAACGTATCACCATTCAGTACGGTCGCGTGATGATCGCCCAGCTCCACCACGATGAACAGATTCAGCGGGTCCGCATCGAATACCGGCTTGTTACCCAGTTTCGCCTGCTGATGGTGAATCTGGTGCGACTGTTCGATCTCTTCCTGACCCCATTGCGGCGGGCTGGGCAGCGGCGTGTAAATATAGTCGACCAGTCCCTCAATCTGCTTTTCGCTGAGCTGGTCGCCAAATGCCGGCATCTGGCTGGCGGCTCGCCCGTCACGGATCACCTCGGCCGCCTCGCCGGTTTTGAGACGCTTGAGATTACCGGGCAACAGGGCCGGTCCCATTCCACCCAGGCGCGTGGGCGCATGACAGCTGGCGCAATGTTGCTGATACACCTTGTCGACCGGTGCGGCTGACGACAGGCCCGTGATGAGACCCAGGGTTGTGACAAACAGAAAACGACAGACAGCAGGCAGCATTATGGTGTTGGAAGACCTATAGCTTCTGTTTGGCAAGATTGCCGCTCCTTGAATAAGGATAGAGCTGCAGTCGTTCGTGTAACCCGGTGTAGCCAATCTCTTCATCGCTCAGATAGCAGGCCGGATCTTCCTGCCAGGGATCGCCGCTCAATTGCCAGGCGCGTACCCGGGTATTGCCGCCACACACGGCCAGGTGCTTGCACTGGGCGCAACGGCCCTTGAGGGGACGCTGTTCGGCCTTGAGACCGGCCATCAACGGATCGCTGGTGTCGTCCCATATTTCAGAGAAGGGGCGCTGTTTGACATTGCCCAGGGTGTAATCCCACCAGAAGGTGTCGGGATGGACATTGCCCAGGTTGTCGATGTTGGCAATATTGACGCCCGTGGCATTGCCACCCCACTGTTCCAGACGGGCCTGCATGTATTCCAGATGCTGCGGGAAATTACGCGCAATCCAGAACAACAAATAGACACCGTCGGCGTCGTTGTTGCCGGTGACGAATTCACGTTCGACGCCGTTCTGAATAT
This sequence comes from Thiohalophilus thiocyanatoxydans, assembly GCF_004366735.1. Classification (GTDB taxonomy): domain Bacteria; phylum Pseudomonadota; class Gammaproteobacteria; order UBA6429; family Thiohalophilaceae; genus Thiohalophilus; species Thiohalophilus thiocyanatoxydans. Next base: position 103,022 of record NZ_SOQX01000009.1, on the reverse strand, counting down.
TTTCCCAGCAGGTTTCGAATAACAGATCCATCGCATCCCGGGTCAACTGATGTACCACATCATCCTTGCGGTTCTTGTTACCGCGGCCGGCATAGTTGAGATGTGACAGATAGAACTTGTCGATATTTTCCTGTTCCATCAGCTCCAGGAGCCGGGGAAGCTCGGTAGCGTTATCCATGGTCAGCGTAAACCGCAGTCCGACCTTGATGCCATGATCACGGCACAGGCGAATACCGTTCATCGCCTCGTCAAAGGCGCCCTGTTTGCGCCGGAAATAATCATGTGTCTCTTTGACACCGTCGACACTGATACCGACATAGTCATAACCCACGTCCGCGATCTGTTCGATATTCTCTTCGCTAATCATGGTGCCGTTGGTGGACAGCCCCACGTAGAATCCCATGGCCCTGGCGCGGTGCGAGATATCAAAAATATCCTTGCGCATCAGCGGCTCGCCGCCGGATAGAATCAGAACCGGAACGCCATATTGTTTCAGATCGTCCAGCACGTTGTAGACCTGTTGCGTATCCAGTTCGCCGGGGAAGTCCTTGTCTGCCGAAATGGAGTAGCAATGTTTACAGGTCAGGTTGCAACGCCGAATCAGATTCCAGATCACCACGGGCCCCGGCGGCTGACGCCGGGGAGGCAATATAGCATCGGCACCCTTGACGAGCTTGTCCAGCTCCTTCATGTATTGGGTTATTCTGAACATAATGTCCTCCTAGGGTGTCAGCCGCATCCCGGTTTTTTTCAGAATGCGACGACTGAATAATATGTCGTGGCCTTGATCATTGTCGCCCAACAGACGGGCTATTTCCGCCACCTTTTCCAATGCCTCGTCACGACTGGTGGCATGCACCATGGCAAACAGGTTATAGGGCCAGTTCGGCAGATGGCGCGGCCGCCGATAGCAATGGCTGACAAACTCCAGCGCGCCGATCCGTTTTCCCAGTTTCTCTATAGACTCATCGGGTACATTCCAGACACTCATGGCATTGGCGGTATAACCCAGCTGGTAATGGTTCGGAACGGCGGCAATACGCCGGATGACTCCGCTATTGAGCATACGTTGCAGACGCTGCATGACTTCCCCGGCACTGATTCCGATGTTCCGCGCAATGACTGCGTAAGGCCTGGGGTCCAGCGGCAGCCCCTCCTGGGTAGCCAGAATGAGCCGGCGATCGGTTTCATCGAGCATTGCCGTGTCTTCGTGCTTGATTGCCTGCATTAATTTCATTTCCGGTTCAAACCACGAGTTTCAGTTTGACAAAATATTCGTCCTGCTTGGGCATATTGTAGCAACTATACCCGCTATCCAGCTCAATTTCGGTTAACACGTCATTAATACGTTTCGGATTATCCGTTGCCACCACAAACCACATATTAAAATGGTGTTCACGCTCGTAATTATGCGCAACTTCCGGAAAACTGTTGACAATATCCGCAACCCGCTCAAAGTCATCATCCCGGACGCTCATCGCTACCAGGGTAAATGCGCCGCCCAGTTTTTCCGCCTGAAACATCGGTCCGAAGCGGGTCAGAACCCTGTCGGCCAGGAGCCGTTCAAGGCGCGCGATCAGTTCGCTCTCACTCAGTGACAACCGCTCCGCCACCTCGGCATAGGGCTGTTCCGTAACGGGAAAACCTTCCTGCAGGGAATTGATAATCTGCCTGTCAATCTGATCAAGTTGCACAGTGTTTTTCCTGTCTTTTCTGCGTATGACGCATATTGTCCGCTCGGTACACCGCGCCGCGCTGTTTAAAACGGCGGCGACTGAACAGGACATGATGCGGCAATGATTCCAGATGACACTGCTCGATCAGCCAGTCGATACGTTGCAGAACATCCTCCCGGGACTTGCCATGGATCATGCAAAACAGATTATAGGGCCAGTCGGGCAGGACCCGCGGCCGGCGATAACAAAGCGTAATGAAATCGTACTGGCTCAGACAGCGCCCCAGCTCCGAAACCCGCTCGTCGGGCACATCCCAGACCAGCATGGCATTGGCCCGGTATCCCAGCTCCCGATGACGTACGATAACGCCCATGCGCTTGATCACACCCTGTTGCTGCAACCCGGCCAGGCGGGCCAGTACTTGCTGCTCATCGATCCCCAGCTGGCGGGCAATTTCCGCGTAAGGACGGGAACACAGCGGCAGTCCGTTCTCAATAGCCCGGATCAGGGCATCGTCAATCGCATCGAGCTGGGCCAGATGCTGGTTGATGCTTTGCAGCTGTTTGCTGAAGGTTTTCATGTCCATTGAAGATCAAACCCCAGATCAATGTGGTAGTCCTCGAGGAGCGGAAGTGCAAGGATGGAATGGCTGGTTCTCTCTTCCATCTCCCCGAGGACTGAACACAACTCGGCTTCACTACTGGCGGTGGCGACAAACCACAGATTGAACTCGTGTTCACGTTCGTAGTTATGATTCACATGCGGATAGCTGCTGATAATTTCAGCAATCGACTCCAGCTCACTCTCATCGACCGACATCGCGGCCAGGGTGCTGGCGCCGACCCGATTGGGCCGAAATACGGCACCAACCCGGCTGATCAGCCCGTCGCGATGCAACGTATCCAGGCTCTCCAGTACCTGCTTCTCGCTGACCCCGAGCTGTTCGGCCATATCGGCATAGGGTGTCGGTGACAACGGCAGGTCGTGCTGATAATCGTTCAGCAAGTGGCGTTCCAGTTCGGTCAGATGACGAGTGTCTGTCATAAACCTATCCGATGCGCTCTGTTGGTGAGAAAAATCCCGCTCGGTGATTCCATCTCAATGCTGGTGATCTCGCGCCGCGTATAGACATCATAGACCCGAATCCGGTTCGCGTCGCGTACCGAGACCCACACCTCCTCGCCACGAGGGGTGAATTCCATATGCAGTACAGCCGGCCCCGGCTTGAGCGTGTCGACCACTTCCAGGGTCGCAACATCGATTACCTGAATCGTGTCGTTGTCCGGATGGGCGAAATTGACCCAGACACTGCGCTTGTCCGGACTGGCCATGACAAATATCGGCTGGCTATGCACCGGGATACGCTTGACCAGTTGCCAGTTCTCCCGCTCTATGACCAGCACTTCGTGTCCGCCTACTGCCGGCACCAGGGCATAATTACCGGCCATGGCCCAACCTTCCAGATGCGGCATCTTGTAGACGGGCAGTTTTTCCTCGCCGCGACCGTAATCGCCCAGAATTCGTTTGACGCCGGCCTGCGGTTGCCACAAATCGAGTAGCGCCAGTCCATCCTCGCCAAACAGGCCCGCGATGTAAAATCGCCCCTCGGCCGTGATCAGCGCATCATAAGGCTGTTCACCCACGTCCCGGTAACGGGTGATCTCCGGCTTGTCCGATTGGCGCATGTCGGCAACCCAGATTTCATCGGAGTCATAAAGACTGAAGACAAACCGTTTTTGCGGGGCGTCCACCAGTCCCACGACCTTGGAACGTTTGCCGTTTTCTCCGACAGCCGGAATATCGGCCACCAGATCCAGCGTTTGCGCATCAAAGACTTTGACGCCACCGGGCTCGTAATTGGAGACGGCGATGAGTGAACCATCCTGGGAGATCGCCCCGCCGATGCTGTTACCGGACTGGATGATGCGCTTGTCGATCCGTTGCAACAACATATCCACTTTGGTCAGGCCGCCATCACGCCCGAACACATAGGCATAACGCTCATCCCGGGAATAGACCACGGAAGCGTGAGAGAGATCGCCCAGCCCGTCGATCCGGGCCACCGCGCTCCGGCTGCCGGTGTCGATGATCTGTACACTGCCCGTGGCTCGCTCGATCACCAGGCCGAGATCACCAGTTGCCCGCGGCGCCAGATTCTGACACCCCGTCAATAACAGGGTTGCCAGCACCAGCAGATAAACACGATAGCGGGGTAACATCCGACTCATGGCTCAACTCCCCGATACAGCAGTTCAACTATCCAGCGGGCTTCTTCCCGGCTCAACAGGTTGGACCAGGGCGGCATGGGTGTACCGGGTCGCCCGTGCAGTACGGTCGCGAGCATGGCATCTTTCGGTTTGTCACCCAGGGCCTGCGGGGTCAGCGCCGGCCCCAGACCGCCTTTGAGCGTCATCCCGTGGCACGAGCCGCAATCCTGAATCACCATGTGACGCAGTTCGTCCGCGCGCTTGTCTGAAATCGACTCGGTGCTCCAGCCGGTGGTGGTTATGGTGAACATACCGGCAATCAGCAACACGCCGAGCGAGATTCTAGAGAACATGGTGTGCATCCTCTTTCACATGTGTCTGTTGCCGGGGCAGATACCAGTCCATTTGTTCGGCCAGCGCAACCACCTTGCCAATCACAAACAGCACCGGCGGTTGAAACGCCTGTTGTTGTGTCTCCTCCGCCAGCGTAGCGAGCGTGGTAATCAGGCGGCGCTGCCGGGGCGTGGCCCCGTCCTGGATGGCGGCCGCCGGCGTACTCGCGGGCAGGCCGGCCTCGATCAGCTTGCGGGTAATATAATGAACATTGGCCAGCCCCATATACACCACGAGCGTGGAATCTCCGTTAGCCAGCTTCTCCCAATCGTGCTGCAGATCAAGATTGTTGCGGGAATGACCGGTAATGATCTGCACCCCGGTTGCCAGACCCCGGTGGGTCATGGGAATACCCGCATAGGTGGTAGCCGCGGTCGCGGCGGTCACGCCGGGCACGATTTCAAAATCGATATCGTGTCTGGCGAGATAGGTCGCTTCCTCGCTGCCGCGACCGAAGACCAGCGGATCGCCGCCCTTGAGGCGGACGATCGTTCTGGCCTTGTGGGCCATTTTCACCAGCAGGGCATTGATTTCGTCCTGCGGCAGGGTGTGATGATCCGTGGCCTTGCCGACAAAGATACGGCTGCTGCCGGCGGGAATCTGCTCGAGAATCGGTTCGGATACCAGCCGGTCATAGACAATCACATCGGCCTGTTTGATCAGGCGCAACGCCTTGACCGTCAGCAGGTCCGGATCGCCGGGTCCGGTACCGACCAGATACACACAGGACTTGTTTTTCATGACGCACCAGCCTTTGGTGTTTCTTACAAACCTTGCAGGTCGGGATTCAGGCCGTTTGACGGGGATGAACCCCGAACTGCAATTTCTGTAAAGATGGCAGGCAGAGCCAGTTGGCCCTGCCTGCCGTTTTCAACGTTTAGTAAACGTCCTTCATGGTGTTATACACATTGAACTTGCCGGTCGGGGTCACAAGGCTCTTGTCCTTGATGACCTCTTTCAGCTTCAGGGTCTTGTCATCCACGATTACCAGCGCGGACTCCTGCTCCTGACCGTTCCAGACCGAGAACCAGACCTCGTCGCCCGCCTTGTTGTACTCGGGCTGAACAACACGCTTCGGCCCTTCGCCAAGGTCGGCCCATTCGGCAATCGGCAGTACCTTGAAACCTTCATCCAGATTGCGAGTATCGAATACGGCAACCGACTGGCTGATTTTCTCTTCCGGATTCAGTGCCGTATCCACATACAGATGATGCGACTCGGGATGGGTCTTGATAAAGAGCGAACCGCCCCCCTGGCCTTTCAGCGTCCGAACCACCTTCCAGGCATTGTCCTTATGGTTCTTGGGATCGGTACCGATCAACGAGATAGTATCGTCACCCAGGTGACTGGTCGCCCAGACCGGACCGTGTTCGGGGTCAACAAAGTTGGCGCCACGACCGGGATGCGGAATCTTGCCGACATCGACCATCGCTTCCAGCTTGCTATCCTTCGAGTCGATTACCGCAATCTTGTTGGAATTGTTCGCCGCTGACATGAAATACCGTTCATTGGCATCCCAGCCGCCATCATGCAGGAAGCGCGCGGTAGCAATATTGGTGATCTGCAGGTTATCGAGATCCTCGTAGTTCACCATCTTGACTATGCCGGTTTCCTTGACGTTGACGATAAACTCCGGTTTTTCATGCGAGGCAACGATCGCCGCCACACGCGGTTCCGGATGGTATTCCTGGGTATCGACAGTCATACCACGGGTGCCAACAACCTTTTTCGGCTCCAGCGTATTGCCGTCCATGATGACAAACTGCGGCGGCCAGTAGGTTCCGGCGATCGCGTACTTGTCTTCATAGCCCTTGTACTTGGAGGTTTCTACCGAACGTGCTTCCATGCCGACCTTGATTGTGGCCACGGTATCCGGCTTCTTCATCCAGAGATCAATCAGATTGACCTTGGCATCACGCCCGATAACGAAAACATAACGACCTGAATGGGACATACGCGAGATGTGCACCGCATAGCCGGTATCCACCGTCGTTATAATCTTCTTGCTGTCGCCGTCGATCAATGCGACCTGACCTGCATCGCGCAGGGTAACCGAGAAGACATTATCAAGATTATACTTGTTCTGTTTCTTGTTCGGCCGTTCTTCCGGTGGCACGATAACTTCCCAGGTGTCCTTCATATCGGCCAGGCTGAATTCCGGCGGAGTCGGCGGCTCATGCTGCAGGAAGCGCGCCATCATGTCGATCTCTTCTTCACTCAGTTCTCCGGACGTACCCCAGTTGGGCATCCCCGCCGGTGAACCATAATTGATGAAGGTCTTCAGATACTCCGTCCCCTTCTTCCGCGTCTCATCCACGGTCAAAGGTTTACCGGTCGCACCTTTGCGCAGTACCCCGTGGCAACCGGCGCAACGCTCAAAGTAGATCTGCTTGGACCGGGCGAATTCCTGCTCGGTAATTTTCGGGCCTGAAGCACCACGGGTGTCCCCGGTTTCCGACTCCGGAACCGGTGCGCCCTTGTAGCGCATCTCTTCCTCGGGCGTACCGGGATGGCCGCTGTCTTTGGCCATCAGCGGTCCGGCGGTGAGTGAAAGGGCAAGTGCCGCGCATACGGTTGCGACAGCTTTGCCTGTGTTGAGGTGTTTCATGGTCGTCCCCTCCTGAGTGATAATTTGGCTTCACTGTTGTTTTATGACTTTCACCACAATGGCGCCTTGACATCGATCAAACTGTGGAATTTCGATTACGTCCGCTTATTCTGTTCAAGGCTAGTTGGCTATTCATGCATTTCAAGCTGCGATTAAATTCATTAATCCATTCTGCTTTCCTGCTGGAACAAAGACCACAAAACGGATGATTAAACTGCCTACAGCAAATAGCCTTTTTTGACCTCGGCTGTACAGAAAATATACGACCACGGCCGTTCAGGTTGGCGGATCAGACGGCGTCACCTTGGTCACCACCCCTCCCGCCTGGCGGCGGTGTCGATCCTGTCGACGGCGCTTGTCGATCAGCGGCGGGCATTTCTGAGTATTCCAGTAGGTTATTTGGCAGGCGAGACAGTAGTGACATTCGGTCTCGATGATCTCGCCAGTCCCGCGAATGGAGCCCACTTCGCACTCGTTGCGGCATATCTGGCAGGGATGGCCGCACTCCTTGCGCCGACGCAGCCAGTCGAAAATGCGGAATCGGGAAGGAAAAGTGAGGGCCGCACCCAGTGGACAGACATAGCGGCAAAAGAATTTGCGATTGAACAGACTCACCAGCAGCATCAATAATGCATACAGAACAAAGCCCCATTCCCGTTGAAAACGCATTGTAACGGCGGTCTTGAACGGCTCCACCTCGGCATAGGTTTCCGCCAGGCTCATCGAATGCAGTGACAATCCGAACAGTCCCATCAGGATAATGTACTTGATCGCCCATAACCGTTCATGCACCACTTCCGGAAACTCGAACGAGGGGACTTTTAAATAGCGTCCCAGGCGAAAGACAAACTCCTGCAGGGCACCGTAGGGGCACAACCAGCCGCAATAGACCCCGCGTCCCCACAATACGATAGTGACAGCCACAAACGACCAGAGAATGAACATCGCCGGGTCGATGAGAAAACTTTCCCAGCTGAACTCCCGGAACAGGGAGCGTACGAAGGTCAGCACATTGACAATGGACAGCTGGGCCAGGGAATACCAGCCGATGAATAACACCGTATAAGCCAAAAAGCCGGTGCGCAGCCGCTGCAGCAGGCGTGGATGCCGTGCCAGCCAGTCCTGCATGATCAGGATAAACAACAGGACAAGCAGCCCCAGTGCCAGTACAACGATTTGAAAAATACGGTCCTGCCAGACCTGCACCCAGATAGATGCATAATCCCCTGACGTTGCCCCGACTGCGCCCGCCTTATCAGAGGGACTCACCCCGTCCGACAGAGTCAGGGATTTGCTCACCTCTTCCAGGGAGCGCGTGATACTCGCGTTAAGCACCATCACCGTGATGGTCGCACCGCTTATACCATCGAGCACCGTCGTTCCCTGCCGCGAGCGGCCGCCTATCTTCAGGGTGTCATCAACACTTTGCCCGACGTATTGATCGATAAACTGCTGCAGATCCTGCTCCGTGATCCCGACCACCAGGATCGGTTCCTCGTGCGCCAGTATCCTGACCCCCGTAATCGTGCCCGCAGTATCAATTACAACCAGTGTATGAATCGGCTCGCCGGAATAGGCCGGGATGGGAACGATATCGGTGGTGACAAAGGCATAACCCAGCAACACATCGCCCCGGTAGATTTGTGTAACCGGCGGCTTCCCTTCCGACTCGACAAGCCGATCGGCAACCGGAAAAAACTCCCGCACCTGCGACAGCTCAAACTCCGCGCTGTCCGCCGACAGCGGCCCGACGACAAGCAACAACAGACAGGCGACAACCGTTTGTTTCATCACTGCCAACAATTCCGCCCCCGGTTTTTAAATGGCAAGATCTGGTACCTTCAGGCACGCTTACAGTCTAGTCAAAATCCCGCAAATGTCGCCTTGATACGAATCAACGTCACCGGTTCATCTCTCAAACACCGGAAACTAACGCGGAGTTCGCAGAGACGCGGAGGCGCAGAGAAACACAATGCAACTTTGAATTCTTAGTATTGAATTAATACACACTCACAATTCAAAATTTAAAATTCAAAATTATATCTTTCGTCTTTGCGTCTCCGCGCCTCCGCGTCCTCCGCGTTGATTCCCAGTAAATTTCTATTAAACGCTGTGCTGGGTGATGCGGGCGTAGAGCAGCGGCAGATCGCGGGGGAGTTCGGCCGGTTTACGGATCACCACGAAGGCGTCGTTGCCGAAGATATAGGGCAGATAATCGTTGCCCTGCTCGTCGATGGTCACGCAGAACGGCTGGATACCCTGCTTGCGCGCTTCGATGATGGCCATGCGGGTATCCTCGATGCCGAAGCGGCCTTCGTAATGATCCAGGTCGTTGGGCTTGCCGTCGGTCAGAATCAGCAATAACTGATCATGGGCGATCTGTTTGCCCAGAGTCCGGCTGGCCTGGCGAATCGCCGTCCCCATGCGGGTGTAAAACCCGGGCTTTATTACGTTGATACGGCCCCGTATCGCGGCGTTGTGTTTCTCGGCGAAGGTCTTGATCGTGTGAAAGCGGACATGATCCCGGTAGCGCGAGGAGAAGCCGTAGATGGCAAACCGATCGCCGCTGGCGGAGAGGGCCTCGGAAAACAGCATCAGGCTGTCGCGAATGATGTCGATCACCCGGGACTCGTTGTTCACCCAGGTATCGGTGGAAAGAGAGAGATCGGCGAGCAGCAGGCAGGAGAGATCCCGGCGGCCGCCGCGAAAATCACGATACAGGCGCTGTTCGGCCATGGCCTGGCCGCGCAGGCGCTCGCTGGAGTGCTCCAGATAGGCGTGCAGATCGATCTCGCTACCGTCGCTCTGCTGATTGAACCAGACCCGCTGCGGTACCAGAGACTCGAACTGTTGCTTCAGACGCCGTGCCGTGGTGAGAAGATGGTCGGGTAATTCGCAGGCGGCGGCATCATTGGCGATCATCGGCAGCACACAGCAATGGTCCGCCAGCCAATCCTGTTTGCGGTAGTCCCATTCCGGCAGCAGTATGCCTTCGCCGATCGCCCGGTCATCGTCATCCTCGCCCGGCAGATCCAGATCGAAACGCAGCCGCTTGGCGGTACTCTTGCTGTCCCGGGCGACGCTCACCACTTCCATATCATCCAGAGTCTGCTGGGCGCCGTCGATGTCGTCATCCTCCTCGGTGCTGCGATCCACCTTGACGTATTCGGCCCAGCTGAGAATATTCTCGAACCGGTCCAGTACCAGCCCCTTGTCCCCGTCCGGCATATCGACCTGCTCGGCCCGATGCCGGCGCTCGTCGTCCAGTTGTTCGACTTCCCCTTCGGTCTCGGGCAGATCGTCCTGCGCCGGCTGTTGCCCGGTGCGCCGATCCAGCGCCCGCGGCGGCGCGGGATGCAGCCACAACAGGACCGGGTGCGGCGGCTTCCCGGCCTCGGGCAGATCGGCGATCTCGCCGGGGCTGATCAGGGCCGTGCGAATCGCCTGCTCCCGGGCCGCCTCGTCACGCGGCAGACTGGACGGCTCGGGACGCCGCGCCAGCTCGGCCTCCACCAGCCGCCGATAACGGGCCGCCAGGCCCGGAAAACGCTGCAGAACCTGGCGGGTCAGCCACTGGCTATAGGTAAACCAGGCCTCGTCAGTCGGCCGGTATTCGGCCGCCAGGGCCGCCAGCCAGAGATAGAGATCACGGTTCAGATGGCGTTCGGGGTAAGCGTCGACCCGGGCCGGCAAAAACAGCGACTCCTCGGTGCGCCAGCACAACTCGATCTTGTCGCCGCTGCCGGCGATACGCTCCAGCAGACTGCGGCGCCCTTCGTGCTCGGTAGCACTGGTCGCCTCGATCCGCAACCCGCCCTCACCGCCGGAAGCGCGGAACAGTATGCCGATGATCTTGTTAACCTCGGCCAGCGTCACCGCCTGTTCGGGATAGCTGCGCTGCGCCGAACGGGTGATGAAGCGATGCCACAATTTGCCGACAAATTCTTCCATTATTTTAAAAGCCTCACCGCAGAGACGCAGAGTACGCAGAGTACGCAGAGATAAAAATTATTTGTCACCACCTGCCTGAAACCTGACTTGGGTTGTACTACTAACATTCCGGAAGATCACAATTTAAAATCGACAATGGCATTGTTTTCACCCCGGTCCTATATTGCTTTTATAAAAAAATAAACCTCTGCGCCCTCTGCGTCTCTGCGGTGAATGCTCTTGATCTCTAACGCCGGTAGCAGTCACCCGGTACGTTGGGTTTGATGCCGAAGTCGCGCTCGGAGGTATCTTTCGCACATTCGTCCTGGATCCATTGCAGCAGCGGGGTCTGGATCTTGCCGCTGTTGCCCGGCCCGCCGGCCTGGACCTGTTCGCAGGCTTCCAGGCACTGGGCGCATTCAGTGCAGGTGAACATGTGGCGCTTGATGTCACGTGGCTTGAGTCGCATCGGGCAGGCCTGCTCACAAGCGGCGTTGCAGGTGCGACAATCGGCGGCGCGGCTGCGATCGAAACCGACCACCATGGCCTTCTTGTTGGCCATCCAGACGAAGCTCTGGAACACGCCTACGGCACAGGCGAAACGGCAGAACAAATGACGGGCAAACAGAAACTCGATGCTCAGGACGATTGTCGCCGCACTCAGGAAAATGGTTTCGTTGCGGGTCAGTTCGAAACTGACTAAATGGGAATAGACCTGCGCCGGCGGCAGCAGGTAGGTGAGAAACACCACCGCCCATAAAAAGGCAAAACCGATCGCCGCCAGCCAGACCAGCGGCCAGAGGTTGCGCCGGGTGGGAATATAGCGGCCGTCGGGGCGCAACTCGTCGGAGCGGGTCTTGTCCCAGATGCTGAACTTGCCGCTGGCGCGACGCATCAGGTTGTTGATGGTTTCCACCACCGAGAAATGGGGGCACAGCCAGCCGCAATAGAGGCGACCGTACTTCCAGGAGGTATAGGCAAACACGGTCACAATCAGCGCCAGCGGGATCAGACCGCGCCAGATGAGATTCCAGGTCGCCTGTGCCGTGCTCAATTCACCGCTCTGCCAGGCCGCCAGGCCCAGGGTCCAGTCCTGACCGAACAGGATCAAATGCCCCAGGGTCAGGTCGATGCGGAAAATGTCGAACACCGGCGCCAGGATAAACAGTACGAAAAAACCCACCTGATACAACCGGCGTTTACGCTGAACATGCGAATAATGGCCGTCACGATTCAGTGCGTCGAACTGCACAAACTGTGTATTACCCTGATTTTTTACTCTACAGTCCATGACACTTTTTACCAAGCAGAGGGTATTCAAACGGTTTGCCGGCCATGGCCTTGGCCAGCCCGATGGTACCTAGAATAACCAGCGTCGTATGCACGGCGGTGAAATAGAGCACCAGTACCACCCAGGTATAGGCGGCGTCATAGCCGCCGAGTAACAGAATGGCGATATTGGCCAGAATCAGCAAAACCCCGGCCCAGAGACTGGCAAACAGTGTCTGCTCCAGATGACAACGGGCCAGCGGCGAGGTCTGGCCGATATGCCGCCAGTAAAGCAGCAGCAGGGCGATAAATGCGAACCCCGGCAACAGCAGCAGATTCACCAGATAGAGTGATTCGGCTACGACGGCCAGTGACTGGCCCGGCGGAGGTTGTTCATTGTCCGTAGGTTGCATAAACCACTTCCATTAACGCTTCGACGGTCTCCTCGTCATCGGTCAGTGGCTCGATCATGGCAGCACGACAAGCCTCGGCCGGCTCGAAACCACTGCGAATCAATGTGGCGGTATAGACCAGCAATCGCGTGCTGGCGCTCTCTTCCAGATCATGTTCTTTCAGCTTGCGCAGGGAGTGGCCCAGCGAGACCAGGCGTTTGGCGTTGAATTCGTCCACCCCGCCTTCCTGCATGACAATCTGCTGTTCCTGTTCAAACGGCGGATAATCGAAACGCATGGAGACAAACCGCTGGCGGGTGCTGGGCTTCATACCCTTGAGCAGGTTCTGATAGCCCGGGTTATAGGAGATCACCAGCATGAATTCCGGCGGCGCCTCCAGTTCCTCGCCGGTACGTTCGATCGGCAGAATGCGCCGGTCATCGGAGAGAGGGTGCAGCACCACAGTGGTATCCTTGCGCGCCTCGACCACCTCATCCAGATAGCAGATGCCCCCCTCGCGTACCGCGCGGGTCAGCGGTCCATCAACCCAGTAAGTGGAGCCGTCACCGATCAGATGCCGCCCCACCAGATCGGCCGAGGTCAGATCGTCATGGCAGGAGACCGTATATAACGGCCGACCCAGCTGCGCCGCCATATAACTGATAAAGCGCGTCTTGCCGCTTCCGGTCGGTCCCTTGATCAGTACCGGCAGCTGGTTCTTCCAGGCATGCTCGAACAGGGCGATCTCGTTGGCGGTGGGCAAGTAGAACGGCTCGTCGTTCTGACTCTGTCCGGCCATCTGTTTTGCAAATTCACTCATATCGCCTCTCCTATACGTTTCCCAGCCACCAGGCCAGCCCGATCAGGCCAATCACGCCGACCAGGTAGACAGTGACTATCATGCGCCATAACAGCCGGCTTTGTCTCAATCCCATGAATATATCGGCTACCAACTGGGTTTTTATGAGGGTTGCGACCAGCAACAGGGCCACCACGTTGCCGCCTGACAAACCCATCTTCCCGACCACCAGCATCGCCAGGGTCAGCCCGACCAGTGCCAGCCACACCAGTGTGCAGGGACGCAGCGTCATGCTCCCGCGGTGTGAGACAGAGCTTTCGTTATGTGGCTGATTCATTGGCCTTTTCTCAGCGTATGACATAGACCAGTGGGAACAGAATAATCCAGACCAGATCCACCATGTGCCAGTAATTGGCGCCGGTTTCCATGCCATCATGTTCCTGCGCGGTGTAATCACCATGACGAATTTTGGTCGCCATAATGGTAAGAATAACCAGTCCCAGTATGACATGCATAAAATGGAAAAAGGTCATGGACAGATAAAACATGTAGAAAGTATTACTACTCAGCGTAATACCTTCATCGTATTTGGTATAAAACTCGAACAGTTTTATGACAATAAAGATACTGCCCAGCCCGATCGCCGCCCACATCCATCTGGCCGCCTGTTTTTGCAGGTTTTCACGGATTGCCGCGATGGAACGAACAACAAAATAACTGCTGGTAATCAATACGAGCGTATTGATCGCACCGGCGGTGCGGTTTAGCTCCAGCTGGGAAGCATTGAAAAGTTCGACATTCTGACTGCGCGCAAAGGCATAGGATAAAAAGAAAATACCGAATGCCAGTAATTCAGCATAAATGACAATCCAGATAACAAAATCGCCCGGCGGATAATCCTCTTTGCCTGCTGTCAATGCTGTCGTTTGTTGCATAGCCTGTTTGGAGAAAGTCAGGGCCCGGCCAACCGACCGGGCCCTGATTTTTCGGGACTTGCCCGACCTTATGCCTTGGCCGGCGCAGTCCGCTCCTCGCCTCCTATAAAGAAGCTGATGACGTACAGAACCAGGCCAATGAGGAAGATTACACCGGCCACTTCACGCATCCAGTAGAACAGGGAGATTTTTTCCTGTACCACCATGAAGGACTGGGGATTTTCACCGATCCGTTGCAGCCAGATCTGTAGAATCCCGGCCCCGGTCAAAAACAGCGTGATGAATACCATGGAGACGGTCATCAGCCAGAACGACCACATCTCGATAACCTGAGACTTGTCGCTGTTGGCGGCCGCCCGGCCCCGCAGCATCGGCATGGCGTAGGAGATAATCGCCAGGACGATCATCACATAGGCACCGTAGAAGGCCATGTGGCCGTGGGCCGCGGTGATCTGAGAACCGTGGGTGTAGAAGTTCACCGGCGCCAGGGTATGCAGGAAGCCCCACACGCCCGCACCGAGAAACGCCATTACCGGTGTCCCGATGGCCCACAGCATGGCCGCCTTGTTGGGATGCTGGCGACGCCGCTTGTTGGCCATATTAAAGGCGAAGATCACCATCATGAAGAACGGAATCGGTTCCAGAGCGGAGAAGATAGAGCCCCACCATTGCCAGTATTCCGGTGTGCCGATCCAGTAGTAGTGATGCCCGGTCCCGATGATCCCGGTCAGCAGGGTCATGGCGATGATGACATACAGCCATTTTTCCACCACCTCGCGGTCCACGCCGGTCAGCTTGATCAGGACAAAGGCCAGGATCGCGCCCATGATCAGCTCCCAGACACCTTCGACCCAGAGATGGACAACCCACCACCAGTAGTACTTGTCCAGTACCAGGTTGTGCGGATTATAAAAGGCGAACAGGAAGAAGATGGCCAGGCCCCACAGACCGAGTAACAACACCCAGCTGACAACCGTTTTACGCCCCTTGAGGATAGTAATGGTGGTGTTATACAAAAAGCCCAGTATCACGAGCACCAGCCCGATCTTGATAATGGTTGGCTGTTCCAGGAACTCGCGCCCCATGGTCGGCAATATCTCGTTACCGGTGATTCTGGCCAGCGTGGCATAGGGCACCAGCAGGTAACCCAGCACGGTCACAACGCCGGCTCCCAGAAAGATCCAGAACAGTATATAGGCCAGCTTGGTGCTGTGCAGCTCCGTTTCCGCTTCTTCAGGGACCAGGTAATAGGTTGCCCCCATAAAGCCGAACAACAACCAGACGATCAGCAGGTTGGTGTGCACCATACGCGCCACGTTGAAGGGAATCTCGGGAAACAGAAAATCCCCGATGACGTACTGCAACCCCATGATCAAGCCGAACACGATTTGCCCGACAAACAGAAGGATCGCGGCAATAAAGTAAGGCTTTGCCGCCATTTGTGATTGATATTGCATAATGGATTCTCCCCTTAACCCTCAATAGTCGGCGGCCAGCCGGCAGCATCAATTTCCGAGGCATATTTCAAAAATGCGGCCACGGCCTTGAGATCCTCTTCGGACAGATTGAACTGCGGCATACTGCGTCGTCCGGCAATACCATCCTGAGGTCGACTCTTGATAAAGGCGATAATTGCCTCTTCGCTGTTGCCGAAACGGGTATAGACATTCCCCAGTTCAGGGGCGAAATAAGCCCCTTCACCCAATAGGGAATGACAGCCGACACAGTTGTTCTCTTCCCAGACCGTTTTGCCTCTGGCAACCTCGGTGGTAATCGCCTCGCGGTTATCCCGTTCAGGCAGTGCCTTGCTGGTATCGAATGTCAGGGCCAGGAACAACAGGAAGAAAAATACGGCACTTCCATAAAACATGTTCCTCGCCATGGACTTGGTGAATTTTTCGCTCATGGTTTATCCCCTTCCTCCATCGAGTGGCGGTTGTATTTATACCTGTAGGGTATAGTCAAGAACCTTGATCTGCGTCAAACCGAAATTGCCATTTCGGTTAACAACTTGGTATAAAAAAACAAATATATGGGGCGGGGATCAGATATATGGGGCAGGGATCAGAGCAGATCGCGAAGTCCCGGCACGTCCAACAGGCTGATATCATTGCCTTTCACCTCGATCAGGCCCGCGGCGGACAGCCGGGTCAGAATACGGGAGAAGGTTTCAGGTTGTATCGAGAGCCGCGACGCGATGACACTTTTCGGGGTACTGAGATGGATTTCCGCCAGTTCGATGGCGTCCTCCGGAATTTGCTCCAGCAGGAACACCACCAGTCGATAGGTTGCATTGTGCAGGGTGAGATTGCTGATCTCGTTGATCCGGGCGTGGAGGCGCCGGCTCATTCCGGCCATCAGGCGAAAACAGGTCTGCTGTGACTCTTCCAGGATCTGTCGAAAGCCTTTCATATCGAAGCTGTACAGCACCGTATCCCCCAAAGCCTGTGCCGAAACCGGATAGCGTTTGGCCTGCATGAACATGATAGCTTCGGCAAAGGTATTGCCCGGATAGAGGATTTCCATGACTTTTTCATCCCCGTCGATGGAAAGGCTGAAAAGCTTGATCTGGCCCTGGTGAACCAGGTAAAAGCGATCGGCCGGCTGCCCGGCCTCGAACAGAAGGGACTTGGCCGGCAGGCTGACCCGCTGCGAATTACGCAGTACCCGCGTCAATTGCTCATCATCAAGCTCTTCAAACAGATACACATGATGCAGTTCGTCAAGTAGTGCCTGATCCGCTTCCATCAGGTAGGGCTCCTGTCGCCAATCGGGAATTGATCAGGGTCAAAGCCTAGCACACCTTATCCGGCCCAGAATAGCCAATCGATTTATTACAGGCCGGCATGACACGACTATGAAGCTGCAGCTGCTTATTGCCGGACAACTGCCCAGTTGTCTGGAAACCCGGGATGTCTGGCAATCTGTCTGTGCCCAGCACGGGGTTGGGCTGGAGATCATCGAGGTTGAAGATGAGCACGGTCAGGCGATGATCGACAAGCTCGGTATCAAGAGTTTTCCGGTTCTGCTTGCCGATGGCAAAATCAGGGCGGTCGGACGACCGGATCCGCAACACGCCGCCGACATTCTTCAGAATTTGCTAATATCTTGAACTAGCCTCCCCGGCCGAATTAAACCGGATTACTGAACTTTTTCTGCTCTTTGGCGACTTAATCTGGTATACCTTGGATCTTCAAGAGTTGCCATGCCTTGCCGGAGACCCTCATGCCATCTCTACGACACGGGTTGTTGCTTGCCATTGTGCTAATTCCCGTCACCCTGTCGGCCAACAGCGAACGGGCCGTGACGCATATTCTTCAGCAAAACGAAGCCCCCGAGGGGGTGGTTTTCGAGATCGTGACGGCCGACAGCGGGGGGCTGGAATGGGCATTGCCGCTGACCCGCTCCTATATCAAACGCTTGCACGAACAGTTTCCCGACCTGCCGGTTGCGGTGGTGACCCACGGCCAGGAGCAGTTCGCCCTGCAAACCCGTCACAACGACAGTCAGGAGACGGTACACGACCAGGTCCAGTCGCTTACCGGCAACAAGGATATTCCGGTGTATGTCTGTGGGACGTATGCCGGCTGGCGGGGCTTGAGTGACGAGGACTTCCCCGAGTATGTCAATGTCGCCGCCGCCGGGCCGGCGCAGATCAACGACTATATCGCACTGGGTTATACCCGGGTGCTGGTTCGCCAGCGACCGGATTAACCCCCCTCCCGACTGATAAAGCTGCCTGTCAGAACGACCGACGGGACTTATCCCAGCAACATCCGGATTCCCAGCGCGTATAACAGCAGGGCAAAGATCCGTTTCAAATGCGCCTGCGGCAAACGGTGCGCCAGGCGCGCGCCAAGTGGCGCAAACAAAACGCTGGTGACCACGATACCGACAAACGCCGGCCAGTAGACATAACCGCTGCTATAGGCCGGTAATCCCGCCTCCCCCCAGCCGTTGATCACAAAGCCCGCCGCCCCGCCCACGGCGATGGGCAGACCGCAGGCGGCGGCGGTCGCCACCGCCTTGCGCATGGCCACATTGCACCAGACCAGAAACGGCACACTCAGGGTCCCGCCGCCGATACCCACGATAGCCGAAATCGCACCGATCAGGCCTGAGGCCAGCGTCAATCCCGGTAATCCCGGCAAAACCCGGTGCGGATTCGGTTTGTAGGCCAGGATCATCTGGGTAGCGACGGTCAGCTCGAAAATCCCGAACACCCATTTAAGTATCCCGGTCGGCATCCAGTCGGCAATCACCGAGCCGAGCAGGGCACCAGCGACGATCCCCGGCACCATCCGCCTGAATACCGGCCATAACACGGCACCATGACGGTGATGGGCACGCACCGAGGAGAGAGAAGTCAGAACGATCGTCGCCAGCGAGGTACCCACCGCCAGATGCACGATAAGCCCGGGGGCGAATTGTTGCTCCTCGAAAATAAACACCAGCACCGGGACGATGATCAGACCGCCGCCGATGCCCAGCAACCCGGCAGCAATGCCGGCAATCATCCCCAGCAGCAGATAGAGCAGGTAGTAATCCATAAGTCAGTCTATGACGAATTCGTAAACCTGGGCGACCAGAAATAACACACTGACCACCGCCCCGATGCCCGGCACCCAGAGCGGGACCGTGAATCCCTGATAAGTCTGTTCCCCGCGCCGCTTGATTCGCCACAGGGCAAGATTCATCAGGATAAAAATAATCAGTGTCACGAAACTGGTCAGCCTGGCCAGGCTCAGCAACGGTAATATCCAGGCAAACAACAGAATTGCCAGGATTACCACCAGGATAGCCGGTAGCGGCGTACGGGTACGCGGATAGACATAACCGAGCCCTTCGGGCAGCCAGCCCTGCCGACTCAGGCCGTACAAGACCCGCGAGGCCATGATGATCTGGATCAGTGCCCCGTTGAGCACCGAGACCAGACTGATCAGGGTAATAAACAGCGGTGCCCTGCCGGTCGCCTGCTGGTAAACCAGCGCCAGCGGTGCCTCGGTTTGCGCCAGCCGTTCGGGCGCCACAGTCAGTATGCTGGCCAGCGTCACCAGCAGGTAAAAGAGTGTCACGATCGCCAGCACCAGAACAATCGCACGCGGCAGATTGCGGGAAGGCTCGACAACCTCCTCGGCCACATTCACCATATCCTCGAAACCGATAAATGCATAAAACGCGATGAAAGCCCCGAGCAGCACACCGAACCAGACAAAGGGTTCGCCCGGCGCCAGCAGTTCCGGTACACGGACGGGAAGCTGGGCAAGGCTGTCGCCGGCCACCCAGATAATCAGCAACAGACCGCCTATTTCAAACAGTGTCATGATCACCGCAACCCGCACCGACTGGGCTATCCCCCAGATCACCACCGCGCCCAGTATCAAAAGCATGACCAGAATCACCAGCCAATCTGGAAACTGAACATAGACCTTCAAATAACCCGCAAAACCGTGCATCAGGGTGGCGGTGGAGACCACCCCGACCAGCACCATCAGCAATCCGACAAACAGTGACAACCGGGGCCAGCCGAATCCCGCCTGGGCGTACACCGCCTCGCTGGCACTTTTGGGCAGGCGTGCGGCCAGCTCGGCATAGGAAAACGCGGAAAAACCGGCAATCGCCGCCGCCACAAGAAAAGCCAGCGGTGTCAGCATCCCGGCAATGCCGGCCACCTTTCCTATCAGTACGTAAATACCGGCGCCCAGAATGGTGCCGATACCATAGAATGTCACCAGCGGCAATGACAGAGTGCGTCTGAGCGTCGCAACTTCCTGCGTGCGGAATTTGTCATTTCTCATGCGGATATTCTATGCTTGAAACAGCAGTAACACATCTATAATAGCCAACGTTTCTACTGGGAATTTAACCCCCGGCGCAGGGCAGCGCCACACCGGAGAGCAACTGTGTCGGACAGCGTTCGAGACAAACCCGCGCGCCCCTATATCAGCAGCGAACAACTGCTTAATAATCTCAGTGACGGGGTTATCGGGGTAGATCGTGAAGGTCGCGTTACCTTTATTAACCAGGCCGCCTCGCTATTACTGAACCAGCCCCGGGAGCAGGCTTCAGGGCAGACACTCAGCGCTATTTTCCAACCGCAACCCGATAATCAATCCCTCGATACCGATTTTATTCGGCTATCTCTGGCGAAAGAACAGCCGCGTACCTCTTTTACCTCCCAACGGGTGAAGACTGCTGATAATCAATCGAGGCTGTTCGACTACAGCCTTATCATACTTGACAAGGATACTCTGGCGATCATGTTCCATGATCTCAGCCATATGGAAGAACAAGATTACATCCAAATCGAGCCGCATGGTTATGACCCGCTTACCAAACTTGCCAATCGCGACACCATTCATCAAACCCTGGTTCAGCTGCACGATCAACACAAAAAAAACTGGACACCCTACACGGTTCTAATGATTGACCTGGATCGCTTCAAGCTGATTAATGACAGCCATGGGCATGCTACCGGGGACATTATGCTGCAACAGTTTGCCGACTACCTGACCCGGCTTGTCACGCAGCCTGAACTTGTGGGGCGCTGGGGTGGCGAGGAATTCCTGTGCATACTTCCGCAGATGGATCTTGAAGCCGGCATGAAAAAAGCCGAACAAATACACAGGCATATCGCCGACTTTTCCATCCATTCCGGAAAACAGGATATCTTCACGACCTGCAGTATCGGTGTCGCAAATTATCCGCAAGACGGTAAAGCCGTATCCGACATTCTAAGAAGCGCCGATGCCGCGCTGTACGAGGCCAAACGAGGTGGTCGAAACCGCATCGCCAGCAGCCTGGAAAATCGCGGCTCGTTTTTAGGTATTGCGACACAGCTGGAAAATGCGTTGCAGGAAAACCGGATTATTCCGGCCTATCAGCCCATTGTTAACCTGCAAACCGGTCAGGTAGTTGCCGATGAAGCACTGGCCCGGATTGTAAATCCCGGCACTGCCCCCGTTCCCGCCAAACAGTTCATCGATGCCGCTGTCCATCTCCAGCTGGCCCATCGTATCGATTTCGAAGTAAGCCGGCAGGCGATTATGCACTGCAGTGACAGTGTTCGCCGAGGCAATAACCCCCATCCGCACTTCGTCAACATATCGGCCGAGTTACTCAGACATCCGGACCTGGTCCAGGGCATCCTGAATACCGCCCTGGAACAGTGCAAGGTCTGCGGGACGCGAATTGGCAGTGAGAAACCGCTGACCATCGAAATCACCGAACAGGCCCTGCTGCACAATCTTGGCGACACGAGAGAGATTCTTGCACCGTTTCTCGATTTCGGCCTGCGCCTGGCAATCGATGATTTTGGCGTCGGTTATTCATCACTCAATTACCTGGCCGATCTGCCGGTCTCTTTTCTCAAGATAGACGGAACACTGATACAACGCGTCGCCAGCGAGAGCCGTATACGCGCCATCATCAAGGGCATACAAAGTATTGCCAATGATCTCGAGCTGATCACCATTGGTGAATATATCGAGAATCAGCAAACCCTGGAAACCTTGCGCGAAATCGGTGTCAACTGGGGGCAGGGATACTACTTCGGCAAACCCCAAATCCTCCACGAAAGGTTCGACATCTGAACCTGGCTCTTTTCAGCGTACTGGAAAATAACGCGGAGACGCGGAGTAATTTTTATTGCAGTTCTGTTAACACCAGTAACACTGCATAACCTTGAAACCACTGAAACACTTATGAATCGATTTATTAGTTTGTTCCGTGAATTCAGTGCTTTCAGTAGTTTGAATTTATCAAACCTGTCCTTTTTTCAGCTTTTCTCTGCGCCTCTGCGCCTCTGCGAACTCTGCGTTATCCAGACCTGCAACGAAAAGAGACTCGCGGGAAGAATAGCCGCTATTTAATCCACACGGTCTTGGCATTGACGAATTCGTGGATTCCGTGGTGGGACAGTTCGCGGCCGTAACCGGAGTTCTTGATCCCGCCGAACGGCAGGCGTGGATCGCTTTTGACGAAGCTGTTAACGAAGCAACAACCACAGTCCAGTTGCCGGGCCAGTCGTTCACCCCGATCACTGTCCCGGGTCCAGACATTGCCCCCCAGTCCGAAGGTGGTGTCATTGGCAATCCGCAGGGCGTCGGCCTCGTCCCGCGCCCGGATCACGATCGCCACCGGCCCGAACAGCTCTTCGCTATAGGCGCGCATGCCGGGACCGACCTGATCCAGAATCGACGCTTTATAATACGCCCCGGGCATATTCTCGTAGAGATCGCAGCCGGTGACATTGACCGCGCCCGCGGCCAGGCTGTCGACCACCTGCTTGTGCATCTCCTCGCGTAAATCGCTGCGCGCCATCGGCGCCAGGCTGGTATTTTCATCCAGCGGATCACCGGGTTTCAGGCTCTCGACCCCGGCCTTGAAGCGAGCAACAAAGTCCTCGGCAATCGCATCCACCACAATAAAGCGCTTGGCGGCGATACAACTCTGCCCGGCATTGAGAAACCGGGAAGCCACGGCATTTTTGACCGCTTCATCCAGATCCGCGTCCTCCAGCACCACAAAGGCATCGGACCCGCCCAGCTCCAGGACGCTCTTTTTCAGGGCCGCCCCGGCTGTTGCCGCCACCTTGCGCCCGGCCGGTTCGCTGCCGGTCAGGGTAACGGCCTGCACCCTGGGATCCTCGATAACCTTTTCCACCTGTGAAGCACGGATCATTAATGCAGTAAAAACCCCATCGGGAAAGCCCGCTTCACGGAATATCGCTTCGATGGCCTGCGCACACTGCGGCACATTGGAGGCGTGCTTCAGCAATCCAGTGTTACCGGCGCAGAGTGCCGGCGCCGCAAAACGAAACACCTGCCAGAAGGGGAAATTCCACGGCATCACCGCCAGCACGGTGCCCAGCGGTTGGTAGGCCACATAGCTTTTGCCTGCATCGCTTTCAATTGGCTCGTCGTGCAGGAACTCGGGGGCCTTGTCCGCATAATAGTCGCAAACCCAGGCACATTTTTCGATCTCGCCCCGGGCCTCGTTAATCAGCTTCCCCATCTCCCGGGTAATCAGGGTGGCATACTGCTCCTTGTTGTCGCGCAGTACTCGCGCGGCCCCGCGCATCAGTTCACAACGCTCGGTAATGGTCAGGGCACGCCATTGCGGCGCGACCTCGGCCGCCTGTTCCAGCGCCTGATCAATCCGGGCGTCCTCCCAGGCCGAAAATTCACCTTCCTTCTCGCCAGTTGCCGGGTTGATGACTTCGAAACTCATGCGGACTCCTTTATCGTTCGCGTCTGTCGTTCATACATATTAAAGTATAGACGCCATATTATCGCCCATACTCTGGTTATATGTGCTCTCGCATTTGAACCATTGCCATGCCTATAATAGGGACAAATAATGACAATGCAACCGGACAACAAAGGTGGTACATCCATGAGACGACGCATCTGCATCCTCGGCGGGACCGGATTTGTCGGAAAGTATTTGATCAACCATCTGGTCAGAGAGGGGCACAGCATCCGGGTCCTGACCCGGCGTCGCGAGGCGCATCGGGAACTGCTGGTCATGCCGACCGTTGAAGTCTTCGATGCCAATGTGCATGATGAAAATGCCCTGAACCGATTTTTCGCCGATCAGGACGCGGTGATCAATCTGGTCGGTATTCTCAACGAGCCCCGCGACAACGGCAAGGGCTTCTATCGCGCCCATGTCGAGCTGAGCGACAAGGTCATCCGGGCCTGTCGCAAGCACGGCATACAGCGCCTGCTGCATATGAGTGCGCTCAACGCCGATCCGGGCACCGGCAGCAGCTATTATCTGCGCAGCAAGGGCGAAGCCGAAAACCGGGTTCATGCCGCCCCCCAGCTCAATGTCACCTCATTCCGGCCTTCGGTGATCTTCGGCCCCGAAGACAGCTTCATCAACCGCTTCGCCTCGCTGCTGAAGAAAACACCCTGGTTGTTTCCCCTGGCCTGTCCCGACGCCCGCTTTGCCCCGGTTTATGTGGGCGATGTGGCCACCGTCTTTACCCGGAGTCTCAACGATCCGGCCACCTACGGTCAGCGTTACGACCTGTGCGGTCCCCACGAATATACCCTGCAGCAGATTGTCGAACGCATTGCCGATACGCTCGACATCAACCGCCGTATTATTCCGCTGGGTCGTATCGCTTCCACCCTGCAGGCCAATCTGCTCGAATATGCCCCCGGCAAACCTTTCTCCCGCGACAACTACCGTTCCCTGCAGATGGACAGCACCTGCCCCGAAGGCGATAAAATCCTGCGCGAGGTATTCGGGATCGAGCCGGCCGCACTGGAGTCCGTCATTCCCCAGTATCTGCGTCACAAGACCTACCGCGATCGCTATCAGGTTTTCCGGCGCAAGGCGCGGCGGGAGTGATACAAAAAAGATTAACCACGAAGACACCAAGACACGAAGTCAAAAAATTCAATTGTGTCTCAATACCCCGTCTTAAAACCTTGCTCGAAACCGGTTCGAATTTGTCATCGGGCGGGAGTATGATCGCGGTATGGAAACGTATCAGGTAGGCGGCTGCGTCCGCGACAAACTGCTGGAGCTGCCGGTCAAGGACCGCGACTGGGTGGTGGTCGGCGCCACGCCACAGGAAATGCTCGACGCCGGCTATCGACCGGTGGGCAGGGACTTCCCCGTTTTTTTACATCCCGAGACCCACGAGGAATACGCCCTGGCGCGCACCGAGCGCAAGACCGGCCCCGGCTATACCGGCTTCAGCTTTCACGCTGCCCCCGAAGTTACCCTGGAGCAGGATCTGGCCCGCCGGGATCTGACCATCAACGCCATGGCCGAAACCGACACAGGGGAGATCATCGATCCCTTCGACGGCCGGCAGGATATCAAGGATCGCCTGCTGCGCCATGTCTCGCCCGCTTTCGTCGAGGATCCGGTGCGCATCCTGCGCGTGGCGCGCTTCGCCGCCCGCTTTGCCGGGTTCGGCTTCCGCGTGGCCGACGAAACCCGGACGCTGATGCAGCAGATGGTCGACAACGGGGAGGTCGACGCCCTGGTTCCCGAACGGGTCTGGCAGGAAACCCTGCGCGCCCTGCAGGAGGACCACCCGGAAACCTTCTTTGAAGTGCTGCGCGAGTGCGGCGCACTGGCCAGACTGTTTCCCGAAGTCGATCGCCTCTATGGCGTGCCGCAACCGGAACAGCACCACCCCGAAATCGACACCGGGGTGCACACCATGCTGGTACTGCAACAGGCGGTCAAACTCTCCGATGATCCGGTGGTACGCTTCGCCGCCTTGGTGCACGATCTGGGCAAGGGCACTACGCCTGCCGAGGAGCTGCCCTCGCACATCGATCACGAGGAACGCGGCGTGCCGCTGGTCGAGGCATTATGCGATCGCTATAAAATCCCCAACGAGTTTCGCGAGCTGGCGGTAATGGTGACCCGCTATCACCTGCACTACCACCGGGCCGGCGAACTCAAGGACACGACTTTATTAAAAACCCTGGAAGCGCTGGATGCCTTTCGCCGGCCGGAGCGCTATGAGCAATTCCTGCTGGCCTGCGAGGCCGACTCCCGCGGGCGCCCCGGTTATGAGGACCGGGTCTTCGATCAGCCCCGCATCATGCGCGAAACCTACGCCGCCGCCAGCGCCATCGAAGCCGGACCGTTCGTCGAACAGGGCCTGCAGGGCAAAGCGATCGCCGAGGCCCTGCACAGGGCGCGGCTGACCGCGATCAAACAGGTGCACCGCGCGGCCTGAGCATGGCCTTCGCCGATCACTTCTCCCAACAGGCGGCGGAGTACACCCGCTACCGCCCCCACTATCCGCCCGAACTGTTTGATTATCTCGCCTCGCTCTGTCCGCAGCATGAACGTGCACTGGATGTGGCTACCGGCAATGGCCAGGCCGCTGTTGCATTAGGCGACCACTTTGGGCAGGTCATCGGTTGCGAACCGAGTCTGGCGCAACTGCGCAACGCGCAAACCCAGCATGCTATTACGTATGTTTGCAGCACCGCCGAGCAACTACCGTTTAGTGATAACTCGCTTGATCTAATCAGTGTCGCGCAAGCCGCGCACTGGTTCGATCACATCCGCTTCAATCGTGAGGCCACCCGCCTGCTCAAACCCGGCGGCGTACTGGCGATCTGGGGTTACGGCCTGTTCTCGATATTCCCCGCGATCGATGCACTGATTCACGACTATTACACCAACACACTGAAAAATTACTGGCCCGAAGAACGCCACTGGATTGAACAAGGCTACACCGACCTGCCCTTTCCCTTCCCCCGGCTCGACACCCCGGCCTTTCATATCCAGGCCCAATGGACCCTGACCGAAGTTATCGGCTATCTCGCCACCTGGTCCGCCACCCGGCGCTACCTCGCCGACCACGATCACAACCCGCTGCCCGATCTCGAACAACGGCTTGCCAAACAGTGGCCCGATCCCGCACAACCCAAACCGATCCAGTGGCCGATCTACTTGCTTGCTGGACGCAAGCAAGTGGAGGGCCGAGGGACGAGTAACGAGGCAAGTCCTGAACCACGAAGACTCGAAGACACGAAGAAAGATTTCAGCTCACAATCCATGTCGCCACGGGGGTAGGCCGGACATAGCAAAGCGGTGTCCGGCACCCGGAGCATTGCCCGATACCGCGGAGTTTATTCCCGCAGGGTGCTATATCGGACCTACCTGCTTCCTGCTTGCTGGACGCAAGCAGGAGGGCCGAGGGACGAGTAACGAGGAAAACCCTGAACCACGAAGACACGAAGACACGAAGCAACATTGTAGGCCAGGTTGCGTACAGCGCTACTTGGCGCCTCTACCCCAAGGTGAATGTCACGCAGGTTACCACCAGCGTGACCTACGCGACTGCCCGAACTCGAACAACGGCTCGCCAAACAGTGGCCCGATCCCGCACAACCCAAACCGATTCAGTGGCCGATCCACTTGCTTGCTGGACGCAAGCAAGAGGGCCGAGTGACGAGGGACGAGTAACGAGGAAAAACCAAAACCACGCATCAGGTAGGCCCGATATAGCGCAGCGGTATCGGGCAATTCCCTGGGTGCCGGACACCGCTTTGCTATGTCCGGCCTACCCCTGAAACTGTCAATATGGATATCTGCTGCGCGGGAATAACGATCAGAGCAGAATTTTTACCTTCGTATCTTCGAGTCTTCGTGGTTCAGTTTTTTTACTCGTCCCGCGTAACTCGTCCCTCGGCCCTGTCTAATAAATGGTATGATCCCACCCCTCGCAACCACAGCCCCGAATACCCCTATGTCAAACCCCGTACCCAAAGTCGGTTTTATCAGCCTCGGCTGCCCCAAGGCGCTGGTGGACTCGGAGCAGATCCTTACCCAACTTCGCGCCGAGGGCTATGACATTGTCTCCAGTTACGACGACGCCCAGCTGGTGCTGGTCAACACCTGCGGCTTTATCGACAGCGCGGTGGAAGAGTCGCTGGAGGCCATCGGCGAGGCGCTGGATGAAAACGGCAAGGTGATCGTCACCGGCTGCCTGGGCGCCAAGGGTGACATCGTGCAGCAGACCCATCCGCAGGTGCTGGCGGTGACCGGCCCGCATGCCCTGCAGGAAGTGATGGACCATGTGCACCAGCAACTGCCCAAACCGCACGATCCCTATACCGATTTGATCCCGGCCGAAGGCCTGAAGTTAACGCCGCAGCATTATGCCTATTTAAAGATCTCCGAAGGCTGCAACCATCGTTGCAGCTTCTGCATTATTCCGTCGATGCGCGGCGACCTGGTCAGCCGCCCCATTGGCGAGGTCATGCAGGAGGCGGAAAACCTGTTCAAATCCGGCGTGAAGGAGTTGCTGGTGATCTCCCAGGACACCAGCGCCTACGGCGTGGATGTCAAATACCGCACCGAGTTCTGGGGTGGACGGCCGTTAAAAACGCGTATGACCGAACTGGCCGCCGCGCTGGGCAAGCTGGCCCGCGAGTACGGCGCCTGGGTGCGACTGCATTATGTCTATCCCTATCCGCACGTGGACGAAGTCATCCCGCTGATGGCCGACGGCTTGATCCTGCCCTACCTGGACGTGCCGTTTCAGCACGCCTCACCGCGCATCCTCAAGTTGATGAAGCGCCCCGGCAATATCGAAAAAACCCTGCGCCGCATCGAAGACTGGCGCGCAATCTGTCCGAATATCACTCTGCGCAGCACCTTCATCGTCGGCTTCCCCGGCGAGACCGAGCAGGAATTTGAAGAGCTGCTGGAATTTCTCGAAGAGGCACAACTGGATCGGGTCGGCGCCTTCGCCTACTCGCCCGTCGATGGCGCCACCGCCAACGACCTGCCCGATCCCGTCCCGGAAGAAGTGCAGCAGGAACGCCTCGAACGCTTCATGCAACTGCAAAGCGCGATCAGCGCCGAAAAATTGCAAAACAAGATTGGCCAGACGATGCAGGTCATCGTCGACGGCTTCAGCGAGGACAACCTGCTGCTCGGCCGCTCCAGTGCCGACGCCCCCGAGATCGACGGCGCCGTGATTCTGGATCAGGTCGAGGACGAGGTCACGCCGGGGCAATTCATGGAAGTGAAGATCGTCGCGGCCACCGAGCACGATCTGATCGGGGTGCCGATCGAAGATGCCACTATCGACGATTGACCGCTGGGCGGTTTTGTTTTCGCTGTAAATCAGGTTTAAAGGCCGTACCCATCCTGCTCAGGGCACTATACTTTACAGAGGTCAACGCGATGCGTTTATCTGACCCCGTTCGATACTGAATCTGGAGAGCACATTGACTCAACCCGTCTATTTCAGTCTAACCCGAAAAATCCTGGCGCTTATAGCAGTGACTTTTGGTGTGGTAACGGTTTTTGCAGGCAGTCGTGTCCTGACCGGCTCTGACCCGGGGTACGTCGTCTTTTTCCCTTGCTCGTCTATAATACGCTGATGGGATTTATTTATATCGGTGTAGGCGTTGTCGCCTGGCGCAACGTTCATTACGGACGAAACGGCGCTGCGGCGGTCTTTATACTTAATCTGCTGGTCCTTGCCGCCATCTGGCTGCTTTACAACCCGGGCGGTGCCGTGGCGATTGATAGTCTTCGCGCCATGACTCTGCGGACGATTGTCTGGCTGCTGATTTTTATGGGTTTTGGCTGGCTCAGTCGTCGCGTCCCCGGAACTTGAGACCGGATCTAAAAGTTCCACTGGGCGCGACCGGAATGCCAGCAAGTCAAAATCGCGGGGTCGCAGTCGTTCAGAACTTGCCGACAATGAAAACCCGCAGTACCCTGATTAACGTCTTCAGTTAAATATCCTGCCGGTAATAATGTCATTGCGAATCATTACCGCTGATTGCTGACTTTTACATCCGCATACCAACCGGCAGCCACACGCTATGGCGATGAAACTGAAAAAATTTCTGGGTTATGAGTGGGACGCTATAGCGGGGATCCTCGCCGCGGTGATTGCCGTTATCCTCCATCTTCTGCATGTAGTGGATGAGAAGGTAGTGCTCCCGATTCTTTTTGCACTGCTGGGCTTGCTGTTTATCAACTTCATGCGCCACACCCGTAACAATGAACTGACCGCCGAGAAAGTCGAATCCACGGCACAGACGGTAGAACGTATCCAGGCCTCTCTCAAATCGCCCGATGTGGTGCTGGTCGGGCCGCGTCGCCTGCGCACGGTGAATGAACATTTCGTTCGCAACATGAGCGAAGACACGATCTGGTTCAATGTCTGTCTGTCCATGTATATTCCGCAGGCCCTGTTCGATGCATTACTCAAACCGGCTATCGACAATCCGCTGGTAAGTTCCATCCAGTTTGTGCTGGACACCTCACAGAAGGATTTATGGCAAACCCTGCAGCCCCGGATCGCGGACTGTTCCGGAGGATTCAAGGTCAAGGAGCCGCGCTGGTGCCAGCTAAGCAAGACCACCTCGTTTATTCTGGCCGACAGTCAGTCAAGCGGCGGGACCGAGGCGCTGCTCAGCTTCTGGGGCGAGCCTTTCATGGCTCAAAGCACCGAACAGGATGTGCCGCGCTTTATTTTCCATATCCAGAAAAATTCCGAACTCTTGCCTCACCTGGTCGAACTGCAGCGCGCACAATCCCGCTCATCCACACCCTCTCCCGAGAGAAAATAGAACACTGCCTGCGAGGTTTTTCTCCCAGATCAATAAATTAAATAAAATCACGCCAGTGTGCTATAACAATTAGCACAGGCTGTAACATCCGGAATTTAAAAAGCCATCCTGTCTGAATCTCACTCCCACACAGGAAGTGCATAATGAAATATCTTATCAACCTTGCTTTTGTACTTGTTTTCAACCCTGTGACAATATTTGCCCACGAACCACAACTGCCGCTTGATTTTGAGCAACACACGCTCGAAAAGGTCAGCCAGCATATTTATATAGTTCATGGTACACAGACACTCCCCAGCCCCGAAACCCGCGGTTTCATGAACAACCCCTCGGCAATTTTAACTCATGGTGGGATCATTATTGTCGACCCGGGAAGCAGCGCTGAAATCGGCCGGCAACTTCTGGCAAAGCTTCGCCATATCACGGATAAACCTGTTATCGCTGTTTTCAACACCCATATCCATGGCGATCACTGGCTGGGTAATCAGGGTATTCGTGAGACCTACCCCCGAGTGCCAATCTATGCACATGCGCGAATGCTCGAACGCGTTGAGGCCGGCGAAGGTAAAACCTGGATTCAGTTATTCATGGGCATGACCAACGGCGCGGTTGAAGGCACCCGGGTAACTGGTCCGAATATAGGGCTCAGTGGTGGGGAGGTTCTAAAACTGGACGGTATTACACTGAGGATCCATCACACCGGCCACGCGCATACCGACCATGATCTTATGATAGAAGTTGTCGATGACAAGGGATTGTTTTTTGGTGACATTGTCTCATCCCGTCGTGTCCCAAACTCGGACGTCCCGCAAGATGCCAGCTTTAAGGGTTCTATCGCCACGATAAAAACCATGCTGGATCACGACATCGCTGTTTATATCCCTGGCCATGGTCGTAGCGGTGGACGGGAGATCCCCGAATCATCTCTTCGTTTTCTTGAAACGCTATATGCTTCAGTCACCCATCACTTTAACCGGGGATTACAAAGTTACGAGATGAAGGACAAAGTGATTGACGATCTTTCTGATTATCAGGACTGGAATAACTTCAACGAGATAGGTCGGGTGATCAACTTTGTATTCCAGGAAGTGGAGCAGGATAATTTCTAAATAACTGTTCCGAACAGGTCCAGGTCAAGTAGCGCACCGCGCTACCTGACAATTTTCTTATTCCAACGAATTGCGCCTGGGCCCTGCTACTTGAGTTACGTAGGCTTCGCCAATATAACTTGCAAGGCTGGACAGCGTATAAGGTACGCAGGAATCTGGATAAATTATTTAGATATGTTTAGTCTTGAATGACCTTTCATCATCGGTCAATGGTATACAGGATATCCGCGCTCTGGTGTTCTCCACTTTCTCCCTTTATGTACCAGTGGTCGGATAACTGATAACGCACTGTGAAGGTATTGAATGACTGGATAATCCCGACGCCGTAACTGACATAGAGTTTGGGCGCCAGGTATCGCCCCATGACCAGCGAAGCCTGTTCGCCGCTGTCACTGGCCTCGACCCGCATCTCATCCAGTCCGAAACGATCCCCGATCTGACGTGCCAGGCTGTCGCCGCCACTCAGGCTCAGTGCCAGTGCCGCCCTGGCCATCATGCTCCCCTCCTCGCCGGTTGCGGTCTCCAGCGGACGGCCCAGCATCAGATAGGCGAGCACATCGGTCTGGCCCATGACCGGGATGGAGAACAGTTCCACGTCGGGATGATTGAGCGTACCGCGCACCCGGATCCCCGCAGTGACGTCATTGACATAGCGCACCGCGCGCAGATCCAGACCGGGATTGTTGACCGGCCCGCCGGTATACAGCAGACGTCCGTGTTCCACGGTGAGGCGCTGGCCGTAGGCGGTATACCGCCCTTCAATCACGTGAATTTCACCGGTGGCGGTCGTCAACTCGCCGGGGCTATCCATCAGCAGCAGATCGCCGCCCAGTCGTCCCTCGAAGCCAAAACCGTAAACACTGACCCGATCACCCAGCGTCACCCGGACCCGGCTGCTGATTTGCCATTTCTTCTCGTCCACTTCCTCGCCACCGACGATCACCGCGTCCTCCGACACCTGTGCGGCCGTGGTGACATCTTTCGGTTGCAGTCGGGCGTAGGGCACATGAACCTTCCCGCTGATATCAATGCTGCGCCCCTCCAGCTCGAGGCGTAGATCGGGGGTGACGGCAACCCGGGCCTCGGGAATCCGGGCCACTTCGAAGTTTTCACCTTTCAGGCTGATCGAGGTTGGCCAGCCGGCCCGGTTGTCCAGCACGGTCTCACCCTCGACTCGCATATCACCGTCGCCCGAGCGGGCAGCCAGTTCATAGCCCAGCCTGTCCAGACCTTCACTACGGGCATCCACGCGAATTTGCGTCAGTTGCAGGCCGAGGCGGGGTATACGCAGGCTGCCCTGATCCAGACTCGCCTTGCCGTTGTAGTGTGGTTTTGCCAACGTCCCGTCGACATCAAGTTGCATGGCCAGCTTGCCGTCGAGGTCCTGCACGTCGGGCAACAAAGCCTCAATAATGCCGGGCTGGTTAATCGTTACACTGGCGCTTCCCTGCACCGGCTGGCTGTCACGCTCAAGGTTGAGCAGTTGCGCACCGGGCAAGGCCAGTCTGGCCTCGAGTTGATCGCCGTTGTCCATGGCCAGGCGGGAGGTCGCCCGTACCCCCTTCTCATCCACACTCAAATCAAGGTTGCCCGTGCGGTACTCCCAGCGCTCCGATTCCCCTTCCAGCACGGGATAGACGACCGCACCCGCCGGCAATTCCACGTGGGCCCGGCCGCTCAATTGCCCGGGGCTATCCAGCTCGAATGTCGCATCGGCATGGGTCACTCCCTCAATGACCAGTCCCCCCGGCAACCAGGGGCTGAACAGCTGCAGCGGGAAGTTCACCAGCTCCAGTTCCGAGCGCCAGTTTTTCCCGGTTTGTTGCAGTTGCCCGCACAGACTGGCGGTTTCACTTTGCACACAGAACGGCGCTACGGAGAGGTTATCCCGGGTCAAATTCAGGGCGACGGGTCGTTGCAGCTGCCAGTTGCCCGTATTCTCTCCCTGCAAATCGATCGCTTCGATCTGCCCACGCCAGCCTTCGGCATTGGCCTCTCCCTTCAGTGCAATCCGGGCACTATTTCCGTCGGCCTCTGCCGTGAGTTGCAAGCCACCCGGGTCCGCATTGATCGCCAGCGTATCAATCCGCTGTTCATGAATGCCGAGCTCCTGTGCGGCGAGATCGATATCGATCTGTTGCCAGCGGAACAGATCCACGCCCAGCCTGCCGGACAGCTTGCCAATGCGATAATCCGACAGACTCAGCTGCTCGCCGTTGAAAGTGGTCCGGATTACCGGCTCGGCCCGGGTGCCGCTGATGTGTCCCGAGGCCTGCAGCTGCCCTCCGGCCTGCGGATAAAGCTGCGCCAGCTCGGCGGCGTCGATGGACCAGTCAAGGTTCATGCGTTCGCCAAGCGTCCCCTGCGCGTCCACTTTTGCCGAACCGGATTTCAGTTCAAACTGTTTAACCTCTAACTGTGCCCGTTGCCAGCCCAACTGGCTGCGCAGAGTCACCGGCTGGCCGCGCAACTCGCCGCTGACGCGGGCAATATCCGCCTCTGCGATGACCTCGCCTTCCTCTATATACCCGGTCGAGCTGAGACGGGCATCGAGCCGGCCGGGCCATTGTGGCCACAGACCGGCAGGATTGATCGCCTTGCCGCTGGCATCCACATCCCAGGCAAGTCGGGGCGACCAGTCGAGCCGGCCACTCAGGATGGTTTCGCCATCCAGCGCCGTAATCCGCAGGCTGTCGAGATCGAGCCCTTCGAGATCGCCGCTCGCATTGGCATGCCAGGTCGAGGGTGGCGCCTGTGGCAGAGGGCGATCGGCCCTGAGCGAGAGCCGATAGTGATCCGGAGTGCCTTCGACGCGCCCCTCACCCTCGGCACTGTCTATCCAGGCGTTACCTGCCAGCGGCCAGCGCAGGTTTTCCCAGTCGAACGCCAGAGCAAGCTCGCCGCTTTTGAATCCGTCGCTGCCGGGCGTCCACTGTCCCCGGGCATTAACTTCGGTCTTTGTGGGCGGTGAGCGCATTGACAACTGTTCAATCTCCAACGCGCCATCCCGCGCCACTTGCAACGTGGTCTCAGCCTCGAAGGGGCCCTGTTCAGGATACTCCCCCGAAAGTTGTCCGCTGAGTGACGCGCTATGTCGATCTCCCTCGCCCTGCACTTGCAGCTCGCCCCGGATTGCCGGCCACGCTGTGTTGAGTCGTGCAAGGTTAACCTCGCTCACATCCGCCCGGGCCTGCCAACGCAACTGACTTAACAGATCACGTGCTTCAACCTCGAGACCCAGTTGCAGTGGCCCACTGATCTGCTGCTGTAATGCAAGTTTGTCCAGATTCCCCCGGCTTCGGCCCTGGCCTGTGAATTCAGGTTGATCCGCCAGCCCAAGTCGCCATTGCATATTCAGCGTGTGTTGATAATCGCCGACCGGCTTCAACGTACCGTCGATGTGCAGATCAAATTCTGTTGCGCTGACATCGAGCGCATCGATATGGATCTTGTTGCCCCGGCTGCTGGCGTCGAGGGTGACCTGATGCAGGGCAAATTGCTGCGCATCCCGCCTGATATGGATGTCATCGAGCCGGATATCCTCGAGTGTCACATTGACCGGCAGGCGAATGTCCGGCAGTTCGACAGCCTGCTCCGCCTTGCTTTGCTGCGCGGCGGGCAGCGAGATAGTCACCGACTGGACGTGCAGTTGGCTGACGACCAGATTCCCCGTCAGCAATTCAAAGGGTCGCCACTTCAGTGTTACCCGCTCAAGGGCCACCCGGGTATCCGCTTTCTGATAGACCAGATCGGTGGCGGTAATACGGCCGAACAGCCGCCCTTCGAGTTTGCTGATATGCAACTCGCCGGGAAGGAACTTGCCGCTCTGTTGATAAATCCAGCGCAAGCCGCTTTCGGTTGCACCCAGCCAGAACAACCCACTGCCTGCGAGCAATAACAGCAGCACGAACATCGCGAGCAGGTTTTTTTTCAACTCCGGGCGCATCAGAGATCCGGTCCGATATTAATATGGAGTCGCCAGGGATCACCCGGTTGCGTGATCGCGGAAGCCACATCGATGCGTACCGGACCGATGGGCGACTTCCAGCGCAACCCGAAGCCGGCGCCATGTTCGAGTTCATCATCCAGATTGTTGATGGCATTGCCGGCATCATAAAACACCGCCATGCCCCACTTGCCGCCCAGGTTACGTTCAAGTTCAATACTGCCGACCATCAGGTGCTTGCCACCCACCACCTGGCCGGTGTCATCAACCGGCCCCAGCGATTCGTAAGCATAGCCGCGCACGCTTTGCGAACCACCAGCGAAGAAGCGTACCGAAGACGGTAACTGGTTGAACTCATCGGTTCGGGTACTACCCAGACGACCGCGGCCAATAAGCCGGGTTTTACTCCCCAGCGAGGTAATCCCCTTCAGGCCGCCCTGTACCTGAAAAAAATCTGTATCGGAGATCAGCTTCTCACTTGCGCCGCGAAATTCAATATCGAATCGCAGACCATCCAGCACATTCACAAACCCCTGGCCCCAGGTGCGGCTCCAGTCCACACCGGGAATCAACAGGGTCGAATCACCCTCGTCGCCTGCAACGATGAACTCCTCCTGTTGATAATTCAGCGCCATCGACTCACGCCACTGCCCCCGACTCCGGTTCAGGGCAACACCGAGGGTGCGAAGGGTGCTCTCGCTGGTGTCGGTCTCTTCATTGATCACGCCGGCACTATAGATCAGTTGATCGGTTCGTGGATCGAGCACCGGAACCCGGTAACGAGCGCCGAAACTGTATCCTATCTCGGAAACGCCGACCTCGGTGTTGATACGATGACCCGACTTGTTCAGACGCGGCATCTCCCAGCCGAATCTGGTACGGGCGCCGGTATCCGTCCCGTAACCCACCCCTAACGTATAGCGATGTGGCTTGCGCGGGGTCAGCTTGACATTGACTGGCACTTCGCGCTGCGTCTCGTCTATCTCACCGGGGGATACCTCGACGCGGGAAAAATAGTCGCTGTCATTGAGCGCATACTGGAGATCGATAACCTCATTGAGGTTGTAGGGATCGCCCCGTTCGAACGGGATATAGCGTTGTAACAGTTGTGGATCGAGCACATCCTGTTGCAGGGATACATCGCCAAACCGATAGCGGGGACCACTCTCATAATGAAGGTTGACACGGGCCTCGTAGGCGTCAAGATCAATCTTGACCTGTTTTTCGACAAAGCGGGCCTGGAAGTAACCCCGCTCCGAAGCCAGCCTGGTCAGGTCGCTCTTAATGGACTCGTATTGAATATGATTGAATACGCTACCTTCCTGCAATGGCAAGTCGGCGATCAAGTTCGATAAAGCCGGGTCCTGTCGTAGCTCTCCATCGACCAGAAGACGAAATTCAGTGACGCGCAGAGGCGGCCCTTTATCAATCGTATAGGATGCCTGCCACTGCCCGGCATCCGACTTTGTCAGCTCGCTGCTGACTTCGGATCGGTAGTAACCATAGGGCTTTAGTGCGTTGCTGATTTCCTGCGACGCCTTGTCATGTAGCCGTTTGACACGGCCTTCAGTCAGCAGAACGCTTTCTTTTTGCTGTTCGAGACTCAGGTAAAGCCTGACGTTCTTTTCCAGGCTGTCGTCAACACCCCGGATATTAACCACAAGGTCAACTTGCGCAAAGAGTGTATTGCAATAAAAGCAGGCCACCAGAGCCAACAGCCACTGCTGCGTCTTGCCCATCAAGATTCCTTGTCGCGTCCGTGTAGCCGAGCTAGCTATCGCCAAAAGCCGGCCTATACAAACATTGTATATTATATAGTCAATAAAAGGCTGGCTCCGGTTCCCCTGGTAACTCGCGAACCGGCAGCTGGTTATTCAATTCTACGGATTAACCTTGCCCCCAGGCATGCCTCTCTCGCTATCAGGCGATCTATTAGTTTGTTCACAAACACACCAACTCGGGTATGATGAACCTCTTTTCGATTCGCAACGGGTTTTCCTGTACATATCCTGGATGACATCCCCCCTCACATAAACCCAGACAGTCCGATTCGCGCGAGACAGAATGCTTCATTTCAAAACAAGGGGTTTTCCCTAATATTGTGCAGGACAGACCGCCTTAATCCCGCTCTGAATGTAGGGTTTTGGCTAATCCAATCCGGAGGAGATTACCCAGTCGTACCTGGCAAGTGGGCTACGTAGAGCAATTTCAATCTGACCCTGATAATCGTGCCTTGAACAGGGCATATAAGCGTCTTACGACACGTAACTATCTGTTTTTACGGATTTAAGACCTGAATAATTCAGCGACTTTGAGTAGGGATTTATCGGGACCTGATATCCCCGGCGCTAAACAAATTTCTCACACCCGGTATAAGATCGTCCTTCCCGTCTTAAGCACATTTTCGATGTCAATCAAACGTTTAATAAGCACGACTTGACTCAAGATCGACATTGTTCTGGCGCTAATGCACTAAGATTTACTTACAGCGACTGTGAGTAATATACTTGATATTTACAGGGTCTTATTTCTACTTTGTAGGTTAACAATTTTATGGATATTCGAGTTAATAATGTCCCCTCTAAATGACAAGATGAGTCACCCGGCCAAAAGCCCGCTGGCTATTGTCATTTATTATGCGGTTCTCGCTGCACTCTGGATATTACTGACCTCCTACCTGTTCCGCATGAATATCCAGGATCCCCAACTCATCTGGAAATTTGAACTGTTCAAGGGCATCGTTTTTGTCATCATCACCAGCGGATTGCTTTACCTGGCACTCAGAAAGCAACAACCACCGAAATCGGTGAATATTGAGAAGATATCGACTTCGTCCCCTCGCCGGCTACTTCTTCTGTTTATCTCTATCCTGCTGCTGATACCATTGATTGTAACGTTCATTACTTTCATCGAAAAACCCCGTCTCGAGCAAGCGGCTTTTCAGGAAAGGGAAGCCATCGCGGAGCTGAAAGCGACGCAAATAGAAAACTGGTTCAAGGAACGACACAACGACACCCGTATGTTGAGTCAG
Source organism: Thiohalophilus thiocyanatoxydans (assembly GCF_004366735.1). Lineage (GTDB taxonomy): Bacteria > Pseudomonadota > Gammaproteobacteria > UBA6429 > Thiohalophilaceae > Thiohalophilus > Thiohalophilus thiocyanatoxydans. The sequence continues at coordinate 64,639 of NZ_SOQX01000009.1, read as the reverse complement.
GATCATGACTTTATCAGCAAGGCACAGAGGCTGATACAAAACAGTGATGTCGCCCGACAAGAACTTGAAGCACGACTAAATGCCTTCCGCAATGCCTACGGTTACGACTCCGTTACCCTGCTACATCCTGATAAAGAACCCGTGCTGCACATTGGCAAACCCCGTGATGTTGAACATACTCACTGGAACGCGCCAGCTACAAATCAAGAAACGCAATCCATACGCCAGTCTATCTATCGCGATGAACAGGGCGAGTTGCACCTCGATTTTATCACACCGCTGATTTTACCCGGTGACAATCCACAGCGCGTCGGCTTTTTACTTCTTCATATGCCGCTCATGGATTTCATCTTCCCTTATGTACAACGCCTGTCACTTGGCAACAAAACCGATGAAACGTTACTGGTGCGCGAAGAGAATGGCAAGGTACAGTTTCTAAGCCGCCCAAGATTCAGTCAGTCTCCCGCCCTTGATCTGAGCAGAGACCTGCTTGATACCGACCTGCCGTCAGCCCTGGCACTACGACAACAGGAACCTGGCAGATACCACGGTATCGACTACCGGGATGTTCCTGTGTTTGCCGCAACGCATCCTGTAGCCAACACCGACTGGCAACTGATCGCCAAGATCGATCGAAAAGAAGTGATGCAACCCCTTTATGAGCTGATCTACTGGGTCACCCTGGTCAGTCTGTTCGCTTTGCTGACCATCGGCATCAGTCTGTTTATGGTATGGCGTCAGCAGTACTGGCTACACAATTTGACTTTACAGGTCGAACGTAGCAAAGCCGATAATCTTCTACAGCTTTTTCACGATATGCCGTTTGTTGGTATTTGTACCGCGTCACCTCAATCCAGGCGTTTGTTGCGTTTCAATGATCGACTCTGTGAGATTCTGGGTTATAGCCGGGTTGAACTTGAAAAATTGACCTGGGAGGAGATGACTCTCCCGGATGATCTGGACCAGGAGCATATTGAATTCGATAAGGTTATACGCAATGAAAGTGATGGATATAAACTGGACAAACGCTATATCCGAAAGGATGGCAGCATCATTTATGGCTATCTTGAGGTTAAGGCTATTCGTGGCGCGGATGGTGAAGTCGACTACTTTATCGGTATGGTCCAGGACATTGACGACCGTAAAAAGATTGAGCTCGCGCTTGAGACGGCTCATCATCAGGCTCAACACTATCTCGACATAGCTGGCACCATGCTGGTTTCGCTCGACACTGGCGGCCGCATCCGCATGCTCAACCGCAAGGCACAGAAAGTTCTCGCTTACAGCGAAGATGAGTTACTCGGCAAGGACTGGTTCGAGCATTGCCTGCCCGAGTCGGTACATGTATATGCCAAAGGCGTATTCAACAAACTGATGCACGGTGATCTTGAAACCACTGAATATGCAGAAAACAGAGTTGTAAGCCATAACGGTGAAGAACGGCTCATCGCCTGGCACAATTCAACATTGTATGACGAAAAGGGCAATATTACCGGCTTCCTCTCATCTGGTGAAGACATTACTGACATACGCGCCGCGCAGGAAGAGCTCGAAGCCAGTCAACTGCGTTTACAAACCCTGTTCCAGACTATTCCGGACCTGATCTGGCTCAAAGACACTGACGGTATCTACCTCCGATGCAACCCTATGTTTGAGCAGTTCTTCGGAGCCAGCGAGGCAGACATAATTGGTAAAACAGATTATGACTTCGTTAATCGGCAATTGGCTGATTTTTTCCGTGAACATGATCGAAAAGCCCTAGCTTCCAACAAGCCACTTCAAAACGAGGAACAGCTCACCTTTTCAAGCAATGGTTACCAGGGTATTTTTGAAACCACCAAAACGCCCATGTTCGACAAGCATGGGGAACTTGTCGGGGTCCTGGGTATTGCCCATGACATAACCGAGCGTGAGAAGGCTGCCGCTCAGGTTGCACATCTATCCAGACTTTATGCCACGCTGAGCCAGACCAATCAGGCAATTGTTCGAATTCAGCAAGAGAGCGATCTGCTGGAACGGATTTGCCATAATGCCGTTGAGTATGGTGGCTATAAAATGGCCTGGATCGGCACCCTTAACCAGCATACCCGAACACTCACGCCGATCGCCAGCGCGGGTGAGGGGACCGAGTACCTGGATGAAATTTTGCTCTCGCTCGATCCGCAAAGCCCTGGTGGCCAGGGCCCAACCGCAACCGCGCTGCGTGAGAACCGCCCTTACTGGTGCCAGGATTTTTTACATGAACCAATTTCAGCACCCTGGCATGAACAGGCAGAAGCCTTTGGATTTGCCGCCTCCGCCAGCCTGCCGGTATGGCGCAATGGCAAACTGTATGGCAATTTCAACCTCTATTCGGAGCAGGCCAACAGCTTTGATGCAACCACTCAGGACCTGTTGCAGGAGATGGCCCTGGATATCACCTTTGCACTGGAGAACATAGATCGCGAAACAGAACGACAAAAGACTCAGCAGCGCCTGGATCTTGTCATCCAGGGCTCCACTGATGCTCCCTGGGACTGGGATTTTGTCAACAACGAGCTCTACTATTCACCCCAGTGGTGGTACATGCTTGGCTATGAGGTTAATGAATTATCTGTTAATTCCGAACTGTGGCGCCGCCTGGCTCATCCAGAGGATATCTCACAGGTTGAACAAGCCCTTTATCGTACCCGGCAACCCATGCACGATCACGAATCGGTTGAATGTCGCTTTCAACACAAGGACGGACATTATGTGCCAACCCTCATACGGGGTATCATCAGCCGTGATAACGAGAGAAAACCCATTCGTATGACTGGCACGATTATGGACCTCACCGAACAAAAAGCCAGGGAAGCACAATTGCAAGAGCAGGTCGAGGAACTTAACCGCTGGTTTGCAGCTACGATTGGTCGGGAGGAACGGATCATAGAACTCAAACGGGAAGTCAATGCCCTGTTGCAAAAGCATCAGCAAGCGCCCCGTTACACCAACCTTGACGATCAGGAAAGCAACATTTAAAACCAACAACGAGTTATATTATGCAATCGACACACTATCTGCATCTGAAAAAAATCCCCACAGGCATTACAGGCCTGGACGAAATAACCGACGGTGGCCTGCCAAGCAACAGACCGACTCTGGTTTGCGGGAATGCCGGCTGCGGAAAAACCCTGCTGGGAATGCAATTCCTGGTAAAAGGAGCGCTGGAGCGCGGCGAACCGGGCGTATTTATCTCGTTTGAGGAGGTTGGAGAGGACCTGGCGGTCAATGTCAGTTCTCTGGGTTATGACTTGCCGGAGCTTATAAATAATAAACAGCTTTACATCGACCACGTGGATCTGCAGGGCACACAGCTCGAACAAGGCGGCGATTATGACCTGGAAGGGTTATTTATCCGGCTGGGCGCGGCCATCGACAAAATTGGTGCCAAGCGCGTGGTTCTGGATACCATTGATGTACTGTTTGCCCAGCTACCGGATCCCAGACGTCTGCGGTCCGAACTCCGGCGCCTGTTCAGCTGGCTGAAACAAAAAGATGTCACAGCGATTGTGACGGCCGAAGCCGGCGAACACACACTGACACGACACGGAATCGAGGAATATGTCTCGGATTGTGTTATTGCTCTTGACCACCGGGTTCAGAACCAGCTTTCCTCCCGTCGCCTGCGGGTGGTCAAATACCGGGGCTCTAGTCACGGGACCAATGAGTACCCCTTCCTGATCGGTAAACAGGGCATTTCAATCCTGCCGGTAACCTCGCTGACGCTTCTCCACGCAGCCCTGGAAGAGCGCATTACCACCGGTATCACGGGACTGGACGAGATGCTTGGTGGCAAGGGTTACTATCGTGGCAGCAGTATCCTCGCCTCCGGTACAGCTGGATCTGGAAAATCAAGCTTCGCGGCACATTTGGCTCAGGTTTCGGTAAAACGTGGGGAGAAGGTCCTGTATTTCGCCTATGAAGAATCCCCCGCACAGATTTGCCGCAATATGGCCTCCATAGGTATCGATCTTGGGCACTGGTTGGACAAGGGGTTACTCCAGATTCATGCCGTACGACCGACAGCTGCCGGCCTTGAGGCTCATCTCCTTGGCATACTGGAAGTTGTCAGGGAATTCGAACCTCAAACCGTGGTCATTGATCCCTTAAACAGTTTTATCACCGGAGGCGACACCGGCGCTATCAAAGTCATGCTCGCGCGATTGCTGGACTATCTGAAGACGGAGGGCATCACCGCTTTTTGCAACAGCCTTACCCAGGGTGGAGAAAATGAGGAACAGACCGAAATCGGTATCTCGTCGTTAATGGATACCTGGCTACTACTGAGAAATACCGAGCTCGAAAAATCACGGTCTCATACGGTAACCATCATCAAATCACGCGGAATGAGCCATTCCAATGCAATACATGACTATCACATAACCGACCAGGGAGTGATCATCAACTCAGACGCCTCAAGTACGTAACTTACTGACATCGAGAATGCAGATCATGAATCATTCATCAGACAATACGGCCACCCCGAATTCCATGCAACCAGATCATTATTTGCTTCGCCTGTATGTCGCGGGTCAGACTCCGAAATCCCTTCTGGCGATAAAGAATCTCAAGGAGATCTGTGAGGAATATCTCAACGAGCGTTATGCACTGGAAGTCATTGATCTCTATCAGCAACCACAACTTGCCGAGGGAGATCAAATCATAGCAGTTCCAACGCTGATCAAACAGGTTCCCGAACCCATCAGGCGTATCATCGGCGATCTCTCCGACACTGACAAGGTCCTTGTCGGGCTGGATATCAAACATCGATAGCTTACGCTCTTAACACATATGTCCTCATCAAAAAAGCATACCAAGGCATCACTCTTAACTGAGAATCAGCGGTTACGGGATAAACTTGCCGAATATGAACAACTAATCAACTCCATACGAAAAGGTGAGGTTGATGCCATATTACAAACCCGAGAGGAGCAATCATATGTTGTTTCATTATTGGATGAAGAAAGTATATATCGCAAGCTTATTGAAGAAATGGGTGAAGGCGCCCTGATTATTTCTGATCAGAATATTATCCTTTATGCCAACCAATATATAGCCAAGATACTACAATCTCCCTTACATAAAATTATAGGCACGGCTATCGACAATTGGATTTTTCCTGATGAACGTGATTATTTAGATAACACACTGCGTAACATGGCAGATTATTATAGTGGCACTGTTCGTCATGAATACTCATTGCGGAGCAATACGGGAAGTCCAATTCCGGCATATCTTACTATAGGCAAGAACAGCAACGAAAACAGCGACTACACACTTAGCATTATTGTTACTGATCTGAGCGAACAGAAACGTAACAAGGCAATCGCAGCTGACGAGAAGCTTACGCGCACGATTCTTGAACAAGTCACCGAGGCAATTGTTGTATGCGATTCTTCAGGAATAATCCTTAGATCCAATGCGACCTCCAGACGTCTGAGTGAAACCGAACCAACCGGCCTGTCATTCGATGCCATATTTCAGCTTATAGATAAAAACGACAACTTGTATCAGCTCAAAGACATACTTGATAACACTGTAAGTGGCCAACTTGAACTGTCTTTGCGAGGTAAAACAAGGCATTTCGACCTGCTAGTCGGTTCAAGTTACATACGAGATATTGATTCTTACAATGATATTATCGGCAGCGTTATAAGCTTGACTGATATTACACATATAAAAAATACTGAGCGCGATGCCGTTAAGGCCAATGATCAGCTGCAACAACAACTACAAATTGCGAAACGATCACGGCGCGCGTTGTTAAATGTGGTTGAAGACGTCAAACAATCAGAGAAACGTCTTAAAAATATTGCCAGCCGCCTTCCTGGAATGATTTACGAGTACCAGTTATTTCCCGATGGCAGCCATAGAATGCCGTATGTGAGCGATGCGATTTCATCGCTCCTCGGAATAGATCCTGAATCTGTTCACCTGGACGCATCCCCTGTTTTTGAATCAATTCATCCTGACGATTTGGCCAGGATAAATATATCTATAAAAACCTCTGCCAGTGAACTGAGTATCTGGAGAAACGAATGGCGCTCAATAGATAAAAACGGAAACATACGCTGGTTCAATGCTAACGCTACTCCGGATAAACAATCCGACGGCTCTGTTCTTTGGCATGGATTTCTTACCGACGTCACCGAGAGAAAGGCGCAAGAATCAAAAGTCAGACTTTCCGCGCATGTTTTTGAGAACAGCCGAGAAGGAATTGTTATCACCGATAAAAACAACAATATAATCATGGTTAACAAGGCATTCACCAGTATCACTGGCTATCCTGAAGAGGAGGTGCTTGGAATAACTCCAAACGTTCTTTCCTCCGGTCAACATAAATCTGATTTCTATCATAACATGTGGGAAACAATCTCTTCTCAGGGATATTGGGAAGGCGAAATATGGAACCGACGTAAGGACGGTTCGATTTACCCTGAATGGCTCAGTATTATACAAACCCATGACCCGGAATATAATGCTACTGTTTATATTGGGATTTTTGAGGACATAACTCAACGCAAGGAATATGAACAACATATACAGTGGCTCGCTCACTACGATCCCTTGACCAAGCTCCCAAACAGGGTGTTACTCAGTGAACATGTCGAGTACGCCATCTCCCAGGCACAACGTCAGAATAAGAAAATAGCGATACTCTATTGCGATCTCGATAATTTCAAGAATATCAATGACAGCCTTGGTCACAAGGTTGGCGATCTTCTTCTAACAGAAGTAGCACAACGCCTGTCATCCTTACTCCGTAACCAGGACACGATTTCTCGCCAAGGCGGCGATGAGTTTATTATATTATTGCCTGATACTAACGCCGATGGCTCTGCACATGTCGCAGAAAAGATTCAAACGGAAATTTCCAAGCCATACAACATCAACAACTATGAAATGACAGCAACCCTGTCAACAGGCATCACCATATACCCGGATGATGGTGATGATTTTGACACCCTTTCCAGGTATGCTGATATTGCCATGTATCATGCGAAGCGCCTTGGAGGGAATAATTACTTTTTTTATAGCACTGAACTCCAAACCATTACTGCTCGTACACTCAAACTTGAAAAAGATATTCGCTTTGCGATCGATAACCAGCAGCTCGATATTTATTATCAACCACAGGTCTCTCTGATCACGGGTAAAATATCAGGACTGGAAGCGTTGTTACGCTGGAACCATCCAGATTTCGGCATGATATCGCCACTTGAGTTCATACCAATAGCAGAAAACAGTGGTCAAATTCTTCGCATCGGGGGTTGGGTTACACGAACCGCCACTCTGCAACTGAAAAAATGGCAGGCCACTGGAATAGATCCTATTAAACTCTCAATCAATCTTTCCGTCAGAGAATTAAAACAATCGCAGTTGGTAGAAAAACTCGAAAATATTCTAACAGAGACCGGTTTTGAACCAGGCCTTCTTGAACTTGAAATAACTGAAAGTATGCTAATGGAAGACCAGGAAAATATTATCAATACCCTAAACCGGATAAATAGCCTGGGTGTACATCTTTCCATTGATGATTTTGGTACAGGTTACTCATCATTAGCCTATGTCAAACGATTACCCGTCAACCAACTCAAGATTGATAAAAGTTTTGTTCAGGATATAATGAACGATCCTGGCGATGCTATCATTGCCCAGGCCATCATCAGTCTTGGGCACAGTCTTGGCATGGAGGTCATAGCGGAAGGTGTTGAAGATACAGCACAGCTTGATTTTTTGCGCTCCCATGGCTGTGATCACATCCAGGGTTATCTGTTTAGCAAACCTCTTCCCGCTGGCGATATTTGGAAATTACTCTCTGACTCAGAAACAAATAAACTTACCCTGATATATTCCAGTTAATATTCACCTGAAATTCGATTCATTTATAGAATATATGCTGCCCGATGCTGGCGACTTTCGTCTTGGTACGTGCCCAGCTGGGGCGAATATATGTTGCATGATAGAACAAGGCATCTTCCACCCGCGGTTCGTTACGTTGGTAATAAACATCCTCCGCGATCTTGCGCGCAGTTTTGTACGCCGGATCCCCGGCATCCGCCTTGAGCTCCAGTTCGGTCCATGAGAAGGCGCCGACATGGCGCTTGCGTATACTGTCCCAGCGCTGTTCGTGGACAACCTTGCATATCGTATCCGGGAAATGGCGCGAGGCCACGCGGTTCAGAGTGACTTCCGCCACCGCGTACTGACCGGCTGCCGATTCCCCACGTGCTTCATGGTAGATGTTCTGCGTCAGGCAACGTAGATCGTAGAGGGCCTGCTTGCTGTCCTGCGCGTGGCTGATCAGCCCGTGAATACCCAGCGGCATTGCCAGCAGGACAGCGAACACAATACTCATCAAAGTCAGCCGGGACTTGTCGCGCGTGTACCACCACGACTGCAAACCCAGCCGCCAGCCATACCAGGTCGACGGCCAGGTCAGTTCACGCATTTTTTCAAGTACCCGGTACATAGTGCGAGTATAGCCGGCAGTATTGTGATATGTGAAAAGTGGCAGGCTAGAATGTGCCACAAACCACAGCCTGGTCGGTAGTCACGCGTGCCGCGACTCTGCTGAGGGGCAATACCGGGCACTTGATTTCGTCCCGGACGGGGAGTAGATTTTTACACTTTATAAAAAAAAGGTCTCTCACGGATGGGCAAAATACTCTTTATCTGTACTGACGGTACCTGGAATACCGCCGACCAAAAAGACGACGGTGTCACCTCCCCCAGCAACGTGGCCAAAATGGCGCGCCTCATCCTCAGTACCCCGGAACAACTGACCTGGTATGACGAAGGAGTCGGCACCCGCAACTGGCTGGACAGGATCACCGGCGGAGCCTTCGGTCACGGTCTGTTCAAGAACGTCCAGGAGGCCTATCGATTCGTCGTGGAACACTACCAGCCCGGCGACAGACTGGTGTTGTTCGGCTTCAGCCGCGGCGCCTATACCGCTCGCAGCCTGGCAGGACTGATTGGTCAATTCGGCATTCTGCGCAAAAAGTACATCAGCAAGATCGAAAAGACGTATGCGATGTATCGCAGCCACGATACCGACCCGGCAAAAATCGAAGCCTACCGCGAACGCTACAGTCATGTTGACCGGGACGTGCACTTTCTCGGCGTCTGGGACACAGTTGGCGCGCTGGGGATTCCGTTGAAATCACTCAACTGGGCCACCGCCTGGATGTACAAATTCCACGACACAAAACTCTCGCCGCACGTGAAACACGCCTTTCATGCCGTGGCCGTCGACGAGAAGCGGCGCTCCTTCAGCCCGACACTGTGGCAAGCCAGCAACCTCAGCGAGGAGCAAGTCGTGGAACAGCGCTGGTTTGCCGGCGTGCACTCGAACATCGGCGGCAGCTACAAGGAGAAGGGGCTGTCCGACATCACTCTTGACTGGATGCTTGGCAAATTATGTGAACATCTGCCGGGCGTGCAACTGGACGAGGAGTATATCGAACGCACCGTCGAACCCGACTACAAGGACAGGCTGCACGAATCCCGCGGCAAGCTCTATATCAGCTCCTGGATCAAACCGCATATCCGCGATACCCGTCGCGAGCATATCTGTAACCAGATTATCGACGATACGGTATATCAGAGAATGGATTGTGAGCGGTGCGACTACCAGCCGAAGAATGTTATACGAAGCTGAGATCCCTGCCTTCGTGTTGAGTCAGACAGCAATGATCTTGCAGAGATCCCGTTTATTCATTGTCAATGTGTTTGGGGTATTCAGACACCCAGCCTGTCAGACAGGTGTCACGCAGGCTGTCGCCAGCGTGACCTACGGCTTTTTTGTAAAATCCCCGCATTTAACCGTAGGTCAGGTTGCACGCAGCGCTACCAGACATTCTCGCTACTGGTCCGGCCGGAATATTCAGGCTTTCTGTGCAATGATGATCGCCCGCCTTGGGGCCGGATAACCTTCGATTGACTTGCTGTGATCGGCGGGGTCGAGAAAGTCGGCCAGGGACTGGAAGGTCATCCAGTCGGTGGCCCGTTGTTCTTCTATCGTGGTAGTCGTCACATCGACCGTGCGGATGTTGCTGAAGCGACAGCGGCGCAGCCAGCGCTCGAGCATGGGCACCGAGGGCAGGAACCAGACATTGCCCATGCGCGCATAGCGGTCTTCGGGAAACAGAGCCGTATTCTCGTCGCCGTCAACGATCAGGGTTTCCAGCACCAGCTCGCCGCCGGAGGCGAGGCAGTCACGCAGTTGCAAAAGATGGTCGAGAGGCGAGCGACGGTGATACAACACCCCCATGGAGAAGACAGTATCGAAGGCGCCCGGTTTTTCCGGCACAGCGTTGATCCCCAGCGGCAGTACATACACCCCCTGGTCGCCGGCATAGCGGTGCATGACTTCATACTGCAGGGTAAACAGCGGAGTGGGATCGACGCCGATCACCAGTTCGGCGCCGGCACCTCGCATACGCCAGCAGTGATAGCCGTTGCCGCAACCCACATCCAGCACCGTTCGTCCGGCGAGCGGGCTAATGTGATCTTTTAATCGGTCCCACTTCCAGTCAGAGTGCCATTCGGTATCGATGTGGATACCGAACAGCTCGAAGGGTCCCTTGCGCCAGGGATGCAGTTGTTTTAGCTGCTGCTTTAACGCCTCCCGCTGCTCATCATTCAGCTCGCTGCCATCGCCGATGCGCACAGCGTCTTGAGTGAAGTCGCAACTGACCGGTTGCACCTTCGGCATGGCGTCCACGGCGGCCTGCCATTTGGGCAGATCCCCGTAACGTTTCGCATCCAGACCTTTTTCGATCTGTTCCGGCAATTGTTGTGTCCAATCGGCCAGCGGAGTATTCGCTATACGTTGGTACAAACCGGAATAATCGTTCATTTGACGGCCAGCAGGGAGACAAAGTTAAAACATTGAAACCATTGGTAGACATCTTTGAAACCGGCCTGTTGCAAACGTTTGCGATGTGTCTCGAAGCTGTCGGGAATCAGCACCTTCTCCAGCGCGGTGCGTTTCTGGCTGATCTCCAGTTCGCTGTAGCCGTTGGCTTTTTTAAACGCCAGGTGCATGTCGGTCTGAAACTGCTGTTCGCTATTCTTCTCGAACGCGAGTTTTTCCGACAATACCAGTGCACTGCCGGGCAGCAGGCCGGCGTAAATATGATCCAGCAGCGCCTGACGTTCATCGGCCGGAATAAACTGCAAGGTAAAGTTGAGCACCACCAGCGAGGCCCGCTCCACCTTGATGTCGCGAATATCGGCGCAGATCACATCCACCTCAACCGGCGAGTCGTCCTGTGCCAGTATCTGGCGACAGCGTTCGGTCATGGCGGTGGAATTGTCCACCGCGATAATGCGGCAACTGTCATGCGCGACCCGGTTGCGCATGGAGAGCGTGGCCGCGCCCAGGGAACTGCCAAAATCATAGATTCGGCTGTCGGGTTGTGCGTAACCTTCCGCCAGCAATCCCAGCAGGGTGATCACGGTCTCATAACCGGGCACCGAGCGGCGGATCATATCCGGAAACACCCCGGCCACTTTCTCATCAAAGGCAAAGTCCACAATCATCGATTGCGGCGTGGCATAGATGTTATCGCGGGGTTTGTCGTTCATAATCGCTTACATAAAGACGTATAACAGACCGGCGCCCAGCAACAGCCGGTAGATGACAAAGGGCAGCATGCCGATGCGATCCAGCAGCTTCAAAAACCAGTGAATACACAGATACGCAGTGAACGCCGAGATCACCGCGCCGAGTAACAGCGGCAACCACTCCACACTACCCTGCTCAATCAGCTTCAGGGTTTTGTAGGCCCCGGCCATGAGGATCGCCGGGATAGACAATAAAAAGGAGAATCGTGCCGCGGCAGTGCGGGTCAGGCCCATTAACAAGCCGGCGGTCATGGTGATCCCCGAGCGCGAGGTACCGGGGATCAGGGCCACGGCCTGGGCCAGGCCGATCACCACCACATCTTTCCAGCCGAGGCGGTGTTCGTCACGCACCCGGCGGCCGATCACATCGGCCAGCCACAACAGCAAGCCGAAACCAATGGTCGCCCAGGCGATGACCAGCGGCGAGCGCAAGGTGGTATCGACCAGATCATGCAGCAGCAGACCGAAGACCGCCACCGGAATACTGCCCAGGATCACCGCCCAGGCCAGGCGGCTCTCACCCGTCTGCTGGCGCTGTACACAGGAACTGCCCCAGTCACGCGCCATGGTGATCACCTCACAACGGAAATACCAGACCACCGCAGAGAGGGTGCCGACATGCACCGCCACATCAAACGCCAGCCCCTGATCGGGCCAGTCGCTCAGCTGCGGCACCAGGATCAGATGCGCGGAACTGGAGATGGGCAGAAACTCGGTCAGCCCCTGGATAATCGCCAGAATAATAATCTGTATCAGCAACATGCGTGGTTCTCGTTATAATTGATGGCGTAAATCACGCCCGCCGAAGCCTTTCGGCAATACTTCGCTGCCTTTATTGAGCAACATCACCTTGAAGATCTCGCCCATCTCCTGCGGCAGGGTCAGGCGCCTGACTTCGCCGGCACATTGCAGATAGTCGGCTTCATCACCGCCATGCTGTTCGAGACGCTGCATCAGACCGGCATCCAGCAGAAAGTGGGCCTGGGTGGTATAGCCCGCCACGCCAAACCCGGCGGCCAGGGCGCTGTCCGCCACATGGGTAAAATCCACATGCGCGGTGATATCCTGCAATCCCGGATAGACGAAGGGATCGTCGTGGGCACGATGGCGATAGTGGCACATGAGCGTGCCGCGCTGGCGCTGGGGATGGTAATACTCGTGGCGCGGATAGCCGTAATCGAGCAACAACACGATGCCCTGTTGCATCTGTTCGCCGAGCGACTCGATCCACTGCGCCGCATCAAGATTGATTTCGCTCAGATAATCATCGGGTAACGGCTGCGGCTCTTCGATAGCCGCCAGCTGGCATTGCAATGCCTCGTTGACCGACGGCTGTTCGCCGCTAACGAAACCATCCTGCTCGAACCCGACCGTCTGCTCGTACCACTGGCCCGCGCGTTTGTGAACCCGGTGCACGGGCATCGCGTCCAGCAACTCGTTGGCCAGCACGATGCCGTTAAAATCATCTGGCCAGCCTTGCAGCCACTGCACCCGGGGCAGCAGTTCAGGACAGTGTTGTGCGATCTGTTGCTGCTGGCGTTCGCGCAGATCGCCGCTCAGCTCCAGTATATAATAGTGTCGCGGCAGACAATCCTGTGCCTGCCACTCCTGTAACAACCGCGCGGCCAGGATGCCGCTGCCGGCCCCCGCTTCCAGCAGATCCCAGTCAGGCCGACTATTCAATACAGGCGACAGGGCTTCGGCGAGACATTCAGCAAATAAAGACGAAATCTCCGGCGCGGTGACAAAATCGCCGGCGGCGCCGAACTTGCTGCTGCCGGCAGCGTAGTAACCCAGTCCCGGTGTATACAGGGCCGCCTGCATGTAGTCATGGAAGGGGATCGCACCGCCGGCGGCGGCGATCTGTTCGCGGATCGCCTCGATCAGACGCAGACTGTGCTGGCGTGCCGTCGCATCGGGCTCGGGCCAGTCGGCCAGAGCCGCCTGACGCTGGCGCAGGCGCCGGGGAAAGCGCTCGCTCGGCGCTCCGCGCCCGGAATGGGGATCCGCTGTATTCATCGGCTGATTACGTTTAAAGTGTACGGCTGGTGGCGAAAACCGAAGGATAACACAGCATGTCTGAACACAAGGTGGTTTTGATTACCGGCGCGGCCCACCGGATCGGCGCCACGACCGCACGCCTGCTGCACGAGCAGGGCATGAACATCGTGCTGCATTATCGCCACTCGCGCGAGGCGGCAGAACAACTGCAACTGGAACTGGAACACCAGCGCGCCGATTCGGTCGTGCTGGCACAGGCCGATCTGCACCACACCAACGAGCTGCGGCAACTGGCCAAACAGGCCGCGCAGGTCTGGGGGCGACTGGATGTGCTGATCAACAACGCCTCGACCTTTTATCCCACTCCCGTCGAGTCGGCCAGTATTGCGCAGTGGGACGACCTGATGGGATCCAACGTCAAGGCGCCGTTTTTCCTGAGCCAGGCGGCGGCGCCGTATCTGCAAGAGCAGCAGGGCTGCATCGTCAACATCGTCGACATCCACGCCGAACGGCCGCTGCGCAACTTTCCCCTCTACAGCATGGCCAAGGCGTCACTGGGCATGATGACCAAGGCCCTGGCCGCCGAACTCGGCCCCGAGATCCGCGTCAACGGCGTCGCCCCCGGCGCCATCCTGTGGCCGGAAAACCTGGAAGATGAGGACAAGGAAAAAATTATCTCGCGTACCTTCCTCAAACGCCGCGGCAGTCCGGACGACATTGCCAAAGCGATTCTCTATCTCATCCGCGACGCCGACTACATGACCGGCCAGATCCTCGCCGTCGATGGCGGGCGCTCGCTGAATTCATAAAATTGATTCACCACGAAGGCGCGAAGACTCGAAGTAAACAACGAATTATTTAAAAACCACCAAGACACCAAGAAAAACAAATCTTTTCAGTGCTTGTTTTACTCAGTGCTAACACTTCGCGTCTTCGTGGTAATGATTCACCACGAAGGCACGAAGACGCGAAGAAAAGCGAAAGCTTTTTCAGGATGTTGTTTTATTCAGTAGTAACACTTCGTGTCTTCGCGACTTCGTGGTTAAGCTCTTGATCCCCGTTCAAAAAACCAGGCCACGATGCAAACAAGGCAGTTTCATAGTGTTGATTTTCAGTATTTAATACTTCGTGTCTTCGCGCCTTCGTGGTAAAGCTCTTTATTCCCATACGAAAGGAATCGGCCAGAGTGACTGGCTGGCCTTGTCGAATTGTTGCCACAGTTGGGCCATGCTCAGCTGTTGCTGGGGATGCCGGAGGTCCGGGGCGATCTCGGCCAGGGGTTGCAGGACGAAGGCGTTATGGGTGATCTCCTCGCGCGGGAGGTCGATGCCCTGATCATGCAGATCCAGATCGTCGTACAGCAGCAGATCCAGGTCCAGGGTTCTGGATGAAAAACGCGGGCCAGTGCGTTTGCGTCCGTATTGGTTTTCGATATCGTGCAGGGTATCAAGGACCTGTTGAACGGGCTGATCCGTTTTCAACCCGACAACCAGGTTGAGAAAGTTGTCACCCTCGAAGCCGACCGAGGCGCTTTCATAGACGCTGGAGAGGGTCAGTTCGCCGTACTGCTCTCTCAGCGCATGGACCGCGCCGCGGATGTTGTGTTCCGCGTCGATATTGCTGCCGATGCTGATGTAGATCTGGGCCATGTCAGGCCTGCGTGCCGCGCTCGATGATCACGCCCACGTCACGCGCGCCGCGCACCGCGCCCTGCTTGTTAAGCCGGATCCGCACCCAGGGCACGTTGAATTCGCCCAGAATGATTTCGGCGACCTTTTCCGCCAGAGTCTCCACCAGCTGGTATTCGCTCTCTTCCACAAAGCCGATGATCCGTTTGGCCACCGCCTTGTAGTTGAGCGTGTCGTCGATGTGATCGCTGGCGGCCGCCTGGCGAATGTCGGCGCCCATTTCCAGATCCAGCACCACGGTCTGCTTGATGCGCCGCTCCCAGTCATAGATACCGATGACGGTATCAATGCGCAGATCGTTGAGATAAACAATATCCATAATCGTACAACTTTGCCTGATCAACTGGCGCCCAACTATACACGGCTTGCGCCAATCCCTCTATAATTCGGCCTCCAGTGGGGGGATAATTTGTCCATGGATATCATCGATTACACGCTCATCGCGGGCGCCTATCTGCTCGGCTCGCTCTCATCGGCCATCATCGTCTGCAAGCTGGCGGGCCTGCCCGACCCGCGCGGCCAGGGCTCGGGCAATCCCGGCGCCACCAATGTGCTGCGTCTGGGCAGCAGGAAAGCCGCCGCCGTCACCCTGCTGGGCGATATGCTCAAGGGGCTGCTGCCGGTCCTGCTGGCGGTCACTCTTCAGGTCAGCCCGCCGGTGCTGGGACTGGTTGGCTTCGCGGCCTTTGTCGGCCATCTGTATCCGGTGTTTTTCCAGTTCAGGGGCGGCAAGGGGGTGGCGACCCTGCTGGGGGTGCTGTTCGGGTTTAATCTCTGGGCCGGTCTGGCCACCGCGGCCACCTGGCTGTTTATCGCCAAGGGGCTGAAAATCTCCTCGCTCTCGGCGCTGGTGGCCATGGCGCTGGCACCGCTCTTTGTCTGGCTGTTTGCAGGCGCGCAGTGGGCACTGATCCTCGCCACCCTCGCCATGGTGGTGCTCTCCTTCTGGCGCCACCGCAGTAACATTGCCCGGCTGGTCAAAGGGGAAGAGAGCCTGATCGGGAAAAGCTGACCTGGCTCATACAATGGCTCGCGCCAACCAGATGGAACAATGTCCAATGTCTCACGTATTCTTAAGGGCGGTTCCAGGTCATTGCGAGCACCCTGACGGGCATAAACTTCGCGTGGCAATCTGATGAAGACAAATCAATCGGCTAGAGATTGCTTCGTCACTTTGTTCCTCGCAATGACCCTTTGATTCAGAGGCGGCCTAGAAAAAGGTCCCATCCAGCGGCGACGAGGCACTGGCGTACTGCTTGCGCGGCATGCGCCCGGCCAGGTAGGCCTCCCGGCCCGCCTCGATCGCCTTTTTCATGGCCGAGGCCATCAGCACCGGATTCTGCGCGCCGGCGATGGCGGTGTTCATCAGCACCCCGTCGCAACCCAGCTCCATCGCCACCGCCGCATCGGAGGCGGTCCCGACTCCGGCGTCCACCAGTACCGGTACGCTCAGCTCCTCGATGATAAAGCGGATGTTATAGGGATTGCGGATCCCCAGCCCCGAGCCGATGGGTGCGGCCAGCGGCATCACCGCCACGCAGCCCATGGCTTCAAGCTCTTTGGCGATAATCAGATCGTCGGTGGTATAGACCATCACCTTGAAGCCGTCCTGGATCAGGGTCTCGGCCGCCTTGAGGGTCTGCTGCACATCGGGGAACAAAGTCTTCTCGTCGCCCAGTACTTCCAGTTTGACCAGGTTGTGGCCGTCCAGCAGCTCGCGGGCCAGGCGGCAGGTGCGCACCGCGTCGTCGGCGGTATAGCAGCCGGCGGTGTTGGGCAGGATGGTGTATTTATCCGTCGGGATGGCGTCGAGCAGGTTCGGCTCGTCCGGGTTCTGGCCGATGTTGCTGCGGCGTACCGCCACGGTAACGATCTCGGCGCCGGAGGCCTCGGTGGCCAGGCGGGTCTCTTCCAGATCTTTGTATTTGCCGCTGCCCACCAGCAGCCGGGAACGGTATTCCTTGCCGGCAATGGTCAACGGGGTGTCCTGTTTACTGCTGCTCATGCTCATTCCTGAAAATCGGGCGGGTGAAAAAGTGGATTATACCCTGCCGGGCGGCCCGGCAGATCAACCACCGCCCACGGCGTGGACGATTTCGACCCGATCGCCGTCGGTAAAGGCGTGCTCCCCATAGCGGCTGCGCGGCAGGATCTCCTGATTCACCTCCATGGCGATACGCCGCCCGCCGAGGCCCATCTGCTCGACCAGCGCCGCCGCCGTCAGACCCGGCTCAATCTGTTTCTGCTCGCCATTGACGATGATCTGCATAATCCTGCCGCCAAACACCAGATAAAAGTAAGGGAAACGCGGCCGCCGCCACGCTAAAGCTCGCTATCTTACCAGTTGCGGGCAGACTTCGTCAGGATCAAGGGAGCCCGGTCGAAAAAGCGCCAGGGGCGCGTATCCGGCGCTGCCCGAAAGACTCGTGGAAGGCCCTTGCCGCAGCAACAAGCCCTGCCTCTGACCATCGCGCTTGTAAAGCGCTCCTACAGGAACAAGGCTGAACCGATAAGCAACCCGGGTCCGGGTTTTCCTCGTCACTCGTCCCTAGTACCTCGCCCCTGCTCGCGCTAGAATAGCGCGAGCCCGCGGGTGTAGTTCAATGGTAGAACCGGAGCTTCCCAAGCTTCTAATGTGGGTTCGATTCCCATCACCCGCTCCACTTTCAGGCCGCCCCGTCCTGCCGGGCATCGAACCGGCCCCCTCAGCGCCTGTGACTCGCCGAATCCCACCCGGGATCACGGATCGCCCGCTCGGTGTCGCGACCCCCTCAGCCCCGTTTTCGGCGCACTAACCAACAGACAGCGGTTTACCCCTGTAATACACTCATACTTAATACAATACGTTAGCCCGTTCGCAGAGTGACAGGACAATCCATGAAATCGATTTTGAAAATCTTTTTGATCATAGTGGCGGCACTGGTGTTACTGGTGCTGGCCAGTATTGCGGTGGTCACCCTGGTGATCGATCCCAACGACTATAAAGAGACGATCAGCGACACGGTCGAGGCGCAGACCGGGCGGGAACTGAACATTGCCGGCGATATCAGCTGGAGTTTCTTTCCCTGGCTGGGCGTGGAACTGGGCGAAACCCGGCTGGCCAATGCGCCCGGTTTCGAACCCGAGACCTTTGCCGCGGTGGAACAGGTCGAGGTGCGGGTCCGGCTCTGGCCCTTGCTGTTCGCCGAGCTGGAAGTCGGTCAGATTATCCTGAACGGGCTGGATGTGACCCTGCAACGCAATGCTGAAGGCGTCAGTAACTGGGACGATCTGCTGCAACCGGCGCCACAAAGCCAGGCGCCTGACGCGGCGCCGGAGAGCGGTGGCCCCTCGCCGCTTGCGGCGCTGGCCGTGGCGGGCGTGGAAATGCGCCAGGCGCGGGTGATCTGGGACGATCAAACCAGCGGGCAATACATTGAACTGGATCCGCTCAATCTGACCCTTGGCCGCATCGCCCTGGCCACCCCCATTCCACTCAGCGCCGACTTTCGTCTGCAAAGCCGCGAGCCGCAGTTTGATGCCAGCGGCCGCCTCTCGCTGCAGCTCACCGCCCACCTGGAACAACAACAGTTACTGGCCGAGAAGCTGCAATTTCATGTCGACATGAAAAGCCCCCTGATCCCCGGCGATCAGGCCGACATCCGGCTGAGCGGGCCGCGGATCCAGCTGGATCTGGCCCGCCAAACGGCCACGGCCGAGGCCCTCTCGCTGGAGACATTCGACGTACAAATGCAAACGGACATCGAGGCCAGCCGGATTCTGCAGGCGCCCACTTATCAAGCCAGCGTGGCAGTGGAACCGTTCTCTCCCAGAATGCTACTGCAACAACTGCAGATCGAACTGCCGCCGATGGCTGACGAGCAGGCACTGCAAACAGCGCAGCTGAATGCCGCTATCAACGGCGATCTCCAGCAGGTCACTATCCCGGAGCTGTTTGTACAGTTCGATGAAAGTGAGCTCAGCGGCGAACTGGCGATCAGCGACTTCAGCCAGCCCGCGATCACCTATGCGTTGACCCTCGATCAAATCGACGTGGACCGTTACCTGCCGCCGCCCGACGCCGGCGAGGCGGCCCCGCCTGCCGACAAGTCCGCATCCGACAGCCAGGCCGTCCCCGCCACACCGGCCACTGCCGCGGCGGCCTCCACGGGCATGATCCCGGTCGAAGCCATTCGCCCCCTGGACATCGAAGGCACCTTGCGCATCGAGCGGCTCAAGGCCATGAACCTGCACTCACGCGCGATCCGGATCAGCACGCGCGCCCGGGATGGTCGGGTTCGCCTGCACCCGCTGGGGGCGCAACTGTACGAGGGCAGTTACAGTGGCGACATTACCCTGGATGTCCGCGACGACACCCCGCGCCTGACGCTGAATGAAACCCTGGCCGGGGTGCAGATCGGGCCCCTGCTCAAGGATCTGTGGGGCGATGACAAACTGCGCGGTCGCACCGATCTTTCGCTCGAGCTGAGCGCACGGGGGAACGATCCCGAGGCTATTCGCAAGACCCTGAGCGGCAACAGCCGGTTTGCTGTCCAGGAAGCCGAGGTGAAAGGCATCGACATGGCGCAACTGCAAAACGTGGTCAACGAGATCGACAACGACCTCAAGGCGGTCACCGACGCCGCCAACCTGGTGGAAGCCAAAACCCGCCTGGACAAGATCCAACAGCAGTTCGCCAGCATCAAGAATCCGCAGGCGGACAACGCCAGTTACTTATCCGAGGTGACCGGTACGCTGCAGATCAAAAACGGCCTGGCGCGCAACAACGATCTGCGGGCACGCCTGCCCTTCGGACGCATCCGCGGCGAAGGCAGCTTCGACCTGGTCCGCCTGTACAGTGACTACACCGCCTTTATCAAACTGACCTCCAAGGGCGAAGTGGCCGAGGGCAAGCGCTATGAACAGATGGACAAGACGCCGTTCAAGATTCACTTCAAGGGGCCGCTCGACAGCCTGACCCCGCAACCGGACTTCAGCGACTACCTGCGTGCCGAGAGCCGCAAGGCGCTGGACAAGGCGGAAGCCGAAGCCCGGGCCGAAGTGAAAAAGAAAGCCGACGAAAAAATCGAGCAGGAAAAAGAGAAGATTGAAAAGAAGCTGGAGGAGAAGGCTGGCGACGCACTCAAGAAGCTGTTCAACTAATTTAGCCTGCCGCTGGTTCGGGGCGCTGGTGGTGGCCTGCCTGTGTCCCGCCGCCCTGCATGCGGGGGAGATACTGCACTCGCAGGTGCGCCGTGACGGCGATCATTTTCTAATCCACCTGCAAATGCAGATCGACGTACCGACGAACGCGGTTTACCGGCAACTTACCGACTACGATCAGCTGCACAGGCTAAGCGAGGTGATCGTCAGCAGCCGGGTGATCGACACACAGGGAGAGCGGCAGCGGGTGGAGGTGATCAGCGAAGGCTGTGTGCTGGTATTCTGCCGCCGGGTCACCCAGGTACAGATCGCCACTTCCCTGGGCCAGGGCTATATCCGCCTGATCGACGATCCCCAACAGAGCGATTTTCACTCGGGGCGCACCCTGTGGCATATTGCGCCGGCCGGGCACGGCACCCGTGTCACCCTCAGCGCCGATCTGCAGCCGCGTTTCTGGGTGCCGCCGCTGATCGGTACGGCCATCTTCAAACACAAACTGCTCAACGAGAGCACCACTTTGATCAACAACCTGGAACAACGCGCCCCCGATGTCCCCTGACAACCACCCCACGCAGCAACCCGCCCGCTTCGACCAGCGTCTGCTCGCCTGGTTCGACCAGTGCGGTCGCCACGATCTCCCCTGGCAGAAGGATCGCAGTGCCTACCGGGTCTGGATCTCCGAGATCATGCTGCAACAGACCCAGGTAGCCACGGTGATTCCCTATTTCGAACGCTTCATGGCCCGCTTCCCGGCTATCCGCTCGCTGGCCGACGCCGAGCTGGACGAGGTGCTGCACCTGTGGACCGGGCTGGGTTACTACGCCCGGGCGCGCAATCTGCACAGGGCGGCGCAACAGATCCGGGATCAGCACGCCGGCGATTTTCCGGCCGATTTCGAGCAAGTGCTCGCCCTGCCCGGGATCGGCCGCTCCACCGCCGGGGCGATTCTGGCCCAGGCCCGGGATCAACGCTTTGCCATTCTCGACGGCAATGCCAAACGGGTGCTCGCCCGCTACCATGCCGTCGATGGCTGGCCGGGCGAAAAGGCGGTGGAGCGGCGCCTCTGGGAACTGGCCGAGGCCGCCACCCCGGGCCGGCGGGTGCGGGACTATACCCAGGCGATCATGGATCTGGGCGCGACCGTCTGCCGGCGCCGCCAGCCCGACTGCCCGGGCTGCCCGCTGGCCGACGGCTGCCAGGCCCGCCGGCAGGGCAATCCCCACGACTACCCCGGCCGCAAACCGCGCAAGGCCCTGCCGGTGCGCCAGACCACCATGCTGATCCTGCAAAACGCCGCCGGCGAGGTGCTGCTGGAGCAGCGCCCGCCGGCGGGCATCTGGGGCGGGCTGTGGAGCTTTCCCGAGTGCCCGCCGGACACCCCGCCACAGCAGTGGTGCGCCAGCCAGCTCGGCCTGGAGACGGAGGAGCTGACCCCGCAGGCCCCGTTGCGTCACACCTTCAGCCACTTTCATCTCGACATCCAGCCGCTGTGCGGCGCGATCCGGGGGGCCCCCACGCGGATGATGGAACCGAGTAAAAGAGTCTGGTATAACACACGCCGGCCTGACGCGCGGGGCCTGCCCGCACCGATCAAGGCCCTGTTGCAACAGCTGGCAACCGAATCCGACCAATAGTCCAAGCGAAGGAGACTTTCATGGCCCGTATGGTGCATTGCGTAAAACTCGACAAAGAGGCCGAAGGGCTGGACATGCCCCCCTATCCGGGCGAACTGGGCAAGCGTATTTTCGAGAATGTCTCCAAGGAGGCCTGGCAGATGTGGATCCAGCACCAGACCATGCTGATCAACGAATACCGCCTCAGCCCCATGGATCCCGAGCACCGCAAAATGCTGGAGGCGCAAATGGAGAAGTTCCTCTTCGGCGAAGGCGCCGACACCCCCGAAGGCTACGTCCCGCCCTCCGCCTGATTCGACTTGACGCCGGGGTCGCTTTTCACGTTAAATACGCGGCTCTTGCCCCTACGCAAGGGCCAAGGGACGAGTGACGAGGCACTACACTGAAGTTCCTCACAAAAACCAAACTGTGGCGGCACAACCCGGTTTTACTCGTTACTCGTCCCTCGTAACTCGTCACTGTTTATAGGCCGGGTAGCTCAGTCGGTAGAGCAGGGGATTGAAAATCCCCGTGTCGGCAGTTCGATTCTGTCCCCGGCCACCATTTTCCCGAACACAATCCGGTTATCAACCCGAAGTCCGTAGCAACGCATCAGGATCGGGGGACGCCTCGCCACAAGGTAACTAGGCTCTGGCTGCTAGAATCTAGAAACCACCCATGGATCCACGGAGCTTTGACGACTCCCGCCTATGACCATCGATGATCCCAAGCTCAGCCAGTATCTCGATCACCTCTGTAATCAGGGATGCACCGCGGTGCGCGAGGTGATCGAGCAGATGGAGACCGGCGACGCTGTGCCTGAACTGGCCAGCCTGAACCGGTTCGAACAAGAGCAAGTGTTAGAGGAACTCAAGGCCATCATGGCGGTGTACGACAGCCGCCATTATCACTGAAGATACTCCGCCCAGTCGATCGAGCGATCGCCGAAGACCAGAAAGTGGGGATTGAGCAGCTCTTCCTTGGTGTTGTAGCGCAACGGCTGCATGTGGGTGTCGGTCATCTGCCCGCCGGCCTCCTCCACAATAACCTGGGCCGCGGCGGTATCCCATTCGGACGTCGGCCCGAGACGGGCATACAGATCGGCCGTGCCTTCGGCCACCAGGCAGGATTTGAGCGCGCTGCCCATGCTGATGATTTCGTAATTATCGAGCTGGGCGATGAAGTTCTTGAACTCGGGCGTCTGATGCGAGCGGCTGCCGGCGATGATCATTTTATCAGGGCAATGTTCCCTCACCCGGATCTGTTCTGGTTCATCCAGGCCGCTGCGCTTGTAGGCACCCAGACCGTGGGCCGCATAATAAAGACTGCCGATCACCGGGGCGTATACCACACCGAGGATCGGCTCGTGGTCGTCAATCAGCGCGATATTCACGGTGAACTCGCCGTTGCGCTTGATGAACTCACGGGTCCCGTCCAGCGGATCCACCAGCCAGTACGTCGGCCAGTCGGCCCGTTCAGCAAAGCTCATCGGCTTTGACTCCTCGGAGAGAATCGGCAACTGCGGCGTCAATGCTCTGAGGCCGGCTTCGACCGCCTCATGGGCCGCCATATCCGCTTCGGTCAGCGGCGTGCTGTCCGCCTTCTCCTCCACCGAGAACCCCTGTTCGTAGATCCCCATGATTCGCCGGCCGGCTTCATAGGCAATCTTTTTCACAGGATCGATAAGGGTTTTCAGTTGCTGGTGACTCATGGGTGCGCGAACACCTGGGCGGCCGAATGCAGGCGCGTATTGTGCCAGTATTCTCCGGGCAACTCCACGCACCTGTCGTCATATACCGCACCGCAATGCGTCAGTTAATCGCCACCCGGAACATCAACTCGGTATTCAGCCGCCCTTCGAACCAGGCATCAAAACTGACACTATCGGCACGTTCATCGACCTCAAACCCTTTCTGCTTTTGAGGGGATACCGAGACCAGCTGCAGACCGGTTCCGCTGTAGTCGATATCCATGCTGACCCGCATGGGATAATAGCCATCCAGGAACTTGCGCATGAACGGCCCGTTTTGCATGGTATAGCGACCGCCTTCGCGGCTCTCCAGCGCCCGGGTCCAGCCGGAAACACACAACTGCGCGCCGGCCTGGACATCGCGTAACTGCACACTGTTCCCCTCGACCCAGCTTTCACCGATATTCTCGGCGCGGGTAATCGCGAGGTCCCGGACGCGCCCCTTCTTGAACAGAACCTGAACCCGACCGAACTCATCCATGTTGTCATGGCACTGCTGCAACCAGACCCAGCCGGTCGCCAGACTCAGTTCATTGATAACCAGCTTGTTGTGATGGTGATGCACCGGCTTGCCGGGAGGCTGCTGGAGAAAGACCAGATTGCCTTCATTGACATTCGCCGCCGACTGACCGGGCGGATGGGGGTCATCGCTTTCAAACCAGCGCTCCAGCTCCTCACTGGTCGGCTGCTGGGCAACCAGCGGCGCGGCAGCCAGTACCATCAGCCCGCCCAGGATCAGTTTATTGAACTTGCTCATAACCGCCTCCAGGTTCTGCCCTGATTTCAAGCCTAGATCAAAATCGCGCAATCCGGTACGTTAGCCGCCACAAACCCGACCCCCGATACGCCGATGCTCGACTGGAATAATATTGACACCGTTTTGCTGGATATGGACGGCACCCTGCTGGATCTGAACTTCGATACCTATTTCTGGACCGAGCATGTGCCGCGCCGCTATGCCCAGCACCACGCCATGGAGCTGGAGGCCGCCAAGCAGGCGCTCTACCCGGTTTTTCGTCGTATCGAGGGCACACTCAACTGGTACTGCGTCGATTACTGGAGCGAGACCCTGGGGATGGATATCGCCGCCCTCAAGGCGGAGATCGAACACCTGATTGCCGTCCACCCCTATGTGACCGAGTTTCTCGATCAGCTACGGCAGCATGGCAAAACCAGCGTGCTGGTCACCAACGCCCATCCCAAAAGCATGGAACTCAAGTTCGAACGCACCGCCCTGCACAACCATATCGAGCATGTCGTCTGCTCCCACGAGTTCGGCACACCCAAGGAGGAGCAGGCGTTCTGGCACCGGCTGCACGCCCGCCTGCCTTACGATAACGCCCGCACCCTGTTGATCGACGACAGCCTGCCGGTCTTGCGTTCCGCCCGGGAATACGGGATCGGCCACCTGCTGGCGGTAAAACACCCGGACAGCCAGCTGCCGCCCAAGGATGTCGAGGAGTTCGAGGCCGTGCGCTGCTTCAGCGACATCTTCCCGAAATAACAGGGACGAGTAACGAGGTTTTTTATATCCCCTCCCCCTGGCCCCCTCCCTGTGGGAGGGGGAACGGATCGTGCCAGTAGCAAGATCATTCCCTGCCCTTCCCGGGGGCCCTCGAGGGCATACAGGCCAGAGCCCGTCCCGCACTTGATGCGGGGGAGGGGAGATATAAAATCAGTCGCAACAAAACCCCTGGCACCAGGCATCTCTATCGGATTGCCGGACACCGCGTTGCTCAGTCCGGCCTACCCGCTCAGCACTCAGAACTCAGAACTATGTTTTAAACCGCTGATCCCAGCCCTTGAAACGTTTTCGACAATAGTCGTCGAGTTCCTTGTAGCTCTGGAAATAGTACTCAAACCCCTCTTCGGCCGGGGCGTCGAATTCGCAGTAATCGTTGCTGTAGTCCCGGCACACCTGCGGTCGGGTCTCGTAGATGCCGCAATTGCCGTCACCCAGTAAATGGGTGCAACGCGTGATGACCACCAGGAACCAGCCATCCTCGTCTTTATAGGCCTGGAGATTCTCGTGGGCCAGCTGCCAGAGAAGATGATCAAAATCATCTTTCGAGCGCGGGGCATCGATCTCCTGGGTGATGTAATTACAGCACTTTGTGCCGGGACAGAAGCTGCATTTGTTCTCGGGGGTCAGTGTGACCGGGATAGACTGCTTGACGGACATCTCGAAATACCATTAATTTTGTATTGAATTTGTCACAGGTTGCCAGTCATACTGGCGCGATAATATTCCGCATAGTTGTCGTGGGGAAGCCCCCAGGGAATGGCCTATGATACAAGAACAAAGCCGGGATTTTCTCGGTTATCTGAAAACCACCCGCATGTGGTCCAATCCGGATTTCAATCAGGCCATCACCCGGCTGATTATCTGGCTATTCGCCTTTGGTCATATCGGCGCCGGCATTCATACCGGCTACTATCCGGACAACCACGAAGAATATTACCTTTTCGCCGCGATATTCCTGCTCTATACCCTGGCAGTACTGATCAGTGTATTTGTTTATCCGGACTCCAGAATCCGTCCGTATGTGACCATTCCGCTGGATATTGCCGCCATTAGTACCGCGATGATCATCACTGATGCCGGTCCGTTCAGCCCCTACTTCCTGTTCTACCCCTGGATTTATATCGGCTACGGGGTACGTTACGGGCGCTGGGAGCTGTTCTCGGCGACCGCGGCGAGTGTCGTCGCCTTTTTGTTAATCCTGATCTATACCGATACGTGGTACTCCCATTACATCGATGCGATTGCCTATCTGATCTTTCTGATGGCCCTGCCATTTTATCTGAATGTCATGATCGGCCGCATCAAATCCGCCCGCTCCGAGGCGGACAAGGCCAACCGGGCCAAGAGCGAATTTCTCGCCACCATGAGTCATGAAATCCGCACCCCCATGAGCGGCATCATCGGCATGACCGAACTGCTGGATAAAACCGATCTGGACGACAGGCAGCGAGAGTACGTCATTAATCTGAAGGAAGCTTCCACCACCCTGCACTCGATCATCAATGATGTGCTGGATCTGTCGAAAATCGAGGCGGGGAAATACAAGTTCCAGAAAACCCGATTTGATCTGCCTGCCGTGTGCCGGGGAGTGACCAGCATCTTTGCTCCCGCCGCCGCCGAGAAGGGTATCGAAATCAATTGCCATATCGATAATTCGCTGCCGCGCTACTTCATCGGCGATCCCAACCGCCTGCGTCAGATACTGCTCAACCTGATAAGCAACGCCATAAAATATACCGACACAGGTGGCGTCACCATCAATGTTTCACTACGTAACCGGCAGGACAACATTTATCTGGTCCACTTTGAGGTCCGCGATACCGGTATCGGGATCGAGCGGAATAAACTGGCGGATATTTTCAACCCCTTCTATCAGTGCCATGACGATCATCCGGCACAAAAATCCGGCACCGGCCTGGGCACGACCATCTCCTTTAATCTGGTCCAGGCCATGAGCGGCAGAATGGGCGTCGATAGTACATCCGGAGAAGGCACCTGCTTCTGGTTTGGCCTGCCATTGCCCGCGGCCGGTAACCAGGAGAAGGCCCCCGCCAGTGAACAGGCCGCACAAAGCAGTGTGACTGATAAGATAGCCTTGAAGGTACTTCTGGCCGAAGATAGTGAAATTAACGCCAAGGTCATCACAACCTTCCTGCGCATGGACGGGCATGATGTCACCCATGTCACCCGGGGTGATCAGGCGCTGCAAATGCTTCTACAAAACCGCTATGATCTGGTGTTGATGGATATGCGAATGCCGGCACTCAACGGCATCGAGGTAAGCCGCGCCTGGCGCAAGCAGGAACCACCGGGGCAGCACGTACCGATTATCGCCCTGACCGCCAATGCCACAACCGAGGACCGAAGCAGCTGTCTGGCTGCCGGAATGGATCACTTCCTGGCCAAACCGGTCAGTCACGACACGCTACAGGCGGTAATCAACTCACTGTTTGAGAACGTGCCGGAGCACAGTAATGAGCAACAACTCTCCATACCCTGAAAACCCGCAGTTGTGGTCTGCAGGCTCAAGGGCCAGGAAACTGGTGTCAGCCGTAATATACGAAGCTTCAGTGTGACAGGTATCATGTACCGTGCTTCGCGCGGCGGAGAGAGTCTGGCGTATTACCGGTATAGAGCGGCCCGCGAGAGGCCGCCCAGATCGCCGACGCCTTCGGTGACCGAAACAGGCCTCATCAACACCGGGGCGGCTGCGTCTGTCTGAGGGCAGGATTGATGAACCGCTTGCAATGTCACGGCCATACTTCTGCTACAGGCTGACAACGCGCTTTACGACGCCAGGCAGGGCAGGCGCGACCGAATCAGTTATCGGGAAGCCAAAGATCCGCTATTCACGAATCAAACTGCCTGAGTAAAGGTAACTGCAGGCGCTCAAAATCCCGCGGCGCCACATATTGCAAGAGCTCCTTGCCCTCCCCGTCTAACAATAAATCCAGCCCTTTGTCCGGATATAAAAAATGCCGCTTGTCCTCACCGATGCGCATAATCTCTGCGGGTTCGCCAAACCGCTGGTGGACCATCTCTTCATCCAGATTCACATAGGGAATGTAGCCGAGCCCGCTGATCGTCATCTCGTACAGTAATTCGCGATCGGCCGATGAGGGCCGATAGCGCCGGGCACCGCTGTCCACGGTCCGGCTGTTGCCTGCCCGCTCCTTGAGGGCCTGCAATTGCGCCTCATCCGCATCGAGGGTCAGAATAAACTTGCCGCTGATACCGCCGAGTGTCACTTCATTGAAATAGATCTCCAGCGACATGCTGCCGTCACGATTTTCGAACAGACCTTCATCATGATGCGAGCCCAGGATCTTGCGCGCCTCTGCCAGCGTGGTGCGGTTAAATTCGATACCGAAAACCCGGCTTCCGCCGTCGGGCAACAGCTCGATCTGCCAGGGATAGATCTGCTCGGCCGGCACCTCCTGCTGTTCACAGCCGGACAGTGAGATCAGGAGGATTAAAAAGAAAACGACTCTCGCCATGGTTCATCCCGTGTTGTTTAATCGAACGACTCTGAACAGGTACAGCAAAACATTCCCCAACGCATACACGAGTCAGCCAGTTTACTCGTGTTCATTGGCATCGATATTTTACCTTGCGACTAAATAGAAGTTCCGAATATCAGATCACTTTGTTTCAACGGGGTGTGACGAGGTTATCCAGGACCGTTGGCCGCAAGGAAGCGGCCGTCGAGCATACAGGGAGGTATTCACTGCGTGTCCTGGATAACCTCGTCACATCCGCAACTGTACGGGTATTTAGTTTTCCGCCCCGGGCGGTACCTGGAGCCAGAAGGTGACCGGTCCGTCATTGACCAGGCTGACCTGCATGTCGGCACCGAAACGGCCACTGGCAACCGGCCGATGCCGTTGTTGGGCCTGTACCAGGAACAATTCAAACAGCCGCTCGCCTTCGGCGGGCGGCGCCGCGCAACTGAAACCCGGGCGCATCCCCTTGCGGGTGTCCGCCGCCAGAGTGAACTGGGGCACCAGCAACAGCCCCCCGCCGGTGTCACGCAGGCCCCGATTCATTTTACCTTCGGCGTCGGCAAATACCCGGTAACCCAGCAGCCGTTCCAGCAGACGCGTCACCTGGGGCTCGGCGTCGCCCTGTTCGACACCGATCAGCGCCAGCAGTCCCGGGCCGATCTCGCCGATGGTCTTCTGCGAGACCGTGACACTGGCCCGGCTGACGCGCTGAATGAGGGCGATCATGAACGGTCGAGTTCGCTGGCCATACGCCGAACCGCCCGGATCAGGGCATCCACCGTCCCCGGCTCCGTCGCCGAATGGCCGGCATCGGGAATAATGGACAACTCCGCCCGGGGCCAGGCCCGGTGCAGTTGCCAGGCACTTTCCAGCGGACAGATCATGTCGTAACGGCCCTGCACGATATGGCCGGGGATCTGCGCCAGGCGGGACGCCTCATTAAGGATCTGGTTGTCGGTCAGGAACGCATTGTGAACAAAATAATGTGCCTCGATGCGGGCCAGACTGAGCGCGGTATGGGTATCCCCGAAGTGATTCAGCACGCCCTTGCTGGGCCGCAGCGTGGCGGCGCGCCCCTCCCACAACGACCAGGCCTTGGCGGCGGTCAGGCGGGCGATCTCGTCATCGCCGACCAGCCGCTGGTAATAGGCCTGCAGCATGTCTTCGCGCTCTTCTGGCGGGATCGGGCGCAGATACTCTTCCCAGTAGTCCGGAAAGAAACGGTGCGCGCCGTGCTGATAGAACCACTGGATTTCCTCTGGCCGGCACAAAAAGATCCCCCGCAGGATCAGCCCCAGTACCCGTTCGGGGTGGGTCTCGGCATACACCAGCGACAGGGTGGAGCCCCAGGAGCCGCCGAACAGCACCCACTGTTCGATGCCCAGATATTCGCGCAGCGCTTCCATGTCCGCCAGCAGAGCCTGGGTGGTATTGTTCTCCAGCGACGCGTGTGGGGTGGAAAGCCCCGCCCCGCGTTGATCGAACAGGATGATACGGTACTTTTCAGGATCGAAGAACTGGCGATGATAGGGCTCACAGCCGGCACCCGGGCCGCCGTGGACGAACAGCACCGGGATACCTTCGGGACTGCCGCACTCCTCAACATGCAGGACATGCGGCGCCTCGACGGCAAAGCTGTGGGTCACATAGGGCTTGATCGCCGGATAGAGGGCCTCCACTCGGTCGTCCTAGTCCTTCACCGGCTCGCCCCGAAAGCCGATGGCCGCGGCAATGCCGGCCAGCGCCAGACCGATCAGGATCAGAAACGGCCCGATGCCGGTATTCAGAACGGCCCCGGCCCAGCCCATGCCGAAAAGCGTCTCCAGATACAACATGCCCGAATGCAACAGGGCGCCGGCGATGAAGATCCAGCTGATGACCTGCTTGAAGATCACATTGATCGCCAGAAAACCGAGCACCAGTCCGACGGCAATATTCAGCAGGGATTCCAGATTACCGTGGGCGTGGGCCCCGCCCTTGATGGCATCAATTTCGCTCTGTGAATTGAACAGCTTATTGAATGAGAGAATCCCCGCAGTATTGGCCCTGGCGATCTCCTCGCCACTCAACGGTTCCAGCATCTCCTCGAAATCATCGGTCTGCAACTGTTGCAGGCGACCCACGGCGGACTGCTTCTCCTGCACCGCCGCACCATAGTCATCATACTTGTCCACCATGACCAGTCCCAGTGCCGCGGTAAAGACCAGATAGATAAAACCGAAAACGATGTTCTTTTTACCAACCATGACCGCCTCCTTGTGCTGCGTGCTTTTTATTGATGGATATCCATCATAAAGCCTTCCCCCATACACGCCAAGGCGGGAAGCCGCCTTTTG
This sequence comes from Thiohalophilus thiocyanatoxydans, assembly GCF_004366735.1. Taxonomy (GTDB): domain Bacteria; phylum Pseudomonadota; class Gammaproteobacteria; order UBA6429; family Thiohalophilaceae; genus Thiohalophilus; species Thiohalophilus thiocyanatoxydans. The sequence goes on along the minus strand of NZ_SOQX01000009.1, from coordinate 33,426 downwards.
CACCGGGCAAGGCGGTCGGGCGTTCATGGACCGTTGTCAGCTGGCGCGGGCCGCTTTCTTGCGCTCGTGCTCCTTGAGGAATTTCTTGCGCAGACGGATATGGTGCGGGGTCACCTCCACCAGTTCATCGTCATCGATGAACTCCAGGGCCTGTTCCAGGCTCAGGTTGATCGGCGGGGTCAGCAGGATGTTCTCGTCGGTCCCGGCGGCACGGACGTTGGTGAGCTGCTTGGCCTTGAGCGGGTTGACTACCAGATCGTTGTCGCGCGCATGGATGCCGATGATCATGCCCTCATACACATCCGTGCCGTGACCGATGAAAAGCCGCCCGCGCTCCTGCAGGTTAAACAGGGCATAGGCCAGGGCCTTGCCGTTGCCATTGGCAATCAGCACACCGTTGTTACGCTGCCCGAAGCTGCCGCCGCGCAGCGGGCCGTAATGATCGAAGACGCTGTAAAGCAGACCGGAGCCCTGGGTGGCGGTGAGAAACTCGGTGCGAAAGCCGATCAGTCCGCGCGAGGGAATCATAAAGTCGAGCCGGACCCGGCCCTTGCCGTCGGGCGCCATGTTGGTCAGTTCGGCGCCGCGCTGGCCGAGTTTTTCCATCACCCCGCCCTGGTGCTGCTCTTCCACATCCACGGTCAGCTGTTCGTATGGCTCATGACGCTGGCCGTCCACCTCGCGATAGATGACCTCGGGCCGGGAGACGCCCAGCTCGTAGCCTTCGCGGCGCATGTTCTCGATCAGAATCGACAAATGCAGTTCGCCGCGGCCGGAGACCCGGAACTTGTCCGGATCCCCGGTCGGCTCGACGCGCAGGGCGACGTTGTGGATCAGCTCCCGCTCCAGGCGCTCCTGGATCTGGCGCGAGGTGACGTACTTGCCGTCCTGCCCGGCGAAGGGGGAGTTGTTGACCACGAACATCACGCTCACGGTGGGCTCGTCCACCAGCAGGGCCGGCAGGGCTTCGACATTGGCCGGATCGCACAGGGTGTCGGAGATATTCATGCCGTCGATACCGGTGATGGCAATGATGTCCCCGGCCTGGGCCTCGGGCACCTCGTGACGTTCCAGGCCGAGAAAGCCCAGCACCTGCTGGACCCGGCCGTTACGCCGCTTGCCGTGGCGATCCACGATCACCACGCTGGTGTTGGTACGCAGCTTGCCGCGAGTGATGCGGCCGATGCCGATAACGCCCACGTAGCTGTTGTAATCGAGCTGGCTGATCTGCATCTGCAGCGGGGCGTCGGGATCCACATCGGGAAAATTGACCCGATCGACAATGGTCTGAAACAACGGGGTCATATCGCCGTCGCGTACATCGGAATCGAGACCGGCATAGCCGTTCAGTGCCGAGGCGTAGACCACCGGGAAGTCGAGCTGCTCGTCGGAAGCGCCCAGGCGATCGAACAGATCGAAGGTCTGATCCAGCACCCAGTCGGGCCGCGCGCCGGGGCGGTCGATCTTGTTAATCACCACGATCGGCTTGAGACCGCGGGCCAGGGCCTTCTCGGTCACGAAGCGGGTCTGGGGCATGGGCCCGTCCACCGCGTCCACCAGCAGCAGCACCGAGTCGACCATCGACAGCACCCGCTCCACCTCGCCGCCGAAATCGGCATGCCCGGGGGTGTCAACGATATTGATCCGATAATCCCCCCACTTGATGGCGGTATTCTTGGCCAGGATGGTGATGCCGCGCTCTTTTTCCAGATCGTTGGAGTCCATGATCCGCTCCTGCACCTCCCCCCGGCTCTCCAGCGTTCCGGACTGGCCCAGCAGCTTGTCCACCAGGGTGGTCTTGCCATGGTCAACGTGGGCAATAATGGCGATGTTGCGCAGATTCTCGATCACAAAAGTTCTCCAGCGGGGCCGCGAGAGCGGCAAAAGGGGCCTATTATACTAGATTTGGAGAAAAAACAGGCAGGATATTTCAGTTCCAAAGAAGATTACATCACGCCCAAAAATCCCGGCCCGGGATAGCATGAAAAACCCGCCGGGCTCCCCAGGTCACTGAACACACTAAAAAAAAGCTTCGAGGGAGGTCGCTCTACCAGTCGCGGATTCCAGTGGCCCGGTGGGCCGGGCGGTCGTTCGGCCACTGCCCGGGGATGACGCCCGGCGTCGGGATAGTGGGCACCCGCTCAGCCGGTGGCCGAACCCGGCTCTTCGGCAGAAATCTGCTCCAGCCGGTAGCCCTGGTGGTAAATGGAGCTGAGCCGCCAGCCCTGCTCCGGAAACAGCTCGAGTTTTTTGCGGATCCGGCTCACGTGGGTATCCACGGTGCGGGTATTGAGGCTGGCATCGTAACCCCAGACCGAGGAAAGGATGTAGTCGCGCGACAGCAGACGGCCCATATTCTGGAACATCAGGGTCACCAGCTTGAACTCTTTATCGGTCAGCTTGATCGGCTCTTCATGACGGGTGACCAGTCGTGATTCCGGATCGACCCTGAACTCGTTCAGGGTGAAGCCCCCCTCCGTTGCAGCCTTGTGCGAGCGACGAGTCACCGCATTGATCCGGGCCATCAGTACCGGCTGATGTATCGGTTTGACCAGATAATCATCGGCCCCCTGATTGAGCATTCGGACCATATCCTCTTCGGAGTCGCGGGCAGTGACAAACACGATAGGGGTATCCCATTCCGCCTGATGCTTCAGTCGCGAGAGAATTTGCTCACCGGAGAGATTCGGCAACAGCCAGTCCAGCAGAACCACATCGAAGTTTTTGTGGCTGGCCTGGCGAATAAATTCCTGACCTTCACGATAGCAGACGCAGTCGTGACCGGCCTCTTCCAACCACAAAACAAGCAATTCCAGCATTGCCGGATCATCTTCCACCAGCGCGATATGCACAGTTATTCTCACCCCCAAAGACGACAGTCAACGCCGTAAACCCCGATCCCGTTTCATCCCGGATACGGCAAATCTGACAAATTGACCCAATTATTTTCATGTATATAGCAGATTTGAGTTCCTGATGCCATTGGTAACTTCACGCCCCATGACAGCCGGGCACTTCCCCGGCCGGAACAGCGGAGATGCCCGGGTTGACTGACCGGTGCCCCGAGCCGGGGGCTCCCCCTATCATTCTACCTACAGCGCGCTAGAATGATCGCCTGATCAATGGCAAGGCACAACTGAATGACCCGATCCAACAGGGACTCTGGCAAGCGATTTTTGCGAACGATTATCGCCCCTGGCTTTTGAACTATACCGATTTTTTCATACTGCAGCTCATTGACGATGTTATGATAAATCCGCTTCGGGGTTCTCCATCGAGTCACGGGAAAGAACGCACGTCGCCCACCCAAAGTTTGTCTAACACCTTGAACTAAGGAAGGTTGAAGACCCTCTCTCATGAATCTGAGCAGGAAATTATTTCTCGGTTTTATCGGTATCGCGCTACTCGGTATCATTCTGTTTGGTTATATCACCTATCAGACTGCACTCGAAACGCGGAGCGAGGAATTGACAAAGTCCACCACGGACAATGCCATGCAACTGGCCAGTATTCTTGAGGGCAGTGATCCGGCCAGGGTTCGGCAACTACTGCGGAATTTTCAAACCCGTCAGCAGGTTCTCCCCTACAACCTCTTTATTGTTGATCGACAACAGGCCATCATATTCAATACCTTGCCAAATGAGATAGTCGCCGAACTGACTCCGCCATTGCTGGCAAGCGACGCGAACCATGGTCACGCCAATTTAAAAGAGACTTCTCTGGTATGGTCAAGTCAATCGATCCCCAATAGCGAACTCACTCTCTATCTGTTACGCCAGACGGAAAAAAGCGGTTTCATCCCGTTCTTAAAACACTCCGGTCTCCCTCTGGTCATCGCCAGTCTGATTCTGTTATGGCTGGCCATCTGGTGTGCCATGTTCCTGAGTTCGTTATACCGACGCCTTGACCAGCAACGCCGGGAACTGGAATTCCAGAAAAGGCATGACAGCCTGACCGGGCTATCCAATCGCAACTCGCTGGTCGAACAAACGGAACTTCGACTGGAGCGCTCTCTGCCCAAAGGAGAGTGTATTGCCCTGCTTATTATCGACATAAAACGTCTTAAGGAGATCAATGACACACTCGGTCATTATGCCGGCGATGCCCTGCTATGCCTGATCGCCGAACGGTTGAACAGCGTAATCCGCGAGAACGATATTCTGGCGCGTATTGTGAGCAATGAGTTCGCCATCCTGCTTGACAGGATATCGGAAGAATCGGTTGTCGCCACAACAACCCGGATACAGGAAACATTGAGTGACGGTTACGAAATCGAGGGACATGAGTTCTATCTGGGGGCCAGCATCGGCGTGGCCTTGTATCCAGAACATGCCCTGGATGCCATCAACCTGATCCGCCATGGCGAAATGGCCATGTACGCCGCCAAGCGTATCGGTGCCGATATTACAATCTACGACGAAACACACAAAACAAGTACACTCGAGCAACTCAAGCTGGTTAGTGATCTGCGTACTGATCTGGAAAATAAAAACATACAATTATATTTTCAGCCCAAGGTCAACCTTGATAACGGCCAGGCCGTCAGTCTCGAGGCCCTGGCACGCTGGGAACATCCGGATCACGGTTATATAGCCACCAGCCGTTTTATTCATATTGCCGAAAATACCGGCCTGATCAATCAGCTGACCTACTGGGTCATGGAGCAGGCGCTCAAATGCAGCCAGCAGTTACAGCAACAGGGACAATCATTGAATGTCGCGATTAACCTGTCCATGTGGAATCTTCAGGATCTCGAACTCGTCGAATATCTGCAGAGCCTGATTGACAAGTACAACGTCGAGCCTTCCCGCATCACGCTTGAAATCACCGAAACCGCAATGATGGTTAACCACAAACGGGCACTGCATACCCTGCATCGTCTGCATGAACTCGGAATTGTTTTATCGATTGACGACTTTGGGACCGGCTACTCCTCGATGACTTATCTCAAACAGCTGCCGCTTGGCGAGGTAAAGATCGACAAGAGTTTCATCAAGTCGATGCACAAGCAACCGGATGACTCCTCCATGGTGCGGGCGATCATCGATCTCGCTCATGATCTCGGACTTACGGTGGTGGGGGAAGGAGTGGAAAGCCGTGAGATCGCCGAAATGTTACGCGAACTTGGCTGCGATCAGGGGCAGGGGAGTTATTACGCCGACGCCATGCCTTTTGAGGCGCTGCTCGGATGGCTGGAGCGGTTTAACCAGCCCACCCGGGAGTAATAGTTCTGAGTTCTGAGTTCTGAGTTCTGAGTTCTGAGTGCTGAGTGCCGGGTCGTCAGGCGGCCTCGTGGTTGCGACGCTGGCGTACTGCCTCCGCCAGTTCTCTGAGCAAGCCTTCGCTCTCCTCCCAGCCGATACAGGCATCGGTAATGCTCTGGCCGTAGACCAGCGGCCTGTCGTTCTGCACATCCTGGCGGCCGGCCACCAGATGGCTCTCGATCATCGCGCCCATGATACGCCGATCGCCGGCCGCGATTTGTCCGGCCACATCCCGGCCGACATCCACCTGGCGCCTGTACTCCTTCTGGCTATTGGCGTGACTGAAGTCGATCATCACCTTTTCATCCAGGCCGGCCTCGTGCAATTCCCGGCAGGCGGCATCAATACTGGCCGCATCGTAATTGGGCTGCTTGCCGCCACGCAGAATGATGTGGCAATCCTCGTTACCGGTGGTGGCGAAGATCGCCGAGTGACCCGCCTTGGTCAGGGAGAGAAAATTGTGCGGCTGACTGGCAGCACGAATCGCATCAATGGCGATCTTCAGTTTACCGTCGGTGCCGTTCTTGAAACCGACCGGGCAGGAGAGCCCGGAGGCCAGCTCGCGATGCACCTGGCTTTCGGTAGTGCGCGCGCCGATGGCGCCCCAGCTGACCAGATCGGCAATATACTGCGGTGTAATCAGATCCAAAAATTCGGTACCAGCCGGCACCCCGAGGTTGTTCACATCCAGCAACAGCTTGCGCGCCAGATGCAGCCCCTTGTTGATATTAAAACTTTCATCCAGTTCCGGATCGTTGATCAGCCCCTTCCAGCCAACCGTGGTGCGCGGTTTTTCGAAATAGACCCGCATAACGACCAGCAGATCCTCGCCCAGCTCCTCACGCAGCGCCTTCAGGCGCCCGGCGTACTCCACCGCCGCTTCCGGATCATGTACCGAGCAGGGACCGATGATCACCAGTATCCGGTCGTCACGGCCACGCAGAATATTATGGATCGCCGTACGGGTCTCGAAGATGATTTTCGAAGCGGCATCGGTCATCGGGCAGTCGCCATGCAACTGCACCGGGGGGATGACTTCCTTGAGCGCGGTAATACGCAGATCGTCGGTATTGTATTTCATATTCATAGCTGCCAATTCTATCGCAATCGGGACAAAAAATGTTCATCCCTTCGGCCTAATCGGTGTCCTCGATGAGCGACTTCCCCGCCCCGAAACGGGGACCGAGAACAGACTCCGGGCTAATCCGCGCCCAGATGCCGGCGCATGAAGTCGGCCGCACGCTGGATGGCGTCCTTCGAGGCCAGATCATCGGCGAAGGTGCGCACCTGTTCGGGACGAAAATCAAAGCCACGCCCGACCCCGGGGTAGACAATGAGGCGCGCCGACTTGCCTTCTTTGTGCAAGGCCTCGATGCTGCTTTCTATCACCCGCCGGCGCTGATACTGCTCATCCTCGCCGATAAACACCAGCACGGGGATCGCCAGCTCATCGACCTCTTCGGCATAGCCGTAGACCTGCAGCGGCTCCGGGGCGTTGGGGTCCTGCAGATGCGGGTAATAGGAGACATAGCAGGCCACCTCCGACTTCTGACGCTCGAAGGTGGTCGCCACCTTCAGGGTATAGTAGCCGCCGCGCGTATGGGAGTAGAGGCAGGCTCGATCACCGCGGATATCCTCGCGTGCCAACAGCGCGTCCACCCCCCGATTGACGTCCTTCTCCAGGTCATAATCGTGCTCGATCGGATGCGTGCCGATAAAATGAGCCTGGTAAATATCCGGTGCCAGCACCACGAAGCCGCGCGCCGCCAGCCGCTTGACGTGACGCCGGACCAACTCATCCAGACCACGGCGCCCGTGCTGAAACAATACCGCCGGAAACTTGCCGGCCTGCTTCGGCCGCGCCAGCATGGCCGGAATTTTTACACCGTCGCTCTCATAGCTGGCAGACTCAACCGCAACGTCATAATTACGCGGAGGTTCAATTTTGCCTTCGTTCCACCACGCCTCGCTCCACCACAATTCTTGCGCGATTTGTGGCTCCTCATGCGCCCCGGCCAGCTGCATGACAAACACCAGCACCAGACCTATTGCATACCGCATCACATATTCTCCACGTCTCAATTCTATTCTCGTAAACCAGACGATCTTACCGGCCCGGGCAATAAAGGTAAACTGATCTTGTATTTATGAAAGATATTAACACAGAGGCGTTTATGCCCCTTGTTTGGATGCAAAGACGCAGAGAAAAGAACAAAGTGTTTCAACGAAATTTATATAAACCAAGAGTGATCGGGCAATATTTTGTCAGCTGTCAATTTTATTGCGCAACAACCAATTCTGCTATTAAATCCTGCGACCAGAATAAATACTCTGCGCTCCTCTGCGTCTTTGCGCCTCTGCGTTGGATTTTTGATCCAGGAAAAGGCGACAGTTCATTTGATGTCGAAGCGGTTACGACGCTGAATAAGGTCGTTACTGTTCTCCAACCCTTCAAGGTAGGAGGCAAAATCCGGCACCGGGCATTCATCGCGACTGATTTTTTTCTGCAGCTGTTCGGCATGCTTGATAACATTGTTGTAAATCTTCATAACCCGCGCCTTACGCAACCATTTAAGCGCCTCAGCCGCCTCGGACCGGGTGTCGGTGGCCAGCCTGTGGAACAGGCGCATGACATTGCGTGAATTGACATCAATACCACCCAGGTGACCATAGGAATGTTCCTGTGGTGGAAAGATCGGCGCGATGATGCGTAATAACTGGGCATCCATCATCGGTGAAAGTTCGATACCGGTCTCGGCATCCGGACCACTGACTCGCATCATAAAGTCCAGTAACGGCAGTACTTTTTGTTTCTCGCGACCGATATACGTGGACAGATCCTGGGCAAACTCTTCCGGTGACAACAAAAATGCGATTGCCAACCAGTACAGACGTTTATTTTCTTCCTTGATGCCATTCGGATCATTAACCATATCCCGCGTCGCCTGCAGCAACTCATCATGCTCCGCGTAACGCAACACAGCAAAAATCAGCTCCTTGAACGTTTTCATTTTGCAGCTTTGCCAGCGAATCAGTATCGGCAATAATACTTCCCGATTCAGATCGGCGCATCCAGGGTCGTCAAGAAGCTTGCGCAGTCCCGGCAGCATTTGCGCGTTTTTGTTTATCAGCCCCTGCCAGAAACCATTGAGTGCCGGTGCGGATATGGCAATATCAGCCAATAGCTTGTCAAACCATTCATCATGCTGCGAAGTCTGATTGGCGAAATGAAAGCAGAGCGCCGACTGCAATATCGAGTCCGGAAGCTGTTCAAGCTGGTCAGGGTCGATTTGCATCAGCCGATCCATGCCGGCGAGTACCACGTAACCACCGGGGATGCTTTCATCCCTGGCCAGGCGTTCACCGATTTCATACGGCGGGGGAATATCATCGCGTTGCAGGGCGGCAACAAATCCCGCCAGCACGGCGTCACTGACCTCACGATTGGCCAGTATCGCGACTTTTTCCGCCGGAGCAAGCTCGTCCTCAATCTCGTAAAACATGCCGAGATAGGCGCGAGCAAAGGGCTCCAGAACCTGCATATCCTCGCCGTTACGCAAGGCATCAAGTTGGCCAAGCAAGCGCTCATCATTTTCTCTGCGCGCCTGCGCGAAGGTATTGTCGGAATCACTCATAAGAACTGCCGGTTTAGGGAGAGAGGCTCCATTCGGGTCAGGCTTTATTATAGATAGACCCGGATAAACATGACAGCCTGTCAGACCAAATGCCGGTACCCCATCCCACTGAAGCTGAGGGTATGCTTGAGTTCCATAATGCCGCTCTCAGATACAGATAAACGTGGGTTACGCGCAAAACTGCAGGTATACCGGATCAGCATCGCCCGCAGAACAACCAGCGTAATCGCGAACAGCTCGGCCAGGGTATGAAAAGCAGAAAATTATAGCCGCTGACCAGAGCCAGTACGCCAATCAGCAATCGCGGGACCAGCCAGCGTTGCCCGCAGTGAGGCGCACGCAACCACGGTCAAACTGCTGGAGAGGATTTTATTATTATCACGCCAGGCGCAAGTCCGCTATTTATCAAACGTGTAAAAACAATAACGGCATATTCCTGAAAATACTTGAGAAATTGCTCCAGACCGGTTCAGCCGGCCGTGAACGGGCCTGGCGGAACCGGTAGAACAAGAGGCAAGGGAATGAAATCAGACGGCGCGGGGCAGGGCGATCTGCTGTCCGCTGGAGGTCCAGGCGAGCATCCCGCCACGCAGGTTGTAGACCCGTTCAAACCCCTGCTGCTGCAGGTACATGCAGACCTGGGCCGAGCGGGCACCGCTGCGGCAGACCACGACCAGATCCTTGTCCTTTTCCAGTTCGTTGAACCGCACCGGCACGGTCGCCATGGGCAGGGGATCGGCACCCGGTACGGTCCCGCCGCTGATCTCGTTCATTTCGCGAACATCGATCACACGAAAGCCTTCCGCCTTACTGTCATACCACTCGGCCAGTTCGCGGGCGTCGATTTCCTTGATGTTCCAGTGCATACCACTCTCCGGTTAGAACTGTAACAATAGTATATTAGTGTACTCTAATATTTCAACCCCGAAATAACCAAACTGTGATCCGCTCCGGGTCGCCGCTCAGGCTGCCGCCCGCCCCCGATCCTCGTGTAGTATGACCGGCCGGACTCTCAACCACCTTGATCCTGACCGCAAAAATGCCATCCCCCCCTGATCCCGCCTCCGCAAGCCTGGACGCCGCCATCGAAGCGCTGCAGCAACAGGCCGGTCGTGCCGATCAGCGGGCGCTGGTGGTGGCCGCCGGCGATCCCGCCTGGGGCCGGGCCCTGGCTGAACCGTTGTGGCGCAGCCATGACGCCCGCAGCCGGTTATGGCTCACTCACTCCCCCGAGGGTCCCGAACAGACGGCCATGAGCAAGGCCGATCAGCTGCTCGGCCAACAACGCCGGCTGCTGATTTTTGATTTCCATGCCGGTGTCGAGGCGGACGCCCTGGGTGTGGCCAGCGGCACGCTGGCCGGCGGCGGACTGTTGCTGATGCTCACACCGGCGCTGGCCGAGTGGCCCGCCGTGTCGACGGCCAACCCGTATGCCGCCGCCCCCTCGCGCTTTGTTCACCATCTGGTGAACTGTATCGAAGCGGATCCGGCACTGATGCTGCTGCAAGAGCCGGATTGGATCCGGACCAGCCACCACCCCTATCGAGCCGCCGCCCCGCGTCAGATGCCGGGGCCCTGCCGCAGTGCGGATCAGCAACGGGCAGTGACGGCATTGATTGCGCTGGGCAGCCGCCGCGAAGCCCGGCCGCTGGTGATCACCTCCGACCGCGGCCGGGGCAAATCGGCCGCGCTGGGGATCGCCGCCGCCCGCTTACTCGAACAACAGCCCGGCTTTCGGATCGCGGTCTGCGCCCCCCGACCACAGGCCTGTGCCGCACTGTTCGAGCGGACCGCCGAGCTGCTGCCCCGGGCCGAAAGTCGTCGCAACCGGCTGCAATACGCCGGCGGTTTTTTGCAGTTCATGGCCGCCGACGCCCTGCTGGGGCAACAGCCGCCACTCGATCTGCTGCTGATTGACGAGGCGGCGGCCCTGCCGCTGCCGGTGCTGGAGCGGTTACTGAGCTGCTATCCGCGGCTGGCTTTCGCGACCACGGTGCACGGCTATGAGGGGACCGGGCGCGGCTTCGCCCTGCGCTTCGGGCCCACGCTCGACAGCCTTGCCCCGGGCTGGGAGGCGTTGCACCTGAACGAGCCGATCCGCTGGCGGGCCGGCGATGCCCAGGGGCCCGATCCCCTGGAACAGTTTGTGTTTCGCGCCCTGCTGCTGGATGCCGAGGCCGCGCCCCCGGCCGGGACGGACCGGATCACGCCGTCGAACTGCGCATTTGTCGAGCTGGATCGGGCCGCGCTGATCCGTTCGCCCACGCGGCTGCGGCAGCTGTTCGGCCTGCTGGTCCTGGCCCATTACCGGACGCGTCCGGCGGATCTGCAGCGTTTACTGGATGCCCCCGGGCTGCGTCTGTTTGCCCTGGAGTATGACGGGCAGCCGGTCGCGGTCGCGATACTGGGCCAGGAAGGCGGCTTTGATGCGCCTACCGCCGAGGCGATCTATCGGGGCCGGCGCCGCCCGCCGGGCCACCTGCTGGCCCAGAGCCTCGCCTTTCACGCCGGCGTGCCCGATGCCGCCCGCTATTGCTATGCCCGCATCATGCGCATCGGGGTGCACCCGGCCCTGCAGCGACGCGGCCTGGGCAGCAGCCTGCTGCAGCAGCTCATCGCGCAGCTCGAGGCCGAGGCACAGCTCGACGCCGTCGGCGCCAGTTTCAGCGCCGGTGCCGAGCTGCTGCCGTTCTGGCTACAGGCCGGGCTGATCCCGGTGCGCCTCGGACTGACCCGCGAGCACACCAGCGGTCGCCATTCGGTGCTGGTGCTCAAACCCCTGAGTTCCGCCGGGCAGACGGTGTTCACCCGCGCCCGGGAGCGCTTCGAGCAGCACTGGGCGAGCTTGCGGGCCGGTCCCCTGCGGGATCTGGAGCCGACTCTGGCGGCCCGCTTGCAACCCCCGGGCGCGTCTTGTCCGCAGCAGGCGCTAACAGACGCCGATCGCGAGGACATCGACTCCTTTGTCCACGGGCTGCGTGGTTACGAGGTCTGCGCCTGGCCCCTGGAAAAGCTGATTACCCGCCTGCTCGCAACGCCGGAATACGCCGAACGGCTGGATCCGACTGACCGGCAGCTGCTGACCCGGCGGATCGTGGACAAATGCGACTGGCCGACACTCTGTGACGAGTTTAAGCTGAAGGGACAAAAACACGCCCGACAACGATTACGCGAAGCCGCGCGCAGGGCCTGGCAATCAGGGGGATAGAAGAACTCATGGATCAGCAAGAAGAAATTATGCAGATGATCAACCTGCTGGCCGGTGCCGCCCAGGCCGGCGCGCAGGGGGTGCTGGCCCGGGCCGCCCTGAATCTGATGCAGGCCTCCGAAGCGGTGGTCAAGGCCCGCAAGCTGCAGATGAGCGACGAGTTCCAGCAGGCGGCGATGGATCAGCTGCTGGCCGCCCGCCAGGCCCTGTTCCAGGCCCTGGAGTTGCCCGAGGCCATGAGCGAAGCCCGCCAGGATGTGATCGACAACGGCCAGCAGCCCTATCAGTCCGGCCAGTGAAACGGGCGTTTTGTCCGGCGGCCGATTGCGCTAAGCTGCGCGGCCCGTTTCCTCCGCAATCACGCTCATGAGTCGCATACTGAACATCGGCATCGCCACCCTCGACATCATCAATCACCTCGACCACTACCCCGCGGAAGACGAAGAGCTGCGGGCTCTGGTGCAGGAGCGCCGCTGTGGCGGCAACGCCGCCAACAGCGCCTGTGTCCTGAGCCAGTTCGGCCATCAGGTCAGCCTGCTCTGCACCCTGGCCGATGATGCCGCCGGCGCACAGATCCGCCGGGATCTGCAGGCCCATGGCGTACAGACCGATCAAATCGTCACCCTCGACCCGGCTCACACCCCGACCTCCTGCATCACCCTGAACCGGGCCAACGGGTCGCGCACCATTGTCCATTACCGGGATCTGCCGGAGCTGCAGGCCGGGGACTTTCCCTACCCGCAAATCGAGCAGTATGACTGGTTTCATTTTGAGGGCCGCAATATCGAGGCCAGTGAACCGATGTTGCGTCGCCTGAGCGAGCAGCGTGTCGATCAGCCGATCTCCATCGAGATCGAAAAACTCCGTCCCGGAATCGAACGGCTCTATGGCTACGCGGACATTCTGCTGTTCTCCCGCGCCTTTGCCCTGCAGCAGGGCTATACTTGCGCGAATGATCTGTTCGACGCCCTGCGACAGCAGGGTATCGCCGCCATCCTGGTCTGCAGCTGGGCTGAACAGGGTGCCTGGGCCTGCGACCGTCACGGTGATCGCTATCATCAACCGGCTTTTGTGCCGGAACAGATCGTCGATACCCTGGGCGCCGGGGACACCTTCAACGCGGGCCTGATTCATGCCCTGCTGGAGGGCCGCTCGATCGCACCGGCATTAGCAACAGCCTGTGAACTGGCCGGGCGCAAGGTGGGTCAAACCGGTTTTGCTCATCTCAACCGTACCGAATCGGAGTAACGTGCAATGAAATTCAGCCTGCTGGCCGTGGGGCAACAGTTCGAGTACCAGGGGGAAACCTATATCAAATCCACTCCGTTGATCGCGCATCAGGTGGACAGCGGTGAGCAGCGGCTGATTCCGCGTTCGGCGAACGTGATCAGTGATGTCAATCCGCCCGGCCCGGTAACGGATGATGCCCCCCATATCGACGCACGGGACGTGCAGCAGGCTTTCGCCGAGTTCGAAACGCGGTTGCAGGAACAGCTGCACCGTGATGACCGGTATGCCCGGGCATTCGAAGAGGCGAAACGGGCCTTTTTTGTTCGCCTGAAAATAACGCCCGATCAATAACCGGGCGTTCGCTCACTTGTCGTAATCGTAATCATCCAGCAACCTGCGCAACCGCAGCATTTCCATATGCTCTTCCAGCCGCTTGCGGGCGGTGTGGCTGTAGCGCACGGCCGAGCTTTCGTTGTCGAAAACATCGCTGGCGTTCAGGTCGTCGTCCAGCAACAGTTCGTCTTTATCGAGCATGCCTTCACCCTGTACTACATACATTTTGCTTCACCCTCCAGGAGGAGTTCGGCCGCGAAGGCCGACTGTAACGCCCCGCTAACCGGGCCATTCACTGCGCTTGATTTAACTGCGCTATTTAGAGGCAAGGAGGCGTGCCGTAAAGCAAAATAAATTTATTGACACCATCGTTTTTTTCAATTGATATGGGTGTCGAACCGCTGCTTTAGTTTGATGAGGGCTCCCGGGGGAGACGCCGGCATCATGGATATTCACGACTTTGTCACTTTTCTCGAGGTCAGCCGCACCCGCCATTTCGGCCAGGCGGCCAAAAACCTTCATGTCACCCAGTCCGCGGTCAGCGCCCGCATCCGCCAGCTGGAACAGCAACTGGGCACCGCGCTGTTTATCCGCGAACGCAACAACATCCAGCTCACTCCGGCCGGGGAGAAGATGCTCCGTTATGCCGAGGTAATCACCACCGCCTGGAACCGGGCCCGGCAGGAGGTTGGCCTCAGCCAGAGCGGACAACTGCCGTTCGGCATCGGCGGTATCGTCAGTTTGTGGGATATCCTGTTGCAGACGTGGATACAGCAACTGCACCGGGAACACGACGAGCTGGCCCTGCATGGCGAAACCCACGACAGCGACGTGTTGATCCGGCGCATCCTGAACAACACCCTGGATATCGCCTTTGTCTTCGACGCCCCGCAAAATGACACTCTGACGATCCGTGCCGTGGCCACGCTCAATCTGATCATGGTCGCCTCACAGGCAAGCAATGCCGACCAGGCGCTGGCCCGGGATTACATTCTGGTGGACTGGGGAACCGCGTTTCTAATCCGCCATGCGCAACAGTTTCCTGATCAACCCACCCCGCGGCTGCACATCGGCCAGGGACGAATCGCCCTGGCATTTTTGCTCAACAATGGCGGCAGTGCCTATCTGGCCGAGTCGATGGTGCAACCCTATCTGGATGAAGGGCGCCTGCACCGGATCAACGATGCACCGGCGATCGAACGTACCGCTTACGCGGTTTACAATAGCCAGAACGCAAAGTCGGAGCTGATCGAACAACTTCTGGATGAAATGCCCGCTTATTGACGATGCAGTAATGCGCAATCCTGATAAAGGGCCGGTCCGCCAATGCACGCAAATCAACGCGAATAAATGTTTTGTGCATTGGCGGACTGAATGACATCATCCATGACTTTTTAGCCTGTACGATTAAATGGTTTACTATTCGAGCGATGCCGGAAAAATCCAACATAGCCCCGCAAAACTGGCCCCGGCTGTCCAGGGAGCGATTGCTGGAACTGCGTATTTGTGATCTCGGACTGCGCATCGAAGGCAGTCCGCTGGTCGCCCCGCTCAAACAGCTCTATCGGGAGCTGGAACAAAAAGCACTGCGCTTTCGCCCGCATGTCTGGCTGTCGGATGAGTGGTTCTGTCCCGACGGCATTCCCGGGTTTGCCATACCGTTTTTTCTGGCCCATTCCCGCCTGCGGCGACTGGAACGCGAATTCATGCTGGAAGTGGAAGGCGGGGATCGCGCCTGGTGCCTGAAACTGATGCGCCATGAAACCGGCCATGCCCTGCTCAACGCCTATCGACTGGATCAGCGCCGCGACTGGAAACAGGCCTTCGGCCGACCGTCCACCCCGTATCCTGACACCTACCTGCCCAAACCCTACAGCAAGCGTTACGTACGCAACCTGCCCAACTGGTATGCCCAGAGTCATCCGCACGAGGACTGGGCCGAGACCTTTGCCGTCTGGCTCAATCCCCGCTCGGACTGGCAACGCCGCTACCGCAACTGGCCGGCGTTGAAAAAACTCCACTATGTCGATGAACTGATGAACGCGATCCATGACAGGCCGCCGCGACTGCGCAACCGCCAGACGGATACCCCGGTGGAGAAAATCCGCACCACCCTGCGCGAATACTATGACGACAAGATCTACCGCTACGGACTGGACAGCCCGGAATTTTCCGACACGGATCTGAGGCAACTTTTTTCCGCCGACCCCGAGTACCGAGGCAACGAGAAGGCCTCACGCTATATCCGTCGCCATCGCCGCGAGCTGCTCGGCATTGTCGAACGCTGGACGCATGAATATCGCTATCGAATCAATGAAGTTATCAACGGCATGATAAAACGCTGTGATGAGATGCAACTGCACGTCGTCGGTAGCGATGACGAAACCCGCCCTGAACTGGCCGCCTGTCTGACCATGCTGGTGATGAGCAAACTACACAGCGGAGGTTTTCATATCGCCTTATGAAAAAGCTCAAAGTCATGATGTTGTTGCATCCGGAGATGGTGCCGCCCGGGGATCTGAAGGATCCCGAGGATCCCCGCCACGACAAATACCGCACGGAAATGGACGTCCAGCAGGCGCTGCAAAAACTCGGCCATCAGGCGATCATCGTACCGGTGCATGATGATATCGCACCCATCCGCCAGGCCGTCGAATCCTGGCAACCGGATGTAGCCTTCAACATGCTGGAAGATTTTGCCGGCTTCGGCGCGCTCGATTTTTATATTGTCAGTTATCTGCACATGCTCGGCGTGCCGTATACCGGCTGTAACGCCCGTGGCCTGTTACTCTCGCGTGACAAGGCCTTGTCCAAGAAACTGATGGCGTATCACCGGATCCGTGTCCCCCGCTTCCGGGTGTTTCCCGCCTCACGCAAGGCCACACTCAAGCGCGCGGCACACCTGCCCTATCCGATGATCGTCAAATCCAAGATCGAGCAGGGATCGGTCGGGATTGCCCAGTCCTCCTATGTGGCGAACGCCGAAGAGTTGATCGAGCGCGTGCAACAGCTGCACCAGATGACCGGCGAGGATGCCATTGCCGAACAGTATGTCGAAGGCCGTGAACTGTACATCACGGTCATGGGCAATCAGCGGCTGGAGGTTCTGCCGATCCGGGAACTGGTCTTCGATAAACTCGATGACAGTATGCACCGTATCGCCACCTACCAGGTCAAGTGGAACGAAAAATACCGCGACAAGTGGGGCATTGATTACCGGTTTGCCCGCAACCTGCCCCAGGGCGTTGAGGCGCAGATCAATCACCTTGCCAAACGAGTCTATCGGGTCCTGGAGATGTCCGGCTACGCCCGGCTGGATTTGCGTCTGGCAGGCGACGGGAAAATCTATGTGCTGGAGGCCAACGCCAACGCCGCCATCAGCCGCGACGACGATGTGGCCTATGCCGCGCAAAAAGCCGGCTACAACTACGAGCAACTGATCCAGAAGCTGCTTAACCTGGGACTGCGCGCCATGCACTACAGCTAAATAACTTTTCCTGATTGATGCGCATCTTAATTTTCTTGCTAAAATTGCAGGTCACGCTGGCGCCAGCCTGCGTGACAGCCTTACCGATACGGAGAATGTCAGGTAGCGCTGCACCAACCTGGCCTGCGACTCTGCGCACTATCCAGGAACAGATATTTAAACCGTGCTGTCACTTCCCCGCATGGATTTGTTAAACTCGCTTTATTCCGCTTCTAACCACTACAGCAAGGCCAGGCTCATGAGCGAACAAAGCATCGATATCGAAAACCTGCGCATGAATACCGACGATCTCTACCGCGAGGAGGTCTTTACCGACCAGCGGGTCGGAACCCTGCGCCGCCTGACCCCGGTGACGTCCGACGGCAGTGACGACGCCTCGCGATCGGTACGCTATCTCGGCCAGTCGCAAATGATGACCCCGATGGGCGCGCTCCCGCTGAATTTCGAGATCGAGGCCGACTCACTGGAACAGGCCCTCGACAAGTATGCCGATGCGGCCAAACAGGCCGTGGAACAGGCACTTGAAGAACTCAAGGAAATGCGTCGCGAAGCCGCCTCGCAAATCGTGGTCCCCGAAGCCGGTGGTACCGGCGGTGGCATGGGTGGCCCCGGTGATATGGGCGGCGGGCCCGGCGGCTTCCCCGGGGGGGGTGGCGGCTTCAAGCTGCCCTGACGGTTACACGCTTCGCCGACTTACCCCTCCAGCCCCGCCAGATAGGCTGCCAGCGCCTCCATCTGTGTGTCATCCAGCCCCTCGACGATGGACTCCATGATCGGACTGCGGCGCACTGTCTCATCGACCTCTGCAGAACCCCGGGCGGTGGCACGGAAACGCTTGAGTGTCAGGCTCACATACTCCGGCTGTTGTCCCGCCAGTCGGGCATATTCGGCGCTTCCCCGACCGTTTTCGCCATGGCAGCTGGTACATCTGCTGTTATAAAGCTTCTCCCCACGCGCCGCCAGTTGTTCGTCAACCGCTTTGTCATCCACCTCCTGACGGGCGTAGTAAATCGCCAGATTCACTTTGTCATCCAGACTAAATTCCTTGGCCAGGGAGTTCATGACAAAATTTTCCCGCTCGCCTCGCGCGAACTTGTTGATCTGATCCAGCAGATAGACCGGATTCTGAGCGGCCAGGTTGGGAACCTCCGGTTTGACGCTGTTACCGTCATCACCATGACAATAGCTGCACAGCAGTGCCCGGTCGCGACCAGCCCGCATGGCCTCCTGCCTGGCTGCCGGATCCTCCATGCGCTGCTCGATGATCAGCATCAACCCCTTGATCTCGTCCTCCACCGCCAACAGCGGCCCCGACAGACCCAGCAAGATTAGAAGGCAAAACCCGACAGTCAGTTTTCGGTACATACTATTTCCTCATAAACAATTCAAATAAGCGGATTCAGGCGAGCGCTGTACCGCGATACGGACTGTATCGGTTATCGGACGGTTTTTTTGAAGGAAAATTGCTTCGATTTGATCTGGATCAAACTGAACACTGTGTACACAAAACAGCAGGAATAATTGACGTGGTTACTGCGACATTGAGTGGCGTATGTCCGAGCTTGTCGGGCGAAAAGTTTTCCCCGACAAAGCCGGATCGCATCAGCCCTGATCATGCCGATCACAGGGCGTTCGGTATTCATCGGGTACATTTTCCGGACAGGCACCGCACTGTTCGTTACCGGGTACGGCAAAATCGATCTTGCGCGGATAGGGCAGATCCATGTTGTTCATGATCTCGACAAATTCATCCAGACTTTTGTTATTGCCCAGCCGCGGATTACGAATCTTCTCCTGCGCAATGGTGGTAACAAAACGGCCCTCATAATCGTGGCAGGGATAGACCAGGGTTTCATCCGGCAGGGTAAAGAACTTGTCGTGAATACTGCGGTATAACGTTGCCGCATCACCGGACTGGAAATCGGTCCGCCCGCAGGCTTCAATCAACAGCGCATCGCCGCTGAACAACATCTTGTGCGTGCCGTTATCGATCAGATAAGCGTGATGATGATCGGTATGTCCCGGGGTATACAGCGGGTGAATCTCGATATTGCCCAGACGAAATGTTTCGCCCTCCCTGACCCCGATATCCGTACAGGGTAGCTGGTCAATGGCCGGCCCGACGATCCGGCTGCCGGTCAACTCCTTGAGTCGTTTGGCACCGGTCAGATGATCGGCATGCACATGGGTATCCAGAGTGAAATCCAGCTTCAGACCCAGTTCGTTGAGCAGTTTCAGATCCCGCTCCACGGTATCCAGCACCGGGTCAATCAGCGCGCTCTTGCCGCTGTCCGGACAATGCAGCAGATAAGTATAGGTGGATGAGTCCGGTTCAATCAGTTGACGAAACAGCATAACGGCTCCTTTGTTCAGATGTTCTGAGATATAATCCCGATCAGATCACGGGCGGTATGTCTCAATTCGGGTTATCCAGCGGGTTGGACATCCCGGGGCGCGTTTGCTCGGCAACAATCCGCTGGATTACCCGCTCGTTCAGTTGTTTCAGGACCTCCGCCCGGCCCGGCGTCACATGCTTACCCGACAACCATTCCAGATCATACGGTTTCTGCAGCGAGGCATGCAGGGCGACAACACTCGCCGGCGGATAGGCGCTGTCGCCACGCGAATTGAGCACTACCACCGGTCGCGGCGAGATTTTCCCCACCCAGCGCTCCGGCTTCAGGTCTTCGGCGGCAGTCAAGAAACCGAGCAGCCGGGCTGCCAGTACACGGGCCGGTTCAAAAGCAATCTGCTCGCGCAAGCGGTATTCATAGATGGCACGTGGATCGGCGGCACCCTGCACCAGCCAGACCCGACTGAAACGCTCCTCCATGGCCCCCGCCGTGGCAACAAAAAAGGCCCCGAGACTGACCCCGATCAACTCCATCTGCGCGGTGTCCACATACTCCTGATGGGCAAGATATTCCTGGGCCAGCAACAGGGCCGGCGTGGTATCCAGTATCGCCCGCTGGATCGCGTCGAAATGCCACAACACTCCCCAGCCTTCAAGTTCCTCGGGCCCCTGATAGGGATAGGCGATTGAGGCGACGATCATCTCGCCGGGATCCTGAACCAGCTCCGCCGCCTCGCGGCCGGTTCCGGCCCCGCCCAGCAACAATATCAGGGGGCGCGACGCCTCCCCCTCCAGTGGCCGACGCACTGTCAGCTCGACCTGCAGGCCGGAGGTGGATGACAGCGTCAGATGTTGATAACGGGAATCGGCCGTCTGCCACTGCCTGGTCACCTCCACCTGCTCGATTTCACCACGTCGCTCAATAAAGCGTTCGCTGGGATCGCCCCGTACCGGCCAGATCAGCCACGCAGACGGTACCGCAACAACGACGACCAACAGTGCAATGAGCAGCCATTTGCCACCGCGAGCGCGATCCCGGTGCCACAATCCGCGTTGTCTAAAATTCATACAGCAAACAACCGTGGGGTTCTGTTACAGCGCTCCCTCGGCCCCCGCCTGCATGATCTCCATCAGAGCATCGCGCACCCGGGTTGCCTCGGCCTTGAGCTCATCACTCAGCGTGGTGCTCTGCAACATCATATCGAGATTCATCATCACCAGCCAGCCCTGTCCGTTCTCATCCTCGACCAGGGCGATACGACACGGCAGGTAGGCTGCAAAGTTAATATTCTCTTCCACCATGCGCTGCGCCGTGAGGGGATCGCAGAACTGAAAGATATCCATACGCCGTGCATCGCGGCCCATGGCTTCCACCTGTTTGGACAGCGGC
This sequence comes from Thiohalophilus thiocyanatoxydans, assembly GCF_004366735.1. GTDB lineage: Bacteria > Pseudomonadota > Gammaproteobacteria > UBA6429 > Thiohalophilaceae > Thiohalophilus > Thiohalophilus thiocyanatoxydans. The sequence goes on along the minus strand of NZ_SOQX01000009.1, from coordinate 12,526 downwards.
AACTCGGCGACAAGACCCATGTTGTGAATGTTGGCTCGGAGCTTCATCGAATCAACTGCATCATCCATGCTTACACCGTCTTCCAGCGGCATCTTGATGACCGTCTGTTCCAGTTTAACGTCGGGCGCATCAGCCGCTTTTGCCGCACCTGTCGCAAGCAAGCCGATGGATAACAACAATAGAATCAGTCTATTCATTGGTAACTCCTTGTCAGTTGTGACCAGCGTCACAGTGTTTAATTACATTAGCTCATGCTGAATCCGTATTCATCCCCGAAAACAAAGATCGAAGACCTTTTCAATACAGGGTTAATGGTCTAGATTTTATTCACGCTTTTTACTTGCCCGGTCGTTTGACTGAATTATGAGGAGATCATCCATGTCCCGACTACCCTTCCCGGCGGCTTTGTTATTCACAGTCGCATCATTCTCTGTCTCGTTCAATGCGTCGGCGGCTGAAATCAGCCAGGGCGCCATGTTGAGCAACTCCTGTGCCGCCTGTCACGGCACCGACGGCAAGAGCCCCGGTGCCATTCCGAAGCTCCATGGCAAATCCGCGGAATTTATCGAAAACGCTCTGATGGAATTTCGCTCGGGCGAGCGCGATTCGACGGTCATGCAGCGTCACGCCACAGGCTACAGCGACGAGGAAATCACCCTGATAGCCGATTACTTTGCCGGTCTGAACTAGGAGTTACCAGTATGATGAATCACATTAATCGCAGACAGTTTATTCAGTTAGTTGGTGGCGGCAGTGTCCTGGCCTCATCGATCGGCCTCGTCGCCTGTTCCAAACAGTCAACGACTTCCGGACGGGTGGTGATTATCGGCGGTGGATTCGGCGGTGCCACCTGTGCCAAGTACCTGCAGCGCTTCGATCCCGACCTCGATATCACCCTGGTCGAGCCCAAACAGAATTTTGTCACCTGTCCCTTCAGCAATCTTGTGCTAGGCGGGCTGCGCGAGATGGACAGTATCAGTCACAGTTATGAAGCCCACAGCAAACGGGGTATCAAGGTACTGCACACCAGCGCACGCGAGATCGATCCGACCGGCAAAAAAGTGCAACTGGCCGACGGCACCACGCTGGAATATGATCGCCTGGTGGTCTCGCCGGGCATCGATTTCCGCTGGGAGGATATCGAGAATATGAGCCCCGGTGATGCCGAAAAACTGCCTCACGCCTGGAACGGCGGTCCACAAACCGTAACCCTGCGCAGGCAACTGACCGCCATGCCCGACGGCGGGACCGTCATCATCGCGCCCCCCGCCAACCCGTTTCGTTGCCCACCGGGCCCCTATGAACGGGCCAGCATGATTGCCAGTTATCTGAAACAGAACAAACCCAAATCCAAGGTATTGATCCTGGATGCCAAGACCAAGTTCTCCAAGCAACCATTATTCATGCAGGGCTGGGAAGCACTCTATGGCGACATGATTGAATGGGTCAGCGGGGATGCCGGCGGTCGCATTACCGGTGTCGATATCGCCGGCAGAGCCCTCTATAACGAACTGGGCGAGGAGCATGCCGGCAGCGTGGTCAATCTTATCCCGCCACAGAAGGCCGGCAAGATTGCCCATGCCGCCGATCTGGTTGACGATACCGGCTGGTGCCCGGTGAACCAGCGTACCTTCGAGTCAAGTCGGCATCCCGACATCCATGTCATCGGCGACGCCTCGCTGGCCGGAGCCATGCCCAAGTCGGGCTTCGCCGCCAACAACCACGGCAAGGTCTGCGCCGCCGCCATCGTCTCGGCCCTGCACAACACCACTATGCCCGAGCCCTCCTATGTAAACACCTGTTACAGCCTGGTGGGTCCCGACTACGGTATCTCGGTGGCCGCGGTCTATCGCTACAGTGATGAGGAGGGGATCTACGCGGTCAAAGAGGCCGGCGGCGTCAGCCCCGGGGACGTCGGCCCCGACTTCCGCGAACAGGAGGCGCGCTACACCCGCGGCTGGTACGCCAGCATCACCAGCGATACCTGGGGCTAAGAACAAGTACTGAGTTCTGAGTGCCAAGTTCTGAGTACTGGATCCTGACACCTGTATCTCGACGCTTAAACCGGCAGGTCCGGTTGCGCATCCGCGTAACCAGACCTGCTCGCTTTAGGAGGCGCCATCGTAGGAGGCCTGATTTTTAATCACAGCTGAAAGCCCCTCCTATACTCTCCTCTACCAACTAAAAACTGCCTGCCTGTTTACCCTCAGCACTTAGCACTCAGAACTCAGAACTTTTTTATTCTGCCGACTATTTTTACGCTCCTCTGGACAACACCAGTATCTGATACGGCGCCATGACCAGTTCGCGTGTGGCCGTGATGGTGTGTCCCCCGAACAGATCGACCATGGTCTTGCGCAATCCCAGCATACGCAGGCGTCGCGCCTCCAGCTTTTGCTCATGCTCGCTGAAGTTGGCCAGAATAAACACACTGTATTGATTGTTGCTGCGAAAGAAACTGAAGACGTGTTTGTTGCCGCTGTCGGTGAACTCGGTCTCCGCGTTATTGAAAGCCGGGTTTTGCTGACGCAGCTGAATCAGGCGCAGAATGCCCTGGTAGATGCGCCCGGTGACGCTCTGGCTGTCCCCGCGTTTTTCGGCCAGCTCCCAGTCAAACTCGGCGCGGTGCAGCCAGCGTGTATCCCCCACCTTGGCGCTATCCTGTTCATACTCCTGATTGTTCAATGTACCGATCTCATCGCCGATATACAGTAAAGGAATGCCGCCCAGTGTAATAACCACGCCGTGGAGTAACAAAATGCGCTGTACCGCCAGTTCGATCTCCACTTCATCCTTCTCCGCCAGCGCCTTCTCCAGACCGCACAGTGAGGCACAGGTACCCGAGATGCGCGCATCACCGGTCTGTTTGTTCTCCTGAAACGGCGCGCCGCGAGCGAAACTGCCCGGATAGCGGCCGGTATAGAAATCTGTCAGAAAGCGTCGATGTTCGCCGGGATCGAACGCCGCGGCAATGACATCCTCATCGGAAAATGCCCAGCCAATATCATCATGACTGCGGACATAATTGACCCAGGTACAGCCGGCGGGAATATTAAAATCATCCTTCATCGCATTGTACAATACCCGCACATCACGGGTCGCCAGCGCCTCCCACAACAACGCCATCAATTGCGGATGGTACGACAGGGGACACTCATCGACACCAATATATTTTTTCACTTCATCGGGATGCACGATCGCTTCCGACTTGAAGACCATCGCCGGCGCGGCAATACTGGCGATGGCGTTGAAGGCCTGGATCACCCAGTGCGCTTCGGGCAGATTCTGACAATCGGTGCCCAGCTGCTTCCATAAAAATGCCAGTGCGTCCAGGCGCAGAACCTCAACACCCTGATTGGCCAGAAACAGCATCTCCTCGAGCATCTGATTAAACAGTGCCGGATTCTCGTAATTGAGATCCCATTGATAGTTATTGAATGTGGTCCAGACCCATTTTTTCATCCGGTTATGATAGGTAAACGCACCGGGATGATCCTCGGGAAATATTTCTCCCATGCTGCGCTCATAGGCATCCGGCAGAGCGCGGTCCGGATACATCCGGTAATAGGCCTGATAATCCGGATTCCCGTCCAATGCGGCTTTGGCCCAGTCATGCTCATCCGAAGTGTGATTTAAAATAAAATCCAGCACCAGTGAAATACCGTGATGCCTCAACTCGGTCGCCAGCGACTGCAGATCATCCATTGTGCCGAGTTGCGCATGCACTTCACGATAACTGCTTATCGCGTAGCCGCCATCATTATCCCCTTCCGGCATTTTGAACAACGGCATCAAATGCAGGTAGGTAATCCCCAATTCGGTCAGATAGGGGATCCGGGCACGCAGTTTTTGCAGATCGCCGGCAAACAGATCCACATAACACATGGCCCCCACCATCCGGTTTGACAGATACCATTCGCGATCGACTTCGCGCATGGCATCCAGGGCCCGTAATTCACCCGGACGTTGAGACCACATTCGAGTGGTGGACTTCAGAATGTTCTCGAGATGATAGAAGAAATCGTATTTCTCGCCGTACAGCGCATACAGACGCTCAAACAGGCTGGGGAAGTGACGCCTGAGCCGCTCTACATAGCCTTCCCACTCCGCGCTATCCACCTGCTCCTGAAAACCGGCCTCAAGGCGCGGCAACAAACGCGCGAGCGTAGTGGCGCTCTCTTTCTGCAGCCACAGAGGATCAACATTGCGGATCGTATTATTCACACCGTTTCCTTTTCCGGACACTCTCTTCTACTCACTATATGCCATCGGACGGTGTAATTTAAGCATCGAGCGGGTTCTGCCGGTAAAACAGCGCCAGTTGCCGGTACACAGCCGGATAGGCGTCGCGGATCGCCACCGGGCTCTCAAAAAAGACCTCACTCAATACAGCAAAAAATTCGGCCGGGGCGGTTGCCCCATAGTGGTCGATGGGGGTGGGTTTGCCGTGTTCAACGCGCTCGCGCAGATCCGCGTAAGCGGCACTGAGTGCCTCGCTCCACTGAACTGCGGACATTTCCCGATGCAGGGGCGGCATGCCGTTGGCCACGCCGTTTTGCATATCGAGCTTGTGGGCAAACTCGTGAATCACCAGATTGTGCCCGTCGATGGCACCGCCTTCCAGGGCGGCATCGGCGGATAACACCACCGGCCCCCGTTCCCAGGACTCGCCGCTCAACGGCTCCCTGACCCGATGCACTATGCCGTACTCGTCCATCTCGCTGTGCATCGGTGTGAAACCGGCACGATGAATCACCACCGAGACCCAGCCGGCATACCAGTCCAGTCCCAGGTTCAGGATCGGCAGGCAGGCCTGCAGGGCGATCACCAGCTTGAGTTCGGTCGTCAACACCAGATCGTCGGCGCCTTCCAGAGACTTGTGGTGCAAGAACAGTGTGGCAAGCCGCCGCAGTTGCACCTTCTCATCGTCACTCAGCCGATCCAACAGCGGCAATCGTTCAAATGCGCCCTGCCATTCGGATTCACTGTAGCCTGCGCGCCGCACGATACGTTGATCTCGCCACTGTTTGAGAAAGCTCAACATAAAATGCCATCAACTCGTACAGGAATAAAAATGCTACACGCCTTGTCGTCGCTTCGAATTGCGTGCCTCATACTATAGAGCATAACCCAGTTCCCAAAACAAAAAAGCCAGTGCATTGCTGCACTGGCTTTTTACTTTCCGGGACAGGGTATCCCGTTCTAGTCGGCGTCATAACCCAGGCTTTGACCCAGCCAGCGTTCGACTTCGGCCACGGACATGCCTTTACGTTTGGCATAGTCCTCAACCTGATCGCGGTTGATCTTGCCGACACCGAAGTAGCTGGACTCGGGGTGACTGAAGTACCAGCCACTGACTGCCGCCGCCGGCCACATGGCCATAGAGTCGGTCAATTTGACGCCGGTATGGGTTTCGGCATCCAGCAGTTCCCACAACTTCAACTTCTCGGTATGTTCCGGACAGGCCGGATAGCCGGGTGCCGGACGGATCCCCTGGTACTCTTCGCGCACCAGCTTGTCGCTGTCGAAGTTTTCGCTCTTCAGACCGTAATCCGGCGTCCAGTCGCTGGGCTCGTAACCCCAGTTGATATGGCGCATGCGATCGTGCATGTGCTCGGCAAAGGCCTCGGCCAGTCGATCGGCCAGTGCCTTGAGCATGATCGAACGATAATCGTCGTTCTGCTTTTCGAAGCGCTCGATGTGCTCATCGATGCCGAGTCCGGTGGTTACGACAAAACCACCGATATAATCCGGCTTGCCACTCTCTTTCGGCGCGATAAAGTCTGTCAGGCAGCGGTTGGGCTTACCCGGCGGACGCTGGGTCTGCTGACGCAGATGGCACAGGGTCATCCTCACCTTGGAGCGAGAGTCATCTTCATAGAGCTCGATGTCATCGTCGTTGATGCTGTTGGCGGGCCACAGACCGACGATGGCCTTGGCCTTGAGCCAGCGCTCCTCGATGATCTGATCCAGCATCTGCTGGGCATCATTTAACAGCTTCTTCGCCTCGGGGCCCTTATCGGGATCATCCAGAATCTTGGGATAGGAACCTTTCATCTCCCAGGTGTGGAAGAACGGGGTCCAGTCGATGTACGGGCGCAGGAACTCCAGCGGCATGTCATCAAACACCTGGATCCCCGGCTGTGCGGGAACCGGCGGCGTGTAATCGGACCAGTCGATCTTGGTCTTGTTGGCCCGTGCCTCTTCCAGCGTTACCCAGTTGGTCTTGGCGCGACGACCGGCGTGATTCTCGCGGACCTTGTCATACTCGGCACGTAATTCTGTGACGAATTTTTCCCGATGCAACTCGCTGATCAGGTTCTGTGCCACACCCACGGCCCGCGAGGCGTCCTTCACCCACACGGTCGGTGCATGATAGTGCTGCTCGATCTTCACCGCGGTATGCGCCTTGGAAGTGGTGGCACCACCGATCATCAATGGGACATCAAAACCGTTACGTTCCATCTCCTTGGCCATATGCACCATCTCGTCCAGCGACGGGGTGATCAGGCCGGACAGACCCACGATGTCCACATTCTCTTCTTTGGCTTTCTTGAGAATGTCATTGGCCGGCACCATGACACCCATGTCGACCACTTCAAAGTTGTTACACTGCAGTACCACGCCGACGATGTTCTTGCCGATATCGTGCACGTCACCTTTCACAGTGGCCATCAGCACCTTGGCATCGGCCTTGGCGCCTTCTTCCTTCTCGGCTTCGATGAAGGGGAACAGGTAGGCCACGGCTTTTTTCATCACGCGTGCCGATTTGACCACCTGGGGCAGGAACATCTTGCCGTCACCGAACAGATCGCCGACCACGTTCATGCCGTCCATCAGCGGACCTTCGATCACTTCCAGCGGCCTGTTGAACGCCTGACGCGCCTCTTCGGTATCGTCATTCACATAGGCGTCGATGCCCTTGACCAGCGCGTGTTCCAACCGCTTGGCCACCGGCCAGCTGCGCCATTCCAGATCCTCTTCCTTCTTGGCGCCGCTGCCGTCACCCTTGTACTTGTCGGCCAGATCCAGCAGACGCTCGGTGGAATCGTCGCGGCGATTGAGCACCACGTCTTCCACCGCCTCGCGCAGCTCCTCGGGCAGGTCATCATAAACCGCCAGCTGACCGGCGTTGACGATCCCCATATCCATGCCCGCCTTGATAGCGTGATACAGGAACACGGCGTGGATCGCTTCGCGCACCGGGTTGTTACCCCGGAACGAGAACGAGACGTTGGAAACGCCGCCACTGATCAATGCATACGGCAGCCTGCTCTTGATCTCGCGGACCGCCTCGATAAAGTCAACACCGTAATTGTTATGCTCTTCGATACCGGTCGCGATGGCGAAAATATTCGGATCGAAGATAATGTCTTCCGGCGGGAAACCAATCTGCTCGGTCAGAATCTTGTAGGCCCGCTCGCAGATTTCAACCTTGCGCTCTTTGGTATCAGCCTGGCCGGTTTCGTCAAAGGCCATGACTACCACGGCCGCGCCGTAGCGGCGGCAGAGTTCGGCCTGGCGAATAAATTCTTCCTCGCCTTCCTTCATGGAGATGGAGTTGACCACACCCTTGCCCTGAACACATTTGAGGCCGGCCTCGATAATGTGCCACTTGGAGGAGTCGATCATCACCGGTACGCGGGAGATATCCGGCTCGCTGGCAATCAGGTTCAGGAAGGTCACCATGGCGTTCTCGCCATCGAGCATGCCTTCGTCCATGTTGACGTCGATGATCTGGGCACCGTTTTCCACCTGCTCGCGCGCCACATCCAGTGCCGTGTCGTACTGCTCTTCGAGAATCAGGCGCTTGAATTTGGCCGAGCCGGTCACGTTGGTCCGCTCGCCGACATTGACAAACAGCGAGTCCTTGTCGATGTTACAGGGCTCCAGGCCACTCAGGCGGGTTATGTGTTCATCTTCGGGCAGCTTGCGCGGCTCGTAAGGCGCGACGGCTTCGGCAATCGCCTTGATGTGCCCCGGAGTGGTACCACAGCAACCGCCGATGATATTCAGAAAGCCGCTTTTGGCCCACTCTTCGATCTGCCCGGCCATCTCTTCGGGTGATTCGTCGTACTCCCCGAACTCGTTCGGCAGACCGGCGTTGGGATGGGCGTTAACGTGACATGTGGCGATGCCGCTCAGCTCTTCGATGTGCTGGCGCAGTTCGCCGGCGCCCAGAGCACAGTTGAAGCCGAAGCTGATCGGTTTGACATGCCGCAGCGAGTTATAAAACGCCTCGACGGTCTGGCCCGACAGGGTTCGACCGGAGGCATCGGTAATGGTCCCGGAGATCATCACCGGCAGGCGCTTGTCTTCTTGACCGACAAAATAGCTGTCGATGGCAAACAGCGCCGCCTTGGCGTTGAGCGTATCGAAAATGGTTTCCACCAGGATCAGATCCACACCGCCGTCGACCAGACCGCCCAACGCCTCGGTATAGGATTCGACCAGCTGATCGAAGTTGATGTTACGAAAGCCCGGATTGTTTACATCCGGGGAAAGACTGGCGGTACGGTTGGTCGGGCCCAGCACGCCAGCGACAAAGCGCGGCTTGTCGGCAGTACCCACCGCTTCACAGGCCTCACGCGCCACCTCGGCGGAGGCCTTGTTCATCTCGTAGACCAGCTCTTCCATGTGATAGTCGGCCATGGAAATGGAGTTGGCGTTAAAGGTGTTGGTCTCGACAATGTCGGCACCGGCCTCGAGATAGGCGGTGTGAATATCGCGAACGATCTTGGGCTGGGTCAGTGACAACAGATCGTTGTTGCCTTTGACATCGGATTGCCAGTCAGCGAAACGATCGCCGCGATAGTCTTCTTCTTCGAGTTTATAGGTCTGGATCAGACTGCCCATGGCGCCATCCAGCACGAGAATACGTTGCTTTAAAGCTTCTTCAAATTGACTCATAACTAGTTCTTTTTAGCCGTTGTTAATTGACTGAAATGCGTAAAAAAATCGGAGAACACGCGGATAAGAGCGCAGCAGTATACCAGAAAACAGGGGGCATCTCTATTTCCCTCGATCATGGTAAGGATGCTATCTGGCGAAAAAGAGCGGCATTGCGCTATATGGCAGATTCATTATCCCGGCTGTGCCTCAAACCGGGGGAAACAACAGCGGATCAGCCTGTTAATTTAGTCAGGGTAAGTAACTCCCGATACAGCAGCAACAGCGCAACCAGAATCAGCAGCATACCAAACATGCGCGCAGGCTTACCTTTAATTATACGTACGGTAAACGGCGAGCGGGTTCCGGCCGGCGGCACGCGTAAAGAGGCAATGATGCGCCAGCCGTACCAGAGAAAAAACAGGATGGGCAACATACGCCATATACTGTAAACATAGCCGGTCAGTTTTTGCTTTTCTTCCGCCAGCGCCATCACCCGATAGGGATCGGCGGCTTCCGGATCGGGGACAAGCAAAAAGTCAATCAGCGGCTGCAAACCAATCGCGATCAAAAAGTAGATACCCACGATCAAGGCAAGATTCAGACGCAAAGACCTGTCGCCGTATTCAAACTCGGGTTCGGGTTCCTGTTCCTGCATAGGCAGAACATAACATATTCCGTTGCCTGACCGGGCGGTCGCGGGCAGATCACAAACCCGCTATATGGTTCTCGGCCCGCCGGCACGTTAAACTGGCGCGGTTATGTCGAGTTCTGTTTCAACCAGCCGCGAGGAAATTTCCGCCGACCGGGTAAGCGCGCTGAAAATTCCCAAGGCGCTGCTGCGACCGGTGGGCCGGGCCATCGCCGATTTCAACATGATCCGCGAGGGCGATCGGATCCTGCTGGGCCTCTCCGGCGGCAAGGATTCCCTGTCGCTGTTACATATCCTGCGCCATCTGCAGCGTCATGCCCCGATCCGCTTCGAGCTGGCGGCACTGACCGTGGACCCGCAGATCGAGGGTTTTCACCCGCAAACGCTCAAGGCGTATCTGGCGCAGCTGGGGATTCCCTACTTCTTCGAGAGCCAGCCGATCGCCGAGAACGCCAAAAGCCAGATGAAGCACGACTCGTTCTGCGCCTACTGCTCACGCATCAAGCGCGGCATTATGTACGCCACCTGTCGGCGCGAGGGCTACAATGTGCTGGCCCTCGCCCAGCACCTGGACGATCTGGCCGAAAGCTTCCTGATGTCAGCCTTCCACGGGGGCCAGCTGCGTACCATGAAGGCCTGCTATACCAACCGCGACGGCGACGTACGCATCATCCGGCCGCTGGTCTATGCGCGCGAACGGCAAACCGCCGACTTCGCCACCCGGCAGATCCTGCCGGTCATCCCCGACTCCTGCCCCGCCTGCTTCGCCATGCCTACCGAGCGGGACCACATGAAGCAATTGCTGGCACAGGAAGAGTCCCACAACAAGCAGCTTTTCAGGAGCCTGATGACCGCCATGCGCCCACTCTACTCTAAAGACGGAGCAGAATAGGGTATATTTTCCCACATTAAAATATACCCGCTAAAACACTTACATCAAATACACAATATTTTTAAAAAGTGGTTTTTTTGGTTCATTAATACAAAAACAACGCCCCTTATGTGGGGAAGATGCCCCTCCCATAAAAGAAATGTGAAAAATTGTGAATTTATTCACATTTTTATTATCGGGGCGCTATGATTGCCGATAAGGTCTCCAGGCAGCCCCAATATGTTGGGAGGTTTGCCCGGAATGTTCTCCAATTCGTGTAGCAGGATGAGCCTGTCGGGAGGTATCGGATGAAACACGTCAACCGAGAAGCGCCAATGATGGTCCAGTGTGGCGAGGGCTGGTGCATTGAAACACCGGCCGGGATGGAAGGCCCGCTGGACAGCCGACAGGATGCGGCCGTTTACCTGAACCTGCTCAACCGGGTGAACGCCGCCCGCAATGAGCAGGCCTGCCTGGATGGGGAGGCCCCCTAACCGGAACCCGCTCAAGCCCCCACCACCTTGTCCGGTTCGCCCGCCGGCCGACCGGCGCGGCCAGAAGGAAAATCCTGTACCCTGTCAGGTGTACAGGATTTTTTACTTTTCACATCTGACAATGACCCATGCGTGAATTCTGGCTGTTACTGCTTGCCCGCCTGCCCTTACCGATACTCCACAGCACCGGCTGGCTGCTGGGTCAGCTAGTGTGGATGCTGCGGGCAAAGCCGGCGCGAATCGCCCGGCGCAACCTGGCCGTCTGTCTGCCGGAGCTGGATAACCGGGCCCGTCGACGGCTGGCACGACGCAGCCTGATCGCCACGGCCCGAACCCTGCTCGAATCCTTTCGCCTGTGGCACGGTCCCGCTGCCCGGGTGATCAACCTGGTTCGCCATGTTGAAGGGGAACACTGGCTCCGCTCGGCACTCGAAAAGGAGACTGGCGTGATCTTGCTGGTCCCTCACCTGGGCAACTGGGAAATGATCGGCCTCTACTGTTCCCGCCATTATCCCATCACCAGTCTTTATCGTACCCAGCGTTCTGCCTGGCTCGATGATTTCATCCTGCGCGGTCGCCAGCGCTTCGGCGCCGAACTGGTCACCACCACCGCGCGCGGGGTACGCGCCTCGGTGCGGGCCCTCAAACGGGCGCATCGCATTGTCGGGATTCTGCCGGATCAGAATCCCGGTGCCGGGGCCGGCGTGGTGGTCCCGTTTTTCGGTATCCGCACCAACACGCCAGTGCTACCCACACGCCTTGCTCATCAGCACAACGCGCCCGTCATTTGCGCCTGGGCCGAACGCCTGCCTCGCGCACGCGGCTTTGCCCTCCATTTCGAACCGCTGGATAACGCCATCGCCGATCCCGATCCCGAACAGGCTGCGGCCGCGATGAACCGTGAACTGGAGCGCATCATCCGCCAGAAACCCGAACAGTACTGGTGGAGCCACCCGCGCTTCCGCTACCGCCCCGAAGGTGAGGAGCCGATCTATTAGCTAACTCTCTGGAAATTAACGCGGAGGTCGCAGAGGCGCGGAGACGCAGAGAATAATAATTAACAGGATTTAAACAAGCTCACAAATCTTTGCAGCATCGCCTATCCGCTAAGAACCATAATAAATTTTCTTTTCTCCGCGCCTCTGCGCCATCCGCCGCAAACCCGAACAGTACTGGTGGAGCCACCCGCGCTTCCGCTACCGCCCCGAAGGTGAGGAGCCGATCTATTAGCTAACTCTCTGGAAATTAACGCGGAGGTCGCAGAGGCGCGGAGACGCAGAGAATAATAATTAACAGGATTTAAACAAGCTCACAAATCTTTGCAGCATCGCCTATCCGCTAAGAACCATAATAAATTTTCTTTTCTCCGCGCCTCTGCGCCATCCGCCGCAAACCCGAACAGTACTGGTGGAGCCACCCGCGCTTCCGCTACCGCCCCGAAGGTGAGGAGCCGATCTATTAGCTGACTCTCTGGGAATTATCGCGGAGGTCGCGGAGGCGCAGAGGAGTAATGAATTATTAATTTGGTGGTCTCTAAGTCCTAGTGCAATACCATAATACCTTAACCCAAGGGGGTGTTGCATGTCAGAGCACTACAAACGTATTACAATGATGGAACGA
>NZ_SOQX01000008.1 GCF_004366735.1 Thiohalophilus thiocyanatoxydans | reverse complement strand
ACAACTGGCACCGCCCCCATGCCAGCCTGGATTACAAACCGCCGGTTAGCCGGTTGGGGCTTACCGTGAACAACCTGGTGGGTTTACACAGCTAGCAACTAGCAACTCTCTTGTATCTCCCGCAGTTTGGGCACCTTGAGACCGGCCTCGTCGGCATAAGCCAGGGCGCGGGCCAGCCGTTTGGGGGCGCTGCGGCCGGTACACTGATGATGCAGATCGCCTTCGATCGCCTCGACCATGCCGTCGATCAGTTTATCCCGTTCCAGATGATGCCCGACCAGCCAGGCCTGGATATCCATCACCTCATCGGCGACCTGGCGGGCCAGCTCTTGATGTTGTTCCCACAGTTGTTCCACATCGCCACCGACCACCATGCCGGCGATGTTGGTGGTGAGGATATAAACATTTTTGCGAACCAGTTCGAACTCCATCGCCTCGGGGGTGGCGACTTCCCAGGTCGGGATGTCGAGGGTGGTCAGGGCATTTTCCAGCAGCGGCGCCTGGGGACCGTAAGCGGGAGAAGGGATCAGTACCTTGTAGTCCTGGCCCTTCTTCTTCTCGAACCAGACCGAGATCACCGTCGGGTTGTCGATCTCGTGCTGTTTCCAGTCACCGGGCAACAGCTCGTTTTGCAACAGCCCGAGATGATTTTTCCATGCTGCGGGGAGGCTTTCGAGCGTGGGATGCAGATCGTCTTCGCCGACCGACACCAGGACCAGCCGGGGATCGGGGACGGCCCGGGCGATATTATTCATCTCGGTCTTGCGGGTAACCGGAAAGACCGGATGGCCCAGACGCAACAGACCGCGGGTGAACACGCCGCCCATCTCGCCGATGCCGACGACTATGACAGGATCATTCATGAGGCAGATTCCTTGATTTTTGATTTAGCTTGGTTTATTCCGGATTGTGAGGGGGACAAACTGAAATTGTACCGAGTCGTCGGGACCTTTGACCAGCATCGCGTTTTCAGCCCGTTTGCCGGGCAAGGAGCCGTGAAAGAGTAACAGGGGATGCGGCTATACAGTACTATGGCGCATTACGCCGCTGATACGGTGTTTCTGGCTGGCAGGCGGCGGATAAGTTTGCCATTATCTGTATTATCAATGTGGCAGATTTACCTTATCTTTGGACAGGACAGCCGGCGGTAGAGGACTTGAATAACAAGACACGGATTAATCTTCCCGGTACCCGCGCTTCGGCCGCCCGTATCGCCGCCTATTACGGGTTGTTCAGCATTGCCTGGATTCTGCTCAGCGACCGGTTTGTCTCGCTGGTGGCGGTGGACGCCGAGGCACTGAGCATGTTGCAAAGTGCCAAGGGGCTGATTTTTGTCGGGCTGTCGACCCTGCTGGTTTTCCTGTTGTGTGTGCGTGAGAATTATCGCACTCACCATGCCGCCAGGGCACTCAGCGAAGAACGCCAGCGTCTGGCGGGTATTCTCGAGGGGACCCGCGCGGGTACCTGGGAATGGGATGTGCCCAGCGGGCGCACCGTATTCAACGCGCGCTGGGCCGAGATGATCGGCTACACCCTCGACGAACTGGCTCCCCTCTCTATCGATACCTGGTCGAAACTGACGCATCCTGATGATCTGCGCAAGGCCAGCGCGCTGTTGCAACGCCACTTTGACGGCGAGCTGGACTATTACGAATGCGAATGCCGGATGCGTCACAAGCAGGGCCACTGGGTCTGGATACTGGATCGGGGCCGGCTGCTTTCACGGACGTCCGAGGGTAAACCGTTATTGATGCTGGGGACCCATACCGATATCACCCGGCGAAAACAGTTCGAGGCGGAGATACAGCGTATGAGCCGTCTCTACGCCACCCTCAGTGAAACCAACCAGGCAATCGTCCGGGTCACGGAACAGGGGGTCCTGTTCCAGAAAATCTGTGATATCGCGGTGGAACATGGCGGTTTCAGCCTCGCCTGGGTCGGCTTGCCGAATGAACAGAAACAGCGTATCGAGGTCTGCGCGTCCAGTGGGCAAACCGGCTATCTGGACGGTCTCCATATCGCTATCGATGCCGGGCAGCCCGAAGGTCGCGGCCCGACGGCGCAGGCCTATCTGACGGGAGAACGCCGGATTATCAACGATTTTGCGCAGAGTGAAATAACCTTTCCCTGGCACGAACAGGCCGAACAATTCAATATTCATGCCTCGGCGGCTTTTCCCCTGCGACACAACGGTGCGGTCTTTGGTGTGTTAAGTATTTACGCCAGTGAGCCCGGTTTTTTTCAGCGAAAGGAGATCGAGCTGCTGGAGGAGATGGCCGAGGATATCGGCTTCGGCCTGGAGAACTATCACCGGGTTCTTGATCTGGCCGCCAGCGAAGCCCGCTTTCATGCTATCGCCGACGGTATCAGCGATGCCATTGTTATGGCCGATCCGCAACGAAATATTCAGTGGATTAATTCCGGCTTTGTCGAGATGTTCGGTTATAACCTGGATGAGATTCAGGGCAAACAGAGCAAAGTGCTTTACGAGAATGCTGAAGAGTCTGCCCGGCAAGGACTGCTGCGATACCACCAGAATGCCCATGCCTATGGGGAACGTTATGAGGTCGGTTACCGGCGCAAGACCGGCGAAGTATTCATCGGTGAGACACTTGGTACCGCGCTGCGCAGTGAGGATGGCGAGCTTCTGGGCTATGTCGCGTTGATTCGCGATGTGACGGAGCAGCGGGTGACCGAAGAGCAGTTACGTATTGCCGCCGCCGCTTTTGAAGTGGAAAACGGTATTATGATTACTGACCATCAACAGAAGATAGAACGGGTTAATCATGCATTTACCCGTATCACCGGTTACGAGGCCGATGAGGTGATTGGCAGGGTGCCGACTTTTCTGAAATCAGGGCAGCACAGCCAGGCCTTTTACCAGAAGATGTGGCAAGAGATTAACGAGCACGGATACTGGGAAGGCGAGATCTGGAATCGAAGAAAGAACGGTGATATCTATCCGGAGTGGCTGACCATCAGTGTCGTGAAAAATGAGCAGGACGACGTGACGCATTACATCGGCTCATTTTCCGATATCACCGAGCGCAAGGCCGCAGAGCAACATATCCATCAGCTGGCATTTTATGATCCGCTGACCCAGCTGGCCAACCGACGGTTGTTCGTTGAGCGTATCGAGCATTCGAGATTGACCGGTGAGCGCAGTAATCAGCAGTGCGCGATTTTGATGCTGGATCTGGATAACTTCAAGGTACTGAATGATACCCGGGGGCATCATGCCGGTGATCAATTGCTTGTCGAGGTAGGAAGGCGACTGAAAGAACAGGTGCGCGCGGCGGATACGGTCGCTCGCTTTGGCGGTGATGAATTTGTTGTTCTGTTGGAAGCGTTAAGTTACGACAGGGATACGGCCATTAATATGGCCAGCGACATTGCCGAAAAAATCCAGTTTGAACTGAGCATTCCTTATGACCTTGATGAAGTAAAAGGATACCGGATCACATCCAGTATTGGCGTGGTGCTGTTCCTCGGGCGAGATACAAGCGTGGAAGAGCTGCTTAAACAGACCGATGTGGCGCTGTATGAAGCCAAGTCCGCCGGGCGCAATACCGTGCGTTTCTTTAATCCGGAAATGCAGCACAAGGTGGAGCAGCGAGCCAAACTGGAGACGGCTTTATCCAAGGCACTGGAGCAGAAGGAGTTTTTGCTTTATTACCAGCCCCAGGTCAATCACCACGGCGAGTTGCTGGGCGCCGAAGCCCTGTTGCGCTGGGTTCCGAGTGATACGGGCTTAATGGTTTCACCGGCGGAATTCATCCCCCTGGCCGAGGATACCGGTCTGATCGTGCCGATCGGCTACTGGGTGATTGAGACCGCCTGTCGCCAGTTGCATGACTGGCAGCAACAATCGCCGGACAGGCTGTTTAATCTCGCAGTCAATATCAGCGCCCGGCAATTTCATCAACATGATTTTGTGCAGCGCCTGCAGGAAATTGTTCACAGTACCGGGGTTAATCCGAGCAGTCTGAAGCTGGAGTTGACCGAGACTGTCGTACTGGATGATATCGGTTATGTTATCGATCGTTTGCATGAATTGCGTACGATCGGTATTGGCACCTCGATGGATGATTTTGGTACCGGTTATTCTTCACTGTCTTATCTCAAACGCCTGCCGATGGAGCAGATCAAGATTGATAACTCCTTTGTGCGTGATATCGCTCATTCCGCGCATGACTCGGCGATCGTGCGTGCGATCATTGCCATGGGCCACTCGCTGGGACTCCAGGTCGTTGCCGAAGGAGTCGAGACCGAGGAGCAAAGGGCCTACCTGGAAAAATACCAGTGTGATGTCTATCAGGGTTATCTCTTCGACAAGCCGATGCCGGTTAAAGAGTTCGAAAAGTGGCTGAACTGATTCGGGTTGGTTGACAATACAACCGTTCAGCCTCTTATCACGATCAGCGGGGCAAGCCGTGTCACTTGCCTGGCCAGCCCGGCCCGATCGCTGGCTTCAACCACCTCACTGACATCCTTGCAGGCCCCGGGCCTCTTCGGCGACACCGCGCAGGGAAGGGCTTTTTATAATAATGCTGCGACCGGCCAGTTCATCCACCAGTGCAAGTCCGCGCCACTGGCGGGTGGCCTGGTGGCAGCTCATGGCGCGCCCGGCACCGTGACAGGCGGAACTGAAAGCCTGTTCTTCGCTCTCGCGCGTCCCCGCCAGTATGTAGGGTTCGGTTCGGTGTCTATGAGCCGCCGATCAATAAAAGCGCGTACTGCCCGGCTTGCAGCTCCCCCTCTATCTAACCCGGCTCCGGAATGACTTGATCATTATCAAGGCAGGCCCAACGCCTGACAGGTTGAGATGGCACGGATTTTGGTGCAATAGCTGGATTTAGACCAGTTCTATTGCTATATCAGAAAAACATATGGCGCGATAAAAGCGCTGATATGTTTTAAAGAATAAAACCGGATAGCATGCGAAGAAATTGCTGCTAATTATAAAGGGAGGAAGCGGGATGTCAGGTGAACTGTTGTTTGCCCTGCTGTGCGCAGCGGGGGCAATTGGGTACGGGATATTTTCCACTTTTCGGATTCTGGCGCTGCCGGCCGGCAGTGACGAGGTCAAGCAAATCGCCCTGGCAATCCAGGAAGGGGCTGCGGCCTATCTGAAAAGGCAGTACATGACCATCGGGGTGGTCGGTATACTGCTGCTGGTCGTCATGTGGTTCGCGCTCGGGTGGCTCAGTGCACTCGGCTTTGCTATTGGGGCAATCTTTTCCGGACTGGCGGGCTTTATCGGCATGCATGTGTCGGTACGGGCCAATTCACGAACCGCCGAAGCGGCCCGATCCGGACTGAACGCGGGCCTGCAGGTGGCGTTTCGGGGCGGTGCGGTGACCGGCCTGCTGGTGGTTGGCCTGGGCCTGCTCGGGGTCGCCGGGTTTTACGCGCTGCTGGAGTTTATGACCGAGGCGGGCGAAACCGTCCTGGCTCCGTTGATTGGACTGGCCTTCGGCGGCTCGCTCATCTCGATCTTCGCCCGTCTGGGTGGCGGTATCTTTACCAAGGGCGCTGATGTGGGTGCCGATCTGGTCGGCAAGGTCGAAGCGGGGATCCCCGAGGATGATCCGCGCAATCCGGCGGTCATCGCCGATAACGTCGGCGACAATGTCGGCGACTGCGCCGGCATGGCGGCGGATCTGTTCGAGACCTACGCGGTCACCATCATTGCCACCATGATCCTGGGCAGTTACTGGGCCGGTGGCGACTCGTTACAGGCTACCCTCTATCCACTGGTGCTCGGCGGGGTTTCGATCATCGCTTCGATTATCGGTACCTGGCTGGTGCGGGTCCGCGAGGGCGGCAAGGTAATGAATGCGCTTTACAAGGGGCTAATTACCGCGGGCGTCCTGGCCGGCATCGCCTTTTACCCGGTCACCGAGATGATGTTTCCCGGGAGCAGTGAGGAGACGATCAACGGTCTTTACAGTGCGGCCCTGGTCGGACTGGGCGTGACCGGTATGCTGGTGCTGATCACCGAGTACTATACCGCCACCGACTTTTCCCCCGTACGGCGGGTCGCGGAAGCCTCCACCACCGGTCATGCGACCAACATTATTGCCGGACTGGCCCTGTCGATGCGCTCCACCGCCGGACCGGTGCTGGTGGTCTGCCTGGGGATTTTGCTTGCTCATTATTTTGCCGGGCTTTACGGCATCGCCATCGCCGCGACCTCCATGCTGTCGATGACCGGTATCATCGTGGCCCTGGATGCCTATGGGCCGATCACCGATAACGCCGGCGGTCTGGCGGAAATGTCCAATATGGATCCCGAAGTGCGCAAGGTCACCGATGAGCTGGATGCGGTTGGTAACACCACCAAGGCCGTCACCAAGGGTTATGCGATCGGCTCTGCCGGTCTGGCCGCGCTGGTGCTGTTTACCGACTTCACGCGCGAACTCTCCCACGTTGGCGGGGGGGACATGACGTTTGATCTCTCCAGCCACAAGGTGATTATCGGGCTGTTCATCGGCGGGCTGATCCCGTATCTGTTCGGTGCGCTGGCGATGGAAGCGGTCGGCCGTGCCGCCGGGGCGGTGGTCGTGGACGTGCGTCGCCAGTTCAGGGAGATGCCGGGCATTATGGACGGCACCCAGAAACCGGACTACTCGCTGACCGTGGATATGCTGACCACAGCGGCGATCAAGGAGATGGTGTTACCCTCCCTGCTGCCGGTACTGGTGCCCATCGCGGTCGGCTTTATTCTCGGGCCGCAGGCGCTGGGCGGGCTGCTGGTCGGCTCGATTGTTACCGGTCTGTTCGTCGCGATCTCCATGACCACCGGTGGCGGTGCCTGGGACAACGCCAAAAAGTATATCGAGGACGATCATCATGGCGGCAAGGGTTCCGAGGCGCACAAGGCCTCGGTGACCGGCGACACGGTCGGCGATCCCTACAAGGATACCGCCGGACCGGCGATCAACCCGCTGATCAAGATCATCAATATCGTGGCGTTGTTGATTGTGCCGTTGATCTGATGATGTGGGTAGGCAGGTAATATCACACTTTTATAGCTCACTGTGATGAATAACGCAGAGGGCGCGGAGGCGTTTATGCCCGTTGTTTGGGTGCAAAGACGCAGAGAAATGATTAGAAGATCAATTCCGGGGATTGGTCGAAATAATTATTTTCATCACTTTGCGGCTCGGTGTCTCTGCGAACTCCGCGTTTTAATCCACCTTCCTAAAAGAGGCTACATTAGTTCTCCCAGCGGTTTTCGAAAACCAGCTCTTCAAGAGGGGTTCGTGTTGCCCAGTTTTCCTTCTCCAGCATGGGTTTGTCATAAAATTCTGTTACATATCCAAGGCAGAGGATGGCAATGGGTTCGGCATCTTCGGGCATCTGTAACAGAGAGGCCAGTTTATCGGGTTCGAACAACGAGACCCAGCCCAGGCCGATTCCCTCCGCCCGTGCGGCAAGCCACAGGTTCTGGATGGCGCAGGCGGCCGAGGCGAGATCCATCTGCGGCAGGGTGCGCCGGCCGAAGATATGTTTTTCTCGCTGGCTCATTAACGATACCACCAGCAATTCACCACATTCGAGGATCCCTTCGACCTTGAGGCGCATGAACTCTTCCTGACGCTTGCCGAGCGCTTCAGCGGTGGCGATCCGCTCCTGTTCGACCAGTTGATGAACGCGTTGACGAAGGTCGGGGTCGGTAATGCGAATGAAGCGCCACGATTGCATATAACCGACGCTGGGCGCGTGATGGGCGGCGCGCAACAGTCGTTGCAGCAAGGCCGGGTCGATCGGATCCGGCAGAAAATGGCGCATATCCCGGCGCTGTTCGATTACCCGATAGACTGTTTCGACAGCATCTTGTGAATAGCGATGCGGACTGTCCATTACAGCTCAACGCCCTGCTGGGCGCGGATGCCGGCCTTGAAGGCGTGCTTGATTTCTTTCATTTCCGTCACAGTATCGGCTATCTCGATCAGTTCCGTTCTGGCTCCGCGACCGGTGAGGATGACATGCTGCATGAAGGGTTTGTTGGCCAGTGCGTGTATTACTTCGTCTATCGGGATGTATTTGTATTTCAGAGCTATATTGATTTCATCCAGCAGAACCAGATTGATAGTCGGATCCTGCAGCATGACCTGGGCTTTTTGCCAGGCATGAAGTGCCATTTCGGTATCACGGTTGCGATCCTGTGTCTCCCAGGTAAATCCTTCGCCCATGACGTGATATTGCACTTCGGGAAAACGGCGGAAAAAGGCTTCCTCGCCGGTGGAATAACTTCCTTTGATAAATTGTACCACTCCGACCTGCATGTTGTGACCGAGCGCGCGTGCCACCATGCCGAAGCCGGAACTGCTTTTTCCCTTACCGTTACCGGTGTTGACCAGAATCAGCCCCTTGTCCTGGTCGGCCCGGGCGATCTTTTCGTCCACCACGTTTTTTTTGCGTTCCATGCGTTCTTGGTGACGGGTATTGCGATCGGCTTGTTCGTCTTGTTTATCAGTCATGGCTTTTCCTCATTCATTTCCATTCGTTCTGTCGGCTTTGTAATCGAGCAATTCCCTTCAACAATACCGGGGCCGGGTGCAAAAACAGCTCACCGTCGAGCGTGACGATGCGCACCGGGACTTCGGGCGTCAGCATGTTGCAGTTCTTGGCGATATGGCGCTCGAAGATGAACAGGACTTCCGGTTCAAAACGGTTCAGCAACGCGGTCAGATCCTCGATCTCCTTGCCCGGCTGCAGGTGGCGGATGCGGCGGTGAGTCTCGACCACCTCGAACCCGGCCGTGGTAAACAGATCGTAGAGCCAGGTTTCCCGGCCGAAGGAGTAGGGCTTGCCGCTGCAGGAGGAGAGCAGCAGAGCACGCGTACCTGCCGCCTCCAGCCGGTTGGCCGCCTCACGCCATTGCCGGGCAAACTGTTCTGTCCGGGGTTCTAGGTCCGTTCGGCCGGTCGCCTCAATGATGGTCCGCAGGTTCTGTTCGATCTGCGCCATGCTTTGAAAGCCCTGCAGCCGGTAAGACCGGGCATTTTCCGGTGTGATCGCGGCTTGCTCCTGTGGATCAGTCCAGTCGGAGGTGAACAGGATAGCCGGCTCCAGGCTGGCGATGATTTCGCCGTCCGGATCCATCACCCCGCCGGTGTCCGGCACTTCCAGCTGATCGTAACGACTGGCACCGACGATGCACTGTTTCAGTCCCAGCCACTCCAGGGTATGGGTAATATAGGGCGACTGGCTGATGATCCGGGGGCAGTCCGCGGAGGCGTTGGCCGGCAGGCTCAGGAATAACAGGCCGGCCAGCAGGCTGTAATGCAAGAGTCGGGACATGCGGATCACCGGTTTTTGCCGGGTTGCCACAGCACTTCCTCGCCGTTTTCAAAGCGCGCCAGCACCCGGGCAATGACAAACAGCAGATCGGAGAGTCGATTCAGGTAGATCAGTCCGGCCGGGTTGATCGCCTCAGAGGCGGCCAGCGCCACGGCATCGCGCTCGGCGCGGCGACAGACCGCGCGGGCCAGATGACAGGTGGAGGTGGCAATGCCACCGGCGGGCAGGATGAACTCCTTCAGGTCCGGCAGTTTGTCGTTAAATGCATCCAGCTCGCGTTCCAGCCGTTCGGTATAGGAGCTATCGATGGCTTCGTAACCGGGCACACTCAGCTCGCCACCGAGATCGAACAGATCGTGCTGGATCGCCACCAGACAGTCACGGACTTCCTGCGGGAGATCGTGGGCCAGAATCATGCCGATGAGACTGTTGAGTTCATCCACCGTGCCGAAGGTTCCGACCCGGGGATGCGTCTTGCTGACCCGGCTGCCGTCGCCCAGGCCGGTGGAGCCTTCATCGCCGGTGCGGGTGTAAATTTTGGATAAGCGGTTTCCCATAATTAGATCCTGCTGAGTTGATAAATGACGGGTAATTGAATGGTAATCCCTTTGCCGTCGAGCAACGAGTCCGCGCCTTCGAGACGGGGCAGGTTTTTCAGGGTTTTCAGGGTATTGTCATCCAGTATCCGGTGACCCGAGCTTTCCCGGATGGCGACATCCATGATCTTGCCTTCGCGGTCGAGTTGCACCGAGACGGTGACTTCCCCTTCCCAGCCGCGCCGCCGGGCCATCTCCGGATAATCAAGATGCAGTTTGAGACTCTCCTGCAGACGTGCCTTGACCTGGCTTTGTCGCTGCGCCTGATCAACTGCGTGATCCGCGCTTTGCGGATCAAAACGTGCCGGCTTTGGTGCGGCAGAATTTTCAACAGTCTGTTGCGGGGCCGGCTCGGCGGGTTGTTCGACTGGCGTTGTCTCGGGTTGAGTTTCGGGAGCGGGGTTTCTCTCTCCGCTGTGACTGACTTGCGGTTGGGGGGCAGGTTCCGGTTCCGGTAAGGGGGTGATCGGCTTTGCGCTAACCTCGGGCCTGTCGGCAGAGCCGGTGTCAGCCGCCGGATCGGTTGTCTCACCTTGCGCCAGTTGTACCTGCATGGTGCTGCTCCGGGCGCCCTGTATTGACGGCGAAGAGTGAGGGGCCAGCAAGATCCCGGCATGCACCCCGACCGACAGCATAACAAATGCCATCAGCCGGGAGGAGTGGAACATCCTGTGGTGTACTGATGCCGGGCTGGCCATGGGGGTTAAAAGTGATAGCGAACGCCGGCGTAAGCGGAAAGGCCGGCGGTATTGTAGCCGTACTGGAGTTCATACTCCTCGTCGAGCAGATTATCCACCCGTCCCTCGAACCAGAAGTCGCTGGCGAGCTGGTACTGGCCCGAAAGGTTAACCAGCTGATAGGCATCCAGCCGCTCATCGTCATCCTTTCTTTTTGAGCGATACAACCACTCCACGCCCAGTTGACTGTCGTTTTCAAACTGGCGGGTATAGTTCACAGAGAGTTTTTCCCCGGCGCGGCGATCCAGATCCTCGCCGGTCTCGTCGTCTACCGCGTCCTGCAGGGTCAGCTGGCTTTTCAGCTGCCAGGTTTTGGCCTGGTAGCGATGGACAACCTCGACTCCCTCGATACTGGCCTTGTCGATATTGATGGCCTGGCTGTTGGTGCCCGAATAACTGATCAGATTGTCAATCTCGGTATGGTAGAGACTGATGGACAGTTGCTGGGCCCCGAACTGGCTTTTCGTACCCAGTTCGAACGACTCGGATTCTTCCGGTTCCAGATCGGAGTTTCCGGCGTAGAAACCGCTGTAGCCGGGATGAAACAGGTTATTCGAGCTGGGAGCCTGAAATGCCGTTCCATAAGAGGCAAACAACCGGTGTTGCTCGTTGAGCTGATAGCCCCAGGCCGCCTGGCCGGTGTTGTGGGAGCCGAAGGTCTCGTGGTCATCCACCCGCCCGCTCAGTTGTATATCATGATCACCGGCAAAATATTGCAGCGAGGTAAACAGACCGTTATTGCGAATACTTTCATCGTATACCGTGGCGTCGGTAATGCGGTTGATATTCAGGGTGTCTTCCTCGACCGTACTGATGCCGGCGGTCAGCAGCGCATTGTCCGACAGAGTCAGGTCATGCTTCCAGTCGGCCATGAGACGATTAGTCTGTACAAATGATGATCTGCTGGGTTCGTTGGTCTCATTTTCATCCTTGGCGTAGCCCACGCTTAGCTGTTGTTCCCAATTGGTTGTAGACTGATGAGTGAGACGAAGATCGCCGGTACTGTTCTGGTTATCCTGTGTACCCTGGTCAAAATTGCTTTTACTGTCACTATGCCAGCCCTTGAAAGCGATCTGGGTATCATCATTCAGCCGGTAGTCGAGTTTGCCGCTGACGCTGTTATTGCGATAGGGGTCCTCGTCCGAATTGAAAAAGCTGCTTTTGCTGTTGGTGGCGGAAAATCCATCGGTGTCGCGATGGGTGGCGTTCAGGCTGTAATCGAGATTCCCTTTACTGTCTCCGGTGCCGAACTCGACCAGTCGGCTGTTGTAGCTGCCGCCCTGGACGCGAACATGCGACCCCTTGTTGTCGCGGGTAAAAATCTGGATGACGCCGCCCACGGCATCGGAGCCGTAATGGGCGGCACGGGGGCCACGCACGATTTCAATTCGTTCGATATCGGAAGGGGCCAGATGCGCCCAGGCAAAGGAGCCGGTGGTGGCGGAGCTGGCCCGCACCCCGTCGATCAATACCAGCGTATGATTGCTGTTGGTGCCGCGCATGAACAGACTGGTGCTGCCACCGGGGCCGCCACCGCGGGCCATGTCGATGCCGGCTTCCAGCTGTAGCAGTTGCATCACATCACGGGCCTGGGAGTTGTCGATTTGCTCGCGATCGATGATCGAGGTGCTGGCCAGCGTGTCGTTGGCGCTTTGCAGCGTCCGCGAGGCGGTGACGATAATCGCTTCTTCCTCGGCGGCCTGGGCCGCAGGCAGGACGAAACACGTGGAAAGGGCCGCGATTGCAGCACGGCGGCAGGATACGATTTGCATGTTTAATTCCCCTGTTGGACGCTCACCCGCGTCGTGGTCTTGTGTGGTGCAGGGGAGGGGAATCCGAAAGGCAGGCAATAACAGACCTTCGGCATCGCCCTCCGCGACACATCCGTTATTTCCAGGCCGGTCTCCGGGCTTATGAGCGGAACATTCCTGAGGTTATCGCCTTCCCACATTCATCATGCAGTGGCGCAGTGACAACCTTTTGACTCAATCACCGTTGCGGGGGCAGCGCCGGACTCGTCGCGAACGACTCACCGGCTTCCCGTTTCACCCCGGTACGACTTTACCGGGGCACCTGAAAGTGTGCGGCACATTATCTGGGTATATTTATAAGTGTCAAGCACAAGATATAGATCTCTTTAAAAACAATGATTTATGCTGATTTATTAGATAAACTTATCAACTGTTAATACAAAGGGAGGCCCCCGACCGTGTGCTGAAACAGACCGGAAAAGGGGTTATTACTGGTTAAAGGGTAACCGGTGATGTAATCTGAATAGATTCGAAACGGAATCCAACCATGCAACGTATACTGGTACTCAACTCGAAAGGCGGCTGTGGCAAAACCACTGTGGCCACCAATCTCGCCAGTTTGTATGCCGGTTACGGTTTCACCACCGCGTTGATGGATTACGATCCGCAGGGTTCCAGCATGCGCTGGCACAGCCAGCGCCCCCGCGACAATCCTGTCATCCACGGGGTGCGGGCCTGGCAACGTTCCAGCGGCGCCCAGACCAGTGCCTGGCAGTTACGGCTGCCGCCCCAGACCGAGCGGGTGATCCTGGATGCCCCGGCGGGGGTCAGCGGTCAGCAGCTGGTCAATTACGTGCAGCGCGTCGATACCATCCTGGTGCCGGTGCTGCCGTCACCCATTGATATCCACGCCGCCACCCACTTCATCAAGGACCTGCTGTTGATCGGTAAAGTTCGCACGGCCGGGGTACGGGTCGGAGTGGTCGCCAATCGTGCCAAAAAGAACACCCTCGTCTATCAATCCCTGGAACGTTTTCTCAAATCTCTGCGCCTGCCTCTGCTGGGCACCCTGCGCGATACCCAGCACTACGTCCACGCCGTGGAACGCGGCATTGGCGTACATGAGCTCTGGGACCGCCGTGTCGAGGAAGATCGCCGGCAATGGATTAACATCCTTGAATGGCTGGAGGACGAGCGGGTTGAGATGACGGCGCAGCAGCGGCATGCTCCCTGAACAGGGGCGAGGTGCCAGGGGCTAGTTGCTAGTCGGGTGCGTGCCATGCACCTGGTTCACACGCATACATCTAACACTTTCTCTATCTTATGCCTGTTTTCCTGAAACGTGCTTACGAAGCACCGCATCCCGGGGATGGTTATCGGGTACTGGTGGATCGGCTCTGGCCACGGGGCCGCTCGAAAGCCGATCTGCAAATCGATGAATGGCTTAAAGATCTGGCCCCGTCGGATTCATTGCGCAAGGCGTTCCATGCCGGCGAGTTGAGCTGGGGCGAATTTCGCAATGCCTATCTTGGTGAGCTGAAACTCCATCGGGAAAAACTGCGGCGTCTGGTTCAAATCGCCAGAGGAGGTGGGCTTACCCTGGTGTTTGCCGCGCAGGATGAGAGACACAATAACGCGGTGGTGGTGAAACAGTATTTGAAGATGCTGGGGCCAGCTGACTTGAACTTGCCTTACTGACGTCTTATTTGTAGCCTGGCGCCTATAATCTCGGGAGGAAGCTATGGATACCAATCACACAAACCAGGTCAACATTATTGATATCAAAATGCCATTCTGGTCGATGGTCATTTTTATGGTCAAAGCCTCCATCGCGGCTATTCCGGCATTTATTATTCTAAGTATAATTGGGACGCTAATAATGACGGTGCTGAGCGGTGTGTTCGGTGGTATGGGGCGCTATTAAAACAGCTGCAGCACTGCCTGAAATTTATTGATTCGAGGTTGTGTCACGCAGGCTGTCGCCGGCGTGAGCTGCATGTTTGTTTTGTGTAATACCAGCATGCTCGCGAAAATAGAGTGCGGCCAAGTATGACAGCCATGATAGCACCATTGTCCTGAATTCCCGGGATTGCTGAATCCGGGCGGGGTGAGTGGCAAAAACTTGCAGGATAATGCTAGTCTTGGCGTCAATTAGAGAAAATCACAACCTGATATTCAATTAAAACAACAATCAGCTTCAGAGCCAGGGAGGGTATCGTGCACAAAAAAATCTTGTTCCTGTTTATCATTTTGTTGGCCGGCGTCGGCAGGACGTCTGTGGCGAATGACTCGCTACAGAACGAGCTTCTGCAGCCGAAGTTTGATCTTAATTCTCCCGCGATTGATGTTCCGGGCCTGGGCGCGGACTGGAAGACACAACGTATTGCCCGGCTGGATAAGCAAGTTATCGCAGCGGTTGCCGACGGACGCCGACGTGAGGTTCGTCGCGAGGTCGAACCCAAAATCTCGGCCTTGTTGGCCGGTCTGTGTGCGGGCGAGCCTGACAAGGCGAATCTGCAGCGTCTGTCGGGTGCCGTGCTTGCCGTGCGGTTGCGGCGTGCCTACCACAGCTTTCCCCTGCGTACCGAGCGTGATGAACTGCGCGGCTCGCCCCTGGCGCAAAATGATCTGGCCCTGGGCCGGCATCTGGCCCGGTATGCCGAAGCGCTGGCCGCGGAGGATCACGCGGCGCAAGTTGCGGTATTGCAGGAACTGTTATCCGGCCTGCTGGTGCTCAGTGCCGATCAGGTGGAAACCTTCGCCGAGCGTCTGGGTGAAGTCCTGGAGGCGCATACCCACTCCCTCGCCGATGGTTGTACCGAAACCCGGCGGCAGGCGGCACTGTCCGTGGCCATCAATCCCGCCTTGCTGGTTTTCGATCTGGCCAAGTACCGGGGTTTCAATGCGACACATCGCTGGTTCGAGACGCAGGCGATGCAGTTGCGTGGCTTCCGGCTTCAACCTGCGCGCCTGTATACCTTTGATCCTGTCGCCGGAGTTCTGATCGGTTTCGATGAACCGGCATTGATACTCGACCACATGGATGAGCTGATCGATCCGGAGAATATCGCTTTCGGTCATTGCAGTGTGGGGCAGATGGCCAGCGCCGGCGCCGAGACAGGGCGCTTCGCCTGTACCCTGGGCCCCCAATGCAAACCCGGTGGCGGAAGCGATAAACGCGGCAAAGGCGGTATTTTCGGCTTTGATCTGAGCCGGTTGTTCGGAGGCGGGGGTCAACAGGCCGAGGAAGACGGCCGCCCCGAGCGGTCACCGTTCGGGCTTCCAACCCGCGGCCTGGGGGATAACTGTGTTACCGGCGGCGCCGGTGGGACCTCCGGGGGACAGGCCGGCGGCGGTTCCGGCGGTGGTGGCGCGCCCTTCGGTCGAGGCGGCGGTGGTTTTGCCCAGTGTATGGCCAACGCCGCCTTCGAGAAGGCGATAGCCAATGACCCGGCCCGTTGCATGCTGGCCGCCCAGCAACGTCTGCGCGATGCGCGCAATAACGAGACGATTATTGTCGGTCAGGGCGAGGGCGGACCGGTAATTAAGGGGATTTACGGAAATGACAACTGTACCACGGATCCCCGTATGTCGAGTCCCGGTGGAAATTCCGGCACCAGTAAGCAATCGTCATCATCGAATTTGATGCAACAGCGAATCAACGAAACCATTGAGGATCTGAATCAAAAAGGCAGTGCGGCACGGGCATTTGTACAGGCCTCGACAAAAAAAGAATTGAGCGAGAGTGACTTTATAAGGGTATCCAATGAATTAAAGGATAACTCCCGGGTCTGTGACAGCTGCCTGGATGCGGACACACTGGGTGAAACCGAACCTCGCGAAGGGAAGTGGCGTGAGGCGGAGTTCACGTTTGACGCAGGTAACCATGAGAGTGGGACAAATGAGTGCGATGCGGACTGCTACTTTGAAATGCTGGTTACCGTGTGGCATGAGGCAACCCATGCTGCCGAAAAGCTTGATCGGCCGGAAGACGCCTCTCATGCGGATATAGAATCTTCCGAGGATGCTGCGCACGAAGGCCAGGATGCGGCTGAAAATACTCGTAAACAAGCAGAGGAAATGATTGGGGAGACAAAGGGAGGTGATGGTACAAAAATGCCTGATCCGGGTATGGCACCGGAACCCTGCGGCCCGGTCGCCGATGCATTTCGCGAAATGATGGCCTGTACCTCGGGCCAGGTTGCCGGTATGGACGGCGGGGGGAATCCGATTCCCCATCCCGATGGATCGCAGCCGGACGAAGGCGACCTGGGAGGTAGTCGCGGCAATACCGATGGCAATGTGGACCCGACCGAGGAACAGTGGATTAACGACCAGTACGGTGATAACGCCTTTTCCCGTTGCATGGCTGCCGAAGGTATGACCGTGGTCGGGAACGACGGCCGGGTTTACCAGATTGGCGGCGACAAACAGTCGCGTGAGAGCTGTAGCACCATCACCTGTCGACCGCCCGCCGAACCGACGGTGGTCAATGATATGTGTCGTTGCGTGGTTGAGGGACAACGCGAGCGTATCGGGGCCATCATTGCGCAACATGAGCGAACCCGGCATTGCGGACGAATGATGGTGGATTGTTCCCGCACACCCAATTCCCCTTGCTGCGAGGGCGGTGCGCCCGGGATCCAACCCGATCTGGGGCCTCGCGGACCGGGCGGTGATCCCGAGATATTCAAACCGGATACACGCCGGTTCGATTTTGATGACAAGCTGGAGCCGGGTCGCGATGACGAACCGAAACAGCCTGACGATGACCCGGAACTGTGATCGAACGGCACAGCCGCCGCCCGTGACCGGGTTGCTGCCCGGTGTCGAGTCGGGAGGGTGAGAGGTCAATCAGGCGTAATGGGCCGTTGATTACCCGGCAATGAACAGCGGCTGTGCGTCGGAGGCAACATGCAGGATCGGGTAACCGTACAACACACTCAGTTTCTCCGGCGTCATCAGCGCTTCGCTCGGTCCGCTTTCCACGTTGCCGTCTTCGTGCAGTAACAACACGTGGTCACAGTAACGGGCGGCGAGGTTGGGATCGTGCAGGACCATGACGACACTTTTGTTCCGGGTCGTGCAAAGTTGTTGCAATAATCCCAGTATCTGGTGCTGATGACGCAGATCGAGATGGTTGGCCGGTTCGTCCAGCAGATAGAGTTGCGGTTGTTGTGCCAGCAACGTGGCGATGTAGAGCCGGCGGCGTTCGCCGCCGGATAAGGTTAACAGGTTGCGCTGTTCGAAGCCGGCCAGGTCCACCTGTTGCAAGGTCTCGCGGGCCAGGGCGAGATCCTCTTCGCTTTCCCATTGCCACGCCTTGAGATGGGGGTGGCGCCCGGTGAGGACGGTTTCCAGCGCGGTGCCGGGGAAGGCCTCTTCGTTGGTTTGCAGTAACAGGCCCGCCTGGCGGGCAAACTGTTTGCGCGGGATCTGCTCGATGGCCGTGTCGTCCAGCACAATGCGTCCGCGATAGTCGTGATGCAAGCCGGCCACGGTATGCAGCAGGGTGGTCTTGCCGCTGCCGTTGCTGCCCAGGATCCCCCAGCACTGACCGTCTTCGAGGCTCAGATCAAATGGCTTGCAGAGCGTACGCTGGCCGCGCTGCAGTTGCAGTTGTTCGAGTTGCAGCTTCATTGACGCGAACCCCGATAGAGCAGATACAGAAACAGCGGCACGCCGATAAAGGCGGTCAGGATCCCCACCGGCAACTGCTGCGGCGCCAGCAGGGTGCGGGCGACGGTGTCGGCCAGCAGCAGCAGGCTGGCGCCGAGCAGGGCGGCGGCGGGCAGCAGAATGCGGTGATCGTGGTAGCCGAGCAGCCGGATCAGGTGGGGTATCACCAGGCCGACGAAGCCGATGCTGCCGGCCTGGGTGACGGCGGTGGCGGTCAGCAGCGAGGCGATCACATAGATGATCAGATGCAGGGTCTCGGTGCGGATGCCCAGCGAGCCGGCCACCAGTTCGCCGCGGGTCAGCACGTTGAGCTGGCGGGCCAGCAACAGGCTGGCGAGCAGACCGACCAGCAGTACGATCGTGGGCAGGGCATTGGCGCGGGCGAAGCCGAGATCCCCCATCAGCCAGAACATCATCCGTTGCAGGCTGCTGTCCGGTGACAGGTTGAGGATAAAGCCGATGGCCGCCCCCCAGCCGGCGGCCAGCACCACCCCGGTCAGCAGCAGGCGGTTGCTGTTCCACTGGCCGTGGCCGCGCGACAGCACAAAGACCAGCAGCATCGCCACCAGCGCCCCGACAAAGGCGCTGCCGGTCAGCAAGTTCCCGCTCACCCCGGCCAGCATGGCGAGCAGGGCGGCCACCGAGGCGCCGCCGGAGATGCCCAGTATATAAGGATCGGCCAGCGGATTGCGCACCAGCACCTGCATCAGGCAGCCGGCCACCGCCAGCAGGGCGCCGGTGGTCAGGGCGGCCAGGCTGCGCGGCAGGCGCAGCTCGCGCACCAGTTGCGTGGCCGTGCTCCCGTCCGGGGCCCATAACGCGGCCCAGACCTGCCCTACGTCCAGCGCCATGCTGCCGTGGGTCAGGGAGATGGCCAGACTGACCAGGCTCAACAGCAGCAGGGACAGCAGCAGGAATCCCGGGGTGCGCGTCATGATCCGGATGACTCGCGCAGGCTGATGATGGGCCAGCCGCGCGCGGCGGCATGGTCGGCCAGGGTCTCGTCGGGGTCCACCGCCACCGGGCGGGTCACCCGCTCCAGCAGCGGCAGATCGTTGCGCGAGTCGCTGTAAAACCAGCTGTCGGCCAGGTTCTGGCCGGTCTGTTTGAGCCACTGCTCCAGCCGCTCGACCTTGCCCTCGCGAAAACAGGGGATGCCGCTGACCCGGCCGGTGTAACGCCCGGCGATCTGCTCCGGATCGGTGGCCAGCAGGTCATCGACCCCCAACTCTTCGGCGATGGGGGCGGTGATAAACCGGTTGGTGGCGGTGATGATCAGCAGAAAATCACCCTCTGCCCGGTGTCGGGCGAGCAGCTCCCGCGCGGGCGCGGTGATACGCGGGCGGATCGCCTGTTCCATGAAGCGGCGGTGCAGCTCGGCCAGCTCCGGCGGCGGGATTTCGCTGAGCGG
Organism: Thiohalophilus thiocyanatoxydans; assembly: GCF_004366735.1. Taxonomy (GTDB): domain Bacteria; phylum Pseudomonadota; class Gammaproteobacteria; order UBA6429; family Thiohalophilaceae; genus Thiohalophilus; species Thiohalophilus thiocyanatoxydans. Next base: position 113,343 of record NZ_SOQX01000008.1, on the reverse strand, counting down.
TTTGAGGCTGAAGGCGAGAAACTCCTGGATATCGAGCTGACCGCGGCGGTACTCCTCGTAGAAGCGGTGGTTCTCCCGCTCGTAGCTATCGCCGTCGACCCGGCCCTGTGCCACCAGAAACCGGCCCCACAGATAGTCGCTGTCGCCGTCGAGCAGGGTATTGTCCAGGTCAAAGATTGCCAGCGCCACGCGGGTTGCCTCCATGATTCGGGGTTGCACAAAAGGGGGCATGATAACCCAAACCGCCCCCGGCGCGACGAGCAACCGCGTGCCTCTGTTCGGGAAGCTGGCTGCCCCGGGCCTCTATGAGCCGTCACTGAATTACTCAATACCTTGAAAAATAGAGCATTTCAGGCCCGGTACGGCCGGGGTTTGCGGTTACCCGGGGGCTGTGAAAGAATCTTGAGTAGTGCCGCAAGAGGGAGCTGCAAGTGATTGATTCAGAAGGATACAGAGCCAACGTGGGTATCATTTTGTGTAATCCCGACGGGCAACTGTTCTGGGCCCGGCGTATTGGCCAGCAGGCCTGGCAGTTCCCTCAGGGCGGCATCCGTTCCCGCGAAAGCCCCGAACAGGCGCTGTATCGGGAGCTGGGCGAGGAGATCGGACTCGATTACGAGGATGTGGAACTCATCGGGGCGACCCGCGAGTGGTTGCGCTATCGGCTGCCGTCCCACCTGGTTCGTTACCACCGGGAGCCGGTCTGTATCGGCCAGAAACAGCGCTGGTTTTTGTTGCGCCTGCTGGGCGATGAAAGCAAGGTCAATCTGATGGCCAGCGGCACCCCCGAGTTCGACCGCTGGCGCTGGATCGCCCCGAATGAGCCGGTGCGCAAGGTGGTGCGGTTCAAGCGTCAGGTTTACCGCTGCGCGCTGGAGGAACTGGAGCCGTTATTGAAAAAAGTAACCGGCAAACTTGCCGCCGGGCGACTCGCCTGACACCGGAAATCGGTCGTCATGTGGTACCCTTCCTGAGACAGGTACAGACCTGATTCACTGTATGGAACCTTATGCTTGATACCTTACGTCGATTAATCGAAGAGGTGAACCTGGCGCGTAATCTCGAGCAGGCGCTGGGGATCATCGTGCGCCGGGTCAAACAGGCCATGCAGGTGGATGTCTGTTCGGTCTATCTGACCGATCAGGACACTGAATACTATGTTCTGAAAGCGACCGACGGCCTCAACCAGAGCAGTGTCGGCAAGGTGCGCCTCGGTCAGGAACGCGGCCTGGTCGGGCTGGTGGCCAAGCGCGCCGAACCGGTCAACCTGGATAATGCCCCCGAACATCACCGTTTCTGCTATTTCCCGGAATCCGGCGAGGAGCCTTATCACGCCTTTCTTGGCGTGCCGATCATTCATCATCGCAAGGTGGTCGGGGTGCTGGTGGTCCAGCAGCACGGCTCCGAGAAGTTCGACGAAGACAGTGTTACCTTTTTGATCACCATCGCCGCGCAACTGGCCGGCGCCATCGCCCATGCCGAGGCCAGTGGCGAGGTGGACATTGTCGGTCAGATCTCCACCCCGTCGCATGACAGCCGGCCGATCAGCGGTCAGCCGGGCGCGCCCGGGGTGGCCATTGGCACCGCCAAGGTGGTCTACACCCTGGCCGATATCAACGCGGTGCCGGATCGGCGGACCAGTAATCCCGATGCGGAGATCATGGCGTTCAACGCGGCGTTGAGTGCGGTGAAAAAAGATATCAAATCCCTGTCGAAGCAGTTTGTCGACCGGTTGCCGCCCGAGGATCATGCCCTGTTCGATGTCTATATGCTGATGCTCGACAGCGACAGTCTGGCGGGCCAGACCCGGGAGCGCATCGAGGCCGGCAACTGGGCGCAGGGGGCGCTGCGTCAGACCATACACGATCACGAACGCATCTTCCGCGAGATGGAAGACAGCTACATGCGCGAGCGGGTCGACGATGTGCGCGATCTGGGTCAACGCATTCTGTCGCACCTGCAACAGGATTCTCAGCGCCCGCTGGAGTATCCCGAGCAAACCGTCCTGGTGGGCGAGGAGATCAGCGCCGCCATGCTGGCGGAGGTCCCGCCGGAGAAACTGGCCGGGGTGATCTCGGTACGCGGCTCGCGCACGTCTCACGTGGCCATCCTCGCCCGCGCCCTGGGCGTGCCGGCGGTCATGGGCGCCACCGATCTGCCGGTGTCGCGCATGGACGGCGCCGAGGTGATCGCCGACGGCTACAGTGGCCGGGTCTATGTCACACCGGCCCAGCCCATTCTCGAGGAATACCGGCGGCTGATCGATCAGGAGGTGGAGCTTACCGAGGAGCTCAAGGCCCTGCGCGAGCTGCCGTCGGAGACCCTGGACGGCGAGCATATTCCCCTGTATGCCAACACCGGGTTGATCTCGGATTTGACCCCCACCCGGGAAAGTGGCGCCGAGGGGATCGGGCTGTACCGCACCGAGTTTCCCTTCATGATCCGCCAGCGCTTTCCCGGCGAGGATGAGCAGCGCGCCAACTACCGGCAGGTGCTGGAAGCCTTTGCGCCGCGGCCGGTGGTGTTGCGTACCCTGGATGTGGGGGGCGACAAGGCGTTGCCCTATTTCCCCATCGAGGAAGAGAACCCGTTTCTGGGCTGGCGCGGTATCCGGATCACCCTGGATCATCCGGAAATCTTTCTGGTGCAGATCCGCGCCATGCTGTTGGCCAGCGCCGGACTGGACAATCTGAATATCCTGTTGCCGATGATCAGCGATGTCAGCGAACTGATCGACAGCCTGAGTCTGATTCACCAGGCCTACGAAGAGTTGCTGGAAGAGGGGCAGGACATTCGCATGCCCAAGATCGGCGTGATGATCGAGGTCCCCTCGGCGGTGTACCAGGCGGGCAACCTGGCCAAGCGGGTCGATTTCCTCTCGATTGGCACCAACGACCTGACCCAGTACCTGCTGGCGGTGGATCGCAACAACTCCCGCGTCGCCGAGCTGTACGATTCGCTCCATCCGGCGGTGATCCGCGCCATTTTGCAGGTGGTGGACAGTGCGCGGGTTCACGACAAACCGGTCAGTGTTTGTGGTGAAATGGCCGGTGATCCGGCGGCAGCGATCCTGTTGCTGGGGATGGGCATCCACAGTCTCAGTATGAGCGTCTCCAGCCTGTTGCGGGTCAAATGGGTGATTCGCAATCTTAGCCGGGAACGGGCATTGGCGATTCTCAGTGAGGTGCTGGTGATGGAAGACGTGCGTGAAATTCGCCGCTACCTCAATACCCAGCTGGAAGAGGCCGGCATGGGCGGGCTGATCCGTGCGGGGAAATAATATTTATCTCTTGCAGAGGCATTTATGCCCGTTTTGTGGCTACCAGGCTCGCCAAGGATAAAATACCGTATTTTTCTCTGCGCCTCTGCGAGAGTTAATTAACACTTAACAGGCGATAAATAAGATGCAACAACAACCCCGAATTCTCGGCGGTGATCGTCATCTGAATCTGCACGAACTGATCCATGCGCTGGTGGAAGACGGCCGGCTGGATAAAAAGAACTCGGACGAGTTTCTGATCCCCGCCCGAACCGGCCGCCTGGAAATTCATCCGCTGGTGATCATCTCACAGCAGGAATGGGATGATCTGGCCCGGCCGGGCAAGAAGCTGACCCTCGAAGCATTGACCCAATGGCTGGCCGAACGCGCCGGTCTGCCCTATTTTCGCATCGATCCGCTCAAGGTGGATGTGACCGCGGTGACCGCCGTCACCTCTTCGGCCTACGCCGGCAAGCATCGCATCCTGCCGGTCAAGGTGGATCAACACAAAGTGGTGATCGCCACCGCCGAGCCGGATATCCGCAGCTGGGAGAAGGAGCTGGCGCACATCACCGGGCTGCAGATCGAACGGGTGATTGCCAATCCGCTGGATATCGCCCGCTATCTCAATGAATTCTACTCGGTCAGTCATTCGATCCGGCGCGCCACCTCCGACAAGGACGACGGGCAGATTCCCGGCATCACCAATCTCGAACAACTGGTGGAGCTGGGCAAGACCGGGAGTCTGGATGCCAATGACAAGGACGTGGTGCAGATCGTCGACTGGTTGCTGCAATACGCCTTCGATCAACGCGCCAGTGACATCCACATGGAGCCCCGGCGTGAGAAGGGCTATATCCGCTTTCGCATCGATGGGGTGATGCATCAGGTCTATGACATGCCGACCCCGGTGATGACCGCGCTCTCCAGCCGCATCAAGGTGCTGGGACGCATGGATGTAGTGGAAAAACGCCGCCCACAGGACGGACGTATCAAAACCCTGTTACCCGAAGGCGGCGAGATCGAATTGCGGTTGTCGACCATGCCGACCGCCTTTGGCGAAAAACTGGTGTTGCGTATCTTCAACCCCGACGTGCTGGTCAAGGATTTTACCGCGCTGGGTTTTTCCGCCAAAGACATCACCGGCTGGAACCAGATGGTCAACCAGCCCAACGGGATCATCCTGGTCACCGGGCCGACCGGTTCGGGGAAAACCACCACGCTTTACTCCACGCTCAAGCAACTGGCCCAGCCCGAGGTCAATGTCTGCACGGTGGAAGATCCCATCGAAATGGTCGAGCCGGCCTTCAACCAGATGCAGGTGCAGCATAACATCGGGCTCGATTTTGCCAGCGGGGTACGCACGCTGTTGCGTCAGGATCCGGACATCATCATGGTCGGCGAGATTCGTGACAAGGAAACCGCCGAGATGGCGATCCAGGCGGCGTTAACCGGCCATCTGGTACTCTCCACCCTGCACACCAATGACGCCTCCTCGGCGGTGACCCGACTGCGCGAGATCGGGGTGCCGGCCTATCTGATCAATGCCACCTTGCTGGGGGTACTGGCGCAACGGTTGGTGCGCACGCTCTGCCCCCATTGTAAACAACCCGCCGAGGTCGATCCGGATCTGTGGCAGGCCCTCACCCGGCCGTGGAAGCTGAGCGGTGAACCGACGTTTTACGCTCCGGTGGGTTGTGATGAATGCCGTAATACCGGCTATATGGGCCGGATCGGACTTTATGAAATGTTGCGCATGACACCGGCAATCCGCAGTCAGCTCGGCCCCGACAGCGACGCCGCCGAAATCCGGCGCATCGCTGTGAACGAGGGGATGGTCCAGCTGCGCATCTCCGGCGCACACAAAATCGCCCAGGGGCTGACGACCATGGAGGAGGTGCTCAACGTCGTGCCGCCGGACAGTGAAATCTGACAGAACAAAGGGCCCAGTGACGAGGTACATCAATTCTTGTGAATATGTGAATCGACAGGGTGTCTCTCCGTTGGCCAGTCTTAAACCGGCAAACGCATTTCCTCGGCCCTCGTTACTCGTCCCTCGTAACTCACGCCTGATACCGGGGCGAATTACGCCCCGGTATCAGGCGTGATGGAGTTTTAACGAATACCGTTTTATCTGCTTGAGCAGCTCGGCATGATGAAAAGGCTGGACGATATAATCATTGGCGCCGGCTTGCAGACCGTTGCTGACATCTTCCATGGTATAGTGTTCGGCCAGTAACAGTACCGGCGTATCACGCCAGGCGGGGATGTGCCGTAGTGTATCCATGAACCGGCATTGGCCGTCACTGCAAAAGGCGACATCGAGAAAGATCATGCTGGTCGGCGGGATCTTCGCCAGCAGCTGCGAGGCGATTTCACAATCGGTGGTGCTGATGACGCTATAGCCTTCACGGCTTAGCAGGTAGTCCAGAAGATAAGCGGTATGCTCGTCTTTTTCCAGGATAAGCAGTGTACCCTGATGATTGGTTTGTGCTCGACTCATTTTACAAATATCCCGCTGCCTGAACGCACAGTAGCTAACTTCGGATTAACCACGGGGTATACATCGGCAGTAGGCATAATGCACTTGAATTCGAAACCACATGAATGTGACCCATGCACGGTTACGACAAAACCGAATGCAAGTGATTGATTATAAAGTGGTAAAAAGATGGATACTCTGACACACGGCCTGAGCAGCGTCCTGCTGGCCCGGGCCACCGCACCCGAATCCCGGGATGCCCCGGACAGCCGGATCCTTTCCCTGCGCACCCGCCTGACGGCGGGGTTTCTCGCCGGCATTTTCCCGGACAGCGATTTCGTGCTGCGGTTAATCGACGGGCCGTTGGCCTACCTGAAATATCACCGCGGCGTGACTCACTCTGTATTGATGCTGCCGCTCTGGGCCTGGTTGTTGTCGCTGCTGTTCATGCTGTTATGGCGCGGCCGCTATCACTGGAAGGCCTTCTATGCCGTCTGTGTCATGAGCCTGGGGATTCATATCTTCGGTGATGTGATCACCTCTTTTGGGACCATGATCCTCTCGCCATTCAGTTATGCCAAATTTTCCCTGCCATCCACCTTTATTATCGACTTCTGGTTCACCGGCATCATTGGGCTGGCGTTGATCGCCGCCTGGATATGGCGCCGGCAAGGGCAACAGGTGGCGCTGGCCGGACTGGCCACCCTGGCACTCTATGTTGCGCTTCAACATTTACAGGCCTGGGAGGCGCGCGATCTCGGCCAGGAGTATGCCCGACACCAGGGCCTGGAGCAGGCCGAGGTGCACGCCTTGCCGCAACCGTTGTCACCGTTTAACTGGAAAATCGTCATCGAACAGGCACAGCAGTATCACGTCACCTATGTCAACCTGCAGCGTAAACAGGTGGTGCCCGAACCGGATGAACAGGCCGGCATGTTCGCCCGCATCAACGCGATTTACCGTCCGCAGGATAACCTCGCCTGGCAGACCTTACCCCGTTACGGCGAGGGAATCGGACAGGCGCTGGCGCGGGACGTCTGGCAGCAGGAGGTGCTGAAGGATATTCGTGATTTTATGCTGTTCCCGGCGCTGTATCGTATTGAGCAGCGCGAGCAGGGGCTGTGTGCCTGGTATGAGGATCACCGCTTTATTCTCGGTGACGCACGCAATGTGCCGTTTCGCTTCGGTGCCTGTCGCAACGGGGACAGTGATTGGCAACTGTATCGTTATCAAGGCGATCGCATAATTCCGCTATCGCCCTGATGATTTATTTGAATAAGGCGAGGATTTCGCTGGCGCTATTGCGCTTTTTCCCGTTACAGCTGATATAGCGCTGGACTTTGAAACGTTTGTTTTTATCGGCCTGCCGGTAGATTTTTCGGGTATAGGCGGTGTTGTGGTTGGAGATCAATACCGGAATGTCTTTTCGGGCACAGCTTTGGGCGAGATCGGCCAGGTGTTGCTGGTCGTCGAGACTGAAACCGCCGGCGCTGTAGGTGGTGAAGTTGGCGGAGGTCGATAGCGGCACGTAGGGGGGATCGCAATAGATGACGTCGCCGCGCCGGGCCTGCTGCATGGCCTGTTCGAAATCACTGACTCTGAAGGTTGCCCGCTGTGCCTTGTAATGAAATGCAAGCATCTCCTTTTCCGGAAAGTAGGGGCGCTTGTAACGGCCGAAAGGCACATTGAAGCCGCCGCCGGCGTTGTAGCGGCACAAGCCGTTGTAGCCGTGGCGATTCAGGTAGATAAACAGGGCGGCGCGTTGATGCGGATCGTCACACGCATTGAACTGTTCGCGTAACCGGTAGTAACGTTTTTCCTGGTTATTGCGCGTCACGAAGTATTGCGCGCAATAGTCGATGAACGCCGGCCCGTCCTGCTTGAGCAGGTTATACAGGCTGATCAGATCGGCATTGCGATCGCTGAGCAGATAGTGATCGTAATCGCTGTTGAGAAACAGCGCGGCCGAGCCGGCAAACGGCTCAATCAGGCGTTTGCCTTCGGGCAGCATGGGCAGGATATGTTCCAGAATCCGGTACTTGTTGCCGGCCCACTTGAGAAACGGCCGCTGCCGCGCCGGTTCCGGCCGGCGCGGGGGTTTTCTCAGGGGAGCCATGGCGGCGGAACTGACGGCCATCAGTCGAGATCCTTGATGAATACCTTGGACTGGCGCTGGTAGTTGTAGAGTTGCTGGCGCTTGACCGGCAGGCTCTTGAGTTCCCCCGGTTTGAAGCCCCGTTCACGGAACCAGTGGGCGGTGCGGGTGGTGAGCACCAGCATTTGCCGGATGCCGAGCTGGCGGCCGGTCTTTTCCAGGTATTGCAACAGCGCGTCACCGCGGCCCTGATCGCGGTAATCGGGATGCACCGCCAGACAGGCCAGTTCGCCCACCTGTTCATCGATGAACGGGTAGAGCGCGGCGCAGCCGATGATCGTGCCGTCGCGCTCGACCACGGTGAAGTGTTCGATCTCGGTCTCCAGCCGTTCCCGTGAGCGGCGCACCAGGATGTCGTCGGCTTCCAGCGGTTTGATCAGTTCGAGAATCCCCCCGATATCATCGATACTGGCGCGGCGCAGATCCTCGTACGGATCGTTACTGAGCAGGGTGCCGCAGCCGTCGCGGGTGAACAGCTCCAGCAGCAGCGCGCCGTCGATGTGCCGATTGATGATATGCGCGCGGTTGACGTCGTGGCGACAGGCATGGACGGCGCTGCGCAGCGCCTGCTGCTGTTCCGTATTCAGCTTGTTGTTGCTCTGCAGCAGTGCCTCGGCCTTGTCGGGCGTCAGTTCCCGTAGCAACCGTTTGCGGTTGTCGGTAATCCCCTTGTCGTCGATCAGCAGGATCAGTTTATCGGCCTGCAGCTGACTGGCAGCGGCGGTGGCCACATCCTCCGCGCTGAGGTTGAAGATTTCCCCGGTCGGGGAATAGCCGATGGGCGAGAGCAGGACCAGATCGCCGTTATCCAGGTGACCGGCAATGGCGTCCCGATCGATCCGGCGCACTTCACCGGTATGGCCATAATCCACGCCCTCACGCACACCCAGCGGCTGGGCGGTGACAAAATTGCCCGACACCAGCCGGATCCGCGCGCCGGCCATGGGTGAGTTGGCCAGGCCCATGGAGAGCAGCGCCTCGATATCGACCCGCACGCTGCCGGCCGCCTCCTTGACGCAGTCGAGCGCGCCGCTATCGGTGACCCGCAGGCCGTTGACATAGACCAGCTCGGCATCGCGGCCTGTCAGGCAGGTTTCGATCTGGGGGCGGGTGCCGTGCACCAGCACCAGCTTGACCCCGAGGCTGTTGAGCAGGGCCAGATCGTGCACCAGCGGCGCAAACTGCGCATCGGTCAGCATCTCGCCGCCGAAGGCGATGACAAACACCTTACCGCGAAAGGCATTGATATAGGGCGAGGAGTCGCGAAACCAGCGGACAAAGTCTGTGTCAGTGGGGGGTGCTTTGGGAGCCATCTGCCGTGTCGAGTCAGGAGTTATTATCTGACCCTAGTATGACATATCGAACCATAAGCAGGTACTGGGGCCTGGCACTTTGAAGGTCCGAGGGACGAGTGACGAGGTACGAGGAAGTTCAAAAACCGAAGGAGGGCAGAGGAGCGGCTGCGCAGCGAAGAGACTTGCGTTAGCGCAGGGACATGTCGCAGCGGAGGCACCCTGCAGCGGGGGGACGAGTGACAAGGTACCAGTTAACTCGAGACAGATATCGCCAGCGTGCCGGCGTTGTCCCTCGTCCCTCGGACCTGTTTTTACCAGGAGCTCTGTTTTTTCCAGCGAATGCGCGGGATGAGCAGGCCGAGCAGCAGGCCGCCGAGCAGGACGCCGGCGCCGGCGATGAACCATTCACGTTCGGCGCGATCCTTGAGTACCTGGTTTTCCTGGTTGAGGATCTGCAGCTCTTTTTCCAGGGCGATGTTCTGCTGTTGCAGCTCACGGTTTTCCTGGTCCAGCACGATCGGTTTTTCGGCGACTTCAGTGAGATGCGCCAGCCGCTCTTCGGCTTCTTCGGTCTTGCCGAGCAGTTCGTCCCGTTCGCTGGCCAGTTGGGCGCGTTCTTCCTGGACTTCACTGAGGGTGCTGCGCAGTTTCTCGTTTTCTTCCTGCAAATTCTCCAGTTTACGGGTGGCTTCCTCCAGCTGCATGGCCGCAGTGGGGTTATTGATCAGATACTGGCTGCGCACCCAGCCTTCGGTGCCGTCGCTGGTGCGTACCCGACTGTACCCCTCCTCGGTGCTCTCCAGCACCTCCAGTCGGGTGCCGGTCGGCAGGGTCTTGAGTACCTGATACGAGTTGCCCTGGCCGTTGCGCAGGGTAATGAGCAGTTCATCCGACACATACTGGTATTCGGCGGCCTGTACGGCGGAAGCGGAGATGGCGAACAGCGCCAGGGTGATGAACAGGTATCTCATGGTCAATTTCGGTCCTGCGGTGGTGTTTGTACACTATATATATTATACCGGCAAAATCCGGCCCGGATGGCGATTGTATAGTCTAGCGCGATTCACCCGGTGCGTGCCAAATCACATTTTGCTGACGGTGGGCGCTAATCCCGTTTTCTGGCATCCGCCGGGGCGTTGTCATATGGTTGTCATATTCTTCGGCTGTAATGCCGGCGTGAATGAGGCAGAGGCAAACCGTTATTATCATCCGGATGGCATAATCCCATGAGTCAGGCTATTACGCTCCTGGTGGTCGAGGACGAAGCGGCCATCCGTGAAATGCTCGAATTTACTCTGGTGCGGGCCGGTTTTCGGGTGATCGAGGCCGCTGATGCCCGCGAGGCGGGCGAGCGCCTGGCCGGGGAAAAGCCCGATCTGGTGCTGCTGGACTGGATGCTGCCCGGTATCAGCGGGGTCGAATTTGCCAAACGGTTGCGCCGGGATGAGGCGACCCGGGATCTGCCGGTGATTATGCTCACCGCCCGGGATGAAGAGGAGAGCAAACTGCGCGGGTACGAAGCAGGGATTGACGATTATGTGACCAAGCCGTTCTCCAATCAGGAGCTGATCGCCCGAATTCGCGCAGTGTTGCGTCGCAGCCGTGGCCCGGAGTCGTCGGAGATCATCGAGATCGCCGGATTGAGCCTGGATAGCGCGGGGCACCGGGTCAGTATCCAGGGCCAGCCGGTCAATCTGGGGCCGACCGAGTTCCGTCTGCTGCATTTTTTCATGACTCACGCAGAACGGGTCTACAGTCGGGATCAGTTGCTGGATCAGGTCTGGGGTGACCAGGTCTATATCGAGGATCGCACCGTGGATGTGCACATCCGGCGACTGCGCAAGGCACTTGCGCCCTATGGCTTCGATCGCCATGTGCAGACCGTACGTGGCGCCGGTTACCGGTTTTCCAAACAGGTCTGAGGCATGCCCTATAACTGGACCAATGAGTTGTGGCGGATTCTGGCCAGTCTGGTTCTGGCATTATTGATTGGCTGGATGGTCGGTCAGATTACTCTGGCGTTGTTGCTGGTCATAACAGTGTGGTTTGCCAGCTATTTCATTCGTCTGGTCAGGCTGGATCGCTGGTTGCGTTTCGATCGCAAACAGGAGCCTCCCCATTCAACCGGTTTGTGGGGCGAGACATTTACCGGTATTTATCGTCTTCAGCAACGGGCCCGCAAACGCAACAAACGGCTGATCAAGACCCTCAACCGGTTTCGTGAAACTACCGCCGCCTTGCCCGATGGCGTGGTGCTGCTACGCGAAGAGGGGGAGATCGAGTGGTGGAACGCCGAAGCCACACGGCTGCTGCAGCTCAAGTATCCCCAGGATGTCGGTTTGCGACTGGCGAATCTGCTGCGCCATCCGGCCATGGCGGCGTTCTGGCAAGACGACGCACAGGATGAGCCGATCACGATCAACTCCCCTTACAACGACGCGATCCGGATCAGCCTTCGCCGGGTGGAGTACGGAAATAACCAGACGCTGGTGATCATTCGCGATGTGACGCTGATCGAGCAGCTACAGCAGATGCGGCGGGACTTTGTCGCCAATATCTCCCATGAATTGCGCACCCCGCTGACCGTGTTGAGCGGCTACCTCGAAAGCCTGGTTGAGGACGAAACTGTCGACCAGCAATTGCACCACACCCTTGAAGTGATGCAACAGCAGACCCGGCGTATGCAACAGCTGACCGAGGACCTGATGTTGTTGTCCCGTTTTGAGCACAGTCGCGAGCCCGGTGAAAAGGTGGTTGTCAACGTGCCGCAAATGTTGAGCCGTCTCAAGGAGCAGGCCCGGATTCTCGGCGGTGAGCGGGAGCATACCATTTTGCTGGAAGCGGATCCGACACTGTACCTGTGGGGCGAACCGCGGGAACTGGACAGTATATTCACCAACCTGGTGGTCAATGCCGTGAATTATACCCCCGGTAGCGGCGCAATCCGGATTCGCTGGCATGAAGATGACACAGGTGCGCATTTCGAGGTCAATGACACCGGCATCGGCATCGCCCCGCGCCACATTCCACGGCTGACCGAGCGCTTCTATCGGGTCGATGTCGACCGTTCACGCCATAGCGGCGGCTCCGGACTGGGACTGGCGATCGTCAAACACGCCATGCAACGCAACAGGGGCAGCCTGCGCATCGACAGCGAAGTGGGGCAGGGCAGTACCTTTATCTGCGATTTCCCACCCGAACTTGTTCGTCATCCTGACGAACAGGGCCGAGGTACGAGGGACGAGGGACGAGGAGGGAAGACAGCCTCCTGATGAGCCATGGGATGGTTTTCCTCGTCACTCGTACCTCGTCACTCGTCCCTGTCCTCCGGGCGGAGCCCGGAGGACCTGTCATCTTCTGGTCACATTTAGTTCATAACCTTGTCACAACAGATTCATACAGTATCCCGAACAAAACACACTTCTCGTGAGGAGAGCATCCATGTTTCATAAAAAATCGCTTCTGACATCGCTATTGGCACTGAGTTTTGTCTCGGGTCAGGCATTTGCCGAAGCTAAAGTTGATCCCGCTTTGCAGGATTATCAGCGCGCCAGTGGCGTCTCCGGTAATCTGAGCAGCGTGGGTTCCGATACCCTGGCCAACCTGATGACCTTCTGGGCCGAAGAGTTCAAGCGTCAGTATCCGAATGTGAACATTCAGATTCAGGCCGCCGGCTCTTCCACCGCGCCGCCGGCGTTGACCGAAGGCACTTCCAACCTGGGGCCGATGAGCCGCAAGATGAAGTCCAAGGAGATCGAGTCGTTCGAAAAGCGACACGGTTACAAGCCGACCGCGATTCCGGTCGCCATCGACGCCCTGGCGGTTTTCGTCCACAAGGATAACCCGATCGAAGGGCTGACGATTCCGCAGGTGGATGCGATTTTCTCCTCCAACCGCAAGTGCGGCTATGATAAGGATATCACCACCTGGGGGGATCTGGGACTGAGCGGCGCCTGGGCCAACCGCAAGATCCAGATCTACGGGCGTAACTCGGTTTCCGGGACCTACGGCTACTTCAAGAAAAACGCCCTGTGCAAAGGCGACTTCAAGAGCTCCGTGAACGAACAGCCCGGTTCCGCTTCCGTGGTGCAGTCGGTCTCCACATCCCTGAACGGCATCGGTTATTCGGGTATCGGTTACAAGACTTCCGGTGTCAAGACGGTCGCTCTGGCCAAAAAAGAAGGTGATACCTTTATTGAGGCGGATACCGAAAATGCACTGAGTGGCAAGTTCCCGCTGGCCCGGTTCCTCTACGTCTATGTGAACAAGCATCCCAACAAGCCCCTGCCACCACTGGAGCGCGAGTTTATCCGGATGGTGATGTCCAAAATCGGTCAGGAAGTGGTGGTCAAGGACGGCTATATCCCGCTGCCGGCCAAAGTTGCGGAAAAGGAGCTGGCCAAACTGAAATAAGCTAAAGACGCACCGCTCGTGTCTAGCAAGCCCCGCCTCTGGCGGGGCTTTTTTATGTCGGCAACAGCCTGGCTGAGAATGTCTCTCGCAGAGCCGCCAGGCCGCCGGAAAATCAACGGGTTATCCCTTTGCGATCCGGCGGCCCTGCGAGGGGTATTTTGTGGATTGCTGAATAAAAAACAGCCATCGCCCCGCTCGTAGTGCAACAGCCGCAAACGCCGGTATTTTTGTCACATTTTTGTCATCTCGGATCTTTATGCTGTCGGCTTCCAGTAAACAGGGAACAAGCGAGCCTGTCATGACCCGGATCGACCACAGCAATCTGCTTATGCGCTGGCGTATGCTCAAGGACACCCTGGCCCGCCACGGCGTGGCGGTGGGCGGTCTGGGGGTGATTGTGGCGATTACCCTGATCCTGGTCTATCTGCTGTGGGTGGTGTTGCCGATGTTCCAGTCGGCCTCGATCGACAAGGTTACCGATTACAGCGTGCCCGGTAGCGACGAGCGAACGCTGCATCTGGCGATGGAGGAGCAGGCCCTGGTCGGTCTGCGCCTGACCGATGCGGGGCGGGTGATTTTCTTCAATACCTGGGACGGGTCGATTCGCAAGATCGTCCCGCTGCCGATTCCCGACGATGCGCAAATCACCAGCTGGGCGGCGGGTACCCCGGCGCGCCGGATCCTCGCCGTGGGCCTGTCCAACGGCCAGGTGCTGGTCTTTCAGCACGATTACCAGATCGATTTCGGCGAAGCGCGGGTCGAAGGCGGTAAACCGGTGCGTGAGATTACCCCCCAAATTAAGTATCCGCTGGGTGAATCCCTGTTGCAGCTGGATGAACAGCAGCGATCCGTTACCCGTCTGGCGGTCCAGTCCGGGGAAGAGGCGACGACCATCGTGGGACTGGCGGGGGAGCAGCAGATTCAACTGCTGAATATCCGTCGCGAGGAATCGTTTCTGGGGGACGATGTGACCCTGGAAGAGACCCGGGCCGAGATTCCCCGAACGTCCCGCGGGGCGATTTCGCATCTGTTGCTCGGCAAGGAGCAACGCAATCTTTATGTGCTCAGCGGCAGGGATGAACTGAGCCATTACGATCTGTTTGATAAAGAAACTCCCTCCTTGCAGCAACATCTGGCGTTGTTTGGCGGCGATCAGCGGGTGACCAGCCTGGAATTTCTGACCGGCGATATCTCGCTGCTGGCCGGCTCCGATCAGGGCCGGGTGGCACAGCTGTTCGCCGTGCCCGAACAACGCGACAGCAGCAAGCGGGAATTGCGCCAGATCCGCGCCTTCGATGATCTGAACGGCGCGGTTCAGGATATTGCCCCCGAATACAGTCGCAAGGGGTTTCTGGCCGTTGACGGGGAGGGACAGCTGGGGATTTTCCACACCACCGCCCATCGCACGCTGCTGACCGAGTCGATTGCCGATACCTTGCAGCAGGTGGCGATCTCGCCACGTGCCAGGGCGGCCTTGCTGCAGGCGGATGACCGGCTGTATTTCTACCATATTGAGAACGAACACCCGGAAATCTCCTGGTCCTCGCTGTGGGGCAAGGTCTGGTACGAAAGTTATGACGAGCCCGAGTATGTCTGGCAATCCTCCTCGTCCAGTAACGATCACGAGCCCAAACTCTCACTGGTACCGATCTCCTTTGGCACGCTCAAGGCGGCGTTTTACGCCATGCTGTTTGCGATTCCGCTGTCCATCATGGGTGCGATCTATACCGCTCATTTCATGGCCCCGCGCATGCGCCAGACGGTCAAACCCAGCATCGAGATCATGGAGGCCCTGCCGACGGTCATTATCGGTTTCCTGGCCGGCCTGTGGCTGGCGCCGTTTCTGGAGCGACATCTGCCGGGGATATTCTCGTTATTGATCATCATGCCCTTCGGGTTGCTGCTGGTCGCCTACGGGTTTCATCGCCTGCCGGATCGGATTCGCCATGCCCTTCCCGAAGGGTGGGAAGCCGCCTGGTTGATTCCGATCGTTCTGTTACTTGGCTATGCCTCTTTCAGCGCCAGTCCCTGGATGGAGGCTACTTTCTTCGGCGGGGATGTGCGTATCTGGATGAGCGAGGAACTGGGTATCAGTTATGACCAGCGCAACTCGCTGGTCATCGGCCTGGCCATGGGCTTCGCGGTCATTCCCACCATTTTTTCCATCGCCGAGGATGCGATCTTCGCCGTGCCCAAACACCTGGTCCAGGGCTCGCTGGCCATGGGCGCGACACCCTGGCAGACCATGATGCGGGTTGTCCTGTTGACCGCCAGCCCGGGGATTTTTTCGGGGGTGATGATCGGTCTGGGTCGCGCGGTGGGCGAGACCATGATCGTTCTGATGGCGACCGGGAATACGCCGGTGATGGACATGAATATCTTCGAGGGTATGCGCACCCTGTCGGCTAATATCGCCGTGGAAATGCCCGAGTCGGAAGTCGACAGTACGCACTACCGGGTACTGTTCCTGGCGGCGCTGGTGCTGTTTGCCTTTACCTTCCTGGTGAATACCGCCGCGGAAATTGTCCGACAACGTTTGCGCAAGCGTTACAGCAGTCTGTAACCCGAAGGGTAATCTGAGGAAATTCGATGAATAACTGGTTCAAATCGGGACAACCCTGGATCTGGCTCAATGCCGGTGCGGTGAGTATCAGTCTGATCATGGTGTTCGGACTGATATTGCTCATCGGCGTGCGGGGACTGAGTTACTTCTGGCCCAGCAATGTGATCGATGCCCGCTATGTACTGCCTTCGGGCGAGACCACGCGCCTGGTCGGCGAGATCGACTCGGTCGAAAGCATTCCGCGGGTTCAGGCCGAAAGCAGCGGCTATGAATTCGATTTCGAGAGCGAGAAACTCACCCGCTATCTGATCAAGACCGGTAATCGTGATGTGACCGGTGCGGATTTCCAGGTGGTCTTCGCCGATTTTGTCCAGGATATCAAGTATCCCGAAAACCTGCTGGTCATCGAACGTCATGAATGGGGAAATTTTTACGGTTTCCTGCGCCAGGTCAAAGAGAACGGCCAGGTTGTGGCAGAGGGTGAGAATGCCCGTCAGGAACTGGAAGCGCGTCTTGATCGGGCTACTGAACTGCACGATCGCATCATGGACATCCAGAAAGGCGAGATCGGTTCGATCAACTACCAGCTGGAGCGCCTGCGTCTGGAAGAGCGCGCGCTGGAACTCGACGATGAACTGACGCCGCAGAGGCAACAGGAACTTGCCAGCCAGCGTGAGGCACTGAATGCCGAGTACGAAACGTTGCGCGAAACAATGAATGAACTGTACGGCAAGATTCGTCGTGACAGTATAGTGGCCGAGACCATGAGTGGTCGCCAGATCGACATACCCATGGCAAAAATGGTACGGATCTATTACCCCAACAGCATGGGGGTCCCGGGCAAGATCGGTTTCTATTTCGCCAAGGTCTGGGAGTTCGTCAGCGGCGAGCCCCGTGAAGCCAATACCGAGGGCGGGATCTTCCCGGCCATCTTCGGCACCGTGATGATGGTGTTGATTATGTCGGTACTGGTCACCCCGTTTGGGGTGATTGCCGCCATCTATTTGCGCGAGTACGCGAAACAGGGACTGATCATCCGCACCATCCGTGTTGCGGTGAATAACCTCGCCGGGGTGCCGTCGATCGTTTACGGGGTGTTTGGTCTTGGCTTCTTTGTCTATTTTCTGGGCGGCAATATCGATCAGCTGTTTTTCCCCGAGGCCCTGCCGGCGCCCACCTTCGGGACACCGGGCATTCTCTGGTCGTCATTGACCCTGGCATTGCTGACCCTGCCGGTGGTGATCGTCTCCACCGAGGAAGGTCTGAGCCGGATTCCCCGCTCGATTCGCGAAGGCAGTCTGGCCCTGGGCGCGACCAAGGCGGAGACCTTGTGGCGCACCGTGATTCCGATGGCCTCGCCGGCGATGATGACCGGCCTGATTCTGGCCGTCGCGCGGGCCGCGGGTGAGGTCGCGCCGTTGATGCTGGTCGGGGTTGTCAAGCTGGCGCCTTCGCTGCCGCTGGACGGCAATTTCCCCTACCTGCACATGGAACGCAAGTTCATGCATCTGGGCTTCCACATCTATGATGTCGGTTTCCAGAGCCCCAACGTCGAGGCGGCACGGCCGCTGGTCTATGCCACGTCCTTATTGTTGATCGTGGTGATTATCGCACTGAATCTGAGTGCAATTTACATCCGTAACCGTCTGCGCGAGAAATACCAGGCCCTTGAAGGCGGTTAAAAACAGGTAGAAGATAAGTTTATGAACACGAAAAATATGACACACGGTATCAATCTGGAGAACCTGGATCGTTCACAGGAAGCTTCGCACATTGAAGACGAACGCCTGGCGATTCGTGTCGAGAACCTGAATCTCCATTATGGTCCAACCCAGGCACTGTTTAATATCAGCATGGGCATTCCCGAGCACAAGGTAACCGCCTTTATCGGACCCAGCGGTTGTGGTAAGTCGACGTTACTGCGTTGCTTCAACCGGATGAATGATCTGGTGGACAGCTGCCGGGTGAGCGGCAAGATTACGCTGGACGGCGAGAATATCTACAGCAAGAAGATCAATGTAGCCGAACTGCGCCGCAAGATCGGGATGGTCTTTCAGAAACCGAACCCGTTTCCCAAGAGCATCTATGAGAACGTGGCCTACGGATTACGTATCCAGGGTGTCAAGGACAAGCGGCGCCTGGACGAGAGCGTGGAGAAAGCTCTCAAGGGTGCCGCCCTGTGGGACGAGGTAAAAGACCGACTGCAGGAGAATGCCCTGGGACTGTCCGGCGGTCAGCAGCAACGTCTGGTGATCGCTCGGGCCATCGCCATCGAGCCGGAAGTACTGTTGCTGGACGAACCGGCCTCGGCGCTGGATCCGATCTCCACCCTCAAGATCGAAGAGCTGATTTATGAGCTGAAAAAACAGTATACGATTGTCATTGTCACCCATAATATGCAGCAGGCCGCGAGGGTGTCGGATTATACGGCATTTTTGTATCTTGGTGAGGTGGTGGAATTTCAGGATACCAATACCCTGTTTACCAATCCGGGCGAGAAGAAAACCGAGGACTATATTACCGGCCGTTATGGTTAACGAATCGAGATTGACAGATAGCTTGCAGAAACAAATGACTTTTTCAGGACAAATATCATGGATAAACTAGGCGATCACATTTCCCACCAGTTTGATGAGGAGCTGGAAGAGATACGCAATCGCGTTATGCAAATGGGCGGCATTGTCGAGCAGCAATTGAGTGACGCCATCAAGGCGCTGACCGATCGGGACGAGGCTCTGGCCGAGATCGTGGTGACCAGCGACTACAAGGTCAATGCCCTGGAAGTGCAAATCGACGAGGAGTGCACTCAGATTATCGCCAAGCGCCAGCCGGCGGCCAGTGACTTACGGCTGGTGATCGCGGTGATCAAAACCATTACCGACCTGGAAAGGATTGGTGACGAGGCCGAACGGATCGGTCGCATGGCCATGCATTTTGCCGAAGCGAAAAGCGATAACAAGATGATTACCGGGATTATTCACCTGGGTGAACGGGTACATCACATGTTGCACGATTCGCTGGATGCGTTTGCCCGCATGGATGTCGAGCGTGCGATTGAAGTGGCACACCAGGATCTGAAAATCGACAAGCAGTACGAGAGCATTTTGCGCGAGCTGATGACCTACATGATGGAGGATCCCCGCTCCATACCGGAAGTGGTTAATATGATGTGGTCAGCCCGGGCGCTGGAGCGTATCGGCGATCGCGCCCGCAATATCTGCGAGTATGTGATTTATCTGGTCAAGGGCAAGGACGTACGCCACATCAGCCTGGAACAGGTCGAGCGGGATACGAGAAAGGAATAAGTTAGCAGTTAGCAGATGGCAGGAGTAGGCCGGACAAAGCACCCTGCGGGCATAAACTCCGCGGTGTCCGGCGAACTGCGGGCAATGCCCGATACCGCTAGCGCTTTATCGGGCCTACGAGCTGAAGTAGGGTGCGTCCCACGCACTGCCTCGCCACTCGGCCCTCGTAACTCGTCCCTGTTTTTATAGCGGAAACACCACCATGTGATCCAGCGCCAGATCGACCGTGACATTATCCCCGACGGCAAAGTCATGGTGGCTGGGGAACAGCGAGAGCACCTCGGTTTCGTCTTCCAGCTTCAGGGTATAGAGAATCTCGGCGCCCTTGAAGGCCCGCTGCTGTACGCTGGCCTGTAATGGCCCGTCCGGATCGTAGACGATATCGTCGGGGCGCAGCAGCAACTCCACCTCCGATCCGGGCTCCCATTCATAGGCGCGGTCGCCGCTAATGGTTCCCAGCGGCGTTTTGACGGTGTCCGGGCTGAGCAGGGTGCCGCGCACGAAGACTCCCTGGCCGATAAAGTCGGCCACGAAACGGTTGGCCGGCGAGTGATACAGGTTATAGGCCGTGTCACGCTGCAGGATATGGCCCTCGCTCATGACCCCGATCTGATCGCCCATGGCAAAGGCTTCGTGCTGATCGTGGGTCACCAGAATGCCGGTGATGCCCTGTTGCTTGAGAATCCCGCGGACCTCGTTGCTCAGGCGCTCGCGCATTTCAATATCCAGGTTGGAAAACGGCTCATCCAGCAGAATGAGTTCAGGCCGGGGTGCCAGTGCCCGGGCCAGCGCCACCCGTTGCTGTTGTCCACCGGACAGCTCATGGATATAGCGATCGCCCATGCCGTTGAGGCCGACGATTTCCAGCATTTCATTGGCAATTCGTTTGCATTCGGCCTTGCCCAGATGGCGCAGTCCAAAGGTGATGTTGCCGCACACGTCCATATGCGGGAACAGGGCGTAATCCTGGAATACCATGCCGATACGGCGTTTTTCAGGCGACAGGGTGTAGCCCGGATAGGAAATCCGCTGATCGCGCAGGCGGATTTCCCCGGCGTTCACGGGCTGGAAACCGGCGATGGCGCGTAACACCGTGGTCTTGCCGCAGCCGCTGGGCCCCAGCAGACAGACCAGATCCCCCTGGTTGACGTGTAGATTCAGGTTTTCGACCGCGATAACACCGCGATGCCGGCATTCAATCTGTTTCAGTTCGAGCAGGGGATGTTCCACGTAACACCATGATATTCAATCAGTTCAGACCTGAATCATATCAGATTCGGCGCGAAGCGTAAGCCTCTGTCTGCGCATGTGGCGCCTCTGCCCGCCAATCGTCACAAAAACTTCACCGACTTTTAACATCACTGTAAGACACCACCCACAAACTTCTCCCCGTTCATTTGCACACAACAGGTGTTGTGTTGTCACCACAAACTATTTGGGGAAGAGATATGAAAAAGAAACTGATTGCGCTTGCAATAGCAGGCTCTCTGGCGACACCCATGTTGGCTCACGCCGCACCGACGGTTTACGGCAAACTGCATTTGTCTTATGGCAGCGTGGAAGAAGAGTCCGGCGGTGTGACCACTACGGACAACTGGCAGCTGCGTAGTCACGCCTCCCGCGTCGGGGTCAAAGGCGATCATGATATGGGTAACGATCTGCAAGCCATCTACAAGTTTGAATGGCAGGTGGATTACGAACAGGGGGTCGATGCCGGACTGGACCGCCGTAACATGTATGCCGGTCTGAAAGGTGACTGGGGCGAGGTGCGCTTCGGCCGTCATGATACACCGCTGAAAATGGCTCAGGGCAAGTTTGATCTGTTTGGTGATACCGACGCGGATCTGAAAAACGCCGGCGATCAGGACGGTGAAAACCGCCTGGATAACGTACTGGCCTATCTGGGCAAGTCAGGCAACATCCAATACGCCATTGCCCTGATTCCGGGAGAAGGTGACGGTAGCACGACAGGCGATGGTCCGGCCGATACTATCTCCGCTTCAATTGCCTATGAAGACGGTCCGTTGTATGTCGCGCTGGCTCAGGACTCGCATGATGATACAGCCGGTCAAAGTGAAAACAGCATGACCCGCCTGATCGGTACCTACAAGATGGGTGGCTCACAACTTGGTCTGATGTACCAGACCGGGGTTGAAGGGGCGACAACTGCCGGCCAGGAAGAAGACTGGCTGGGTGTCAGCTTCAAGACCCGTATGGGCGCCAGAAACAGCTTCAAGGCGCAGTACATCATGGTGGAAGACAATGAAACTTCTCAGCGCGAAGGCACCCTGATGGCTGTCGGTGTTGATCACAAGTTTAACAAGCAAGCCACTGGCTATCTGATGTACTCCAGCCTGGAAGAAGAACTGGCTGGCGCCACCGACGTGGAAAACAACTTCCTCGGTGCCGGGCTGGTCCTGAAATTCTAAAGCGGATTCAACAGAATAAAAGAGCAAGGACAATCGGCAACAGGGAGGCTGTCGTCGCACTGAGAGTTGTTATGTGTACCCAAGTACCCTGACGTGTGAGAGCGTCAGGGTTTTTTTATGTCATCCGCTAATACACGCGAATTAACACGAATTCAATTCTCGGTATTCGCGTTTATTGGCGAGTCCAGACCGTTTGGGGAACACTTATCGCAGCTGCGGTTCCAGTTCGGTCGGCACGGCCAGCAGATGTTCGAGCAGGGCCTTCTGGCTGTGCAGGCGGTTTTCCGCCTCTTCCCAGACCACGCTGTTCGGGGCGTCGATGATCTCGGTTGTGACTTCCTCGCCGCGGTGCGCGGGCAGGCAGTGCATGAAAAGCGCATCCTTGTTGGCCAGTGACATCAGTTCGGTATTGACCTGAAACGCGGCGAATTGTTGCATGCGCAGTTCCTGTTCCTCTTCCTGGCCCATGCTGGCCCACACATCGGTGGTGATCAGATCGGCGCCGCGCGCGGCGGTCTCGGGATCATTGCTCAGGGTGATTCGATCGCCCGCGGCGGCGACGATTTCCGGCTCCGGCTCGTAACCGGGCGGGGTGGCGATCTGCAGCTGAAAATCGAACTGGCGTGCGGCATTGATATAGGAGTGGCACATATTGTTGCCGTCCCCGATCCAGGCCACGGTCTTGCCTTTGATGGCGCCGCGATGCTCGCGGAAGGTCTGCATGTCCGCCAGCAACTGACAGGGGTGATAGAGATCGGTCAGGGCGTTGATCACCGGTACCCGCGAATACTCGGCGAAGCGTTGCACGGTGTCATGGGCAAAGGTGCGAATCAGGATGATATCCACCATGCGCGACAGCACCCGGGCGCTGTCCTGTACCGGCTCGCCACGGCCGAGCTGGGTATCCCGGGGCGACAAAAAGATCGCGTGTCCGCCAAACTGGACCATGCCGGTTTCAAAGGAGACACGGGTGCGGGTGGAGGATTTGTCAAAAATCATCCCCAGTACCTTGTTCTTCAGCGGTTCATAGATCGCGCCGCGCTGCTGCATCTGTTTGAGTTCGATGGCCCGGTCGATCAATTGATCGAGAACGTGGGCCTCGAAATCCAGCAGCGTCAGAAAATGTTTTACCATGTTCAAAATCCTCTTGGAGAACCTCAGGCAAGAAAGGTCTGAATCAGTTCGCTAACCCCGCTGACAACCTGGTCGGCCTGTTCATCGCTGAGAATCAACGGCGGTAGCAGGCGGACCGTGTTACCGGCGGTGACATTGATCAGCAGTCCCTTGTCGAGCGCCCGGGTCATCAGTTCGCCGCAGGGCCGATCCAGTTCTACTGCGAGCATCAGTCCCTTGCCCCGGCATTCGACCACCCCGTCGGTATTCGCCAGGTTGTGGTAGAGGCCGTTGAGCATGTGCTGGCCCAGCCAGCCGGCACGGGCGGCCAGTTGTTCCTGTTCCAGGGTGTCGATCACCGCCAGGGCGGCGGCGCAGACCAGCGGATTGCCGCCGTAGGTGCTGCCGTGCTGACCGGGCTGGAACAGCCCGGCCGCCTGGCCGCGCGCCAGGCAGGCGCCGATGGGCACGCCGTTGCCCAGCCCCTTGGCCAGGGTGACGATATCCGGCTGGATGTCGCTGTGCTCAAAGGCGAACCAGCGGCCGGTGCGGCCCATGCCGGTCTGGATCTCGTCGACGATCAGCAACCACTCCTGTTCGTCGCACAACCGGCGCAATTGTGGCAGGTAGTCGTCGGCGGGAATCCGGATGCCGCCTTCGCCGGTGATCGGCTCGACCATTACCGCAACGATGTCATCCCGCAGGGCGGCCAGCTGTTCGATCGCGTCCACATCGTCATAGGCGACATGCACAAAACCGGGCAGCAGCGGCTCGAAGCCGGCCTGGATTTTCGGGTTGCCGGTGGCGCTCAGGGTGGCCAGGGTGCGGCCGTGAAAGCTGCCGTCCATGACCACGATGGTCGGATTGGCGATCTGTTTTTGCCGCCCGTGCAGGCGCGCCAGCTTGATCGCCGTCTCGTTGGCCTCGGCGCCGGAATTGCAGAAAAAGGCGTTGTCCATCCCGGCCAGATCGGTCAGCCGCGCGGCCAGCTGCTCCTGTTTGGCGATGTGGTACCAGTTGGAGGTATGCACCAGGGTGCGCGCCTGCCCGGCGACGGCCTCGGCGACCGCCGGATGGGCGTGGCCCAGGCCGCAGACCGCCACCCCGCTCAGGGCGTCGAGATAGCGCTTGTCGTCGCTGTCCCACAGCCAGGGGCCCTCGCCGCGAACAAAGGTCACGGGCAGCGGCGCATAATTGTGCATCAGATGATCGGCCATTTTTCAGGTTCCGCTAATTTACCGGTTCAGGAAAATAAAACGGCAGCCCTGCTCGGACTGCCGGAAAACCGTCAATTTTAGCCCCCCACGGCCCGAAGTCAACAAAACCTGTTGACTTCGGGAGGGCCGAGGGACGAGGGACGAGTGACGAGGCGGGGTTGTCGGGGCCGGGATTAAATAAAAACGGCCCGATTGTCGGAGACAATCGGGCCGTTTTGTTTGGCTGACACGTTCTGTCAGGAAACAGGGGAAGAGTTGGCGGGGTCGCGGGGTTTGTTTTCCTCGTCCCTCGTAACTCGTCCCTCGTCCCTGTGTTTTTAGAACGGCATCCCGTGCATATGCCCTGTCATGCCGAGGATCATCGGAATGGAGAGCAGGGTGTTGGTGCGCGAGGCCATCAGGGCGATGGTCTTGGCCTTGGCTTTTTCGGCGTCGGAGGCTTCGACCAGACCGAGGACCTTCTTCTGGTTCGGCCAGATCAGGACCCAGACGTTGAACAGCATAATGGTGCCCAGCCAGGCGCCCATGCCGATAACCTGGTAACCCTGCTGGAAGGTAAACGCGGCAACAAAGCCGGAACCGTCTCCAGTATGCATGGCTTCCAGCGCCAGGGCACCGGTGATCCAGGTGGCCACGGCGGCCCAGCGGAACCAGAGCAGGGCACGGGGGGCAACGTACTTGCCGATGGCCGCCGGTCCGGGGCCGTCAGAGTCCGCGGTGGCAACAGCCTGGGCGGGAACCTGAACGAAGTTGAAGTAATAAAGCAGACCAATCCAGGTGATCCCCACGAGCACGTGGACCCAGACCCAGAATTCCAATGGATTGACGGCACCGCCGCGACCCATCACAAAGATGATGATGATCGACAGGATGATGCCCGAGACGATTGTTCCGGTAATCGACTTGAGTGGATTCATAGCGGTTTATTCCCCTCTGATATTGATGAGTTTGTTAGATTGTTCTGCGGAGCTTATTTTGAGTATTTTACTATAGTATTCTCCCGGCGGTCACCCCTGTTTCGCCGGCTTCGCTTCAGAAGCCGCGGCGGGTGCTACAATCGCCAACTGCAAAACAGATTAGTGTGTTTCATGGATGCTGTCGACCTGAGTATTTTTTCCAGCCGGCTGGATGCGGTGTGCGACGAAATGGGCGCCGTGCTGCAGCGTGCCGCTTTCTCGCCCAACATTCGCGATCGGCTCGATTTCTCCTGTGCCATTTTCGATGCGCAGGGTCGGCTCTGCGCCCAGGCCGCGCACATTCCGGTCCATCTGGGCAGCATGGCTTATGCCATGCGGGACATCGTTCGTCACATTGATTGGCAAGCGGGGGACATGGTGATCGTCAACGATCCCTATCTGGGCGGCACCCATCTGCCCGACGTGACGGTGATCGCGCCGTTGTTTGTGGCCGGCGAATGTCTCGGCTATGTGGCCAATCGCGCTCATCACGCGGATATCGGTGCCGAGTCCCCCGGGTCCATGCCCCTCTCCTCCACCCTGGAAGAGGAAGGGCTGGTGCTGCCGCCCACCAAACTGGTGGTAGCCGGGGAACTGGACAGCGCCCTGCTCGAGCAAATCGTCGGCCAGGTCCGCAGCGATGCCACCGGACGCGGAGACTTTGCCGCGCAGATGAGCGCCAATCGTGCCGGCCTCGGCCGCCTGGCGGAACTGATCGCGCCGCTGGGCAAGGCGGCCTTCGTCAGCGCGCTGGCACAACTCAATGACTATGCCGAGCGCCTCGCCCGCACCGCCCTGACAGCGATTCCCGACGGGGACTACGCTTTTGTCGATTACCTGGATGATGACGGCCTGGGCCATACCGATCTGGCGATCGCGGTGAAGCTGCGGGTGCGTGCGGGCGAGGTGAGCGTGGATTTTGAGGGCACCGCGCCGCAGACCCCCGGCAATGTGAACTGCCCGCTGTCGGTGGCGGCCGCCGCGGTCTATTACGTCTTCCGCTGTTTGATGCCGCCGCAGACCCCGGCCAGTGCCGGCAGTTTCCGGCCCCTTACCCTGCAGGCGCCCGAAGGCTGCCTGGTCAATGCCCAGCGCCCGGCGGCGGTGGCCGCCGGTAACGTGGAGACCAGCAGCCGCATCGTCGATGCGGTCATGGGTGCGCTGGCACAAGCCATTCCCGGGCGCATCCCCGCCGCCAGTCACGGCAGCATGAACAACCTGGCCATGGGCCATGCCGGGGGGGCCGGCGTTCCGGCATGGGACTATTACGAGACCATCGGTGGCGGCATGGGCGCCGGCCACGCTGGCGGCGGGCTCGATGGGGTGCAGACCCACATGACCAACACCCGCAACACCCCGCTGGAAGTGCTCGAAGCCAACTACCCGGTGCGCCTGCGCCGTTACGCCCTGCGCAGCGGCTCCGGCGGCGCGGGGCAACGGCGCGGCGGCGACGGCCTGATCCGCGAATTCGAATTCCTCGCCCCCGCCTCGGTCACCCTGTTAACCGAACGGCGCACCCACGCCCCCTGGGGACTCGAAGGCGGCGAAGCGGGGCAGCCGGGCATCAACCGCCTCAACGGCGAACCGTTACCCGGCAAGATCCGTCTCAATGTGAATGTCGGTGATGTGTTGAGCATCGAAACGCCGGGTGGAGGTGGTTTTGGCAACGGAGGGCCGAGGGACGAGTGACGAGGGACGAGGAAAAGCAGTAACGATAAAGACGGAAGAAACAATCAGACTGTTGTGGTATTTCTCCGAATATTTATGACAAAGTAATTTAATTCAAATTTTGAAGGATGAGTGATGGGTTTCCTCGTCACTCGTCCCTCGTAACTCGGACCTGTATTTTGAGGGACGAGGAAAAGCATTAACCACGAAGACGCGAAGACACGAAGGAAAACAAATCGTTTTCTACATCCACGAGCTTTGGATTTTCTGCTCATATATGAGCAGCAGAGACAGGCTGCTATTCTCGAAGATAGCATTTGCAAAGCGTCTTTGATAAAAAGATATTGATTTTAATTGAGGGTCGGGAATGTGGTGTTTCCTCGTCCCTCATCCCTCGTAACTGGGCCCTGTTTTTTTGAGTGACGAGGAAAACATTAACCACGAAGACTCGAAGGCACGAAGGAAAACAAATCGTTTTCTACATCCACGAGCTTTGGATTTTCTGCTCATATATGAGCAGCAGATACAGGCTGCTATTCTGGCAGATGGTCTTTGGAAGTTGTCTCTGATACAAAGATATTAAATTTAATAGGGACGGGAACGTGGTGTTTCCTCGTCACTCGTCCCTCGTAACTCGGACCTGTTTTTACATGTGTGGCATCTGCGGCGAATTAAGGCTCGACGGTAAACAAGCGGAACGGGATTCGGTCAAGCGGATGCTGCCGGCCCTGGCGCGGCGCGGGCCGGATTTTGAGGACAGCTGGTCGAAGGATCAAATCGCGCTGGGACACCGGCGGCTGGCGATCATCGATCTTTCCGAACGCGCCAATCAGCCGCTGGTGGATCGTGAGCTGGGTCTGGTGCTGGTGTTCAACGGCGCCATCTACAACTATCGCGAACTGCGCGCCGATTTTATCAAGCAAGGTTATTCATTTGTGTCCGAGGGCGACTCGGAAGTCATTCTCAAGGCGTATCACAAATGGGGCGAACGCTGTCCCGAGTATCTGCACGGCATGTTCGCCTTTGCTATATGGGATATGAATAACCAGTCGCTGTTCCTGGCCCGGGATCGGATGGGCATCAAGCCGCTCTATTATTCGCTGGACAACAACCGCCTGCTGTTTGCCTCCAATCTGCAGGCGGTGCTGGCGGCCGGCGGGGTGGATACCGACGTGGACCCGGTGGCCCTGCATCACCAGTTCACCCTGCACGGTGTGGTGCCGGCGCCGCATACTATTTTAAAGGGTGTGCGCAAGCTGGTGCCCGGCACCAGTCTGACTTTCACGGTCGATGGTCAGTGTCGCGAACGCCGTTACTGGCATTTAAAAGCTCAACGCCCGGCGCAGCCGAAAAGCGAAGCCGAATGGACCGAGGCGATTCACGATGCCCTGCGCGATGCCGTGCGTAAGCGCTTGGATGTGGCCGATGTGCCGGTGGGGGTGCTGCTCTCCGGCGGACTGGATTCCAGTTTGCTGGTGGCCTTACTGGATGAGGCGGGCGTCAGGGATCTGCGTACCTTCTCGATCGGCTTCGAGGATCAGCCCGAGGAGAAGGGCAGCGAGTTTGAATACTCGGATCAGGTGGTGGAACGCTACCGGACCCGGCACCAGAAATACCACATTCCCAACGAAGAGGTGCTGCCGCGCCTGCCCGAGGCGGTGGCGCAAATGGCCGAGCCGATGTTCGGTCAGGATGCGGTGGCCTTCTACCTGCTCGGCGAGCGGGTCTCGCAGGAGGTCAAGGTGGTGCAGAGCGGCCAGGGCGCCGACGAGGTGTTCGCCGGCTACTTCTGGTTTTCGCAGATGCAGCAGGATACCGAGGGCACGGACGTGGAACGCTTCGCCCGCTATTACTTCGATCGGCCGCACAGCGAGTTCAACGAGATGGTTACCGCCCCTTATCGCGGCGAGGATGTGACCCGCGAGGCCATCGCCGGCCTGCTGGGCGAGCCGGACGCCGACGAATTCATCGACCGGGTGCTGCGCATGGATGTCACCACCCTGATCGTCGACGATCCGGTCAAACGGGTGGACAACATGACCATGGCCTGGGGGCTGGAGGCGCGGGTGCCGTTTCTGGATCATCAGCTGGTGGAGCTGGCCGCGCAAATGCCGCCCGAGCTCAAGCTGGGCAACGGCTCCGGTGGCGAGGGGCCCAAGCACATCCTCAAGCGGGTCGCCCGCGGGCTGGTGCCGGACGCGGTGATCGACCGGCCCAAGGGCTATTTTCCGATGCCGGCGCTCAAATACGTGCGCGGCGAATTCCTTGATTTTATGCGGGATCTGGTCAATTCCGACGCCTGCCGGCAGCGGGGGATCTACGACCGCAACTATGTGGACAAGCTGCTGGCCGCGCCGGATCAGTACTTTACCGCCCTGCAGGGGAGCAAACTCTGGCACATGGCCCTGCTGGAACTGTGGTTTCAGACTCACGTAGACCCCTTGAAAAGTACCTGATCCGACAGCATCTGAGAATACACAGGCCGCCTTTTATACCAGAGTATTTTGCTATGGTATTTTTCCGGCAAAGCGGGTATATTAGGCCTTACTGATTTTAGTGGCGCGCTCCAGTGGCGTTGCCGACCACAAACACCATATATCGAGGTGCGAGTAATGGATGCATTGGAACGAATCGACGACATCGTCAAAAAGAACCCGGTTGTGATCTTTATGAAAGGCACACCCACCATGCCCCAGTGCGGCTTCTCCAGCCGGGCAGCGCAGGCGCTGATGGAATGCGGCAAGGAATTCGCCCACGTCAACGTGCTGACCGATCCGGAAATCATGGAAAACCTGCCCAAGTACCAGAACTGGCCGACCTTCCCGCAGATCTACATCAACGGCGAACTGGTCGGCGGCTGCGACATCACCCTGGAAATGTACCAGAAGGGTGACCTGCAGAAAGCGGTGGGTGAAGCCGTCCAGTAACGGCAAGCCTCTTTCGCACGACCCAAAACCCGGCCCAGGCCGGGTTTTTTGTTTCATTTTTCGATGCTCTGGGAAATAACGCGGAGGTCGCGGAGGCGCAGAGGCGCGGAGAAAAGAATTGAGTTAATTGTTTGGTAAAGATTTAGTAGAAGCCTTGAGCTATCCTGTTCTAATGGTCGGATGATGAATAATCATGATAAGTACTCTGCGTCTCCGCGCCTCCGCGTCCTCCGCGTTTATTTAGATAATCTATCTATTATTTTTCAGCCTGATTTCAGCTTGACCTCCTAGACTGTGTCCCCAGAGTCAGGAGGTGGTTATGATGAATACAGAGAAAGAAGTCCGTGTCTGGGACATTTTTGTACGGTTTTTTCACTGGGCGCTGGTGTTGAGCTTTATGCTCGCCTATCTCAGCAGCGAGGATGAATGGCTGGGGGTGCATTCCTTTGCCGGCTATACCGTCCTGCTACTGATCAGCTTGCGCCTGATCTGGGGCCTGATCGGCACGCGCCATGCCCGCTTCAGTGATTTTGTCAAACGCCCCGCCGAGATCAAGCAGTATCTTAAAGAGGTGTTGCTGTTGCGACCCAAACGTTATCTGGGCCACAACCCGGCCGGCGGCGCGATGATTGTGCTGATGCTGATCACCTTGCTGGTGACGACATTGAGCGGGATGGCAACCTATGCCGTGGAAGAGGGCGCCGGGCCGCTGGCCGGCTGGATCGCGCACGAATCCGAGAGCTGGGAAGTGGTTGAAGAGGTGCATGAGTTTTTTTCCAACTTTACCCTGTTGCTGGCGTTGATCCATGTTGCTGGCGTGCTGGTGGAAAGTCTGCTGCATCGGGAGAACCTGGTGCGGTCGATGTTTACCGGCAAAAAATCATTACATACCGATCAATAGAGAAGGAGAGAAATAATGCGTAATAAATCCGTACTGTTCAGTCTGTTGGCGGCCGGGGGTATCGGCATCCTCGCCAGTCAGGGCATCGATGTGATGGACTCCGCCCGGGCGGATGATAAACTGGATTACAAGGAGGCCCGGGAACTGCGTCAGCAGGGGAAAATCCTCTCCCTGCAGGAAATCCTGAAGCGGGTTGAAAAGGACTATCCCGGCCAGGTCATCGAAACCGAGCTGGAGCGTGAACACGGCAGCTATGTCTATGAGCTGGAGATTCTGAGTGACAATGACCGGGTCATTGAACTGGAAGTGGATGCTGCCAGCGGCGAGATTCTGAAAACCGAGGAAGAGGAGTGAGACTTGCGACTGCTACTGGTCGAGGACGAAACGGAACTGGCCGAGTCGCTCAAGGCGAAGCTGATCGATGCCGGTTATGTCGTCGACCTGGCCCATGACGGGATAGAGGGTGAGTACCTGGGAGGGGAATTTGATTACGATGTGGCGATTCTCGATCTGGGACTGCCGGAACGCGCCGGTCTCGAGGTGTTGAAAAACTGGCGCGAGACCGGCATCACCACACCGGTGTTGATCCTGACCGCACGGGACAGCTGGCAGGACAAAGTCACCGGTCTGCAGGCCGGCGGCGATGATTACCTGGCCAAGCCGTTTCATAGCGAAGAGTTACTGGCCCGGGTTCAGGCGCTGATTCGCCGGCGCTATCAACCGGCGGGCGCACGCCTGCAGGGCGGAGAGTGGGTGCTGGATGAAGAGACCCGGACCGTCAGTAATGGCGAGCAAAGCTTTCAGTTGACCGGCACCGAATACCGGTTGCTGCGTTACTTTATGTTGAACCCGGGCAAGGTGCTGTCCAAGACCCGGCTTACCGAACACGTGTATGAAATGGACGCCGATCGGGACAGCAACGTCATCGAGGTCTATGTCCGGCGCCTGCGTGAACGATTGGGCAAGGAGATTATTCGCACGCAGCGCGGACAGGGCTATATCTTCGAGCCATGATATTTCGTTCCCTGCGTGCCAATCTCAACCTGGGGCTGCTGTTGACGGTGGCGATACTGGCGATCGCCCTGTGGGGCCTGATCGGTATTGCCGTCAAAGAAATCATCAGCGACTACATCGAAACCCGTCTGGAACATGATGCCGAGACGGTGCTGGTGGCGGCTCACATCGACGGCGACGGTCAGGTCAGCCTGGACCAGCAGAAAATCCAGAATATCTATCATCGGCCCTTTTCCGGCCATTACTTTGTGATTCATAACGGTGAACAGACACTCGCGTCCCGCTCCCTGTGGGATGAAACGCTGAGCGTTTCAGACACACCCGAAGCGGGCGACGTTACGCTGAGTCATCAGCCCGGCCCGCGCCGGCAGTTGCTGCTGGTTCGCCAGCAACATTATGAGAAACAGGGGCGGCAACTCTTGATCATTACCGCCGAGGACGTGTCGTCGATCAATGCCCAGATCACCCGGTTTCACTGGCAGTTCGGTTTACTGGTACTGGCGGTACTGGTGATTCTGCTGCTGTCGCAGACAGCTATTATTCATCTGGCCATGCGGCCGGTACGCCAGGCGCAACAGGCGATCAAAAAGCTGGAATCCGGCGAGGCCAGTGAACTGCCGGAAAACGTCCCGGCAGAGGTGCTGCCCCTGGTCAAAGAGATCAATCGCTTGTTACGCCAGCAGCAACAGCGCCTGTTGCGTTCCCGCCATGCCATGGGGGATGTGGCGCATGCCATCAAGACGCCGCTGGCCCTGATCCTCCAGTGGTACGAATCCCTCGACGAGGCGGAACAACAGCATCATGCCCCGGTTTTGCATCAGATCCGCAAGATCCAGCAACGGATTGATGACGAGCTGAAACGTGCCCGCCTCTCCGGCGATCGGCGCAGTCAGCGGCGCTTTGATCTGGATGACGATCTGCCCCCTCTGCTGGACACCCTCAAACGGCTCTATCAGGACAAAACGCTGCAAGTCGATGTGCACAGCACCATCGAGCCCCGCTTGCCGCTGGAACAGGAAGACGGCACCGAACTGCTGGGCAACCTGCTGGATAACGCATGGAAATGGGCCGCTAGCCGTATCCATCTCGGTTTTGACAGACAGGACGCGATGTTGTGCATCACCCTTGAAGACGACGGCCCCGGCATCGAACCGCAACACGCCACCACCCTGCTGCAACGCGGGCAACGCCAGGACGAATCCATCAGCGGCCACGGCATCGGCCTGTCCATCGTCAAACAGATCGTCGAAAGCTACCACGGCACGCTGCAACTGGATCGCAGCCCGGCACTCGGTGGGTTGCGGGTTGCGATCAACCTGCCTCTTTTCGGGGCCTCTGATTAATAACGCGGAGGACGCGGAGGCGCGGAGCCGCAGAGGAATACAATTTTAATATGCCGGATCATTTATGGAATTTGTCTTGATGATTTGCGTTTGAAAGCGATAAATATATAAAAAAGAACTGGTAAAATCGATATTTAGTCGTTAACCGGGTTCTTGATAAAATCCGTTTAAGTTAATAACACAATGATCTTTCTCCGCGTCTCTGCGTCTCTGCGACTCCGCGTCCTCCGCGTTATTTTCCCAGTGAATCCAAAAAGTGACTATTCCTGGTTAAGCCAGTCCCAGCGGTTGACGATGTGGCAGAACAGTTCGGCGGTGCGTTCGGCATCGTAGACGGCGGAGTGGGCTTCGTTGTTGTCCCATTCGATACCTGCTGCTTTGGCGGCGCGGGCGAGGACGGTCTGGCCGAAGGCGAGACCGCCCAGGGTGGCGGTGTCGAAGGTGCTGAACTGGTGAAAAGGCGTTTTCTTGAAGCCCTGACGTTTGGCCGCGGCCTTGATAAAGCCGAGATCGAAAAACGGGTTGTGCCCGACCAGAATCGCCCGGCTGCATTGTTGAACCCGGATTATCTCGGCGATCGGTTCAAAAATCAGCTCCAGGGCTTCGGCTTCCGGCTTGGCCATGCGAAACGGGTGATAGGGATCGATGCCGGTGAATTCCAGTGCCTTGGGATCCAGTTGCGCGCCCTCAAAAGGTTCGACATGGCAGGCAATGGTCTCGGTCGGTTTGACCTTGCCCTCGCCATTCATGGTGATGGGGACGGCGGCGATTTCGAGCAGGGCATGGCTGTGACAGTCAAACCCGGCGGTTTCCACATCAACCACGACGGGCAGGAAACCGCGAAACCGTTTGGAAATATGCGACATGGTACAGCCTTGAAGATTGCATGGTATTAGCGGGAATGCTTATTATCACAGTTCTGCTTCATACAGGAAAGAGAGAGGACGGGATTTCCATGAAACATTTGTATTCCAGTGTTCTGCGTATTGCCGTGGTTGGTCTGACGCTGTTGTCGCTGTCTGTTGCACAGGCACAACAGGGGCTGTTGTGGGAGATTAAACCCGAGTCAGGCAGTGCGAGTTATCTGCTCGGCACCATTCACAGCGAGGATCCCCGGGTCACTCAATTACCCCCGCCGATACAGAAGACCTTTGACCAGTCGGAGATCTTTTGTGCCGAAATGAAAATGGATGCGACCACGCAGATGCAGATGAGTCAGGGGATGATGTATCTTGATGGCCAGAAACTGGATGAGAAGATCGATCCTGAACTGTATGAAAAAACCCGATCATTGATCGCGCATTACGGTATTCCGGGACAGATGGTGCCCATGCTCAAACCCTGGGCCGCCGGGTTGCTGCTCAGTGTTCCCAAACCCGAATCCGGCAGGTTTCTCGATTATGTGTTGTATCAAACCGCGCAGGAACAGGGTAAGGAACTGTGCGGTCTGGAAACTCCCGAAGAAGTCGTTGAGCTGTTCGACAACACCCCGATGAAGACCCAGGTCAACCTGTTACAGGTTGCCGTCCGGGAATACAGTAATCTTGAACAGATGGTCGAGGAGATGCTGGATCTTTACCTGGCGCGCGATCTGGACAGGCTGCTCGAATACAGCGAAAAGGAACTGGAAAAATCGGGCAAGGATGTCAGCGCGCTGGTCAATGACCGTCTGATTGAACAGCGTAACCGCAACATGCTGGAAACCATGCAGGCGCAACTGGAAAAGGGCAATGCCTTTATCGCCGTCGGCGCCCTCCATCTGCCCGGCGACGTCGGCCTGTTACACATGCTGGAAGAACAGGGCTGTCGGGTTAAAGCCATCTATTAAAAATAGTTCTCAGTACTGAGAACTCAGAACTTAGAAGTAGGCCGGACAAAGCACAGCGGTGTCCGGCATCCCGGGAGTTGCCCGATACCGCTTCGCTTTATCGGGCCTACGACTCAGTGGGTAGGCCGGACAAAGCGCGAGCGGTGTCCGGCATCCGGGCCCTCCGGGCAGGTACCAGGGACGAGGTACGAGTAACGAGGTACAGAAGTAGGCCGGACAAAGCGCAGCGGTGTCCGGCATCCCGGGAGTTGCCCGATACCGCTTCGCTTTATCGGGCCTACGACTCAGCACTCAGAACTTAGAAGTAGGCCGGACAAAGCGCGAGCGGTGTCCGGCACCTCGAAGATTGCCCGATACCGCGTTGCTTTATCGGGCCTACGACTCAGAACTCAGAACTCATAAGTAGGCCGGGCAAAGCACCCTGCGTGCATAAACTCCGCGGTGTCCGGCATCCCGGGAGTTGCCCGATACCGCTTCGCTTTATCGGGCCTACGACTCAGCACTCAGCACTCAGAACTTAGAAGTAGGCCGGACAAAGCACAGCGGTGTCCGGCATCTTGGGAGTTGCCCGATACCGCGTTGCTTTATCGGGCCTACACTAAGAACTAAGAACTAAGAACTCAGTATTAATCTTTAATCCGCCAGTGAACGGTTTGGCCGGCGCGCAACGGAATAAGCTCTTCTTCGCCAAACTTCATGCTGTCGGCCACGGTCCAGTCTTCGCGGTTCAGGGTCACGCGATCGGTATTGCGCGCCAAGCCGTAAAAATCGGCGCCGTAGTGGCTGGCAAAGCCTTCCAGTTTGTCCAGCGCGTCGGCCTCTTCAAATGCCTCCGCGTATAACTCCAGCGCGGCATGGGCCGAATAGATCCCGGCACAACCGCAGCCCGATTCCTTGGCGTGGCGTGGATGCGGTGCGCTGTCGGTGCCGAGGAAGAATTTGCCGCTGTCGCTGATCGCCGCCCTGAGCAGCGCCTGGCGATGTTGTTCCCGTTTGAGGATTGGCAGGCAAAAGTGATGCGGATTCATGCCGCCGCGGAACATGGCGTTGCGGTTCATCAGCAGATGATGCGGGGTGATCGTGGCGGCCAGGTTGTCCGGACCGCCGCTCACGAACTCGGCGGCCTGTTGGGTGGTGATGTGTTCCAGCACCACTTTCAAGGTCGGAAATCGTTCGAGCAAGGGGCGCAGGGTGCGGTCGATATACACCGCTTCGCGATCGAAGATATCAATGTCCGGTTCGGTGGCTTCACCGTGAATCAGCAACGGCAGGCCGCTTTCGGCCATCGCCTCGATGGCGTCATAGGTCTTCTCGATCGCCGTGACTCCCGCCGCCGAGTTGGTGGTGGCGCCGGCGGGATAGAGTTTTACCGCATGCACGTCCGGATGCCCGGCGGCTTTATGGATTTCCTCCGCCGTGGTGTCATCGGTGAGATACAGGGTCATCAGTGGATTGAATGACGTTCCCTCCGGCAGTGCGTCCAGAATCCGTTGCCGGTAGGCCAGGGCCTGATCCAGCGTGGTCACCGGCGGTTTGAGGTTGGGCATGATGATCGCCCGGGCAAAGCGCCGGGCGGTGTCGCCAAGCACGTCCTGTAAAACCGCGCCATCGCGCACATGCAGGTGCCAGTCGTCCGGGCGGGTAAGGGTGAGTTGGTCCATGGAGGATATTATGCCGGTTATAAGGGGCAGGTGCCAGATTGGCGGTATGAAGAACAGCGGATTAGTGTTTGCTCCCCGCTCGCCCTTATAAGGGCGAGCGGGTCAGGGAGAAAGGGAACCGCTTTTGAAGGTCCCTGCTGGCCATCGCTTCCGTTTTGTCAGGGTGCCGGTTCGGATTCGATGGTCCCGCCGGGACGAACCCAGTCGTCGCCCTGCTGCTCGACTTCGAAGCGTGCCCACACGGCAAACTCTTCGCGGGTACAGGTGCCGGTGTTATAACGGCCCTGACCAGCGACGATCTTGTAGATGACCTTGTCGCGAGCGGGATCCTCGTGGGGCGACTCATCGATAATGTGACGTATCTGCCATTGGTTGCCGTGCTGACTATTGCTGTAATAGTGATCGAGCTTGATGTCTTCCGGTCGCAGGCACTTGCTTTCGGAGTATTTCGAAGCCAGTGAATAAAGCCGCTTCAGGTCGTCGGCGGTAATGTCCACCAGCAGATCCATCTTGCGCATGGCGTAATCCAGGTCATCCTGCGAGAGACTGGACTCATGTTCTTCCTCTTTTGTTTGTGCCGGGCGGCTTTGTCTAACAGATTTCATCAGACTGGCCGGGTAACGCCGCCAGGGGAACAGATAGTTGAATCCGATGGCGACCAGGAAGATGATAAACGAGTTCAGCAGCACAGGGGTCAGGACATACTGGTAACCGAGTGCATGAATGGCGTCACCGCCGATCACGGCGGCCAGAGCGGAGGCGCCGCCGGGCGGATGAATACATGAGAGATAATGCATCAGGGTGATCGCAATACCGACTGCCAGGGCGGCGGCGAGAAATGCATCGGGAACATACAGGTAACAGGTCATTCCGACCAGGGCGGAAACGCCGTTACCCCCCAGTACGTTCCAGGGCTGTGACAGCTTGCCGTGTGGTACGGCGAAGACCAGCACCGCCGAGGCGCCCATGGATGGCACGATCACGGCAGCGCCCTCGAAGCCGGTAAAGTAGTAGCTGATGACCGCGATCAGAAAGATACCGACAAAGCCGCCGGCACCGGAGGCAAGTCGCTCGGCATGACTGATCTGTTCGAAATCAAAACCGAAAAACGCTCTGACACTCATATTGATTTCCCCAAATTTAAAACTTCATTGTGCCGATAGCAGGAAGTGATATGGTCGTTGACCATGCCGACAGCCTGCATGTAGGCGTAACAGATGGTCGGTCCGACAAAACGAAAGCCGCGTTGCTTGAGATCGCGGCTCATGGCTTCGGAAATTCCGGTCGAAGCCGGTACGTGGCTATCGTCTTGCCAGTGATTTTGTATCGGTTGGCCGTCAACAAACTGCCAGAGGTAATCACTAAAGCGCCCCTGTTGTTCACGCAGTTCGAGAAAAGCCCACGCGTTGCTGATGGTTGATTCGATTTTTAATCGGTTGCGAATGATAGCGGAATTTTTCAGCAGTTGCTCTATTTGGGTGCGTGAGAAACGCGCGATCTTTTCCGCGTCAAAATTGTGGAAAGCCGCCCGATAGGCCTCGCGTTTTTTCAACACGGTGATCCAGCTCAGTCCCGCCTGGGCGCCTTCGAGGATCAAAAACTCGAACAGCAAGCGGTCATCGTAAACCGGCACGCCCCATTCGTGGTCGTGGTAGTCGAGGTAGATTTGATCGGGCCCGGCCCAGCCGCAGCGTTTTACCATGAAGCGCTCTTGTCTTTAGAAATGGTTGGCCACGCAGATTAATCAATCAGGCACGGCGTGTCCTGATCAATTTTTATGATGCATCAGATATTGCGATGGTTAATATCGAAATTTGTGAATTATAAGAGAGGCGACAGGATGACCGTTGTTCAGGTCAGTCATGGATACCGCCTTTGGTCAGGGCGGCGGGATCCAGTAGCTTCTTCAGTTCCGCTTCGGACAGATCGGTCATCTCCATGGCCACCTCGATCACCGGACGGTTCTCGGCATAGGCGCGCTTGGCGATGGCCGCGCCTTTTTCGTAACCGATGACGGGGTTCAGGGCGGTGACCAGGATCGGATTGCGTTCCAGGGCGGCCTTGATCGCTGCCTCGTTGACCTTGAAACCGGCAATGGCGCGATCGGCCAGCAGGCGGGCGCTGTTGCCCAGCAGCTGGATGCTTTGCAGCAGGTTGTAGGCGATCACCGGCAGCATGACATTGAGCTGGAAGTTACCGGACTGGCCGGCGACGGTAATGGTCGTGTCGTTGCCAATCACCTGCGCCCCGACCATGGCGGCGGACTCGGGAATCACCGGGTTGATCTTGCCCGGCATGATCGAGCTGCCCGGTTGCAGGGCGGGCAGTTCGATCTCGCCGAGGCCCGCCAGCGGTCCGCTGTTCATCCAGCGCAGATCGTTGGCGATTTTCATAATCGTGACCGCGACGGTCTTGAGCTGGCCGCTGACCTCCACCGCCGTGTCCTGGCTGGCCAGCCCGACGAACGGATTGGCCTGGGCGCTGAAGTCGATGGTGGTCTGGTTTGTCAACTCGCTGGCGACCGCCGCGCCGAAATCGGTGTGGGCGTTAATCCCGGTGCCCACGGCGGTGCCGCCCTGCGGCAGGGCCTGTAGGCGGGGCAGGCTGTTTTGCAGTCGCGCGATGCCGTCGCGAAGCTGATCCCGCCAGGTGTTGAGCTCCTGTTGTAAAGTGATGGGCATGGCATCCATCAGATGGGTGCGCCCGGTCTTGACCACGTCTTTGAGTTCATGGCCCTTGTGATCGATCGTCCCGGCCAGATGCTGTAAGGCCGGCAACAGTTGTTCGTGCATTTCCAGCGCGGCACTGACCTGCAGGGCGGTGGGAATCACATCGTTGGAGCTCTGGCTCATGTTGACGTGATCGTTGGGATGCACGGTCAGCGCGCTGTCGCTGGCCAGATGCGCGATCACCTCGTTGGCGTTCATGTTGGTGCTGGTGCCCGACCCGGTCTGAAAGACATCGATGGGGAAGTGAGCGTCGAACTCGCCGGCGGCAACCCGCCCGGCCGCCTGTTGAATGGCGTCGGCCCGCGCGCTGTCCAGCAGGGCGAGTTGCCGGTTGGCCCCGGCGCAGGCGTGTTTGACCAGGCCCAGGGCGCGGATAAAGGCGCGCGGCAGGGGCAGGCCACTGACGGGGAAGTTATCCACCGCGCGCTGGGTTTGCGCGCCGTACAGGGCCTCGGCCGGGACCTGCAGTTCGCCCAGGCTGTCTTTTTCGGTTCGGTATTCCTGGCTCATAACGTTTCCTGTGCGGCTGATTCGATAACTTCCCAGTCGCGGATTTTTTCTTCCACGACGCGCCATTGTTCGTCCGGCTCCAGTTCCAGCATGATGTCCTTGTTCAACACCACCGCTTTGCCGTTGCGGGCAGAGAGGGTCTCTTCCACCTCGAAGGCGGCCCGGCGCAGGGCCTGGGTCTTGATTCTAACCACTTTATAGCTAAGGCGGGCGAGCAGGTCGTGTTCGAATTCGTTTTTGCGCCGCTGGCGCCAGCCGTCATAGTCGATCGTCTCATGGCCGGGCACCCCGTAGACCCGGACATGGGGCGAGACCAGCGCCATATGCTTTTCCAGATCCTGGGTGGCCACGGACTGGCTCATGTTGTCGAGCCACTGATAGATCGCTTCTTCCTGAGACATGCTAAAACCCGATTTGTCTGACTGTGTGAGTGTCTGTCCGGGTTGGCCCAGGCCCGTTGCGGGTGCCAACCGGTCCACAGTTTTTAATTTTAGTTGCTGATTTTAAAGGATAATTATGCCTTTGTAATCCGCCGACGGGCGGGATTTTTCTTGACCTTGTGGGTTAAAACGTCGATCATACGCGGCTTTGATTTAGGGGATGGGGTAAAATACCCGTAACATCTTCATTTGGTTGCAAAAACAGACAAGGATCCCTAATGAATGACGCGGACAAAAAACGCCTGTTGCGGGAAATGATGTTTTTCCGTCGCTTCGAGGATCGCACGTTCGAAGCCTATATGGAACGCAAGGTCGGTGGCTTTTTGCATCTCTACTCCGGCCAGGAAGCGGTGGCCACCGGAGTTCTGGAGATGGCCAATGTCGGCAAGGGCCAGGAAAACGATTACGTCATCACCGGCTATCGCGATCATATTCACGCCATCAAGACCGGCGCGCAGCCGCGCGAGGTCATGGCGGAACTCTATGGCAAGGAGACCGGCTCCTCCAAGGGACGCGGCGGCTCCATGCATATTTTCGATGCCAGTCAGAATTTCATGGGCGGTTACGCCCTGGTGGGTCAGCCGTTTCCGCTGGCCGCCGGTCTGGCGATGGCCGCCAAGCACAAGGGCAGCGATCAGATTGCCATCTGTTTCCTGGGTGACGGCGCCAATAACCAGGGCACCTTCCACGAGACCATGAACATGGCCTCGGTCTGGGAACTGCCGGTGCTGTTCGTGTGCGAGAACAACCTGTACGCCATCGGCACCCACATCGATCGTTCCACGGCAGTCCGCGACCAGTACAAGCGCGTTTGCAGCTACGATATGAAGGCCAGTCAGCACGACGGCATGGACATCGACACCGTGATGGAAGCGGCCAAAGAAGCCGTTGATTACGTGCGTAACGAACAGAAACCCTATTTCATTGAATTTATGACCTACCGCTATCGCGGCCACTCCATGTCCGATGCCAAGGGCTATCGCACCAAGGACGAGGAAGAAGTGTGGATGAAGCGCGATCCCATTCGTCTTTACAGTGAGCGGCTGATCGAGGCCGGTCTTGTCACCGATGACGAGATCAAATCGATGGAAAAGGAAATCCTGGATGAAATCGAAAACGATGTCGTCAAGTTCGCCGAAGAGAGTCCGGAACCGAAGGTCGAGGATCTGAACAAATACGTACTGGACGATAACCCGGATCCGCGCTGGATCGGGCCACTGCAGAAATAAAGAGGAATTACAACAATGGCAGAAACGGCATATTGGGAAGCGATCCGCCGGGCCCACGATGAAGAGATGGCGAACGATTCGATGGTCATCGCCATGGGCGAGGAT
This sequence comes from Thiohalophilus thiocyanatoxydans, assembly GCF_004366735.1. Taxonomy (GTDB): domain Bacteria; phylum Pseudomonadota; class Gammaproteobacteria; order UBA6429; family Thiohalophilaceae; genus Thiohalophilus; species Thiohalophilus thiocyanatoxydans. Next base: position 71,801 of record NZ_SOQX01000008.1, on the reverse strand, counting down.
ATCGGCGTCGTTGGCGGGACCTACAAGGCCACCTCCGGGCTGTACGACAAGTACGGGCCGCAACGCATCATCGACACCCCCATTTCCGAGAACTCCTACACCGGGATCGGCATCGGCGCCTCCATGGCCGGCATGCGCCCGGTGATCGAGATCATGTCGATCAACTTCGCGCTGCTGGCGCTGGACACCCTGATCAACGCGGCGGCGAAAATCCGCTACATGTCCGGCGGCCAGTTACAGTGCCCGATCGTGATGCGTACCCCGGGCGGGACCGCGCATCAGCTGGCGGCCCAGCACTCAGCGCGCCTGGCACGCATGTTCATGTCCACCTCCGGCCTGCGCGTGGTCACCCCGCGCAGCCCGATGGATGCCTACGGCATGCTCAAGTCGGCCATCCGCTCCAACGATCCGGTGATCATCATCGAACACGAGCAGATGTATAACCTCAAGGAAGACATTCCCGACGAGGAGTTCTTCCGCCCGCTGGAAGGCGCCGAGATCGTGCGCGAGGGCACCGACATCACCCTGATCGGTTACAACTTCAGCGTGCACCTCTGCCTGGAAGCGGCCAAGCGCCTGGAAGCCGACGGCATCAGCGCCGAGGTGGTGGATCTGCGTGTGCTCAAGCCGATCGATCGCGAAACCATTCGCACCTCGGTGGAGAAGACCCACCGCGTGGTCGTGGCCGAGGAAGACGAGGCTCCGGTCGGCGTCGGTTCGGAGATCATCACCGGCATCATCGAGGACTGCTTCTTCGCCCTCGACTCCCAGCCCGTGCGTATCCACGCTGCCGACGTGCCGGTGCCGTACAACGCCAAGCTGGAAAAAGCCGCGATCCCCAGCGCCGACGACGTCTACCACGGCGCCCTCAAGGCGCTCGGCAAGATCTAAAAATGTAGGCCGGGTCGCGACCCGGCGGTCGGCCGGCCCGGTGGGCCGGCCCACAGCTTAAAGAATACGGAAAATCATGGCTGAACCTTATATTATAAAAATGCCCCAGCTCTCCGACACCATGACCGAAGGCGTGGTGGTCAGCTGGGAGAAGAACATCGGCGACAAGATCGAGCGCGGCGATATCGTCGCCACGGTCGAGACCGACAAGGCGATCATGGACGTGGAAGTGTTCCGCGAGGGGTATCTCTCCGGGCCGCTGCAGCCGGTGGATGCCACCATTCCGGTGGGCGAGGCGATGGGCTACCTGGTCGCCAGCGCCGACGAAGTCCAGTCCGAGGGCGAGGCCCCGGTCGCGGCCGCCGGCAGTGACAGCGGTGAACCGGCCCCGGCCGCCGAAGCTGCCGCCGAATCCGAACCGGCCCAACCCGCCGCGCCCGCCGAGCAGGCCCCGGCCGAGGACGCCTATACCATTAAAATGCCCCAGCTCTCCGACACCATGACCGAGGGCGTCATGGTCAGCTGGGAGAAGGCCATCGGCGACAAGATCGCCCGCGGCGACGTGGTCGCCCAGGTCGAGACCGACAAGGCGATCATGGACGTGGAAGTGTTCCGCGACGGCTATCTCTCCGGCCCCATGGCCGAGACCGATGCCACCATCCCGGTGGGCGAGGCGATCGCCTACCTGGTGAGCGAACCGGACCAGGTGATCGACAGCAAGAAATCCGCCAGCACGGCCGCCCCGGCGGCCGCCACTGCCGGCAAGCCCAAGTCGGAGCCGGCCGGTACCGCCAAGGCCAAGACCCGCATTGCGGCCCAGCCGCACGGCGCCACCCCGGCGCCGCGGCCGAGCAACAAGAACGCCACCCCGTACGCCCGCCAGCTGGCCGGCGCCCACGGCATCGATCTCAACAGCGTGCCGGGCAGTGGCCCGGGCGGCGCCATCGTCGCCGCCGACGTGCTCAACAGCAACATCCAGAAGTCCACCACCCAGCGCATCTACCAGGTGCCGGGCGAAGGGCGGCCGATGACGGCGATGGAAAAGGCCGTGGCGCACAACATGGAGTACTCGCTCTCCATGCCCCTGTTCCGCGTCACCAGTCACATCGATCCCGCGGCGCTCAAGACCGCCTCCAAGACCAAGGGCTTCTCGCTGACCGTGACCCTGGCCAAGGCCGCCGCGCTGGCCATCGAAAAACACCCGGTGGTCAACGCCGTCTACCAGCATGAAGATCGCATCGTCGAGCGCGAGCAGATCGACGTCGGCCTGGCGGTGGAAACCGACGGCATGGGCCTGGTGGTCCCGGTGCTGCGCGATGCCGGCAACCGCGAGGTGGCCGATCTGGCCGCCGGCTGGAAGGACCTGGTGGACCGCGCCCGCGCCCGCCGCCTCAAGCCGGATGAATACTCCAACCCGACCTTCACCATCTCCAACATGGGGATGCTGGGGGTCAGCCAGTTCGACGCGATTCCCTCGCCGGGCACCTCGGCGATCTTTGCGATTGCCACCGTCGGCCCGCAGGGCATGCCGGTCACTATCACCGCCGATCACCGCATCGTCAACGGCGCCGACGCCGCCAAGTTCCTCGCCACCTTCAAGGAGCTGGTCGAGAACCCGACCTGGCTGGATGCCGCCGCCGCGCCGGCGCCCGGTATGTCACAGACGACCTCGGCCATGGGCATGGCTGCCCCCAAAAGTGATCAGGCCAGCGAGCCGAGTTTCAAGCTGCCCGAAGGCGACTGGGACTACGACGTGGTCGTCATCGGCGGCGGCCCCGGCGGCGAGGACTGCGCCCGGGATCTCAAAGAACACGGCTACAAGGTCGCCATGATCAACGACTCGCCGTTCCCCGGCGGCGAATGCCTGTGGCGCGGCTGCATCCCCTCCAAGGCGTGGCGCGCCGCCGCCGATCGCATGCGGGATCGCGCGCATGACAAGCTGCTCGGCATCAAGGGCACTACCGATGCCAAACTGGAATGGAAGGATCTGGAAAAACACCGTCGCGGCGTGCTCGAAGAGCGCGGCAAGATGGCGCTCAACACCGACAAGGGCGTGAAGATCGACGTCATCCAGGGCTTCGCCCGCTTCGAAGACGATCACACCGTCAGTGTCGACACCGGCGGCAACCACAAAGATCCGCACACCCGCGCCGAGCCGGGTGACGGCAAGAAGACCAAAACGATCACCTTCGGTGCCGCGGTCATCGCCGCCGGGGCTCCGCCGTTCGTCCCGCCGATCCCCGGCGCCGACACCGGCGTGGACAACGGTGGCGTGCTCACCTCCGACACCGTCTGGGGCCTCAAGGACGCGCCCAAACGCCTGGGCGTGATCGGCGGCGGCGCCATCGGCGTCGAGATGGCGCAGATCTTCCAGGACTTCGGCGCCAAGGTGCTGCTGCTCGAAGGGCAGGAGCGCATCCTGGCCGAGGTCGAGCCGGAAGTGGCCAAGAACCTCACCGAGGTGCTGAACGACGACCCGCGCCTCACCATCGAGACCTCGGCCAAGGTCAAGGAGCTCAAGGGCGAGCCGGGCAAGATGAAGATCGTCTACGAAGGCTCAGACGGCAAGGACCACACCTACAGCTGCGACTACGTGATCATGGCCACCGGCAAGCGCCCGGTGCTGGATCCGCTGCAGCTGGACAAGGCCGGCATCGAAACTGATAAAGGCGTGATCACCGCCGACGCCCAGTGCCGCACCAACGTGCCGCACATCTTCGCGGTCGGGGATGTCATCGGTGGGTTAATGCTCGCTCACACCGCAGGCCAGCAGGGCCGCGTCGCCGCCATGACCATCGCCGGAGAAGCGGCAGCGTATGATCAGGCCAAGGACTCGGGCGTCATCTTCACCCGCCCGCAGGCCGCGTTCGTCGGGCTCTCCGCCGATCAGGCCAAAGAGCAGGGCATCGACGCCGCCGAGATCAAGGTGCCGATGAGCGTCGACGCCAAGGCCATGATCACCGGCGAGACCCAGGGGCTGATCAAGATCGTCGCCGAGAAAGCCAGCCACCGGGTGATCGGGGTTCACTTCCTCGCCGATCATGCCGATACCTTAATTGGTGAAGGCGTGATGATGGTTGCCGGCGAGCTGACCCTGGAACAGGTCGGCCAGGCCATCCACCCCCACCCGACCCAGACCGAGCTGTTCGGGGATCTGGCGCGGCGGCTGTCTTCACGGCTCAAGCGGAGTGAGAAGCGGGCGGCGAAGAAGAAGTAGTCCTCTCCTGTGATTCCCTCCCCTTCAAGGGGAGGGTTAGGGAGGGGTGATCAGAACACCAACCCCCCACACCTGTAGTACGAAGGGACGCTTATGCGTCCCTTTTTGTTTTCTCACTCCCGTCATTCCGGCGGAGGCCGGAATCCAGTCTCAATATCCCTCGAAATCCCACAAATTATGTCTAGAATTAGGGAGTACCCTGATTTAAATCGTGGTTTGGGTGGGGTAGGGTTTGAACTCTACTAAATTGTTTTTGATTGTGGCGCACCTAGATTAATCAACGAAAGCGAGATGTCAGATGTGTATTTGTATCTAGATGATTATTGAGTTTGGCACAAAAAAATAAACGTAAATTTTAGTATTTGGAAAATATTTTGACCGAGAATAATTCAGAACCTAATTGGAAACAACTAGAGCTACTCATTGCTGAGATACAAAAGCAGTTAGCGCCAGATGCAGTTGTAAGCCACAATGTAAGATTGCCAGGTAACCTAAGTGAGACTGAAAGACAAATAGATGTCTTAGTAGAGCAAAATATTGGTCAATACACTATGCGAATAGTTGTTGACTGTAAAGACTATGGTAAACCTGTGGACGTAAAAGGGATAGAAGAATTTCATGGTTTGGTAAAGGATGTGGGAGCTCAGAAAGGAGCTCTTGTATGCCCCAGAGGTTTTTCTGAGGCGGCCAAAACTCGTGCTAAAAAACTTGAAATTGAATTGTATAGTCCAGTCGATACAGAGCCGCATAAATGGACAGCCAAAGTTTCGGCTCCTGTATTATGTGATGTTAGAACTACTTACATGTCATTTGGGATAAGTATTTCAGTCCCAAAGCCATTTGCTATGCAGATGGATTTTTGTAATTTGCCAATTTTTGATTCAAATAAAGAAAAGATAGGAATAATCGCAGAATTAGCGCAGCAAAATTGGGATCTGGAAAGATATCCGACAGATCCTGGTTTGCATGAAAACTTACCTGTTGTTTTCAATGGTATGACTTTGATGGATAACGGTTATGGTGAGCTAATAGAAGTAACATTAACTGTTAACCTTAAAGTAGAAGGCAAGTATTATTATGGGCATCTTCCCATTGAAAATATTAGAGGACTCAAAGACGAGAAAACTGGTGAGGTGGTTACTAATGCGTTTACAACTGGCGAACTAGATTTCGAAACAGTCCAATGCGAATGGGATGAAGTTGAGGATGGACAGGATTTGCCAGTAAAACCATTATTGATGGTTATTGGCTTAGATTGCTATGGATACGGTACCTAAATAATTATTTGTATATACGGAAAACGGGTCAAAGAAAAACTATTTATAATATTATAGAAGCCGTTCTCTTATCCCAATTTTATAAAAAGGCATGGCTAGTATGGATTTGTCAAATGCATGGATAAACGGTAGAGCTCTGAATGAATCACTTAAGGCGACAAAAGTTGATTATAATTTACGAAAGTTTAGTTTGACTGATCGGGTTAAATTGTATTTTCCGCGAGATAATATTGCATTAGGTGTTGAGCTAGAAAATGCAACTCCGTTCATTGTTGAGAGTAATTTCTTTATAACTGTGCATGACTTGGATTCACCATCCAAAACCATTGATTTTAGTAATATTCGTTTCACAAAAGATGCACTAAATAGCGCAATTGCAATAATGAGTTATGATGAAAAAACTAAACATGTCGAAAACCTAGGTAAGAGTTCTAACTTTAAAGATTTGTCGAAAACCTTATATTTCTCGGAGTGTGTTTGCGATTGGGGGAGAGGCCAGAGAGTATGGGCTAATCTAAACAGGCATCATTCATCTTCAGTGTTAGGCCAATTGCTAAGCAAATGGTTGTTGTCTGTTAAAGCTAGATATGGAGATCTCTATGCAATAACGTTAGGTACAAATATCAAAGGACTGGGTGTCTCATTTGCCAGCAAACACTTGCGACACCTGAAACCCGAGAAATTCCCTGTTCTTGATAGTGTGTTGCACCAAGGACTGGGATATGCTCTAAATTCAGCCGGCTATAATCTGTTGATTAGCGATCTTAGCAGGCTAAAAAATGAGAATAGCCTTCCCTATCGTATCGCCGATATTGAATCTGGTATCTTCTATCTTACAAGACAGTTAGTTCGGTCGAAGGAAAAGGGGACGTAGGGATTAAATTTTGACCAATACAGTAAAGACGAGGAGACTGGTTAAAAAATAATCCCTACGTCCCCTTTTACCAGTTTTTCTCACTCCCGTCATTCCGGCGGAGGCCGGAATCCAGTCTCAATTTCCCTCGAAATTCCGCCAATTATGTCTAGGATTAGGGAATACCCTGATTTTCATCGTGGATTGGGTGGGGTAGGGTTGGTAGGAATAAACTAATAAGTTAGTTAATAAAATGGAGGGGTTATGGGGTTTGAGTCAGTTAGAAGAAGAGGTCGCGTTTGGGAAGATGCTAAGAAATTAGATTCGGTTATTAAAAAATTTCCTTTTGCTACATCCGGGTCGAATGAGAGTGCCTTCGAGAGAGGTTTTGCAACATCATTGATGGCTAACCAAGATATGTATGACTGCAAGGTTATTACCCAAATTGGTAGAGATTCATCTGTTGAGAGCGTCTACTGTTTTGGTAAGAAACACAGACCAGATATGACATTGGATACTAATGGTATAGCTATTGAGTTGAAATTTATCACTTATTCTGGCCTGAAAGACGCAATTGGGCAAGGTCATTTGTATAGGCTGAAATATAAGTTTGTATTTTTAGTTTTGATAATAAGTGAAGAAAGGAAAGCAGTTTATGAAGAAATTGAGAACGGGCAGGAGAAAGACCTTGATGATACGTTAAGTTATTTGGCAGACAATATGAATATATTTACATACATCGTACCATCATTTTCAATTAAGCATCCTGGAGTGAGAAAAGTTATTTCATTCTTTCCTGAGGAGAAAAAAGAAAAGTCTCACCCTGCTGATCAAGATGCAGAAGAACCGAGGTCAGAGCACAATTAATTGAAGTTTTAGAGGAAACTGTATTCTTACCCAATTATTTTTCTCCTGTCGAAAGCAAAAGGCAAGGCTTTCCCTGTTAGTATTCTATTGGTAGAGTTTTGCGATCAATAAGATAGATACAAGGATTAACGTTGAAAATAACAAAAATATCGATAGAACGATTTAAAAAAATAAATGAAGCTGCAATAGACCTATCACCAATTAATATCCTAGTTGGGGGGGAATAATGCTGGGAAAAGTAGCATATTAGAAGGGATCCACTTTTCAGTGGTGGCATCGGTAATATCGAGATTATCGGATACAAAAACATTCACTCAAGATAGTCTGCCATTTTGCCCGACAAGAGAATTTGTAAACCTCCGTCATGGCGGTCCTTATAAAAACCAGTCTAATTTTGGCTACCTAAGAGTTTCCGCTGAGGATGGTGGCAACGAACTTCATAGTGATATAAAAATATATCGAGGTAGGAACGAAGGTAATGTTGGGTGTGAAGTATCTGGGTCAGTAGCTTTGAGACAGATAATTGCTGGGGATAAAAAGCCTTTTTCTGTCTATGTTCCTGGTTTATCTGGAATACCCCAGGTCGAAGAGTATAGGACGGAAAGCATTGTACGTAGAGGTGTTGCAAGTGGCGAAGCCAACCTTTACTTAAGAAACGTTATGTTTCTTATAAAAGAGAAAAACCGATTAAATGAGCTAATAAAGTTAGTTAGAAATATATTTCCAGCGATTTCGTTGTTTGTGTCTTTTGATCCTGTCAAAGATTTGCATATAGATGTAAGGGTTTCCGTGACAGGGATGAGCGGAAAGCGTATACCTCTCGAGTTGGTTGGAACGGGTGTTCAGCAAGCATTGCAGATTTTGTCATATGTCGTTTTGTTTAGGCCTTTCGTTTTATTGCTGGATGAGCCTGACTCACACCTGCATCCAGATAATCAAGGGCTGCTTGCCAAGATAATGTTGGCAATTGCCTCGGAAACGGAAACTAACATAATTGCGACCACTCACAAATTAAAGGGGTCAAAGCCCTTTACAGAACAACCTGGACTGGCTAATTTCCATTTATGACAATCAAGGAGGCAAGGATGCCCCGCAAACCCCGCTTTTTTCTCCCGGATGTTCCCGTTCATGTCGTTCAGCGTGGCCACAGTCGTGAGCCGGTGTTTTTCGAGGACGGCGATTATCTGGCTTACCGTCACTGGTTGCTCGAGGCAGTCCGACGATATAGTTGTGAAATCAAAGGGGTCAAAGCCCTTTACAAATCAAAGGGGTCAAAGCCCTTTACAGAACGACCTGGACTGGCTAATTTCTATTTATAACAATTCAAGGAGGCAAGGATGCCCCGCAAACCCCGCTTTTTTCTCCCGGATGTTCCCGTTCATGTTGTCCAGCGCGGCCACAGTCGTGAGCCGGTGTTTTTCGAGGACGGCGATTATCTGGCTTACCGTCACTGGTTGCTCGAGGCAGTCCGACGATATAGTTGTGCGGTCCATGCCTATGTGCTGATGACCAATCATGTGCATATTCTCGTTACGCCCCAGGACAAGTTCGGAGTAAGTCGGATGATGCAGTACGTCGGACGGCGTTATGTGCCCTATATCAACTACTCGTATGGCACCAGTGGCAGTATCTGGGAAGGCCGGTTCAAGGCTTCGATGGTCCACGACGAAGAATACTTGTTGACCTGTATGCGCTATATCGAGCTTAACCCGGTTCGAGCCAACATGGTCACTACACCGGGACAGTATCGCTGGAGTAGCTATCGGGTAAATGCCCAGGGCAAGGTTGACCAGTTGATTACGCCTCATTCTTTGTATTTAAGAATGGGTAAGACAGAGGCCAGCCGTCTATCTGCCTACAAGTCTCTATTTCAGGCGCATATTGATGACGATGCGCTTAAGGATATCCGAGCCGCCTGGCAGACCGGGACACCGCTGGGAAATGACTATTTCAAGGAAAAGATCGAGCGTAAGTTGAAGACCAAGGTCGGGCAGGCACGACGCGGACGTCCGAAAAGGGCTTTGACCCCTTAAGAATCAGTCGCCCGCTTAAAACGGAAACTGGAGCGGGTCACGGACGAACGCGACATTCTAAAAAAGCCGCGCGGTACTTTGCCAGGGAAACCGCAACCCCTTTAGGGTCAGTGTAAAACTCTGTGTCAGTCAGTCGCTATTTATTGTTACACTGACCCTGAATATCCGTAAGACGAAGGATGGGTGGGGTATGGGGACCCGGCAGGAATACAATAAACTCAGGTTCATCGGACTTTTCATCGGCACCGCTATTATCGGCCTGGTGCTGATTCTGATTGCTGTCTACAACGCTTCCCGTGAACTGGTGATCGTGAAAGAGATAAACACACTGCACGATATATTGAGCGAGAGGCGGGACGCGAATGCGTTCCCGAACATCAAGGCTCTCGCGGCAGATGAATATACAGTAGGGCATCTGTCCGGCAAGGACACCATAGCGGTGCCCGGTGTTCCGAGTGAAGTTAGCCGGACGCAGTTGGAAGCATCGCGCCTCAATGAGCAAGGGGGCTATCTCGAGATTGATGGTACTATCATCACCTGGGCATCGTCGGCGATTATGTCTGGCGGTGACGGGCTGCTTGTTGCCCATCGACACCGCCCACCGGATATCTCTACTCTGTTCGGGGTCTACCGGAACCGGTTGATTATTCCCGCCGTGTTTTATATCTGGGCGACCGTATGGACCTCGTTTATCCTGAATAATCTTGTGAGCCGTCTCCGCGCCCAGAAGGCGAAACTGGAGCGTATGGCCTGGTATGACACGCTGACCGGGCTACCCAACCGCAATCTTATGTTCCAGCGCCTGGATGAGTTGATCCATCGCGAGAAAAAGGAGAACACCACGCTGACTCTGGCTGTGGTCGACCTGGATGGCTTTAAACAGGTGAACGATAACTTCGGTCACCACGCCGGTGACGAACTGCTGCGTGAGGTCGCCAACCGCTTTACCCATTTAGTACGACATGACGATCTGGTGGCCCGGACCGGGGGCGACGAATTCGTCCTGTTGCTTACCGATCAGGATCCCCGTGTCTGCGAGGCAATTTGCGAACGTATTCTCGAAGCCCTCTCCGAACCCTACACTCTCACAACGCAAACCACCCGAATCGGAGCGAGCCTGGGGCTCGCCTGCTACCCCCGTGACGGGCGCGATATCACCGAGCTCACTCGCAAGGCCGACGAGGCCATGTACCAGGCGAAGCGCTCCGGCGGTGGCATTGTCTGTTATAGTGGCGATGATCCAATCCCGGCAGGAGTGTAAGAAGCAATGAAGATTAACAAAAATATGGGCGTGGCCGACCGCTGGTTCCGCAGCGCGATGGGCGTTGGCCTTATCTACCTGGGCCCGCTCTCTGATGTGTTGACATCCGATCCCATGTCCGGTGCGTTGTTGGCTGTGGTGGGTGTGTTGACGGTAGGTTCGGCAGCCATAGGCTACTGCCCGCTGTATCACATCGCCGGTTTCTGTACCTACCGTTCCCCCGAAATGAAAGCGAACTCACCGGGTGAAGAGGACTGAGCTGCCATGGACCGTCTACACGGGTGGCGTAAACTGCCTGAGTTCGGTGCATGAAAAGGCAGAAATCGGGGGCATAGCACAGCAGGTGCTAATATTAGAGAAATCTGTTCTCTGACCCCGTTATACTAAATTTATTTTCATCACGGCAGGACGCCGTGACCACAATGCAAAAGGAGTTTGCTGTGCCCCGAATACCCCGTATGTATCTGTCCGGAATGCCCTGTCAGGTCATCCAGCGCGGGAACAACCGCGACATCTGATTCTATGCCGAACAGGACTATCAGTTTTACCTTGAATGCTTGCAGGACGCCTGCCGGCGCTACCGTGTGGCTGTCCATGCCTATGTCCTGATGACCCACCCTGTGCATCTGCTCATGACGCCCGATGATACCGAAGGCATCTCCCGGGTCATGCAATCGGTGGGGCACCGGTACGTTCAATACATCAATTTCGAATACCAGCGCAGCGGGACTTTCTGGCAAAGACGACACAAGGCCGGTCTGGTCGATTGTGAAGGCTGGCTGTTCACCTGTATGCGCTATATTGAGTTCAATCCGGTGTGAGTCAATAGGGTTACACATCCTGATCACTATCGATGGTCCCTTATCAGGTCAATGGCCAGGGTGAACCCGGCGCGCTGATTATTCCCGCACGCGCTGTACCTGGGGACGGGGCCGGGTGGCCGAGAGCGGAAATGGGTTTGTCGCGATCTGTTCGAAGATCTACAGGCTGCTGTCGATATTCTTGCAATTCTGGATTCGGCCCAATTCTCTTTAGCGTTGGCAATGATCGAGTCAAATAAAAAATTGAAACGGCTTTGCTCCGTTCGACAAGATATACGAAGAAAAACCGGCTGGCGTCAGGGAAGAGGGTAATCTATCTTTCATTATTAGTATGAGATAGACATGTTAATGACGCTTTTATCGTATTGAATTGAGTCAGGGGGCAATGCTGGTATGGTGAAAAATATCTTCGTTGTCGGTGCCGACGAGTTCAACTGCAAGTTGCTTGAAAAAATTCATGGGAAAAATAGCTATGAATTTCATAACCTCCTCACTTTTGATGAGGTCAAGGGGGTTGATAAGTATCCTTCTTTCGATGGTCTCATCGAGCAAGCCGAATTTTTGCTTGGCCAGTTTGAAGGTACTATTGACGCTATAGTCGGATACTGGGATTTTCCGGTCAACTCCATGGTGTCTATCCTGTCGGCGAGACATAACCTGCTATCACCTTCGCTGGAGAGCGAGCTCAAATGTGATCACAAATATTGGAGTCGTTGCGAGCAAAAAAAGGTCATCCCCAGGCATACGCCGGATTTTGAGCCGGTCGATCCCTTTGATCAAGATGCGGCAGAAAATATCCAGATGGCCTTTCCATTCTGGATTAAACCCGTTAAATCAACGGATTCATTTCTGGCATTCCGTGTTGACGATCGCCAGGAACTGGATGAGGCGCTGGGGAAGATCAGGGACAAGATCGCCTATATAGGCGTTCCTTTCAATGAATTGCTGGCCCATGTGACCCTGCCTGACTATGTCAGGGAAGTAGAAGGGCACCACTGCATTATCGAGAAGGTGATCTCAGGCCACCAATGTACGGTTGAGGGTAATGCGTACGAGGGTGAGATAAATTCTCATGGCATAATCGATTCGTTCAACTATCCGGGAAGTTTCTCTTTTTTTCGCTATGAATATCCCTCGCAGATCCCGGATGAGATTAAAGATGCCATGGTTGAGACATCCCGGACGATCATGTCACATATCGGCTTTGACAACGGCGCTTTCAATATCGAATATTTTTACGATATGAATACAGGCCAATATGCATTGCTTGAGATAAATCCCCGGATTTCGCAGTCTCACAGTGAAATGTTTCAATTCGTCGATGGCACCTCAAATCATCAGATTATGGTGGATCTGGCCCTCGGGAATAAGCCGGATTTCAGGTCTGGTGCCGGCCAGTTTGATTGTGCTGCCAAGTTTTATTTACGTCGCTTCGCGGATGGAAAGGTAAGCCGGGTTCCCTATGCCGAGGAACTTGACCAAATACGCGCATCTATCCCCGGGATTGATATTGAGGTCAATGTTGAAAAAGGTACGCAATTGTCCAGAATGATTGAGCAGGATAGCTACAGCTTTGACCTGGCAAACATCTATGTTGGTGCCGGTGAAACCCGGGAATTGCTGGAAAAGTTCCGCAAGGTGGTCGAGGTTATACCGATTGAGATCGAAGGTGAAGACAGTCGCGATTGGAAGCAGGCCGCGCTAAGGGCAAGCCGAGAAATAGTTTTTATCAGCGATCTCTTCGCCAGTAAAGCGGGACGGTGAGAAACAATTCTTATTTGTAATTAGCCAATGGTCGTGCTGAATTTAAAGCCATTCCTTCGGGACACATTGACTGCAATGTAAAAGGCGCTTGTCATGCCCCGAAACCCCCGCATGTGTCGGGCAGGGTGCCCTTCCATGTCAGCCGCCGCGATAGCACTCACGACGCCTGTTTCTGCGCCGAACAGGACTCTCAGTTCTATCTTGTGTATTTTCCGGATGCCTGCCATCGGCACCGTGTGGTCGTTCACGCCTATCGCCTGGTAGCAACTATCCTCGCTTTCTTATCACTTCCCCTGCATTACTTTTTTTTATTAGGCGAATAGCTGGGAATACCCTGACTTAGAAAATATCTTTTCTCTGTCCGACAGACGAAGTAAGATTTTCATTAAGTCCGCAATATGATGATGGACCAAATAATAGCCATGCAAATAAATGGCTGAGGTGAGACTGCCGAACGACGGACAGATAAACCGGGAAGGATACCTGGCTCTGTCTGATCGGCTTCTTGATAAAAGGAGAGTGGATATGGATCATCGGCATGGTGAACGTGTTCGGGCTTTGGCCCTGGTTCGTGTTTGTCATAGTGATCGTTCAGGCGAATATTGGGCCGGGTTGTTATATAATGTCAGTCAGGATGGCATGTTCGTGCTAAGTAATATGCGTCCGGCGCTCAATGCAAGCCTCGATGTATATATTCAGTTCGCCGATAATCGTATTAATGTCTGCCTGCCGGGGCAGGTCGTACATGCCTGTGACCATGGGTTTGGTTTGATATTTCGTCAGGTAAACAAGAAAAACCGGTGGTTGATAAGAGTCTTACAGGAGAATCAGCGAACAAAGGGAATCGGGTGGTCGATTGAGGATCGCCATGAATCCCGGGGATTGAGCAAGGCCAGCGCATAGTCTTTTAACAAGAAAAGGATTGGCCACAAATATAATCATCTTCACTTGTCAGGCTGTTACGCTGGACTTTATACAGCATCGCAGGATTCGGTTAAGACAAAGCAAAAAAGACTTTGCCATGCCCTGAAAACCCGTGTGTATCTGGCAGGGTAGCCTGCCTCGTCACCAGCACGGTTATATCCCGAAGTCTGTTTCTGCGCTGAACAGAACTATCTTGCGTACTTGCAGGATGTCTGCCGACGATATGTGGAAAAGTCGGAATCTGAGAGCAATTGTTGCTAATATTAGAGAAAGCTGTGCTTTGACCCGCTTTTGCCGGTTTTTTATGCGGTGCTTTTCGGCTACTCTCGGAACAGGTGGGACGCCTGTCAGGAAACGGAGTGAGCATGTTGCGAAGTCTTGTTGAAACCTACCCGGAGCTGGCGGCTGTTCTGGTGCTCGTGCTGGGTGTGATTGTCGGCAAGCTGGCCGAGGTGGCTGTGCGGCGATTGTTCCTTGTCGGCGACAGGCTAATCAGCCGCTTTTCCGGTCGCAGCAACTATGTGGTTTCCCCGCTCTTTCAGCAGGCTTTAGCCTTGCTGGTCTTTGCCACGGTCCTGGTGCTGGCGGCGGTGATCGCCGTGCGTTTGCTGAACATTCCCCAGCTGACTGCCTGGCTGGACATGTTGTTTGATTATCTGCCGCGTTTTGTACTGGGTCTGGTGATCATCGGTATGGGGAATGTCGTCGGTGCCCTGTTGCGCAACATTACCGCCGGGATGATTGCCCAGGGTGACGGCAATGCCCTGCTGCCCCGGCTGGTGCATGCCGCGGTTGTGGCGGTGGCGGTGATTACCGGCCTGCAGCAACTGGGTATTGATATCTCGTTTATTACCCAGCTTTCTTTGATCATCCTGGCCTCGCTGCTGGGCGGCCTTTCAATTGCCTTTGCGCTCGGAGCCCGGCAATACGTTGCGAACCTGGTGGCCCAGCCGGAACTGACCCGTTATGCCATCGGTGACCGCCTGCGCATCGACGCTGACGAGGGCGTGATTGTGGAGGTTTACCGGACCGGGCTGACACTGGAGACGGATGAAGGCCTGGTCTCCATTCCCGCTGCCCGCCTGGCCCGCGGCCGGGTTGTCCGGATCACCCCCGGACCGGTGTCGGAAAGCTGAGATCATGGCCGCTATCCACCCATTGAAACTGGCCTATGCCCGCGAGTACCCGGGCGAACTGGCCAGCTTTCTCGCTACCCGGGGCAGCGGGGCCGTATTGCAGGCAGTGGCCGATCTGCCACCGGAAACGGCCGCGCCGCTGGTGGCCAGGCTGCCCCATCACCACGCTCTGGCGGTGCTGGGGGAACAGGATGATGAGACCCTGATCCACTGGCTAAGTGTGGCGGGCGTCGATCATGCCCTCGCTCTGCTGCTGCACATTGAGGCGTCCCGACGACCGCGAATTCTGCAAGGGCTCCCGGGCCGGCGCATGCGGCGCACACTGGAAAGGCTGGTCGTTTATCCGCCGGACAAGGTCGGCGCGCTGGCGGACCCCTCCGCGATGCAACTGAATGTCGGCATGCTGGTGCCCGACGCCGTGGCCCTGTTACGCGAGCATGCCCCCGACCCGGCGCAACCGGTCTGGCTGGTGGATGATGGCGGCAGCTATCTCGGTCGGCTGGATCTCGGCGGGGCATTGATGGCCCGGACCGATACCGCGACATTGTCCGCGTTCCTGATTCCGGTCGAGTCGCTGCGGGCGGAAACCCGCCTGGCCAATGCCCGTGATTTTCCGGCGTGGATGCGGCACACGACACTGCCGGTCACCGATCATCTTGATCACCTGCTCGGGAGTCTCTCCCGGGAAGCGTTGATGGCGGCGCTGGCGGGCGGCAACGCCACGGAAAACAGCCTTGGCCAGAGTATGAACGAGCTGACCGGGCAGTACTTTCGGGTGATGGGGATCTGTCTCGGGGCACTGTTCGGTTCACGAGGGAAATGAGCATGGCAGCGTCGCCCGATATCGAACACAGCATCCCCAACGAATACCTGCGCCGCCATCCGGTCGCCGCCGCCGGCCAGATTGAAGATATGCCGGACAGGGCGCTTGGCGACGCGCTGCACGGCGTGGACAGTGCCGCCCTGAGCGTGACTATGGAATACCTCAGCCCGGTCAAGGCGCTGACGGTGTTCGCCCTGTTGCCCCATTCGCAGCAGCTCGAGGTGCTCGACCAGGCGCCGCCCCGGCTCGCCGTCACCCTGCTGACCCAGTTAGCGGACGCGGATCGCGACAGTCTGCTCGCGGAACTGCGCCCGGTCAGCCGTGACGATCTGAAACGGCTGCTCTCGTTTCCCGAAGATTCCGCCGGTCGGCTGATGAGCACCGCCTTTGTGACGGCCCGGGCCGAGATGACAGTCGAGCAGGCGCTGAAAAGGCTGCAGCAATCGGCCATCCGCGGTGCCCGCTCCCTGTTCGTGGTGACCGGCGACGGCCGCCTGGATGGTCGCGTGGACATTCAGGACCTGGCACTGGCCACACCGGAGCAGACCCTTGCCACCCTGGTGGCCCCGGTCCAGGAAGCCGTCGGCACCCGGACCAACCGGGAAGAACTGGTGGAGTTGCTGGATCGATCCCGCCAGGATTCGGTCCCCGTGGTGGACGCCGAGGGGCGCCTGATGGGGGTGGTCCGTTACCGCAGTTTGTTTCATGCCATTGAGGATGTCGCGACCGCCGACTTGCAGAAAATGGTCGGTGTCAGCCCGGAAGAACGGGCCCTGTCGACCCCCGGGTTCGCCATCCGCCGCCGGCTTCCCTGGCTGCATATCAACCTGCTGACCGCCTTTCTTGCGGCCTTCGTGGTTGGTCTGTTCGAGAACCTCATCGCCCAGTTCACCGCTCTGGCGATCCTCCTGCCGGTGGTGGCCGGTCAATCCGGCAACGCCGGTGCGCAGGCGCTGGCGGTCACCATGCGCGGGCTGTTTCTGCGGGAGGTGGGAATACGCCAGTGGCGTGCCGTACTCGGCAAGGAAGTGGTGGTCGGCCTGATCAACGGCCTGGTACTGGCAGTGACCTGCGGCCTGGCCGTCTTTGTCTGGAGCAGCAGTGTCGGCCTGGCCCTGGTGATCGCGCTGGCGATGATCATGTCCATGCTCGCCGCCGGCGTCGCCGGCTCGCTGGTGCCGATCATCCTCACCCGCCTCGGTCAGGATCCGGCTACCGCCTCCTCGATCATCCTCACCACGATTACCGATGTCGCCGGCTTCTTCTCCTTTCTGGGTACCGCGCTGCTGCTTTCTTTTATGCTTTAGCGACAGACGCGGGTTGCCTGGGGGCAGACCACGATGTTTGGTTTTGGCTCAAATATAAACTAACTGATTAGTTCCGGACACGGCGGTCCAGGCTGCCGCGTTACGCCCGGCTCGCTGTGCCGGGCATGTCCCGGCACAGTATCCAATGCGGTAACAATCGCAATCCCTGTTTTTATACCGATGCTTTGCATACCCTGCACAGGTTATTTCGCGGGTGTGTCGCATAGCGTACGGATCGCAGTGTGCGCCCTGTTCAAAATCGGTGAACGTGCCGCATGGAGGGCAGGTGCTTGCGTATGCCAGCGTACAGACAGTCGATGCTGCGCAGGATAATTTTGGCGATAAGAAGCCAAAGTTAAACCAAAGGAGCAGGTTATGAGCTGGGATAGAGTCCAGGGCAACTGGAAACAATTCAAGGGCAAGGCAAAGTCGCAGTGGGGCAAGCTCACCGACGATCAGCTCGATGTTATCGATGGCGAGCGCGAGCAATTGGCGGGCAAGATCCAGGAGGCTTATGGCATCAGCAGGCAGGAAGCGGAGAAGCAGATAAAAGACTTCGAAGACAGCTCCAAAGGCTGAATGCGCAGGGTGTCTGCCTGGTTACAGAATGCCGACTCGCGCAGAAGACGGGATTGAAACTGTCCCGAATCGCATTACCCCTGATTATACACAGATTACTGTAAATGGAGAATTCAACATGAAATCCGGCAACAAGCGTTTTTCCGCAATGTTTCTGATCGCAACACTGGTATCCGGTGCAGGTCTGGTTACCCTCGCGGGTTGTGCCCCCACAGAGAAACGGGAGGGAACCGCTGAATACGTTGACGATACCTGGATTACCACCAAGGTGAAAGCCGCTATATTTAACGATTCATCCCTGAAGTCCTCTGAGATCAATGTCGAGACTTTCAAGGGTGTAGTGCAACTGAGCGGTTTCGTTAATTCCCGGGAAGATGTCAACAAGGCTGTTGAGGTGGCGCGCGAGGTCAAAGGCGTGGTCTCCGTCAAGAACGACATGCAGGTGAAATAACGGCTAACCAGGGGCGCTTACCCCTGAGTCAGGAAGTAAACGTTTCGGGTATGCAGGATCTTGAACACCAGACCCTGCTGCTCGACTCGTCCCTATATATCTTCTTATCCCCGTTTCGGTAGAAGAGGCACTTTGGCGTTGGCGAAGGGACGTGTGGTAAGCGCATTCATGTCGGGCCTGAAGAACCGGTAATTGTTGCGGCCGCTTTCCTTGGCGTGATACATCGCTATATCCGCGTTGTGCATTACGGCATCGATGTTGTCGCCGTCATCCGGATAGACGCTGATGCCGATACTCAAGGTAAGATTGATTTCCTGGCCATCGATGCGTTGCGGAACGGCGAAAGCCGCCTGCAGCTTCTCGGCTACCCGGGAGGCATCCTCTGGACGTTCAATCTCGGCCAGCAGTATCACGAATTCATCGCCACCCTGGCGGCATACCGTATCCGTGGCGCGCACGCAGGTGACCAGACGATCCGCGACTGTCTGAAGCAGTTGGTCACCGATTCCATGCCCCAGCGAATCGTTGATATGTTTGAAGTCATCCAGATCCACGAACAGCAAAGCGACCTGCTTGTCGTGCCGCTGTGCCAGTCTGAGCGCCTGGGAAAGGCGTTCCATTAGCAGCGCGCGGTTTGGCAGGCCGGTCAGAAAATCATGTCGGGCCTGATGGGTCATCTTACTGACCATGGCACGCGACTGGCTGAGATCGTGGAAGACGATGACCGCGCCGGTGACCTGACCGTCGCGGTCGTGGATCGGGGCGGCGGAATCCTCGATCAAAGACTCAAATCCGTCGCGACGAACCAGTATGCAATTGGTGGCCAGCTCGATGATCCGATCCTCCGTGATGGCGCGCTGCGCCGGATCGTCGGCGATCTGCCGCGTCGTGCCATCGATGATATTAAACACCTCCGAAAGCGGCCGGCCCTGCGCTTCTTCATCTGACCAGCCGATCATTTCCTCGGCCACCTGGTTTATGTAGGTCACATTACCCATGAGGTCGGTTACCAGGACGGCGTCGCCGATGGAATTAAGTGTGACCTGGGCGCGTTCTTTTTCCTCGAACAGGGCTGCTTCCGAATCGCGCAATGCAAATTCCGTTGATTTGCGCGTACTGATGTCTTCGATGGTCAGTACATAGCCATGTATTTCGGCCCCGTTGTCCGATTCGTCGTTGAGCGCTGCGATATTGACGCGTGTCCAGACGGCGCTGCCGTCAGTGCGCACGAAGCGGAATTCTGTTTGAAATGATACCGTACCCGGGGTGATGTCACGCAGCTCGCCAAGGACACGTTGGCAATCATCCGGGTGGATTAGTCTGACCCAGTTCATGCCCAGTGCCTGCTTCAAAGTCAGGCCTGATATCGTGCGATAGGCCGCGTTTGTGTAAGTGCAATGGCCTTCTACATCGGTGACGACGATACCTAACGGCGATGCATCGCTTATGGCGCGAAACCCTGACTCGCTGGATTTCAACACTGTCAGCCCGTGCCCCATGCTGCCGTAGTTATTCTCCGATTGAGTGCCGGCGGAGAACTTCGTTTTTGCACCCTCATTAGCCACATTGCTTGAAACGTGTGATCCGCTGCTCGGCTTCGATCCCGGTGAGGTGTTGCCGTTTTCCTGGAATTTACCTGCCTGGATAGTACGCCTATTTGCGGTGAGAACGAGATGATTGTGAGTGAGCTTATGCCACTGTGTCCAGATTCCCTGGACTATGTCCCAAGTCATACAAAACTCCATAGCGACTTCAGAATGACGACAAATGCGAGGTTAGATCAAGTGATTAGAAATGGTCTGTACGGCAGGCCACATGTACAAACTGACAGTGAGTCAGGGGTGCGTGAAAACTCCTAAGTGGCAAGGCCGCCGGGGGTTTCTGAATATCTTCGTACCCTAGATTCCGGGGCTGGCTGCCAAATACTGCTTACTGAAGGTGGGTGTATAGGTGAACCGTGATACTTCGTCTCGTTTTGTTTGACTGTTGCTATCAATGTATTTCGTAACAGGCGCTAATGAAGTGACAATAGAGCGAATAGCGATGAACGTCTGTTTGCGAACGCACATAGGTGTTAGTCGGGACGCCGAGTGTGAACACAGTGCTCGCCGCCACACAATCCGTCGATCCGGAATAATTTGGAATTAACCTACAATAATTGCAGTTTAATATGAATACGTATCATTACTGTCTGCGGATGTGCGCAATCGTACAAAAGCTATTAACTCGTATAATCAGCGTCCAGAATCGCGCCATTACGATATTCTTGTTATCCTGATGCATAAAATGGTCCGCTTTACCAAAGCGTATAAATAACTTTAACTCATTTTAATATTTTGCTTCCCCTTCTATAACATGAAGCTAGAATGTAAAAGGGTTATGAGTCTTTTTTTTATTTAATACCGGAATCCTTTGGCGGGGTAGATAAGCGATATAACCCAATATGAAAAGGGAGAAGTGTTATGCTATGGATCATTGCAGTCATCCTGGTTGTCCTCTGGCTTCTGGGTTTTATTTCCTCGTACACTCTGGGTGGATTCATCCATGTGCTCCTGGTGATCGCGATTATCGTGATTCTTCTCCAGGTTATTCAGGGCCGGCGTTTGTAATGTCCCGCGTGCTGCAGGTCATGTTTGCGTCTCGCCAGATATGCAGGCCGACCACGTTCCTTGCCGCGCATTACAGGTAATGTTCCCGTATTTATTCTGTTGATTTTCCCCGGCCGAATGTCGTGAGCTGTGGTGGGTTGCATGTACCAGAAAGTCGATCCGCGTTTTATTTTAAAGTGATTTGTTTCGGTGATTAAAGGTTTCGGTCTCACTATTCAGAAAGAAACCGGGGTGTCGAAAAAATAGGCGCGGTGTAAGTATGTCGCAGGCAAGATTGTTACAAATTGTAAACAAGCAACCTGTGCGTAAGATTTAATCTCTAACCTATACTAATGTTTTCTTTGCCCGTTATTTTTTCAATAATGCATTTGTATGTTACCTGGGGAACATACAAATGCATTGATTAAAGATAAAAGGGATAAAGCTGATTAAATGGATTAAATACAAAAGATGATAGATCGCGTTACTGTTTATTATCGATCTATTTTGCCATCCGAATTTCGGCGCTGTGCATCACCCTGCCCGGTGATGAATAATGTTGCTGCAGTTTAACGGGAAACAAGGAGTCGTTATGGACAAGAAGCTGAACTGGATAAGTGCCCTCTTAGTTGCCGGATGGGTTGCTGGCTGCGCAAGCACGGCGCTGCCACCGACGGAACAAATCGCGGTTTCAAAAGCATCAGTCACTCGAGCGGCCAGTTTGGGCGGGAACGAGTACGCCCCTATGGAATTGAAATCCGCCACTGAAAAGATTACTGCCGCCGAACAGGCGATGTCCGATGAGGAGTATGTCAAGGCGAAACGCCTGGCGGAACAGGCGGAGGTGGACGCCAAGCTTGCCGAAACCAAAACCGGTTTGGCCAAAGCTGAAATCGCGATTAGAAACGCGGAGGAGTCGAACCGCGCATTGCGTGAAGAAATCGACCGCGGCGCGGAGTGAACCAAAATGGCGCCGATAGCAGTGCCCGTCAACGAACACAGAGGAATTGATTATGCGACGTAACTACATTGGAAGTAACTACATTGTACCTGTCCTCCTTATCGTCGGTGTCGCCCTGGCGGGTTGCACCACTGTACCGGAGCAACACGCTGTTCTGGAAGAAGCCCGCAGCAATGTCATGGCGGCGCAAAGCGATTCCGATGTTAATGAATATGCGGCAACGGAGCTGCAAGAAGCCGAACGGGCGCTGGAACGCGCGGAGAATGCCTGGAACAAGCAGGAAGACGCGGAAGAGGTCGATCATCTGGCTTACCTCGCCAACCAGCGCGCGTTGGTCGCTCATGAGACGGGAAGGCTGCGAGCCGCTGAAATAACTGTCGACAACGTTGGCGAAAGGCGTGCCGAGATCCGTCTTGAAGCCCGAACCGCCGAAGCCGATGCGGCTAAGGCAAGACTTCGCGAGATGAAGAAAGAACTCGCGGAGCTGGATGCCAAGGCAACCGATCGCGGACTGATTATTACGCTCAGTGACGTACTCTTCGATGTTAACCAGGCGAGTCTGAAGTCAGGATCCGAGCGCGATTTACAAAAAGTCGTCGATTTTCTGCGGGAGTACCCGGAACGCAAGGTGCTGGTAGAAGGGTTTACCGACAACACCGGCAGTGCAAGCTATAATCAGGTTCTCTCTGAACGGCGCGCCAACTCCGTGCGCACCTATTTTATCGAGAAGGGCATCAGCTCGAACCGTGTAGCCGCGCGTGGCTATGGCGAATCGGATCCGGTTGCAAGTAATGCCACCCCTAGCAGTCGGCAACTCAATCGCCGCGTGGAGATCGTCATTTCCGAGGATGAAAATGATGTCGAATCGCGCTGATCAACGACAGCCGTAAAGGCATAATATTACAGGGCGAGAGCCGGGCAACGCAGGTTGCCCGGCACAACCTGAAGGAGAAACAATCACATGCTCGACTTGCATCATATTGTTTGCCTTATGGTTGCTTGGAGCTCTCATGCTCTGGTGGATTTGTTCCTGTTCTGCCGGTTATCGTCGCCGTGGTGATTTTTCTGCGGATCACTCAAGGTCGGCGCATCACCTCGACAATTCCGGCTATAGGAAATATAAAGTCCCATCCCCTCAAAAGAGCCAAGCCGGCTCAGGTTGGGTCAGGAGGTGTCATGCTCAACGCAACGGGCTATGGATGGCTGCCAGTTTAATATCAGTATGATGTATAAGGAGGTCAGATATGTTCCAGTTACACAATCGTCACGGAGAAGAAGGTGCCGTATTGTATCGGAGCTCGCGTTTTTATACGATTGATAGTGAATGGTGGTTTGCAATTCGGCGCGGTCCGGACCAGGGCCCCTACCCGAGCCGTGCCTCGGCCAGGCAGGCACTGATTGAATTTTTGAATAACCAGTTTGAGTCTGAGCGCCAGCTGCAACAGGATCGCGAAAGTCACGCTGGAAGACCGGGGTCAGTGCATAGATTTCTCTAAATAGTAGCTAGAACTGTGCTCTGACCTTGAGGGTTCCAACTACAAGGAAGCCGGATGCCTCATAAATCTCGATTTTCTTCCCGAATGTTTCTGTTCACATCGTGGAGCACGGACACAGTCACGATACGGTTTTTTAGAGAACGATGATCATCTGCTCCGTCGTTATGGTTGGTCATGGCGTGACCGAAAAAGACTTTGACAGCTTGAAATAGCGTCGTTAAAACAGGGCGATCAGGGGCAGCTCTTGCTTTTTCCCCTCCTGTGATAATTATAATAATAGTATGCAAAAGGGCGAGCGCTTCAATACTATCTCGCACCTGGTCGGGGCCACGCTCGCGCTTGCGGGGGTGGTGGCCTTGCTGGTTGTTGCGACGAACAGTGGCGACGGATTCCGGATCGTCTCGTTCAGTGTGTATGGCGCCACACTGTTTCTGCTGTATCTGATCTCGACGCTTTATCACGGTCTGGGCGGACGGGCGAAGCGGGTGTTTCGGATTCTGGATCACCAGGCCATTTATCTGCTCATTGCCGGGAGTTATACCCCTTTTACATTAGTGACCCTGCACGGGAGTGTAGGCTGGTGGCTGTTCGGCGCCATCTGGGGGATGGCGGTGCTGGGTATCGTGATCGATGGGGTGTTTCGCGACGGCAGGCGTGTTGTCCCGTTTATTATCTATTTTGTGATGGGCTGGCTGATTCTGGTGGCGCTCAAACCCTTGCTGGCCGGTTTGCCATTGAGCGGGTTTGTCTGGTTGCTGGTCGGAGGGCTTTTCTATAGTGGCGGCGTTGTGTTTTTTGCCCTGGACAGTCGCTACCCCTGGATGCACGGCCTGTGGCATCTGTGTGTGCTGGCTGGCAGCGTCAGTCACTACGTGGCGATCCTGATCTATGTTTGAGGCGCCGATTGCCGTAGGCCCGGTTTGAGCTGAGCGGATCACGGCGCCCTGTTTATTCCTTCAGATAGGGGCGCAGGTAGGGGAGAAGGGTGTCCAGCATGTCGCTATCCTCCACCCGGGTGTAGTCTTTTTCGATGTGGTGGCTCACCCTCTGGCTCGACTCGTCATCGATGTGCTGATTGATGAGGCCATGAAAGTGGGGGGCGGCCACGATGACCAGTTCGTGGAACCGGTTCTCACTGCGTGCCTGGTTGAGGACGTTTGCCAGTTCCCGGGCGAAACGGTCTTTTTCATACTCTTTGGGGTTGGTCGGTTCCGCGTAGCTGCCGTGTCCTTCGCGGTTGACGTCGCTCTGGTAGGCGCCGGGACGATCACTGGCCAGTTCCTCGCCCTTCATGCGGCTTGCGTTGTGTGAGAAACTTTTCAGCGGTTCGAGATCGGACTTGACCAGGTTGAAAAGACGGGCTTCGCTGGCGTTGGCAACAAGCACCCAGGTGTTATTCATGGCATTTCCTCCGTGCTGAATCGGTAACTGCTATATCAAAGCATAGTCGGTACGGGCGCCAGGGGTACCGCCCTCGGGCACAGATTTTCTCATTATCAATAATCCGTGTGCGCAAAGTGCGGTTGAGAAGAAGAAAGACAGACGAATATCACCCGTCGCGAAGGCAACGGCGTTTGAGAGTCATGCTGCTTGATGGTGGGAATATGGATTGATCAAGTTGTGGATTCTTCGTCGCGTTGCTGTGGGCAAACGGCAGGGAGTGAACCCATTTGGCAGGAATTCTGTGGTAGGTGCAGCCAGAATATAGCCTCTCGGTAATCAGTGCGGCGTTTTGCATTTTTGTCCAATCGCAAAAATGTCGCCCCGGAATGTCCGGCATTCAGGATAGTTCCCCCGCCAGATCCGGTTCGCCGAGTTGTTTGAGTATCCGGTTGCGGGCGGTATCGCGCAGCCGCACCGCCGCGGCCCAGTCACTGCCGTCCGGTGCGATCGGTTCGCCAATCAAGACGCTTACCGCTCCATGGCGCGGGAACCAGGTATCACCGCGCAGGATGGAACGGGTGCCGCGCAGGGTGATCGGCAATACCGGGATATCGGCCTGTGCCGCGGCGGCGAAGGCGCCCATGTGGAAGGCCATCAGTCCCGGCATGCGTCGCAGCGTGCCTTCGGGGAAGAACAGCAGACTGCGTCCGCGACCTGCCAGCTCGGCAATCCGCCGGGCGTCGAGCATGCCCTTTTGTTTGTCAAAGCGTTCCACAAACCGGGTGCCGATGCGTTTGAGAAACAGACCGGCCAGCCATTGCGATTGCAGTTCCCTTTTGGCGATGAAACTGAACGGGCGATCCAGCGTCGCGACCAGCACGATCCCGTCCAGGTAACTGGCATGGTTGGCAACGATTACCCGGGCGCCATCACCCGCCAGGCGTTCAGTCCCGTGTACCTGCAGCGGCACGCCGGCCAGGCGCAACAGCAGTCGCGCGCCGCGTCGCATAACGGCCCAGCGCCAGGACTCGCGCGGCAGTATCACCACCAGCGTCCAGATTACGGGCGCCAGCAGCCAGAACAGCAGTTGTCCATAGGCGGCGTACATGAGCTGGCGCAGGCTGCGCCCGATCCGGCGCGTTTCCGGTAGCAGACTGGCGCTAATCAGGCGGGCGATCTGCCACCAGACCGGCCGGGGCTTGTCACCGATTCGGCCCTGTTCGTACAGCTCGCGGGTGGCGGGGCGACGGATTTTGCCGCTGGAAGTTTTGAGAATGGTGCGCGGCGGCGCCAGCACCACATTGTCCGGCGGCATGCCGAGCAGATCGTGGCTGGTGTGGCGAATCCGGGTTTGCAGATCGGCGCGCGCGGCGGAGTCGGTCAGTCGGGTTTCGGCCATCACCACCAGCCGTTCGGTACCGGATTCCGGATCCACGCTGCCGAATATCGCCACGCAGCCTTTGCGTACGCCTTCGAGCTCACCGATGGCGTGTTCCGTTTCGTAGGGATAAATATTGCGCCCGCCGCGGATGATGACGTCCTTGATGCGGCTGGTCAGATACACATCGCCCCCGGCGATATAGGCCAGATCGCCGGTTTCCAGCCAGGTGTCATCGAACAGGGCGCGGGTGGCTTCGGGATTGCGATAGTAACCGCTGGTGGCGGACGGCCCGCGAAACTGCAGACGGCCCTGTTGCCGCTCGGGTAACTCGCGACTGCTGTCGTCGACGACGCGCAGTTCATACCCCGGCAGCGGCTGGCCACAGGCGACATATTCCAGGGCCTTGGCGTCATCCCCGGCGGCGGGTTGCGCGCGATGTTGTTGCATAAAAATGTCGCGCTCGATGCGATCGATCAGCGGGCCGCGCCCCAGCGGCGGAAACGCCAGGCCCACGGCCGCTTCGGCCAGTCCGTACACCGGCGCCAGCGTCGTCGGATGCAAACCATAGTGCCCGAAGCGCTGGTTGAAACGCCGGACGGTCTGCGGGCTGACCGGTTCGGCGCCGCTGAACAGCAGGCGCAGGGACCCCAGATCCAGACCGGCGAGCGCTTCATCGGGGATGCGGCTCAGGCACAATTCGTAGGCAAAATTGGGGCCGGCGCTGATCGTGCCGCGATGGTGGTGCACGGCCCATAACCAGCGCTGCGGACGGCTCAGAAATGTCAGCGGTGACATCAGTATCAGGGTCATCGCATAGTACAGACTGCCGAGCCAGGCGCCGATCAGGCCCATATCGTGATAAAGCGGCAACCAGCTGACGAACACGTCGGTGGAATCCGCCCGTATGGCGTGGCCCATGGCACGAATGTTGGCCAGCAGATCCGCGTGACGGAGCACCACGCCCTTGGGCTGGTCGGTGCTGCCGGAGGTGTATTGGATAAACGCGATATCTTGTGAGGTGATCGGCGGCAACAGCGTGGCCGGTTCCCGGTGCAGATCGTCCGGGGTGACGATGGTGTCCAGCGTCTGCACCCGGGACTTGAGCAGGCGCGCCAGCGATCGGGCCTCGCTCATGGTGATCAGCAGCACCGCCGCAGCGTTGGCCAGGATGCCGGCGTGGCGTTGCAGATGCTCCTCCAGTTGCGAGGGCCGTGCCGGCGGATAGATGGGCACCGGAATCGCGCCGGCATATAAAATGCCGAAAAAACACCCCAGGTAGTCCCGGCCGGTGGGCAGCATGATGGCCACGGTCTGGCCCGGTTTGACCCCGTGCGCCAGCAAGCCCGCGGCGATGGCCAGCGCGCCGTCGCGCAGGGCCTGGTAACTGATCGGTTGCGGATCCGCGTCTTCGTCATACAGATAGAGCTGCACCCGCTCGGGCTGGGTCTGCACATGCCAGTCGAGCACCCCGGTCAGGGTCGTGGCCTCGTGGGGCGCGGCCCGGGCTTCCGGGCGGTTGGCGGGTGCCGCCGCCGGCGGCGATCGTTCCCGTTTTTGGGCAAGTTGCGGCGCGGCGCGGGTCACGGCCCGCAGCAGATCGCGCGGGGTTTCGGCGCTGGCCAGCTGTTGTTCGGACAGGCCGATGTGGAATTCACGTTCCAGACGCGCGAGCAGTTCCGCGCGGGACAGGCTGTCAAAACCCAGCTCGCGTTCCAGTGCGGCATCGAGCTGAACCTCGCTGTCATCGCTATCGGGATGCAGCTCGTGTCTGAGCGCGCGCACGGTATCCAACAGCCGCTGCTGGAGGTCGGCGTCGGTGTTTGATACGCGGTGGGTCTGGCGGGTCATGGGGTTATCGCGTGAGCTCCATTGGCCGTTTCGTATGGGATGTTCGCTATCGGTGTTACCCTTTATTGAGCCGGCTTGCCGGGCGGTTGATACCAACAACAGTACTCCGGGGGAGAATTACCCGGCCTGGCCCTCTGTTCTGATTGTAGGAGAACCACCGCAGAAGTGCGCCATAATCGGCGCTGTATATCAGTTTGATAAATCTATACTTTGTTTCCGGGTTAATGGCGAGTGATTCGATTGTTTCAATCACAGGGCCAGGCCCGAACAAAAGTGGGGCGGCAGCTAAACCGGACGGGGATAGATCCACACATGAATAATCTTTCCATGCCTGCGCGGCATGAAATGGACTGGATCGAATGACGCTGACAGGATTGCTTGTTTTTATCCCTATCGCCCTGCTGGCAGTATTGTGGTGGAAGGGGATGGGCAGCAAGGAGATCGCGCGCCGGGCCGGCATCCGGGCGTGCCACGAGGCCGGGGTCCAGTTTCTCGACGACAGCGTTGCGCTGCACAAGCTGCGGCTGCGACGCGGGCCACGCGGTGCCCTGACGCTTTATCGGGTGTATGGCTTTGAATTTACCAGCAGCGGGGAGCGTCGCCATAACGGGTCGATTCATATGCTGGGACACCATTTGCAAAAACTGGAGATGGAGCCCTATCCGGAATAATCGCCGGACGGATGAGAGGAAAACCGGGAAGCGGGTACAATTGTTTCTCTCTTTTATTAGACAAACCTGTGCCCTGACTGAGCCCGGTGTTTGACAAGCGTCAGGCGCAGAAGGGAGCCAGGAGCGTGTTTGCGGTGTTCTTCTGCGCCGGCGTGATGCATCGGTTTCTGGCGGTGATAGAGACCTTTTACGCCGCCTGCGGCATATCGTGCCGTAGCTCCTTGAAGCGTTGCCATTCCGAGGCTGCCCAGATCTCCGCGCCGGCGCACTTTTCCGGACAGACGCTCCATAATCCTTGATTGCACCAAAGCCGTCGAACGGTTCGGGATAGCTCCAGGCGAGGTGCGAGACGATCCGGCCGTCGAGTTCAGCCCGGAAATAATCGGCCCGGCCTTTCTATTCGCACAGGGTCTGGCCCGCATCGTGCCGGAGCAGGGGTGAAATCGATCTCCCCGGGCGGGAGGTAGAACGCCGGCGGTCTCCAGCACCCGGATCGGGATGTGGCGGTCGGTCAGCACCCGATTGCCGGGGCGAACCACCCCGTGAGGCCTCTTCGGCACCACGGCCACGGGCACGGATAGTCCTACCCCGACTCCTGTCCCGGGCCGGGCTCGATGGCGATATTCGCCCGGATTCCACCCCGGGGTATCCCCATTTGGCCGGGCGTTTTGTCAATCGAAGTTGTGTACAGGGTTTACGATCACCGTCTGGGCAGAAGTTCAGCCAGACACATGCGATCAGGGCAGGCAGGCCGTGCCTATTTGAGCAACCGTCTCGCTGCCTCTTAGAAAGGGTCTAAGTCGACCACGGCCAATTTCAATATTAGTGATTACTTAAATAGGAGGTGAGGCGTGAGTTCGTAATTGCACTCGGAGGCCACGGTCGTCTGGCACCGGGAGCCGCTACGCGCTACAATATCTGGCTTCACCGCCCCTCTCAGTGCGAGGCTATTATCAACTTTCGGAATGACGGATAAAAAACGTTTATCGTGATTGTCTGGTCGAACTGCAAGAGCAATGTTAACCTTGGCCCGGTATTGCGGGTGTAACGACGTAAGTTACAAATCATAAACAAAATACTAAGAGGAAGTGTCTCATATGCTGACCACCAACCCCTTCTCTGAACTAACAGCATTGATATCTCCCGAGATCATGCAGGGTTACATCATTTTGATGATAATCCTCGTGGTGCTGGGTACAGTGCTGGATATGCTGCACAAGAAAAGTGCCCAGTACTTTTTCGAAAACTCGAAAAAGTCGCAGAAGGCTGCCAAGCGAACAGTCGGTGGTGGTGAAAAAGCATCACTGCTGGTCAAAACCGTAGCCAGTGAAGTTATCACTTCTTCCGAGTTCTGTAATATTCGCCGCAGAATCTCTCATCTGTTGACCATGTACGGCTTCATTATCTTTGTCGTGACAACCGTGATGATGATTTTCGGCGCGGACACTTCCTCCGGGACTGTACCTTTCCTGTGGCATCTTGGTGCGCTGATGCTTGTTGTCGGTGGCTACTGGTTCTGGTTTTTCATCCGCGTGGATGTCGCCGCAGAAGCTGTTAAATGGTATCAATTGCGTCAGGCCGATATCTTTATCCTGTCCCTGTTAGCCATGTCGACATTTGGCCTGCTCTGGTCCATCTTCCAGTCCGGTGGCGCTAGCGGCCTGGGTATGTTGTTCTTTGTTCTGTTTATCGTAGCCACCACTATTCTGTTCAGCACCGTGCTGTGGTCCAAATTTGCCCACATGTTCTTCAAGCCGGCAGCGGCCTTCCAGAAACGGATGATCAAAGCGGATGGTTCCAGAGAGAATCTGCCTGCTGAGTACGATCTGTCAGATCCTGCGGTACAGGCGAAATTCCCGGATATTCCTGAATATATGGGCAAGAACCCTCAGAATATGGGGCTCGGTATCAAGCGCGAGGCGCCTCAGCACTACTAAATCATAGTTAGTGGTCAATCGAATTAGATATTAACAGGGGAAATACTATGCCTACATTTGTATATATGACGCGTTGTGATGGCTGTGGTCATTGCGTCGATATCTGTCCTTCGGACATCATGCACATCGATAAGGTAACTCGTCGTGCATACAACATTGAACCCAATATGTGCTGGGAGTGTTACTCCTGCGTAAAAGCCTGCCCGATGCACGCCATTGATGTGCGCGGTTATGCAGACTTCGCACCCCTGGGTCACTCGGTCCGTGTAGACCGCGATGAGGAAAAAGGCGTCATTGCGTGGCGCATCAAGTTCCGCAACGGTCAAAAAGACATGGAACTGCTTGCACCTATTACAACAAAGCCATGGGGTGAACACATTCCCAAGCTCGCTCAGGTACAAGGTCCTACCAAGGAAATGCGTGACAGCGAGTTGTTATTTAACGAACCGAAATATATTCGTCTTGATGAAGGGGATATACACACCTTGAAATCAAACGGATTAAAGATGAAAGCAGGGGTGTACTACTAATGGCTTATAAAACAATAACAGAAGACAATATTGATATTCTGGTAGCAGGTGCGGGCCTGGGTGGTACCGGCGCTGCATTCGAAGCCAGATACTGGGGTCAGGACAAGAAGATTGTTATCGCCGAAAAGGCAAACATTGATCGTTCCGGTGCGGTTGCACAGGGCCTGTACGCTATCAACTGCTACATGGGAACGCGTTTCGGTGAAAATAATCCGGAAGATCACGTGCGTTACGCGCGTATCGACCTGATGGGTATGGTGCGTGAAGACCTGTTGTTTGATATGGCTCGTCACGTTGACTCGGCTGTGCATCAGTTCGAGGAATGGGGACTGCCGCTGATGCGCGATCCCAATACCGGTGCCTATCAGCGTGAAGGTCGCTGGCAGATCATGATTCATGGTGAGTCCTACAAGCCGATTGTGGCCGAAGCCGCCAAGAAATCCGCGGACGAAGTTTACAACCGTATCTGTGTCACCCACCTGCTGATGGACGAAGCCAAGGAAAACCGTGTTGCGGGTGCCGTTGGTTTCAACGTCCGTACCGGTAACTACCACGTATTCAAGTCCAAGACCGTTATCGTGGGCGCCGGTGGTGCTTCCAATATCTTCAAGCCGCGTTCCGTAGGAGAAGGTGCCGGTCGTGTCTGGTACGCACCATGGTCCTCCGGTTCAGCGTACGGTTTGTTGATCGAAGCCGGCGCAAAAATGACCCAGATGGAAAACCGTATCGTACTGGCTCGTTTCAAAGACGGTTACGGTCCGGTCGGTGCCTACTTCCTCCATCTCAAGACCTATACCCAGAACGCCTATGGCGAAGAGTATGAGTCCAAGTGGTGGCCCGGTCTGCAGGAAATCGTCGGTAAGGAATACCTGGATCCGGATGCGTCACACGTAACCCATCGTCCGATTCCGACCTGCCTGCGTAACCATGCCTTGATCTCCGAGGTGAATGCCGGTCGTGGTCCGATTCACATGGTCACGATGGAAGCCTTCCAGGATCCGCATCTCGAAGAGATCGGTTGGCATAACTTCCTGGGTATGACCGTCGGTCAGGCGGTACTGTGGGCGGCCACCGACGTGGATCCCAAGAACGAAAACCCCGAGCTGACCACCTCCGAGCCCTATGTTATGGGTTCACACGCCACCGGTTGTGGCGCATGGTGTTCAGGTCCCGAGGATGTTTCACCGGATGAATACTTCTGGGGATACAACCGTATGACCACCGTTGCAGGTCTGTTTGGTGCCGGCGACGCAGTGGGCGGTACGCCGCATGCCTTCTCCTCCGGTTCCTTTACCGAAGGTCGTCTGGCTGCCAAGGCTGCCTGCAAATACATCGATGACGGCAAAGCCGAAGGTATCGTAGTCTCCGAGAAGCAGATTAATGACCGCAAGGAAGAGATCTACAAGCCGATGGAGCACTACAAGATTTATCGCAACGAGATCACTGCCGGTGATGTTAACCCGAACTACATCAATCCTCGCCAGGGTCTGGATCGTCTGCAGAAGCTGATGGACGAGTACTGTGGTGGCGCGAGCGTCAACTACATGACCAACGAAAAACTTCTGCACATTGGTCTGAAGAAACTGGCCATCATGGAAGAAGATCTGGGTAAACTTGCCGCAAAAGATACACACGAACTTTTGCGTGCATGGGAACTGAAACATCGTCATCGTGCTTCAGAGGCTGTAATGCACCATACTCTGTTCCGTAAGGAAACGCGTTGGCCCGGGTACTACTACCGTGGTGATGCGTTGAAGCTGGATGATGAAAACTGGCATGTACTGACCGTTTCTCGTCGTGATCCCCAAACAGGTGAATACACAATGGAGAAAGCTCCTTGTTATCACCTGGTAGACGAAAACGAATAATATATGCCTTGAAGGCCGTGAAGCACCAGCAACTTCTTGTTACTAAAGGGGTTGCTGGTGTTTCTTTTCCGGTTGGAAAAGTTTTAAGGGCCTTGTTTGCTTAACTGGAAGACTGATTTTGGCAGCAATAGATATATGACGACTATGACAACTGAAGCATCAAGCGAAACACAAGAGTGGACGAATATTATTGATATGCCTGATGAGGAGTTGCTGGCTATTGCACATCCCATGTGGGAAGAGCTGATCAAATATTCCAACAAAGGCCAGTACGGTAAGTTCATCAAAAAATTCTCTTACAACCTGCTGTTCGGCCTGAATGAAGTCGAGGTAGGCAAGCAGTTTGCCAAAAGCGAGCTGACGAGAAGTCTTTCCAAGGATTATGATTTCCTCGGGACGATTCGCCGTGGCGAACATGTTACGATTCTCTACCGGGTTCGCAGCACCAAGAAAGAGGGTGAATGGCTGGGCCGTATGGTACTGGGTTTCGAGGATGGTGAAGTCAGGATTTTTGGGGCTTCCATATTCTGATATTTTTGACCACTTTTTTCTAATTTAAGTTTAATACCTTAATCAATACAGATTTAGAGCTTGTAATATGAATCAACAAATGGAAGACGTCATTGGTGACAACAAGTACGTCGAACTCATGTACAAGGTCATCGATAAAGACACTGGATCTGTACTGACCAAGATCGAGTATCCCCTTGGTTATGTCCACGGTGTAAACGAGGTTCTGGCCCCGGCTGTTACCGCAGAGCTGGAAGGTAAGCTTGCAGGTGATGTGATCGAGGTACCGATAGACTGTAACGAATTGTATGGACCCAGGGACGATTCCCTGGTGATTGTCGAGCCAATAGAAAACGTGCCCGAGGAATATCGTGAAGTCGGCACGTCTATCCTGATGGAAAACGATAAAGGTCAGACCAAGACTTTTCTGGTGACCAGGGTGGATGAAAAGTCCGTCACGATCGATGGTAATAACCCCCTGTCTGGCAGGGAGGTTATTTTCAAACTGGAGATCAGGGATGTCCGGGATGCCACCGAAGAGGAAATGGAGTTCGGTGGCATGGCCGAAAGTGTTCCGGACGTTGAAGGTGCGACCAAAGTACCGGTCAAATAGCTGGTTAGTGACGTAAGTTGGGCGAGCGGGAGTTGAAGTTTGTCGTCTGAAGCAAAAGCAGAACAAAAAAGGGATCCCAATAACCCGTGCCTGTTTTGCACTGATCCTCGTGGCGTATCGCTGCAGAATGAACTTGCTTACAGTGCCCGCGACACCTACGCGGTGAGCCCGGGGCATACCCTGGTTATACCGCGTCGTCATGTCGCCAGCTTTTTCGAGCTGACGCCCGAGGAGATCGAGGCCTGCATGGCACTGATCACCGAGGAGCGCAGATTACTGGACGAGGAGTTAAATCCTGACGGCTACAATATCGGTGTTAACATCGGTCAGGCGGCCGGGCAGAGTATTTTCCATGTCCATATTCACCTCATACCCCGCTACAAGGGAGATGTTGAGAATCCCCAGGGGGGCGTGCGGCATGTGATTCCCAAAAAGGGACATTACACGCGCTAGAGAGTATGATTGACGTCAGTTAGGTGGGAGGGGCTGACAACCCTGTTTTAATTCCTCCCGTTTCAACCATTTGAGGAGTGATGACTATGAGCGATGCACCAAAAACCCGACCCAAGGTTCCCGATGGCAAGTCACGTTTTCTGACAACCCGTCAAATGCAGGCTAATGAGAAAGGTTACGTGGGTTATGACACTATCTGGGAATCCTTCCAGAAAGAAGTCCCCTACAGCACCCCCAAGAAGCCCTGAAGACTGTCAGCCGCGCGACCCATTACAGGTTCGCGCGGCGACTCCATCTATAATCTCCTGCGTTATCAAACGCATTTTAAAGCCCTCCTGTCTGTGATCGATTCTCCCGCTGACCTGTATTCGGCCGGTCAAGGATTTGCATAACTGTTTGTAACGCGCTTTGCCTGGAACCGGCACCAGACCTTGTATAAGTCCCTGTCATTTGCTTTGCTTCGAACGGGCCCCGGGCTTTGCATAACTGTCTGCCTGGTCGCTGACCCGGGCGGACCCGGGTGATGTGTCGATAGCCGGGACAAGCCTGATTCGCCAATGTCGGGATCGTCCGCACGAGCAAGCTGCAGGAGAGAGTCTCCGAGATGATCAGAATGTACTCCAGGCGACTGTTGTTGCCCTATATTGGTGTCATCCAGGTTGCCGAGCTGGGCCGGGCCCACGCCCTGAGCCTGGATGGCGTGAACTGGGCGATACGCTACGCGCTGGCTGACAAAGCACAGCTGCGCAATATGGGACCCACGGACGATCCCCGACTCAGTTATCCACTGATCGCCACCATCAAGCAGGACTGGCTGGAAATGAAGGGGCAGCATCCGCTTCTCGATGCCAACGAGCTTCGTTCGCTCAGCCAGCAGCTTTACGAGGCCGTCACCGCCGCCAGCGTGCCGTTTGCCGCGGGGGACTATTACGAATACTGGCTGCTGGACTGCACCGACGGCAGTCCCCTGGCATTGTTACATTCCACCGCGGATGAGGAGGAACTGAGGCAGCGCCCGCCGCGTCCGGTGTGGCTTGCCATGCCTGCCTCACAGCTCTATGTCGAGCCGCCGGAACCGCCGCAGGCCGTCTACGTGCCCCCGGTCAACTACCGGCTGGAAAAACTTATCGAGGAACGTGCCGGCAACAGGCCGCGCGGTGCCTGGTTCGAACGCACGAACCCCGCGACAGACGGGTTTCCGCCGTGCCTGGTTCAGGAAGCGTGGGAGGACGACGCGCAGCAACGACTGTGCGAGCGCTATCTGCAGCGGCTTGCTCCGCGACTGCTGATGATGGACGGCCTCTCCCGTTCGGTACGACGGCGACTGGAGCAGGCCGCGCGGGATCAGGTCTTCGAGGTGGAAAAATTCTATCCCCTCTATCCCGAGGTCATCGACGACAGCGTGTTGACCACCGCGCGGGTCGAGGCCCGTATACGCCGTGCCAACTCGTGAGCCATCGCCAGTTTCGAGAGGCAGGTCGATTCGATAACGCCCTTTAGGGATAAAACGACGGGCTATCGACGGTTTGCCGGATACCGTTAACAATGCGCTATCCGCTGGCGGATGCCACGTTATTCCTTTGTCCGACTTTGCGATGCAGATAAAAAACGCGCCGCTGTCGTCTTCCGACAGCGGCGCCGTTAATTTCAGCTTGTCGTGGTGACTCAGGCGGCCTGGCTGGATTTGTCGCCGGAGTGCTTCTTGTGCTCTTCATGAATGTCCCGCAGGCTGACGCTGCTCAGATAGTCATAGACCATACTGGAGAGCTCTTTCCACAGGTGGGCACTTTCCGGGGCGCCGTGGCCGGTGGGGACG
The DNA here is from genome assembly GCF_004366735.1 of Thiohalophilus thiocyanatoxydans. Classification (GTDB taxonomy): domain Bacteria; phylum Pseudomonadota; class Gammaproteobacteria; order UBA6429; family Thiohalophilaceae; genus Thiohalophilus; species Thiohalophilus thiocyanatoxydans. The sequence continues at coordinate 35,542 of NZ_SOQX01000008.1, read as the reverse complement.
TTGTCTTTGGCTTTCTCTTTTTCCGGCAGGTCGATCGCCTTGACGATATCGCCCACGGAGATTTCGTCGATGTTTTTGTTCAGGACATAGCCGCCGCCGGGACCCCGCACGCTACGCACCAGTTCATGTTTGCGCAACAGGGCAAAAATCTGTTCCAGGTAAGAGATGGAGATGTTCTGGGTATGTGCCAGATAAGCCAGGGTCACAGGCCGGTCCGGGCTCATCGTCAGTTCCAGCATTGCCTTGGCGGCATAGTCTGCTCGGGATGAAAGTTTCATGGTTTGGCCTCTTGAGGTTTGTGTTCGTTTCGGTGTTAGCAATTAACTTGTTTATCAACTTAGGATTATTCCCGTAGCTTGACAATGTGTATATGGTGAACAATTGTAAACTTCAACCCCTCTGTTTACATGGAAAAGAGAGATAATCCTTTATAAAACAACAGCTTAATGATGTTTCCTTGATAAACTACTGTATTTTAATTGGGCACACAAAATTCCGGATGGTTCCCGTCCCGGCGACGCTCTGAGGCACATCGTGTAGGATGGAATGCCGTTGGCCGGGTGGCGGCGTGTGTGGAACCCGGTATTCAACCAAGGTATTGACGATTCATGAAAGCACTCGACGCGGCGGCCCTCTATACGGCCTGTGATCCGGCCCGGCTCGGATTTGATGACACCTCGCAACTGGCTGATCTGGATGGCCTTCTTGGGCAGGACCGGGCCGAGGAGGCCCTGCACTTCGGCCTGGGAATTCACCAGCACGGGTATAACCTGTTTGTGCTCGGCCCCAGCGGTATGGGCAAGCACACCATGGTCAGCCAGTTCCTGCGCCAGTGCGCCGACAAGGAGCCGGTCGCCAGCGACTGGATCTATGTCGCCAACTTCGCCCACCCGGAGAAGCCGCGCGCCATCGAGCTGGCCGCCGGGCGGGGCAGCGCATTTGCCTATGACATGCGTCAGCTGGTGGAGGATCTGCGCTCGGCGATTCCCAATGCCTTCGAAACCGAGCAGTATCATGCTCGCCTGCAGGAGTTACACGGTAACTTTCAGGACCGTTCACGGCAGGTATTCGTTGAACTGGCCGAAGAGGCGGAAAAACACGGCGTGACCGTGCTGCGCGCCCGTGACGAGTTCAGCTTTGTACCGGTCAAGGACGGTCGGCCGATGAAATCGGACGAATACGATGCGTTGCCCGAGGAGGAGAAGCAACGCCTGACGGCGGTAATCAGCAGTCTGGAAGACAAGTTGCGCGGCATCCTCCATCAGCGCAGTCAGTGGCAGCGGGAACTGCGCGAGGCGATCAAGGCGCTCAATCGCGAGGTCGGCATGTTTGCGGTGGGCCATCTGATTGAGGATTTGAAAGAGAAATACGCCGACGTCAAAGCGATCAACGAGTATCTGTCCGAGGTACAGGAAGATGTGATCGACAACCTCAACGCATTTCGCGATGAGGAGGAAGAGGTCGAGATGTGGGAGACCGGCAAGGCGGAGCAGTCGTTTCGCGGTTATCAGGTCAATGTGCTGGTGGACAACAGTCAGGCCAGCGGGGCGCCGGTGGTGTACGAGGATCTGCCCATCTTCCAGAACCTGATCGGACGGATCGAATATGTCTCGCAAATGGGAACCCTGGTCACCGATTACATGCTGGTCAAGGCCGGCGCCCTGCATCAGGCCAACGGCGGCTATCTGGTGCTGGATGCCCATCGCTTGTTGACCCAGCCGTTTGCCTGGGAAGCGCTCAAGCGGATGCTCTATGCCGAGCAGGTCTATGTCGAGTCGCCGGCGGAGATGTACAGCCTGATCAGTACCGTGAGCCTGGAGCCGGAACCGATTCCGCTCAACCTCAAGGTAGTGCTGGTCGGGGAGCGCTATCTCTATTATCTGTTGCAGGCCTACGATCCCGACTTTGCCGAGCTGTTCAAGGTGCAGGCCGATTTTGAAAACAGCATCGACAGTAACGAAGACAACCAGAATCTGTACGCCCGCTTGCTGGCGACGCTGATCCGCAAGGACAAGTTACACCATTTTGATCGCGACGCCGTGGCCCGCATTGTCGAGCACAGTCGCCGGGCGGTGGAAGATACCCAGAAACTCTCGGTGCACATGCGCAGTATCAACGATCTGTTGCAGGAGGCCGATTACTGGGCCCGCCGGGGGGGCCGCGAGCGGGTCAGCCGGGCGGATGTGCAACAGGCCATCGACAAACAGATCTATCGCGCCGATCGCGTGCAACGGCATGTTGTCGAGGAGATTCGTCGCGGTACCTTGCTGATCGATACCGAGGGCGGGGTGACCGCCCAGGTCAATGCACTGGTGGTCAACGAACTGGGCCGCTTCGCTTTCGGGCATCCCGCCCGGGTCACGGCCACGGTGCGGGTCGGCGAGGGCGAGGTGGTGGATATCGAGCGCGAGGTGGATCTGGGCGGTTCGATCCACTCCAAGGGGGTGATGATCCTCAGCGCCTATCTGGCCGCGCGCTTTGCCGGCAGCAAACCGCTGTCGCTGGCCGCCACCCTGGTGTTCGAACAGAACTATGGCGGGATCGAGGGCGATAGCGCCACCGTCGCCGAACTGTGTGCGTTGTTATCGGCGCTGGCCGATCTCCCCATCCGTCAGTCCCTGGCGGTGACCGGCTCGGCCAACCAGCGCGGCCAGCTGCAGCCGGTCGGCGGCATCAACGAGAAAATCGAGGGGTTCTTCGACGTCTGTCGTGCCAGGGGGCTGAATGGCGAGCAGGGCGTGGTGATACCGGCGAATAACGTGGACCATCTGATGTTACGCGAGGACGTGGTGGAGGCGGCCCGGCAGGGACAATTCCATATTTACGCGGTGGCGACCGTGGACGAGGCCATCGAGGTGCTGACCGGCGTCAGCGCCGGCGCCATCGACGCGCAGGGCGAATACCCCAGGGATACAGTGAATGACAAGGTCAAACGGCGACTGGAAGACTTTGCTGAAACCCGCCATGAATTCGCCAAACCGGGCGACGGTGACGAAGACGATGAGGGCGATCAGCAGAACAGCGATCCCAAATCCGGATGAGGTCGGTGCCTGAGCGGGCGGGAAGCGAAAGACACCACAGACTGCGGGCTTGAAATCCATCGGGACGCGCCTATAACTGCCGCAGTTATAATGATTTATTCTATACACTCTATTACGCCCGGCATCCAGCGGGGCCAAAGCAACAACGGAGCCAGAACATGAGCATGCAAGCGGTCATCGAGGAAAAACTCTCACAGCAGATTCACCCCGCGCATCTGCAGGTGATCAACGAAAGCGACAACCACAATGTCCCGCCGGGTTCCGAATCCCACTTCAAGGTGGTGATCGTCGCCGACAGCTTTGACGGCAAGCCCCTGATCGCCCGCCACCGGATGATCAACGAGGTCCTGGCCGAGGAGTTGCAGAACAAGATCCACGCCCTGGCGCTGCACACCTACGCGCCGGACGAATGGCAGGAGACCGGCCAGGCCCCCGATTCACCACCGTGTCACGGGGGTGGTAAATAACAGGTGCTAGTTACTAGGTTCTAGGGGCTAGTAACAGAGCAGAGGCGTAGGCCAGGTTGCGCACAGCGCTACCTGGCATTCTGCCGTATCAGCAGATGTGTCACGCAGGCTATCGCGCCAGCGTGACCTACGACTTTTTCTAGCTCATGGAACCTGTATCTGGTTCTCTCGCAGAGGCGTCACGGCGCAGAGAAAGTTAATTATTATCCTCCGCGAGCTCGGCGTCTTTGCGAGAGACAATTCTAGTGTGTCGTGATAATACGGTTCGTTCCCTCAAGGCAGGTCAATTACCGGGTAGGTCAGGTTGCGCGCAGCGCTACCTGACGCCCTTCTATTCGCAGGGTGTCACGCAGGCTACCGCCAGCGTGACCTACGACTTCCGGTTAGGATCCTGGTGGGAAGAGTGCCGGCATGATGTTGTTACCAGCGACTAGCCCCTAGAGACTAGTCACTGATTTATCCCCGGGAGGCATTTGCAGGTAAAACCCCTGCTCCTGTATCGCGGCGATCACGTCTGCGCCGGTACAGAGCGCCAGCTGACGCTCCGGCGTCAGTGCCAGCTCCAGAAACTGTTCGGTCTCGCCCAATATCTGCTGGATGTGTTCCGGCACGTCAGACCAGTCATTCTCCACCGGCAGATAGACGTAGGTGCCGGGTTTGCGCCGGCTGCGATAGACATAGCAGCTCACCGCGTTCAATTGAGGGTCACCTGCGCGGTGGCTCCGGCCAGCGCCGCTTCGATCTGTTGTAAGCGCTGTTGCGCTTCGGGCAGGGCATGCCCCTGCTGCTGGAGCTGTTCCAGCAATGTTTTCGCCTCCGGGTAGAGGGTGCTGAGCTGTTCGGCATCGAACAGCTGCAACGCGGCGGCGACGGCCTGTTGCGATTCGCTCAACAGGGCGGGCACCAGTTCGTTCTGGCCGATGGGCGATTCGGGGAGGATCAGATCGGCAACGAAGACTTCGTCGGCCAGCCGGTTGTGCAGCTGACGGGCCTCATCTTCCTCGTCCAGTTTACCCAGTGCCACCGGATCGTTGGCGGCACCCTGGCGCACCGCCGCCATGATGACCTCGATCAACCGGTTGACCGCCTGTTTGATCTCGTGATGATTGCCCGGCAGGGCGCAGCACTGGATGTAACTTTGATCCAGCCGCTCCTTGATATCCAGGATCACGTCGCTTTCGCTGTTGGATTGCAGATCCACCGCCTCCTGAACCAGATCGCGAAAATAGCGCAGGAAGTGATCGAGCTCCGCCACGTCCTGTTCGCGCGCTTCGCGGACCTGTTCCGCGTCGATGGTTTCCGCGTCCGGGAACAGGGGATTGCGGTACTTGCGTTGCAAGTGCCGTTCGCGGGGACCGGGTTGGTGACTGAATTCTATCTGCATGGTCGGGGTAGTCTGCGCTCAGATTAAGGCGCCATGATAGCGCAATTCACCGGCGTGCCGGGAGAGCCAACTGTTATGATCACAAACCGGATTAAACCATGGGAAAGTCATGTTATTTGAAGAGCTGGACTATCGGCCCACCCCGATCGGCGAGTTGAGTCTGCGTCGGCGCCATGACTTGATGCTGGATACAGAGGTCTACGAGATCAAGCTGGGTGAGGATTTTCTCATGACCAGCCTGTTCACCGCCTCGGAGATTGCCCTGGCCAATCTGGCCCTGGCCGAATTGGCCGGCGGGGCATTGGAGGTCGTGGTCGGGGGGCTGGGGCTGGGTTACACCTCCCGGGCGGTACTCGAACATGACACGGTCGGTGAGTTGCTCAATGTCGAGGCGCTGGAACCGGTGCTCGACTGGCACCGCCAGGGCCTGTTGCCCAACGGCCCGGGTCTGTGCGCGGATCCGCGCAACCGGTTTGTGCAGGGCGACTTTTTTGCGCTGGTCGGCAGCGAAGCCGGTCTCGATCCGGAACAACCCGGCCGGCAGTTCGACGCGATCCTGCTGGATATCGATCATGCGCCGGATCATCACCTGGATACCCGACACGACGCGTTCTATGAATCCGCCGGCCTGCAGGCACTGGCGCGGCATCTGCGTCCCGGCGGCGTCTTCGGCCTGTGGTCCAACGAGCTGCCCGACACGAACTTCACCGATCGGCTGGCCTGGGTCTTTGGCGGGGCGCGCGCCGAGCCAGTGACCTTCTACAACCCCTATCAGGATCGGGAATTTACCCAGTGCGTCTATCTGGCGCGCCGTTGAAAGGTGACACCCGGTTAAACGGGCGGACAAAAAAAGACCGGCAGTAATGCCGGTCTTTTAGCCTTAAGGAAGTAACCTGGCAGGATCAGACGCAGCCGGTCGGCTTGGGCAGTCCGCCCCACTTGCAAATCAGTTTCATCGGGCCTCTTTTGAAGATGTCATACAGCTCTTTGGAGGAGACGCCGGTCTGTTTGGCAAATTTGCGAATCGGCGGAACGACGCCGTCTTCTTCATACATGTGCCGCGCCTGATTAATCAGATCCATGATCTGATCATCGATTTCCATCTCGTCTTGTTTGGCCAGTTCTTTGGCGACTTCTTCCGACCAGTCATCACGATCGACCAGAAAGCCTTCGCCATCCAGATTCAGTTCCACAGTGGTTCTACCTCTTAATTGAAAATTTAATTTTTGGGGCTAACCCAAAAGGTACTTATAACCTTAGCAAAAGACTCGGGTATTTACAAGACACTGCCGCGCTTTTATCCGCGTCAAAGGCGAGGTTACTGGCCGTTCGCGGCCCCCCGGATGGTGTTTGCCAGCCCGGCGGGATCCAGCGGCTGCCGGGTGTCAATGTGCAGGGCATAGCGGCTTTCGGCCGGATCCAGCGGATCGTGCTGTTGCAGCTGGGACTCAAGCACAGCGAGATCCGCCTCGGAGGCGTCCCGTCCGGCGGCCTGGCGCTGGCGGATGCGCTGGCGCAGGGTGTCGGGGTCGGCTTCCAGCGCCAGGATATGCAGGGGCACGTTGCACTCGCCGGCCAGCGCGAGAAACGGGGCGCGCCGGGCCTGCTGCAAAAAGGCGGCATCGACGATCACCGTGTAGCCGGCCGCCAGCAGGTGACGGCTCTGCTCCCGCAGATGCGCGTAGAGCCGGTCGCTGGCGTCGGTTGAATATTTGCCGGTGCCGATCCCCTGCTCCTCGGGTGCGTGGCCGAACAGGCGTTCGCGCTCCACATCGGAGCGCAGGCGCACGGCGCCCAGCTGTTGCAGTAACTGATCGGTGACGGTGCTCTTGCCGCTGCCGGAGAAGCCCACGGTGATCAGCAGGGCGGGGCGGTCGGCGTGGAGAGTGGCCATGGCCTGATCGAGATAGTGGGCCAGTTCCTCTCGATGGCTCGTTTCATCATGCTGGGCCAGCTCGATGGCCGCCACCTTGGCCCGCACCATGGCGCGATAGACCCGGTAAAAGCCGAGCAGATCCAGGCCGGCATAATCGCCGGTCTGCTCCAGATAGCGATTGAGAAAATACCAGCCCGGCCCGCCGGCGTCATGGGCGTCCAGATCCATGATCAAAAAAGCGATCTCGTTGAGCGTGTCGATCCAGCGCAGGGCGGGATCGAACTCGATACAGTCAAAGGCGATCACCGTCTCCTGCCACAACGCGATGTTGCGCAGATGCAGATCGCCGTGACATTCGCGAATAAAGCCGTCACGCCGGCGTTGTTCAAACCGTGTCGCCTGCTGCGTGAGCTGCCTGTCACTCCACTGGCTGAGTTCGGCCAGCCGGGGATCGTCGGCCAGTTGCGGCGCCTGCTCACGGATCTGGTCAAAATTCTCCTCGCAGGGACGGCGCACCGCCGCCAGGCTGCCGTAGTCGCTGTCCGCCGGCGCCGCCGGCAACTGTTGATGAAAGTCGCCGATCAGTTGCGCCAGTTGATCCAGATGTTGTTCGGTCAGTTGCTGGCGTTGTAACAGCCTGTCAAAGCCTTCTTCGGGATCGAACTGGCGCATCTTCAGGGCGTATTCGATGAGCGCCCCTTCAGTCTGTTCGGGATCACCGATCACGATGCCGTCGGCGCTGTCGATGACCGCCAGCACATCCAGATAGATGGGTGCGGCCAGACGCCGATTCAGGCGTAACTCTTCCTGGCAATAATAATGCCGCTTGTCGAGCGTGCTGAAATCGAGAAAGCCGAGATCCAGCGGTTTTTTGAGTTTGTAGGCAAATTCCCCGGTAAGCAGGACCCGGGAGATATGGGTTTCGATCAATTCAATCCGCTCGACCGGATGGGGATAGGCCCGGGGTTGCTGCAACGCTGTCAGCCAGGCTGGAGTCTGCGGCTCGCTCATTGCTACACTGAGGTTATCGGGTTCATGCTGACAGCCTAGCGCTGATGGGTTATCGGAACAATACATATGTCGGGATTACAAGCTACGCGCGTGCGTCTGGACAAGTGGCTCTGGGCGGCACGTTTTTACAAGACCCGTACGCAGGCCATGGAGGCGATCAACGGCGGCCATGTGCGACTCAACGGTCAGCGCACCAAACCCGGCGCGCCGTTACAGATCGGTGATCAGATCCTCGTGCGCAAACAGTCGCTGACCTTTGAACTGACAGTACGTGAACTGTCGCAACGTCGCGGGCCGGCCAGTGTTGCGCAACAGTTATACAGCGAGGAGGCCGAGAGCATCGCGCGGCGCGAAGCGCAGCAGGCGGCCCAAAAAGAGCAGGCACGGCTCAACCCGCACCCCAAACGCAAACCGGATAAACGTGAACGACGCAAGATCATCCGTTTCGTCAACAAGCACACTCAGGAGCGTTCATGAGCCGTCCCGAGACCCCGTTGCTGACCGTGGATATTATCATTCGTCTGGTGGATCAGGCCGGGCAGCCCCTGGTGTTAATCGAACGCAAAAACCCACCACCGGGCTGGGCCTTGCCCGGCGGGTTTGTCGATCTCGGCGAGACGCTGGAGCAGGCGGCGGTGCGCGAGGCGCGCGAGGAGACCGGGCTCGAGATCGAATTGCAGCAATTGCTCGGTTGTTATTCGGATCCGGCCCGCGACAGCCGTGGCCACACAGTAAGCGCGGTTTATGTTGCCCGCGCCACGGGGCAGCCGCAGGCGGCGGATGATGCGCAAGCCATCAAACTGGTGGACCTGACCGATCTGCCGGAGAATCTCGCCTTTGATCATGCACTTATACTCGCCGACTACCGCCATTTCCTGGCCACCGGCGAGCGCCCGCCGCTGCGGCTGTGACGGGGTTGTATCAAAAAAATTCGACCCTATATTTTCAGACAAGTAAAATTTTCAAATTCCCAAATCGCAGGAGAAACCCATGGCGACCGTAGATCTGACCACCGAAAACTTTAAAGATGTGATCGAGCAGAATGACTTTGTAATTATCGACTTCTGGGCGCCGTGGTGTGGTCCCTGTCAGTCCTTCGGCCCGGTCTATGAAGAAGTCTCCGAAAAGCACGACGACGTCGTGTTCGCCAAGGTCAACACCGAGGAACAGCAGGAACTGGCCGGCATGTTCAATGTCCGTTCCATTCCGACCCTGATGATCTTCCGCGAGCAGGTTATCCTCTTCTCCGAAGCCGGCGCATTGCAGCAGTCCGCGTTTGAAAAACTGATCGAGGATGCCAAGGCCCTGGATATGGAAAAAGTCCATCAGGAAGTCGCCAAACAACAGCAGGAACAGGAACAACAGGCCCAGTCCTGATTCCGTAATTGTTGTCGCGTTTATTCACCACGAAGACGCGAAGGCACGAAGAATAAATTGTAATCAATTCCGAGCGTGACACGAATGAGGCACATGGATGTGCGGTTGTCACGCAAGGTATTGAACTCTATTTTTGTATATATTCACGCCACGAATATTTATATCCGAATTTAATCTTCGACTTCAGGGTGCCTGGGGGGATCGAGCAGGGTTCCCTTCGTATCTTTGCGTTTATTCACCGCGAAGGCACGAAGAATTGATTGAAATCCAAGTTTGATGCGAAGCAAGTAATGTACAAGGATGTGTGATTATTTATGAAGCAGGAACTTCTGTTTTTTTGTATAGATCCTGCTCAGTAATATCCATCCTGGTTTTTAGCTTACCGCATGCGGGTTTGAGGGGATTTTAACGGATTTTCCTTCGTGACTTCGCGTCTTCGTGGTGAATATCTTTTTACATTAATCCACGAAACGGCTGCACCTCGACCAGGCTGCCGGGCTCGATGTTGTCGGCTTCCAGCGGCAGGATGATAAAGCAGTTGGCGCGGCTCATGCCGCTGAGGATATGCGAGGCCTGCATGCCTGCGGCGCTGACCGTGAGATTGCCCTGTTCGTCGCGCTGCAGGATGCCGCGCTGAAAGTCGGTGCGCCCGGGACGTTTTTTCAATCTTTCACTGCAGGGGACCTGGAAGGTCAACGGCGGCCCGGCCGTCTCGCCCATCAGTTGACGCAGGGCGGGCAGGGCAAACTGGTAGAAGGTGGCCATCACCGACACCGGATTGCCGGGCAGGCCGAAGAACCAGGCATTTTTGACCCGGCCGAAGGCCAGCGGCTTGCCCGGTTTCATGGCGATCTTCCAGAAGCTGACTTCGCCGAGTTTGTCCAGGGTCGTTTTAACGTAATCGGCTTCCCCCACCGACACGCCGCCGGAGGTGATCACTGCATCGGCCTGATCGGCGGCCTGTTCAAACGCGGCTTCGATCGCTTCGGGCACATCCCGGATGACGCCCAGATCGAGAATTTCCACATCCAGTTCTTTGAGCATGCCGTACAGGGTGTAACGGTTGCTGTCATAAATCTGGCCTTCTTCCAGCACTTCACCGACCGGGCGCAGTTCATCGCCGGTGGAGAAAAACGCGACCTTCAGTTTGCGTGCCACCGTGACCTCGGGCACGCCGAGCGAGGCCAGCAGGCCGATCTCGGCCGCCTGCAGACGCTGGCCTTTTTGTAACACCACATCCTCCACGGCAATATCCTCGCCGGCGTGACGCACGTTTTGTCCCGGCGTATGGCCGCTGCCAAAGGTGATGCGTTCGCTGTCGACGCTGGCATGTTCCTGCATGATCACCGTGTCCGCGCCGTCGGGCAGCTTGGCGCCGGTCATGATGCGCACGCACTGGCCGCCCTGGACTTCCCCGTCGAACGGGTTGCCGGCGAAGGCCGTGCCGATCAGATCCAGGGTGATTTCATTGTCGCCGAGATCCGCGCCGCGCAGGGCGTAACCGTCCATGGCCGAGTTCTTGTACGGCGGCACATTCAATGGCGAGCGGATAGCCTCGGCCAGGATATGGTTGTGCGCCTGCATCAGCGGCAGGGTCAGGGTTTCCTGTACCGGCGTGATGCTGTGCTGAATCTGCTCCAGCGCCTGGTCCACGCGCAGGTTATTGGGATCGAATTCGTCGCAGGAAGGTTTGGCGGACATAGTCGGTTACTCGATCAACGGTTGCCATTGGGGCGGAGGATTATGCCACATCAGCTGCCGTTCTGCTGAAGGTACGCCTCCACAAAGTCGGCAATGGCGGACGGGTCATTGATATCCAGCAGGGGTAAATCGCCTGCCGCGGGCGCGGGCAATTCGGTGATCAGCGCGATGATATCCGGATCCTGCGGATTCAGCGGCGAGTGGGCGACCACGTCACGATAGACCTCGATCTTGGGATAGGCGGCGTGTTTGAAACCCTCCGCCAGGATCAGATCGAGATTGGCGCAGTCCAGCTGGTCGATCAGTTCATCCAGTTGCGGATCATGATCCTGTTGCGGCGTTTCAGTAATCAAGGCCCAGCGGTATTGCGAGGCGACCAGCATCTGAGCGGCACCGGCATGGCGCAGTTCATAACTGTCCTTGCCGGGATAATCAATATCGAATTGATGATGGGCATGTTTGATCACCCCGATGCGATAACCGCGATCCCGCAGCAATGTAATCAGCTGGGTCAACAGGGTGGTTTTGCCGCTGCCGCTGTAGCCGACAAAACCGAGTAACGGGCAGAGAGTATCGATCATGAGACTCAGGTATCCAGTTGTTGGGGTTCATTGATATTGAGCAGCGCCCGGGGCTGGTCGGCATAATCGACAACCGCGTGCGGCTGATTGCGAATCCACTCCTGGACCCGGTGCCCGTCCTGCTCATAATAGGTTTGCAGCGCCGCTTCACAAGAGCGATGCAGCAGACAAACCGTACCGTGCAGCCGCTGCCCGTCGCTGACCGATACCAGCGGCACCTGTTCACGGCGGGCGGCGGCACAGAGTCGCTCGACCAGATCGCCCGGCAGGCACGGCGTGTCACAGGGGACAAAACAGAACCAGTCACCCTCGCACTGTTGCAGCGCGCTGTAAAAGCCGGCCAGGGGACCGGCATAATCGGGCCACTGATCGGCGAAGACCGGATAACCGTAACGGCGATAAGTGTCCGGATGGCGATTGGCGTTAATACACAGACGCGCGAGCTGCGGCCGCAACCGTTCGCAGACATGTTCGATCAACGGGCGTCCCTGATACAGCAACAAGCCCTTGTCTTCCCCCTGCATGCGCCGCGCCCGGCCGCCGGCCAGGACAATGCCGGTCACCTCAGTCGGTTCAGGAAAATTCATGCGGCAAAGTATCGCAGCTTGAAAGGGATTTCACCACTTGAAAGTGATTCACCACGAAGGCACGAAGACACGAAGAAAAATTATTTAAGAAACCGGAACGATTACTGCGGTTTATCAATGTCGGCGATGACAGACGGTCTCCGTCGCTGGTGGAAGTGAGTTTCAAGGAATACAGAAGGTTTACATGGTGTCTTCGTGCCTTCGTGGTGAATAATTTTATGGTTTATTCGGCAAACTCGATCGCTTCGCGAATGGTATCGATGCCGGCTCTGGCGCATTCGTCATCCACGTCGCCGGTGATCTTTTTCGCCGGGGCGCCGGAGATACCGACAGCCCCGTAGAAATGACCGCCGATACGGACCGGCACGCCGCCGCCGACCAGCAGGACATCCGGGGCAAAGCGCAGATTGTCGAAGTCGCCTTCCTGCATATCGAGCGTGGAAGTCTGGAAGCTGGCGGCGGTCTGCGCTTTCAATCGGCTGACATCGATGGTGTGGGTGCCGGCCAGCGGATCGCGCGCCAGGGCCAGCAGTTTGCCGTGGCGATCGACCACGCTGGCGGTGACCTGGTAGCCCTGTTCACGACAGGCCCGCGCCGACTCGACCGCCAGCTGGTTGGCGATCTCGAACGACATGACCCGGGTGGTGACATAAGCCGGTTCCGCACTGACAGCGTGGCTCAGCAGCAGGGTCGACAGCAGGGCAAAAGCAAGAGATCGTTTCATGAGGATGACTCCTTACCAACGGGTTGATGTTGTTCTAATGCCCAGTGCACATGTTCGCGCACCAGTTCGGACGGGTGGTCGGTGCGGGCCTGCAGGGCGGCGATCACCTCGGAGGAGGTGGCTGCGTTGCCCAGTGCCACGGCGATGTTGCGCAGCCAGCGTTCATGGCCGATGCGCCGGATTGCCGAGCCTTCCAGGTTCCGGTTGAAGGTCTCTTCATCCCACTGGAAAAGTTCCACCAGCTGCGCCTCATCCAGGCGCTGGCGCGGATCAAAATCCGGCTCCTGGCTGGAATCGGCAAAGCGGTTCCAGGGACAGTACAGCTGGCAGTCGTCACAACCGTAAATCCGATTGCCCATCGGCTTGCGCAATGCCACCGGGATCGATCCCTTCAGTTCAATCGTCAGATAGGAGATGCAACGCCGGGCATCGACCACATAGGGTTCGACGATGGCCTTGGTGGGGCAGACATCGATGCAGGCCTGGCAGGTGCCGCAATGGTTGCTGGCCGGCTCATCCACCGGCAGGGGCAGATCGGTATACAACTCGCCGAGAAAAAACCAGGAGCCGGTATGCCGTTGTAACAGGTTACTGTGCTTGCCGATCCAGCCGAGGCCGGCTTTTTCCGCCAGGGCTTTTTCCATCACCGGCGCGCTGTCGACGAAGGCGCGATAGCCGAACGGGCCAATCTGTTGCTGGATATGATCGGCCAGCTGTTGCAACCGCTTGCGCATCAGCTTGTGATAATCGCGCCCCAGTGCGTAGCGCGAGATATAGGCTTTGTCGGGGTGATCCAGCAGCGCCTTGAGATCGATCCGCTCCTCGGGCAGATAATCGAGACGCACGCTGATAATGCGTCGCGTGTCAGAGACCAGGTCGGCCGGCCGGCTGCGTTTGTGGCCGTATTCGGCCATCCATTGCATGTCACCGTGGTAATCCCGGGCCAGCCACTGCTGCAGACGCGTTTCGTAGTCATCCAGATCCGTATCGGTGATGGCGGTCTGCTGAAAACCGAGCTCGGCACCCCACTGCTTGATCTGCGCCGCCAGTGCCGACCAGTCGGTATTCTGTGCGGCCTGCTTGTTTTGGCTGTGACTCATGATCATAATCATAGCCTTATGGCCAATCTTCCGCATGATCTTTATACCACCGAGCAGTGTCGCGAACTCGATCGCATCGCCATCGAGGAGCTGGGCATGTCCGGTTCTGTCCTGATGGAACGCGCCGGTGAGGCGGCCTGGCGGCAGCTGAGTCGGCGCTGGCCCGAAGCGCGACGTATTACAGTGGTCTGCGGCACCGGCAATAATGGCGGGGACGGTTATGTGGTCGCCCGGCTGGCGCACGCCGACGGTCGGCAGGTGCGGGTATTGCAGGTGGGCGAGAGCGACAAACTGGGCGGCGATGCGCTGGCCGCCTTGCAACGCCTGCAGGGCATCGAGGTGTTTCCCGAGCCCTTTGCCTCGCAACCGCTCGAGGAGACCGATCTGCTGGTCGACGCGCTGCTCGGCACCGGGGTGCGAGGCGAGGTCAACGAGCCCTACGCCACGGCGATCGACTGGCTCAATGGCAGCGGCAAGCCGATCCTGGCACTGGATGTCCCCTCCGGCCTCGATGCGAATACCGGCCAGGCGGGTGGCCGGGCGGTACGCGCCGAGGAGACGATCACCTTCATCGGGCTGAAGATCGGCCTGCTTACCGCCGACGCCCCCGATCATGTGGGTCAACTGGCATTCAACAGTCTCAACCTGCCCGACACGGTCCGGGCGCGCGTCAGCCCGGTGGCGCAGCGACTCGAGTTCGCTGAACTGGTGCGGCACCTGCCGCGCCGGCCGCGCAACAGCCATAAAGGGCTCTACGGCCATGTGCTGATCCTCGGCGGGGAGCAGGGCATGAACGGCGCGGCCCGACTGGCCGGCGAGGCGGCCCTGCGCGCCGGCGCCGGCCGGGTGAGCATTGCCACCCGCGCCGCCCATGCCGCCACCCTCAACCATGGCCGCCCGGAACTGATGTGCCACGGCGTGGAAGAGAGCCAGGCGCTGCAGGCGCTGATCGACCAGGCCACGGTGGTCGCGGTGGGCCCCGGCCTGGGGCAGGGCGAATGGGGCCGGATGATCTGGCAGGCGCTCGCGGCGTGCGACACGCCCCAGGTGGTGGATGCCGATGCGCTGAATCTGCTGGCCGAGAATCCGCGCCAGGGCGGGCAGCGGATTCTCACCCCCCATCCCGGCGAGGCCGCGCGCCTGCTGAACTTGACCCCGGCCGAGGTGCAGGCCGATCGGCTGGCGGCAGTGCGCCGCCTGCAGGCGCAGTACGGCGGGGTGGTGGTGCTCAAGGGCGCCGGCACGTTAGTGAGCGCTGGCACGGGGAACAGCCTCTGCACCGCCGGCAACCCCGGCATGAGCAGCGCCGGCATGGGCGATGTGCTCACCGGGGTGATCGCCGCCCTGCTGGCGCAAGGGCTGGCCCCCGAACCGGCGGCGCAACTGGGCGTTTGCCTGCACGGCGCGGCAGCGGATCAGGCGGCCAGGTCGGCCGGCGAACGCGGTCTGCTGGCCGGAGACCTGTTCGGCCCGCTGCGCCGGCTCATCAATGGGTGATCCCGGCGGCGAAATTCTTTGCCGCCGGTTCATGCCGTTGTTCGATAAATTCCGCTAAGCTTGAAGCATGGAACAGTACCTCGAAAACGAAGCGGCCACGCTGCAGCTGGGCCGGCGGCTGGCCCGTCTCTGCGTGGCACCCTGTCTGCTCTTTTTGCACGGCGAGTTGGGTGCCGGCAAGACCACCCTGGTGCGCGGTCTGCTGCAGGAGCTGGGCCACACAGGGGCGGTCAAAAGCCCGACCTACACCCTGGTCGAGCCCTATTACTTTGATCATAAAAAAGTTTTTCACTTCGATCTGTATCGCCTCGGGGACCCGGAAGAGCTGGAGTACCTGGGGTTTCGGGATTATCTGGATGATCACTCTCTCTGCCTGGTGGAGTGGTCCGAGCGCGGCGCGGGCCATCTGCCCCTGCCCGATGTGGAGGTTTATCTCGATCCCAGCGGCGAGGGGCGCCAGGCGCGGCTGATCGCCCATGATCAGAGCGGCGAGGCGCTGCTGGCCCGGCTGGAGCCGTTTTAAGCCCCGGATCGGATCCAGATCTCGAAAAAACTCTAGAAAAACAGGCTATCTTCATAATAAATATAAATTTTTACTTGATTTCTCACCTGTCCCGGCACAATAATTAAGAGCAGCTAAACCGGGAGGTAGATAAAATGCGTCCAGCTCAGGCGCTGCTACTGTTGATGCTCGCCATTGTGCCGCTCACCGCCACCGCCGCCGAGGTGCAGGTGGAAGGGGTGCGTATGTGGCCGGCCCCGGATCATACCCGGCTGGTGCTGGATCTCAGCGAGCCGGTGGATCATACCCTGTTCTCCCTGGAAGGCCCGGATCGGGTGGTCGTCGATCTGAAACACGCTCGCTTTCCCGGGAGCCTGCCGGATTTCGCCTTTGATGAGGCACTGATCAAAAAGGTTCGTTACGCTCATCGTCAGGATGATCAGTTGCGCTTTGTGCTGGATCTCAAATCCGAGGTCAAACCCAAAAGTTTTGTGCTCAAGCCGCAGGGGAAATACGGCCACCGTCTGGTGATCGATCTGCATCAACCCCAAAGCGAGCAGGCCGCGCCGAGGGTGACCAAATCGGTGAAGGACGGCAAACCGCGGGAGGTGATCATTGCCATCGATGCCGGTCACGGCGGCGAGGATCCCGGGGCGATCGGCCAGCGCGGCACCCGCGAGAAGGACGTGGTCATGGCGGTGGCCCGCAAGCTGGAAGCGCTGGTGAACAAGACGTCGGGTATGAAACCGGTGATGATTCGTAACGGGGACTATTACCTCAGTCTGCGCGAGCGGGTGGAGACCGCGCGCCGGGCCCAGGCCGATCTGTTTATCTCCATCCATGCCGATGCCTTTCACGATCGCCGTGCGCACGGCTCCTCGGTCTACGTGGTTTCCGACGGCGGCGCCAGTAGTAAAGCGGCCCAATTTTTGGCCGAAAGCGAAAACAGCGCGGATCTGATCGGCGGGGTCAGCCTGGATGATAAGGAAGATCTGCTGAAGATGGTGCTGGTGGACATGGTGCAGAACTCCACCATTGAAGACAGCCATCGGGTTGCCAGTGAAGTGCTCGGCGGCCTCGGGCAGATCAATCACCTGCATAAACGGCAGGTGGAACAGGCCGGTTTCCGGGTGCTCAAGGCGCCCGATATGCCGTCGGTGCTGGTGGAAACCGCCTTCATCTCCAATCCCGCCGAGGAGCGCAAGCTGCGCAGCAGCGCTCACCAGAGCAAACTGGCTCACTCCATCTTCTCCGGGGTGAAGCAGTATTTCGCCCGCCATGCCCCGGCCGGGACCATCCTGGCCGAACGCAAGATGCAGCGCCATCGCATCAACCGCGGTGACACTCTGTCCGGTATCGCCGCCCGCTACCGGGTGAGCGTCTCGACCATCAAACAGCACAACAACCTCTCCGACAACATGCTGCGCGTCGGCCAGGTGCTGCAGATCCCCGTTATCTGATGTTCCATTTTTCAGGGGCTCTGGAAAGTAACGCGGAGTTCGCGGAGGCGCGGAGACGCAAAGCTATAAGATTTTGAATTTTAAATGTTGAATTTTGAATTCGCGATTAAATACCGATGAACAATTCAAAATTTAAAATTCAACATTAAAAATTATATCTCCGCGCCTCTGCGTCTCCGCGTTCTCCGCGTTTTTTAACCCTGTCCTGCAACGAAGCCCGTTCACCTTTTGAGATAACGCGGTTAAGCTATTCGCATGCAAACCGCCCGCCGTTATCAGCCCGATGCGATCATCCAGCGCCTGCCGTCGACCCTGGCCAACCAGATTGCGGCCGGGGAGGTGGTGGAGCGGCCGGCGTCGATCGTCAAGGAGCTGGTGGAAAATGCGCTGGATGCGGGGGCGAGTCGGATCGAGGTGCAGATTCGCCAGGGCGGGTTGGAGGCGATCCGGGTCAGTGACGACGGTTACGGCATTCGGCCCGACGAGCTGGAGCTGGCGGTCAGTCCGCACGCCACCAGCAAGATCGCCTCGCTGGCGGATCTGGAGAACATCGCCAGCCTCGGGTTTCGCGGCGAGGCGCTGGCGAGTATCGGGTCGGTGGCCCGCCTGACGATTGAATCCCGGGTCGGCGAGGCCGGCTCGGGCTGGCGTCTGAGTCTCAACGGACGGGAGGCGCCGCCCGAGCTGACGCCGGCCGCGCATCCGGTCGGCACCAGCGTGAGCGTCTCGGAACTCTTTTATAATACCCCGGCGCGGCGGCGTTTTTTGCGCACCGAACGTACCGAGTACCGCTACATTGAGGACATGCTAAAGCGCCTGGCCCTGAGCCGCTTCGAGGTGGGCTTTACCCTCATACATAACCAGCGGGAGATCTTCCGTCTGCCCCCGGCCACTCAGCCGGCGCAGCGTGCCCGCCGGGTGGAGCGACTCTGCGGCAAGGCCTTTTATCGTCAGGCCTGGGCGCTGGATTTCGCCCAGGAGGGGCTGCGCCTGAGCGGCTGGCTGGGTGGCCCGCAGGCGGCCCGGGCCCAGGCCGATCTGCAGTATGTCTATGTCAACGGACGCAGTGTGCGCGACAAACTGATCAACCATGCGCTGCGCCAGGCGTATCAGCCCCGGCTCTATCCCGGCCGCCATCCTGCCTGGGTGCTCTACCTGGAGCTGGATCCCCTCAAGCTGGACGTCAATGTGCATCCCACCAAGCATGAAGTCCGCTTCCATGAAGCGCGCCGGATTCATGATTTTCTGGCGCACGCGGTGAACGAGGCACTGGAGCGCGCCTCGCCGGCGGCCGACGCGGCTCCGGCTCCGGCCGCCGGGACGAGGGCGAAAGGCGATGATTTTTATACCCCGGCGGAAGGCAATATTCCCGCGAGCTGGCAAATCCGCGAAGCGGCCGCGCACGGCTCGCCGATCCCCGCCGGGCCCGAAGCGGGCGAGCCCCACGAGGCGGCCGGCGACCGGAACATCGTTGCCGCGCTGGAGGGGGGCTACCTGGTCGTGGCCGAGGAGGACGGCCTGCTGCTGGTGAACGGTCGGGCGGTGCGCCGCGCGCAACTGGCCGAACAGCTCGCCGACACGGCGCCGCTGCCCGCCCGGCCGTTACTCATTCCGCAAACGCTGGCGCTGTCGGCGGATGCGGTGCAGTGGCTGGAGCAGCAGGAGGCGTGGCTGGCCAGCCGCGGCTTTGATCTGGCCGCGCTCAGCGAGACGGCGGTGCGGGTGCGCCAGATTCCGGTGCTGGCCGCGCAAACCGAGCTTTCCGCCATGCTGCCCGAGTTTATCGCGGCGGCCCGGGCGGGCGAGCCGCTGGCCGGGGCGCTGGCCCGGGCGATCAGTGATCATCAAACCTGGAACGCGGCGGAGCAACAGGCGCTGGTCCGCGACGCCCTGCGCTGGCAAGCGCAGGCGCAACCGGCCCGTTACTGGACCCGCTGGGACGGCCGCATGTTGCAGGGACTGTTTGCGGGCTGATGGCCACCACGGGGGAACTGCCAACGGCGATTGCCCTGATGGGGCCGACCGCCTCGGGCAAGACCGAGCTGGCCGTGCAGCTGGTGCGGGCGTTGCCGGTGGAGATCGTCAGTGTCGATTCGGTGATGGTCTACCGGGGCATGGATATCGGGACGGCCAAGCCCGGGCCCGAGGTGCTGGCCGAAGCGCCCCACCGGCTGATCGATTTTCTGGACCCGGCCGAGGCCTGCTCGGCGGCCCGCTTTGCCGCGCTGGCCCGCGAGGCGATGGCCGAGATCACCGCCGCCGGGCGCATTCCGCTGCTGGTCGGCGGCACCATGCTCTATTTTCGCGCCCTGATCCACGGCCTCTCCCGCCTGCCGGCGGCCGATGCCGCGCTGCGCGCGCGGCTGGCGCAGGAGGCGCATGAGCGGGGTTGGGCGGCGATGCATGCCCGGCTGGCCGAGGTGGATCCGCCGGCCGCCGAACGCATCCATCCCAACGATCCCCAGCGCATTCAACGGGCCCTGGAGGTTTTCGAGCTGACCGGCGAGCCCCTGAGCGACCTGCAGCAACAGAATGAACCGTTGCCCTGGCAGTTTGTCAAACTGGCACTGATACCGCCGGATCGGGCGGTATTGCACGAGCGCATCGCCCGGCGCTTTGCCCGGATGCTCGAGCAGGGTTTGATCGAGGAAGTGGAAAGCCTTTTTGTACGCGGGGATTTGCACGAACAGATGCCCTCAATCCGGGCGGTGGGTTACCGCCAGCTGTGGCACTACTTGCAGGGCAGGATCAACTATACTCAAATGCAGGAACAGGGCGTGGCGGCGACCCGCCAGCTGGCCAAGCGCCAGCTGACCTGGCTGCGCAGTGAACCGGCGGTCCGGGTATTTGATGCCCTTGATCAAAAAAGGGAGGAACAGGTCTTGAAATGGCTGCGTCGCCTACCCATAGAGCTGGAATGAGTGTGCTAAGATAAATTTGTATTTTAATTGATTATTTATAAGGTTATAAGAACAGACCCGATCGTCTGAGACAATAACTATAAAATTCGGAGATAATAACGATGAGTAAAGGACAGTCCTTACAAGATCCGTTTCTCAATGCACTGCGTAAGGAGCGCGTTCCTGTTTCAATCTTTCTGGTGAATGGAATCAAGTTGCAGGGACAGATCGAGTCATTTGACCAGTTTGTGGTGCTGTTGCGAAATACAGTTAATCAAATGGTATACAAGCATGCCATCTCTACCGTGGTACCGGCGCGCAATGTGAAACTGCCCGTGGCGGAAGAAATCAAGGGCCATGAAGGGAATGCATGAAGTCACTAACCTGGCGTTGGTGAGGGTGGTAATGATTGTTTGAACGTCCCCAAGCCGGTGAACGGGCGGTTCTGGTTCACCTGGCTCTGCAAGCCGAACAGCAGCAGGAAGAACCGCAGGAATTCCGGGAACTGGCTCTCTCCGCCGGCGCCGAACCGATCGCGGTCGTCACCGGCTCCCGGTCCGTGCCCCATCCCCGCTATTTTGTCGGCAGCGGCAAGGCCGAGGAGATCCGTGACACGGTCAGGGAACTCGATGCCGATCTGGTACTGTTCAATCACGCCCTGTCGCCGGTCCAGGAGCGTAACCTCGAGCAACTGCTCCAGTGCCGGGTGCTGGATCGCACCGGTCTGATTCTGGATATTTTCGCCCAGCGCGCCCGCACCCACGAAGGCAAGCTGCAGGTCGAACTGGCCCAGCTCAAACACCTCTCCACCCGGCTGGTTCGCGGCTGGACCCATCTGGAACGCCAGAAGGGCGGCATCGGCCTGCGTGGTCCCGGCGAAACCCAGCTGGAGACCGACCGCCGGTTGCTCGGCGATCGCATTCGCCAGCTCAACAAGCGTCTGGAGAAGGTTCAGCGCCAGCGCGAACAGGGCCGCCGCGCCCGCAAGCGGGCGGAGATTCCGACGGTCTCGCTGGTCGGCTATACCAATGCCGGCAAATCGACCCTGTTCAACCGGCTCACCGAATCCCATGTCTATGCGGCCGACCAGCTGTTCGCCACCCTCGATCCGACCCTGCGCCGGCTGGAGCTGGCCGACGGGCAGAAGCTGATCCTGGCCGACACGGTCGGCTTTATCCGCCATCTGCCCCACGATCTGGTGGCGGCGTTTCGCTCCACCCTGCAGGAGACCCGAGATGCGGATCTGCTGTTGCATGTGGTGGACGCCTCCAGCCCCGAGCGGGAGGCCAACATGGAGCAGGTCAATGCCGTGCTGAGCGAGATCGACGCCCGGGCGGTACCGCAACTGCTGGTCTACAACAAGATCGACCGCCTTGACGACACGCCGCCGCACATCGAATATGACGAGCAGGGCCTGCCCTGGCGAGTCTGGATCTCGGCGCAAAGCGGGGCCGGGCTGGAACAGTTGCGCGAGGCGCTGGCCGCGCGCCTGGATCGGGGCCGGGTCTGCCATGAGCTGCTGCTGCCGGTGGCCGAGGGCCGGCTGCACGCCCTGTTGCATGAAGTCGGCAAGGTGCATCGCGAGCAGGTGGACGAGCAGGGTAACTGGTTGATGACCGTGGAAATGCCCCGGCCCGAGTGGCAGTCGCTGGACAAACACCACGGCATCTCGAACTACCTGGCCCGGAATGATGAGGCGTTACGCCTTGCGGCGGGTAGCGAAGCCCCATAGAATTGCCTCTTGGTCACACTGAAAATCCACTTTCCTGAATTGAACCGCACTCGCTGATTCAGAACACACATCACGGAGCATCACATGGCCTGGAATGAACCTGGTGGTTCAAACAATAAAGATCCCTGGGGTAACCGGAACAATCAGGGCCCCCCGGATCTCGACGAAGTCATCAAAAAGCTGCAGGCCAAGTTCGGCGGCCTGTTCGGCGGGAAAGGCGGTGGCGGTGGTCCCCGCATCCCCGGTGCGGGCGGTTCGATCGGCCTGAGCTTTATTGCGCTGGTACTGGCGGCGATCTGGGCCCTGTCCGGAATCTATATCGTCAACGAAGGTAAAGAGGCCGTGGTGTTGCGTTTTGGTGAATTCCAGAGCATCCAGCCCCCGGGCCCGCACTGGCATCCCCGGTTTATCGATACCGTGGAGATTGTCGACGTCTCCAATGTGCGCTCGGTGCACATCGGTGAAGGCAGCCAGGAAGCCCTGATGCTGACCCAGGACGAGAATATCGTCGATATGGAATTCGTGGTGCAATACAACGTGCGCGATTCGCGTCGTTTCCTGTATCACGTCCGTGACCCGGAAGTTTCACTGAAACATGTGACGCAAAGTGCCGTACGCGAGATCGTCGGTAACAACGACATGGAGCACATCATTACCGAGGGCCGCGACAAGATCGCCTCCGAGGCCTGGGATCGCATCCAGGGTATTCTCGACAGTTATGAAACCGGCCTGCAGGTGCGCGGTTTCAACATGCAGAAGGCCCAGCCACCGAGGCAGGTTATGGCGGCATTCGATGACGTGGCCGCCGCGCGCGAGGACCGGGAGAAGTACATGAACCAGGCCATGGGCTTTGCGAACAACATTCTGCCCCGTGCCGAAGGTCAGGCGCAGCGCTTCCTGGAAGAGGCCAAGGCCTACCGGGATCAGAAAATCGCAGTGGCCGAAGGTGACGCCGAGCGCTTCACGGATGTTCTGGTCGAGTATAAGAAGGCCCCCGCGGTTACCCGCGAACGTCTGTATCTGGAGGCGATCGAAGAGATACTCGGGAAAACTTCGAAAGTCATGGTGGATATACAAAACGGCAATAACCTGATGTATCTGCCGCTGGATCAGATTATGAAGCGGTCGAAAAACAGTGATACAAAAGTGGATTCCGGCTCCGGGCCTTTTCAGCAACAGGTAGAGGACTTCGGACTGGATCAAATGCGTGAGCGCGAGAATCGCTCACGGGAGGAACGCCAATGAGCCCGAAACTTATCGCCGCTATCGTCGTGCTGGCTATCATTGGCCTGATAGGCAGTAACTCCCTGTTCACCGTCAGCGAACGCGAGCTGGCGATCCAGTTTGCGTTGGGGAAAGTGAAAAAAGCCGACTTTGAACCGGGCCTGCATGTCAAATGGCCCTTTGTGAATAACGTGCGCAAGTATGAGAAGCGGATTATCACCGCCGATACTGCCCCGCAGCGTTACCTCACGCAGGAACAGAAGCCGCTGATCGTCGACTACTATGTCAAGTGGCGCATCGATGATGTCGAGACCTATTACAAGACCATGCAAGGCATGGAGAGTCGGGCGCGGATGCAGTTTCAATCGATCGTCAACAAGGGCTTGCTGGACGCCTTTGGTGAGCGGACCCTGCAGGAAGTCATCTCCGATGCGCGTGATGACATCATGCGCAGTATCACCAAGGAGGCTGATAAACGGGTCCAGAGTTTTGGTATCGAGATTGTCGATGTCCGCCTCAAACGCATCGAGCTGACCGAACGGGTGTTCGAAAATATTTTCGAACGCATGAGCTCGGCACGTGAAAAAGAGGCCAAGGAGCTGCGCGCTTCCGGTCGAGGTGAAGCGGAACGTATCCGCGCCGAGGCGGAACGCCAGAAGACCGTCATGCTGGCCAATGCCTATCGCGAGGCCCAGGCTATTCGGGGTCAGGGTGATGCCAAATCGGCGGGTATTTATGCCAATGCCTTTTCTGAAGATGAAGAGTTCTACTCGTTCTACCGCAGCCTCAATGCCTATCGCAAATCGCTGGCGGGTAACGGCAATATGATGCTGCTCGAGCCTGATTCTGAATTCTTCAAATACTTCAAGAACAGCAATCCAGGCAATAAATGACGTCCCGATAACACGTTGACTTAACCATACGTCCGGGCGTCATTTATGTGGCAGGATCTGATTGTGGCAATTGCACTGGTGCTGGTGATCGAGGGGATAACACCAGCACTCAGTCCCGCATCTTTTCGCCGTGGTTTATTAATGGTCGCCCAGATGAATGATCGCGTCTTGCGACGCATTGGTCTGGCCGCCATGCTCGGCGGTGCGTTGCTGATCTATCTGGTCAAGGGCTGAACACAAAAATGAAATCCGATCGTTGGTTATTACCGGAAGGGATCGAAGAGGTCCTGCCAAAACAGGCGCGCCGGCTTGAGGCGTTGCGTCGCCGGCTGCTGGATATGTATGCCGGCTGGGGCTATGAGCTGGTCATGCCACCGATGATCGAGTATCTCGATTCATTGCTGACCGGCACCGGGCACGATCTGGATCTGCAAACCTTCAAGCTGACCGATCAGCTGACCGGTAAGCTGATGGGCCTGCGCGCCGACATGACCCCGCAGGTGGCGCGCATCGACGCGCATACCCTGAAAAAAGCCTGCCCGACCCGGCTGTGCTATATCGGTTCGGTGTTGCATACCCGCCCGGACGGTTTTGCCGGATCCCGCAGTCCGATCCAGGTGGGTGCCGAACTCTACGGTCACAGCGGCAGCGAGAGCGACGTCGAGGTGTTCCGCCTGATGCTGGAAACCTTGCGCCAAAGCGGGATCGCTAATCTCTATTTTGACCTGGGCCATGTCGGTATCTATCGCCATTTGATCGAGGCGGCCGGTTTGTCGCCCGAACAACAGGGCGAGCTGTTCGCCGCCCTGCAGCGCAAGGCGATTCCCGAGATCGAGCAGTTGCTGGGCGGCGCTGCCGTTGACAAGAAAATTGCCGCGGGGCTGCTCGGCCTGGCAAATCTTAATGGCGATGAAAATGTCATTGATGAGGCCCGTCGCCTGCTGGGCTTCGCCGGTGAGGGCGTGGGCCAGGCGCTGGATAATCTGCAGGCCGTGGCCGAGCAGATCAAACGCTGTGAGCCGTCCATCCCCCTGCATTTCGATCTGGCCGAATTGCGCGGTTACAACTATCACACCGGCGTGGTGTTTGCCGCCTATGTCCCGGGTCGCGGGCAATCCATCGCCCAGGGCGGGCGTTATGATGACATCGGCCAGGTCTTTGGCCGCGCGCGGCCGGCAACCGGTTTCAGCACCGATCTGAAAACCCTGATCGACCTGGGCGACGGCGAAGCGTCCGCGCCCGGTGCGATTTATGCGCCGCATGAAAATGAAACCGCTTTGCGCGAGACGATTGAACAACTTCGCCGGCAGGGAGAGCGGGTGATCAGTGCCCTGCCGGGCGATAACAGCGATCCGCAACAACTCGGTTGCGATCGCAAGCTGGTCAGGGACGGCAAGGCATGGCAAATTGTAACGATTTGATAACTACAACAGGCTGAAGTCATGGGCAAGAACGTCGTCATTATCGGGACCCAGTGGGGAGATGAAGGTAAAGGCAAGATCGTCGATCTGTTAACCGATCGGGCTTCCGCCGTGGTGCGCTTCCAGGGCGGGCACAATGCCGGACACACCCTGGTGATCGGCGACAAGAAAACCGTGTTGCACCTGATCCCTTCGGGTGTACTACGCGAAAACGTCCAGTGCTTGATCGGCAACGGCGTGGTGCTCTCGCCCGAGGCGTTGCTCGATGAACTGAAAATGCTCGAAAACGAAGGCGTCCCGGCCCGCGAGCGCTTGCGCATCAGCGAAGCCTGCCCGTTGATCCTGCCCTATCATGTGGCGCTGGATCATGCCCGTGAAGCGGCGCGCGGCAAAAAAGCCATCGGCACCACCGGCCGCGGCATCGGCCCGGCCTATGAAGACAAGGTCTCCCGCCGCGGCCTGCGCCTGGGCGATCTGTTTCACCGTGAACGCTTCGCCGCCAAACTGGGCGAAGTGCTCGATTATCACAACTTCTCCCTGCAGCACTATTTCAAGGCCGAGCCGGTGGACTTCAACCAGGTGCTGGATCAGGCCATGGCCATGCGTGAGGAGCTGCAACCGTTGGTGGCCGATATTCCCGAGCTGCTCAACCAGCATATGCAGGCTGGCAACAACATCATGTTCGAGGGCGCCCAGGGGGCGTTGCTGGATATCGATCACGGCACCTATCCGTTTGTCACCTCGTCCAACACCACCGCCGGCGGCGCGAGTACCGGCAGCGGCATGGGCCCGCGCAATCTCGATTACGTGCTCGGCATCACCAAGGCCTATACCACCCGGGTCGGCTCCGGCCCGTTCCCCACGGAACTGTATGACGGCAATCTGTTAATGGATGAAGTCGGCGCGCGGCTGGCCGAACGGGGTCACGAGTTCGGCTCCACCACCGGCCGCCCGCGGCGTTGCGGCTGGTTCGATGCCGTGGCCCTGCGCCGCTCGGTCTTGATCAACAGCGTCAGCGGCCTGTGTATCACCAAGATGGACGTGCTCGACGGGCTGGATCAGATCCAGATCTGCGTGGGCTACAAATGCGACGGCGAAGTACGCGATACCCCGCCGGTCGGTGCCGAAGCCTTCGACAGCTGCGAACCGGTTTATGAAGCGATGCCGGGCTGGCAGGAGTCCACCGTCGGCCTGAAAAGCTACGACGAACTGCCGGCCAACGCCAGGGCCTATCTCAAGCGCATCGAAGAGGTCACCGGGACCCCCGTGGACATCATCTCCACCGGTCCTGAACGCAGCGAAACCATCATCCTGCGACATCCGTACGACGTTTAACGGCCCCGGGCCGTTAAACAGGGGCTAGATCCTAGTGACTAGTATCTAGAGGTAGGCCGGACATAGCGAAGCGGTGTCCGGCAATCCGGTCGATGCCCGATACCGTGGCGTTTATGCCCGCCGGGTGCTTAATCGGGCCTACGGTTCAGATGTTTATAAAACTTCACCACGAAGACGCGAAGGCACGAAGAAAATTAATTCGCTTCGAGACTTCGTGTCTTCGTGGTAAAAAAATCGCCTGATAGATGGAATGTCAGGTAGTGCTGCGTGCACCCTACGAGGTAGGCCGGACATAGCGAAGCGGTGTCCGGCAATCTGGTCGATGCCCGATACCGCGGCGTTTATGCCCGCCGGGTGCTTAATCGGGCCTACGGTTCAGATGTTTATAAAAGCCTCACTACGAAGGTCGCTCCCGGCATCCATGCCTCCCGCGACACTAGTACATCCTGTACGTCGCGCGAAGACACGAAGAAAATTAATTCGCTTCGAGACTTCGTGTCTTCGTGGTAAAAAAATCGCCTGATAGATGGAATGTCAGGTAGTGCTGCGTGCACCCTACGAGGTAGGCCGGACATAGCGAAGCGGTGTCCGGCAATCCGGTCGATGCCCGATACCGCGGCGTTTATGCCCGCCGGGTTCTTAATCGGGCCTACGGCCCAGATGTTTATAAAAGCCTCACCACGAAGGCACGAAGACACGAAGGAAAAATTAATTCGCTTCGAGACTTCGTGTCTTCGTGGTAAAGAAATCGCCTGATAGATGGAATGTCAGGTAGTGCTGCGCCCAACCTGACCTACGTACTTAGTACTCAGCACTCAGCACTCAGCACTCATACCAGCGCGACGCTTTTGACCTGGGCGTAAACCTGTTTGCCGACTGCCAGTTTCAGGTACTCGGCGGATTTGCGGGTGATCCGGGCGAGGAGGGTGGCGCCGTTGGCATCGAGTATGACCAGTTGCTGGGCCGGGGGCTCTTCGACGATGGCTTCAATGGTGACGGGGAAGATGTTCAGGATGCTGGTGTCCGTTTGTTGCGACAAGGTCAGACTGATATCCCGTGCCTGCAGACGCACCCGCACCGTCTGACCCACCGGCAAGTCGGCCTGCGTCACCGTCAGTCTCCCACCGGCGAACTCGAGATAGCTCAAACCGTACCGCTCATCATGTGCGTTGATTATGCCTTCCACGATGGTCTCGGCATCGGGAGCGTGGGCCAGTGGCAGATCGAGCCGGTTTAACAATTCGATCACCGGGCCGGTGGCCTGCACCCGGCCCCCGTCCAGCATGATCATCTGTTGTGCCAGTTGCGCCACCTCGCTGTGATCGTGACTGACGTACAGCACCGGGATCGCCAGTTCCTGCGACAACTGCTGCAGGCAGGCCATGATGGCATTTTTACTCTCGCGATCCAGTGCCGCCAGCGGTTCGTCCATCAGCAACAGTTGCGGCGCCGACAGCAGGGCGCGACCGATCGCCACCCGCTGGCGTTCGCCACCGGAGAGGTTCTGCACGGATCGATCCTGCAGTTGATCGATGCCCAGCAGCTGGATGATGCGTTCGGGATCCACGCCGCCCTGATCACCGCCGCTACGGCGATAGCCATAGAGCAGGTTGTTGCGTACCGACAAATGCGCAAACAGATTGGCTTCCTGAAAGACATAACCGATGCCGCGCCGATGCACCGGCACAAAGGTGTGCGCATCCTGCCAGGTAGTCTGCCCCAGCTGCACGCTGCCGCGGGCGCCCGGTTCCAGGCCGGCGATGCAACGCAACAGGGTGGTTTTGCCGCAGCCCGAGGGGCCGAACAGGGCGGTGATGCCCTGCGCCGGCGCGCTGAATTCGGCCTGCAGGGTGAAGTCGCCGCGCGACAGTTGAAAGCGGGCCTGCAGACTCATGAGGGCAGCACCTGCAGACGCCGGTTATACCGATAGACCAGCAGTAACATGATGAACGAGGCCAGTAACAACCCGCCGGCCAGCCAGTGGGCGCTGACGTAATCCACGGCTTCGACATGATCATAAATGGCAATTGACAGCACCTGGGTTTCGCCCGGAATGTTACCGCCGATCATCAACACCACACCAAATTCCCCCACCGTATGGGCAAAGCCGAGAATGGTGGCGGTGATAAAGCCGGACCGGGCCAGGGGAAGGATGACGCTGAAAAACCGATCCAGTGCTGTGGCGCGCAGGGTGGCGGCCACCTCCAGCGGCCGGCGGCCGATGGCGGAAAAGGTATTTTGCAGTGGCTGCACCACAAACGGCAGGGAATAGAAGACCGAACCGATCACCAGTCCGCTGAAGGTAAAGGCCAGCGATCCCAGCCCCAGAGCTTGTGATGTCTGGCCGAAGATCCCCTGGGGCCCCAGCGCGAGCAGCAAATAAAAGCCGAGCACCGTGGGCGGCAGCACCAGCGGCAGGGCGATGATCGCCTCGATCACCGGTTTGATCCTGGCGCGGCTGTGGGCCAGCCACCAGGCCAGCGGCGTGCCGAGCAGCAACAAAATGAGCGTCGTGAGCGTGGCCAGCTGCAGCGTGATCCACAGGGCCTGCAGGTCGTTATCGCTGATCATTGCCCCTCCTGTGATGGGGTGGCGTAGCCGAAGCGGCGCAGGATCCGCCCGGCGGGCTCACTTTTTATATAGGTGAGAAACGCCCGGGCCGCCGGGGTGTCGTTCAACATTACCGCCTGCTGTTCGATGGGATCATACAGCGATTCGGGCAGGGTCCATAGCGAGCCCTGTCGGGCCAGGCCTGATGCGTGCAGTTGTGAAAGCGCGACAAAGCCCAGTTGCGCATTGCCGGTGGCAACAAACTGAAAGGTCTGGGCGATGTTCTCGCCTCGCACCAGGCGGGATTGCAAGCGTTCGTACAGCCCGCGTTGTTGCAGAACTTGTTTTGCCGCCAGGCCGTACGGTGCCAGGCGCGGGTTGGCCATCGCCAGGCGCCGGAATGTGCCGGTTTCGAGCACCTGGCCTTTGTCATCCACATAACCGGGTTGGGGACTCCACAGCACCAGTTTGCCGATGGCGTAGGTAAACCGGCTATCCGCTACGCTGTGCCCCTGTTGTTCGAGCAAGCGGGGACGGCGCGCATCGGCGGCAAAAAAGAGATCAAACGGCGCGCCGTTGCGGATCTGCGCATAATGCTTGCCGGTCGAGCCACTGGCGATGATTACACGATGTTCGCTGTTCGCCTCAAATTCTTCGACGACGGCTTCCAGTGTCGTCTTGAAATTCGACGCCACAGCCACCCGCAAGGTCTCGGCACTGCAAAGCGGTGCAACCAGTAACAGCAAGACGATGGTATAAAGGCGCGTTACAGGCATCGAGGGTCCCGGTCAGGTGTTTCGTATTTTATCCGCGAATCAACGCGAATGAACGCCAAGATAAAATGTTGCGTTGATTGGCGAACTTGTTATATCCAGATAATAATTAATAATCATTTATTTTCTCTGCGTCCTTCGCGCCTCTGCGTCCAAACAGCGGGCATGAACGCCCTCTGCGTTATATTTTCAAGTAGAGTTCAGTTTTACGGTTCAGGTGGAACCGCTGCGCTTGTTCCACCCTACGTAGAGTGATCGGGTAATGGGAGCTGGTTTAACGATAATTGTTAACGACGTTTTTAACAATGCTTTACTCCGCGTTCTTTGCGCCTTCGCGCCCTCCGCGATCATTTCCAGAGCATTAGACAAGTGGCGAATTGTCTTGTTGCCATTGTTACCACTAGTGCAGCTTGATCTCCGGCTCCACCGTTGCCCGGAAGCGGTTGGCAATGGAGATCATCATGGTGCGGTAAAAACCGAACAGCGCGAACTGGTGCAACTTGTATAACGACAGATAAACCATCCGCGCCACGAAGCCCTCGACCATGATGCTGCCGGTCAGATTCCCCATCAGGTTGCCGACGGTACTGTACTTGCCCAGCGAGACCAGCGAGCCGTAATCGCGATAGTGAAACGTCGGCAGCGGTTTGCCGTTGATCCGGCGCTGCAGACTTTTGACCAGTAACGCCGCCTGTTGGTGGGCGGCCTGGGCGCGTGGCGGAACCTCGCTGTCCATCTCGGGCCAGGGACAGGCGGCGCAGTCGCCCAGGGCGAAGATGTTTTCATCACGGGAGCTTTGCAGGGTCTGCGTGACCACCAGCTGGTTGCGCCGGTTGGTTTCCAGGCCGTCGAGCCCGGCGAGAAAATCGGGCGCCTTGATGCCCGCTGCCCAGACCTTGATCGGCGCGGGGATCTCGCGCCCGCTCTGGGTATAGAGAACCTCCCCGGTGACCTTGATCACCCGCTCGCCGGTGAGCACGGCGATGTTGAGTTTCTCCAGCTCTGCCCCGGTGGCCTGCGACAGGCGGGGTGGCAGGCCGGGGAGGATCCGATCGGCGGCTTCGACGATGGTGATGCGCACATCGGCCGGATTGATCTGATCGATGCCGTAGGCGGTGATCAGCCGCGAGACCTTGTGCAGCTGGGCGGAGAGCTCGATGCCGGTGGCGCCGCCGCCGGCGATCACCACATCCAGCTGGCCGTGTTGCGATGCATCGGGGTGGGTGCTGGCGCGCATAAAGTTTTCCAGTAACAGATGCTGGAAGGATTCGGCCTGTTGCTTGGTATCCAGGAACAGACAGTGCTCGCGCACGCCCTCGATATCGAAATCATGGCTCACGCTGCCGACCGCCATGACCAGGGTGTCATAGCGGAATTCGCGTCGGGGGATGATCTCGTTACCCTGCGCGTCCAGGGTCGGGGCGAGATAAATGGTCCGTGAATCGCGATCCAGCCGATCCATGCGCCCCAGGCGAAATTCAAAATGATTGCGTGCCGCCTGGGCCAGGTATTCGATCTGGTTTTCATAGGCGTCGAAGGTGCCGGCGGCCACTTCGTGCAGCAGGGGTTTCCAGATGTGGGTGCGGTTGCAATCCACCAGGGTGATACGGGCGCGGCCTTTTTTGCCCAGGGTCTTGCCCAGGCGGGTGGCCAGTTCCAGGCCGCCAGCACCACCACCGACGATAATGATATGATGTTGCGATTGGTTCATTATCCGGATCCCGTCATCCTATAGAGCGAGTGTAACACTTCGCGCGGCAGGCATCGGCGGCGGACCAAACAGCGCCGTGTCTGTGGGTAATCGGGATGCAGAAAACAAAAAAGCCCCCGTTAGGGGGCTTTTATGAGAGAATTGGTGCCGA
Source organism: Thiohalophilus thiocyanatoxydans (assembly GCF_004366735.1). Taxonomy (GTDB): domain Bacteria; phylum Pseudomonadota; class Gammaproteobacteria; order UBA6429; family Thiohalophilaceae; genus Thiohalophilus; species Thiohalophilus thiocyanatoxydans. The sequence goes on along the minus strand of NZ_SOQX01000008.1, from coordinate 3,544 downwards.
GGAGAGGACTTGAACCTCCACGGGGTTGCCCCCACTAGCACCTGAAGCTAGCGCGTCTACCAATTCCGCCACCTCGGCTCAGAAGCCGCGCACTTTACAGAGAGTCCAGGGGATTGTCAAACACAACCCCGGCCAGTGACGCGTAACCCGCTCGCGGCTATAGTGATAGCCAACGAATTCACAAAATATAATATGAGAATGAATATTACATGACCGAACGTTCCGATAAGCACGACCCCTACGCCAAACGCGAAGCCGAAAAATACGAAAACCCCATCCCCAGCCGTGAATACATTATGGAGCTGCTCGAGAAAGCCGGGCATCCCCTGTCGCGCGAAGCCATCGCCGAGACGCTCCAGCTGGAATCCGACGAGCAACTCGAGGCCCTGCGCCGCCGGCTGCGGGCCATGGAGCGAGACGGCCAGCTGCTGTTCAACCGCAAACGCGAATACGGCCTGATCAGTAAAATGGATCTGGTCCGGGGCCGGGTGCAGGGCCATCCCGACGGCTTCGGCTTTCTGATCCCCGATGACGGCTCCGACGATCTGTTCCTCTCCGGGCGCGAGATGCGGGTCGCCGTTCACGGCGATCGGTTGCTGGCCCGGGTGGCCGGCATCGACCGCCGCGGCCGCCGCGAAGGTGCGGTGGTCGAAGTGCTGGAGCGGGCCCACAAAACCATGGTCGGGCGCCTGTTTGTCGAAGGGGGCGTCGCCTTTGTGGTCCCGGACAACAAGCGCATTACCCAGGATATTCTGGTGCCCAAGGAGAATATGGGCCCGGCCGAACAGAACCAGATCGTCAGCGTCGAGATCGTCCAGCCGCCCACGCCGTTTCGCCAGGCTATCGGCCAGGTGGTCGAAGTACTGGGCGAGCATATGGCGCCGGGGATGGAGATCGATATTGCGATTCGTTCCCACGGCCTGCCGCAGGTCTGGTCGCCGCAAACCGAGGCGCAGATCGCCGAACTGCGCGAAGAGGTGCGCGAGGAAGACAAGCAGGGTCGCGAGGACCTGCGGCATCTGCCGCTGGTTACCATCGACGGCGAGGACGCGCGCGATTTTGACGACGCGGTCTATTGCGAACCCAATCGCAAGGGCTGGCGTCTGCTGGTGGCGATCGCCGACGTCTCGCACTATGTCGAACCCGAAACACCGCTGGACAAGGATGCCGTCGAGCGCGGTAACTCGGTCTATTTCCCCGAGCGGGTAATTCCCATGTTGCCGGAGATCCTCTCCAACGGCCTCTGCTCGCTCAAACCGAAGGTGGATCGTCTCTGCATGGTGTGCGACATGCAGCTCGACAAGCAGGGCGCCCTGAAGAGTTACACTTTCTACCCGGCTGTGATGCACTCCCATGCACGCATGACCTATACCCAGGTGGCGGGCATCCTGCAGGACGAGGATCCGGACCTGTGTCGCCAGTACGCGGATCTGCTGCCGCCGCTGCATAATCTCTATCAGCTCTATCACGCCCTGCGCCAGCGGCGCAGCAAACGCGGCGCCATCGATTTTGAGACCACCGAGACCCGTATCGTGTTCGGTGAAGAACGCAAGATCGAGGCGATCGTGCCCACCGAACGCAATGACGCGCACAAACTGATCGAGGAGTGCATGATCATCGCCAACGTGGCCACGGCCCGGTTCCTGCTGGAAAGCAAGACTCCCGCCCTGTACCGCGTTCATGACGGTCCCAAGCCGGAAAAACTCGAGGCCCTGCGTGAATTTCTCGGCGAGTTCGGCCTCAAGCTGGGCGGCGGCGACAAACCGGCGAGCAAGCATTTCGCCAAACTGCTGGAACAGATCGCCGAACGCCCCGACGCGCATCTGATCCAGACAGTGATGCTGCGCACCCTGCAGCAGGCGGTCTACAGTCCCGACAATAACGGTCACTTCGGTCTGGCCTTCGATGCCTATGCCCACTTCACCTCGCCGATCCGCCGTTATCCGGATCTGCTGGTGCATCGGGCGATTCGGCATATTCTGCAACACAAGCGGACCGGCTTTTTCAGGCGCAAGAAGAGCGGCGAGTTCCGCTACGACCACAACGCCATGGCCCAGCTGGGCGAACACTGTTCCCAGACCGAGCGGCGCGCCGACGAGGCGACCCGCGATGCGGTGGACTGGCTCAAGTGCGAGTTCATGCTGGACAAGGTGGGCGAGGAGTACACCGGTACCATCAGCAGCGTGACCAGCTTCGGCCTGTTCGTGGAGCTCGACGAGGTCTATGTCGAGGGGCTGGTGCATGTCACCAGCCTGGACAACGACTATTACCATTTTGATCCGGCCCATCACCGCTTGATCGGCGAACGTCAGCGGCAGATGTTCCGCCTCGGCGATCGCCTGCGGATCAAACTGGCACGGGTCGATCTCGAAGAGCGCAAGATGGATTTCGCTCTGCTGGAAAGCCTTAGCGGCGAAATCTTCCAGGGCGAGCTGCCCGAACGCCAGGGCGGCGGCAAGCAGGGCGCCGGGGGCAAGAAAACCGCGCGCAAGAAAACCGCCGGCAAGAAGACCGCCAGCAAGAAGAAATCCCAGGGCAAGAAAACGGCCGGCAAAAAAACCGCCGACGAGCCTGGCAAAAAGAGCGGCAAGAAATCGTCCCGCCGCCGGCGGCGCGGCGGCAAGAAGAAAACCGGCGCCGGCAACAGCGGCCAGGCGGACTGATCTGCCCGCCCGATGAGCGAGAAACATGTGATCTTCGGCCTGCACGCCGTGCAGGCGGCAGTGAGCCGGGACAGCGAGACCATCGAGCAGGTCTATCTGGAGCAGGAGCGGCGCGATGAACGAGCCCGGCAGCTGGCGCAACAGGTGCGCGCGGCGGGCCTGCCGCTGGAACGGGTCAAACGCGCGTTCCTCGACGAGCTGACCGGCCACGGCCGGCACCAGGGGGCGGCCGCCGTGGCCCGCCTGCCCGGTCCCGGCGACGAGCACAGCCTGACGGCGCTGCTCGAGCGGCTCGCGACCCCGCCGTTGTTGCTGGTGCTGGACGGCGTGCAGGATCCCCACAATCTGGGCGCCTGCCTGCGTACCGCCGACGCCGCCGGGGTGCAGGCGGTGATCGCCCCCAGAGATCGTGCCTGCGGGCTGACCAGCACCGTGCGCAAGGTGGCCAGCGGCGCCGCCGAGGTGGTGCCGTTCATCCAGGTCACCAACCTGGCCCGCACCCTGCGCGAGCTGCGCGAGCGGGGGATCTGGCTGGTCGGCACCGATCTGGATGCCGAGCAGGATCTCTACCAGGCCGATCTGCGCGGCCCGCTGGCCCTGGTCATGGGCGCCGAGGAACGCGGCCTGCGCCGCCTGACCCGCGAACACTGCGATCAGCGGGTCAAACTGCCCATGGCGGGCACTGTCCAGAGTCTGAACGTGTCCGTAAGTACCGGGATCTGTCTCTATGAGGCGCTGCGCCAACGTAGGGGCTAGGGGCTAGTTGCTAGGATCTAGGACTAGCCCCTAGCTGTGTAAACCCACCAGGTTGTTCACGGAAAGCCCCAACCGGCTAACCGGCGGTTTGTAATCCAGGCTGGCATGGGGGCGGTGCCAGTTGT
>NZ_SOQX01000007.1 GCF_004366735.1 Thiohalophilus thiocyanatoxydans | reverse complement strand
CCGGGCCTCCTGGCGGTTGGTTTGGGTTTGCACCGCCAATTGTCCGGGTAGGTGCCGGATGAACAACCTACTGAGAGATCACACCTAGCCCCTAGCCCCTAGCCCCTAGCCCCTAGTATCTAGAGACTGCGGCGCTAGCCGCCCGTCATCGACATGAAGCGGACGACCTGATCCGGTTTTTCGTTGAATTCATGCCGTTCGGGTTTTAAGGCAATGGCCTTGACGATGTGCTGTTCCAGTTCGGCATCGCTGATCCCGGCGCGCAGCAGTTCGCGCAGCGGATAGCTTTCTTCCTGACCCAGGCACATGTACAGGGTGCCGTCCACGGAGAGGCGTACCCGGTTGCAGGTCTCGCAGAAGTGCTGCGAGATGGGCGTGATAAAGCCGATGCGCAGATCGGTGCCGGCTACCTGCACGTAGCGGGCCGGGCCGCCGCCGGGCATCATGCCGGGTATCAGCTCGTACTGGTCGGCCAGGCGCGCCTTGACGTCCTGCAGACTGATGTACTGATCGGTGGCGGCGCGGCCGGTTTCCCCCACCGGCATGGTCTCGATAAAGCGCAGGGTAAAGTCGTGCTCGATACAGAATTCGACCATCTCCTCGACTTCATCGTCATTGACCCCTTTCATCACCACCATATTGATCTTGATGGGATGAAAGCCCGCCTGTTTGGCGGCCATCAGGCCGTTGATCACCTTCTCCAGCTTGCCCTGGGTGATTTCCTTGAAACGCTCCGGCCTGAGGGTATCCAGACTGACATTGATGCGGCTGACGCCGGCGTCGAACAGGGCCTGGCCGTGCTTGTCCAGGCGGGTGGCATTGGTGCTCAGCGACAGATCCTCGATCCCGGGCAGGGCGGCCAGACGGCCAGCCAGCGCGGGCAGGTTCTTGCGCACCAGGGGCTCGCCGCCGGTGATGCGTATACGACGGGTGCCGAGCCGGCCGAAGGCGCCGATGACCCGCTCGATCTCGTCCGGGGTCAGCCAGTCTTCGGGCTCTTCGAAGTCATTGAAACCTTGCGGCATGCAGTACTTGCAGCGCAGATCACAGCGGTCGGTGACCGAGAGCCGGACGTATTCGATGCGTCTGCCGAAGGGGTCGATGAGGTCTGCCATAAAAAATAACCGAGTGGGGTGTGCCGGAAATCATTCGATTATAGGCGAAAATTAGCAGTTTGTAATGTACTGAAAAACCATGAAAAATCCGGTGCGACTCGACTGGCGGCGTCTCTTTTTCTGTTTAAAACAGAGGAACTAATCCCCTGGTATAACAGTGGATATCGACGTTTCTCCGGGCCTGACCCCGAGAAAAGTAAGTTAGTACTAACATGTGACGCAGTTCAAATTTTGTTCAAGAATCGAGGCAGGTCGCCGATATTAGCAACTACTGATATTGGTAAGGGAATACCCCTGGCTAACCTATGGCAAACCGTTACTCATGAGGCCTGCCTGTGTTCACGCGACCGCTTTCTTTACGCCAACGAATGATCCGGGGTACCGGCCTGATGCTGGTGCCGCTGTTGTTGCTCGGCGGCGCCGGTTATCTGCTCTATCTGCAGACCATCGACGCCTTCGAGTCCGCCATGCAGCAGGGATTGCAGATCGGCATGCCGGTGGGTGAGCTGCGGCGCGGTATATTGCAGCTGAATGTGCCCGTGGACAGATACCCGTCGAGTGCAACCCCGCAGGCGGGTGAAACGTTCGAGCAGCGGATCGAAGCCATTGACCGGCAGTTTGCAGTCCTGCGGGACGCTTCCAGCTCGCTGGCGGGGTATCAAGATGGTATCCGACGCGCAGCGACAAGCTGGAAGGAGCTCGCGGCTTCTGGTGAGGCGATCCTCGAGATGCAGCGCAGCGGCCAGGATGTGCCGCCGACAGCCACCCTCCGTTTTGAAAGGCAGCGACAGGTGACCAGTGAGATACTGGGCGAGGTGTATGCCACGCTGTGGAGCGAGATCCGGCGTAAGTATCAAAATGCCCGGCGTGATCAGCGGCAGATTCAGATATTGCTACTGGCCATATTGATCACCGCGGTAGGAGGGGCGTTGATCGTCGGCAACCGTTTGGCACAACACCTGCTGAAGCCGTTGGCGCAGCTGCGCATAGGTACCGAGCGTTTTGGCCATGGCGATCTGAGTCACCGGATCAAGCTGGAGAATGCTGATGAATTCGGTCGACTGGCCAGGACATTCAACGAAATGGCGGATCAGCTGGAATTTCTCGCCGCCTACGACAGCCTGACCGGTCTGTTGAACAAACGCGAGTTCGAACTTCGTCTGCATGACGAGGTGCGTCGCACCCGGCGAACCCGCCATCCGTTTGTGCTGTTACTGTTGGATATCGATTATTTTAAACAGGTCAATGATACCCATGGTCACCCGGTCGGCGATCATGTCCTGCGTAAACTCGCCGGCCTGTTGCAAGGCGAGGTGCGCGAGGCCGATTACGTGGGTCGTTACGGCGGTGAAGAGTTCATCATCCTGCTTACCGAGACTTCCGAACAGGATGGCAGTGAAACCGCGGAGCGGATCCGTCAGTCAGTGGAAACGGAACAATTTGATGTTAACGAGGATATTAATATCTGGCTCACAATGAGTATCGGACTGGCCTGCTATCCCGATGATGCCGTCAACGCCGACGCGCTCATCGAGCGTGCCGACGTGGCGTTATACAAAGCCAAGGATGAAGGCCGCAACCAGGTGGTGGCCTTCAGCAACAGCTAATCATATATCCAGGTTAGCGGAATTTAACGCGGAGGACGCGGAGTCGCGGAGCCGCAGAGAAGATACATGATAAATTACCTTTGGATAATGCCCGGTAAGTTTAATGGCGATAGCTCGAAAACGTAATTGACATGGAAACGAACACTCCGCGCCTCCGCGCCTCTGCGTCCTCCGCGTTATTTCCAGTGATTCTGAAAAGTGGTGTGTAGCTTTCAGGTGCGTGAGGTTTTGTCATTACCGGTTTCACGCATCATCATGGCCATTTTGACCAGGTCGGCGATGGAGCGGGCCCGCATTTTTTCCATTACCTTGGCACGGTGGACTTCGACGGTTTTGACACTGATCCCCAGTTCACCACCCACATCCCGGTTCGGTTTGCCGGTGACCACCCGATCCATGACCTCCTGTTCACGGGTGGTCAGGTTGTCATAACGGGTTTGCAGGTTTTCCAGTTCCGCACGCTGTTTGAGCCGCTGGCTGTGCTTTTGTACCGCGCTCTGGATAGTATCCAGCAGGAGCTGGTCGTTGAACGGTTTTTCGATAAAATCGACGGCGCCATTTTTCAGGGCCCGGACCGCCATGGGCACATCACCGTGGCCGGTAACAAACACGACGGACAGATCAATGCCCCGTTCGGTGAGAATGTGCTGTAAATCCAGACCACTGATGCCCGGCATACGCACATCCAGAATCAGACAGCCGAGGGAATCTTCAGTGTAATTCTCCAGAAATTCGTTGGCCGAGGCGTAGGTCCGGATATTCAGCCCGACCGACTCGATTAACCATTCAATGGATTCGCGCACGGCCTGATCATCATCGACTACGTGGATTGTCGCTTGTTTCATTATTGTACTAACTGTCTGGCCCTCCACCGGTGTCATCACTCCTGAGACCGGTTGGTGAATTTGGCCTTGAATAGTCCATTTTTCAGGCGCTCTCATGTCGATCGGGCAGTAGTCAAGTCGGTGGCCGGAGTGGGCCCCGGAAAAACCCGTTGAACTGTCAGAGATATCGGCAGTGTGATGCAGTTTTCAAATATTTTTTGTTCAGAGCTGTCATGACATGTCATGGGACGGGAACAGGATCGCGTCTATCCAGCGGTTTGACACGCTTACAGCATATAGAAGGTGGCCGGGGGAGGTTATTGGGGATTACCCTGAGTTTTGCGTGGCAAACAAAAAAGCGCATCCGGGGATGCGCTTTTTTGCAGGGTGGCGCCCGGGAGGGGCCGTCAGATGGTCTGGTAGTACAGATTCTGGGGATGGTTGGCCTGGGCAAAAAAGAACCAGCGCTCGAAGAGCAGACCGATGTACTGGACCACGAAGGCGGTGGCCAGCAGCGGGACGCTGGCGGTGCTGAAGCCGGCCCACAACAGGAGCAGCGGCACCGGGAACACCAGCACCAGGAAGATATACTTGATCGACTTGAACCAGGCGGCGCTGGCGCCGTGGAAATATTCCCGGGTGTTATAGGAGCCGCCCATCATACCCATGGATTTTTGGACCACGGCGTTGTGCCGCATGCCGATGGCACTTTGCACCGTGGATTTGTATTTGATCCGGGCGTTGCGATAGAGCGAGGCGGCGCGGCTCAGCAGACCGGCGAGGGTCAGGATCACCGCCCAGGTCCCGTAGAAGCCGATCAGGCCGGAGCCCTGCCAGGCGGCCAGGGCGGTGGCCAGGGTGAAGCCGGAGGCGGCACCCAGCAGGGTATAGTTGATCACGGTCAGGACGCTGGCCCACTCCTGCAGGAACTTGATGCTGGCGTAGATCATGCCGGTGGCGATATACAGGATAAATACCGCCAGGGTGGTGATCACGCCGACGATCAGCGCCGGTTGATTCGGAATCGCATTACCGAACCAGTTCGGATGCCAGCCGCTGAAGTGCAATAGGCCGTAGATGAAGACCAGCCCCATGACCGCCGGCAGAATGATGACTTCCCGCGACAGCCAGGAGGTACGCCACTGGCTGGCGGCGCGCCAGGCCCGTTCCGGGCGGCCCAGGTGCCAAAACGACGCCGCCAGGCCGCCGATCATCAGGCCCAGGGCGATGACACTGCCGGTGATATAAAAACTGCTCTCCTGGGCAGGCAGCAGATTGACCGCGGAATACAGCTGACCGCTGAACAGCGCCAGAAACAGCCCCTGACCGGCCCCGATCAGGGTAGTAAGAAAGATAACGGAAAATGCAGGATGCATAAAAATTCTCCAAACAAATACTAGTAACTCGCCCCTAGAACCTAGAGCCTGTTTTACAAGAGCCAGTCGTCCAGGGTGACGTCCTTGGTGGTCTTGTGCCGGATATCCTCTTTCTTGAGCGGATTATCCACACGCACCAGTTCGTCCTCGTGGATGTGCATCTTGGTCTTGCGCCGCGGCAGGTAGTGGTTGGCCGGCTTGGTGCCCCATTCGGGCATCAGCTGGTAACCGCCCTGTTCGCGGATCGCGACCGAGACTTCCGAGTCGGGATCGTGCACGTCACCGAACAGTCGCGCGTTGGTCGGGCAGGCCATGACGCAGGCCGGCTTGCGCTCGGCTTCGGGCAGGGACTCGTCGTAGATGCGATCCACGCACAGGGTGCACTTGGTCATCACCTGCTCTTTTTCGTCCAGTTCGCGCGCACCGTAGGGGCAGGCCCAGGAGCAGTATTTGCAGCCGATGCATTTGTCGTAGTCCACCAGCACGATGCCGTCGTTCTCGCGTTTGTAGCTGGCACCGGTCGGGCAGACGGGAACGCAGGGCGCGTCCTCGCAATGCAGGCAGCTCTTCGGGAAATGGATGGTTTCCGTGTTCGGGTAGTTGCCCACTTCGTAGGTCTGCACCCGGTTAAAGAAGGTCCCGGTGGGGTCCTTGCCATACGGATTGTCGTCGAACAGCGGACCGGCGGCGCCGGAGGTGTTCCACTGCTTGCAACTGGTCACGCAGGCGTGGCAACCCACGCAGACGTTCAGGTCAATCACAAGTGCTAGTTGGGTCATATCACTAAACCTTTATCGGTGCATTCTCAAACAAAGCGGCGGGCGACGTCCCGTCGCCCGCGGTTCTTTGCGTTATCAGTTCTTTTGATTATTAAACAGGCCGGCAAAGTACTGCAGCCACTTGCGACGTGGCGATGTACCGGGCACGGCCTGCATTTCCTCGTACTGCGGGAAGGTGACCGGTTCGTCGCCCTCGGAGGCCGGATAGATCCGGACCCGGACGTCGTACCAGCCGGCCTGGCCGGTGACCGGATCCGAGTTGGAGAGATGGTCGCCCTCGGCGCTGGCGGGTAACTCCTCGCTGATCACGTGGTTCAACAGGAAGCCCTGCTGGGACTCGTTGGCGTCCTTGTCCAGGTTCCAGGCGCCGCTGGCCTTGCCGATGGCGTTCCAGGTCCAGATGGTGCCGGGCTCCACCGCCTCGGAGTAGCGACTCAGGCAGCGCACCTTGCCGTGCATGGACTCGATCCACATCCAGGACTCGTCCTCGATACCGGCGGCCTTCGCCGTCTGCGGATGCAGATAGAGGTAGTTGTAGGCATGGATCTGGCGCAGCCAGGCGTTTTGCGAATCCCAGCTGTGGTACATGGCCATCGGCCGCTGGGTGATCGCGTTGAGCGGATACTTGTGCTTGTCGCTCAGCTGCGACTCCAGCGGCTCATAGTAGAACGGCAGCGGATCGAAGAAGGTTTCGATGCGCTTGCGCAGATGCTGGGGCGGCACCCGGCCGCCGGGGTTCTTGTCCTGCGCCGCCAGGCGGAACTTCTGCAACACCTCGGAATAGATGTGGCAGTTGATCGGCTCGGCATAGCGGGTCAGACCGTTGCCCTGGGCCCACTGCAGGTAACCCTGGTTCCAGTTACGCATGTACTGGTACGACTTGGGCAGCTCGTAATGGAAGACGCAGTTGTTTTTCTCGTACATTTTCCACTGGTCCGGGTTGGGCTCGCCGCGCATGGCCTTCTCGCCACCCTTGCCGCGCCAGCCGGCCAGAAAGCCGATGCCGGAGCCCGGGGCGGTTTCGAAGTTGGTGACAAAATCCGGGTAGTCACGAAATTTGCGCGTCCCCTCGTTGTCGACGAAGGCCGGCAGCTTGAGCCGCGAGCCCAGCTCGATGAGCACTTCCTGGAACGGCTTGCACTGGCCGGTGGGCGGAACCACCGGAATGCGGACCGAGTCGACCGGGCCGTCGTATTCAGAGATGGGGCGATCCAGCATGGACATGACGTCGTGACGCTCCAGATAGGTGGTATCCGGCAGCACCAGATCGGCGTAGGCGACAGTCTCCGACTGGAAGGCGTCGGCGACCACCAGAAACGGGATCTTGTACTCGCCGTCCTCGTCCTTGTCGTTGAGCATCTTGCGCACTTCGTCGGTGTTCATGGTGGAGTTCCACGCCATATTGGCCATGAACAGCAGCAAGGTGTCGATGCGATAGGGATCGCCGCGGTGGGCGTTGGTGATCACGTTGTGCATCAGGCCGTGGACGGAGAGCGGATGCTCCCAGGAGAAGGCCTTGTCGATGCGCACCGGCTGGCCCTGGTCGTCGACGAACAGATCGTCCGGGTCCGCCGGCCAGCCCAGCGGCATGCCGTTGAGCGGCGTATTCGGTTGCACGTCGTCCGGCGAGGTCGGGTTCTTCGGGCAGGGCGGAATCGGGCGCGGGAACGGCGCCTTGTGGCGGAAGCCGCCGGGCCGGTCGATGGTGCCGAGAATCGACATCAGAATGCTCATGGCGCGAATGGACTGGAAGCCGTTGGAGTGGGCGGCCAGACCGCGCATGGCATGGAAGGCGACCGGATTACCGGTAACCGACTCGTGTTCGTTGTCCCAGACATCGGTCCAGGCGATCGGCAGTTCGATCTTCTCGTCGCGCGCGGTGATGCCCATTTCATAGGCCAGGCGGCGGATGGTCTCGGCCGGGATGCCGGTGATGTTCTCGGCCCATTCGGGGGTGTACTGCTGGACCCGCTCGGTCAGCATCTGGAAGGCCGGTTTGACCGGAGTGCCGTCGGGCAGTTTGAACTCGCCCAGCAGATAGGGATCGGCGCCCGGCGTATGGGTGGAGATCGGCTTGTTCAGATCCCGGTCCCACCACAGCTTGTTCTGCGGATCAAAGCAGCCTTCCTCTTCGGGCACCTCGAAACGGACGAACATGCCGTACTCACTGCTGTTTTCGTCCAGGTTCACCAGCTCGGCGGAGTTGGTGTAGTTGACCAGAAAGTCGCGGTCGAACAGCCCCTGCTTGATGATCTCGTGGGTCAGGGCCAGCATCAGCGCGCCGTCGGTGCCGGGTTTGATCGGCACCCATTCGTCGGCGATGGCCGAGTACCCGGTGCGTACCGGGTTGATGGAGATAAACCGGCCGCCGTTACGCTTGAATTTGGACAGCTCCATCTTCAGCGGGTTGGAATGGTGATCCTCGGCGGTGCCGATCATCACGAACAGCTTGGCCCGTTCCAGATCCGGTCCCCCGAACTCCCAGAAGGAGCCACCGATGGTGTAGATCATGCCTGCGGCCATGTTGACCGAGCAGAAGCCGCCGTGGGCGGCGTAGTTGGGGGTACCGAACTGTTTGGCGAACAGGCCGGTCAGTGCCTGCATCTGGTCGCGCCCGGTGAACAGGGCGAATTTCTTCGGATCGGTGGCGCGCAGATGGCTCAGGCGCTCTTCGAGCACGTCGAAGGCGTGATCCCAGCTCACTTCCTCGAACTCGGCGTCGCCGCGGTTGGAACCGGGCTTGCGCATCAGCGGCTTGGTCAGACGCGCCGGCGAGTACTGCTTCATGATCCCCGAGGAGCCCTTGGCACAGATGATGCCCTTGTTCAGCGGGTGATCGGGATTACCCTGAATATAGCGCACTTCCCCGTCACGCACGGTGACGCGAATGCCGCAGCGGCAGGCGCACATATAACAGGTGGTGTTCTTGGTTTCAGTGCGCCCCGCGGGCTTCTGAATCGGGTCGTGTATTACTGCCATCGTCAAACCTAGCCTTTTTAATGGGGTGCGGGATTATAGGGAGACCCCCGCACAGTGACTAATCAGCGTTATTAAAAGGTTATAAGATAATTATATACTAAAATGATTATACAATAACCGTATCCATCCGGGGATAGTGCGTGATCCCTGACTCTATCCTTGGCGAGATAGCAAGGCCCGACTAACCATCTGTTTTTTATCGGGGTTTTAGCTTGTGCGCGGCGCGGTGAAACTATAGCGGATTGAGCTCGATTTTAAACCCTGCCACGGGGTTCGGATCCAAAATAAAATTCACTTATATTTAGATCGAGTATAACGCGCTCAAAAAATCGTCATTTCACCGGTTCTGTTGCCCTGGTTGGGGTTGGTGCAAACAGCTTCCACGCCTGCGTCGCCGGACAAGCCGGGCTTGTCGTCACCGGAGCAGGCGCCCGTTCGCATCAGGCGGGTGAGCCCGCCGATGCCGATCTCGATCAGGGGGACGGGTATACCAATATATAAGCTCTCGGCCGAACGCTTTCCTGTTTGGGCGCGGGGACAGGCAAGGCGGCCATAACCCTGACGGAATGGGGCCGCAGCGTCCCGGCGGACAAAATCCGGGCATCGGGCTGCGGCGCGTTCCCGTGCCATGGTACGTATCTGGCAATAAGTTATTCTTTTGACTAGAATTTTAGCGCTAATATGAATTTTACAGTCAGTCATGGCAGAATAGATCAACAACATTTCACTGCGCCGGCACGGCCGATGTGATCCGGAACACTTGCCCGAATGCAGTGAAAATAATGGATGATTCATTGAATTCTTCTGAGCCAACAAGCCGTACAGCCCGTCGGGCCAGGCTTCTGTCAGCGTCTGATGGGGGTTCCGTCCGCAAGTCGCTGCGTGAACGCCTGCGCATTCTCACCTTGATTCCGCTGTTTTTTGTCGCCTCGCCGGCGAGCGCCATTGAGCTGGAGAGCGATAGCGATGTGGCGACCGCCGGCTATTATCAACTGAAATGGGAAAATGGGGACAAAGAGGTTCGCTTTGAGATCGAGGAGGCCGATAACCCCGCGTTTGATGAGGCGCGCGAACTTTACCAGGGCCGCGATCGCGCGACCGTGGTCACCGGTCGCTCTGACGGCATCTATTATTACCGGGCCAGAACCGTCGGGGTGGACGGATCGACGGGCGATTGGTCTGATACCGTGAAGGTGGAGATAGACCATCATCCCCTGTCCCGCGCCCTGGGGTTTTTCAGCGCCGGGGCGATTGTGTTCATTGCGATTCTGGTCGCCATTTTGATCGGCAACCGTCGCTATCATATCAAGGAGTCTGTGTGACTTTATCGATTAATACCACCCGCCTGCAGCAGGATATTGAAACGCTCTCGGCCATCGGCCGACGGGAGGATCATGGCCTGTACCGTATGGCCTTTACCGAAGGCGACATGGAAGGCCGCGCCTGGTTCAAACAGCAACTGGAAGAGGCCGGGCTGGAAGTCTATGAAGACGGGGCGGCCAACATCCATGGCCGGCTCAACTGGGACGATGAAACCCCGGCGGTCGTCACCGGCTCGCATCTGGATACGGTCCCCGCGGCGGGACATCTGGATGGCGCGCTGGGTGTGCTGGTGGGACTGGAGTGTCTGCGCTGTATCAAGGAGCAGAATCTGCCGCTGCGCCACCCGCTGGAAGTGATCTCCTTTACCGATGAAGAGGGCCGTTTCGGCGGCATGGCCGGCTCCCAGGCGATCGCCGGTCAGCTGACCCCCGAATCGATTCACCAGGCGGTGGATCTGGATGGGGTGACACTGAGCGAGGCGATGCAACAAAACGGCTATGATGCCATGCATGCGTTACACGCCCGTTACCGGCCGGAAGCGATTCACGCCTTTGTGGAATTGCATATCGAACAGGGACCGATTCTGGATCAGATGGGACTGAGTGTCGGCGTGGTGGATGCCATCGCCGGCCTGTTCAAATGGGAGGTGAGCCTGATCGGCACCGCCAACCACGCCGGGACCACGCCCATGCATATGCGCAACGATGCGTTTCAGGGGCTGGCGGAATTTTCCAGTGAGATTCAGCGCATCCTGGAAGAGAACGGTTCGGCACGCAGCGTGGCCACCATCGGCCGGGTCGATATCAAGCCGGGGGCGCCCAACGTGGTACCGGGGCGGGTCGAGTTTTCCCTGGAAGCGCGCGATACCGACGCGCATACCCTCGAGGATCTGCAGCATGCGTTTCGCAAGGCGTTGTCGGCCATCGCCCGGCGGCGCAATCTGATGTTCGAATTCAAGATTTTAAGCGAGATTGATCCGGTCAAATGTGATCTGGGTCTGGTCAATGATCTGGAAGAGGTGGCCAAACAGTTGAAGCATGAACCCTTGATCATGGCCAGTGGCGCCGCCCACGATACCCAGATGATGGCCCGCATCGCCCGCGCCGCCATGGTGTTTGTGCCCAGCAAGGGCGGACGCAGTCATTCCTCGGCCGAATGGACCGAACTGGTGGATATCGAGCGCGGCGCCAATGTGATGCTCAATGCGCTGTATAAAATAGCCGGAGAACAGCAAGTATGACCGATGAGACATATGATCTCAGTGAAGATCTGGATCTGAACCCGGAATTTCTGGAAGTCGATCCCCTTGAGGAAAAGTACCGCAAGTCGATTACCCCGGTTCAGGCGATCCAGCAGTCGCTGGAGGAACATCATACCGCCCTGCTGGTGATCGATTTGCAATATCTGGATGCCGCGCGCGGGTACGGCGTGTTTGCCAATGTGGATCGGGAGCAGATGCCGCATGAGGCCGAGGAGTTCTATTTTGACTCGCTGGAGAATACGGTGTTGCCCAATGTGCGGCGCCTGCAGGACAGCTTTCGCGCCAACAAGCTGGAAGTGATTCATATCCGGATTCAGTCCCTGACCCGGGACGGGCGGGATCGCAGTCCCGGCCACAAGCGGCTCGGCCTGCATGCGGCGCCCGATTCCAAGGAGGCCGAGTTCCTCCCGGAAGTCGCTCCTCAGGGTGATGAGATCGTGATTAACAAAAGCGCCAGTGGTGTGTTCAATGCCACCAATCTGGAATATGTGCTGCGCAACATGGGCGTCACCGGCCTGTTTGTCTGCGGTGTCTATACTAACGAGTGTGTCTCCACGACCATTCGCGATGCCAGTGATCTCGGTTTCTATACCACGTTGATCGCCGACGGTTGCACCACGGTGACCCCGGAGCTGCACACGGCGACCATTCGTACGGTCAAGGATCGCTACTCGCGGGTCATGACCACCGATGAAGCGATCAAGGAGATCAATAAGGTCGTGGCATGAATAGCGTCAACTCCGCGATACTCGACGCCAATGTTGGCTGGTTGATCCTGGCGATCTTCAGCGTCATCTGGGTCTGGCTGGGCTGGTTCTGGGGACGCAAGGCCAGGCATCTGGACGACTACATGCTGGCCGGCCGCCGGGTGGGTATGGCGCTGGGGACCGCCACGGCCATGGCCACCTGGGTGACCAGCAATACCACCATGGTGGCGCCGCAACTGGCTTTTCAGCTGGGTATCTGGGGCATGCTCGGCTATTCACTGGGGTCGGTCGGGCTGATGCTGTTTGCGCCGCTGGCCCGGCGGATTCGTCAATTGCTGCCGTTCGGTTATACCAGCGGTGACTTTATCCGCCTGCGTTACGGAACCTGGACCTGGCGGGTCTTTCTGGTGATCTCGCTTTGCTATGCCATCGGCTGGTTGATCAGCCTGGGCATGGCCGGCGGGGTGTTGATCCATGCGCTGACCGGGATCGATTACCGGCTGGGAATGACGGTCATCCTGACCATTTGCGTGTTGTACACGCTGCTGGGCGGGTTGCGGGCGGTCATCGGCACCGACTTTATCCAGACCCTGCTGATCATCGGCGGTGTCGTGGTGCTGGCGATCCTCACCATTAACAAGATCGGCTTTGATGCCATGCATGAAAGCCTGCTGGCCGAGCGCCCGGAACTGCTCAACCTGCTGATGCCGGCCGCAGTCATGTTCCTGTTCAATAACCTGCTGTTCGGTATCGGCGAGATATTCCACTCCAATGTCTGGTGGTCGCGCGCCTTCGCCTTTCGCAAGGATGTCGGCTTTCGGGCCTATCTGCTGGCGGGGATCATCTGGGTGCCGATCCCGATCGTCGCCGGATTTATCGCCCTGGCCGCGCCCGCCCTGGGGTTGAACGTGCCGGCCGCGGACATGGTCGGACCGATGGTGGCGGCGGAGCTCCTCGGCTTCGGGGGCGCGGTGCTGGTGTTTATTATTGTCTTTTCGGCACTGGCCTCCAGCCTCGACTCGCTGCTGGCGGCAACCAGTGACCTGGTTCTGCAGGACATCTATCGCGGACACCTCAACCCCGGGGCCAGTGATGAGAAACTGCGCATTATGGCCAAGCGCATCGTGATTATACTGGGGATTATTACCTGGTTGATCTGTCTGCCGCGTATCACCACCCTGGCCAGCCTGCTGCATTATCTGGGCGCATTTGTCGCCAGCACCATCTGGCCGGTTGTGGCTGGACTATACTGGAGAAGGACCACGGCCACGGGGGCGCTGCTGGCGATGCTGCTGGGTATCGGCAGCGGGCTTCTGGCCTATCATTTCATCGGCTTTTATGTGGCGGCACTGGTGTCCGCCGTGGTTTCGATGTCGGTGGTGTTGATTAACACCGCTATGTCACATAGTTGGTTCGACTGGGAACAGTTACGACAGAGCAGGGAGGGCAGTCCATCATGACCGCGGGTGTGACGGTTCTCGCGTGGGTGGTGACCGCCGCCGTGGCCATGTCCGCGGTGACACCACTGATACTGATTTATTTATGGATAAGAGACTGGAAAAAAGAACAGTTATGGTAGATAAAACACATCCCAAACTTGATGAACGTATCGAGCCCGGTAACTGGACAGACGGGCTGGATATGCCGATGTCGCTGATGGATCAGATCCCGGAGGATCCGGCCTCCCTGGCCGATCTGGCCAACCGGTCGGTGGTCTCGGGCAAACAGTTCAGCCGCGAGCAGGCGATCCAGTTGTGTCGGCTGGCGGCCAAATTCGAAACCACCCAGACCATGGGCCAGTTTCCGCTGACAGGAAAAATCCTGATCAGCGCCTTTTACGAGCCCAGTACCCGAACCCGACTCTCGTTTGAAAGTGTCTGGCACCGGCTGGGCGGCGACGTGATCTCCATTACCGATCCGTCGACCACCGGCGTGGCCAAGGGCGAATCGCTCCACGATGTGGCCGAGATGATGAGCCATTACGGTGATGTGGTGGTATTGCGTGACTCCAACGAGGAGGCCATCTACGAGATGCTGGATGTGTTGCGCATCCCGATCATCAATGCCGGCAACGGCACCGACGAACACCCCACCCAGGCGCTGGCGGATATCTACGCCATCGCCAAATGGCGGCCGGAGTTTTTAATGGACAACCCGCCGGCGGACAAGAAGATCCGTATCTGTGTGATCGGCGTGCCGGGACGGATGCGCACGGTACGCAGTCTGCTGTCGTTCCTGGCCCTGTTCAGCCCGGCAATCAAGGAGGTGGTGATCATCTGTAATGCCGATCAGCCCTTCTCCAAAGGTCAGAAGGAAGAGCTGGAGGAAGCCGGGCTCAAGTTGCGCGTGACCGCCGATCTTGACGCCCAGTTGCCGGATACGGACGTGGTTTATATCAACGCCATCGCCTGGGTCGGCGACAGCTATGAAGAGCTGGGTACCGAGTATCGCCTGAACGACAGCTCACCCCTGAAGGACGGTTCGATCATCCTGCATCCCCTGGCACGGGGCGAAGAGCTGGCAACCGATCTGGATAACACGGAACATAACTGGTACTTCGCACAGGCACGCGGCGCGGTCTATGTGCGCATGGCCATCATGACCAGCCTCGTAAGGTTCTAGGTGCCAGGTGCCAGAGGCGTAGGTCAGGTTGCGCGCAGCGCTACCTGACATTCTCCTGACGACTGACGATTCAAGACTTACGACTTACGACTTACGACTTAATAGAGGTTAACTAAACAGATTATGTGTGGCATAGCCGGAATTTTTCACGCCAACCCCGAACAGAAAATCGACCCGCAGTTGCTGGTTAACATGGCGGCGATACAGCACCATCGCGGTCCCGACGGCTTCGGTTACAAGACCCTGGATGATCAGGGGGTGGGGTTCTCCCATGCCCGGCTGTCGATTATCGATCTCAATGAAGAGCGCGCCCGTCAGCCGTTTATGTCCGCCGATGAAAATCTGTTACTGGCACATAATGGCGAGTTTTACGACTACAAGCGGATTCGTGCCGAACTGACCCTCAAGGGTGCGCGCTTTCGGGCCAAGAGCGATTCGGAGATGGTATTGCATCTCTATCCGCGTCTGGGGCTGGAGGACATGCTGCCGCATCTGCGCGGCGAGTTCGCCTTCGCCCTGTATGACAAACAGCATGATCGGCTGATGCTGATCCGGGATCGGTTCGGCGTCAAACCGCTGTACTGGACCGACACCGGCGACAAGATCGTGTTCGGCTCCGAGCTCAAGGTGCTGTTCGCCCATCCCGATGTCCCGCGCCGCTTCAACGCCAAAGGCGTGTTTCATCAATTGATGCAGACCACGGTGCCCGGCAGTACGGCATTTGACAACATCAATCAGGTCAAGCCCGGTCATGTGGTGATTATCGAGCGCAAGCACGGCAAGTTCCAGGTCACCGATCAGAAGTACTGGGACATGGACTTTCCGTTACAAAGCGAGCGGCTGAAAAACGATCGCGATGACGAGGAATACTATATCGAAGGCGTCCGCAAGGAGCTGCTGCAGGCGGTACAGTTGCGCCTGGAGGCGGATGTGCCGGTGGCCTGTTATCTCTCCGGCGGGATCGACTCCTGTTCCACGCTGGGCATGGCGGCGGCCAGCCAGCAGTCACCGGTCAAGGCTTTCACCATCGGTTTTGATGATGCCGATTACGACGAGACCCCGATTGCCACCGAGATGGCCGAGTCGGTCGGTGCCGATCAGGATGTGATGCTGCTCAACGCCGGTCACCTGTATGAAAACTTCGAGGAGACCCTCTGGCATACCGAGCGCACGATCTACAACACCCTGGGTGTGGCCAAGATGCTGATGAGCCGGCACGTCAACAAGGCCGGTTATAAAGTGGTCGTCACCGGCGAAGGCTCCGACGAACTGTTCGGCGGCTATCCGGCTTTTCGCCGCGACATGTTCCTGCACGGTATGGATACCCTGTCGCCGGCGGAGCGGGCCGAATGGGAGGCTATCCTGGCCGAGGCCAACAAGCTGTTTCAGGGCGCCATGCTGGCCGAGGATGAGGTCAGCGATCCGGCCCTGAACGAACTGATGGGTTTTACTCCCAGCTGCCTGCAGCCCTGGCTCGCCTCGGCGGTCCATGTGCCCGGCCTGCTGGCCGCCGATCTGCGTCAGGAAGTCGAGGGGTATGCCCCCGGCCAGGCCATCGCCGAGGCCCTGGACGGCGATATGCTGGAGGGGCGCCATCCGCTGGACAAGGCGCAGTACGTCTGGATCAAGACCATGCTGGAAGGACAGATCCTCACCTGGGGCGGCGATCGGGTGGACATGGCCAACTCGATGGAGGCGCGACCGCCGTTTCTGGATCACCATCTGGCGGAATACTGCGCCCAGCTGCCGCCCTCCATGCGCATCAAGGGGCGCACCGAGAAATACGTGCTGCGTGAGGCGATGAAGGGGATCCTGCCCACCACCCTCTACGAGCGGGAAAAGTTCGCCTTCATGGCGCCGCCGGCGCACACCGATCCGGACAAATGGGCGGCTCTCAAGGTCCTGTCGGACAACTACCTGTCGGACGAGGCCATCGAGGAGGCCGGAGTACTGGACAAGGACGGGGTCAGGGCGCTGTTCGAACTGCACGAGGCCGAGGAGACCACCGCGTCGACCCAGGTGAAACTCGATGCCGTGATTAATCACATGGTCGGCGTGCAAATCCTGCACAAGCATTTTGTCGCGACAGATGTCCCCGCACTGGCTCGCCAGAAGGCGGAAGAATACGGCTGGCGAGTCTGAATGCCGGCCGTCAACGCCGCTTGAAAAAGCAGCCGGTGTTCTGTCTGGCTTGCTGTTGGGTTTTATAAAAGTAAGAGTATTAAAATATTATAAAATTCAATTGCATGGAATAATTCTTTAAGTGTGACGTCTTCCTCATAATCGGCTGCCTGTTTCTAAGGTCCTGCCTGAAATCGCCGATACCATACCAAGAACCATCCAGGGGAGATTTCACCAATGAGACGTTTTCAACTTTTATCTGTGTGCGCACTGCTAGTCGGCCTGGTGGCCGGCGCGGGCGCGGACGAAGCGGCCGCGGATTTGAACTGGGCCGGCTGCGGGATTACCAAAAAAGCCTTCATGGCCGAGCTGGCCAAGGCGTATGAAGCCAAAACCGGTATCAACATCGGTATCGCCGGTGGCGGCGCGACCAAGGGTATCCGTAACGCCGCCGCGGGGAATATCGATATCGGCGGCGCCTGCCGCACGTCGCTGGAGAGTCGTGATGACGAGCGTAATGCCCATCAGATTCCGGTTGCCTGGGATGCGCTGGTGGTGGTGACTCACAATGACAATCCGGTCGATAATATTACCTTCGAACAGCTCAAGGAGCTCTATCTGGGCAAGATTACCAACTGGAAGGAGCTGGGCGGTAATGATGCGCCGATCGAACTGTATGCACGGCGCGGCAAATTATCCGGTGTCGGGCGGACCCTGCGCGAGCTGGTATTCAATAATTTCAATCAGGAATTCGAAACCGACAATCTGATGAAATCCTCCGGTCCGGTGGAAAGCGCGGTAGAGAAAAATCCTCATGCGATTGCGGTGACCGGGATCAGCAGTGCCAAGAAACGCGACTTCAAGATCCTCAAGCTCAATGATTTCGAGCCCAGCTATGAGCACATCAAAACGGGCGAGTATGTGCTATACCGGCCGTTGTACCTGGTAACCCAACGGGGTGCATCCGATCAGAAGGTCAAGGACTTTATCCGCTATGCGGTCAGCGAGGAAGGCCAGAAAATCATTCGCCAACAGGGCACGGTACCCTATACGGAAGCGATGGCGCTGGTGATGAAGCAGCTCGATCAGTATGACAAGGCAACCAAATCCGGTGTCTATCAAACCGGTGCCGGCAGTAATATATAAAACCCGGTTCGTTACTGAAGTAAAAGAGGCACATCAGATGATGTGCCTTTTTTTTGTGCTCTGGAAAGTTAACGCAGAGGACGCGGAGTCGCAGAGGCGTGGAGAATAAAACAATTCCCTTGTGAGAAAGATTCTTTGCCAGAACTGGCTTCAAGCATAGTAACTTTTCCAACTGCATGAACACTTTATACTCTGGCTAACCCGGTAGGTCACGCTGGCGTTAGCCTGCGTGACACCCTGACGGTACGGAGAATGTCAGGTAGCGCTGCGCGCAACCTGACCTACGCCTGGTAATGCAAAGAGGCATGCCCTGTGTGATGTGCCTCTTTTGTGTACTCTGGAAAGTTAACGCGGAGGACGCGGAGTCGCAGAGGCGCGGAGAATAAAACAATTCCCTTGTGAGAAAGATTCTTTGCCAGAACTGGCTTCAAGCATAGTAACTTTTCCAACTGCATGAACACTTTATACTCTGGCTAACCCGGTAGGTCACGCTGGCGTTAGCCTGCGTGACACCCTGACGGTACGGAGAATGTCAGGTAGCGCTGCGCGCAACCTGACCTACGCCTGGTAATGCAAAGAGGCATACCCTGTGTGATGTGCCTCTTTTGTGTACTCTGGAAAGTTAACGCGGAGGACGCGGAGTCTGCATGAACACTTTATACTCTGGCTAACCCGGTAGGTCACGCTGGCGTTAGCCTGCGTGACACCCTGCTGATACGGAGATGCTAATGGAAAGAGGCACACCCTGGTGGCGTGTTTCTTTTTTGTGCTCTGGAAAATTAACACGGAGGCGTTTATGCCCGTTGTGTCGGTGCAAAGACGCAGAGGAAAAATTTATTTGGCAGGTCACTTTCCTCTTAACTGTATTCCTGAAAACCACCGAACCACCGAATACACCGAAATCACTGAAAGCGAACCCATTATATTCAGAGTAACGGTGCGTAGAACGCACCCTACGGCTGACAACACTGAGCCTGTGTCTTCGGTGGTTTTCATTAAATTATGTTTCTCCGCGCCTCCGCGTTCTCTGCGTTCATTTTTCCAGCAGAAAAAAGTGGGTTCATCCCTGACGTACTGATGAATGTGAAAAAGGCGGACATAAAAAAAGAGGCGCCGGAGCGCCTCTTTTTACCTGCAGTGGCAGGGGTCTGATCAGGCGTCTTTACTGGTGTAATAGTCGATCAGGATCTTGGCCACTTCCGGGCGGGAGAATTCCGCCGGCGGGGCTTCGCCGTTGCCCAGCATTTCACGCACCTTGGTGCCCGAGAGCAGGACAAAGTCTTCCTTGGTGTGGTCCGGGGCTTCACACATCATGACCACTTTATTGAGCTTCTTCGACCAGGCGGTGTGATCGGCCTCGAAGATCTCGATATCCATCGCGCCTTTGGGCACTTCGTCGTGGAAGATCTTCTGTGCGTCGAAGGGACCGTAGTAGTCGCCCACACCGGCATGGTCGCGGCCGATGATAAAGTGACTGGCGCCCATGTTCTGGCGGAAATAGGCGTGCAGGACCGCTTCACGTGGCCCGGCATAGAGCATGTCGAAACCGTAACCGGTGACCATCACGCTGTTGGGCGGGAAGTAGAGTTCCACCATCTTGCGGATAGCGGCGTCACGGACCGGTGCGGGAATATCCCCGGGCTTGAGTTTGCCCAGCAGCATGTGGATGACCAGACCGTCGGCGCCGATGCGATCCATGGCCATGTGGCACAGCTCTTCGTGAGCCAGATGCATGGGGTTGCGGGTCTGGAAGGCGACGACCTTGTTCCAGCCGTGTTCCTGGATCTCGTTGCGAATCTCCACGGCGGTGCGGAAGGTGTCCGGGAAGTCGGTCAGAAAGTAGCTGAAATTGAGTACATGGATCGGTCCGGAGACAGCGATCTGCCCCTGGCTGTTGAAAGCGGCGACGCCGGGATGTTCCATGTCGGTGGTGCCGTAGACCTTCTGGGTCATGGTGCTCATCTGATCGTCGGAAATCGCCTCGATGGCCTCCACGTCCATCACGGCCAGCACCGGGTTGCCCTCGACATTGGGATCGCGCAGGGCGATACGCTCGGCGCCCTGGATGGCGTCGGCATTTTCCAGCAGACAGAGGATCGGGACCGGGAAGAAGCTGCCGTCGGTCAGGGTCATCTTCTCGGCGGCGCCCATGGCGTCGGCCACGTTCATGAAGCCTTTGAGCGGGTTGAAGTAGCCGCCGCCCAGCATGACGGCGTTGCCCGCCGCCTGGGAGCTGATAACCACTGAAGGCAGGGATTCCGCCTCTTTACTCAATGCATCGTGTTTCGTCGAGTCATAGACAAAGCGCGGTTGCAGCTCGTCGCTACCAATTGGTTTGATCATCCGTCCTTCCTCAAGGTTGGGCCGCTATGGGCATATGTATTTACGGTTCGGGCTGTCGTTGTCTGGGTGGGCCCGCCGGAGCGGGAGTCCGGCTGCCGCGCAGCCCGGCCAAAATTGTTAGTCGCCCGACTATACACCACTGCCTTCGGGGCGGAACAACAGGGATATTTATGAGGGCATTAGAATACAGGGCCGAGTGCCGAGGGACGAGTGACGAGGCACAAGCCTCCGGATCCGGAAATTAGACTGAGTTGAAATGGATGGGCAAATTCATTTATCACAGAGCTGGAAACAAAAAAAGCGCCCGAAGGGCGCTTTAAATATCAGGACTCGTCCCTCGTCACTCGGACCTCGTCCCTGACAAAAGGCGCCCGGCGGGCGCCTTTTGTTATGCCGCGTCTTCCTTGGCTTTACGGGCCTGCTCGGCTTCTTCCGGTGAATAGGCGGCACCGGACCAGAGCATTTCGTAGGCAATTTCCTCGTTGCCGTTTTCACACAGCTCCAGGACCTGCTGGAACAGGGGCTGGAAGGTCTCTGACATGTGCGAGGCCTCGTGCTCCTCGAAGGTGTTCCAGAAGGTGATGATCAGCGCTTCTTTGCCCTTCAGGGGACTTTCGACCGCCTGGCCGATGGTGGAGCCCTCGTTGGAGACCGCACCGCTGTTCAGGCAGACAAAGCCGCCGACAAAACCGGTGTCGGAGTGATAGGTCTTGACGTTTTCACACAGAAACGCAACGCGCTCCTGCAGATCGTCAATCGAGTATTCGGGTTTGAGAATGACGCGGTTAACAGTCACCACACCATCATGGGGGAAATTCTTGATC
This sequence comes from Thiohalophilus thiocyanatoxydans, assembly GCF_004366735.1. Classification (GTDB taxonomy): domain Bacteria; phylum Pseudomonadota; class Gammaproteobacteria; order UBA6429; family Thiohalophilaceae; genus Thiohalophilus; species Thiohalophilus thiocyanatoxydans. Next base: position 134,238 of record NZ_SOQX01000007.1, on the reverse strand, counting down.
AGGTCGCCAGCCATGTTGCTCACCTCCGTTACAGAGTTAGTTGTTTAGTAACTACTAATATAGTAGACACATAAAATAAGTCAAGGTGAACCAATAAAAAACTTATAGCCCTAGTAAATATCTAGGTTATTTCCCTATGTAAGGTTGTCGCGCGGGATTTCAATAGCCGCTAACCATTTGAAAAATAAAAAAGTATCAGATTTTTTGCCAGATCTGACGGACCGTCTCGGCCAGGGTCATCGGGTCGAAGGGCTTGGTAATAACGTCGACCGCCCCCTGGGCGCGCAGCTGCTCCAGCTCCCGGGGCTGGACTTTGGCGGTCATGAACAGCGCGGGGATGGTGGCCAGGGCCGGTTTTTTGCGCAGTTCGGCCAGGGTGGCGGGACCGTCCATGCCGGGCAGCATCACATCCAGGATCAACAGATCCGGTCGACAGGCGTCGGCCGTCTCCAGCGCCTCGGCGCCGTTGTTGCAGATACACAGATCAAAACCCCCTATATCCTGCAGGGCGAGGCGCGCGATGGTCTGGATGTCCGGTTCGTCCTCCACATAGAGGATCTTGTGCAGCGTTGAGGCGTTCATCGGTCTCCCGGGTCGTCGTCAGTGTGGGCGAAGTGACGGGCGCGTTGTCGCAGACAGGCAGCCAGGGTTTCCAGCAGGGTCTGTTGCGAGGTGTCGCTTTTGCGCAGGGCCACGCTGACCTGGCGGGTGGTATCGGCGTCCGGTTCGTGATTGGAGAAAATAACCGTCGCCGGCGGCATCGGGTGCGCCTTGAGCGTCTCCAGCAACGACAGTCCCGAGCCGTCGGGCAGCGTGATATCCAGCAGCAGCAGATCGAAGCGCTGTGCGTCGAGCAACGCTTCGGCCTCCTGCAGCGTCCGGGCGGCGGAGAGTATGACCTGATCCTGCAGCATGAGGGCGACCAGTTGTTGCAGATCCGGATCATCCTCGACATAGAGGACCCGCGGTTTGTCCGGCAGATGTTGCAGGGCGTGGTGCACCGATTGCAGCAGGCGCGCCTGATCCAGCGGCTTGTCCAGCCAGTCGATGATGTCGGCCATGCCCCCCTCGAGTTGATTGCGCGCCTCGTTGGCGATGGCCGAAACGACGATGATCGGCAGTTGTCGGGTGGCGGCGGACTCTCGCAGTTGGCGGATCAGATCCAGGCCGTGCCGATCGGGCAGCAGGATATCCAGCAGCAGTGCATCATAATGGTGTTGCGCGAGGGCGGCGCGCGCCTGTTCGGCACTATGGGTGATATCGCCCTGATAACCGTGGCGGGCCAGCATCAGCTGCAACAGGCCGGCAACATCGGCATCATCCTCGCAGATCAACAGGCGATGGGGCCGGGGCGGCGCCAGGCTGATGATCTGATCCTTGATGCGGGTGATCGACTGCTGCTGATAGAGCGGCATATCAAAATAGAAGGTGGTGCCGATCCCGGGCTGGCTGACGAAATTGATCTGGCCGCCGTGCTGCTCGACGATGGCGCGGGCGATACTCAGGCCTAGCCCGGTACCGCCGGTATTGCGGCTGTCCGAGGCGTCGGCCTGGCCGAAACGGTCGAACACCTTCTGATGAAACTCTTCGGCAATGCCTTTGCCGTGATCGGTGACACTGATGCGTACAAAGTGTTGCTGGATGTTGGCGTCGATCTCGACCCGGCTGTGCGCGGGGGAAAATTTTACCGCGTTGGAAAGCAGATTGTTCATCACCTGCATCAGACGGTGCTCATCGGCAAACAGCTCGACATCGGGGAGTGTGTCGGCCAGCACCAGATCCACATCGAACGGTCGGGCGTAGGCGAGGTTGTTCTCCACCGCCTGCTGCAGAAAACCGGACACGCGCAACGGCTGGTAGTCGAATGCCATCTCACCGGATTCGATCTTGTTAATGTCGAGAATATCGTTGATCAGATGCAGCAGGCGTTCGGCATTACGCGAGGCGATGTCGATCAACGACAGGGCCTGTTCCGGCAGTTGTTCGCCCAGGTTGCCGCTCAGCAGACCGAGCGAGCCGCGAATCGAGGTCAGCGGCGTGCGCAGTTCATGACTGACCGTGGAGACAAACTCGTCACGCAGGCGCTCGATACGCTTGCGTTCGGTAATGTCGACGCCGATCCCCAGAAAGCCGATGCTGTTGCCGTGTGCGTCGGTCATTTCGGTGATCGACAGCAGCACCGGCACCCGGCTGCCGTCACGACACAGATAGGTCCACTCCTGCTCATCCGGGATGCCGCGTCGGGCCAGGGCAATAAAGGCTTCAAAACCCGGCTCGATATCTGTCTCCAGCTCTTCGCTCAACTCGTGGGCGCGCAGCGCGATTTCCCGGGGATCATGAAACAGCATGGGGTTATGCCGGCCGATCACCTCACTGGCGGCATAGCCCAGCGTCCGTTCGGCCGCATTGTTAAAGCTCATGATAGTGCCATTGACATCGGTGGCGATGATGGTGAAGTTGGCGCTGTTGAGAATGGCGTTCTTGATACCCAGGGTGTGCGAGAGCATCTCCGCATTGGCTTTTGACTCGGTAATATCGCGCAGCGACAGCGAGGCCCCCTGCAGAGTGGGATGGATGGCCACTTCGAGCCATTTGGCGCTGGCCGGATAGAAGCAGTCAAACTGGTCGGCGCGTCCATTGCGCAGGGTGTCGTCGAGCGTTTTGTCCAGCAAGGTCAGTAATTCGGGCGCCACCGTCTGCAGCGGCTGGCCGACCAGTTGTTCCGCCTCCAGGTTGAGCAGGCTGCGGGTCAGGGAGTTGGCATAAAGAATGGTTTGCTCGCGATCCACGGCCACAAAGGCTTCGGCGGTACTCTCCAGGATATGGCTGATAGTGTTGCGCTGTTCCACCAGCTGCTCTTCAAACTGGATATGCGCCAGTTCCATGCTCAGCCACTGGGCGATCAGTTGCACCAGTTCCTGCTCGGCCTGGCTGAAAGGGGTGTCACGGGGCTCGGGATCGGAAAAGCTCAGGGTGCCGTACAGCCGGCGGCCGGTATGGATTGGCGTGCCGATATAGGACTCCAGCGGGTGTTGCGCATAACACGGCAGATGGCGCCAGTCCGATTTCCCGACATGGGCTACCGAGGTGATGACCTGGTTATTCAGGGTCTGGCTGCAGTAACTCTCATTCAGCGGGTAGGTCCGGCCTTCCTCCAGCTGGCCGGCCGGCGTGCTGGCATACAAAATGGTGATCTCGCCCTGGCTGACGCGCGACAGCACCCCGAATTGAAGATCCAGTTGATCGCGGCCGTAGGCGAGCAGCTTGCGGGTCTTGTCGGCAAAATCGAGATCCGAGGCGATGATGTCATACAGCCGGGCGAGCCGTTCCTCGCTTTTGCGCAACGCCCGGGTATGTTCCTCGATCCGGGTCTCCGCATACTTGCGCCGGGAGAGGGTGCTGTTGATGACCCCGGTGATCAGTAACGAGATGGCCAGGGTGGCGAACAGGGCGAACCACGGCATCAGCGACAGCTGATCGGGAAAGCGACCCGGCACCGGCCGGATCAGCAGTGTCCAGTCCTGATCCAGTATGTGCAATGGGCGCTGATAATCATTCTTCTGCACATTCAGATCCGGGCGCAAGACAGGGCGGACCTGGTCGTCGACGGAATGGTAGAGCAACAGCCGGTTGTTGTTGCGGTTTAAAATGGCAAGATTCATGGACCGCCTGGCCGTGGTGCGCTGGGCCAGGGCCGCTTCGACGAATTCGTCAAAATCGAGCAACAGGCCGATGAAACCCTGCAGGCGGCGATTGTCAGGATGATAGATCGGTAAAAACAGCCGGATCGATTGCAGTCTCTGTTCCTGTGGATCGCGCTGCGCAGCGCGGATCAGCAGCTGCCGGTCACGTCCGGCCGCCTGGAGCTGCTGGCGCAATGTCGTATCGGCGGCCAGATCCAGCCCGCTCATGGAGGCGCGATAGGTCTCGGGTTCGACGAACTGTACCGGATAGGCGGGGGAATCCCCATCGATCCGGGGAGCCCAGGAGACCCCCTTGATGTAATGATGGCGCAAGACCGCATTGCGCACATAGTTGGCAAATTCGTGACGCTCTACTTTCTCCGACGCCGCATAGAGGCCGCGCAGGCCCTGTAGCAACTTGTCGAGCACATCCCCTTCGGCATCGAGGGCGTGGTAATGCTCATCGAAGGCCAGCTGCAGACGGTAGTCGATACTTTTTTGTTCGTTATCCTGGATATACAGGAACAGGGCGATCGCCAGCGCCGCGCCCGGAATCATGATTCCCAGGCTCAGTCGGTTCAGGTAGGAGCGAAGCGTGGTTAGCTGCAAGTTGGGTTCCCGTTTGCCGCATCAAGAAGAGTCGTTGGCTTACCGGGGTTAAAATAGCACTGTTCGGCCCGATTGACATGCCGGGAGTGTGCCAAGAGGGGATCGAGGCCCTGTCCAGACCGACAACCCCGGTTCAACCGCTCTTTTCGGACGCGGCTCTTCGGGGAGGGGGAGGCCGGTCGGCGGACGGCCGACCGGCGGGGCGTTTAACGCAGATAAAGGAACAAGGCGCCGTTGCCGCGACGGATATTGAGCAACAGTTGCTGACTGTTGCCGATCACCTCGCGCATCCGGGTCAGGTCTTTGACCGGCTGGCGATTGACCGAGACGATCACGTCATCGGGCCGCAGCCCGGCACGCCAGGCCGGGCTGCCCTGCTCGACCTCACTGACCAGCACTCCTTCGATGCGTCCGTGCAGGCGATGGTCTTCGCCGATGTCGGTGAAGCTGGCGCCGGTCAGATGGGCGTGCAGTTGCTCGCCGCCCTGGCCCTGGCTGACCGGCTCCTCGATCGTGGCGGTCAGCGAAGTGGTCTCGCCGTCGCGCAGCACCTTCAGGCGCACCCGGCTGCCCACCTGCAGCAGGCCGATGGCGTTGCGCAGGCTATTGGCGTCGCGCACCGGTTTGCCGTCGACCTCGATCACGATGTCACCGGCCTTCAGGCCCGCCTTGTCGGCCGGGGAGCCCGGTGACACCTGGGTGACGACGGCCCCCTGGCCCTGCTTGAGTTCGAAGGCCTGGGCCAGTTCCGGGGTCAGATCCTGGGCCTGGGCACCGAGCCGGCCGCGACGCACTTCGCCGTGTTCGACCAGTTGCGCCATGACCTGGCGGGCCATATTGACGGGAATGGCAAAGCCGATGCCGATATTCCCGCCGGAGCGGGAGAAGATGGCGTTGTTAATGCCGACCAGCTCGCCGTTGAGATTGACCAGCGCCCCGCCGGAGTTGCCGGGGTTGATCGAGGCGTCGGTCTGGATGAAGTCTTCGTAACCCTGAATCCCCAGACCGCTGCGATCCAGCGCACTGACGATGCCGGAGGTGACCGTCTGGCCCAGGCCGAAGGGGTTGCCGATGGCGACCACGAAGTCGCCCACCCGCAGGCTGTCCGAATCGGCCAGCGGCACGGCTTTCAGGTTGTCGGCGTCGATCCGGATCACCGCCATGTCCGAGTCGGGATCGGTGCCGATCAGTTCGGCCTCGTAACTGTTGCCGTTGCGCAGGGTGACCTGGATCTGATCGGCGTGCTCGATCACATGATTGTTGGTCAGGATGTAGCCCTGCTCGGCATCGACGATGACCCCGGAGCCCAGGCTCTGGGTGCGGCGTTCGCGCGGCCTATCCGGCGGCATATCGAAAAAGCGCCGGAAGAAGGGATCATCCAGCAGCGGATTGCCCTGCACCCGCACCCGGCCGGTGGTGGCGATATTGACCACCGCGGGGGTGACCTTGTCCAGCATCGGCGCCAGACTGGGCAGTTCCTCGCCCTGGCTGTCGTGGGTGGGCAGGGCCACCGCGTTGCCGGCCAGCAGCAGGCCGAGCAGCAGGTACAGCACATATCGAGTGGACCGGGCGGTAGTCAGACTTCTCAAGATCGGCTCTCCCTTTTACTACGGTATCAATTGAATTCAAAACCCGCCGTAAAAAGCGGTGGCATAACTATAGTGCCTGATCGGCAGGTAAATGTTTCTCGAGTCAATGCAAGAATATGTAAAGACAGCGAAGTTGGCAGAGGGCAGTTGGCAGTTTGCAGTTATCAATCTGAAGTCATAAGTCCGAAATCGGTTTTGATCCTGATTTACGACTTATGACTTCCGATTTCTGACTTTTAACTGACTGCCAACTGCATACTGCTAACTGCCAACTTCGATTTTTCTGCGCCGGGCATGGCTGGCCTTGGGCAGGGTGACGTTGAGCACGCCGCGCTTGTATTGGGCTTTGGCCTTCTCCTGATCCACGGCCGTCGGCAGCGGCACGGCGCGCTGGAAAGCACCGTAGGCGCGTTCGCGAATATGGAAGTCGCCTTCGGTCTGCTCCCGTTGCAGCCGCTTTTCGCCGCGCACCAGCAGATAGTCGTCGACCACGGCAATATCAAAGTCATCGGCTTCCATCCCCGGCACTTCCAGGCGGACCACCAGATCGTCACCCTTGTCCTGCACCTCGGCGGCCAGGACACTCCAGCGGGCCCCGCGCAGGGCGCCGACGTCTTCGGCCGACTCCACCTCCCCGTCGTGCTTGACCGGGTTGAAGCGGGTAATGGCGTTGGCGGCCCGGTCCCGCAGCTGGGTCCAGCCCTCGCTGAGAGAGTGCCAGGCACGGTTGAGTCCCTGTTGCAGTTCTGCCATCGCGTTCATGTTCACTCCTTAAATATATGATTGCATGAAATAGGCCGGATCAAGCCGCAGGCGGATCCGGCATCTTCGGTCATTGGCCGGTGGCCCCGCGTTGTTTGAGCCACCCTGCGATTCAGAGGTCGTAATGTAGTGAGGTCGCCAGATTGTCAGGTCGCGAGGTTGGGAGAGGCTGCGACAGCTTGACACGCCTCCCCTTTCGACTTGACGAGCTAACGCTCTTACGACTTCGCCATCTCACGCCAATCAGCTTTCGACCGAGATCTTGCGCGGCTGCACGGCTTCCTTCTTGGGGATGGTGATCTCCACGACGCCGTTTTTGGACTTGGCCGAGATCTTCTCCGCATCGGCGGTATCCGGCAGGCTGAAACGGCGATAGAAGGCGCCGTACTGGCGTTCCACCCGCTTGTAGCCTTCCTTCTCGTCCTTCTTCTCGGATTCGCGTTCACCCTTGATGGTCAGGATGCCGTTTTCCATGTGCACGTCCACGTCCTTGGGATCCACGCCGGGGACATCGGCATGCAGGATGAAAGCGTCTTTGGTCTCCTTGATGTCCACCGCCGGGATCCAGTCGCTGGTGGCAATGGCGCTGCTTTCACCGCTGTCGCCGGTGGTTTCCAGCATATGATCCATCTCGCGTCGGATCTGGTTCAGCATGCTCCAGGGTTCATAACGTACTAGGGCCATGATTCGTTCTCCTTTATTGCAAATAAATAACGTGGGTTGAATTTATTCGCAGGTGTTGCTGTGCGCACAGTGTCCATCTGCTTGAGGGGATATAGGTGTGAACCCGATGGTTATCAAGTGCGGGCGGCAAATAGTGTCAGCGGGAGCGTGGCGCGGCACGGCGATCCGGCCCGGTGGATCGGCGGCGATGGGGCAAAATGGCCGCAACGTAAGTAGACCCTAACCGTCAAAGCGGCGCGCCAGGCCAATATAAGTAACACAATATATAGTGGTCGGGGGAGGGCATTTTTGTTCTGCCCCGGGACGGCGCAGACTGCCTGATAATAGTGCAAGTACCTGTTTGTTAAGGGTAAACCCTGAGTCATAAAATACACGGCAAAGCATTGACAGACCCCGCCGGGGGTCCTAAGCTCATACATCAAACACAATATCTAGTGTTTGCCAGCAGTCTTGTCGTAATCAGCTGTACCATGTTGTACCCGAGGGCGTCGTTTGCCGTACACAACAAGTCGGCCCGGGCTTTGGCTTTATATTATCCGCGCAAAAGGGAGGAACACCGCACATGAGCGCCGAGCTACATAAACTGCCTGTCGGCAGTGTCAAAGAAATTCCGTTCCAGGACGCATCCCTCGATATCTGGGACAAAAAATACCGCCTCAAGAGCAAGGACGGCCGGATCATCGACCAGAGTATGGACGAGACCTATCAGCGGGTGGCGCGGGCGCTGGCCGAAGTCGAGGAGAAGGACAAGCAGGACCACTGGTACGAACAGTTTCTCTGGGCCCTGCGCCAGGGCGCCATCCCCGCCGGGCGCATCACCTCCAACGCCGGCGCGCTGGAGCACAAACCGGCCACCTCCACCATCAACTGCACCGTCTCCGGCACCATCCAGGATTCGATGGACGATATATTAAACAAGGTGCATGAAGCAGGGCTGACTCTGAAGTCGGGTTCAGGTATCGGTTATGACTTTTCCACCCTGCGTCCCAAAGGCGCGTATGTCTCCGGCGCCGGCGCCTATACCTCCGGGCCGCTGTCGTTCATGGATATCTACGACAAGATGTGCTTCACCGTCTCCTCCGCCGGCGGACGCCGCGGCGCGCAGATGGCGACCTTCGAGGTCGGTCATCCGGACGTGATGGACTTTATTCGCGCCAAGCGCGAAAACGCCCGCCTGCGCCAGTTCAATCTTTCCCTGCTGATCACCGACGAGTTCATGCAGGCGGTGGAGAGCGACGGCTGGTGGCAACTGGCCTTCCCGCTGACCGAAAAAGAGATCGACGAAGACGGCCTCGATCTCAAGGACAGCGAGCAGATCATCTGGCGCGACTGGCCGGTGAAGGATAAGTACTTCACCAACAAGGAAGGACTGGTGGCCTGCAAGGTGTACAAGACCATCAAGGCCAAACACCTGTGGAACATGATCATGAACTCCACCTACGACTTCGCCGAGCCGGGGTTCATTCTTATAGATAGAGTCAACGAGCAGAACAACAACTGGTACTGCGAAAACATTCGCGCGACCAATCCGTGTGTCACGGCCGATACCCGTCTGCATACCCAGTACGGCATGGTCGAAATCGGCGAGCTGTACAAGTCCGGTGCCGAGCTGCAAACCACTGTGGATACCCGCGCGCTGGGCCAGGACGGCAGAGGGACCGAGGCAAGATCAGCCGTACCGGCCTTTATGACCGCCGGCGAAGCCGATGTTTACCGCGTGACCACCAAGGAAGGTTATGAAATCAAGGCGACCGAGTGGCACGACTTTTATACCGGTCGGGGCAAGATTCCGCTGAGCGAACTCCAGCAGGGCGACAGCCTGCTGGTGCAGTCCGGCAAGGGTCAGTTTGGCGATGAAGGTTCCAAAGAACTGGGCATGTTGCTGGGGCTGATCGCCGGTGACGGCCACTTCACCAATCGCGGTGGTGGCAAGGAAGCCGCGATTGTCAATTTCTGGGGTGAAGATCGAGTTCTGGCCCCGGCTATTGTTAATTATGTCAACTCGCTGATCGGCGATGTGGCCATGACGCCGCGTGCCTATCATGTGTCACCGGTTGCAGTGCCGGATCGCAATCATGTGTTTGTCCGCTCCGTGATCCTGGCGCGGGTACTCGAACATTACGGCTTCACCAAACAGACCAAGCTGCAGGTGCCGGAAGTCGTCTGGCGCGGGTCCGAAGAATGCGTCAGGGGCTATCTGCGCGCCCTGTTCCAGGCCGACGGGACGGTCAATATCTCCGGCAAGAGCCAGAGCTGTTCCATTCGCCTGGCTTCCAGCCACAGGAAGCTGTTGCAGGAAGTGCAGATGCTGCTGTCCAACTTCGGTGTCTTCTGCCGTATCCACAAACGCCGTGATGCCGGCAAACGGTCGCTGCCGGACGGCCATGGGGGCAGCAAGGAATACAACTGTCAGGCCGATCATGAACTGATTATCGACGGTGAGTCCCGCGAACAGTTCATGGACGAGATCGGCTTCCTGCTCGATTACAAGAACGATCGTTATCGCGAATGGGCGGCCGAACGTCCGCTCTACAAGAGCCAGAAGTTTACCTCCACTGTTGAATCGATTGACTACGTGGGACGTGAAGCCGTCTTTGATACCACCCAGCAGGATCACAACACCGTGATCTTCAACGGGCTGGTGACAGGGCAATGCGGGGAGCAGCCATTACCGCCCTACGGCTCCTGCCTGCTGGGTTCGATCAACCTGACCAAGTTCGTGCGCAACCCCTTCACTCCCGAGGCGAGCTTCGACTGGGAGGAATATCAAAAGGTGGTCAGCATCTTTACCCGCATGCTGGATAATGTGGTCGAGATCAACGGCCTGCCGCTGGAAGGTCAGCGCAAGGAGATCCTGAGCAAGCGTCGTCACGGCATGGGCTTTCTGGGGCTGGGCTCCACGCTGACCATGCTGCGCATGAAGTACGGCAGCGGCGAGTCGGTGGAATTCACCGAGAAGGTCAGCCGCGAGCTGGCGCTGGAAGGCTGGCGCACCGGCCTGGCCCTGGCCGAGGAAAAAGGCCCGGCGCCGATCATGGAGCAGGAATTCAAGGTCACCGCCGACATGCTGCGCTGGCGCCCGGAGATGAAAAAGGACGGCATCAAGGTCGGCCAGAAGCTCAAGGGCAAGGTGCTGCAGGCCAAGTACAGCCGCTATATGCAGAAGGTGGCCGAGGTGGATCCGGAACTGGTCGAGCAGATCGCCGAGAAGGGCGTGCGCTTCACCCATCACAGCTCCATCGCCCCGACCGGCACCATCTCCCTGTCGCTGGCCAACAACGCCAGTAACGGCATCGAGCCGTCGTTCGCCCATCACTATGCGCGCAACGTGATCCGCGAGGGGCGCAAGTCCAAGGAGAAAGTCGACGTCTTCTCCTTCGAACTGCTGGCCTACCGCGAGCTGGTCAACCAGAAGGCGATGCCCTACAGCGAGGAGGAAGAAGCCAAACTGCCCGACTACTTCATCACCGCCGAAGACATCTCGCCCAAGGAGCATGTCGACATCCAGGCCGCCTCGCAGAAGTGGGTGGACTCGTCCATCTCCAAGACCGCGAATGTGCCTACCGAGTACGCCTTCGAGGACTTCAAGGACATCTACACCTACGCCTATCACCAGGGGCTCAAGGGCTGCACCACCTTCCGCTTCAACCCCGAGGCGTTCCAGGGCGTGCTGGTCAAGGACAAGGATCTGGAAAACACCACCTACCGCTTCACCCTGGACGACGGCACCGTGATCGAAGCCAAGGGCAACGAGGAGATCGAATACGACGGCGAAACCCATAATGCCGCCAACTTGTACGATGCCCTCAAAGAAGGCTATTACGGAAAATATTAGCGGTAGGCCGGACTGTTGTCCGGCAAACAAACCCTCATCCCATCCCCTCTCCCCCAGGGAGAGCACCCTGAAGGGCATAAAGGTTAGGGAGAGAGGATAAAAACAGACAACTCTCTTTTTAAATTCCCTCTCCCCTCCGGGGAGAGGGATAAAGGGAGAGGGGCAAAAACCCGATGTGAGTTGGTAAACCCAACAACATAAAAGAACAAGCGAGAGGAACAGCAACATGGCCATCAAAATCGACAGCAAAATCGCCGCCTACGAAGTGGTCAAGGAAGAAGACGCCGACGACCAGGCCGCCGAAGCGGCGCTGAAAGAGAAAGCGGAGGCAGAAGACAACGTCATCCACATGCACGAGAAGCTCGAGCGCCCGGAAATGCTGCTCGGCTCGACCTACAAGATCAAAACCCCGCTGACCGAGCACGCGCTGTATATCACCATCAACGACGTGATTCTCAACCAGGGCACCGATCACGAACTGCGCCGCCCGTTCGAGATCTTCATCAATTCCAAGAACATGGACCACTTCCAGTGGATCGTCGCCCTCACGCGCATCGTCTCCGCCGTGTTCCGCAAGGGCGGCGACGTCACTTTCCTGGTCGAAGAGCTGCGCTCGGTGTTCGACCCGCGCGGCGGCTACTTCAAAAAGGGCGGTAAATACATGCCCTCGCTGGTCGCCGAGATCGGTGACGCCATCGAATGCCACATGCGCATGATCGGCCTGCTCAAAGACGAGGGTCTGGACGAGCATCAGAAGAAACTGATCGAGGAAAAACGCGCCCAGTTCGAAGGCGCCAAGAAAGTCGCCGAAGAGTCCGAAGAAGCCAAAGGCGACTTCCCGGCCGGGGCGCAGTTGTGTGGCAAATGCAGTACCAAGGCCGTGATTAAAATGGATGGGTGTTTGACGTGTTTGAATTGCGGCGATAGCAAATGCGGCTAGCTTGCTTCGTGAGAAGCACGATTAGCCGCGTTATAAACTGTTTTGAGTTTCCTCACTACGCCAGATGGTAGCTCCGGTACTCAAAACAGTTTATGCCTTGCTCTCGCACTTCTCACTGTGCAAGTTGTGAGACGCGAAGAATAATAATGAGAAAGCAGTCCAACGGGCTGCTTTCTGCATTTATAGTTAAGTTGGATTATGTTTATGCGAATTGCACTGAAAATTAAGGTATTTTAAAGCTATATCATTTAATAATATATTTAATATGGGTAAGTAAAAGAATTGGGTCTATTTATGAGCGACAACAAACTATTAGCATCAGTAGCATTGTTTAGTGAGCTCTATGATAACAATAAAGATATATATGATGTTATTGCGGAGTTGTTGAAAGCAGTTTTCGTGCTAGAAAAGAAATGGGAGTTTAATGCGAGTGAGGCAACACAGTATCTTGAGGATGTGTTTGGTTTCCATATTCCAGAGGCAGTGGTAAAAACCACTCTAAGGAATCGCTTAAAGAGGGATTATAAGGTATTAGATGAAAAAGATGGTGGTTATTATGTAATAGACGAAGATCTAAAAAAATCAAACCCTTTGTCAGGACAGCTAAGTTCAGCGAAAGGTGTCCAGAAAAAAATAGTAGAAGGATTAGTTGATTTTATAGAGAAGCGTTTACATCAAAGCCTTGCTGATGTCGAAAAGCAAGATATTGAAAATGAATTTTGTGATTATCTTTTAGATAACAGCTCGAGGCAGAGATACTCAGATCTAATAAGCTCGTATATCATTGCTAACAAAGATCAAAGTGACTTTACCAAAAATTTAAATGCAATAAGAGAAGGGCTTGTTATATATGACGGGATAAGGTATTCGCCTAATTTAGCTGATATTGGAACATGGAAAAAAGATATCACGATATATTTAGATACAGAACATTTATTCAACGTTGCCGGATATAATGGTGAACTTTATAAAAATTTATTTGGTGAGTTTTATGGGTTAGTTAAAGAAGTCAACCAAAAGAAAAATGGAAAGATATCATTAGAGTATTTTGATGAGTGTGAAAGTGAGGTTCATAATATTTTTCATGTATGTGAGTTGATAGTTGATGGAAAGGTAAGGCCGGATCCATCAAAAACTGCGATACAAAATATTCTAAATGGTAGTGGTACAAAAAGCGATATAGCAACTAAGAAGGCAAAATTATTTTCTCTGCTAGAAAAGAAGCGTATATTTAAGGTTAATAGAGACGATTTTTATGATGAATACCAATATGTTGTAGAGGGTGGTGAGTTAATACAAAGTTTAAAGAAAGAAGCGGAGGAAAATAATAGGCAATTCGATGAAGAAAAATGTAAGAATGCCTTGAAATTATTCACAAAAATCAATGCGTTGAGGAAGGGAGAGAATAAAAGATCTTTTGAAGATATTGGCCATATTTTAATGACTGGTAATAGTGTGACTCAGTATTTAGCATTTCATCCTAAAATAAGAGAAAACGATGGAAGCATCCCTTATGCAACTGATATTGATTTTATAACAAATAGACTCTGGTTTAAGTTAAATAAAGGGTTGTCGAATGATTCAAAAATCCCGTTATCATTTGATGTTGTTATAAAAGCTCAAGTTGTTTTGGCTTCTCATATTAATAGTTCAGTCTCTGAGAAGTTTGATCAACTCAAGGAGCAATATGATCAAAGAAAATTATCGGCGGAAGAAGCTGAATATTTGCATAAAGAGCTAAGGAGCAAGTCAGCTACGCCTGAGGAGATAACTGCGACTGATATTGATGATGCTTTATCATTTCTAGGAAATAAAGAAATTGAGTCACATATAAGAGAAAAAAGCTTGCTTGAGAAAAAGGCTTATGAAGGTGAAAAGGCTATAAAAGAACTGCAGTCCATAAAGGAGAATGAAAGAAGTGCATTGGTTATAAAAAAACAAAGAAATATCATGATTTTATTTTGGTGCCTTGCCATATTGTTAGTGTCAATAATTATTGGATTGTATGGGGTTGTAGTTTATCTGCTTATAGAAATTCAAGGAGGAAACAAGAATGTGCTGGCGGTGCTTGGCGTATTCATTTCTTTTTTTGCCGCTACATCACCTATTGCATATAGTAAAAAAATTATCGCATACCTCATGGATAAATATAGATCTATGATTGCTTCCGCAAGGAAAGTCGCAGAACGATGATCGAAATCCGGGTTCAGTATACTAATTATCAATCTAAACTGATTCAGAAGGTAAAATAGGTGTGCTGTCCCAGGAATTCCCAATGTGCGCAGGTTATTGATGCGTTAGCGCTACCAAAAGCTCGATTCCTGGTGCATTATTAACAGTTTTGAAGTTATTTATGGTGATGAAAAAGTGAAAAAGCCGACAGCGATTAGCCTTTTTTGTGGTGCAGGCGGGTGCTCTCTCGGATTCAAGCAGGCTGGATACGAGATACTTTATGCGAATGATAAAGACCACGCAGCCATCGAAACTTATAAAAAAAATTTCCCCGATACAGTCTGTAGTAATGAAGATATTAATAACTTAGATTTTACTCAGATATTGAAAGATATTGGGGTTGGTCCAGGTGATCTTGATATGTTAATCGGTGGCCCACCTTGCCAAGGCTTTTCAACTGCCGGAACGAGATTTTGGGACGATCCAAGGAATCATCTATTAAGAAGCTATGTCAAAGCTTTGGAAGTTATAAGGCCTAAATGGTTTATTATGGAAAATGTTGAGGGTCTGCTAACTTCCAATAAAGGAAAATACGTCTATGAAGCAGCTAAAGCCTTTATAGATCTCGGGTATCTTATAAGGATTGAAAAAGTATATTCGCAGGAATATGGGGTACCTCAGAGAAGGAAAAGAGTGCTAATTGTTGGTAATCGGATCGGGCATGAGTATAAGTTGCCCGAGGCGACAATAAAGGTATCTGGGCAAATATTCAGAAATTCAGATATTACTATTTCGCACGCAATTGAAACCCTCCCAAGAGCAACTACCTCCAATCTCAAATCGGTAAAACCTGTTTCCGAGCCTGTCCGCGATAAGTTTGATCTTTTGTTGAGGGGGAGGGCCACTGAAATCACAGATCACTATTGCCCAATTGTTAAAGGACTTCAGCTAGAACGGATCTCGGCTCTTAAGCCTGGTCAGACAATGAAAGATCTGCCTGAGAACCTTCAACATGAGTCGTTCAAGAAGCGGGCTAATAGGCGCGTTGCTGATGGAACGCCTACTGAAAAGCGGGGAGGTGCTCCTTCAGGGCTGAAAAGGTTAATAAAAACGGAGCCAAGCCTAACAATCACTGGTGCGGCAACTCGAGAGTTAATCCACCCTGTCGAAGATAGACCGTTAACGATCAGAGAAGCTGCAAGAATCCAAACCTTCCCGGATGACTTTTGTTTTTATGGTACTGCCTCCCAAAAGATACAGCAAATAGGCAATGCTATCCCCCCTATGCTTGCTCGTATTTTCGCTGAGCATATACGAGACGATTTCGGTTTTTTTGGAAAAGCTTGTACTGAAGGCAGGCTCATAGGATATCTATTAACTAAAGCAGGAGCGATGAGCCCGGCATTGAAGGTAACGGAATCATTGCTGCTAAATCTCATGGAAAATCAAAACCAGAAACAACATTTATTATTTGGATAGAGTATGAGGAATTCAGCATTTTTTCGTAATTTGTATACAAAATGTAAGATGCATGGGGCTGGGGATGCACAGGTTGTTATATCTGACGGCGAGCTTTATTCTCTTATATCGATTGCCATCGATAATTTAGATTGGAGTCATACCGAAATTGGAGTTGACCGTGTCGTTGCTCCTAATAATGATTACTACAAAATACCTCTAAGTTGGTTCGATCAGCAAGCTCATATAAATATCGAATCGAATCAAATAGAAAAAACACTTAGGTCTGCTTTCGAGAAGGATAATGATTTTGGGCTGTTTATTGAAAATTTAAGCGCACTTCATCGTCGCAGAGTCAAATATCGCCGAATTTTAGCTGAGCAACCGATGCCAACTATGGATCAGATTGGTCCCAGATCTTTATTAGAGTATGGTTGTTGCGAATCTGCTTTGCTCGCCAACTGGATGGTATGGCGAAAATGGATTTATGATGTAGATAATCGTTCAGCACAGGAAACGGGATATTTGTTTGAACCGCTATTGGCTAGCTGTCTTGGAGGTGAGCCAGTTGGAGCGAAAAATTCACCGGTAAAACGGCTAGATTCAAACGGGACGCCAACTAAAAAAGGTCGGCAGATTGATTGTCTGGTACCAAGTAATAATCGAACTTATGAGCTGAAGTTAAGAGTAACTATCGCGGCTAGCGGGCAGGGGCGTTTCGGAGAGGAGCTTTCTTTCGCTGAGGAAAGCCAAGCGGCTGGTTTTATCCCCGTTCTCTTAGTGCTTGATCCTACCCCTTCAAGTCGTTTAACAGAACTTTCTGAAAAGTATATCTCCTGTGGGGGTGAGTTTTACCATGGTGAGGCTGCGTGGCAGCACATGGAAGAAGAAGCAGGAGATGTAATTTCTGTATTTATAGAAAAGTATATACGACCTGCAATCCAAGGGATTGAAGAAGTTGAGATCTCCTTGCCAAAGTCAATAAATCTAAGTTGGTCAGACGATGAAATTAAGGTGTCTGATAACTCAGCTTCTTATGTGGTAAAGCGAGGTTAAGCAGTGCAGGGGCGGACCAATGCAAGTTAATGATTTGGTAAGCAGTGCAGGGGCGGACCAATGCAAGTTAATGATTTGGCAATAAATTATGAAGTTTTATCGCCTTTATAGAGGCTTAGATGCCCCATTTTTGCTGTAAAAATACCTGTTTAACGAAAGAGTGAGGTATCAACGGTTTTAATCAGTGCTCAACGGGAGCGTTGCGGGAATAAAAATAATACTCCGCATGGCCAGGGACGGTTTTTATTTATAGCGCAGGCATAAAAGGAGGCGAGGGAGCGAATGCCGGGATCGGATGACAGATCGGCGAAGTACACGGCCAACAGCCTGACGCTGACCGGATTAAAGGGGTCAAAGCCCTTTAATGGGTAAATTTGGAAGGCTTTTCAGTGCTCAACGGGAGAGTTGCGGGAATAACAAAAACAGCCGCATGGCCACGGAAGGCACTATTTAACAAGACCTACAGGGTTAGACTCGATTGGGGCCCTGTGGTCACAAGAGGAACTTGAAATG
The DNA here is from genome assembly GCF_004366735.1 of Thiohalophilus thiocyanatoxydans. GTDB lineage: Bacteria > Pseudomonadota > Gammaproteobacteria > UBA6429 > Thiohalophilaceae > Thiohalophilus > Thiohalophilus thiocyanatoxydans. Next base: position 116,937 of record NZ_SOQX01000007.1, on the reverse strand, counting down.
GATGTTCTGAATCGATCTGTTCTGGGGTTTGTCCTGCTATGCGCTCTGCTGCCGCTGAAGGTCTCGGCGGATCCCTTCGATGCCGGCTCGTTCAATCTCTCGGTGGAGTGATCAAGGGGTCAGAACACTGTGTGCCACGAACACAGATTAAAACCTGTGGAACTGTACTGAAGATGGGAGTATGGCCTCCCGGAGTCTGCCTGCAGGGGCCGGCTTCAAACCGCCCGGTGCTGCTGCGTTCAAAAATAACGGGGTCGGACCAATGCAAGTTTATGATTTGGCAATAAATTATGCAGTTTTATCGCCTTTATAGAGGCTTAGAAGCCCGATTTTTGCGGTAAAAATGCCTGTTTAACGAAAGAGTGAAGTATCAACGGTTTTAATCAGTGCTCAACGCGAGCGTTGCGGGAATAACAAAAACAGCCGCATGGCCAGGGAAGGCACTATTTAACAACGATCGGCAGGGCTAGACTCGATTGGGGCCCTGCGGTTACAAGAGGAACTTGACATGGCTGTTCTGAATCGAGCTGTTCTGGTGTTTGTTCTGCTGTGCACTGTGCTGCCGCTGAAGGTCTCGGCGGATCCCTTCGATGCTGGCTCGTTCAATCTCTCGGTGGTGCTGGGTCAGGGCCGGGCGTTTGATGATACCTACCGGATCTTCGGGGTCGGCGGTGGCTATTATGTGGCAGATGGTCTGGAGCTGGGGCTGGATTATGAAGTCTGGTCTGGCGGCTCGCCGGGCATCGAACAAATCAGCCCGAAAGTGAATTACGTGTTTGCCCGGCAGGGCAGCGTGTCACCCTATGTCGGGGGGTTCTATCGCCGTACCCGCATCGACGGCTTTGAGGATCGTGATGCCTGGGGCGGTCGGGCCGGCGTCTATGCGCGCGCCGGTCGCAACCTGGTGCTGGGTGTCGGCATGGCGTATGTCCGGTATCAGGACTGTGATAACAGCATCTTTGCGGATTGCTCGGATAGTTATGCGGAATTGATGGCCGGGTTTTATTACTGAGGAACTCGGCATCTAGGGAAAAGAATACTTGAGATGAGTTTTAATCAGTGCTCAACGGGAGCGTTGCGGGAATAACAATAAAACGCCGCATGGCCAGGGACGGTTTTATTTATCGCGCAGGCATAAAAGGGGACGAGTGAGCGAATGCCGGGATCGGATGACAGATCGGCGAAGTACACGGCCAACAGCCTGACGCTGACCGGGGCGGTGGCGATGGGTACCGGGGTGATGATCGGTGCCGGGATCTTCGCGCTGACCGGGCAGGTGGCGGAGCTGGCGCGGGAGTGGTTTCCGCTGGCCTTTCTGCTGGCGGCGGTGATCTCGGGTTTCAGTGCCTATTCCTATATCAAGCTGTCCCGGGCCTGGCCGTCGGCGGGCGGGATCGCGATGTTTCTGGAGAAGGCCTACGGCAAGTCGGTCATGACCGGGGCCTGCGCGCTGCTGATGTATTTCTCCATGGTGATCAACGAGAGCCTGGTGGCGCGGACCTTCGGCACCTATACCCTGCAGTTGTTCGACGTGAGCCAGGACAGTGTGCTGGTGATCGTGCTCGGAGTCGGGCTGCTGTTCTTCGCCTTTTTGATCAATATCCTCAGCAACCGCTTGATCGAGACCTTCTCCTTCATCACGGCTTTCATCAAGATCGGCGGGATTGTGGTATTTGCCCTGGGCGGGTTGTGGGTCTCGGGCCTGTCGTTCGAGAGTATCTCGGTGGCCCCGGCGAATCTGGAGGGCGGCAGTTTTCTTGGCGCGGTGGCGCTGGCGATCCTGGCCTACAAGGGCTTTACCACCATCACCAACAGCGGCGGGGAGATCGTCGATCCGCACCGCAATGTCGGGCGGGCGATCGTCATTTCCATCGTGATCTGTCTGGTGCTGTACATGCTGGTGACCCTGGCGGTGGGCGGCAACCTGTCTATCGCCGAGATCGTCCGGGCGCGGGACTATGCCCTGGCCGAGGCGGCCCGCCCGGCCTTCGGTGATTACGGCCTGTGGTTTACGGTGGTGTTTGCCATCATTGCCACGGTCTCGGGGGTGATCGCCAGCGTGTTTGCCGTCTCACGCATGCTGGCCATGCTGACCGAGATGAAGCTGGTGCCGCACAGCCACTTCGGCATGCCGGGCAGTATCCAGAAACACACCCTGGTCTACACTATCGTGCTGGCCATGCTGCTGACCATCTTCTTCGATCTGAGTCGCATCGCGGCGCTGGGCGCGATCTTCTACATCATCATGGACATGGCGGTGCACTGGGGCATCCTGCGGCACATCCGCAAACAGATCAATGCCAACGCTTATATACTGATCACGGCGCTCATCCTGGACCTGGTGGTGCTGGTGGCGTTGCTGATCATCAAGGCGCAGACCGACATGCTGGTGATCTACACCGCCATCGTCGGCTTGCTACTGGTCTTCTTCGGGGAGCACCTGTTTTTAAGCCATTATCGCAAAGCGACGTAAAAAGCTGTTCGTAAAAACAGGTCGAAGCGATTTGATTTTAACCGGTTATATTCAGTGCTCAACGGGAGGGGTGCGGGAATAATAAAAACAAGCCGCATGGCCACGGACGGCACTATTTTTAACCGCGCTGGTGCGCGAGGGTGAGGTGAGATGAGCCGTGAAGCGACGCTGTATTATCTGTATGACCCGATGTGTAGCTGGTGCTGGGGGTTTCGGCCCGTGTGGTCGCAGGTGAAGGCGGCGCTGGCGGACCGGGTGGAGGTGGTTTACGTGCTCGGCGGGCTGGCGCCGGAGACGGACGAGCCGATGGAGCCGGAGGTCAGCGACTATTTGCAAAAGACCTGGCGGCGGATCAGCGAGCAGTGTGAGGTGGAATTCAATTTCGATTTCTGGACGCAGAATACGCCGCTGCGCTCGACGTATCCGGCCTGCAAGGCGGCGCTGGTGGCGCGCGAGTATGGCAAGGAGCGGGCGATGGACGAGCGGATTCAGCGCTTTTATTACCTGGAGGCGGGCAATCCGTCGCTGTATGCCAATTTATACGATCTGGGTGAGGCGCTGGGCATCCCGCGGGAGACGTTTATCGAGCGGATTCATTCGGATGATATCGCGCAACAATTGCAGGCGGATATGGCGCTGGCGGAGCAACTGGGCGCCCGCGGCTATCCCAGCGTGGTGCTGAAGGTGGGGGATCAGATCCATTTCATCCGGCACAGTTATACCGATGTCGAGGCCAACCTGCAGCAGATCGAGACGCTGCTGGCGGCGTGAGGCGGGATTTTTAGTATTGAGATGTTATTGACTCAATGGGGAGGGACCATGCGTATTCTGGTTACATTGCTGGCGTTAGTTATATCCGGGGTGTGTACTGCCTCGCAGGGGTATATCGAAAAAGCAGGGACCCGGCTGGAAATCAAGGATTCGGTCGCGGTGCTGGACGAGCAGGTGGGCAAGTTGACGATCTATCTGCTGCCCAGCCGGTTGTCGGCGAGGGAGAAAAAACGGATGAAGGCGGGCAACGCCATGATGGTGCTGCTGACCAAGTCGAGTCCGGATAACAGCAAATGGGGCTGGTATCCCTATGCCACGCTGGAGATGCGCAATACCCCGGCGGATTTCAGCTCGGCGGAGGTTCTGCGCAGCTATTACCTGATGGTCTACGGGATCAACAAGAAGAATGCCACGGACAACCTGAACGGCCGTTTCTCGGGCAACGAAGTGTTGCGCAATTACCGCTTTGACGAGGAGCGGGTGCAGTTCCGGTTTTCCGGCCGGCAGGACTACTTCGATATCCGCTGGCAGCTGGAGGTGAATGCGCCGTTATTGTGAGCCGGCGAGTTTCGGTGAGGTCATCCATGTTCGGATAAAGTTTTATAAACCAGGGCGTATCATTCAGGATATGAGAGGGATACATGATTAGTAAAAAAATACAGGGTTATTTTAACAAGGCCGTTGATATCGTATTTGGGATTATTCTGGTGTTCCTGATTTTCGGCGTGGCGATTGGTGCGGTGCAGCTGTTTTTTACGACCTGGAAGTTACTTGCCTTTGAAGGTGTCACTGGATACTACATCGACATTATTGCTGATGTTCTCACGCTCTATGTACTGATCGAGTTATCCCGCTCTCTGGTTGAGTATTTTCATACCAGCAGACTCAGGCTTACTTTTATTATCGACGCGGCAATTGTTTTTGTTATTCGGGAGATATTAATTGCGCTGTTCAAGCATGAGTTGCAGCCCGATATGATCTACGCCTTTTCCGCATTTATATTGGTGTTGGGTTTAATCAGGATTGGTTCGGTCATTGTGTATCAAAGAGAAAAGATGATATCGAAGGATTTGGGATCGTAAAAATATCGCGAAGATCTTTCGTTCCAGTCAGTTTTATCAATCTCAACAGGAAAGTTCGGAAATAAGAGCAATAACCCGCGTGGCCAGGGAGGGTTGTTTGTCACAACAGGAGTCGTTATGCCAAAACATGAATCCAAACAATGCGCGCGTTGTAACACACTTTTTGAATGCAAGTCCGGATCGATCATGCTCTGCCAGTGCCAGACGGTGGTGCTGAGTACCGAGCAGCTGGAGTATATCTCCGAGCAGTACGAGGACTGTCTGTGCAGTCGCTGTCTGCTGGAAGTGCGCGGGGAGTATAACCGGCTGCAGCACACTCGCAAGATCCGGGCGTTGAGCAAATCGTGATGCAGGCCAGCCTGCCCCGGCGGATCGTCTGCCTGACCGAGGAGCCGACCGAGATTCTTTATCGCCTGGGCGAGCAGGATCGGATCGTCGGGATCTCGGGGTTTACCGTGCGCCCGCCGCAGGCGCGCAAAGAGAAGCCGAAGGTGGCGGCGTTTACCACGGCGAAGCTGGACAAGATTCTCGAGCTGGAACCGGACCTGGTGGTGGGCTTTTCCGATCTGCAGGCGGACATCGCCGCCGGGTTGATCCGCGAGGGCGTGCAGGTGCTGATCACCAACCAGCGCCGTGTCGATGAGATTCTGGATAACATCCTGCTGCTGGGCAACATGGTCGGTGCCGGAGAAAAGGCGCAGGCGCTGGTTGCCGAGTTGTCAGGGAATATCGAACAGGCCCGGGAACAGGCCGCCGCGCTGTCACGCCGGCCGCGGGTCTATTTCGAGGAGTGGGATGAGCCGAGGATCTCCGGCATCCGCTGGGTCTCGGAGCTGATCGCCATCGCCGGCGGTGAGGATGTCTGTGCGGATCGGGCGCAACATCCCGACGCCAAACGGCGCATCATTGCCGATGACCGCGAAGTGATAGAACACCAGCCCGAGATCATCATCGGCTCCTGGTGCGGCAAGAAGTTCCAGCCGACCACGGTGGCCGAACGCCCCGGCTGGGATCGGATCCCGGCGGTACGGGATAACCAGTTATACGAGATCAAATCGCCGTTGATATTACAGCCCGGTCCGGCTGCGTTGAGCGACGGCCTGGCCGAACTGTCGCGCATTATTCAAAGGTGGGCCGGGGAGCCGGGCAGGGTGGCGAACCTGTAATCCTCCCTTGCCGGCGGGTCATTCGACCATCGGCACCCAGCCCGGTGCGGCTTCAATCCGTTGCAGCCAGGCGCGGATCGCCGGGTAATCAGCCAGGGAGAGACCGGCTTCATCGGCGAGAGTGACGTAGGGGTAGCAGGCGATGTCGGCGATGGTCAGGTGATCCGCCGCCAGCCAGTCGTTGTGTCCCAGGTGCTGCTCCAGTGTATCGAGCCCCGGTGTGGCGTCGCGGTGACACTGTTCCACATCAAAGGGCTTGTTGAAGCGCAGTGCGACGCGGGCGCGGGCCAGGCCGTAGAGCAGTTCGTTCTCCGACACGGCCAGCCACTGCATCACCCGCGCCTCGCCCAGGGCATCGCTCGCCAGCCAGCGCTCGTCGCCGTAGCGCCGCGCCAGGTAAACCAGGATCGCCATGGAATCCCAGAGCAGCGTCTCGCCATCGATCAGCACCGGGATCTGCCCGCGCGGGTTAAGGCGTTTGAACTCAGGGGTCTGGGTCTCGCCGACGCTGCTGTCGGTGGGGATGCGCTCGTAGTCCAGCCCCAGCATGGCCAGCAGCAGCCGGATCTTGTAGCAGTTGCCGGAACGGTCGAAGTCGTAGAGTTTCAGGCCGGTCATGGTGATGTTCCTTGTTTAAACGCCGGGGGCGTGGACCGACCTCAGTGTAGTCGGGAGCTTAAACGCAAAACAAGTGCGCAGGGGGATCCCGCGCAGGGGATCTGTCTGAAATAAAAAAGGTGCCAGAGAGTCGTATCCCTGATACCTGTTGCTTCAGGTTATAGTCCGTTTCAGTCGATACGCAGAATGTCAGGTAGCGCTGCGCGCAACCTGACCTACGCCTTTGCGCTGCTTGTCAGGAATAGGTATTCAGGCCGCCAGATAGAAACGAACCGCCTCTGTTCCAAATTCATGCGCACCTTATACTCCGGCTTATTCTGCAGGTCACGCGGGTGTTAGCAGAATGTCAGGTAGCGCTGTGCGCAACCTGACCTACGCCTCTAGCACCTGGCACCTAACCAGTGTAGGTCACGCTGGCGTTAGCCTGCGTGACACGCCTGTTGATACGCAGAATGTCAGGTAGCGCTGCGCGCAACCTGACCTGCGCCTTTGCGTACCGTTGAGCCGTTATTCAGGCCACCAGGTCGAAGCGATCCGCGTCCATCACCTTGCGCCAGGCTTTGACGAAGTCGTTGACGAACTTCTGCTGGTTGTCGTCCTGGGCATAGACTTCGGCATAGGCGCGCAGGATGGCGTTGGAGCCGAAGACCAGGTCCACCCGGGTCGCGGTCCATTTGACCTGGTCGGTGGCCCGGTCGCGCACTTCATACAGGCCTTTGTCGGCCGGCTTCCAGGTGTTGTTCATGTCGGTCAGGTTGACGAAGAAGTCATTGGTCAAGGCGCCTTCGCGATCGGTGAACACCCCGTGTTGGGTGCCGCCGTGATTGGTGCCCAGCACCCGCATGCCGCCGACCAGCACGGTCATCTCGGGGGCGGTGAGGCCCATCAGCTGGGTGCGATCCAGCAGCAGCTCTTCGGCACTGACCACATAGTCCTTCTTGAGCCAGTTGCGGTAGCCGTCATGCAGGGGCTCCAGGTACTCGAAGGAGTCGGCGTCGGTCATCGCGTCGCTGGCATCGCCGCGCCCGGGTGAGAAGGGCACGCTCACCTCCATGCCGGCGGCTCTGGCGGCCTGCTCGATGCCGAGGTTGCCGGCCAGCACGATCACATCGGCGAGGCTGGCGCCGCTCTCTTTGGCAATGGGTTCCAGCACACCCAGGACCTTGTTCAGCCGCTTGGGCTCGTTGCCTTCCCAGTCCTTCTGCGGGGCCAGGCGAATGCGCGCGCCGTTGGCGCCGCCGCGCATGTCCGAACCGCGGAAGGTCCGGGCGCTGTCCCAGGCGGTGTTGACCATCTCGCTGAGGCTCAGGCCGCTGGCGGCAATCTTCTTTTTCACGGCCTGCACATCGTAGTCGGTGTTGCCGGCCGGCACCGGGTCCTGCCAGATCAACTCTTCCTGCGGGACATCCGGGCCGATGTAGCGATCTCGGGGCCCCATGTCACGGTGGGTCAGTTTGAACCAGGCCCGTGCGAAGGCGTCCTGGAAAGCCTGCGGGTCGGCGCGGAATTTTTCCAGGATCTTGCGATAGTCGGGATCCATCTTCATGGCCATGTCGGCGTCGGTCATGATCGGGTTGTAACGGGTCGATCCCCCTTCAACATCCACCGGCCGATCTTCTTCCTGGATATCGACCGGTTCCCACTGCCAGGCCCCGGCGGGACTCTTTCTGGATTCCCACTCGTGATCCAGCAGCATGTCGAAATAACCCATGTCGAACACGGTCGGGTTGGTGGTCCAGGCGCCTTCGATGCCGCTGGTGACGGTGTCACGACCGATACCCCGTTGGGTGTGGTTGTTCCAGCCCAGCCCCTGCTCTTCCACATCGGCGGCTTCGGGTTCGGGGCCGAGCAGGGCGGCGTCACCGTTGCCGTGGCACTTGCCCACGGTATGCCCGCCGGCGGTGAGGGCCGCGGTTTCCTCGTCGTTCATCGCCATGCGCTCGAAGGTGACGCGCACATCATGGGCGGTCTTGAGCGGGTCCGGGTTGCCGTCCACGCCTTCGGGGTTAACGTAAATGAGGCCCATCATCACCGCGGCCAGCGGATTTTCCAGATCCCGCTCGCCGGAGTAACGGCTGCCTTCGCTACCGGTGGGGGCCAGCCACTCTTTCTCCGACCCCCAGTAGGTATCTTTTTCCGGATGCCAGATATCCTCGCGACCGAAACCGAAGCCGAAGGTTTTCAGGCCCATGGACTCATAGGCGATGGTGCCCGCATAGGTGATCAGATCGGCCCAGCTGAGCTGGTTGCCGTATTTCTTCTTAATCGGCCAGAGCAGGCGACGCGCCTTGTCCAGGTTGGCGTTATCCGGCCAGGAGTTGATCGGGGCAAAGCGCTGATTGCCGGTGCCTGCGCCGCCGCGGCCATCCGCGATACGGTAGGTGCCCGCCGCGTGCCAGGACATGCGGATCATCAGACCGCCGTAGTGGCCCCAGTCCGCCGGCCACCAGGCCTGGTTCTCTTTCATCAGTGCGTGCAGATCGTTTTTCAGTGCGTCGAAGTCGAGTTTTTTGACCTCGTCGCGGTAGTTGAACTCTTCACCCAGTGGGTTCGTCTTGGTGTCGTGCTGATGCAGAATGTCGAGATTCAGGGCTCTGGGCCACCATTCCATGTTCGACTGGCCGCTTTCGGTGGCACCGCCGTGCATCACCGGGCATTTGGTTATGTCATCCATCGTGTTCTCCTTGCGTTTTGCAGTAGGTACTTTCATCCCGATCTGCCGAGGGTGGCTTTCAACTCTAGGCAAGAACCGGCAGCGGGGAAAATCGTTTGTTTCGATACCGCTGATAGTGCGTGACTATCGTGTGGTGCAAATGATCGGGTCGTGGTTTGTTTCAATTGAGGAACACGGGTCCGGCTTGGTGTCCGGGACACCGTTCATGTTGCGCTCAGGTTCAAATTGGCTCGTCAGACGGTTGCCTGATGGTTGTCGACGCGCTTTATCGGCCTGATACATCGCGCAAACCTGCCTGAACAGATAATAAAATAGCGTCTATTGACCGGGACCGAACACAACCGGCACAGCCCGTGTGTCCAACCTTTAGATACAGTGTAGTTTAGATTCAGTCTAATTCCACCGATTGAATCCGTTACAGGGAAGATCGGGGTCGGACACCGGCCAGTACCCGGGGGATGTCCAGGCTGACAAGAGCCTGTCCGGTTGCCCGGTTAAGGGGGATTGTTGCAAGGGAAAGGTTGTGGTGAGGGCTCAGGCGTCGCGCGGCAGGATCAGAATCATCAGCGTGGCAAACACGATCAGCCCGATGAAGGCGTAGAGGAAGCGCTTTTTGGAACCGGCGGCGAGACGCTCCTGCTGGGCCGGGGTCGGCGTACGGCAGTGGGGACAGTAGTTCTGGCTGTCGTCAAAGACATGGTCGCAGTGTTTGCAGATAATGTCGGGCATGGGTAGGCTTGGTGTCGGATTTCGGAGAATATAGCGAACAAACGCGGGGTTGGGAAGAAGGGGGAACGATTGACTGGCATGGTTTTCGATTCCTTCACCCGACAGGGCGATTTGACAGGTGGTATTAATGAAAAAACTGAAAATAGTCACAGGCGAGTCGCTGGATCTGCTGCAGGAGATCGGGCTGGTTCTGATCGCAGTGGCGACGATTATCGCCTTCGGCATCGAGATCGGGGTAATGGTCGAGGCCCGGGCGGTCACCCTGGCGGATCTGCTGCTGATGTTCATCTATCTGGAAGTGCTGGCGATGGTCGGCATCTATCTCAAGTCGGGCAAACTGCCGATCCGGATTCCGCTGTATATCGCCATCATTGCCCTGGCCCGTTACATGATACTGGATATGAAGGACATGGATGTCTGGCGTATCCTGGCGGTGGCCGGCGCGGCGCTGGTCATCGCATTGACAGTACTGGTGATTCGTTACGGTCATGTCCGCTATCCGTATGAGTCGGACAGCAGCAGCTGATGGTTATCGTCTACACTGCCAATGACTATATCGAGGGCAACCTGGTCAAGGGACTGCTGGAGTCGCAGGGGATCGACACCTACGTCAACGGCGAGTACCTGCAGGGCGGGATCGGCGAGCTGATGCCGATGGGTCACATCAAGCTGAGCGTGGAGGATGAAGACGAGTCGGCGGCGCAGCGGGTTATCGAACGCTATGAAAATGGCGAGTTTCAGATCGGGGACGATTAGGATGTCTAGTTCCCTGAATTCAAATCTATGATTGCAACAAAGAATAAGGAGAAGACAATGTTTTCGAAAAAGCTTTTTGTCGCACTGGGAATGCTGGTTGCCATGCTGGCCCAGCCGGTCCACGGGCAGGATTATAATGTCGACCCCGGAATGTGGGAGATGACCTACAAGATGGACGTCAGCGGCATGCCGGAGAATATGGCGTCCATGATGAAAAAGGAACCAACGACCAAGCAGGAATGTGTGACCAAAGAGGATATCAGCTTCAAGCCCGAGGACATGGAAGAGGGCTGTACATTTAACAAAACCTCGGATTCGCCGAGCAAGGTTGTCTGGGAGATCGAGTGTGAAACGGCACAGGGTTCCTCTTCCGGGCATGGTGAAGTGAACTTTCACGGCACAACCTCCGATGGCTGGTTCGAGATGAAGGTCCAGGCCGGGCCGATGGGTGAAATGCAGATGCGCAATACCTTCGACGGCAAGCGGGTCGGTGACTGCTGAACGGCGTTCATTGCTCTGTCATCCCCGTGTCGCCGGGATGACAGAGCGCAACATCATGCACTAAATGGCGTTTGCCAAAGACGCCAGACAGCCTCCCGTTGTAACCCATTCTTTGAATGCGAGTCAGGCTCGATGATGCGCTGCCGGTGCCGGACGCCCGGGTGACGAGTGTTTTATTCCTGACTATATTGCTGCGTCTTGTGGATTGTTTACATTGTTGTAACAGATCGACTTCCTGTTACTGTTTTTCAATAAGTTTATCTTGCGTATAATACGGTTTAGTGATTGGCCCCTCCCCCAGGCCAGGAATGTTCACAAATTATCCGAGGTAATCAATGTCAGCAGGAAATACCGCGTCGGGCGACAGCTACGACGATCTACACCAGAGTTACGGCCGCTGTTTGCATAACGGCGGTTTTATCGAACGCTTTTACGATGTGTTTCTCGAAAGTCATCCGGAGGTGAAAAACGCCTTTGCCAACACCGACTTCAATCGCCAGCGGCGCCTGCTGCGCCGGACCCTGTCCAACTCCATCATGTTTGCCGCCGGCAGCGAGATCGTCAAACGGGAGGTGGACAAGATGGCCGAGATTCACAGCCGCCATGGGCACGCTCCCGTGCAGCCGCATTTGTATGACTACTGGCTCAACAGCCTGCTGACGGCCATCCGTGAACACGATCCACAGTTCAATCCGCAGCTTGAGGGCCGCTGGCGGGAGGCGATGGGGCAGATCATCGGGCACTTCTCCAGGAAATATTAAATAAAAGTACTTAGTTCTTAGTTCTAAGTACTCAGTACTCAGTACTTCGCCCTCGTTCCCGTAACCTGTTCTGATATGCTGTATTGATGAACAGCATATCGGCATGTCTCAATCCCGTCGTGGCGGGGCTGTGGCTTGGCGCATTGGCCTTGTGGCTGGGTGCTTGCGCGGCGCCGCCTGACGGTCTGTTTCCACCCGGTGAGGGGGAGCCGGTGGTGCCGATCTACCTGGTCAGCCACGGTTGGCACGCAGGGATCGTGATCGAACGGGCTGCGATTCCACCGGGGCTGCTGCCCGAGCAGGCGGACTTTCCCGGTGCGCGTTATCTGGAGTTTGGCTGGGGTGATCGCGGTTACTACCTGAGTCCGGAACCTCACGTCGGTCATCTGCTCAAGGCCGGGTTGTGGCCGACTTCAAGTGTATTGCATGTGGTCGGGTTCAGTGAGCCGGTGATCGACTACTTTCCGCGCAGCGAGATCGTTTACCTTGAATTCTCCCGTGACGGCTTCGCCCGGATGGGCCGGCATCTCGATAGCCGCTTCGCCCGCGAGGGTGAGTCGGCGGTCGCGCTTCAGCCAGGGCTGTACGGCAACAGCCGCTTTTATCGCTCCCGCGAGACGTACCATCTGTTCAACACCTGCAACGTCTGGACCGCCCGGGTCCTGCACGCGGCAGGCTGTCCCATCACCCCAGCCTTCAATATCACGGTCGATGGCCTGTTATCCAGCGTCGTGTCGGATTGTGGCGGGACAACTAAGTACTAAGCACTTCGCCCGAAGGGCTTGTGGGAGCGCTTTTCAAGCGCGAAGGACAAGTGGCAAGACATCGCCTCCCACAGGTCCTTCGATAACATCAGTGACCCAGACTCGGCACTCAGCACTCAGAACTCAGTCTGTGGTTTGCCTCGCCAGTGCCTTCGGGTAAGATTCTGTGAGGTCCACCAGCCGGGATAACAATAATGCAAACCAAGATCCTGCTCGACGAGTCCGAAATGCCCACCCAGTGGTATAACGTGGTGGCGGATATGCCCAACGCGCCATTGCCGCCGCTGGGGCCCGATGGGCAGCCGATCGGCCCCGATGCCCTGAGTGCGATTTTTCCCATGTCGCTGATCGAACAGGAGGTGAGCGATCAGCGCTGGATCACCATCCCCGAGCCGGTGCGCGAGGTGTATCAGCTGTGGCGACCCTCGCCGCTGTACCGCGCCCACCAGCTGGAGGCGGCGCTGGGCACCCCGGCGAAGATCTATTACAAGTACGAGGGTGTCAGCCCGGCCGGTTCGCACAAGCCCAACACCGCCGTGGCCCAGGCCTATTACAACCGCGAGGCGGGGATTCGCCGCCTGGCCACCGAGACCGGCGCCGGCCAGTGGGGCTCCTCCCTGGCGATGGTGGGCCAGAAGTTCGGCATTGAGGTGCGGGTCTATATGGTGAAGGTGAGCTACGAGCAGAAGCCGTTTCGCCGCTCGATGATGCAGACCTGGGGCGCCGAGGTGCTGCCCAGCCCCACCGACCGGACCGAATCGGGGCGCCAGATCCTGGCCAAGGATCCCGATTCCCCCGGCTCGCTGGGGATTGCCATTTCCGAGGCGGTGGAAGAGGCGGCCTCGCGGGACGACACCAACTACGCGCTGGGCTCGGTGCTCAACCATGTGCTGCTGCACCAGACGGTGATCGGCCTGGAGGCGAAGAAACAGTTCGAGAAGGTGGGCGACTATCCGGATATGGTCTTCGCCCCCTGTGGCGGCGGCTCCAACTTCGGCGGTGCGGCCTTCCCGTTCTTTGCCGACAAGGCGGCCGGCAAGGCCGTGCGCCTGGTGGCGGTGGAGCCGGCCTCCTGCCCGACCCTGACCCGCGGCCATTACGCCTATGACTTCGGCGATTCGGTGGGGCTGACCCCGCTGATGAAGATGTACACCCTGGGCCACGACTTCGTGCCGCCGGGCATCCACGCCGGCGGATTGCGCTATCACGGCGACTCGGCGCTGGTCTCGCAACTGTATAATGAAGGGCTGATCGAGGCGGTGGCGGTACCGCAGCTGGCCACCTTCGAGGCCGGGGTGCAGTTCGCCCGGGCCGAGGGCATCATCCCCGCGCCCGAGTCGAACCACGCCATTCGCGCGGTGATCGACGAGGCCAACCGCTGCAGGGAAAGCGGCGAGGCGAAGACCCTGTTCTTCAACCTCTCCGGCCACGGCCATTTCGACATGGGCTCCTACGACAAGTACTTCAGCGGCGAGCTGGAGGACTTCGAGTACCCGGCCGAGGCCATCGATCAGGCGCTGCACCATCTGCCCGGGGTGGGCTGACACGCCGGGCGGCACGGGTGGGAGCGGCGCTCTGTCGATGAGGGGACTGTCCGCGCTTGTTGCCTGTTCTATAATTCGCCCGAACCGTTTTGACTTATTCTGACCCGGGAGAGATGCCATGTTCCTGCTCGAATACCGAACCCTGAGCTGGTGGTACTGGCTGGTGACGGTGGGGTTTCTCAGCGCCGGGGTGCTGGGCTGGACCCCGGGATTTTATGTCGCCATCGGTATCACCGTGTTCCAGCTGATCCACTTTCTGCTGCGCGAGCGCAGTCTTGCCGCCTTTCCGGTACAGGTGCGCCTCGGTTATCTGCTGTTGTTGCTGATCGCGCTGCCCGCGCCGCTGCAGCTGATTTACTGGATTCCGACACTCGGCACCTGGGCACAGATCCTGTTCGGCTACTGCACCATGGCCCGGCTGGTATCGCTGCTGCCCTGGAATCGGAGCGAGCCGTTTTCGGCCGATCTGCTGCGGCGAACCTTCTTCTCCCCGCCGGTGCGCGGCAACATCCTGCAGGGCCTGCCGCCGACCGGCTGAACGCAAGCCGCCGGGAGGTTGGCATTGCCGAGCATTTCGTCTAATCTTACGTTAACGTAAGATTTTAACGGAACCGGAAGGAGAAGAGCATGCAAGTTGCCGACATCATGATTCATGTGAACGAAACCCTGCCCGACACCGAGCGCAATGCTCTGCAAGAGCGGCTGCGCCAGGTCGACGGGGTGATTGCCCCGCGCTTCAGCGAGCAGAAGCCGCATCTGCTGCTGGTCAGTTATGACAGCGAGGTGGCCGACTCAAGCCGCCTGCTCCAGCAGGTCGAGTCCGGCGGCTACAATGCGCAACTGGTCGGGATGTAACCGGATCGGTTCCGGCAGGTGTGATGAAGTATAAAATCGGGGAGCTGGCCGAACAGCTCGGCACCACGGTACGCACGATTCGCTATTACGAAGAGGCGGGTTTGCTGAAACCGTTACGCAGCGGCGGCGGCACCCGGCTGTATACCGATCATCACCGGGCCCGGCTGGCGGCGATCCTCGAGCTGGCCGACAGCGGTTTGTCACTGGAGACGATTGGCGAGGTGGTGCAGGCCAGAGAGCAGTGTCAAACGGGCGAGGAGGGGCGGCGGGCCGTCTCGGCCCGGCTGTCGGCTGTCGGCCAGACGCTTGGCGAACGCATTGCTGATCTGACCCGGTTGCAACACCGGCTCACCGAGGCGGAGGCCTTGCTTGAACAGTGTCGCGGATGCCGCAACGAACCGTCTTCCCAGGGCTGTCCCGCCTGCCCGCTCAAGCAGCAGCGTCAGGATGTGGCGCTGCTCAATCTTATCTGGGATCAGGACGAGTAGAAGTCGGCGGCTCGGCCCCGGCTGGCAAAATACCCGCCGGGAGCCGGGCCAGTGTACAGGTATAACGCCAACGCCGGCTTCGACAACCCCATCACGGCACCGATCTGGTACGCTTCTTCTATTATTCTGATACGGAATTAAGCCGCGATGACCGAACTGCCCCGACGATTTATCAAGACCGCATTTGTGTTTTTGATCCTCGGTCTGCTGCTCGGGGGCTGGATGCTGCTGCGCCGCGAGTTGTACGGCGAATGGCCGCATCCCTATCTGATCTCGGCCCACACCCATATCATGTTCGTCGGTTTTGTGATGTTTATGATCCTCGGCGTGGCCCTGTGGCTATTTCCCAAACCTTCCCGCGATGATCCCCGTTACCGGGAAACCGCGATCAGACGGGTCTACTGGCTGTTGTTAAGCGGTACCCTGTTGCGCTTCGCCGGGGAACTGGTGCGCAGCACCAATGACATGACCCTGCTGAGCTGGGTCGTGTTGTGTGGCGGTCTGCTGCAGCTGATCGCGATCGTGCTCTACATCTGGACCATGTGGACACGAATCCGCACTACCACCGGCTACAAGCGTCAGCGAGTCGCACGGGAAACGGTCGGTCACGATACCGATGAGATGTTCAACAACCGTCGTGGCTGAACCTTATTGGTATGTGTTGCCCCATGACACGGGCGGGATGCGTGACGCGTATAACAAAAACTTCAAAATTTGGTAACATATGTAGTGGCATGCTTGTTGTCTTCGCGAGTTTGATGATAATAATAGTTAACAATCAATCCCTGTTTGCATCCTGTCGGCAGCAGTTAAATTTAAGGAATCGTTTTGCCAGTCTCCGATCTTGAATCCGTCCTGCAGGAGTTGAACTCGGCGAATCCGAGTATTCTGCTGTCGATTGTCGTCTCACCGGACGGTCTGGTGATCGCGCATGAAGGCAATGTTCAGGATGCGGACAGGGTGGCGGCGCTGTATATCGAGCTGCAGCTGGTGTGCGGCAAGATTATCGATGAGCTGCAGTACGGCCAGGTCGAGGAGATGTTTATTCGCTCCAGCTCGGGTTGTGTCACTATTCTGCCGGTTTTCGACAAGGCCATTCTGGCCTGTATGTCGACCCCCGATGTGAATTCGGGGATGCTGCAGCTGGTGACCTGGAAAGCGGTCAACCGGCTCGCCAGACTCCTTTAAAACGCCTTTTTCCCATTTTTGAATAAACCATCAGAAACTCTTATAAACCATCCTTTTGTTGCGTGTAATAAAAATCCTCATTTGTCAGAGAGTTAAAACTAGCATAAAAAATAATTCTTTTAACCTTGTTTTCTGTAGCGCTATAAACTATAGATATATAACTGACAAGGTTGTTAAGGTTCTTAACTGACATGATTGGTAAGGTTCTCAATTCGAGAATGTAATCAAGAATGTGACAAGGGAAAACCCGGTGAAAGTCGGGGGCTCAAAACTACAGGTCTACGGAGCGTGCTCTAGGACGGCTGGGTTGCCACAGGAACACTTCCGCGTGTTTTCCAGCGTGCGCTTCCCGGCAGACCGATTCCCGAGTCACAACACTACACACGAGTACGACCTGTGTCGCTCTGGCTGACAGCCCCTGCGGGGATAACAGCGGCGACATTCATCTGTTGCTCGTGGAAAGCCATTGTAAGGATGGCATGGACGAAGCGACGAATCTGAAAATCGGGGCGGTGCCCTGGTAAACCCTGAAGCAGGACTATGCCGCAAAACAACATCACAATTTCAGCGTTCGGCTTTGACAAGCGGTCGATTGAACGACTGAGTCAGGCGATAAGCCCGAAGGTACGCAACATTCGTCTGCTTGATTCAGTAACGGATGCCCAGCTCTTCTTGCTGAACCTGGAAGCGGAGAACATGGCAGAAAAATACAGAGATATCGTGAAAGACAATCAGTCCATTCCCGCTATCGGTTTTTGTAATACCGAAGCCGATGGCTGGGCGATAAGGAGTATGAAAATGCCGATAAATACTGATGAGTTGATTGATTCGATCCGAAAAGAGTTGCCCGATGTCGAGCTTGATGTTCCGGCAAGTGCCGGGATATCGGAAGACAGGGTGAAAAAGGCGATGGAAGCCATTGAAACCAAAATTGAAACCAAAAAAGTCGCGTCAAAACTGAATACCAAAATTGAGCAGGACAAATCGACGTTCAACCGGCAACGGGAGATGATCAGAAAAACCGATGAGATGTGCTTTGATCTGGATCGGTTCCTGCTCGGCCGTGCCATTGAGGCACTCGACACCTCAAAGCAGGGACATGAGAGCGCGCTGATTAAATGCTGGGGTCATAAATCGATTCTGATTCAGCCTGCAAAAGGCGAGGTGTTGACCAACCTGTCAGACAATCAAATCCGCAGCATGGCCATCGCGCCGCTGGATGACAGATTGTCCTCCTCCGTGGAAGTTACCTACCTGGACAGGGCCGGGGTGGACAGCGTTGCCGCTTCCATCTCGGGACAGACCCGCAGCATGTCGGTTGAAACGTTTATGTGGGATCTGGGTTTGTTGACCTGCAAGGGGCGCATACCGTACGACATTTCGACGGCGGACAGACAGTATTTACGCCGCTGGCCGAATATCACCCGTATCAAATTGACCGATGACGGACTCAAAATCATCGCTTACTGGGCCAGGAATCCCTGCAGCCTGTATGAAATGAGCGAAAAGCTGGAACTGCCTTTGCAGGAGGTGTTTTCTATCTTTACCGCGGCCCATGCCGCTGGTCTGGCCGATCGGGCCAGACGGGAGGCCGATGCGGTCGTGGAGCCTGTAGAGGTACCGAAAAATGAGAAACGGGGACTGTTCGGGTCGCTACTGAGTCGCCTGAGAAACATGGACAGTGAGGTGGCATGAGTACCTATAAAATTCTTTTTACCGGCCCGGTGGGTGCGGGGAAGACAACGGCCATCACCTCGATCAGTGATATTGAGCCGTTTCAGACCGAAGAGTCTGCAACGGATGATGTCAGCAAGATGAAGGACAATACGACCGTGGCCATGGACTACGGCCTGATCAAGCTCGAGGACGGCGAAAGAATTCATCTGTACGGTACCCCGGGTCAGGAGCGTTTTGATTTTATGTGGGAAATTCTCTCCGATGGCGCGATCGGATTGATTATCCTGATGAATAATCTCGAACCAGATCCGTTACAGACGCTGGAGAAGTATCTGGATGCATTTTCCGGACATATCGATGCTTCCGGTATCGCGCTGGGGGTGACCCGGATGGAAACCGGTGAGGGACCTTCGATCGATGATTATCACGCTGTCCTGTCAGGAAGACAGATTACCGCTCCCGTCATGGAGGTGGATCCCCGGGTGTCGAATGATGTCATTCGACTCACCGAGTCCCTGCTATACAGCCTGGATCCGGGACTGTAGCTAAAAAACACGATGTACAA
Source organism: Thiohalophilus thiocyanatoxydans (assembly GCF_004366735.1). Taxonomy (GTDB): domain Bacteria; phylum Pseudomonadota; class Gammaproteobacteria; order UBA6429; family Thiohalophilaceae; genus Thiohalophilus; species Thiohalophilus thiocyanatoxydans. The sequence goes on along the minus strand of NZ_SOQX01000007.1, from coordinate 98,325 downwards.
CTAACCGGAACATGCCTGTGCTTAATTTGAGTCAATTTGGCGTTGCCTTTGGCGACAACGTAATCCTGCGTTCGGTCGATTTGTCTGTGCCTGAACGCGGTGTCTTCGCATTGCTGGGACCGGGAGGGACCGGCAAGTCGACCCTGTTGCGTACCATCTGCGGTATCAACCAGGCGGTATCCAATCTACGCACCTGGGGCGAGGTGACCTATCGGGGCGATCCACTGGGCGAGGCGGAATATCCGGTTCTGGTGTCACAGAATATGCGCCTGATTACCTCGACGGTGCAGGAGAATATTCTGAACGAATTACCTGAAAAACATGAGCTGTCAAAAGCGCAAAAACAGGATCTCGCCATCCGTCTGCTGAAACAATCCGGTCTGGATGAATTGGCCGATTGTCTCGATCAGCGGGTCGTGCAGTTACCCATTCCCGTGCAGAGGCAGCTGGCGATCGCCCGCGAGGCGGCGGCCGGTCCCGGCCTGCTCTGCGTGGATGAGCCAACCGCCGAATTGAGCACAAGCGAGGCAGAGCGAATTCTTGACTATTTGTACAAACTTGGAGAAAGCAGTGCGTTACTGGTGGTGCTGCATAACCAGCAGGAAGCAAAGGCGCTGGCCGATAAAACCGCCTTGCTGGCCGGTGGCTGGATCCAGGAGTGTAATGAGACTGAAAAGTTCTTTATAGAACCCGAAAGCAAGGTCACGCGTAATTTTATTCTGAACGGCACATGCTCGGTGCCATCACCAGACGCCAAACCAGAGGAAATCGATGCGGAGGCTGATATCCCGACACCGCCACCGATGCCTGAAGCCGCCAGGGAATTTGTCAGTGATTCATTTGGCCCGCGCGGTTTTTTGTGGTTGAAACAGGGACTGCTGGCGGGTACGCCCTGGCCGGGTATCGTGGCGGATGAAGATCATGATCTGCGCGCGCTGCAGCGTGTCGGAATCAAGGTGCTTGTTTCCCTGACCGAGGAGCAATTCGAGCCACGGAAACTGAAAGAGTATGGCATCGACGCCCTGTGGCTGGAGATCGATGACATGAAAGCACCGGAATATGAAGAGGCCTATGAGATGTGCCAACAGGTCAGGAAGAGAATGGCCGAAGGGAAACCGGTCGCGTATCACTGCAAGGCAGGTCTGGGTCGAACCGGCACCCTGCTTGCCGCGCAATTGATTATGGAAGGCAAGTCTGCACTGGAAGCACTTGAGTCTGTTCGAAAAATTGAGCCCCGATGGGTGCAGTCGGACGAACAGGTCAAATTTATCGAAGGTTTTGCTGACTATGTCAATAATGGCATGAAAAAAACGGTCAGCAATGAGTTATAACAAACACTAATATTATTCAGCGAAGGAGAAAACGATGTCATTAGATCAGGCAATTGCAAAATCGGTTGGTGAAATCCCGGAATGTCTTGCCGGTGGGTATGTCGACCTGACTACAGGTATGCTGCTGGGAATCAAAACCGTTGATTCACACCCACAGGAAGTTATGGACATCCTCGCGGCGGCAACGGCTGATCTTTTTCAGGGGCCGAATGTTTCGACGATCGAGAGCCTGTTTAAAAAGGCGCGTGGTGTTGCCGACGACGGCCACCATTATTTCCAGGAAATTGTCATTATGAGTGACAACCTCGTGCATATTTTTCTGCGAATGAAAAGCAATGAAGAGCACGTTGTTACTTTTGTCTGTCGCAAGAGTGTCAACCTGGGAATGGCTTTGACCAAGTCGCGCCAGGCCATGACCGGTCTTGACGGGGCGGTGTGATGTTTCGGCCCGGCCTTATTGGCCGGGCCATATTTATTATATGGTGTGTGATGTATAACAACTTTCACAAGCGCAAGGGTGTGCTGGCTCCGGATAAGGCGTTGTGGGACGCGCTGAATCAGGATACGGGTTTAAGAGAAATTTTGACCAACTTTTACGCTAAAGTATATACCGATCCGAAGTTATCGGTTTTTTTTGAGGGGGTGACACGGGAACGCGCAATTGAGAAGCAGTTCTCGTTTCTGAAATCAATTTTTACAGGTGAGAAGTGTTATTTTGGCGATCATCCGAAAACCGCGCATCACTGGATGGTGATATCGGATGAGTTGTTTGATTATCGTGAAAATCTGATGGAAGAAAGTCTGCGCGAGTACGGACTGGAGGAGTATCTTGTTTCGCGCTGGCGAAGCGTTGAAGAGGTTTTTCGGGGTGCTATAGTCAAGTCGGAGCCATTCGAGCTGAATTACGGCGGTATCAGGCGCCCTGTTGTGGGATATTTTAAAGAGAAGGTTGAGGTTGGGACGTTATGTGACAGTTGTGCCGGTGAAGTCGAAGCCGGTGCCGAGGTGGTCTGTCATGTCCGTACCGGCAAGCTGTATTGTGTAAGCTGCCGCCCTTCAGACTGTCAAATATAAATAGTTTAATTTGTTCATGTTTCTGGTTGTAAATATTAACAATCATTAATGTGTGGAAGCGGTTAAATACCATGGAGAGTTTGCTATATGATGACAGAGCAGAAACAGAACGTTCAGGAAGATACGGGACAGAAAATCCGCCCGATTTTAAAAAGGCTCAACAATATTTCACAGGACATCGAAGCGTCATCGGTTATGTCGCGTGACGGGATTAATCTTGCCTCCGTGATGCGTAATAATGTCGATCAGGACCGTTTGGGTGCGATGTGTGCCTCACTGCTCTCTCTGGGAGGCAAGACGGCCTCCGAACTGGAGCGAGGCAACCTCAAGCAGGTTTTGATCGAAGGGGATAACGGGTGCGTTCTTATTGTTCAAATCGGTGATCGCGCCGTACTGGCTGTTGTCTCCAAGCCGACATCCAGATTGGGAATGGTTTTCAACGAAGCCCGCAAGATTGCGCGCGAGATCGAGGAAGCGAAAGTACTATAGCGCATTTGTAACGAGCTGTGCCCGTTTGTCCCTGACGACCGGGATATGCGCGGGGTTTAACCCGGTGCTGGAAGGCGGCCTTTGGTTTCCGGTTAGTTGCGGTCGGCGTAGCTGATGCGATTCCCGCCGGCCCGCTTGGCGTCGTAACAGGCATGGTCGGCCTGTTTGAGCAGATTTTGAAAATTCTCGAGATGTTCGTCGAAAACAGCAATACCGATACTGCAGCCACCGTTACGAATCGGCTGGCCATCATAGGTTATCGTGCAGTTACTAATGGCGGAGCGGACGCATTCGGCAATGGCACTAGCCTTCTCGCCGGTGCAGTTTTCCAGCAGGATAGCGAACTCATCGCCGCCAATACGGGCCAGGGTATCATTCTTGCGGATGCAGGCTTCGACACACAGGGCGATGGCTCGCAGGAAATCGTCGCCCAGAAAATGGCCGTAGATATCATTGATCGGTTTGAAATTATCCAGATCGATATAGACCAGTACATGCCGGGGTTCGGGCGGATAATCACCGTTGATTAACTGATTGACGCGGTGTTCCAGAAAGCGACGGTTCCATATATTGGTCAGGGGATCGTGAGTCGCATCCCAGCTGAGCAGTTCGGCGCGATCGATGAGACGGGTTTCGATAAGCTGCAGCCGACGCAGGGCATGCTTCATCAGCAGGACCGTCAATAACGCCAGTACAGCCGCCACGCTGATGATGATATACAGCGAGTTTTTAAACTCTTCATTGGCGACCTGGCGGGCCTGTTCGGCATTGTTGCGTACGATCCGATCCAGCCTGTTAAAACCTTCCCATAGCCGGCTCTCCAGCGGCATATCCTCGTACATGATGTCATCCAGAACCTGCGCATCACGGCCGTCGTAGATGCGTTGCACGATTCGCTCTTGCAGGGGCTGGGTTTTCCTGATCAGGGCCAGACAGCGATCCAGCTCGGCCTGTTCATCCGGGGCCATGGGCTGCTGGCGCAGGCGTTCGCGCAGCTGAATAAATTCCGGTGCCAGTTGGTTGAAGCGCATATATTGCTCATCGATATGCCAGATATCGTTCGACAGGTGCATATTCAACATGGTCAGGGAGCGATCCCGGACGATACGTGACATCCGGGTGATGATCTCAAGCTTGGTGTTATAGATTTCGTTGATCGACGAGAGATTGCTGTTGAGGTGGTTGAAGTGAAACAGATTGACAGTAACCAGTATGACAATGAACAGCAGAACGACGACTGCATTCACAATAATGATCTGTTTGGATTCCAGCTTTTTGCGCATCGGAATACTTGATAGTCATTCTTGGTTATCAGGGCCGGGGGTTGCCCATAATAATGCTTTTGACAGGCCTTGAGCAGTATGTCGGCAACGGGTGACAGAGGATTAGGATAATTTGGCGTTTGAGGATTCGACGTGAAGCGGGCGAACCCCGCCGGGCAGGAACAGGATTTTGATCGCCAGCAGTCCCCCGTAGAGGGCGCCATAGATCACGAGCAGATAGCCCAGGCTTTGTTGATCGCCGATGCCGTAACTGACGCAATAGCGCTCCGGCGCCTGCAGATAGAGCCAACCGAGGCGCAGCAGGGTGGCAATGGCTTCCAGATGCAGGACGCCGCGCAGGATGACCGGCAGGTGGGGCCAGGCCAGGCGCAGCGCGGCCCCGGCCAGTGGCAGGCTGAACCACTTGGCCAGCTCCACCGGGAGCTGATGCAGGGCGGCATCCAGCAGCCGGGGCAGCATCCACAGGGCCAGGGTGAACAGGGCGAAGAGCAACAGAGTCGCGCGGTAACGACGGATCCCCGGCGGGCTCAGGCGGGCGCGCCAGTGGCCGGCGAGCAGAGCGCCCACGACCACCAGCAGCGGGATCTGCACCCCCATGTGCCAGGCCATGCCGGCCTCGAGCCACGGCCGGCTGATCAACAGGGCCAATAGCAGGCCCAGTGCGAGGCCGCCGCTAGCGGGTCGCCAGCGCCACATGATTTTCAACCAGCGGTTCGAGTTGAGCCAGGATCGATTTCACCCCGGTGGCGTCGAGGATACGAATCAGGTTGCCTGCTGCATCGACGACATGGATGGCGTCATTGTGCTGAATGCCGCCCCAGGGATCGGGAATACTGACCACACCGTAACTCTCGAGCAGGCGGCGATGATCCGCTTCCCGGCGGGTGCGCGCCGTGAGCCACAACCCGTCGTCAGCGGCGTGATAGCGTCGGCGGTAGTCGCGCAGGCGCGGCGGGGTGTCGTAGTCCGGTTGCAGGGAGAGGCTGATCAACTGCAGCCGATCGTCCCAGCCTCGTTGTTCGATGGCCTGCAACAGCCGGGCATAGCGGCTGCCCGAGGTCCGGCACAGGGTCGGACAGCGGGTATAGATGAAATTGATCAGCCGCAGCCGGCCCGCCGACTCGGCCAGGCGCCATGGCCGGCCGGTATGCGTTTGCAACGGCACATCGGGGACCTTGCGCGGCGTCTGTGCCACCTCCATCCGCCGGTAACTCTCCCAGGTAAAGGCCTGAAAGCCGTGGGTCAGCTGCCAGCCGATCAGCGCGCCGCTCACCGCCACGCCCAGGGCCGTCAGTAGCGGTAGCGCGCGCCTCATGCCTGCATGCGCACCTGCGCCAGACGCCGCAGCAGCAGGATGAAAAACGCCGCCAGGCTGAGCAGGACAAGCGTTCCGAACAGGGTGGAAAGCTGTGCCTGAGCGACCCAGGCCGGCAGGTATTCGGCAAAGCGACGTGGGATGCTGTGCAGGCCGCTATAGAGGAACATGACGACAAAGGCGGCCGCACTGCCACTGAACAGCCAGAATCCGCCCCGTTCCAGTAACGGATGGATGCGGCTGTCGGGGAGGCGGGTGACGTGCAGCATGAAGCCCAGCACCATCGGCAGCAGGCCGAGCAGCAGATAAAAATGGAAATGGCCCGGTACCCAGAGGGTGTTGTGCATCACCTTGTTGATCGTCATGGTGCCGTCGACGATGGCCGGAATGACCCCGATCGACCAGCCGAATACGCCCAGGACCAGAAACCTGGCCGGCGCTTCCCAGTTGACGTTGGCACGGTAGATCTGCACCAGCGTGCCCCAGGCGGTGACCAGTAACACCGGCAGCCCGCTGAGGTAGGAGATAATCTGCCCCATGATCAGCATCCACGCGGGCATCACCATGTCCATCAGCAGATGGTGGGGATAGACGATCATGACCATGAGGGTGCTGGCGGCCCAGGCGGCGAGAAACGGGCGGGTCAGTTTCCAGGGGCGCCCGGTGTAGTGGGGCAGCAGCTCGTATACCGCAATCACGGCCATATATATGGTGGCGTTGATGAAGACGTGACCGAAGAAATAGATCAGGTTTTTGGCCCACAGCGGGTCGATGGTCACGGCGGGCAGGTAAAGGTTGATCAGGCTCATCACCAGGATCACCGCGCCGGCCAGGGTGCCGAGAATGTTAATGATCAGCACCATGGTGCTGGCGACCACGGTCGGCGGATGGTCCGCATCCACCTTGCCGGAGAAGAGCTGATCCAGCCCCAGCGCGCGGCCCAGGCTGCCATAGCGGGCGAGCAGGGCGCGCCCGGCATCCAGATAGAAGAGTAAAAAGCCGACGCCGATGATCAGCAGTCCGCCAATGAAGGCGGCCGCGGCATGAGTGTTCCACTGGCCCATGGAGCTGGCCGGCAGCGGATAGAGGAAGGTCCAGCCGCCGGCGAAGCCGCCCAGCAGGATCGCCCCCAGAATCATCACCACGCCAAGCGTAAACAGCAGTAAATTGGCCAGGAAGATACCCGGGGTCAGCGCCACGTACCGGCGCAGGAAATACCACATGATCGAAACCCCGGCCAGGCCGGCGATACCCACCATGCCGGTACCGTGCAGGGACATGGCCTGATAGAACAGATCGGGCGGCAGATTGATCAGCGTGCCCTGGGCCGCGCGTAGTGCGACCCCGGCCAGCAGCATCAGCAACAGGACCGCCAGGGTGATTCCCATGTAGATCTGCAGATAAAGACGTTCCCTGGACTGCGTTGCAGTCGCGGTGACGGATGAACTCATCGGATTACCTCGTGCTGGTTATTAATTGTTAGTTCGGGGAGACCGTGAAACTGGCGGTCATGGCGTGATGGGCCAGGCCGCAATATTCGAGACACAGGATCCGGTACTCACCGGGTTTCTCGAAGGTGTGCTGCAAACGGTTGATGTAGCCGGGCATGGCCTGGATCTGGGTGACCAGCTGCATGTCCGGGTCATAGAGAGCGAAACCGTGATTGACGTCCTCGCTGCTGACTTTGAATTCGATACGCTCGCCAACCTGTGCCCGGTCCTCGCTCAGGCTCCAGCTCCACTGGCGGGCGGTGGCTTCGACCACCCGGTCTATCCCGGCGCCGGCCTGCAGCTGATGCGGCCAGGGCAGCAGGGTGACGACGGTGATAATCACGCCGGCGGCCAGCGCCAGGGCGAACAGTTTGCTGCGCGGGGCGTAGGCGCGGCGCGCCACTTCGGCGGCATCGCCACTGTCACGCGAGCGGCGCAACACGAAAATAAAGATCGCACTGAGCAACAGGATAAGAACAAGCGAGGTATACCAGGCAGTCGATTGCATTGGGTACTCCGGGTCAGACAGTCGGTTTTTGAATGTAGTATTTAATATACTACTTTAAATTTTTGTGCCTTTGGTGTCAACAACCAGCCTGAAACCGGCTTGATTTCTGGTTATAAAATAAACAGGTGGTGTGCAAACGTGGGCAACCTGCCTGGTACGCAGCGCTAGTCAGATTTCTCAAGGTATGTTCGGATAGGTGGCGGGATTTCGCGGTCAACGAAATTTCAACTAGACTTGAAATATGAAGCGTTGTTTTATTCCTGAGTAAATGATTCAGACAAGCTTCCCTGATTGATGTACGCGCAAGGAGAAACGTTAATGAACGACATGACCAATCAAGAGAAACGGGATAATGTGCTCGGCATCCATGATGACGAGTCACTGGAGACCTTCCGGGCCTGGAACGAGAGCAAGGCGGAAGAGATCGCCAGCGAGCTCGGTATTCCCCTGAGCGATGATCACTGGAAGGTGATCAAATTTATGCGTGTGCACTACGAGAACAATGGCCAGCTGCAACATGCGCGCGAGCTGACCGAGGCGCTCAAGGAGCGTTTCGAGGAGGAGGGGGGTGCACAATGGTTGTATCGCCTGTTTCCCAATGGCCCGGTGAACCAGGGCTCGCGGATTGCCGGTGTGCCGGCACCGGCGGACGTGACCGATCCCCACTTCGGGTCGGTGCAGTAACAGCGCGGTGCGCACCTGAAGTGAGTCAATGAACCGCCCCCTGTTTTATTGGGGAGGGCGTGGTTTATGTTTGGGGCGCGGTACTGACGGGTTTTTTTACCCTGCTCGCGTCGACGGTTGATGCTCGCTGCCAGCGGCCAGCCGATTGGCCGGGCAATCGGCTGGCTTATCAGAACAACAACACCGGTTTTCTCCATTTCGGGGGACAGCTATGAGTACATCGTCATCCGACGAATCCGGCAATCCGGAGGAACTGCCGTTTGTCGCCCCCTGTCGGCGGCTGGCCCCCGGCGCGCCGTTACGCTGGCTGAGTCTGGGCTGGCAGGATCTGATGGGCGCACCGCTGCCCAGCCTCAGTTACGGCAGCATCGTGTTATTGCTCAGTTACCTCATCAGTCTGATAGCCTGGTACTACGGCAGTGTCTATCTGCTGCTGGCGATGTTGTCGGGGTTTATTTTTATCGGGCCGGTGATGGCAGTGGGACTCTACTCCATCAGCCGTCAGCTGCAGGCCGGGCGTCAGCCGGTGCTGGGCTATTGCTTGCGCGAGGGGCGCCGGCATCTGGGCAATCTGCTGGTTTTCGCGGTGATCCTGCTGGTGGTGGTGCTGATCTGGGCCCGGGCCGCGTCGATGGTGCATGTCTTTTTTCCGGTGGCCGGGGATCCCGAACTGGCCGACTTTGCGCTGTTTCTCGGTGTCGGCACGGCGGTGGGAACCCTTTTCGCCGCGATCGTGTTTTGCGCCAGTGCCTTCTCCCTGCCGATGCTGCTGGATCGGCGCGCGGATACGGTGACCGCCGTGCTGACCAGTATCAACGCGGTGCTGCGCAACAAGCCGGCAATGCTGCTCTGGGCGGGCTTGATCGTGGCCATTGTATTACTCAGTTTTGCCACCGGCCTGCTGGGACTGGCGCTGGGCATGCCGGTGATTGGCCATGCCACCTGGCACGCCTATCAGGAGACCATCGACGCCTCGGCCTGGCCGCGGAACGAGCCGCCGGTGGTCTGACGGCTCTGCAAAAACGGTATGCCGGAAAAGGTCAGCGTTTGTCGTGATCCCATCTGTCTCTGCGAAGTCTTCCCCTGAGGCGGACGGGTCGGCAGTGATCGGGCCTGTATTTTACAGGCGGCATGGCGCATGATGCGGATCTGTTAGAAGCGGTGAGGGGATACGGTTTGTCCCGGTATTGCCGCACCACTTGTCCTACTTATGAAGACAGGTAGATGATGACATGACTGACGGTGAGCAGGAACTCTCTCTGGCCCTGGGTAGCGGCGGAGCTCGGGGACTGGCGCAGATCGGTGTGATTCACTGGCTGGAGCAAAACAGTGATTATCGCATCACCTCGATCGCCGGGGCCTCGATGGGGGCGCTGATCGGCGGTATCTATGCTGCCGGTAAACTGGAACTGTACGAAGAGTGGGTCACTCAGCTCAATCGCTACGATGTCGTGCGGCTGCTCGATTTTGCCTTCAGCCGCAGCGGGTTGTTCAGCGGCGAGCGGATTATGAACAAGCTTGAGGCGATGCTGGGGGATGTCAATATCGAAGATCTGCCTATCACCTTCACCGCCGTGGCCACCGATATCGAATCCGGTCGCGAAGTGTGGCTGAGCGAAGGTTCCCTGTTCGAAGCCATTCGCGCCTCCATTGCCATCCCGACCGTCTTTACCCCGGTCAAGCGCCGGGGCCGACTGCTGGTCGACGGCGGACTGCTTAATCCGGTGCCGATAGCCCCGACCCTGCGCGACAGCACCGACAAGACCGTGGCGGTCACGCTCAGCGGCCGCAGCGAGGAAAAACTTGAACAAAAAGAGCCACAGTCCGCACCGGTCGCAGACGATCAAAACCGCTATCAACGTGCCATCGGCCAGTTCATCGAGGGATTGCAGGACAAGCTGGGGATGAGCGATGAGCCGGCGCCGGAGATCGATATATTCAACATTACTTCCCGTTCCCTTGAGGCGATGCAAAACAGCATTGCCCGTTTTCGAATCGCCGCCTACAACCCGGATCACCTGATCGAGATCCCGGTCAATGCCTGCGGGATGTTCGAGTTCCATCGAGCGCAGGAAATGATTGACCTGGGTTATGAGCGCGCCGAGTGGGCATTGTCGGATCTGCGTCGTTAAAAGGAAGTGTTGAACCGGAATGTGCTATGGAAATACAGGTGCGCACACCAGGAGTTGTCATGCTGCTTTCTAAAAGCCTCCGGCGCCCGGCAGTGGCGTACGGATTATTATTTCTGGCCGGATTGCTGCCGGGAAATTTGCCGGCCGCAGAAGCAGATAAAACCGCCGAAACGCCGCTGGATAAACGGGTACGGATCGAACGGGAGACCCGTTTTCAGGAGTTTGTCCTGACACCGCACAGACCCAATTATCTGTTGCCGCTGACCTACAACAGCAGGCCCAATCAGCCCCCGTTAGATCCCCAGAAAGAGGCTGAGCTCGATGAGACCGAGGTCAAGTTCCAGATCAGCATCAAGATGCCGATTACCGACGAGCTGTTCGGAGATGAATCGACCCTTTACGCAGCCTATACCAACCAGTCCTACTGGCAGGCCTATAACGATGACAACTCGCAGCCGTTTCGCGAGACCAACCACGAGCCGGAGCTGTTCCTGCTCATGCAGAATGACTGGCAGTGGCTCGGGGTTACCAACAAGATGAATACGATCGGTATCAGTCATCAGTCCAACGGGCGAAGCGGTGACAGATCCCGTAGCTGGAACCGGGTGTATGCCGAATTTATTTTAGAGAGAAAGAACTTCTACCTGAGTTTTAAACCGTGGCTGCGGCTTGAGTCGTCGGGGCAGCAGGATGACAATCCGGATATTGAACACTATATGGGGAAGGGCGAGATCCGTCTGGCCTATGCCAATGAAAAGCATACCCTCTCAATGATGTTGCGTAACAACCTGAAGAACGATAACCGGGGCGCAGTGGAGTTGAACTGGAGTTTTCCCATGAGTCGCCGGGCCAGGTGGTTTATCCAGTATTTTGATGGTTATGGCGAGAGTCTGATTGACTATAACGCCAGAGTGAAACGGGTCGGGATCGGGATTGCGTTAACGGACTGGCTGTAAAAACAGGGGCTAGGAACTAAGTACTTAGTACTAAGAACTAAGTGGCATTTCCGCTGCCATCGTTGATAGAGTTATAAGAACAGGGCCAATATTGGGCCGACTGTCGGACAAATGGTTCAGGAGGCAAGTATGAGAACAGGGCGACACGGTGTCTGCCTGGCGGGCGTGCTGCTACTGGCGGCGTTGCCGCTGCAGGCCAACGAGGTGGTCAGTGTAAAACGTATCACGATGGATCTGGCCGCCGAGATTGCCGACGCGGCGGTCAAGGCGTGTCGGGATAAGGGCTACCAGGTGAGTGCGGTCGTCGTGGATCGCAACGGGAATACCCAGATGGCGATGCGCGATACCCTGGCCAGCCGCTTCACTCTGCAGATTGCCGAGGAAAAAGCCAATCTGGTGATCATGTCGGGGATGCCGTCCGGTGAGTTTCGCGGCAGTCGCCAGGATATTCGCCCGGAACTCAATCACATCGACGGGATTGTGGTGATGGATGGCGGGCTGCCGATTCAGGCGGCGGGGACCAACATCGCGGCGATTGGTGTCAGCGGTGCGCCGGGTGGTGATATTGATGCGGACTGTGCAGCAGAAGGTATCGCCAGTGTGCAGGAGAGACTGGATTTTATCGAATAATCTAGCCGGGAGATGCGCGTGATATTTGCCAGAATGCTGACCCTTGTCGGCAGTGTGATCGTTTTGTTCGGGGTATGGAAGTTCGCTGCGCCGTTGATTTACTCGAATGTCGGTATTGACATTATGCAGGGTATTATTTCTTTGCTCCTCGGTGGTGTGCTGACGTTGATCGGTCGGCAGGTTGAACGTCGGCAAGGTGACGGAGCGGGACGCAATGAGTGATCGGGTCGAAGGTTACATCTGTTTTTATACGGATAACATCGCCGATGAGTTCGTTTCCATCGATGATGCGCGCTTTATGGCGCTGGATAATATTCTGTCGACAATACAGAGCGGTTTGCTGGGTTATCCGCGCAATCTCCTGGGCATTATTGACGAGAAAGGCAATACGCTGCAGTTTTTTGTTCATCCCGACGGGACGATCGAGATGAACCTCTCCGCGCCGGAAAAATTCGGCTCTTATGTCAGGCAACTGGAGCAATTCGAGTGCTATACCCTGCTCAAGCGGGGTTGCCGCTATATCGAGGAAATGCCCGTGGGCGAGGTGGAATTTACCGGCTGGTGGGTTGAGTAGAAGGGGACGCTGTACCCGACATCCATGGCGCGTCTGCTGGCACCGGGTTAATGGCAATTTAATGCCCCGCGGACTATTCTGAGTCAGGTGCGTCAGTATCAAGGTTTCAGGCCATAATCCACAGGAGGCGGCAAATGAAACAGGAACGTCGTCAGTTTAACCGTCAGCTGGCAGCAGCCGATGTTCGTCTCTACCACCCGGCTTTGGGCTGTGTTTCGGCGCGGATCGAAGAGTGGTCGCCGTCGGCGGTTCGCCTCTGTGCCGAGATTGGCCACAACGGACACGATTTTTCTGAGATCCCCTTTCAGCTGGGCACGGATTCCATGGATGTGTTGTTCACCATGCAGCTTGTGCGTCGCAGCGGCAGCAGCCTGATACTGCGATTTGTCGAAGAGGGGCAAACCGCCGCCGGCGACAGGCGCTAGCTGCTCGTCCGGCGGGATTAAATTTTGAGGCTGTATAGCCGATAGTTCTGATAAGGGGCTGACTCAGCGCCTCGTGACCGGGTGCTTTATCACGTATTATTTGTGCGTATAAGCGGCGGGAAGAGGTGTCTGCGTGGCGAGGATAAATAACAACAGCCCGGTCCAAATCCGCAGGAGAGCAGGGTATGAAAGAACGCCGGTACTACAAGCGCAAGCTGGTCAATGCGCGCGTTAAACTTTATTCTCCCGAGCTTGATGTTGTGGAAGGTAGCACCCGGGATATTTCCGACGGCGGGGTGTTCGTGATGACGGATACGACCCTGCCCCTGGATGAGGGGGCTCAGCTGAAAATGCTACTGCCCCAGTCCCGCTCTCCGGATATTGTATTTAATATGCAGGTGATTCGGGTCGAGTCTGATGGTCTCGGACTGATGTTTCTCGATTATGAGTTCCAGGGGCAGCGCGGCAGCATCGAGGAACTGCGTAGCAGTTTTCGGAAGAAAGAGTAGCCCCGGCCGGCGCCGGGGGGGCGGCACGCTTGATTCGGGTCGGGATTGTGGCTTACGGTGTTCTTTGGTTCACCCAACCAACAGGGAATACATTCGCGATGTCCGATTACGCGCAATACCGCCAGGCCCTGCTTGCCAAACGCCGTGAACTGCTCGAGCGGGTTACCGCGATTGCTGACGATAAACAGCGGCCAGCCAGCGCAGACTCGGAAGAACAGGCTGTCGAGCTGGAAAACGAGGAAGTGCTCTCGGCGCTGGACGAGGAGGCACGCGAGACGCTGAGCCAGATCGATCAGGCCCTGCAGCGTATTGAGCAGAATGAGTATGGACTGTGCCGTGCCTGTGGCAACCCCATCGCGCCGGCCCGGCTCAGGGCGATTCCCCACGCTGCCCTGTGTATCGACTGTGCCGACAGGCAGGAGTCGGGCTGAGTTGCCTGCATCACGGGGGGCCGGTGCTGAATTTTGTACTCGAATACCTTGAAGGGATTATCATTGTGACCCTGGCGGGAGGGCTGCTGCTGTTGATAGTCCTGACCGCCCGTCCCGGTCGAGATTGAGCGTGGCTGGCGGCGAGGCGCGTCTGAAGAAAACCCGGTATGAGGCTTGGGCTTTTCGCCAACTCACGGTAAAATCGAGATAAATAACCCGATAAAATCGGGACAAATAACCAAGAATAATCATGTCAGGACGAAGCGTTATGGGGATGGACGGGGAATGATTGCCAGGCTCTCCTCTTATTTTGATGTGCGCGAGAAGCGTAACCAGCTGCGCAAGCCAAGACCGGCGCGGGTCAAGATCAGCCATTCCACCTTCGGCGTGATTCATGCCACTACGCGGGATATCTCCGATACCGGCGTCTTCGTCGAGCTGCGCCATCGGCTCCGCTTGCCCATCGGGGCCCACATCAAGCTGCAGTTTCTGGATTCCGCCCGTCCCGAGATTGCCTTCAATATGAAAGTGATTCGCGAAAGCGATGAGGGAGTTGCCCTGTCGTTTGTCGATTTTGAGCTGGACGGCCAGCGTTACAAAATGGACGAGTTACGTCATCACTGGTCACCGTCACGCTGATCCGGCGGGACGGTTCCCGGCCTGGAATATCCAACGAACACCGGGGTTCTTGCCGCCAGAGGCCGGGAGCTCTCGTCGCTGAACAGGCGCCTGATGCCAGGTGTGCCGGCGGTCTGCCAGCCACGGCGGGGTGTGGTTTGGCCGGGGCAGCAGAGACCGGTATGAGGCGGGTCCGGCCCGGACGAGTCCCTTCGATGCGGCCAGACGTGCGCCAACTCACGCTCGAGGGGGATAAGCCGCGGGAATACCGTTACTCGCCGCGCAAATGGTCTATGCTTCCATAGAGCCTGCCGGGAGGACTCCGGTTGCAGGGAGGTATTTTATGGAAAAGCGACAGCATCGACGTATCCCGTTTCGGCGGACCGTGCATCTGGTAAACCACCGCGGTGATGAGCAGGTTCTGGAGTCCTCCGATTTCTCTCTCAGTGGTATGGCCATGGTCAGCCAGCGGCCGGCGCAAGTGGGTGAAAAAGTCCGGTTGCGGTTCAGGGTCAATACTCTGGGCGAGTCCCGTGAGCTGAACCTGCAGGCTGAAATCCGGCATGTGGATCCGGCGGCGAACAACTTCCGGCTCGGAGTCAGCTTTTTAAATTGAGCCATGGTGCAGGTTGAACACGATACGCACTGGAGCAGCGGTTGCATCATCGCGCGTCCCCACGCTCCCTCAAGCTGGCAGGTCAATCTCTGGTTTGTGGGGGTGGCGGCGGTCTTGTGCCTGTCGTTTGCTATCGGCTTTGCCCTGGCCGGAGCCTGGCTCATATTGCCCTTTGCCGGGCTGGAGATCACCGCCCTGTTCTGTCTGCTTTATTATGTCTCGCTTAAAACCCGGGTGCAGGAAGTCATCCGCTTCAAGGACAATGAAGTGTGGGTACAGCGCGGGCGGCGCTGGCCGACACTGGAGTGGTATTGCCAGCGATTCTGGTGCCGCCTGCATGTCTATAGCCCGTCACACCCCTGGTACAGCAGCCGGATAGAGTTGCGTTGCCAGGGCCGGGAGCTGGAGTTGGGCCAATTTCTGTCAGATCGGGACAAGCGCGCCCTGATCCGCAACCTCAACGCCTTTTTAAGTCATGGCTGATTTCTGGCGCGACAAGACGTTGGCGCAGATGAGCCCCGAAGAATGGGAATCCCTGTGTGATCGTTGCGGGCGTTGCTGTCTGCTCAAGCTGGAAGATGAGGACAACGGGGATCTCTACTTCACCAATATTGCCTGCCGGCAGTTGCAGCAGCCGGGTTGTCAGTGTCGCCATTACGCAACCCGTACCCGGGCGGTTCCCGAGTGCCTGGAGTTGACGCCTGACAGTCTGCCCGAGCTGATTGATCATTTACCGTCCAGTTGCGCTTATAAACGCCTGTATCAGGGTTTGTCCCTGCCTGCCTGGCACCCGCTGATCACCGGAGACCCCGATTCCGTGGCGCAGGCGGGAATCAGTGTGAGCGAGAAAGTGGTCAGTGAGGACTATATACACCCGGAGCAGTATCCCGAACATATTATTCAATGGTATGAACGGGAAGGTGAAGAGTAGTCCGCTTTTCGGGCTCGCGCCGGCGGGGAATAACATCGGGATGGCGCGCCGGGTTGTTGCGAGGAGTTGTTTTCGGCTACCGGGACGGCATGGGTTTCTACCTGCCTGAATGTTGTTGTCAAATGGTGTAAAATCCGGAACCGGATTGGGCCGGCTTGCCCTGTCGCTTTATCCCCGCGGGCCGGCGTTTATGGACCAGGATGCGACGGCTTCAGACAATCCGCCGGTGTCCTGCTGAATAACAAGACGATAAAGGAGCCGGTATGCCCAGTTTTGACGTCGTATCTGAAATCGACATGCACGAGGTGACCAACGCGGTGGATCAGGCCAATCGTGAAGTGTCGACCCGTTTTGACTTCAAGGGCAGCGGGGCGAAGTTTGAAATGAATGACAAAACCGTGACGTTGCATGGTGATGCCGATTTTCAGCTCAAGCAGATGCTGGATATTTTGCGCAACAAATTCAGCAAACGGGGCGTGGATCTGGATTGCATGGAGCCGGGCAATGTCGAACATGCCGGCAAGCAGGTACGCCAGGATGTGACCATGAAAGAAGGTATCGATCAGGCCCTGGCCAAGAAGATCGTCAAGCTGATCAAGGACAGCAAGCTCAAGGTGCAAAGCCAGATACAGGGCGAGCAGGTGCGGATTACCGGCAAAAAGCGCGATGACTTGCAGGCGGCGATGGCGCTGCTCAAGGAGGCCAACCTGGAGATGCCGCTGCAGTTCACCAACTTCCGTGACTGAGTCTCTGGTCAGTATTTCCGGATTTGTGCAGGATGAAGAGGGCGACTGGATCGCCGAGCTTTCATGCGGGCACCGCCGGCACGTGCGTCATCGTCCACCCTGGCAGAACCGGCCCTGGGTAATGAGTGCGGCAGGCCGGCAGAAAATGCTGGGCTACCGCCTGATTTGTCGGGAGTGCCAGAAAGAAAATAAGTGAAATCTAATATAAAAACAATTCAATAACTTGGCAGGAAAACTTCACTCATAAGATAAAAAAGCGAAGCGAAACGGTATGCCAGGCGCTCGATCCGGACTTGCAAGGGAGGGAAGTGGCGGCTAGGTTTAAACAACCGGTCTCCCTGCTGTCGCTACCGACAAGAGACAGCGCGACTTTTCAAGCCAGACCTTCGCTTGGACCCTTCCCGTTGAGCACTGAGTGGGAAGGTTTTTTTTTATGTGCCTGTTGCAAAACAGCCTCTGGTTCCCGTGTACGCGCTTGTTGTGTCGATTTTTGTGAGCAAAGAGGCGACAATAGCCTGCATCGTGTCTTGTGAAGGTCATTGTTGGCCAGGCGCCCGGTATTATGGAAAAAATCTATTGTAAATATCATCCTGCCGCACCGGCACGCTGGCAGTGCAATGCATGTCGGGTCAATTTCTGCACTACATGCGCGGCGTCTGATACCGATGGTATCGAGCCGGTTTGTCCCTTATGCGGGCAGAAAACCGTCTCTTTGGGTGCCGGCAACCTGATTCGGCCGTTCTGGCAGCGGATCCCTCGCTTTTTTCTGTTTCCCGCGCATGCGGTTCCATTGTTGTTCATTCTGGCCCTGGCCGGGTTGAGCATGCTGGTGTCGGGTTCCGCCTTCGGTATGCTGTTCATGCTGGTCATCAATATTGTGTTCTTCAAGTATGCATTCGCAATTCTGGAGGACACCGCACAAGGCTATCTCAAGCCGAAGCCGATTACCGGAAGTGTTATTTTTGATGAGCTGGAACTGCCGCTCAAACAACTGTTGTTAATATTTTTTATTGCCCTGCTCAACTATAAAGTGCTTGGTCTTTTCGGTTTCGGCCCCTTTATTCTGGCAGTTATGATATCCGTTGCGGCTTTCCCGGCAGCTGTGATGATACTTGCCGTTGAGCACAGTATTTTCAAGGCGCTTAATCCGCTGATGATACTGGTAACCATCAAGCGAATTGGACCGTCGTATTTTATTATGTGCCTGTTCCTTGCGCTGTTGTTGAGTGGCGCGACGGTCGCCAGTGATTTGTTGACAACCACCCTGCCCAAAAACATCTGGTTCGCCAGCAGCAATTTCATCAATATGTATTTCATGCTTATTATGTACAACATGATGGGGTATGTGATTTACCAGTATCATGAACAGCTAGGGTTTTCCGTGACAGAAGCATACCTGGAGGAAGATAGCGGAAAGCCGGCTTCCGATCCACGTTTTCGTCAGGTTGATATATTGTTGCAGGAAGGGAAAACGGAAGAGGCGGAAAAGAAACTCATCCGTGAAATAGAAAAGAATCCGGGAGAGCTTGATGTCAGAGAAAAATTACACCGTTTCTATATTGCAGCGAATAACCAGCAAGGTCTGATTCAGCACAGCGCAGATTATATCATGCGATTATTGCATGCCAACAAACCGTCGGAGGCCATGCGGGTTTATCTGGAAGCGTCGCAAATTGCCCCGAAGTTGAAGCCGGCCGGCGCTCGCGAACGACATGAACTGGCGGAATTACTCAGGAAGAATGGTCAGTCACGTGCAGCCTTGAATCTGTTGAATAACCTGCATCAGGAATTTCCCAGTTACGAGGGGATTCCCGGAGCATATTTGCTGGTTTCGCAGATTATGTTTGAGTACTTCGGGGAGGAGAAGAAGGCACTGCAGGTTCTCGACTTTCTGAATAAAAAATATGCGGGCCACCCTCTTTTAAAGGATGTTGAGGAGTACCGTCAGGTAATAGAGCGTATGATGGTAGCGAATCAACCCAGTACTTGACGTGCGTGTTCAGCTTCACGGCTGTCAGGATAGCACTGTAAAAGAATATTGAAATATTTTTCGGCTTTCTTGTGGTTATTATTGCGGTTATATTGACTCGCCAGCGCCAACAATCCTTCCGGGTTACGGGCAAAATCACTTTTGCGTGTTGTCAGGTATAAAATGATCTTTTCGGCATCTTGAAGGTAATTGCCTGAGGATAAGCGTAATGCGATTGATATGAGTTGGTCCGGGCCGAGACGGACGTTGGGCTGTACCTGTTCAACATAGGCAATAAAGATATCGCGCAATTGTCGAACCGGCATGGTTCGGGAATTGTCGGGGTCGAGAAGTTCCCTGGCGTATTCGTGTATGGCCTCATCGCTGGACAATTTTGCAATATTAAAAAGCTGCTCGGTAATCTCGATCTTTTCCGGATGCTTCTCCCTGAGTTCCAGAAAAATTCTGCGTGCCTTGTCGAATTCCATGTGGGCGACATGTTCGAGTCCCTGCTGATATCCCTTAAGGTAGGCTTGTTTGTTCTCTTCGCGGTCCAGATAGTCGAGATCGGCTTTGCCATAGCGCAGGGCGATATAGCCGATTAATGCTCCGCTCAACAGTCCGCCAATATGCGCGAAATTATTGATATTGCTCGGTGAATAGATCTGGGTAATGACCTCGTAACCCAGCCAGATTGGTAACAGAATGATCGCCGGTGCCCGGACAAAATCAAAATAGAACAGCAGGGTATAGAAGAAACGGATTTTACGCCGGCCGAAGAGGACTGTATACATACCCATCAGTCCGGAGATCGCGCCCGAGGCGCCAATACCCCACATCAGGCTGTCGGGATCGAGCCAGAGATAAAACAGTCCGGAGCTGGCACCGGCGATCAGGTAGGCGGAGAGATAGAGGGTTCGCCCCAGTGTCATTTCCACGCTGAAACCCACCAGGAACAGGAAAATCATATTGCCGATCAGATGCCCCCAGTCGGCATGCAGAAACATATGAGTAATCAGCGTGGTGAGCGAAGGCTCGGCGGTTTTGAAACTGTATTGATATGTGACAATACGTTGCAAATAGTCTTCGAAGATGCGGCGCTGTTCCTGCCAGGTAGCGTAGTCCGGATGTTGCGGATTAATGAGCTGGCCACCCTTCATAAGTTGCTGGAATTTCCCGTCAGTCAGCAGACGGGATAACAATATATCATCGTCTTCCTGTTGCTCGAGCTGGGCCTCGAATCCCTGTTCGCTCAAAAATTTACGATATAGCGGGAGCTCAATGGCGGGTAGCCTGGAATCGAGATAATAGTCGTAGGCCTGCTCCTCCAGGCGTTGATCCTCTCCTTGCCAGAGCGTGAAACAGAGGACATTGATCACGAGCAGCAATAGCGTAATGACCGGCGGATTGCGCCATTCGGGTTTCCTGTCCAAAGGAATAAACATCTGGCTGGCGTCCGGTCAGGGGGCTGATGGCTGCAACGGAACAGTGACATGACTTCGCATCCGGGTATTTTGCCAGCTGGGTTGAAAAATGGAAACTGTGAAACGATTCCTGTTCTTGCTGCTGTCCGGGGCTGATTATTAAACTTTGCTAATACAGCCCCGGACAGGCATTGGCCCCGTCGAAAGCCCTGACAGGAGGAGACTATGCAAGGAAACGGACATCTGCGGCGCAGCGCTGAGCTGGCCGTCGAGCGCCATGAGGCATTCGGGGAGTTGTTGAATCGACAAGAAAAGTCACGATTAGTCGATCATGGGGTGGTGCGCAGTACCGTGCCCGGTGAATTCCTGTGTCGTCCACATCAAATTGATACCCGAAGCTACCTATTGGCGGTTGGTGAAGTCGAGGTTCGGGATCGCGCCGAAATGAAAAGTACGGTATTGGCCCGTCTGGGGTGGAGTGGACTGTTCGGCGAAATCGCCGCTTTGTTTTGTTTGCCGCGCATCTCGGCGATCAGGGTAAGCCAGCCTTCCGTTTTGCTGGCGATCTCCGGCGACACCCTGGAGAAAGTGATCAGCGGCCGGGCTGAACTTTACGATGCCGTGTGGTTCAGCGTTATAAGCAGCGCCTCACGGATACCGCATTACGCGGTGTCGCGCTGTTTCGTCATGTTGCGCCAGACAGGCTGGTCGCATTGAACGAGTGCTCCTCGCTGGTCGGGATCCCGCCGGGGGAGGTGATCGTCAGCGTAGGCGAACCGGGCGAAGCCCTTTGTGTGATCATTTATGGGACGGCCAGGGTTACCCATCAAGTGGGCGGCGCATCCCGGGATCTTGCCCTGCCGCTTATAAGGGAAAACCCGCAAATTACCGATGTCCCTGACTCGTACAGACAGATTTGCCAGGAGGGCTGATGCGCTGTAAAACCGGACTCTGGCCGTTCCCAGCCGCTGTTACAGAGGTAAAAATACTGTTTTTTGACCGGGATTCCCTGTTAATATCCCGTTATTCCAATCAGGTCTATTAAAACACAGGTCAGGAATTACTATGCCAAGCAGAATAATCCAGATTATTATACTTACCCTTGTCAGCAGCACTGCCAGCGCCGAAGCCATCAAGGCTTATCTGGGTGACGAGGTGGCGCGTTTCTCCTATGCCACCGATTCGTTCGGAGAACAGCTCGGTCGACTGGAAACAGAGTTCGGCGTGATGTTCACCGATCGCGATGAAGCAGTACGGAATGATGATTTTCTGACTCATCTTGGGGTGCAGGTACGTGGTGAAAGCCTTGATTTTCCCCTGATCGTCTCGATTGGCGGCAGAGCCTATTATGGTGAAGCCAGTGAGTATAATGTCTCCGCGGTCGCGATCGGCGGTGATATGTTGTTGCTGCCGGAGAACTGGGGTGGTTTCGGCCTGGGTGGGTTTTTCTATTACGCCCCGAAGGTTGTTACGTTCCAGGATGCGGAAAGTTTCACCGAATGGGGGTTGTTCGCCTCCTTCCAGATAACGCCCCAGGCCAGCATTATGGCGGGCGTTCAGAACATAGAGGCCGAGATCGAAAATGGTGGGGGCGATGTGGAACTTGAGGATGGCGGTTTCGTCGGGGTGGATATCCGCTTCTGAGCCACTGTTTCTGATAATCCGGTGCCTGCGGCCGGCGTCGCGTTGAGGCCGGCCCGGCCCGGACTGTCAGCCTGTCGCCAGGACCTGCTCCAGTTCGGCAAAGCTGTGAGCCCGGCCACTTTCGGGGATCGGCATGCCCAGTTGCCGACTGATGTGCGATGCGGAGAAAATGCCCCGTACCCGCTGCAGCCCATAACGGTCACTGTCGATGACCAGGGCGTGTTGGCGGGCCACCTGCTGTAGTGTCGCGACAATATCGCCGACACAGGCCATCTGGATGTCGGTGAGTCTGAGTACATCGAGCTCGTCGTGCGGTGTCATGATATCGCGCACTGTCACTTCATTATAGGTACAGTTCACCTCGTGCATGTAACGTACAGGCTTTTCTCCCAGAATATCGGTTGCGGTCAGAATGCCCGCAATCGAATTATCCGCCCTGCAAACCAGCAATAACCTCACCTGATTGGAAATCATTTTCTGATTGGCGGCAGCCAGCGATACGGAGGGTTCCACTGTGACCGCTGCGACCCGTTGTAAATCGGTCATGGCATAGATAGCAGGCATATCCAGTGTCAGATGATCGGGCAGCAATTGCTGGGGGCGATGGAAGCCGATGTGGCTGGATAATTTGTGCAGAGCCAAGGGCGTATAGTGAGTAGGCATTATTGGGTTACCGTCGACTTTGTTCAGGAATGTCTTTAGTAAATAGCCAATTCCGGGCGACTTTGCAAATCCCCCCGGGTCAATAGCCGGGATAAGTTACAGGGGAATAGCGGGCTTGTTCGGCAACGGGCGTTGGCCAGAGCCGGTTGGGGAGAGTGTGAGTGCCGTATTTGCCTTGAGGCAGGCGGCCGGCACCGGAACGAAAACGGCCGGGCAGATGCCCGGCCGTTAGCTTCTCTGGTCGTTGCCGTCGTTCAGGCGGCCATATCCTTGAGCGCCTTGAGCGGCTGGGCCTTGACCACATTGCGGGCCGGTTTGGCCTTGAATACAGTCGGTTCGCCGGTGAAGGGGTTGATACCCTTGCGAGCCTTGGTGGCCGGTTTGCGGACAACCTTGATTTTGAGCAGACCCGGCAGAGTGAAGACGCCGGCGCCATTACGCTTGACGTGGCCATTGATGATAGTGGCCAGTTCCTCGAATACAGCGGCAACCTGCTTCTTCTGCAGATCAGTACGTTCAGCGATAGTCGCATACAGGGTGGATTTGGTCATCGGTTCCTTGATGCTTTTGACTGCCGGGGTCTTTTTGGCAGCGGTTTTCTTCTTCGCAGTTTTCTTCTTGGCTTTTTTCTTCGTTGCCATGATTGCTCCTGAATGTTCTCAACGTATTGTTTAACTGATGCTAAAATAGCACACTCTAACGAAATTTAAAGCTGACATAAGGCTATTTTTGACGATTTTGTGTTGACGATGCAAGTGTTTTCCCTGATTTTCAGGGGCTCAGAGGCATATGCAGACAGGTGGCGCGTGTGAAAGAGTTCAGGGTTTGTCATGTCGATGAGCTCACTGATCCGGGAAGCCTGGAGGTGACATTGCCATGCGAGGATATGGAGCCGACGATTTTCCTTGTCAAGATGGAAGGGCGGATATACGCCTATGTCAACAGTTGTCCGCACACCGGCGCGCCGCTCAACTGGCTGCCGGATCAGTTTCTCGACTATTCGCATGAGCTGATACAGTGCACCCTGCATGGCGCCCGGTTTCGCCCCGGGGACGGCTATTGCGTATGGGGGCCCTGTCAGGGGCAATCTCTGAAGTCTTTGCCGGTCTCAGTTCGACAGCGGCAGATCTATGTCTCCTGTGCCTGAAAGCGGGCCTTGTCACTCGCATCCGGTCCGGACAGGGGCCCCCTGATGCTGCATAAACGGAAGAAATTTATTACACTGTTCCCGCCATGTATTATAGACCCCTCATTTTCCTGATTTGCCTGGTCGGCCCGTTAAACGGCGCACTCCATGCGGATGAGGACGCCGATACGATTTATATCAGCGATCAACTGCGGGTCGGGGTGCGTCCGGAACCGGACAGCCGTTCAACACCGGTGGGGGTGGTTACCACCGGTATGCAACTGGAGGTACTGGATAGCCGGAATGGCTATTTGCAGATCCGGACTGACAAGGATCTCACCGGCTGGATCAAGGAAATTTACACCGCCGAGGAACCGCCGGCAATGGTTCAGCTTGAACGGCTTGAGACGAAGCGGGCCGAGAATCTCGAGGAGCTCGAAGCACTGCGTCAGAATCAAACCGCACTGGAGGAGGCGAACGAGCGCCTCAACAACCAGCTGGATCAGGTCAAGGCGGAACGTGCCAAGCTCCAGCTGCGCCTGGCGCGCGATGCCTTTGGACAAAAGCAGCAGGGCAGCTACGGGCTTCTCTGGTTGACAGGTCTGGTGGTGTCGGCGGTGGCGGCATTTGCCGGCGGCGTCCTCTGGCAGCGGCGACAGACCACCCGGCGTCTGGGCGGGCTGCGCCTTTAAACAGGCGTTCCGATTGCCCCGCTCACCCTTTTACCGGGGCGGCCGTGCCCTTCCCCCGGCACGCCGTAATACATCCGTGCAGGCCGACGGTTACGTCTTTCCCGACAGGGTCTACCGACGCCATGTATGGCGTCGTGCGTCGCTCTCGGGGCTTTCCCCGGGCCCGTCCTCCAGCCGACGACCCTGAAAGGGCGCGCCACCCCCGTACCGTATAGCTGTCGTGCTATTTGGAACGCCTGTCCGGACGGCTGCTTGTTTCTTGTTTTGCGATCTTTGCCGTGATTTCCCATCTCCCGCCACTAACAGATTATTGAGCATGCCCTCAAGTATGCGGATGGAACCGGCCTGGCACGTTAGCGTCCCCGGACGGCAATCAATCAGGCCATTCGTCCGGGTGACAGGCAGAGAAAGGGAAACTGCAGTCGCTGGCAGGACATGTACGGGCAGAACTGTACACTCAGGTGCGACAGGCTTTTATGGTGAATGGGCAAACGCGCTGTCACTGTCAGGCGAGCGCTGTTCTGCACTGCTGTTGTGTGATGGGGTTAACATACCTTGTGCAGATGACTTTATAACAATACCCACCCGGTTGTTTATTATGACTGATTCAGGGGAACAGTTCGGGCTGGATGCCGGCTGTTCAGGATGATTATAACAATCTTGATGGGTGTCGCGGATGAACGACAAGTCGGCTTTAAGTATTGAGCAATTCAAAACATATGAGCCTATCGCTTCTCTTTCCACGGAGCGCCTGGAGGAACTGATCACGCTGATCACACTCGATTCACCGGGAATCGGTGTCAGTCTTTTTCGTGAGGGCGATATTGACAACCAGACTGTGTATCTTCTGGAGGGCGATATCCAGCTTGTATCATCAGATGGGGATATGAATCGGGTGATTTCGGCGCACGATGATGCCGCCCGCTTCCCGCTGGCGGACGGCCAGCCGCGCCGGGCCACTGCGACCGCCCTGACACGGGCGCGAGTGATCCGAATCGATAACAGCATACTCGATTATATGATGATGTGGGATCAGATGGCGGTCTCGGAAAACACGGTCACAAATTCGGAACAGGAAAGTCCCTCTTCGGCAAGGCCGCAGTCGGCGGACAGCGGCGAACCCGACCGCAGCTGGATTCGCAAGGTGCGGCATATTATGGCCTTTGAAGCGATGCCGCCGGCGAACATCAAGCAGTTACTGGAGAAAATGCAGCCTGTGGAGGTCAGGGCCGGAGAGGTCATCATCGAGCAGGGTGAGCCGGGCGATTATTACTATGTCCTGACAGAAGGCAAGGCGCAGGTTACCCGCAGCATCAGGTTGGCGAGCCTGGAGGCGGGAAACAGTTTTGGTGAAGAGGCGCTGCTGTCCGGCGGCAAGCGTAACGCGTCGGTGACTATGACTTCCGATGGACAGGTGATGCGTCTGTCCAAGGAGGAGTTTGACGCCTTGCTAAGGGAGCCGCTACTGGCCCGTATCCCGCCCGATGAGGCGCGGGTTCGGGTCGCCGGCGGGGCGCGCTGGCTGGACGTGCGTCATGCACGCGAATTCCATCACAATCATATGCCGGGCGCGGACAACATCCCTCTGCACGAACTGCGCATGCGCCTGGATGAACTCGACAAGGCGGCCGAATACATCTGCTATTGCACCACCGGCAAGCGCAGTGCCGCCGCCGCCTTCCTGCTGGTGCAAAACGGCTACAAAGCCAGTGTCCTCAACGGCGGCATCCAGGTCATGCCCCAGGACCTTCAACGTGGCTAGAGCCACACCCCTTTGTTTGTTTCCTCTGGGAATTAACGCGGAGTTCGCGGAGGCGCAGAGACGCAGAGTAATACATAATTAAGACATAAGGCGTTTTTAATTGTATTACATCTGAAAGAGGTAATTTCCAAATATTTTTTCTCCGCGCCTCTGCGCCTCCGCGAACTCTGCGTTTTTTACACATAAACAGGCTATGAAGCGGGAACTGTATCTACAGTCTAGTCTCTAGCACCTGATACCTGTTTTAGCCCGGCGGCCAGTGCAGGGGGCGGCCGGCGAGCAGGTGCAGGTGGACGTGGTAGACGGTCTGTCCGGCCAGGTGGTTGCAGTTCATCACCACCCGGTAACCCTCTTCGTCAAAGCCCTGTTGCCGGGCATAGTCCTGTGCGGCCAGTGTCAATCTGCCGATCAGGGCGGCGTCTTCGCTGCCGAAATCATTAATAGTACTGACATGACGCCGCGGGATGAACAGCACATGCTGCGGGGCCTGGGGATTGATGTCGCGAAAGCCGATAACGTCTTCATCGGTGTAAACAATGTCGGCCGGTTGGGTCCCTTCGACGATTTGACAAAACAGGCATGCCATACATATCTCCCTTATCAACCAGTCTCTTGGTACTTAGTACTAAGTACTAAGTACTAAGTACTAAGTACCTAGCCCCTGGATCAGGGACTCGGATTGGGGTGTTGCTGGTGGATCGCCTCGATTCCGGCGAGCACTTCATCGGACAGTTGCAGATCGATACTGGCGATATTGCTTTGCAGCTGGGCCATGCTTGTGGCGCCGACAATATTGCTGGTCAGAAACGGTCGGCTGTTAATATAAGCGAGGGCCATTTGTGCCGGATCCAGATTGTGCTTGCGGGCCAGTGCCACGTATTGTTCGGTGGCGGCGATCGCCTGCGGATTGCTGTAGCGGGTGTAATCCGGATAGCGGGTCAGACGCGCGCCGGCCGGCTTCTCGCCGCCGAGGTATTTTCCTGAGAGCACCCCGAAGCCCAGCGGTGAATAGGCCAGCAGGCCGCACTGTTCGCGACAGGAAATTTCCGCCAGGCCCACCTCATAACTTCGGTTCAGCAGGCTGTAGGGGTTCTGGACCGAAACGAGGCGCGGCAGATCATGCGCTTCGGCCAGTTGCAGGAAGCGCATGACACCCCAGGGGGTTTCATTGGACAGACCCACATGGCGAATCTTGCCCGCCTGGCGCTGCTCTTCCAGGGCCTCGAGGGTTTCCAGTAACGGCGTAAAGTCTTCATCGAACTGGTGCTGATAGCCGAGCTGACCAAAGAAGTTGGTCTGACGCTCGGGCCAGTGCAACTGATAGAGATCCAGGTAATCGGTCCGCAGCCGCTGGAGACTGGCGTCCACCGCCTGGCGGATATACTCGCGGTTATAGCGGGTCTTGCCGCCGCGAATGTGCGGGATCCAGCTCTCGCCGGGCCCGGCGATCTTACTGGCCAGGACGATCTCGTTACGCCGGCCGCTTTTCTGCAACCATTCGCCGATGATCTCCTCGGTGCGCCCGTAGGTCTTCGCCTGCGGCGGAATCGAATACAACTCGGCGGTGTCGATAAAGTTCACCCCCTGCTCCAGCGCGTACTCGATCTGCTCGAACGCCTCGGCAGGCGTGTTCTGCTCGCCCCAGGTCATCGTGCCCAGGCAGATGACACTGACGTCGATATCGGTATTACCCAGCTTGCGATATTCCATGCTATGGACCTGTTTGTTAGAGAGATAAAAAATAACGCAAAGGACGCAAAGCCGCAAAGGACGCAAAGGAAAATATAAATAATTATTACTTTTTCCGGATAAGTCGGCAACAATCAACGCAAGCGATCCGGTTGTTTGCTCACATTTTTAGTTTATTATGAAAAAAATTTTAACTCTGCGTCCTTTGCGGCTTTGCGTTCTTTGCGTTGATAAAATTATAAAAATAAAGTTAAAACGCCGGTGTAGCCGTAGAGGCGCTGGCCGGCGATTTCGCCGTTGGCGTAGAAGCCGACCAGCGGGATGTCGCCGAGCGCTTCGCTGATCATTTTCATTTCTTCAGAGTTCTCACCGAAAAGGTGTCGGCCGCGGCCCAGGCAGGTCATATAGAGGCCGCCTTTGGGTTTGGCGTCGCCGAGGCGTTTTTTGACGTCGGCCAGCATGCGTTGCATGTCCTCGACGGCGGATTTGCCGTCGCGGCGACAGAACATGATCGGCGTATCCGGACTCATGTGTTCTCCGATGGCCAGCAGATTGTTTTCGGGATCAAAACCGATCACGTTGCGTACCAGGTAATCGCCGGTGTCGCTACCGCGCACGGGAAAGGCGGCGAAGATGTAGCCGGCGGCACGATCAATGTCCCGTGCCAGAACCTCCCCGATGTCTTCCTTGAAGACGTCCAGGGCGGGGCGGTTGTCGATGGTGATGGCCATATGGTGATCGCAGCTGGTCAGCTTTCGGGGTTCGGTGATCGGGGTGCAGCCCTGACTCAGGCCGGTGACCATGGGGATGTCCTTGAACACGACGCCCGAGAGGGAACCTTCGGTAAGATCGTCGGCAACCTGAAAGTAGTGCTGTTCGGAGGAGGTCAGACCGCCGATTAAATAGCCATTACCCAGCTTCTCGGGCAGTTCATCAATCAGTTGCGGGAGGTGGCCGTTACGCGGATCACCGTGTACCACGGCAGGGCGCAATGAGAAGTCGTAGTCATCGGTCCGGGTGATTGTGTTTTGTTCTTCCCGGGACAGATCGAAGACGCTGAAACTCTCTTCGGGGAACTGGCAGGCCAGTACCGCCAGTGCCGGACGATCATAGTATTCGGTGTTGGTACAGCAGATCCCGCTGCCGACGGTGCCGACCCAGTGGGGAATGGCGGTCCGCTCTTTGAGCAGGCGCAGGAGTTTGCTCAGCTCATTGTTGAAATCATCGGTGACATAGAGAAAGGCGAGATTACACCCGTCGCAGGAGCCGAGCTGTTCGATTACCTGTTCGGCGGCCTGCTGCCAGTCGTTATCAGCGGCATGCCCCAGTTTAAATTGTGTCATAGTTCAGACCATATGCATGCTGTCAGGGCCAATCATGCTAGCACGTAACCGGGCCTGTTATCGATATGAAGCGCTAAAATCCATCCCGGTGAGCCGTGGTTTGAAAGGGGATGAATAAACTGACCCGGAAGATCGGGACGCAGCTTGAAGCGGCTCGGTTATGCACTGCTCGGGTGGTGTGCCTCGATTGTTCCACACCGGTGATGGTGTCCGTTGTCTGCCTGGCATAAAAAAACCGGGCAGAGGCCCGGTTTTTTGGATTACCTGTCACGGGCTTGCGCTCAGGCGTTTTTCTTTTTCTCGATCATCTCATGAATCAGCGGGTTGAGGATCAGTTCCATGGCGAACCCCATCTTGCCACCCGGCACCACGAGGGTGTTGCGCCGTGACATGAAGGAGTCGGGGATCATGTTCAGCAGATAGGGGAAATCAATGCCGGTGGGATCGCTGAAACGGATGACAATGAAACTTTCGTCGGGTGTCGGGATATCCCGGGCGATAAAGGGATTGGACGTATCGACCGTCGGTACCCGCTGAAAATTGACATGGGTGCGGGAGAACTGCGGGGTGATGTAATTCACGTAGTCTTCCATGCGCCGCAGGATGGTATCGACAATGGCTTCGGCGGAATAGCCGCGCTGTTCGTTGTCGCGGTGGATTTTCTGGATCCATTCCAGGTTCACAATCGGTACCACACCGACCAGCAGGTCGACATGTTTGGAGACATCAACATCGCCGTCCGCGACACCACCGTGCAGACCTTCGTAAAACAGCAGGTCGGTCTTGTCCTTGATCTCTTCCCAGGGAGTGAACTGTCCGGGGGTGAGATCGGTACCGAGACGGCCGTTATGCTCGGCGGCTTCTTCATCGCTGTGCAGATAATAACGGCGTTTGCAGGTGCCGCTATTGCCATAGTTCTTGAAGGTTTCTTCCAGCAGATCGAAGTGGTTGGCTTCCGGGCCGAAATGGCTGAGCTGTTTGCCCTGTTTGGCGAAATCGGCAATGGCCTCTTTCATGGCAGCGCGGTCATAGCGATGGTAGCTGTCGCCCTCGATCACCAGCGGATTGATCTGCTCGCGGAAGAAGATATGTTCAAAGGCGTTCTTTACCGTGGTGGTCCCGGCCCCTGAGGAACCGGTGACCGCGATAATGGGATGTTTTGCAGACATGGGGATCTCCCTTTGGTCAAACGTGTTTTAAATCTTGTTTTGGAATTCGGTGTCCAGCGGCGGCCGGGCCGCGAGCGAGCCGCCTATTCTAATAGAATGCGTGGCGGAAGTCTCGCCATGCCTGAAATTATTGATGATGGGCGGCTATTGCCGGGGTTCGTGCCAGTTACCCGCCTGTTCGCGGGCGATGGCGCGATATCCGATGTCGGAGCGGTAATAGACGCCGTCCCACCGGATCTGCCGGGTCACGGCATAGGCCCGCTGCTGGGCGGTGGTGACCGTCTCGCCCAGGCCCACGGCACACAACACGCGTCCGCCGCTGGTGACGATCTGCCCGTCCTGTTCGGCGGTGCCGGCATGGAATACCTTGCTCTCGGGGGTGTCTTCCGGGAGGCCCTGGATGACGTCGCCCTTGCGATAGCGGTCCGGGTAGCCGCCCGCCGCCAGGACCACGCCGACCGCGGCGCGCGGATCCCAGTCGATGTGGATGGTGTCCAGTCGCCGGTCCAGGGCTGCATCGCACAGCTCGACCAGATCCGAACGCAGGCGCATCAGGATCGGCTGGGTTTCGGGATCGCCGAAACGGCAGTTGAACTCCAGTACCCTGGGCGCGCCGTCGGGACCGATCATCAGCCCCGCATAAAGAAAGCCGGTATAGGGATGGCCTTCGGCGGCCATCCCCCGGATGGTGGGTTCGATCACCTCGCGCATGACCCGGTCGTGAATCTCGGGGGTGACCACCGGCGCGGGTGAGTAGGCCCCCATGCCGCCGGTGTTGGGGCCGCGATCGCCATCATCACGGGCCTTGTGGTCCTGTGAGCTGGCCATCGGCAGAGCGTGCAAGCCGTCGGCCATGACGATGAAACTCGCCTCCTCGCCCTGCAGAAACTCCTCGATGACCACCCGATGGCCGGCGTCGCCGAAGGCGTTACCGGCCAGCATGTCGCGTATTGCGGCGATCGCCTCGTCCTCGGTCTGGGCCAGAATCACGCCCTTGCCGGCGGCCAGGCCATCGGCCTTGATCACGATGGGCGCGCCCTGCTGGCGCACATAGGCGATGGCCTCGTCCACATCGGTGAAGTTGTCATAGGCGGCAGTGGGGATGTGATGGCGCGCCAGAAAGTCCTTGCTGAAGGCCTTGGAGCCTTCCAGTTGCGCGGCGGCGCGAGTGGGGCCGAAACAGCGCAGACCGGCGGCGGTAAATTCATCCACCACGCCGGCCACCAGCGGGGCCTCGGGCCCCACCAGGGTCAGATCGATCGTCTCGGCGCGGGCAAAGTCGAGCAGGGCCCGAATGTCCTCGGCGCCAATGGCCACGTTTTGCAGGCCGGGTTCCCGGGCGGTGCCCGCGTTGCCGGGCGCGACATAGACAGTTTCGACCCGTTCGGACTGGGCGGCTTTCCAGGCCAGGGCGTGTTCCCGGCCGCCGCCGCCGATGACCAGAATTTTCATGGCTGCTCCCGTTGCGTGGCTAATCGTGTGTTGCGGCCAGTCCGCTCAATGGCGGAAATGGCGCATGCCGGTGAAGACCATGGCGATGTCGTGTTCGTCGGCGGCGGCAATCACTTCCTCGTCGCGCATCGAGCCGCCGGGCTGAATCACGGCCCGGATGCCGGCTTCGGCGGCCTGGTCCAGCCCGTCGCGGAAGGGGAAGAAGGCGTCGGAGGCCATCACCGAGCCGGGTACTTCCAGTCCCGCCTGTTCGGCCTTGATGGCGGCGATGCGGGCCGAGTTGACCCGGCTCATCTGTCCGGCGCCGACCCCGACGGTCATCAGTTCGCGGGCATAGACGATGGCGTTGGATTTGACGAACTTGGCCACCTGCCAGCTGAACAGCAGATCGCCCATCTCCTGCTCCGAGGGCTGGCGCTTTGTCACCACCTTGAGCTCATTGTATAAAGCCAGATCGGCATCCTGCACCAGCAGACCGCCGTTGACCCGTTTGAAGTCGAGCCGCGGCCGGCCGTTGCTGAATTCACCGCAGGCCAGCAGGCGTACGTTTTTCTTGGCCGCGACCACCTCGACAGCCTCGTTGTTGACCGATGGCGCGATGATCACCTCAACAAACTGGCGCTCGACGATTGCTTTGGCGGTTTCGGCGTCCAGTTCCTGGTTGAAGGCGATGATGCCGCCGAAGGCCGATTCGGGATCGGTGGCGTAGGCGCGGTCATAGGCCAGCAGCAGGTTCTCGGCCTGGGCAACCCCGCAGGGATTGGCGTGTTTGACGATCACACAGGCGGGGGTGTCGAACTGTTTGACGCATTCGAGCGCGGCATCGGTGTCGGCGATGTTGTTGTAGGACAACGCCTTGCCCTGCAGCTGGCGGGCGGTGGCGACCGAGGCCTCATGCTGATCGGCTTCCACATAGAAGGCCGCCGCCTGATGCGGGTTCTCGCCGTAACGCATGGCCTGCACCTTGTGGTACTGGCTGTTGAAGGTGCGCGGCAGACCGCCATGCTGGCCTTCACTGTCGATGGCACCCAGATAGTTGGCAATCGCCCCGTCGTACCCGGCGGTGTGCTCGAAAGTCCTGACCGCTAGATCAAAGCGGGTGGCGTCGCTCAGCGCGCCGTCGTTGTCGGCCATCTCATCCAGCACGCGCGGATAATCACTGCTGTTGACCAGCACGGCGACGCCGGCATGGTTCTTGGCTGCGGCGCGCAACATGGTGGGGCCGCCGATGTCGATGTTTTCGATCGCGGTGGGCAGATCGCAGTCGGGTTTGGCGACGGCTTCGCGAAATGGATAGAGGTTCACCACCACCATGTCGATGGGCGGGATGGCATGCTCCTGCATGACCGCGTCATCCAGGCCGCGGCGGCCCAGCAGTCCGCCGTGGATCTTCGGATGCAGGGTCTTGACCCGCCCGTCCATCATCTCCGGAAAGCCGGTGTAGTCGGAGACTTCGGTGACCGGGATACCGGCCTCACTCAGCAATTTTGCCGTGCCGCCGGTCGAAAGGATCTCGACACCGAACTGCTCGTGCAGCTGTTTGGCAAACTCGGCAACGCCGGTTTTGTCGGAGACGCTGATCAGCGCGCGCTGGATTTTATTCATGGTTGTGTGTTTCCCACCAACAATTCGGCCACGGGATTGCCGTGGCCGGGATTGTGTTTGCATGTTTAAAGACCTGGCAGAGTGTTTAACATGACACGTTGTTATCGGGCCATGTGTTTGACCACCGAGCCACTGAAAACATCGATAAAGTGATCAGCTGGGCGAGCTGCACATTATTTCAGTGAATTCGATGTTTTCGGTGGTTCTCCTGCCCGGTTGGTTGATCAATGAACGCTCAGCCGTTGTTGCTGCTTATTCGTGTAATCCGTACTGCTTGAGTTTCTTGCGCAGGGTACCCCGGTTGATGCCCAGCATCTCGGAGGCTTTGCTCTGATTGCCGCCCGTATGTTTGAGCACGGCGCGGAACAGCGGCTCTTCCAGTTCGGCGAGCACCATTTTATACAGATCGTTGGTCGGATGGCCTTCCAATTGGTGGAAATAGTTTTCCATGGCATCCTCAACACAGTTTCGCAGCGGTTTCTGGGCCGAGTCGGTTATGTCGTCGTTATTGGTCAGCACAGCGTTTTCCATTAGCACTGCTTCATTCATGCGGCAAGTTCCTCCCTATTTATCAAGCGTTCAAAAAATTCAAAAATCATATCCAGTTGTTGTTCTACGTTGTCGACGCGGTTGACAGCCTGGCGAAAGGCGGCACCATGAGACTGTCCCTTGCTGTACCAGCTGATATGTTTGCGGGCCACACGCACGCCGGTATCTTCCCCGTAAAAGGCATACAGGTTTTTCAAATGGCCGACCAGGATGTCGCGGATGGTCTCCGCGGACGGTTCCGGCAGCAATTCGCCGGTTTGTAAATAGTGATCGATTTCGCCGAAGATCCAGGGACGCCCCTGGGCCGCGCGGCCGATCATCACCGCGTCGGCGCCGGTATGGCGCAGCACGAATTCCGCTTTTTGCGGGGTGCTGATGTCACCGTTGGCGATGACCGGGATACCAATTCGCGATTTGACCTCGGCAATGGTGTCGTACTCGGCCTCGCCGTTGTATTGATCGGCCCGGGTGCGGCCGTGAATGGCCAGTGCCTGGATGCCGGCGTTTTCGGCGATCCGGGCGATCAACGGGGCATTTTTGTGCTCGCTGTCCCAGCCGGTGCGGATCTTCAGGGTCACGGGGACATCCACCGCATCGACCACCGCTTTGACAATGCGCTCGACCAGTGCCTCATCCTGCAGCAGGGCCGAGCCGGCCATGACGTTACACACCTTCTTGGCCGGGCAACCCATATTGATGTCGATGATCTGGGCACCCTGGTCGGCGTTGTGACGCGCGGCGTCGGCCATCATTTGCGGATCGGCGCCGGCGATCTGTACCGAACGGGGCTCGATCTCGCCCTCATGGCTGGCGCGTCGCCGGGTCTTCTCGCTGCCCCACAACAGGGAGTTGGAGGAGACCATCTCCGAGACCGCCATGCCCGCTCCCAGTTGTTTACACAACTGGCGAAACGGCAGATCGGTCACGCCCGCCATGGGCGCGAGGATCAGTGGATTATTAAGCTGGTAGGGGCCGATTTGCATGTTGATATCGTCTGGCTGACCTCGCGCACCGTTGCACGAGGCGAATTATCATACCCGTTCGGGCAGACAGGATAAAGCGCGAAAACCGGGCGTGAACCCTTGCCATTTGTTGCATCCTGATCTACCGCACCGGGCTTTTCGGCGGCGTTGATTTTTTACATTACTGAACGTCGAATTCGAAATTGACCGCCTCGCTTCCCGGGTCGACGACCTCGAGCGTGATATGCAGCGGGGTGCCCGGTTCCATCAGCATAAACGGGGAGTAGCGCTCGCCCAGGTAATCGGTCGGGGTAAAGCGACGCTGGGCCGATCGGTTACCGGACAGATCGAACAGGGTGACGCGCAGATCGGGATAGGCCTGTTGGTAATCGGCTTTATTGACCAGGGCGGCGGTGATCAACAGGGCATCCGCTTGCTCGGGGTGGGTGCGCACGTCCCGGTTGAGTAGACGTATCTGCTCCGGGTCCCGGTATGTCTCGAACCGGCAGGGCAGTTGCTGACAGAGTTGTTCGAGATAGGGTTTGCTCTGGGGCAACAGCCGGTAAACATCCAGCGGGCGAAACAAAAGCAATTGGCCGGCCAGCACGACAAGCAATAGCAGAATCAGCAGGCCGCCGCCGAACGTCTCCAGCCAGCTGCGCCGTTTGGGCGGTTGTATCGCCAGGGAGTCACGCAGGCGCAGGGGGACCGCCTCATCAACGTCGGCCGATGTCGTGGAGGCATCCGGCGCTTCATCCGCGGCATCGACCGCATCGCGTTGTGGGCCGGGGGCCTCGCTTTGCGGCTCATCCGGCACATCGGTTTCGTCGCTCTCCCGGTCAGCGGTATCACGTATTGCTTCAGGGGGCGCGTCATCGTCGCTATCGATCCCGGGAAGGGGCTCCTCGACGGGGTTATTGCTGTGCCGGTCGTCAAACAGCGTGTCGAGTGCTTCGTCCAGCTCATCCCGGGGCGTCTCCGTTGGGGACGCCGGCTTGTCCGGGATGGCCAGCGGGTCGGACAGCTCGGGGCCCGACGAGTCGATCCCCCCCGAGGCGAGCTGCTGGTCCATTTCGGCCAGGATGTCATCCAGGGCTTGTTGAGAGAACACCTCCGCAGTGACATCGTTGTCCGGTGCCGACGAACTTTGCGGATCGCTCGGTTCCGGTTCCGGCTCGTGCGCTGCGGCCGGTTCGCTCTGGTCGGGTTGCGCCTCCCGTTTCGGCCCGGATTCGGCGTCCGGTTCGGATTCCTGTGCGGGTTCAGCGGCGGCGTCAGATCCGGTTGGGGCTTGCGTTTCAGAGACCGGTTCCGAGTCAGGGGTGGCGGGATCAATACGATCGGTATCGTCCGCAGGCGGGGCCGTTTTGTCCGGGGTTTTGGCCGACGGCGCGGGATCGGCAACCGGCGATGGCGGCGGGCCCGACGGGGATTGCAAATGCTGCCTGGCGTTGAACACGGTCTTGCACTTGCCACAACGCACCTTGCCCTGGGCCATGGCCAGCTGGGCCTCGGTGATCCGAAAACAGGTTCGACAGGCAGGACAGCAGGTTAGCATACGGGTGCCCAATTCTCTGGGAGTGCATCAAACATCATGGCCGGGATCATAGCATGGCCGGTGTTTGGAGTTGGCAGATGGCAGTTGGCAGTCTCTGGTCCGTTCCCTAGCTTTTAGTTCCTGCGAGGCAAACCCATTCCTCAATCTGGCGATAGAGCTGCATCTCGAAAAAGGGCTGGTAGGCGGCGATGACGTCGTCCATCTGGGTGTCCAGGATTCCGGCCAGAACGATACTGCCGCCGGGCTGGACGTGGGAGGCCAGTTGTGGTGCCAGGCTGATCAGGGGGCCGGCCAGGATATTGGCCAGCAGCAGGGGGACAGTGGTCTCCGGCGGCAGGGCCCCGGGCAGGTGCAGGCTGACGCCCGCCTCGATGCCGTTCTTGCGCAGGTTCTCGGCCGTGGCCAGCAGCGCCTGGGGATCGTTGTCCACGCCCCACAGGTGGCGGGCACCGAGCTTGCGGGCGGCGATGGCGAGGATGCCCGAGCCGCAGCCGTAGTCGATAACATCCTGATCCGTCGGGGGATGCGCGTCGAGCCACTCCAGACAGAGTCGGGTGGTGGGGTGGGTGCCGGTGCCAAACGCCAGGCCGGGATCGAGCAGAATGTTGACCGCCTGGGGATCGGGCGGGGTGTACCCGCCGGGGACGATCCACAGACGCCGGCCGAACTGCATCGGCTGGAAGTGATCCATCCAGCTGCGCACCCAGTTCTGATCTTCCAGGGGTTCGGCCTTCCACTCAGCGACCGGTTCGGCCAGCAGCGGATTGATCCGTTCGATGAGAAGCCCCGGATCCTGGTCCGCCGGAAACAGGCCGATCACCCGGGTTTCGGACCAGATCGGCATGCTCCCCGGCGCCGGTTCCAGCAGCGGTTGATCCGCGGCATCCTGCAGCGTCACCGAGGCCGCCCCGACCGACTCGAGTGCGTCACTGAGACGTTCGACCTGTTTGGCCGAGGCGGGAATGATGAGTTGTAACCAGGACATAAAATAAAAGGGCCGAGTTACGAGGGACGAGTGACGAGGAACTGCCTTGATAAACCACCAAGACACCAAGGCACGAAGTTATTTGATTTGGTATCTACCCATTCCCAACCGGAAAAACATCGTAAAACTAACGCACTTAATTTTACCAATTTTTCATTCGGTTGTTCTTGGTGTCTTCGTGTCTTGGTGGTAAACGCTTTTCCTCGTAACTCGTCCCTCGGCACTGAAAAACTGTTGAGTGAACTACCGTTCACTCAACAGTTTTTCAAGATAGTGAATGTTGGTCCCACCGGCCCGGAAGGCGGCGTCGCGCAGCAGTTCCTGGTGCAGCTGGGTGTTGGTTTTGATGCCTTCCACCACGATCTCGTTCAGCGCGTTGCGCATCCGCGCCAGGGCGATGTCGCGGGTATTGCCGTGGGCGATCAGTTTGCCGATCATCGAATCGTAATAGGGCGGGACCCGGTAGCCGTTGTAGATATGGGTGTCGACCCGGATGCCCGGCCCGCCCGGCGCATGATAGGAGGTAATGGTCCCCGCCGAGGGGACGAACTTCTCCGGATCCTCGGCATTAATGCGGCATTCGATGGCGTGGCCGCGGATTTCGATGTCTTTCTGGTTGTAAGTGAGTTTCTCGCCGGAGGCGATCAGCAGCTGTTCGCGGACGATGTCCACGCTGGTGATCATTTCGGTCACCGGATGTTCCACCTGGACCCGGGTGTTCATTTCGATGAAATAGAATTCGCCGTCCTGATACAGAAACTCAAAGGTCCCGGCACCGCGATAACCGATCTCGCGACAGGCCTCGGCGCAGCGCTCGCCGATCTTCTTGCGCATTTTCTCGGTGATGCCCGGGGCGGGGGCCTCCTCGATCACCTTCTGATGGCGGCGCTGCATGGAGCAATCCCGTTCGCCCAGATGAATGGCATGGCCGTGTTCGTCGGCCAGCACCTGGAACTCGATATGCCGTGGATTATCCAGAAATTTTTCCATGTAGACCATGTCGTTGCCGAACGAAGAACCGGCTTCCGCCTTGGTCATGGAGATGGCGTTTAATAACGCGGCTTCCGAGTGCACCACGCGCATGCCGCGGCCACCGCCGCCGCCGGCCGCCTTGATGATGATCGGATAGCCGATCTGACGGGCGATGCGGATGTTCTCTTCCTCGTCGCTGCCCAGCGGGCCGTCGGAGCCGGGGACGCAGGGGACCCCGGTTTTCTGCATCGCCTTGATGGCCTGCACCTTGTCACCCATCATGCGGATGGTTTCGGGACGCGGGCCGATAAAGATGAAGCCGCTTTCCACTACTCGCTCGGCGAAGTCGGCGTTCTCCGACAAAAATCCGTAGCCGGGGTGAATGGCCACCGCATCGGTGACCTCGGCGGCGCTGATCACGGCGGGAATGTGCAGATAACTTTCAGTGGACGAGGCCGGGCCGATACAGACCGATTCATCGGCCAGGCGGACATGTTTGAGATCGCGATCCGCTTCGGAATGGACCGCCACGGTTTTGATACCCAGTTCGCGGCAGGCGCGCAGAATACGCAGCGCAATTTCACCACGGTTGGCAATCAGGACTTTTTCTATCATCGTTTACACAATCTGGTTGGTGCCCAGGAGGCAGGGTTTTGGCAATGCCGCCATAATGCGATGCAAGCGGTTAACCGATGACAAACAGCGGTTCGTCGTATTCCACCGGCTGACCGTTTTCCACCAGGATCGCCTTGATGGTGCCGCCCTTGTCGGCTTCGATCTGGTTGAGCAGTTTCATCGCCTCGATAATGCATAATGTATCGCCGGCATTGACCTGCTGGCCAACTTCCACGAACGGGGTGGCGCCCGGTGACGGCGCCCGATAAAGCGTCCCCACCATGGGTGATTTGACCACATGGCCTTCGGGCAGCGCGGCTTCCCCGCTGCTCTCTTCGGCCGCCGGGGCAGGTGCTGCGGCAGGTGCGGCGGCCGGGGCCGGTTGCGGCGCCGGGGCGGCCATCATCGGGGCGTTGGGACCGCTGCGGCTGATGCGCACTGACTCCTCGCCTTCCTTGATCTCGATCTCCGCGATACCGGATTCCTCGAGCAGTTCTATGAGTTTTTTGACTTTGCGAATGTCCATAACAGTAATGCCTTGAAAGGGTTATCGGGTTAGTTGTTCTTCAGAGTTTCGATCGCCGACAGCAGCGCCAGCGTATAACCGTATGCACCCAGACCGCTGATGACGCCGGCCGCCAGCTCCGAAAAATAGGA
The DNA here is from genome assembly GCF_004366735.1 of Thiohalophilus thiocyanatoxydans. Lineage (GTDB taxonomy): Bacteria > Pseudomonadota > Gammaproteobacteria > UBA6429 > Thiohalophilaceae > Thiohalophilus > Thiohalophilus thiocyanatoxydans. The sequence goes on along the minus strand of NZ_SOQX01000007.1, from coordinate 58,747 downwards.
GTGGTGGCGAAAATCCTCGCGGGCATGGATGTTGGAAAGATGCACTTCAATAAACGGAATCGCCACCGCCGCCAGCGCATCGCGCAGGGCCACACTGGTGTGGGTAAAGGCGGCCGGATTGATAATGATCCAGGCGACGCCCTCGGCAGCGGCCTGCTGTACCCGGGCGACCAGCTCGTGTTCGGCGTTGCTTTGCAGGCTGGACAGGGTATGCCCGGCTTCGGCGGCGATTCCCGCCAGCGCCTGATCGATTTCGGCCAGGGTGGTCGCGCCGTAATGCGCCGGCTCGCGCGTACCGAGCAGGTTCAGGTTGGGTCCGTGCAGTACCAGTATCTGGGCCATAGAGTGTCTATTATATAGCGTTGTTGCGTTGCGGGCCGTTTGTCTCGACTTGTCGTTGCTACAAATCCGGGAAGATCGAGGCAAGATCGACACCAGTTTGACGCAGTTGTTTCGGCCAATTTCAGAAGAATTCTGCCTCAACTTGAGGGGTTTGTCCAGAACCCCGGTTTTACCCGCCAGTTCGAAACAAATCCTAGCAAGATTCGCACCAGGGCGGTTTGAACCCGGTCACAGCTCTGCCCTCGGCCTTGCGGCCTCTCGGGAGGGGCGAGGGACGAGTGACGAGGAAGAGCGCTAACCACCAAGACACGAAGGCACGAAGAAAACACAATAAAAATGGTTATTCTTCAGGGGTGCACCATTCAGTTGAGCGGGGTAGGTGGGAGCGCCTTTCGGGCGCGATTGTCAGCGACAGGGTGCGGTCGCGATCGTGGCCCGCTCCCACAGCCATTGCCCCGATAATTTTGTTTGATCGGTGAGGTGTAAGTGCAGTCAGTTTTGCGATGTTCTTCCACTTGTAAATGGGCGGATGCCAAATCAGATGCCCTGGTGCCCTGGTGCCCTGGTGTCTTGGTGGTTTATCAAGGATGGGCCTCGTCACTCGTCCCTCGTAACTCGGCCCTCTTGTTTTAAAGGAGGGGTTTGATCATCGCCTCGGCTTCTTCGAAGGTCAGTTCGTTGCGGTGGGTTTCGGTGATCTTGCCGTCGCGATCGACGATGATGGTGTAGGGCAGGACGCCGAGGCGGTTGCCGTAGTCCTTGGAGAGGGCGATGCCCTCCTTTTCGCCGATCAGGATCGGGTAGTTGATGCCCAGGGGATCGACGAAGTCGACGGTGTCCTGCTTGGTGTCGATGGCGATGCCGACGATGGTGAGGCCCTGATCCCGGTATTCTTCCTGCAGATCAATGAAGGCGGGAATTTCGCGCCGGCAAGGCGGGCACCAGGTGGCCCAGAAATTGACTATCAGGACATCGCCGTCCCATTCGCTGACGTGCCGCAGCTCGTCGTCCAGATCCTGCAGCCCGAAATCGGGGCGGATTTCCGGCGTATCCGTCGATTGGCCGGTTTTGGCGGGTTTGTTTTGCGCGGTTTGCGCTGCCGCGTTTGACTCGGGATCGTCAAACAGCCGGTTGGCGTACATTCCGGCCAGCAGGCTGATCACCGCGACCACTACAATAATCGAAATAAAGACTGAACGTTTCATACGGCTGTTCCGTTCGTTGCAGGTTAATTGAAGTCAGGTCTATGAACATGTGAGTGACGCCCGCCCCGCCAGGGGCGGGCGGTCGGTTAAAAGGACATCATGTTCAGATGATCGTGAAAGCCGTCGGCGCCCATCGCGCCGACCAGCCGCCGGCCGCGACGCTCCTCGCCGTCGGGGCCGAAGAACAGGATCGCCGGCGGGGCGACGAGCCCGAATTTGCGCAGCAGCGCCTTGTCCTTGTCATCGTTATCGGTGACATCGGCCTTGAGCAGGACGAAGTTATCCAGGCGCTCGATGACCCGTTGATCGGTGAACACGTATTTCTCGTAATCCTTGCAGTAGATGCACCAGTCGGCGTAGAAGTCGAGCATCACCGGTTTGCCGGCGGCTTTGGCCTGGGCCAGCTTGTTCTCGAAGTCTTCGACAGTCTTGATGTTCTCGAACTGCAGCGACTGTTGCTGGGAACTGCCGCCGCCGCCCGCGCCGGCGAAGACGCCGTGCAGCGGTCGGAACTTGTCGTTGGCTCCGGCGCTGGCGCCGATGACCAGCAGGATGCCGTAGACCAGCACGATAATCCCCAGCCCTTTCCAGAGCCGGTGCCAGCCGGAGGTGTCGGCCGGCAGCGGTTCCAGGGCCTTCATGTAGATGCCCGAGATGATCAGCAGCGCGGCCCACAGCCACAGGGCGACAGAGTCGGGAATGATCCGCTCCAGCATCCAGATGGCGACGGCCAGCAGCATGACGCCGAAGATCGCCTTGACCGCATCCATCCAGCCGCCGGCGCGGGGCAGCAGTTTGCCCGCCGAGGTGCCGATGGCGATCAGCGGCAGCCCCATGCCCAGGCTGAGGGCGAACAGGGCCATGCCGCCGAGCACGGCGTCACCGGTCTGGCCAATGTAGATGAGCGCCCCGGCCAGCGGCGCGGCCACGCAGGGGCCGACGATCAGCGCGGAGAGAAAGCCCATGACTGCCACGCCGGTCAGGCTGCCGCCCTTCTGGCGGTTGCTGACCTCGGAGAGTTTGCCCTGGAGGGCGGCGGGCATCTGCAGCTCGTAAAAGCCGAACATGGAGAGCGACAGCAGCACGAAAATGGTCGCGAAGCTGCCCAGGATCCAGGGGTTCTGGAAGGCGGCCTGCAGGTTCTCGCCCAGCATCCCGGCAATCACCCCGGCGACGGTGTAGGTGAGGGCCATGGCCAGCACGTACACGGTGGACATGGTAAAGGCGCGGCCGGTGGTGATCCTGTCGCCCTGGCCGATGATGATACTGGAGAGGATCGGAATCATCGGGAAGACGCAGGGGGTGAAAGCCAGCAGCAGGCCGAGGCCGAAGAAGGTCAGTATGACCAGTATCCCGCCGGTTTCCAGGGACGCGGCGATGGTGTCCTGTTCAGACTGCGGTGCCTCGTCGGCCGATTCGCCCGATCCGCCCGATCCCGGGGAGGCGGCGTCGGCCGCTGCGGTGGCGGGGGCATCGGCCTCTCCGGCGGCGGTATCATCGGCGATACTCTCGGTAGCGGGCAGATTAAAGGTTTCGCTCTTGCGAATCGGGGGATAGCAGATGCCGAGTTTTTCAGCGCAGCCCTGATAAACGATGCCGAGTTCTACCTCGCCGGCTTCCTTGCTGCTGCGCTGCAACGGAATGTCGATGCTGACCTCATCCTCGAAGACCTGGATGCGGCCGAAGAATTCGTCGTCCTTGGATTTGCCCTCGGGCAGCTGCACCTCGCCCACCCGGGCATCGCCCTGCTTGACGGAAAACTCGAATTTGTCGCGGTAGACATAATGATCCGGGGCGATCTGCAGATTCATGCGCAGGGTATTGGCATCGACCCGCTCGGTACTGAAGACAAAGGCCTCATCCGGTGCCAGCACCTCGTCATCGCCCTGGTTCAGGCCAAGATCCTCGTTCAGGGATTGAATACTGCGTTTGTCGCCCGCTGCCTGGCCGTTTTGCGAGCCGGCGGGCTCTGTGGCTTCCAGATTGACGGTCTGGCGGTGCGGGGGATAGCAGACACCGGCGTCGGCACAGCCCTGGGAATGGGCCGTCAGCTCAAACGGGCCGCTGCCGGATTCGATCGGGACACTGACCTCGACGCTGCCGCGGAAGGTTTCGACCTTGCCGAAAAACTCGTCGTCCTTGACCTTGCCTTCGGGCAGTTCAGGTTCGCCCAGCTTGATATCCGGGTTGTCCACCTCAAAGCGGATCTTGTCCCGGTACATATAATAGTTATCGGCAATATCCCAGCGCGCCTGGATCGCGCCGTCTTTGACCTCTGCCTCAAAGGCAAAGGCCTTGTCCGGCTCCAGCAGTTCCTCTTCAGCGACCGCATTGAGAGCGAACAGAAATAACAGGCCAGCGAACAGTTTTTTCATCATCATTATTATTCCAGTGCGTTATCAATCCATTGCAGGTAATCCTGCAATCCCCCGTCTAGAGAGACCCTGAGAATTTCCGGAAGTTCATACGGATGGTGTTGTTGAATTGTTTTTTCGACCCGCGCATAGTGGTCCTCCCGGGTCTTGATAATCAGCAGAACCTCGGCATCGCGCTCGACTTTGCCCTGCCATTCGTAGACCGACTCGAGTCCCGGCACGATATTGACGCAGGCGGCCAGGCGCTCTGCAACCAGCTGGTCGGCCAGCTTGCGGGCGGTTTCCTGATCGGGGCAGGTACACAGTACCAGGCTTTGCGGGAGTTCGCTCATGCCCGGCAAGATACCAGTCCGCCGCCCGGCTGGCAAAGCGCCAGGCTGTTATAATAGCCCTGAATACACATCCTGATTAAGGACGCTGCCGTTGTTCCGTTTATTCCTGCTCTTGTTTATCGCCATCCCGCTGATCGAAATTTACTTTTTGATCCAGATTGGGGAAGTAATCGGCGCCTGGCCCACCATTTTGCTGGTGGTGCTGACCGCGGTGATCGGGGTCGGCCTGTTGCGCTGGCAGGGTTTTTCCACGCTGATGCGTTTTCAGACGGAGCTGGCCCGGGGACAGGTGCCGGCGCTGCCGATGTTCGAGGGGCTGTTGCTGGTGGTGGCCGGGGCGCTGCTGCTGACCCCGGGGTTTGTCACCGACGCAGTCGGTTTTATTTTGCTGATTCCGCCCCTGCGCCAGGGCATGATCCGCTGGGCCATCCAGCGTGGCGTGATCCGTACCGGTCCGCCGGGCGGTGGCCCCGGCCAGTCCGGCGGCGGGCCCCGCACCATCGAGGGCGAATTTCAGCGTCGGGACGACGATCGGCCTTGAATTTCCCAATAATCCCCCTATCAAGGCATTGCTCTTGACAGTCGAGCAGTGACCGCTATTATTAGCACTCGTCGGTAGAGAGTGCTAATAGTCCGACTGATATTCCCGCCCGGGCAGGCCTCCTGTCTGGGCGACTGTTTGAAATCTAAAGAAATCAATAACATCCAGGAGAAGCTGAGAATGAAAATCCGTCCTTTGCATGACCGCGTGATTATTCGTCGCATGGAAGAAGAACGTACCACGGCCGGCGGCATCGTCATTCCCGATTCAGCCACCGAAAAACCGAGTCAGGGTGAAGTCATTGCCGTAGGCAAGGGCAAGATTCTGGACAGCGGCGAAGTCCGCGCGCTGGACGTCAAGGTGGGTGACAAGGTGCTGTTCGGCAAGTATGCCGGCAACGAAGTCAAACTCGATGACGAGGAACTGCTCGTCATGCGTGAAGAAGACATTATGGGTGTGGTTGAAGCCTGATCCGGCGTTCAGCCCGTCAACATCGATAGCTTATCTATATATAAGAGATAGTGAGGAAGGAACATGAGTGCAAAAGAATTGAAATTTGGTGACGACGCGCGTCATAAAATGCTCAAGGGCGTGAACACCCTGGCCAATGCGGTCAAGGTTACCCTGGGTCCCAAGGGCCGTAACGTCGTGCTCGAAAAGAGTTTCGGCGCCCCGACCATCACCAAGGACGGCGTCTCCGTGGCCAAGGAGATCGAGCTGACCGACAAGTTCGAAAACATGGGCGCGCAGATGGTGAAAGAGGTCTCCAGCCAGACCTCCGATGTCGCCGGTGACGGCACCACCACGGCGACCGTGCTGGCCCAGTCCATCCTGACCGAAGGGATGAAAGCGGTTGCCGCCGGCATGAATCCGATGGATCTCAAACGTGGCATCGACAAGGGCACCAACGCGGCCGTCGAACAGCTGAAGAAACTGTCCAAGCCGTGTGCCGACGACAACGCCATTTCCCAGGTAGGTACCATCTCGGCCAACTCCGATGAAGAAGTTGGCGGTATCATTGCCCAGGCCATGGGCAAGGTCGGCAAGGAAGGCGTTATCACTGTCGAAGAAGGCACCGGTCTGGAGAATGAACTGGACGTGGTTGAAGGGATGCAGTTCGATCGCGGTTACCTCTCTCCTTACTTCGTCAACAACCAGCAGAACATGAGCGCCGAACTGGAAGAGCCGTACATCCTGCTGCACGACAAGAAGATCTCCAACATCCGCGAACTGCTGCCGGTGCTCGAAGGTGTCGCCAAGGCCGGCAAGCCGCTGCTGATCGTTGCTGAAGACATCGAAGGCGAGGCCCTGGCCACGCTGGTGATCAACAACATGCGCGGTATCGTCAAGGTCGCGGCCGTCAAGGCGCCGGGCTTTGGTGAACGTCGCAAGGCCATGCTGCAGGACATCGCCGTTCTCACCGGCGGTACCGTGATCTCCGAAGAAGTCGGTCTGCAGCTGGAAAAAGCGTCCGTTGAAGATCTGGGTCAGGCCAAGAAAGTGGTCGTTTCCAAGGACGAAACCACCGTCATCGACGGTGCCGGTCCCCAGCATGACATCGAAGCCCGGGTCACCCAGATCCGCGCCCAGATTGAGGAAGCGACCTCGGATTACGACAAGGAAAAACTGCAGGAACGCGTGGCCAAGCTGGCCGGCGGTGTGGCGGTCATCAAGGTCGGTGCCGCAACCGAAATGGAAATGAAAGAGAAAAAAGCCCGCGTGGAAGACGCCCTGCATGCCACCCGCGCCGCGGTGGAAGAAGGTGTGGTCCCCGGTGGTGGTGTCGCCCTGTTGCGCGCCCGTACCGGCATCGACGACCTGACCGGTGACAACCACGATCAGGACGTTGGTATCAACATCCTGCGTCGGGCCATGGAAGAGCCGCTGCGTCAGATCGTGACCAACACCGGTGAAGAGGCTTCCGTGGTCTGCAACAAGGTGGAAGAAGGCAAGGGTAACTTCGGTTACAACGCTGCTACCGGTGAATATGGCGACATGATCAAGATGGGTATTCTGGACCCGACCAAGGTGACCCGTACTGCCCTGCAGAACGCCGCCTCGGTCTCCGGCCTGATGATCACCACCGAAGCCATGATCGCCGACAAGCCCGACGAAGATGGCGGTGCCGGTGCCGGCGCAGCCGGTGGCATGGGCGACATGGGCATGGGCGGCATGGGCGGCATGATGTAAGCCGACTGCCTTAACCCAGGCGCAACAAAAAGCCCCGCCAGCAATGGCGGGGCTTTTTTATTTGCCTGTCGTAAATAGTCATTATTTTATTTCAGTGGAATTAACGCGGAGGACGCGGAGGCGCGGAGGCGCAGAGTATATAAAATATTGTTTTACGTTTTCGCAGTGTGCCATTGATTCAGGATGAGTTTCAGCAACGCCAATTTCAAAACGACGCTTCCTGGTAACTCATATCAGACTACACAAAGCTGCATGGCATCGCTGAACTCGATAAATTTGATCCCCCATCTTGGTGTAACCGATGAATACCATTTTGCTTTTCTCTGCGACTCCGCGCCTCCGCGAACTCCGCGATTTTTTCCCAGTGAAATTTTCCCATTGCAGGAAACAAGAGAACTGTTGTGACGGCTGGCGGTTTTGGTCATAGTATCCGGCACACCCAGCAGGTTTTTTTATCCATGAGCAATAACGTCGATCAGGCTATTTCGAAGTTACCCGGGCCGTTGGCCGAGCAGGTTGCGCGCTGGTGGGCGGAGTTTGCCCCGAAGTCGGGCGATACGGCGCTGGAGGAGTCGGTTGCCGAATCGCTGCCGACGGTCTGGGCGGGCAGTGAATACGTGGCGCGTCAGTGTCTGCGTCATCCCGAGGAGTTTGTTGCCTTGCAGCCGCGATTGTTGCAGTCGGCCGATCGGGCGGCGTTCGCGGCGCAATGGCAGGCGGCGGTCGAACCGGTCGAGGATGAAAACGGCCTGATGCAGGCCCTGCGCCGGTTTCGCCATCGCGAGATGGTGCGCATCCTGTGGCGGGATCTGGCCGGCCGGGCCGAGCTGGAGGAGACCTGCCGGGATCTGACCCATCTGGCCGAGACCTGTATCGACGGCGCGCTGGACTGGTTATACCCGCGCTTTTGCGATCAGTACGGCACGCCCTGTTACGAGGACGGCTCGCCGATGAACCTGGTGGTGCTGGGCATGGGCAAGCTGGGGGCCTGGGAGCTGAATGTTTCCTCGGATATCGATCTGATCTTCAGCTTTGCCGACGAGGGCGAGACCCGCGGTGAGGGGCGCACCCTCAGTCACGGCGAGTTTTTCATCAAGCTCGGCCAGAAGCTGATCGCCATGCTGGACCAGCAAACTCCCGAGGGCTTTGTGTTCCGGGTCGATATGCGTCTGCGGCCGTTCGGCGACGGTGGCCCGCTGGTAACCAGCTTCGATGCGCTGGAAACCTATTACCAGGCCCACGGTCGCGAGTGGGAGCGCTATGCCATGATCAAGGCGCGGGTGGTGGCCGGCGATCGGGCCGCCGGCGAGGAGCTGACCACAATGCTGCGCCCCTTCGTCTATCGCCGCTATCTCGATTACGGCGCCTACGAATCCCTGCGCGACATGAAAGGCATGATCGCCAAGCAGGTACGCCGCAAGGGGCTGGAGCAGAACGTGAAACTGGGGCTGGGCGGTATTCGCGAAATCGAATTCATCGCCCAGGTGTTTCAGCTGATCCGCGGCGGCCGGGAGCCGGCGCTGCAGGAGCGGCAGGTGTTGTCGGTGTTGCACTTGCTGCAGGAAATGGAGGTCTTGCCCGAGTTCGTGGTGCGCGAACTGGAGGCGGGGTATCGGTTTTTGCGCGATACGGAGCACCGCCTGCAGGGCTATCTGGATCAGCAGACCCATGATCTGCCCGAAGAGGAGGCCGATCGACTGCGCCTGGCCCACAGCATGGGCTTCGAGAACTGGCAGACCTTTTTTGCCGAGCTGGAGCACCACCGCCAGCACGTGCACAACCATTTCGAGCAGGTCTTCGCCGCCCCGCAGAGCGTGGAGGATGAGAACGAGAACATTTTTTACGATCTGTGGCACGCCAATCTGGACGACGACCCGGCCCGCCGGGCGCTGGAAGAGGCCGGCTACCAGCAGCCCGGGACGATCCTGCAACGGGTCGGCGAGTTGCGCGACAGCCGGCTTTACCATTCGCTGAGTACCAACGGCAAAAGCCGGCTGGATCGGCTGATGCCGCTGCTGCTCGGCGCCGCGGCGCAGGTCGACGATCCCGATATCACTTTTGACCGGGTGCTGGAGATCGTGCGCACCATCGCCCGACGCAGCGTCTATCTGGCCCTGCTGGTGGAGAACCCGCTGGTGCTCTCGCAGCTGGTTAAATTGTGCCAGGCTAGTCCCTGGCTCTCCCGCTATCTCTCCCGGTACCCGCTGCTGCTCGATGAGCTGATGGATGTGCGCAGCCTCTACGCGCCGCCGGCCAGGGCGGAGCTGGCGGAGGAACTGGCCAGTGAACTGGCAGCGGTCGATCCCGACGATCATGAACAGGCGATGGAAGCGTTGCGCCATTTCAAGCACATCAATGTGCTGCGGGTGGTGGCGGCGGATGTCTCCGACGTGCTGCCGTTGATGAAAGTGAGCGACCACCTCTCCTGGATCGCCGAAGTGATTCTGGAGCAGGGCCTGCAGCAGGCCTGGCGGCATCTGAGCGAGCGCCACGGCCAGCCGGCCGCCAGCCGCGACAGTGGCGAGCTGGGTTTTGCGGTGATCGCCTACGGCAAACTGGGCGGTTTCGAACTGGGCTACGGTTCGGATCTCGATCTGGTCTTTTTGCATGCCAGTGAAGACCAGAACGAGATGACCGACGGTAGCAAACCGCTGGCGGTGCCGGTCTTCTATGCCCGGCTCGGTCAGCGGTTGATTCACATTCTCACCACCCACACCCCGGCCGGTGTGCTCTACGAGGCCGATCTGCGTCTGCGCCCCGACGGCGCCTCGGGCATGCTGGTCAGTAACCTGACCTCCTTTGAAGGCTATCAGCTGAACAAGGCCTGGCTATGGGAGCACCAGGCTCTGGTGCGGGCCCGGGGCGTGGCCGGGGATGAGGCGATCATTGATCGTTTCGACGCGGTTCGCCACAACGTGCTGGGACGTGAGCGGGATCCGGATGAGCTGCGTAGGGAGGTGGTCAAGATGCGCCAGCGCATGCGTACCGAGCTGGCCAAAAAAGAACCCGGTTACCTGGATCTGAAACAGGGCGAAGGCGGGATCGTCGATATCGAATTCCTGGTCCAGTACTTCGTGCTCGGCTACGCCCACCGGTATCCGGCGCTGATGACCTGGACCGACAACATCCGCATCCTCGACACCCTGGCCGAAACCGGGCTGCTAAACGAGACGGACGTTGAAAAACTCAAGGACGCCTATCGCGTCTACCGCGGCCATGCTCATCGCATGGCCTTGCTGGAGCAGAAGGTTCTGGCGCGAGAGGGTGAGTATGAACAGCAGTTGATGGATGTAAAACAGATATGGGATCAGCTTTTTAGGGAATGATAATTGGCAATTTTCCGGGGAGAAGTAGTTAAATAGCTTTTCTCTGAGTCGGCTATTCTCTATTTTGTTATGATAGACGCTTTGCGTGTTATCCCGAGGCGGTAACGAAGCAAGCGCGAGAACAGTTTCCAGCGTTTTTGCATACGTTGTATCAGACTGGCGTCATCGAACTCGGGTTTAAAACTTTCCTGGTTATCCGCGATGACGCCTTCCAGCTCCTTTTTCCAGCTATCGTCTGATTCATAGCCGAGTTTGACAAGATAGTCCTGGATATCACCGTGTAATTCGAGTTGGGCGACCAGTCTGGGTTTGTGATCTTTCCAGGAACCCACGCTTTTGTTGGAAATCGGACGGACCCCTCGCATAGCCTTCAAGGATCCACTGGATGGTTTGGCGATCTCGTGGAATCTTGAAAACGGAGTCTTGCGTACCAGGAACGGCAAACGCTGTTCGATATCTTGCTGAACTTTGTCAGGCGTGGTAACCATATCTTCATAACGGATCAGTATGTATCGAGAATTGCGCTGGCTTTCCGCGTAAGCTGCATCAACTGCCTGTTTCCAGAGCCGCAAGTTGGTCCAGTACAGTTCGGGCCGACTGCCGTGTCGACTGACAACAACATCCCTGGGATCGCGTAGCATGCAGATTACCCATAAATCCGGGTCATGATGCAAAACCTTGATCGATTCGACAGCTTCGATAGGTGACTTCGTGACTACCAGATCGACGCGGGGCCGTGGGCGTCTGAATATACTCAATTCATGTTCGGCATACCCATCGACCTTAAAACAGGTATGTAGCAGTTCGGCCATTAAGGTGGTTCCGGTGCGCGAGGCTACGCCGACAACATGGATGCGTTTCACTTTTCTAAACCGTCCGTTTTTTTGATTCGGGTGTAATGCTGTTTTCAGAATACATTTTTTGTCTTGAATCTGGCAGAGTTGAAAATCCTGGATTGATTCCGATATAAGCATCCATATTTTATTTCACGGGCATTGAGTCAGTCTGCTTTTCCAGCTTTTCCTTCCGATTATAGCGAGAAGTATAGGCGATAGCCGCTGTCAGGGTTGCCAGATACTGAAAGTCCAGGGTCGCAAAGCGTGTTTTTGTCAGGTTTGATATTAACATCACAATCAGTACCGCGCCTGCGGCGAGGATGACGTCGGTTGGCAGAAGTCTTTGCCGGTGCGATATAATCAGATTACGCACCAGCAAGATCAGGGCTGCTGCGAGTATCATTGCCCCAACTATCCCCAGTTGAGAAAGCACCGTAATATAGGCGTTGTGTAAATGAGGCTGAGGCTTTAATTTTTTAGCCTGTTTTTTGTCCAGCGGGTCCTGTAAATCACCAGGCTTGAAGTGTTTGGTAATTTGAGTGCCGGGTCCCCAGCCAAATATCGGACGTTCCAGCCATCGCTTGATGCCGTAATCCCAAAGGTGCAACCTTGTCGCGGTAGAGCCTTTGATTGGCACGTTGTCCAGTGACTCGCCTTCGATAAGCATGGCTATAGTAGGCTTGTTGAGCGTGATGCGCTTGGTGATCAGTTCCGTATTCTGGCTTGTAACAATGACAACAAGCAGGCCGGATAAAGCATAGATGAACAGATGTCGTTTGATAAATTGAAACAGGGAAAGAGAGTAGAGGATGACAACGGCAAGTGTTGCCAGCCACACCCCTCTTGATGCGGCGGTAATCTGAATTTGCAACATGAGCATAATCATAACAAGCCATGCCAGGGCTATGAGTATTTTAGTGTTTCTCGAAGAGGGAGTTGCCATGATTCTGGGGGTGAAAATGATCATGGCTACCAGTGCAGCGCCGGACAGGATGGCGGCAAAACCTATCGGGTAGGAAAAGCCGGTCCTTTGAGTGTTGAATACTTTTTCAATATCCGACATCTCGGTGTCGATAACCAGCCTTACAAGGATTCCGGCCAGAGCGAGGAGCAGGCAGTGAAAAATCACTTTTGTATTGCCCCGCATCCACCAGGCCAGAATCAAAAAGACAATCAGGCGCCCCCAGTTCCTGGCTTCCTTCCATTGTTCCTCGGAGGTATGAGGGAATTCCAGTGAAGTGATGTAGGCATGGAGGATCAGGTAAATAAGAAAAATACCGGCTACCCAGACAGCCGGGTCCTGCTTGTAGTCATCCCAGACCTGGCGCCAGGAAACCAGCATGGCCGAGAGCATGAGCAACAGGCCCAGAACTGTACCGGCTTTATCCAGGAATGCAAAAAAAGCAAAAAGATAGAGCCCGAACAGGCCTGCTTTATGACTGTTGATAGTATCAAATCGTAAAATGGGCATATTATACAACATTATGACTTGGGATGGCTTTTGTAATGGGCCTGGATTTTTTCATGCAGAGGGCGCAGTGTGTTTTTCCAGTTCAGATGCTTTTCTGCGTAGTCTCTTGCAGATGATGACATTGACGCCAGGCGCTCGGGATCCAGCATGAGCCTTTCCAGTTGTTGAGCGAGGTCGTTCGGCTCCAGAGTGAACATAATACCGTTATTGCCTTTATCTGCCAGATCCTGAACGGAAGGGATCGTTTCCGTGGCGGCGATGGCATTGCCAAAATAGAGCGCTTCCACCAGAACATTGCCGAATGACTCGGTACGTGAAGGAAGACAGAATATTTTGGCGCGGCTGTAAAAGTCATAAAGTTCGGCTTTGGACTGGATATGTTCGTGAAATTCCATACGATCTTCCAGATCAGGATGCTCGCGTACAAACGTTTCCCGAAAACGTCGAAATTCGGCCGTTTGTGAGCCGATAAAGACAAATCGCCAGTCATCGGGGATCTGCATTTTGGCAACGCTGCGAACCAGATGTTCGGTGTTTTTCTGATGACTCCCCATTCGGGCAACATGCAGGACGATGTTCTCCTTGTCGGAAAAGTTCCTTTCCCTAACTGACAAGTTTTTGACAATATCCGGGTCAAAGCCGCAAGGTATCAGAAGCTTTTTGTCTGCTGTTACCTGCTTGTTATTCTGGTAAGGCTGGCTGCTTTCGAATGATACCGCGTTGCATTTTTTAAGGAACAGTTTACCCAGTGCCCGCATATAGAATTTGTAAGGAAGAAAGGCTTTTTCCACATAAAAGGTAAATGCCGGGAGTGCTGTATCAGCTTTGGAATAAAGAAATCCCTTCGGATTAAACAGCTTGTATACAAGGCCGTAATAGATCGGGCGCTTTTTAACGTTATAAACCATCAGTACGTCGATTTTTCCGGCATTTCTGGCCAGGTACCAGAAAAAGGGCAGCTTGAATTTCTTTGAGAAGAAATGGGGCAGAAAGCGAATCTTGAGGCCTTTCAGTTCGTTTTCAATATAAGGGTATTCGCCATTTCGGTAGGTCAGAACCTCGGCGTCATACCCGTAATGCTTGTAGAGCGTGTACGGAATCATACCGTGGGGCTGCATCAGCCGGACGTTATCAATTACCTCACAGGCAATCACGAATTTCAGTTTCTTTTGCATCAAGCTTATCGCAATCCGGGGCTCTTGAAGGGGCCGATTATAAGTGAAAATGGCTTCGAACGGGGTCAGGAATCGCCGTTTGTTTCACAACTCGGAAAATGACGATTCCCGATAGAAAAGGTCGGCGGTGAGCGATTTTTGTCCATTTTCCCGCCACTTTCCGGGGCGGGAATGTTTGTTGAGCCGGAACCGTACCGTCCTGACCTGGCCGGGCGATGGGGCTGCGGCAAAATCGGGTTGCCGGAGGGCCCCGCGCGGGTTTGCGACGTTGTCCGGCGGGCTCTTGAGCGAACGACAACGCCGCGATTTTCGCATAGAATACCCTCCTTTGAGCCGATTTTTCAGAGGAGTAGTGCGGTATGTCGATGGCCGAGCGTGACGGTGTCATCTGGTTTGATGGTGAAATGGTCCCCTGGCGGGACGCCCAGGTGCATGTGCTGACCCATACCCTGCATTACGGCATGGGGGTGTTCGAGGGGCTGCGCGCCTACAAGGCGGACCAGGGCACGGCGATTTTCCGCCTGCAGGAGCATACCGACCGGCTGTTCCGCTCCGCGCATATTCTCAACATGCAGATCCGCTTCGACAAGCCGACCCTTAACGCCGCCCAGCTGGCGGTGGTGCGCGAAAACGGCCTGGAATCGGCCTACGTCCGGCCGATGTGTTTCTACGGCGCCGAAGGCATGGGCCTGCGCGCCGACAACCTGCAGGTGCATACCATCGTCGCCGCCTGGGAATGGGGCTCCTACCTGGGGGCCGAGGGGATGGAGAAGGGCATCCGGATCCGGACCTCCTCCTTCACCCGCCATCACGTCAACGTCACCATGTGCCGGGCCAAGGCCAACGGCAATTACATGAACTCGATGATGGCCCTGCAGGAGGCCGTGCGCGACGGGTATGATGAGGCGCTGCTGCTGGACGTGGACGGTTTCGTGACCGAGGGCAGCGGTGAGAATTTCTTCCTGGTGCGCAACGGCGTGATCTATACCCCCGAGCTGACCTCGGCGCTGGAAGGCATCACCCGCGACACGATTTTGCATCTGGCCCGGGATCTGGGTTACGAGGTGCGGGAGAAGCGCATCACCCGGGATGAGGTCTACGTGGCCGACGAGGCCTTCTTCACCGGCAGCGCCGCCGAGGTGACGCCGATCCGGGAACTGGACGGCCGGGCCATCGGTTCGGGGATACGCGGTCCGGTCACCGAACAGCTCCAGCGCCACTATTTCGATCTGGTCCACGGTCGTGTCGACAAGTACACAGACTGGCTGGCCTACGTAAAATAAAATCATCACCTGCGAGGAGGCGAAGGCAGTGACCCAGAATACGAAACAGCAATCACCGGCAACCCGTAAGCCGGTGCAGGCCAATGCGGCCAGCCGGTACGAAGTGACCCGTGCGGAGCTGCCGCTGCACTGTCCGATGGACAACATGACCCTGTGGGATTCCCATCCGCGGGTCTATCTGCCCATCGAGGAGCAGGGCGGCGAAGCCAAGTGCCCCTATTGCGGCGCCATCTATATCCTCAAGGATCTGTAAGCGGCGAGCCCCGGCGAGCAACCATGAAACTCCAACTCCCCCAGTTTGAACAGGCCCGGGTCCTGGTCCTCGGCGATCTGATGCTGGATCGCTACTGGCACGGCGACACCTCGCGCATTTCCCCCGAGGCGCCGGTGCCGGTGGTGCGGGTCGGCGAGGCCGAGGAGCGGGCCGGCGGCGCCGGCAACGTGGCGTTGAATATCGCCGCGCTGGGCGGTGCGGCCCGGGTGATGGGGCTGACCGGCGATGATGAAGCCTGTAACGCCCTGGACGATATTCTGACCACCGCCGGGGTGGAGTGTCGCTTCAGCAAACTGGCCGGCTGCGCCACGGTGACCAAGCTGCGCGTACTCAGCCGTCATCAGCAGTTGATCCGGCTCGATTTCGAGGACGGCTTCGAAAGTTATCAATCCGAGGATCTGCTGCGCCAGTTCGAGCAGCAGCTCGACGGCATGGGCGCGGTGATCCTCTCCGATTACGGCAAGGGCACCCTGCGCGAGGCGCGCGCCTTTATTCAGGCAGCGCGCAACAAACAGATCCCGGTGCTGGTCGATCCCAAGGGCAATGATTTCGAACGCTATCGCGGCGCCACGTTGATCACGCCCAACCTGACCGAATTTGAAGCCGTGGTCGGCCACTGCCGGAACGATGAGGAGGTGGTCAGCAAGGGCATGGCCCTGATCGAGCAGTTCGAACTGGATGCCCTGTTGATCACCCGCAGTGAACGGGGCATGACCCTGCTGCGCCGCGGCCAGGAGGCCCTGCACATGCCCACCCATGCCCGCGAGGTGTTCGACGTCACCGGCGCGGGCGATACGGTGATCTCGGTGCTGGGCGCGGCAATAGCCGCCGGCGAGGATCTCGCCGCCGCCACCGCCTGGTCGAACCTGGGGGCGGGTGTCGTGGTCGGCAAACTCGGCACCGCCACGGTGAACATCGACGAGCTGCGCCGCGCCGCCCGCGCCCAGCACGAGATCGAAACCGGCGTGGTCGACGAGGATCTGCTGGTGCGGCTGGTCAAAGACGCCCGCGATCACGGCGAGACGGTGGTGATGACCAACGGCTGTTTCGATATCCTGCATCCGGGCCATGTGCTCTATCTGCAGCAGGCGCGCAAGCTCGGCGATCGCCTGGTGGTGGCGGTCAACGACGACGCCTCGGTCAGGCGGCTCAAGGGCGAGTCGCGGCCGATCAATACGGTCGAACGGCGTATGGCCGTGTTATCCGCGCTCGAATGCGTCGACTGGGTGGTGCCCTTCAGCGAGGACACCCCCGAACGGCTGATCTGCAATGTGCTGCCGGATCGGCTGGTCAAGGGCGGGGATTACAAACCCGAAGAGATCGCCGGGGCTCGATGCGTGCTGGACACCGGCGGCAAGGTGGAAGTGCTGGACTTTATCGAAGGCCACTCCACCACCGACATTATCAAAAACATCACAGGCAAACAGAAGGCGGAATCATGATTATCGTGACCGGCGGCGCCGGCTTTATCGGCAGCAATATCGTCAAGGCGCTCAACGACCGCGGCGAGTCGGACATTATCGTGGTAGATAATCTCACCAACGGCGTGAAGTTCAAGAACATTGCCGATTGCGAGATCGCCGATTATCTCGACAAGCAGGAATTCATCGCGCGCATCAAGGCCGGCGACACTTTCGCCAAAAAGGTCAAAGCCATTTTCCATGAAGGCGCCTGTTCCAGCACCACCGAGTGGGACGGCAAGTTCATGATGGAAAACAATTACGACTATTCCAGGGCTTTGCTGCATTACTGCCTGGAGCGCAAGATTCCTTATTTATATGCCTCGTCCGCCTCGGTCTACGGTTCCGGCAGTGTGTTCAAAGAGAGCCGCGAATATGAACAGCCGATCAACATGTACGCCTATTCCAAGTTCCTGTTCGATCAGTACGTGCGCCGCCATCTGCCCGAGGCCAAAAGCCAGGTGGTGGGCTTCCGTTATTTCAATGTCTACGGACCGCGCGAGCAGCACAAGGAGAGCATGTCGAGCGTCGCCTTCCATGTGAACAACCAGATCACGGAAAACGGCAAGGCCAAATTGTTCGAAGGCTGCGACGGTTACGGCAACGGCGAACAGCGCCGTGATTTTGTCTATGTCGGCGATGCGGTGGATGTGAATCTCTGGTTTATGGATCACCCGGACAAATCCGGTATCTTCAACCTGGGTACCGGGCGCAGCCAGACCTTCAAGGATGTCGCTGAAGCGGTCATCGCCTGGCACGGCAAGGGCGAGATCGAATACATTCCCTTCCCGGAGCATCTCAAGGGCCGTTATCAAAGCTTTACCGAGGCGGATATCACGGCCCTGCGCGAAGCCGGTTACGCGGCCCCTTTCAAAACCGTCGAACAGGGTGTCACCGACTACATGCGGTGGCTGCACCGCGACAGCCAGTAATCACGGCGACCGGTGAGCGAGACCTCCCCTTCCGAGCGACTCCTGGTGATCGGCCCCGCCTGGGTCGGTGATATGGTCATGGCCCAGAGCCTGTTTATGACCCTCAAACAGCAGCGCGGTAATCCCGTCATTGATGTGGTTGCGCCCAAATGGTCGCTACCGCTGCTGGCACGCATGCCCGAAGTCCACGAGGGGATCCCATTGCCCGTGCAACACGGCGAACTGGGGCTGGGCAAACGTCGGGCGCTCGGCCATGCCCTGCGCCGGCATCGTTATGATCAGGCCATCGTCCTGCCGCGTTCCTTCAAGGCGGCACTGGTCCCGTGGTTTGCCCGCATCCCCCGACGCACCGGCTACCGGGGGGAGCTGCGTTACGGTTTCATCAACGATACCCGGCCACTGGATAAGCGTGTGCTGTACCGGACCGTAGAGCGTTTCGTTGCCCTGGGGCTGGACGGCGAGGTGAATGCCGCGCCATCGATACCGCAACCCCATCTGGCGGTCGATCCGCACAACCAGCAGGTCTGCCTGGAGAAACTGGGCCTGACGACCGACAAGCCGATCATCGCCATGATGCCCGGGGCCGAATACGGCCCGGCCAAGCGCTGGCCAACAGCGTATTATGCCGAGCTGGCACGTAAACTGGTGAGTCAGGGGAAACAGGTCTGGGTCCTGGGTTCGCAAAAAGAATCCGGACTGGGTGAGCAGATTGCGGTAGCCGATGGCATCACCAATCTGTGTGGCAGGACCGAACTGGTGGATGTGGTGGATCTGCTGGCGTTGTGCGATCAGGCAATAACCAATGATTCGGGGCTGATGCACGTGGCCTGCGCGGCCGGGACGAAAGTTATTGCCATTTACGGTTCCTCGGATCCTGCTTATACGCCACCTCTTTCAGACAAGGCCAGGATTATTTACCAGGGGCTGGACTGTAGCCCGTGTTTCGAGCGGACCTGTCCGCTGGGGCATACCAACTGTCTGTATACAATCACGCCGGAAATTGTGGCCGGAGAAATAGGATAAAACCATGTCCATAACCGCGACCATCATAACGCTGAACGAAGAAGAAAATATCCGTGACTGCATTCTGTCGGTACAGAAGGTTTGCGATGAGGTGATTGTGGTTGACTCACTCAGTCAGGATAAAACCGTGGAGATTGCAGAGAGCACCGGCGCAACGGTGTACAGGCAGGCCTATCTTGGTGACGGTCCGCAAAAAGCATTTGCCGTCCCCGGGGCGAAAAATGACTGGATACTAAGTATCGACGCCGACGAGAGACTGGAACAGGATACGATCGAGGCGATCCAGAACCTCGATCTCGTTAACAGTCACTATGATGGCTATTCCCTGAAAAGACGCAACTTTGTCGGGGAACACTGGATCAAGGCTGCTGGATTTTATCCCGATCGCGTAGTCAGGCTCTATCACAGAGAACGCGCGGGCTATCTGCCCAGAAAGGCCCACTCCAGGGTCGAGGGTGAAAACATTGCCAGGCTTGACGCGCATATAGAGCATTTTACGTACAGGGACTATACCCACTGGGTAGAGCGAATCAACCAGTTAAGCAGTCGCGATGCCTGGGCAAAACATCAAAAAGGTGTCAAAGTCACCCGGTTTACCCCGGCCCTGCATGCCACAGGCGCGCTTATTCGCAAGTTGATTTTCAAAGGCGGAATATTTCAGGGGCAGGACGGAATTACAGTCGCTGTCACCACGGCATTTCATGCATATATGAAGTATATGAAATTAATCGAATTAAAAGAATTATCAAGCCGCAATAAATTATAATCTCCACGATATAGATAATAAGTGCTGCCAGCGAATTACAGATTATGAAGATTATCGAGCTATGTCTTTCCCCCTCGCTTGGCGGACTTGAGCTATATTCCTTCAGGTGTTCCATGATTTTGAGTGACAAAGCCAACATGCTTGGTGTTGTCAGGCCGGGCAGCAAGTTGAGTTCAATGTATCAACGCCATACCCTCGGTATCGAAGAGCTGAAGCCAGGATTTAAACCTTTTCCGTTGCTGGCCGCCAGAAAGCTGGCGAAGATCATTGATCGTTTTGACGCTGATATTATTCATGCGCATTGGGTTAAGGATTTACCACTGGCATCACTGGCAAAGCGGCTGTCACGGAAAAAGCCCCGGCTGGTTTTTACCCGGCATATGAAGATTACCCGCTACAAGAACGACATTTATCATACCTTTTTCTACAAGAATATCGATCTTGTTCTCGCGATAACCCGACAGATGGAATCTGATCTCAGGCGATTTCTTCCCGCTCAGCTTGAAGATCGGATTCTGACGCACTATCACGGTGTCCCTGAGCCCGCAAAAATTCTCAGCACCGAGGAAAAAGCCGGGTTAAGAGAAAAACCGGGCATTCCGGCCGGGGCTTTCCTGGCCGGTATCTTCGGCAGGATCAAGGATACGAAAGGGCAGTACCTGGTGATTGAGGCGATCCGGAAGCTGCATGCCGAAGGTCATTATATTCATGGGTTGATTGTCGGCCATCCGATGGACGACCGTTATCTTGAGTTACTCAAACAGGAAGTCAATGCCTCGGGTCTTTCCGACTACATCAAGTTTATGGATTTTGTCGAAGAACCGCAGTCATGGATGCAGGTTTGTGACGTGGTTATACTGGCTTCTCATGAAGAAACTTTTGGACTGGTGCTGGTGGAAGCCATGCGGGCCGGCGTGGCGGTGATCGGTTCCGACAGCGGCGGTGTGCCCGAGATTATAGAGCATGACCTGGATGGCCTGCTGTTTCGACCGGCGGACAGTCAGGCGCTGGCCGGACAATTGCGAATGCTCGTTGACGACCCGCAGAGCAAAAAGCGACTTGCCGCGGCCGGCAAGGCAAAAGCGGAGCGGGTATTCGATCAGAGAGAACACTTCAGAGTGTTATATCGTTATTTTACCGATCTTGCAGGGAGCAAGCGCGCTGGCAGTAATGAACAGATGCCCGACTAGGTTTTATCCCTGGCGATTATTCAATGCCTGTATAAATGTATGGATGCTTTTCGAGGTCCCGGTAATGTCGATGGCCGCCATGTCGTCCTCAGCGGCACTGTCGGGCGGGGAGAAGGTCAGCCGCTTGTCGTCACTGTTGAGTGTCTGCCAGCGCAATGCGGTGGACGAACGCCGTCGAGGGTAAAAGCCGACAGTCGGTACGTCGAGGGCGCCGGCGATGTGTAAAGGCCCGGTGGAACCGGCGATAAAGAGATCGGCAATAGCAATATGCCGGGCGAAAGCCGTCAATCCCTGCTGGGAAATATATCGGGTATGCGGAACATCCTGCAGCAGGTCGGCAACGTTTTCCATGCCGGCCTGCTCGCCGGGACCGGCACTCAGAACAAAGTGGAGTCCTGAATCGGCACTCAACTGCTGTATCAACGAGGCGTAGCTCTCCAGCGAAAGGTTGTTGGCCGATCCCCCGGACCCCGGATGTACAAACACCAGTCGGCTTTCGGGGGGGATATTGTGCGTATTTATAAAGTCATTTTTCAGCGCGGTTAGTTCGTCGGCCGGAAAAATGAGATAAGGTGGAAGGGGCCGGGTCGGGTGTTCGATTCCCAGGCTGTTCAGAAACGCGTAGGCCAGATCAAGATTATATTCATATTCGGGTTTCAGGGACCTGGAGCGGCGCTGGGTAATACGCCGGTTGTAAAACACCTGGGCAATCTTGGTGGCCGGCGCAAATCGTATCGGGATGCCGGCCAGGAGGGTTGCAAGCGCAATCCGGGTTGTCGAAAAGAGTGTTATGACCGCATCATACTCACCTCTGCGAAGCTCGCGTGAAAGCCGCATCAACCCGCCGCTTCCCGGGCTCTGGCCCGGATCCAGTACAATCTGATCGATCCAGGGGCACATCGCGGCCATATCACGCGTATAGGAGGGGACCAGGGCGTGGAGCTCACAGTTTTCAAAGTTGCTCTTTAACGCGGCAAAGACAGGCAGACTCAACATGAAGTCGCCAAGTTTGTCATTGCGTACAATCAGAATTCTGGTTCGGGAGCGGGACATGACTGTGTATAGCGGTGGTGGATTTAATCTATACTATTAAGATTGTTTTAATAACACAACAGTTTGGGATGCAGGATGAGTTTTGTTACCCGTAAAGCCGGTCAGCGCTATATCATTTATGATGATGAGACATTCGATGAGCCGGAGCAGATTTTGTTTACCTCCGATGCCTGGGCGCGACGGGATGCGATTGTCGGTTTTGCCGATGGCCGTGGAACCACCTTTTTTGTCACCTATCAGGATCACGAGCTGGCATTGCGACACTACCACCGTGGCGGGCTGATCGCGCGCTGGTCACCGGATCGCTATCTCTGGACCGGACTGGGGTTGACCCGCGCCTGGCGCGAAATGCACCTGTTACAGCGTCTGCGTGAATCGGGTCTGCCTGTCCCCCGGCCGATCGCGGCGCAAATTGTTCGCCACGGACTGGTCTATACCGCCGATATCATGACCCGGCGCATCCCCGGCGCCCGCGCGCTGGGCGGAATCCTGACAAGCGGCAAGCTGGATGCCGGGCAGTGGAACACCCTGGGCAAAGTGATCGGGCGCTTCCATGAGCAGGGGGTTTATCATGCCGATCTCAATGCCAACAATATCCTGCAGGACAGGGCAGGGCGTTTCTATCTTATTGATTTTGATCGTGGCGTCATCAAACGTCGAAGCAAGGGTTGGCAACAACGCAACCTGCAGCGACTGCACCGCTCACTGGTCAAACTCAGGGGCGCCAATGAGACCTTCCATTTCACCGAAGCCAACTGGCAGGAGCTGCTGGCGGGGTATAGTTGAGTTCTGAGTTCTGAGTTCTGAGTTTCTGGTTCTTAGTGCTTGTTCGGGCATAAACTCCGAGGTTCCGGCTGAAAAGTTGAGATGCTGGCTCCGCGTTGCTTGAGCGAGCCTACGTGGAGTGACTGGTCCATATAGATTTTATTCTTCGCCCGCCCCTGGAACAATCCAAAATAGAGTAATCGTGTAGGTCACGCTGGCGGTAGCCTGCGTGACACAACCTTGAATCGAGGCGGGATGCCAGGTAGCACTGCGAGCAACCTGGCCTACAATTGAGTTCTGAGTACTTGGTATCTAGTCCCTAGCCCCTCTTCAGTACAGGGCACAACTTCTGCAATTCGTCCAGATAGCGTTCGGCGATATCGTGGTTGGCTTCGATGAACGCCCGGGCATGTGCGCCCATGCGTTCTCTTTGTTGGCGATCCTCAAGCAGGGTTTTGATGGCTTCCACCAGGTCGGCCTCATTATCAACCTGTATGGCGCCACCGGCGGCAAGCAGGTCTTTGGCCTCGGCACGGAAGTTATCCATATACTGTCCGAAGATGACCGCCTTGCCGGCCCGGGCGACTTCCAGAATATTCTGTCCGCCATGGGGTTTGAAGCCGCCTCCCATGAGCACGAATTCGGCCCCGGCAATAAAACCCGCCAGTTCGCCGAACGTATCGGCAATATAGATATCGGTCTCGGCCGTGATCGGCTCCTGGCGACTGCGCACCGCGATATTGAGTGACCGGGGTTTGAGACTGTCGAGGATGTTGTTCAGGCGATGAATATGGCGCGGCGCGATGACCAGCAGCGGGCGCGGCGTAGCCAGTTTCAACCAGCTTTCGACAATCAGCTTTTCTTCATCGTTGCGGGTTGAGGCGGCCAGGACATAGGGCCGTGTCAGCTCGATCATCGAATCACGGGGGAGAGTGATTGATGCATATTTGATATTGCCCATCAGTTTGATTTTTCTCGGGCCGGAAAGCGCCAGATAGTGCTGTTGATCTTCCTCGCTTCGGGTTAAAACTTTGTAAGTATATTCGAGTGTATGCCGGAGTATCTGTTGTACGAATTTTGATGATTCTGTTGTGCGCCGTGATAGCCGACCGTTAATAATGATGTTTTTGATACCATGCTGAAAACAATACTCATACAGATTGGGCCACAGCTCGGTCTCCATAATCAAAAGACATTGTGGCCTGACACGCTGCATGTACCGGTTGATGGACCATTGCCAGTCGACAGGCAAATAGTGGTATTTGACACTGTCACCAAGCTGTTTTTCTGCCACCCGGCGGCTACTGGGGGTGTTCATGGTGATCAGGATCTGCAACGCCGGATGATTATGCTGCAGCAGACGAATCAGTGGGAGCGCCGCGTTGAACTCCCCGATCGATGCGGCATGGAGCTGGATATCGGCCCGGATGTCGGCATTGCCGAGACCGAATCGCTCGATCAGGTAACGTCTGTCGCGGTTGCGCAGCGCGGTCCACAGGGTATAGAGCGTGATCGGCAGGGCCAGAAGAAACAGCAGCCGGCTGTACCGCTTCAGTGCCTTGCGGCGGCGTACTTTATAGAGTTTGGGTTCCCAGTCCGGGCGGGTGCGATAGCGCCGGTGGGCCCACAGATACTGCGCGGGGGTACGCCGCACCTGCTCCTCGATGGCCTGGTTGATCAGGGTGGCATCCTGGACATCATCACCGGTCGGGAATGCGCTGATAACCGGGCCGATCCGGATCCGATAGCCCTGATTGCCCGGCAGGCGCTCGGAATAAAAGGGCACCAGCGGCGCCCCCGAGGCTTTGGCGATGCGGGCAGTGAGGGTTAAGGTGGCGGCCGGTACGCCCATGAACGGGGCGAAGACCGAGGCCCGGTTGCCAAAGTCCTGATCCGGGGCATACCAGACTATTTTTTTCTGTTTCAGGTTGCGCAGGATGTCGCGCATGTCGCGGCTGCGGATCAGCCCGTCCAGCATCCTGTTGCGGTTATGCACCATGACCGCTTCGAACAGCGGATTGTGGGCGCGCTTGTAGGTGGGGCGCAGCCCCTCGACATGACAGGCGAGAAATTTGCCGCTGATCTCCAGGGTGGTGTAATGGCCGCCCAGCAGCAGCACCCCCTTGCCCTGCGCCTCGGCCTCAAGCAGGTGTTCCAGCCCCTCGACCCGGTAGAGCGATTTCAGGCGCCGTTCCGAACCCCACCAGGCCAGGCCGGATTCGAAGATCGCCATCGCCGTGGAGTGAAAGTTCTCGCGAATGGTTCGACGCAGTGTCTGCTTGTCGAATTCCGGGAACGCCAGCCGCAGATTGGTGCGCACAATGCGCCGCCGGGCCGGCATCAGCGCGTAGCCCAGCAAACCGAGGGTCTTGCCCAGGGCGTTGATGGCCGGATAGGGGAGCTTTGCCGTCAGCCACAGCATGCCCAGTCCCACCCAGGTGGGCCAGAAGCGGGGATGCAGGTAGTCGCGAACGGGAAACGGGCTGGTGGAGTCGGACATGATCGGCGTCGGTAATGGAGGTGCGGGGATCATACCCCAATCACCGCGGGCTATCAGCGAATCAGTTTCGACAGCGTGCGAAACTGCGCATGCTGTGCATCCCGCAGCCATTCGAACAGGGCCGACTCGGTCATGATCACCGAAATCCCGGCCTGACGCAGTCGGGCCAGCGCATTGCGATGATGACTCTTGCGCCGTGCGGCGATGGCATCTTCAACCACAAACACCTGATAGCCGTGCTCGGTCAGTTGTACGGCGGTCTGCAATACGCAGATATGGCTCTCCATCCCGCCCAGCACAATCTGGCGACGGCCGTTACGACGCAGCTGCTCGGCAAACCCGGACGCGCGGTAACAGGAGAAGCAGGTTTTCTCGATGGCGGGATCGTTCAGATGGGTGGCCAGTTCCGGCTCGGTCGGCCCCAGTCCTGTCGGATACTGTTCGGTATGGACCACGGGAATGCCCAGAGCGTTGGCCGCCTGGCTCAAAATACCGGTGTTGCGCAGCAGTTGCTCGCGCACCGGCTCTTCCATGGCCGCGGCCAGCTTTTGCTGGATATCGATCAACACCAGCTGACTGGTGGCGGCATCGCACAGCAGGGGCGGTTGGGGCATAACGGGGTTTACTGCAGCCAGGCGTTGACCTGCTGGATATCCTGTTCTGCCAGGACACCGGCGGCCTGTTTCAGCCGGAACGATTCCAGGATGTAGTTGTAACGGGACTGGGCGTAGTCCCGTTGCGCCCGGAACAGCTCGCGCTGCGAGTTGAGCACATCCACGGCGGTACGGGTGCCGACTTCAAAACCGGCCTCGGTCGCCTCCAGTGCGGTACGGCTCGATTCCAGCGCCTGGGCGAAGGCCTTCACCTGGCTGATGTTGGAGACCACGCTCAGGTAGGCGCTGCGAATCTCGCGTTCGATGGCGCGCCGCTGCTGGATGTACTGCTCCTTGGCCTGGATATGCCGGGCCGCGGCTTCGCGGGTCCGGGATTTGACCAGGCCCCCGCTGAACAGCGGCACATTGAGCTGCAGCGCGATGCTGGTCTCTTCGGTTTCCTGGGCACCGAATCCGCCGCCATCGGTATCTGTATAGGTATGGTCCGCGACAAGATCCAGGGTCGGGTAGTGCCCGGCCCGGGCCCGGTTGATCTCTTCTTCGGCGATTTCACGGGATTTTTCCGCGGCGATCAGGGAGAGGCTGTGATCCAGCGCGGTTTCCACCCATTGATCGATGTCTTCCGGCTCGGGGCGCAACAGCGGGCTCTCCTTGTCCAGCTCGGCGATCGCCTCGTGGGGCATGCCGGTGATCTCGCGCAGATTTTCGCGCGCCACCTCCAGCTCGTTCCGGGCGTTGATGGTCTGGGCCTCCGCCTGATCGCGGCGGGCCCGGGCTTCGTGCACATCGGTGATGGCGGTCAGCCCCACATTGAAACGCTCTTCGGTCTGATTCAGCTGCTGCTCGATCGCCTTTTGTTCGGCCCGGGCAAAGCCCAGGTTATCGATGGCGCCGAGATAAGTAAAATAGCGCTGCGCGACGCGCACCATCAGTTCCTGCCGGGCGTTACGGAAGTTGGCCTCGGCCCGGGCGACCTGGGCATCGGCCTGGCGCAGTTGCACGTAATAATCCTGGCGATAAATAGTCTGGCTAAGTGACAGACTGTAACTGCTGCTGTCGTAATCTTCGCTGGTCCCTTCCCGATTAGTATTGGGTTCGTAGATGTTGTAATCCGTGGTGTTCCGTCCGGTTCTGCCGGTCAGATTGACCTGCGGCAGCAACGGCGCGCGACCCTGGGCCTTGGCTTCCTGATTGGCACGGTAATCGGCTTCGGCAGCCTGGTACTGCGGATCGTGTTGTACCGCCTGCTCATAAATCGACATCAGATCGTCGGCGGCGGCGCTCAAACTGAACAGCAACAGACTTAAACTGGTAACAAGTTGTATTCGTTTCATTAGCGGTATTTTTGCATTTGCGGATCCACCTCGTCGGCCCAGCGGTCCACGCCGCCTTCGAGATTGATCACATTATTAAAACCTTCCCGTTCGAGAAAAAGGGCGACGGCACGACTGCGAATGCCATGATGGCAGATTACGACGGTTTCCCGGTTCTTGTCCAATGATTCAACCGCCGCCTGAATTCTGCCCATGGGGATCAACTCGGAGCCGTCAATATGACAGGTCTCGTACTCCCACGGTTCCCGCACATCCAGCAGCAGGGGGGATTCGGGACTTTGTTCCAGATGATTTTTGAGATCGCTCGGCGTGAATTTTTTCATGGGCGCTATTATGGGGGCGGAGCTGTTTGATTTCATCCCTATAAAAATAGGGACGAGGTACGAGTGACGAGGGACGAGGTAAGCGGTACGACCGGTTCTGATGTTCGGGGTTCCTCGTTACTCGTCCCTCGTCCCTGGGCCCTCGCTCGTTCTCTGACACGCTTTCGCGTGTCAGAGAACGAAGCGCTCCGGTTGTTCCGCGTTTTTCAGCGGCCGCAGGTCGGTTTCGAAGATGTCCTCCCTGGCCCAGTCCTCCTGGTCGACCCGGGTGATCACCATGACATCCATCACCGGCGGGTCGCCGACGATGGCGAACAGGCGGCCGCCGACCGCCAGCTGGTGCATGAAGGCTTTGGGCAGGATCGGCAGGGAGCCGGTGAGGCAGATCACATCATAGGGGGTGTGCTTGTCCCAGCCGTGGGCGGCGTCGCCGACATCCAGCGTGACATTCTGGATGTTGTGGGCGCTGAGTTTGGCCTGGGCGGCCTCGACAAAATCGCCGTGGATGTCGACGCTGTAGACGTGCTTGGCGAGGCGGCCGAGCAGGGCGGTGACATACCCGCTGCCGGTGCCCACTTCCAGGACCGCGTCGCCGGGTTTGATCGCCAGCGCCTGCAGCATGCGCGCCTCCAGCTTGGGCGACATCATCACCTCGTCGTGGCCCAGCGGAATATTCATGTCGGTGAAGGCGAGCTTGCGGAACTCGGGCGGGACGAATTCCTCGCGCGGCACTTCCATCAGCAGATCCAGGACCTGTTGATCCAGCACTTCCCAGGGCCGGATCTGCTGCTCAATCATGTTCAGACGGGCTTGCTCGAAATTCATCTCCGTCATGGGACTCCCTCGCACGGCGCGGTTGTTATGGTTATTGTCAGCCGCTCAAGATTACGGTCTTTCCCGCGCCCCCGCAAGGCGCCGGGCGGGTAAATACCTTCAAAATCGGGCGCTTACCCATAAAGGCTGTTTATACCTGCACACCGCCGGTACGTAGGCTATATTTATACTCCCCGCCGGAGCGGGACGACGGGAGTTCCTTTATGGTCATTTCGCACACCCCCAGGCTGCATGTTACCGGCGTCCGGGCCCAGGCCGCCTGGCTGGCGCTGCTCGGCAGCGTGGCGCCGTCGCTGGCGGGCGAGCTCGCCTGCCGGCGCTGGTTTGCGCCGTACCGCTTTCGTCGGCCGCCGCGCGAGCGGGTCTGGCTCAATACCGCGCAGCGCGAATATGTCGCCTGTCACGAGGACTGCACGGTGGCGCTCTATCGCTGGGGCCGCAAGGGGCCCCGGGTATTGCTGATGCACGGCTGGAACGGCCGCGCCACCCAGCTGAGCGCCTTCATCGAACCCTTGCTCCAGGCCGGCTATCAGGTGATCGCCTTCGACGCCCCGGCCCACGGCAACAGTCCCGGCAAGCGCACCGATCTCATCGAGATCGCCCACGCCCTGCGTTCGGTGTCGGTTCGCTACGGGCCGTTCGAGGGGATCATCGCCCACTCCTTCGGGGTGGCCGTCACCGCCTACGCCCTGCGGCATCTGGGGGTCTACGCCCGGCGGGTGGTCGGGGTCAGCCCGCCGGGGCGCATCCCCTACCTGTTCAACAACTTCTGCGACTTGCTGCGCCTGCCGCTGCGCGCCCGCGAGGCGTTCGAGGAGCGGGTCATCGCCCGCTTCGGCAAGGATGTGTGGGAGCAGCTCTCCCCCGAGGCCAACGTGGAGCTGCTGGAAAATGTCCCGGGCCTGCTGATCCACGACAACGACGATCGCGAGGTCACCCCCACCCAGGGTGAAATCCTCCACCAGGCCTGGCCCGGCAGCCACCTGCTGCGCACCGACGGCCTCGGCCACCGCCGTATCCTGCGCGACCCCGCAGTGATCGCTCACACCGTTCGGTTCCTCCAGCGCGGTCAAATCCCGGAAATCGCGGAATAGCCCTCCTCCTCCATTCCCTTTCTGGGTGTCGCCGTAATCAACGCGGAGGACGCGGAGACGCAAAGGCGCGGAGCAATGATCTTTTTCGCCTTACAGGTCAATCGTGACCCTGGCGTAGGCCCGATATAGCAAAGCGGTATCGGGCAAAACCGACCCGCAACCCCCTTCCACGACCCTTTTTCGCAGGGTGCGTCCCACGCACCGGCTCCCCGCCTCGGGCAGAAAGCGGTGCGTAGAACGCACCCTACACCCGCATTCCTTTTCTGGATATCGCCGTGATCAACGCGGAGGACGCGGAGTCGCAGAGGCGCGGAGAAGTGATGTCTCTTGGGTTTGCGAACCAATCGTGGCCCTGGCGTAGGCCCGATATAGCAAAGCGGTATCGGGCAAAACCTTCTGAACCCCCTTCCAAGAACATTTTTTGCAGGGTGTGCTTCCCACGCACCAAAACCTCGACCCTCATCCCTGTCTTTTTCGGTATTGCATTGTCCTACCCGATTGATTAACTTGGTCTCTCAGACCGCCGGGGGTGCCGAGTAATACAGGTTCTTACCGACTTCCCCTCTCCCCCAGGGAGAGGGCGACGTACAGGGATGTACTAATGTCGCGGAAGGCAGGACGCCGAGAGCGACGAAGGGTGAGGGGATCTGATACTGGCTGAGACATACCCTGTGATGAATTGAATCATTCCGAACCTGATCCAGGTAGTACTGGCGTAGGCAAGGCGGAGTCACACAAGCAGTCCCCCTTTTCGTGTGCGGTCGTGGAATTCAGCTATGAGGCAAACACCATGAGCGCTATCCCCGAAGACTTTATCCAGAAGACGGCCCAACTCTCCGACGACGTCACCCGGCCGTTTCCCAGTTCCAAAAAGACCTACGTCACCGGCTCGCGCGAGGATCTGCGCGTGCCGATGCGCGAGGTCGAGTGCACCCCGACCCATACCGAGCAGGGCGAGGAACTCAACCCACCCATCTATATCTACGACACCTCCGGCCCCTACACCGATCCGCAGGTGACCATCGATCTGCGCCAGGGCCTGGCCGAGGTGCGCGCCAACTGGATCGCCGAGCGCGACGACACCGAACTGCTCGACGGGCCGACCAGCGAGTACGGCCGCCAGCGCCAGGACGATCCGGAGCTGGCCCACCTGCGCTTCGAGCACATTCGCCAGCCGCGCCGCGCCAAAGCGGGCAAGAACGTGACCCAGATGCACTACGCGAGGCAGGGCATCATCACCCCCGAGATGGAATACATCGCCATCCGCGAGAACAACAAGCTGCAGGAGATGCGCGGTGATCCAAGATACGCGAAGTTGTTGCGCCAGCATGCCGGCGAGAGTTTCGGCGCCAGCATCCCGGAGGAGATCACCCCCGAGTTCGTACGCGACGAGGTGGCCCGCGGCCGCGCCATCATCCCGGCCAACATCAACCACCCGGAACTGGAGCCGATGATCATCGGCCGCAACTTCCGCACCAAGGTGAACACCAACATCGGCAACTCGGCGGTCACCTCCAGCATCGAAGAAGAAGTCGAGAAGATGGTCTGGTCGGCCCGCTGGGGCGGCGATACGTTGATGGATCTGTCGACGGGCAAGAACATCCACGAAACCCGTGAATGGATCCTGCGCAACGCGCCCATGCCCATCGGCACCGTGCCCATCTACCAGGCACTGGAGAAGGTCGACGGCAAGGCCGAGGACCTGACCTGGGAGATCTTCCGCGATACCTTAATCGAGCAGGCCGAGCAGGGCGTGGACTACTTCACCATCCACGCCGGCGTGCTGCTGCGCTACGTGCCGCTGACCGCCGAGCGACTCACCGGCATCGTCTCCCGCGGTGGCTCGATCATGGCCAAGTGGTGCCTGGCCCATCACACCGAAAGTTTCCTCTACACGCATTTCGATGAGATCTGCGAGATCATGAAGGCCTATGACGTCAGCTTCTCACTGGGCGACGGCCTGCGCCCCGGCTGCATCGCCGACGCCAACGACGCCGCCCAGTTCGCCGAGCTGGAAACCCTGGGCGAGCTGACCCAAAAAGCCTGGGAACACGACTGCCAGGTGATGATCGAAGGCCCCGGCCACGTGCCGCTGCACAAGGTTAAAGAAAACGTCGAGAAGGAACTGGCCGACTGCTACGAGGCCCCGTTCTATACATTAGGCCCGCTGGTCACTGACATCGCCCCGGCCTACGACCACATCACCTCCGGCATCGGCGCCGCCAACATCGGCTGGTACGGCACCGCCATGCTCTGCTACGTCACGCCCAAGGAACACCTGGGCCTGCCCAACAAGCAGGACGTACGCGACGGCATCATCACCTACAAGATCGCCGCCCACGCCTCGGACCTGGCCAAAGGCTTCCCCGGCACCCAGGTGCGCGACAACGCCCTGAGTAAAGCGCGCTTTGAATTCCGCTGGGAGGACCAGTTCAACCTCTCGCTCGATCCCGATCGGGCCAGAGAATTCCACGACGAGACCATGCCCAAGGAGGCGCACAAGGTGGCGCACTTCTGCTCTATGTGTGGGCCGAACTTCTGTTCGATGAAAATTACGCAGGATGTGCGCGAATACGCGGCTAAACTTGGCGTGAGTGAAGAGGAAGCGCTCAAGGAAGGCATGAAGGAAAAATCGGTGGAGTTTGTGGACAAGGGTGCCGAAATCTACCAGAAGACCTAGTTGTCATTACGAGCGAAGCGCGGCAATCTCGCTCTTCGCTCGTCATTCCGGCGCAGGCCGGAATCCAACTTCCCTCGCGTATAAGGGGAGGTTAGAGCCTGCCCCGCACTTGATGCGGGGGAGAGGGGAGTAGATTAACAGTACTCGTCACTAGCACCTCGTAACTCGTCCCTGCCCGAAGGGCCGGGGAGGGTTAGGGAGGGGTGATCAGATCAATAGCCTTGTCACTAGCACCTCGTAACTCGTCCCTGCCCGAAGGGCCGGGGGAGGGTTAGGGAGAGGGGAGTAGATCAACAGTACTCGTCACTAGCACCTAGTAACCCGCCCCTGCCCGAAGCGCCGAGCAGGCAACCCGCAAAATCATGGACTACAATCAGCTGCAGGAGGACAGATCATGGCACGCAACATCGACGACATTGAGAAGGAACTCATGGCCCTGCCCGAACAGGACCGGTCACGCATCGCCCTTGATTTAATCCGCAGCCTGGACAACGACGATGAGCCGCTCTCGCGCGAAGAATGGGAAGCCGCGTGGCTGGAAGAAGTCCGGCGGCGGGAAGCGGAAATCGACAGTGGTAAAGCGACTTTGGTGTCGCATGAAGAATTAATGGCGTCGTTAAAATCAGTACTTCGGGAATAGTAGAGGTTATCTCAAGGATGAGAGCAACATACAGTTTTAGAGCGCAGAAAGAACTGCAGGCTATTGTCAGAAATTACAATAAGAGTTCGCCAGGTCTTGGTATGGAATTTATGGAGGAATTAGATGCTCAGATTGAACTATGTTTTGAGAATCCTGAGATTGGCCTACGGCTGGAAGAGCATCATCGAAGACTGGTAATGAAACGTTTTCCGTTCAATATAATCTATCGTATACGTGAGAATGAAATTCGTGTAATTGCTGTGGCTCACCAACATCGCGAACCTGGCTACTGGTTGGGCCCGAAAGGCAAAAGCATTCGTGAGCCAGAAAGCGGGTATTCGGCAAATATAATCAATCATGCCGGCAGTTGAGCTCACCAACGTCTCCGCGCATGGCTTCTGGTTGCTCTGGAACGGGGAAGAGCATTTCCTGGCCTTCGAAGATTTCCCCTGGTTCCGTGATGCCAGTATCGCCGCGCTCAGTAATATTGAGCTACAGGGTGCGGAGCATCTGTACTGGCCGGATCTGGATGTGGATCTGTCGCTGGCGATTATCAAAAGGCCAGAGGATTATCCGTTGGAGTCGAAGGGGTAGTGGTAAGTGAAGATGCAAATGATTATTGTTTTTCACCGATCCCTTTTGGCGGTTGATGCGAGCCTTTTATAATTGTGCTACTTTTAAGAGCATAAATTTACATTAGTAACTATGGAAGGAAGCCTAGAATAATTAATTTCCACTGACTATCTGCGGTGGCCAATAGAAGGTGACTCTTATACGCTTACCTTGCGCTACTGTGACTGTGACAGTACAAGGTTTCGCTTAGTTTTATAAGAGAAATTCCTAGGCTTCCTTCCGCCCTATTCTTATATGAAAGACGCTTTTCTAAATATAAAAACTCATCAGGAATTAGCGAAATATTTTGGTCTTTCCTACGCCGATCTTTCAAAGATAATATATAAAACAGATTTTGAATATAAGTATCACCATTTTGTTATACCTAAGAAGAGCGGTGGAGAAAGGCATATAAATGCGCCCTCAAAAAAACTAAAATTAATACAAATAACATTAAAAGATGTTTTGTATGATATATATCCAACTAAACCAGCAGCGCACGGGTTTGTAAAGAATAAGAGCATTGTGACCAATGCAGAAAAACACCTAGATAAAAGATATATATTTAACATTGATATAGAAAATTTCTTTGGAGAAATCCATTTTGGAAGGGTAAGGAATCTTTTTAAATCCAGTCCGTTCAATTTTAATAATACTGTTGCCACAATACTCGCCCAGATATGTTGCTTTGAAAATGCCTTGCCTCAAGGTGCGCCTACCTCACCAATAATTTCAAATATGATTGCATGGAAATTAGATTCGCAACTTCAACAGCTAGCGAAAATAACGAATTGCACATATACGCGTTATGCCGATGATATAAGCTTTTCTTTTACATGCAACAAAAATAGATTACCAGAAGAGATAGTGAGTGTTAGTGAAGGTGATGCCCGACCTGGGCGCACTTTGACAGGTATAATTGAAGATAACGGCTTTCGTATTAATTACAGTAAAGTCCGTTTGAGAGGAAAGTATTCAAGGATGGAGGTGACTGGTCTAACAGTAAATGAATTTATAAATGTGAAGCGGAAGTTTATCAGACAATTGTCTTCTATGCTTCATGCTTGGAGAAAATTTGGTTATGATAAGGCAGAGGAAGAATATAATAATAAATACAATAGAAAACATCGAGCTTCTGGGAAAGAGACTTCTTATCTGCACGTTGTTAAAGGGAAATTGGCGTTTCTAAATAATATCAGGTCAAAACGTGATCCAGTATATATAAAATATGCCAAGCAGTTCAATGAGTTGGTTGGAAATGAGCATAAATTTATTATTGTAGAAATAACAGAGCCAGAACAGAATGCGATTAATTCTATATGGGTTGTTGAGGCATGTTACGATTATAATGATGAGGTAAGGGTTTCCCAGGGGACGGGTTTCCACTTATCTGACGTAGGTATCATAACATGCGCGCATGTGGTCTCTAATGATGATGGCGAAATTTATGAAGAAATTGAAGTATTCAAATATTCAGAAACTACAAAGCGATATACTATTAAAGTTGATCGAATTTGCCGCCATAGAGATATAGCAATATGTTCGTTGGTGGTTGATGAAGATGAAAACCCACCAAATAATGAACTTCAAAAGTCGCAGTCAATTCCTTATATACAACAGCAAGTAAAACTATTAGGCTTCCCAGGATATGCGCCGGGTCATAGCTATTCGATAGTAGACGCTAATATTACGATGACATTCGTAGAGAGCGGTGTTAATAAAGTCGAAATCAATCAGTTGATTCGATCTGGTGATAGCGGTGGTCCAATAGTTGATGCAGATTCTAATGTTATAGGTATGGCTCAAAAGGGGGTTGATGAAAAATATAAAAGAAATTCTTGTGTAGTGTTGCAGGAGATAGAAGCAGTTTATAATTCTGATGGATATAAAACAGAATAAACAGGGTCAGGTCTTGCGTTTTGCCTTTCGGTTGACAAAAGACAAGCCCTGACCCCGATTATTTGGAAAAGGTGGTTTATGCTCCCGACCGCATCCGGCATCTGGCAAGGGAGATGGTGGGTGACTATCACCTTGTTCCGCTTTCGCAATAACACCCACTGACTCGTTTCCATTCACTACAAAAAAATGTGAGCGTTATGTCTGAAGAACCCCTGAAAGCTCTTTCCGATATGGTCAACGATGCCCACGCCCGCATTCAGGCCAGTCACGAACACATCAACCCGGTGGTAGAGGTGCGCCGCGGCATGCGGGACGCCGGCATTCCTGCCGATGTTATGACCATTGACTGCCTGCGCACTCGTCGCCGTATAACTCTGATTCTGCATGATGAACAGCCTGGCATGCTGCTGTACCAGTTCATTACGATTGAAGAAGAAGTGGGTGACGACTTTCAGAGCATGGCGCTCTCAGAGATGGATACACAGAAACTGTTTCAGTGGATAGAGGAGCATTTTGGCTGAGGACATGGCTGGGTCGGACCACCGCAACCTGTTGAATAAGCAAAAGCGTAAAAGGGGCCGGTGACAAACGCGTCTCATTATCATTTGCAATCATTCCTGCCGCCCTCCGGTAAGTATGTATGAACGTAGCGTTTCTCAAAATTCATGAGCTACAATCGCTGCAGGAGGACACCATGTCACGTAGCATTGCAGAGATTGAAAAGGATCTAATGGCCCTGCCCATACAGGACTGGGCGCGCATTGCGGCCGATTTAATCCGCAGCCTGGACAAAGACGACGAGACACTCTCCCGCGAAGAATTGGATGCAGCGTGGCTTGAAGAAATTCAACGGCGTGTGCAGGATGTGCATGAGGGTCGGGTCGAACTCCTGGATGCCGAACAGGTTATGGCAGAGCTCAGAGCTCGATATCCAAAGAAATAAAGTTGGTTAGAAAAAAGCAGCCGAGAGCAATTGGCTTGAATCGTCATACCCTTAAACAGGTTATATTGGTCCGACCCGGACAGTTCATAAGGTCCCTTCTGGTTGTCAATCGATCCTGCTGATCAGGCCGTCACTGACCCAGCGTTTGAGTATAGAGGCCGCGCGCAGTGGGGTTTCGTCTCTGCTCATATCGCGAGCCAGTGCTTCACACTGTTCTTCGAAGGTTTTTCCTTGCAGGGCCAGCGTCATCAACAAGGCTTCATCGTTTTCCAGAGATCGGAAATGGACAGACAGGTCCCTGCGCCAGATCAGCCACGGCTCGGTCGCGGGATTTTTCTGCACTTCAGGTATCGGCATTTCCGACTTGTATGCCTGCCACAACGCCGGTGTGTTCCACTCAAAGTCGCAGCGTTGCACACTGGGGCGAAATACCAGTCGCAGTTCGGGCCACCTGTCAGGCGCGATATCGGCCATGGTTTTTACCGTTACCGGAGGGACGTCGGCAGCGTCGAAGGCAGTGCCCAGTTTCCACTCGAAACCGGCCAGTTCGGCCAGCACGGGTGTCCGGCAGTAATCCGGTTGCGTATCGAGAAATTCAGCCAGTTGTGCGCCGAAACTGCGCAGTGAATAGCCCTGCGATGGACAGGCATTGATGTAGGCGAAGGCCAGTTCTTCGAAGGCCTGTTCACCCAGCGCGGCGGCGAGTACCGGGAAATCGAGTTCCAGCACTTCCCGCAGTCGCGAACGATAGGCATTGGTATACACCGAAAGTTGTCTGCCGGGTCCGGCCCGGCCTGCGGCAGTAATAGCCGCTAGTACGCTGCGACTGTCGTCGGTCAGCAGGCTATGCTGAAAATCGTGCTGTAACTGTTCCAGGTGTTTCATGCGACCCGCTCATGCTGGATGTTCAGGGCGATTCGTCGGGCCTGTTCCAGTTCCACGAGCAATTCGCCCAGGGGGGGAATATTGTCGTCGCGCTCGATCATGGTCGAGACATGGCCAAAGCGCCGGACCGCCGCGGCATAGAGATCCCATACCGGATCCACAATCGGGTGGTCATGGGTATCGATGATCAGATCACCCTCATGGGTATGACCGGCGAGATGAAATTGGTAGACCCGTTCCGGCGGGATAGCGGCCAGGTAAGCATGCGGATCGAAGTTGTGGTTGAAAGCACTGACATGAATATTGTTGATATCCAGCAGAATCAGGCAATCGGACTGTTCGGCAACTTCACGCAGAAACTCCCATTCTGTGAATTCAGAATCCTTAAACGCCACGTAACTGGAGACATTCTCGAGCAGAATCTGACGGCCCAGGTATTCCTGTACCTGTGCGATCCTGTCGACCACGTGGCGAACGGTCTCTTCGGTATAGGGTAATGGCATGAGATCGTGCAGATTGGTGCCGTGTACACCGGTCCAGCAGAGATGATCCGAAATCCAGGCGGGCCGCACCCGTTTTGCGAGTGCCTTGAGTCGGGTGAGATAGGCTTTATCCAGGGGATCGGTACCCCCGATCGACAGCGAGACACCGTGCATGACCATGGGGTATTGTTCACGAATCCGATCCAGATAGTACAGTGGCTTGCCACCGTCTACCATGTAATTTTCCGAAAGGATCTCGAACCAGTCTACCGCAGGCTGCTCGTCCAGAATGGTCTTGTAGTGTTCCTTGCGCAGGCCCAGACCGTAGCCGAGATAAGGTGGCGTAGTCATGTATCCTGTCCTTCGGTTATTAAATTCGCTGCAAGGGGGCCACCCAAAAGGGTGACCCATACAGTATGGATTTATTCGGGACTATTGACTGAACCGCCAATTTCCTGACAGGCGTGTTTGGACATTTTGATAAATCCCTGGCCTTTGCAGGAGCCATGCCCCTTGCATTGGTTTTTAGCTGTCTGGCAGTCATTATGTCCCTTGCATTTATTGACGCCGTAACATTTGACTTTGGCTTCTTTGTCGCCACTACCGGCCAGAACCGGAGCCGTTGCAAACATTGAGCCCGCGATGCTAGCGATAGACAATTTGGCAAATTTTCGTCTTGAAATCATGAGGATACTCCTTTTAATGATGAGCGTTCTGAACGAACATGTTATATCCGGGGAATTGGACCGGACACTGTCCTTACAATTTGTAATAAAAGGTTGTCACGAAATTATCACAGCCCATGGAAAGTTCTGATTTTTATTATCATGATTTTCTTATATACGAGAATGTCATGACGGTCAGTCTCTCGTTGTGATGCTTTTGTGAAATTTTACCGGCTATTTATGGTCTAGTATTTGTCAGACGGAGTGGGAGGAAAATGATGTCACGCAGAGTGCTGGTCATTGAAGATAACCGGGATATTGCCGGGTTGGTACGCATGAATCTGCGGGATCTGTCCACCGAGACAGACGTGGCCTATAGTGGTCGCGAAGGCATGAAAATGGCCCATGAAGGTAACTATAACCTGGTTATTCTTGATCTTATGCTGCCTGATATGGATGGTATCGAAATCTGTCGGACGTTGCGTAACGACAAGAGCTACCTGCCTATCCTGATGCTTACGGCCCGCACCTCGGAACTGGATAGAGTGCTCGGCCTGGAAACCGGTGCCGATGACTATCTCACCAAACCTTTCAGCATTCGCGAGTTGATTGCCAGGGTCAAAGCAATCTTTCGGCGTATGGATGCGATGGTGGAGAACGGTACGACATCCGAGTCTCTGATCCAACGAGACGGGCTGGTGATTGATTGTGAAAAGCATGAAGTGGATCTTGACGGTAAGCCCGTGACACTTACATCCAGGGAATTCGATCTGCTGGTCCACTTTGCCCGGCATCCGGGCCGTGTCTATCGGCGGGAACAACTGCTAGATCAGGTCTGGGGTTACGGTTATGACGGCTATGAACATACAGTAAATTCGCATATCAATCGTCTGCGGACCAAGATAGAGAGTGATCCGACAAAGCCCCGCTATATCCTTACGGTCTGGGGTGTCGGCTACAAGTTTGCAGAGCACTAAAGGCAAATGCTCAGTACATTATTCCATACCCTATATGCCCGTATTGCGGTGGTTCTTGCCGTAATTTTTGTGGTCATAGGTGTGTTTTTTATACAGGTTATGGTTGTGTTTAGTGAACGTCATCAACAGGAAGTAACGCAGCGGCTCAACCGTGACCTGGCAACTCATATCGTCGAGGATCGACTGCTGTTAAAAAGTCAGAAGATCAACAGGGAAGCATTGGCCGATGTTTTCGATATGATGATGACGATAAACCCCACACTGGAGATTTATCTGCTCGATCCAAAGGGGAAGATACTTGCTTACTCGGCACCGCCGGGCAAAGTT
The DNA here is from genome assembly GCF_004366735.1 of Thiohalophilus thiocyanatoxydans. GTDB lineage: Bacteria > Pseudomonadota > Gammaproteobacteria > UBA6429 > Thiohalophilaceae > Thiohalophilus > Thiohalophilus thiocyanatoxydans. Next base: position 19,399 of record NZ_SOQX01000007.1, on the reverse strand, counting down.
CATAAAAAGCAGATCGACCTCGATCCGATCGATAAATTTTTATCAGAAGAGAAGGCGTTGCCGATTCTGGGGAATGATCCACGTCATCCCGATGACAGTAAAATATTTTCAGTTTCTCCTGTTAAAACTAATGAGTTACTACAGGGATATCTGTATATCATACTGGCGAGTGAACAGTACGTCGGCGTTGCTGAAATGCTGAAAAGTAGCTATACAATGCAACTCGGGACCGGCGTTTTAATTGCAGGGTTGCTGTTCGTGCTTTTCGCGGCACTGCTGTTATTTTTTCTGTTGACCCGTCGTCTTCGAAACCTTTCAAATGCCATGGAAAGTTTCAAAAACAGCAGCCATGTTCCGTCATTTCGATACAGGCATGACGATCGCGGGGATGAGATAGATCGGCTAAGTGCAAGCTTCAATACGATGGCAAATCGCATTACTGATCAGATTGACAAGCTGCGTCAGACAGATGCTTTGCGCCGTGAGCTTGTGGCCAATGTTTCACACGATCTGCGTACGCCCCTTGCTTCATTGCAGGGTTATCTGGAGACTCTTACCCTGAAGCAGGGCGAACTAACCAACGAAGAAGAACAGAACTATATTGAGATTGCCACTCGTCACGCCGTGCATCTCGGTCAGCTGGTTGATGATTTGTTCGAATTAGCCAAGCTGGAGGCGAATGAAATTAAGCCGAATCTGGAACCATTTGCCTTTCAAGAACTGGTTCAGGATGTAATTCAGAAATACGAGCTCAAGGCCAAGCAACACGGTGTTCAACTTATCCAGAGTCTGGAAGATGACCCGCCTTTTGTGTATGGTGATGTCGGCTTGATTGAACGGGTATTGGATAACCTGTTGGATAATGCATTACGCCATACGCCTCGCGGCGGTACGGTAACAGTTATACTTACACCGCACGCTGAAACTGTGTCACTTGAGGTGGTAGATAGTGGATGTGGAATAGCCCCGACGGATATGCCGCACATTTTCGAACGGTTTTATGCACCTCCCGAAGCGGGTCAGAAGGGAACCGGACTCGGCCTGGCAATTGCCAAGAATATCATAGAGCTCCATGGCGGCGTGATTCGTGCCACCAGTAAGTTAAATAAGGGAACTGTGTTTTCTTTTGATTTACCGACACATCATGTAACTGTATGACGTAAAAAAGATGACAAATGACTCTCATTATTATTGAACATGGCGGGGTCGGACCACCGCAACCTATTGAAAAAGGAATATTTTTTACTAAAATAAAGGCTGTCTGAGGTCTTAAACGCCTCATTTCATGGATGAAAACGTCGCTTTAAGGAGGAAGTCGTCATGCCGCGCGCCAATCGCCACTTCTTGCTCTATCGTTTAAGGGGGCGAAGCTCTTTACAGAGTGCTCAGAGATCGTGGTTTTCCAAAATGAAGGGGCTGCCAGTTTCGTCTGAAACCGACTGCAATTAAGTCTTCTCAAAGAGTTTCTGATAGTTAAATGATTTTAACCATGAGGTGAGCTCCGTGGCGGGCATAGGTCTGGCGATGTGAAATCCCTGGGCATGTTCGCAACCATAGCTGAGCAACTGTTTGAGGATATTGGCGGATTCAACACCTTCAGAAGTGACTTGCAAACCGAGACTGTGCGCCAAGTCGATGATGGAGCGGACGATGACCGCGTCATTCTCATCCTTCAGCATATCTATGACAAAAGATTGATCGATCTTGAGTTCCTGTACCCGCAAATGTTTGAGATAGGACAAGGACGAATAGCCGGTACCAAAGTCATCAATAGTCAGTCCGACGCCCATTTCAGATAGTTTCTTCACGGTTGTTTTGGCTCTTTCCGGATCATGCATTAAATCATTTTCGGTGATCTCCAATTGTAATATCGATGCTGAGGCCGATGTTTTGGTGAGCGCTGCCTGTATCTGCTCGGAGAGGGAATGATTCATCAGGTTGCGGGCTGCGATATTGACCGATACCTTGATATCAAGACCGGCTTTATTCCAGGCCAGAGTATCGTTAAGAGATTTGACTACCACGTAGTCAGTCAAATCATGGATCACATCGCTAACTTCACAAAAAGGAATGAATTCATTGGGTGGAATAAATCCATGTACCGGATGTTGCCAGCGAACCAGTGCTTCTACCCCTTTGACCAAACCCGTGACGGTATCAATCTTGGGTTGGTAGTAAACCAATAACTGTTCATCTTCTATGGCGCCACGAATATCATTAATCAAGGCCAGGCGCCGTGGGCCGTATGGATCACGTTCAGCATCATACACTGAGTGGCCGGAATGGAGTTCTTTGGCCTGATACATGGCCACATCCGCATGCCGTAACAACTCGCTGCTCTCTTTACCATGATCAGGGTATACGCTTATACCGATACTGGCTCCTACCTGAATTTTTGACTTTTCGAGCTCAAAAGGTTCGGTAAAAGATGCGTGTACACAGTTGACCAGTTGCTCAGCTTCACTCACTTGGGAAATTGGATAAAAGATGATAGCAAACTCATCGCCACCCAGTCGGGCGATATAGTCGTGTTCGCGCAACAGGTTTTCAAATCGTGGTTTAGTCTGGCGTAATAACTTGTCACCTGCAAAATGGCCAAGTGTATCATTTACCTCTTTGAAGCCGTCGAGATCCAATAGGGCGAGACAGAAGGAGATACCGCTGGATTTCGCTGCCTCAATGGCATCATGCAGTTTTTGGTTTAGCATCCAACGGTTTGGCAAACCTGTGAGCGAATCAAAGTTCGCCATTTTTTGTAGTTCTTGCTCATACTCATAACGTTCTGTTACGTCATGAATAGTACCAATCAATATGTTACGTTGTTTTATATTATCGAAATAGTGATGGGCGCGAAATTCGATATGGCGATTTTTTCCATCCAGCAATAGCCTGTGTTCATGCTCGATAAACTCCTTGTTATTGAACAATTCATCAAGCAGGATCAGGAAATCTTCACGGTCCTTATTGTCTATCAGTTCACAATAGTGACTAAGGTCGTTGGTGGTTTGATTCTTTTCTGTCCAGTTGAGGATGCTCAGGGCTTCATTGGACCAGAAAAACTTGTCTTTTTTCCGGTCATATTCGAAGCTTCCTATATGGGCGATATGTTGGGCCTGGGTCAATGCATTCTGGCTATATGTCAGGCTGTTGATTGCAATCTGTCGTTCGGTTTCGATAGCAATGCGTGTGGCGAATATACTGAGTATGGGCGAAGTCAAGGTGGTGAGAACCATCGGATTGATATCCATCACAGATACCAGGCCGATGGTTTTACCGTCCGAGGTAATTAACGGTGCGCCAAAGTAGCTGTGGATTTGCATGTTCACCAACAACTCGTCGTCGCGGTATAGCAGAGAAGCATCTTTAGGAATAAGCTCCTTCTCGCGATTTAATATCTCTTTACACGGCGTGCCATCGAGATTGTATTCGAAATTTTCGGCATAATCCTTGCCAGACCAAACGGCTACGGTGCGTACATCCTGGTTGCTCTCCTGTAACAAGCCTATAAAGGCATATTTGCTGTTATAAACCATCGCCAGGTTTTTTACGCAAATTTTATAGAATTCATTAATATCCAGGGATGAGCCGGTGCTGGCCATGGTTCGCATCACCTGTTCGATCTGCTTGCGCTCGGTGACATCGAACATAAAGCCATGCAACGTTACGGTCTTATTGTCTTCGTGAATCACATTGACGATGTCACGAAACCAAACCACGCGACCATCGTTGGCAATCATGCGATATTCGAACTCATGATCTTCCAGGCGGCTAACCGAATCCTGGCAGTATTGCATTGCCCACTCCCGGTCCTCCGGATGGAGGTGTTGCACCCAGAAATCGGGTTCCTGCCATTGCTCGACGGTGTAACCGAGGATGTCAACAATCTGCGGGCCAATATAGGTAAACCGCCAATCGGGCAGGCTGGCCTCCCAGGGCACAGCCTGGGTGGATTCCAATAGCCTTTGATAGCGCTGAAGCTGAAGAGCGAGATCTTCGTTTGTATTTGCTTCCATATCGCGTAATGCTTCACTTCTTGACTAAACCAGGTACGTTATATTCTTATCGGCCAATTTCACCGGATATTAAGTATCCGCTATTACTGACGGCTTCTGATAGAGACCCAGCGAGGGATTGGACCAACCGAACCAGGCATTCCGGGGTCGGATCACCGTAACTTGTTGAACGAGTGAGATTTTTTACTAAAATGCAGGTTGTCTGAGGCCTTAAACGCCTCATTTCATGGATGAAAACACTGCTTTAAGGAGGAAGCCGCCATGCCGCGCGCCAATCGTCACTTCTTGCCTCATCACGTCTGGCACATCACGCACCGCTGCCACCGCCAGGAATTTCTGCTCAAATTCGCCAAAGACCGCCAGCGCTGGCGGTACTGGCTGTACCAGGCCAGGAAGCGGTTTGGCCTGTGCGTATTGAATTACATTGTCACCTCCAACCACATTCACCTGCTGGTTCGCGATCACGGTGAAGGGGAGATTGCCGAGTCAATGCAGCTGATTGCCGGACGGGTCGCGCAGGAATACAACCGGCGAAAAGGCCGCAAGGGGGCGTTCTGGGAGGACCGGTACCACGCCACGGCGGCCGATAGCGAGGTCTATCTGGCGCGCTGCATGGTGTATGTCGACCTGAACATGGTACGCGCCGGCGTGGTCAGCCACCCGGACGACTGGACTGTCTGCGGTTACCGTGAGATTCAGCACCCGCCTCAATGCTACGCCGTGATCGATCGGTTGGCCTTATGTAATCTACTGGGTATTCAGCATGATGCCGGATTGCGGGAACAACATGCTGGCTGGATTGAAACCGCATTGGCCAACGGGGAGTACGCGCACGAAACTTGCTGGACGCAGAGCCTGGCGGTGGGTGGCCGGGAATTTCTCGAGGCGGTCAGGGCAACACTTGGCAGCCGTGGCCGCTACCGGGACATTGAAGAACAGCACGGAATGTTGGCACTGCGGGAGCCGGCCACGGCTTACAAGGCCGATTTTGGGGTCGAACCGCCGTTGTAAGGGCCAATCGAAGGTCGAATTGAAAGGATTAATTTAGTTTTTCAACAGGTTAGGTTGGTCCGTCCCGGATAGTTGAATGCCTGCCGTCTTCTGGTAAGTATGTATGAAGGTAGCGTTTCTCAAAATTCATGAACTACAATCGCTGCAGGAGGACACCATGTCACGTAGCATTGCAGAGATTGAAAAGGATCTAATGGCCCTGCCCATACAGGACCGGGCGCGCATTGCGGCCGATTTAATCCGCAGCCTGGACAAAGACGACGAGATACTCTCCCGCGAAGAATTGGATGCAGCGTGGCTTGAAGAAATTCAACGGCGTGTGCAGGATGTGCATGAGGGTCGGGTCGAACTCCTGGATGCCGAACAGGTTATGGCAGAGCTCAGAGCTCGATATCCAAAGAAATAAAGTTGGTTAGAAAAAAGCAGCCGAGAGCAATTGGCTTGAATAGTCATACCCTTAAACATATGGATCAGAGTAAAAGCTCAAGCTATTAAAGGTTCTATGAAAATGAGCAAGCAGTGGATCGTCTATCTCTCCGGTGAAATCCATACCGACTGGCGCGAGCGAATCCAGAGCGGGGCGCAGGCCGCGGGTCTGGATGTGTCGTTTGTCAGTCCCGTTACCGATCATGCCAGTAGTGACGACGTCGGAGTGAATATCCTGGGCAAAGAGGACGACAGCTTCTGGCATGACCATAAAGGTGCGGGGATTAACGCTATTCGCACCCAGACGTTGATTAAAGACGCGGATATCGTGGTGGTCCGGTTCGGGGACAAGTATCGCCAGTGGAATGCCGCGTTCGATGCCGGCTATGCCGCCGCGCTGGGCAAGTCCATTATCACCCTGCATGATCCGGCGTTGACCCACGCGTTGAAAGAAGTGGATCGGGCCGCCAACGCCGTCTGTGAGAGCCCCGAGCAGGTGGTCGAGATACTGGAGTACGTCATTAATAAACGTTGAACCGCGATAGTTGCAGTCAAAACAGAATTAACAATGTGACTAACGATAGCGCGGTGGATGGCTGCGCCAGTAGCGAATCAGCACATAACCGAACAGCATGCCACCCAGGTGGGCAAAGTGGGCCACGCCGGCAAAGCTGCCGGTGACGCCGAAATAGAGTTCAACGCCGCCATAGATCAACACGAACCACTTGGCCTTCAGCGCCACCGGCGGAAACAGCAACATCAGCCTTTCGTTGGGAAAGGTCAGGCCAAAGGCCAGCAGCAGGCCGAATACCCCGCCCGAGGCGCCGATGGTGGGGTAGACCGTTCCGCTTTGACTGGCCACCAGCAACTGCACCAGCGCGGCACCGATGACACAGACAAAGTAGTAAATCAAAAAGGCCTTCGAGCCCCACACCATTTCCATGCGCGAGCCGAACAGCCACAGGGCGTACATATTGACCAGCAAATGAAACACCCCGCCGTGCAGGAACGAGTACGTGACCAGCTGCCAGATCTGAAAGCCGGGCGCCGTGCTGTCAAACAGGCTCGAGCCGGCACCCGATCCGGAACCGAGCGGCCACAGGGCAAACAGCTCGATCAACTGGCGGCCGCCGGCGGTCATCTCCAGCAGGAATAGCAGACCATTGATGATCAGCAGTGCCGGGACAACCGGGATGGGAAAGGCATTTCGTTGATTCATAAAAGCTATGATACTAGAGACAGCGGGCCACGTACCAGGTCAATACCGGGTCGAAAGTCCCGGGGGGGGGCAAAACCCTTTCCCGCTTGAGCTGTTCCCCGATCAGCGGCAGATCGGTCTGCGATAACCGGGCAGACCAGGAATGGGAGCGGGCAGGCTGATTACTCTGTTAGGCTATACTATGTTGGAATCGATTGTTCCCTGACCTGCTCTTTCCCACAACATGCAAAATCACGGAGTCCAAGTATGAATATAAATCATCTGTTTTCCATCGCGGTGCTCTCCATTGGCCTCCTGGTACAACCTGCCTATGCACAAGAGTTGAAAGTCAAGATTACCCCGGAAATCGGCAGTGTGGATGTAAAGCACAATGGCAAAACCGTTACCATCAAACGTAATCAGGACAAAGACCACAAGGTAGAGGATGACTTTGCCAAGACCTCACGCAATTGTCCGCCGTTCTGTATTCAGCCCATGTCACTGGCGCCGGGGGTTGAGACCATTGGTGAAGTGGAAATGCTGGCGTACCTGAAAAAAGCGTCTTCCGGTGACAACTCGGTTCTGGTGATCGATTCGCGTACCCCGGACTGGGTCAAGCGCGGCACCATTCCCGGTTCTATTAATATTCCCTGGGTAGAACTCAACCCGGAACGCGGTGCCGCACCATTTGATATTATCGATATCCTGACCGAGCAGTTCGATGTCAAAGAGCAGGACGGTCTGTTTGACTATTCGGGCGCGAAAACCCTGGTGATGTTCTGTAATGGTATGTGGTGTGGTCAGTCGCCGGCCAATATCCGCACCCTGCTGGATTACGGTTACCCTGCGCATAAACTTAAATGGTATCGCGGCGGGATGCAGAACTGGTCCAACCTGGGCCTGACTACAGTGAAGCCATCACAGAAAAGTAATTAGGGCTAAACAACGGTTCCAAATTCATGCGGACTTTATACGCTGGCTAACCCTGTGTGACACCCTACCGATACGGAGGATGTCAGGTAGCGCTGCGCGCAACCTGACCTACGCCGCTTTGCACCTTTTGGGAACGGGTATTTAGATAAAACGTCCAATTAGCCAATCACGCTATCCCTGTAGGTCACGCTGGCGTTAGCCTGCGTGACACCCATGCCGATACGGAGGATGTCAGGTAGCGCTGCGCGCAACCTGACCTATGCGCTTTGCACCTTTTGGGAACGGGTATTTAGATAAAACGTCCAATTACCCAATCACGCTATCCCAGTAGGTCACGCTGGCGTTAGCCTGCGTGACACCCTGCCGATACAGAGGATATCAGGTAGCGCTGCGCGCAATCTGACCTATGCGCTTTGCACCTTTTGGGAACGGATATTTAGATAAAAGTCCCGATTACCCAATCGCTCTACGTAGGGTGGAACAAGCGCAGCGGTACCACCTGAACCGGAAAAATCGGGATCCGTCGCGTTGAGCCTTGATCCAGGCTGCTCAGTAATGGACTGGTATTGGGAACGTTTATTTAGATGGGAACGGTGTGGGCCTGCCCTGAATTTAAGTAGGAAAAGCCCTTCTCCGAATGGGATGACAGGCTTGAGAACCCGCCGATTTGCCGTGCCAGGTATGATTAGCGAAGCCTGGCCGCGACATGGCCGGTTTGATGCGGGATGGTCAGGGTGGTTGTTTAGTGAAAAAGGGGTTCACATGTCCTACACTTGTCTCAATTAGAGGGGATGTAGTGCTAATTGTGGCCTCCATATCGAATCATAATCATGATGCGTAATTCAATGAGCCCTGCATATGTCCTGCAAACACACTAACTGAAACTTGCTGCCCTCTTGGCAGCCTGAGCCTATCGACCGTTCGTTATTCGTCAAAAGGAGGTGACGCGAATGCCTGAGATCACTGATGAAAGTGAGCCGCTCGTTTCAACCGAATGGGAACGAGACATACCGGGACCCATCTGGTCCTGGTGGCTCGCCGGTGCAAAACCGGATGGGGCTGGACTGAGGCGTTGGCAGCTCTGGGTGTGGTGGGAACGTCAGCGTGGAGCGCAAAAGCGGCTCTTCGCGGCAGTCCGGTTCTTGCGTGGCTTCATCGAGGCCCCGCTGGAGGCATGGGGCGGTGTACGACGTTTCGGCCATAAGACCAAGAACGTGCATGGTGTTTCCCGCTCAACCCAGTTTCGGCAACTGCTTATGCTGCGCTGGCAATTCGGCGTACGCCCCAATTCGTACTATAAGTTTCAGTTATTTAAACCAGAGCGGTTTTCTGCCGCAGCGGACTACCTCGAAGAGATCGGCCAGTTGCTACAGGTCGTCTGTCGACATTCCCCCCGGACGGCCGACGAGCGGCTGTTTTTGAGCAAAGAAGAGTTTCGACGGTGGTGCACGGCGAATGGAATACCGACCGTCGAAAACCTGATCGAGGTCAATCGAGGAGAGGTTGTCTCGCGCTTGACTGAACAGCTACCCGCATCGGACCTCTTTGCAAAACCGACTAATTGGATCCAGGGAAAAGGCACTTCTCGCTGGCAGTGTGTGCCATCCGCGCACGGCCATCACTACACCGACGGTTCAGGCCTCGAGTTAAGTACAACAGAGTTTGAAGACTTTATCTGTCGAACCTCGCTTGAGCAGGGTCGACCCTATATCGTGCAACCCGCGCTCATGAATCATGAAACTTTGCGCGGCTACACAAACGGCTCATTGGCGACTGTTCGGTTGATGACTGTGCGCGGCTCTGGCCAGTCATCAAAGCCACTGATGGCCGCCCTGCGCATGCCAACAGGCCAGGCCGTCGCAGATAACTTCGACCTCGGTGGTGTAGCGGCCCCGATCGATCTCAACACGGGCACCTGTCGCCCGGGAATACGAAAGAAGGGCCAGCTGCCCCCTGACACCGTCAACACCCATCCGGATACGGGCTCGGTGATCGCGGGACTGGCGATTCCCTATTGGTCCGAATGCCTTGCGCTGACTTGCCGCGCACACGACTTGATACATGCACAGGTACCTGTGATCGGATGGGATGTCGCCGTACTCGAGAATGGACCCATTCTTATCGAGCCGAACTACCTTCCCTGCCATAACCTCGCGCAAATGCCGGAGGGATTTCCGCTTGGTGACAGTCCATTCGCAGAAATCGTAACGATGCGCCTGAGAAAAGTCTTCTTGACCAGAAGCGACTCAGTTAATAATGAGAAAGCTGACGGAGGTCTTCAATCATAAAAGGGGGCGATGACAAACGCGGTTCATTATTATGTATAGAGTCCGGGAAATTCAGGCTCGATCGCTGGCACGATCAGTTTTCACTGTGTGTTAACGACGTCCTCCAATTTGAACCCGGTCAGCAGCCGAATTGTCCGCCACAGGTAAAACAGAATGGCTATCATCATCACGGTTGAGGGGATGGCAATCATCGGGTAGCTCAGTAAGGTCATCTGTCCGAGTTCCTCGTTGAACGCGGTCGTGCCTGCCGGACTGGTGACGATCCAGATGGCAAGCAGATAGTTCATGGTGGCGGAGAACAGGAAAGTGCTGCTCAACAGATACGTCGCATTCTGTAGTCGACGGTCAAATATCCCCCGGTTACCGAGTTCATGAAGCTTCATCTCGATCTTCTCAATATTCATTATCCGCGGGTTATACACCAATGTTCTGATTAGCGGATAGGGCGTATAGGTCGAGACGAGGATCGCGATACCGATGATCCCGGGTATCGCGGCTTCCTTGACCGCCAGCCATTTGGGGGCGAGCTCCAGAAGACCGATACCGCCGGTGAGCAATACACTGACCAGACCAAGCAGCGCAATGAAGTTGAATTTCCGGTATTTGAATAATTCAAATGTGCCCCAGCCGAGCGGAAATGCCAGCGCAATGACAAGCGCGCCGCCTGGGCCCAGATGCTCCGGGCCGCTGAGTTTCATCAGGATGGCGGAGGGGATCAGGATGCTGACCAACAGGTCGACCAGGGGTCTGGGTTTATGCGTGGGGGCGGGCTGCGCTGTCGTCGGTGTCTCGTCGTTCATTGGCTTTAGACTGGTTGTGTTTGCAATACGCTATATTACTGCACCGGTGGCCTGTTACGCCACATACACGATGTATGACCGCCATAAATCCATGTTGTTCAGGACAACGTACACCCGGCGGTCGACTCAAGGAGTTAAAGCCCTTTTCCAATAGTGAGATTGGAACGGCCTGGTCGTGAAAGTCCGGTTGCTGCGAGGGCAGGGGCGTTTTTCAGTGAAAAGGGGGGTTATGGCTCCTATACTTTATTTGTCCGGGGCCTTTCCAATCGTTGTCCCCGGCAGTGTGGATAGCGGCAGTGGAGCTGACGGTTACGAACGTCCGTTCCGGGTGGTGCGTCAAAGCTGACCCCCCCACGCCTCGCATCCCGCTTTCTCTGGCTATATGGGCGCCGTGCGTGCCAAAGGCGAATCCATGAAGACATATACCGCCCGCTCGGCCTGGTCCTGGCTTCGCGAGTACTGGCTCAACCTGCGCCGAATCCGTTTCTGGCTTGTCGCGGTCGTCATTGTGTACGCGCTTGTCGGCTTTTTTGTTCTGCCGTGGGTGGCAACGGGGTATGCGGTCAATATGGTGGCGGACGATCTCGGCCGCGATCTGCGCATCGGGGCCGTGCACACCAATCCGTTTACGCTCACTGTCGAGATCGAGGATCTCGCGCTGGACGATGTCGATGGCCAGGAACTCATTGGTTTCAAACGCCTGTTCGTCGACGTGGCGGCCTGGTCCAGCCTGTTCGAGTGGACGGCTGTTGTACCCACGGCGCGCCTGGAAGGTGCCCGTGTCCACGAAGAAGGGTTTGACTCGGGACAGACGCGTGTCACCCGTCTGCTGACCGAGTTCGTCCGCCGGCCGCTGCCGCGCGATGAAGAAGGCGTGATCATCCGGCCCGAACAGAGCGGCCCAACGGTGCCGATCGCGCTCGACGATATCGATTTCTCGCTTGATGATTTTATCCTCGCCGAGGACGCCGTCACGCCGTTTCAGGTCAGCGGTCGATTCGAGCTGGGCGGGGAATTCGCCTTCGACGGGAAGGTTCAGCTATTGCCCGGGCTCGACCTGGCCGGCACCCTCGAGGTCGAGGATCTGGCGCTCGCGCTGGCGGAACCGTTTGTCCGGCGCTTCGCCCACGTGCGAGTCGACAGCGGCAACCTGAGCACCGAAGGCGAATTGCGCAGCGGCCGCCACGACCCGCTGACCTACGCCGGCAGTGCCCGGATCGATGCGCTGGGCATTAGCGAACGCGACGGTAGTGAGGATGTCGTGGGCTGGCAGGCGCTGGCCATCGATGAGATCGATTTTCGCCTCGGCGCGCGTTTGCTCGAGCTGTCGGTCATCCGGATCGATCAGCCTTCCGCCCGGGTGTTCATCGCCGAGGACCGCAGCACGAATCTGGGCGATTTACTGGTCGATCGGCCTGCCGTCCCGGAAGCGGCGCCGGAAACTGAGACCGAACCGTTCGACATCGTGATCGGCGGCGCCCGTCTCGACGGTGGGGTACTGGCCTTTTCGGACCGGTCTCTGCCGCTGCCGTTCGCCACCCGCGTGCAGCAGCTCAAGGGCAGCATCTCGCGGCTTGCGTCCGGGCTGGAGGAGCCGGCGCGGGTTGATCTGGAAGGACAGGTCGAGGATTACGGCCAGGCCCGGATCAAGGGGGAGCTGAATCCGTGGCACCCGCTCAGCCGGGCGCAGGTCGATCTCGTCTTCGAGAACCTGGCTATCCCGGCGTTTACACCCTATGCAGTCCAGTTCGCCGGTCAGCGGATCGCCGCGGGTCGTGCGGACCTCGATCTTGGCTACGTGCTGGACGATGGCCGTCTCGACGCCAGCAACCACATTGTCCTGCGCAACCTGAAGCTGGGTGAAAGCTTCGAACACCCGGACGCGACGAATCTGCCGCTGGGTCTGGCCATTGCGCTGCTCAAGGATAGCGACGGGGTGATCAGGGTCGATATACCGGTCCAGGGTGACGTCAACGATCCCGAGTTCTCCTTCGGGCCGGCGATTCGACAGGCGTTCACGGATATACTGCAAGGCATTATCACTTCGCCGTTCAATCTGTTGGCCAGCCTCGTCGGCGGCGACGCCGACCCCGACGAGCTCGCGAAGGTGGCCTTCGTCCCGGGTTCCAGCGATGTCGCACCACCGCAACAAAAAGGCCTGGACCAGCTGCGCACCGCTCTTAACCAACGGCCCGAACTCGCCCTCAAGCTTCCCGCACCGTATGCACCGGACGCCGACCGCACGGCGCTCCAGCGGCAACAGGCCCTGGCCGCTATGGTCGAGCGGCTGGAGCAGGCGGGTCTCGACGTCGCCAACCCGAGCCTGAAGGCCGCCGAAACCCGCGAGACGCTGGAGGCGATGTTTGCCGAGCGGTATCCGCAGCAGGCGCTCGGGGAGGTTCGCGAGCGCTTCACCAGCGCAGCAGAAAATGAGCCACCGAAACTCGACGCCGCCGCGTACCGCGAACACCTGGCCACGCAAGTGACTGCCGCCCAGACCGTCACTGAAGAAGACCTCAAAGCGCTGGCGCAGGCCCGCGCCGACGCCGTTCGCAATGTCATCCTGGGTGAGGGCGACGCCCCGGCGATCGAGCCCGACCGTGTACGCTGGATGGCACCCCTTGAAGTCAAGGCCAATGATGGCACGGTCGTCCTGGAAATCGGTCTTGCCGCCGACTGAGGAGCAAAAACTTAAGGAGTCAAAGCCCTTTACTCCTCCTGGACCGCGCAGCGGCGGAACCAGCGTCACGGTCTTGTTGTCTGGTTTTTAACGGCGGCTTCCCCGGGAAGTCCGATCTTGAACTATTCTGTTCAATCCAAATGCCTTGCGGCACGGAGACGATCATGAGGACACTATTCGCGCCATTGGCGGCCATCGTTCTGTTCTTATTTAGCAGCAGCGGGTTCGCGCATCATGGCTGGGCCTGGACGACCGGCGGCAATATCGAGCTCACTGGCGTGATCACGAGCGTTCGACTCGGCAATCCCCACGGCAGACTCGAAGTGGATGTGGAAGGCGAGACCTGGACCGTCGAAGTGGGACAGCCGTGGCGCAATGAACGGGCCGGCCTGAAGGACGGCGATCTGGCGGAAGGTGTCGAGATCCGCGCCATCGGTGAGCCGGCGGCCGATGGCACGCAGAAGCACATGAAAGTGGAACGCCTGTTCCTGGGCGAGCGCGAGTACGTATTGTATCCGGATCGAGATTAGAGACCAGGGGCTGGTGGAATCGCTGTTCGCCGCGCTGGAGTCGACCGCCGTTGCGGAGTATCTGCGCGTATCACGCTGGGGCTACGCCGCGGTCATCACGACGCATATTCTGGGCATCGCGCTGCTGGTCGGTGCAATCATGCCCTTCAACCTGCACCTCCTCGGACTATGGCGGAACATCCCGCGCATGAATCTGGCGCGGGTGCTCCTGCCGGTCGCCGCAACCGGGCTGGCGCTCGCGATTGTCGCCGGCACCTTGTTGTTCTCGGTCAAGGCTGTGGAATACTCACAAATTGTGTTTTTGCAAACCAAGATCGTGCTGGTGGCGGTCGGGACGTTGTCGGCATGGCTGCTGCACCGGGCCTACGGTCTGGCGCTCCATGGCGCGATTGAACCGCGGCTCAGGGTGCATGCCACCCTGTCGACGGTGTGCTGGCTCGGCGCACTGGTCTGTGGCCGTTTGATTGCCTTCGTGTAACGCGACGCGCAATTCGAAAAACCGGGTCAGAAAACAATTGTTACAATATTAGAGAAATCTGTGCTGACCCTGACTCATCCAGGAACCTCTGGTTTAATTGAACCAGGCGGTCTGGTCAACTATGATGAATTTAACTTGTACGACGCTGTGAATCGCTCCTCAGCTTGCGAGTGATTCATTTTTCTGCACTCTGAACACGGCTCATCGGAGTCCGTGGCATTTCTCGCTAACCGGGATCAGGTCCTATGCTGGAAACAGAAGGTGTTGTACCGATTGAATTCTTCTTCCGCAAGACCGAGCTGATTGTCACCTTTTTGGTGATTCTGCTCGGGATTGCATTTGGTAATCTGCGGATCAAGGGCGTCGGTTTTGGATCCAGCGGTGTTTTGATCGTTGCGATGATAGCCGGCTACTTTTATCAATTCGAGCCTATCATCATCCTTCAGGATCTCGGCATTGTTCTGTTTTTGCTTTGTGTCGGACTGGAGGCTGGCCCGAGTTTTTTCCGTGCCTTCAAACAACACGGAAAACGTTATATTGCCAATGTCCTGGTACTGCTGGCTGTTGCGGGCGTGACCGTGGTTGCGATCATAGCCATTGCCTCGGTACCTCCCGGCGTTGGACTCGGCCTGTTTGCCGGGGCCTTCACCTCCAGCCCGGCGCTGATCAGTGCCTTGCAGTTCAGTCCGGAGAGTGAGGTTATTTTTGGTTACGGCGTCGCCTATCCTTTCGGCCTGCTGGGGGTGATTCTTTTTATTACGATCTCGGTTAAATTATTGCGCGGGCGAATGGAGGCGGAAGTGCAATCCCGTTCGCAAGTGCATACTGCCGTATACAAAGTCCATAACACCGAATTAACCGGCACTTTGATTCGCGATATCGAGCTGTTCCAGCTGCACAACGTGGTGGTATCCGGGATATTGCGCGATCTCTCGCTGCGAACGGCGGGCGGTAACACCGTGCTTCTGGTTGGTGACGTCGTACGCCTGGAAGGCCTGCCCGACGATGTAAAAACCGTGGGCGAACTGCTCGGTGAGGAGATTCATGAGAAGTTCGATGAGAACTCGGAACTCGACACCCGCTCCATCGTGGTGGAGAACACTTCCGTACTGAATCGTTCCCTGAACGATCTCGGTGTTCGACTTCGATACAATATCTCGATCACCCGTGTCATTCGCTCTAATGTGGAATTTGTCCCGCGCCACGACCTCACACTGGAATACGGCGATGTGGTTGTGGCGGTGGGGACACCCTACCAGCTTGATCAACTGGAGCTGTTCCTTGGCCATGAACATCACACGGTGCAGCGGCGGGTGGATATTGGCTCGCTGGCGGCGACGTTGTTTCTTGCCTTTGCCATCGGCGGGCTTATTATCCCGGTGCCGACACTGGGACCGTTTTCCCTGGGACTCGCCGGTGGGGCGCTGGTGGCGGGCCTGATCTTCGGCCACTTTGGTCGCATTGGTAATTTTATCGGTCGCTTCCCGCGCAATGCGACAGCGGTGCTAAAGGAACTGGGGCTGGCACTGTTCTTTGTCCAGGTCGGGTTCGATACCGGGCAGAGCTTTGTCGAGTCGCTGGACTTTCAGGCGGTCTATTACGCGGCCTACGCGGTGCTGTTCGCCGTCATTCCCATGCTCGCCAGTTTCCTGTTTGGACACTTTTTCATGAAAATCCCGGTGAGCGAATGTTTTGGTGTCATTTGCGGCGGCATGACCTTTACCCCGGGACTGGATATCATTCGTCAGGCCGACGTCTCGGAGCGACCGGTTATCGCGTATTCCTCGGTCTATCCGGTCGCGCTCATCCTGGTTATTGCCCTGGTGCAGGGGATGAATCTTGCGCTGGTCGCCCTCGGTGCTGTCGGCTGATCAAAACTCAAAGCCCCTTTCCAGGGGGGGAGACTGGAAAGGCCCGGCCGCGAAAAGCCCGGATTAAGGCGGGGGGGCAGGGGGATTTTTCAGCGAAAGGGGATTGATGCTGTCTATACCCGGTCCGGGGATCGATTCAGTGCGAAGGCGAGGCGCTTCGATGCAAAGATGCGCGGGGTCGAACTGCCATGTTGATCGTGTCGTGCCGAATTCGGCTGGCCTCGACCGGTGGGGCTCGGGCACAATGACCCGATGAAGTTGTTGTTGAAGCGACTGGCCGAGGGGACGCGCGCCATCGGCCGCCGGCCTCTGTTGGCCAGGGCGATCGACGCGCTCCGCCGGGTACTCGCCTACCCGGGGCGGTTGGGCGCGGCCATCGTCGCCCGGTTGCCCGGGGGCATTGCCGGGCGGATCCGGGCCATCGAGTCACGACATCCCCACCTCGTCGGGCAGGCCGTGGTGGTGGGTGCCGGCATAGGCATAGTGATCCTGGCCATGGCGCGGTTCAGTGACGATCCCATGCCTGTGTCGCCGCCCGCCGATCGAGCACTGCCGGACTTTCGGGTGATCGAGAACACCGGCGAGCGCAAGGCGGCGTTCATCGAGTTCCTGTCGCCCGTGGTCGAGTCCGAGAACCGGCGGGTACTCGCGCAGCGCGACAAGCTGCTCGCCCTCCTCGACGAACTTGAGGAGGGCGAGCAGGCCACACCCGATGAGCATGCCTGGCTGGTAAAACAGGCGAAGCGGTACCGGGTGAAGGCGAAAGGGGATCTCCAGCGCGCGCGCGAGCTCGCCACGCGGATCGACATCGTGCCGATCTCGCTGGCACTGTCGCAGGCGGCACTGGAGTCGGCCTGGGGCACCTCGCGCTTCGCGCGTGAGGGCAACAATCTGTTTGGTCAGTGGTGCTTCACGCCGGGATGCGGACTCGTTCCACTCCGGCGTCCGGAGCAGGCGACCTACGAGGTGCAGGCCTTTGATACCATCGCGGGATCGGTGCGGACCTACCTCAGGACCCTTAACTCGCACCCGGCCTTCCAGCCGCTGCGTGATATCCGCGCCCAGGCACGCAGGGCGGGACGCAAGCCGGGCGGGCTGGCAATGGCGGCCGGGCTGATCAAATACGCTGCTATTGGAGAGAAATATGTCCACCACATCAGGAGTGTCATCCGTCGCAACGATCTGGACCGGCTGGATGGCGCAGGCTAGCCTCGCGCTGGTCGCGCTTTTTCTGTCCACGGTGGCGGTCGCTGCCGACAGCGCGGTGGTGCTCGAGTACCATCATGTCGCCGAAGATACCCCCCCCTCGACCAGCGTGACGCCAGAGACGTTCGAGCGCCATATGGAGTACCTCGCGGCGAACGGCTTCGAGGTCTGGCCCCTGCCGCGCCTGGTCGCCGCCGTCCGTGCCGGGAAGGATATCCCGGAGCGGACGATCGCGCTGACCTTTGACGACGGTTACCGCTCGGTCTACGAAGAGGTGTTCCCGCGCCTGCAGGCGCGCGGCTGGCCGTTCACGATCTTCATCGCAACCGATTCGATCGACGACGGCGACCGCAACTTCGTGACCTGGGATCAACTGCGCGAGATGGAGGCAGCCGGGGTCACGATCGGTAATCACAGTGTTAATCATCCGCATATGATCCGGCGCCTGAAAGGCGAGGACCAGGCCGCCTGGTTGCGGCGCCTGCGGGGTGAGATCGTGGAGGCGCAGGAGCGCCTGGACCAGGAACTCAAGCGACCGGCACGGCTGTTCGCGTACCCGTTCGGTGAGTTCTCGCCGGCGGTCGCGAGGATCGTCCGCGAGCTCGATTTCGTCGGCTTCGGCCAGCAGTCCGGCGCCGTCGGGTCCGACAGCGAGTTCTCGGCCCTGCCGCGGTTTCCGATCGCGACCGCCTTCGCCGGCATGGAGAGTTTCGCGATCAAGGTCCGCTCGCGGCCCCTGCCGGTGACCGCAACCCGACCCGACAGCGGGGTGCTCGAACCCGGCGATGACCGGCCGGGACTGCGTTTGACTCTGGGCCCGGGGCCCTACCGCCCGGAGGCGATCCGGTGCTACCTGGGTGGCGATACGGTCCCGCTCGAGCTCGAGACCGGTAACCCGCCGCGCCTGTCGCTACGCCCCGCCAGGCCGTTGCAGCCCGGCCGGTCCAAGGTCAATTGCACTGCGCCGGCGACCGATGGCGAGCAGTGGTTCTGGTACAGCTTTCTGTGGATGAAGCCGCTGCCGGATGGCAGCTGGTACCGGGAATGAGTCGCTACTGACGGCCCGAAAAAACCGGGTCACCGAACAACCGTAAAAGGGGACGTCGCTGACGAATGCGTCTCCTTTCATTTGAAAAACGGTTGTCACAAACAAGTTTTTCGAATCCTGAAATTCGGGCGGGCCGTGTTGCCGCCAGTTAATGGTAGTATTTAAGGACCGCCCCTATCTTGTCACTTTTTAACAAGCTGTTTCCTCTTTCGCGTAATCGCGCTTTGCCGCAACTCAAGGCGATCTATATTGCCGGTTCGGCGGGGGCTGAAATGCAGTCCGTCGATCGTATCCAGGCGCTTGAGCAAACCGGTCTGGGCGGTGATCGTTACAGTGTCGCCAGGGGCTACTGGCAGGTGACCGAAGCCTGCCAGGTCACGCTGATCAGCGAAGATGATCTGGATAAAGCCAAAAAGAAACTGTCAGAGCCCCTGTGTGCCAGGCTGGATACGGGGCATCATCGCCGCAACCTTGTGATTAGCCATCTCAAAACCCGGGATTTGCACGACAAGACCTTTCGGATAGGCGGGGCCATTTTTCGCTACCATAAGCCTCGCCCGCCATGCGGCTACCTGGACAAGATCGAAGGCAAGGGGCTTGGGGGCGCACTGGGCAAAAACAGCGGGATATGTGTCACCGTTATCAGTGGAGGTGTTATCGCGGTTGGTGATCGCGTCGAGATTGTGCCCGATTAACCACTCGAGGAAGAAAATCTAATTTCCAGTTCAAGAGGTCAAAACCTTTTCGGGTGAGCAAAGGCATGCTTCGCGATTTTGTGGGGATACCTCAGGCCCTGACCCGACTAAACGCTTATAACCTAGTTGTGTAAACCCACCAGGTTGTTCACGGAAAGCCCCAACCGGCTAACCGGCGGTTTGTAATCCAGGCTGGCATGGGGGCGGTGCCAGTTGTACTCA
>NZ_SOQX01000006.1 GCF_004366735.1 Thiohalophilus thiocyanatoxydans | reverse complement strand
GTCGGTGCCCTTAGCATAGAAAATGTGTTACCCATGTACCTGGACTTTTCTGTTACCGATGTGTCTTGACCGAACAGGCGCGTTTTCTTTGGTTCTGTTTCTTTGTCGCGTGACAAAGAAATGAACCCGAGGCGCGCTGGCGGGTCAGCGCTTTCGAGATCAAGCTCGCCCGGAGGGCGAACATTTAGATAGTAAGGGTCGCCGATGGAATCGCCTCCCACAGGTCAGGCGATAATATAAAGAGGTGGATATTGATCACCCCTCCCTCGCCCTCCCCTTGCAGGGGAGGGAACAGAAGGAAACTATTTAAACAGGGCGTCGACAGAGAAGCCGTCTTTCTCAAGGATGTCGCGCAGCTTTTTCAGCGCTTCGAGCTGGATTTGCCGCACCCGCTCGCGGGTGACGCCGATGGTGTTACCCACCTCTTCCAGAGTAGCCACGTCATAACCGTGCAGGCCGAAGCGGCGTTCCACCACTTCACGCTGCTTGTCGCTGAGCTGCTCCAGCCACTGCTCGATGTTGTCCTTGACGTCCTCGTCCTGCAGCAGCGTGACCGGATCGCTGTTGGTCTCGTCGGGAATGGCGTCGAGCAGGGAGTTGTCGGCGTCGTGGCCCATGGGTGAGTCGACCGAGGCGATGCGCTCGTTGAGCCCGAGCATTTTTTTCACCTCTTCGATCGGCTTGTCGAGCATCTCGGCGATCTCTTCGGTCGTCGGCTCGTGATCCAGGCTCTGCGACAGATGCCGCGCGGCGCGCAGGTAGATGTTAATCTCCTTGACCACGTGGATCGGCAGGCGGATGGTGCGAGTCTGGTTCATGATAGCCCGCTCGATGGTCTGGCGGATCCACCAGGTGGCGTAGGTGGAGAAACGGAAGCCGCGTTCAGGGTCGAACTTTTCCACCGCGCGGATCAGACCCAGGTTGCCCTCCTCGATGAGATCCAGCAGGGCCAGGCCGCGATTGAGATAGCGCCGCGCGATCTTGACCACCAGGCGCAGATTGCACTCGATCATCTTTTTGCGCGCGGCGTCGTCGCCGTTGAGGGCCTTGCGGGAATAGAATTTTTCTTCGTCGGCCGTCAGCAGAGGCGAATAGCCGATCTCGCTGAGATAGAGCCGGGTGGCGTCGAGCTGACCGTCGGGGATCACGCCGGGCTCATAGCGGTGGGGTTCTTCGATCGGCTCGACGTCCGACTCAGCATCCAGCTCTTCGTCGACGATGAGTTTATCCTGTTCCGTGTCTTCTTCCGGCAGTGCATCCAGCTCATCCTCGGCGTCCTTGTCCTGCTTGGGTTTGTCTACGTTATTTCCGTACTCAGTCATAGGCGACTACCGTGACTACGACCCCTTCTTTGGCAAGTATTTAACAGGATCTTGCGGTGTACCGTTACGCCGAATCTCGAAGTGCAGCATCGCCTGATCCGAATTGTGTTTTCCCATCTCGGCTATGCGCTGTCCGGACTTGACGGCGTCATTCTCCTGCACAAGCAACTTGTCGTTGTACGCATACGCGCTGAAGTACGCGGTATTATGCTTGATTATTATCAGTTTTCCGTAACCGCGTAAACCGCTGCCGCTGTAGACCACCTTGCCGTCCGCGGCAGCCTTTACAGATTGCCCCATTCTGCCGGCAATATCCAGCCCTTTTTTACCCGGATCCGTACCCGAAAAGTTGTTGACGATTTCGCCCTCGACCGGCCATTGCCAGCTCAGTTTGCGCACAGGTTCCGCTGCGGGTTTGTTTTGTTCGGCAGTGCTGGTTGTCGTGCCGGTATTGTCGTCGCTCCGGCCGACATCATCCTGCGCCACTGCCGCGGCCGTATCGCCCGGGGACATGCGGATTTCCTGGCCGGGATAGATTGTGTAGGGCGGATTGATGCCGTTCCAGCGCGCCACGCTGCGATAGTCGTGACCATGCTCCCAGGCAATGGAATAGAGGGTATCCCCCTTGCTGACAGTGTAGACACGGCTTTTGGTGGGCTGATCACGATCCGGGTCGTAATGCACAAAAGGTCGGCAGCCGAATAACCCGGCGATCATGACGACAATGAGTGCAGCCCGTAGCTTCATCCGTTATTCAATACAAAATACGCGACAATTATGGCCAGGATCACCAGCCAGCCGAGGCGATCGATGTACTGGCGCAGGGTTTGTTGCATCGCCGGCCCGCCCCACTTCATCAATCCGGCGACCATGAAAAAGCG
Source organism: Thiohalophilus thiocyanatoxydans (assembly GCF_004366735.1). GTDB lineage: Bacteria > Pseudomonadota > Gammaproteobacteria > UBA6429 > Thiohalophilaceae > Thiohalophilus > Thiohalophilus thiocyanatoxydans. The sequence continues at coordinate 187,002 of NZ_SOQX01000006.1, read as the reverse complement.
TGCCCCGCGCCCCACCGCCGAGGCGATGACAAACGGCAGAAACACCATGCCGACAACCCCGGCGGTAATCGTGAAAACCTTGTAGGGTATCGGGGAAAACCCTGCTATGAAGATCACCCAGATCCCCCAGTCGGCAAACCACTGCCGGGTTTGAAGATATTTTTCCCAGTAACCGGCACTGTGTAACAACGGCTCGATCATTTCAAACGCGAACATGCCGATCACATAGCCGGCCATGCCGCCAAGCACCGAGGCGATGGTGGTCAGCAGCGCAAAGTGCCAGGCGCGATCGGGGCGCGCCAGGGCCATCGGCGCCAGCATGACATCGGGCGGGATGGGGAAGAAAGAGGATTCGGCAAAACTGAGGCCAAACAGATAGCCCGGCGCATGACGATGCGCCGACCAGAGCATAACCCGGTCGAACAGGGCGGAAAACAGGCTCACGAAATATCTCCTTGTACCAGCGGCACAAAACTGACCGACTCGAGCAGGGTCTCATTAAATTCATCGCCCTGGCGGGTGATCAGGCGCAGGCGTTGTATCTGCCCCTGCCCGCCGGTGGGGATCACCAGCCGGCCGCCGTCGCCCAGCTGGCCGAGCAGTTCCGGGGGCACGTTCTGTGGCGCGGCGGTGACGATGATCCCGTCATAGGGGGCGTGTGCTTGCCAGCCCCAGTTGCCGTCACTGTGCTGATACCGCACGTTGCTGAGACGCAGCTCATAGAGCAGGTTACGCGCGCGCTGCAGCAAGGGTGCAATGCGCTCGACCGTGAACACCTTCTCAACCAGTTGCGCCAGAATCGCGGTCTGATAACCGCAACCGGTGCCCACCTCCAGCACCCGTTGCGGGCTGCCGGCGCCGAGCAGTACCTCGGTCATGCGCGCGACAATATAGGGCTGGGAGATGGTCTGGCCGCTGCCGATGGGCAGCGCGGTGTCTTCATAGGCGCGGGTGGCCAGCGCCTCGTCGACAAAGATGTGCCGGGGCGTGCGGCGCATGACCTCCAGCACCGCCTCGTTGGTGATGCCCTTCTCCCGCAGCCGCTCAATGAGCCGGTCGCGGGTGCGCTGCGAGGTCATGCCAATCCCGAGATGGCTGTTCATGCGCCCCACTTCGCCAGCCAGTCGGCGACGGACTGCAGCGCCTGATGGCGGGTGAGATCGATCTGGATCGGGGTCACCGAGACATAGCCGTTGCGCACCGCGTAAAAGTCGGTGCCCGGCCCGGCGTCCTGCTCGGCACCGGGCGGGCCGACCCAGTAGATATCCCGGCCGCGCGGGTCCTCGGCCTTGATCACCGGCTCGGCCTTGTGCCGATGGCCCAGGCGCGTGGCCTGATAGCCCGACAGTTCCGCGAACGGCAGATCCGGGACGTTGATATTCAAAATGGTGTCCTGCGGCAGGGGATCGGCGGCCAGCCGATCGATGAACAGCCTGGTCACCTGTGCGGCGGCATCATAGTGGGTGAAGCGATGACCGCTGCCGGCCAGGGAGACGGCGATGGCCGGCAGGCCGAGAAAGCGCCCTTCCATGGCGGCGGCCACGGTGCCCGAGTAAAGTACGTCGTCGCCCATGTTGGCGCCGGCATTGATCCCGGAGATGACCATGTCGGGCTCGTGATCCAGCAGCCCGGTGATCGCCAGATGCACGCAATCGGTCGGGGTGCCGTCGACCCGGATCAGATTGTCGCCCAGGCGGCGGGCGCGGATGGGCATCTCCAGGGTCAGGGAGTTGCTGGCGCCGCTACGATCCCGCTCGGGCGCCACGATGGTGATCTCGGCGATATCCTGCAGGGTCTGCGCCAGGACATTGATCCCCGGGGCTTCATAGCCATCATCATTGCTCAACAATATCCGCATAGCTGCTGCAGGAGGTTACATCATCGCTGGAAGTGGTTGAATGGACGGTAAATTTGGCCCTACTATACCGGATAAGCGCGATCCCGCCTAGATTTTCCTTCGCTGCGCGAACGCGGGTCCGCAGTCAATCCACGCTGCCGCCGGATACCGATGAGCAAAAAATCCCCCGACAAAGAGGAGCTGGAGCTGTTTCGCCAGGCCGTGCAGGATGTGCGGCGCCTGGAGGCCGAGCCCCGTCAGCGGCCGGAGCGCCCCAGGCCCTCCCCCCGACCGCGCCAGCGCGAGCTGGACGAGGCGGCGGTGCTCGACGAGCTGCTCTCCGATCCGGTCAATCCCGAGGAACTGGAAACCGGCGAGGAGCTGCTGTTTGTCCGTAGCGGTCTGCAACACAAGCTGGTCAAAAAACTGCGCCGCGGCGAACTGGCCATCGAGGCCGAGCTGGATCTGCACGGCCTGTTTCGCGTGGAAGCCCGCGAGGCGGTGGTACGCTTTCTTAATGAATGCCGGCAGAACCGCGTGCGCTGTGTGCGCATCATCCACGGCAAGGGTCACGGCTCCGAGCAAAAACGGCCGGTACTCAAGCAATACGTGAACCACTGGCTGCAACAGCGCGACGAGATCCTCGCCTTCTGCTCCGCCCGGCCGGTGGACGGTGGCACCGGGGCGATTTACGTCCTGCTCAAACGCGGCGGCTAGCGCTGCGTTTTAACTGCCAGTCGTGCAATAGCGGCGTTCAGTGTTCCGGGGCAGACACATCGACGCATTCACGAATCACCCCGGTCGCATAGGCCCCGGTCTCCAGTTCAAACGACAGGTGCAGATGCCTGTCCTGCTGTGACCATTCGAGCTGTTTGACCGCCAGGCGCAGACTGCGCCGTTCCTGTTTCAGCCCCGCCTGTTCCAGGCCCTGACAGTAATCGGGGTAATCGTCGGCCAGCTGTTGTTCCCATGTTTTAACCGTCCCGCCGCTTTTGAGCTCCCCCCTGCCCCATAACGGCCCGGTCGGATGGATGTCCATCTCGCTCACACGTTGCTCGATGGTCTCATCGATCGCTTCGGGGACAAAAATACTGTGGCTGCCGGCCAGCTGCATCACATCGCCGTCCATCGCCCGGTGCCAGGTATCGTCACTGACCCGTTTTGACAACAGCTGGTTGAACAACAACGAGCGGGCGGCGGAGAGATAGATACTGCGCTTGTTACGGTTGTTGACCCGCTGGCCGGCGAACATCTGCCGGGCTTGTTCAAGATTGGCTTCATCGCGCCCGAAACGTTGTGCCCCGAAATAGTTGGGCACACCGGTTTGTCGAATCGCCACCAGCCGCTCCGCCAGTGTCGAGGTATCGCCTTGCAGATCTCGCAGGGTAATGGCAAAGCGATTGCTCTTGTGCACACCGCGGCGCAATTTCTTGCTGTGGCGGGTGGCCTGCAGAATCGATAACCCGTCATCGCCCAGCGCTGACCAGTCGGGCTCGGCCTTGCCGGCCAGATCCAGGCTGAACCATTGACGGGTGATCGCCCGCCGATCCTTCATCCCGGAGAACCCCACGGCATGGGATTTGATCCCAGCATGGCGGGCCAGCAGCTGGGCAATGTCCTGGGTATTGCGTTCGCGTTTTTCGATCCAGAGCCAGACATGCTGGCCCTCGCCGGTCGGCTCAAAACCGAGCTGCTCCTCGACCACAAAATCCGCGAGCTGTTGACGCAACACGCCTGTTACCGTCGGTTGGCCGAAGGCGTAAGCAAGACTGGACCAGTGCGTTTTCATAGGACGAAAAGATCCAACGCAGAGACGCAGAGGCGCAAAGGACGCAGAGAAATCATAAATATGTACTTCACCATTATTAAGTGGTCTAAATTGACTTCGGATTTTCAGACAGGCTCAGTATCGAAAATACTTCCTGTATAGATACTTTTGAATCAGGTTATTAAAAGCCAAACAAAATAAAATCAATAACCATTTTCGTTCACAGAGGATCATTTTATTTTTAACTCTGCGGTTCTCTGCGCCTTCGCGCCTCTGCGTTATGATCTTTTATCAATCAGCACAACCGCCATGGCGGCGATGCCTTCGCCGCGGCCGGTGAAGCCCATGCCTTCGGTGGTGGTGGCCTTGATGCTGAGGTTGTCGATGTCGGTCTGCAGATCCGTGGCAAGGAGTTCACGCATCGCCTGGATATAGGGTGCGAGTTTGGGTTGCTGGGCGATGAGGGTGAGATCGGCGTTCTGGATACGATAGTCACGTTCACCGATCAGCGTCATCACCTGGCGCAACAGTCGGCGACTGTCGATGCCTTTGAAGTCATCGTCGCTATCGGGAAAGTGCTGGCCGATATCGCCCAGCGCCAGCGCACCGAGGATCGCATCGCACAGGGCGTGGATCAGCACATCGCCGTCCGAGTGGGCTTCGAGTCCCTGATCGTGCGGGATTTCCACGCCCCCCAGGACCAGACGGCCGCCCGGTTTGAAACGGTGGGCATCAAAGCCCTGTCCGATACGCATCAGTTTGATTCCTGTTGTTGCAGATAAAAGTCGGCCAGTACCAGATCCTCGGCGCGGGTGATCTTGATATTGCCGGCACTGCCTTCCACCAGCCGTGGTTGATAGCCGGCATGCTCCATGGCCGAGGCCTCATCGGTCACCAGCTGTTCGGCTTCAATGGCCTGCTCCAGGGCATGGCGCAGTGGGCCCAGCCGAAACATCTGCGGGGTCAATGCGTGCCACAGGTTCTCGCGCTCGACCGTGTCGACCACGCGATCATTGGCTTCGGCCCGTTTCATGGTATCGCGCACCGGCACACCCAGCAGACCACCCACCTCATCATCGGCCAGCGTCTGTATCAGCTTATCCAGATCAGAGTGTGACAGACAGGGGCGCGCCGCATCGTGCACCAGCACCCAGTCCGCGTCATCCGCATGCAGGGCGAGCTCGTGCAGGGCGTTCAGTACCGAATGGCAGCGCTCGATACCGCCCTCGACCCGCGTCACCGGTTTGTCATAGTGTGGTTCCAGATGCTCCCACCAGCCGTCGTGGCGCGACAACGCCACAACCACCCCGTTCACCGACGGATGCGCCAGCAATCGGTCCAGGGTATGCAAAATAATCGCCCGCCCCCGCAGTTCCAGATACTGCTTGGGGATCTCGCTGCCCATGCGCCTGCCGATCCCGGCGGCGGGAATCACAGCCCAATAAGACAGGGACGAGGGACGAGTGTCGAGGGACGAGGTCATTGAAGTAAAACTGATGATTCAATCCATTTTTGGATGATTATCTATCCCGATAGAGTTGCCGGATTCGCTTTGCTTAATCCGGCCTACCTCCGCCAACTGCCTACTGCAAACTGCCGACTGCTAACTATTTTTCTTCTTCTTCGATGATCTGAATAAAGGTTTCGCCTTCCTTGATCATCCCCATCTCATCGCGGGCCCGTTCTTCCAGGGCGTCGAGGCCCTGTTTGAGATCCTCGACCTCGGCTTCCAGTGCCCGGTTGCGTACTTCAAGTTTCCGGTTTTCCGCTTTTTGTTTTTTGACTTCCTGCTTGAGATGCCAGACGGTGGCCAGACTGCCGTCCCCGACCCATAAATCGTATTGCAGGGTGACAAACAGGATCAGCAGTATGGCTATCAGGATTCGCATGAGCTCCGGCTGTTGCGTATGCCGCTCCCTCCGAGTCTAGCGTAAATTATAGAAGGCATCCTGCCCGGGATAGCCGGCCTCGTCACCCAGCCCTTCGCCGATGCGAATCAACTGGTTGTACTTGGCGACCCGATCCGAACGGGACATGGAGCCGGTCTTGATCTGGCCGGCGCCGGTGGCCACGGCCAGATCGGCGATAGTGGTGTCCTCGGTCTCGCCGGAACGGTGCGAGATAACCGCGGTGTAACCGGCCTTTTTGGCCATCTCGATCGCGGCCAGGGTTTCGCTCAGGGTGCCGATCTGGTTGACCTTGATCAGGATCGAGTTACCGATGCCCTTGTCGATCCCCTGCTTGAAGATCTCGGTATTGGTGACGAACAGATCGTCACCCACCAGCTGCACCTTCTTGCCCAGGCGGTCGGTCAGTTGCTGCCAGCCGTCCCAGTCGTCCTCGGCCATGCCGTCCTCGATGCTGATGATCGGGTACTTGTCGCACCATTGTTCCAGTACATCGATGAACTCGGCGGCGCTCAGGCTCTTGTTCTCCGAGGCCAGGACATACTTGCCGTCCTGGTAGAACTCGCTGCTGGCCGCGTCGATGGCAATAAAAATATCCTTGCCGGCTTTATAGCCCGCCTTGTCGATCGCCTCGAGGATCACCTCGATCGCCGATTCGTTGGACGACAGGTCCGGGGCAAAGCCGCCTTCGTCGCCGACCGCGGTATTCAGCCCCTTGGCGTGCAGCACGCCTTTGAGTGCGTGAAACACCTCGGCGCCATAACGAATCGCCTCGTTAATACTCGGCGCGCCGACCGGCATAATCATGAACTCCTGCAGATCGACGCTGTTATCCGCATGCGCCCCGCCGTTGATGATATTCATCATCGGCACCGGCATGCGATAGGCCTCGCCGGTATACAGGTATTGATACAGCGGCACGCCCTGCGCGCCGGCCGCGGCATGGGCGGTCGCCATGGAAACCGCCAGCAAGGCATTGGCACCGAACTTGCTCTTGTTCGCGGTGCCGTCGAGCTTGAGCATAATCTCATCGATCTGTTGCTGGTCGGCCCCATCCTGCCCGAGCAGGGCTTTGCGAATGGGCCCGTTAACGTTGGCCACCGCCTTGCTCACGCCCTTGCCGCCAAAGCGTTTTTTATCCTCGTCGCGCAGCTCGATGGCTTCGCGGGCGCCGGTGGAAGCGCCGGAAGGCACGGCGGCACGGCCTTTGGCACCGCCGGCCAGGATTACATCGGCTTCGACAGTCGGGTTACCGCGTGAGTCGATGATCTCACGCGCGACGATGTTGACGATTTCGGTTCCTCGACTCATTAATCGTATTACTCCAGATTCAATAGTAAGGGTTGTTAATTAAAAGGGTGATCGGTTCATGACAGCGGTCGCCCGGCCTCGCGACAGAGCGGCATGCGCGGCTTGTTGTTGCAGCCCCGTGAAGGGAAACGGGTTGACCCTGTTACACGCCCAGCGCCTCCTGTGCGACCGGTTCGCGCACCGCGCGGGCAGCACGGATAAACGAGCTGAACAGCGGATGGCCGTCGCGCGGCGTGGAGGTAAACTCCGGATGAAACTGGCAGGCAATAAACCAGGGATGATCCTCCAGCTCCACCACTTCCACCAGGTTGCCGTCCAGCGAGGTCCCGACCAGTTTGAGGCCGGCCTGGCCGAGCGTGTCGCGGTAGTTGTTATTGAACTCGTAACGGTGGCGATGACGTTCGTTGATGATCTCGTGGCCGTAGATCTCCCGTGCCCGTGAGCCCTCTTCCAGGCGGCACTGTTGCGCCCCCAGGCGCATGGTGCCGCCCAGGTCGGAATCCTGGCCGCGGGTTTCCCGCTTGCCGTCGGCGTTGACCCACTCGGTGATCAGTGCAATCACCGGATCCGGGGTATTGGGTTCAAATTCGGTGCTGTGCGCTTTTTCCAGCCCGGCCACGTGACGGGCGAACTCGATCACCGCCACCTGCATGCCCAGGCAGATCCCCAGATAGGGGATACGCTGCTCACGCGCGTATTTGACCGCCGCGATCTTGCCTTCCACGCCCCGCTCGCCGAAGCCGCCGGGGACCAGAATCGCATCCATCCCCCGCAGACAGCCCGTGCCATCGCGTTCGATCTCCTCGGAATCCACATAGTGAATTTTGACCCGGCTACGGGTATGCAGGCCGGCATGAATCAGCGCTTCGGAAAGGGACTTGTAGGATTCGGTCAGCTCCACGTACTTACCGACCATGGCGATGGTAACCTCGCCTTCGGGATGGGCCAGGGCCTCGGCCACATGTTGCCACTCACAGAGATCGGCCGGCGGGACGTCCAGACCGAGCTTGTCCACCACGATCTGATCCAGCCCCTGCTCGCTGAGCAGCAGCGGGATCTTGTAAATACTGTCCACATCCAGCGCGGTGACAACAGCGCGCTGCTCAACGTTGGTAAACAGGGCGATCTTGCGCCGTTCATCTTCGGGAATCGGACGATCCGAACGGCACATCAGGATATCGGGCTGGATCCCGATGGAGCGCAGCTCCTTGACCGAGTGCTGGGTCGGCTTGGTTTTCAGCTCGCCGGCGGTCGGGATATAGGGCAACAGGGTCAGATGCATGAACAGCACATTGTCGTGGCCCATTTCCACGCCCATCTGGCGAATCGCTTCGAGAAACGGCAGGGATTCGATGTCGCCCACAGTCCCGCCGATCTCCACCATGGCCACATCGACATCATCCGCACCTTCGACAATGCTGCGTTTGATCTCGTCGGTAATATGCGGAATGACCTGGACGGTCCCGCCCAGATAATCACCCCGGCGCTCCTTGCTGATCACGTTGGCGTAGATGCGCCCGGTAGTGAAGTTGTTCTTCTGGGTCATGGTGGTGCGCACGAAGCGCTCGTAATGGCCCAGATCCAGATCGGTTTCGGCGCCGTCCTCGGTCACGTACACCTCGCCGTGCTGAAACGGACTCATGGTGCCGGGATCGACATTGATATAGGGATCCAGCTTGAGCAGCGTGACTTTGAGTCCACGCGCTTCGAGGATCGCGGCAAGCGAGGCGGAGGCGATGCCCTTCCCCAATGAGGAGACGACACCACCGGTAATGAAGACGTATTTGGTCATGAACCCAGCAAAGTGTTGAGGGTGAAACGGCGTTACCGGTATTCGGTAACCTGTCTGATTGCTGGGCTAATATTGTCGTTGTTTTCGGCCGCTGATTCAATCTTTACAACGCGTTAAATTACCGGACTGGCCCGTCGGGTGATCAACAGACCCGGTTCATTCTCTCCGGCGGCAAACGGCTCGCAAAGACAGTAATCCACTACCTGGGCAATCTGCCCGTCGATCAGAATCAGCGGGATCCGCTGGCGTTGCCAGGGCGGCACCCGCCACTCCTGCAGCAGTTTTTTGAGCTCGTGACGATGGCCGCGCCCCGCCGGCCGACAGGATTCGCCGCCCTGACGAAACGCGATCTGCAGACCGTGCTGCACGATCGCACGCCGGGAAAGGCCCTGTCCCTGACACGGCTCGGCGTGCAGGAACTGCCCGTCCAGTTCGAGGACCGGCTGATGTAGCGGATCCCAGGGCTGGGACGGCGGTGGCGGGGAGTCCGGCCGGTTGGCCATCGCGTAGAGGTGATCGGCGTAGCGGCGCACCTCGACCCCGGCCCAGCCGACCTGCGGCATGGCGTCCGGGGCGGCATAGAGCACCTCGTCCAGGATCCGGTTGAGGTGGGTGCTGTCGGGCAGAGGCAGGCCCCGTTGTTGCGCCAGCCAGTAGCGCAACAGATTGCGCTGACGGGGCGGATTGAGCGCCTGCAGGGGGGCCAGACGCAGACTGTCCGGACTCTCGCCCTGGCAATGTCGATAGTCCAGTTCGCCGAGCTCGTCGAGCAGTCCCGCCGCCTCGCCCTGGTGGCGCGCCGCCCGGCTCAGGGTCAGGGCCGCCGAGGGCCAGCGCTGCTGCAAGGGCGGCCACAGCTCGTGGCGCAGGTAATTGCGATCCAGATCGGTATCGAAATTGGAGGGATCCTCGATCCAGTGCAGATCGTGGTCCCCCGCATAGCGTCGCAGGGCCGCGCGGGTATAGCCGAGCAGCGGCCGACCGAGCCAGCCGTCGGCCAGGGGGGTGCTGGCGGGCATCGCGGCCAGCCCCTTCACCCCGCTGCCGCGCAGCAGCTGCAGCAGCACCGTCTCGGCCTGATCGTCCTGATGCTGGGCCAGCAACAGGCCGTCACCGGCCTGGAGCAACTGCCGCCAGGCGCTGTAACGGGCCTCGCGGGCGGCCGCCTCGGGGCTCTCGCCCAGCCCGGGATGGGCATGGACCGTCACCTCCACCAGCGGCATATCCAGGGCCGCGCACACCTGCCGGCAGTGCGCGGCCCACGCGTCGGCGTGTTCGGCGAGCCCGTGGTTGATATGGATCGCTTCCAGCGGCACCGCCAGTTGTTCGCGCAGGTCGGCCAGGGCGTGTAACAGGACGTGGGAATCGCAGCCGCCGCTGTAGGCGACCCGGTAACGACTGGCCGGGGGCAGCTGCGCCAGCTGATCCCGCAGTTGCGCGGCCGAGAAGGTCATGTGCGGCGCGCCGGGACGGGGATTACTCCGCGTAATTCCCGTAACGAATCAGCTTGGTGTAACGCTGCTCCAGCAGCTTGTCGAGCGGGGTGGCGTCGACAATTTCCAGGCTCTCGAGCAGCGCCTGGCGCAGATTGGCAGCCATCATCTCGGGATCCCGATGGGCGCCGCCCAGCGGTTCGCTGATAATGTGGTCGATCAGCCCCAGCTCCTTGAGCCGGTGAGCGGTCAGGCCCATGGCTTCGGCGGCTTCGGCGGCCTTGTCCGAGCTTTTCCACAGGATCGAGGCGCAGCCCTCGGGCGAGATCACCGAATAGGTGCTGTACTGGAGCATCATCAGCCGGTCGCCGACGCCGATGGCCAGCGCCCCGCCGGAGCCGCCCTCGCCGATGACCGTGGTGATGATCGGGGTCTTGAGCGCCGACATCTCGAACAGGTTGCGGGCGATCGCCTCGCTCTGGCCGCGCTCCTCGGCACCCACGCCGGGATAGGCACCGGGGGTGTCGATGAAGGTCAGCACCGGCAGCTTGAAGCGCTCGGCCATGTGCATCAGGCGCAGCGCCTTGCGATAGCCCTCCGGGCGCGGCATGCCGAAATTACGCCGCACCTTCTCCTTGGTATCGCGCCCTTTCTGCTGGCCGATGACCATCAGCGGCCGGCCATCCAGACGCGCCACCCCGCCGACAATCGCATTGTCGTCGGCAAAGGCGCGATCGCCGTGCAGCTCCTCGAAGTCGGTGAAAAGCTGCTCGATATAATCGAGAAAATAGGGACGCTGGGGATGGCGTGCCAGCTGGGCGATCTGGGCGGCCTTGAGATTGGAAAAAATGGATTCGGTCAGATCCCGGCTCTTGTTCTGCAGGCGCTGGATCTCCTCGCCGATGTTGATCTCGTTGTCGGAGCCGACATAGCGCAGCTCCTCGATCTTGGCTTCCAGTTCGGCGATGGGCTGTTCGAAATCGAGAAAATTCAGATTCATAAGGGTCTTATCGGGTCAAATGGGCGCTAATTGGCTGAATAGTATAGCGAATCCGGCCGTCTGTATACACCCGAACCGCGACCCGGCTCCTGTTTTCATTAGGCAGGTCACTGGGAAATAACGCGGAGGACGCGGAGTCGCAGAGGCGCGGAGAAATGATTGTGTAAAAATATGTTCATCCGACCTTAGACTGGAAAATATCTTCATCATAAGGACAACCAGCAAGCCTGGGGTGAGTGCGCAGATGCTCCTGCGATGCGACAGACAACTGCCAAAAGCAGAATCTAAATAATCATTGTTTTCCTCCGCGTCTCCGCGCCTCCGCGCCCTCTGCGTTTTGTTTCCAGAATCCCGCTAGTAGATGACTTTGACGTGGTCGTCACCGAGGCTGTCGCGCAGGCGGTGCAGGAGTTCGTCGGTGGGATGGACGCGCCAGGTTTCGCCCAGCGCGATCTGGGCGCGGGCGTCGTCGCGGTGGTAGTCGATGATGACCGGGCAGAAGCCTTCGCGAAACGGCGTCAGGGTGTGCTGCAGATCAGGAATAAAACCGTTGCCGGCTTTGTGGTGATCGACGCTGAGCAACAGTTTGCGCGCGAAGTTTTCGCGTGCCTGATTGATGTCGTAGATGCTGCGCGCGCTCATCTTGTAACCGCCGCTGTATTCGTCGATGCTCACCTCGCCTTCGACCACGATCAGTTTGTCCTTGGCCAGCAGATCCCGGTAACGCTGGAACGGTTCGCTGAACACGGCCAGTTCAATGCGCGCACTGCGATCGTCGATGGTAATAAACGCCATGCGATCGCCACGGCGGGTATTCATGGTGCGCATGGCGACGATCAACCCCGCCACCACCACGGTCTGATCGCGGGTCGGTTTGAGATCGACGATACGTGCCGAGACAAAACCGGCCAGCTCGGGCAGATAGCGTTCGATGGGGTGGCCGGTCAGGTAGAGCCCCAGGGTCTGTTTCTCCGCGGCCAGTCGTTCATCCTCGCTCCACTCCGGCTGGCGATGATAGGCCACCGGGCCGCTGTTGGACTCGGGCGCCATGCCGATCCCGAACAGATCCTGCATGCCCACTGCCTGATCGCGACTGTGCTGTTCGGCGGTCTTCAGGGCCGCCGGCAACGAGGCCATCAAGGTGGCGCGGTTCTCGCCGAACACATCCAGCGCGCCGGCCATGATCAACGCCTCCAGGGTGCGGCGGTTGACCTTGCGGGTATCGATGCGCCGGGTGAAGTCGAACAGATCGGCAAAGGAGCCGTTGGCGTTGCGCTCTTCGATCATGCTGTCGATGGCCGCGCCACCGACCCCTTTGATCGCGCCCAGCCCATAGACCACGGTCTGTTCATCCTGGGCGGTAAAACGGTATTCGCACTGATTGATATCCGGCGGCAGGACGGTCAGTTGCATGTCGCTGCACTCGTCGATCAGCGTGACCACCTTGTCGGTGTTATCCATATCCGCCGAGAGGACCGCGGCCATGAACGGCGCCGGATAGTGCGCCTTGAGCCAGGCGGTCTGGTAGGAGACCAGGGCATAGGCGGCCGAGTGGGATTTGTTAAAGCCGTAGCCGGCGAACTTCTCCATCAAATCGAAAATGTAGGTGGCGGTCTTCTCCTCGACGCCGCGCTCCAGCGCGCCTTTGGTAAAGATGTCGCGCTGCTTGGCCATCTCTTCGGGCTTTTTCTTGCCCATGGCGCGGCGCAGCAGATCCGCGCCGCCGAGGGTATAGCCGGCCAGCACCTGGGCGATCTGCATGACCTGTTCCTGATACAGGATGACGCCGTAGGTGGGCTCGAGGATGGCGACGATATCCGGATGCGGATACTCGGGTTGTTTGCGACGGTGCTTGACGTTGATAAAGTCATCCACCATGCCCGACTGCAGCGGACCGGGACGGAACAGCGCCACCAGGGCGATGATCTCCTCGAAGCTGTCCGGTTGCAGGCGCTTGATCAGATCCTTCATACCGCGGGATTCGAGCTGGAACACGGCGGTGGTCTGGTTGGCTTTTAACAGCTCGAAGGTTTTTTCATCATCCAGCGGGATGGAAATGATATCGACCGGCGCCTCACCTTTGGCGGCCTTGTCCTGATTGATGGCGCGCACCGCCCAGTCAATGATGGTCAATGTGCGCAGACCGAGGAAGTCGAATTTGACCAGACCCACCGCTTCCACGTCGTCCTTGTCGAACTGGGTGACGATACTGCCGGAGCCCTGCTCGCAGTATAAGGGCGTGAAGTCGGTCAGTTGCGACGGCGCGATCACCACCCCGCCGGCGTGCTTGCCGGCGTTGCGCGCGCAACCTTCGAGCATCCTGGCCAGATCGATCAGGCCGCGCACCTCTTCGTCCTGGTCGTACAGCTCCTGCAGCTGCTCTTCCTGCTCCAGTGCCTTCTCCAGGGTCATGCCCACTTCGAAGGGAATCAATTTGGCGATGCGATCCACAAAGCCGTAGGGATGGCCGAGCACGCGACCCACATCGCGCACCACCGCCTTGGCCGCCATGGTGCCGTAGGTGATGATCTGCGAGACCTTTTCGCGGCCGTAATAATCGGCCACGTAATCGATTACCCGATCGCGCCCTTCCATGCAGAAGTCGACATCGAAGTCAGGCATGGAGACCCGTTCGGGGTTAAGAAAACGTTCGAACAGCAGATCGTATTTGATGGGATCCAGATCGGTGATGGTCAGGGCATAGGCCACCAGCGAGCCGGCGCCGGAACCGCGCCCCGGCCCGACCGGCACGCCGTTCTCCTTGGCCCAGCGAATAAAGTCGGCGACGATCAGAAAGTAGCCGGGAAAGCCCATGGCGATGATCACATCCAGCTCCATCTCCAGTCGCTCGTGATATTCCCGGCGGATGCTTTCATAATCCGCTGCCGTGGTGTCAAAGAACTTGTTCAGCCGTGCTTCCAGTCCCTTGCGCGATTCCTCGCGCAGAAACTCGTCGATGGTCATGCCGGCGGGCACCGGGAAGTCGGGCAGATAATTCTTGTCCAGCGTCAGCTCGACATTGCAGCGTTTGGCAATCTCGACCGTATTGGCCAGCGCTTCGGGCAGATCCTCGAACAGTTCGGCCATCTCCTGCGGGGTGCGCAGGTATTGCTGCTCGCTGAAGCGTTTGGGCCGGCGCGGATCATCCAGGGTGCGCCCTTCGTTGATACACACCCGGGCCTCGTGCGCCTCGAAGTTGTCACGCGCCAGGAAGTGCACGTCATTGGTGGCCACCACCGGCAGATCATGGGCGATGGCCAGCTCCACCACAGCATGCAGGTAATCCTCCTCCCCTTCACGCCCGGTGCGCTGCACTTCCAGGTAATAGCGTTCGGGAAACAACCTCTGCCACTGCTCGAGCCGTCGCGCCGCCAGTTGCGGATTACCGTTGAGCAGGGCCTGCCCGACGTCCCCTTCGCGGGCCCCGGACAGGGCGATCAGACCGTCGGTGGCCCCCTCCAGCCACTCGCGACTGAGGGTCGGCTGGCCCCGATGCTGGCCCTCGATATAGCTGCGCGAGACCAGCCGGGTCAGATTGCGATAACCGGTATTATCCTGACACAACAGCACCAGGCGGCCGGGTTGATTGGGATCCTCCTCGTTGTGCAGCCAGGCATCCACGCCGATGATCGGTTTGACGCCGGCGGCGATCGCCGCCTTGTAGAACTTGACCATGCCGAACAGATTGCACTGGTCGGTCATCGCCACCGCCGGCATCCCGGCGTCGGCCACGGCTTTGACCAACGGCTTGATCCGCACCAGGCCGTTGGCCAGTGAATATTCGGTATGCAGATGGAGGTGGACGAAGGAATCCATGGCGCAAAGTGTCAGATCAATCCGTCAGGAGTGCAAGACTTGACACCCGTTAGCCGCCGATTTTGTCCACCGCCGGCATCAGCCCCTGTCAGACCGGGCCGGGCGAGGCATCGTGGGTTACGCAGGAGACCACCGAAACAGCGAAAACCGTGACACCACCGAACACAGACGTTCGTCAGGGCCGATTGTTCATTTGTGCTGGAACCGGGGTGGTCGGTGGCCGGGAAGCAGCAGCTTCAGCAGGCTACATCCAGTCCCTGGCCATCTGTTTGAACTGGACCCGCAGAAATTCCATCTGATCGGCCAGAATGCGGCGGTTGCGCAGCACCAGATACTCGGCCAGGTTGGGGACGTAGGGGATGGCCAGCAGCGGCATGTTGGCCTGTTCCGGGGAACGGCTGCCCTTGCGGGCGTTACACCGCTTGCAGGCGGTGACCACATTGCGCCAGTGATCGCGCCCGCCGCGGGAGAGCGGTTTGACGTGGTCCCGGGTCAGCAGCGGATCGCGAAACTCATGGCCGCAATAGAGACAGGTATGGCGATCGCGGCGGAACAGCTCGCGGTTACTCAGCGGCGGCGTGCTGTGGCGCCGGGTAATCCGGTTTTCGCCCTTGACGGCGATGATGGAGTTAATCTCCAGCAGGCTCTGCTCACCCGTCAGTCGACTGTGGCCGCCGTGCAGCTGGAACATGTGATCCCCGGCCGTCCAGGCAACCCGGTCGCGGGAATAGATACAGGCGGCCTCCTGCCAGGGAATCCAGTTAACTGGCTGGCCGTTGATATCCAGTCTGAGAATCAATGGTAACGACGACATGACGTTCTCCTGCCTCTCACCCATTTTCATATGTTTTGACTGACTTAATTTTATACCCGCTTTTTAGCAGGAAAACAAATGTTTAGAACACCAGGGCCGAGGAACGAGTGACGAGGGACGAGGAAAAACGGCCCCAAACCGCCGACTGCCAACTGCCATCTGCCATCTGCCATCTGCCAACTTTGTTTACAAAAGCTTGCGCACCGGTCCGAAGCTGCGCCGGTGGATCTCACTCACCCCTCGCTCCTGCAGCGCCGCAATGTGGGCTTTGGTCGGATAGCCCTTGTGTTTTTCCAGACCGTAGCCGGGATACTGCTCGGCCAGGGCGATCATCTCCCGGTCGCGGCTGACCTTGGCCAGGATCGAGGCGGCCATGATCGCCGGTACGCAATCATCCCCCTTGATCACGGCCTGTGCCGGACAGGGCAGCTCGGGGCAGCGGTTGCCGTCCACCAGCGCTTCCAGTGGCGCCGGTTCCAGCGCGGCCAGCGCCCGCTGCATCGCCAGCAGACTGGCCTGCAGGATATTGAGCCGATCGATCTCGGCCACCCCGGCCCGCGCCACGGCCCAGGCCAGCGCCTGCTCCTGAATCTGTGCCGCCAGCTGTTCCCGGCGCGCCTCGCTCAGCCGTTTGGAATCGAGCAGGCCGGCAATCGGACGGGCCGGATCCAGCATCACCGCCGCGGCGACCACCGGCCCCGCCAGCGGACCGCGGCCGACCTCATCCAGACCGGCCAGACGTTCTTTTTGCAGGGTAAATGTCCAATCTGTGTCCAAGTGCAAATTATCCTTCTGTCGGTCACCGTAAATGGCGGGTTATGTAATTGAATTTACAGGCTAAAAATGCGATTATTTTGTTTATGCCTCCGGCTCGGAGAGCGCCGCCTCACTCGCGCCGCGCCATTTTACCCCGAACCGCTGACCTGCCAACCGCAACAGAGTTATTTTAATGACAACACTCAGAACCGCCGTCATTGGTGTCGGTTATCTCGGAAAGTTTCACGCCCAGAAATACGCCCAACTGCCCGCCTCGCAACTGGTCGGCGTCTGCGACAGCAATCAGGAGGTCGCCCGAACGATTGCGGCCGAACATGATGTCGAAGTCTACCGCGATTATCATGATCTGATCGGCCAGGTGGACGCGGTCAGTATCGTGGTCCCCACCCAGAAGCATTACGAAGTCGCTAAAGTCTTTCTGGAAAATGGCGTGCATGTGCTGCTGGAAAAGCCGATCACCTCGACGCTGGAACAGGGCCGGGAGCTGGTGGCGCTGGCGGAACGCAATAATCTGAAATTTCAAATCGGACACCTGGAACGTTTCAATCCCGCCATCATGGCGCTGGAGAATGTCCTGGTCGAACCGCTGTTTATCGAGAGCCATCGGATTGCCCCGTTCAACCCGCGCGGCGCCGATGTGAATGTGATTCTGGATCTGATGATTCACGATATCGATATCATTCTCGATTTTGTCGGCTCACCGGTCAAGGCGATTCACGCCAGCGGCGTGCCGGTACTCTCTAACGAAATCGATGTCGCCAACGTCCGTCTGGAATTTGAAAACGGCTGTGTCGCCAATGTCACTGCCAGTCGCATCAGCATGAAAAGCGAGCGCCGGATGCGCATCTTTCAGTCCGACGCCTATATCACTATCGATTTTCAGAACAAACAGCTCGGTATTCATCGCAAGGGCAAAGGCGAGATGTATCCGGGCGTTGCCGAAATCGACAGCGAGGAGCATGCCTTTGACCAGGGTGATGCCCTGCTGAGTGAAATCGGCGCGTTTCTTCAGGCAATTCATACCGGCGCCAGACCAGTTGTCAGTGGTGCCGATGGTTTGCGTGCCCTGGAAACCGCCTTTGAAATCAATCGGCAATTGACCGAAGGTTAATTGCCCCGTATTTGCACTATTGAGGTAGCACCAACATGATCCCGATGGTTGATCTGAAAGAGCAATACCAGACCCTGAAAGCGGAAATCGAACAGGGTTTTGCCGAAACATTCGAAAACACCAGTTTTATCCTCGGCCCCAACGTCAAAAGCTTCGAG
The DNA here is from genome assembly GCF_004366735.1 of Thiohalophilus thiocyanatoxydans. GTDB lineage: Bacteria > Pseudomonadota > Gammaproteobacteria > UBA6429 > Thiohalophilaceae > Thiohalophilus > Thiohalophilus thiocyanatoxydans. The sequence continues at coordinate 169,278 of NZ_SOQX01000006.1, read as the reverse complement.
TCCGAAGTGGCCGACTATCTGGGGGTTAAACATGCCATCAGCTGCGCCTCGGGCACCGATGCACTGCATCTGGCATTGGTCGCCGCCGGCATCGGACGGGGGGATGAGGTTATCACCTCCTCGTTCACGTTTATCGCCACCGCCGAAGCCATACGCTATGTGGGCGCGATCCCGGTTTACGTGGATATACACCCGGATACCTATAACCTGGATGCCGGATTGATCGAGGCGGCGATGACAGACAAGACCCGCGCCATTTTGCCGGTCCATCTGTTCGGCCAGCCGACCGACATGGCCTCGATTATGGCTCTGGCCGACAAACATAACCTGAAGGTTATCGAGGATTGCGCCCAGTCCTTCGGCGCCGATATCAACGGCAAAATGACCGGCAGTATCGGTCTGGCCGGTGCACACAGCTTCTTTCCCAGCAAGAACCTGGGTTGCTATGGCGACGGCGGCATGATCACCACCAATGACGATGCTGTCGCCGAGATGCTGCTGATGCTGCGCAACCACGGCAGCAAGGAGCGCTATTATCACGAGGTGGTCGGCTACAACAGCCGGCTGGATGAGCTGCAGGCGGTCATTCTGCGCGCCAAATTCAAACGTCTGCCGCAATACAACCAGCAACGCCGGCGTGTGGCACATCGTTATTCAGCGGGTCTGGCCGGCAGCGTCGTGACCCCGCCGCACGAAGATGGCCTGGGGACCCACGTGTATCATCAATACACCGTATTGAGTGATCAACGGGATGCGGTGATGAAAAAACTGGCGGATAACCAGATCGGCTCGGCCATTTATTATCCCGTCCCCTTGCATCAACAAAAAGTTTTTGCCGACGTCTGCAAGGATGTCAGCCTGCCGGTCACCGAGGAAATTGCCGGCCGTTGTCTGTCCCTGCCGGTTTATCCGGAGCTGAAGGACGCACAGATCGATCAAATCGTCGATGTGATCCAGTCAATCTGAGAGCACCGCATTGAAACGGATAATGATCATCGCCGGGGAAGCCTCCGGGGATCTGCATGCCGCCAAACTGGTTGAAGGCGTCAAACAGCGCCTGCCGGAGAGCACGTTTTTCGGTATCGGCGGCAGCGCCATGCGCAAGGCCGGAGTGGACATTCTGGTGGATTCGGCCGAACTGGCCGTGGTCGGCCTGATCGAGGTACTGGCTCACCGCAAGGTCATCTTCGGCGCGCTCAATCAAATGCGTGACATTCTGCGCAACGATCCGCCGGATCTGCTGATTCTGACCGACTACCCCGAGTTCAACCTGCGCCTGGCGCGCACCGCCAAAGAATGCGGTGTCAGGGTGCTTTATTACATCAGCCCGCAAATCTGGGCCTGGCGCCAGGGTCGGGTGAAAAAGATCCAGAAGCTGGTCGACAAAATGGCGGTGGTGTTCCCTTTTGAGGTCGACTTTTATGCCCGTCACGGCGTGCCGGTCACGTATGTGGGGCATCCCCTCGCCCACGAGGTGAAAGCCAGTGCCGATCGCGACACGCTGTTGAGGGAATTCGATATGGATCCGCATCGGCCTGTCGTGGGACTGTTTCCCGGCAGCCGGCGCAGTGAAATCAAACGTCTGCTACCGATTATTATCGATACCGCCCGTCTTTTACAGCAGCGGCGCCCACAACTGCAATTTGTCCTGCCGATCGCCTCGACCCTGAATCCGGCGCTGATCCGGGAGAACATGCCCGAACATGAACTCGATATTCACTATATCGAACACCGGCCGTACGACGCCATGCAGGCCAGTGACGCGATCGTCACCGTCTCCGGCACCGTCACACTTGAAATTGCCCTGATCGGCACGCCGATGGTTGTGATCAACCGCGTCGCCTGGCTGACCTACCACATCGTCAAACGCATGCTGAAAATCGACCACCTGGCGCTGTGCAACATCGTCGCCCAGCGTCGTATTGTTCCCGAACGGATCCAGAATGATGCCACGCCCGAGGGGATCGCCGATGATCTGCTGCGCATGCTGGATGATGAAAACTACCGCCGGGAAATCAAACAGGGACTGGCCGAAGTGCGGCAACAACTGGAAGACGACAGCCACATCACCGACATCGCCAGCGTCACCTTGGGTATGCTTACTGATTAAATTTTCTGATAATAAACGCAGAGGACGCGGAGGCGCAGAGTCGCGGAGAACGCAAAACTGAAATGATTCTGAATGTTGAATTGTGAGTTTTGAATTACCTGTACTTGACTAATTCAAAATTTAACATTGTTATATCCTCTGCGTCTCCGCGCCTCTGCGAACTCCGCGTTACTCACCCCAATTCTATCTAAGAATTCCCCGCTTGGAGCGGTTGAGGAAGTCGAGCATGGGCTGAACTTCGGGGTGTTGTTCGGCGAGCGGCCGGAGGTGTTGCTTGGCTTCATCCAGGGTGTGTCCCGAGCGGTAGAGGGTTTTATAGGCGGCTTTGACGGCCTTGATCGCTTCCTTGCTGTGTTGACGTCGTTTCAGGCCTTCACTGTTGATGCCGTAAGGGCTCGCGGGATTGCCGCTGACCATCACATAGGGCGGAATATCCTTGCTAACCGTGCTGCCCATGCCACAGAAAGCACCCATGCCGATTTTGGTAAACTGATGCACCAGGGTAAAGCCCCCAAGAATCACATAATCTTCGATCTCCACATGGCCGGCAAGTGAGGCACCATTGGCGAAGATCGTGTTGTTCCCGATCAGGCAGTCATGGGCAATATGGATATAGGCCATCAGCCAGTTGTCGTTGCCTATGCGGGTAACCCCGCCACCGTCGTCGGTCCCGCGATTGATGGTAACAAACTCGCGGATAGTATTCCCGTCACCGATTTCCAGGCGTGAGTCCTCGCCATGGTATTTTTTATCCTGCGGAACTTCCCCGATGGAACTGAATTGAAAAAAACGATTATTACGGCCGATGCGGGTCGGGCCGGTGATCACGACATGTGGGCCAATGACAGTACCCGTCCCGATTTCGACATCCGCACCGATAATGCTGAACGCACCGATGCTGACGTCATCAGCAATATTGGCAGAAGGATCAATGACTGCGCGTTGATCGATGCTCATTCTATCTCACGTTCAGCACACATCAGTTCGGCGCTACAGACCACCTTGTCATCGACCAGGGCGCGGCCGTTAAATTTCCAGATTCCCCGCATTTTGCGGATATAGTCAACTTCAAGGCGGATTTGGTCACCCGGAATGACCGGCTGTTTGAAGCGGGCATTATCAATACCGACGAAATAATAAAGCGAAGTACCGTCCGGTTTACGCCCCACGGTCTGAAAAGCCAGGATCCCGGTCGCCTGAGCCAGCGCCTCGAGGATCAACACCCCCGGCATAATCGGATGATTGGGGAAATGGCCCGGAAAATAGGGCTCGTTGTGGCTGACATTTTTAATGCCAACGAGCGATTTTCCAGGTTCGCATTCCAGGACTTTGTCAATCAGCAGAAACGGATAGCGATGCGGCAAATGTTCAAGAATTTCATAAATATTCAACGAGACCAAGATTCAACCCCTATATCAATAGCTTATTTTCCCAGCCGGGATTCCAGTTTTTTAATCCGTTTGGCCATCTCGTCCAACTGCTTGAATCTGACAGCATTTTTATGCCACTGGCGATTCAAATCCAGTGGTACGCCGGAGGAATAAACTCCGGGTTCGCGGATAGTATGGGTAACCAGCGACATACCGGTAATCGTGACATTGTCCGCAATTTCTATGTGCCCGGCAATAGCAACGGCCCCGGCAATCATACAATGGCACCCAATCTGTACACTGCCGGCAATAGCGGTACTGGAAGCTATCACCGTATATGCGCCAATCCGGACATTATGCGCTACCTGTATCAGATTATCGAGCTTGACGTTATCTCCGATAATAGTATCGTCGATTGCGCCACGGTCTATCGTGGTGTTGGCGCCGATTTCAACGTCATCACCGATTACCACCTTGCCGATCTGGGGGATTTTTATCCATATTCCGTTATCGTTTGCCTGCCCAAAACCGTCACTTCCGATTATCACCCCGGGGTGGATCACCGCCTGCTTGCCAATTACACAGTCACGTTGAACAGTCACATTTGCGTGCAAGTAGCATTTCTCGCCAATTTCAACACCGGATTCGAGCACACATCCGGGTCCAAGAGAAACATTTTCACCCAATTTGACAGACGGTCCGATATAACAATGAGGCCCAATGGAAACCGAATCGGGAATATGAACTGACTTATCAATTACCGCAGCAGGATGTACGCCTAAAGCAGGACGTTCTGCAGGATATAACAGGTTGGCCAGTCTGGCGTATGATACATAAGGATCATCGACGACCAAAGCACTTACCGGACAATGCTCAAGATCTGACTCACTTAGAATGACCGCCGAAGCACGGGTATCGCCAAGGTATTGTCGATAAGAAGGGCTGGTTAAAAAAGTAATACTGCCAGGACGTGCATTATTCAGTGTTGCAACGCTATCGATGACGATATCATCATCACCGACAACCCGCCCTCCAGCATGCCTGGCAAGTTGTTGCAAAGTCAGTTTCACGTAGTATCCCGTCAGTTCCGCTGATCGTCAGTCTCTGAGTTGTATTGTGCGTTCAGGCGCTCAAGTACTTTCTCACTCAGGTCTACCTTCTCAGAAGCGTAGATAACATTATCACCAAAAACGATATCAAAATCCTTATCTTTGGCAAGAGTGACAATAGTGTCATAGACCAGTTTTTGCAGCTTATTCAACTCATCGTTACGACGTATATTCAAATCTTCATTGAATTCTTCGCGAGTCCGCTTTATTTCACGCTTTTCAAGAACGATTTTCCGCTCTTTTTTCTTGCGTACTTCCTCGCTCATAATGTCGGCATCCGTAGCCATCTCTTCTTCCATTTGTTTTAATTTCTTTTGCATCGCAACGATTTTATCATCCCGCGGAGCAAACTCCTCTTCAAGTTTCTTTCGAGCCGCGTCAGCTTGAGGAGCCTCCTTGAGCACCTGCGAAATATCGACAAAACCGATCCGGGCTTCCGCATTGGCAACGGAGAATCCTGACAGGAGAAGCAGAATCAGGGTGAGATATTGTAGCCATTTTTTAAGCAATGTTAATCACCTTAACACGATCAATAAAATTAGAAACTCGATCCCATAGTAAACTGGAAGTTTTGCACATCATCACCCGGCTTATCATTCAATGGCACTGCATAACTGAAGCGTAACGTACCAATCGGTGCCAGCCACATAAACGCAAGGCCGGTTGAAGTCCGCAAGTCATTCGATTCAATTTTTTCATCCGCGCCGAAAACATTACCTGCATCAAAGAATGCCGCGATCCGCGTGGATCGACTCTGTTCAGCAAATATATTCGGTAATATCAGTTCCATTCTTCCCACCACTTTCCTGTTACCACCGAGCGGATCATTGGTCCCTCCTTCATCGCGAGGCCCCAGGCTGTTGCTGTCATAGCCCCGAACAGAACGACTCCCGCCCGCATAATAATTCTTATGCGGCGGTAATCCGTCTATATCAGTATCACCATAGCTCTGACCATACCCCAGATTCAATTCAGTAGAGAGGGTGATATTGTCAGTAAGACCGAAATATTTCTGAAAACGGCCATTGAGTTTATAATATTCCAGATCGCTGCCAGGAGTTGTTGAGCTCAATGACAGGGAGGCTACCGAACCCGAATCAGCGAGAATTGCCCGATTTCGGCTATCTCGACGCCAGCCCAGTGACACTTCGTAATCATCATAAACACTACCATTTTGATCTATAAAATCAAGTATATCCTGTGCCACATTACTGCCCGGGACAATTTCCGTACTCTCCACGCCAAAACTGACACTGGCTCGGGTAATTTCAGACAGTGGAATACCATAATTCATTGAAATCCCTTTGGTATTGGTAGTAAAGCTGGTCAGATCCGCCGCTTCAGCATCCACTTCCCGCCAGAACAGATTAAAACCGCGGCTGACGCCATCATCAGTATAGTAGGGATTTGTATAGGAGACATTATAGAATTTAGTAACGCTACTGTTATCTATGTTCAGGCCAAGTCGCTTGCCTGTACCCAGGAAGTTTTCCTGGGTCAAACCGAAATTCACCAATGCTCCATCGGTATCCGAATAGCCAATACCAGCTGACAAGGAGCCAGTTGGACGTTCTTTAACATTAATATTGACATCAACCTGGTCATCCGTCCCGCTGACAGAAGGTGTTTCAACCGAGACTTGTTCAAAAAAACCAAGCCTGTTCAGACGTTCACGTGACAGGGACACTTTCTTGGTGGATAACCAGTCACCTTCATGCTGACGCATTTCGCGTCGGATCACTTCATCTCGGGTTTTATCGTTCCCTGTAATGTTGATACGACGAACATAAACACGCCTTCCCGGATCAACCGACAAAGTCAAATCAACAGTTTGGGCATCCTTGTCAAGATCGGGGATAAGGTTGACGTTAGCAAAAGCGTACCCACTTTCAGCCAATCTATCGCTAATATTGTTTGTTGTCTCCGTGCTCTTTCTATGCGAATAGACCTCGCCTACTTCGAGGGTTATCAGCTCGTCAACCTCTTCTTCAGAAATAATCGTTTCACCAGTCACCTTTATATCACTAACAGTGTACTGCTCACCTTCGCTGACATTAACCGTAACATAGACTTCCTGCTTGTCAGGGGTCAGAGAAACCTGGCTTGAATCAATATTAAAATTTATATATCCCCTGTCGAGATAATAAGAACGTAAATTTTCCAGGTCACCGCTTAGTTCCTGTCGAGAATATTTATTACGGCCGAAATATGAACTATCGGCAAGAGATAAATTCTTCAGCAGTTCTTCGTCATCAAACTTTTTGTTGCCCACGATGTTAACTGAAAAAATTTCTGCGGCAACGCCTTCTGCAATATTGATCTCTATATCGACACGGTTTCGTTCCAATGGGGTTGTGACGGTTTCAATTTCAACGCCGTATTTACCTTGTCCATAATATTGTCGCTCTAACTCCTGAGTAACCTTATCAAGAGTGGAGCGATCCATGACCTGTCCCCGGACCAGCCCGATTTGTTGCAATGACGATTCAAGCTGCTCATCGGGAATGCTATCGTTGCCTTCGATACGAATATCAGCAATCGCCGGGCGTTCGGCGACAAAGACAATCAGATCATCTCCTTCACGCTCAAGTTCCACATCTTTAAAAAACCCGGTCTGGTAAAGTTCGCGAATTGCCCGGCTGCTCAACTCGGCATCAAGCCTGTCGCCCGCTTTAAGCGGCAGATAGTTAAACACTGTCCCCGCCGAAATGCGTTGCAGCCCTTCAAGGCGTATATCCTTGATAACAAACGGCTCGAACGCCATAGCAGGAATCATAAAACACAGCAATGACAACGTGGTCAGAATTCTTTTCATTAAAAACATCATATCAGTCTAGTTCCCAACCAGTCGCATAATATCATTATAAAATGCCAGCCCCATCAGCATAACCAGAAGAAAAACTCCGATCATGCGCCCGGTCATTTCGGTTTCTGCCGACACCGGACTCCCTTTTATCATTTCCACCACATAAAACATCAAATGACCACCATCAAGAATCGGGATCGGTAACAGATTCAGAATCCCCAGGCTAATGCTGACGATCGCAAGAAAATTGAGAAATCGATTTAAACCTGCACTGGCTGAAAGACCTGCATGTTTGGCTATATTAATCGGACCACTCAGGTTTTTTATGGAAACTTCACCGGTAAACAGTTTACCAAGCATTTTCAGTGTCAGGACTGTCATTGATCCGGTCTGGGCTACTGATTTTGGAATCGCCTCGAAAATTGAATGATCATAATAGACAATCATTTCCTCGGGTATTTCACCGCGCTCAAGAGGCCCTATTCCAATTTGACCAATTTCAGTTCCATCCTGCTCGACGATACGCGGGGTAATGGTCAAGGTGCGGCTTTCGTCACCCCGTGAAATCCTGAACTCTAACGGCTCACCGGAACGTTGCCGGACATATTCAGACATATCCGTAAATTGCGTGATTTTCCGCCCGTCAATTTCCAGAATACGATCCTCTCGTTGCAAACCAGCCTGTTCTGCAGGTGATCCTTCAAGAATCTGCCCCACCAGGGGTTCAACCCGCGGCCGCCACGGTTCAAAACCGAGTAATTCAAACAGATTATCCGGATCCAGTTCACCACGAATTTCATCCAGCGCCAGTTTATGCTCCGAATCAGACCCTGAAGGACTGCGAAGTGTAACGTTAATGGAATCACGATCCACCACGGCAGGCAAAAGTTGATGCATGGCAACTTCCCAGACCGGGGTTGGCTTATCGTTGATGGCGACAATTTCATGTTCCGATTGGAAACCTGCTTTCGCCGCCAGTGAGTTCTCCGTCACATCCCCGATAACCGGCTTCAGAGCATTGGCTCCGATAACAAACATAAGCCAGAAAGCGGCAACAGCAAACAGAAAATTAAATGCCGGGCCGGCGGCAACAATGGCAAAACGTTTCCAGATATGTTGTCGATTGAAGGCACGGTGTTTTTCCTCGTCTTTTACCGTCCCCTCTTTCTCATCCAGCATCTGGACATAACCGCCCAGTGGCAATGCGGAAATCACATATTCGGTACGGTCCTCACCTCGCACAGTGCGCCAGATGGGACGCCCGAAGCCAATCGAAAAACGCAGCACCTTGACGCCGAGTTTTTTTGCAACCCAGAAATGGCCGAATTCGTGTATCGCAATGAGGATACTGATTGCGACCAGGAACGCCAGCGTGAAATAAATAAAATCAAACATTATTCAACTCTGGTACGTGCCTGGTGAATCGATTCCTGCGCATATTCCCGGGCCTGTTCATCATCCACCAGGATCGTATTCAGATCATCCGCTTCGCGGCTGCTCATAACACTCAACACCGATTCCACTACCACAGCAATGTTGGTAAAATCCAGAGCACCATCCAGGAATGCCTGTACGGCAACCTCATTGGCCGCATTCAGAATAGCCGGCGCGGTGCCACCCTGCCGTGCAGCTTGCTCAGCCAGTTGCAGGCAGGGAAAACGCTCATAATCCGGTCGTTCGAAATCCAGCCGGGCCACATCAAACAGGTCAAGCCTGTCGACACCGGAATCCATTCGCTCCGGCCAGGCCATGGCATGGGCAATCGGGGTCCGCATATCCGGCTGACCCAATTGAGCCAGTATCGAACCATCCGTATATTCCACCATAGAATGCACGACGCTTTGAGGATGTACGACAATCTGGATAAAGTCAGGCCTGGCTTCAAACAGCCAACAGGCTTCGATAAGCTCCAGTCCCTTGTTCATCATAGTTGCTGAATCCACAGATATCTTGTGGCCCATATCCCAGTTCGGGTGCGCAACCGCCTGCTCCGGCGTCACTCTGGCAAGTTGACTCAAGGGCGTTTGACGAAACGGCCCGCCCGAACCGGTCAATAAAATCCGTTTGACACCGTACTCAGTAACATTGCCACTCAGCCTGCCGGGAATACATTGAAAGATGGCATTATGCTCACTATCAATGGGTAATAATTCCGCCTGATTTTCCTTGATCGCGTCCATAAATAATCTGCCGGACATCACCAACGCTTCCTTGTTGGCCAGCAGTACTCGTTTGCCGGCCCGTGCTGCCGCCAGTGTCGGCTGCAGGCCGGCGGCGCCGACAATGGCAGCCATAACATAATCGGTACCCGCATCCGATGCCACTTGAATCAGTCCGTCGATACCGGCCAATACCTGCGTCTCCAGCCCATTCTCGGCCAGTTTTTGTTCCAATTGCTCTGCTGCCTGCGGGTCGGCCATGACCGCATATTCAGGCTGATAGTCGCAACATTGCTGAAATAAACGGTCAACCTGGGTATTGGCAGTAAGTGCAAATACAGAGAATTGCTCCGGATGGCGTGCAATAACATCCAGTGTGCTCAATCCGATCGAGCCGGTCGCACCAAGTAGTGTCACCTGTTTCATGTGCTCAGCTCCAGTAAATAGAGACCGCTGGCAAAAACCGGAGCTGCCGCGGTCAGGCTGTCGATGCGGTCGAGAACACCACCATGCCCAGGCAGAATGTGCCCGCTATCCTTCACGCCGACCTGCCTCTTGAACAGGCTTTCTACCAGATCACCCGCTACGGAGAACACGACCACCACCAGGCTGATTGCAATAAACCACAAATAATTTGCAACGACCAGTTCGAACCACCACCCGGCAATTACCGCCAGCAGTAAACAGCCCAACAGAGCGCCGACTACACCTTCCCAGCTTTTACCGGGACTGACGTTATACAGCAACTTGTGCCGGCCAAAGGCACGGCCTGTAAAATACGCGCAGCTATCGGCAACCCAGATCAGAAGTAACAGATACATAACCCATTGCGGGCCCAGGGGATCGCGATGACGTAAAACCAGCAAGGCAACAAAGGGCCCAAGAATAATGCCAATGCCGGCTAACAGTCTGAAGAGGCTGAAATCCGAACGTTTTACTGTATGCTGATAAAAATAGAACAGACCGAGGAGAGCCAGTAACCAGAACGCAGTAATCAGCAGGTAGAGAACATCCAGAATACGATCCTGCAATGTGGCGTAAAAACCTGTTGCGCCCATCAGCGCAAACATCCCCACCACATAAAACAGACGTGGACCCGGTTGCGATAACCCGGCCAGACCACCCAACTCCCAGGCGGCGATCGAAAAAATACCCAGAAGTAAGACAATGAAGCCCGTTTCCGGCAATGCGAAAATCGCCCATATCGTCAGCGGCGCCAGAACCAATCCGGTCAGAACCCGCTGCTTAAGCATGTTTAAGTTTCCCCACCTGCTCACCGGTACGCCCAAAACGACGTTGTCGACCGGCGAACGAGGACAGAGCCTGCTCCAACTGATCGCGATTAAAATCCGGCCACAGAACATCGGTAAAATAGAGTTCGGTATAGGCCAGTTGCCAGATCAAAAAATTACTAATGCGCTGCTCGCCACCGGTGCGAATAAACAAATCGGGTTCCGGCAAGTCATGCATATTGAGTTGTCCGGCAATCCGCTCGGCATCAATTTCCTCCGGCGCCAGCTCACCTTGTTGTACCTGCCGGGCCAGATGTTGAACAGCCTGGGTAATATCCCATTTTCCGCCGTAATTAGCGGCAATATTCAGGATCAGCCGGTTGTTATTGGCGGTGAGTGATTCCGCCTCACGGATGCGTTTACGGATCTTTTCGGGAAAGGCGCTGGTGTCGCCGATGATGCGCAGTTGTACTTCGTTTTTGTGTAATTTTTTGGCTTCGTGCTCCAGCGCGGTCAGAAAGAGTTCCATTAACAAACCGACTTCTTTCTGAGGCCGACGCCAGTTTTCGCTGGAAAAAGCAAACAGCGTCAAAGCCTGTATGCCTTTCTCACCACAACTGCGGACAATCTCGCGTACGGACTCCACCCCTGCACGATGGCCGGCGAAGCGCGGCAAATGGCGTTGTTCTGCCCAGCGACCATTACCATCCATGATAATGGCGATATGACGAGGCAGGCTTACATAGCCATCTCGCTCCTCATTGTTGATATCCTGGGGCATACTGCTCATTGAATAATATAACTCTGGTCATCTGCTCAAATCAGGACCGTTTTAGATCTCCATGAGATCTTTTTCTTTCGCTTCCAGCGCTTCATCGACTTTTGCAATATATTTGTCGGTGAGTTTCTGTATCTCTTCTTCCGCCTTGTGTTCTTCATCTTCAGTGATCTCTTTATCCTTCAAAAGACTTTTGAAATCACTAATGGCATCGCGACGGATATTTCGAATTGCAACCCGGGTATTTTCACCTTCCTGGCGAACGATACGAATCATATCCTTGCGTCGCTCTTCCGTCAGCGCGGGTAACGGTACACGAATGACTTCACCCGAAGTTGCCGGATTGAGCCCCAAATCAGACTCAAGAATGGCTTTTTCGACCTTTTGTACCATGGGTTTTTCCCAGGGCTGAACAGTCAGTGTTCGCGCATCCCCAACAGAGATACTCGCGACCTGGTTAAGGGGAACTTGCGAGCCGTAATACTCCACCATGACATGATCCAGCAGGCTGGTATGAGCCCGACCGGTACGCAGCTTGGTCAGTTCGGTTTTTAATGCTTCGACGCTTTTACCCATGCGGCTTTCAGCATCTTTTTTAATGTCATTAATCATGCAATGATGCTCCCTATTCTACCAGCGTGCCTTCACTTTCACCCATAACCATACGCATCAAGGCGCCGGGTTTGGTCATATTAAATACACGAATCGGGATATTGTTATCCCGACATAAAACAATCGCCGTGGTGTCCATGACCGCCAGTTTCTGTTCGATCACCTGGTCATATCCCAGCTTTTCAAACCGTTTGGCGGACGGATCCTTGACCGGGTCAGAAGAATAGACGCCATCCACCTTGGTTCCCTTGACCACCACATCCGCGCTGATCTCAATGCCTCGCAGACTGGCCGCCGTATCCGTGGTAAAAAACGGATTACCCGTACCGGCCGCAAAAACAACCACCCTGTTTTTTTCCAGATGGCGAATCGCCCTCAAACGGATGTAATCCTCGCATACCGTATGGATAGGCAAGGCCGACATGACCCGCACCTGGAGCTCCTGGCGCTTGATCGCATCCTGCAGCGCCAGGGCATTGATTACGGTCGCCAGCATACCCATATGATCGGCCGTAACCCGGTCCATTCCTTCGGATGCCAGATTGACGCCGCGAAAGATATTACCACCACCGATAACCATGGCCACCTGAACACCAGCCTGGTTGATTTCCTTGACATCCGCCGCGATGCTATTAATCACCGCCGGATCGATGCCGTATTCATGCTCGCCCATCAGGGCTTCGCCGCTCAGTTTGAGCAGTATACGTTTATATATAGGTGTCTTGGCCATATGTTATCGTTGTTGTGTTGATGGTTGCGGGTTAGTTCTTCGCCTGAGCCATAACCTCCTCGGCGAAGTTCTCCTGTTTCTTCTCGATACCTTCGCCGACTTCAAAACGGACAAAGCGATGTACAGTTGCCCCCGCGGATTTGAGCAGCTGCTCCACGGTCTGGTCTGCATCCTTGACGAAAGGCTGCCCCAGAAGAGTAACTTCTTTGAGGAACTTCTTGATGCGCCCTTCAACCATTTTTTCGATAATATCGGCAGGCTTACCACTTTCAGCTGCCTGGGAGGAAAAGATTTCTTTTTCCTTTTGGATTACATCGGCTGGCACATTTTCCTCGGAGACGCAGACCGGGCTGCTGGCGGCGATATGCATGGCCAGATCCTTGCCCAGCTGCTCATCCCCGCCTTCCAGGTCAATCACCACACCGATGCGGCTGCCGTGCATGTAATAGCTTAATGTTCCCTGGGCTTCGATAACTTCGAATCGACGTACAGCCATATTCTCGCCAATTTTGGCAATCAATTCCTTGCGGGTATCTTCGATGCTGGTGCTGTCATTGTCGCTGATCGGCATGGCCATCAGGGCATCCAGATCGGCCGGCTTGTCAGCCAGCACACGATCCGCCACGTTGTTTACCAGGTTCTGAAAATCCTCGCCTTTGGTGACAAAGTCGGTTTCGCAGTTCACTTCCACAATCGCGGCGGTCTTGTTGTCGGGGGTGACCTTGATCGCAACCAGACCTTCGGCGGCAGTGCGGCCGGCCTTCTTGTCGGCTTTGGCCATGCCGGATTTACGCATCTGTTCAACGGCCGCCTCAAGATCGCCGTCAGTTTCAACCAGCGCTTTTTTACATTCCATCATGCCCGCGCCGGTGCGTTCGCGCAGTTCTTTAACCATTGCAGCTGTAATTGCCATGAACCCTGTCCTCTAATCTGTATTCGCTGTTAGATCAAATCTGTTTGTGAAAATCCGAAAAAGGGGGCGTTGCCCCCTTTTTCTTTATTGTTACTCAGGTTGCCAGTAACGTGAGCCTTACTCGGAATCCGCCTCGGCCGAAGCGGCTTCCGGTGTGGCCGCTGGTTCAGCCGTTGCCGGCTCGTCCGTGCCGGATTCGTCATCCTGTTTCTTGACCGCTTTCTTTTTGGCGGCTTTTTTCTTGGCAACTTTTTTCTTGGCTGCGGTTTTCTTCTTGGCGGTTTTCTTCTTGCTGGCCGGGGTCACTTCCCCTTCTTCATCCAGCTCGATGAAATCGTCAGCAGAGCCTTCGCCGATGTGGGCGGTCGTCGCCTTGCCCTCAAGGACTGCGGCCGCGACACCCTGGGTATAAAGAGTGATCGCGCGAATGGCGTCGTCATTCCCCGGAATCACATAATCGACATCGTCCGGGCTGTTGTTGGTATCGACCACACCGATTACCGGAATACCCAGCTTGACCGCCTCGGCGACGGCGATTTTCTCGTGACCGACGTCGATGACGAACATGGCATCGGGCAGGCCGTTCATGTTCTTGATCCCGCCGAGGCTGCGTTCCAGTTTTTCCTGCTCGCGGCTCAGACTGAGTACTTCACGTTTGTTCAGGCCTTCGACCGCACCACTTTCCATCATCGATTCAAGCTCCTTGAGACGCTTGATCGACTGCTTGACGGTCTTGTAGTTGGTCAGCATACCACCGAGCCAGCGGTGGTTCACGTAGGGCATCCCGCAGCGCTCGGCCTCTTCTTTGACCAGTTTCTGGGCGGCGCGTTTGGTGCCGACAAACAGGATGGAACCCTTGTTGGCGGCCAGCGAGCTGACAAAGTTCATCGCCTCATTGTACAGCGGCAGGGACTTTTCCAGATTAATAATGTGGATTTTATTGCGGTCCCCGAAGATATAGGGGGCCATTTTGGGGTTCCAGAATCGGGTCTGGTGACCAAAGTGGACGCCAGCCTCAAGCATCTGGCGCATCGTAACGTCAGCCATTATAGTGTCTCCTTGTATTGGGTTAGGCCTCCATGTACCCCATCTGCCAACCCGCCTTGGCGGGCACCCGGACAGATGTGTCGGTACATGTGTGTCATTTTTGACCGGGGCAAGCCACGGCCGGTTAGGTTTGCTAAACAAGCGCGCGATTTATACCATAAACCGCTGTTTACGACAACGAAACCACCCGGTTTGTGCGCTAAAAAAAGCCCCCACCGCCCCAAACCGGGCGCCATTCACGACTTTTGCGACAGGAGCCACCCCACGCCTGTAGCGTGGAGGAAAATCAATGAGTGTCAGTATAAAAACCCCCGAGCAAATCGAAAAAATGCGGATCGCCGGCCGTCTCGCCGCCGAGGTGCTGGAAATGATCGAACCCCATGTCCAGGCCGGCGTGACCACCGCCGAGCTGGACCGGATCTGTCATGACTACATCGTCAACGAGCAGCAGGCTATCCCGGCGCCCCTCAATTATCACGGTTTCCCCAAATCGGTCTGCACCTCGGTCAATCATGTGGTCTGTCACGGGATTCCGAATGAGAAGCGGCTGAAAAAGGGGGATGTCATCAATATCGATGTCACGGTCATCAAGGACGGCTTCCACGGCGATACCAGCAAGATGTTCTTTGTCGGCGAGCCCTCGATTCAGGCCCGGCGTCTGGCCCAAACCGCGTACGACTGTCTGAAAATCGGCATCGATATGGTCAAACCGGGCTTGCCCCTGCGCGATATTGGGCGCGCCATCCAGCAACACGCCGAAAAGCAGAACTACAGCGTGGTACGCGAATATTGCGGCCACGGCATCGGCGAGAACTTCCACGAGGAGCCGCAGGTACTGCACTACGACGATCCGCGCACCACGCTGGTGCTCGAGACCGGCATGACCTTCACCATCGAGCCGATGATCAATGCCGGCAAGCGCCAGACCAAGGTGCTCAAGGACGCCTGGACCGTGGTCACCAAAGACCATGCCCTCTCCGCCCAGTGGGAACATACCATCCTGGTGACTGAGGACGGCCATGAAGTGCTGACCCGCCGAAACGAGGAAAGTTTTTAACCATGACTGCTTCGCTGGTCCCGGTTGACGCGGACCTGTTCAATACCGAAGCCTTCGATACGGCGCTGCAGGAAACAGATTCTCCCCTGCCCCTGTTCCGCGACGCCCTGCAATCCGCCCATGAAGAGCTGGCACGACGCTTTTACGCCGGTCGTGCCGCCACCGAACTGGTTACCTCCCGGGCCGGGCTGATCGACACCCTCCTGCAACGGGCCTGGACACTCTATTTCGAACCGGGTGATCCCGGTATCGCCCTGCTGGCCGTGGGCGGCTATGGACGCGGCGAATTGCATCCGGCCTCCGACGTGGATCTGATGCTGTTACTGACCGAGGCACCCGAGCCCTATCACACAGCTATTGAGGGGTTTCTCACCTTTCTCTGGGATATGGGTCTGGAAGTGGGCCAGAGCGTGCGCACGCTCGATGAGTGCCAGCAGGAGGCCGCCCGCGACATCACCGTTGCCACCAACCTGCAGGAAGCCCGGCTGTTGATTGGCCCATCAGCATTGTTTGAACAGCAAAAGGCCCTGTGCGGCCCGCAACAGATCTGGCCCAGCCGGGAATTTTTCGAGGCCAAGCTCCGGGAGCAGGAGCAGCGCCATGACAAGTTCAATGATACGGCCTACAACCTCGAACCCAACATCAAGGAAGGCCCCGGCGGTCTACGGGACATTCAGATTATCGGCTGGGTCGCCAAGCGCCATTACAACGCCGGCAGTCTGAGTCAGCTGGTTGACCACGGCTTTCTCACCGTAAACGAATACCGGACCCTGCATGAAGGCCAGGCGTTTCTCTGGCAGGTCCGTTTCGGCCTGCATCTGATTGCCGGACGCCGCGAGGATCGTCTGCTGTTCGATCATCAGCGGGAGCTGGCCCGGCACTTCGGTTATCGCGACAACTTCAAGGGGCTGGCGGTGGAACAGTTCATGAAACAGTACTACCGCACCATCATGGAGCTCAGTCGCCTGAATGAGATGTTGTTGCAGCTGTTCAAGGAAGAGATCCTCCTGGCCGAGGAACAGGCCGAGCCGGTCTCACTCAACCGGCGCTTTCAGGCCCGCAAGGGGTACCTGGAGGTCAAGGAGGAGAATGTCTTCGTTCAGTATCCTTTCGCGCTGCTGGAAATCTTTTTATTGCTGATGCAACACCCGGAACTCAAAGGGGTTCGCGCCAACACCATACGCCTGATTCGAGATCATACTTATTTGATCGACACGGAATTTCGTGCCGATCTGCGCAACCGCTCCCTGTTCATGGAGATCCTCCGTTACGGTCACGGCTTTACCCATGCCCTGCGCCGTATGTACCTGTACGGGGTGCTCGCCGCCTACCTGCCGGTTTTCGGGCGCATCGTCGGGCAGATGCAACACGATCTGTTTCATGTCTATACCGTCGATGAACACACAGTGATGGTCATACGTAATCTGCGTCGTTTCACGGTGCCCGAATACTTCCATGAGTTCCCCCTGTGCAGCGAGATCATGCAACGCATCCCCAAACAGGAGTTGTTACTCCTGGCCGCTCTGTTCCATGACGTGGCCAAGGGCCGGGGCGGAGATCACTCCACCCTCGGCGCGGCGGATGCGCGTGAATTCTGCAAGAACCACGGCCTGAGTAACTATGACACCAAACTGGTGGTCTGGCTGGTAAAAAACCATCTCTTGATGTCTTCCACCGCGCAACGCAAGGACATCAGCGATCCCGACATTGTGCATGAATTTGCCGAACAGGTAGGGGATCTGGTGCATTTGAATTATCTGTATTTGTTGACTGTGGCGGATATTCGCGGCACCAGCGAACACGTATGGAATTCCTGGAAAGACGCCCTGCTCCAGGAACTGTACCATGCCACGGTACGCGCCCTGCGCCGCGGCCTGAAAAATCCGCTGGTGCAATCCGAACTGGTCCGGGAACGGCGCCAGGCGGCGGCCGAACTGCTGGAGTCGGACGATGAACACAATGTGCTGATCAACCAGTTATGGGACAACCTTGGGGATGAATACTTTCTGCGTTATTTCCCCGACGAGATTGTCTGGCACACCCAGGCCATTCTCAATACCGATCTGGAAGATCTGCCGGTGATCCTGTTCCGCGAACAAAGCCGTCGCGGTGGTACCGAGATCTTTATCTACACCCGCGACCATCCCAATCTGTTCGCTCTGATCACCTCGGTACTGAGCCAGGCCGGCATGACCGTCGTCGACGCGCGCATTCTGGCCTCGCGTGACGGCTACACGCTCGACACGTTCCAGTTTCTCGACAGCAGCGGCGAGCCGGTGCGTGACAATCAACGCAACAGTGAGATACGCAACAAGCTCTACCACCTGTTGCGCCACCCCGGCCAGGAAGCGCCGGAAATCACCCGTCGCCTGCCGCGCCAGGCCAAACACTTCAAGATCCCGACCGAGATTCACTTTGAGGACGACAGTGAACGGACCATCATGCAGGTCAAAACCTACGATCGTCCGGGACTCTTATCGAATATCGGCTCGGTCTTTTATACCCATGACATTCAGCTCCATAACGCCAAAATCGCCACCTTCGGCGAACGAGTCGAGGACATTTTTGAAATCACAAGTAGTGACGATCGGCCATTGAATGCCGAACAAAAGGAGACCTTGCGCCTCAGCACGCTCGAAGAGCTGGAAGAATAAACGAGCGCCCGACCAGGCCAGATCAGCCTGGCCGGCCGGCACTACAGGGTGGTTAATTACCGCCGATACTGAACTTGTGACTAACACCAAGAGAGATAACCGTGCGGTTATCCTTGGCAGCATCATCATAATCTATATCACTGTAGAGGGCGTAGAGTTCGGTCTTTTCACCCAGGTCATGGGAAACTCCCGCGGTCATGCCAGTGCCATCATCATCCACATCCCCGTAGGAGAGCTTCAGGGTGTTTTTCGCGGAGACGTTATAGGTACCGGCGACATATAGATAATCCGTGTCAGCCGATGCCTCGGGGTCGACATTTTCCATGCTGGCACCAACACTCCACTGATCCGTTTTATAACCTGCGGTAACACGGGTGGCATCGACCTCGGAACCCACAGTATTGACTTCCAGCAACTGGATACCCGCACTGAACCCGGCCTGGTTATAGCTAACCCCGTAATTGAAGTGATGATCATTGCTCTCCTCGTCATCCATCACCATCACGGCATTGGCCTGAATCCCGTTCATGTCCGGTGTAATATAGGCCACCACATTATCAAACCAGCCGTTGGTGTAATCCGACAGGCCGTAGTTCCTGCCACTTAACTTGTCACCGGCTGCGGTATCATAGTACGGATCGATCTTGAGCCCGGCCATTTTGTAGGGCGAGGAAAGCGTGCCGTATAACACCTTGCCGAAGTTCCCGGCCAGGCCGGCAAAGGCGAAGCGTTTGGTAAACATATCCTTGTTATCATCGCCATCCGTGTTAACGCCCCCTTCGATGTGGTACAGGGCCTTCAGCCCGCCATCGAGCTCATACCCGCCTTTAAAACCAACCCGTGAGGCATTGCTGTCCTGGCTGTCACTGGAGGTTCCGGAACTGTCGTCAATACTGTTCACTGACAGACGAACATCACCATATACCTCGTTGGCGGCAGCCGGTGCCGAACCCAGTACCGCAGCTACTGCCGCCGCGGCAGTCATTAATTTGAATTCTTGTTTCATACTCGCTCCCACAATGTTGTTATCGAAGTTTCATTCACATCTGTCTCGACGAGACAGACCGAAACAACTGGAGCAAGAGTTATGCCACACCTGATTTATTCCCGGACCACTTCGAAAAAAAAACAATTTTTCCTTCCAGATTAAGCAGATAGATACTGGTAAACGATTCCACCTGCATAATAGAGCTCGCCTCTGCCCGGGCATTCCGACCTGACAGAACTGCCAGATTGACAGGTCCGTCATGACATGCAGGCAATCAACATGAATTCAGGCGGGCCACATCTCGGATCACTTTGGCATTAATCGGCACTACCGCGACTGCCCGGATCGTCGTTATGCGAACGTAGCCATCGAATTCACAGATAAGGGATACACAGTATATTCCGGCAGGCGCGGCAACGACGTGGTTTTATTGGCATTGGGAATGCCGGTTCAGGAACAATCCTGTTTAGTTGTCCCATAAGACTGTCTGAAATGATCCATAACAATTAACATATAAGAAAACATTAATAAATAGTACTGATACAAATGCATACCTCTTTGATATGATTACTCTATAATCTGGCCCGTCAGTGTAATTGGGAGAGAGAGATGGATCAGAAGCATTTTGAATCCACGTTGCTGCCCTCCTGTCAGCAAATGATTGATATGTATCACGAACCCTTTGTCATTATAGGACGTGATTATCGTATTCAGGCGGCAAACCGGCATTACCTCGAACATTACCGTACGACCCGGGACAAGGTGGTTGGCAGCTTTTGCTATAAAATATCGCATCATTGTGATGTACCCTGCCAACAGCACGGAGAGCACTGCCCTCTGGATACGGTCTTCCAGTCAAGTAAGCCGACGCATGTCATACACACACATTATGATTGCGACGGTAATGAGGAACTTGTCCAGCTTGAGGCCATGCCGATCTTTGATGAGCAGGGAAACATCATGTCGATGGGCGAGTCCATCAACAGACTGTCGAGTGTCGAGGAAACCGGCCGCCAACTGCTGGGACGATCGCCGGTTATGCTCAGACTGACCGAAATCCTGCAACGCGTTGCACCAACCCAGACTACGGTACTCTTGCAGGGAGAAAGCGGGGTCGGGAAAGAGTGTGTTGCAGAATATATCCACCGCCAATCCAGTCGGGCCAATGGTCCCCTGGTGGTTGTTGACAGCACGACCCTGGGCGAAAGCCTGGTCGAGAGTCAACTTTTTGGCCATGAACGTGGTGCCTTCACCGGTGCCGACAAACGCAAGCAGGGGCTGATCGAATCCGCACAAGGCGGCACACTGTTTATTGATGAAATTGGCGAGTTGTCCGCAAGCCTCCAGACCAAACTGTTACGCCTGCTGGAAACCAGCCAGATACGACGCCTCGGCGCCACGGAATTTACCGATATCGATATTCGGATCATTGCCGCAACGCATCGTGATCTGCGTGAAATGGTCCGCCAAAATCAGTTCCGGGAGGATCTTTACTTCAGACTGACTGCATTTCCGATTTATATCCCGCCACTTCGCGAACGCAAGGAAGATATAAACGGACTGGTCGAATATTTTCTGTCCATGATACCCGGCGGGGAACGCAAGCTTCCTCTTGTACCGGAGGTCCAGACTCTTCTTATGCAGCACGATTATCCCGGCAATGTCAGGGAGCTGCGTAATATTATCGAAAGAGCCTCGATACTCGCGCATGAGCACCCCCTCCAGCCCGAACATTTCTCGTTTCTGGACGAGCCATTATCCACTGCGCCGCACAACGCTGTTGTCGATGATGAGAACCTATCACGCGACCCCTTATTGAACCGGCGAAATATTACCGTGAACAAACAGGAAATACTGGCTATCCTGGAAAAACATCGCGGCCATCGTGTCAAGGCCGCGCAAGAGCTTGGCATCAGCGAACGAACGCTTTACCGGCACTTACGTCAGATAAAAAACGGCGATCAGAATACCCTGTAATAAAAAAGAACGCGAGACCGGGAGAAAAGTCTCGCGTTAATACAGCTCTCGAGGAGGAGTTAATTGTCAGGTTGTAAAGTATTATAAGTTTCTTTTTCCTGACTGTCGGTTACCTGGCTGTTGTCAGCCCCAGCATTGACCAGCCCTGCATACCATCGCGATACCATTTGATTTTATGCGCCGGATAACCCATTTTCAGTAATTGCTTGATGTTGGCGGGTGATTGACCGCACCACATACCATTACAAAACATGACCAGCGTTTTGACATTACTGAAATCCCAGATGCCTGATTCGATCTGCTTGGCACCAAACTGGTTGGTCATGATGTCACTCATGGTCAACGGATCAGCCCCTTTTGCCGGATTCAGTTTTGTCCAGGGAATGTTAACTGATCCGGGAATTGTACCTTTCTCAACCCAGCCCGGCGTCCGCGAATCGACGACAAGAATTGAATCGTCACCCTCATTATGCAATCGATCCAGATAATCGAGCATTTCAACTTCCCCAATAGTCTCCACGCCAGGAGCCAGTGTCGACGGTTGGATACAGAATGGCGGACACTTGCGTGAAGTCTTGGAAAAATTCTTGTCCACAACCGCCTTTTGATCCTGATCACGGCGTATAACCATCTTCTTGCCATGATGTTTGACCGGCACCTCACCGAGTTCCGGGGTGATTTTTACCGCCAGTTTGTCATTCGCCGCGCACGCAACGGATGAAAAACCAATCGTCGCGGCCAGCAGCAGATTACTTATTAGTTTTGCTTTTTTCATAATGCCTCTTCTCCTCACTATGTGATTATTCTGATTGCCGAACATCTAGCAATCATCTTCCAGGTCGGATAATTCTTCGTTGACCTCTGTCGAATCGTTCTGTTGTGTTTCAGTTTGCGTATTGGCATTTTCCTGTCGCTCGTTCTCTTCCACGGGTGCCGATCCACAACCCCACAAGCCCAGTACCAGCAACAGGGGCGTTAACAACTTCAGTCGCATTCATCTCTCCTCGAGTTAGACACTTACAACTGAGTAGCAAGTCGCATGCCATGTTCCAGGCCGTTGATTTTCAACACATATCTGATGTCTGACACTGTCACTTCCTGCTATTTCTGACAGCCGGTCATGACATGTCTGACAGCGGGTGCTGACCTGGCGGATGATCCGCCAGGCGAAACAGCGACTGATCGGGGTCGGTTGCATAAACAAATATTCCTGCCCAGCAGCGTGCATCACCCGCGAAAATCCATATATACTATCCAGCATTAGAAAACCGGTTTCCCTGATGAAAAATCTGAACAATGCGTGATTCCATTTCTGATCGGCCCGCCTCGACGGCGGCACTTTTGCGGACCTGGCTTAAATTCTTTTTGCTCCTGGCTCTGATGACCTGGCTGCTGCGTCTGATCAGTGGCGCGGTGATGGTGCCCGACGCGCTGTGGCCGCGGGCCTGGTGGTGGGGACTGCGTTTCGATCTGGCTATTGCCGCTTTTCTGGCCGGTCTGACGGTTATCGGCCTCTGGCTTGTCAGTCGCTCTCCGCTGCCCGTGCCACGCCGTGGCTGGCTGGCACCTGCCGGGGTAGTACTGTTGGCCGCCCACCTGGGTGACTGGCTCTACTGGCAGGAAACCGGCCGACATATCGGCTACGAAGCCGCCGAACTGTTCAATTCACTCGACAGTCTTTTAAATATGCTGGTCGAACACTGGCCCTGGATCATCGGCCTGTTAATTGCCACCGCCCTGTTTTTCACAGTGCGCTGGGTCGAAGTCGACAAAAAACCGGGGCAGCGGCTGAGACCGGAGCTGAGTCTGCTGGGCGTCCTCCTCCTGAGTGTCCTGTTTGTGCGCAGTAATGCCAGCGGTATCCCCCAGGGGCCGCACGATGCCATGCGCATGGCCGATGCCAGCGAAACCGCGGCCGCTTTAAACGGCGCCTACTCCGCCCTGCACGGCCTGCAAAACACACACGGCGAACTGCGTCGGCAACCACTGGACTGGATCACCGCCCGGGAAGCCGAAAGCAATCTCCAGGCCCTCTATCCAATACCACGTGCGATACCGGAACAGGTCCAGGTGCGCCCGATCAATCTCTTCCTGGTCTTTCTGGAAAGCTGGTCAACCCGGCATATGCAACCGCTGGAGGATGGCACACCGGTCACACCGAATTTTGATGCGCTTGCCGCCCGCGCGTTTGCCGATCGCGACATGATTGCCGGCGGCATGCGCACCACCGAGGGCATGTTCGCCGTCCTTTGCAGCTATCAAAACCCGCTGGGCCAGACTCTGGCGCGCACGCCGCAAGCCCTGTTCGACTATGACTGCCTGCCGCGCCGCCTGGCCGACGCGGGCTGGTCCACTGCCTACTTTCAGGGATCACATGAAAACACCAGCGGGGTTGGTGCCTATGCCCAGTCAATGGGCTATGCCCTCAGCGAAGGCAAACAGGCCATCTCCCGGCGGGACTATCCGGAGAATAACTGGGGCGTCTATGATCACGATCTTTATCAACATGTCCTGCGTGCACTCTCCGAGATGCCTGAGCCGGTGCATATCGGCATCAACACCAATACCACCCATGACATCCAGCTACGCGAGGATTTTGCTCCGCTGGTGGCGCCCGATTCACGACTGAATATCGAACGCAATGTCCTGCATCTGGCCGACCATGAACTGGGCGAATTTGTCAGCGCACTGGAAAAGCGTGACTGGCACTATCCGTGGATGCTGGTGCTGGTCGCCGATCACACCGCCCGGGTCCGCCGCACCGGTGTCGAGCGCCATCAGGTACCGTTTGCGATCTACGCGCCCGATCTGGTGGAACCGGGCACGCCCGAACGCATTGCCCATCACCGGGATATTGCACCCACCATCGCGGAAATCCTGGATATGCCCATGCCCTACACTCTGGGTTATTCACTGTTCGACGAATCGGCACCGCAAATCGCCGAGTATTATCACAACGGGACACTGGGCTGGTTTGTGGGTGACGACCAGGTCATTGAAATTCCGCTCGCCAGGCCGGAACAGGCCCGCTGTCACAACTGGCGCCGCAATCCGGAGCTGGATAATCCGCAACCCTGCCGCAACGGGAGCGATGATCAGATACGGCGTGCTTACAGTCTGACAAAGTCGGCTCAGGAACATTTGTTCGACAATCAAGCCCTGAGCCTGGTGCCCGTCGAGCAGCCCGCAGAACATCGCTTTACTGCTCGATAAACTCCAGGGCATTAGCATCGGGATCGCGGCAAAACAAGGCGCGGCGCCCCGAACGACTGAGCGTAAAATCGATGCCGTGCTGTTCCAGGCTGGCAATCAGGGTATCCAGCGACTGCACACGAACAGCCAGATGCCGATCACGGCCGCCGTGGGTCGGCCGACCCACCACCGGATCGGGATTGGGTAACTCCAGTAAATGCAGTTGCCGATCACCCAGTTGCAGCCAGGCGCCGGGATAACCGAGATCCGGCCGCGTCTCATCCACCATCAGCCCGAGTACCTGTTGATAGAACGCCAACGCCTGTCGGGTATCACTGACGAGAAGGCTGACATGATCGAGTGCCGTAATATTACTCATACCCTCCACTCCTCCTCGGGATGCTGTAATTGCCGGCGTGCGGACAACCAGGCGGCAATAATAATCAACGCTCCGCCAATCCACTCTTTGGGCAGAATCACTTCCTCGGTCAGCCACTGCGAGGAGACCGCGCCGGCCACCAGTTCAAACAGTAAAATGACCGACGAACGATGCACCGGCATATGGGTCACACCGTAGACCACACTGAAGGTCATGATCACCATTAACAAGGCACCGACCAGCCAGGCATAGCCTGCCACGGAAAATGACACATCCGGCAGGCCGGTACCACTGAACAGAATCAACAGTCCGGAGACCACGATCGCACCGACCCAGGCCACGGATGTCTTGACCGGTATGGATATCCGATCGGTAAACCGCACCAGGGAATTGAGAATGGCAAACATGATCCCCGCTGACAGGGCCAGCCAGTCGGCGGTATCATGCGGCCAGGGATAGCCCATGCCGGGATGCCACAGCATAACCACCGCACCGCCGATCGCTATCACCAGGACCAAAATCGAAAGCGTGTGCAATTCTTCTTTTAAAAATAACCAGCCTATCAGGGTGGCCCACAGGGGTGAGAGATAAAACAGCAACAACACCCGCATCACCTCGCCTTCCAGCATGGCCAGAATGAACGCGGTGTTGCACCAGCCACTGGCCAGTGCCATAAACAACAACGCCCAGGGCGCCTGCCCAATCTCCGTTTTCAGATTGGGCGCCTGACGCCAGACGAGGATTATCACGACCCACAACGTACCGGTATAGATAAAGAAGGTCTGCCACAACCCCGTCAGCCCCAGCTGTTCGAGCCAGCGTAGCGGAAACCAGAACACGCCCCACAATGTGGCCGCCAGTAACAGACTGAAAACCGGCGCGGTCGCCTGCCATTTGGCCGCCCCGCCCGAATCCCCTATACTACGCATCTTTTCCCCATTGGCCCGGGTCCGCCCCGTTTAGCGCAGCGTACAGTATGAATCCGGAACTCGACAAATTACACCCCTATCCTTTTGAAAAGCTGGCCCGGCTCAAAGACGGTGTCACCCCGCCCGGGTCACTGGCGCATATCGCCTTGTCGATCGGTGAACCCAAACATGATTCCCCGGCGTTCGTCTTTGATGTAATTCGCGACAGCCTGGCGACCCTGGCCAGTTATCCACTGACCCGCGGCAGTCCCGCCCTGCGCGAGGCGATTGTCGAGTGGCTGAACCGTCGTTTTCAACTGCCCGCCGATCTGCTCGACAGCGAACACCATGTCCTGCCGGTCAACGGCACCCGTGAGGCACTGTTCGCCTTTGCCCAGGCGGTGGTGGAGCGTGGCCGTGATCCGCTGGTTTTGATGCCCAACCCCTTTTACCAGATTTACGAAGGCGCGGCCCTGCTGGCCGGCGCCGAACCCGGCTATCTCAACTGCGAGGCGGACAACGGATTCATTCCCGATTTCGACGCGGTCAGCGAACAAACCTGGGCC
This sequence comes from Thiohalophilus thiocyanatoxydans, assembly GCF_004366735.1. Classification (GTDB taxonomy): domain Bacteria; phylum Pseudomonadota; class Gammaproteobacteria; order UBA6429; family Thiohalophilaceae; genus Thiohalophilus; species Thiohalophilus thiocyanatoxydans. Next base: position 142,691 of record NZ_SOQX01000006.1, on the reverse strand, counting down.
CGCTGCCAGCTTCTTTATCTCTGTTCCCCCGGCAACCCGACCGGGGCAGTGCTGGATCAGGCCACGTTGATCAAACTGATGGAACTGGCCGAACGGCATGATTTTGTTATCGCCGCCGACGAGTGTTATTCGGAAATCTATTTTGACGAGACACAACCGCCGGTCGGCTTGTTACAGGCCGCCGCGGCAGCCGGTAATGATCAGTTCAAACAGTGCGTGGTGTTTCACAGCCTCTCCAAACGCTCCAACCTGCCCGGCCTGCGCTCGGGTTTTGTCGCCGGTGATGCCGAAATTATCGCCGCGTTTCACCGTTATCGAACTTATCACGGCTGTGCCATGCCCCCCCATCATCAAATCGCCAGCGTGGCCGCCTGGTCCGATGAGCAGCATGTCAGGGAGAATCGCCAGTTGTATCGGCGCAAATTCGATGCAGTGCTGGCGATTCTGCAACCGGTGATGTCGGTCAGCCGACCCGAGGCCGGCTTTTATCTGTGGCCCCGGACACCCCTTGAGGATACCGGGTTTGCCCGGCGCCTCTACGGCGAACAGAATGTCACCGTGCTGCCCGGTCAATACCTGTCGCGTAACAGCCGCCAGACCAACCCCGGCCGCAACCGGGTACGCATGGCGCTGGTGGCGGATCTCGAAGAGTGCGTCGAGGCGGCCGGGCGCATAAAAAATCTCATCGACAGCCTGTGAACAGCTGCGTCAGCCGGTGCGGCCCGGTATAATTGCCCCTCGTTGCGGCCCGGCGGCCCGCCAACCGAATCATCAATGCGGAGAAACCCATGAGTGACATTATCAATATCATCGACAACGCCTTTGAAAATCGCGCCGAGATCACCCCGCGCAGCGTGGACACCATCGTCAAGGAAGCGGTCACCGAAGCCATTGCCATGCTCGACAAGGGTGAAGCCCGGGTTGCCGAACAAAAAGAGGGGCAATGGGTTGTCAACGAATGGTTGAAAAAAGCCGTGCTGCTCTCCTTCCGCATCCATGACAACGAATTCATGAAAGGCGGCTTTACCAATTATTACGACAAAGTTCCCGCCAAATACAACGAATACAACTCACGCGATTTTCGCGCCGACGGCGTGCGCGTCGTACCGCCGGCCACTGTGCGCAAAGGCGCCTATATCGCGCCGAGCGTGGTTTTGATGCCCTCCTATGTCAACATCGGTGCCTATGTCGACTCCGGCACCATGGTCGATACCTGGGCCACCGTCGGCTCCTGCGCCCAGATCGGCAAGAACGTCCATCTGTCCGGCGGCGTCGGCATCGGCGGCGTACTCGAGCCGTTGCAGGCGGCACCGACCATCATCGAGGACAACTGCTTTATCGGTGCCCGCTCCGAGGTGGTCGAAGGGGTGATCATCGAAGAGGGCTCGGTCATCTCCATGGGGGTCTATCTCGGTCAGAGCACCCGCATTTACAACCGCGAAACCGACGAGATCACCTTCGGCCGGATTCCCGCCGGCTCGGTGGTGGTCTCCGGCAACCTGCCCTCCAAAGACGGCAAGTACAGTCTTTACTGCGCGGTGATCGTCAAACAGGTGGATGAAAAGACCCGCGGCAAGGTCGGCATCAACGAACTGCTGCGCGATATCTGATCGCCACCACAATCATGGAACTGTTTGGTATCAAAAACTGCGACAGCGTGAAAAAAGCGCGCAAGTGGCTCGATGCCCGCGAGATCGACTACGCCTTTCACGATCTCAAGCAAGCTGCGCCCGACAAGGCACAGCTGCAACGCTGGTGTCAGGCCGTGGGCTGGGAGACCCTGCTCAACCGCCGCGGTCTGACCTGGCGCCAGCTCGATGAGGCGCAAAAACAGGATCTCGACACCCCAATGGCCATCGAACTGATGCAACACCATCCCATGCTGATCAAACGGCCGGTCATCCAGCACGGCGATCAGCTCCTGGTCGGCTTTAAGGAAGCCGACTATGAGCAACATTTCGGTTAGACTGGGCGCATGTCCGAGACGCTGAAACTCGCCAAAGCCCTGATCGAACGCCCTTCTGTCACCCCCGAGGATGCCGGCTGCCAGCCCCTGCTCGGCGAACGCCTCAAGGCGATCGGGTTTACGCTTGAATCGATGCGCTTCGAGGAGGTGGATAACCTCTGGGCACGGCGTGGCGCTAACGGCCCCCTGTTCGTCTTCGCCGGGCACACCGATGTCGTCCCGACCGGTCCCGAAGAGGCGTGGCAATCACCGCCGTTCAGCCCCACCGAGCATGACGGCCAGTTATACGGCCGGGGTGCCGCAGACATGAAAAGCTCCATCGCGGCGATGGTAACCGCCTGCGAACGTTTCGTGCAGCAGCATCCTGATCATGTCGGATCCATCGGCTTTTTGATCACCAGCGACGAGGAAGGCCCGTCCATTAACGGCACGGTCAAGGTAGTCGAGACCCTGCAGCAGCGTAACGAGCCAATCGACTGGTGCCTGGTGGGGGAGCCGTCCAGTACCGACCGGGTCGGGGATGTAATCAAAAACGGCCGGCGCGGATCGCTGGGGGCCATTCTCACCGTGCGCGGCAAACAGGGGCATGTCGCCTATCCGCACCTGGCGCGTAACCCGGTGCATCAATTCGCCCCGGCGTTACAGGAGCTGGTCAGTCACGAGTGGGATCAAGGCAATGATTACTTTCCGCCGACCACATTCCAGATCAGTAATATCCAGGCCGGCACCGGCGCCAACAATGTCATTCCCGGCGAGCTGGAGGTGCAGTTCAACTTCCGCTTCTCCACCGAAGTGACCGACGAGCAATTACGCCGGCAGGTCGAGGCGATCCTGGATGGACACGCGCTGGATTATGCCATCAACTGGACGCTCTCCGGCCAGCCGTTTCTTACCCCCGAAGATAAGCTGGTAGCCGCCACGCAACAGGCGGTTCAACATGTCACCGGTTACCCCACCACGCTGTCGACCGCCGGCGGCACCTCCGACGGCCGCTTCATCGCCCCCACCGGCGCCCAGGTAGTCGAACTCGGCCCCCTCAACGCCACCATCCACCAGATCAACGAACATACCGACATCGCCGAACTCGACACCCTCTCCGCCATCTACGAACAGATCCTGGTCAACCTGCTGACATAATAAAAAGATATACCGCAGAGACACAGAGAATGCCGAGTAAAATTTCTTTAACCACGAAGACACGAAGGCCCGAAGAAAACATTGTTACCAAATTTCATCACTTCGTGTCTTCGTGCCTTCGTGGTAAAAACAACCTCTCCGGATTCCCCGCAACCTACCAGTAAGCATCTTTCTCTGCCAGCTGCTATCTGCCAACTGCCAACTTTATTTAATAGAAGACGATCCGTTCGATGGTATTGATGATGTCGTTTTCGAGTTCGGTGGCGATTTTTTTGGCGGGGCTGTCCGCGGCGACCCGTGAAGGGCGCACGAACAGCATCGTGGTCATCTCTTCTTTATGAATAAAGGTCATGCGCAGGGGGACCATGGCCAGCAACTCGGGATCGAGATTGCTGATCTGGTTCACATACCAGGCATTGCTGAAAACCAGGCTGCGGATCGCTTCGAGTTTGTTACGGTTGTAATCATCCCCCCAGCGCTGGGCGAAGTGTTCCAGATTCTTGGCGATGTTGGGCTCGAACTGCACAAAATAACCGCCGTTTTCCAGCGCGGTAAAAACCTTGCTGTAGACCTCGGGAAGAGGCTTTTCGACCTTTTTGACATAGATGCGGGATCCGTCTCCTTCGATCACGGATTCCTGGGCCGACGCGGCGGTGTAGAAGACCAACAGACCAAGCACCGGTAAAAAAGCGACCATTCGGGTGAACAAGGTTCTCATCACGGCGTCCCTGTTAGTAAAGAAGCAGCAAGCCTACCAAGGGGGCGGGTCGGGCTCAAGTCAGCCGGTCACCTTGTTGCGTAAATAAACCGGTTGTGCCGACTCCACCGTCTCCGCCTGTTCCGGGCTCAGCGCGGCCAGCTCGCCGATGTATTCGGCACGCGGATAACGCAGGGTCGCTTCGTCGTTCAGGCGGGTCAAGCCGTGCTCGCGCAGCACCTCGTCCCGGGTCGCCACGCCGCTGCCGAATACCCGGGCGTCGCCCGACACCGGGATCGCGCCGAGGCGGGAGACCTGCTCGTCGCCCTGCAACTGCATGCGATCCCCCTGCCACTGATAATAGCCCCAGTAAAATTCGCCCATGCGAGCATCGATCAGACTGAGCACCGAATCGGCCTGTCGCTGTCGGTACGCTGCCTGGGCCAGCGCGGCCAGGCTGGAGACCCCCAACACGGGCAGATCGGCGGCGAAGGCCAGCCCCTGCACCACACTCAGGGTGATCCGAATGCCGGTGAACGATCCCGGGCCGCGATCGAAGGCGATCAGATCCAGATCGGCGAGGGTCAGATCCGCCTCCCCCAGCAGGGCATCGACCATCGGCAGCAGCAAGCGGGTATGTTCGCGCGGCGCCACCGCATACTGCTGCCGGCTGGCCCCATCGATATAGAGCGCCGCCGAACAGGCCTCGGTGACCGCATCCAGCGCCAGGATCTTCATACCGGCGCGGCCTCCGCCTGCTCGCGTTGTTCGAAAAAGCTGCGTACCCGGGCCAGATCGCGGGTGCGGGGCATCGGCGGCAGCGATTGTAAGAAGACCCGGCCGTACGGTTTGTTGTGCAGCCGGGGATCGCAGATCATCAGCAGACCGTAGTCATTGACGTCGCGAATCAGCCGCCCGGCGCCCTGTTTCAGGCTGATCACCGCGGCGGGTAGCTGGTAGGTCATGAAGGCGTTGATCCCCTGCTTTTGCAGCGCCTCGATGCGCGCCTGCAACACCGGATCGCCGGGCGAGGCAAACGGCAGCTTGTCGATGATCACGCAGGAGAGCGCCTCACCGCGCACATCCACCCCTTCCCAGAAACTGCTGGTCCCGAGCAGGACCCCGTTCCCGGCGCGCCGAAACTGCTCCAGCAGGACATCGCGCGGCGCCTCGCCCTGCACGAACAGCGGCCATGGCACCTGATCGCGCAGCAGGCCGGCAGCCTCCTGCAGGGCGCGATGGCTGGTAAACAGCAAGAACGCCCGCCCGCCGCTGATCTTGAGGACCCGGCGGGCCTGCGCCACCACCGCTTCGGTATAGTCGGGCGCATTGGGGGCCGGCATCTGTTCGGGCAGATAGAGCAGGGTCTGGCGGGCAAAGTCGAAGGGGCTGTCCCAGCGTGCGGTGGCGGCCTGCTCCAGCCCCAGCCGTTGCTGGAAATGGTCGAAGCGATCGGCCACCGCCAGGGTCGCCGAAGTAAACACCCAGCTGGCCGAGGTGCTTTCCAGCTGCTCGCGGAAGTTGGCGGCGATATCCAGCGGCGTCAGGTGCAGGGTAAAGCTGCGCGGATGCACCTCGTACCAGTGAATGTCGTCACTGTCATGCACCGCGACCAGCTCCTCGAAGCGGCTGCCCAGTTCCCGGGCCCGCTGGTAACACTTGTCCAGCGCCTTGCTGCGCGGCGCACAGGGTTCCAGCGCCGCCTGCAGCTGCGCCAGTTTCTGACCGAGCTGCGCGGTGACCGCCTGCATATCGGGTTGGTCGGCCAGCGCCTTCCAGTTGCCGCGCTGGCCCGGCTGACGAAACAGCAGTCGCATGTCGCGCACCGCTTTTTCCAGTTCATCGGCCAGGCGCACCAGCTCGCGATCCTCGTTGAGCTCGTTGATATATTCATCGCGACTGTCGCGTGCCAGCTCCAGTAACTGGTTGGCGCTCAGGGCCGTGCCGAAAAACCCGGAGGCCACGTCCGGCAGCTGATGGGCCTCGTCAATGATGAACGCCTCGACCGAGGGCAGCAGCTCGCCGAAACCGGTCTCGCGCAGCGCCATGTCGGCAAACAACAGATGATGGTTGACCACCACCACATCGGCGGCCTGCGCCTCGCGCCGGGCCTCCACCAGATGACAGCGATCGAACCAGTCGCACTCCTGCCCCAGGCAGTTATCGGCGGTGGAGGTGACCTTGGGCCAGATCATGTCCTGCTCGTCCACCTCGGGCAATTCGGCGATATCGCCGCGCCGGGTGCGCCCGGCCCAGTCGCGAATGCGCTGCAGTTTTTTCATCTCCGCCGGATTTTGATAGGCCGTCTCTTCGGCCAGTTGCAGACGGTGCAGGCACAGATAGTTGCTGCGCCCTTTTAACAGCGCCACGCTGGCCGGAACCTGCAGCGCCTTGCGCACCACCGGCAGATCGCGATGAAACAGCTGATCCTGCAGATTGCGGGTGCCGGTGGAGACCACCACCTTGCGCCCCGACAGCAGCGCGGGCACCAGGTAGGCGAAGGTCTTGCCAGTCCCGGTGCCCGCCTCGACGATCAGATGCTCGCCCTGCGCCAGCGCCGCCTGCACGGCATCGGCCATCGCCTGTTGTTCGATGCGCGGGGCAAACCCCGCCACCTGCCGGGCAAACGGACCGTGTTGACCTAGAATCTCGTTGGGGGAATCCACTGCGCTGTGTTGTACCTGTGTTCCGGGTTACGGGTTACGGGTGCTGAGGAGCCGCGATGCCGACCTGGCCGGGGCGCGGTTCAGGAATCCCCCGGACAAGCCACCCGGGCCGCCCGCCCAGCAGAGAGGTCATTGTACCGCACTCGAGGGCATCGGGGTGCGCGCCCCGGCTCGGAAGTCTATCCGGCGCAGCCCCTGAATCGCGTCGCGCGCGTTTGCGGCGGATCACTGCTTCTGCAACAGGGTCGTGGCCCGTTGCTGGGCGTTTTTGGCCCCTTCCGAATCACCGGCGTGGTATCGGGCGTGAGCGATAATGCGCCAGTTATCGGCCTGCAGTTGATAATTTTGCGAACGATCCAGACTGTTGGATTTGGCAGCCAGCCCTGCGGCCTGATCCAGCTGCCCCTGGTGCAGGCGCAGCTTGGCCAGGTAAGACCACAACACCGCGTTGCGCGGCTCGATACGCAATGCCCGCTCCAGGCGGGATTCGGCCACAGCCAGATCGCCGCGGCGTGAGGCGTTATTGGCCTGCTCCAGCAGCGCCAGTACCGGCCGGCTGGTCTCCGCCCCCGGGCGTACCTGGGCGATTGCCTCACTCTCCGGCTCCACATCGGACTCAGACTGGGTCCTGTCCGGCGTCGCGCTGCACGCCATCAACAGCACGCCGAACAACAGGACGCCCGCCTGGCGGTAATAACCCGGACTCTTCATTGAAACCATCCTTTCAGCCAATCCAGCGTACTGTCCATTTTGTCACGCACCCCGCCGCCGGCACAGTCGATTTTCTCCTGCGGCGCCGTGCCTTTTATAAAGGCAAGATAGGCCGCACCGGGGCAATCCCGCCGGCTGATCAAACCGCTCTGCGAATCGAACCAGTGGTATTCGATCCCCGGATTGGGCGGCGGCTCCAGCGGCATCCCCGGCAGCTCGGCAAAGATGTCACCCCAGATCCGCATGGCGCCGCTGGCGCCGGTCAATCCCGTGGCACCGTTATCATCCCGGCCCAGCCAGACTACCCCCAGATGACTGCCGCTAAAGCCGGCAAACCAGCTGTCGCGCAGATCATCGGTGGTGCCTGTCTTGCCGGCCACCGTCTGCCCGGCCGGCAGCATCGCCGGCAGGGCCCGGGCCGTGCCGCTGCGCGGAACTTCCAGCAGGGCACTGTGCAGCAGCTGCACACTGTCGACGTTCAGGGTCTGCTCCACATTCAACGGGTAACGGCGCAGCGGTTCACCCCCGGGCCCAAGCACTTCGCGAATGGCGCGCAAGGGGCTGCGAAAGCCTCCGGCGGCCAGGGTCTGGTACATCCCCGCGACTTCATACGGCGTAAAATTGACCGCTCCCAGCAGCATTGACGGATAGGCCGGGACGGAACGTGGCGCGCCCATGCGCTGCAGGGTATCGGCAATGGGTTCAAACCCGAGCTGCATCCCCAGACGCACGGTGGCCTGGTTATAGGAGTTGACCAGCCCCCGGAACAGCGGGATCCGTCCATGCGACTCGCCGCTGTAATTGCGCGGCGACCAGCGGGTCCCGTTGTCCGCCTCCAGTGTGATCGGCGCATCCTCGACAGGCGTCGCCAGGGTATACTGTTGCGGGCGATCCAGCGCGGTCAGATAGACCGCCGGTTTGATCAACGAGCCGATGGGGCGCGAGGCCTCCAGCGCCCGGTTAAAACCGGCGTAACGGGCCTGCCGATCGCCGACCAGCGCCAGCACCTCGCCACCGCTGGTGCTGGTGATCACAGCGGCACCCTGCAGCCCGCCGTCCAGGCCATGCTGGCGATCCAGGGCGGTGATGCGGCGACTCAGGCTCTGTTCAGCCCGGCGCTGAATAGCGGGATCCAGGGTGGTAAAAATCTGCAGCCCTTCGGAGGTGAGATCGGCCTCCCGATACTGCTCGCGTAACTGCCGGCGCACCAGATCCATGAACGCGGGGTAATCGGAGATGGCCCCCGGTTTACCGCGCACGATCCCCAGCGGTTGATTCCGGGCCCGTTGCGCGCGGGCCGGATCGAGCCCGTTATCCTGCTCCAGAATGTCAATCACCAGATTACGTCGCTGACGCAAGCGTTGGGGATGACGCTCGGGATGGTAATAGGACGGCCCCCGGGCCAGCGCCACCAGGGTGGCAATCTCGCCGGCATCCAGTGCCGCCAGCGGTTTGTCGAAATAATAGTGCGCGGCAAGCCCAAAACCGTGTATCGCTCGCTGTTTGTCCTGACCCAGGTAAATCTCGTTGATATAGGCTTCGAGGATCTCGGTTTTGGCGTAGTGCCACTCCAGCAGCAGCGCCATCACCGCCTCGTTGGCCTTGCGCCACAGGCTGCGTTCATTGGTTAAAAAGAAATTTTTCACCAGTTGCTGGGTCAGGGTACTGCCCCCCTGTACCGTGCGTCCGGCCCGCAGGTTGGCCACCAGTGCGCGGGCAATCGCCTTGGGATTAATCCCCGGATGCGCGTAAAAAGCGCGATCCTCAACGGCGACCAGCGCCTGCTGCAACAGCGGCGGCACCTCCAGCAGGCGGACCAGGACCCGCTCTTCGCGATGACCCGGGTAAATCCCGCCGATGGCCGGCGGCTCCAGTCGCAACAGGCTCAGCTCAGCACCGTGTTGATCCTGCAAACGGGTCAGTACGCCGTCACTGAATACCGCCTCCAGCTGACGGGAACGCTCCCGGCCGTCCCAGAATTGAAAGGCCCGGGTCGTAAAGCGCAGGCGGTTACCCCGCCGCTGATAACTGCCCGGGGTCAGCTGCCCCGGATTTTCGCGGTAGCCGAGCAACTCCAGCTCCTGAACCAGTTGTGCCGCGGGCAGTTGCTTGCCGGGATAAATTTCCAGCGCGCGGGCATACACTTTGGCCGGCAGAGCCCAGCGCTTGCCTTCGAACTGATCCCGGATGGTGTAATCCAGATAGACGACATACCCCACCGCCACGAGCGCCAGCCCGACGAACAGATAACGCCAGCGAAAGCCGCGCGATTTTTTTCGGCGCGCGGGTTTACGCGCCGCGCGCCGCGGGCGGGTACTGCGCTTGCGGCGTGGGGTTACCGATTTACGACTTGGCATATCCGATCAACATTCCTTCAAAACAACCGACCCCGCCTGAACAAGCGCCCCGGTCAGGATAAAGCGGCCAGTATAAAGCATCTGCAGCCAGGCGGCGCTGACGAGTCGGTCACAGGCCGCCCAACTGCCGGCGCGCCAATCGTCCCCCTCTTCCCGGGAGTCACCGTCCGCCCGTCACGATTTGTAAATCGCATAAAGAAAGTCTTTGAAATAGCTGATATTTCTCGAATTATTGACCTGGGAGCCCGGATGGGCTAAAAATAGCCAAACGGAGTACACCCATGCAGCAAACAAATCCCTCCCTCCTGCAGCTCAACATCGGATGGCTCTGGCCGGCGGGACTCGCGTTGTTACTGCTATACGGGTGTGGCGTCCCGCTACATCGCTCGGCCGACACGACGATCGATCGGGACAAACTGGTGGAAGTGGCCCGCAGCATGCTCGGCACACCCTATCGCTACGGTGGCGACTCGCCCCGGCACGGTTTTGATTGCAGCGGCCTCGTTCAGTATACCTATCAAAAAGCCGGCCTCGAACTGCCGCGCACCACCGGGCAGCAATACCGCAGTGTGCAGCATATCCCCAGCCGCGCCCTGCGCCCCGGCGATCTGATTTTCTTCAGCAGCAAATCTAACCGCTTTGTCTCCCACGTCGGCATCTACCTGGGCGACAGCCGTTTTATCCACGCTCCCTCCAGCGGCAAGCAGGTCAGTATCGCCAACCTCAAGGATCGCTACTGGCGACGTCACTTCGCCTCCGCCGGCCGACTGTAAAAACCTTATTTAGCCGCAACCGTCGAACTGCGGCGTGAAGCGCTCCGGCAACACACCAATTGAACGCGAGTCATCCACGCTACGCGGATCGTGAACGTTGTATTTATTCGCGTGCCCCGGTGGATCGGGTCAACAGTCGAACAACCCCCTGCTTGACCCGCGCGGCGGCGACAAATGCGGCCGGAATGGTAAACAGGGTCACCAGCGTCGCAAAAGCCAGCCCCCAGGAGAGGGCCAGGGCCATGGGGGCAACGAACGGATCCGAACCGCCCCAGCCGTAGGCGGTCGGTAACAGGCCCAGTACCGTAGTGGCGGCGGTCAGGATCACCGCGCGCAGACGTCGGCGGCCGGCCTGCATCACGGCCTCGTAGGTCTTATAACCTTCCTCCAGGGCCCGCTGGATAAATACCACCATAATCAGCGAACTGTTGACCACCACCCCGGTCAACGCGACCATGCCCAGGGTCGAGAAAAACGACAGTGGCATGTCTTTCCAGAACAGATCGTGCAGCAGGAAACTGATCACAATCCCCACCACCCCGAACGGGATTGCCATCATCACCAGCAGCGGATAACCCAGGTTATTGAACTGAATGGCGAGAATAAAGAATATTCCGATCAACGCGACGGCAAATGCCCATTTAAGATCCGCAAAAGATTCCTGGTTCTTTTCATTCTCGCCACCGTAAACCACCCGGACCTTGTCGGCATCCTCACCCAGCCACTGTGACTCGCCCTCTTCCACAGCCCGGTTGATCTCCAGACTGGTTGTCTGCTTGCTATCGAGATTGGCGACCACGGTCACCGCGCGCACACCCTGTTTATGCCGAATCGTGGTATAGCCGTCATGCTCCTCGAGTTTGGCGAGCCGGTTCAACGGCACCATGCCGCCGGAGCGATTGGGAATATCCAGTTGCATCAATCTGCCAACGGGATCGTCGCTGTCATTCGCCAGTCGGATAGTAATATCCACTTCCTCGGTCCCCTTGCGCGTAGTCGTCACCCGCAAGCCGTCGACCGCGGCGCGCACGTGACTGGCGATAGTCGCCAGGTCGATCCCCGCGTAGGCCGCCTTGACCCGGTCGACCACCACGTGCAGCTCCGGATCGCCCGGTTGCAGGCCGCTTTCGATGGTGGTGATCCCCGGCAGGGTTTTCACATAATCCATCAGTCGATAAGCAACCCGTTCGTTGACATCACTGTTGTCACTGGAAATCTCCACCTCCAATGCGCGACCAGTGGGCGGGCCATGTTTGATCTCGCCCAAAGTGATCTCCAGGTCCGGGAATTTTTCCGTTAACAGGGATTCAAACCGGCGCATGTCATCCAGCACATCATGATCTTCACGCAGTACCGCGGGTATATAATTGACCCGGATCTGCCCGAAGCGGCTGCCGCGCTGCATCAGGGGATCATTGGCATCCGTCGCAATCTGACCGGTGGAAATAATCGTGGTTTCCAGATAGTCCGGATTGGTTCCTTCGCGCACTGTTTCATCGATGGCGCGCATTCGCTCGCGCATTGCTTCCAGACTGGTACCGGCCGGTGCCGTTACCCGCACGATGTATTCATCCACATCCACCGGCGGAAACAGCTGGAACTTGAGCACATTCATGGCTGCAAACAGGCTCAATGCCAGTGCCGCAATGGAGATCAGCAAGGTGATCCAGTGGCGACGAATCGCCTTGTCCAGCATCCAGGCATAGCCATTCTCCAGCTTCACCAACCAGCGGCGTTCGCCGGGACGTTTTTTACTGTTGGTAACATGCGCGACATGGCTGGGCAGGATCAAAAACGACTCCAGCCAGGAGAAAATCAGCAGGGCAATAACCACGATGGGAATGGCGACGATAAACTTGCCAATCATGCCGCTCATGAACAGCATCGGCAAAAACGCGGTAACCGTGGTCAAAATGGTCGCCGTTACCGGCCCGATCAACTCTTTCGCGCCGGTCACCGCCGCCTCGTTGGGCGACAGTCCCTGCTCCATATGATAGGTAATGTTCTCGCCGATGATGATGGCATCATCCACCAGCATTCCCAGCACCATGATAAAGCCGAGCATGGAAACCAGGTTCAGGGTAATACCGGAAAGGTACAGAACATACAGGCCGGTCAGAAAAACGATCGGAATACCCCAGGTGGTGGTCAACGCCACCGAGGGGCGTAAAAATAGGATTAGCGAAAGAAAGACCAGTACTAGCCCGACCTGGGCGTTATTGGTCAGTACCCCCAGACGCACCTTGGCAAAATAGGAGAAGTCCTGGAAGGTTTCGATCTCGATATCATCGCCGTAACGTTCCGGCACCTGCGCCAGATAAGCGTCGATCCGATCCACCGCTTCGATGATGTCAGCCTCGGCTTTTTTCATCACGATCACATTCAGCGCCGGCGTACCGCTGACATCGTAGTAGGTATCGGCCTCCTCCAGTGACTCGGTCACCTCGGCGATATCACCCAGTCGAATCCCCTCGCCCCGCTCGTTGGCGCGCAGCACCAGCTCGCTGATATCCCGGGTCTGCTGATATTCGCCGACAATTCGAATGGCTCGCTGGCCCTGCGGGGTTTCCAGATCGCCGCCCGGCGCGTTGACGTTCCAGTTCTCCAGTACTTCGGCCAGCTCACCGATGGAGATGCGGTGCTCACGCAATTTTTCGGGGTCGGCCACCACCCGCAGCTCGGCCCGTCGATCGCCCTGGATCTGTACCCGGGCGATCCCGTCGATATTCAGCAGATCGTCTTCCATGTCATCCACCAGCCGTTTCAGCGCCACTTCATCGCGCGGCGCGGAGATGGCCAGCTGGATGATCGGAATCATCTTGCCGTCCACTTCCAGCACCACGGGATCCTCGGGCATGTCACCGGGTAACGTGGCGCGATCCACCGCCAGCTGCACATCACTGACAATGCGATCCCGATTGGTCGCATCGGGATCCACCTCGAGATTGATGCGCCCCGAACCGGGAAAGGCAATGGAGGTCATGGTGTCGATACCATCGAGCGAACGCAGCTCCTGTTCGATGGGCGTAATAATGATGCGTTCGATCTCCTCGGGGGAGGATCCGGGATAGGCGATCTCGATCTGTACCTTGTCGAGATTGACGTTGGGAAAGGCCTCGCGGTTGATGTTGGCGATCGCGATAATGCCCAGCACGATCAAAAAGATCGAAATCAGATGGACGACCAGGCGGTGTTCGACCAGAAACCGGATCATCGCAGTTCCCCGGTATCCAGGGTGGCCCAGAAGCTGCCATGCAGAATCCGCAGGGCACTGAGCCGGCGCGCCAGCTCGACCTCCAGTTCGGCCACCGTCAGTCGGGCATCGTTCAGTTCATTATCAAACTGGATCAGCCGATCGGTCTGCTCCCGCCCCTGACGATAACGCTGCATGGCCTCACGGTATTTATCCTGCTCGCTTTGCAAACGCCGGCGGCTGCTATCCAGTGCCCGACGGGCGGCATTGATCTCCTGTACCAGACTGGCGACGCCGTAGGTCAGCTCGTCACGGGCACGGCGAATCTCCTGGATGGCGATGGTGCGATCCAGTTGCGCCTGGCGCACTTCGGCATCCAGACCCTGCTTGTTCAATGATTCACGGTACTCAAAGCGAATCTGACCAGCCATATCCTGCTCGTTGACACTGCCGGTCGTGGCATCGCCACTGCGCGTACGGCTGCCCACCGAGAAGATCAGATCCAGCTGATCCTTGCGCTGATCGCGGCTGCGATGCAGAACCGTTTCGGTCACTTCGAGGCGGGCGCGGTTTTGCTGTAGCGGGGGATAACGGGCTTCCGCCTGATCGACCAGCGCCTCCACCCTCTGCTCGATCAGTTGCGACTGCACCTGCACGACACTGCGATAGCGCCGTTGCCAGGGCTCGCCCATGAGTCGGTTAAGCGCAATCTGCTGTTGTTCCAGGCCCATTTCCAGCTGTTCCAGAGCGGTCTGCTGCGCCCTGACCTGGGCCTCGGCCTGCAGGCTATCCTTCTCTTCGGCCAGCCCCAGCTCGCGTCGATCGGCAATATACTCTTGCAGACGGCGAGCGTTGTTCAGGGCCTCACGGGCGCTGTTCAGTCGCGCCTCGCTCAGCGCCTTGGCATAAAACAGATCCAGTGCCTGATTGGCGATATCGTTGCGCAGGGCTTGCGCGGCGGCACGTTCGGCTTCAACCCCGGCCGCAGCCCCCGCCAGGCTTTCAGTGTAGGCCGGATTATCCTCACCCTGCTTCAAGGGAATGCGGTAATTGAGATCCAGCTGGGTGGAGTGCGAGGGATTGGGAAATTCCGGGTTGACCGTGAACGCGCTGTCCTCATAGGTATAGTTACCGCTGACCCCGACCCGATGACCCGATTCCAGCTGCCGCTCCAGGGAGAGATTCACATCGGCGCGATCGGTCGGTGTCCCGAACACGGAGACATCATGCGAGACCCCGCCGTCGCTGGCCATTTCCCAGCCCAGCTGGCTTTCCACCCGGGCGATCTCCTCGCGCGAACGCTGCACCTGCAGGCGCGCCACTTCCAGGCTCGGATAATGACCCAGGATTTTTTCCACCACCCGTTCAAAACCAAGCGTCTGTTCCTCGGCCTGCGCCACCGGCAGGCTCAACAACAGCACCAGTCCGCCCATCACGCTGCGCGCACTCATGGCATCTCCTTTTTCAGTCCGTTGAGAAACAGATCAAGATGCTGATGCAAATAGGTTTGCTCATCCATCGGAAAGGTCTGATCGTAGGGTTGCAGAGAGTGACGCCAGATAGCCAGCAAAACCATCGGGGACATCAACAGGCGCGTCACATACTCGGGATCGATCTGGCGAAATTCGCCCTGCTCGATGCCCTTTTCGATGACCTTGTTGAAAATCCCGCGTACCCGGTTGATCACGTTATCCACGAAAAATTGTGCCGCCTGCGGGAAGTTGGCGGATTCGGCAACAATCAGCTTGGGAATACCGCAAACCGGCCCGGCGCTGACCGATTGCCACCAGTTCATCACCAGCTGTTCAAGCAATTCGGCCTGACTGCCCCGGTGCTGTTGCGCCAGCAGTTCGCTGCGCTCGACCTGGGGAATCACAATCTCCCGCACCACGGCCTCGAACAACGCTTCCTTGCTGTCAAAATAGAGATAGACCGTGCCTTTGGAGACCCCCGCCTGGCGCGCCACATCCTCCAGCCGGGTAGCCGCAAAACCGTGCTCGACAAACAACTCCAGCGCCGCGGCAATGATTTCACCCGGCCGCGCCGCTTTGCGCCGTTGATGGCGTCTGCTATCCGACTGTTCTAAAAGAGTTTTTGCCATTGCCCCTGAAATACTGACTGACCAGTCAGTTAGTATAGGGCGATTTTTGCCAAATGCAAGCCAGTGCCGATCGCCGGGGCAGTCGTGATCCCCCATTACCCCGGCCACCGCCCTCCGCCCGAAACCCGGCCGGGTTCAACACCCGGCTCGCCATTCCTTGCACGGGTTCAAAATGACCGTGACGAACCGCTGCACGCCATGCGAAGTGGCAAGGCGTCAAAGGCGTAAACAATCAGCTATTGCCCGGCTGTCTGGATCCAGCCAGGCAAAACAAGAGATCCGTGCATGCGGGCCGTTCTGGAGGGGACCTTCGATCCTGAAAATGCTATCCAATAAAAAAGGGCCCATGAAGGACCCTTTCTTAACAGCAAATAAAAAAGCCCGCAGAAGCGGGCTGATTTATATTTGGCGTCCCCAAGGGGATTCGAACCCCTGTTGCCGCCGTGAAAGGGCGGTGTCCTAGGCCAACTAGACGATGGGGACGAAAACTTACGTTATTCGTCGTCGGGACGTGACAGCTGCGACATGACAGTGCCCGCCAATAGTACTACAAACCCTACTGGCACGACACCGAGCCACTGAATGCCCGCGCTGTCCTGTTTGACAAGCATCGCACCGAATCCGGCGATCATACCCAGTACTATCAGTATGATCCCGAGGTACACAGCAAAGCGTCCGATATATTTCACCCGTCACCCCGCTGTGGTCTCTGGTGGAGCTAGGCGGGATCGAACCGCCGACCTCTTGCATGCCATGCAAGCGCTCTCCCAGCTGAGCTATAGCCCCGAAATCGAGAGCGCGCAATTTACGTCAGCGGCCCCCTTATGTCAATCATCCGGCGCGGATTTTTCCAGGATCCGTCCGAATTTCAGTCATTTGCCGAATGTTTCGCCAGCTGCATAGATCAAGTCGTCGCGCGACCCGTGCGCGACGACGGCCCTCACTGCCCCGCGGATTTTTGCTCGATTTTCGCCCAGGTGTCCCGCAGGGTCACGGTGCGATTGAAGACCGGCATCCCGCCCTCCCGGCGGGCCTCATCGAGACAGAAGTAACCCTCGCGTTCGAACTGGAACACCTCGCCGGGGGCAGCCGAGGCCAGGCTCGCCTCCACCAGACTGTGCGTCAGGGTGCGCAGAGAGTCGGGGTTGAGATGCTCGGTCCAGAGCTTGCCGTCTTTGGCACTGTCGGGATTGGGATGATTGAACAGCCGATCATAGAGCCGCAGCTCGGCCGGCAGCGCATCAGCGGCGTTGACCCAGTGGATAACGCCCTTGACCTTGCGCCCCTCGGGATTGGCGCCCAGGGTCGCCGGATCGAAGCTACAGTGCAGCTCGATAATCTCGCCGTGCGCGTCCTTGATCACCTCATCGCAACGGATCACATAGGCGTTGCGCAGGCGTACCTCGCCGCCACTGACCAGGCGTTTGAATTTCTTGTTGGGCGCCACTTCCATAAAGTCATCCCGATCGATCCAGACCTCACGACTGAAGCTAATCTGTCTGCTCCCCTGGCTCTCATCCTGCGGATGGTTGGGCGCCTCGAGTTGTTCGGTTTGTTCCTCCGGATAATTGGTAATTACCACCTTGAGGGGATGCAGCACCGCCATGCGCCGCGGCGCCACGCGGTTGAGATCCTCGCGAATACTGTTTTCGAGCACACCCATTTCGACGAAGTTGTCCGACTTGGTAACCCCGATGCGCTCGCAGAAATCGCGCAACGCGGCGGGCGTATAGCCGCGGCGGCGCAGACCGGCGATGGTCGGCATACGTGGATCGTCCCAGCCCTCCACATAGCCCTGCTCGACCAGTTCGGTCAGCTTGCGCTTGCTGGTCACGGTATGTTCCAGGGTCAGACGTGAAAACTCGATCTGTTGCGGATGATGCGGCGTCTGCAGGGTGTCCAGGAACCAGTCGTACAACGGCCGGTGATCCTCGAACTCCAGAGTACACAGTGAATGCGTGATCCCTTCCAGGGCATCGGACAGGCAGTGTGTAAAGTCGTACATCGGATAGATACACCACTGCTCACCGGTCTGATGATGGATCACACCGTGACGGATACGATAAATGGTCGGATCGCGCAGATTGATATTGGGCGAGGCCATATCGATTTTCGCGCGCAGTACTTTTTCACCGTCCTGAAACTCGCCGGCACGCATGCGGGCAAACAGATCCAGGTTCTCCTCGACGCTGCGCTCGCGATAGGGACTGTCCCTGCCCGGTTCGGTCAGGGTGCCGCGATATTCACGGATCTGTTCGCCGGTCAGATCGCAGACATAGGCCTTGCCCCGTTTGATCAGCTCGACGGCATACGCGTACAACTGCTCGAAATAGTTGGAGGCGAAATAAAGATTCTGCCATTCATAGCCGAGCCACTGCACATCCCGTTTGATCGCCTCGACGAATTCGACGTTCTCTTTATGCGGATTGGTATCATCAAAACGCAGATTGCAGGCGCCGTGATAATCCGCGGCCACCCCGAAATTCAGCACGATCGATTTGGCATGGCCGATATGCAGATAGCCGTTGGGTTCGGGCGGAAACCGGGTCATCACCCGGCCGTCGTGTTTCCCGGCGGCCAGATCGGCCTCGATGATCTGACGAATAAAGTTGGTCGGTCGGGGAGTATCACTGGGCATGCTGATTCAATCCGTGTAAAAACGTTATTATTCGGTGCGCTGGCGAATATACGCCAGGGCCATATCGATACGGTTCAGGGTCCGTTCCCGGCCGAGCAGATACACCGTCAGATCCAGTGACGGCGACGGCGCACCGCCGGTGACGGCCACGCGCAACGGCATACCCACCTTGCCCATTTTGAGATCCAGCTCCCCGGCCGTGCTGTGGATCGCGTCGTGGATGGGGCCTTGTTGCCACTCGTCCAGCTCAGACAATTTCCGGCGCAGCAGTTGTAATGGCTCTAGCGCGGCGGCCTTGAGCTGCTTGTTGGCCACCTTCTCATCATAACTGTCGAAATCGCGATAGAAGAACTGGCAAATATCCGCCAGCTCCTTCAGCGTCTGGGCCCGTTCGCGCTGGGCCTCGACCACGGCGACGATATCCGGTCCCTCGCTGGGATCGATATTCAGCTTGCCCAGATGATAGCCCAGATGATGGGCGATATAGTCTGGATCGCTGTTTTTGATGTATTGCTGATTCAGCCACAACAGCTTGCTGATATTGATACTGGAGGCGGAGTTATTGACCTCACCAAGATCAAACAGCTGCACCATCTCATCCAGCGAGAAGATCTCCTGATCGCCGTGCGACCAGCCCAGCCGCACCAGATAGTTGAGCAGCGCTTCCGGCAGATAACCTTCCTCGCGGTACTGCATGACACTGACCGACTCACCGTGCACCCGTTTGGACAATTTGGCGCCATCCTCGGCGAGGATCATCGGCAGATGGGCATAAACCGGGACAGAAGCGCCCAATGCCTTGAGTATATTGACCTGACGCGGCGTGTTATTCAGATGATCATCTCCGCGAATCACATGACTGACCTGCATGTCGTGATCATCCACCACCACGGTCAGATTGTAGGTCGGTGCGCCATCGGTACGCCGAATGATCAGATCATCCAGCTCGGCATTTTGAACAATCACCCGGCCGCGAACCAGATCATCGATCACCACCTGGCCTTCCAGCGGGTTTTTAAACCGGATCACGTGCGGCTCATCAGCAGAGACGTCCCGATGACGGCAATGGCCATCGTAGCGGGGTTTCTCCTTGCGGGCCATCTGCTCCTCGCGCAGTTGTTCCAGCCGCTCGCGACTGCAGCTGCAGCGATAAGCGTGGCCTTCGGCAAGCAGACGCTCGATCACTTCATTATAGCGCTCGAAACGCTCGGTTTGATAAAAGGGGCCCTCGTCGTATTCCAGCCCCAGCCAGGTCATTCCCTCCAGGATGGCGTTGACCGACTCGGCCGTGGAACGCTCCAGATCGGTGTCCTCGACCCGCAGGACGAACCGGCCGCCGTGCTTGCGGGCGTGGAGCCAGGAAAACAGGGCCGTGCGGGCCCCACCGATGTGGAGATAGCCGGTCGGGCTGGGCGCGAAACGAGTACGAATGGACATCAAACCAAATCCTTGAAAAATAAGTCATCTTGGCCCCGCAGGGGGCTGTATTGTACTCGCCGCGGGGTAAAATTGCAGTCCCCGTCGCCGGTTCGGGCGCAGCGATGTCCTGGTGGGACGAACAAAGGCCTGTCACTCTGGCCATGTGGCACCGAATTATATTAAAGTCCCTGTTATCAGAACCGATTTATAATAAATAATAACCGCCCTCTCCAGGCGATCCTGCAAACGACAGCAAAATTTGCCGGAGAAGGATGATGAAAGCGCAACATAACTTGCCCATGGAACAATCTGCCCGCTTCATTACCGAACCGGGATACCGCGGTCCCGCTCAGCCACCCGGAACAGTCGTTCGATGTTTTGCACTGTGTACGGCCTGTTCGACGATCCCGCAGACAGAAGCTGGAGTCCCCTATGACGATCATACTGGATGATGATGAACAGGCCCTCGCCTGCGAGATAAACCCCCGCTCGTTGGAACGGTTTCTGGAATATTGCACAATTTACACTCTGCCCAAAAAAAGCGTCATCGTGCGGGCCGGCGATCCCAGCGACACGCTCTACTATCTTGTCGATGGTTCGGCCAGTGTCCTGCTGGAAGACGACGATGATGACGGTCATGAAATTGTTCTGGCCTATCTGAACAGCGGCGATTTCATCGGCGAGATGGGGCTGTTTTATCGCACCAAATGCCGTGCGGCGCTGGTCCGCACCCGCACCGCCTGCAAGCTGGCCCGGATCAGCTATGACGAGCTCAATCGCCTGTTTGAGAACGAACTGAAGGAGGCCCAGCCGGATATCCTCAAAGCCGTGGGACTGCAGCTGTCACAACGGCTGATTACCACCAATCGCAAGGTCAGTCAGCTGGCGTTCATGGACGTGGCGGGCCGGATTGCCCGCGCCCTGCTCGACATGTGCTCGCACCCCGAAGCCATGTCCCACCCGGCGGGGACCCAGATCCATGTCTCGCGCCAGGAGCTGGGCCGGATCGTCGGCTGCTCGCGGGAAATGGCCGGCCGGGTGCTGAAAAACATGGCCGAGCAACAGATCATCGAAGTCCACGGGATGGATATCGTCGTCTATCACGAACGCTGAACAAGCCTCGTTCCGGCTGGCCGGACAGAGCAGACGGCGCCGACGCAATGACCCTCATCAGCAGACGCAGCAGCTTGTTCACCCGCATGGAGCGCGCCCCAAGGAAAGGATCGAATCAGTCTGGCCGGGCCCAAATCTTTATTTGAACAAGGGGTTTGAAGCAGCCGGAAACCGCCAGCCCGAATCGAACGCCGCCTGGCGCGATCCCAGTCTCAGCTGTCGCTCTTGCGCCAGAGGCACTGCCCGTCGCTGGCCGCGTCGATGGCCTCAAGCCGCGCCTGATGCGCACGCAGCTCGGCCTCGCTGGCGGGGATGATTTTCAGCGGCGGACGGCCCGCCGCCATCGGCCGGCGCGCTTCGACGCGGCTCTCGCTCCCGGAGCTATCCCGCCCCTCCAGCGACAACCGCACCTGGCCGCCGGTCATGGCCAGATAGACTTCCGCCAGGATCTCGGCATCCAGCAGGGCGCCGTGCAGCTCACGCGAGGCGTTATCGATGGTATAACGCTTGCACAAAGCGTCCAGGTTATTCTTCTGCCCGGGATGCATCTGCCGCGCCATCACCAGAGTGTCGATGATCCGGCACAAACGCTCCAGCGGCGCCCGTTCCCCCTCCAGCCGTTTCAGCTCGTGATTGATGAAGCCGACATCAAACGGGGCGTTATGAATGATCAGCTCGGCACCGTCGATAAAATTGATAAAATCCGCTGCAATCTCGTCGAACCGGGGCTTATCCGCCAGAAACGCGGTGGTAATCCCGTGCACCTCGACCGCCCCTTCATCGATCTCCCGCTCGGGATTGATGTACTGGTGATAGCGATTGTCGGTCAGCCGCCGGTTGACCAGCTCCACACAGCCGATCTCGATAATCCGGTGCCCCTGGGACGGTTCCAGGCCGGTGGTTTCCGTGTCGAGTACGATCTGTCTCATGATCAGGTACGAGGTACGAGGGACGAGGAACGAGGAAAAGCGTTGAGTCGTTTCATATTGGCAAGATTATCGTAAAAAGCCGAATTTTTCATGTCCAGATCCCGAGTATAACAACTTCATCAGCCTCGTCCCTCGTCCCTCGTCCCTCGTCCCATCGATGAGTTGCCCAGCAACTCATCGATCCCGAGGTTGGCCAGCTCATCGGCGATCTCGTTTTCGTCGTGGCCGCTGTGGCCCTTGACCCAGTGCCAGTGAATCCTGGGGTGCTTTTGCACCGCCGCGTCCAGGCGCTGCCAGAGATCCACGTTCTTGACCGGTTTTTTGGCGGCGGTTTTCCAGCCGCGTGCCTTCCAGCTGGCCAGCCACTCGCTGATGCCTTTCTGGACATAGGTCGAGTCAGTCGTCAGGTGTACTTCGCAGGGTCGGGAGAGACTCTCCAGCGCCTGGATGGCGGCCATCAGTTCCATCCGGTTATTGGTGGTCTCGGGCTCGCCCCCGTGCAGGCGTTTCTCGTGGCCGTTATAACGCAGCAACACGCCCCAGCCGCCGGGACCAGGGTTGCCGCGGCAGGCCCCGTCGGTAAAGGCTTCAACGGTCTGACTCAAAACGGGCTCCTTTTTGTTGTCTTTCGTTATTCAGTGGCTTGATCAGACCGCCCACGGCCATCCGGCGTCGGGCCCGCCAACGCGGGCGAATCGGGGTCAAGGTGCTGACCCGCTTGCGCGCCACCAGCAGATATCCGCCGCCGAAGATCGGCCACAGGCGGCTTCCCAGCCGCTCCAGAAAGGCCAGTCTGTGCAGCAACCGCGGATGCTGCCAGGGGGGGCGGTAAAAATAGCGGCGCTGGCGCACGATCTCAAAACCCAGCAGTGCCAGCCAATCCTTCAACCGGGTCGGGGTCAGAAAGTGGCCGCACCAGGGCACCCGCCGCTTCCCGAGACGAAACAGCCGCGCCAGCCCCCACAGACTGACCGGATTGAAGCCGAGGATGACCACATGCCCCTCGGGAATCAGGGTGCGCTCGGCCTCCCGCAGTACTGTGTGCGGGTCGTTGGAAAACTCCAGAATATGCGCCAGCACCACCACATCCAGGCAGTCGGGTAAAAACGGCAGGGCCACCGGCGAGGCACACAGCTGTTTCTCGTTCCGCCGGCACGCCGGCAAATCCGGATCCGGCTGCATGCGCATACGATGGCGCACCCGGCTGGCGCGCAATAGCGAGGATCCGGACGGCGAACCCAGATGCAGGAGATGATAACCGAACAGATCCACCAGTTCCGTATCCAGCTGCTGTTGTTCCTGCTCGGCCATCAGCTCGCCCAGGCGCCCGGCATACCACTGCTCCAGCTCAGGCTCGATCGGTTTGTCCTGAGAACAGCGATGAAACTGACGGGCAGAAGCCTTTTGACGACGAAACAACATAATTTTCGCGGGTTCCGGTTAGACAGGCTGACAGTATGCCCGTTTGCCGCGGCAAGAGGAAACCGGCCCGCCCGGAAGCAGTACTTGACCGGCTGGTTCACAGTTTTTACTATCCCAGTCCAGTATAGTCAGTTGCCAACACCTTAATTAATTGATAATAACAATATGCGCAGATTGTTTCTCGTTGCACTGATCGCGGCCATCACTGGCTGTACGCTGCCCACATCAAATCCGCCGACCGACAGTAGCGACTCCCGGGCGGAACAAACGGCGGAAGTGGCGGATAGTGTCGCCACCGATACCCCCTTTCCCATTCTTGTTCGCAATGAGCCGGTCACTGAACAGGACCCGGACGAAGCGGGTACGCCAGAGGATCTCTGGGAACGTGTTCGCGCCGGATTCAGTCTGCCGGATATTGAGCACCCCCAGATTAAACAACAGTTGAACTGGTACGCCAGCCATCCCGAATACATGCAACGGGTGGTGCAGCGAGCGCGTCCCTATCTGTACTATATTGTCGAGACCCTCGAACAGCATGATCTGCCGATGGAGATTGCCCTGCTCCCCATCGTCGAAAGTGCCTTTCAACCCTTTGCCTATTCCCACGGCCGGGCTTCGGGCATCTGGCAGTTTATTCCGGCCACCGGGCGTCTCTACGGTCTGAAACAAGACTGGTGGTATGACGGACGCCGTGACATCTATGCCTCGACCCGGGCGGCGGCAAAATTTTTAAAACGCATGAACGATTATTATGACGGCGACTGGATGCACGCGCTGGCCTCCTACAACTCCGGCCTCGGCAACGTCAATCGTGCCATTCGTCGTAACAAGGCCCGTAACCGCTCAACCGACTTTTTCGCACTGAGTCTGCCGCGCGAAACCCAGGCCTACGTGCCCAAACTGCTGGCGCTGAAAAAACTGATCGCCGATCCACAGGCCTATGGCATCGAAATCGATACTATTGCGAACCGGCCCTACTTCACCAGAGTCGAACTGGAACGCCAGATCGATCTGGCCAAAGCCGCCGAAATGGCGAATATGGAACTGGACGAGCTGTATCGACTCAATCCCGGTTTCAATCGCTGGGCAACCGCCCCGGATGGTCCTCACTATCTGCTGCTGCCCGTGGAACAGGCTGAGCCCTTCAAGAGCGCGTTGGCGGAGCTGCCCGCCGAACAGATGATCTCCTGGCAACGTCATCGTATCCGCCAGGGTGAAACCCTCAGCGGCATCGCCAGCAGATATAACACCAGTATCCGGAGCCTCAAACGGATCAATCAGCTGCGCGGCGATCTGCTGCGAGCCGGACAGAGCCTGACCATTCCGGTGGCGAGCCAGCAGGCCGAAAACTACCGTCTCAGCCAGGCCCAGCGAACCCAGCGTAAGCAGAACCGGCCACGAAAAGGCAACAAGATTACCCACGTGGTTCAGCCCGGTGATACTTTCTGGGGGCTGGCCCGGCGCCACGGCGTCAGCGTCCGCGCCCTGGCCGGCTGGAACGCCATGGCCCCCGGCGATCCCCTCAAGCCGGGACAAAGTCTGGTCATCTGGTCACGCAGCGACGAACAGCTCTCCACCCTCAACAGCGGTCAGCTCGCCGCCCCGCCAACGCGCAGCATGACCAGGCGCATCGGCTACCGCGTACGCAAAGGGGATTCACTGGCGCGGATTTCGCAAAAATTCCGTGTCAGCATCGGCCAATTGCGCAAATGGAACAACCTGCCCCGGGGCAAATACCTGCAACCCGGACAACGGCTGACCCTCTACGTCGATGTCATGCAGACATCGAGCTAATCCTTTTCTCAAGATCCGATGTTTTAACGCGGAGTTCGCAGAGGCGCGGAGGCGCAGAGAAAGTTTTAAAATTAAGGGTGGTTCAAGCCTCAGCAGAACCACTTTAACCTGTACGACCAGTTCATCAGCGGAACGTAATGCGGGATCGGCTAACGCTCGAACCGCTTACAGAATCAAAGCCGCGGGATCATTAAATTATTATTCTCCGCGTCTCTGCGACTCCGCGTCCTCTGCGTTATTTCCGCCTGGCTCAAAGAAGAGATAGCTGGCGAAGCGTCAATAGCCCCTCCAACATGGATATAACCACTGAATCACATCAGCGACTGAACTGAATCCGGGGGACTGCTGAAAGTAATTTTCGGGTGTATTCGTGTTGCGGATCGCGACTGATACGATCGGTGGGGCCGCGTTCCACGATTCGGCCTTCGTTCATCACCAGCGGCGTAGGTCAGGTTGCGCTTGGCGCTACCTGACAGTCTCCGTATTGACAGGGTGTCACGCAGGCTATCGCCAGCGTGACCTACAAGATTAGCCAGAGTGTAAAGTGTCCATGAATTCGGAACAGTTGTTTAGACTATCCAGCGTGATGCCGGTTCTGCGAAGTTTATGCCCGCAGGGTGCTTGATCCGGCCTGCAGGGTTCGAACTTTATCCCGTTTCTTGAACCAGGATTCCGTTTCCCTCGTTACTCGTCCCTCGTCCCTCGTCCCTTTTCTTCATAGAGATAACAGCGCACTTCCCGCTCCCCGTCCAGTTGCGTAACGCCCGGATAAGCCTGTTTGCACACCGCCATGGCCTGCGGGCAGCGGGGATGGAAATGACAACCACCCGGTGGATCGATGGGTGACGGTAATTCCCCTTCCAGTTTAATCACTTCCCGCCCGGACTGTTTTTCAATCGTCGGTACAGCCGAGAGCAGGGCTTGTGTGTAAGGATGTTTGGGATCGCTCATCAGCTGTTCCACCGGCCCACGCTCGACGATCCGTCCCAGATACATGACGGCAATATCGTCGGCCAGATATTCAACTACCGACAGGCTATGGGTAATAAACAGATAGCTCAGAGCGTAGTCCTGTTGCAGTTGCTTGAGCAGGTTCAACGTCTGGGCCTGAACCGAGACATCCAGCGCACTGGTCGGCTCGTCGCACACAATCACATCCGGCTCCAGTGCCAGTGCCCGGGCAATACAGATCCGTTGACGTTGCCCGCCGGAGAATTCGTGCGGATAGCGTTGCCTGGCTTCCGCCGACAGACCCACCTGTTCAAGCAGTTGATCAATGCGCCGGGTCCGCTCGGCTTCATCAGGCATCACACCCTGGGTCAGCATGCCCTCTTCGATGATGTTGCCGACCATCATCCGCGGATTCATGGAGGCAAACGGATCCTGAAAAATAATTTGCAAATGTTTGCGCATGCGGCGCAGGCGCGCCCCGCCCAGGGTCGTCAGCTCCTGCCCCAGGTAATCAACCTGGCCGGCGGTCGGTTCAATCAATTGCAGCAGAGCTTTACCAACCGTGGTTTTGCCACAGCCCGATTCCCCGACCAGAGCGGTAGTGCGGCCCCTGTACAGATTCAGGTCAATTCCGTCAACGGCATACACCCGACCGACGATCCGTTTGAACAGGCCCTTGCGAATGGGAAAATGGACTTTCAGATCCCGGGTCTGCAACACGGTTGAGAGGGGCGGCTGATCAACGGCACCGGCCTCCCGAACCCCACGTGACGGGACGACCTGGGGGACGAAATCCACGTCGGGATCATAGCGATGACAGCGCACACCATGCTCCCCGGCTTCATCCAGCACTGTCCATGCCGGGCGACGTTCACGACACAGCGGCCATGCTTCCTCGCAACGATCGGCGAAGCGGCAACCGCTGAATTCCCGATCCAGAGTCGGCACACTGCCTTTGATCACTTCCAGTTTCTGTCGACGTTTGCCCCGCCCCGGGACGGCGGCAAACAATTTGCGGGTATAGGGATGCCGGGGTTCGGCGAAAAACTGTTCACGGGGCGCCAGCTCCACAATCTGTCCGGCATACATGACCGCCACCTTGTCTGCGCGATCCGCGACCACGGCCAGATCGTGGGTGATTAATAACATTGCCATATGGTGTTGCTGCTGTAATTCGCGCAACAGATCCAGGACCTGCGCCTGAATGGTGACATCCAGTGCGGTGGTCGGCTCATCGGCGATCAGCAATTCTGGTTCGGCGGCCAGCGCCATGGCGATCATGATGCGCTGTTTCATCCCGCCGGAGAGCTGATGCGGATAATCCTGCTGACGCTTGTGCGGATCGGGGATCCCCACCTGATGCAATAACGCCTCCACCCTTTGACGCAAGGCATCGCCCTTGAGTCCGAGATGTTGCTGCAGTACTTCGGCAATCTGTTCGCCCGTCGTCAGTACCGGGTTCAAGGAGGTCATCGGTTCCTGAAAAATCATGGCAATGCGATTGCCCCGCACCGTGCGCATCTGTCGTTCCGAATATTGCAACAGATCCTGACCATGAAACAGGATCTCGCCGGAGACGATACGTCCCCCCGCCGGGACCAGTTGCATCAGTGACAAGGCGGTAATGGACTTGCCACACCCGGATTCACCGAGAATCGCACAGGTCTCCCCCCGCCGAATCGTAAAGCTGACCCCGTCAACCGCACGCACCGTGCGATCCCCGTCGGGAAACCAGGTTTTCAGGTTATCAACCTCAAGCAGTGGCGTGTCGTTATCCAGGGTCATTATCAGTTTCTCGGTATCCGGCCAAGGCGTGGATCAAAAGCGTCACGAACCGCATCGGCAAACAGGTTAGCCGCCAGCACCAGGGCAAACATCAGGATGAATGCGGCGACCAACGACCACCAGACGACCGGTTCTCTTGCCAGCTCCAGGCGGGCGCCATTGATCATGTTTCCCCAACTGATCGTGCTGGGATCCACCCCGACCCCCACATAGGACAAAACGGCCTCGGCCAGCACCAGACCGCTGAACTCAAGAACGACAACGATCAAAACAATATGCAACACATTGGGTAATATATGCCGGCCCAGAATGGTGAAATGGTGTACTCCGAAAGCCCGGGCGGCCTCCACATATTCCAGTTCGCGCAACTTGAGCGACTCACCACGTAGCAGTCGGCACAGATTGGTCCAGCTGGTTATTCCCAGTACCACACACAGGGCCAGCAAACGCAAATCGGCCCGGTCCATGGCACTGTCAAACAATTCCGGATGATTGGCGATATAAACCTGAATCGAGAGGATCGCCGCGGCGATCAACAGCACTCCGGGTATGGAATTCAGGGTCGTATAGAGATACTGAATGAGATCATCGATCCAGCCGCGAAAATACCCGGCCATAATCCCCAGTAGTATGGCGAAGGGCAACATCACCAGGGTGGTCAGGGTACCGATCACCAGCCCGGTGCGAATACTTTTGAGCGACAGATAAAAGACATCCTGACCGACCTTGTCTGTCCCGAACACATGATATTTCTGACTCAGGGTAAACAATATCGCCAGCATCACCAGCAGAATACCGGCGGTCACCAGCAGGGTATTCAGCGGATAACGGCTGCGGCCCCGCCAGATTGCCCGCCAGCTTGCGCCCGGCGACAGTCCGGCGGTACGCGCATGCCAGACACTGACCAGCAGCGCCAGCAGGCTCCAGAGCAGCAATCCCCATACCAATCCCTGCAGAGCCGTGTAGGCGATATCAGGCCACTTGTCCGTTTGCGGATCAGCCAGATGTGCGCCTCCGTGCTCCAGCCGCCGATGCTGTTGAGCCGTCGTCCCATCCTCCAGCACCACACTCTCTTTGACAAAAAGATGGGTCGCCAGCGGCGCTGAATAGGTTTTTTCGGTCTGTTCCTGCAAGCTGCGGGTCATAAAGTCGAACAGACTGGGCACATCGACCGAATAGTGGCCGACGCTTTCAGGCTGCCCCTCCAGGGGTTCCTGAAAGTGAATCGAATCCAGCAAGCCGATAACAACATAAACGACCAGTACCACCGCCGCCGCCATGGCGCGATGGCTCTGTAATACGCGTCGCCAGGGTTCCAGCAGATGGGGCTTGTGACGAATATAGGCGGTTAAAAAGATGACCCCGGCGACCAGACAGAAAATCAGTATATCGGTCAGTTGATATTTGGCACAGACCGGCAACAGTTGAGGCAGCCCCCATAATAACAACAGCAGTCCGGCAACAATCACTGCCGGCCAAATCCAGAAACGTTTTGGCGTCTGGGATAACATCAGCTCAACCTGATCCGTGGATCGGCGACGGTATACGAGATATCGGTCAGCAACAGGCCGATGATATACAACACCGAACCGAGGAACACCATGGCGCGCACAATGGCAAAGTCCTGTGCCTGGATTGCATCAATGGTATAACTGCCCAGACCGGGAATACCGAAGAACGATTCGGTCAACAGGCTGCCGAGAAACAGCAGCGGAATAACGACAACAACGCCAGTGAGGATCGGAATCAGGGCATTGCGCAGCACATGTTTGAACAACACCCGCAGCTCCGACAGTCCTTTGGCCCGGGCGGTGCGCACATAGTCACGACCGATCTCCTCAAGAAATATCGTGCGATACCAGCGCGTTCCGCTGCCAATACCCATCACCACCCCGATCAACACCGGCAATACCAGAAACTTGACGGTCTCTATTCCAACCAGATCAAAACCCGAAATCGGCACCAGATTCATCAACTTGCCAATCAGATACTGCCCGCCGATGATATAAAACATCGCCGATATGGACATCAGAACAACGCACAACACGACGCCCCAGACATCAATATAGGTGGCGCGGAAAAACGCCAGTAACAATGCAAACGTGATGTTAATTAACAGACCGACCAGAAATACCGGAAGAGCAATGGCCAGACTCGGCCACATGCGTTGCTTGATATCGTAGCCAATATCCCGCCCGTCATCTGCGCTGCCAAAATCAAAAACAAACAGACGCACCGATTTGGTGAAAAAAATGGTCTCGGTAAACTTGTTCAGCCCGTCAGTATCACTGTTGTACAACAGTGGTTTTTCATAACCCCGGTCCGTTTTCCATTTTTCAATCGCTTCCTGGGTAACCCGCTTGTCACCCAGATGCATACGCGCCATGTCATCCGGACTGTTAACAACAAAAAAAAGCGCGAAAGTGATCAGGTTGACGCCGATCAGAATCGGGATAGCATAAAACAGCCGCCGGATAATATAAGCAAACATGGCTAGTTCAGCTCCCGTCCGCTGGCCGTCTCACGACGTCGATAGGCGATGATGGCCGGGATCAGGCTGAGCAGCAGTATCACGGCAAGCAACACCACGGGCCAGATAACCGGCTGATTCCACTGTTGACGATGTTGTTGACGCAGTTCCGGATCAATACGCCTGTACATCAGGGTATTGTGCGCCATCAGACTGGGTTTGACATTCTTATACCAGGCGTGATGCAGCAGGAACTGTTTGGGATGATACCCCCATATCCAGGGTGCATCGTGCCGGGCGATCGCCAGCATTTGTTCAATAATCGCCGCCCGCTTCGGACTATCCTGCATGTTACGCATCCTGTCGAACAGTCGATTGAACTCGGGATTGTCGTAATTGGCGGCATTTTCACCACTGTGCTCCGCCTTGCTATTGGGACCGTGTAACAGAAACATGAAATTTTCCGGGTCCGGATAATCGGCATTCCAGCCCCACATAAATAACTGTGCATTACCCTTGCGCATCTTCTCCTGAAAACGGTTGTAGTCTGTGTTGCGAATAATCAGCTGGACATCTATCTTCTTGAGCTGCTTGCGTAACCAATCGAACCGTGCCTTGTCTTCCGGACCACCCCCGGTAATATCGAAGTTAATCAGCAAGGGCTTGCCGGTCTCTTTTTCAATCCCGTTCGGATAGCCGGCTTCGGCCAGCAGGGCTTTCGCTTCGTCAATTGATCGACGTTGTGCCTGACCATCCCGCCATTCATAAACATAGGGATTAATCCCCTCACGACCCTCTTTGTAGCCGGTAATACCCGGCGGCAGCGGCCCCTGGGCCGCGATACCCCGGCCGTTGAGAAAAATCGAGATATACTCTTCCATATCAACCGCGATGGAGATGGCCCGGCGCAGCAGACGCGCCCGGCGCGAATCGCCCCCTACCAGCGGGTCCAGCATATTGAAGCCTATATAGATGGTGGATGCCTGGGCTTCGGTCAACAGTTCGATTCCCTTTTCCCGCATCTCCGGCGTCAGACGTGCCTCGCCGCCGGAGGTGAACTGAACCGCCTGATCAAAACTCTCGCTGATTACACCGGACGAATCATAGTAGCCCTGAAGAAACTTGCTCCAGTAGGGAATATTCTCCTTTTCCAGGCTGAACACGACCCTGTCGATAAACGGCAGCTGTTTGCCGGCATCTTCAAGCAGCCCCTCTTCCCGATCGCCCGGCTCCCCTTCTGTGGGATAGTATTGTTCATGAAAATGGGGATTGCGCTCCAGTACCATCTTGCGATTGGGATCGTTGATAGTCAGATAATAGGCGCCGGTGCCGACCGGATACCAGTCCAGCGAGAGGTTGCGCTCCTTCATTCCCGGCTGGGAATAAAACTCTATCGCCTCATGCGGCATGGGAGCAAAAAACGGCATCGCCAGCCAGTAACGCAGTTGCGGATATTTGCCTTTGACCTTGATCCGGTAAGTATAGCGGTCGATCTGTTGCACGCCTTCCAGCGGATAATCCTCGAGTTCAAAATAAAACGGTTCCTCTTGTGTCGCTGCCTGCTCGCGATAAGCCTCCTGTAGCGTCTCGGCATATGCCTCAAGACCGACGATGTACTCTTTCATCACCCCGAATATCGGTGAGTGTACCCGCGGGTGAGCCAGACGTTTGAGCTGATAAACATAGTCCCCGGCGGTCAGTTCGCGGGTACCGGTGTGCGCAAAATCGCCCAGCACATTGATTCCCTCGAGATCCTCGCGCTCTAGATCCCGATAGCGCGGTTCGCCGGCGTCGTCCGTGGCAAAGGCCGGATGGGGGTGGTATTCAATACCCGGCTTGATGCTGATTTCATAGACACTGTGTGCAATTTCCGCCGGCGGCGCATCATCCGGGAGGGTCTCGCCCTCTGCATCCCGATAAGTCACCTCTGGCATTTTGGACGCCGTCAGCGGCTCCAGCTCATAAGGGCGTTTCAGGTAATGGTATTGCAGGGGCGGTTCGTAGATCTGACCAATGAACTGATACTCATTGGAGCTGTAGGACTGCACCGGATCCAGATGCTTGGGCCGTTCGCTGAAGGAGGCATAGAGAATATTGGCATCCGCCTCACTGTCCGGATAGGGATTGTTCCACAAACCGTCACAGCCGGCCAACACAGCGGGCAACATCAAAAGCACAAGAGCGCGGCCAAAGCGACGGCGCCTGTCTCCTTCTGCTGCTTGTCTCACTCTTATCGCCCGCAACCACACCATTCAGGCGCGCCCCTCCTTAATTTGAAATGATTCCGGCAAATGCCGGTGTGCCGCAACAGCCCTGATGATAAAGACAGCGCCCCAAGAGCGCAATTTCCTCTTTTCGCCATCGATGAATTGCGGTATTTTAACTGCTCAATTACAGGGTAACCCGGCCAGCCGGCGTGTCCGGCTCGATACCTGTCGGTCCATTTCCGATTCCAAATAACAGAAGGTGTGACGCAATGGGATTTTTGCAAGGTAAACGTGCGCTGATTGTGGGCCTCGCCAGCAACCGCTCCATCGCCTGGGGCATCGCACAAGCCATGCACCGTGAGGGCGCCGAACTGGCCTTTACGTATCAAAACGACAAACTGGAGGACCGGGTCGCCAAGATGGCCGCCGAGCTGGATTCGGAAATCACGATTCCCTGTGATGTCGGCAGCGATGAGCAGATCAACGAGGTCTTCAATCAGCTCGACAATTACTGGGACGGCCTGGATATCATCGTCCATTCGGTCGCCTTTGCCCCGCGCACCGAGCTGGAGGGCGACTACCTGGATGCCGTCACCCGTGACGGGTTTCGCGCCGCGCACGAAATCAGCTCCTACAGCTTCGCGGCCCTGGCCAAGGCCGGGCGCAACATGATGGAGGGCCGTGACGGCGCCCTGCTGACCCTCAGCTACCTGGGCGCCATACGCGCCATGCCCAACTACAACGTCATGGGCCTGGCCAAGGCCAGTCTGGAAGCCAATGTGCGCTACATGGCCCAGAGCCTGGGGCCCGACGGTATCCGGGTCAACGCCATCTCCGCCGGACCGATCCGGACCCTGGCCGCCGCCGGCATCGGCAACTTCAAGAAAATGCTCACCGAAGTGGAAAATACCGCCCCGCTGCGCCGCAACGTCACCATCGAGGATGTCGGCAATACCGCCGCCTTCCTCTGCTCCGATCTGGCCAACGGCATTACCGGCGAGATCACCTACGTCGACTCCGGCTACAGCACCATCGGCATGCGCCCGCTGGACGCCGAGTAAACCCAACCAGCAAAAGACTCACCACCAAGACACCAAGGCACAAAGAAATTATTCAAATAAAATAGATTTTACTTGGTGTCTTTGTGTCTTGGTGGTGAGCTGTTTCTCGTCCCTCGTAACTCGTCCCTCGGCCCTTCTGAGGATTTATGCCGTTTTTACAGCCGGTTGTTCGTCAACCAGCAGGTCGGTCTCCCCCTCGGTTCGGGCGATGATCACCGCGCCGCAGGAGTCGCTGAAGACGTTCACCGAGGTGCGGAACATGTCGAGGATGCGGTCCACGGCCAGGATCAGCCCCAGCGCCTCCAGCGGCAGGCCGATGGTCCCCAGGATGATGGCGATGGCGACCAGACTGGCGGCGGGGATCCCGGCCACGCCGATGGAGGTGAGCAGCGCCACCAGCACCACCGTGAACTGGGTAACAAACCCCAGCTCCAGACCGTAAGCCTGGGCGATGAACAGGGCCGCCACGCACTCATACAGCGCCGTGCCGTCCATATTGATGGTCGCCCCCAGCGGCAGCACCACGCTGCTGGTGCGGTTGGAGACGCCGGCATTTTTCTCCACACACTCCATGGTCAACGGCAGGGTGGCGGCCGAGGAGGCGGTGGAGAAGGCGGTGAGCAAGGCCGGGGCCATGGCGCGGTAGTGCCGCCGGGGCCGGACCTTGCCGACAAACCGCAGCAGCAGCGGCAACACCACCAGCACGTGGGTGAGCAGCGCCAGCAGAACCGCGGCGGTGAACAGGCCCAGCGTCTGCGCCAGTTCGCCCAGCTGATCCAGATCGGTCTCCGCCACCACCTTCGCGACCAGGGCAAAGACGCCCAAGGGGGCGAATTTCATCACCAGATTGGTAATGCCCATCATGATGCCGAACATGCCGTTCCAGAAGTTATACTGGGCCTCGGCGTAATCTTCCTCGATGCGGGTCATGTAAAAGCCGTAGAGCAGGCTGAAGAAGATCAGCCCCAGCATCTGGCCGTTGGCGGCCGCCGCAACGATATTGGCCGGTATCATGCTCAAAAATACGCCGGCGATGTCACTGGCGCCGCGCTCACCGACTGTCTCTTTGGCCATGTCCGCCTGTTGCTGACTGAGACCGAGGATCTCACCGGCCGGCTGACCGTCGATCAGCCCCGGAGAGAGAAGATTGACGAAAAACAGACCGATCAGAATCGCCGCCAGGCTGGTGACCATGTAGTAGAGGATTGTCTTGCCGCCGAGCCGGGCCAGCCCGTGGCCGCCGCCGATGCCGGCGATCCCGACAATGATCGAGGCGACGATCAACGGCACGATGATCATCTTCAGGGCATTGAGAAACAGGCTGCCGACAAAGTCGAAGACGCTATACAGCTGCACCCCGAACAGCCGGCCCTCCTGGCCGGCCCAGGCACCGACTACCACGGCCAGGATCAGCGCGATCAGGATCTGCCAGTGAAGTTTCAGTTTCAGCATGGCCTGTTATCCGTTGTTATTGAGCCAGCGTGAATACGAACCGCCCGGTCTGCGCCGGGCTGATTCCCTTAAAACGTTTTTCACCCCGGCAGAAACCGCAGCACGGGCCGGCGGCTTGCTTCCCGCAGCTGCCCTGCCAGGGTATAGCTTGTCCCGGACCCTGCCCCGGAGGAACCCGGGTTATTAATTATCGGCGCTTAGTTCGTCACTGACGTCGATATCCGCCTGGCGACGCAGGCTCTCCAGCAGGGCGTTATATTCGCTGTCGCCAAAGGCGGCACTCAGCTGCTGACGTTCGCTCTGCAGCGTATTGTTGGCGGGAACCTCCCCGGTCTGGATCGCCTGCAACCGGATCACCGCCACATTGCCATTGGGCAGGGCCGTGGTGGTCACCGAGGGCCGGCCCTCCTCGGGCGGAGGCATACGAAAAGCCGTCTGACGCAGGGTATTGTCCAGGCGATCTTCCCCGCCCGGTTGACGGCTGATCAGCCCCGGTGTGCGCCACTGCGCCCCATGTCGGCTCGCCAGGGTGCTGGCCGATGCCCCCTGCTCGAGTTCCTTGCGCAGGTTCTGCGCGGTCTCCAGCGCCATTTCCTGCGCCTGTTGTTGCCTCAGATAGCGGATAATCTCCGGTTTGACCGCCTCCAGCGATTTGACCTGTGCCGGTTCGTGCTCGTCAACCCGCAACACCAGAAAGTGCGTATCGCTCAGTTCCAGCACCTCACTGTTACGTCCCTCTTCCAGTACCTCGTCACTGAAGGCCGCATTAACCACCCTGGAATTGCCCAGCACCCCCTCGCCCCCTTCGCGGGTCAACGGCGCGCTCTGTTTGACTTCCAGGCCAAGCTGCTCGGCTACGCCCTGTAACGAATCGGGCATCTCATAGCTGTAGCGTTCCAGATCGCTAACCTTCTCGTAGAAATCCTGCTCCGCCTGGCGCATCCGCAGCTCTTCACGAATCTCGTCCTCCACCTCGGCCAGCGGTTTGACCCGGGCGGGCTGCACCGATTCGACCTTGATGAGATGATAACCAAAGCGGGTTTTCACCGGCGCACTGATCTCCCCCTCGTCCAGTTCGAAGGCCACTTCCTCGAAGTCGGGATCGAACTCGCCTCGCTCGATGCGACCCAGATCACCGGCCTGCTCCGCCGAGCCGGAGTCATCCGAATGCCGACTCGCCAGTTCGGCAAACTCCGCCCCGTCCTCAAGCTGCTGATGCAACTGTTCCGCCTTGTCGCGCGCCTCGTTCTGCGAACGTTCGTCATTCATCGCCACCAGAATATGGCTCACGCGGCGCTGCCCGGCCTGTTCGGTGTAATTATCACGGTGACTGGCATAATAGTCCCGGACCGCCTCTTCATCCGCTTCGTACTCTCTGGCCTGCTCTTTCAAATCAAGCTCCAGATAATTGAGCGTGACTTTTTCCTGACTTCTGAAACGGCTGCGGTTGTCCTCGTAAAACGCCTCAATTTGCCCCTCATCCAGCTCGACCCGATCGAGAAACCGATCCAGCGCCAGCTCCAGATAGCCGATATCCCGCTGCTGGTGTTTAAGACGCAGGTAACGCTCCAGTTCGGCGTCGGTCACGAAGGCGCTCTGGATAATCCCGTTGCGCAGTTGTTCGCTCGCCAGGTCGCTGGCCACATCGCGTTCGAACTGCTCGGTACTCAGTCCCTGCTGCCGCAACAGCATTTTATAGCGTTGCCCGGAGAAACTGCCCTCTTCCTGAAAAACCTCGAACTCGCGGATAGCATTCACTACCTGTTCCGGGCCGGGCTGGTAACCCATTTCGTCGATGTGCTGCTGGATCAACTCACGGGAGATCAGCCCCTGCAGGACTTCCCGTTTAACCCGGGGGCTGTCAAACAGCGAGGTGTCAAATTGCTCACCCTGGAACTGCTGCAAGCGTTGCAGATAATTGCGCTGCGCGCGTAACAGCTGGTTCTCACTGATTTCTGTGCCGTTGACTTCGGCCACACTGGAAGCCTCGCCGCCGCCGGTCAGATAACTGCTCAGCCCGAACAGGGCGAAGGTAATGATGATCAGACCGACAATCACCCAGACGAACACTCCCTGGGCGCGGTCGCGTATAAGTTGCAGCATAACTCAATGAATCGGTTGTTGGTTGAACGGCTATTTTACTCTCATTCGGGGGTGAAAATATATGCGATCCGAATACCGATGTTCCAGAAACGCCGGGAAAACAGACGCCGCAGCGAATGCGGACCGCTCAAAATCAAATTGGCTGACATTGGGGTTCCTGGCGGGGCTCTGGCCGGGCGCGGCAGAGTCTATCAAAGCGGTGGGGGCGTATCGGGCCGTGCGACAGACATAAAAAAAGGGCGAGCTCGTTAAAGCTCGCCCCTTTTCAGCATTGGCGGACCGGACGGGATTCGAACCCGCGACCTCCGGCGTGACAGGCCGGCATTCTAACCAGCTGAACTACCGGTCCGGATGGTGGGTGGTGCAGGGATCGAACCTGCGACCCTCGCCTTGTAAGGGCGATGCTCTCCCAGCTGAGCTAACCACCCCAGCAAAGGCGCGCTAGTTTACGGCATCTTTAAGCGCTTTGCCAGCCTTAAATCCCGGAACTTTGGAAGCAGCAATCTGGATCGGCTCCCCGGTACGCGGATTGCGGCCCGTACGCGCGGCGCGCTCTTTTACGGAGAAAGTTCCAAACCCGACCAGGGTCACCTGATCACCCTGTTTCAGCGTATCGGTAATCTTGTCAAACATGGTATCAACAGCACGGGTCGCGGCGGCTTTGGAAATATCGGCACCTTCGGCAACTGCATCGATCAGTTCGGCTTTATTCACAGTAGGGATCCCCCTTGTTTTCGGTGTTGTTTGAGGTAAAAAAACACCGCCAGCACGGAACTGGCGGTCTGGGTAATACTTATTTTGGGAAATTTTATACCAACGGGACTGGCAGGCGGTCAAGGAATCATTGCCGGTTTAATTGCTCTGCGGGCAGATAAAACCCTTGACAACCTGCCAGTACCCCTCCGCTTCGGAGGATTAATGGGGCCGCAACGTGCCGGGCGAATCCGGGTTGTCGCTGTTTTTGACCACCTCGGCCGCCTTCTCGTCACCCGTCTCTTCCCGGGGTTCCGGCTGGCGAGTCAGCGCCACCTGCAGCACCTCGTCGATCCAGCGCACGGTGTGGATATCCAGTTTTTCCTTGATATTGTCCGGTATTTCGGTCAGATCCCGTTCGTTTTCGTGCGGAATCAACACCGTCTTGATCCCGCCGCGATGGGCCGCCAGCAGTTTCTCCTTGAGGCCACCGATGGGCAAGACTTCACCGCGCAGGGTGATTTCACCGGTCATGGCCACGTCGGCGCGTACCGGGATGCCGGTCAGCGCGGAGACCAAGGCGGTGCACATGCCGATCCCTGCACTGGGACCATCCTTGGGGATCGCCCCCTCGGGAACGTGCACATGGATGTCTTTTTTCTCGAAGACGTCCGGCTCAAGCCCCAGCACGTTGGCACGGCTGCGCACCACCGACAGGGCCGCCTGGATGGACTCCTTCATCACATCACCCAGCTGACCGGTGATGTTGTGCTTGCCCTTGCCGGACATGACCGCGGTTTCGATGGTCAGCAGCTCGCCACCCACTTCGGTCCAGGCCAGACCGGTCGCATGACCGATGCGATCCTCTTCCTCGGCCAGGCCGAAACGGAAGCGTTTGACGCCCAGGTATTTTTCCAGGCTGTCGGCCTTGACCACCACGGTCTCCTCGGAGGGCTCGCTCAGGATCTCCTTGACCACCTTGCGGCAGATCTTGGCAATTTCGCGCTCCAGATTACGTACCCCGGCTTCGCGGGTGTAATAGCGGACGATATCCAGAATCGCTTCTTCGGTAATATCGACCTCGCCTTCCTTGAGTCCGTTGGCCTTCACCTGTTTGCTAACCAGGTACTTGAGCGCGATGTTGACCTTCTCGTCTTCGGTATAACCCGACAGACGGATCACCTCCATCCGATCCAGCAGCGGTGCCGGAATATTCATGGTGTTGGAAGTCGCCACGAACATCACTTCGGAGAGATCGTAATCGACCTCCATATAGTGATCGTTGAAGGTGTGGTTCTGTTCCGGATCCAGCACCTCGAGCAGGGCAGAAGCGGGATCGCCACGGAAGTCCATCGCCATCTTGTCGAGCTCATCGAGCAAGAACAGCGGGTTACGCGTGCCGATCTTGTACAGATTCTGGATCACCTTGCCCGGCATGGAGCCGATGTAGGTGCGCCGGTGACCGCGGATTTCCGCTTCGTCACGCACGCCGCCCAGCGCCATACGGATGAACTTGCGGTTGGTGGCGCGGGCCAGGGATTTACCGATGGAGGTCTTGCCCACACCCGGCGGCCCCACAAGACAGAGGATCGGACCCTTCATTTTCTTCATCCGGGTCTGCACGGCCAGATATTCGAGGATGCGCTCCTTGACCTTTTCCAGACCATAATGGTCCTCTTCCAGCACCTGTTCGGCACGGGCCAGATCGTTACGCACCTTGGTGCGTTTCTTCCACGGGACACCCACCAGCCAGTCGAGATAATTGCGCACCACGGTGGCTTCGGCCGACATGGGCGACATCATCTTCAGCTTGTTGAACTCGGCCTTGGCCTTGGTCTTGGCTTCCTTGGACATGCCGGCTTCTTCGATTTTCTTTTCCAGATCCTCGAGCTCGTTCGGCACATCATCCATCTCACCCAGTTCCTTCTGGATCGCTTTCATCTGTTCGTTCAGATAGTACTCGCGCTGGCTCTTTTCCATCTGGCGCTTGACGCGACCGCGGATCCGTTTTTCGACCTGGAGCAGATCGATTTCCGACTCCATCAGACCCATCAGCTGTTCCACCCGATCGCGCAGCGAGAAGTTCTCGAGGATCTTCTGTTTCTCCTCGATCTTCAGTGACATGTGCGCGGCAATGGTATCCACCAGACGATTCGGATCATCGATACTGGACAACGAGGTCAGGATCTCCGGCGGGACCTTCTTGTTCAGCTTGACGTACTGATCAAACTGGGTAGTGAGGGAGCGCACCAGAACTTCGGCTTCGCGATCATCCACGGTCTCTTCTTCATGCACCTTGGCCTGGGCGGTAAAGTAGCCCTCTTCGGCTTCATTGAAGTTCAGAACCTGGGTGCGTTTGCCGCCTTCGACCAGCACTTTGACAGTGCCGTCGGGCAGTTTAAGCAGTTGCAGGATGCTGGCCACGGTACCGATGCTGTACATATCGTCGGCCTTGGGATCATCCTCGGCTGCACTCTTTTGCGCGACCAGCAGAATCTGTTTGCTGTCTTCCATGGCCGTTTCCAGCGCCTTGATCGATTTTTCACGACCGACGAACAGCGGAATGACCATGTGGGGATAGACCACCACGTCCCGCAGCGGCAGGACCGGAATTTCGGTCAACGGCTCTTCAATCATATCTGACATAATCTGGTACTCTTGTTTGCGTGGGGTCCCGGGGACCGTTACAGGCTAATCTGGGGTTGGGCACTCGGGAATTCAACATCCCGCGCCATTTTTCGCATGCCCGCAAAATTAAGGGGTATCGAAATACCCCTTAATTCTTCAGTCTTCCGCCGAGGCCGCCCTGGAGTCGGAGCTTTCATAAAGGAACAGGGGATCGCCCTCCTGGCGTATCACCGAATCGTCGATGACCACCTTGTTCAGATCCTCCATCGAGGGCAGCTCGTACATGGTATCCAGCAGGATGTGCTCCAGAATCGAACGCAGTCCACGCGCGCCACTCTTGCGCTCCATGGCCTTGTGCGCGACCGCCTTGAGCGCCGATTCGCGGAACTCCAGCTCGGCGCCTTCCATCTCGAACATCTTCTGGTACTGCTTGGTCAGCGCGTTTTTGGGCTGGGTCAGGATCTGCACCAGGGCTTCCTCGTCCAGCTCGTTGAGCGTGGCGATCACCGGCAGACGCCCGACGAACTCGGGAATCAGACCGTAACGGGTCAGATCCTCGGGCTCGACATCGCTGACCACTTCGCTGGCGCTCTTCTTCTCATGCTTGGTTTTGACCTCGGCACCGAAGCCGATCCCGCCACGCTCGGAGCGATCGCGGATGATCTTGTCCAGCCCGGAGAAGGCACCACCACAGATAAACAGAATATTGCCGGTATCGACCTGTAAAAATTCCTGTTGCGGATGCTTGCGTCCCCCCTGGGGCGGGACAGAGGCCACGGTGCCTTCGATCAGCTTCAACAGCGCCTGCTGCACCCCTTCACCGGAGACATCCCGGGTAATAGAGGGGTTGTCCGCCTTGCGGGAGATCTTGTCAATCTCGTCGATATAGACGATCCCGGTCTGGGCTTTTTCGACGTCGTAGTCGCATTTTTGCAGCAACTTCTGGATGATGTTTTCCACATCCTCGCCCACATAACCGGCTTCGGTCAGCGTGGTGGCGTCGGCGATGGTGAACGGGACGTTCAGCAACCGTGCCAGGGTCTCGGCCAGCAGGGTCTTGCCGCAGCCGGTCGGCCCGATAAGCAGGATGTTGCTCTTGGCCAGTTCCACATCGTCTTTCTTCTGACCGGACTCCAGCCGTTTGTAGTGGTTGTAGACGGCCACCGCCAGAACCCGCTTGGCGCGTTCCTGGCCGATAACGTATTCATCCAGCTTGTCACGGATTTCATGGGGGGTGGGCAGCTTGCTGCCGGTCACCGAACCGCTTTGTTCCTGGACTTCCTCGCGAATAATGTCATTGCACAATTCAACACACTCGTCACAAACAAACACGGAGGGACCCGCGATAAGCTTGCGTACTTCGTGCTGGCTCTTGCCGCAGAAAGAGCAGTACAACAGCTTGCCGTTATCACCGGAATTGGTCGTGTCGTCACTCATGTCCCTACCTCAAAATGTGTGCTGACTGGTCTTCATACAATGCGTCGGTTTGACGCATTTTTCAAGTAGCAGTTGCTGTTTTAACGC
Source organism: Thiohalophilus thiocyanatoxydans (assembly GCF_004366735.1). Taxonomy (GTDB): domain Bacteria; phylum Pseudomonadota; class Gammaproteobacteria; order UBA6429; family Thiohalophilaceae; genus Thiohalophilus; species Thiohalophilus thiocyanatoxydans. The sequence goes on along the minus strand of NZ_SOQX01000006.1, from coordinate 100,901 downwards.
CCTATCACCGTCGGGCCTTTAGCCCCAATCGGGGCGTCCGGCACAGACCGGTTACGCGTCCGGATTGCCGCTGCGGTTGACCATAACTTCATCAATCAGTCCGTATTCCACCGACTGCGACGCACTCATGAAAAAGTCCCGATCGGTATCTTTTTGAATTTGCTCCAGTGGCTGGCCGGTATGATCGGCCAGAATCCGGTTCAACCGCTCGCGCACGTCCAGAATTTCCTTGGCGTGGATCTCGAAATCCGACGCCTGCCCCTGGAAGCCTCCCAGCGGCTGGTGAATCATGGTCCGCGAATGCGGCAGACCGAAACGCTTGCCTTTCGCCCCGCCGGCCAGCAGTAATGCACCCATACTCGCGGCCTGGCCGATGCACATGGTGCTTACGTCGGGTTTGATAAATTGTATGGTGTCGTATATCGACAGCCCCGCCGTCACCGAGCCACCGGGTGAGTTGATATACAGATGGATATCCTTGTCCGGATTTTCGGACTCGAGGAACAACAGCTGGGCCACGATCAGGTTGGCCATATGATCCTCAACCTGTCCCACCACAAAGATCACCCGTTCCTTGAGCAAACGCGAGTAAATATCATAGGCGCGCTCGCCCCGGGACGTCTGCTCAACCACCATCGGCACCATTTGCGCGACGGTCTCGGTGTACCTGGTATGATTATCGGTCACAACTACCTATCCTTTAAGCTGCTAGCTTGTTATTGCGCGTTTTCGGACGTCATTATTTCATCAAATGAGACCGGCTTCTCAATTACCCTGGCCTGATCCAGTACCCAGTCTACCACCTGGTCCTCAAATACCAGCGATTCGACCTCGCTCATACGCTGGCGATCCGACTGATACCATTTGACCACTTCTTCCGGATGCTCATAAGGCGCGGCGATCTCCTCGACGCGGGCCTTGACCGCCTCCGGGGAGACCTTGAGGTCATTGGCCTTGACGATCTCGGACATAATCAGCCCCAGAGTGACCCGTTTCTGGGCCTGTTCGCGGAACATCTCCGGATTGATGCCGCTCAAATCCTGCTGTTGCATGCCCTGGCTGGCCAGGTTCTGCAGCATCTGTTGTAACAGTGTGCGCTCCTCATTTTCAATCAGGGATTTGGGCGCCTCGATCGGATTGGCCGCCAGCAGGGTGTCCATCACCGCCTCCTTGAGGCGAGTGCGCAGCCGGGTGTCCAGCTCGCGCTGCATGTTGTCGCGGATCTCGTTGCGCATCTCGCTCAGATCGCCGCTTTCCACGCCCAGTTTTTTGGCGAACTCGGCATCCACCTCGGGCAGCACCGGCTCCTCGATACTATTTATATGTGTCTCAAAGACAGCCGGTTTGCCGGCCATCTCGGCGGCGTGGTAATTCTCGGGAAAGGTCACCTCGAGGGTGCGGTCTTCCCCGGCCCGGGCGCCCAGCAGGCCGTCCTCGAAACCGGGAATCATGCGCCCCGAGCCCAGCTCCACCTGCATGCCCTGGCCGCTGCCGCCTTCGAAAACCTCGCCGTCGATCATCCCCTTGAAATCGAGATTGACCCGGTCACCCTCTTTGGCCTCCCGGTCGACCGTTTGCCAGTCCATGTTCTGCTTGCGAATGGTCTCGATCATCCGGTCGATATCGGCCTCGCCGATCTCGGTGACCGGTTTTTCCACGGTCTGCTCGGCCAGCGGCGCCAGCTCAATCGCCGGATAAATTTCAAACGTGGCGGTATAGCTCAGCCCCTCACCCGCCTCGTGCTTGAGATCATCGAAATTCGGCGTCCCGGCCGGCTGCAACTGCTGCTGACTGACGGCCTCGTAAAAAGTGGATTGTAATACCTCGCCGACCACTTCCTCGCGCACCTGTTTGCCATACTGCTGCTTGACCACCTTGAACGGGACCTTGCCCTTACGGAAGCCCTTGAGCTTGACGGTGTGGGTCATATTTTTGAGTCGATCGTCAACCGCCGAGGCGATTCGTTCTTCATCGACATTCACCGTCATCCGGCGCTCCAGGCCTTCGGTGGTTTCTACAGAGACTTGCATGTGTTTGACCTCGTCGTTTATTTCTTTAAATTCAGTCAGTTATCATAATACCGGGCGTTTGGTGCGGAAGGTGGGACTCGAACCCACACGCCTTGCGGCACCAGATCCTAAATCTGGCGTGTATACCAATTTCACCACTTCCGCGAATACTCGTCAGGGGGATTATACAGAGACCGTGGGTGGAGGTGTAATCCGTGCGCTTTGCGGGGAAATCGGCCAGGAAACTGGTGGGCCGTGTAGGATTCGAACCTACGACCAAGAGATTAAGAGTCTCCTGCTCTACCAACTGAGCTAACGGCCCTGCAAGGGCCGAATTGAACCACAATCAGGGGCTGTTTATCAAGCTTTGCGCCGGCAGAGCTTCCCGGATCTGGATGCTCTGTTGATTGATTGCATTATAACCGGTGAGCAAAAGTGCTGAAGTTTTCCAACTCACCCGACCATCCAAGCTGTTCCTGATGCGTTTGCACAGCCCGGGTATCCCGACATGATGAAATTATCCAGTAATCTTTAAACCGATTTTGACAATCTGCCCCGCTTCCATTTCCAGCACAACCAGCTCAATCTTGTCCAGTTTCACCCTGTCGCCCACCACGGGTTTGTTGTGAAACTGCTGTGTCAGATACTCACCAACACTCAGCGTGTCGCAAGCGTGCGGCACGGGCACCCCATAAGCGGTGGAAAGATCGCATAACCTGGCCGATGGCTCCAGAATAAAATCACCGAAGAACTGATGATCCGCAGCATACTCCAGTGTGGTGAACAGACGGTTAATCTGCTCGACCTCGTTACTGGCGGCGAGAATATGCAGATAGTCACCGGGTTCAAAGCGCTCAATGTCATTCGCGTCGTAGGAGATACCATGGCGTATCACCGAGGTCAGTCGCGCTGTACCGGGCAGAACAAAATAGTCGGGTGAACGATTACGCAGCGGACTGGTTGAACCCAGCTTGTAGACCAGTATTTCACATTCCGGGTGGCCCGGGATTAACGTATCGATTTGCATCACCGGCTCGGGGCCGGGTGGTATCTCCAGTCGTAAGAGCCGCGCGACGGGAGCCACCGTCCAACCCTGCATTAACAGGGAGACCAGCACGACGAAAAAGGCGACATTAAAATAGAGTTCTGCCTGCTCCAGACCGGCCAGCAAGGGAAACAGTGCCAGGATGATCGGGACCGCCCCGCGCAGACCCACCCAGGCGATATACAATTGTTCGCGCCAGACAAACCGATAGGGGGCCAGACACACCAGCACCGCCAGCGGCCGGGCAACAAAAATCAGTGCCAGTGCGATCAACAAGGCATCCCCCGCCAGCGGCAACAGTTCGGAGGGGGTAACCAGCAGGCCCAGAATCAGGAACATGCCAATCTGACTCAGCCAGGCCAGACCGTCATGGACACGCAGGATATTCTGTCCTGCATGCAATTTGCGATTGCCCAGACCAACCCCGAGCAGGTAGATCGCCAGAAAACCACTGCCGCCCAGACTGTTGGCCAGCGCGAAGATCAGCAAGCCCCCGCTGGTCACCAGCAGAGGATACAGGCCGTTGGCCAGGCTCAGGTGATTGACCATATAGACCAGCAGGCGCGCCCCCAGTATACCGGCCACGGCACCGATACCCATCTGAATGGCGAACAGCAACAGGGTATTCCAGGCGAACAGTGAGCCCTGTGTAAGCAGGATCTCGATCAACATGATGGTGAGAAACACCGCCATCGGATCGTTACTGCCCGACTCAATCTCCAGTGTCGCGCCCACCCGGCGTTCGATATTCATCCCCCGGGCATGCAACAGGGAGAATACGGCAGCCGCATCGGTCGAACCGATGATGGCCCCGAGCAACAATCCCTGCAACCAGTGCAGGTCAAATACCCAGGCGGCTAACAGTCCCACCAGCGCGCTGGTGATCAGGACACCGACGGTAGCCAGGGTCAGGGCCGGCCGCAAACCGACCCGAAAACTCTCCACCTTGGTATGCAGACCACCATTTAACAGAATAATGCCCAGCGCCACCGACCCGATCAGATAGGCAGTACCAACATCATCAAAAACGAGATTCCCCGGTCCTTCCTCACCGGCCAGCATACCGACAATCAAAAAGATCAGCAGCAAGGGTGCGCCGACCCGGGCCGATATGGAACTGACTACGATGCTGCCGAACAGCAACAGCGCCGCGATCAACAGAAGATTGTTCAACAGTTCCATTTAACGCGAATACCCCGGTTTACGTCGGTTCCTGCAACTCAACTGGCGTTTTGAATACCGATACAGTTATGAGGGCTGCCGCACCTTCCAGAACCGTCGGACGCAGATAAAGTGTCTGTCAGCCTTGCCAGGACGTAGTTACATCCTGTCCCACAAGGCCCGGCAATACCGACTAAAGTCAAAATGATCGAATATTCGAAACGTTTGCCTGGCTGTGTCACGAACAGGGTTCTTTACAGTATCGCCAAAACGCCTATGATGAATACCGGCCATGGCGCCCTGGCGAGGCGTCTAAATAACGCTCGTCCAACAGCTCTGTTGCCAGTGTAGCGTAAATTTTACAGGATAGGATAACCAGGAGACAGCCTCGAGCTAAGCCGCTCATGCAACAACGTCGTGAATTCATCATCAAGGGGCGGGTACAGGGCGTCGGCATGCGCCCCTTTATCTACCAGCTCGCCACCGGATTACAGCTTGGCGGCTGGGTCAGGAATCTCAACGGCAGTGTGCAACTGCAACTCGAAGGTGACCAGCAGGCAATTCATCGCTTCGTGCAACTACTGAAAAATGCCCCGCCACTGACAGCCCATCCTGTGTTCGTCGACGAGCAGCTGTTGGAACCCACTCATGAGACCGGCTTTCGCATTCGTTCTTCCCGAACAACAACTGAAGCGGACATCCATGTCCCGCCCGATTACTTTCTCTGTCCCGACTGTCTGCGAGAGCTGAATGCCCCCGGTGATCGACGTTACGCCTACCCGTTTATCAACTGCGCAAGTTGTGGTCCGCGTTATACCCTGATTCGCCAACTGCCCTATGACCGGCCCAATACCGGCATGGCCGATTTTCCACTGTGCCCCGCCTGCCACTCGGAATATACCGATCCGATGCAACGCCGTTTTCACGCCGAGCCGGTCGCCTGTCCCGAGTGCGGACCGCAACTGAGTTTTGAAAATTTGAACCAATCGCAGCAGGGATCACAAGCGCTGCAAACAACGCTGGAATTACTACAACTTGGCGAGCTTGTTTTGATCAAGGGTATTGGTGGCTATCATCTGTGCTGTGACGCCACCAATAGCGAGGCGGTCGAGCATTTACGGCAACGCAAACAGCGTCCGCACAAACCCCTGGCGCTGATGTTCCCGTCTGTCGGCGACGATGAGCTGGACGCGGTCCGGGCGGAATTGCACGTCGAGGCGACCGAAGCCGCTGTTTTACGCTCGCCCGCGCGGCCCATTGTATTGTTACGCAAGCGGCCCGACAGCCGACTGCCAGGCTTGCTTGCCCCCGGCATGCAGGAGCTCGGTGTCATGCTGCCTTACAGTCCGCTGCATTACCTGTTGTTAGCGCGTCTGGAGCGCCCCATCGTGGCCACCTCGGCCAACCTTCCCGGCGAACCGGTACTGACCGACGCCGGCGAGGTTAATCGCCGGCTGGCCGACGTTACCCCCAACCGTTTACATCACAACCGCCCCATCGTACGCCCGGCCGACGATCCGCTGGTGCGTCTGATTCAGCAACGGATACGCCCGCTGCGCCTGGGACGCGGTACCGCGCCGCTGGAACTCGAACTGCCGCAACCGCTTCCCCGGCCCCTGCTGGCCTGCGGCGGACACATGAAAAACAGCGTGGCACTGGCCTGGGAGCAACGTATCGTGATCTCGCCCCATGTCGGTGATCTGGACTCACCGCGCAGTCGCGAGACCTATGCCCGGACCATCGCCGATCTGCAACAACTCTATGCTGTACAGGCAACCAGCCTGGTTTGCGATCACCATCGGGGTTATTTCGGCTCACAGTGGGCCGCGGCACAACCGTTACCGACCTGCCCGGTATGGCATCATCACGCCCATGCCGCCGTGCTGGCCGGTGAATACCCGCAGGAGTCGCGCTGGCTGGTGTTTACCTGGGATGGTGTGGGACTCGGCGAGGACAGTACATTATGGGGCGGGGAAGCGTTGCTCGGGCGCCCCGGCGACTGGCAACGGGTCGGCAGCTGGCAACCGTTTCGCCTGCCCGGCGCGGAACGGGCCGCCCGGGAGCCGTGGCGCACCGCGCTGGGGGTGTGCTGGCAGAGCGACACGCGCTGGCCCGGCGCGCCCGCCGGGGTCGACCTGTTGTACGGCGCCTGGCAAAAAGGGCTCAATAGCCCGCTCACCAGCGCGGTCGGCCGTCTGTTTGACGCCGCCGCCGCCCTGCTCGGCCTGTGCCAGAGAGCCAGTTTCGAAGGTCAGGCACCGATGTGGCTGGAGCAACTGGCCTGGCAGGGTGAACACCCCGGCATCGAATTGCCGTTGGTAGCGGAGGGGCCTGTCTGGCGCAGCGACTGGATGCCACTGCTGGCGATGTTACTTGATGAGAGCCTGTCAACCGCCGATCGCGCCCACGCCTTTCACGCCAGCCTCGCCCGGGCCCTACTCGCCCAGGCCAGCGAACTGAAACAGCAACACGGCGATTTTGCCATCGGGCTGTCCGGCGGCGTCTTTCAAAACCGTTTACTCTGTGAGCTGATCATGCAACAGTCACAAAAATTCGGGCTGCGTATATATCTGCCGCAACAGGTCCCGGTTAACGACGCCGGACTGTGCTACGGTCAAATCATCGAAGCCCGGGCCCGGCTTCAATCGCAATAAAATATTTCACCGCAGAGGCGGTAAAGTAATTTTGAGTTTTGAATGCTGAATTTTGAACTAAACCTCTCTACCCAGATTTAACTCAACATTCAACATTCAACATTCAACATTCAACATTCAACATTATGTTTTCGTCTCTGCGGTAAAAAACAAACATGACCAAACTGACTGACACGCACATTTCCCTCGCCCACGGTAACGGTGGTCGGTTGATGCGCGAATTGATCGAGGGATTGATTGCCGACTCTCTCGGCGATCGACTGCTGGATATCGAAAACGATGCGGCCCGGATCGATCTGGATCAGCGCGATGCTGAATTGTTGATCACCACCGACGGTTTTACCGTCAAACCACTGGAGTTTCCCGGCGGGGATATCGGTTCCCTGGCGGTACACGGAACGGTGAACGATCTGGCTGTCAGTGGCGCCACGCCACATTACCTGAGCCTGAATCTGTTCATTGAAGAGGGCCTCGAAGTTTCCCTGCTGCAACGGCTGTTATGCAGCCTGGCGAAGGCAGCCGGCGAAGCCGGGGTCAAAATCGCTTGTGGCGACACCAAGGTAGTCCCCCGTGGCGAAGGCAGCGGGGTCTATTTCGCCACCACCGGCGTCGGACTGCGTCCGAAAAGTTTGCAACTCGGGTTCTCGCATATCCAGCCTGATGATCGCATTCTGGTCAGTGGTCCCATCGGCGATCACGGCATTGCGGTCATGCTAGCCCGGGAGCAGTTCGGCCTGCGCGGCGATGTCCGCTCCGATGCGGCCAGTGTCCTGGCCTTTACCCGGACCGCATCCGAGTTTTCCGGCTTGCGTTATATGCGCGATCCGACCCGTGGCGGTCTGGCCACGGTGTTACACGAGCTCCACCGCGCCACCGGCTTGGGCGTGCGGGTGTACGAGCCGCAGTTACCGATCCGCGATCAGGTCAAAACAGTCTGTGAAATGCTGGGCTATGATCCCCACTATCTTGCCTGTGAAGGCCGGGTGGTCGCGATCATCGCAGCCGATCAGGCTGATTCCCTGTTACAGCGCTGGCAACAACTGCCCAATGGCGGTCGTGCCGCTCTCATCGGCCAGCTCAACCGGCATGACACAGGTGTGGTGCTTGAAACCGAGCTGGGCGGCGAGCGGGTACTCGAAGAACTGGAAGATGATCCCTTGCCACGAATATGTTGATGGTCGATCAACATGTTTTGTTAAGCGCCCGGCCTGTCATTGAATCATGCAATCGTTCAAATCCTGACTATCGCGCCCCATATGCGAGGGCAGTCTCGCCCATGGCCAATAATAGTCATTTTCAGCTGCCCTCTTTTAGCGACACATAAATACCTACTTTAATCGCGAGTATAGCTTCCTGAATAGCTCCTGATTCGTATTCATTTTAATTGCCAAACTTCCCTTCGCTGCTAACCTTGTTAAACGATGCCTTCATTAACAAAACCGTCATCGCAACCAGTTAAAAATTGAATAACAATTCAGGGTTACCGGATGAATAACAAAGTTACGTCGGTTATCTTAACCATTGTATTTAGTCTCAGCCTCTTCCTGGGATATACCCCGCTTTATGCCGGCGAAGGCGAGCGTCTGTTTCAGCAACACTGCAGCCGTTGTCACCAGTCTGCCAGCCGACTCCCTGTCGCGCCCGAGAAAATTACCGATGTGCTTCAGAGCGATACAATCAAACAACACCGTTTTACTCTGGATGAAGCGGCCCTCCGGAGCATTGTTGAATACATCAAACAACAGAAATCCTGAATACGCCATGCAGACCCTGGTTCTTGGTATCGGTAACACCCTGCTTGGCGACGAAGGTGTCGGCGTGCATGCCATCCATTACTTGCAACACAAACATTCTGATTTCCCTGACACCATATTTATCGATGGTGGCACCCTGAGCTTTACCCTGGCAACAGACATCGAGCAGGCCGACAACCTGATCGTTATCGATGCCGCCCAGCTGCACGCCGATCCTGGTACGGTTAAAACCTTTGTCAATGAGGACATGGACCATTTCCTGGGCAAGGGCAACAAACGCAGTGTCCATGAGGTCGGCCTGCTGGATCTGATGCACATCAGTCGCCTGACCGGTCATTTTCCCCGTCAGCGCGTATTGATCGGCATTCAGCCCGAAAAACTGGACTGGGGGGAAACGCCCACAGAGGCCGTCTCGGCCGCTATTCCCCGCGCCTGTAAACACGCCATCGAACAGATCCGGAGCTGGCAAGCATGAGCAAACTGGAAGAAATCCATGTTCGTATCGAGCCGTTCTCCCCGGCAAGCCAAGTCCCGGCAATATTGACTGAACTGCAAACAAAACTTGACGCCCTGTGCAAACAGGGCGTCAGCGATTCGATCGATTTGCGCAGTCTGCCGATGTTCCCCGGTGATTATGAGCAACTCAAAGCGGCCCTGGGTTACGGCGAAATCCAGGTCCGCATCGATGCCATGGGGCCGACCGAAATCTACGAAACAGCACTACCCGGTATCTGGTGGATCCGCCACCAGAACAGCGAGAATGAAAATATCGCCGAATTTATCGAAATTACGGCCCTGCCGGCTATCCTCAAAACGGCTAATGACGATATCCAGCAATCCGGACAACAACTTCAACGACTGATCGACAGCCACACTCGGGACACCCTCAACGACGAATGAGGAGAAGGTGATGAAGCAGAATGAAACACTCGCCGATCATCTGCAACGCCAGGGCATCAGCCGACGCGGCTTTCTCAAGTTCTGTGCCGCCACCGCCTCGATGCTGGCCCTGTCACCCAACATGGCCGGCGCTATCGCCGACGCATTGGGCAAGGCCCGGCGCCCGTCTGTCATCTGGTTGTCGTTTCAGGAGTGTACCGGCTGCACCGAATCCCTGACGCGCTCACATAGCCCGAGTCTGGAAAGTCTCATCTTCGATGCCATCTCGCTCGATTACCATCACACCCTTCAGGCCTGTGCCGGACACTTCGCTGAACACATTCGTGAAGAAGTGATCCAGAAACACCCCGATGAATACCTCATCGTGGTCGACGGCTCAATACCGCTCAAGGATAACGGGGTCTACTCCACTATCGCCGGGATGAGCAATCTGGATATTCTCAAGGAGACCGCCGAACATGCCGCCGCGATTATCTCCGTCGGAACCTGCGCTGCCTTCGGCGGGATTCCCTACGCCAATCCCAACCCGACCGGGGCGGCATCGGTGATGGATATCATCAAGGACAAACCCATCGTCAATGTCCCGGGTTGCCCCCCGATACCGATCGTGATTACCGGTGTCCTGTCCCATTATCTGACCTTCGGTACCTTGCCGGAACTCGATAGCCTCAAGCGTCCTCTGTCATTCTACGGTGAAACCATTCACGATCGCTGCTACCGCCGCCCCTTTTATGATCAGGGCAAGTTTGCCAAGAGTTTCGATGATGAAGGGGCCCGTAACGGCTGGTGTCTGTATGAACTGGGTTGTAAGGGACCGACAACCCACAACGCCTGCGCGACTGAAAAATGGAACAACGGGACCAGCTTTCCGATTGAGTCCGGCCACCCCTGTCTCGGCTGCTCTGAACCCGATTTCTGGGATGCCGGCAGCTTCTATCAAGCCCTGTCTTCCTCCCCCGAGGAATTGAACAGTGCCGCCACCGGTGGAGTGGCTGCCGGCGTCATTGGTAGCGCTGCCTTGGGATTGTCTAACAAACATAAACAATCGAACACTCGGGATAAGCACTGCAAAGTGACCAGCAGTGATATAGAGAGCTTCTCCTCATGAACGTCCTCGAACTCCTCCCCCGGTACGCGGCTTGGCGCGGCCAGCCGGCCATTGTCATTTGTATTATCGGTATAAGTCTTCGCGCTCTGAAAGCCTCGCTTCTTGGGTACAGGCAAAATTTTCAACGTCAAAAACAACAGTTGGATTACAACAACTACCTGAGCCTGCTTGAGGAAAGACTGGAAGATAAAAAGATGAATGAGATTGAAGTGATCGGACTCAGCAAGTGGCTGGCCACTACCCGGCCACGACATCAGCCGATGCGGCAGGAGATAAATCATGAGTGAACGCATCGTTGTCGATCCGATTACCCGTATCGAAGGCCATTTGCGTATCGAGGCGCAGACCAATGGCGACACCATTACCGAGGCCTGGTCCTCCGGCACCATGGTACGGGGGATCGAGATCATTCTGCGCGGCCGGGATCCCCGCGATGCCTGGGCATTTGCCCAACGCATTTGCGGTGTCTGCACTCTGGTACACGGCATTGCCTCGGTCCGGGCTGTGGAAGATGCGCTCAATTACGAGATCCCGCCCAATGCCCAGCTGATTCGCAACCTGATGATTGCCGCCCAGTATGTGCACGATCACGTGATGCATTTCTATCATCTGCATGCGCTGGACTGGGTGGACGTGGTCTCGGCGCTCAACGCCGATCCCAAAGCGACCTCGCAACTGGCGCAACAGGTCAGCCCCGCCAACCCGAAAAGTTCGCCGGGTTACTTCGCGGATATGAAAAAGCGCCTGCAGGAGTTTGTCGAAAGCGGCCAGCTCGGCATCTTTGCCAACGGCTACTGGGGCCATCCCGCCTACAAGCTGCCGCCCGAAGCTAACCTGATGGTCGTCTCCCATTATCTCGAGGCGCTGGCCTGGCAGCGTAACGTGGTACAACTGCACACCATCCTCGGCGGCAAAAACCCGCATCCCAACTTTCTGGTCGGCGGATCACCCTCGGCCATCAGTATCGATCCGGGCCATCAGGGCAAAGGCAAGGGGCCGCGCTATCGCGGTGGTGACGGCGCCACGGCGTTGAACCAGAGCGGGCTGTCCAAAATTAAAGACATTATCGAGAACATGCAGCGCTTTGTGGATCAGGTCTATCTGCCAGATACCCTGGCGATTGCCGGCTACTACAAGGAGTGGGCCAAACAGGGGGAAGGGGTCGGCAACTTTATGAGTTACGGCGACTTCCCCACCAACGGCATGGACGACATCAGCTCGTTCCTGGTTCCCCGTGGTGCCATTCTCAATCGCGATCTCTCTACCGTCCACGATATCGATCTCAATGATGACGCCCAGATCAAGGAGTACGTCTCTCACTCCTGGTATAACTATCAGGGTGGCAAGGACCAGGGGCTGCACCCCTATGACGGGGAAACCGAGCTCAACTACGACGGCCCGCAACCGCCCTACCAGCATCTGAATGTGGATCAATCCTATTCCTGGATGAAGTCGCCCCGCTGGAAAGGCCACGCCATGGAGGTCGGCCCCCTGGCCCGGGTACTGTTACTGTATGCCAGGGGGCACGAGCAGACCAAAGAACTGGCCACCAAGGCTCTGAACCAGCTGGATCTGCCGCTGGAAGCCATGTACTCCACTCTGGGCCGCACCGCCGCCCGCACCCTGGAGACCAAGATTTTTGCCGACGGCATGATGGGCTGGTACGACCAGCTTGTGAATAACATCCGTAACGGCGATGTCAAAACCCATAACGAGAAGCTCTGGGATCCCTCGACCTGGCCGAAAGAAGCGCGCGGTGTCGGCTATACCGAAGCCCCACGTGGCGCCCTGGCCCACTGGATCGTGATCAAGGACGGCAAGATCGATAACTACCAGGCGGTGGTGCCCAGTACCTGGAACGCCGGCCCCCGCGATGCCCAGGGGCAGGAGGGACCTTACGAAGCGGCGCTCAAGGGCCACAAGCTGCACGATCCCGAACAACCGATCGAAATCCTGCGCACCATTCACAGCTTCGATCCGTGTATTGCCTGTGCCGTGCATGTGACCGATACTGAGGGAGAGGAACGGGTGAACGTTAAAGTCGTATAAAAAGGGGAACATTCATGCGACAGCGAACCATCAAACAGTCACTTTTGACCACGACCGGCCTGCTGGTCAGCGCTATCAGTCACGCCCACCCTTCAGGCGAACACCCGCAGGGATTGGCCACTGGTCTGTGGCACCTTCTGACCCAGCCGGATCACCTGCTCATGCTGTTTGCGGGGGTGGTGCTTGTTGTCTATCTCAGGCACAGATCTGCCCCGGCCCGGCAACCCCAACGGATGAAGCGAGAATAACCATGTGCCTTGGCATTCCCATGCAAATTGTCGAGATCAACGGCTACACCGCCCGTTGCGAAGCCAAAGGCGTGGAACGGGATATCAGCCTGTTCATGTTGCAGGACGATGCAGTCGAGCCTGGCGATTATGTGATGGTGCACGTGGGCTACGCGATCCAAAAGATCAGCGAACAGGATGCCCGCTCCAGCTGGGAACTGTTCGACGAAATCCTGGCCGCCGAATCGGCGTTATCCAATGCATGAGCTGTCGATTTGCCAGAGCATGTTAAGCCAGATCGAACGGGTGGCCCAGGAAAACCGGGCCGACGCCGTGCACCGGATCACGGTACAGATCGGCCCCTTGTCCGGTATCGAGCCGCAATTGCTGCAACAGGCCTTTCCGATCGCCATGGCCGGCAGCATTGCCGAAGCCGCGACGCTGGAGATTGAACTGCTACCCATTCGTCTCGAATGCCGGCAATGCGGCGCCGAGTCCGAGGCCACCTCGGCCAACAAACTGATCTGCGGACATTGCGGGCACTGGCAAACCCGTTTATTGAGCGGCGACGAAATGCTGCTGGCCAGCCTCGAACTGGATCGTGCAACGGACAAGGAAACGGCTACTCGTTAACAAAACAATGCTTACCACCAGGACACGAAGACACAAAGAAAAAATTGATATAAAAGCCCGAGATAAAAATAGCTTTATGTCTCTTTAAATCTTTGTGCCTTGGTGTCTTGGTGGTTCGCTTTAGAACTTATTGAAAAAGGAGTCGGTATGTGTGATACCTGTGGCTGTAACGTTACTTCCGGTAACCGGCACCTGCTGCAACCGGCCGGCAAGCTGGAAAAAACTGCCGACGGCAAATCGGCGGTGACGGTACTGCAAAGTCTATTGTCGGAAAACGATCACCAGGCCCTGCATAACCGTCAACACTTTGATCAACACGGGGTTCTGGCCATCAACCTGATGTCCTCCCCCGGCAGCGGTAAAACCGCCCTGCTCGAGGCAACCATCGATGCCCTGGCCGATCAGTATCGCATTGCCGTCATCGAAGGGGATCTGGAGACCGAGAACGATGCCGAGCGCATCCGCGCCAGAGGGGTTACGGCGATCCAGATCGCTACCGGCAGTGCCTGTCACCTGGATGCCCACATGGTGCACGATGCCCTGCATCAACTGAACCTGGCCGATTACGATCTGATCTTTATCGAGAACGTCGGCAACCTGGTCTGCCCGGCCAGTTTCGATCTCGGCCATCACCACAACATCACCCTGCTCTCGGTGACCGAAGGGGACGACAAGCCGGCCAAGTATCCGGTCATGTTCCGGGCTGCCGATCTGATGCTGCTGACCAAGACCGACCTGCTGGCGGTACTGGATGATTTCGATCCGCAAAAAGCCGAGCACTGCCTGCGACAACTGGCCAACCCGGCCCCCATGCTGTCGCTGTCGGCCACCCGCCAGCAGGGCATGCAAGCATGGTTCGACTGGCTGGATAACGCACTGACCGCCCATCAACAGCGGCTTGAACAGGGCGAAACGGTATTGCCCAAAATCCAGGCGGATGGCGCCCGGTTGCATGCCGGCGACGCGGCCCATCCCTGAGATGGATAATCGCTGATGAGTCTGAACGCCCAACAATGGCTGCAACAGATCCGGCAACTGCCCTTGCCGGAGAAAGTGCGCATCATGAACGTGTGCGGCGGGCACGAACGCTCGATCACCCAGGCCGGCCTGCGCAGTGCCCTGCCCGACAACATCGAATTGATTCCCGGCCCCGGCTGTCCCGTTTGCGTCTGCCCCGAAGAGGACGTCTATGAGGCCATTCAGATAGCGCTGAACGAGGAGGTCATTCTGGTGGCCTTCGGCGATATGTTGCGGGTCCCGGTCAACGTGCGCAAAAGCGAGGTGCGCTCGCTGGAACAGGCCAAAGCCCGAGGCGCCGACATTCGCCCGGTGGCCTCGCCCACCGATGTAGTCCGGATCGCCCGGGACAATCCTGATAAAGATGTCGTGTTCTTCGCCGCCGGCTTTGAAACCACCACCGCGCCGGTGGCCGCCATGCTGGCCGAGGGCGTGCCGGACAACCTGTTGCTACTGCTCTCGGGCCGACTGACCTGGCCGGCGGTAGCCATGTTGCTGGCGTCGGACGAACCCGGTTTCGATTGCCTGGTGGCGCCGGGACATGTGGCCACCGTCATGGGCGCGAAGGAGTGGCACTTTGTCGTCGAGCAGCATCAGCTCCCCGCCGCCGTGGCCGGTTTTAATAATGAAAGCCTGCTGGCCGCCTTCTATTCCAGCCTGCGGCAATTACTGGAAGATAAGCCGTTTCTGGACAACTGTTATCCCGAACTGGTCACCGAAGAGGGTAACGCCCAGGCGAAAAAGCATTTGTACGAGGTCATGCAGGTCACCGATGCCAACTGGCGCGGTATCGGTACCATTCCCGCTTCCGGTTTTGGTCTGACCCGGAAATACACGGCTCACGATGCCCGGCTGAAATATCCCGGCTATCAGGATGAGGCCCGCAAGCGGGCCGGCGAAATGCCGCCGGGCTGTGACTGTGCCCGGGTGGTGCTGGGCAAGATCTATCCGACCGAGTGCAAGCTGTACGGCGCGGCCTGCACCCCCCGCAATCCCATCGGCCCCTGCATGGTTTCCGACGAAGGCGCCTGCCGGATCTGGTGGAGCAACGTCCGCAAACCTGCCGCCTGATCCCCTTTTTTGACTGGCTCTGGAACAAACGCGGAGGACGCGGAGTCGCGGAGTATTTAAGCAGCACCAATCAGCGGAGACATGACTTCGGGAAAGATAACGATGAACACATGAGTACTCGCCCCAAAAATTATCTTCTCTGCGCCTCTGCGACTCCGCGCCCTCTGCGTTAACTTCAACAAACAGTAAAAAGTGTATTCAGGATTGATGTCGGCACTATCCAGGCGCTGGCGAATGGCTTGCAGCTCCGCCGCATTCCCCGCCTGGATGACGATATGATCCAGACTGGGCTGTGGCCACCCCGGGTGGAGATGGCAAAGTTCAGCTCGGGTTTTGCAGCCCCCACCTGGCATAGTCGGGCTTGATCACGTTTGGCTCGCTGCCGAACAGACTGGAATGAAAGCCGATGTTCTTGTCGATATCTGCCACGGCAATATGTACATGCAAACGGCTCATGGGTGTTTCCTTCACTTCATGTTTGGCGTCCATTCGAATTGGTAAGGACTTGAATCGGGAACGATAACATATACGAAATACCATATATATTAAGACCTGAAAAAGGCCGCCGAAGCGGCCTGTTCCATAGCCGGGATCCGGCTGCTACTCCATCATCATTCCCTGCCCCCGGTATTGGCGCAGCTGCTCACGCTGCTCGTCGGTCAGTTTCTCCATCACCTTGTTGCGGGCCTCCATGTGATCCATAAACATCTGCTTGCGTTGTTTGGCCATCTTGTCGTAGATTTTGCCCGCCGCAGCCGGGTCCGGATTTTCCGCCTGCATGACATCCTGCAGCTGATGGCGTAATTCCATCATCTCACCCATGCGCTCCCAGTTCTGCTTTTGCATATCCCGCTGCATCTGACGAATCGCATCGCGCTGCTTATCGTCCAGATCCAGCTGCATCACCGGTCCCATGCCGCCCATCATGCCGTGGCCATTCATCATGCCCATGCCACCCATCATTCCCTGGCCATTCATCATGCCCATGTCGCCCATCATTCCCTGGCCACCCATCATTCCGCGTTGCTGCATCATACGGCCCCGGTAATCATCCTCATCCATCTGCCCCATCATGCCCATGCCTTGACCACCGTGCGCACTGACAGGCAGAGAAAACGGCAAGGTCAGGCAAAATGCCAATACGCTTAATAGTCTTGGATAGCTCATTTCCCGTCTCCTGATAGATTCAATTAACAGTAAATTCTGTCACTTTAAAGCGAAGCAGATTTCTGTCCCATGTCAATGTACAGGCTAAATAGAGAAACATTCTTATCGCTTATTCCGGAACGGGGAATTATTCATATAATTTGCCCGATGACGTCTGCTCAAACAACTGCTCCGAATATCTGTCGCCTGGGTTTTAAGCGGTACTGCCAGGCCTTCCAGGACACACCATGATTGGCTCGACGGTCCTGGAAGGCCCGGCAACACCTCATATCTGTACTGATATTCGGCACACTTACTTTAAATATTAAGCTTTAGATATTTTATTTAAGGAATGCGAAGAAAGATGAAATAAAAACGGGCTGTCTTGAACAAGACAGCCCGCGGGTCAGATGGGGTGGCTGATGGGAATCGAACCCACGACAACAGGAGCCACAATCCTGCACTCTACCAACTGAGCTACAGCCACCATAGAACTAAACAGTACCGATATACTAGACACTAGTAACTAGTTACTAGAACCTGAGTATGGCGCGCCCGGCAGGACTGACTCGGGGCTCCTGCCCCTCGCCCTGCGGGCGTCGCTTCGCGACGTCCAAATCGGCTATCCCTGCCGATTTGTCGAACCTGCCTGATTTATAACGCAGGTTCTCGTCCTCGCCTCAATCTCGCAATGGAGTCATATACGACCTCTACCCCATTGCTTTAGGTACTTGGTGCGCCCGGCAGGACTCGAACCTGCTACCCTCGGCTTAGCTTACCCGCTACAGCTTTCGCTGCCGGAAATCGCTTCCGTTTGGGGTCTGGACCATCTCTTCACCGTCTCAGGTGCCGCACGTATGGCCTCTACGGATCCCGGTGATTTTATCACATTGCCCAGAGGGCGAACCACCGGTTTCCTCGGGATTGCCATCAGCCGAACTGTTAAGGTTCCCCCGATACAGTGCGATCCACTCTGCAGGTTCGGTTTCCCTGCAAAGGCTCCTGGTTCGTCATTTCAGACGAGGCTTAAAGGCCGATGCTCTATCCGGATGAGCTACGGGCGCAAAGCTTGATTCTGGTCGGGGAAGAGGGATTTGAACCCCCGACATCCTGCTCCCAAAGCAGGCGCGCTACCAGACTGCGCTATTCCCCGTATAAAGGCGGCGATAATACGCACCCGGGCGATGCAGGTCAATGAAATTGCTGTCATTTTCGCCGAATGCTTGGCCTGACGCCGCTATCATGCGATCATAACAGGGTTTTAATCCCACGCTAACTTGAAATCGGACCGACTCCTATGACAGCCCAGACTATCGATGGCAAGGCAATTGCCGCCGCCCGCCGCCAACTGGTGAAACAGCAGGTGGACGAGCGACTCGCGGCCGACAAGCGGGCGCCGGGCCTGGCGGTGATTCTGGTGGGGAACCACCCCGCCTCGGAGGTCTATGTGCGCAACAAGCGCAAGGGCTGTGATGAGGCCGGCATCAACTCTTACGCCTATGACCTGCCGGAGGACACCGAGCAGGACCGGTTATTGACCCTGATCGACGAACTGAATGCCAATCCGGTGGTGGACGGGATTCTGGTACAGATGCCGTTGCCGGCGCACATCGATCAGGAGACCGTGATCGAACGCATCAAGCCGGACAAGGATGTGGACGGTTTCCACCCCTACAACATCGGCCGTCTGGCGGTGCGTATGCCGGTGTTGCGCCCCTGTACTCCACGCGGCGTCATCGCCCTGCTGGAGAGTACCGGCCAGCCGGTCATGGGACAGGACACGCTGGTGGTCGGGGCTTCCAACCATGTCGGCCGCCCGATGGCACTGGAGTTACTCCTGGCCGGTGCCACGGTGACAGTCTGCCACCGCTTTACCAAAGATCTGGAACAGAAAGTGCGTGAAGCCGAAATCGTGGTGGTGGCCGTCGGCAAGCCGGGGGTCGTTGACGGCGAATGGATCAAGCCCGGCGCCACGGTGATCGACGTGGGTATCAACCGGACCGAAACCGGCAGCCTGATCGGTGACGTGGATTTTGCCAGCGCCAGCAAAAACGCCGCCTGGATCACGCCGGTTCCCGGCGGGGTCGGGCCCATGACCGTGGCCATGCTGCTGCAAAATACCGTGGACGCCTGCAACAACTTTCACGATACCTGATGCCCTTCATGCCCTTCGGGCAGGGGCTAGTATCTAGACGCCAGGAGCCAGATACTAGCCCTTGCCTGAAAGGCCGGTTGGGCGCAGATACTTGCCCGGTTCCCGCGGCAGGCCTTCAAAACAGCGGCGGTATTCCCGGGTCTGTTGAAGCTCCTCATCCAACTGTGCGGCCTGGAATATCTGATCCAGGTCCTGGAGCAAATTGACCTCCTTGCCCTCCAGCGTGCCGGTACAGCGTTCCACCACCAGCTCCCCAGACGCATCGAAACTGCGAAAGGCATGTAGTTCGCCATTATAGGCGTGCAAACTCACCAGGGTCTGGGTTGGTGCGTTGTGGTATTCGGGTAAATAGGCTGCGGTGTAGTCCCGCACCACCCGGCCCTGATCATCACGAATGAAAACCTCGATGACATGCGGCTTACCGGTTTCGGACTCGCGTTGCAGCCGGCTGATCAGCTTGCCATTGTGATAATAGGACTCTTCCTGATAGAAATCCGGCAGATGCGCATACCCGCCGCTGTCGGTTTCACGTTTTACCGGCAGCTCATCGATCAGTTTGTTGTGCAGTGCCAGCGTCTGATCCGCAAAGCGGTTCCATGTCCGGACATGCGTCTTGTCTTCCTCGAGCGACTGACTGAAAACTGCATTGCTGTATAACAGTATCAGCCCCACGAACAGTAGCAGTTTTTTCTGATGCACAGTCACCTCCTTACCGCGGGTTCGGTCTGTTTGTCGGCGTTAACGCCGCAAACTTACACGCGTCGCCAGGTGGTGCCGCCGGGACCATCTTCCAGGATCACGCCCTGTTCACGTAACAGGTCCCGAATCCGGTCACTTTCCGCCCAGTCCTTGTTGGCCCGCGCATCGGTACGTTGCCGGATCAGTGCCTCGATGGCCTCGCTGTCCGGCCCCTCGCCGGCACCCTCGCCCTGCAAGAAGGCTTCCGGCGACTGCTGCAGGAGCCCCAGCAGGGCACCGAGATATTTGAGCGTGGCGGCCGTCTGTCGCGCGGCAGCCGGATCGGTCTGTTTATTGATCTCGTGAGCCAGTTCGAACAGGACGACCTGTGCTTCGGGGGTATTGAAGTCATCATCCATTGCCGCACGAAAGCGTTCCACACAGGTCATATCGGCACTGATCGCGGGCGCCACATCCTCAAAGCCACGCAGTGCCGTATACAACGTGGTCAGCGCCGCCTTGGCGTTGTCCAGATGTTGATCCGAATAATTCAACGGGCTGCGGTAATGGCTGGAGAGAATAAAGTAGCGCACCACTTCCGGCGCATACTGTTGCAATACATCGCGAATGGTAAAAAAGTTACCCAGCGACTTGGACATTTTCTCTTCATCGACGCGCACAAAGCCATTGTGCATCCAGACATTAACAAAGGTCTCGCCGGTCGCCGCTTCCGACTGGGCAATTTCATTCTCGTGATGGGGAAACTGCAGATCCAGTCCACCACCGTGAATATCAAAATGGTGGCCCAGACAATGGGTCGACATGGCTGAACATTCGATATGCCAGCCGGGCCGACCCCGACCCCAGGGCGAGTCCCAGGCCGGCTCCTCCGGTTTGGCCGCCTTCCAGAGAACGAAATCGAGCGGATCCTGCTTGGCTTCATCCACAGCGATACGCTCGCCGGCGCGCAGATCCTCGATATGCTTGCCCGACAGCCGCCCATAATGCTCGAAGTGACTGACATCATAATAGACATCGCCGTTATCGGCGGCATAGGCGTAACCCTTCTCCACCAAGGTGCCAATCATGTCGATAATTTGCTGCATGTGCCCGGTGGCACGCGGCTCCTGATTGGGATGTAGCACCCCCAGCGCCTCGGCATCGCGATTCATCTCATCGATATAGCGCCCGGTCAGAGAATCGATACCTTCATCGTTTTCCCTGGCGCGCTGGATAATCTTGTCGTCGATATCGGTAATATTGCGCACATAGGTGACGTGGTCGCTCCCGAACACTTCGCACAGATAACGATAAACCACGTCGAACACCACCAGCACCCGGGCATGACCGATGTGACACATGTCATACACCGTCATGCCGCAGACGTACATCCGGACATTGGCCGGATCGATTGGCCTGAAGGGTTCCTTGCGTTTACTCAGATTGTTATGAATTTGCAGCATTTGACTCAACTCACTCGTCCACTGGCGCCGGCCTCGTGCGCACGGCCAGCGCGTAGGGTACCGGAATTCACCGGCCCAGACAAAATTCGCCCTCCGTTTCCGGCCTTTTACCCGCCGGGCAAACCGATTATCATGGGCCTTCCGACAACAACCGTGGAATGCTGTCTATGAAACACCTCCTGCTCTGGCTCAAACTGTCACTGCTGCTGATCCCGCTCGGCGCCTTTGCCCAGGAATCCGCCCCCCGGGTCGAAATACAAACCAGTATGGGCACCATCGCTCTGGAACTGAACCCGGAAAAAGCCCCCAAAACCGTTGATAATTTTCTCCAGTATGTGGATGAGGGTTTTTACGACAACACCCTTTTTCACCGGGTAATCGATGACTTCATGATCCAGGGCGGCGGATTTACCCCGACTTACGAACGCAAGGAAACCCGTCCGCCCATTGTCAACGAAGCCGATAACGGGCTGAAAAACAAAACTGGTACCGTCGCCATGGCGCGCACAGCCGATCCCCATTCCGCCAGCGCCCAGTTCTTTATCAATGTGGCCGATAATGATTTTCTCAATCACAGCGCCAAAACACCGCGTGGCTGGGGTTATGCCGTATTCGGCAAGGTGGTCAAAGGCATGGATGTTGTCGACAAAATCAAGAGTGTCTCGACCGGAGCCGCCGGCCCGTTTCCCCAGGACGTACCGGACACCCCCGTCATCATTGAACAGGTTACGCGGCTCAACCCGGCGCAATCCGACTCTTCCGACTAAAGGAACCTGATTTATGGTCAAGTTGCACACCAACAAAGGCACGATTGTGCTGGAACTCAATGCCGAAAAGGCCCCCGTTACCGTGGAAAACTTTCTCAACTATGCCCGGGAAGGCTTTTACGACGGAACGATTTTCCATCGTGTGATTCCGGATTTCATGGTCCAGGGCGGCGGCATGGAGCCGGGCATGCGCGAGAAAAAAAGCCACCCCCCCATTCAGAATGAAGCCAACAACGGGCTGGCCAACGAACGCGGTGCCGTAGCCATGGCGCGGACACCGGATCCCCACTCCGCTTCATCTCAGTTCTTCATCAATGTCGCCAACAACGATTTTCTGAACTTTCGCTCCGAAACGCGGGAAGGCTGGGGCTATTGTGTTTTCGGCAAGGTGACCGAAGGCATGGATGTCGTGGATGAAATCCGCAAGGTCGAGACAGGCTCTTTCGGTCATCACCAGGATGTGCCCAAAGAAGATATCGTGATCGAGCGGGTGGAAGTCGAATAAGATCGGCATGACTACCCTGTTCATCTCGGATCTGCATCTCAGCGATGAACGCCCGGCGATCACCCGGCTGTTCATCGAGTTTCTGCAGACCCGCGCGCCCCGGGCCGAAGCGCTGTATATTCTCGGCGATCTGTTCGAGGTCTGGCTCGGGGACGATATGATCCTGCCCGAGTATCGGGAAGCATTGGAAGCCATGCAGCAGCTCTCCCGGCAGGTGCCACTGTACGTCATGTACGGCAACCGGGATTTTCTCATGGGCGAGGAGTTCTGTCGGCAAAGCGGCGCGACGCTGCTGCCTGAACCGGCCACCATCGACCTGTACGGCACGCCGACTTTACTGTTGCACGGCGACGTTCTCTGCACCGACGATCGCCCCTACCAGGAGTTTCGGCGCATGGTGCGCGATCCGCAGTGGCAGCAAGCCCTGCTGGCCAAGTCCCCCGAAGAGCGCCTGGCGCTGGCGAAGCAATACCGCGAGACCAGCAAGCTCGAGACCGGCAGCAAGGATGAAGCGATCATGGACGTCAATCAGGATGCCGTGATGCAGACCCTGCGTGATCACGACCTGCGACAGATGATCCACGGTCATACCCATCGCCCGGCGATCCATGAGTTCGACCTGGATGGCCGGCCGGCCCGGCGCATCGTACTGGGAGACTGGTATGAACAGGGCAGCGTGCTGGTGTGCGATGCAAGCGGCTGCCGGCTGGAAGGGTTACCGCTTTAAAGAAGATTACCGGATCCGCTGCGCTTGATTCGACCTGCTTGTTTAATCGATTAACTGTTTACCGCAGAGGACACGGAGAACATTGCTTCTGTTGTATGGTGTTTAACAGATATAGCGATTCGAGCACCCTGAAAGATTGCCGGGTCCGCTACGCTTGACTCGGCCTACTTTTATCCAAGTGTCGATGGACCGATATTCAGGGCAATTCAAGATTCAAGTTCAACTCTCTGTGTACCCTGGAGGGCATAAATCCTCTGCGGTAAAAGTTTTTCTTCTTTTCAGAGAACGTTAATAGTTCAATGCCCACCGCCGGTGACCTTGCCTTCGCGCATCTCCTGAACGGAAAAATGCTGGTAGTCCTCTCCCGGCACTTCAAACAATGCCGGATCAGGTTCATAGTCTTTATCATAATCGACCAGGGTGCGGCCAGCACCATCGACACTCCACTCCTGGATCGGAAAACCGTGTTTCAGATGCCGACCGGCGGCAAAGGTGCTCATCGACATGTCACAAGCATCGTGTAAGTCGGCCGGCATATTGTTGAAGGTTACCTTGCTGTCATCCGCCAGGATGGTGGTGAACGCTTTCATCGCCTCCACCACATCGGGCATCAAATCCTCGACGGCCACCACGTTATAACAGATATCACCATTAGCACTGAACTCGTAATGCTGTGGCTCTTTACCTTCTATTGCCGGAGCATCTTCCAGGGTGCCCAGGTTGTGTTCTTCCAGATTGAGCTCCATCGGGGGCTCCAGATCGATATCCTGGCTTTCCACTGACATAACCGTGCGATCATCGTCATTTACGCTATAGATTGTATTGCCGTCACGATCAAACAGGAGGAAACTGGTTGAGTCCTCACCATCATCGAAGCGCATGAACTTGTTGGTCACAATCAATCGGGTTGGATAGGGTTCGGAATTTTTCTCGTATTCAACAAAATCAATCTTGACCGATGTATCTTCTTCCGGTTTCGCCTGTTCCGCGTTATTACAGGCACCCAGCAGCAACGCTGCCAGGGCGGTAATTACTGCTTTGTAGTGCAACATCATCCTACCCCTTCAATATAATCAAGTTCTGCTTCGGAAAAGCCGGCCTGCAGGCGTGAGCGCCTGTCCAGCGGCCCCCGGCCGCCCCCCGGCATGTATTGTTCAAATAATTCACGGAATGTGGCTTCCGGTTCGAGCTGTCGCTGTTCACACAGATAACGAAACCAGCGTGAACCGATGGCCACATGCCCCACTTCATCGCGCTGAATGATGCGCAACAGATCCACGGCATTATCATCGCCGCTTTGTTCCAGCTTGCGCATGATCCCCGGCGTCACATCCAGTCCACGTGCTTCCAGCACCCGCGGTACCAGCGCCATGCGCACCAGCGGATCATGGGCGGTCTGCAGACACATCTCCCACAAGCCGTTGTGCGCCGGAAAATCGCCATAGTCATAGCCCAGGTGACGCAGATGATCGCGCAGCAGGCTGAAATGATACGCCTCCTCGCGCGCCACCTTGATCCAGTCAGTGTAATAGGCCCCGGGCAACCCGCGAAACCGGTACACCGCATCCCAGGCCAGATTAATGGCATTGAATTCGATGTGACAGATCGAATGGATCAGCGCCGCCCGGCCCGCCTCACTGGCCGTACTGCGAGCCGGCAGATCCCGGGGCGCCACCAGCTCGGGCCGGGCCGGGCGTCCCGGCTCGGACAAACGCACCGCCTCCCCGCCGGTTTCGCACGACAACGCCCCTGCCTGCCAGGCCGCCGAGACCGCCCGGGTCAACTGCAGTTTGGTATCGGGATCACAGGCGCGCAGACAGGTTTCGGCCTCATCAAAAACAGAGGGACGAGGGACAAGGGACGAGGGACGAGGCGTATCCGGCTGGTTCATAGCGATATTGTAACAGCCTGCCTCGATCGGGAAAGAACAGCGGAAGGAAAACAAGTCAAAACCGACCCGCGTAAAGTCACCTCGTACCTCGTCACTCGTCCCTCGGCCCTGTTTTTATTGCTATAACCAGATCCATGACATTGGTCCCGGTCGGGCCGGTGTCGATCAAGGCGCCGGCCTCGGCCAGATAGGTACCGCTGTCGGCGTCTGCCAAGGCCCGTGCGGCGCCGCCGGGGTAATCGAGCTCCTGAAGCACCGTGGTGCCGTCGATCAGGGCGCCGGCATCATGACCGGGACCGTCGCTGCCGTCGGTGGCGCCGCACAGGATGCTGATGCCCGGCTCGCCGGCCAGCACCCGGGCCAGGCTCAAAGCCAGATGCTGATTACGCCCGCCGCGGCCCGGCTGTGCGGGCAGGGTCAGGGTCGGCTCCCCGCCCCAGATATGCACGCCGGGCGCTGCCGTGCGCAAAAACCCGGCCAGCTGCGCCGTCACCTCGGGCACCGGCGCATACAGCGGTTCGTGGAGTTCCACCGCCAGCGACCGGGCCCGGGCCGCGTCGGCAACCGCCTCACAGGCCTCCCGGTTGCTGGCGATAATTTGCTGTTCTATCCGCGGTGTCGAGGCCGCCGCCGGCGGACAATCGGCCCGTCCGGCCAGCAACGCCGCCAGCCAGTCGGGCAACTGTGTCGGCGGCACCTCCGCCGCACGGGGGCTCAGCAATCCCGAGCCGATCACCGCCGGATCATCCCCGGGAACATCGGACATCATCAGACTCAGTACCGGCCGCTCACCCAGATAGTCGGCCAGCTTGCCCCCCTTGATGCAGGAGAGTGCCTTGCGCAACCGGTTCATGGCCCCAATATCGGCGCCGCTGCCCAGCAACCAGTCATTGACCCGGCGCAGATCGGCCAGGCTCACCCCCGGCGGCAGCACCTCCAGCAGGGCCGAGCTGCCACCGGAGATCAGTGCCAACAGCGGCATGTGGGGCGGCAACGCCGCGACAAACTCGAGTACCCGCTGACCGGCCTGCAGACTGGCCTCGTCCGGCAGCGGATGGCCGGCTTCCAGACATTGCCAGTGCGCGGGAAAGCCGGACTCGCGATGACCGTGCTTGGTCACCAGCAGCGCCTGTTCAATCCGTGGCCCGAGGGCCGCCACCGCGCCCCGGGCCATGGCCGGCGCCGCCTTGCCACAGGCCAGCAGCGCCACCGGCCTGTCGGGCTGCCAGAGCCGCTGGCGCAGATAACGGGCGGTCACCGGCTCGCCGGCAACCGCCTCCAGGCCGGCGTGATAAAGCTGCAGCAGCAGGGATTCGGCATGGGTATCGGCGGATTGCATGGTCTGACACCATACCCGTTTTCCTGCCGGGGTCAATAAAGCCGTCCCGCTCTGGCATTGTCGGGAAAGGGTGCTAGGCTGAAACAATTGCCGATTCGACAATACACCCGGTCAACACCCGGCCTTTCAAGGAATGAAACCAGCGAGAGGCATCACCGATGATTCCCAAACCCGTTTACGAGCTTCTGCCCTATTTCTACCTTTGTGTCGGCGTCGCCGCCATGTTGTGGCTGGAGGGGATCATGCCCTTCGCTTCCGGCCTGCTGATGAGCATGACCGGCGTACTGGTGTTGTGGCTACGGCATCACCATCGCCAGTCAGCGCGACTGTTTCCGGGACAGGACTGGCAGGCCGACTAGGCCACCCCGCCCTGCCGGCAATCTGATAAGCTCTTCGCAGCAACCGCTGCGGAGAGTTTTTCCATGTCGTATCCCCAACTGGCGGTCGGCGCCATCGTCCGGCGTGGCACCGCGGTGTTACTGGTACAACGGGCCAATGCCCCCAATGCCGGGCAATGGGCGCTCCCCGGCGGCAAAGTCCAGGCCGGCGAAACCCTGCAACAGGCGGCGGAGCGGGAAATTAAAGAAGAAACCGGCGTCGTTATCCGGGCCGGAGAGCCGGTATTCTGTTTTGATGTAATCGAACGGGACGAGCGGGGTAATCTGCGCTATCACTACGTGATCGTGGATCTGCTCGCCGAATATCTCAGCGGCGAACCGCAGGCCGACGACGACGCGCTCGACGCCGCCTGGGTAACCCCACAGGTTCTGGCGCGCCTGGACGTCAACGCCACGACCCGCCAGCTTCTGGCCCGGCTGGACGCCGGGCCTGTATCAGACGACAGCGATGACAATGACCAGCAGTGCCACGACCCCGAGCGACACACCCAGTAATACCAGCAACCCCTGCTTGTTCAACTCGCGCGGGTAACTGACTTGTGGATCCGCTTCCTGGTCGACATCAGCATCCGGTGACGGGTCCGGATGATCTTCATTGATCATCCCCGGACGGCTTTCCGTGAAAGCGTCAGGTTTCATACGGCAACATCCCTCTGGTTTCGATTCCATTCAGCATCATCCTGATGGATAGACGAATTCTAGCAACTAGCCTGCCAGAATCATTGTCAGACTTTTCCGAAAATCGTGTAGGACAATGCCTACATGCAGAAAGAGTGATACAAAATGAAAGTGTCATTTCTCGATGCTCTGGAAAATAACGCGGAGGGCGCAGAGGCGCGGAGTCGCAGAGAAAATTCTTTATGTCTTGAGACAGTTAGAGATATGGAATTTGCCAATCAGTTTGTTTTTCACAAATAGCCCCTGGCTGGGATTCACTAAACAAGACCATCAGCTATCGGGCTGCATGCAGACGACCAATTATTTTTTACCTCCGCGTCTTTGCGCCTCTGCGTCCTCCGCGTTAATAACACGCTTCCCGGAACGGTCTCTTACACCAGGCCTCGCTCGAGGTCGGCGATGATGTCACCCACGTTTTCCAGCCCGACGGCGATCCGCACCAGTCCCGGGGTAATGCCTGATTCGGCGCGCTGTTCGTCGCTGAGCCGGCCGTGGGTGGTGGTGGCCGGGTGGGTGATGGTGCTTTTGGCATCGCCGAGGTTGGCGGTAATGGACAGCAACCGGGTGCGATCGATCAGCTTCCAGGCGGCTTCCTGACCGCCTGCCACCTCAAAGGCCAGCACACCGCCGTAGCCGATCTGCTGACGCGAGGCCAGTTCGTGTTGCGGATGGTCCGTCAGGCCGGGATAAAACACCCGTGTGACTTTGGCGTGCTGTTGCAGGTATTCGGCCAGCTCCTGGGCGTTATCGCTGTGCGCTTTCATGCGCACGTTCAGAGTCTCCAGACCCTTGAGAAAGACCCAGGCATTGAACGGACTGAGACTCGGCCCGCCGCTGCGCAAAAAACCGAATACCTCTTCGCCGACCAGCTTGTTGTCACCGACCACCGCGCCGCCAATACAACGGCCCTGCCCGTCGATGTACTTGGTCGCCGAATGGATCACGATATCCGCCCCCAGCTTGAAGGGTTGCTGAAGCACCGGCGTACAGAAACAGTTATCCACCACCAGCAGGCAATCATTGGCATGCGCCAGATCGGCCAGCGCCTGAATATCGGCCACCTCGGTCAACGGGTTGGACGGGGTTTCCAGAAACAGCAGCCGGGTGTTGGGCCGGATCGCCTGTTGCCACGCCTCGAGATCGGTCAACGGGACATAACTGGTTTCGATGCCGGCCCTGCTCAGATACTTGTCGAACAATACTACCGTGGTGCCGAAAATCGAGCGCGAGGAAACAATATGGTCACCCTGTTGCAGCAATCCCATACAGGTACTGAGAATCGCCGACATGCCGGAGGCGGTCGCCACACAGCACTGCCCGCCTTCCATCGCGGCCAGACGTTGCTCGAAAGTTCGTACTGTCGGGTTGGTAAAGCGGGAATAGATATTCCCCGGTGACTCCCCCTTGAAGCGCGCCGCCGCCTCGGCCGCATTGGCGAAGACATAGCTGGAGGTGGTAAAAATCGGTTCCGAATGTTCGTTTTCACCCGTTCGCACCTGCCCGGCACGTACCGCCAGTGTCTCGACCGCCCACTCGTCATCAAAATCCGTCATGATTTTTCCTCAGCATTGATTTGTAAAATTTACTCTCGCCAGGTCGCCAGGGCGCAGAGAAAAATATTATCCTTTGCGGGCTTTGCGTCTCTGCGAGAGATTATTTCTACCTCGCAGATAAAAAAAACCCGCCAAGCTGTTCAAGCCAAAGCGGGTCCGCGCTCGCTTTAGCCGTATTTATTACGCGCCCGCAAGTTGAGTTAAATCGGCGCAGTGAAATTAATCATAGGTCAGGTTTTTAACAGCGTCAAGCGCCTAGACATTATTGCGCATTTCCACGACTTCGCCATCGTTGTTGAAGTCCTGCTTGCGTGTCTTGTCATTACGCAACGATTCGATATGTTGCAGATAGGCTTCGCTCACGTCACCGGTCACATATTTGCCGTCGAACACGGAGGTATCGAACTGTTTGATGCTGGGGACCTTTTTCTTGACCGCTTCGATCAGATCGGACAGGTCCTGATAGATCAGTTTGTCCGCGCCGATCTCACTGGCAATTTGTGCCTCGTCCCGGCCATGGCCGATCAGTTCACTGGCCGCCGGCATGTCGATACCGTAGACATTGGGATAGCGCACCGGCGGCGCCGCCGAGGCGAAATAAACCTTGTTGGCCCCCGCTTCGCGGGCCATCTGAATGATCTGCTGCGAGGTGGTGCCACGCACGATGGAGTCGTCCACCAGCAGTACATTTTTTCCGCGAAATTCCAGTTCAATGGCGTTGAGTTTCTGGTGCACCGATTTCTTGCGCTGCTTCTGCCCCGGCATGATAAAGGTGCGGCCAATGTAGCGGTTCTTGATAAATCCTTCGCTGTATTTGACGCCGAGCGTATAGGAGAGCTGCAACGCCGAGGTACGGCTGGTATCGGGAATCGGCAACACCACATCGATGTCATGCTCCGGCCAGTCACGCATAATCTTGCGCGCCAGATAGTCACCCATCCGTAACCGCGCCTTGTAGACCGAGACTCCGTCGATAAGTGAATCGGGTCGGGCGAAATACACATGCTCGAAAATACAGGGGGACAACACCGTCTTGTCGGCACACTGGCGGGTGTGGAGTTCGCCGTCGTCATCGATATAAATCGCCTCGCCCGGAGCAAGATCCCGTACCAGTTCGAAACCGAGTACATCGATGGCCACGCTCTCCGAAGCAATCAGGTATTCGGTACCCTTGTCGGTGTGCCGTTTACCAAAAGCCACTGGCCGAATGCCATAGGGATCCCGGAAAGCAAAAATCCCCCGCCCGGTGATCATCCCGACCACAGCGTAGGCGCCCTGACAGCGCCGATGGGCGGCGCTGACCGCGGCAAAGATGTCGTCGGGGGTCAGATCCAGCGTCCCCTGGTTCTGCAACTCATGGGCGAAGACGTTGAGCAGAATTTCGGAATCCGAATTGGTATTGATGTGACGGCGATCCGACACGAACAGTTCCCGTTTCAGATCCGCGGCATTGGTCAGATTGCCGTTATGCGCCAGTGCAATACCAAAAGGTGAATTAACGTAAAAAGGCTGCGCCTCAGCCGAACTGGCGCAGCCGGCGGTCGGATAGCGCACATGGCCGATGCCCATCTTGCCCGGCAGACGCAACATGTGTCGGGTATGAAAAACATCCCGCACCAGACCGTTGTCCTTGCGCATGTACATCCGGTCGCCTTCGCAGGTCATAATCCCCGCGGCATCCTGACCGCGATGCTGCAAAACGGTCAGCCCGTCATACAGTGACTGGTTGACCGCCTGCTTCGCCACCATGCCAATAATTCCGCACATTCCAGATTACCCTTTCATGTTTTGTCCAACCCGAACCCGGGTTACACAGTCAAAGTATAGTTCCGCCGTCGGTCATTCAAACCGGAAATTGTCGCCAATCGAGTCCGGCAACAGGCTTTGAATCCCTTCGGCAATCTCCTGAAAACGGAACAGAAAAAACGATTCATCCCACCAGGGTTCTTTGGGCAAGGTTGTCAGCCCTGCAAGCAGGACCAGTACCGAGACAATCAACACACCACGCCCGAGTCCGAACAACAAGCCCAGAAATCGATCCATTTTGGTCAACCCGGTACGATACACCAGTTTAACCGCAAAGAAATTCACGACGCCCGAAACGATCAGGGACAAAACAAACAGCCCGACAAAGGCCGCAATCAATCTGAACGTCGGATCCTCGAAGGTATTGGTCAGCAAGCCGGCCAGACCGGTGGCGAAGGTCAGCGAGACCCAGAACGCCAGTATCCAGCCGGCCAGCGACAGGGCCTCGCGAACAAAGCCGCGTAACAGGCTGATGAACGTGGAAATCACCAGGATTCCCAGTATCGCGTAATCGACTCCCAGCATCAGCCCGCCACGCGTTCAGACTCTGTCATGGGTGAGCGACCACCAGTCCCTCGAGCTTGTGCTTCTCCTGCAGTTCTTTTTGCAGCGCCTCGGCCTTGCTGCGGCGAACCTCCGGGCCGACCCGCACCCGATAGGTAGCGCCGGCGTCTGTTTCAACTTTTTCAACAAAAACGCTGTACCCGTTGTCACGCAACCTGTCACGCAGACCGACGGCGTTACTCTGTTTGCTGAAGCTGCCCACCTGCACCGCCCAGGCCCTGGCATCCGTATCCGTACTGGTATCGGTATCGTCCACCGGCGTAGCGGCTTGAGTCGTTTCAGGGTCCTCGCTGACCGGCGTTTCGGCTGCAGCGTCGGAGGCCGGCGTGTCATCCGGTTCCGGTGTGTGTTCATCGACAGGCGTACGGGAATTCGGGGACTCGACCGGCTTCGGGCCCTCACTCTCCGGCTTGATATCCAGGGTTCTGACCCGGGCCACACTGTCCGGTTTGGACGGGATGTTGGACCCGCTGATCGCCATCCCGCCGTCCCGGTCACTACTGAGCAACATGGGAATGAAAATCACCGCCAGGGCAACCAGTACGATGGCGCCCACGATACGTTGCTTGAGTTGATTCTCGTCCACGACACTCCCGAACAGGGCACTGGAAACAGGGGCGTATTATAGGGGCTCGGCCAGTGCCTGCGCCACCGTATAAAACGATCCAAACACCACGATACGGTCCCCGGGCACAGCGACGGCGCGGGCCTGTTGCAGGGCCTGCGACAAATTACTGCAGGGGGTCACGGCCCCGGCACCCAGTTCCTTCAGAAGGTCAGCCAGTCGGGCGGCGGACGCGGCCCGTGGCACGGCGGACAGATCCACGGGAAACCAGCCGTCGATGAGCGGCAACAGGGGCGTCAGGGCACCGCGCAGATCCTTGTCGGCCATCATCCCCACAATCGCCCGGTTGCGCCCGGCCACCGGCTCGGCGCGCAGCGCCGCAGCCAGCTGGGCCACCCCGTCGGGGTTATGCGCCACATCCAGCAGCAGCGGCACCTCGCCGGGGATCAGCTGTAACCGGCCGGGCAACTGCATCCGGGCCAGTCCGGCGTCGATCTGCCCCCGCTCGAGCGGAAAATCCGCCTGCAACAGCGCCAGCACCATCAGCGCGCCGGCGATATTGCGATACTGATGCTCGCCCCCCAGCAGCGGCCGGGGCAGACCCGCCAGCTCGGAGACCGTCGGAGCCCGGCAGTGCCAGCGCCAGGACGCGCCGCTCAGCTGATAGTCAAACTCGCAACCCAGCTGATAGAGCGGCGCGCCCAGCTTGTCGGCCCGATCGACGATAGCCGCCGGCGGGAGCGGATCGCTGCACACGACCGGTCCGCCGGGGCGCATGATCCCGGCTTTTTCGCCCGCGATCGTCTCACGATCCGCGCCCAGCCAGGCGGTATGATCGATCCCGACGGCGGTGATCAATGCCACATCGGGGTCGATGATATTGACCGCATCCAGCCGTCCGCCCAGACCCACTTCCAGTAACACAATATCCGGCTGAACATCGGCGAAGATGCGCAGCGCCGCCAGCGTGCCGAATTCAAAGTAAGTCAGGGAGATGTCATCCCGGGCCTGATCCACCCGCGCAAAGGCCTCGACCAGCGCCGTATCGCTCACCTCCTCGCCATCGAGCCGAATCCGCTCGTTGTAGCGCAGCAGATGCGGGGAGGTATAGGCGCCGACCCGGTAGCCCCCGACCCGTAACATCGCTTCCAGGGCCGCGATACTCGAGCCCTTGCCGTTGGTCCCGGCGACCGTGACCACGGTAAACGGCAGGGGTTCAGGGCAAAGCCGGGCAAACACCTCCCCGACCCGCGCCAGCCCCAGTTCAATCTCCTCGGGATGCAGACTTTCCTGCCACTGGAGCCATTCCGAAAGGGTTTCAAAGCGCATAAGAGGGTGGATTCCGAGAGTATGACACCCGCCTGAACAGGGGCTAGGTTCTAGGGGCTAGGTCCTAGAAACTAGCCCCTAGAACCTAGCCACTTACAACGAGGGTTGTCGGGTGAGCATGGCCAGCACATTGGCGAGGCGATCGCGCATTTCGCGACGGTCGATGATCATGTCGATGGCGCCGTGTTCGAGCAGGAATTCGCTGCGCTGGAAACCTTCGGGCAGGGTCTCGCGCACGGTCTGCTCGATCACCCTGGGGCCGGCAAAGCCGATCAGGGCATTGGGCTCGGCGGCGTTGATATCCCCGAGCATGGCCAGGCTGGCGGAAACACCGCCCATGGTCGGATCGGTCATCACCGATATAAACGGAATGCCCTTTTTATTCAGGCGCGCCAGCGCCGCGCTGGTCTTGGCCATCTGCATCAGGGAAAACAGCGCCTCCTGCATGCGCGCGCCGCCGCTGGCGGAAAAACAAACCAGCGGCATGTTGTGCTCGATACAGGTGTTGACCGCGCGCACGAAACGCTCACCCACCACCGAGCCCATGGAGCCGCCCATGAATTTGAATTCGAACGCGGCGGCCACCAGCGGCATGCTCTTGAGCGTACCCTGCATCACCACCAGCGCATCGTGTTCGCTGGTCGCCCGCTGGGCCTGGGTCAGGCGATCTTTATATTTTTTGATATCCCGGAACTTGAGGGCATCGACCGGCTTCAGGTTGGCGGCAATCTCCTCGCGGCCTTCCGCATCCAGAAACTGTTCCAGACGCTGGCGGGCGCCGATGCGCATGTGGTGATCGCACTTGGGGCAGACATCCAGGTTGCGATCCATCTCGGCCCGGTAGAGCACGGCGCCACAGGCCTGGCACTTGCTCCACAGCCCTTCGGGAACGCTTTTACGGTTACCGCCTTCGGTACGGATGCGGGAGGGTAATAACTTGGTAAACCAGTTCATCGATGAACAACCTTAAGTCATGTTGGTGATGCCTTCAGCGGGCATCCATCGCCCGGCGCATGTCGCTCAGCAACGCCGCCACAGCCTGATTAATCTTCTCGGCCGAGGTCATATTCGCCTCAATTTGCCGCACCAGCGCACTGCCGACCACCACGGCATCGGCCACGGCGGCCACGGCGGCGGCGGAGTTGGCATCTTTAATGCCAAAGCCTACTCCTACCGGCAAATCTGTCAACGCATGAATTGTCGAAACGCGATCCCCTACCGCTTTTGTGTCAATATTGGCCGCCCCGGTCACCCCCTTGAGCGACACATAATAGACAAATCCGCTGCTGGCCCGGCTGAGCGTCGCCATGCGTTTTTCATCGGTGGTCGGCGAGATCAAAAAGATCCGGTCGATATCCTGCGCCTCCAGGCTGCGAATATAATCCTCGCCCTCTTCCGGCGGCAGATCCACGGTCAGCACCCCGTCGATGCCCGCTTCGGCCGCCTCGGATGCGAACCGGGCGTAGCCTTTGACCTCGATGGGATTGAGATAGCCCATCAACACCACCGGCGTCCGATCATCCTGCTGGCGGAAAGTGCGCACCATGTCGAGCACGTCATCCAGGGTGACCTGGTGGGTCAGCGCCCGCTCCATGGCCTTCTGGATCACCGGCCCCTCGGCCATGGGATCGGAGAACGGCACCCCCAGCTCGAGGATATCGGCCCCGGCGTCCACCATGGCGTGCATCAGGGTGACGGTCTGTTCGGGGACGGGATCCCCGGCGGTGATATAGGGAATCAACACCTTGCGGCCGGCCTCGCGAGCGGCCGCGAAACACCCGGCAATACGGCTCATAGGCTGATCCCCTGGTGAGTGGCGACAGTGTGAATGTCCTTGTCGCCGCGCCCGGAGAGATTGACCACGATGATCTGATCCTTGCCCAGCGTCGGCGCCAGTTTGGTGGTATAGGCCAGCGCGTGGCTCGACTCCAGCGCCGGCAAAATGCCCTCGATGCGGGTCAGATCGTGAAAGCCCTGCAGCGCCTCGTCGTCATTGACCGCGACATAGTGGACCCGCCCCGAATCCTTGAGCCAGGCGTGTTCGGGGCCGACCCCGGGATAATCCAGACCGGCCGAGATCGAGTGGGTGTGAGTGATCTGGCCGTGGGCGTCTTCCATCAGGTAGGTCCGGTTGCCGTGCAGCACGCCCGACTTGCCGGCACACAGCGGCGCGGCATGCTGCCCGGTCTCCAGGCCGAAACCGGCGGCCTCGACGCCGTACATGGCCACTGATTCATCATCGATAAACGGGTAGAACAGGCCGATGGCATTGGAACCGCCGCCCACGCAGGCGACCAGTGCGTCAGGCAGGCGTCCCTCCTGGGCCAGGATCTGCTCGCGGGATTCGCGGCCGATGATCGCCTGAAAATCGCGCACCATGGCGGGATACGGGTGCGGGCCGGCCACGGTGCCGATGATATAGAAGGTATTGTCGACATTGGTCACCCAGTCGCGCATCGCCTCGTTGAGCGCATCTTTGAGCGTGCGCGAGCCCGACTCCACCGGCACCACCCGGGCGCCCAGCAGTTTCATGCGATAGACGTTCATCGACTGGCGCTGCACGTCTTCGGCACCCATGTAGACCACGCATTCGAGCCCCAGCCGGGCCGCCACGGTGGCGGTGGCCACGCCGTGCTGACCGGCGCCGGTTTCCGCGATGATCCGGGTCTTGCCCATGTGCCGCGCCAGCAGGGCCTGGCCGACGGTATTGTTAATCTTGTGCGCGCCGGTGTGATTGAGATCCTCGCGCTTGAGATAGATGCGCGCGCCGCCGAGTTTTTCACTCCAGCGCCGGGCGTAATAGAGCGGACTGGGCCGGCCGACATACTGGCGCAGCTCTTCGTCCAGCTCGGCCTGGAAATCGGCATCGGCCAGGTAACGCTCGTAGGCCTCACGCAGCTCTTCCAGCGGCCCCATCAGGGTCTCGGCCACGAACTGCCCCCCGTAGGGACCGAAATGGCCGCGGGCGTCCGGATAGTGATATTTGGGTTTAGTCTCTGCCAACGCGTTCAACCTCTGCGATAAACGATCGGATTTTATAGGCATCCTTGATGCCCTTTTGCGATTCGACCCCGCCGCTGACATCCACCCCGTAAGGGCGTGCGGTGGTCAGCGCCTCGGCGACATTCTCCGCGTTCAGCCCCCCCGCCAGAATCACCGGCATGGCCAGATGCGCGGGCACCCGGCGCCAGTCGAAGCGGTCGCCGGTCCCGCCCGGCACGCCGGCCTGGTAGGTGTCCAGCAACAACCCGGCGGCATCGTGATACTGCTTCGCGGTGGCCAGCACATCGGCCTGCTCGCGCATGCGCAGCGCCTTGAGATAGGGCCGGGCATAACGCCGGCACTCGGCCGGGGATTCCTCGCCGTGAAATTGCAGCAGATCCAGCGGTACCGCCGCCAGCACCCGCCGAACCGTTGTCTCTTCGGCGTCGACAAACAGCCCTACCGTGGTCACAAACGGCGGCAGGGCAGCAATGATCTCCCGGGCCTGGTCGATCTCGACAGCGCGGGGACTGTGCGGATAAAACACCAGTCCGATGGCATCGGCACCGGCCTGGGCCACCGCTATGGCATCCTGCGGCCGGGTAATGCCGCAGATTTTCACCCTGGTTTGCATGCGCGTCGGATTCCGTTTGAGCCCCGTGGATAGCCGCCCGGCAATAACCCGGTCGGACACAAAGGTCATTGATTTTACAGGTACTTAGCGCACAGCTGCAAGAAAAAGGCTTCTGCGACTGACAACCCGATCGACTCGTGCGCCAGCAACCGCACCATCTCAAAGAGAGATTACCCGACCGGTACATCAGGGTCGCTCATGCCTCTTGTGAGATGACAAGCTTGAAATCCAGCACTAACGGCCGAAAGATCAATGAACAGTGAGTTACCCGGTCACCCCTCGAAGCTGACTCGGCTTGATCAAAAATACCATTCAAACACGTCTACAGCGTTAACAGTATCCCAGAAGGTGTTGGACACCCCGCAAGCAGGCTGTTTATACTCGGGCCAAGGTCTTTTCTACGCCAGAAAATAACAACTCCCCAGCGGTTCAATAAGGCAATTGGCTGTGCAGTATAAAAAACCCTATTTCACGGCTGCACTCGTCGCACTACTGGTGCTCGGTTTTCTCGCCACCAGCATTGTCAGCTACCTGATCGCCCATGATTCAGTGCGCAATCAAATCGCCGAAGAAGCGCTACCGCTGACCAGCGACAATATCTATTCGGAGATCGAACGCGACCTGCTGCGCTCGATCCTGATCTCCTCGCTCATGGCGCATGATACTTTCGTGCTCGATTGGACCCTCGACGGCGAAAAAGAACCGGAAAAAATCATTCGCTATCTGAAACAAATTCAGCAGCGCTATGACACCACCACGGCATTCTTCGTTTCCGAGCAACATCGCAAGTACTATCACCCCACTGGCGTACTGAAAACACTATCCAGAGACGATCCTGCCGACAAATGGTACTTCCGGGTGCGCCAGATGAATGATCCCTATGAGATCAACCTGGATTTCGACACGGCGGATCGTGATCGATTAAGTATCTTCGTCAACTATCAGGTGACCGACTATAACGGCAAATTTATCGGTGTAACCGGTATCGGTTTATCAGTGAAGCGGGTCGCCGATCTGATTGAAAATTACCAGCAGCGCTACAGCCGGGAAGTCTACTTTGTTGATCGCGAGGGCAAGGTAACCGTCCGCGGCAGCGGCTACACGGGTGCCGAACGGCTCCAGGACCGCGCCGGTATGGACCGCGTTGCCACACATATTCTGGCCAATCCGAGTTCCTCGGTAAATTACACCCGGCCTGACGGCAAGACCGTGTTTGTAAACAGTCGCCTGGTCCCCGAGTTCGACTGGCACCTGATCGTCGAGCAGGCCGAATCCAGCGCCGATTCCCGGATTCTCGACGCCCTGTTCGCCAATATCATCATTGCGCTTATGATAACGGCACTGGTAGTGACCATCATCTGGTTCACCTTCCGTCGTTACCAGCGCCGTCTCGAAGAGATGGCCACGACTGACAAACTGACCGGCGCGGCCAATCGTCATGTGTTCGAAATCATCTTCAATCATGACATATCCTCGGCACGACGGAACAACACGCCGGTGACATTGATCAGTCTCGATATCGATAATTTCAAAGCCATGAACGATACCCACGGACATGACTGTGGTGACACCATTCTGTACAATTTCACCGAGCTCGTCCGTGGTCATATTCGTGCCTCCGACACCCTTTGCCGCTGGGGCGGTGACGAGTTTGTGATTCTGCTGAATGATTGCAACGCGGAGAATGCCATCCGCCGGGCAGAAACTATCCGGGAAGCCATCAGTCGATACCCGTTCCGTTGCGGCAAGGTGAATCTGGACATGAGCATCAGCGTCGGACTGGCCGAATACGCACCCGGCGAAACCCTGCCTGATCTGATCAAACGTGCCGACACTGCCCTCTACACCTCCAAAAAGCAGGGCCGTAATCGGATCACGATCGCATGATCAGAGGCTTTGCGCTCGCCAGTGTACTCATTGCGGGGCTTGTCGGGATGAACCGTGCCACCGCCGCGCAGTGGCAGATCAACGAACTGCATTACCAGCGCGGTACGCTGGCCGCCCCCACGTTTGCCGGCGGCACGCAGAGTGATACTGACATCCTGACCCTGCAGCATGCCAGTGGCTGGGACTTCGGCGATCTCTTTTTCTTTGCCGACTATCTCGACGATCGTCACCCTGACGGTTTCAATGACGGCGATCTCTACAGCGAACTTTATCTCAACATCAGTCTGGGCAAACTTGCCGACACCACGGTTGGCGCCGGCCCGATCAACGATATCGGCCTGCTCGCCGGTATTAATTATTCAAAGGAGGCGCGGGTTCGCAAATACCTGCCCGGCATCCGGCTGAGCTGGGACCTCCCCGGTTTTGCCTTCTTCAATACCGATTTCACTCTATATTTCGACGACAGTACCGGCGTGGCCGGCGGCGGCGCCCCCGCCGAGAGCAACAGTTACATGATCGATCTCAACGGGGCCTACCCCTTCACTGTAGGTAAGCAGCGATTCAGCATCGAGGGACATGGTGAATACATTGCCGAGCGCGATAACGAATTCGGTCAGACTGTGCATGACTGGATTCTGCTACAGCCTCAGTTTCGCTATGACCTGGGCCATACACTGTGGAACACCCCCGATCGCCTGTTTGTCGGCGTCGAATGGCAATACTGGCACAACAAGCTGGGGGAGAAAGAGACCGAAGATAACGTCCTGCAGGCGCTGGTCGTGCTGCGCCTTTGAGCAAACACAGGTTGATTTACTTTAACTGGAAATAACACAAAGTTCACAACATACGAAAACACAAAAAATAAAGATTTCTTCGTGTCCTGGTGTCTTCGTGGTTAAGCTTTTCCTGAACCATTACCGGGAGGGTGAAGATAAAAAATCCCGCCGGGGGGCGGCGGGAAAAATCAGCTATGGAGAATACACCGTTAGCAGTGGTCAGAATGCCGAAAACGCATGCCGGATAATTTGATACAGATCAATTGAGCTAAAAAACGGTTACGGGGATCAATCACCATTGTCTTATTTACAGGGCTGATTGGCGTCACCGAAGTCCGCGTAAATCAAGCGTCGATTATTCAATATCGAGCAGGAAAACCGGAGCGGTTTTATTATCCCGACATTCCTGTCACCGCGGACGTTCTGATGGAATTTTAGAGTGAATCTAACCACAGGGGTCAGGTAAAAAAATCCCGCCGGGGGGCGGCGGGAAAAATCAGCTATGGAGAATACACCGTTAGCAGTGCTCAGAGTGCCGAAAACGCGTTCCGAATAATTTGATGTAGATCAATTGAGCTGAAAAACGGTTACGGGAATCAATCACCATGGCCTTGTTGCGGGCTCGATGGCGCCACCGAAGTCCGTGAATAGCAATAAACGGATTGGGGAACTCCCTGGTGTACTCCTTATCCACTCATTCAAAACCCGAACTGCCCGGGCGGATCGGCACCGACCATGTTGGGCAGGGCAAATTCGGCGGGATACTCGACCCCCATGAAATAGAGCCCGTCGGGCGGCGCGGTCACGCCGCCGAGGGTACGATCCTGTTGCTCAAGCACCTGTCGGGCCCAGTCGGGTTCGGCCTCCCCGGCACCGATGCTCATCAAAACCCCGGCAATGTTCCGCACCATGTGATGCAAGAAGGCGTTGGCGTTCAGATCCAGAATAATAAACTCGCCGCGGCGCACCACATCCAATTGATATAATGTGCGTACCGGACTCCTGGCCTGACAGGCCACGGCCCGATAGGCATTGAAGTCATGTTCGCCGAGTAAATATTGCGCCGCCTGCTGCATCGGTTCGACGTTCAGTGGACGGTATTCCCAGCTGACCCGCCGATGCAGATAGGCCGGGCGAATCGCGCGATTGAAAATGACATAACGGTAAGCGCGCCGCCGGGCGCTGAAACGGGCATGAAACGTCTCGTCGACCGGACGGGCCCAGAGCAG
Organism: Thiohalophilus thiocyanatoxydans; assembly: GCF_004366735.1. Taxonomy (GTDB): domain Bacteria; phylum Pseudomonadota; class Gammaproteobacteria; order UBA6429; family Thiohalophilaceae; genus Thiohalophilus; species Thiohalophilus thiocyanatoxydans. The sequence goes on along the minus strand of NZ_SOQX01000006.1, from coordinate 60,201 downwards.
CCGAACGCTGTAGGGCAAGTTACTGTTGGCACCGCGCACCCAGGAAAACTCACTGCGCTCGGCATCCGTGTCGAAATGGATCACCTGCCCTACCCCGTGCACGCCGGTGTCGGTGCGCCCCGCGCAGGCAACCCGCACCGGGTGGTTGGCCACCTTTGCCAGTGCCTGTTCCACCGCCACCTGCACACTGGGGGAGTGATCCTGATATTGCCAGCCACAAAATGCGCTGCCGTCGTATTCTACGCCCGCCGCAATTCGCACAACGCCCCCGGTAATCAATGCCAGAATATTACAGTTCGATCAGGGCGCCGGCCAGCAGCCCGCCAACCAGCAGCACGGGCCAGCCCCATTGCAACACCGATGGTGGCGGGAGTATATCCAGCGTCACCTCCCGGGTCGACGGCTGTTCGGCCTGTTCCAACAATTGCGGCAACAGCCTCGCCAGATGTTCTGTGATGTGCGTGATCCGCCCTTTTATCCCCCGTCTCGCGGCAGAGGCAGGCGGTATCCGCCACAGCGACTCCTGCTGAGTGACATAGTCCAGGGTCAGTGCCAGGCGCACCGCCAGACGTTCCGGCCGCCAGTGGAGATAACGCAAGGGGGACAATAACCAGTAGAGAGCCGCGATGAACTGCTGGCGCGAGGTACTAACCAGCAGAATCCCCGCCGCCAGCAGGATCAGAATCAGCGTCAAAACCCGCGGCAAGCCATCCTCCAGTCCGTCGCGGGTCGGCAGCAGGTAATCGGGCAGCGGTAGATCCAGCGGGACGCCCGGGGTGAACCAGCCGTAGATGACCAGAATGGAAAGCAGCAGCCAGCGGAGCCGTCGGACCATCACCAGGGTTTGACGCACCTGCGGCAGGCTGAGAGTGAACAACAGACCGGCGATCAGCAGAGCAGCGACGATCAGTTGCCCGGCGTCGGGGCGCGCCAGCGCCACGCAAAATAACAGGAAGCAAACAACCCGGATAACCGGATGCATGACGGATTCAGGTGATCTGCTGAATCAACTGCTGGGCTTCCTGTTTCTGCGAGTCATCGCCTTCCTCAAGCACCTCGTCGAGGATGTTGCGAGCGCCATCGGGATCGCCCATATCGATATAGGCCCGGGCCAGATCCAGCTTGGTGCCCACTTCATCACCCCCGCCCAGTGGCATGTCCGACTCGCCGGAATCCGGGCTCGTATCCAGATCCATCCCGCCTTCATCCGCGCCGCCAAAGTCGAGATCGCCGGCGTCAAAAGACAGGGTCTCCTCGCCCGCGCTCTCCTCGGCACGACTGAAGTCCAGCGACGTACTTCCTGTCTCGTCGTCACCGAGATTGAAATCCAGCCCCGCATCACCGCCGGCGGCCGGCTGTTCGTCGCTTCCGCTATCAAAATCGAGACTCAGATCACCGGCGTCCGAAGTCGATTCACCGCCCATATCGTCGAGATTGAATTCCAGATCATTAGGAGACTCACTGGTATCGCTCTCCTCGCCGAGATTGAAATCCAGTCCGCTTTCCGCGGACTCCGAACTATCACTGCCACCCAGGTTAAAGTCCATTCCCTGCGGTTCGCTCTCGGCGGGAGACTCGGTGTCCATATCCAGACTGAAATCCGGTTCCAGGCTCTGGCCGGAGTCTGTCGTGTCGCCACCAACATCCAGGTTAAGATTCAGGCCACCACTCTCAGCCGGTTCGGAAGAGCCTGACGTGTCGCTCTCGGTATCGAAATCGAGGTTAAAGCCGAGGTCCGAATCCTGGGACTCGGCCTGACCCGCGTCGGCAAAATCACTGCTATCGAAAATCCCGCTATCCAGTCCGATATCCATCACCTGGCTATCGGAGAGCCCTGCGCCAGGATCCTCACTCGCCGTCGTAGAGGAGGCGGCAGCCGCCGCAGCGCCGGCGGCGAACAACGGATTAGCCGGAGCCATCTGTCGACCCATGCCCACGACCTTCTCCCACATGGGATCCGATTCGGCCTCGCCGCCCAGGCTGGCATAAAACTCCTCGGCCAGATTTTCAAACGCACTGGTGTTCTGGGTCGTGCTGTACAGCTCCAGCAACTTGAGCTTGAGTTCCTTGCGGCCCGGTTCCTGCTCGATCGCTTCCTGCAGACGCTCCTCGGCGGCCTCATGACGGCCGTAGGCGATGAACACATCCGCCTCGGTCAACGGATCCACTTCCGAATCCTCGGTCTGAATGGCGCCGGCACCACTGACTGCAAAGTCACTCAGAAAAGAGGACTCCCCGGATTCAGCCCCGGTTTCCGTGCTGTTGGTCATGGTGGAGGGACCGCCCGAGAGAATGCTCTCCTGGTAGCTCCCTTCGGCCAGACGACGCCGACGCACTACGATCAGCATCAAAATCACCAGCACCAGTAACACCGGCGCCGCCACATACATCAGCAACGAATTGCCGGAGGCGCTGAACATGCCGGTCACCACGCCGACGGCGCTGTTGAAGATATCCCTGGCCATGGCCAGGTATTCAGCAACCATCCCCTTGGGTTCATCATCGCCGGTTTCCGCTGCCGCGGCGGCCTGTGACTCATCTTCTTCGGCGGTTTCGGCCGGTTCTTCAGCGGTTTCGGCCGGCGCCTGATCCGACTCAGCCGGTTCAGCTTCCGACTCCGCCCCGGCGTCAGCCGGTTCAACCTCACTCTCCTCGGTCGCCATCGCCTCTTCGGCGGGCTGCGACTCCCCGGCTTCTTCGGCAGCCGGCTCATCCCCGGCCGGGGTCTCGGTCTCGGCCGGCTCGGCGTTCAGCTCGGCCAGTTGCTGCTGCAAGGTGGCCAGTTCATCATCCTTGACCGAAACAGAACGCTGCAAACGTTCAATTTCCTCTTCCATTTCCTGGAGTTGCCGGTTCAGTTCGACGTTACGTTCCTGGGTGCCCGAAGCGTTCTCGCGCAACTGGCGCATTTCATCCTGCAAGGCAATCAGATCGTTGCTCATCGCCTCTTCACTGGCGCCCGCACCGGCCTGCAGCTGTTCGCCATCCGGCGATGAGAGGGTCAATTCCCCCTCCTGTTCGGCACGCACCGGTGGCTCCCCGGCACCGCCATCCGCCACCACGGCCTGACGTTCGGTCCGCTCGGCCACCGCCTGGCGATACTCCTCCCAGTTTTCGGTCTGGGCCACGTATTCATTGGCCGCCTGTTGCCGGTTCATGGCATTGAGCAGCGACGGATCTTCGATACGCAGTACCTGTCCGGTTTTAAGACGATGAATATTGCCGTCGACAAACGCATCCGGATTGCTTTGCAACAGCGCCATCATGATCTGGTAAATGCTGGCCGACTCCGCACCGCGCTGCAGTTTCTCGGCGATGGTCCAGGCATTGTCACCCTGCCGGGTGACACCGTAATCGAGCTCGCCGGCCTCCATGTCCCCCGTGGCTCGATCATCACTGATATCGATGCGCGGGAAGAGGGAACCGTCATCGACAAAGGGATCGGTATCTTCATCGCGGCTTGAAAGCGTTGTTTCTTCCGCGGCGCTCCCGGGCTGCGCCTGGGCGGTGGATTCGGGTTGTGGCGCCGTATCGGGGGATTCCGTCGCGGTCGGCTCGGTGTCGGGTGCCGGTTCGGGCGTATAGGGCTGCGGCTCGCGCTGGATGGTATCGGTCGGGGCTTCGGTCGTCGGCGTCTCGGCCATGGCCGGTGCCGGTTCACTTCGCATCTGCCCCGGCGGATCCAGTAGCATGGTGTATTCGCGCAGCATGCGACCGTTATCCCAGCTGAATTCGATCAGCAGATTGATAAACGGCTCGCGGATCGAGTCTTTGGAACGGAGCTGGATGACGGGCTTGCCACCCTCCTCGACGACGTCAAATTCGAGTCCGCTCAGAAAATGCGGCCGATCAATACCGGCCCGGGTAAAGGCCCCTTCGGAGGCAAGTTTGACCGTCAGACTTTCGAGGTCCGATGCTGTCGGAGAGATCAGCTCAATCCGGGCATCGAGTGGTTCATTGAGGGCGGAATCGAGCTTGATGTTGCCAAATCCCAGCGCCTGGGCACTCAACGGCAGCAAAACCAGGCAGGCCGTAGCCAGGCCCCCAGCCAGCTTTCGCAACATAGAAATTCTCCCGTCTGTCATGCTCCCGCACCCCCAAACTTGCGGCAACGCAGTTTATTTTTATAATTCAATAACTTATCCCGCATTCTTGAAATATTCTTTATGAGTACGCAGTAACTATAGCTTACAAATACTCTTTTACCAAAATTTCAGCAACTTGAACACTGTTTAATGCGGCACCCTTTCGCACATTATCGCTCACGATCCAGAGGTCCAGCCCCCGCGGATGAGAGATATCCTCACGAATGCGTCCCACCAGCACGGTGTTCGCGTTGGCGGCATCGGTGACCGCGCTCGGATAGCTGTGTTCGCGACCTTCGTCCATCAGCGTGATACCCGGCGCCTCTTCCAGCAAGGCGCGCGCCTGCCGGGCACCGAGTTTATCGCGGGTTTCCAGATGTACCGCCATCCCATGACCATAAAACACCGGCACCCGCACCGCCGTCGGATTGATCGCGAGCGTCTCACTGGCAAGTATTTTGTGACTCTCGCGCACCAGATTCATCTCCCCGCGGGTATAACCGTTCTCTTCAACCGCTTCGATCTGCGCCAGGGCGTTGAAGGCGATCTGCCGATCATAAACCCGATTTTTCAGCGGCTGGGCATTTAACAGGTTCGCCGTCTGCCCGGCCAGCTCCTGAACGCCGGCCTTACCGCTGCCGGAGACCGCCTGATAGGTCGCCACATTGAGCCGCTCAATCCCGACCGTGTCGTAAATCGGCTTCAGGGCAACCCACAGTTGCACAGTGGTCGCGTCGGGGCTGGCGATGATGTTGTGCGCCGTATAACCGGCAATCGCCCGGGGATTAACTTCGGGAATCACCAGCGGCACCGACGCATCGCCACGGAACCGGGCGCTGTTGTCGATTACCACACAACCGGCCGCCGCCGCGCGGGGCGCATACTCGGCCGCCACCGTCTCGCCGGCGCAAAACAGCGCCAGTTGCACTTGAGAAAAGTCGAAATCCGCCAGCTCCCTGACCACCAGCGACTTGCCACGAAATTCTACCCGCTTGCCAGCGGAATTGGCACTGGCCAGCGGATAGATCGTCCCGACCGGAAAATCCCGTTGCTCGAGAATCTCCAGCATCACCTCACCCACCGCGCCGGTGACCCCGACAATTGCGATATCCACTTGTTTACTCACCAGGGACAACCTCTTTGCCTGACTTCCTGCTGTTCGTCATATTTGATGCACCTTGATCAAAAACGCAGAGTTCGCGGAGTCGCGGAGACGCAGAGAAGATAAAATGATAATCCTCCGCGACTCTGCGCCTCCGCGTCCTCCGCGTTTTTTCAAATGCACCTTTGATACAAAACACGTTCAGTGGTCGAGGAGGATGCGCAGCATGCGACGCAGGGGTTCGGCGGCACCCCACAGCAGCTGATCGCCGACGGTGAAGGCGGACAGATAGTCGTTGCCCATGCTCAGCTTGCGCAGGCGCCCGACCGGCACGTGCATCTTGCCGGTGACACTGGCAGGGCTCAGCTCGGCCATGCTGACCTCCTTGTCGTTGGGAATAACTTTCACCCAGTCATTGGCCCGGGCCAGGATGTCGCTGATTTCATCCAGCGGCACATCCTTGTTCAGCTTGATGGTCAATGCCTGGCTGTGGCAGCGCATGGCCCCGATGCGCACACAGATGCCGTCGATCGGGATCGGCTTGTCGCTGCGCCCCAGGATCTTGTTGGATTCGACTTCCGCTTTCCACTCTTCCTTGGTCTGACCACTGTCGAGCGGCTTGTCGATCCAGGGAATCAGGCTGCCGGCCAGCGGCACGCCCCACTGATCGACCGGGTACTCCTTGCTGCGAATGAACTCGGCTACCTGGCGATCGATATCCAGGATTGCCGTGGCGGGATCGGCATTGAGATCCTTGACCGACTCATTAATCGCGCCCATCTGGCGGATCAGCTCGCGCATGTGTTGCGCACCGGAACCGGAAGCGGCCTGATAGGTCATGGGTGAAATCCACTCGACCAGATCCTGATCGAAGAGGCCGCCGACAGCCATCAGCATGAGACTGACTGTGCAGTTACCGCCCACGTAGGTCTTGATGCCCTTGTCCAGTCCAGCCTCGATGACGTCTTTGTTAACCGGATCCAGCACGATGATGCTGTCGTCCTTCATGCGCAGAGTGGAGGCCGCGTCGATCCAGTATCCGTCCCAGCCCGCCTTGCGCAGCGCGGGATAAACCTTCTCGGTATAATCGCCGCCCTGACAGGAGATGATGACCTCCATCTGCTTGAGCTCATCGATGTCATTGGCGTCTTTTAACGACGGGACGTCCTTGCCCACATCCGGCCCCGGCTGACCGGTCTGCGAGGTGGAAAAGAACACCGGCTCAATCTGATCGAAATCGTTTTCCTCGCGCATGCGTTGCATGAGGACCGACCCCACCATACCGCGCCAACCTACCAGACCCGTGCGTTTCATTGCTTCACCTCGATCAAAACTCTGCTGTTATATACCTGACATTGTAACCCTGAACAGGGTCGAGGTACGAGGGACGAGTGACGAGGCGAATAAAATTCCCGATTGGTTCTATTCATTCCGCTATTCCTCGTCCCTCATAACTCGTCCCTGTTCCCTTTAAGGCTGGATTCCGGGTCGCGCCTCCGGCTTGCCCGGAATGACGGGGTAAGGGGTTATTTTCCTCGTCACTCGTAACTCGTCCCTCGGCCCTGTTAGTGTCAGAGCGCCTTGAGGACCGCATCCCCCATCTCGCTGGTGCCGACTTTCTGTGTGCCTTCCTGGAAGATGTCCGCGGTGCGCAATCCCTGATCCAGCACCGTGTTGACCGCCTGCTCGATCCGATCGGCCATATCCGGCTCGTCCAGGGAATAGCGCAGCATCATCGCCACGGAAAGGATGGTCGCCAGCGGATTGGCCACGTTCTGCCCGGCGATATCCGGGGCCGAGCCGTGGATCGGCTCGTACATCCCCTTGCCGTGGGCATCCAGCGAGGCCGAGGGCAGCATGCCGATGGAGCCGGTGAGCATCGCCGCGGCATCGGAGAGAATATCCCCGAACATGTTGGTGGTAACCATCACGTCGAATTGCCTGGGTTCACGCACCAGTTGCATGGCGGCGTTGTCCACATACATGTGGCTCAGTGCCACGTCGTCATACTCCTTGCCGACCGTGGTGGTCACTTCCCGCCACAACTCGGTGCATTCGAGCACGTTGGCCTTGTCCACCGAGCAGACCTTGTGATTACGCTTGCGGGCAATGTCGAACGCGACCCGGGCGATGCGTTCGATCTCCGACTCGCTGTAGACCAGCGTGTTGTAGCCTTCGCGCTGGCCGTCCTCGCGGGTACGAATGCCGCGCGGCTGGCCGAAGTAGATGCCGCCGGTCAGCTCGCGCACGATCATGATATCCAGCCCGGAGACCACCTCCGGTTTCAATGTCGAGGCATCGGCCAGCTGCGGATAAAGGATGGCCGGACGCAGATTGGCAAACAGTTCCAGTTCCGAGCGCAGCCCCAGCAGGCCCTTCTCCGGGCGGACCGCGATCTCCAGCGACTCCCATTTATAACCGCCGACCGCACCGAGCAAAATCGCATCGGCCTCCCTGGCGAGATCCAGCGTTTCGGCAGGCAACGGCGTACCGTGTTCGTCATAGGCCGTGCCCCCGACCAGCGCCTCGTCCAGCTCAACATCCAGGCCATCGGTTTTCAGGGCGTCCAATACCTTCACCGCCTCGGCCACGATCTCCTGACCGATCCCGTCACCGGGCAATACCAGAATCTTTTTCGTCATAGGGTTATTCTCTTTTCAAATTCAATTTATTTAACGCGGAGGACGCGGAGGCGCGGAGCCGCAGAGGAAAACAAATTAATTATTTCTCCGCGTCTCTGCGACTCCGCGAACTCCGCGTTGATTTCCAGAGTATCTCTTATTGATCGAACAACCATGGACGCTGTCGCTGTTGTTGTTCCTCGTAGGCGCGGATCTCGTCGGCATGCTGCAGGGTCAGACCGATGTCGTCCAGGCCTTCGAGCAGGCGCTGTTTGCGATAGGCGTCGATCTCGAAGGGGATCACTTCGCCGTCGGGTGTGCGAATCTGTTGCTGTTCGAGATCCACAGTCAGTTGATAACCTTCCTGCGCTTCCACGGCCCTGAACAATCTGTCAACGGTCTCGGCGTCCAACACAATAGGCAAAATGCCGTTTTTAAAACAGTTGTTATAGAAGATGTCGGCATAACTGGGCGCGATAATCACCCGAAAGCCGTAATCGAGCAACGCCCAGGGCGCATGCTCGCGACTGGAGCCGCAGCCGAAGTTCTCCCGCGCCAGCAGGATTTGCGCGCCCTGATAACGTGGCTGGTTGAGCACGAAGTCGGGATTGAGCGGCCGCTGACTGTTGTCCTTGCCCGGCTCGCCGTGATCCAGATAGCGCCACTCGTCGAACAGATTCGGCCCGAAGCCGGTACGCTTGATCGACTTGAGAAACTGCTTGGGAATGATCGCATCGGTATCGACATTGGATCGATCCAGCGGCGCGACGATTACGGTTAATGTCTCAAATTTTTCCATAGATCATATCCTGCAAAGTAACGCGGAGGTCGCGGAGGCGCGGAGCCGCGGAGAATGATTAAATTGTTTTCCTCTGCGACTCTGCGCCTCCGCGTCCTCTGCGATCATGAGGAAAGCTCTCGAATATCGACGAAGTGGCCGGCGATGGCGGCGGCGGCGGCCATGGCGGGGCTGACCAGGTGGGTGCGCCCGCCCTGGCCCTGGCGGCCTTCGAAGTTGCGGTTCGAGGTGGAGGCGCAGCGCTCGCCCGGCTCGAGGCGATCGGCGTTCATCGCCAGACACATGGAACAGCCCGGCTCGCGCCATTCAAACCCGGCCTCGAGGAAGATCTTGTCCAGCCCCTCGGCTTCGGCCTGCTGTTTGACCAGCCCGGAGCCCGGCACCACCATCGCCAGCGTGATGTTCCCGGCCACCTTGTGACCTTTGACGACCGCGGCGGCGGCGCGCAGATCCTCGATGCGCGAATTGGTGCAGGAGCCGATGAAGATCTTGTCCAGTTTGATCTCGCAAATCGGCATCCCGCCTTCCAGTCCCATATATTTGAGCGCGGCACGCGCGCCCTCCTGCCTGACCGGCTCGGGGAACGACTCGGGGGTCGGGACCGTCTGATTCACGCCGACCACCATCTCCGGCGAGGTGCCCCAGGTGACCTGGGGCTGCAGGGTCGTGGCATCCAGATGCACCACCTTGTCGAATACGGCATCGGCGTCGCTGTGCAGATCCTGCCAGTCGGCGACCGCCTGCTCCCAGAGTGCACCCTGCGGGGCAAACGGCCGGCCTTTGACATAGTCGATGGTCTTGTCGTCCACCGCCACCATGCCGGCGCGGGCCCCGGCCTCGATGGCCATGTTGCACAGGGTCATGCGCCCTTCCATGGAGAGATCGCGGATCGCCTCGCCACCGAATTCGATGGCGTAACCGGTGCCGCCGGCGGTACCGATCCGGCCGATCACCGCCAGCACGATGTCCTTGGCGGTCACCCCGGCCGGCGCCTTGCCGTCCACACTGATCAGCATCGATTTGGATTTTTGCTGCCCCAGGGTCTGGGTGGCCAGTACGTGCTCCACCTCGGAGGTGCCGATACCGAAGGCCAGTGCGCCAAAGGCGCCGTGAGTGGAGGTATGACTGTCGCCGCAGACCACGGTCATGCCCGGCAGGGTCGCGCCCTGCTCCGGGCCAATCACGTGCACGATACCCTGGCGCGGATCGGCCATGGCAAATTCGGTAATGTGGTAGGTCTGACAGTTCTGATCCAGCGTGTCCACCTGCAGGCGCGAAACCGGATCGGTAATACCGTGACTGCGGTCAGTGGTCGGCACATTGTGATCCGGCGTGGCCAGATTGGCGCCCACGCTCCAGGGCTGGCGGTTGGCCAGGCGCAGGCCCTCGAAGGCCTGGGGTGAGGTCACTTCGTGAATCAGATGCCGATCAATATAGAGCAGCGCGGTACCGTCACCGTTATCGCGCACCACATGCCGATCCCACAATTTGTCGTACAAGGTCCTGGGGCTCATGATTCCTGTTCCTGTGTCCGGATTGGACAAAGTTTAACCTGCTTCTATACTATTACCCAAATTCATTATTTTCATATTATCTATAACTTTATTTCATGGAATTTGCTCATCTTCAAGCTTTCATCGCCGTGGCCGAGCAACGCTCCTTCTCCCGCGCCGCCGGCCAGCTGTTTCTCACCCAGCCGGCCATCAGCAAGCGCATCGGGGGACTGGAAGAGGAGCTGGGCAGTCCGCTGTTTGACCGCATCGGCCATCAGGTGCAACTGACCGAGGCGGGCCGTGCGCTGCTGCCCCGGGCCCGCCAGCTGCTGCTGGATCGGGAGGACAGTCGCCGCGCCATTCGCAACCTCTCCGGCCAGATTGCCGGTCAATTGAGCATGGGCACCAGTCACCACATCGGCCTGCACCGCTTGCCGGCCGTCCTGCGCCGCTATACAACGGCGTATCCCGCTGTCGAGCTGGATCTGCAGTTCATGGAATCGGAGCAGGTCTGTCACGGGGTGTTGCATGGCGATTGCGAGCTGGGCGTGGTCACCCTGCCTCTCGTGCCCCCGGCGGAACTCCGATTCCAGCCGATCTGGCGCGATCCGCTGGCCATCGTGATTGGCACCGACCATCCACTGGCCCGGGCCAGCTCCGCCACGCCCGAGACCTTGCTGGGTTACCCCGCGATTTTGCCCATGCGCGGCACCTACACCCGCGAGCTGGTGGAACAGGCTTTTGCGCAGGCCTGCCCCGATGGCCTCCTCCGGGTCAAGCTGGCCACCAACAACCTGGAGACCATCAAGATGATGGTCAGCATCGGTCTGGGCTGGAGTGTACTGCCGCAAACCCTGGTCGATGACGAACTGCAAACCCTGCAGTGGTCGCCATTACAGCTTGAACGACAACTGGGGGTGGTCTGGCACGCCGGGCGCACCCTGAGCAACGCCGCCACGGCCATGCTGGATTCGCTGCAACACAACGCCGATCCGGGTTAAACTCGCCGGACCCGCCAACACCGAGTACCACGCCATGTTTCGACTCCCTCCCCTGCTGATCGCCCTGCTGCTGACAATTCAGCTCGCCGCCTGCGGTACGCTCGCCGCCACCGGGGGACACCACGGCAGCAGTGAATACGGTTTTAACGACAATGAAACAACACCCTCCGATACCCGTATCAGTGCGACAATCCGTCGCCAGTTAATCAAGGATCCGGATATCAATGCCAGCCGTATCACAGTCAACACCACGGAAGGCGTCGTAACCCTGAACGGCGAGGTGGGTGATGAGACAATCCGGCAAAAAATCATCCGCCTGTGCCGCAAGACGCCCGGCGTAAAACAGGTCAACACCCGGCTCAGATTGATTCAGGATTGACGATACTGCTCGAGCACGGCATCCCACAGCCGGCTGCGCGACTCGAGGCTCAGCAACGCGGTTTCATAGGCCTCATCGAGTAACGCCGGATCGTCTGCGCACAGGCTCTCCAGGCACTGTCGTGCGAGATGCGAGTGCTCTTCCCCATCCAGTTCGATATGGCGCTCCAGGTAATAGACCAGCGTGGGACACGCCTGCTTTTTCTCTTTCAATCCGTCGAGAATTTTATCAAACATTGCCGGGATCAATTTTTCCCGGCCGTAGAAAAACGCGGCAGCCACTCTGTGCAACTCACCGCTGTCGGCGAGCGCCAGGTTCATTTTTACGAACTCTCTTGCGCCCTTCGGAATGACGTTATAATCAAAATCTTCCAGAAACGACCTGACGGCTGTGGGATCCGCTCCTACCTCGGCCATTGCCCTGAGATAAAGCGTGAAATGATCACAGGCTTTACCATCCTGATCGAGATCGCTCTCTTCGCCCAGGACAATCTCGTTGATAAACCGCGTCACTTCCTTCGAGCCATCAACAGGCCGCCAGGGAAGTTCCAGACAGGTCAGACCTCGCTGTAATGACTTCAACAAGGACATAAAATCCCAGACGGCAAAAACGTGATATTGCATGAACAAAGTCAATGCCCGCGGATCATCCAGAACCCGATAGAGAGGGTGCGCGCAAAGTCTTTTCTGCGCGTCTTCAAGCTGTAATGCCATATCAGCCGTCGATGTCATAATGGCGTTCGAACGCATAGTAAACTCCCGGTTAAATCATTTTTGGCATATCGGATTCAAACAAACAGGAAGGGCCCTGAACATGAATCAGTCTGAGGTCGTTGAATCCGGTGTTGAAATCTCCTCGGCAAAGCGCGCCTCATCAACCTTGCAGTTCAGGTGATCGGCAATAATCCGCATATCCTTTTCGGCATTGCCCAGGCAACTGGTCGCGCCCGGCGACGGCGTCATGTTGAAAATAATTCCGTTGCCCGGGTTAATCTTTGCCTCGCCGAGCTGTAACTTCCGATTCAGCTTGTCGATCATGATCGGTCGTATCCCGCCGACACCTTTGGCAAACTCAAGTTCCTTGAGCGTCAGATCCGGGACAATCTTGCGTGCATCGCGTAAAAACAACAGCCGGCGGACAAAAGGAATCTCAAACAGGAGATTCTTGAACATATAGTTGCGAATATCCGAGACCCGGAACAGATCCCATAATACTTTCGCTACGCCCCAGTCGGGACGAAAGACCCGCAGAAACTCACCGACCGTGCGCAGATTATGGCGTTCCAGCAGCGGCAACACCAATGCCGTCGGACCGAAGCGGGTTTTCTCCGGGATTAACACATCGGGATCCCCGTGAATCGCGGCAAACGGCAGCTTCTCGTTCTGTAGCGTATAAACCTTGCCGTTGAGTACCCTCGGTGTGTAATAGAAACTTCCCGCCACCGGCAGGCAGGAGTAGTTCAGCCCGTAACCCAGGCGCTGGGCATATAACAGGCTGTGTGCGCCGGCGGAGACCACCACGAACCTTGCCCGATAGGTACCGCGACTGCTGATGACCTCGAAGTGATCGTCATGCCGGCGAATTTCCTTTACATAGGTGGAAAGATGGACATCGATCCGTTTGTTGCGCTCCTGGCGGGCCTGATAAATAAAGCTGTTGGACAGGGCATGGAAATCGACGGCGCTGTACTCATCCAGTACCGCCAGCGCCACGATCTCCTCATCACCACGCTGTTGTATCACGCGCGGTTCAATTTCGGCGATCTCATCCTTTTCCAGCAGACGCATCCCGGGGAAGTGTTCATGAAACCGGGCATAACGTTCGCGCAATTCGGCACACTCTTTGGACCCCACTCCCAGTACCATTTTGGGATATTTGAAGATCAGACTCTCTTTTTCCGATACCCGCTCGCAGTAGTTGACCACCATGCGCGCGGTCGCCTTCACGTTGACCGCTTTCTCCAAACTGTAGTTGGTTTCGATATCGCCGCAATGCAGGGTCTGACTGTTGTTACGGCCATGGGAATTGAGATCGGCGATAGTGTCGTGCTTTTCCAGTAAACAGAGCTTGCCGAGATCGGTATAACGCGCCAGTGTATATAACAACGCGGCGCCGGATATACCGCCGCCGATAATCAGCACATCATGGGTGGGCCCATCATGGGTTCTCGCCTGGGTTAACATCGGGGGATTAACACCTTTTACCTGTCGGGGTTTATAAAGCCGTGAACCTGGTTTATCAGCTGCCGGCGCGGGATGTCTATTTTACCGCAATGGATTCATCGGCGGGAGGGTAAACAAATATGTAAATCACCAGCATGCCGATCAGGCTCAGCGCTGCGGCCAGACTGTACATCACCACCGGCCCGCCCAGATCATAGAGGTAACCGCTATAGAAACTGCCGGCCGCGCCGCCGGCACCAAAACTGAGACTGCTGTATAACGCCTGCCCCTTGCCCTGATGGCGACCGCTGAAAAACAGATGAATCATCTGAATTGCCGCGGCATGGTAGATACCGAAAGTGGCCGCATGCAGCAGCTGGGCAAATATCATGATCCCGACCCACTGCGGAAACAGTCCAATCAGCACCCAGCGCAAGGTCGCCAGCAACAGACTGAGCATGAGTAACCAGCGCAGGCCAAACCGGGGCACCATGCGGTGCATCACCAGAAACACCGCCACTTCCGCCAGCACACCGAGCGCCCAGAGCAAACCGATCTTGTTCAGTGAGTAGCCCGCCTCTTCCAGATAAATGGAATAGAAGGTGTAGTAAGGACCGTGGCTGGCCTGCATCAAAAAACAGGCGATCAACAGGCCCGCGACCGCCGGTTTGGCCAGTACCTGACGCAACGGCTGATGATCCAGCGGCATGTGGCCGGCCGCGTCTTCCGGCACCACGACACTGCTGAGCCAGATCCCGGCAAACAGGAACAGCAGCACATGGGGTAACCAGCGAATCGCTTCACCCTCGAGGGTAGAGCCGATCACCCAGACCGTGACAATAAAACCAACCGAGCCCCACAGGCGAATGGAGCTGTAACGATGCACCTGACCGACCAGATGATTGAACGTTGTCGCCTCGAACTGGGGCAGCGCCGCGTTCCAGAAGAAACTGAACACCGCCATCACCAGAACCAGCCACCAGAAATCCGATGAGACATAGACACCGGTGAACGTGAGTAACGCCAGCAGGCTGCCAAGTTGCACAATCGCCATGCGCTTGCCGGTGTGATCGGCAATCCAGCCCCAGATATTGGGCGAGACGATCTTGGTCGCCATGACCAGTCCCATAATCGTCCCGATCGCGGCCGCCTCATAGCCCAGTGACTTGAGGTACAGCCCCCAGTACGGCACCAGCGCACCCAGGCTGGCGAAATAAAACAGGTAAAACGCGGATAACCGCCAGTACGGCGCTTTGGACGACACGGTCACGCCTCAGCCCCGTGTTCGGGAAGACAGATTAAACAGGCCATCAATGCCCACAAACAGGGGCTGGCGTTTAACCACTGAATATACCGGTTGCACCGAAAGCAATTTCTGAAATAAAAGAAGCTCAGTGTTTTCGGTGTGTTCCGTGGTTCCCGTGCTGTGTCACCCGGGGCAGGCAGTATCAATCCGGATTGTCCCACGATCCCGACCACCGTTAGCGGGCGGCGGGCGGGATCACCGGCGTGCTGGAGTGCACGTCCATGTTCTGGGCACGATGGCGCAACAGATGATCCATCAGCACAATCGCCATCATCGCTTCGGCAATGGGGGTGGCTCGAATACCGACACAGGGATCGTGGCGTCCTTTAGTAATCACCTCGATGGGATTACCGTCGGTGTCGATGCCCTTGCCCGGCAGGCGCAGACTGGAGGTCGGTTTGAGGGCCAGACTGGCCATAATCTGCTGACCGCTGGAGATGCCGCCGAGAACCCCGCCGGCCTGATTGCTTAAAAACCCTTTCGGCGTCATTTCATCCCGGTGCTCGGTGCCCTTTTGCTCCACCGCGGCGAAACCGGCGCCGATTTCCACGCCCTTGACCGCGTTGATGCTCATCAGTGCATGTGCCAGGTCCGCATCCAGGCGATCGAAAATCGGCTCACCCAGTCCCGGCGGTACCCCGTCGGCCACCACGTTGATGCGCGCACCAATGGAGTCCCCGGATTTGCGCAACGCGTCCATATACTCTTCCAGCTCCCCGACCCTGGCGGCATCGGGAAAGAAAAACGGATTGGCTTCCACCGCGTCCCAGTCAAAAGCTTCGGCCCTGATCGGCCCGAGCTGACTCATGTAGCCGCGGATCCGGATTCCCAGCTTTTCGTGCAGATATTTTTTGGCGATCGCGCCGGCCGCCACACGCATGGCGGTCTCGCGGGCCGAGGAGCGTCCCCCGCCACGATAGTCGCGCATCCCGTATTTCTGCTGATAGGTGTAATCGGCATGCCCCGGGCGAAACTGGTGCATGATCTCGGAATAGTCTTTCGAGCGTTGATCGGTGTTATGAATAATCAACCCGATTGGTGTTCCGGTGGTATGGCCCTCGAACACCCCGGAGAGGATCTGCACCGCGTCCGCCTCGCGACGCTGGGTGGTATGCCGGGTCTTGCCCGGTTTGCGCCGGTCCAGATCCCGCTGCAGATCCGCCTCGCTCAACGCCAGCCCGGGCGGGCAGCCGTCGACCACGCAGCCGATGGCCGGCCCGTGGCTCTCGCCAAAGCTGGTGAGGGTGAATAACTTGCCGAAACTGTTACCGGACATTTTTCGCGCATTCCAATGGGGTCAAGTGTACCCATTGTAATGGAACTCGGCGGCGCGGGACAGATGAAGAAGCCGGCACGGAGTCAGCCGGATTGGACAATGTTGGACGCCCCCCTGGGACGGGAAGAATGCAAATTATCTCTCGCAGAGACGCAGAGCTCGCCAAGTAATAGATTCAGCTACTTGGCGGGCTCTGCACCCAAACAACGGGCATAAACGTCTTTGCGAGAGTCGAATTGTTTAGATGACCTTGGAATAGCGCCGGGTCTGTTGCTGGCGCAGGTATTTGTCGAACACCATGCAGATGTTGCGGATCAGCAGCTTACCGGCACTCAGCACGGTGATGCCCCGCTCGTCGAGTTGCAGCAGACCATCCTCCTGCAGCGTCGCCAGCTCCTCCAGTTCGGTGGCGAAATATTCCGCCACGCGGATACCAAAAGCCGCCTCCACCACGGGAAAAGAGAGCGTGAAATGGCAAATCAGCTGATTGATGATTTCCCGGCGCAGTAAATCGTCGGCATCCAGCGTCAGGCCGCGAAAGATCGGCAGCTGGTCCTGATCGATGCACTGATAGTATTCCTCCACGGTCTTGACGTTCTGGCTGTAGCTGTCGGCCACCTTGCCGATGGCGGTCATGCCCATGGCGATCAGATCGCAGTCGGCGTGGGTGGAGTAGCCCTGGAAATTGCGATACAGGGTGCCGTTGCGCTGGGCCACGGCGAGTTCATCATCGGGCTTGGCAAAGTGATCCATGCCGATATAAACGTAGCCCGCCTCGGTTAATTTCTCGATGGAATACTTGAGGATCGCCAGTTTCTCGTCAGGACCGGGCAAATCCTCGGCGTTGATCTGGCGTTGCGACTTGAACAGATCGGGCAGATGGGCATAGTTGAAAATCGACAGGCGCTCCGGCCCCAGGGCCACAACCTTGTCCAGGGTACGGCTGAAACTGTCAACACTCTGCAGCGGCAGCCCGTAGATCAGATCAAAACTGGTGGAACGGAACCCGTACTCCCGTACGGCCTCCAGGACTTCGGCGATCTGCGCTTCGGACTGAATGCGGTTGACCGCTTTTTGCACCGCCGGATCGAAGTCCTGCACACCCAGGCTGATGCGGTTGAAACCCAGTTCGCGCAACAGGGCGATGGTTTCACGATCGGCTTCGCGCGGATCGATCTCGATGGAATACTCACCCGTATCGTCATCCAGCAACTGGAAATGTTCACGGGTTTTGGCCATCAGCTCGCGCATTTCGTCATGGCTGATGAAGGTCGGCGTGCCGCCGCCCCAGTGCAACTGATCGACCGGACGCGTGGTATCGAACAGTTCACTCTGCAATTCGATTTCGCGATGCAGTCGCTGCAGATACGGATTGGCGCGGCGCCGGTTGGCGGTGATGATCTTGCTGCAGGCGCAATAGAAACAGACCGTGTTGCAAAACGGCAGATGAAAATAGAGCGACAGCGGCCGGCCTTGCTGATTGCTCAGCGCCGCCTGACGGCGATATTCGTCCGGTCCGAAGCCGTCATGAAACTGCACCGCCGTCGGATAGGAGGTATAGCGCGGTCCCGCCTTGTCGTAGCGGCGGATCAGGTCCTTGTCGAATTCCAGCTCATGCATAGCCATCCCCCAGGAAATTGTCGGTATTATCGCCATTTTTGGCGGCTGCGGACTATGATCTGGATCAAATCCGGCTCATACCATGATCGCGGACCCTCTCAAATCAGGGATAAGAAACTCACCACGAAGGCACGAAGAACACGAAGTTTCAAATCCATCAAACCTTCGTGGCTTCGGGTCTTCGTGGTTAAAGGCTTTTCCTCATTCGTCGTCGCCCGGCCCTGCTGGTCAAGCAGCGAAGCGAGCAGGTCAGGTTGCGCGCAGCGCTACCTGACATTCTTCGTATCGGCTGACGGGTACAATCGCCGGAATGACCCCGTTCAGAGATGCCTGAAATAATTATGTTTTCTCTGCGCCTCTGCGTTGGGTTTTCTTTGTCTACACCGCCAGGATCGCCTCCGAAGCCGCGCTCAGTTGTTCGGCGGTGAGCAGGAATACGCCGTGGCCGCCGAACTCGAATTCCAGCCAGGTAAACGGCACCCCGGGCAGCAAATCGGCCAGCGCCTCGGCGCTGTTGCCCACTTCCACGATCAACACTCCGCCCGGATTCAGATGCCGGGGCGCCTCGCGCAACATGGGCAGGACAAAATCGAGTCCCTGCGTCCCGGCAGCCAGGCCCATGGCCGGTTCGTGCCGGTACTCCTCGGGCAGTGCGGCCATGTCGTCGGCATCCACATAGGGGGGGTTGCTGACGATCAGATCGTAACGCCGCTCACCCAGCCCGGCGAACAGATCCGATTCGATCAGTTCGATCCGATCCGCCAAAGCGTATTGATCGACATTGATCCGGGCCACCGCCAGCGCCCCGGCGGAGAGATCACTGGCATCGATCCGGGCCTGCGGCAGGGCTTCGGCCATGGCGATGGCAATACAGCCCCCGCCGGTGCACAAATCCAGCGCATGCTGCACCTTCGAAGCATCCACCCAGGGCTCAAATTGATCGGCAATCAGCTCCGCGAAAGGTGACCGGGGAATCAACACCCGTTCATCCACATAAAATTTGAGGCCGGCAAACCACGCTTCATGGGTCAGATAGGCAGCAGGCTTGCGTGTGCGGATCCGTTGCCATAACAGATCGGCCAGTTGCTGTTTCTGTTCGTCACTGGCCTGACGTTGCAGATCCTGATCGGTGAAATCCGGCGCCAATCCCAGGCTGTAGGACACCAGATAGGCGGCCTCGTCCAGCGCATTGTCGGTGCCGTGACCGAAATAGATTCCGCTCGCATCAAGCAGAGACTCGGTTTGCAGGATCAATTCGCGCATATCGGCGGCCGGGGCCAATGCGCGATGGATATCGGTTTTTTCCATCGCCTCAGTCGGCCGGCTTTTTTGCATGTTTGGGACGAAACGCCTTGACCGCCTCATCGCGGGTTTCCAGATACGGCCCCTCGATCAGATCGATGCAATACGGCACCGCCGGAAACACCGCATCCAGGCAATCGGCTATCGCTGACGGTTTGCCCGGCAGGTTGATCAACAGACTCTTTCCCCGGATCCCAGCCATCTGGCGTGACAAAATCGCGGTGGGGACATATTGCAGGGAGACCGCGCGCATCTGTTCGCCAAAACCGTCGAGCACCTTGTCGCATACCGCTTCGGTGGCTTCGGGAGTAATATCGCGCCGCGCCGGACCGGTGCCGCCGGTGGTGACGATCAGACAACACTGCTGTTCATCCGCCAGCTCTTTCAGCGCCGCCTCAACCTGATCCTGCTCATCGGGAACCAGCCGCGACACCGCTTCCCACTCATTGGTCAAGGCCTTGTCCAGCCATTCGCGGATAGCCGGTCCCCCCTGATCGTCGTATTCGCCCCGACTGGCGCGGTCGGAGACAGTCACGATGCCGATACGAACGTTGTCTGTCATGCTTGCTTCAACTCTTTATTGACGGCTTGTGCCGGGACACTTAAAAATCATACACCAATGTGATGGCGGTACGGGTATCTGTACTCTCGAAACCGGGCTGTGGTTCGCTGTTGTCCTTGATGGTGTAGCTTACCTTCATCGCCAGGCTGTTATTGATTTTCGCGGTCACGGCGGTTACCGACTCCGTATAGGTGTTGTGATCACCGTGTTCCACATAAATGGTTTCACTGAAAGAGCTCGTCTCGGTGATTGCCCATTGATAATCGAGACCAACGCGGACGATGCCTTCACTGTCACTGCTGCCGTCGGTATTTTTGGTCTGTCTGGCACCCGCACCGAACTCACCTTTAAGCGTCATATCTTCCCGTTTGAGAAACTGGTGCCCGTAACCGACGACTTCGGTCGTGCGCCGATCGTAGCCGGCAAACCGATCATCCTCGTAGCGCAGAGTGCCGAACAGGTAATCGTTTTCGTCCAGTGAATATTCGGAGCGTCCCGACAGTTGATAACTCTCCGCGGTGGTGGTCTCCTGCTCGGAGACTTGCAACACCTTGAGTTCCGCCCGGTGTAACCATTTGGGGCGGGTATTTTCCACCCGGAACTGGGCATTCAGCGTCTCGCTCTCGGTATTACCCCGGTTCATGATAAAGCCCAGTTCAGCCGCACCATCCCACCTGTCCGGAGCCGGGGTTGCCTCCTCGGCGGGCGGGCTCTGCTCTGCCCCGGACTGCTCGTCCTCCTCTGCCGCCATCAGTGGCGCGGTTCCCCACACCATCAGTAACCCGACCAGGCTGTAGTTGTATCGTGCGAGACCTCTTGAAAACATATTTTTCCTGCCTTGATTATTTTCCGCTTTTGACACAGGGTTATCTTGAAACCCTGTCAGCGTGACTCTATGGTGAGACTATGAACCCCCACACTCGCCAACCCGCCGTAGCCGGGATGTTTTATCCCGCCGAGCCCGAGCGGCTGCGCCCGATGCTCGAAACGTATCTGCAGCAGGCCCGGGCCAAACTCGGTGGCGATGAACCGGTGCCACGGGCCATCATCGCCCCACATGCCGGGTACGTCTATTCCGGTCCGGTGGCCGCCAGCGCTTACGCCCGGATTCAGCCCGCCCACTCCCGGTTCAAGCGGGTGCTGTTGCTCGGCCCCTCACACCGGGTGCCGCTGCGTGGACTGGCCACCAGCAGCGCCAGCCATTTTCTCACACCCCTGGGCCAGATTCCGCTGGATCGCGCCGCCATCGAACGGCTGGAAACTTTACCACAGGTGACATGCGCGGATCAGGCCCACGCAATGGAACACAGCCTGGAAGTGCAGTTACCGTTTTTACAAATGGTGCTGGATGACTTTGTCCTGATCCCGTTAGTCGTGGGTGAAGCCGATCCCCATGAGGTGGATGAGGTCATTGAACAATTCTGGGATGAGCAGACCCTGATCGTCATCAGTTCCGATCTCAGCCATTACCATGATTATGCCACCGCACAACGGCTCGACAGCGCAACCTCAAAAGCCATCGAAGCCTTGCAGCCCGATGCCATCGGCTATGGTGATGCCTGCGGTCGCAATCCGGTCAACGGGCTGTTGCAGTTCGCCCGTGAACACGGCCTGCAGGCCACCACGGTGGATCAGCGCAACTCCGGCGATACCGGCGGTCCCCGGGATCAGGTGGTCGGTTACGGGGCGTATCTTATCCAGTGATGGACGATAACCAGCGCCAACAGTTACTGGCCATTGCCCGCCAGTCCATTCAATACGGCCTGCAACATGGCCGGCCTTTAACCGTCGAGCCCGGCGACTATGACGCGTCGTTACAACAGCCGGGCGCCAGTTTTGTCACGCTGATGTTAAATCGGCAGTTGCGCGGCTGTATCGGCAGTCTCGAAGCGCATCGCCCCCTGGTGATCGATGTGGCTGAAAACGCCTTTGCCGCGGCTTTTCGCGATCCTCGTTTTGCGCCGTTAAGCACCGATGAATTCCCGGATCTTGAATACCATATTTCCCTGCTCAATCCGGCCGAACCCCTGCAATTTACAAGTGAGGCCGATCTGCTCAAACAGCTGCGTCCGCAGGTCGATGGGCTGATACTCGAGGATCGAGGGCACCGGGGAACCTTCCTGCCCTCCGTCTGGGAAAGCCTGCCCCAACCCGAACAGTTCCTGCAACATCTTAAACGCAAGGCCGGCCTGCCGGCCGACTACTGGTCCGACACCCTGAAAGTTTCGCGCTATACGGTCGATGAGATCAAATAATCGACATATTTCAATCATCTATTGCATGACAGCTCAGTGATTCGATTGGCATAATAAAATTCCCGCGGAATAACCAAACACCGATGAATCAGTTACTACTGCAGATTATTTTCAGGCAATGGGACAAGGGCGAGCGCAGTGAAGCTGATGTACAGCGACGGGCAGCCCTGCCGGATCGCTACCCACTCGAACGATCGTCAGCACAGACACTTGGCTCAGATAATATTGTGATTGATTGTCACGGCGATGATCGACTGGGTAACCGATTGCAATACCGGAGGCTGGCGGATCACACGCTGCAGATCGATCGCTTTCATATTGATGATCGGTATCTGGCTTATACCGACGATACAACCTGGCAGACGCTCGACAGCCTGCGGGAGCCCTGGATACAGGCGCGTTACCAGTGGCGTTACCGGGTGGAGGAAAGCGGGTTAATCTACTGGCTTTATGAAGAAGTGATTCTGAATGTGGCACGCGCCGAACAATTTCAAGCCGCGATTTTTATCTCCAGCGAACCCGCCGCGGTCCATGCCTCGCTGGCAGCACCCACGTCAGGCAAGCCACCGTGTCTTGCCGGCTGAAACACGTTTAACAGGATCGTCCGTTCGGCAAAGAGCCGTATTGACATTCGGATTTAAAAACCGGCGTGAGTGGGCGGTTCCAGCCATTCGAGAAACCGGATACCCAGGACAAAATCACCATCTTTTCGGTAGTAGTGAACCACTTCGCCCTGTACTTCCAGTTCAGTCTGCCGGGTGCGGCCGACCGGAAAACAGACGGCAATCTGTTCCCCAACGGGTAATGGCGTCGGGCAGGAGACGGCGATCCCCGACGGGGAATAATCCACCCCCTCCACTCGAAGCACACCCCGGGTTGGTGAGCTCAATCGTACCTGGCGATTCAACGGCAGGCGGTATTTATCCCGCCGTTCGTGGTAGTTCAGTTCAGCTTGTGGCATGCCCGCAACCCCGTAAACGCTGTTATGCCTGTTTTATTATTAATAGAGTTTATATGTAGCAGGCCACGGAGGATGAATCAAGACAGACAGAATGGCGCTATCAACTCCGGCGGAAACCGGTACTATAGGCCGATTCGTCCAGCCAGGCCTCGAATTCGGCCAGTGGCAATGGCCGGGTGATGTAATAGCCCTGCGCCACATCGCAATCCAGCGTTTTCAGCCGGTTCCAGGTTGCTTCGTTTTCCACCCCTTCGGCCACCACTTTCAGTCCCAGGTCATGGGCCATGGCAATGGTGGAGCTGACGATGGTCAACGAGTCGGGACCGGAAAGCATCGCCTGGACAAAGCTCTTGTCAATTTTAAGCACGGAAACCGCCATTTTTTGCAAATAACTCAGGGAGGAATAACCGGTGCCGAAATCATCGATAAACAGTGAGAAGCCTCGCTCGTGTAACTTGTGGAGTGTCTCGATGGATTTGTCCGGGTTTATCATCAGGGCGCTTTCGGTCAACTCCAGGTTGATCAGACTGACGTCGGTATCGCAGACAGACAGCATGTGCTCGATTTTCTCGACCAGGTGGCGATCATACAGATTGCGAGCGGAGAGATTGACCGAGATAGGCAGCCGAAGATTATTCCAGCGCCAGGTGGTCGACTGACACATGGCGGCTTTGAGTACCCAGTCGGTCAACGGCTTGATCAGCCCCGTCTCCTCGGCCAGGGGGATAAACTGATTCGGCGGGATCATGCCCTCGCGGGGATGATCCCAGCGCACCAATGCCTCGACCCCGCACAGTTTTTCAGTGGGCAGATCGATCTTCGGATGGTAATGCAACACAAGCTCATTCTGTTCGATGGCGTAGCGCAACTGGGTAGCCAGAGACAGACGACGCTGGCCCAGTTCTTCATCCTCCGGCTTGTATTCGGCAACACTTTCACTGGCATTGCGTGCCTGGCGTACCGCCGTTTCCGCCCGACGGATCAGCACCGGTACTTCGCTACCGTGTTCAGGATAGCGGACCACACCGATAGTCACACTGACGTCCAGGGTTAGATCATTAACATTAAAGGGCTTATCCAGCGCGGCGAGGATGTCCCGAATCGTCTTCTCCACCACGCCTGCCTTCTCACCCGGCACCAACACCGCAAACTCATTACCACGCATGCGTGCCAGAAGCATCTCCGCTGGCAGGAAATAATTGATACGCTCACCAACATCGCGCAACAGTGAATCACCGCGATGAAAGCCGATTGCCTCGTTGACTTCGCGAAAACGATCCAGATCAATAAACAGCAAAATAGTAGGCTGCGCCTTGTCTATACGAGTCTGCAAATGCTCATCGAACAGGGAATGGTTGGGCAAGTCGGTCAAAGAGTCATAATAAGCCATATGAGAAATAGTCGCATGAGCCTGTTCATGCGCCACCGACATGCGCAGGGTACGAATGCCGTAGGCCAGATCCTCGGCCGCCTCTTCCAGCAGAGATATTTCGTTCGTATCAAATGCATCGGGATCGGATGAGCTGATTCCGAGAATGCCGATGATTCGGTGATTAACCTGCAGCGGAAACAATACGAGTGCATTAATCCGGAGGTCTTCGGCCATGACACGCCACGGCGTCATGCGGGGATCGTGACCCAGTTCCCGACAGACAAAGGGTTCACCCTGCTCAATTACACTGCGTACGGGATTATCGTCCTGTTCTATCGAGCCAAGCAGATCAAGGGGATCCTGTTCGTCGGCCGGCACACCGTCTTCCTGCGGTGCCAGTACCCTGAGCTGTACCTGTCGGGGGTTTTGCTCATCACGATAGCCTACCCAGGCAGACTGATAGCCGCCTGAGGTCACGATATTGTCGCACAGGGCGCGCAGCAGGCCCGCCTCGTCGGTTGCACGCACCACCGCATGGTTACCCGCGCTGAGCGTACGCAACGCCCGGTCGGTCCGTTGCAGCGTACCGGCCATATCATCAAAGGTCGCTGCCAGCTGGCCCAGTTCCTCCGAGCCGCGCGGCAGGCCGCTGCGCGCGGACATGTCGCCGGCCGCCAGTTTCTCCGCGGCGCTTTTCAGTGCGCGAATACGCCGTAATACCAGAATATCGCCGCCGAACCAGGCCGCCGCGAATACCAGCAGCACTACCAGCAGCAGTAACCTGGCGCTGTTATAGAGATACTGATTGACACCGGCAAACGCCATCTCGGCAGGAATGCCGATACTGATATAGATGCGACCCGAAGTACTGTAGTGCAACGGGGAAACAGCATAGAGAACCGACTCGCCCGCCTTGTTCTGCAGAGTCAGCGCTGTCTCGCTGTCCCGTCGTTTAACAGCCTGAAATACCGCCTCGCCACGAACGGACTCTCCCGCCCTGCCGGTCTCCGGATAACGCGCCAGCAAGGTGCCGAGATTATCGATCACCATCAGACTGGCGCCGTCCGGCAGTTCCACATTGCTAATCATCTCCTCCAGCCAGGAGAGATTCAGTGCCGCAAACACCACCGAGACGATCTCCCCATCCACATTAGTCACCGGATAGCCGAAATTGATCGCCGGCTCCTCGGTAAGACGTCCGATCTGGTACTCGCCGATGCCCAGATCCCGGCTCTCCAGGGCACGCTGAAAATAGCTGCGGTCGGTAATATTCACCGCTTTGTGCATCGGCAACGCACTGCAGAACAACTCACCGTCGGGCCTGGCAACGCCGAAATTGGTGTAATAAGGATTGGGTTTGCGCAGCATACTCAGAATGTCACTGCACACATGCACGCGCGAACTGTTCGGCACAACCGCCGGCAGTTGCGCCATACTCATCAGCAACTGGCGGGTCGTGCTGATCAGCTGACGCTGCTCGCGGGCCGCGCTCCGTACGATGCTCAGGACCTGCTCATCGACTTCGGCTGCCACCTGCTGGCGTTGCTGATAGGCCGTGTAACCAATCAATACAAAGGCCGGGATCACCGCCAGCAAAACCAGCAACAACAGCCGACCCCGCAGTCCCAGTATGGCCGGCTTCAAGATAGCGCCCCGGACTGTTCAACAATGACAAACATGGAATCCTTTCTGTGATTTAATTATTTCCCAAGGCGGACAAACGGCCGGCATCAGTCTTCAAATATTGATAAGGATATCGGTATACAATTGAAAACCTTAATAAGAAAAACCACATACATCCTCATGGCGGCCGACGAAATGAGAACTGGTTCACATATTTACGGCAATAAAGCGTGATGGACACCACACCAGAATAGCCAGGCAGATGTTTCACATATACGGGCAATTTGACTCCGGCCACAGCCGCCGTGCTTTCCGAAATACGCGGTGAATAACTCCTTGTCGATCCAACGCGTCCACATACCTGTGACAGGATTCAAAACATCGGTTAATCCGGCCGACCTAATGGATCGAGCTGTTCATCATGCAGATCGACCAGCAGCACTTCTCCCTGATCGTCGACCCGAAAACGACCGTAGCGGGCCGGTTGATACATCTCAGCGTGGCCTTCCTGAAAATAAAACGCATTGGTGGCAAACTTCACCCGGCCGTGGCGCACCCGGTAATGCAACAGGATTTCATCCTCCGCCAGGGATTGCCCGTCATACAGCTTCCGAAAACTGGCCACGTTGTGCGCATCCAGCCCGACCACCACATGGCCATCGCTCGCCGCGACCGTCTCACGCCAGGGCCGCGCCTGATCAGGTTTTCTCTTGGGCAGGGCCTTGCGAACGGCCTGAGCCAGTTGAAAACGCAGCGCCATGTAATCACCCTGCATCAACGAGCGTGGATCGACCGGCGCCAGCTCCAGATAGACCACCTGTCCGTGGGCCAGGTGTTGCTCCTTGTCATAGATCGCCCCGTTCACCAGTGCCAGCGCTGCAACCAGGGTCAACAGCGCCACCTTAACGTTGAGGGACACCAGCCACCTCCCTCGCAAACAGGTAATGCACGGCCAGCCAGCGCAGCAACAGCGACGTCACCCCGATAACCAGCAGATGGCCCGCCTTGGCCAGCAAGGTAATATCCAGCAAATAATAATAAGCGGAGACAAAGAACAGCAGCGCAGCGATCCCCAGCCCCAGCAACACACGGTTACCCACGGCAAACCCCAGTAACAGGATCACCAGGGCCGTCGCCAGTCCCGGCGCTTCCAGCGAGAGCAACGCAAATAACAGGGTCGCGGCCAGAACCAGCAAACTGAAACGGTCGCCGGTATCGTGTTGATAACGTTGCAGCAAGCACCACACCACATAGAGCACCACCGCCACGGTCAACAGTTCAGCCATCCACGGCTGCAGCCATGACTCGACCTGAAAAGGCTGTGCCCGCCAGCCCGTACCGCTGGCCTGAAACAATACCGAACCCTTCAACGGAATCAATGCCAGCACGAGCCCGTAACCGACGGCACGCCAGCGGGCCAGGTATTGCGGATAGCGAAACAGATTCAGCCAGATCCAGGCCATGACCAGCAGCAAGACACTGTCCATGACATAGGGTACATGCATCAATGCAAAGGCCGCCGATAACGCCGTCGCCGCGACAAATGCGGAAAAGACCCGGTGCACAAAGCTGGGCATCCACCAGGTCAACGCCATCTCCAGCAACGCGATCCACAACCAGGTGGACGCCGACCAGCCCGGACTGTTAAGTCGAAAGATACCCCAGAACAGCAGCGCCTGCCCCGCCAGACTCAAAGCCAGCGCCAGGTGCTCCACAAATTCGTTTTGCGCATGGCGCAGGATCGTATACGCCGCCAGGATCATGACGGCCCCCACGGCCAGTGACAGCGTGGCGTTATCAATCGCCCAGACAAACGCCGAGCCGACAAAACCGAGCAGGAACAACGCCGCCAGCCAGCCGGAGAAGCCGGTCAGCACACGCATATACCAGGGCGACTCCCCGCCTTCCTCGATCGGCGCCGGCCCCTCGACAATCCCCGCCTCGACCAGCTTTGTCCAGAGGGTTTCCTGGCGCATTATGCCTGCCACTCCCGGTGCAAACGCTTGAGCCAGACCAGTGAACCGCTGCCGGCGCCCATCACCATCAGCGCCAGCAACAGAAAGGCGCCCACCGGATCACCTTCGAGCATATAGCGCGCCAGTAACGTCGTCATCACCACAATCGCCGACAAACAGCAACCGGTCAGCATGAACAGATCCCGAATCCGGTAGCGATAGACCCAACCCATACCCGCCAGCCAGAGTAACCAGATCAGCCCGCTCAACAGGCCGGCGCGATCGCTCATCCCGTTTGCCAGGATGCTGATCAACGCCAGCCAGGTCACCGCGTAACCACTGCCCAGCGCCACCAGCCGAATCGCCCAGCGCTGTGCCATAAACGACCAGCGCCGGGCGGCCAGCTCCCAGAGCGTCAGTGCCAGCGTGTTAAACAAAAACAGCACCCAGTACACCCCGCTGTTCCAGGGTACGATCCCGATCAGATCAAAAGCATTGGGAAACGCTCGGAAATACAAACTGATGCTGATATTGATCAACGCCAGCCATACCAGCCACAACGGTGCAAAGCGCCCGATTACTACCCAGGGCAGAATCAGCAGTGCCCAGTTAAAAAACAACTGCCACGGATCCGCCCCGGTCTGATATGTCTGGCCATACAGGGCGAGTAACACGCCCAGACAAATCGTCCCGCCCAGCAACGCCACCTTGCCGGCCATGCGTCCGGTGCCCAGTTTCCAGTAGACAATGATCGCGGCGACGATCAACACTTCCACCAGCGCAAACCGGAACAACCGACCCAGCTCCGACCAGTTATAGGCGACAAAAAACAGCACCGCAAACGCCAGTGCCAAACCGCCGAGCCATAACAACAGGTGATTAATAAACGAACGCCAGGCAGCGGCATCGGGATAGACACCACTGATCGTCAGTGCCTGATCCATCTTCTCCGATGGAATGTATCCCTGCTCGACAAACCTGACAATCCGGTGATGATTCGAAATCATGACCCGAGTATAGGTCAATTCATCCAAAAGACAAAAACGAAATCCGGCAAGCTATTGGCGATCTAATAACCAGTCCGTTAATTACAATGGACCAAACGCACTGTGATACTTCACCTGCCAGAAAGCGCATCGAGATAAGCGGGATCAAGTTCACTCACCATAAAACGTCACCAGGTACAGCATATTCACCACTTATCGAGAACACTGCGCTAGACAAAAGATCCAACCGCGGATAAAACTGAGGATCTCCCGGTACAACAACCGTCCTTCACAGCAAAATCCTTCAAATGGTTATAAACCGGGATAACACTGTACAAGGTGTTCAGTCATTAACAAACATACTGTCTACGGGTTATCCCGTATCTGGAAAGGAACAAACCGTATTCAACCCGCCAAAATGCAACAGGCCCCTGCCGGGGCCTGCAAATAATCATCCAAATCCGCTCAATCAGCCATCTCAAGCATCCTTGAACCGACTCGCCATCCTCGCCTGCAAACGAATCACCGCCTGACTGTGGATCTGACTTACCCGCGACTCACTCACCCCCATGATCGCGCCGATCTCGCGCAGGTTGAGTTCCTCATCGTAATACAACGCCATCACCAGCCGCTCGCGCTCCGGCAGGCTGGCGATTGCCTCGGAGACGACCCGCTGCACATCCTCGTTCTGCAGACCGTCGACAATCCCCGGGGTATTGTCGGACATGTTGTCGAGCATCGAATCTTCGCCCGTGCCCATGTCCTCAAAACTCAACACTTTGTGGTAACTGTTGTCCTGCAGGATTTTATAATAATCCTCCAGTGACATTTCCAGCGATTCGGCGATTTCCACATCACGTGCATCGCGGCCGCGATCGTTTTCGATCTCGCGCACCGCCTCGGCCACCATGCGCGCCTTGCGATGCACCGAGCGCGGCGCCCAGTCATTTTTGCGGATTTCATCCAGCATCGAGCCGCGAATGCGGATGCCGGCGTAGGTTTCGAAACTGGCGCCCTGGGTTTTGTCGTAATTGCGGGAGGCTTCGAGCAGACCGATCATGCCGGCCTGGATCAGATCTTCCAGCTGCACGCTGGCGGGCAGCCGGTTAATCAGGTGACAGGCAATGCGCTTGACCAGCGGCGCATGCTGTTCGACCAGGTCTTCGTGCAACCTGGGCCGGTTGGCGGCATAGATGGCGATACCACTCACCCCATGACCTCCGCCTGGTTGCTACCTGCAAACCGTTCGATAAACGCGCACGCCAGGTGGATCGGCATGATCCCCGGTTCGCCGGTGGCGGCGCATCCCGTGGCGCCACGCGTTACATCCAGAAGTCGCTCCATCACTTGGGTAATTTCCCGTCAACGTCCCGATTGCGCCAGTCTATACAGCATATTACACAAAAGTCCGGCAGTAAGGCCCGTTTCACCCAGCCTGCTGCCAAAGGCGAATAATACACCAATATTGTGACCAAAATCACACTTCGCGCGGCCTTGTAACACGCACTGAAAACATGTGTATCAACGTCACCCTCCGCGGCGGTGGGGTACGCTATATTCTTACCCTATATAATTGGTGTCAGAAGCACGTCAGCCCCGCCACGCTCACGGCAGATCAGGCTCCGCTGGCCGGGAAAGACTTGAACAGATGCTCGCGGTAATAGCGCAACTCGTTGATGGAGTCGCGAATATCATCCAGCGCCAGGTGGCTGGAGGCTTTGTTGAGCCCGCCGCTGATCGACGGCGCCCAGCGGTTGGCGAGCTCCTTCAGGGTGCTGACATCGAGATTACGGTAATGAAAGTACGCTTCCAGCCGGGGCATGCAGCGGGCCAGAAAACGGCGATCCTGGCAGATACTGTTACCGCACATGGGCGAGATGCCGGGCGGCACGTACTCACGCAAGAACTCCAGCGTGCGGGTCTCCGCCTCGGCCTCGTCGACCGTGCTGTTACGCACCCGCTCCACCAGGCCCGACTGACCGTGCTGGCGGGTGTTCCATTCGTCCATCCTGGCCAGGATCTGATCACTCTGGTGGATGGCCAGCATCGGCCCTTCGGCCAGAATGTTGAGCTGATTGTCGGTGACCACGGTGGCAATCTCGATGATCATGTCATTGAAGGTATCCAGCCCGGTCATTTCCAGATCGATCCAGATCAGGTTATTGTTATCTTGTGCCATAAACAGTTTCCATCGCGCGTGACTTGCCATCCATTCTATCAGAGGCTAGTCTGCGGTGCTGTGCTCTAACAGGGAATTCCATGATGAATACGGTGACAATCATTTTTCTGCTGGCGGTGGTGCTGTCGCTCGCCCTGCAGCTGTGGCTGGGACAGCGGCAATACCGCTTTGTCCGTCAACACCGTGACGCGGTACCCGCCGCGTTCCGCGATCATATTTCCCTGGAGGCCCATCAACAGGCCGCCGATTACACCCTGGCCAAACTGCGCTTTGGGAAAGTCGAATTGCTGCTGGGCACTGCCCTGCTGTTGATCTGGACCCTGGGCGGCGGACTGAACCTGCTGGACCAGTTCTGGCGCGCCATGTCCCTGTCGCCGATCCTCACGGGCCTGGCGGTCATCTTCAGTTTCATGCTGATCAGTACCCTGCTGGATATTCCCCTCAGTCTTTATCGTACCTTTCGCCTGGAAGAGCGCTTCGGCTTCAACCGCATGACCGGCAAACTGTTTGTCGCCGACTTTGCCAGGAACATGCTGCTTGCCGTGCTCATCGGCGGGCCGCTGCTGTGGCTGATCCTCTGGCTGATGCAGGATGCCTCGCCGTGGTGGTGGCTGTATGTCTGGGCCATCTGGATGGGCTTCAGCCTGCTGATGATGTGGGCCTATCCCGCGTTTATCGCTCCGCTGTTCAACAAGTTTTCACCGCTGGATGACGGCGCGCTGCGCGAGCGGATCGAAAAGCTGCTGGCACGTTGTGGTTTTCGCAGCAACGGCATCTTTATCATGGACGGTTCGCGCCGCTCCAGCCACGGCAATGCCTATTTCACCGGGCTGGGCGACAACAAGCGCATCGTCTTTTTTGACACCCTGCTCAAGTCGCTGACGCCCGATGAAGTGGAAGCGGTCCTGGCCCACGAACTGGGTCACTTCAAGCGCCGGCATATTCAAAAACGGATCGGCGTGGTCGCCGTTATGAGCCTGGTCGGCCTGGCGCTGCTCGCCTGGCTGCTGGATTATCCGCCCTTCTATCACGGTCTGGGCGTGTCGCAGCCGTCGACCTATATCGCCCTGCTGCTGTTCATGCTGGTAATGCCGGTCTTCAGCCTCTATCTGCAACCGTTGATGGCCGCCTTCAGCCGCAAACACGAATTCGAGGCCGACGACTTTGCCGCCGAGCAGAGTGACGCCGGGACATTGATTGAGGCGCTGGTCAAGTTATACAAGGAAAATGCCAGTACCCTCACGCCTGACCCGGTTTATTCGGCCTTTCATGATTCACATCCGCCGGCCCCCGTGCGCATTGCCCATTTGTCGAGTAAACTGAGTTAAGTCCATGTCTGCACAACGCACGAGGTTAACTCCAATGTTGCGACACAACGCCATAACCGGTCTGTTTCTTTTCCTGTTAGCCGCCACAGCCTGGGCCGGTGATCCCGAACAGGGGCGGGAGCTGCATCAGGAAAACTGCATCCAGTGTCACGCGGCGATGAAAGACGGCATATACGGCCACGACGGCACCGGCATCTACACCCGCGAGAATCGACGTATCGAATCGCTGGCCGCCCTGTACAAGCAGGTCCGCCGCTGCAAGACCAGCCTGGGCGTCTCCTGGCCGGAAAATCAAATCGAGGATGTGGTCACCTATCTCAACCAGAACTTTTACAAGTTCGAGGAGTAACGTTATGGGACTCGCCGACAAAGCATGCCAGTCTCTGCCCAAGGGCAGTCCCCCGCTGGACAAGCAACAGGCCGCGGAACTGCACAAGGCGATCAGCGACTGGGCATTGAATGAGGCCGAACAGACCCTGACGCGGGAATTCAAGTTCAAGAACTTTTACCAGACCATCGAGTTCGTCAACGCCGTGGCCTGGATCGCCAATCAACAGGACCATCACCCGGATCTCGAAGTCAGTTATAATCGTTGTCAGATCACCTTCACCACCCACTCGGTCGGGGGACTGTCTGAAAATGATTTTATCTGCGCCGCCCGGGTCGATGCCCTGTTTGACTGAGCACCGCGTCATTAACCGGCCATGACAGGGGCGATGGGTTCCGGAGGCGATCGCCCCGCCGTGGACATGACCGGTTCACAACGCAGCGCTACCGTCATTGCCAATTACGGGGCACGCCTGCGTGTCGAAACCGACGACGGCCGGCAGCACGAGTGTCACTGCCGTAAAAACGCCGGCCCGCTGGTCACCGGCGACCGGGTAACGCTGGAGATCGGTGAACGCGATACGGTCGTGACCCGGCGCCTGCCGCGCCACTCGGCCCTCTCCCGGCCCGACAGCCGGGGCAAACCCCGAATCATCGCTGCCAATATCGATCAACTGCTGATCGTCATTGCCCCCCGCCCCGCCTTCAAGGAGGCCTTGATCGATCGCTATCTGGTAGCCGCCGAACTGAGCCGGATGATGCCGGTTATCGTGCTGAACAAAACCGATCTGCTGGACGAGACAGCGCGCGAGACGCTGATGCAGCGTCTGGATATCTACACGCAGATCGGTTATCCGGTGATCCCCGTCAGCGCCGATCTGGCGCACGGACTCGACCGGCTTCGGCCGGTATTGCGCGAGCGCAGCAGTATCGTGGTCGGCCAGTCCGGGGTCGGCAAGTCATCGCTGATCAACGGCTTGCTACCGGGCGTCGATGCCCGGGTCGGGGATGTCTCCGACGCCACCAACAAGGGCACCCACACCACCACCACCGCGATGCTCTATCATCTGCCGGATCACGACGGTACGATCATCGACTCACCGGGGATTCGCGAATTCGGCCTGTGGCAGATCCGGGCCGATGAAGTGGCACTCGGCTTTCGGGAGTTCAACGACTATCGCGAACAGTGCAAATTCCGCAACTGCCTGCATCGCAGCGAGCCCGGCTGTGCCGTGCGCGAACAGGTCGGTCACCGTATCAGTGCGCAACGTTATGACAGTTACCTGAAGCTGCTGGAGTCGGTGGAGCAGGAGAACTATTGAATAATAATTACCACAGAGAGCACTGAGATCGCAGAGAAATAAACAGAATGTAAAAACGATTTCAGCAAACGTATTCGGTCATCTGACCTAAATAGATGTTCCGAATACCAGTACAGAGAGATTGCTTCGTCACGTTGTTCCTCGCAATGACCTCTCTATTTTTGGTCATTGCGAGCACCCCTGTGGGGCATAAACTTCGCGAAACAATCTTTTGAACAAAATGATCTGGTATTCGGAACACTTATTTAGAGTCGATGGCGCTCCAGAAACGCTCTGGACAGGGTACTGCTATTGACATACTCCAGCTCCCCGCCCATGGGCACGCCCTGGGCGATGCGCGAGACGTTGATCCCCTCGCGCCGGGCCGCCATCTCGGCAATGTAGTGGGCGGTGGCTTCACCTTCAACCGTAGCGTTGGTGGCCAGGATCACCTCGCTGATCTCGCCGCTGTCCAGCCGTTCACCCAGTTTGTCCAGACCGATATCCAGCGGCCCGATGCCGTCCAGCGGCGACAGGTGCCCCATCAGCACGAAAAACAATCCCTTGTATTCGGTCGCCTGGGCAATGGCGTGCACATCGGCCGGTGTTTCAACGATACATAACAGGCTGCGATCCCGGCTGTCGCTGGCACACAACTGGCACACCGGCGTCTCGCTCAGATTCCGGCACTGCTCGCAATGGCCGACCTTCTCGATTGCCTCCAGCAGCGTGTTCGCCAGGTGACGTCCCCCCTCGCGCTCCCGATCCAGCAGATAAAACGCCATGCGTTGCGCCGACTTCGGCCCCACGCCGGGCAGACAGCGCAGCGCCTCGATGAGCTGGTTGATCAGGGGACTAAAGGACATGAAAAATTATCCTGAATAATTCTCGCAGAGCCGCAAAGGCGCAAAGAATCGGAAGGGTAAAGTTCTGAGTTATTCAGTGCTTGTGCCGCCCAGACAGGTCTGGCGCTTTTCAAACACTCAATCTCTTGTTTTCTTTGCACCCCAACAACGGGTATAAACGTCTCTGCATCTTCGCGAGATTACTATTAACAATCTAAAATGGCAGCTTGAACCCTTCCGGGAGGTTCATGCCGTCGGTCATGCCGGAAAACTTCTCCTGGACGGTTTTTTCCACCTGGCGTACGGCATCGTTCATGGCCGCGGCCACCAGATCCTCGAGCATCTCCTTGTCGTCACCCACCAGGCTGTCATCGATCTCGACGCGCTTGACGTCATGCTTGCAGGTCATGGTGACCTTGACCATGCCGCCGCCGGACTGACCGGTCACTTCGATCTTGGCCATCTCTTCCTGGGCCTTTTGCATGTCGGCCTGCATCTGCTGGGCCTGTTTCATCAGATTGCCTAATCCACCTTTCATAATATTTACCTCAACTCATGCTGTCGCTTTAATCGATTGGTTCCACGCTGCCCGTATTGATCCGGGCATCGAAGGTCTCAATCAGGTTTTTCACATTGGCGTCGTTTTCAATCGCCGCCACCGCGGCGCTCTGCCGCTCGTCACGTTCGCGCGCCTCGCGGCGTGCCGGGGTCTCCGCCCCCTCCACCTGGCGCACTTCAATGGTCAGTTTAACCGGTTGACCAAAATAGTCACTCAGCTGTTGTTGTAACTGTGCTTCGCGCTCTTTGGTATACAGCGGCGCACCGCCTTGATCCAGCGCCAGTTTTATCCGGTTACCCTCATGGCCGAGCAGCACCGAATGGGCGGCCAGTTGTTTGACCGCGCCGCCCAGCGACAGGCCGGCGACAATCGTCGA
The DNA here is from genome assembly GCF_004366735.1 of Thiohalophilus thiocyanatoxydans. Taxonomy (GTDB): domain Bacteria; phylum Pseudomonadota; class Gammaproteobacteria; order UBA6429; family Thiohalophilaceae; genus Thiohalophilus; species Thiohalophilus thiocyanatoxydans. The sequence goes on along the minus strand of NZ_SOQX01000006.1, from coordinate 24,426 downwards.
CCAGTCCCGGGCGGGTTGCGGCGCCGGTTCAACCGGCGCGGCGGCCGCGACCGGCGGCGGTTCACTTTTTACGCTGTCGGGTTGCGGACGCTTCGCGTCCGCCTCAGGCTTTTTTGCCGAAGGTGTCCCCCCGCTGTCCGCCGCCGGCAGCGGCCGAAACGCCAGCATGCGCAACAGTACCATCTCCAGACCGCTGCGCGGATCCGGCGCCAGGGGCAGATCGCGCCGCCCGTTGAGGGCGATCTGGTAATAGAGCTGAACATCTTCCGCGCTCAATTTCTGCGCCAGCGCCTGCAGCGTCGGCTGATCGCCCATCCCCTCATGGTACGCCTCCGGCAACTGCTGCAACAGCGCCAGCGAATGCAACACGTTGATCAACTCGACCAGCACTTCATTGTAATCCGGAATAAGATCCATCGCCTGTTCGACGATGGCCAGGACTTTTTGGCCGTCGCCCTCGGCCAGCGCATCCAGCAGCGCGGTGACCGGCTGCTGATCGAGCTTGCCGAGCATGGCGCGCACATCCGCCTCGCGCACCGTGCCCCCGCCGTAGGCAATGGCCTGATCCAGTACACTCAGCGCATCGCGCATGCTGCCGTCGGCGGCCCGTGCCAGTTGCTGCAGCGCCGGGGTTTCAAACTCGATACCCTCTTCCTGCAATACGCTTTCCAGATAACTCAGGATCAACTCCGCCGGCAGGCGACGCAGGTTGAACTGCAAACAGCGGGATAAAATGGTCACCGGCAGTTTTTGCGGATCGGTGGTGGCGAGCAGGAACTTCACATGCGGCGGCGGCTCTTCCAGGGTCTTGAGCAGTGCATTGAAGCTGTGATTGGTGAGCATGTGTACCTCGTCGATCAGGTACACCTTGTAACGACCCCGGGTCGGCGCGTACTGCACGTTGTCCAGCAGATCGCGGGTGTCCTCCACCTTGGTGCGCGAGGCGGCATCCACCTCCAGCAGATCCACAAAGCGGCCTTCGTCGATCTCGGTACAGGCGCTGCACACGCCGCAAGGCTGCGAGCTGACCCCCTGCTCGCAATTGAGCGACTTGGCGAAGATGCGCGCAATGGTGGTCTTGCCCACACCGCGGGTACCGGTAAACAGGAAGGCATGATGCACGCGATCGTTATCCAGCGCATTGATCAACGCCCGCGAGACATGCTCCTGCCCCGCCAGCTTGTCAAACGTGCGCGGCCGCCATTTGCGTGCCAGGACCTGATAACTCATGTTTTTTCCGAACCCATCCGAAGCGTCATGGAAAGGCCATTCTACCTGTCCGCGGGAGGCGGTGCATCAATCGGAACAAAGGGCCGAGGGACGAGTAACGAGGTACGAGGAAAACCGCAAGGCCAGTGGCCGGTAGGAGCGCCTGCGGCGCGCCCCCCGTGCGCACTGGCAAGGCCGGTCGCGGCACAGCCGCTCCTACAACCCATGGGGAGGGCTTTTGATCTTCCTCGTCACTCGTACCTCGTCCCTCGTCACTGAGAGAGGGTGACAGCTCGTACCAGCCACACCCCGGCGCCCGAGTCCACCGCTACGGCTGCTCCCTTCCGGGCCTGACCGGGTTCACGGCTTGTCGTCGCGGGGGGACCGGCACAAGCTGCCATTGAACTGAAAATGGCCTGCAAAAAACAAAAAGGGCCCGCGGCCCTTTGTCTTTACGTCAGGCAAATAATGTTACCACATCAGCCGGCCGGTTTGTGCATCAGGATCACCCGCGGGGCCACGAATTCGACCTCGAATCCGAGCGTCCGCCCCAGCCACTCGAAGGTGGCGGGCCGGTAAAAACTGACATGGGTCGGATCGCCCTTGTAGCCCCAGCTACGAAAGGCTTGCGGATCGGGGTCCGAGACCAGCCAGGTCATCACCCCCAGCCAGCCACCGGGGCGCACCCGCGCCGCCAGTTGCGGCCAGGCGGTGGCCGGATCACAAAAATGCTCCACCACCTCGGTGCAGGTGACAAAATCGTACTCGCGTTCCAGCAACGTTGCATCGGGCGCATAAATCGGATCGTAATCGTGCATGGCCATCCCCGCCTCGCGCAGCATGCCGCTGAGGGTCGGACCCGGGCCGCAGCCGTAATCCAGCCCTGCCATACCGGGACTCAGCCGCGCCAGCAACGGTTCGGACAGTTGCGCCAGAAACGCCCGATAGCGCGGATCGGCCGGATCGTTGTCGTGGCGATCATAGACCGCCTTCTCTGCGGCACTATCCAGATGCGCGCCAGGATCGGCGCTGATCAGTTCGCACTGCGGGCAACGGAAAAAACGCCGGCGCCGATCCGCGCAAAAGAACTCGGCGGGATGGTGGCATAACGGGCAAGCAACCGGATTGGCGTGAAGTTCAGCGCGGTTTTTCATGCACGCCAGTATACCATTGCCTGACCCGGGGGACCTTTCTGCTAGACTGCGCGCCATGCCAAAACGCCTCCTGCCTCGCGACTATCTTGCCTTTTTGTGGGCCCACCGGCGCTTGCTGGCCTTCGGCCTGCTGACCGCCATGCTCTCCGGTTTCGGCCAGACCTTTTATATAGGGCTGTTCAACCCCCAGCTGCGCGAGAGTTTCAATCTGGGCCACGGCGAACTGGGGCTGGTGTATGGCGGCGCGACCCTGGCCAGTGCCCTGCTGCTGACCTGGCTGGGCAAGCTCTACGATCGCAGCGATCTGCGCTGGTTTTTGAGCGGCGCGGCGTTGCTGCTGATCACCGGCTGTCTGTTGCTGGGCGTCAGCAACGGCCTTGTGGCGTTGCTGCTGGCCCTGTTCCTGTTGCGCCTGGGCGGCCAGGGACTCATGACCCATATCGCCCTGACCACCATGGCCCAGCGGTTTCATGGCGGGCGGGGCAAGGCGGTCTCGATCGCCGCCATGGGGCTGCCGCTGGCCGAGGCGGTGTTCCCAGCCACGGCCGTGGCGGCACTGGCGTATCTGCACTGGCGCGAGCTCTGGCTGCTGGGCAGTGTCGTGGTGCTGGTGCTGTTCTTGCCCCTGTTGCTCTGGTTGCTAAAAGGCGCCCACGGTGGCGAGCTGCCCGTCGAGAGCCGGGAGTCGCACTATGCACGCGACTGGTCACGCCGCGAGGTGGTGCGGGACTGGCGCTTCCTGCTGCTGGTACCGGCCGCCGTGGCGGCGCCGTTTACGGTCACCATCGCCTTTTTTCACCAGATCCCGCTGGCCGAGACCAAGGGCTGGACGACCGAACTGGTGGCCTCGGGACTGGCGCTGTTCGCGGTCGGCCATGTGGCCGGGCTGCTGGGGGCCGGGCCACTGGTGGATCGGCTCACCGCCACGCGCCTGTTCGTCCCCTCGCTGCTGCCGTTGATCGCCGCCATGGCGGTGCTCGCCGGGTTCGACGCCACCTGGGCAGCGTTGCTGTGGCCGGCGCTGCTGGGCCTGGGGCTGGGCTTCAATTCCAGCGCCCTCACCCCGCTGCTGGCCGAACGTTACGGCCTGGCCCATCTGGGCGCGATCCGGGCGCTGCTGCAGGCGATCATGATCCTCTCCACGGCAATCGGCCCGCCGCTGCTCGGCGCCCTGCTCGATCGGGGCCTGCACACCGACCTGCTGGCCGGGATGATCGGCACCGGGATCCTGATCGCCAGCATACTCGCGGCGATCGCCCTCTCCCGCCGCACCAAAACGCGCTAAAGTTCAAGAAGTTAAAAAGCTCAAAGCGCTTTAAAAGGGCCGCCCATCATCGCCTTTTATGTGTACGTGACCATAAAGCGCCATTTTGGCCACCTTGTAGAAATTCATAAGCTGATCAGGTTTTGTTAGTCTAAGATGGGAATCGCTTATGACGGCAAACGACCCAGAGCCGACATTCAGTAAAGCTTGATAGATGTAACAGCAGGTATAGGGTCTGTATAATCTTATTGGCAGGGCACCGCCGTTTCGCTCGTTTTTTGAGAAAATTGTCAATTATCTCAGTGGCTTGAGTGGAAGTTGAGGGTTGAGTGGCTACAGTTAATAAATAACAAAAAAGCGGAAATATTTTCCGCCTTTGCTGATTTCATTAAATGGGATAAATCGTGATAAGTGTCTGTCTATACGGAATTTTTCCTGTTAAAGCGGACAAGATTAAAGGGACCTTATTTCCATAAAAGATCTGTTATGTGCTTTAGGAAAGTCCGGTGAATTATAAAATAATAGCGATATTTACTTTGCTTCTATTAGTATTTGAAATACTTGCGGGCATTCCGTTTGGGATATGGCTAGCGAAAGATGGATTTATTTCAAATTCACAAATTTTCCATTTGGGAACGTATATCGCTGGTTTCGTTGTTGAGTTCATTATTTTCTATTTACTATTTATACAAAAAATAAATAAACCTATCCTGCATGCATTAATAATTGGATTCTTATATTGGGTGATTGGTGATTCATTATTGTATGTGTTGGCGGGAATAAAATTCCCACCTTTATTAGTTGTAATAGATGCCGTGATTATCGTTTCAGCTATATCACTAGCACTGTATATTGCCAAAATTAAAGGTCAGTTAAATGTCTACACATAACAATGCGTTCAAAAAAGGACGCTGTTAAAGCGTGGCGCCATTTAACTAAATCGTTAGATATATGGAAAAGTTCTAAACCGGGGTCAGAGCACAGATATCTCTAATATTAGTAACAACTGTGCTCTGACCCCGGTTTTCGCGAAGCTATGGAGCGCGTCTGAGGAAAAAGGTGACGGAGGGATTAAAAAATGAGCAATAATTCCAGTTGGTCAAAATTAAATCCCTCCGTCACCTTTTCGAACATAACAAGTCAGCCCAGGCGACGCCAAAAAGCGGCGCGCCTGGCTTCAAACGTTAGGTAAAAAATGAACATTAAAAATACATTTCGTATATTAATTCTGTTGTCATTTATTTTACCTTTAGTAGGTGTTTCCTATTCAATATTTAGTATTGATAGTCAATCTCCACAAATACAAGAAATTGTATCATGGCATGGTTATGGAGGTTTTTTTGATACAGAATATGAAGAACCATCTAATACAGAGCTACTTCTTTTTAGTGCATTAATCATTTTTGTCGCTGTAATACTAGCCGGTTGCATTGGGCTATTTTTCTTTAAAAAATGGGGGAGAACAGTCGTAGTTATATCTGGAGCGCTAAGCCTTATATTACTCCCATTCAATGGAGTAATCGTAGAGTTAGCATATGAATCCGCTCTTAATGAAATATCAAGCATATTATTTGGTGCAATTCTTGCTATGTCATATCTTCCGCCTTTGAGTCAAGAATTTGAAAATACCTAACAAGCAAGTCAAGATCGCTCGTTACACTCGCTGGGACTTTTTAAAAGCGGCGCTCTCGCTTCGCTTTTAAAAAGCCCCTTACTTATATCGTTAGAGCGCATATGGCTTTTGGTAAAAAATTATGGCAAACCGAAGTGGTTGGGCTCGTGGCGCTACTTATTTGCGCCTGTTTAATTGCGTTATATGGGTTTGTTGAAAGTTACCTATGGTCCCTTGAGGGAAAGAATATAATACTTTCGCCGTCTGATGCGGCCTGGCTTGGTTTCGCCTATTCAGCCTCGTTCGGTTTTTTAGCAGTTCTGTTTTACGGTGCTCCTTTATATGCGTTACTAAGTTACAAGCACATGGCATATTGGTGGTCAGTCGCGCTAATTGGCGCTGCGTCTGGAACTGTGATCGTATATTTTGAGAAAGAATTAGGTGGGTGGCTTATTGCTAGTGGCATTGCTGTAGCCAGTATTACCCATTTACTGAGCGTCCGATTTATAACCTATAAACAAGCGCTCTAACAAATCGCCCAAGCAGACTGGGAAACCCGCCGCTTGGCTCAACCGTTGTACATAAGGAGAGTGCCTTGGTTCGTACATGTATTCTTGTGTTGCTAGCAACTCTTTCAGCTTCAGCCACTGCGGTAAATGATGAAGACCTAACGAAAGCTGAGAATATCGTTAGCAGTTTTCTTAAGCAGGTCGATAATGTCGATTACGAAGAGAATGTATGGTTTGTGGTTAAGGTGGTGGCAGACATAGAGCCAGTTGATAGTCGAAGGAAAGTGCAGTTCCTTCTCACCACATGCAGAAGTTATGATCCTACTGACAAGCCATGGGCTCATTATGTTGCGTGCCAAAAAATATATTCTGTCGGAAGGCGGCTTGCACCAGACTTAAAGGGTACAGAGCTAACTTCAGAAAAGTCGCCCCTCCTTGAGATTGTAGGTAATAAGTAAGAATGTATAACAACCACATCAAGTGCGCTCACTCTCGTTCGCTGGGACGCGGCTACCGCGGCGCCACTTATGTGGACCGTTGATGAATGGCCGCTTCTGGCCGAATGCAGACAACAATACTCGAACTCAGCATACATGATTCAAGGAACCATCCCGGCTTCTCGAAGCTTACTATGCGACCAGGGCCAGAAAGTCTTGTATTTATTTATGTTGTGCTGGTTTGTCTTTCGTTTCGCCCGAGCCACGTGTAAACCACTGCGCCGCTCCCTTGAGTCGCTCCAGCACGCCCGCCTGCTTGCGGTGATGACCGAAGGTCTGGGTAAGCCGGTCAAGGATAATGGCCGCGATCACAACCCCCAGGCCGCCTTCGAAACCGAGTCCGATATCCAGGCGTTGAATACCGCGTAAAACGACATTACCGAGGCCTCCCGCGCCGATCATGGAAGCGATAACGACCATCGACAGGGCGAGCATAATGACCTGGTTGACACCGGCCATGATCGAGGGCATCGCCACGGGGATCTGCACCTTGGCCAATAGCTGACCACGGGTGCAACCAAACGCCAGACCGGCCTCGACCATTTCCCTGCCCACCTGACGAATTCCCAGATTGGTCAGGCGCACCGCCGGCGGCATGGCGAAGATGATTGTCGCAATGGTGCCCGGAACCTTGCCCAGGCCAAAAAACATAGCCGCAGGAATCAGGTACACAAACGGCGGCATGGTCTGCATAAGATCGAGCACCGGGCGAATGATCGCCAGTGCAATATCACTCTTGGCCGCCAGTATGCCCATGGGAATGCCGATGGCCAGCGCGACAACCGAGGCAGCGATGACCAATGCAACCGTGACCACGGTTTCCGCCCACAGGCCCATGCCGATAACCAGCCCCATGGAGATAACGGCAAACAACGTAAAGCGCCAGCCCACGCGCCATAATCCCAACAACGCGATGATTGCGATAAATAACCATTCCGGGATGCCGAGCATTCCGGATTCCAACTGATCAACCAACCATCCCACAACCAATGTGACACCATCGAAAAACGGCTGAATCGTGTTCAGAAGGAATTCAACGGCGGCTTCGATCCAATCGCCTACGGGTATCCGGTAGTCCATGGCTCAGTCCTCCTTACGTAATGCTTCCAGTAATGTGCTTCTGCTGATAACGCCGTAGAAGCGCTGGCGACGACCTACTACCGGCAGGGGATAGCCGGCGTTGGCCACGGGTTCCAGAATCTCCCGCAAGGTCATTTGTGCTTTCAATGGGGGCCGGCCATTCAAATACGCATCCGACAACCCACCCTTGTTGTTTTCCAGGGCGTGTTTCAGTGAGTCCTGAGAAACAACACCGTGGAAACGATCCTTCGCGAGGACATACCCGAATGGCTGCTCGCGGTCCTGAAGTGCTTTGAGGGCCTTGTCCGCCGCTTCATCGGGCGCGAATGTCATTGTGGCATCCTCGGCGATGTCGCCCGCGATAAAGATGCCCGTGATATCCACATCACGAAAAAACGCCTCGACGTATTCATTGGCCGGTTCGCGCAGGATCTCCCGGCCGGTGCCGACTTGCAGAATACGCCCGCCTTCCATCATGGCGATGCGGTCACCCACACGCATGGCTTCGTTCAGGTCGTGCGTGATAAACACCACGGTTCGCTCGCTGTGCTCCTGCAACTCCAGCAGTTCATCCTGCATCTGCGTACGTATCAGGGGGTCCAGTGCGGAAAAGGCTTCGTCCATCAACATGACCGAGGGCTCTGCCGCCAGGGCGCGGGCCAGGCCCACGCGCTGCTGCATCCCCCCGGAAAGCTCGTCCGGGAAGCTGTTGGCATTGGCTTTAAGACCGACAAGGTCCAGCGCCTTCAGTGCGCGGTCCTCGCTTTCACTCTTGTCATTACCGGCGATTTCCAGGCCGAAAGCGGCATTCTGCAGGACGCTGCGATGGGGCAGAAGGGCGAAGGTCTGAAATACCATGGCCATATCCTTGCGGCGCAACGCGACCAGTTCCTTGGTCGACATGTGGGTCACATCGTGTCCATCAATACGCACGCTTCCGGAGGTAGGCTCGATGAGGCGATTGAGCATGCGCAACAGCGTCGACTTCCCGGATCCGGAAAGGCCCATTACCACAAAGATTTCACCCTCTTTTATAGTGAAGCTGGCATCCTGCACGCCAATGGTGTTGCCGGTGCGTTCGAAGATCTCATCCTTGTTCAGGCCCTGCTGAATCAACTCAAGAGCATCTTTCGGAGTGGGTCCGAAGATTTTGTACAGATTTTCGACAACAATCTTGTCAGTCATATAATTTCTCCCTTCGCAGCCGGCTAATCCACAAACGTACCGCTAACCCAGTACCGAACCTGTCGAGGATGAGTGCGTACGTACTTTTCAGCCGCTTCCTCGTAAGAGGAGTCACTCGCCTCCAGCATGACCGTTTCCACATCCTCCAGAGGCAGATGGAATCGGGTCAGGAAACCGGTCACTTCATCGGGATAGTCCTGATAGAAACCGGGTCGGACCAGGGCATGCACACGTTCCTTGCCGCCCAATACGCCCCTAGGATCCTCCAGATAACGCAGCTCCCAACGGGCGAACATCCAATGCGGGTTCCAGGCGGTGACGACGATCCACTGCTCACTGCGCGCGGCTCGCTGCAAGGCGGCGGTCATGCCCGCTCCACTGGCCGAGATCAGTTTGTAATCGTCAAGGCCGTACGCCTCCAACGCCGCCTCCGAGGCCTGCATCAGCCCCGAACCCGGGTCAATGCCCTGAATCTCGCCCCGCAATTTGCGCACAACTTCGGGTTTGGCCAGGTCCTCGATGGAACGCAGTTCCGTCTTTGGAATGTAACCGGGTACCGCCCAGCCCAGCCGTGCCCCGAGGTAGATGGGGCCCAGGTCGACCAGCTCACCGGCAAAGCGATCCCAGTACGGTTTGTGGGTTACCGGCAACCAGGCCATCAGCATGACATCGATATCGCCACGCGCCACACCCTGATATTGAATCCCGATGTCGGCCATGACGGGTTCGACCGTGTACCCCATCTTCCCTTCGAGAACTTCGCGCGCGATATTCATGACCGCCTCGGTCGAAGACCAGGCGGTCCAGCCGATCCGAATGGGTTTTTCGGCATAGACGCCCGGCGCGGCGAATAGCACCAACAGCAATAATATCGCCTTTACCGCCCCGTTAATCATTGTCGGTTTGATCATGGTGCCCCTGCCAATGTCTTTGGCAAATCAACGCTCGAACAGGCCAGCGATCATCCCGTACGTCCAGGAAGGATCGAACCCGCCACCCTTACAGGCCGAAGTACGTAAACGACACGCAACCCGAACAAAACTCGAGTTAGAAACTGCGCGTAAGACTGAACACCAGACTCCCGTCGCTATCTGATTCGGTAGCGAGGTCCGGCTCCACACCGTCGGTGTCATGCCAACGTAACCCGAGGGTGTAATCTTGCCAGGCCATGGATGCCCCGACGTCGTAGTAGAGATAGTCCTGATCCGCAAGCCCCGCGGTTTCATCGAAGGTCTGTTGACCCACACGCGCCGAGACCGACCATTTGTCGGTCATCTGATAGGAAACCGTGGCGTCATAGGCAAGGCTGGACACATCATCAAAAAAGTCATCACCAAAGTAATTGTCGGCGTACCAAACGCTGCCGCTCAATCCCAGTGGACCGGTTTGATGGCTCAATATGCCATAGATTTCCCAGTAGTTGAGTTCATCTCCACCGGGGTAATTGTAAGACCAGTAACCGATGTCATAACTAAGACCGGTATCTGCAATACCGCGACTGAAACCGATGAACGGGTCAAACTCCATGCTCGCATCCCCGCCACCGAAATTCGTGTTGGACGCCCAGATTCCCGCGTACATCCCACTACTGTGGCTCCAGGCAAGGTCGCCCTGGATCTGCGGCAGGTTGCTGGTTTGAGTAATACCGCGAAACACGTAATCGGAACTGAACATGACGTTGCCACTCAACGCCCCGCCAAACAACTCCCCTTCCTGGTCTTGCGCCCATCCGTATTGCGGCATTGTCACGGTAAAAAGCGAGGCCAAGGCAACAGAACACATTTTACTATTCATAGCTCATCTCCCGAAAACAAGTTCCCTTAGTAACAGGTGAATGGCCGTAACATTGGCAAGCACGTCCAAAAAACAAGGCGCGAAGTCGCTGCGGCCGGTAGGTACTCTGGGATAATCGTCGCTTTATAAATTTATTGCAATCGTTTTAAAGAAAATCTTACTCACATAAAAAATAATCATTATCGACATAAAAACTCACCATTTTTAGCCATAAATTTTTTATGTATGCAAAGCGCTTGTTATTGATCTGCCGACGACTATACTTCACAAGTAACCGGTTTTCGTTTCCGGCTACGTTCCAGCCACGCAATCGTGTCTGGTATGAGAAACGATTGTGCGGCATATCTTTAAAGAACGACCCGTCCAATACGTTTGTGTTCTGATCACCATCAGGGAAAGATGGGTTACCGGCACCCGACCGGGTTCCCCAGCCTCCTTGCGGTAAATCTTTAAAGGCGACAAAGTGGGAACATCTCAATGAGCGAACGATTCCTTGAAGGACGTATTGCCATCGTTACCGGCGGCGCGTCGGGCATGGGCCGTGCCATGGCTCTTGCACTGGCAGAAGCCGGTGCCGACGTTGTCATCGGCTCACTGTTATCAGGGGCGCCAGGTTCAACGATTGAGGGGGAGCTGGTATATCGACCGGGTGAAGAGGCACTGGAAAAGACACGTTCCGAGATCGCGCGTTGCGGAGTTCAGGCGGTTGCTATCGCTCTGGACGTTTGTGAGCCGGAATCGGTCAGAAACATTGTCCAGACAGCCGTGAACACCTTCGGCAAGGTGGACATCCTCGCCAACGCGGCGGGGATGACCGTTGAGCATACCGTTTCAGGCCACCCCGATGCGCTATGGAACAAGGTCCTTGATGTCAATCTGAATGGGATCTTTCGCATGACACGCGAAGTGTTGCCGGGAATGATCGAACGTCGATGGGGCCGCATTATCAACATCGCCTCAACCGCCGCCTCCGTCGGGGCGGCAACCTCGGCCGCTTATTGCGCCTCAAAGGCGGGGGTGACCGGTTTGACCCGCGCGGTGGCACAGGAAGGCGCGCCAGCCCATGTGACCTGCAACAGTATCAGCCCCGGGTGGGTGGAAACCGATTTCGGACGCGAATGGCTAAGCGACATTGCCGAAAAGCAACTTCAACGCCAGAGCGCAGACTATATCGAGGAACAAAGGGTCAGTACCCCGCAAAAACGCCTGATTCAGCCACACGAGATCGGTGCGCTGGCGGCTTTCTTGTGCCGCGATGAGGCGCTTGGAATTACCGGTCAGGACATTACTGTATCGGCGGGTGCCCTGTGGTGAACACAAATCGAACGAGATATGGATGCCGGTCATGATCTGGCGGGAGTCGAACAGAGCCTCCCTCCGGGCCACGATCCTGAAACAGTCGCCGTAGGAGAACCCAATCGATGCACGTGGACGACCAAAAACTGTTTATCAATGGCGAACTGGTGGATGCCCGGACCGGCGCTACCTTTACCGATTACAACCCGGCCAATGGCGAGCCGATTTGCGAAATCGCGCTGGGCGCAGAAGCCGATGTCAACAAGGCGGTGGAGGCCGCGCGAATCGCCCAACGCGAATGGGCGAAACGCACGGGCGCCGAACGGGGCCGGGTGCTGCATCGCGCGGCGGCTATCCTGCGCGAGCGTACGGAGGAGATTGCCCGCCTGGAGAGTTTTGACACCGGTCGACCGATTCAGGAAACACCAACCGCCGACGTGGGTTCCGGCGCGGACTGCATTGAGTTCTTCGCCGGTATCGCCGCCGGTATTACCGGCGAGTATGTGGATCTGGAACGGGCCTTCGTCTACACGCGGCGCGAACCTATCGGTGTCTGCGCCGGTATCGGCGCATGGAACTACCCGTTGCAGATCGCCTGCTGGAAATCCGCCCCGGCGCTGGCCTGTGGCAACGCCATGATCTTTAAACCGGCGCATTTGACCCCGCTATCGGCCCTGGTCCTGGCGCAGGTCTATCGCGAGGCCGGCCTGCCCGACGGTCTGTTCAACGTGGTTACGGGAATGACCGAAGCCGGCCAGGCACTCACCCACCATCCCGGTATCGGCAAGGTTTCGCTGACCGGATCCGTGCCAACGGGCAAACTGGTAATGGCGGACGCGGCCACGACCCTGAAACACGTGACCGTCGAGCTGGGCGGTAAGTCACCCCTGATCATCTTCGATGACGCCGACCTGAACGAAGCGGTATCCGGCGCCATGATGGCCAACTTTTACAGCCAGGGCGAAGTCTGCACCAACGGCACCCGGGTATTCGTCCACACCTCGCTGAAGAACGCCTTCCTGGATCAACTTGCCACGCGGACCCAAAAGCTCAGGCTGGGTGATCCACTGGATACCGCGACGCAGGTGGGTCCGCTGGTATCGAGCGATCACATGGAAAAAGTTCTCGCTTACATCGAATCCGGCAAACAGGCCGGCGCCCGTGTGATCTGTGGCGGGGAACGCGCCGTCGAAGGTGAACTGGCACGCGGTAACTATGTGCTGCCTACTGTGTTCGCCGATTGTACCGACGACATGGAGATTGTCAGGGAAGAGATCTTTGGCCCGGTGATGTCCGTGCTGACCTTCGATGATGAGGATGAGGTCCTTCGACGTGCCAATGATACCGATTACGGGCTGGCGGCGGGCGTGTTTACCCGCGATCTGAGCCGCGGTCACCGCATGGCGGCGGCGCTGCAAGCGGGCGTTTGCTGGATCAACAACTACAACGTCACACCCATTGAAATGCCCTTCGGCGGCATCAAAGCCTCGGGGCTGGGCCGCGAGAACGGCTGGGCCGTCATCGATTTCTACACCCAGCGAAAAAGCGTTCACGTCGAACTGCAGGGTGTGGATTGCCCGTATGACTGATCTCGTGGCGAAAGGACTCTTATAGTGTCACAGACACTCGATAAGGAGTGGGATTTTATTATCGTCGGCGCAGGCTCGGCCGGATGTGTTCTGGCGCGGCGGCTGAGCGAGGACCGCGATTGCCGGGTGTTGCTGCTGGAGGCCGGTGGGCGTGCTCCGCGCTGGGACTGGCGCATTCATATGCCGGCCGCCTTTTCCTACCCCATGAATACCTCAACTTACGACTGGGGTTATCAAACCACCGAACAGCCCCGTCTGTCCAACCGTCGGCTGCACTGCCCGCGGGGCCTGGTTGTGGGTGGCAGTTCCGCGATCAACGGCCTGGTTTACATTCGCGGCCATGCCCTCGATTACGACCGTTGGGCACAGGACCCGGCACTCAGCCATTGGTCTTATCAACACTGTCTGCCCTACTTTCGCCGTGCCGAGACCCGGGATCAGGGGGCGGACGACTATCACGGTGGCGACGGCCCGCTGTACGTGACCACCGGGCAAGGTTGGTCGCCCTTGTATCAGGCGTTCATCGAAGCCGGTCAACAGGCCGGCTATGGTTACACGCCGGATATGAACGGCTATCGTCAGGAAGGTTTCGGCCCGATGCAGATGACCGTGCACAATGGAATTCGCGCCAGCGCGGCGCGGGCCTACCTCGACCCGGTGCTGGGCGAGCGCGGCAACCTCGACGTCTATACGCGGGCCCGTACCCATCAGGTTGTTTTCGACGGCAGGCGCGCCACGGGCGTGGTCTTCTCGCGGCGTGGCCAGGTTTATACGGCGCGCGCCAATCGCCGGGTGATCCTGGCGGCCGGCGCCATCAATTCACCGCAGCTGCTGATGCTCTCGGGCATCGGCCCGGCGGCGCATTTGCGCGACCACGGGATCGCGGTTCGGGCCGATCTGCCGGGGGTGGGAAGTAATCTGCAGGATCACCTGGAGCTCTATATCCAGCAGCGTTGTACCCGGAGCGTATCGTTGTACCCTGCGTTAAAACCGTGGAACCAGGCCCGGATCGGGCTGCAGTGGTATCTGCTTCACACAGGCCACGGCGCGACCAATCACTTCGAGGCCGGTGGTTTCATTCGATCCCGCGCGGGTATCGAACATCCGGACCTGCAATATCATTTCCTGCCCATGGCCATCCGCTACGATGGCAAGAGCCCGATCAAAGGACACGGCTTTCAGGCCCACGTGGGGCCCATGCGCTCGAAATCGAGGGGCACGGTGCGACTACGCTCGAACGATCCATCCCATGCGCCCATCATCGATCCCCAATATATGACGCATGAGGATGACTGGACCGAGATGCGTGCCGGCATCCGCCTCACGCGCGAGCTGTTCGAACAAAATGCACTGGCAGCGTACCGGGGCGGCGAGATCGCGCCAGGGTCGAAAGTTAACAGCGATCGCGAACTCGATGAGTTTATCGCCAGCCAGGTGGAAAGTGCCTACCATCCCTCGTGCACCTGTGCGATGGGATCGGGTCCGCAGGCAGTCGTGGACGGTTCGACCGCCGTGTACGGTGTGGAAGGGTTAAACGTCGTGGATGCGTCAATCATGCCGGACATTGTCAGCGGCAACCTGAACGCCCCTACCATTATGATCGCGGAAAAAGTCTCTGATCTTATTGCCGGGCGCAAACCGTTGCCGCCGGCGCAGATACCGGTGTGGATCCATCCCGAGTGGGCGGCGAAACAACGTTAGAACAAACCTGGCCCTGACGGGCTATGCAGGCAGATGAAAGGACTGCATTTAAATCACTCACAATTGGAGGTGTACTATGAATAAGCGACTCATGACCGCCCTGCTGGCATCGGGCATTTTATTTTTCAATGGCACAGGCAGCGGTGTGGCGCAAGACGCCTCCGCCTGCAGTGACGTTCGTTTCGGGCAGGTCAACTGGACAGGGGTGACCGCCAAGACCGAAACGGCGGCGTGGATGCTTGATAAACTGGGATACAAAACCGACGTCATTACCGCGTCGGTCCCCATCATGTTTTCCTCCCTGGCGAGCAATCAACGTGATGCATTCCTTGGGCTTTGGCTCCCCACCCAGCGCTCCATGGTTAAAAAGCACATGACGGAAGGTAAAATCGATATCGTGACGAAGAATCTGGAGAACGCTAAATATACCGTCGCGGTCCCCACCTATGTCTATGAGGCCGGCATCCAGCACTTTAAGGATCTGGACGAGCACAAACAGGACTTCAAGGGAGAGCTCTACGGCATCGAAGCGGGCAATGACGGCAACGAGATTATCCAGAAGATGATCGATGACGATGCCTACGGGCTGGGTGACTGGACCCTGGTCCCGTCCAGCGAGGCAGCTATGTTGACGGAAGTCCGCCGCCGTGTGCGACAGGACCGCTGGATAGCCTACCTGGGATGGGCGCCCCACCCCATGAATCTCAATATCGACATGAAGTATCTGTCCGGGGGCGAAGAATATTGGGGCCCGAACCAGGGGGGAGCGACTGTCTATACCCTGGCCCGTACGGGCTATGCCTGGAAGTGTCCTAACGTCGGACAGTTTCTTGAAAACTATCACTATACCGTGGACGAGCAAAGTAAGATGGGGCACTACATCATCAACGAAGATATGGACTATGCCGAAGCGGGTCGACGTTTGATCAAGGAAAATCCCGAACTGCTCGAGCGGTGGTTCGGCCAGGGCGGGACCTACCAGACCGGGCCGGTGAAGACCGCCGACGGCAAAACCAATGCGAAAGGCGTGGTGGCAAAGGCTCTGGGGCTGGAATAGCCGGGTCCGCGCGCGAAGGGCGACTTCCCCCGGGCTTGGCGCAGCCGCGCCAAGCCCGAACAAGGCCAGGCTGAGCACGCGGGCAGGGTGTGTACCGGGGCATGATGCAAAAAAACCGGCAAGAGACAATATTCATCGTTCATTGTTGTTCTGATCGACGGCCCATTCGGGTGAATGCGTTATCCCGGTTGCCGGAGTGAATACGTGACCACGGTGCGAATCAA
This sequence comes from Thiohalophilus thiocyanatoxydans, assembly GCF_004366735.1. Lineage (GTDB taxonomy): Bacteria > Pseudomonadota > Gammaproteobacteria > UBA6429 > Thiohalophilaceae > Thiohalophilus > Thiohalophilus thiocyanatoxydans. The sequence goes on along the minus strand of NZ_SOQX01000006.1, from coordinate 8,255 downwards.
CTCTTTAGCGAGTGTCACCATCCTGTCGGTTGGCGCCCTCTGGGGACTGTACTGGTTACCGCTGCGACAACTCGAGCAGATCGCCACCGCGGGCCCCTGGACAACATTCGCGGTCGTCGTGTTCGCGTGCCTGTGTCTGGTGCCTTTCGGATGGCGGGGACGGAAACGCCTGCGCCAGGCCAACAAGCGGGCACTGCTAAGTATCGCGTTGGGCGGCGCCTCCTTCGTTGTGTATTCCAATGCACTCCTGTACGGCGAGGTAGCCGTCGTCATCCTGCTGTTCTACCTCACGCCGCTGTGGAGCACACTCATCGCGCGCCTGTGGCTCAAATGGTCCGTTTCCTGGTGGCGTTACGGTGCCATCCTGTGCGGTCTGCTGGGTATTGCCCTGGTGCTGCGCGGCAACCATGACGGGATACCACTGCCGCGAACGCTGGGGGACTGGCTCGGGCTGGCATCCGGCCTGCTCTGGGCCATTGCCTCCACCGGTATTCATGTCCATGTGCGGACCAGACCGGCGGAAAGCAATTTCGTGTTCTGCGCCGGCGCCGTCGTCATGGCCGCCCTGCTGGCCCTGGCGCTGGGGCACGAACACCCTGTGCAGGTGGCGCCGGATCACTATGGCGAAGCACTGGGATGGACACTGCTGATCGGCGGCATCTGGTGGGCCGCCCTGCTGACGGGCTTCATGTGGGCAACCCGGGAAATGGAGCCGGCGCGGGTCGGCATCCTGCTCATGAGCGAAGTGATTGTCGGTGCGCTCTCCGCCGCCTTGCTTGCCGACGAGCCCTTCGGTCCCGTCATGGGCGTGGGAGCGACCCTGGTCGTGTTAGCCGGGATACTGGAAACGCTACCGGGGCGGCGGGTGAAAGTCGAAATACAATAATTGAGTAGAACAGACAGGGGGTACGAATGTTGCGGGTGCAGGGAGCGTCCTGCTCCGACTCCAAACATCCTGCTGGCCGCGTGGTGCTGTATACCGATCTCAGAACCCATAGCGTACGCCCGCGCCGACCGCGCGGGGCATCTGGCGTACTCTATGTGTTCGGCAACCGAGGGGCGATCTAACGCACTGCAAGAGTCATTGCCATGCGGTGTGATCCCCCTGCCTTGAGCGTGTAAGCGTTATCCAGCGCATTGGCCGCCTCAACGCAGACCATGTGCGCGTACTGATCGTCGGGCATGTCGGCAAAGCCTTTCGCACCTTCGGGACCCGGGTTCCAGACCACCGTGCTGGCGCTCTTCGTCTTCCCCATCACGATCTGGCGCCGGTTGCCGCTGTCCTCGAGGACCAGCGTATCGGGATGATCGACAAACACGCAGTCCATCGGCATGTTCACCTGCAACGGTCCCGTCTGGGTAAAACGCTGATCGTCACGCAGTTTGTCGATATACGTGAGGTTGTCCATGCCGTCGATCGTCAATCCGTCCGCGTTGGCAACCCGAAAATAGGTGTGAAACGCTTCGGAGACCACCCAGTCGCGATCGCTACGGTTTTCACCGACCAGCGCCAGGGACAGTGTCTCACCCAGGGTCACGATCAATTTCAACATGAACGGCAGCGGCCAGGCCTGGCGAATCGCGTCATTGGGTTCAAGCTGCAATACGACTTCAGTGGCGTCGTTATCCGTGCTGCGTACCGAGGCAACCTCCCAGAGTTCATAGCGGGCGACGCCGTGGCCTTTTTTGGCCGCGTCGCTCGGGTCCGCGCCCATGGTGTCGGGATCATAGGGGCCGAACCAGGGCCAGCAGATCGGCACGCCACCGCGCACCGGCTTGCTGCCATCATACACGGCTGTCTCGCTGAGCCAGATCACCTCCTTGCCGCCGGCGGGCCGATAACCGAGCAGCGTGCCGCCATGGGTGGTCAGGGTGGCCGAGCCGTGCCGGTTGTTCAGTTCGATCATGATTAACTGATCGTGTTGATAGAAACGCACATCGGGATGGGAAAAACGTTGTTTGAGATCATCCAGCACGGGAAAACTCCTTGATTGTTTGAAGATAAAGCTGGTTAAAGATAAAGCCGGGTAAAGATAAAGATGCGTAAAGATAAAAAGTGATGGGCAGCCGTTATTCCTGCCGGGTAAAAAACGCGGTCTGGGTCGGTGGGCCGAATTCGGGATCGGGTTCGCCGATTCCGCCCATCACCACCCGGTAACCGTTGCGCCGGGCGATGCCCTGCGACCAGTGGCGAAAGCGGGCGCGATCCCATTCAAACTCATGATCCGGCTCGCGAAACTGACCCGGGGACAACCCGTACAGCGGATTGTATTCGCGATTGGGCGTGGTCATGTATACCACGCGCGGACGCATCTGGGCGAACACCACCCGCTCCGCCGCCGACAACGCGCCGGGTTTGAGATGTTCGATGGTCTCCACCATGGCGGCCGCATCATAACCGCCGAGGCCGGGCTGCGATTCGGTATAGGAGCTGCTGATCAGACGCACCCGACCCGGGGTATCGTGCAGATAATCGCTCAACAGGTTTCTGGCCTGCAGGAGTGAGTGGCTGCAGCTTTCCAGGCCGACGATCGCCTCGAACTGCCGCTCCCCGGCCAGCCGATACAGCAGATGGCCCGAACCGCAGCCCAGATCCAGTACCCGCCGCGCCCCGCTGCCCTTGAGCCGGCGCAAGACCTGATCCAGCCGCGTTTCATGCAGAGAGGTCATGCGGCCCATCATCGACGGGGCTGACAGCGTATCGATACTCATCACTCTCGTACCCCGGGCGCCACGAAGGGACTGCCCGTGCAGGTCAGATCGAGGCGGTGCATGGCGCGGGTAATCAGCGCGCTCGATACGCCGCGCAATTTCGTCGATCTCTCCTCGAACGGGTCCTCGCGCCGGGCTTTTTCGTCGGCTTCGGTTTGAATCATCATACAGCTTGTTTTATTCACAATATGTCACGCGGTTTCTCACCGAGAAACCCGTCAGGCTTTAGACATTGCCGGTTCAGGAAATTGACGGCTTCGTTTCGACCGTCAACCGGGCAGGCTTTCCAGCATTCGCTCGTACAGGCGCAGGCTTGGCGCATCATGCAGCACGAAACGGATATGCCGCACGGCGGAAAGTTGCGCCAGCATAGTATGGACAGTGGTCAGGGCCACCCCGGTTGCCGCCTCCAGCGGATAACCGAAGGCGCCGGTGGACAGAGCGGGAAACGCAATGGATTCAATCCTGTGCTCCTCGGCCAGGCGCAACGCATTGCGATAACAGGTCGCCAGCAACTCCCCGGATGGCTCGTCCACGCCGTAGATCGGTCCCAGGCAGTGGATCACATACCGGTTGGGCAGATTATGCGCGCCGGTGATAACGGCCTCACCGGGGGAAATCGGTGCCAGCGGCCGGCACTCATCTTCCAGCCCCGGGCCCGCGGCCCGGTGCAGCGCCCCGGCCACCCCGCCGCCGATGCGCAGCTGGGCATTGGCGGCGTTGACCACCGCGGCCATGTCGGACTGGTTGGCAATGTCGCCCTGGATACATTCAAGACGCACACCGTGTAGAAGACGTTCACTCATGGTTTTCCACCTTCGGGAGAGTGTTGCTCGCCGACGAACCACGCCCGGCTCAACGCGCACCGCTCCTGTGTGTGCAAAAACTAACATGTCTGACCGGGAAGTTGTAGGGCGCTCGACCGTCCCGGGGCGTGCAACCCGTACAATAAGCTTGTCGAAACCGGAACCCCGACTGCATAATGAATCCGGAGCACACGCCACACTGGCCGGCTCTCGTCATAGCTCCGGAATTTCAATATGACCGATCAGATCGTCGTCAGAAATCTGTACAAGATCTTCGGCCCGCAACCGGACGCGGCGCGGCAGCTGATCAAAGAAGGGCTCGATAAGGACGCAATCTTCGAACAGACCGGCTCCACAGTCGGGGTGCGCGACGCCAGTTTCAGCATCCGGGCCGGCGAAGTGTTTGTCATCATGGGCTTGTCCGGCTCGGGCAAGTCGACCCTGGTGCGCATGCTCAACCGGCTCATCGAACCGACCTCCGGCGAGGTGTTGATCGACGATCGGGATATCGTGCAGATGAGTCAGGCCGAGCTGATCGAACTGCGCCGCCGCGACATCGCCATGGTCTTCCAGTCCTTTGCCCTGCTGCCCCACCTGAGCGTACTGGAAAATGCCGCCTTCGGGCTGGAGATCGCCGGCGTCGACAAAACCGAACGTGACAAACGCGCCATGGACGCGCTGGATCAGGTCGGCCTGCGCGGCAACGCAAACAGTTATCCCGAGGAACTCTCCGGCGGCATGCAGCAACGGGTCGGCCTGGCCCGGGCGCTGGCCACCGATCCGACCATTTTGCTGATGGACGAGGCCTTCTCCGCACTGGATCCACTCATCCGTCGCGAAATGCAGGAAGAGCTGTTGAAACTGCAACAGCAACAGGCCCGCACCGTGGTCTTCATCTCCCACGATCTGGACGAGGCGATGCGCATCGGCGATCGCATCGCTCTGATGGAAGGGGGCCAGGTGGTGCAGGTGGGCACGCCGAAGGAGATTCTCGACCACCCCGCCACCGACTATATTCGCAACTTCTTCCAGGATGTGGATCTGGCCCAGGTCTACACCGCCGGCGATATCGCCCGCGCGCCCGACACCCTGTTCCGGCTGGACGAACAGCGTGATGCCAGGCAGCTCCTGCAAGCCCTGGAGCAGCAGCAACACGACTACGCCTATCTGGTCGACGGCGAGCAGCGCTTTTTGGGCATCGCCTCCCGCGAGGCCCTGCAGCAAAGCGACGGGCCGGTCGAATCGGCCTGTCTGCCACGGCCGCGCACCCTGCGCCACACCACCCGGCTCAACAATGTCCTCGGACGGGTTGCCGCTACCCCCTATCCGGTGCCGGTGCTGGGGCGCAACGATCAGTTCCTGGGCGTGGTGTCGCGGGCACACTTGCTGGAAACCCTGGAGAAGAGCGACACATGATGGAGGCCCTCACCAGATTGCTCCACCCCCTGCGCCCGGCCGTGGCCGAGGGCCGCATTCCGCTGGGTGAATGGATCAGCGCCATCGTCGACTGGCTGCTGGCCCACGCCCAGTGGCTGTTCGATGTGATCGTCTGGGTGATCGACGGGCTGACCACCTCGCTGGAGATCCTGCTGCTGGCCCCCCCGGCCTGGCTGCTGGCGATGGTGATCGTGGCCCTGGCCGCCTGGCGGGTGAACTGGCGTTTCGCCCTGTTTGCCCTGGCCGCGCTGGCACTGGTGCTGGGGCTCGAGTTGTGGCGCGACACCCTCTCCACCCTGGCGCTGGTACTGGCCGCCACCGTGGTCAGCCTGGTCATCGGGGTGCCCATCGGCATCTGGGCGGCGCGCAGCGACCGGGTCTGGAATGGGGTGCGCCCGGTGCTCGATTTCATGCAGACCATGCCGGCCTTCGTCTATCTGATCCCGGCGGTGATGTTCTTCAGCACCGGCAAGGTGCCCGGCACCATCGCCACTATCATCTTCGCCATGCCGCCGGCGGTGCGGCTCACCAACCTGGGGATTCGCCAGGTCTCGCGGGAGATGGTCGAGGCGGGGCTCGCCTTCGGCTGCACCCCGAAGCAGCTGCTGTTCAAGGTGCAGATCCCCGCCGCCCTGCCCTCGATCATGGCCGGGGTGAACCAGAACATCATGCTGGCGCTGTCGATGGTGGTCATCGCCTCGATGATCGGCGCCGGCGGCCTGGGCGACGTGGTGCTGCGCGGCATCCAGCGCCTGGATGTGGGACTCGGCTTCGAAGGGGGCATCGGCGTGGTGGTGCTGGCGATCATTCTCGATCGCATCACCCAGAGCTTTGGCCAGCGCCGCCGCGCCGGGCTTCCCGAGCGGCTGCGCGAGCTGTTCGGCATCACGCGCGATAATCCCAACGGCAACAAATCGGCAGGTAACCCATGAGCCTGCGACGCGGCATCACGTTACTGCTGGCGGCGCTGATTGCGTTCGGGCTGTTCGCCTATATCTATACCTACGACACGCCCCTGACCACCCCGGCCGGACGCTCCGCCGAGGAGCGGCAGCAGGCCGTCACCGCCGCGGGGCAAAGCGAAGAACGGACCCTGCGCATCGGCTGGACCGCCTGGGCCGATGCGGAAGTGGTCACCACCCTGGTCAAAACATTGCTGGAACAGCATCTCGACTACGAGGTGGAGCGGGTGATGACCGACATCGGCATCCAGTACCAGGCCGTGGCCGACGGCGATCTGGATCTCATGCTCATGGGCTGGCTGCCCCAGACCCACCGCAACTACTGGGAAAAGGTGCAACACCGGGTCACCAACCTGGGCCCGATCTACACCGGCCGGCTCGGCTGGGTGGTGCCTGACTATGTTCCTGAATCGGAACTCGCCAGTCTCGAGGATCTCAGGCAAGACGAGGTTGCCAAACGGCTTAACCGACGCATCCAGGGCATCGATCCCGGCTCCGGGCTGATGCAATCCTCGGAACAGGCGGTTAAAGCCTATCAGCTCGATGATCAGTACCAGCTGGTCGCCGCCAGCGGCGCCGCCATGACCGCCGTGCTGGATCGGGCCTATCGCAACCAGGAGTGGGTAGTGGTCACCGCCTGGCAACCGCACTGGATCTTCGCCAGTTACGAGCTGCGTTTTTTGCAGGATCCCCGCCAGATTCTCGGCGGCCGCGAACGGATTCATGCCATCGCCCGCCAGGGCTTCCAGCAAGACTATCCGCCCGCGCTCACCGGTTTCTTCACCCGGTTCTATCTGAACGACGCGGAGCTGGCCGAATTGTTACTCGACAGCCAGGAGCATGATGTCGATACCGCCGTCCGCCGTTATATCGACGCCCACCCCAAACGCATCCGTTACTGGCTGAGCGGCGAGATAGACGAATAACCCGGGTGCTGCGTATCCGCCCGGCAAGGGGCAATGCGCCCGCTCGAACAGTGATTCAGGCCAGCGCCTGCTCCAGATCGGCAATGAGATCCGCGCTATCTTCCAGACCGACGGAGAGTCGCAGTAACCCATCGGGAATACCGCGTCGCGAACGCTCTTCCGGCGCAAGGCCGTGGTGGGTCGTGGTACACGGTTGGGTCACCAGGCTTTCGGCACCGCCCAGACTTGGCGCCAGGGCAAACAGCTGCAGTCGGTCCGCGGTGCGGGTCGCGGCCTCTCGCCCTCCCTTGATCTCGATGCTGAGCATGCCGCCGAAACCGTGCATCTGCTCGCGGGCCAGGGCATGACCGGGGAAATCCGGCAGGCCGGGATAGAAGACCCGTTCGACATTCGGATGCCCGGCCATCGCCTCGGCGATCGCCTGTGCCGAGGCGTTCTGCTGTCTCACCCGAATCACCAGGGTGCGCAGGCTTCGCGCCAGCAGCGAGGCGGTCGCCGGGGACGGCATCGATCCCAGGTTCTTGCGCCAGCTCCAGACCGGTGCCAGCAACGCTTTGGACCCCAGCAACACGCCGGCCGTCAGATCACTGTGTCCGCCGAGATACTTGGTGGCGCTGTGCACGACGACGTCAGCTCCCAGTGACAGGGGCTGTTGATTGACCGGCGAGGCGAAGGTGTTATCAATGGCCAGAATGGCACCATGGGCGTGGGCCCGACGGGCGATGTCGGCAATATCGAACAGTTCCAGCGTCGGATTGGTCGGGGTCTCGAGGAACACCATGCCCGCGCCGGCCGCCAGCAGCGCATCCAGTTGATCCAGCTCGTTGCCAAGGATCAGGTGCGTAGGAATGCCCAGCCGGGGCAGTTGATCGGCAAGCAGCTCCATGGTGCCACCGTAGGCGTCGCCGATGCAGATGATGCCTTCACGGCCGTGGGTTAAAAACAGCGCCGTTTCCGCCGCCATGCCGGAGCAGAATACCCAGGCCATTTCCGCATTCTCCAGGCCGGCCAGAGTCTCCTCCAGCGCGAAAATAGAGGGGTTGAGCCCGTAGCGGGTATAAAGACTCCCGACCGTACGCCCTTCCACCACATCCAGAACTTCCGCGGTCGTGTCGAAGGTGAAAGTCGTGGTCTCGTAGATCGGCGTATGGGGACTGCCATGGACATCCTTGAGGCTATGCCCGTGAATACTGCGCGTGGCCAGGCCGGCGGGCGTATCTTGCGTCATGGAGGTGACCTCGTTTATTCAATAAAACGATTGAACAATAGCAAATACGCGCGTAGCAAGCGAGTCATAATAAAATCAGGGGCCAGGGGCTAAATAAGCGTTCCGAATACCAGTCCAGAGAGATTGCTTCGTCACGTTGTTCCTCGCAATGACCCCAATATTTTCGGTCATTGCGAGCGAAGCG
>NZ_SOQX01000005.1:17500-202649 GCF_004366735.1 Thiohalophilus thiocyanatoxydans | reverse complement strand
TGTTCATCCGGGCCTCCTGGCGGTTGGTTTGGGTTTGCACCGCCAATTGTCCGGGTAGGTGCCGGATGAACAACCTACTGAGAGATCACACCTAGTCACCATCCCCTTTTAGTGCATAACGTGTGACGGCAGCTTGCAGAATCCGATCCAGCATATCCGTATAGGAATATCCCGCCCATTCGGCCATCATCGCCAGCCGGCTGTCGGCATACCAGGTGGGATTGGGATTGACGTCCAGCAGGCGCGGCGTTCCGTCCGGGCCGGCGCGAAAATCGATACGGGCGTAATCCCGAATGCCCAGGCGCCGATACAGGCGAGTGCAGTACTCGATCAGTTGGGTAGAGGTGCTCTCATCCAGTTCGGCCCGGCGGTGGCGAAGCTGATTCCAGTAGGGTGAAGTCGCATCGAACTTGGCATCGTAGGTAAACACCGGCGGCAGATCCGGTGCCAGCTGGCTGTAGTCGATTTCCGCGGGAGGCAGGACGGTCAGGCCGCTTTGCGGATTACCAATGACGCCCACGGTGTACTCCGGGCCGGTCAGAAACTCCTGAATCACCGCCTGCGGCGGATCGATCAACCCGGCCAGCCGTTGCATATACGCAATAGCCTGCGTGCTGTCATAGACCACGCAATCCCGGGTCATGCCAAAACTGCCGGCCCCGGTATTGGATTTGATCAAGGCGGGGTAGTTCTCAGGCAACACCAGCGGGTCGGCACGCAGATCGACAAAGCTTTCATCGGGCACCGGAATATCCAGGTCAAGGGCCAGTGCCCGGACCAGGGATTTGTCCGCGCTAACGTCCAGAGTCATGCCATTGGAACCCGTATAGGGGATCTCGAACATCTCCAGCAGGGCCGGAATATGGGTTACCAGGTTCCAGTTGTTACGATAACCCGTATCGCAGAAGTTCAGTGCCAGATCGAGCCGGGCGTGTCGTAGATCGTCGATCAACTTTTCATGGTCATTGAAATAGCTAAAGCTATACCCTTCCAGTTGCGCCAGAGCCGATTCGAGTTGTTCGAAGGCGATGATTTCCTCTTTACCCAACCATCCTTCATGAGAAAAGGAGTAAGGCAGGTGCGGGTCCCCGAGGAGAACACCGATTTTCAGTTTGTTATGCGCCATATTTTGGACAGTCCCTGTTGGATGGCCTTATTCAGACGTGGTCACGTGCGATGGTGACATTCCAGTCACGTGCCGCGAAGCGCCGATCGCCTTCATAGGCATCCAGCGTGGCATGAATATAGAAGTTCTGTACATCTGAGGTCAGCACTGTGCGGGTTTCGGTACGGATGGACCAGTCTTTGCGCTGCAGTCGCCAGGTGGCCGTCACTTCACCCCGAAACGAGGCATACATACCACGATAATAGCTGTAGCGTTCGACAATGGCGCTGCCGGCCTCCATGCCGTGTTCCTCGAAGCGTGCCAGACCATCATTGATCACGACTTTGAGCATGGACACGTCACTACCCAGGTCCCGGATGACGGTCCAGCGCTGATCGACCGGCTCAAGCGCGGTCAGCGGCGTGCCGGGTGCCGCTTCGGGAAGACCAAATTCACGCAATGTCTTGTCCGATTCTCTCGGTGGGCGCTCGGGCAGAACAAACTGGCTGAGATGGGTGTCAATCGAGAGGCACACTTTTGATGGGGACGGCCAGGCCAGCGGGAAGTAGGAAGTCGAAAGTGACAGACGGATCCGGTGTCCTTTATCAAAACGTTGGGCCACATCGTTAAGTTGCACGCGCACCCGGTAGCGTTTGTGTGGTTCCAGGGGCTGCGGGTCTTCGTGGCTTTCGCGGTGAGTAAGGTTCAACAGACCGTAAGTAACCCGGGTGGCCTCGCCATCGGGCGCGACGTCTGACAAGCGGGCCGCGATCATGGCCACCGGTTTATTGGCGGAGAGTTCCAGCTCCGCCACTGGCGGTCCGAGGATCTCCAGGGCCTCCTCCAGTGGTTCGGTTTCAAAGATCAACGCCCCGCCGTCTTCCTCGCGCTGATCATGGGGAAGATCCGGCGGAGCGGCATAGGAACACCACTTACCGGCAAACATTCCCACACTCAATGGTGATTCGATAGAGAGGGTTTCCTCGTGCTCCGGTTGCGGATCATGCAGTAATGAATGGTGTCCCAGGTGGAAGGTACAGGGTTTAATATAATTCGATGGCCATTCGTTCTCGGCCACCCAGCGCCCGGGACGGTGTTCGTAGGTCGGATGTGGCGATACACTGTGTTGCATCCAGACCCGCAACGGTGGATCCTCGTCAACCCCGTTGGCCTTGCCCTTAATCCAGTGATCCAGCCAGCGCACAACCTCCTGGAGAAAGCCGATCGCCGGACCGGGCGTGCCGTACTGGGGGTAAATGTGGCTCCATGGTCCAATCAGCGCCTTGCGCGGCACAGCCAGGTGTTCGAGCATGCGAAAGATCGCATTGGAATAGCCGTCAGCCCAGCCACTGGCCAGCAAGACCGGCACCTGAACAGCGGAATAATCCTCGCAGATGGAGCCGTGTTTCCAGTGTCCATCACGCCGTTGATGGCGCAGCCATTTTTCCAACCACAAGCCACTGCCATCGAGTCGCTGTTGCCACATGTCGCGCCAGCGTTCGCCGACGATCGCCGGATCCGGCGGTAGCGAGTTAAAGCCGAACATCATTGAGGCCCATGACAGGTTATCGCCTAACAGGCAGCCGCCCATATAGTGCACATCGTCAGTGTAGCGATCATCGGTAGAGCAGAGGCTGATCACGGTCTTCAGTTCCGGTGGACGCCGGGCCGCGATCTGCAGGCCATTGAACCCACTCCATGAGATGCCGATCATCGCTACCGAGCCATTACACCAGCTCTGTTCGGCTATCCAGCGGATGATCGCCACCCCATCATCCTGCTCGAGTTCGAGGTATTCATCTTCCAAGACTCCGTCAGAATCCCCGCTGCCACGGATGTCCACCCGCACACAGGCATAACCATGGCCGGCCAGATACGGCATCATCTGGCTGTCACCCCGCCGGGTATGATCGCGGCGTCGATACGGGTTGTAGTCCAGCACCGCCGGCACCGGATCACGTTCGGCTCCTTCCGGTAGCCAGAGGCGGGCCGCCAGTTGACACCCGTCGGGCATGGGAATCCATTCGGTTTCAATCGCACGGACAGTAAACGGAAAGCTATCAAGGACTTTCATGATGTCGGTACCTGGGACCGGTTTGTTTTGTGCCTCTATCTATACTAGAACAATAAAAGGCCTTTGACATGCGATGACCATGAATTCCCGAACTAACAAAAGATCAGGTTCAGCTGAAACACGCAGTCACAAGAATATCTTCGTCATAGGACTTGATGAATTTAACCGGGCCTTGTTGCAAACCATTGAGGGGGCAGACCAGTATACTTTTCATACCCTGCTTGAAAACGTGGAGATTGAGGAGCCGGAGGTCTACCGCGTCAAGGAATCGTTGGAAAAGGCCCGGGCACAATTGCGTGCTTTCCCGGGCAGTATTGATGCCATTGTCGGTTACATCGATATGCCGGTGGGTTTCATGGTCCCTATTCTGTGTTGTGAGTTCGGCCTGCCGACGGCGAGCCTGGAGAGCGTGCTCAAATGCCAGCACAAATACTGGAGTCGGCTGGAGCAGAGTCGGGTGATACCGGATCACATTCCGGATTTTAATCTGGTCGATCCGTTTGCCGATGATCCTCTGGCGCAAATCGAGCTGGACTATCCGTTCTGGTTGAAGCCGGTCAAGTCGGCCGGTTCCTATCTCGGGTTTCGTATTGATGATAAGAGTGAGTTTGAGAAACGCATCCAGGCGATCCGGGACAATATCCGGCGTCTCTCCGATCCCTTCGATCATATTCTGGAATATGCGAATTTGCCGGATGAAATTGCCGGAGTGGATTTCAACTATTGTATCGCTGAGCAGATCGTCAGTGGACGACAATGCACTCTGGAAGGTTATGTGTTTGAGGGGGACTGTCATGTCTTTGGGGTTGTCGATTCAATTCGGTACCCCAATCGCTCTACCTTTTCCCGTTATGAATACCCTTCCAGGCTGCCTGGCCGGGTCACCCGGCGTATGATCAGTATTACGCGGGAATTTCTCGACTATATCGGTTTTAACAATTCAACCTTCAATGCGGAATTTTTCTGGGATGAGCGCGATGACCGGATCTGGCTTCTCGAAGTCAATACCCGGATTTCTCAGTCGCACAGTTATCTGTTTGCCATGGTCGATGGCGCCTCCAATCATCAGAGCCTGATCGAGGTCGGGCTGGGCCTGCGTCCAGGCATGCCGCATCGCCAGGGACGATACCATTATGCGAGTAAGTTTTACTATCGGATGTTTCAGGATGCTATCGTGGAGCGCGTCCCCGGCCAGGAAGACGTGCAGAGGATCGAACAGCAGATTCCGGATGCGATGATCAGAGTGAATGTCAGTGAAGGTATGAAACTGTGTAACCTGCGTGAGCAGGACAGTTACAGTTACGATATTGCCTGGATCTTTGTTGCCGGCAACACGCGACAGGAATTGCAGGCCCGCTACCGGGAATGTGTCACTGCGCTGGATTTTCGGTTTGCCTATCGACATCAATAATCAAGCGTAACAGGGGGGGGGTAAAGCTCTTTTCTCTTCTCTGCTGAATCACAGGAGCAGACCATGGTTTCACGTATTGCATCAAGAGGCTGTGACACAGGGAGGCCGCATTGTTAATCACCTGGCGCCGCAATCCTCACGCCGGTGCGGTTTCCTGTCAGATGTCCAGCCTCACCGTGGCGGCGGCCCAGGATAAGTTCATACCAGGGCAGTGACCTGGCAGTGGGAAACACGGCCGGGCCAAGACGGATTGGTGTCTCTTGTGGAAAGTCCAACAGGCGGCGTAGTTCCAGTTCTATCCTGGATAGCTCGGCCTTGAACAACCGATAAGTGTGGAGATAGTTTGCTACAGACCGTGCAAACAGTTCAGTGTCACCGCTGTAGTGGATGGCGCTGCCCGGCTCGTTAAGCAGTTCAATGGCGGTGCGCATATCCTCATCCAGCAATGGGGGATCGGCTGCATCGTTGAGTGCTGTCGTAAACCGCTGACGCTGTGGTGCGTCGAGTGCATCGGGCAGCATGGCGCTGTTTGGTCTCTGGGGAGGAAGGTTATCCAGATCGTTCGCGGCACGTTCAAGCTTTTGCGTCAGGAATTGATTAAAGGGTGCCAGGTGCTCCCTGAACTCGCCCTGCAGCAGTGACCACAAATGAACATGGTCATATAAATGCCAGAAGATACCCAGTTGTACCTGTAGTGCCAGGTGGCGGGCCAGGTTGAGCCGCTGAGAATCAATTTCAAGCGGGTTGTTGGCGTTGCCTTCTATGAGTGCGGTACTGGCCTTTTGTATCATGGGCATTGAACCGGCACAGGCCTCATAGGTGGCACCAACCAGGGCCCCTGTCTCCTCGATCAGATTCATAAATGAGTCAACCGACACTGGCGGCTCGGTACCCAGTGCACGGCGCTCGCACAACCCCCGCATGACACCAAACATGCCGGCGGCAAGCTTATGGCCGACAGCAATCCTTGCGGGAACCGGCCCGTGTAGACTGCGCTGTTGCAACAGGTAGATGGCAGGACCGGCTAACTGGTCGATAACACAGGAGAGAATCTCGTCCCAGGTGGCATCGTCACTTCTGGCATGACGTCTGAATGCTTCCATTTCCTCAAGAACAGGATTCAGGTAGCTTGTGATTTGTTCCAGGGCCGAGACATTCATCCATTTATCTTTACGAATGTCGGAAAATGGACAAAGTTTCATTTCCATTTCCACGCCAATCCTTGCCATGGCATCGGCGCGCCGCTCGGAGATCGGGCGCCCTTCATCATCATGCATGGCATTGAGATCAAACATAACGGCTGACACCGACCATGAACCCTGACTGAGCGCATCCTCCAGACTTTTTGACATCAGCCCCCCTTCGAAACCGGCATACATGTGGTAAAAAACTATATGCTATATGTATAATAGGATACACCTCAAATTATCCAGAGTTGTAGCGATATAATGCACATTCTTTCTGTCAATGTCGGCAGCAGCCAGGAAGTCACCATCAAGAACCGCCCTGCTCAAACCGGTATCTACAAAATGCCCGTCACCGGGACAGTCACCGTCACCCGCTTCGGGCTGCAAGGTGATGTGCGTATCGAGAAACGTAAGATGGGGCTGGAGCACAGCGCGGTCTATGCCTATCCCTTTGAGCATTATGCATACTGGCAGCGCAAACTGGGCCGCGACGAACCATTCCCGGTGGGACAGTTCGGGGAGAATCTGACTGTGACCGGCCTGCTGGAGGAGGAAGTGCGTATCGGGGACGTGTTTCGCTTTGGTAACACGGTATTGCAGGTGGCCTATCCGCGCATCCCCTGCAACAAGCTTAACGAGCGCATGGGGCTGCGCTTTGCGCCCATGTTCCTGGCCTCGCGCAAGGTTGGCTATTATTTTCGTGTGCTGAGTGAAGGTACCTTGAAAGCAGACGACGGTATCGAACTGCTCGAACGCGATGAAAGCTCCCCAACAATGGAAGAATTTGTACGCATATCATTTTACGAATACTGGGACAGTGAGGCGCTGCAATACCTGTTGCAGGCCCGCGACCTGATGCCGGCCTGGCGCGAGACAATCGAAGCCAAACTGAATCGGGCCCAGACCGCCAACGGCTGGCACGGCTTGCGTAAATTCGAGGTGGTGCGTCGTGAGCAAGAAAGCGAGGACACGTTTTTGCTCGACCTGAAGTGTGCAAAGGGCAGGCCACTGGCGCCGTTCCATGGGGGGCAACAGCTCACGGTCGTGCTGGCCGGACACAGTGCTAACCAGCAACGCCAACCCTGCATTCTTTGCAGTAATCCGAAAGACCTGTCAACTTACCGGATCATTGTGCGTCACCGGGCTTCACCTGACCCAACCGACACTCACGACCCTGTGGCTTCTCACCTGGTCGGCCTGGAAACCGGTGAACATATATTTTGCAATGCGCCACACGGTACGTATCGGACAATAGAAAAAGAGAACGACCGCCTGCCCGTGCTAATCAGCCAGGGCCTGGGCATTGCGCCGATGCTCAGCCTGTTGTATGAGCTTGAAGAACAACGCAATCAGTTGTTTTTGTTCCATCAACCGGGCGCAGACGAACCGCAAAGGCTGAAAAGTGAGGTCCGAACCCTGCTGGCCAGAAATCCCGACTGGCAGATGATTCAGGCCGCGCCGGACCGGCTTAACGCAGAACGGGTCCGTCTTCATGCGCCTCTGATAAACAGTGATATTCATGTCGCCGGCTCACGCGCTTTTGTGGAACACCTGGTCAACGAGTTTATGGGGCTGGATATTTCACCTGCTGCCTGGATTGTGCAACATATTGATTAGATAGACTATTGCGAGTGAAAGGGGCCGGCGACAAACACCGCTTATTATCACTTGCGGTGGGTTCGTTTCTAACCCTGACTTATTTTGACCAGGTCATTCCTGGCATGGCTCACCAAAAAGCATACACTTAATACGGCATTTAATTGCTTGACTAGAACGAATGTTCATTCTAGTCTTGATGCATGGCGACGACGACTGCAGAAATCAAACGAACCCCGGCCACCGAACAGGTGCTCGGCGCGGCGCTGAACCTGTTTACCGAGCAGGGGTTTTTCAATACCTCGATTCCGGACATCGTCAAGGCGTCCTCGGTCAGCACCGGTTCGATCTATCACTACTTTCGCGACAAGGAAGGTATCGCCCGCAGTCTGTACGAGACCCTGGTCGAGCGTATGGAGTCGAGCTTCAGCGAGATCGAAGCGACCCATGCTACGGCGCACGATCGCTGCCGGGCGGCGATTGCGTTGCTGTTCGAGCTGACCGAGCAGGAGCCGGCGGTAATGCGCTTCATGCTGTTCTCGCGCCATAAAGAGTTCATTCCGGACCAGAAACCGGTCTGTTCCTCGCGCCCCTTCGTGCAGATGCGCGAGATGGTGGTGGCCGGGATGGAAAGTGGCGAAGTCCGGGAGATGACCCCGATCGTGGCTGCCTCGGCGGTGTTTGGCGGGGCGCTGCGGTTAATTCAATTACGTCTGGACGGGATTCTGGACGCGCCATTGCCGGACTATCTCGATGAGATCTGGCAATGTGCCTGGCGGTCGGTGGCGGTCTGAACCCTCGGTTCAGGCGACCCCGGCTTTTTTTTGGGCCATAAATTAGAACGAATGTTCGTTCTAAGGAGGCAACGATGAAATCACTCGCAATCGTGGTCCGCGAGGACGGCTACGACAAACTGCTCACCCCCCTGGCTTTCGCCTATCTGCAGGGGGCGGAGGGCACCCAGGTCGATCTGCTGTTTGTGAACTGGGCGGTCAGGGCGCTGACCGAGGAGGGCGCCAAAGGTCAGGTGATCCAGGGGGAGCATGCCGCTCAGGACGGCTGGGTTCGCCAGCAGGTCGAGAAGGCCGGATTGCCCCCGGATATCTATGACGTGATCCAGGCGCTAAAAGCCACCGAAAACGTGAATTTTTATGCCTGCTCTCTGGCGTCCAGCATCTTTGGCGTGAACGAGGACAACCTGATCCCGGAAGCCAGCGGTATCGTCGGCGCATCGTGGTTTTTGAATGAAAAAGCCGCCAAAGCCGAACATTGTCAGTATTTTTAAGGAGAAACAACATGAGTGATATCAAAGCGAACAGCAAGCTGGATACCAGTGGCAAATGCTGCCCCATGCCGATCGTGGAAACCAATGTGGCAATGAAAAAGATCAACAGTGGCGAGATTCTGGAGATTATTGCCACCGATCCCGGCACGCTGACGGATATCCCGTCCTGGTGCGAACGGACGGGACACACACTGATGGAATCAGGGCAAAGTGATGGAGTGATCCAGTTCTATGTCAAAAAAGGTTGACGTCAATGCGCTGTGCGGGGGGTGCGTGTATTACCCGCCCAATCTCCCCGCTACAGCCTATAGCGAAGCTGACTATCGCGAACTGCAAAAGAAAAGCTGTTCATACGATCATCAGCCCGGCGATCAAAACTGCCAGCAAACACGCAAAACCCATTGCTCGCTTTTTGATCTGCAGGACATGCAAAACCGAGAACTCTCCCGGAGTACGTCATGAGAAAATTGTTTCACTACACATTACTGATTCTGTCGCTGGCACTGGTAACCAGCTATAGCCATGCCAGCAGCCAGGTCAACGACCGGGCTGCACTGGCGGATTTGAAAGTCGGCCAGGCGGTGTTTCTGATCGATATTGCCGATGCGAAAAAAATGAACTTCTATCTGGAGGTCATTCAGGGCACCTTCAAGGGGATGCAGGAACAGGGCGTGACGCCAGATTTTGTGATGGTATATATTGGTCCCAGCGTTCAATATCTCAGCACCTCGCCAAATGCGGAAACTGAAGAAGAGCACGGCGCCCTGCTGATGGACATTGAAAGCAATGTTGAAAAGCTTGCGGAACTGGGTATTAAACAGGAAATCTGTGCCGTGGCAACCGATGTGTTCGGTATCGATAACAAAACCCTGTTGCCCGAACTGAACCTGGTTGGTGACGGGTTTATTTCACTGATCGGCTACCAGGCACAGGGATATCACCTGGTGCCCGTCTACTAAAGCCATTAAGACACAACCCGATTATGTTGGTCCGATCCGGACAGGGCTGTTTTGCTATGGAGACAGACTCGAATGCTCACCGACTATACGCAAATCAATCGAGTCTGCTCCATTGACTATCCTGCTTCGGCTCTTTTCCCGATCTTAAGCGGCCGTCTGCGCAGCGCCAGGCCGAGAGTCGCGAGGCCGAAACCTAAAAGCGCCAGTGTGCCGGGTTCGGGAACGGAAGTGGGTGTTACCGGAGAGAAAGGAAGAAAATCAACCTGAGAACCGGTCACATCAAGCCCCCCACTCAAACCGTCGCTGCCAGCCAGAAAGTCCGAGCAGATGCCGGAGAGACTGTTTTGCTGTAGCGTCACGGCTCCCGTGTCCGCCAGGGCCCTGCCACAATGATCTGTCGCGGTGGTATTCATGCTGATGCTGCTGAGTGCGAGAATGTTTCCCAGAAATGTCGTGTTCACATCGATGGTCGCAGAGCTGCCGACATTCCAGTACAGGCCGGCACCCGAACCGGTGTTGATCACGTCCACGTTCGAGTTGGGCGAGGTGATCAGCGTGCTTGGCATCTGGAACACCCAGGCCGCGTTGGCGTTGCCCTCGCCGTCGAGTGTAAGCGTTCCCGACAGATTGGTTACTCCCGCGGGAACCGTGTAGATGCCCGGCGTGAGTGTGAGCCCGGCCAGGTCCGCCGCCAACGGGGTGCCGGATCCCAGCGACGCCAGGTTATTGCGTGCTGTCGTAAGTTGTCCCTGAGCCGACTCGGCGAGCGCGGTTCCTCTGTGCACCAGTCCCGAGGTGACCTGCGGGTCAGCAACCGGATTGGGTGGCGAAGGGGCGAAGCCGGTGATTGCATTGGCCCCACCGCTCGACCAGACGCCGACATTGCCGGTGATCGTGCTGGTGGGAACATTGGTCACCGTCGAGGCGCCAAGAACCGTAAAGCTTGCCAAATCCGAATCCAGTATCGGGGTGGCGGAGGCCGGGGCGGCAGCGCAGACAAGCGCGGCGCACAGGGGGATTGCCAATCGGTTGACGGCGTGGTGTGACATAATGTTTGCCTCTCAAATATAAAATTTGTGTATCTTTCTGTCCCGGCTTCTTCAATCGACTAGTCGATTAGCTCTATTAAACGCAAGAAACATGCAAACTTTCAGGTCTTGTGGGATATCAATGACTTAACGCAGTGGTGAAGGATGTGAGCCGTTAAGGCTGTAAAATATTCCGGCACACTGAAATAGACAGCGGGCGCCTCTTCCCTCACTAACCCCGCTTTTAATGCTGTTTTTCATCCCACGAGGCATCGAACCTGATGCCTGTGAAAGGCCATCGCACCTACTACACTTGTACAAGGAGGTGTCGTATGAAAAGTGCAGATTCAGTTCAAAATGACTCCCCGCTTTACGCGTCTTGCCGCAAGCTCATGTATGACGCGCCATTTGGGTGGCTAAACGAAGGCTGGCAAGACTTCCGCCGGGCGCCCTGGCACAGTCTGATCTATGGAGCGATATTTGCCGTAATCGGTTGGCTGCTGATTTATTTATCCTGGATCAATGAGAGTTATTTACTGGTTGCTCTGTTTGTCTGTCTGCTGGTAGTGGGGCCCGCACTCGCCTTCGGCCTTTACGATATAAGCCGGCAACTTGAAGATAACCACGAACCCAGTTTTCGTCACGAGCGTAGCAAGGCTTTGCATGAAATGGGGCACGAGCTTATGCTGGCGCTGTTGCTGAGCCTGCTGTTCATGTTTGTGCTCATCCTTATATCGATAGTGATGAATGCTCTTACGCTATCCGGGCAGTCGGCGGCTTCTGCCGCGGTGCCGCTGTCTGATGCAGGGTTTCTCATCGTTACCGTTGTTTTCGGCGGTTTGCTGTTTGGTGCCAGCTCATTTGCCTTGCCGATGATTCTGGACAAGGATGCCGATGCCATGACGGCAATATCAACCAGCTTTCATGCGGTGTGGCGAAACAAGTCGGCTCTCGCGCTCTGGGCAATGTTGGTTCTGGCATTGACGGCAGTCGGGTTTGCGACCGCTTTGATTGGGTTCGTACTCATCGTACCGGTGCTCGGTTATGCGACCTGGCACGGATACCGTGAAACGATTATCGAAAAATAAAATAAGCTGAATGGGGGCGCGGACAAACGCGTCTCATTATCACGGGTTCTGATTTCGTTTTTGGGATGGTGATTTTTTAACCAGTCCTGAACCCCTGATCAGGACGCAAAGTCCCCTCCGGGACATCAGTTTATTGAGTGTTAAAAAAAATTATTTGGACCTCCAGTCCAATTTATGAAATAACCCTCCCCTTATTCTGACTTACCATTAACTCGAGACAAGGGGAAACGTAGTGAAACTGATTTTGTTAGGCGCACCGGGCGCGGGCAAGGGCACCGTGGCCAATATGCTGAGTGACATCGACGGCTCTGTCCAGATTTCCACCGGCGATATTCTGCGGGCAGCCGTCAAGGAAGGTACCGAGCTGGGCAAGCAGGCCCAGAGCTATATGAATGCCGGCGACCTGGTACCGGATGAGCTGATCATGGGCATTATGAAAGAGCGCCTGAAGGAAGACGATTGCAAAAACGGTTACCTGCTGGACGGTTTCCCGCGCACCATTCCCCAGGCGGAACAGCTCAAGATCATGCTCGAAGAGATGGGTGAACAACTCGATGCGGTGGTTGATCTGGCTGTGCCGCGCGAGGTAATCATGGATCGTCTGACCACGCGCCGGACCTGTACCCAGTGCAATGCCATCTACAACGTCAAGAGCAAGCCCCCCAAGTTCGAAGGCGTGTGTGACGAGTGTGGTGGACCGGTCGTGCAGCGCGATGACGAAACCGAGGAAGCGATTGCCAGTCGACTTGACACCTACAATGAGAAGACCGCGCCCCTGGCGGGTTTCTATGAAAAGGAAGGTATGCTGATGCGCATCAATGCCACTTCCAGCGATGACGTCGTCGCCGCCATCAAAGAGAAGTGCGGCCTCGCATAACGCGTTTGTTAGCTCAAATACCGGGATCGGGACCTTATGGAGCCACGTCGCGTTCCGAAAAGGTCCTGACCCCGGTTTATTATTTCATCGCCTTCCTTTTACCCGATCTGGCCGTCCCGAGAAACCGGCACCGGCTAGTTCAAAAGCTGTGACGCCCACCGTATCGGCCCGCCTGTGTCCTGTTACTTTCCGTCTGATTGACGATTGACTGATCCGTTTGCGTGGATTCTTACGTTGTAGCGGTTTCTGCCGTGCCTCGCCGGTAACATCACAAACCATACGGGAAAAGGCTGTCCCGGGTCGCATGATGTATAATTGGCCATTCGGCCAGGTGAATCGACAGGATATTTCATGGCGTCAGTCAGCGGCAGTGCAGTAGAACACAAGGGAACGGAAGGTATCGCCGTGGTCAGCGGCGGTGGCCGGGTCGTCGGCGTGGCGGACCAGGCCGCTTTGCTGCCGGTATATCTGACCACAATGCGCCAGCGCTTCAAGGACGAGATCAATCGCCTCACCACCGGCGGTGCCATGCGCCGGATGCTGGACGGGCACCCCCGTGCCGCCGAACTCGCTTTTCCCATGGCCTATCTCTATGCCTGGCACTGGTTGCGGCACAATGTCCACGACAACTACCGCGCGCAGGTACTGGAAACTTTCCGCGGCCCCCGCTTCGGTTTTCTTATGGATCTGCTGCTTTGCGACACTGCCGAGCAATTCGTGCGCGGTTATGTCCAGCACTGGCTTGATCATCCGGCCGAAGGCCAGAAACAGTGGCAGGAGTATCAGACCCTGCTGGCGGCCCGCGAGGGGAATACCGGGCAGTTAATTGAAGACATCCTGGCCCTGTGGCAGGGCCTGGGGCTGTTTACCCAAACCTATATGGCCGAGTTTAAAAACGTGGCCCGCGAGGAACGCGAACGCTATGCGGGCATGCTGGGGGCCGAAGACCAGGAACGGCTGGCGCTGGTGGATGCCCTGCCGGATGACCTGCAGGGCGTGACGCCGCGCTTCGACAAGCTGGGAATCATCCCCGCCATGGGCTGTCCGCAGACCTGCCGTCATTGCATGTTCACCTGGCGGCCCCCGCGCGGCAAGAATGAGGATCCGGAACAGGTACTCGATCTGGTGGATCAGCATACCGACAGCGTGTTGTTCACCGGCGGCGATCTGACCAAACAGCTGGATCATTTCTACGCGGCCATCCGCCGGATGCGCCACATCAAAAACTTTGCCCTGCTGCTCAATGGCGACTTTGCCGACACGCCCGAAATAACCCATGACGTACTGGGCAAGATGGCGCAGGCCATCAAGTCCCGGCCAAAGAAATGGGCCCCGGCCCGGGTGTTGTTGCAGATCAGCTTCGACGAGTTTCATAACGAGGTCTACGTCGACAAGCAGGGCTTGCTGGCCGAACGGATTCCCGTGGCCAGGATCGCCAATATCGTCGAATGCTATCCGCGTTATGCCGAACAAATCCAGCTGGCGTTGTTGCACAAGCAGACCGCCATGAATTTCTCTCAGGATGTATTGCAAAAAGGGGTCTTCGCTCGCCTGGCGCAGGAGCTCGGCAAGCGCGGCCACCAAATACAGGTGCAGGACGTGAAGACTTCGCCGCGCCTGAAACGCAATCCCAAATCGCCGGAGCAGCCACAGCCGGTGTTGAAGGATGCCACCTTTGTGCTTGCCAAACATCCAGACAGCCCGGTTCTGCTGACCAGTTCTACTATCGATGGTTATGGACGCGCCGCCCTGCTGGAGGAATGGGAAACAGTGAAAGAGAAGGACCTGCTGTACCAGGTGCTCAGCGAGGGCCCGCCACGGGGGGAATCCTTCGATATCGATATGATGTTGTGGTTCAACGGCTGGGTGACGCTGTTCAATGCTGTGCATATTTGTCTGGGTGACCTGTACCGTGATGGGATGGAAAAAATCATGGTACGACAGCGCAAGGATCCCCTGACCCGGGCATTGCACCGCTTCGATCGTAAACTACTCGATTACTACGCCGAGGTCCGCGACGATCTTGATAACAAGATCGATGCCGCGACCGGTCCTCACCATCTGTTTCATGCCCTCACCGAAGAGGCTGAAGTCAGGCTGCACATGCCCCGTCGGTTGATGGAAAACGCCCGGGCGACATAGCGTCAGATTCGATTGACAAGAAGGGTCGGTGGAAACCGCGTCTCATTATCCTCTATGGGTTGTCGCGATAAATCCTGTGTCCCGGAGGTTGTGACGGCACCTTAAAGCGTGAAATCGGTTCCGACAATGTCAGAGACCAGTATTCCTGCTATCAGAACAATTGGCTCTGACGTCCCTGTTTTGGGCTGTTGATAATTGCCTGAGCGAAGATGTTCCTTTTCTTTTCAGGATACCGGTTTGATGCAGGGCGGCACAGCCGGGCTGTTTCAGGTATAGACAGGTTGAGCGCCTGCTGGACGCTTGCGGAAACGTTTGTAAATCCACTGATATTGTTCGGGGACTTCGCGTATACATTGTGCGATGTCCCTGTTCAATGCGTTGACAGAGTTATCCGTTGATGGATCATGGATGTCATCGGAGGCCATGCGGAAATAGATATTGTAGCCTGCGCCCCGGGAGAGGCGCCGGGCATAACCGATGACGACACTGGCGCCGGTCCGGCGGGCCAGTTGAGAGACCAGGGTCATACTGTAGGCGGAAACATCAAAGAATGGGGCAAAAACACCACAGCCCTGCGGGGGTTCCTGGTCAGGCAGAAGACCGATCGTCTCCCCGCGGTTGAGAGCTTCTAACAGCGCCCGTACACCGCTGGCATCGGTTTGAACGAGGCGCGCACCAAACCGCTCGCGTCCCTGTTTCACAATGCTATCCAGTTCCTGAAGACGTGGCTTGCGGTATAGCGTGGTCATTGGATAGCGGCGCGAACAAAATAATGAGAGTAATTCCCAGGCGCCAACATGCGGAAAGGCAATGATAACGCCGCTGCGTTGTCGCATCGCCTGACGGATCAGATCTTCGCCCTCTACAGAATTGATGTGCTGCTCGATATAGTCTGTTTTCCAGAACAATAGAGGGCCGGCTTCTGCCAGGGTTTTGCCTGTTTCAATAATACTTTTTCGGACCAGGGCGCCTTGTTGTTTTTGAGATAGATGCGGCAAGCAGACTCGCACATTAGCGATGGCGTGACGGTAAAGCTTTGTGGGCATGAGATAGGCCAGCCAGCCGATGATGCTACCGATCTGGTGACAGCGCCGGAGAGGGAGGCGAGTGAATATTTTGAGCAAAGAGCGCGCCAGGCGAGCTTCAAAACGGCGTTTTGCCCCGGTTTTTTGAGTAAGCGACATGAACTAACCACGAAAAATACTTGGGTAATGAAAAATTATCTGGCATCCCCGAGATCAAAGTAGTTTCCCAGAGATTTTGCAAGGCGACTGTCAGTAGTGTGCATGATTTATATGGCTTTTATTGATGATAATTTGTGACAAAAATCTCATCTGGCAAAATCGGGTGGCAAACAGTTCTCCTGTATATTAGAAAATACTGGTTGAAAAACCGGGCAGATTTATTTTTCTTTCAATGAATTCAAAAAGTAAGGGGAATGAATAACAGGGTAGATGCGATGAAAAAGGAAACAGATCAGCTTGGACCGGCTTTCCCGTGCATCCGCAAAAAGTGTTCAGATACCGATTATTCCTGATGTTTAGAAGTGGTGTTCTCGGACATTATTTAGCTTGATATCCGATATACACGTCACTTGTTTGTTTTGAGCTTCTCGGAGTCAGAACCCGGATGCCGTGTTGGTCTGATCCCAACCAAATAAACCGGTATGATGCCCGGGCCGGCTACGGCGAGGCCAACCACGTCGGTTGGAATCAGACGATCGCCAAAGGTGGCCCGGTCTATCAGCATCGTAACCGGGACTGAGAGAAAACAGGCTGATCCCTTAATTTAAAAGGCGCAAAATCCTTTCAGATTTTGAATCAACGGTACTGCCGCAGATACCACCATTCAAACAGGCGCTTCGTCCAGTGGGCGAGGGGGTTGGCGGGGAGCCGGATATTGCGCTTCGGCGTGCGTGCTACCAGCATGCCGCTGTTCATGCTGTCGACAATGCACATCAGTTCCACCTTGAAGCCCGCGCGGGGTTCCTTGCCGGCCAGTTCATCCAGCAGGTTGGTTGCTGCCGCGCTGGCCTGAAGGTCGGCCATATGGGCCTGTTTGGGCATCCAGTCGGGGCCGGGGAAACTGCCCGAATCGCCGGCCACATAGGTCTTTTCAAAACCGGGGACCCGGCAGTACTGGTCGGCCTTGACCAAGCCGCCTTCGGAGCGCGGCAGCTCGCTGTTGTCGAACCACTGGTTGCCGGTCATACCGGGCATGAAGAGAATGAGATCGGCCTCGAACTCGCCGCCCTCGGTGATCACCTTGTTGGATTCGAAACCCTTCATCTTGTGTCCCAGCCGGGTCTCGATGCCGCGTTTTTGCATGGTCGAGAGCAGGCCCTTCACAGCCCCGGGGCCGAGACGTTTGCCGGGTTCGGGCGCCGGGCTGAAGAAGATCAGCTTGAACCGGTCACGCCGATTCTGCTTGCGCAGCAGGGTGTCGGTGCCGAAGAGAAATTCGAACATCGGGCCGCCGCGCATGGCCGAGGGCTCCTTGGGGTTGCCGCCAAAACCGATCGCGATGGTGCCGCCGTCCATTTCACGCAGGCGGTCGCGGATCCGCTCGGCGGCCGCAATTCCCTCACAGGGGGTGATGGCGTGATCGATGCCCGGCAGTTTTTTGATGAAGCGCCCGCCCGAGGCGATGATGAGGGCGTTGTTGTGCACATCGCCCGCGCTGGTCTCAACCGTCCGTCCGCCATCTTTGAGGCCGGTCACCTCGGCCGCGATATGGTCGACCTTCATGCGTGCGAAAAATTTCTCCAGCGGGATGCGCAGGTCCTCGCCCTGGCGGATGCCGGACGGGATCCAGATGAGACTTGGCAGATAGATAAATTCCGGCCTGGGTGATATCACCGTGATCGGGGACCTCTTGTCGCGCTTGCGTAACTCGCGTACCGCCGTCAGCGCGGCAAAGCCGCTACCGATAACCGTAATTGCCTGATCACTCATTGCAAACCACCATTGTTGCTGTGGGTGTAGGGGTTGTAGTGCGCAATAATACAACGAATGGGAATGTTGATAAATACGCAGGACAAGGGCTTTACCGCCTGTATTTGTTACGTCCTGAAGCAGAAACCAGTCTGATATCCTTGCCAATATCGGGTTATGCTATTATTTTTGCGTCTCAAGAAGGGGAGTACAGACATGAATAAACTTCCACTTCGTCACATACATCGGCTGATATTGCTTCTCTTTGTGGTTGTCCTTTTTTCGTGCCAGGACATGCCAGCGAATGTGTCCTCCGATCCGGCTGAGCGGATTCTCAATGGGGACCGGGTCCGGGTGGTGAGCGAATTGAGCGTGCCTGCGCATAAAGCAAGTGTAATGTTGCAGCATGGTCGTATTATCAACGAATCCGTCGACCGTTTCGAGGCCAGTTGTCGGTTCGTGATGAAGGCGATCAGGAATGCCCCACAAAAGATTGCGCCTGGCGAATTTCGGGTGAGTAATGTGCGCTATTGGGAAGATTTCGTGGCACCGGACGTCCGAGTTCCTTTATCCGGGGGCGAATTTATTAACTATGAGATTACTCTGCGTCTGCAGTCAGAGAAGCAGCCTGAAGTTTATTCACTGGTATGTCAGCACGATGATGATCATGTCTATGGCCGGCATCTGAATGTACGTGAAATACAACAGGCACTGAGCCGGTTAGTCCGGATTATCAAGCACTGATAAGCTCGTTTTGTGGCCGGGTATCTGATGAGCCTGTTCAGCCGCACTGGATCGGGTCGCCTGTCCTGAAAAGGATGCTGTAGCGAAAAGCTTCGAAAGACGGCACGGCCGGATAACCATTTTCAGACAGGCATCAATTACGACGTTATCTGTTTTTTTTGAGCTGTCGCCAGTGTTTCACTGATAGCGAGAAAAGCATTGCGGTGCTATTCATGTTATCTATGTGTCGGTAGATCGGTATGACAGAGTCGTGGCCTGAAAATTTAACTCGATTATGCAGATTCAGGATACATATTTCAGTAAGCTTAACTGTCCCGTTTTCTTCGTGGCCAGATTGAACAGGCGGCGGGAAAAATCCCGCTTGAAAAAGTCAATAATGCGGATTAGATGGATAAGGGACGCTGCCGGCTGATTAATCCTGCTGGAACAGGCTGTGATGCCTGCGTTTGAGGCGTTCAAGTGTTATTGCAGTGCGTATGCGATAGTCAGAATTTGATGATTTTACCGTAATGGGAAATGTTTGTGAGCCTGAGTCAGTATTATGTACATGTTCTTTCGAACAACGTTATTTCCAGTAGTTGGGAGTTGATTGACTTGTAATTTTCGGCAAGTTGAGAATTCATCAGGAACTTTGTAACGAAAATACTGTGCTCTATGTTCGTTAACGTACATCAGTTTTATCCGTGTTGTGTTTGGATTCAAAAAATCAAATGCTACCAGAAAGGTGTTCGATCTTAGGCAGGGAAACCTCTTTCCATCAACCCGGCGGAAACTTCAATGGAACATGAAAAGCGCGTACCTATAAACAACAGTCTTATTGCAGCCTTGCCTCAAAAGGACCGGCGACATTTTCTGGCAGGTTGCGAGAAAGTCAAGCTTGTGCTGTCTGAAGTGATCGGTGAACCCGGTGAGGCTTTGCGCCATATTTACTTTCCCACGGATAGTTTCATTTCTTTGGTGAGACCGATCCAGGGTCATACTGGTCTGGAGGTGGCGCTGGTAGGCAATGAAGGCATGCACGGTATTTCTGTTGTACTTGGGATCGATAGTTCATACTCGCATGTACTGGTGCAGGGTGAAGGTCTCGCTATGCGGATGGATGTTGCGTCGTTTCGTCGCGAACTCAGACTTAGCCAGGCTCTGCAACAGCTGTTGAACCGTTATATCTATGTGCGTCTGTGCCAGCTCGAACAAACGGCAGCCTGCACGCGCTTTCATGTCGTCGAGGAGCGCCTTGCTCGCTGGTTGCTGATGACGCACGATCGGGCGTTTTCGGATGAGCTGCATATAACCCATGAATTTCTCGCCTTTATACTGGGTGTGCGCCGGGTCGGTATCACCAGGGCAGCGGGTTCGTTACAGAAACGCAACTTGATAAGTTACAGACGCGGGATAATCACAGTACTCGATCGCCGCGGCCTTGAGGCTGCTTCGTGTAATTGTTACCGGGCTGACAGGACGACCTATGACGACATATTGGGTGAAAAGCTTCAGAATATGACGATTTGTGAAGATGATATGCATACTACATCAAATCAGGATATTTTTAAGCCTCGCAGTTCCGGACCGGAGCGGGCTCATTAATGGATATAAAATACAGTGATTAGTAGTGTTGGTAATTGAGTTGTACGTAATCTTGTTGCATTCTTTTTTCAAACGCAATCTGGTCATTAATGTATTCGATCAATGCTTTCCTGGACGCAGCCCGGGTCGGGTAGGGCCCCTGATCCGGTCCGCGCCGAATCGCGAACCACCACTCGTCGCTTATGTTATAAAACCGCTCAATACGGGGCTGAACAGTACCTGTTTCTCCATGGCGATTGCGTAACTGGTACATGTCAGGTCTCCGGACATCGGGCGGATAATAAATGGGTGGCCGTCCGTGGCCAGATGCGTAATGAATTACGCGTCCTAACTCAATAACCAGGCTGCCTGCCAGGTCACTCATTCACTGACTAAAGTATGCCCGTAGGCGCAGGGTCATTCTGTACGCTATCGCACATTGTACGGCAGGAGGCAGGACAAAGCGCAGCCCGTTTAGTGGTGGAGTGCCCGGGAAGGGAGATAACGTAGCAGCCGATCGGTTTCCCTTTTGACTACCGCATAGCACTCACAACTAAGTTCTTCCAGCCTGGGTCGGTCGAGTACAACGATATGGCCCCGTTTATATTCAATCACTCCTGCGCGCTGCAATTTTCCTGCTGCTTCGGTAACACCTTCCCGGCGTACCCCCAGCATGTTTGCAATCAGTTCCTGGGTCATGTTCAGCGTATTTGTTCCCAGCCTGTCCAAAGACAACAGTAGCCAGCGGCATAGTTGCTGATCAATCGTGTGGTGGCGGTTGCACACTGCTGTTTGTGCCATTTGCGTAATCAGTGATTGTGTATAGCGAAGCAACAGGTTATGAAAATCTCCCCCTCGGTTGAACTCCTCTTGCAGTCCTTTTTCGTGTAATTGATACGCACACCCCGCACTTTGTACGATAGCCCGGCTGGGCGTGCTTCTTCCTCCCATGAACAGCGGGATCCCAAGTAAGCCTTCATTTCCCACGATGGAAATTTCTGCCGAGGCGCCACTTTCCATTACATATAGTAATGACACGATCGAATCTGTCGGAAAATAAGCATGCTGCATGGCATAGCCGGACTCATACAATGATTTACCCAATGGTATTTTTACCAGTTCAAGTTGCGGGTAGATACGCTGTTTTACTCCTGCTGGCAAAGCTGCAAGCAGGTAGTTCTGTGCCGGTGAGATCTCAGCTAGTTTATCCGCTTTTGTCTCATGCATTGTTGGCTCAGCCTCCTTCCTTGGTTAAGTCTTGTTTTCCAACTATAGCAGGGTTTTATCATTATTATGTTCTATATAGAACATATAATTTTAAGCCGTTTTGAATAAACATTCTGCGCTGCCGATGCTGTTCTACCCGATTTGTCAGCTTGCTTTAAATTGTTTATTGGTCCTGCTCCATCGGCTGTCCAGCCGCCACTCTGGTCTTCCTTCGTGAGATAAGTAGAGATTTTGCAGGTCAAAGAGGGACCTCGATGCCCGTGATGTCTTTAATTGATCTATGCGCGTTGTATCCATACTTTACTGTGACGGGAAAAATGAAAAGCTGATTAAAGGCAGGATAGGTTAAAAATTATTGTTTGTTAACAGGAAAATTGACTCCGGACCTGATTTTCAGGTGTCGAAAAATTTAACATTTTTTCAGTTGCTCGCAGATAGATAATTTTAAACTCTTGATAAGACGCCGTTATTTTTATTGGCATGTGAGTTGCTTGCTTTCCTGGGCATGACGTTAAACCGTTGTTTTTCAGGAGTTCTGATATGAGTTTACACAGCATTACACGCAATATTTCTGTTGCACTGATACTGGCCTGTGCTCTGTTCCCTGGGGTTTCGTTTGCCGCGATTATTGGCGGCGTGGAGTTTCCGCAAGGGGAGATTTCTTTTGCTGATGGAGTCGTGTCATATGATCCCGCCTATTCCGGAGGTGCAATACCCTCGCCATCCAACAGTGAACCGAGTAATGCCCTGGGGCTGCCGGAGGTTCCCGGCAATACCTCCATCGGAGCCTGCTCCGGTGATCCTTCAGATTGTCCGTTCGTTTCGCTTGGTAGTGGCGGCCAACTTGTCCTGGAGTTTGTCGATAATGTATTAACCGGCAGCGATAGTTCTGACCTGGATTTATGGATCTTCGAAGTCGGACCGGATGTAGAAGATACCTATGTTGATATCAGTTCGAACGGTGTTGACTGGTTTTCGGTCGGGAAGGTATTTGGCACTACCTCGGGTATTGATATTGACAGTTTCGGGTTTACTTCGGCGGATACGTTCAGTTATCTCCGTTTGATGGATGACCCATTGGAGGGAGGCACGGGTGGTGCGAGTGTCGGGGCGGATATTGATGCCGTAGGTGCCATTACGACGCGTGCGGTAAGTGTTCCCGAGCCCGCCAGTATTTTTCTCATCTTGCTGGGACTCATCGGTTTCGGGGTTGTTAGCGGCAGGCAAAGATCAATGTAAAAATTCGGGCCGAGAATAGCCGGCCCGGTGATTTTGTGTTTGATGACGATTAGCCTGTGCTTTGATAAACATGCAGCTCCCGTTGCGGGAAGGGGATGCGGATGCCCTCGCGGTCAAAGGCGGCTTTGACTTTCTCGGTGAGTTCGAACTTCAGCGGCCAGTAATCGTCGGCATAGACCCAGGCACGCACGGTCAGCTCGACGGCACTGTCACCCAGATTGCTCAGTAGCACCTGCGGTTCCGGAACATTGAAG
The DNA here is from genome assembly GCF_004366735.1 of Thiohalophilus thiocyanatoxydans. Taxonomy (GTDB): domain Bacteria; phylum Pseudomonadota; class Gammaproteobacteria; order UBA6429; family Thiohalophilaceae; genus Thiohalophilus; species Thiohalophilus thiocyanatoxydans. The sequence continues at coordinate 179,937 of NZ_SOQX01000005.1, read as the reverse complement.
ATTTTTTCCTCATCGGCCATGATCGACATGATCACCTCACGTGCCCTGGCGATATCATCGCGGTAATCGATACCGAAGACAAAATCCAGTCGCCGGGTTGTTTCAGCCGAAAAGTTGGTGATGGTGCCGTTGGACAGGGCGCCGTTTGGAACGATGATGCGCACGTTGTCCGGTGTGGTGAGGATGGTGTTGAAGATTTGCATTTCCGTCACCGTGCCGCTCACGCCCTGGGCGGTAATGTAGTCGCCGACCTTGAAAGGCCGGAACATGAGAATTAACGCGCCGCCGGCGAAGTTGCCCAGGCTGCCCTGCAGCGCCAGTCCCACAGCGAGCCCGGCGGCAGCGAGTACGGCGATGAAGGAGGTGGTGGCAATCCCCACCATGGAGGCCACGCTGATAAGCAGCAGCGCTTTCAGGCCGATACTCACCAGGCTTTGCAGGAAGTGGGCCAGTGTGGGTTCCATCTTGCTGCGTTGCATGCCCTTGTTCATGACCTTGACCACGCGGCTGATGATCCACAGTCCGGCAAGCAGCACGACAATGGCGAGCACGAACCGGGGTACGTACAGCATCAGCAGTTCGACGGCCCTGGCGGTGTAAATTGAAACCTGCTCGGGGTTAATGAGGTCGTCCATAGAACTGACTCCTTATCGGCGGCGCTGCCGTGGCTTCTGTTGAAGTGGTCTGCACACAGGCGATCGTACTGTGTGACTCTGTCTATTTTCTACCATACAGTCTGAAATGGTAGGCGATAAATTACCAGGAAAAAAGTCACAGCCTTCTGCTGTGATGCCCGGGCATGATGCCGTCTCAACCCGCCGCCCTTTCGGGTCCGAAAATTCCTTGCTTTAAAAGTGCCCGGCCTGCTGGTGTTGGCAGGGTGCCCGCCATATACTTTTAATGTCTGTCTGTTTATGTTGGGCACTGTAACCACGTCGGATTGAAAATAATAATGGCATCACAACAGCAAAAATGGTTATTTCGTGCTGCCGCCCTGGTGGTGCTCGGAATTCTGGCGATCTACGCCTGGCAACGTTATGCGGCAGAAGATGTCCACGACGGCCTGGTCAGCGGCAACGGCCGGATCGAGGCGGTGGAGATCGATGTGGCGGCCAAGACGCCCGGGCGCATTGCCGAGATCCTGGTGGAGGAGGGCGAGTTCGTCCGCGCCGACCAGACAGTGGCACGGATGGATAGCCGCTCGCTGGAGGCCCGCTATCGGCAGGCCGAGGCCGAGTTGCATCAGGCCGAACAGTCGGTCACCAACGCGCGCAGCCAGCTTGTCCAGCGACAAAGCGAAAAAGCGGCCGCCGAGGCGCTGGTAGTCCAGCGCCAGGCGGAACTGAGCGCAATGCAAAAGCGCGCCAGGCGTATTGCGGAGCTGGCTGAAAAAGGCGCGGTCTCGGCACAGGAGGCGGACGATGCCAATGCCAATGTTCAAAGCGCCGCTGCGGCACTGAGTGCCGCCCGCGCCCAGGTGGCGGCCACGGAGGCAGCCATTGCCACCGCGCGCAGCCAGATCGACAGTGCCCGCTCCGCCGTGGAGGCGGCGCGTGCCGCGGTGGAGCGCATCCAGAGCGACATTGATGACAGCACGCTGGTTGCCCCGCGCGACGGACGGGTGCAGTTTATCGTGGCCCGTCCCGGTGAGGTCATTGGCGCCGGCGGGCGGGTATTGAATCTGGTCGATCTCACGGACGTCTACATGACCTTCTTCTTGCCGACCGCCGTGGCGGGACGCCTGGCGATCGGCACCGAGGCGCGCATCGTGCTCGATGCGGCACCGGAGTATGTGATCCCCGCCCATATCTCCTTTGTCGCCGACGTGGCGCAGTTCACTCCCAAGACGGTCGAGACGGCCAGCGAACGAGAAAAGCTGATGTTTCGCGTGCGCGCGCGGATCCCCCGCGAACTGTTGAACAAATACATTGAGCGGGTCAAAACCGGCCTGCCCGGCGTCGCCTACGTGCGACTCGATCCCGAGGCGCCCTGGCCGGATCATCTGCAGCACAACCTGGTGCAATGAGCGGAGCCGGCGACGTGCAGCGATCGCCGGAGACCGGGCCTGTCGCACGGCTGCACGAAGTGAGTTTGCGTTACGGCAAGTTGCGGGCGCTCGATTCCGTTACGCTGGATGTGCCGGCCGGGTGCATGGTCGGTGTCATCGGCCCGGACGGTGTCGGCAAGTCGAGTCTGTTTGCCCTCATCGCCGGGGCCCGAAAGATCCAGACCGGTCGCATCGAGGTCCTCGACGGCGACATGGCCCGCGCACGCCATCGGCGTCGGGTTTGTTCGCGCATCGCTTACATGCCACAGGGACTGGGCAAGAACCTGTATGCCACTTTGTCGGTGTTTGAAAACATCGACTTCTTTGGCCGTCTGTTCGGTCATGCCAGAGAAGAACGCGAGCGTCGCATCGACGAGTTGTTGCAGGCGACCGGCATGGTGCCCTTTAAGGACCGCCCGGTCGGACAACTCTCCGGCGGCATGAAACAGAAACTGGGGCTCTGCTGCGCGCTGATCCACGACCCTGATTTGCTAATTCTCGATGAACCGACCACCGGCGTCGATCCTCTCTCACGCCGCCAGTTCTGGAAACTGATCGCCAGCATTCGTCACCATCACCCCGGCATGAGCGTGCTGGTGGCGACCGCCTACATGGAAGAGGCGGCGCGCTTCGATCACCTGGTGGCGATGAACGCCGGACAGGTGCTGGCTACCGGCACACCACAACAACTTCTGGCGCAGACCGCGACCGATAACCTCGAACAGGCCTTCATTCATCTGTTGCCTGACACCCTGCAGGCGGCGTATCAACCGGTGAAGCGCATCCCGCGCGAGTCAGGCGACGCGGAGCAGATCGCCATCGAGGCGCGCGATCTCACCATGCGCTTTGGTGATTTCACGGCCGTGGATCATGCCAGCTTTACGATTCGGCACGGCGAGATATTCGGCTTCATCGGTTCCAACGGTTGCGGCAAGACCACCACCATGAAAATGCTCACCGGCCTGCTGCCCGCCAGCGAGGGGGATGCATGGCTGTTCGGCCACCCGGTGGATCCGCATGACATCGATACCCGCCGCCGGGTGGGGTACATGACCCAGTCCTTCTCGCTCTACAACGAATTGACGGTACGCCAGAACCTGGTGCTGCACGCCCGTCTGTTTGGCATGGCGGCCGAAATGATCGCCGCGCGGGTGCAGGAGATGGCCGGCCGTTTCGAGTTAACCCGGAACATGGATGCGTTGCCCGGCGCATTGCCTCTGGGCGAGCGCCAGCGCCTCTCGCTGGCGGTCGCGCTGATCCATGATCCGGAAATATTGATCCTGGATGAGCCTACCTCAGGTGTAGATCCCATCGCGCGGGACCATTTCTGGAATGAGCTGATCGAACTGGCCCGGCGCGACAATGTGACCATCTTCATCTCTACCCATTTTATGAACGAGGCCGCGCGTTGCGATCGCATCTCGCTGATGCATGCCGGCAAGGTGCTGGTTACAGATACACCCTCCGCCATTACCCAGGCAGCCGGTGCCGATAACCTCGAGGAAGCCTTTATCCATCACCTCGAAACCGCCGTCGCCCGGACAACCCCGGAATCGGATGCGCTGGGTGAGACCATGCAAAACGAGGCCGGGCAAACGCAGCAGCGAGTCGGGGCGACCGACGCCAGATGGCGCCGCAGTCTGCGTCGCCTGTTCAGTTATACCCGGCGCGAGGGGCTGGAGCTGCAACGCGATCCCATCCGTCTGACCCTGGCCGTGCTCGGCAGCGCCCTGCTGATGCTGGTGCTCGGTTACGGTATCAGCATGGATGTGGAGGATCTCAGCTTCGCCGTGCTTGATCGTGATCGGACCACGGTCAGCCGGGATTACTCGCTCAACCTGTCGGGCTCGCGTTACTTCGATGAGCAGGCGCCCCTGCAAAGCTATGCCGAACTGGATCGGCGCATGCGCAGCGGCGAGCTCAGCCTGGCCATCGAGATCCCGCCGGACTTTGCGCGCGATCTGGCGCGCGGCGATCGGGTCGAGATCGGCGCCTGGATTGACGGCAGCATGCCGCAACGGGCCGAGACCGTGCGCGGTTATGTGCAGGGCATCCATCAACACTGGATCGCCGGCAGAATGCGCGAAATTTATGGCGATGCGGCGCTGGCCACGCCGGCGATCATTGAAACGCGCTTTCGCTACAACCCGGATGTAAAAAGTCTGCCGGCGATGGTGCCGGCGGTGATTCCGCTGCTGTTGATCCTGATCCCGGCGATCCTCAGCGCCCTGGCCGTTGTGCGCGAGAAGGAGCTGGGCTCCATCGTCAACCTCTACGTTACCCCGGTGAGCCGGCTGGAGTTTCTGATCGGCAAGCAGATTCCCTATGTGGTGTTGTCGCTGTTCAGTTTCGTGTTGCTGACCCTGCTGGCTATCTTTGCCTTTGGCGTGCCGTTCACCGGCAGCCTGCTGGCCCTGGGCATCGGCGCGGTGTTTTACGTGATGGCGGCGACGGCATACGGGCTGTTGATCTCCACCTTCGTACGCAGCCAGATCGCCGCGCTGTTCGGTACTGCGATCCTCTCCATGTTGCCGGCGGTGACGCTTTCGGGAATGCTTACCCCGGTCACCTCGCTGGAAGGGGCAGGGCGGATCATCGGTGAACTGTTCCCCACCACCCATTTTATGACTATCGCGCGCGGTACCTTCTCCAAGGCGCTGGGCTTTGCCGATCTGCAGGCCAGTTTCCTGCCGCTGATCCTGGCGATTCCGGTGTTGCTCGGCCTCGGCGCGTTATTATTGAAGAAGCAGGAGCGCTAAATGCGGGCCGCGCACAATATTTTACATCTGGGGATCAAGGAGCTGCGCAGCCTGGCACGTGATCCGATCATGCTGATACTGATCGTCTATGCCTTTACCTTTGCGATCTATACCGCCGCCACCGCCATTCCCGAGATACTGCACAAGGCGCCCATTGCGATGGTTGACGAGGATCGCTCGGCGCTGTCGCAGCGCATTACCGACGGCTTTTATCCACCCTATTTCCTGCCGCCGATCATGATCGACGCGGCACAGATGGACACTCGAATGGACGCCGGGCTCGACACCTTCGCTTTGCATATTCCCGCCGGGTTCCAGCGTGATGTGCTGGCCGGACGTACTCCCGCGCTGCAACTCAACGTGGACGCCACGCGCATGAGTCAGGCCTTTATCGGCACCGGTTATGTCCAGGCGATCGTCAGCGGCGAGGTTAACACCTTCGTGCAGGACTATCGTGCCACCCCCCGCATGCCGGTGGAGCTGGCCCTGCGTGCACGCTTCAACCCCGAGCTGAACGATGCCTGGTTCGGCGCGGTCGTTGAACTGATCGGCAACATCACCATGCTGGCGATCGTGTTGACCGGCGCGGCACTGATCCGCGAGCGCGAACATGGCACGGTAGAACATCTGCTGGCCATGCCGGTCACGCCCTTCGAGATCATGAGCGCCAAGGTCTGGGCGATGATGCTGGTGGTGCTGCTTGCCTCGGCGTTTGCCCTGCAGGTGCTGATACGCGGCATACTGGCCGTGCCCATTGAAGGATCGCTCGGGTTATTTCTGTTCGGCACGGCGCTGCATCTGTTCGCCACCACCTCCATGGGAATCTTCCTCGGCACCGTTGCCCGTTCCATGCCCCAGCTCGGGCTGCTGCTGTTTCTGGTGCTGTTGCCGCTGGAGATGTTGTCGGGCGGTACCACCCCGCGCGAGAGCATGCCGGAGATCGTGCGCACCATCATGCTCGCGGCACCCAATACCCATTTTGTCTCCCTATCCCAGGCCATATTGTTCCGCGGCGCGGGGTTTGATGTGGTCTGGCCGCAACTGCTGGCCCTGGTTGCCATCGGGGGCGCACTGTTTGCGTTCTCCCTGGCACGTTTTCGCAAAACACTGGGAACCATGACCTGAGTGTTGTTATCCCTGATGCCTTGGAAAGGTTTCAGGCCGGGCAAGAGGAAATTATCTCGGTGGCAACACCCGGATCGTGGGGCGGCGAAAGCCCAGCCGGTAAACCAGCAGGACCCCCACAGCAGCCACGACCAGTCCAATCACATCAGTCAGAATCAGCCGATCGCCAAAAAAGGCCCAGGCCATCAGCATGGTCACCGGCGGGCTGAGATAGAACAGACTGGCCACGCGGGTCGCATCGTGGCGGACCAGCAGTCGCCACATGCTCCAGTAAGCACCCAGCGATACCACCAGGATCAACCAGCTCATCGTGGCAATAAACGGCAGGGTCCAGTCGGTGGCAAAGTCCTCGACCAACCAGGCCGGCAGCAGCAGAGCCAGGGTTGTGGCGGCGCTTTGATAAAACAGCGTGGTATCGTCCCCCAGGCGGGGCGCCAGGCTGTGTCGCTCGCGGCGGCGTTGCAACAGGCTCGCCACCGTGATCGCCACCACGGAACCGAAGGGGATCAGATACGCCAGCATCCCGATGCTGGTGTCCTGGGATATCCGGGCGCCTACGGCAATCAACACGCCAAAAAATCCGAGAATCAATCCCAGCCATTGCCAGGCATCGGTACGCTCGCCAAGCACCGGACCGGACAGGGCGCCGGTCAACAGGGGTTGCAGGGCGGTGACCAGTGCAACGATGCCTGCCGGTACACCCATATCAAGCGAGATCAGCACACAAGCGAGCCAGACACCATGCGCGAGTATCCCGACTGTTGCCGTGTAACCGGCCGCGGCGTTGCCCGGCCAGGTGAGCCGACGGTGCAGGCCAAGCCATATGCCGAGCAAGAGAGTTAAAATCAGATAACGCCAGAACAACAGGGTCCAGGGCCCGGCAAACGGCAATCCGTATTCGGCGCCGATGAAACCCGAGTTCCACAGCAGCACGAACAGCAACTCGAGTCCGAACAGGCGAAGCATCATCTGTTTCATAAAGCGATTAACCTGAAGATCAATAAAATGTGTATGTCATGAAAAGACCGCCGTTGCAATCAGGTCGGGGTCACACTAGATTATGTGCCATCAGCGCAAGAGACAATCAAAATCTCAAAAAAAACAGGCTATGACGATGAATATTCTGATCACCGGCGGCGCGCAGGGTATCGGCAAGGGGCTGGCTGACTATTTTCTGGGGCGGGAACACAACGTGGTCATTGCCGATGTTGATGAAGAGGCCATGGCCGCCTGTCGTGAGGAGTATGCAAAGTTCGACAAGCAGCTGCTGGTGCAGCACTGCGATACCGCCAGCGAGGCCGGAGTTCGCAACACCGTGTCGGCCATGGGCGATCAGTTCGGACAGATCGATGCGGTGATCAACAACGCCGCTATTGCCGATCCCGAAACCGGCCCGATCGAGGAGCTGGATCTGGCACAGTGGGAACGGCGCCTGCAGGTGAACCTGACCGGCTATTTCCTGGTGGCCAAGCACACGATCCCGGCGCTGCGCCAAAGCGGGGGAAGCATCGTGAATATCGCCTCGACCCGGGCCCTTCAGTCCGAGCCGCATACCGAAGCCTATGCCGCCAGCAAGGGTGGGGTAGTGGCGTTTACCCATGCACTGGCGGTGAGTTTGGGGCCGGCTATCCGGGTCAACTGTATCAGTCCGGGCTGGATCGCCACCGACGACTGGCAGGCCCCTTCCCGGCGTCAGGCGCCACAACTGAGCGAGATCGATCACCACCAGCACCCGGCCGGGCGGGTCGGCCGACCCGATGATATTGCGGCCATGGTCGATTATCTGATCAGCGAGGCGGCGGGGTTTGTCACCGGCCAGAATTTCATTATCGACGGCGGGATGACGCGCAAGATGATGTATGCACCGTAACCGGCTATCTGAACAAGTCTGCTCCCGTTAATTCTGCTATGTTTTTGCAATGACTGACGCCCTGCTGCCCGCGGTTCTGGTTTTCGCGCTTGCCGCGATGTTCATTGCCGTGTTTGGCGTGCGCATGACCCACGTGGCCGGGGAGCTGGCACGGCGCACGGGGATGGGCGAGGCGATCATGGGCGCCCTGTTCATCGGTGCGGCGACCTCGCTGTCGGGGATCACCGCCTCGGTCACCGCCGCCTGGTCGGGGCACGCTTCCCTGGCGGTGAGCAATTCACTGGGCGGTATCGCGGCACAAACGGCCTTTCTGGCCATTGCCGATTTTTTCTACCGGCGGGCCAATCTCGAGCATGCCGCCGCCTCGGTGGAAAATCTGATGATGACCGCCTTTTTGATTATCCTGCTGTCGATTCACCTGGTGGCGCTGTCTGTCCCGCAGTTGAGCCTGCTGGGCGTCCATCCGGCGACGCCGGTGCTGATTATTACCTATCTGTTCGGCATGTGGCTGCTCAACCGTACCCACGAGATGCCCATGTGGTATCCCAAACGGACCAGCGATACCCGGCAGGAGAAGACGCATTCCCGACGCGCGCGCGGGGCGACGCTGTCCGGTCTCTGGCTGCGCTTTGTGGCGCTGGCAGCCCTGGTCGCCACGGCCGGCTGGTTCCTGACCCACGCGGCGGTCACCATCAGCCGGGAAACCGGGCTGGCCGAAGGGGTCGTGGGCGGGATATTTATCGCCGTTTCCACCTCCCTGCCCGAGCTGGTGATTGCCGTGACCGCCGTGCGCATGCGTGCCCTGACCCTGGCGGTGGGGGATATTATCGGCGGTAACGCCTTCGATACCCTGTTTATCGCCCTGTCCGATATTGTCTACCGGGAGGGGTCCATCTACGCGGCGCTGAGCCACTACGAGACCTTCTGGCTGGCACTGACCCTGTTGATGTGCGCGGTATTGATCATGGGATTGATTCAACGCGAACGCCACGGGATCGGCAATATCGGTCTGGAGAGTGCGACGCTGATCGTGCTGTATCTGGGGGGCGTGGGGCTGATCACCCTGGTATTGTGAACCGAGATGCCAGGGAAAGGGGCGGCCCCTTTGACCACTCCATTGCCCGGGTTCAGGAGGGGAACCGTATGGCGTATTACCTTGTTAAAATTGCCGTGACGACGCTGTTGATTGTGCTGATTTCTGAAATCGCCAAGCGCAGTACGTTAATCGGCGCCATCCTGGCATCGGTTCCCATCGTGTCCGTACTGGCCATGGTCTGGCTGTATATCGATACCCGGGATGTTGAACGGATCAGTACCCTGGCAACCAGTGTGTTCTGGCTGGTCCTCCCTTCCCTGGTATTGTTTATCGTTCTGCCGGTTTTACTGAAGCAGGGGCTGAACTTTTATTTGAGTCTGGGCGCCGCGATTACCGTGACAGTCGGCTGTTACTGGTTGATGGTCCATGTGCTGCACTATTTCGGCATAAAGTTATAACAACTCGTGTTCAGGGGCACGCCGCGTCAGGGCGGCGGGTGTTGCAGGCCAGTTGCCTGTCTGGCTTCAGTATTTCCTTGAGCGGTTGATTGTCCAACCCTCCTTATCACTATGTAATTCAATACCCACTATTTTCTTCAGTCTAAATATATGATTGACGATATATATGATAAATCATATATTATAGCCTGTTGCAAAGACGGGAACCATCGGTTCTGGTGCGTTGTCCCGTCGCCACGTCCATGCCTGAGTCTGCCCACGGCCACAGGAGAGAGCGGCTATGAGACAAGTTACGATCGAATGGCGTCATCTTGATGTCGATGGTCAGACCTGTGAGCGCTGCGGCGATACAGGTAATGCGTTGAACGATGCCATCCGCGCTTTGAACTGTGAATGCGCAGCGCAGGAGGTGGTGTTTCTGTTGCGCGACACACCGCTTTCCTGCGCCGACCTCGATCAGTCCAACGCGATCCGCATCGATGGGCGGCACATCGACGCGTTATTGCCGGATACCTCCGTCGGCAGCAGCGATTGTGCCAGCTGCGCTACGCTGGTCGGTGACGAGACCGCTGCGTGTCGCACATTAAAACAGGGCGAGGAGCGCTTCGAGACAATCCCCCCTGAGCTGATTCGCGAGGCGGCCTGCCGTCTCGTCGATTGCTGTGGCCGTGGTTGTGGTTGACGAGGCCGGTGTGAACTTTCACCGGCATTGTGCCTGCCAATGAGGATCAAGGTGAAACATGTTTGAGTATCTCGCCGATCTGCTGGTATTTGGCGGACTCGGGTTTGACCGGGCCTCGCATGCCGGCGCGGCCTTGCACTTCTTTGTCATGGATACGGCAAAGATCTTCGCCTTGCTGGTGATCGTCATTTATATCATGGGCCTGCTGCGCGCGATGTTGTCGCCGGAAAAGGTACGTGATTATGTGCGCGGTAAACCCAGATGGCTGGCACGCTCCTCGGCGGTCACCCTCGGCGCAGTGACACCGTTTTGCTCCTGCTCCTCGGTACCGCTGTTCATCGGTTTCGTCGAGGCGGGCATTCCGCTGGGTGTGACTTTCTCGTTTTTGATCGCCAGTCCCATGATTAACGAGGTCGCGGTGGTGATCCTGCTCGGTATTCTCGGCTGGGAGCTGACGTTAATGTATGTCGTCGCCGGCCTGACCGTGGCCTATGTGGGCGGGATGATCATGGAACGCTTCAGGCCCGAACGCTGGGTGGAATCCTATGTCTGGCAGATCCAGATGGGCGAGATGGCGCAGGAAGCGCCCGACACCTCACTCGCCGGTCGCCATCGTTACGCCTGGGGCGAAGTCAGGGAGATCGTCGGCCGCCTGTGGAAGTGGGTGATCGCGGGCATTGCTGTCGGTGCGCTGTTCCACGGCTATGTGCCCGAGGGCTGGGTGAGTGAACATCTGGGCGGCAAGGACAACTGGCTGGCCGTGCCCGGCGCAGTGTTGCTGGGCGTGCCACTCTATTCCAATGCCACCGGGGTGATTCCGGTGGCCGAAGCGATGCTCGGCAAGGGCGTGGCCATCGGTACCACGCTGGCCTTCATGATGAGCATCGCCGCGCTGTCGCTGCCGGAGATGATCATTCTGCGCAAGGTGATCCAGTGGCCGGCGCTGGCATTGTATGCCGGCGTACTGGCAGTCGCCTTCATGCTGGTGGGCTGGGGCTTTAACCTGTTTGCCCTGTAACGTGTCAGGAATATAACCGTGCGTAAACCACGACAAATCATAAACCCGATTAATTAACACAAGGAGACTCGCATGCAAGATGCCCCGCAACTGCACTCATCCATTGTCGCCATGGTCTCGCTGGCGTCAGGGATCGCGTCCAATCATCCGGATAGGGGCCAGTGCCAGCTGGATCGCCTGCGCCAGGCCGGCGTGCCGCAACAGCAGATCGACACGGTGATCGAGATCGCCCGCCACATCCGTGACGAGGCGGCGCAAAAACTCGACGCCGCCTTCGACGCGGCAGCCGGCGCCGCGGCCGCCGGCAAACCTAAAGTAGAGAAGGGCAAACCGGTGAGCGAACAGACCTGCTGCACGCCGACCGCCAGCGGTCAGTCCTGTTGCTAGCATGATTCTTTATATATAGGGGGATAGAACCATGAAGAATATCAAAGTACTCGGCAGCGGTTGCGCCAACTGCAAACGAACCTTCGCCCTGATCGAGGAGATCGTCAACTCGAAAGGCGTGGAAGTCGAACTGGAGAAGGTCAAGGACATCGCTGCCATCATGGGCTACGGTGTCATGTCCACCCCCGGCGTGGTGATCGACGACCAGGTGGTGCATGCCGGCGGTGTACCGGATCGCAAGAAGGTTGAAAGCTGGCTGGATTGATCGCCAGCTAAAAGCGTCCGGTCTCAACTATCGGGCAGTGAAAAAGTATTCGGAACGCTTGTTCAGTCCATGCCGCTTTTCTTTCGCACCTTGAATTGCTGCCATGCCTGATAGGTGTCATGGCGCTTGTAGGCGTCGGTTAGAATATAGTCCAGGACATTGTTCAAACGATAGACCCAGACGACCGAGTTGATACGGAGGATCTCATTGCCGTTTTCATCGAAAAATATAACGGTTGGGGAATAGTAGAGATCGAGTTCGTCAGCCCATTGCCGGGCAGTGAGTCGTCGGCCGTCGGGTGTGATAAGGCGGGTGTCCGATTGCATATCAAGCTGTACCACATCCATCTGTTTCAGGCGGGCCGTGATCCTGTCGGTGTCGAGCGGACCGGCGTGCAGTACATCACAGGCATGGCAGCGGGGTTGTTCGAAAAACACAGCCAGGGGGCGCGCAGCCGACATGCTGCTGCGGTCGAGCACATAGGGTTGAGATGCAAATGCCGGGTGGGCATTGAGCCGGTCCTTGCCGTAGCTTTCCGCCAGCTCGGCCCGGCTCAGGTAGTCCCCAAAGGGCTCGTTGGCGTAATGTTGATCGTTGACATATTCCAGCGCCGCGCGAAACTGGTATGGAGGATGATAGCCCTGCAGTTTGAGGACCACTTCTTTTTGCGCGTTGTAAAATAACAGGGAAGGTGTGAAGTCGGTCTGGTGCCTGATGGCAAAGGACTTCTCCTGGTAAACCTTGCCGTCAATGGCGGTGATATTGCGGGCGCCTTTGACATCGACAGCGATGACATCGAAGTTATCCCGGGTATATTTGACGATCTCCGGATTTTCCCAGTTGTTTTGCAAGTGTGCCTTGCAATAGGGGCAGTGCTCCTGGCCGAAGTAGACGATGATCCCTTCTTTGCCCGCCGCGACGGCTTCCTCGATATCATCGTAAAGATCCAGAAAGCTGAGCTTGAACCAGTCAGGATGGGTGACGGGCTCCTCCAGAGGCCTGTCGGAAAAAGGTTCGAGCAAATCGTTTTGCGCCTGCAGGCCGGCCGCGGCGGTGGCAAATGACAGGAAAAGGAGACAGCGGCGAATATACCGGCTAACGATCTTGAGAACAGACGGTTGTTCAATCACTGTTTTACCCAGGCGCCTTTGTCGGGTTTTCCCCGGAGTTCGGTAGGTCCCTTTTATAACAAAAGCGAAACGGGCTGTCTCGAAGAAAGGCCGATTGGTAAATCGGTAACGTCTATTCGTGCAAGGCGGTCTAATCAGTGAACGCCGGCTTTTGAATTATTTCGCGGCAAACGGACAGGACAGGCCGATCCGGTTGCCGGCCGACAGCTCAATAACGATAACTGCCTTCCACCTCGTCGCGGCTCAGCACCCCATAGATACGGGGCAGCCCCGGCACGTTCTGGCTGATGACATAGGCCATCTCCTTGCCGCTGTCGTGCAGGAGCTGGCGCGCCTCTTCCAGGGTGGCGCGCATATCGACAGCCACCAGGGTGCGGCGCTCGCCGGGCAGTTCCAGCAGATCGAACTGCTCGGCTTCGGGGGATTGCTTGCGCGCAAGGGCGAGATCCACCCCCGCCAGTGCCAGTTGCGGCGAGTCCGCTTCCCGGATCAATACCCAGACCGGCTCATTCTGCAGGGCGCGATCCACCTCGTCCGCCTCGACCTGCCTGGGCAGGACGGCGATCTTGCGGTTCATGGCGCCGGCCACGCCGATCCGGCGTAAGGACTGCGCCACCGGATCGCTGCGGTAGTCCAGGCCGCGGCCGCGCAGCAGGGTATGGAACAGGGATTCGCGCCGGAAGATCCGCCCGCTGACGATGGTCGAGGTCACCACCGCCAGCATCCCCGGCAGGATAAAGCCCGGCTCGCCGGTCAGCTCGAGGATCGCGATCAACCCGGCCATGGGCGCCTGCAGGGTGGCGGCCATCATGGCGCCCATGCCGATCATCGCGTACAGGCCGACACTGCCGGCCTCGACGATGCCCAGCTGAATGCCGATCACCCCCAGCAGGCCGCCGGCGGCCGCGCCGATAAAGAAGGTCGGGCCGATGATGCCGCCGGGCAGCCCCAGGCCGATGCCTCCGGCGGTGGCCAGCACTTTTACGATCAATACCACGAGCAACAGGCGCAGGGCGGTCTCGCCACTGAGGATGGCATTGACCGTGTCATCGCCGATGCCCATCACCTCGGGGACGAACAGCCCGCAGACGCCGACCAGCAGGCCGGCCAGCACGGGCCGCGACCACTGTGGCAGGCTGCGCCCGCGCAGGGCGACCTGCTGAAACAGGGCATTGAAGCCGGCGGCGAGCAGGCCGATCAGGATCCCGCATACCAATATATAAGGCAGCTGCGCCACGTTGCCCAACTGCACCTCGGGCACGGAAAAGGCGTAGGTGTCGCCGAAGATCAGCTGGCTGATGGCGGTGGCGCTGACCGTGGCCAGAATCACCGGGGCAAAACCCGCGACGGTGTATTCGAGCATCAGCACTTCCATGGCGAATACCGCCCCGGCCAGTGGCGTGTTGAAAGAGGCGGCAATGCCGGCGGCGGCGCCGCAGGCGGTCAATACCCGCAGACTGTTATGCGGCAGGCCCAGTGCCTGGGCCGGCAGATTACTGCTGGCCGCTCCCAGGTGGGCGCTCGGCCCCTCGCGGCCGACCGAGTGACCGGCGATCATCGAAATCGCGCCGCCGAAAAACTGCACCACCGCGTTAATCCAGGGCAGGCGGCCCTGATGATAGGCCAGGCGTTCGATCACGTGCAGCACGCCCACGGTCTGGGCCGGACCGGACACCAGGCGAAACAACCCTCCGACCAGCAGCCCGCCTGTCAGGGCGATCCCCAGTCGCCAGTGCCAGGGCAGGGACTCGAAATCCCCGGCCTGCGCCATCGGATACAGGGTTGTCTGCGCGGTGTCGACCAGCAGGCGCAGGGCGATGATCGTCAGGGCCGCCAGGATGCCGGCGATCAGCCCGAGGAAGGAGAGGGGCAATACCGCGTCCGGGCGGGCCAGCTGGATCCGGAATCCCTCCAGCCATTCGCGCATCGTCGACGGGATCATGGATTGTCTCGGTCAGTGGCAAAGGGCGAGTGTTGCCCGGGCGGGCGTCGCTCAGGAAGCCGGCGGTTCGCCATGCAGCGCGGTGAGATAGGCGTCGACCTCGGCCATGAGATGATCCAGCGAACCGCTGACCAGATGCCGCCCCTCGCCGTCATGGGCACAGTAGGCATCCTGTTCGCGATCCCGGCTGAGGGAGAGGATCAGATATTCGTCCGCGCCGCCGGCGAACAGCTGAAAAATATCGTCATCATCGTCGTCTTTGGCCCAGTGCCAGCGCGTCGCCCGACCGTGGGCGACTTCATGGCCGGCAAAGCTTTCCACGCGTTCGCGATCGTGCTTGCCGAAAAAATTGTCGGGGAATTCAATAATCTCCGCCATCAGTTTCTCCCGTTGTCACAGTTCATCGGATCGGCAGGCCCTGCCACGTCATCCCCGGGCGGCGCCCGGCAGCCCAGTCTTGCATCCCTGGACGCGGCTATCAAGCAGCGGCAAAGGGCTGAATTCTGAAAGCGGGATCTGACGCCCGCGCGGCGAGTGACTTTTTGAGCGACAAGGCGTCACCCGGACTCACCCCGTTGAGGCGCCGGCCTGTTGCTTCGATAAAAGCGAGCTCAGTCCATACTCCAGCGCCAGTCGTTGATTTCCGGTTTGTCGATGCCATATTCATAGGCATAGTTACGGCAATCGATCTGCAGGTCACGCATTTTTTCCTTTACGTGCGCGCCGCTGACCAGCAGGCCGGGGACCCGGTTGATGACATCGATAGTCAGGCTGAAGCGGTCGATCTCATTTTCAATGGCGAGATCCATCGGGGTGTTGATGTTGCCTTTTTCCTTGTAGCCGCGCACATGCAGGTTGCTGTGGTTAGTCCGTCGGTAAGTGAGCCGGTGAATCAGCCAGGGATAACCGTGGAAGTTAAAAATGATTGGCCTGTTACATGTGAACAGGCTGTCGAAGTCACGATCCGAGAGTCCGTGCGGATGCTCGCTCTCCCCTGACAGGGTGTACAGATCCACCACGTTGATAAAACGGATCTTCAACAAGGGAAAATGTTCGCGCAGCAGCTGCACGGCCGCCAGCGCCTCTTTGGTGGGGATGTCGCCGCAAGCGGCCATCACCACATCGGGCTCGCCGCCCTGATCGTTACTGGCCCAGTCCCAGATCCCGAGCCCTTTGGTACAGTGGCGAACAGCGGCATCCATATCCAGATATTGCAGATGTTGCTGTTTGTCAGCAACGATCACATTGACGTCATTGCGACTGCGCAGGCAGTGGTCGGCGACGCTTAGCAGGCAGTTGACATCCGGCGGCAAATAGATGCGCGTCACCGAAGGGCTTTTGTTGACCACCAGATCGAGGAAACCGGGATCCTGATGGGTGAAACCGTTGTGATCCTGTCGCCAGACCGTGGAGGTGATCAACAGATTGAGGGAGGCGATCGGTGCGCGCCAGGGAATATCCTCGGCAATATCCAGCCACTTGGCGTGTTGATTGAACATCGAGTCAATGACATGCACGAAGGCTTCATAAGTGGAAAAGAAACCGTGCCGGCCGGTCAGTAGATAGCCTTCCAGCCAGCCTTCCAGGGTATGTTCCGAAAGCAGTTCCATGACCCGACCGTCGGGCGACAGTTCACCGCCGTCGTCATCCTGCGGCAGGGTTCCGGCCAGCCAGGTCTTGCCGCTGGCTTCATAGACGGCTTGTAGTTTGTTGGAGCTGGTCTCGTCCGGACCGAACACGCGGAAGTTATGCGGGTTGGCCCGCAGGATGTCGCGCAGCATTTGCCCCAGCGGGAAGGTGTTACCGGCCAGGGTGGCGCCGGGGCGTTTGATCTCGACAGCGTAGTCGCGAAAACTCGGCAGGCGCAGGTCCCGGCGCAGTACGCCGCCGTTGGCATGCGGGTTGGCGCTCATGCGGCGGATGCCGCGCGGTGCCAGTGCCCGAAGTTCCGGGATCAGGGTGCCCTGTTCGTCGAACAGCTCCTCGGGTTTGTAACTGCGCAACCAGGTTTCCAGTTGTTTGCGTTGTTTGGCATCGTCGCGTGCCTGCGGCAGCGGGACCTGGTGGGCGCGCCAACTGCCTTCGACCTGGTGACCGTCGACTTCTTTGGGGCCGGTCCAGCCCTTGGGGCTGCGCAGCACGATCATCGGCCAGCGCGGACGCTGCGGCCGGTTATTGTCCCGCGCCTCGGCCTGGATTTGCCGAATCTCACGAATGCAGTTCTCCAGAGTAGCGGCCATCTTCTGGTGCATTTGTTGCGGATCATCGCCTTCGACAAAATAAGGTGTCCAGCCGTAACCCTTGAGCAATGCTTCGAGTTCTGCGTGGTCGATACGCGCCAGCACCGTGGGGTTGTTGATCTTGTAGCCGTTGAGATGCAACACCGGCAACACGGCACCGTCGCGTATCGGATTGAGGAACTTGTTGGCATGCCAGGCGGTGGCCAGCGGGCCGGTTTCGGCCTCGCCGTCGCCGATCATCACCGTTACCAGCAGATCGGGATTATCGAAGGCAGCGCCAAACGCATGAGACAGGCTGTAACCCAGCTCGCCGCCTTCGTGAATCGAGCCGGGCGTTTCCGGTGTGCAGTGGCTGCCGATACCGCCGGGGAAGGAAAAGGCCCGAAAAAAGCGTTGCATGCCTTCTTCGTCTTCGGCCTTGTTCGGGTAGATTTCCGAGTAGGTCCCCTCCAGATAGACCGGTCCCAGCACCCCCGGTGCGCCGTGACCCGGCCCGGCGATAAAAATCGCGTCCAGATCATAGCGGTTGATCACTCGGTTGAGGTGGGTATACACAAAACTCAGTCCCGGGCTGGAACCCCAGTGCCCCAGCAGCCGTGCCTTGATATGCTCGGGTTTAAGTGGCTCACGTAACAGCGGGTTGTCGCGCAGATAGATCATGCCGGCGGCCAGATAGTTACAGGCACGCCACCAGGCGTGCAGCTGCTCCAGCTCCTGCTGGCTCAAGGGATCGTTAATGGTGTTCGTGTCCATGAGTTCCTCCTGGAACAAGATTGGATGTTGCTTCCAATGCCGTTGTGGCGACAGATGCTTGATCAGCATCGCCGATAGTCGGGTTTGCCTGACTGCAAATGTTTGTGCGGCAACCTCTCGGGTCAGGTGTCCAGTAGTTGCCAGGCCTGTTCCGCCATCAGTCGCGCTTCATCGACCGGTAATACCCAGGCGGCGATCCGGCTGTCGGAACGGCTTATCCGACCGGCTTCGCCGAGGGTTGCCTGGTTGGCATCGGGATCAAGATCAATTCCCGCCCAGCCCAGGTAGCCCAGAATGCGGGCCCGGATCGGCGGCGCGTGCTCGCCCACCCCGCCGCCGAATACAATCCCGTCCGCGCCACCCAGTACCGCCAGATAGGCCCCGATGTATTTGGCCGCCCGGTAGCAGTAGAGGTCGACGGCCTGCTGCGCCCGGGGTTCCGTCGAATCCAGCAGATCACGCATGTCGCCGCTCAGCCCGGAGATACCGAGCAGGCCGCTGTGCCGGTTGAGCAGGTTATCGAGCTGTTCCGGCGTCATGCCCTGCTGATGCTGTAAATAAAGCAGCAGGCCGGGATCGAGATCGCCGCTGCGGGTCGCCATCACCAGACCCTCCAGCGGGGAGAACCCCATCGAGGTGTCGAGCGGCTTGCCACCACGAATGGCGCTGATGGAACAACCGGCACCCAGCTGCAGAGTGATGAGGCGTGTTTTCGAATGTCCCGATTCGTGTCGAAGCCAGGCCTGCCACATGGCCTGATGCGCCAGACCATGGAAACCGTAGCGGCGCGGTTCATGATCGCAACTTAGATCAGAGGGCAGGGCATAACGGGCGGCGCGCCCGGGCATCGAATGGAAAAAGCCGGTATCAAACACCGCCACGTGCGCTGTTTCTTGCGGCAGCAGTTTACGCGCGGTTCGGATCAGCGCCAGTGCCGGCGGGTTGTGCAGTGGGGCAAGTGGCGCCAGCGCTTCGATACGGGACTCGACCTCAGTATCGATGTGACAGGCGTCGCTGAAATAACTGCCGCCGTGCACGACCCGATGGACTACGCCGCGCACATCCTGCAAGTTGTGCTCGTCAATGAATTGTCGCAGCAGTTCGTCGCAGGCCCCGGCTTCCGTCTCATGCCGGGCAGTGGCGAGCTGTTGTAATTCCCCGCCCTCGCGCCGATACGCTGCCAGGCGCAGTGAGGAACTGCCGCTGTTGATAGTCAGGAACATATGATTGACTGTAGCAGGCCTGAACGCATTCTGTATGACTGCGATGACATAAAACAGAATGCGCCATTAAAGAGGGTAAGATGGCACAAAGGGCGGATGTTCGGTATGTGTTATTCGAAACATTGCGTTGCCGGGACCCCGATTAAAATCAACATATAAGGATTATGGAGATGGCTACACGCAAGAGAGATGTGAATAAGGGCGTGGAAAAATGCGTGGTTTTAATTTTAATCGCTGCGGATAACCCTGTCCCGCCATAGCGTCCACTTTCCCCTGCTTATGAAACAGACCCTGTGACAAAAACAACCTGTTATTTACCGCCTGTGTCTCTGCTAAACTCCCGCTTATTGATAAATATGCCAATACCTGGAGTTAACACGATGTTTATTGTCGCCAATCGCGTGCCGGTCGCCGCCGGCTGGGAAGAGACCTTTGAGGAACGTTTTCGAAAACGGGCCGGTCAGATCGACCAGCAACCGGGCTTTGTGCGCATGGAAGTCCTCCGGCCAGAGAGTGACGAGGCGCCCTATGTGGTGCTGACCACCTGGCGGGATAAGGCGTCATTCGAGGCCTGGGTGGGCAGCGAGGATTTCAAACTGGCCCACAGCAACCCCATGCCAAAGGAGGCGTTCGACGGCGAGGGCAAGCTGGAAATGCACGAGGTGATCGTGGCAAGCGAACAATCCGGTTAACAGCCGTAAGCCGGATCAGGCATGACGCGGGAAAAATCAGAGCTATAATCAATCTATGTCGGTTTATTTGCCACTATTCAAAGCCCTGAATGTAGCGGACGTGCAATATATTGTCGTTGGCGGGCTTGCAACAGTACTGCATGGCTATGCCAGATTGACTGCTGACATCGATCTGGTTATTAATCTTGATAAAAAGAAATCAGAACAGGCCCTCAAGGTCTTGCTGTCAATTGGTCTGAAGCCCCGGCTACCGGTCGATCCAATGCAGTTCGCGGATGAGACAATCCGTGAATCCTGGGTAAACGAAAAAAATATGATGGTATTTTCGTTCTACCATCCTGATAACCCTATGATGGTGGTCGACATATTTGTACGTGAACCCTTTCCATTTCAGGGTATGAAAAAGCGAGCTGTGCTGATGGATATCGGAGGAGAAAGCGTTCCGGTATGTTCTATAAACGATCTCATCGCCATGAAATCGAATACCGGCAGAGCCAAAGATGAAGAAGACATTAAATATCTACAGAGCTTGTTAAACAATAATGAACAGTGAAACGAAATTCGACAAACTGACCGCAGACGAAGAAGCGCATCTGCGTTTGTGGGCCAGCGCAACCCCCGCCCAGCGTCTGGCCTGGCTGGAGGAGGCGCAGCGGATCGCGTATCAGTCTGGTGCGTTGCAACAGAGCCGGAACAAAACTCGCGAATAATCATATTCTATGATTTTATCGAAAACATCAGGAATAAGGCCTGATCACGAGGCCCATTCACTTGAACGATTGAGGATAGCGATTAAACTTTGCACTCAGCACTCAGCACTCAGCACTCAGCACTCAGCACTCAGCACTCAGCACTCAGCACTCAGCACTCAGCACTCAGCACTCAGCACTCAGCACGCACTCAGCACTCAGCACTCAGCACTCAGCACTCAGCACTCAGCACTCAGCACTCAGCACTCAGCACTCAGCACTCAGCACTCAGCACTCAGCACTCAGCACTCAGAACTCAGCACTCAGCACTCAGCACTCAGCACTCAGAACTCAGCACTCAGAACTCAGCATCGGTGCGTGGGAGGCATACCTCGGGTCCATCCAGATTGCCGGACACCGCTTCGCTATGTCCGGCCTACCTGTTCTGTTCGAAAGCTGCCTACTTTTCTTTTCCCACAAAAACTACGTCAAAACCCTGTTGTTAAGTTCGCCTGCCCGGTCTAGACTTTTGGCAGGATTTTTGGAGGGTTTCGCATGGCGACACTGAACATCAACGGCGAGACGGTCGAGGTAGAGGTCGATGGCTCGACGCCGCTTCTCTGGGTACTGCGTGAGCAACTGGGACTGACCGGCACCAAGTATGCCTGCGGCATCGGCCTGTGTGGTTCGTGCACGGTGCATGTGGATGGCGAGGCGGTGCGCTCCTGCACCGTGCCGGTCTCTTCCATGGATGCCGACAAAAAGATCGTCACCATCGAGGGGCTCTCGGCGGATAACAGCCATCCGTTGCAACAGGCTTGGAAAGAGCTGGATGTGCCGCAGTGCGGTTACTGCCAGCCGGGGATGATCATGGCCGCGGCGGCACTGCTGAACAAGAATCCCGAACCCGATGATGAGGCGATCAATCAACAGATCACCAACATCTGTCGCTGTGGCACCTTTAACCGGGTGCGGCGCGGGATTCATCTGGCCGTCGACATCAACAAGCGCGGGAGGTCGTGATGAAAAACGATACGCTGAACGTCTCGCGGCGCGAGTTTCTGATCACCAGCACCCGCGCGGCCGGATTGGGCGTGGGCTTCTCCCTCGGGCTTTACTTGCCCATGAGCACGACAGCCGTCGCCGGCGAGTGGGATGAGCTGCCCTCCGAAGGTTTGCCCGAGATTGGCGCCTGGGTCGTCATCCAGCCCGATGACACGGTGATCATCCGTATCGCCCGTTCCGAAATGGGGCAGGGCACCCTGACCGGCCTGGCGCAACTGGTGGCCGAGGAGCTGGAGTGCGACTGGGACAAGATCATCACCGAATACCCGACCCCCGGCGAGAATCGTGCGCGGGATCGGATCTGGGGCAGCTTTTCCACCGGCGGCAGTCGGGGAATCCGCGACAGCCACCGCTATGTGCGCAAGGGTGGGGCCGTGGCGCGGGAGATGCTGCTGCAGGCGGCGGCCGATCGCTGGGATGTGCCCAAAGGCGAATGTCGCGCGGCCAACAGCGTGATTACGCACCAGCCCAGCGGCCGCACGGTCACCTACGGCCAGGTTGCCGAGGCGGCATCCGAGCTGATCCCGCCCCAGCATGTCGAGCTCAAGGATCCGGACGAGTGGCAGATCATCGGCAAGCCGATCCCGCGCCTGGATACCGACGACAAGCTCAACGGCAAGCAGATCTTCGGCACCGATCTGCAGCTACCCGGCATGCTCAACGCGGCCATCAAGGCGTGTCCGACCTTTGGCGGCAGGCTCAAGTCCTTCGATGAGAAAAAGGTGACCGGCATGCCCGGCGTGCGCAAGGTGGTACGTGTGGGCGAGGACGCCGTCGCCGTGGTGGCCGATACCTGGTGGCAGGCCAACCAGGCACTGGACGCGCTGCCAATCACCTGGGACCACGGGCCGAACGCCAAACTCGACAGTGCCGCCATCGACCAAATGCTCGAAGAGGGGCTGAGTTCCGACAAGGAGGTCTTTGTCGGGAACAAAGCCGGCGATGTGAACAGGGCGTTGAAGGGCGCGGCCAAAACGGTCGAAGCGACGTACCGTTATCCCTACCAGAACCACGCCACCATGGAGCCGATGAACGCCACCGCGTTGTGGAGCAAAGACAAGTGTGAAGTCTGGTGCCCCACGCAAAACGGCGAGGCGGCCCTGAAAGCGGCGGTTGATGCATCCGGGTTACCGGTGGACAAGTGTGAGGTGTACAAGATCCACCTGGGCGGCGGCTTCGGCCGGCGCGGCGCGTTTCACGACTTTGTCACCCAGGCGGTGAACATTGCCAAACAACTGCCGGGCAGCCCGGTCAAGTTGCTCTGGAGCCGCGAGGAGGACATGGCCCACGGCCACTACCATCCTATCACTCACTGCAAGCTGGTCGGCGGCCTGGATGAGGCCGGCAACCTGACCGGCCTGAACGTGCGCATCTCGGGCCAGTCGATCCTCGCCACGGTGATGCCCGACGGGCTGCAGGATGGCATGGATCCCGTCACTTTCCAGGGCTTTCATGCCGAGGGCGATCACGCCATCAGCTACACGGTGCCCAACCTGCTGGTCGAGCATGCCATGCGCAACCCGCCGGTGCCGCCGGGCTTCTGGCGCGGGGTGAACATCAACCAGAATGCTATATATATGGAGTGCTTTCTGGATGAACTGGCCCACGCCGCGGGCAAGGACCCGCTCGAATTTCGCCGCAGCCTGATGGCCGATCAGCCCAAAAGCCGGGCGGTGCTCGATGTCGTGGCCGAAAAGGTTGGCTGGGGCAAACCGGCCGGCGACGGCGTGCATCGCGGCCTGGCGGTGGTCAAGACCTTCGGCAGCTATGTGGCCGCCTGCGCGGAAGTGTCGGTGGATGACAAAGGCAAGTTGAAAATACATCGCATCGTCGCCGCCACCGATCCGGGCCATGCCGTCAACCCGCAACAGATCGAGGCACAGGTGGAAGGCTCGTTCGTTTATGGTCTGTCAGCCCTGCTCTACGGCGAGTGCACCATCAAGGACGGCGGTGTCGAGCAAACCAACTTCCACGACTTCCCGTCGCTGCTGATGGACGAGATGCCGGAAGTGGAAACGATCGTCATGCCCTCCGGCGGTTTCTGGGGCGGCATCGGCGAGCCCACCATCGCCGTCGCGGCCCCGGCGGTGCTCAACGCGATCTTCGCCGCCACCGGCAAGCGGATTCGACGTGTGCCGATCACGCAGCAGCTGGCTGCTTCGTGAAGGGCCGAGGTACGAGGTACGAGTGACGAGGAGAACACCTTACTGATGGATCGGTAGGAGCGGCTGCGCCGCGATAGATCGTGCGGGCTGCCCGGGCTTATCGCGCCGGAGGCGCTCCTGCTAATGCTGCTAACTGTGACTGCCATCTGCCGACTTTTTTGTAGCTGAAAGCCCCTCCTGCAAGACCTCGTCCCTCGTAACTCGGTCCTGCGTCCGAGGGACGCCGATCAAATGCTGCCAACTGCCGACTTTTTTTGTGGCTGAAAGCCCGTCCTGCAAGACCTCGTCCCTCGTAACTCGACCTCGGCCCTGAACTGCCCGAAGGGCCGTTGTAGTGGTACAGTGAGATACCGATACACTTCGGGCTATTAGTGAACAGGATGTTATCCCGGACATGAGTATGTGTGAACGACAGGTGGTTTCAGGTTCCCGATTTCGTTATCGCTATCGGATGAGTGGGGAGTGGTGGCGGATATGACCGCGTCCGCGCCGGGGCAGGTGCGCCAGGAAGCCGGGCCGGAGGGCGTCGCGCTGCTCCTCACTGGCGACTGGACGCTGCTGCATTACACGGCGTTAAGCCGGTCGGTGGGAAAACTGACCCTGGATAACGCGACGCCGGTGCGACTGGATCTTCAGGGGGTTGGTGAGATGGACTCGGCCGGGGCCACGTTGCTGGTCCGGTTGCTGGGGACCGAACGGACCCAGGCTCTGCCGGAGTCCGTGCCGGGGCTGACCCCGGAACGCCGCGAGCTGTTGCTGACCGTCTGCAATGCGTTGTTGCATCCGGTTCTGGATACCCGCCAAAACCGCTATGTCTTTGGCGATGTGACGGCGCGCATCGGACGTGCGAGCCTGATCATCGGTCGGGATCTGGTGACGTTGCTCGATTTTATGGGGCGAACGTTGCTGACCTTTCTGAGGGTGTTGCCGCGACCGCGGCGCTGGCGTCTCACGCCGCTGGTCAGTCACATCGAACAGATCGGCTTCAATGCTGTGCCCATCGTCGCGTTGCTGACCTTCCTGGTCGGGGCGGTCGTGGCTCTGCTGGGTGCCACGGTGCTGGTCGATCTCGGGCTGACCATCTACACGGTAGATCTGGTGACCTATTCATTCATGCGCGAGTTTGGCGTTTTGCTTACGGCGATCATGCTGGCCGGGCGGACCGCCAGCGCCTTCACCGCGCAGATCGGTTCGATGAAGGCCAACGAGGAGCTTGATGCCCTGCGTGTGCAGGGGCTGGATCCGATCGAGTTGCTGGTATTGCCCCGGATACTGGCGTTGATGGTGAGCCTGCCCCTGCTGACATTTATTGCCGTTCTCTCCGGGGTGGCCGGCGGCGGGCTGGTGTCGCACCTGTCACTGGATATCTCTGTTTCACGTTATCTGGAGATCGTCAATGCGGTGCCCCTGCAACACTTCTGGGTCGGCCTCTCCAAGGCACCGCTGTTCGCTTTTATCATCGGCCTGATCGGCTGTCTCGAGGGCTTCAAGTCCGGCGCCAGCGCCGAGTCGGTCGGGTTGCATACGACCTCGAGTGTGGTGCAGTCGATCTTCATCGTGATCCTGCTCGATGCCGTGGCGGCCCTGTATTTCATGGAGGCGGGCTGGTGAGTCAGGCGAGTGACAACACGGGGCGTGAAGCGCTGGTGCAGGTCCGGGGACTGGTGAACCGCTTTGGCGAGCAGGTGGTGCATGACGGGCTGGATCTGGATCTCTATCGCGGCGAGATTCTCGGTGTGGTGGGCGGCAGCGGCACCGGCAAGTCGGTATTGTTGCGCAGCCTCGTGGGACTGCTGCAACCGGCCGCCGGGACGGTCCATTTTCTGGGCGAGGATCTGTATGCCCTGTACGAGATGGACCGGGCGCGGCTGATATGCCGCAGCGGAGTGCTGTTTCAAAAAGGGGCACTGTTCTCATCGTTAACGGTCCTTGAAAACATCGGGGTGCCGCTGGTCGAACATGCCGGGCTGAGCCGTTCCCAGGCCGAGTCGCTGGCCTGGGTCAAGCTGGCATTGGTCGGCCTGGCGCCGGAGGCCGGCCTCCGCTATCCCGCCGAGCTCTCCGGCGGCATGGTCAAGCGCGCGGCTCTGGCGCGCGCGCTGGCGCTCGATCCCCCCTTGTTATTTCTCGACGAGCCCAGCAGCGGGCTCGATCCCATCGGCGCGGCGGCCTTCGACCGGTTATTATTAACCCTGCGCGACGCTTTCGGGTTTAGCGTGTTCCTGGTGACACACGATCTTGATACGCTGCATGCTGTCTGCGACCGGGTGGCGGTGTTAGCCGACAAACGCGTACGGGTTACCGGCACCCTCGAGGAGGTGGCTGCGACCCCGGATAGCTGGGTGCAGGACTATTTTCATGGACCGCGCGGTCGTACCGCGCAACAGGCCACCCAAACCACCGACGAGGTTAGTTAGATGGAAACCCGTGCCCACCATATACTGATTGGTCTGTTCACCATGGCGGTGGTCGCGGGCGGTATGTGGTTCGTGCTGTGGCTGGCCGACGGCGGTCCGACCGAGGAGAGCGAAACCGCGCTCTACGATGTCGTTTTTCGCCAGTCGGTTACCGGCCTGTCGAGCGGCAACCGCGTTCTGTATAACGGCATTCCGGTGGGGCTGGTCGAGCAGATCCGGATCGATCCGGACGATCCGCGGCAGGTCATTGCCCGCATCAGGGTGAGCGCCAGCACGCCGGTCCGCCAGGACACCCTGGCCGAGTTGGTTCTGGCCAACCTTACCGGCGCCAGCGAGATCCAGTTGCTTGGGGGGGCGGCGCAGAGTCCGCCGCTGGAGCGGGCCGATGGCGGCGTGCCGCAAATTACGGCAAGAGCGTCGCAAATTGGCCGGCTGAGCGAGGCGCTGACAGAAATCCTCGACGATGCCTCGCGGCTGATTGAGAACAGCAATCGGCTGCTGTCCAAAGAGAATACCGCCCATCTGACGCGCAGCCTTGAGAACCTCGACCGGTTTACCGGAACGCTGGCCGGTCAGAGCGAGGCAATGCGCCAGGGGGTCGAGAACCTCTCGCGGGCCAGCACGCGGATCGATCGCTTACTGCGCGAGAACGAGGCGGCGCTGGCGGATGGCATGCAGGGGCTGGACGAACTCGGCCCGGCACTCGATGAGCTGCGCCGTTCCACGGCCGCCGTTCGCAAAGCGGTGGAGCGTTTCGATCAGAATCCGGGCGGCTATCTGCTCAATCGTGAACCTGTCAGGGAGTTTCAGCCATGAGATCATTGGTGCAAGGGAGCAGGCTGATCGGGCTGGGGCTTCTCGTAATAACGGGCCTGAGTGGCTGCAGCATCCTTCCCGAACCGGCGCCCCAGGACATTTACCGGTTGCCGCCCTCCAGGGTGGCGGATGGCGGCGCTGAACACAGAGAACTCTCCTTACGTCTTCAGCGTCCCTCGGCCAATGAGCTTTTGAGCACCACGCGGATCGTGGTCGTACCGCAGGGTCACCAGCTGAATGTTTATCCGAATGTCCGCTGGAGTTCGCCGGCGCCGGCATTATGGCGGGATCACTTGCTGGAGGCCTTTGCTAATGACGGGCGCATTACCCGGCTGAGCAGCGGGCGCGAACAACTGCGGGCCGATGTCGAACTCGGCGGGACACTACGCGCATTCCAGGTCGAATATGCGGCGGGCGTCCCGGAGGTGCGCATTCGCCTGGATGCCCACCTGGTCGAGATCAGCGGCAAGCGGATTATCGCTACGCGGCGCTTTGCCGTCCGGGAGGCGGTGGAAGGCGAACAGGTCCCGGCGGTGGTCGACGCCTTCGGGCGAGCCAGTGATGCGCTGGCGGCCGAGCTGATCGACTGGACAGTCGCGCAAATGAATTAGTTTCGCATCGGGTGAAAGAGAGCAAGCAGAACACACTTCGCCCCGCTACCTCTTCAGTTATACCGGTGTGTCCCCGTCTGTTTTTATTATCAGGCGGTTCAGTATCAGGTACAGGGCCGGCACCTGGATCAATACGGAAAAGATCACAACATCGTAGGTGATGGGTTGAATCGTGTGCCAGGCATTCAGTTCAAGCGGCAGTGACAGTTCCAGGGTTACTCAGGCGTGTAATAATGCCGCCAAGCAGGCCATAGAGGAACGATACTACAGGTAAGTGCCGTGCCCGTTGTTGCGCGGGCTTGATCACCAGGGATAATAAAAGGCCGAATAATACAATTGCGATGGCGTCGTTAAACAGGCTTTCGCCTTCCAGTAAAGTGATCAGGCGCTCGTCTATTCTGAAGTGTTTGAATATATCGATAACGGCGGCAGGATCCGTTGCGCAGATCAGGGCACCGCAAATGTGACAAGGGAGAGGATAATGTGCCTGCCCGGTAAAGACCGCTATTCGGCCAGACACGGGGCAATCAGTTTCGTGATCGGCGGATTGCCGCGCGATGCGCCCGATCACTTTGAGGTGTATTATCCATCCTCCTCCTTGTCGGAAAACAGCTGGCTCCCCAGCGCGACGTTACCGGCGTCGGCCATGCTTTTCAGAATATTCCACTCCGTCTTGATGGCGGTCATCACTTCCTGCACCCCGGTTTCCTGCTTGAGCGATTCATCCCGGGGGCCGGGTTCGAGCGAGGCATAACAGCTCAGTGCTTTGTCCGCCGAACGGGGCATGGAAAAAGCTTCGGCGGTCTCCAGCGCGCTACGCTTGAGATCACCGATCGCTTCGGGAGAGAGCCCGGCAACCCACTGCAGGGCCGCGCTGAAAGCCGGGATCGATTCTTCCCGCAGCAGGCGTCCGTTCTGTTGATCCCGGACCACTTCCCGCGCCCCGGGCGCATCCAGGGCGATGACGGGCAAGCCGGCGGCCATGGCTTCTGTCAGCACCATGCCCTGGGTTTCGCTTAACGAGGCGAAGGCGAACAGATCCATGGCGTGCAGGGCATCGCTCAGAGCAGGTTGTTGCAGGATGCCGGTGATATGCAGGCGATCGTCGAGTCCCGCTTCGGTGAAAATTTCGCGCATGCTTTGTTCGGAGGGGCCGGAGCCGATAACCAGAAAATGGACCTGCGGGTGCTCCGCGGCGAAGCGGGCGACGGCGCGGCTCAGAAATGCCAGATTCTTCTCCGGCGCCAGGCGGCCCAGATGGCCCACCACAAACGCCTCCGCCGGAATACCCCGCTGTTCGCGAAAGCCGGGGCCGTCGCCCCGGGCGAAGTGCTCCAGGTAGACCCCGGTCGGCACCACGCTAACCGGCGTGGTGACGCCGCGTTGCAGCAGCAGCTCGCGGATGCTTTCACTGGGGGCGAAGACCTGATCGGCGAGGTTCGCGTAACGGGTGGCCAGCTCGATCGCGAAGCGCCTGAGCACCGGCGAATCACCCGGCACATAGTGGGTATATTGCTCATACAGGGTGTGATGAGTGAAGACCAGCGGCAGGTTGCGACGCCGGGCGATCCGCACGGCGGTCATGCCGAGCAGGAAAGGGTGCTGGGAGTGGACGATGTCCGGTTGGAAGGCATCGAGCCGGGCGCTGAGTTGCGGATGGACCGGCAACACCACGGAGAAATCGCTGGCGTTGAAGTTCTGAATCGCGGGAATGCGTACCACGTCGGCTTCGTCCTCTTCTGCGCCGGGAAATTCGGGCGCCACGATCAGCACCTCATGCCCCCGCTTGCGGTATTCCCTGACAAACGCCTCCACGGAGCGGGCCACGCCGCCCACGTGGGGGGCAAAGGTGTTGGTGAGGATGAGAATGTTCATGCGTCAGGCTTCCTTTTCACGAGCAGTTCCGAGCCGCTGCCCCGGGTCGTGTCGAGCGGGACATAGCCGGGTAGTCGAATCTCGATCGGGGGGACTTCGTCATGCCAGTCGCCCCGCCAGTCGAGACGCGGCGCTCCGCCGGGATCCGGGGTGAGGGTGATCGACACCGTGCCAAAGCGGGTCGGCGCCGGCCCGAAGCGGATCGGCGTTGACTGTTCCAGCCAGCGCCCGGGAATGCCGCTGATCAGAATAAGCCGTTCCGCCTCTTCGCGCACGAAACAGTTGCGGATCATCAACGCCCACTCGGCGGCGGCCCAGACATGGTGACCGTCACCCATGCAGCCACCGCCGGTCAAAGGATGGCAGGCTTCGGGCCACTGTCCGGTCGGTGAGGCGAGGTCCGCCACGGCATCCATCAGTTCCAGGTAGCGGGGATCGCCGGCGCGTAGCATTACCTGGGCAACGTGCAGGGTCAGGTAAGCATTGAGACCGGAATGGGTCATGTCCTGATAGAAGGTGCCTTTGACGAAACAGTGCTGATGCAGAAACTCGACCGTGTCGAGCAGCCGGGGATCGTCTGGGGCGCAGAGTTGCAGGGGATAGCCCCCCGCCAGCGAGCCGATGGCCCCGGCATCGAGCCGGCGATAGGGGGAGGCCGGCATGGCCGCACGGTTCAGCCGTTGCGCGCAGGCGATCAGACTGCGATCCACCGCGGCGGCAAAGTTGTCGGCTCCCGCGGCGAAATCCCGGCTGCGATCGGGGTCCGTCTCCGTGAACATCGCCGCCGCCGCGTGCAGGCCGGCGATTCCCCAGAAATCATCCCAGTAGTAATAGTCGTTGGGCCCCAGGTGTTCGGCGCTGAATCCCGCCGGCAGCAGACCGGCGTGGGGGGCTGCCAGATCATCGTTGAGTCGCTTGCGCAGAATCCAGCGCGCGCCTTGCGCAACCGGGTCGTGCCAGTCGAGTGTGGGTTTGCGGTTGGTCAGGGCAAAGAAGCGTTCCAGGATCCACAACACCTGGCCGTTGGAGTCCCATTCGCCTTCCTGGGAACGGAAATAGCCGAGCCCGGTCTGGCGTGCCGGAAAGCGCGCCAGAGCCCGTTCGGCGCGGTGGGTCAGGCCGGTACAGAGCAGGGCGTGAATGATGAAGGCGGCATCGCGAAACCAGAAGCGCTTGTAGGTGTAGGGCCCGGGATAGACATCCCCGGGTGAATGCAGAATCAGTGAGGTGATCGCGGCATCGTAGAGAAACTGGTAATGCGCCTCCGGACAGGAGAGCTGGCAATGATCCTGATGGACGTTGGGCCAGGCCTCGGCGACCAGCCGCTCGTCCGGTTTACTCGCCAGCGGGATGCTGGCGGTGATGTCGGTTGTTTCACCGGCGTTGCAGGAAAACAGCGCCGCCGCGGTGACCATGCCCACCTCACAGCGGCCTTCGGTCTGATCTTCCCGGTCACCAAGATGAATGAACACATCCCCGCTGCGATAATCGGCGACATGATGCCGTTCGGCAGCGGTACTGAAGGTGACCTGTTGTTTGTCGTCAATGGTCCAGGCATCGCGCCCGGGGGAGAGACTGACCTGATTGATGAAACTGATCCCTTCGGGATTATACGGACGCAGCGCCAGCACTACCGAGGCCCGAGTATCGGCGCGTGCCTGCAGACGCAGTTTGCAGACCGGGATGCCCGACTCGATCTCTACCCAGGCGCGGCTGGTCAGGGCCAGCCCCTCCGTTTGTGTGTCGGTGGTAATG
Organism: Thiohalophilus thiocyanatoxydans; assembly: GCF_004366735.1. GTDB lineage: Bacteria > Pseudomonadota > Gammaproteobacteria > UBA6429 > Thiohalophilaceae > Thiohalophilus > Thiohalophilus thiocyanatoxydans. The sequence goes on along the minus strand of NZ_SOQX01000005.1, from coordinate 148,917 downwards.
CAAACACCCGATGCCATCTCCTGCCGCTGCCGGCACTCGGCGCTCCGCGAGGGGAGTAGCGTGCGGCCGTCCTCCGTCATGATCCAGCCGTCCAGTGACCAGCCATCGAGCAGGGGGGTCAGCAATCCGCGGGGATCGACGATCGGCAGTTCCGGGCACTCCGGATAACCGATCGCGGTCCAGTTGCGATGGCTGAGATTGATATGGGTGAAGGAAAAGGCACGCGGGATAAAGGACATATCGGTGGGATCGAACTGACGCTCGATCCAGTAGGGCCACACCCAGTCCAGGTTGTGCTGAATGACCCGGCTGTTGATCAGACCGCGGGCATGGAAAACCACCCCCGCGCGCAGCAGCTCGATGGGTTCGCCTACCTCGGAAGGCTGGGCAAAGCTGTGCAGCCGCGCCAGCAGGGCGATCGGATCGAGAAACCCCTGTTTGCGCGCCACATAGCGCACGATAAAGCGCCACGGCAGCCATTTCATCCAGCTCATGGTTCCTCCTCGATTTCGCCTTTCTGTTCATACCGGGCCAACGCCCTTTGTGCCAGCCGGCTGAGGGTGACAACGGCGATCACGGCGGCAATGAAGCCTGCCGCGTAGAGACTCCATTCCAGGGGTGTGCGGCCGAGTTCGTGTGCGCCCAGGGTGGAAAGGTCGGCGGCAATCGAGCCGAGATAGACGTTGTGCACGGAGAGGGGAATGAAACCGACCAGGGAACCGCCGATATAACCCCGCAGGGAAAAAGGGGTCAGCCCGAAAAAATAGTTGGAGATCTTGCTGGGAAAAAACGGGATCAGCCGCGTCAGCAAAACGATTTTCCAGCCATGCGGTCTCACTTCCTCGCTTACCAGCCGAAGCCGGGAACGGGCCATGATGAATTGCCTGGCACGTGCGCCGAACAGATAGCGTGCAATCACAAATGCCAGGCTTGCGCCGAGTGTCGTCCCAAGCACCACGTAAATCGAACCTTCCACGACACCGAAAACAAACCCGGCGCCGGTGGTAAACAAGATACCCGGCAGCAGCAGCAGGACCACCGCCGCCATCAGCAGAATGAAGAGCAGCGAGACCCATGCGCCCCGGGCTTCAAACCATTGCAGCAAGTGTCTTACCTGTTCATCCACGCCAAAATAGATCAACACGGCGAGTACTGCGGCGACAAACAAAATGCTGCCGGCAATCCCCCACAGCGGCGAACGGATGACTCTTTTGGAATGGCTGGTTTGCGCTGAATTCAACATATTTGCAATATCCCTGTAACCTGGGCAGATCACCGAATTGTGAGCCATATAACAGGGCCGGTTGAAGGCCCCTTGACGATTCCTCGCTATCGGGCGGGGTTTGTGAACCCCTACCTGTTTAACGGACACTTTCCTGTAAAAGACGATACCGCCTTTACAGGAGAGTCTATATAGTCCAAAAACGCAAGCCCTACAAAACCCGCTTCGCGGGCGGAGGGGAGCTCAAGCAAGAGGCCGGCAGAGTGATGGGTGAGTCGCTTTTGCGGCGTGTTCAGATTGCAGGAGGATAGCCGGAGCGTGCAGAAACTCGTCAGGAAATGTTACGCGGTTGTGCCGCAGGTTATGACGCTGTTTTTCAGTTGTATCAAGCTGAATGGTGATTCCACGAACCGGGCGAGTCGGGAGGGAAGCGAGAACGAAAGCCGTTACAGCGGCCCGTTATCGCCGCTTTTCATCATCCGGTGGCGGGCATACAGGCTGATGACCAGCAGCCCGATCAGCAGCGCGGCTCCGGCCAGCCACAGCTGGTAGTCCCCCAGATTGTCGAGCAGTGTTTCCGCGCCCTTGCCCAGAACAAAGCCCGCCCAGGAGACACCGAGCCCCCAGATTGTGGCGGGGATCAGATCCAGCAGGGTGAAGCGCAGGTGGCTGATGTCGGTCATGCCCAGGGCAAAAGGGGTGATGGCGCGCAGGCCGAACAGCCCCCGATAACCGAAAATGATCAATGTGTCGTAACGTTCGAGCAGGCTGCGGATGCGCGCCACGCGCGACTGCCAGCCGGGACGTTTTGTCAGCACGGCCCGTCCCTTGAGGCGGCCGAGCAGAAAGTAAAACTGATAGGTCATGATCGAGCCAATGACCGAGGCGGCCATCACCCAGCGCAGTTCCAGCAATCCTTGCTGGGCGAGGAAGCCGGCGGTCAGTACGATCACCTCACCTTCGATAAAAATACCGAACGCGACGGCCAGATAGCCGTAGGAGGTGATAGCCGATTCGATCGTCATAGGGAACTCCTCTGCGTCCGGGAATAATAACAGGGATCGGCCCCGACTTGCGCCTGCGCAAGGGGCCCGGCGAACCGCTCCAGAGGCGGGATCGGCTGGTATTTTCCAGCAAGCGGTGTCTATACTTTGTAAAGATGCCCGATAGCCGCAAGAGCCGTCCGGGCAGGGCCCGGGGCTTTCGCTCCCCGGAGGCCAGGGTTTTGCTACCCGTCAATCACGGCATTGTATTCATGCCGGGCCTTGACCGATGAGGAAAACCGGGGATAGCGCACAGATTTCCCTGTAATCAGGACGTATTCTGGCGTGGCTCGATAATTCAGTCAGACGAATATTGAAAGCATTACCGCCTGGGGCAATTTACTATGTCATTTCTTTTATACAGCGTACCGATTCCGTTGTGGCTGCTGATCCTCATGATCGCGGTCATGGCTCCGACCTTGATAAAGCTGGGCAAACTGGCTTATCGGCTCAAACAGGGCGAGATCGTCAGGGAAGAGGAGGGCGACACGGTCGTCTGGAAAGTTCAAAACCGGGTTCGTGCACCCAAAACGCCCAGGGGCGCTTCTGATCAGGAACAAGCAAAAGAGAAGGAGCGCGAGAAGAAGGCGGAACTGGCCCAGATTCTGAAAATATTAATCAAGGAAGGTGAGAAGGGGGTCTTGATGAAAACCATTGCCGACAGGATGGGCATCAGTATGATTCATGCGCAACATGCAATGCAAAAACTGATGGATAAAAATATGGTGGAGGAGGTAACCGGGGTCAGCGGTACGAAGTACTATCTGACCCAGGCTGGCAAAGAGTATTGCCGTCGCAAAGCAAGATGATGACAGCAATCAATAAAGAACGATAATAAATACCGGTTTTTGCACTTCCTGGTCACTTTTTGAGGTTTAAACGGGCGGCGTCCGGTCTTGGCTGCCGGGTAAAAGCTGCTAAGATGGGATTTCACCTGACAACCTGTAGTTAAATCCCATGCCGGTCTACCTGCTTATTGATAACGGCTCCAGGCAACCTGACGCCACGTTATATCTGCGCCGTCTGGCGACTGAACTGAGTCGTCATACCGGCAAGACGATTCATCCGGTCTCGCTCCAGCACGCCGATACCATTCCTGCCGACGAGCTCGATGGCACGCCTGCGCAGGTTTTTTCCGCATTTCTCGAAGCCCGGCTGGCCCAGGGTGAAAACGAGTTCATTGTTGTGCCGCTGTTTTTCGGATTGAGCAAGGCGCTGACCTCGTTCATTCCCGACCAGGTGGCGACGCTCCGGGCGGGGTATCCCGAGCTGACGGTCAAGGTGGCTCCCGTCGCCTGGCCTCTGCCTGAAGGTGAGCCGCGGCTGGCCCGAATCGTGTTCGATCATATTCATCAGGCCCGGCAACAGAACGGGGCTGATGCCCGGATCGTACTGGTCGATCACGGTTCGCCGAGCCCGGAGATCACAGACGTGCGCAAGGGGATCGCCCGGAGATTGCTGGAAGAGTACGGACTCGAGGTGGATCAGGCGGTGATGGAACGCCGCGAAGGCAAGGAGTACGACTTCAATGGCGATCTTCTGGCGACCTGGTTGCGGCAACAGGCCGGGCAGGGGGTGACAGAGGTGATCGTCGCCATGCAGTTCTTCCTGCCCGGTCGCCACGCAGGGCCGCGCGGCGATGTGGAGGAAATCTGTGAAGCCGTGGTGAAAGATTATCCGCAGCTCAACTACACGATCACTCCGCTTATCTGTCATCACCCGTTGCTGCTGGATATTCTCAAGGCGCGACTGGCAGCGGCGTCAGGTTAATACCACAATATATCAAAACATGATTAGTGGCTTGTTGTATCGGGTACGGGTTGCTTTCTAACTTGCTGATTCGATCGTTGCAAAATAATTGCGACCCAGCCAGGTGGTAATGTCTTTTTTCAGGGTAGTATCGCCATCGATTGTTATATGTTTTTCCTGCTTTGCTTTGGCCATGCTGATATCGCCCATCCAGTAGTGCGTGAGGGTCCTGGTGTCGGTGATGATGTGCAGATCCACCTCGAAGCCGGGATCCTTGAGACAGACATCCACATCATCGTCCTGAATTACCAGCCACCAGCGATGGTAGCGGGTCTGGTAATCGGTAAACTCAAACAACAACACGTTGCGATCCTTATTACTGATTCTCTTGAAATAATCGACATCGACGTTGCGATGAATGTCCCACATCAATAATGATGGATCGAGATCCTCCTGGGACATGTTGCTGCGTACCCAACGGTGTCCCCAGGCGCCCAACTCCAGAATGATTGGGAACAACTCCTTGCCGGAGCGGGTGAGTCGATAATTGACGCCCTGATCCGTTTCATCCCGCTGTACCACGCCGGCGCGTTCCAGCGATTTCAGCCGGGTCGACAAGAGGCTTGGTGAGATCAACGGCAGGCCTCTGCGCAGCGCATTGAAACTTTCACTGCCACTGCCCAGCTCGCGAATGATGAGGTTGGTCCAGCGTTCGCCCAGTACCTCCGAGGCCTTGGCGATAGGGCAAAATTGTCCGTAGCCTTTCATAACCGCGCTCCTTATGGTTGTATTTGCCGTCATTGCTGTCTGTGAGCAAGATGAATAACAAGTATAAATTCTGTACTGTCGATTTCATCCTCAGAGCCAGTACAGATTTAGTACTGGAGAAAGTGGTGATTGATTTCCATACTTCGTGCAACACCGCCCCATTAATTCTGATACGAAGAGGAGGGAAATGAGATGGACATCGCTGAACAGTTATCCATTGAGGAACAGGGCTTAAAGCAACAACTTCACGATACCTGGTGTGCCGGCAACTACAGTAGTGTGGCCCGGACACTGGAACCCAGCGCGCTGCAGTTTCTGGCCCGCCATCCTGTTCGCGCCGGTGCGATGGTGCTGGACGTGGCCTGCGGCAGCGGCCAGGTAGCCCTCCCGGCGGCACGGGCCGGGGCGAAGGTCTGGGGTATCGATATTGCCGGGAATCTGATCGAGGAGGCCCGGGGGCATGCCGAGCAGGAAGGGCTTGCGGCGCGGTTCGAGGTCGGCGATGCCGAATCCCTGCCCTATGGGGACAACAGCTTCGATCAGATCTACAGCGTGATCGGCGCGATGTTTGCGCCGCGTCCGGAACGGGTGGTTGCCGAGTTGACGCGCGTGTGTCGTCCCGGTGGCGAGATCGTGATGGCCAACTGGACACCGGAAGGTTTCGTTGGACACTTCTTCAAGACCGTGGCCCGGCATGTGCCCCCGCCGCCGATGCCATCGCCGCTGATGTGGGGTACCGAATCCCGGGTCAGGGAACGCTTTGCCGAGAGGCCGGTGGATCTGCATTTCGACAGACAGCTGTTTGAATTCCGCTATCCCTATACGCCCGAGGAGGTCGTGGGGTTTTATCGACAAAACTTCGGACCGGTGGTTCGGGCCTTTGCCGCCCTGGATGCGGCGGGGCAGGCAGCGTTGCACGCGGATCTTGTACAGCTGTGGCGGGATTACAATCTGGCCGACGACGGCACGACCCATACCCAGGGAGAAGTTCTGGAAATCGTTGCCGTCCCGCAATAAGAGGCGGCGACCGAACAGAGGAGAATGGTTATGAACAAGGCATGGTTATCCCTCGTCGTGACAGGCGCACTGCTGTTGTTCGGTCAATCATCTGTTACGGCACAGCAGGCTGCCGAATTCAGCCCGCGCGCCTATTGCCAGGCGACGAATGGCACAGTCAGTGAAACCGGCAAATCGGCGATCTATATCTGCTGTTACCGTGATAAACAAAAATGTGTGTTGAGCAATGTTGCTCACGGTTATAGCCGGATTATCCCGCTGGAGCGGACCCGGTTGCAGCGGACCCGGGACTCCACCCGGGATAAATAAACCCGATCGTCCGCTTTGCTGTCGATTACGCTGCTTTTGCGAATCAGGGTTTACCCGGCAACAGCACCACGCCATGCCGTGTGCGAGCAGTAACCGGCTGTACAGGATGATGGGCTGTACCATGGTCTATCTCCCTCTATGTTTAATAATGTTGCCGGATTAGCTGTGCTGCTGGGGCGGGATCCGGCCGGGAGTCGTGTATGCCCCGCTATTCATCTGATCGGCTGTGCTGTCGATGGCTGCAGCCTGAAAGGGACCTTCCCGGGAAGTGAACAGTGCGGCCCATTCCCGACTGACGGGCTGAAACCGGTCAGTCCCGTTGTTGTTATCCCTGCACAGGAAATGTTTTTGTCTGCGCGTTTACTCACGTTGTGGTCGTCTATACTTGAAGCAAGAGCGGAATCATGAAGCCCACACAGTTCCCCGGTAAATACCGCAAGGAGGAACGTATGACCGCCGTGAGACAAAATACAGATTTGCCGGAGATGGATGAAGCCGGCCTCATCGTCGATCCGACGCAGTGGACGGAAGAGACGGCCAGCACGATTGCGGAGCAACTGAAAGTGGCGCCGCTGACAGACGACCACTGGCTGGTGATCTACAGTCTGCGGGATTACTACAAGAAGTTTGGCGTGGCGCCGGCCATGAACAGCGTCTGCCATCGGCTGGGGAAAGACAAATTCTGGGTTCACGATCTGTTTCAGAGCTGTCTCAACGCCTGGCGTATCGCGGGTTTACCCAATCCCGGTGAAGAAGCCAAGTCCTATCTCAATGATATGTAACGTGGGTAGGTCATAAGCAGAGGCCGGGGAATCCTGAATTATTATTGCAGGATGCAATCTCGCTTGTGTCGATTGATAACAAGAGCGTGCCATTATGTGCCCAGTAAACCGGTGAGTCACAAACTAGTTAAAGGTCGTCACACTTCTGCCGACGGACAGGTATGGCCCAATTATCTATCCGATGGTTAGCAGCCCACCTTAACCCAGTTCCTGTGTAAAGTAATGGAAAATTTTCGTCGGGATATCGCCAAATTATACCTTGTGATGGTAGTCAGTGGCCTGACACTGATTCTCACCTTCTATCTATTCGGTTTCCGCCCGCTGGTGGATCGCCTGCATGAGGAGCATGAGGAAGAAATCGTCCATTACCTCGACGGTGGGCTCTGGTTGCTGCAGGGTATGCTCGACAAGCATTACGATTTAGCAAGACAGAGTGCCAGCCGGACGGCTATCCGCAACAGGCAAATCGCCTATCTGGATGGGAAAGTCAGCAAGGAAGAGCTTGTTGCATTCAGCGCCCCCAAACTTTCCGATGCCCTCGGTGCAAATCGAGAGGCGGTCGGTATCAGTCGCTTCGACCCGGGCGGTAATTTACTGTTTTCCGTAGGGGTGGCGTTGCCCGAACATATTGTGAACGAATGCAATCTCCGGGAACTGGATGAAATCCGTATGCTTGGGCGCAGGCAAGTCGGGAATGAAGAATATTTAGTGTATTGCTCAAATATTGCCGACAAAGGGGAAAGGAAGGTCGGGGCAGACATACTGGTGATGGATGATGTCGGCATCGAAAAGATTGTCGAATCGACCCTGGATGAACAGGGCTGTTATGCCATTGTCAAAGATGGGGAGATCATCTACTGGCCGCACGGAGGCCACAATGTAATCACAGTCGATGTTCTTGAAACATACCTTGACAGTGGAGAGGTCGATGAGGCTCATATTGTCAAATCCCGATACGTGGAAGGACACAACTGGCAATTGTATGCTGTTGTAAACAGGGATCGTTTTTTTGCCGACATCGATCGTCAGCTGCTAATTCTCATCGGTATACTGTTAGTAGTGCTGCTGGTTGTTATTCTTCTATCGGTAATCGCGCTACGTCCCATTATCCGAACATTGTTGCGTGAGAAAGAACTCTTTGAGCTGTCGCACCAGGATGGACTGACAGGTTTGTTTAATCACGCGTATATGCAAACACTGCTTGATAACGAACTTGAGCGTGCGCGGCGTTTCGAACGCCCTCTGTCAGTGCTATTATTTGATCTTGACCATTTCAAGCAAGTCAACGACAACTACGGTCATCAGGCCGGCGATAAGGTGTTACGACATGTCGGGGAAGTCATATTGAGTGAAATTCGCCAAATTGATCTTGCCGCGCGCTATGGAGGTGAAGAGTTTATGGTGATATTGCCCGAAACCGACGCTGAGGGAGCCCAGGTGCTGGCTGAGCGGCTGCGCTGCGCCATTTCACAGAAAACGGTATCAACCTCCGCCGGAGAAGTTCACGTAACTATCAGCGTAGGGGTGGCGACCTGCAATTCCTGCTATGAAAAACATGATGTGATTGAAGTCGCTGACAACGCGTTGTACACCAGTAAGGCGAACGGCCGGAATCAGGTAACCCGGTTTACGCTGGAAGCAGTCTGAAGCGCTCCCCCTCTCTCAAGCCTCTCCTCTCCCTGGAGGCTCAGGCAGCAGAGTTCCCAAACCAGAATGCGGTATTTTTTTCGAGGAATTCATCATAACGCATATAGTGTGTTCCATCGCATGAGAAAGTAACGCTGACCATGCCGCTGAAAATATTGATCGACGCCTGGCGCAGATAAAAGGTTTCATCAGTGGTGCGCAGAGCCTTGAAGGTATTGAGAATCCCGGCGATTTTTTCCGGTTCCATCAGGACAAGCGACGGATAGGGCTCGTGAGGATAGGCGAGGCAGATATCCGGATCAGTCAGGGCATCGATATCCAGCAGGCGATAGCGATAGGGATCGAGTGTCAGCCAGATAATCGCCTGGCTACTGGAGAAATGAATTTGCACCTGGAATATTCCGTTCTGGGTCAGCAGTTCCTCAAGGATGCTCATCACCTGATCTATATTGCTGTCCAGCGGACTCTCTACACGGGATTGCTGAAATACCAGGTTCCTGATAGCCGGATCCCCCTTGAACTGACGCCATTCAGCGGATTGCCGGAAAAGCCCGGCGGTGACGGGCAAGTCGCGCAAATCAAAGTCGATACCCAGGAAACCGAGCACTGCGTGTTCGTTGCGAATGATCTGCAGGGCGGTTAATGAGGGACGTTGCTCCGAGAGGCTCATGTAGGCGTCGGAAATCAGGAAATCCTGTGTCGGTACGAGCTCTTTCATGTACGGGCGTCGGGAACGATCCCGATGGTAATGGCCGGGCATACTTCCTCCGTGCCCGATGTTATCGGTTATCTGTATGCCATCGGTTTTCAGGACGTACACTTGCAAGCAATAGGGAATTTTGAAAATGTTCCGCGCCAGCAGGGTCTCCATCCGGCGGCGGTTGCCCCAGATGGGAACCAGTTGTGGTGCCAGTTGTGCCATGGGTTGGCGCAATGCGCGCGCAAGCTCTGCACGCTGGCGGCGAATACTGTGTTTCCATGGCATATGAACTGATATTCCCGTTTTCAGTTGCAGGGTCTTCGAGCGCGGCTAATGGTTACTATACAAGCCATTGTGAACCTGAAATCAGACACAATTCGCAATGTGTCGCTTTAGCCGCGCAAGGTGACCCGGCCCGGCTCGGGGACATCCCTCGGTGGACGATTGGCTGAAAGCAAAGGGCAGACCTCAATATGCCACTCATCGGAGATGCGACAAACACCGGCGCATGGCGATGCGCCCGAGTCATCGGGGCTGTTTTATCGCGTGGCTGACTTTGCAGATTGGCCTGTATCAGTTTGCTGCGAAAGCCGCGGAGCAGGATTTCTGCACACAGTTGGATCGACCCCGTCTATGGCCAGGGCCCGGATCATTGATCCTATACCGGCTGTGTCGAATCCCTCGGTCCGAAGTGCTGGAGGCGAGGGTGGCGGTAAAGCTCTGTACACATCAACTCTGTAACCGCACAAGTTATCCGGTATTAACGGCGTACAGCAGACGGCTCTACCCGACCACCCCGACAGTTAATGCATCAGGACCTTGGATGAATCGCCTTGAGGAAGTGGAGTGAAGACTTTTCGAAAAGAGTCAATTATAATATGACCATATACTAATAGAGGATGTTTTGATGTTTCGACGTGTCTTTATCTTCGCCCTGAGCGGGCTGCTCTGGATCTCAGCCGTGTATGCCGATGACGAGGGGTTTCCCGGCCGGGCCGAATTTCCCGCTATTAGTGTTATTGAGCAGAGCGAGCTGCTGGAGAGGTTGGATGAGGTCACGGTGGTGGACGCCCGGTCCAGCCTGGAGTTCGATACCTTGCGGATTAGCGGCGCGGTGAATATTCCGGTTGCCGGCAATGCCTTCGAGGCGGAGATCAAGGCGCTGCGGGATCGTACCGACAAGCCCATTGTCTTCTATTGTAACGGGCGGACTTGTATGAAGTCCTATCTTGCTGCAAAGAAGGCGGCCAGCGAGGGGATCACCGATACCTACGCCTATGATGCCGGGGTGTTCGAATGGGCCCAGGCGTACCCCGAGCATGCCGAGTTGCTGGGTAAAAGTCCGGTCAAGCCGGAAGACATTATTTCCCGTAACAAATTTCAGCAGCATCTGCTGGATCCCGACAAATTCAGTCATGAAGCCAACAGCCAGGATTCACAAAGCCTGATTATTGATGTACGTGATAAATACCAGCGTGGTGCAACGGGACTGTTTCCGGGCGTGGAGCGCTGGGCGAGCCTGGACGACCGGCAGAAACTTGAGCAGTATATCGAGAAGGCGAAAAAGGAGAGCAAGACACTGCTCGTATACGATGAAGTGGGCAAGCAGGTTCGCTGGTTACAATATATGCTGGAGCGGGTCAATCTCAAGGATTATTATTTCATGCATGAAGGCGCCGAGGCCTATTATGCCGAGATGATGCGAGAATTCGGTATAAAATAATCTTGTCGCCTGACTGCGGCCTTGAATAAAACCGGAAGGGGCGGTGATTAATATGAGTTCTTCGACTTATCATCGCCCCTTATTCTGTGTGGGTCACTTGAGTATCAACTGTTCGCTGCTCTGTCAGTGGCAAGTCAAGCTGGCTTGAATCTGTAAATTATCTCTCCATGCCCTTACCGCCTATCGTTCTGACCATTTACCTGCTGATGCTGCCGGTTACGGGGATGGTGCCTGTGTTGCGCGAGCTGACTCTGGGCCGCTACCCGCAACTGGGAGATTTTGAACAGCACCTGTTCATGGCGGCGAACATGTTCGGTGCATTGCTGTTTGTTCCGATCGCCGGGCTGCTTTCCGACTGGTGGCGACGGCGCAAGGCGATCATTGTCGCGGCTCTGGCGGTGAATGCACTTTCCCTGTTGATGCTGACCCTGAACTGGGACTATTCGATCTATCTGCTCTGGCGCTTTGTCGAAGGCTGCGCCCATATCACCAGTCTGAGCCTGTTGATGGCGCTGGCGGTGGATCATGTACGCCAGCGCGGTACCGGCGGGGCCATGGGGCTGGTCGGTGCCGCGGTCGGGCTGGGCGTCGCCAGCGGCGCGCCACTGGGCGGGTTTATCGGCGAACAGCAGGGCGCCGAACAGGTGTTGCAAATGAGCTTCTGGCTGCTGGGTGGACTGACACTGTTTGCCCTGCTGCTGTTGCGTGACCGGCCCGCGCAACACACCCATCAGCGGATTGGCGCTCTGCTGCGCGCCTTGCCGCAGAATCGCCGCCTGCTGCTGCCCTATACCTTTGCCTTTGTCGATCGGCTCACAGTGGGATTTATCGTTTCCACCTTGTCGCTCTACCTGAGCAATGTCATCGGTCTGGGTGCGGCGGCGATCGGCATGGTAATGGCACTGTTTCTGATCCCGTTCTCACTGCTCACCTATCCGGCCGGGCTGTTGTCGCAGCGCTGGAATCCGTTACTGATGATGCTGGGTGGCAGCGCGGCCTACGGGATCATGCTCATTGCCATCGGTTTTGCCCCCGGCGGCGCGATTGGGTGGTTGATGTTCGCCGGCGGGGTGACCGCCTCCCTGATGTACGCCCCTTCGCTGGTGCTGGTCGCCGATCTCTCCCGCCCGGAACACAAGGCGCTGGCGATGAGCGGGTTCAACTTCGCCGGTTCGCTCGGCTTCGTGCTGGGGCCGCTCAGTGGCGGCGCCCTGCTGGCACTGTTCAGCCACAGCAGTCTGCCGGCCTATCCGATGGCGTTTGCGATCATCGGCGGACTGGAAGTGCTTTGCGCCCTGCTGTTCTTGCCGCTGGCCCTGCGCGAGTCCCGAGCCCCGGCATAACCCCCGGCCGGCTTGATGGGTCCCGTTTGTGGCTGGCGGCTGCCGCTTGCGTCCCGGTTCCGGGTCTGGGGCATACCTGCCTGTTTCTTAAGGTTAATATATTAGAATATTTTCAATTTATTGCTATGGTGCGGTACCATGCGCGCTGCCCGAGCGGCGCTGGTGAGTTATCAGGGAGGTAACTTGTTGTAAAAAATAGAAAAAAGTGAGTCTGTTATGAAACCTATCCAGAACATTCTGCGGCTCGTCGTACTGTTGACCGCGACCTTTTCATTTTCCGCCCATGCCACCAACGGTTACCAGCTGATCGGGGTCGGCGCCTATCAAAAGAGCCTCGGCGGTGCCGTGACCGCCAATCCCGGCAGCGCCATGACCGCGGTCTCCAATCCGGCCGGCATGGCCCGCGTCGGGGCCCGGGCTGACTTTTCCATGGAGGCCTTTATGCCGGATCGTGACGTCGATTTCACTGCCAACGGCGGCGATGTGGCGAACAGTGCGGTTGATATATACGGCGTGCCGGCCATCGGCTGGACCGCGCCCACCTCCGGGGGCAGCGATGTCTATTTCGGCGGCGGCATGTACGGCACTTCTGGGATGGGCGTGGATTACGCGCCGACCACGACGATGCCAAATCAAGACTGGGACGGCTACAGCAACATTTCTTTCTGGCAGATGGCGCCCGGGTTTGCCTGGAACGTCAACGAGCGCTACAGCGTGGGCGTGACCCTGAATATCGATTACCAGTCGGTGGCTTTCAAGCAGCGTGACTCATACCGCGACATAAATTTTGACCTGGGCCGGGGCGCCAGTGGCTTTGGTCTCGGGATGGGAATCGGCATCCTGTACGATGTGAACGATCAACTGACCCTGGGCTTTAACTACAAGTCCAAGCAGTTCTTCGATCCGATGGAGTACCAGCTGGCGGAAGGCGATATCAGCGTGAAGGGTGACGATTTTCCGGCCGGTACCTACAAGCTGGATCTCGATTATCCCCAGCAGGCCGCAATCGGCTTGGCGTACCGGGCGACCCGGAGCCTGACGGTCTCCACCGACATCAAGTGGCTCAACTGGTCCGATACCATGGACAAGCTGTCGGTCAAGGGACCGGGCGAGGCTGAGTTTGCGATGGATCCAGGCTGGGACGATCAGATCGTTTACGCGTTGGGTGTCGCCTACGATGCCAGCGAGCGGGTGACGCTGCGCGCCGGTTACAATTATGCTGAATCGCCTTTCGGCGAAGACGAGGTCGGTAACAATTTGCTTTTGCCTGCCATTGTCGAGACCCATTACACCGTGGGCATGAACGTCGCGCTCAATAACCATTGGGATCTGGGCTGGCACTACATGCTGGTTCCGGAGAAGACGTTAACCGGTCCCAACAACACGAAAATAAGCCTCTCGGAGCAGTCCATGGGGTTCAATATCGGTTATCGTTTCTAAGTCCGATTATTGCCTGCCGGAGGAGAGGTAATTTGTCCGGTCCTGCTAAAGCAACATTCACAGGGATGTGGATGGATCGGGGCTGGCGTGAGCCGACTACCTTGAGACAATGAATCAAACCTGCCTGATTACACTTCCCGGTTCCCGGGCGCGGAGTTAATGCGGCGGCGAGGCTGATTCAGTTGTTTGACGGGTGTTCCCCGGCTCCCGATCCGACCCGATGTTCCTCCTGTTCCGGACTACCCTCGCTGTCAGCGATCGATGGCGCACTGTCCTCTTCATCATAAGATTCGGGTAAACGATCGGGGATTTGCCATGGCTCGCTGGGGATGATGTTGTATTCGCCGGGGCGTGGTGCATAACGTTCATCCTGGAGGCCGCGCAGCAGGCCTACCGCCATTACCAGCATTACCAGGGAAAACGGCAGGGCGGCCATGATCACGGCACCCTGGAGGGTTTCCAGTCCGCCACCCAGTAACAACACTGCGGTCAACAGGCCGATGGCCAGACCCCAGAGGATCAGATGAACCGGACGATGATCGGTGGCGCCGTGGGCCAGCAGGGTATTGATGACGATGATGCCGGCGTTGGCCGAAGTCAGCAGGTAGGTGGCAATGAGTACGGTAATCAGGATCGCACCGGCCCAGCCGATGGCCGCCGGTTGCAGGGTTGCCATGGTGATAAAGGTGGCCCGGGTCAGATTCTCGGCCACCTGTTCGGCAATGCTGGCCAGGCCGGTGGTTTCGGCGTAGAGCGCGGTACCACCCAGCAAACCGAGCCAGACAAAGGTGATCAGTGTGGGTATCAGTAATACGCCGAAGACGAACTCCCGCAGGGTGCGACCACGGGAAATACGGGCAATGAACAGCCCCACAAAAGGCGCCCAGGCAAGCCACCAGCCCCAGTAAAACACTGTCCAGTTGGCATGCCAGTCACCCGGCTGGTTGGCATGGGTATAAAAGGAGAGAGACAGGAGGTTCTGAAAGTAGGTGCCGGTGGATTGAACAACCAGTGACAACAGATACTGGGTAGGGCCCCAGATCAGCAACAGGACCAGCAGTGCGACACTGAGCCACAGGTTGGCCTGACTGATCCGCTGGACGCCGACATGCAAGCCGGTAACGACCGAGATAATCGCGATCAGAGTCAGGGCGAAGGTGATGAAAAGCTGGCTGGTCGTGCTGTTAACCAGACCGGTAATATGCTCCAGCCCGGCGCCGAACTGCTGTACGCCCAGTCCCAACGTGGTGACGATGCCGAAGACCGTGGCGAGAATCGCGAGCAGATCCACCATATCCCCGGCCCACCCGTGGGTGTGCTTGCCGAGCAAGGGATGCAGGGCGGAGCGCAGGGCCAGGGGCTGCCCCTTGCGGAAACCGAAGTAGGCAAGAATTAACGCCAGCAGGGCAAAGACACCCCAGGCATTCAAGCCCCAGTGAAAGTAGGTAAGAACCATCGACATATCCGCTGCCATCGGGTTGTTATCGCCGATCACAAATGGATTACCTGCGTAGTGACTCAAGGGTTCGGCAACCGCCCAGAACAGCAACCCGACACCCATGCCGGCGGCAAACAGCATGGCGAGCCAGGAGAGGGTGGTGAATTCGGGGACTTCCTCATCGTGACCGAGGCGCACGTTTTTGTAACGACCCGTTCCCAGCCAGATTACCATGGCAAGAAAAAATGCCATCACGACCACATAATACCACTCCAGCAGTGGGGTGAGAAAAGCGCGGCTGGCAACGACTGCCTGCTCAACCTCGGCGGTGCGGTAGATCGCCAGCAAGGTGATGATGAGCACACCCAGCATGGAGAGAAAGGCCGCGCGTGGATTCAACCCTTTGAAGGGGCCCCGGGTGGCGACATTGTACATAGTGTTCCCCGCCGTCTGTTGGTATCGATAGTTGCCGGCTAAAACAGCAACAGAGGAAATTGCCGGATAATCATGCAGATGCTAACCAGTACCTGAATGTAACAGAAATCAACATAAATAATGGTATCCAGAAGCCAGTATAAGTCGTTGAATAGGCCCGGGCAATCCACTATGTTAGTAGAATCAAGTATATAGCCAACAGGGTATCCATCCGGTATCAGAAATGAAAAAAATTATTCTCAGCCTGGTTGTACTGGTAGTGATAGCGATCACCGCCGGTCTGTTTTATTTGTTCACCAATCTTGATGCGATCGTCAAAGGCGCCATCGAAAAATACGGTTCCGAGGCGACGCAGACTGCCGTTCGGGTGGACAGAGTCCGAATCAAACTTACCGAGGGAGATGGTGCGATTTATGAACTGAGCGTCGCCAACCCCGAAGGTTTTGATCTGCCGAATGCCATTACCCTGGGTGAAACGGGAATGGGGATTGATCTTAAATCGGTCAGGGAGGAGCCTTATGTTATCAATCATGTGACTGTACGGGAGCCCGGCGTATTTTTTGAAATCAACGCGGACAAAAAAGCCAATCTGTATGAGTTGAAGAAAAATCTTGTTGCCAGCAGGGCTGCAGGGGAGGATAAATCCGGCTCGGAAAAAGCCGATGCACAGGGACCGAGGCTGATTATTCGACGCCTGATCTTTGAACAGGGTCGTATCACCGCAAAAGTGACACCACTTGACAAGGACTACGATCTGGAACTTCCAGCTATCCACATGACCGATCTGGGCGGCAGCCAGGGGGCAACCGCGAGTGAGCTCACCAGAGAGATTCTGCAACGTCTGATTGATACAGCAAACAAGGAAATCAGGAAAAAAGGGATCGATGCGGAACTGGATAAACTTGAAACCGAGGCCAGGGAAAAAGTGGAAGAAGAGAAAGCCAAAATGAAGGACAAGGCGGATTCCGAAATCGAAAAAGAGAAGAAAAAAGCGGAAGACAAGCTGAAAAATATGTTGCAGTAGGGGTTTAAGGATTAATGAAGATGCATGCGGATTTATAAACAAAACGAATGTTTCTATTGCGCTTTCTCAATCAGGCCCGATTATTATTTTTTCTGATCATTCTGGGTTCCCTTGGCGTGGTTCCCGGCGTAACGGTCGCGGGACAGGATGCGATCGATTTCGAATTGGTAAAGGATTATGCTCGCTTTTCAAATGCCGCCTATCTCGGCAAGTCCCGAATTGACGAGATCGGGCAGTCAAGTGATTACTCTCTCACTCATTACGGCGATATCCCGAAACTGTCCGTTGCCTATTACCTGCTGACAAATGATAAGGACAAAACCCAGGTTATTGCAGTAAGAGGCACATCGAATGTTGAAAACACCATGCTGGATATGGACCTTAAACTCGTCACCGATGCGCATGCAGGAGTGCGTCTGCATCGGGGATTCTCTCTGGCGGCGGAAAGAATATACCGGGAAGTCAAACCGAATTTGAAACCTGATTATGCACTCAGTACCACCGGACACAGCCTGGGTGGTGCTGTGGCATTGATTCTGGCTATGTATCTGGACCTGGATCAGTTTGATGTGACGCGAGTTGTGACCTTTGGTCAGCCGAAAGTTACCAATATTGCAGGGGCGGAAAAATTTTCTCATCTGAACATTCTTCGCGTGGTAACACCCAGGGATATGGTGCCTCTTTTGCCGCCTCTGGATTATTCGGACATTTATAAGCTGGATATATACTGGCACATCGGCCAGGAAGTGATCCTGCTGCCGGATAATCACTACGCGATACTGGAAGGCGTTGCCAGCATGCTACGTGTTACCGACTTCAGCAAACAGATTCCCTCGGAAAGTAATCTGCAACACCACCAAATGGCTTATTACTTTGGCAGACTTGAGTCAAAGCTTGATGCGGCAAAAGAGGTGCCATTCGAGGTGGATCTGAACCTGTTCAATCTGTTTGGTAATGGCGAGCAGGAATGACTCACCATGGAATAGCGATGTCTTTAATGAGGTTGTAGTCGATATAAAAAATAACTAATATAAGTATTTCTGCTTTCCATTATCTGCTGAAATGCCGTTTTATCAACAAGATCAATGTCTCGCGGGTCGGCAGGCAAGCAGAATTGATCACACTATCTTTGTTTGTTTTTATTTTTCAGCATTCGCCTGAACGGGTCTATACTTTTTATTCGCTCTCCACCGGGTCTTCTCAAGGAGGTAGTGATGAGAAATATACCGCGAATTTTGAATTGCTCCACAGTCAAGGCATTTGCTGTATTGGAAGGTGATCAATCGCCGCAGCCAGGCGGGATTTTGAACCGGCCAAGGCATTACGCCTGTCGTGTCACCCAACTGGCGATATGCCAAAAAAGGGAGGGGACGGGTTTTGCGCTGTATTATTGTGATGATGACTGGAAAACCCTGCACACCCGACACTTTGAAAGTATTGATGAAGCCAGGCGTAACGCACAAACCGAGTACGCCGGTGTGTCGATCAGCTGGCTGAAACCCCAGGAGGCCGCAAAACGCAGGGAACAGCATGAGTTGGTTCCCCGTTGCGATTTTTGCAGAAAAACATTTTCCAGTTCAGATCAGCTGGTGTTCGGTGATGGCTCATATATTTGCTATGAGTGTATTGATAACTATCACCAACGCCTTATTATCCGACCCGATTCCGGAGGGGGCGTATCGTCCCGGAATGCTTTATGAGTAGAAATGGACAATCGTGGACGGCGCTTTGTCGTGTGTTACAAGTCTGCTGCCACCTTTGAGCTCAATAATACAGATCGTGAGAACAGACGGTTTTCATACGGGTTTCGCGATATCCCGGACGAGCCCTGATCGGGCAAGACGGGTGCTTGCTTTCTCGATACAACGGACTTTGTCCGCTACGCCATACTGCAACACGCGAGTGAAGTCCTTTGGATGGCAGGGTGATGACGAGCGGAGAGATACCGTTGTTGGGCAGGTGGGATAACCGTGTAATACGGGGTTGCCGGCATCAACCGGGCGGGACTTCGAGCAGTTCGACACCGACCTGCATATCACTGTAAGTGGCCGGCGGGCCGAACTGGGTGTAGATTGCCACATCGGCCGCGTCGCGTCCGTAGGCGACAGCGAGTCGTCCGCCGCGCAGGGTGCTCTCGGTGGGATCGAAGGTGTACCAGTGGTTGTCCACATAGGCCTCGAACCAGGCGTGCATGTCCATCGGTTCCAGGGCGTGCAGATATCCGACCACCAGCCGTGCCGGAATACTGAGTGCCCGGCACAGGCTGATGCCCAGATGGGAGAGATCCCGGCAGACGCCTTCGCCCTGCAGATTGACCTCGACCGCCGAAAGGGGAAAGGCGCTGGTGCCCGGCGCATAGCGAATTGACTCGCGCAGCCAGTGGGTGATTTGCGCCACCTGGTCGTAGCCCAGTGGCAGCCCGTCGACGATCTCCCGCGCCATGTTGCCGAACCTGTCCGACTCGCAATAGCGGCTGGGCAGCAGGTACATGAGCACGTTGTCCGGCAGATCCGGGATGTCGACAAAACCACCGCCCGGTGCTTCTTCAAGGCTGTCGCGGGTGATGACATCCGCGGAGGTGCGGACATAAAACTCCCCGGCCGGTGCGGTCAGGCGCTGGCAGAGATTGCCGAAGATGTCCGTATACTCCTGCACGGGCAGAACGGGTGCAAGGGTATAGCTCTCCCGCGCAATCCACTGCCGCGGTCCGCTGCGAGCACGCAGCATGAGAATCAACGGCGTGGGGTAGGCCAGTTGGAACTCAAGATTGCAGGTTGTTCGCATCCACATGCGGGTGCCTCGATCGGGTTGGTCGGGTCTGAATCAACCCGTTGCTGGCCAGCGTAACAGGGACAGTATAGAAGGGCTAGCACTCGCCAACCTCTCGTTTTAACTCATTTTATTCTGCAAAAGCCAAACCTGATGTGGGTCTTTTCGGTTGCCGGGGAAAAGATTGCCGAGTACTTGAATGATCGCTCAATAACAGCTACAGTGAAGTTAATTATTGAGCGCTCGTTCATGAATAATGCGCGCTGAACCCCATTCAACCCGAGGAGGACGTTATGGCCGATCAGGAACTGGATGCCAAAGGGCTCAATTGTCCGTTGCCGATTTTGCGTGCCAAAAAATCGATTGCGCAAATGGACGCCGGCCAGGTGCTGCACATCGAGGCGACCGACCCGGGAGCGGTCAGGGATTTTGAAGCCTTTGCCAGGCAGACCGGGCATCAGCTGCAGGAGTCTCGCGAGGAAAACGGGACGTTTCACTTTTTGATTCAAAAAGCCTGAAGACGGGAGAAGACCATGAGTGATGAAAAGAAACTGGCCATTATTGCCACCAAGGGTACGCTGGACTGGGCGTATCCGCCGTTTATCCTGGCCTCCACTGCCGCGGCACTGGGCTACCAGGTACAGATCTTCTTCACCTTCTATGGATTGCAACTGCTACGCCGGGATCTGGATCTGAAGGTCTCGCCGCTGGGTAACCCCGGCATGCCGATGCCCCTGGGCATGGATAAATGGTTTCCGGTACTCGGGACAGCCATCCCCGGCATGCAGTCGCTCATGACCTCGATGATGAAAAGCAAACTTAAAAGCAAGGGTGTGGCGAGTGTCGAGGATTTGCGCGGTCTCTGCATGGAGGCGGATGTGAAAATGATCGCCTGTCAGATGACCGTGGATCTGTTTGATATGGAACAGACAAGTTTTATCGAAGGGATTGAATACGGCGGCGCGGCGATGTTCTTTGAATTCGCCGGCGACTCGGATATCTGCCTGTTTACCTGATAAGGCTCTGGCACAAGCACTGTCCATTGATGACGGGCAGTTAACTCTTTGAGATTAAAAAGGACGAATTATGCGCACCCTGTACCAAGTGGCACTGCCTGTTTTTCTGCTCACCGCTCTGGCGCTGCCACCGGCGGCGGCCGAATCCGTTCCCAGCTACGAACAGGCACGGGAACAATTTGAGGCTGAACGCAAGCAAAAGTCGAAAGGGTCCAAACTGAGCCCCGAAGATCAACGGATCATGCAACAGGCCGGCGAGGATCTGGCGGAAAACATGCCGGATCCGGGACTCAAGATAGGCGAGAAGGCACCGGACTTTACCCTGCCGAATGCATTTGGCGACTCAGTCAGTCTGTATGAACAGCTGAAGAAGGGGCCGGTCGTGCTCGTATTCTATCGCGGTGCCTGGTGTCCTTACTGCAATCTGCAACTGCATACCCTGCGCGAAAGCCTGCCGGCGATCAAGGCCGAGGGGGCGCAGTTGATCACAGTGACACCGCAAAAGCCGGACAAGTCGCTGAAGCAGGTGAAGGAAGACGATTACCCGTTCGAGATTCTGAGCGATCTGGACAGCTCGGCGATGAAAGCCTACAACCTCTACTTCGAGGTGCCGATGGAGCTGGTTGATGTCTACCGGCGTAATTTCGGCCTCGATCTGGCCGACTATAACGGTGACGGTCGCTATGTGCTGCCGGTACCGGCGACCTATATTATCGACCGCGAGGGTGTCATTCGGGCGGGCGCCGCCGATGTGGACTACAAGGAACGGATGGAACCGGCGGCGATTGTCGAGGCCTTGCAACAGCTTTGAACATGCGAAGCTGAATACCGGTACCCACTGCGAGGCGCAGGGGCATTTCGCGAACCCGCAGTGATCGGCTGGTCGGAGCGTCTATGCTATTGAAGTACGGCCACGCCGGTTCAATGTTTTGCCGGCGTGCCCAGAGCATAAAACAGGTTATCGATGATTTCGTGGACTTTTTCGGCGTCGGGCCGGGTCTTGTGATAGACCCGCAGCCCGTAGATACCGGCCACCAGCAGACGCGCCAGGGCGGCCGGATCGCGGCTGGCGTCCAGTTCGCCGCGGGATTGCGCCTCACGCAGTACGCGAGCAAACTCCGCTTCCACCTCGGCGAACATGTCGCTTACCCGCCGGTTGATTTCCGTATCATCCGCCGGCGTCTCGAGCAGCGTGTTGACCAGCAGACACCCCTTGTTGTCCGAATCGCCCACCATCTCCTCGATTAACATGTCAAAAAAGGTACGTAGCCGCGTCAACGGTGCTCCATCGCCATGCAGACAGGACTGGATACGCTCGCGGATACCGCTGAAGTAGGCATCCAGCGCGGCGATGAACAGACTGCGTTTGTTGCGAAACGTGCCGTACAGGCTGCCCGGCTGCAGATGGGTCGCGGCGCTCAGGTCCTTGACCGAGGTGGCGTGGTAGCCCTGGCGCCAGAAAACGCTCATGGCGCGGCGCAGGGCTTCCTCGCGATCAAATTCAATGGGGCGTGGCATGGTGTTGTCTCACTCTATGTCGTGTCGCTTGCTGTGTCGGGGACCTTCTTTGTCCGATGAATGCAGGCCGGACCGTGGCCAATCATGACCTTTCCTGCGATCAGGCACCTGGCATACAGTCACCCGACCGAGATCTTCATGACTTTGTCAGGTCAGTGTATAAAGTATCATAGCAATACTTGAACAAACGTTCAAGTATTGCCATACTGGTCGATATTGAACATTCATTCAAAATCAACCGGGAGGCGCTCCAATGACCCAGTTTACCTTTCACGATGAAAATTCCGCCCCGCAAGCCGCACTGCCGACCATGGACCAGGCCAAACAGGCCTTCGGCTTTGTCCCCAACCTGATCAGCGGCATGGCCAATTCACCGGCGCTGGCCGAGGGGTATCTGACCCTTTCCGGGCTCTACGCCAACAGCAGCCTGAGCCCGCAGGAGCAGCAGGTTGCCCTGCTCGCGGTCAGCCGCTACAACGGTTGTGACTATTGTGTCGCCGCTCACTCCATGATCGCCGACATGGCGCAGGTCCCGGCCGAGGCGATCGCGGCACTGCGTGATGATCGCCCCATCGACGATCCCAAACTCGAAGCCCTGCGCACCTTTACCGCCAAAATGGTGGACAAGCGCGGTTGGCTGAGTGAAGCGGATATTCGCGACTTTCTCGATGCCGGTTTCGGGATGCAGCAGGTGGGCGATGTGATCCTGGCTGTCGGCATGAAGACTCTGAGCAACTACTTCAACCACATCGCGCAGACTCCGCTCGATGAGGCGATGACTCAGTACGCCTGGGAACGTCCCGCAACGTGAATCAGGCAACCGTATTACGGGCCTTCATTCTACCCATAAACGTTGGAAATGGCGTACAGTTATGGGGATAGTGTGAGTCCGATCGACGCCATGGGGTAGACGCCGTGTCGATCGGGTTCATTCTGAACCCGGGTAATAATCCCCTGAACAACGTGACACAACGAATAACGAACCGACACGAACCGCATAAGGAGTCTTCAATGCCTGCCAATCTGTTTGAACCGACAAAAATCGGGGATCTGACCCTGGCCAACCGGGTTGTCATGGCGCCCATGACCCGCAACCGGGCGATTGAGGGCAATGTGCCCAATCCGCTGGCGGTGACCTATTATCAGCAACGCGCCGGGGCGGGGCTGATCATCACCGAGGCCTCACAAGTCTCCCCCGAAGGGATCGGTTACCCGGCCACACCGGGCATTCACAGCGAGGCGCAGGTTGATGGCTGGCGCCGCATCGTCAATGCCGTACATGAGGCCGGCAGCCGGATCTTCATCCAGTTATGGTATTGCGGACGCATCTCCCATCCGGATCTGTTACCGGACCATGCCACGCCGGTGGCCCCGTCAGCGATTCGCCCCGAGGGGGAGGCGTTTACCTATGACGGCCCCAAGCCGTTTATTGAACCGCGTGCCCTGGAGACCGATGAGATTCCGGGAATTGTCGCCCAGTATGAACATGCCGCAGAGATGGCCAAACAGGCCGGCTTCGACGGTATCGAGGTACACGGTGCCAACGGGTATCTGATCGATCAGTTCCTGCGCGACGGCACCAACCAGCGTGAGGATCCCTATGGCGGCAGTGTCGAGAACCGCATGCGGTTACTCAATGAAGTACTCGATGCGGTGTGCACCGTCTGGCCAGCAAACCGGGTCGGGGTACGGCTGACGCCGGAGAACAGCTTCAATGACATGCGCGACTCGGATCCGCAAAATCATTTCAGCTATTTCATCCGCCAGTTGAATGTACGCGGTCTGGCCTATCTGCATCTGCTTGAGGGCGACATGCTAAACCAGAGTCGCACGCTGGATTATCGCGCGTTGCGCGATCAATTTGACGGCCCTTACATGGCCAACAATGGTTACGACAAGGCACGGGCGCAGACGGCAATAGAAAACGGGGATGCGGATCTGATCGCTTTTGGCGTGCCGTTTCTGGCCAATCCGGATCTGGTGCGTCGCCTGAAGGAGGATCTGCCGTTGAATGAACCGGACCCATCGACATTTTATGGTGGTGATGAAAAAGGCTATACCGATTATCCTCTGTACGAGGAAGCGCACAAAGCCGGGGTTATCTGACACAGACAGTATACCGGTAGCGTACCCTGTATGATTGTATCTGGACACGAGGTGCCCGGCGCCTTACCCTTGAGCAGACAAGGTTTCTTGTAAGGCGATAAAAGGGGCAGTTTGTGAGTCGGGATCAACTCGTTTCCCGCGAGAAGACGTCCGGGGCTGTTGACGCCAAAATAGCCCGTCTGCGCCAATGGCTGGAAGAGAACGTGCCGGCGTCATCCTCCGCCGGGGACGGGTCCGCTGTTCCGGATTCGATTCTTGCCGAGCTGGAAGCGGCCTTTGCGGATTGCGAGACGACCCGGCTGGAATGGATCCAGGCGTTCGATGCGGTGCCCGATCCCATGTTTTTCCATGACCGGGACTACCGGATACTGCATGCAAACCGCGCCTACGCCGATTGTGCCGGGCGCGAACTCGCCGAGCTTGTCGGCCGGGTCTACTGGGAGGTCTTCCCCAGACGCGATGGCCCCCTGTCGGGCTGCGCCAGCGCGCAGGAGCCGGGTGGGCTCAGTGACGAACTGTTTACCACGGCCAAAGGGGCGATCTACCGTTCCCGGGGTTTTGTGGTTTCGAGTCAGGACGATGAGTACCGTTTTTCCGTTCATGTGCTGGAAAATGTGACCGCGGCCGAGCAGGCACGGGAAACCCTCGAGGCCCGGGATCGGCGTCAGGCGGTCCTGGTTGCGCTGGGTGGTCACGCCCTGGAACGCAGCGATTCCGATGAACTCATGCAGCAGGCCGTCAAAGCGGTTGCCGATGCCCTGGCGGTGGAAGATTGCCGGGTGCTGGAACGGTTGCCTTCGGGGGAGGCACTGCGTCTGCGTGCAGCGGCCGGCGACGTGTCTGTGCCGGCGACCATGTCTGTTGACCACGATGTGCTGGCGGCCCGGGTCCTTGAGGGGCAGGAACCGGTCAATGTCGAAGACCTGCGCGCCGATAGTCGTTTCCAGGCGACAAGTTTACTGGTCGAAGATGAGGTGGTCAGCGGCATCGGGGTGCTTATTCCCGCTGTGGAGGCGCCCTTTGGCGTACTGGAAGTTCTGGCCCGCACGACCAGAGTGTTCAGCGATGATGAAGTCAATTTCCTGCAGAGTATCGCCCATCTGCTCGCCACGGCCATTCGTCGCACCCGCTATGAACAACAACTGACGAACAATAATCAACTGCTCGAGACCATGTTCGAGGCCATCGACATCAAGGTGGCTTACCTCGATGCCAAATTCAACTTCATCCGGGTCAACGAGCAGTATGCCCGGGGTGATGAGAAGACGGCCGATTTTTTCCCCGGCAAAAACCATTTTGATCTCTATCCGGATGCAGAGAACGAAGCGATCTTTCGTCAGGTCGTGGAAACGGGGGAACCCTATACCGCAACGGCAAAACCGTTTGAATACCCCGATCACCCACAGTGGGGGATCACCTACTGGGACTGGCGGTTGCAACCGATCAAGGACGACGAGGGCAAGGTCGAGGGGCTGGTATTTACCCTGAACGATGTCACCAGGCATAAACAGGCGGAACTGGCGTTGCAGGCTACCCGGGAGAGCCTTGAGCAGGCCCAGCGTATCGCCCAGCTGGGAAACTGGGACTGGGATATTGTGCAGGGATCGCTGTGGTGGTCGGACGAAATTTATCGCATCTTCGGGCTTGAGACGCAGGAGTTCGAAGCGACCTACGAGGCCTTTCTGGAACGCATCCATCCCGAGGATCGTCAAGCGGTGATGAATGCCGTCGACAGGGCGCTTCAGAACGACGAGCCCTACAGTATCGATCACCGTATCCTGCGCCCGGACGGTACCGAGCGTGTGGTGCATGAGCAGGCGCAGCTTTTTCGCAATGAAAAGGGTGAACCGGTACGAATGGTCGGCACGGTACAGGATGTGACCGAACTGCGCCATTCCGAGATGGTCCTGCAACGGACCAACCGTGCCCTGAGAACGCTCAGTGCCTGTAACGAGGCGCTGGTGCGCACCGAGGATGAACAGCAGTTGCTGGATGAGATCTGCCGGATCATTGTCGAGCTGGGCGATTACCGTCTGGCCTGGGTGGGCTATGCGCAAAGCGATGAGAACAAAAGCGTGCAGCCGGTAGCCCGTGCCGGCTACGACGCCGGCTATGTGGACCGGGTGGCGGCCAGCTGGGCGGAGGCGTCGCCGCGCGGCCAGGGCCCGGTCGGACAGGCCATCCGACAGGCGAAGGCGATCGCGGTTCAGGATGTGGCCAGTGACGAGAATTTCGGCCCCTGGCGGGAGGCGGCACGGGAACATGATTATGCGTCACTGGTGGCGTTGCCCATCATGACCGATGACGCGGTGCTGGGCACGCTGACGCTCTATTCATCGACCCCCGATGCCTTTGATAAAGAAGAGTTCGAGCTGTTACAGGAACTGGCCAACGACCTGGGCTACGGCATAGGCGCACTGCGAACCAAGGCGGATCGGGAACAGGCGGTGAACAGGCTTCGGGAGATGCTCTATGCCACCATCGAGGCCATGGCGCTGACCATCGAGAAACGGGATCCGTATACCGCCGGCCACCAGTACCGTGTGGCGATGCTGGCGGCGGCGATCGGCACCGAGCTGGAGCTGGAGCCGGAGCGTATCGAAGGACTGAGACTGGCCGGGCAGATCCACGATATCGGCAAGATCTACATTCCGGCGGAGATCCTGACCCGGCCGGGCCGGCTCAGCGCGATGGAGTTCGAGCTTATCAAGGCCCATACCACCGTCGGTTATGAGATCGTCCAGGACATTCCCTTTCCCTGGCCGGTTGCCCGGATGATACGGGAACACCATGAACGCCTGGACGGTACCGGTTATCCGGACGCTCTGCGTGACGAGCAGATCCTTTTCGAATCAAAAATACTGGCGGTGGCCGACGTGGTAGAGGCGATCGCCTCGCACCGCCCCTATCGCGCGGCGCTGGGACTCGATGCGGCACTGGAGGAGATCCAGGCGCTAAGTGGAAGCAAGTACGAGCCGGACGTGGTTGATGCCTGCATACGTCTTTTCAGAGACAAAGGATTTGAGCTGCCTGCCGGAGATCGACAGAGCCTTTGAGATAATCAGCGCAAAGCACTAAACAGGCGTTACGAATGACGGATTATTTAACGTTAATCGGGACTGCCGTGCCTGCCAGGGATAACAGCTCCGCTTTCCTGTATTGATATTCGGAATACTTATTTATCCTTGTCAGGTGTTCACGATTGAGCATTGCCTGATTTTGATACAATAGTATCAGGTGCAGGATTCGTTGCCTGCCGGTTTATGTTAGCTTAATGTTTAGTCATTATTGATTCGGCGCGACAGGAAACGGTATGCACCCGACTCATAAAGGCCTGTGGGCCGTTCATTCCGCCGTTTTTCTGTTCGGATTGACGGCACTGTTTTCCAGGCTCATCGCCCTGCCGGCGCTGGAGATTACCCTTTTACGCAGCCTGTTCGCCGTGGCGGCGCTATGGGCGGTGATCCGCTGGCAGGGTGATCCGGTAAAGTTACAAACACGGGGTGATTACGCGACCGTTTTGTTGCTCGGCGTTCTGCTGGCCGGTCACTGGGTAACCTACTTTCATGCCATGCAGGTCTCCTCCATCGCAGTTGGTGTAATTGCATTGTATACCTTCCCGGTGATGACGGTGTTTCTGGAGCCGCTGTTTCATGGTGATCGGCCTCACTGGGTGGATGTGATCAGCGGCATCGGGGTGGTATTTGGAATCTATCTGCTGGTTCCCGAGTTTCGCCTCGATAATGCCACGACACAGGGGGTGTTGTGGGGCATGCTTTCGGCCCTGTTGTTCGCCTTGCGTAATATCGTCCAGGGACGCTACTTCCGCCGTTATCCGGCCAAGCAGGCATTGATGTATCAGATACTGATCACCATCCTGGTGCTGTTGCCGTTTGGTTCGGCGGTCATTCCGCAAGTCAGCACTGCTCAATGGAGTCAGCTTCTACTGCTGGGCGTGATATTCACCGCTTTGCCGCATACGCTTTTCGCTTTCAGTCTGCGTAACTTCAAGGCCAAAACCGCCAGCCTGGTCGCCTGTCTGCAGGTAGTCTATGCAAGCCTGTTCGCTGCATTACTTCTGGGGGAATGGCCGACGGCAACCACGATCCTCGGCGGCTTGATCGTTGTTTCTGCTGCCATGTTTGAAACATACATGGCCGGACGGCGTGTTTGAGCCGCAGGATAACACGCTGCTTCTCGAACATGCGACCTGGTATGCCTGTCGTGGGTGGGTTGGATAATCAGCCTGTTCGCATCAAAACCTGACTGCTGTATTCAGGCTGGTTATAACCGACTTATCAATCCTGCTCTTTTCGGTTCCGTCTTGCCGGAGGCTATCCAACAGGCCATTTGAATGTCACGCGCCTCACGCCCGGTGAAACACCCTCATGAAATAATGGGGTATTGGCAATCCACGCCCTGTAAACCGGCCAGGGTGAACAGCTGAATGAACATTCCGGATACCGGTACAGGGTGTGTTCCCTGCACTTTCCGGGAGACGCAGGGGCATACGTTCCTGTGCTCGGCGACCCGGCAGGTATAACGCATAAGCCGAAGATTGAGTGATCCGGATTTCGATGCGGGTATTTGACCCGGTGGCTGGTTAATCAGGCGGCGAGATTTGCGTAGTGTGTAGCAAAAGTGTTCCTGCCCGCGCATCGAAAACCGAATATAGTAAGGAATAGACTATGTTATGAACTGATGTTGTATGAACCACAGGGTTTCTATTGATGAGCTGGCTGAACTGTCCCTTTTACGGGGAGTGAAGCAGGCCGATTTGAACTGGTTGCTTAACCAGTGTGAACTGATTCACATGAAAAAAAACCGGGTTTTGCTCTCTCCGGATCAGGATAACGAAACAATCTATATTCTGCTGGATGGTCGGCTAATCGTTCAGTTCAGTCAGCAGCAAGGTGGCATACAAACCTATGTTGAGCGGGGCGGATGGGTCGGTGAAATGTCGGTAATCGACAATATGCGCCCCTCAGCGACGGTTATAACCGATACCGATGTCAAATTGCTGGCGATACATGCCAGTGTATGGTGGAATTTAATCGAGCGCTCACATGTTGCCGCGCGGAATTTCCTGCGCGCTGTTTCCTTTCGCTTGCGTGAAGATAACAAGTTGATTACCGAAGGCATGGAGAAACAGCGTGTTTTCTCGGAAAAGGCGCAGACCGATTCGCTGACGGGATTACGCAACCGCCACTGGCTGGAAGAAAAGCTACCGGAAATTATGCGGGAGCAGGCCGTAGGTTATCCGCCAAGCAGCATAATTATGCTGGATATTGATCATTTCAAGCAGTTCAATGATCAGTATGGTCATCTGGCAGGTGATAGTGTATTGCAGCGTGTTGCAAACGTAATTCGGGATAACCTGCGCGAACATGATGCGGCTGTTCGTTACGGGGGCGAAGAGCTGATTCTCGTTCTTCCTGATACAAGTTCTCAAAATGCGGAACAGATTGCACAGCGTCTACGAATGCTTATTCGTGAGAATAAAATCGAAACCTGTAATGGCGAGGCGTTGCCCGCAGTCAGTGTCTCCATTGGTATTTATACAATATGTCAGGACGACACCCCTGAGAAGATATTCAGCCGGGTTGATGCCGCGTTGTATCAGGCCAAAAAAGCGGGGCGCGATAGAGTTGTCATATGGGGCGCGGCATGACGCAACTGTCTTTCCGGAGTTGTTATACATCCGGACGCGTGTTATTGGTTCTAACCAGTCAGTCGGCGGCTGAGATGTACGACAGGCTTTCTGTTACCCGTTTGGTTTTAAGCGCATCCAAAAAGGTAAACGTATACTACACGGCGGTTGAGTTTTTGGGCTTATATCCTGCCGATGATTTCCAGACACTTCTGCCTCAACTCTGCAGAGCGACTTTCGTCGATAGTCAGGTCCACCATTTTCTTGCAACGGGTAATGGCCGCTTCCAGGCCGTCCGGCGTATCCGGGGCTTCACGCAGCATCCGGGTGATTTTTTCAGCATCATTGCCCAGCACGAGAATCGCCGCATCCACCAGTTTCGCCTTGACGGCCTGGGCATCGAAGGATCCGTCACTTTCCAGATCTTCGCTCTGTTCCGGCCTGGTATTCAGTTGCTGCCAGGCCTTGTTATTGGCCTCGATAAAACCGTCCAGTGCGAGGCGTTCCAGCGCTTGCTCAAGACCGTCTAATCCCGCAGCTTTGTTGTGCAACTGATTAATGTCCGATTGGCCATCCACCAGAATCAGAACCATGCGGAGTTTTCGATCGAGATTTGCGCGGCGTGTGGCGATCGCCTGCTCACCAGATCGGGTTTTCGAGAAGACAATGGATGTATCCATGACAGACCCCTCCCGTGTTACTCGCTGAGCGCAAGAATAATGCGTTTGATGAGTGAAATGGTTACCACGACATAGATCGCCCCGAACAGGAAAATCACCGCAACCACGCTGTGCAGGGTATTCACGGGCAGTTGCCCCATAAACGGCATGGCTATATACCCCAGGGCAAACAGCACAACCAGTGCCGCCAGGATTCTCCAGCGTCGGCCAACCATTCCGCCCTGTATATGTTCTTTTAATGCAAAGACCTGCCATAAGGCATACAACATGGTGATGACGGCCAGTATTGTGATGATCAAGCTGATATTTTCCATGGATGGGGCCCCTCCGGAAAAGTGTTAAGTGACTCTGGCCGATGTAGCAGGCCTGCTTTCCCTGATAAACCACAGGGAAATTAATGATGTTGTTATTTTAAATAATAGTACGCATAGAATGTGTTACAAGTCACAAAACAGCCGGGTCGCCTGTCTTGAGGGAGCGGATTCAGCATATAAGCAAGTGGTAACGCGTTTTATCTTGCCGGAAACCATCTCGCCCGGTACTGAACCGCCCGGTTAGTTTTTTGGTGCACCGACGGGATTACGAGGTTTTCGTCAACAGCGCGACGCCGCTGATGATCAACAGTATGCCGATGGCATGTTGAAACTGGCGCTGGGTAATCGAGGTATGAATATGGCCACCGATATACAAACCGATTGCCATCAATGGCAATGAGGCCGTGATCCAGAACAGAATTTCCAGATGATATAGCCCCGCCGCCGCGTAACCGACGAGGCGGATGCCGCCTTCGATGAGAAATACCGTGGCGATGGTGGAGCGGAACGTATTTTTGGACAGGCCGCGCAACTGATAATAGATAACATACAGGGGACCGCCGGTTCCGAACAGGGTGCCGACGATACCGCCCAGCGAGCCCGCGGCAACGGACCAGCGGGCGCTGCATTGGTGGCGATTCAGGGTCGGGCCGATAAGGCTGTAGAGCGCGAACAGTAAAACGAAGCCTCCCAGCGCATTGCTCAGGGTCGACCTGTCCAGGTTTTTCAGCAGGTACAGGGCCAGCGCGACTCCCAGTATGGTAAACGGCAGGACCGTCAACACCTCCCGCCAGGCGGTGTGTCGACGGTGGCGCCAGCCATGCACGAGGGACGCTGCCACATCCACAAAACTGATATAGGGGACCACGAAGGTCAGCGGCATAAACAGCGCCAGCAGTGGAATGGCGATTAAGCCGGAACCGAAACCGGTGATGCCACGAAAGATATAGGCCGCGAGCAGGATGGCGCCGGTCGTCAGCAGCAGTTCTAACGGAATTGAGGGGAACATGGACGGGGAGTTTATCACTCCCCGGACCGGGGCATCTGTTTTGCGCGGAAATGGCTGGCTGCACAAACGGGATTACCGGCCGGGAGGCAAAAGCTGGTAAACTGCGCCCGCCCCGGGCCACAGGCTTCGGGACAGGTGCGGTCTGTCACTGTCGGCAGGCCGGGGTGTCAGTCAAAACTCTTCGAATCTGTTATTACCATGGTCGATGTTATTCTCCGGGACCTGGATCCCGACTCACTACGTGCTCGTGCCGGACGCTGGATCGAATCGTCGCGCACCCAGTATGCGATCATCGCGCTGATCATTGTGAATGCGGTGATCCTCGGGCTGGAGACTTCCGGTACCGTGATGGCACATATGGGACCGTTTCTGATCGGTGCAGACAGGATTATCCTGGGCGTATTTGTGGTGGAGATTGCCGTCAAGCTGTTCGCCTACCGGCTGCGGTTTTTCAGCGTGGCCTGGAATGTGTTTGATTTTGTCGTGGTGGCTATTGCCCTGATCCCGGCCAGTGGACCGTTGGCGGTACTGCGTGCGTTGCGTGTATTACGTGTCCTGCGTTTAATCTCCATGGTGCCCAAGCTGCGCTTTATCGTCGAGGCGCTGTTGCATGCCGTGCCGGGGATTGCCTCGATCGCCGGATTGATGCTGTTGCTGTTTTATGTCTTCGCGGTGATGGCAACCGGTCTGTTCGGTGACTCCTTTCCCGAATGGTTCGGTTCGATTGGCGCGTCGATGTATACCCTGTTCCAGATCATGACCCTGGAGAGCTGGTCGATGGGTATCGTTCGTCCGGTAATGGAACAGTATCCCCATGCCTGGCTGTTTTTTGTGCCGTTTATCCTGATTGCCACTTTTACCATGCTCAACCTGTTCATCGGGATTATTGTGGATACGATGCAGACCATGCATGAGGCCGACCATGCCCGGGATCGCGGCGAGATCGAGGAGACAATCCATCAGGAAGGCGGGGCGATCGAGGAGGAGATCCGCGCCCTGCGAAACGACATTCGGGCATTGCGTACGACCCTGGCCAGCGAACAGGCCAACCCGGACAACAACCGCGTCGATTAACCGGCGTTTTTCAATAACCCGCCTTAACCTGCCTTCTCATCCCGCTCGTAATTGATCCTGATCAAGGTGTGATGGTGCCCTTTGATCAACAAGAGTAAATCGCCACCGGCGATAGCCGATGCACGTCAGCTAACCACGGTCAAACGGGTATCAAAACAGCATGTCTTTTTCACGACGCCAGCACTGGGAGCAGATTTACCGGGACCGGGATGCCCGGGAAGTGAGCTGGTATCAGCCCCGTCCCGAGGTCTCGCTGGCGCTTATCCGGCGCGCCGGTTGTGGTCGCGACGCCCCGTTGATCGATATAGGCGGTGGCGCGTCCACCCTGGTGGATTGCCTGCTGGAAACCGGTTATACGGATCTAAGCGTGCTGGATATAGCCGAACCGGCATTGCTGGCGGCGCAGCAGCGATTGGGTCCCCGGGCGGCGGATGTTGACTGGATCACGGCCGATATCATCGAATTTGCGCCCCAGCGCCGATACTCTCTCTGGCACGATCGGGCGGTGTTTCACTTTTTGACCGAGACCGCGGAACAGGCGGCGTATGTTGCCGCCCTGCGCAAGGGGCTGCAGGTGGGCGGTCATCTGGTGATCGGGGCCTTCTCGCTCGATGGCCCGCAGATGTGCAGTGGTCTGCCGGTGCGGCGCTATAATGCCGAGTTGATGGGCCAGACACTGAGTGACGGGTTCGAGCTGCTTGGCAGTCGCGAGGACGGGCATCAGACCCCGGCGGGCAGGATGCAGCAGTTCTGTTTCTATTTATATGTCTACCGGGGTTGAACGGCATAAAAATTGGAAAATTTCATCAATTCTGATCTTGGTCAATTCCATTTCCGGTTTTTTGTGCCACTATTCAATAGATATAGTATAAATTCTGGAGGCTTACTGTGGCACATATCGTGATACTGGGTGCTGGTATCGGTGGCGTACCCGC
Organism: Thiohalophilus thiocyanatoxydans; assembly: GCF_004366735.1. Lineage (GTDB taxonomy): Bacteria > Pseudomonadota > Gammaproteobacteria > UBA6429 > Thiohalophilaceae > Thiohalophilus > Thiohalophilus thiocyanatoxydans. The sequence continues at coordinate 115,206 of NZ_SOQX01000005.1, read as the reverse complement.
CGCCTACGAGATGCGCGAGGTGCTGGGCAAGGCGCATGAGATCACCGTCGTCAACGCCACCGATTATTTTCAGTTCGTTCCCTCCAATCCCTGGCTGGCGGTCGGTTGGCGAACCCGACCGAAGATTACCGTATCGATCGGGCAGTATCTGAAGAAAAAACAGATTGGTTTTATTGCCAGGCAGGTCGATGAGATCGACGCGGCCAACAATGTACTCAAACTCCAGGATGGCGAGACGGTCAATTACGATTACCTGGTGATTACCACCGGGGCAAAGCTTGCCTTTGACGAAGTAGAGGGGTCCGGACCGGACGGTGGGTTTACCCAGTCGGTCTGCACGGTCGACCACGCGGAAAAATCCTATGCCGATTTTCAGAAGCTGCTGGAGGATCCTGGCCCTGTGATTGTGGGTGCCGCGCCGTTTGCCAGCTGTTTCGGACCGGCCTATGAATATGCGGCGATTCTGCATCACGCGTTGAAGAAACATAAAATCCGGGACAAGGTGCCGATCACCTTTGTGACCAGTGAACCCTATATCGGCCACCTCGGCCTGGGTGGTGTCGGCGATTCCAAAGGCATGCTGGAGCACGAATTCCGCAATCGACATATAAACTGGATCACCAATGCCAAAACGACCCGGGTCGAGGATGGCAAGATGTATGTCGATGAGTTAAACGAAGAGGGTGAAGTCAAAAAGCAGCACGAGCTGGAATTCAACCATGCGATGATGCTGCCCGCGTTCAAGGGGGTCGATGCCGTAGCCAATGTGCCGGATCTGTGTAATCCGCGTGGATTTGTTATGGTGGATGAGCATCAGCGCAGTAAAAAATATCCGAATATTTTCTCGGCCGGGGTCTGTATCGCCATTCCACCGGTGGAGCCGACACCGGTTCCGACCGGTGCACCGAAGACCGGTTACATGATCGAGTCCATGGTGACCGCGATTGTGAACAATATCCATGCCGAGCTGGAAGGTCAGCCGGTCGAGTCCAAGGGCAGCTGGAACGCCTTTTGTCTCGCGGATCTGGGGGATACCGGAGCCGCATTTGTCGCGATTCCACAGATTCCGCCACGCAATGTGACCTGGTTCAAAAAAGGCAAGTGGGTCCACTGGGCCAAGATTGGCTTTGAGAAATATTTTCTCTACAAGATCAAACGGGGCGTTTCCGAGCCCCTGTTTGAAAAATGGGCGTTGAAAATGATGGGGGTCGTCCGCCTGAAAAAGTAGGCAGATTTACCCGGGGGGAGGAGATATGCCACAAAAGAGTACCGATAACTGGCTGGTACACGATCATCGTCGTTTTGAGGAGACCGTCAAGCAATGTGAGCTTGCTGCCGGTGCCGAAGACTGGAAAACGGCTGTGCAGCTGTTCAATAGCGTGAGTGATGATCTTAAATTACATATACAAATGGAAGACGAGGTGATTTACCCGTTTTTCAAACAGGAAGTTGCGGATCCGGACGATGATCTCGGGGATCTGATGTATGAGCATGACAATCTGGAACGCTTGCTGAACGATCTGGCCAAGGTGATAAAAAACCGCAATTTCGATCACTTTGAGACCTCCCTGGAGCCGCTCTATCAGGCGATGGTCGAGCACAATGCGCACGAAGAAGAGGTGCTCAAGCGCATGGGCGATGAGCCCTTGCTGACCAATCGCGACAGGATTGTTCAGCAACTGGAGTCCATCAAACCCGGTGTGAGTCGTAACTGGGAGTTTTGATTACGGCCTGGCCGGCCAGGACCGGTCAGGCGATAGTGACATCCGCGTCCCGATAGACATCCTGGATGGCATTCAACAGCGCGACGCCTTCCGCCATCGGTTTCTGAAATGCCTTGCGGCCGCTGATCAGGCCCATACCACCGGCCCGCTTGTTGATCACCGCGGTCCGTACGGCCTGGTGCAAATCATTTTCACCGGAGGCACCGCCGGAATTGATCATGCCGACCCGGCCCATATAGCAATTGGCGACCTGGTAGCGGACCAGGTCAATCGGATGTTCGGAGGCCAGTTTGTCATACATACCGGGGTGGGTTTTGCCAAAACCGATGGCGTTGAAGCCGCCGTTAAGGGTCGCCTGCTTCTGTTTGATGATATCGGCATCGATGGTGGCCGCCAGGTGGTTGGCCTGGCCGGTCAGATCCGCCGCGGTATGATAGTCATGGTCCTGCTGTTTGAAAGCGTCATTACGCAAATAGGCCCACAAGACCGTCACCAGCCCCAGCGAGTGGGCATGTTCAAAGGCCTCGCTGATCTCCATGATCTGGCGACGGGATTCGGGTGAGCCGTAGTAGACTGTGGCACCGACGGCCACGGCGCCCATGTCAAAGGCCTGGTCGACACTGGCAAACAGGGTCTGATCATAATGTTTGGGGTAGCTCAGCAGCTCGTTATGGTTGATCTTGAGGATCATCGGAATTTTGTGGGCATAGTCCCGGGCCACTGATTGGAGCACACCGAGGGTGGAGGCAATGGCATTGCAGCCTCCCTCGATGGCCAGCTCAAACAGGTTGGCCGGATCAAAATAGGCGGGATTGGGCGCGAACGACGCACCGGCAGTATGCTCCACGCCCTGATCCACCGGCAGAATCGAGACATACCCGGTGCCGGCCAGGCGACCCTGTTGAAATATGGCATTGAGGTTGCGCAACATCGCCGGTTTGCGATTCTTGCGCGCCACAACCCGTTCCAGATAATCGGGGCCGGGCAGATGCAGGTCCGCGCCGGGCAGGGTGGTACAATGGTGATTGAGTAGATCGTCGGACTCGTCGCCGAGAAAAGCGGTAATATCGGTCATTATCTTTCCCGTGGTGGCCTCTGGTGTACCGAACAGCATGCCACATGAAATTGACTGCGCTAAGGCAGCGGAAACGCACTGTTAACTACAAGCATAGTCAATTTTTGGAAATTGTCTTCAGAATTATCGACAAGGGAGAGTCAGGGAGAAATTGATTATCATTTTCAATTGAAAGAATGTGAGATCACAATTCAGGTTCACAGAATTAACGGATGATACTGAATAACATTGTCTCGTAATTCGTGTACCACAAGTTTAAACACAGCGCTCTGAGGAGTCATTGAATGAAAAAACAGCATTTACTTGCCGGATCCATCCTTTTTTTTACCCTGCCCGGGATGGGGCAGGCGGTTGAATTGATCGGCAAAAAACTTGAACTGTATGGCAAGGCGCATGTCTCGCTCGATTACAGCGATCCGGATGCGACGGGCGAGGACAGTCAGTTTAGTGTATCGAACAACTCGACCCGCATCGGTTTCAAGGGCGAGCATGAGATCAATCCGACCATGACGCTGCTGTGGCAGTACGAACAGAACGTAGATATTGCCGAAGGCGGCGAAGGCAGTAGATTTGGCTCGCGTAATAGTTTCCTGGGGCTGAAAGGTCGCTTCGGTCAGGTGCTTGCCGGCCATTACGACACGCCTTCCAAGTCACTTGGATCGAGCTGGGCGATGTTCAGTGACACGATTGGCGATCGACGCGCGATTCTCGGCGCCTACAGTGATGGGTATGGCAATGTGCTCAATGATCGGGCGGAGAATGCCATTTTATACAGCAACCAGTTTGATGCGCTGGAATTACGTGCCATGTATTCGGCCGATCCCTATTCTGACAATGTTAGCGGCGGGCAGGATAACAACGACAATGATCTGACCAGCGTGTCGCTCACCTACAGCGCGAGTCAGCTGAGCGTCGGTGCCGCACTGGAACAGTGGTCAATTGCTCCTGCACCTGATGGTGCGACAGAAGAAGTCGACAACCTGCGTCTAACGGCTACCTACACCTTGGATCAACTTCAGTTCGGTGCCATCTATGAGTCCACCGACAGTGATGATACGACTTACGACCGGGACGCATACGGGGTGAATGCCAAATACCGGTTCGACGAGGCGCTGGATATGCGCGTGCAGTATCTTGTCGCGGACGATCACAGCGGGCAGGCCGACTCCGGCGCCCAGCACCTGGCGCTGGGGGTATTCAACCAGCTGGACAAGGCAACCCAGATCTATGCGGCCTATACCCTGACCGATAATGACGCCAACGCCAACTATCAGGGGATCGACGGCGGTCACGGTGACGAGTTGACCACCGAAGCCGGTGGCAGTCCCTCCGCCATCTCTGTGGGTGCGGTCTACAAGTTCTGAGGCCGGCTGCTTTTAACAGGGTGTAACACCAGACGGATCTGTCATCCCGTGACAGATCCGTTTTTATTCGGACATTACCTCTGACGCTGTTGCGTCTCTCCCTGGTTGTTTATTTAATAAACTGAAGTTATAAAGCACGCCTGATCCTGCATTTTTTGTCATAGCTTATTCCCTTCTATTTTCTACCAGTTTGTAAATGCCCGGCACGAGCGCGCTTGCGCCGCTTTTATGGTGCACTATGAGTGCAACTATCGAATACCGGGTTGTGACATAAACAATATTTTTTAGCCGTGAGCGACTTTCTGCGCTAGCTTTACACGAGACATTCAACCCGTTGCCGCTATCCCGGACCGTCGCTTGATGTGCCGGTGCCGGGAGTGGCGCGTTAAACGCAACCAGTAACAGGAGGTCGTGGAATGGATCACGCTGCACTGAAACAGACCGCCACTGCCATGGTGGCACCCGGTCAGGGCATTCTGGCAATGGATGAGAGCAATCCAACCTGCGGCAAGCGCCTGCAGGCGGTGGGGGTCGAGAATACCGAGCCCAACCGGGTGACCTATCGGGATTTGCTGCTCGGTACGCCGGGGCTGGGTGACTATATCAGCGGCGCCATTTTGTACGACGAGACCATTCGCCAGAAAAATCCGGAGGGGCGCGCCTTTACGGAACTGATGCAGGAGCAGGGCATTATTCCCGGTATCAAGGTCGACACCGGGGCCAAGGATCTGGCGTTGCATCCGGGCGAGAAGGTAACCGAAGGACTGGATGGCCTGCGTGAACGGCTCGAAGAGTACCGGGGTTTTGGTGCGCGGTTTTGTAAATGGCGCGCTGTGATTACCATCGACATGGAAAAAGGCCTGCCCGGTCGCGGTTGCATTGAGGCCAATGCTCATGCCCTGGCACGCTACGCGGCGCTGTGCCAGGAAGCCGGGCTGGTGCCGATCGTCGAGCCCGAAGTGTTGCTGGACGGCGGCCATTCCATCGAGGATAGTTTTGCCATCACCCGTGAAACCCAGCACACGGTCTTCGAGCAGCTGTATCGGCAGAATATTTTCTTCGAAGGCATGGTACTCAAACCCAGCATGGTGCTCAGCGGCAAGGAAAATGCCAAACAGGCGAGTGTTCAGGAAGTGGCCGAACGTACCCTTGAGTGCCTGCAACAGACCGTGCCCGCGGCCGTGCCGGGAATCGCCTTTCTCTCCGGCGGGCAGAGTGACGAGCAGGCCACCCAGCATCTGAATACCATGAACCGGCTGGCGGCGGAGCTGGCGCTGCCCTGGCGGCTCACCTTCTCCTATGCCCGTGCCCTGCAACATCAGGCACTGACAACCTGGAAGGGCGATCCCGCCCGGGTCGAAGCCGCCCGCAAGGCGTTATTGCATCGGGCCAAACTGAATTCGCTGGCAAGTAAAGGCGAATACAGGGATGAAATGGAACGGCAGGAAGCCGCCTGAACGGGACCGACAATCGTGTCTCAGGGCCTGGCCGGACGGTGATGACGCCACCGTCCGGCCTTTTTGATTCTATTCCCCGGCTATTTGCTGATCAGTGTGACGTGGGGTATTCCGGAACAGGAATGCCGTGGCGTCGGAGAGTCGCGTCACGATCCGCCAGGCTCCTGATGCGCAAGCCGGTTATGAGTCGGGGGGCGCCTGCCGAGGGTTCTTCCCGGGGCGAGTGGCCCGCAACCGGGCGTGACCGTCCCGGGATAAGCGCGATGATCAATGCGCTCAGGGGGTTGCTGCCCTGTTCTCGAAGGCTCGGCCGATGAGACGCGCGGCGTTCTGGTAGCGAATATTCTCGGCCACGCTGTCGGGCAGGGCGGAAAACATGCCTTCGTACCATGCCAGTGTCGCTTCGATTCGTTCCCAACGTTCGGGCCGGTAGGTGTCGACACCGAGCATAAAGCGATCGGCGTGTTTGACCAGCAGCGCCTCCCAGTCGGGTAGAAAACGGCTGGCGGGATAAATATCCCGGCGAAATGAGAGATCGGCCCACAGATCGGGATAGGTCTCCATGAGCTCCCTGACCGTTGCGGCGTTTTCAAAACCGGCGTGGGCCCAGAGGATGCGGGCATCGGGATCGTGCGCGTACAGTCGGTGGATGGCGTCGGCGTCAACATGGGCGTGGAGTATCAGATTGTTCTCGCGTGCCAGCTGGACCATTTTCCTGACCACGGGCAGATCAGCCTCCCTGCCCTGCAGATGAAATTCACCGATCGCGATATAAGAATGCTCGGCCAGCTTTTGTTCCAGATAGGGGATGACACTTTCGTCATGCATCCACTGGGAACGTTCGCCGCGCTGACGGTAGGGCCGCAAGGCGGGAATGATCATCTCCGGAGCGGCACGGTACAGCCGCCGTGTTCCGGTATCGCCGGTACTGGAGACCAGGGCCCGGGTAATGCCCGCCGCGCGCAGTTTGTCGAGCGCCGCCTGCGGGGAGAGGCTGTCCCAGACGTCCTGGCTGTAGTGAATATGCACGTCGAAGTATTGCTGGCCGGCATGGAGTGTCTGCGCAACAGGTGTTGCCAGTAACAGTGCCGGGATCAGCCGGGAGAAAGACCGCACCATGTTGTACTCTCCATCGTCAAACGGTCGGGTTTGGTTATTATTCGATTCCTCTTACCTGGCGGTCAATACAGAATGAGTGATCCGGCTTGTAAATTCCACCAAAACCCCGGCAAAATAAAGTATCACCCATCAAGCATTGACCGCAGCCAGTCTGTGAGTTCGGTCGGAGTTTTCGTAAGGTGTGCCTATGAACCAGCAGCATGATGAGGAGCGCGAAGCGCAGAGTGTCGGACTGGCCGTATCAGATAACTGGCCGCGTACTCTGCATTATCGTCTGGTTCGGGAGCTTCGGCGGGTCCTCGAACAGGGGGATGAGGATCGGGAAGAGAGCGTTGAGGATCTGCCGCTCGAGGCCGAGGCATTACTGCTCGATGCCATGCGGGAGCGGGCCACGGATATTCATATCGATGCCAGTTCCAGCGGTATCCTGGTACGTTTACGGGTGGATGGCCGGATACTGGACGGGGCGTTGCTGGCGGAGCGGGAAGGACTGCGCCTGATCAACCAGTTCAAGGCGATGGCCCGACTCAACATCGAACGCCGTTTTACGCCCGAGGAGAGCCGGATCAGCTACGTGCTACAGGATCAGACGATCGACATGCGCCTGACCTACGCCCCCACACTGCACGGTCATAAACTCAGTATCCGGATCTTTCAGCCGCTGGAGGATGTGCTGTATCTGCAGGAACTCGGTCTGCATGAACAGGGGCTGGAGCAGATTCAGGAGTGGATCGACAACATCAGCGGAATGTTGCTGGTGGCCGGCCCGACAGGCAGCGGCAAGACCACCACGCTCTATAGCCTGCTGCACAAACTCAAGCTGCAACAACGCAATGTCGTGACTATCGAGGATCCGGTGGAGTACGAAATTGACGGCATTAACCATATCCAGGTTGATCTGCGCCATGGGCTGGATTTTGCCTCGGGTGTGAAGGCGATGTTGCGCCTGGATCCCGATTATCTGATGCTCGGGGAAATTCGTGAAGCCGCCTCAGCCCGTGCTGCGATTACCGCGGCGACCAGTGGTCGGGCTCTGATGGGGACATTGCACAGTCGTGATGCGGTCGGGGTTATCGATACGTTGCGTAATTATGATCTGAGTGGTCAGGATATCTCCTCTACACTGGTGCTGGTCATTGCTCAACGACTGGTTCGCAAATTATGCCCGCATTGCAGGGTAGAAACCGAACCCGATGAGAGCGCCCAGAACTGGCTGGAAAAACTGGGGCGTCGGCCACCTTCCCGTGTCTGGCGCGCCGAGGGGTGCGAGCAGTGTCATAATACGGGGTATCACGGGCGCACCGGCATATTCGAACTCTGGCGCATTGACCCGCAGGAATATCAGTTACTCCTGGAAGGTGCCGATCGCCGAACGCTCTACCGACGACTCAATGATCGTCGACACCGTTTTCTGATTGATGACGGTCTGGAAAAGGTTGCCGAGGGTGTGACCAGCCTGACTGAATTGCAGGCAATGGGCGGACTCAGTACACTGCCCCATATTGATATGCTGTGAAATAATCCTGGTAGTTAAAAATATAAACAACGGCGCCATCATGATGTGCATTCGGGGACAAGGAACAGGTTAAGTCAGATCCATTTACCGTTAGCAGATTGCAAAAGGCAGCCGTATCCGGTCTGTTATAACGACAGTTCTTCGATATCAATGCCATACTCGCCATCGGCAAGCGTTTTGGCGATTCTGACCGGAGTTCCGTTATGGTTGTAATTATCCAGGTTGATCAAGGTAAAGCTGCCATAAGGCTGTTTATCCGGGTCAAGCAGTAGGATGACATCCGGTCTGAGGTTATGTCCGGATTTCTGGGCTTTGACAATACCGACCTCACCGGAGCTCAGCTCAACCAGCGAACCAGTCGGATACGTACTCAAGGCCTGGATAAAATATTCCACCAGCATTTCATCAAATAACGTTCCACGTTGGTTATACAGCATCTCTTCGGCTTTCGAGGGTGATATGGTTTCCGCATAGGGGCGGGGGTTGGTCACTGCGACATACTGGTCCACCATACCTGCAATCTGTCCGAAAAGTGAGATGCGATCGCCTTTCAAACCGTTCGGGTAGCCGGAACCGTCAAGTCGCTCATGATGGGTGCGTACGATATCCAGAACACTCGACGGATACTGGGCATTGCTCTGGAGACGCTCCAAGCCAAGGTCAACATGTGTTTTCATCTGCTCCCACTCTTCATTGGTGAGGCGTCCGGGCTTGTGTAAAATTTCTGGCGGCAAACTGAGTTTGCCAATATCCATCAGCATGCAGCCGATCGCCAGATTTTGCAGCTCCTCTTCAACAATACCCAGCTTGTTGCCCAGGGCGGTTGCCCAGATAGCCGCTGTAAGCGCGCTTTTGTAAATATAAGAATCAAACTTTTTCAGCTGTGTCAGCCAGATGTAAGCGTCGGGGGTTTTGGTGACGCTCTGCACCAGATTCTGGGCGGGTTGTTTGAAAAGTTCGAAGGGTAACGGTCCTCCTGTGCGAATTATCGACTCGACTTCGGAGAAAAGTTCCGGGAAGAGTGCGTGAGAATGCCGGACTTTGTTGATCTCATCATCGACATTTGATTCGCCCTTATAGTTCGTCTGGCGAGGGAGCTCCGATTGCGCAGACGCCTCCGGTTGGTTGGGTTCTCTACGGGTAAGTTGGATCTCCTCATCGGGAACGACCACGTAGACGTGTTGAGTGTGGCGACACAGCTCATCTATATCGTTCTGGTCGTTAATGACAAAACCCTGAAACAGGAATGGCGTCTCGACCCAGGGGCGGTCAAGGCTGGAGACGTACATGCCGATTTCGACGTGATCTGACCGGATTTTTTTGATTGGCATGTGCTTACTCTGTTGGATGTTTCTACAAAAATCAATGAATTGTGTGGCAAATTTTAGACGAGAGCAAAGTCCCGAAACAAGATAGAAGCACCGCTGAATTGGCCGGGATCGCAGGATTTCGAGTACGAGTCGTTTTCAGGGGGAGCCGCCCTGTGATCCGGGAAGGCGGTTTCGCGCCGTGGATTGTCGGCGGTTTAAATAACCCAATTTTTTGTGTGCTATTTTTAGGCGTTCCGGCGCGGGGTACAGGCAGAGGGGAACCCGGGCGCTGGCAGGCGAGGCAATCTGCATCTATCTTTAACTAATAGTACGTGGTTCTGTTTAATTACAGTTCATGATGACAGGTAACCGACTTCACCCGGATTGGCCGTAAGGGAGCCGAAATGAAAACACGCGAAGAGCAGATTCGTGAGCTTGAGCAGGTATGGGCTCAGGATTCCCGTTGGGCGGGGGTAAAGCGGGGCTATACAGCCGCCGATGTCGTCCGTCTGCGCGGCTCGATACAACCGGAATATACCTATGCACGACAGGGGGCGAATAAACTCTGGCGGCAGCTACACGGGGAGGCAAAAAAAGGTTATGTCAATTGCATGGGGGCGATTACCGCGGGACAGGCCATGCAGCAGGCCAAGGCCGGCGTTGAAGCCATTTACCTGTCCGGCTGGCAGGTGGCGGCCGACGGCAATACCTCGGAGACCATGTATCCCGACCAGTCGCTCTATGCCTACGATTCGGTGCCGACCATGGTGCGGCGTATCAACAACACTTTTAAGCGAGCCGATGAAATCCAGTGGGCGAACGGTCTGGGGCCGGAGGATGCCGGTTATATTGATTATTTTCTGCCGATCGTCGCTGATGCCGAAGCGGGGTTTGGCGGCGTACTCAACGCTTTTGAACTGATGAAAAACATGATCGCGGCCGGTGCCGCCGGGGTGCATTACGAAGATCAGCTTGCCGCGGTTAAAAAGTGTGGTCACATGGGCGGCAAGGTACTGGTTCCCACCCAGGAGGCGGTTCACAAATTAATTGCCGCGCGGTTCGCCGCCGATGTTTGCAATGTACCGACGATCGTTCTGGCGCGCACCGATGCTGAAGCGGGCAATTTGCTTACCTCGGATATTGATCCTCATGATCAGCCATTCTTGACAGGAGAGCGTACAGCCGAGGGTTTTTATCGGGTCAAAAATGGCCTGGAGCAGGCCATCTCACGCGGTGTTTCCTACGCGCCGTATGCGGATCTGGTCTGGTGCGAGACCGGTACCCCGGACATCGGTTTTGCGCGTGAGTTTGCCCAGGCGGTGCTTGCGGATAATCCCGACAAGTTTCTGGCGTATAACTGTTCACCCTCTTTTAACTGGCGCAAGAACCTGGACGAGAAAAGCATTGCCCGTTTTCAGGATGACCTGGCGGAGCTGGGTTACAAGTATCAATTTATTACGCTCGCCGGGATACACAGCATGTGGTTTAACATGTTTGACCTGGCATACGACTATGCCCGTGGTGAAGGTATGAGGCATTACGTTGACAAAGTGCAGCAGCCCGAATTTGCCGCACGGGAGAAAGGTTATACATTCGTATCACATCAACAGGAAGTGGGAGCGGGTTATTTTGATGATGTGACAAGCACTATTCAGGGCGGGTTTTCGTCGGTGACCGCGTTAACCGGATCAACCGAAGAGGAGCAGTTCGACGACTCGAAAAACACCAGGTCCTGAGGATGTGAAAACCGGGCAAGACGACCGGAACCCGCCCCTGCACGCCGTCCCGATACCGGGTCATAGCAAACCGCTGGTGACGGAAATTGCCGAGACAATTCTGGAAGGGTTTAACCGGCATTTTGTTATTTTCCGGGATATGACCCGTGAAGCACGGGATAACTTCATTCACGGTGACTGGATGGCCAGCCGGTATGCGGCAATCCGGCGTATTAATCTGTATGACAGTCGGGTGCGTGAAACGATCAGTGAGTTGCGCCAACGATTCGATGTGGAGGTGCTTAATACCGAATTGTGGCAGGAGATCAAGTTTCATTATATGGGATTGCTTTACGGCCATCGTCAACCCGAGCTTGCTGAAACTTTCTACAATTCCGTTTTTGTCGGACTGTTCGAGCGGCATTATTACAATAATGATTTTATATTTGTCAGGCCCTCGGTCTCGACGGAGCGTCTGGACAGTGATGAACCCGTCTATCACAGTTTTTACCCGCTGCGGGAGGGCTGGCGCACTACATTACTGAGAATTCTGCAAGAAGCTGATGTCGGTTTGCCCTTCAGCGACCTGCGTGCGGACCTGCGCCAGATTACGACAGATATGCGTCAATACGCCGGTCTGTCACAGAAGCTGGCACGACATTTTCAAGTCCAGATGTTGTACCAGCCGTTTTATCGTAATCGCACTGCCTATCTGGTTGGACGAATCATCAATGGTCCGGATCGGCTGCCGTTTATTCTGCGCATCCGGCGCAATACGAACGGAACGGCCTATGTCGAAAGACTGGTCTGTGAACGCGACGAAGTAGCCAGTATGTTTACCTCGGCACGAGCCTATTTTCTGGTCGATACAGAGGTCCCATCCGCACTGATCCGTTTTCTTCTGGGATTTCTCCCGGAGAAAACCGCCGCCGATCTGTACACACAGATTGGTTTTCACAAACAGGGTAAAGCGGAATTCTATCGTGATTTTCTCGATCATTTGCAACGTTCCTCGGATCCGATTGAGACCGCGCCGGGGAGTAGAGGTCTGGTCATGATGGTATTTACCCTGCCGTCCTATCCCTATGTATTCAAACTGATTCGTGATCAGTTTCGGCCGCCGAAGGATACGACTCGTCAGAAGGTCATCGACCGTTATCATATGGTCAAGCAGCATGACCGTGTCGGACGACTGTCAGATGCCTGGGAGTTCTCCTACACAGCTCTGCCGGTGAAACGGTTTACTACCGAGTTACTTGAAGAATTGTATACCGAGGCACCGTCACAAATATCGGAAGAAGATAATCAGTTGGTGGTAAAGCATCTGTTTATCGAGCGCCGGCTTGAACCGTTTAATCTGTATATCAAGCGAGTCAGTGGCGAGGCCCTGCGCCATGCAGTACAGGACTATGGCGACGCTATTCGGGATATCGCCGCAGCCGGTATTTTTCCCGGCGATTTACTGCCGAAAAATTTTGGTATAACCAGTTATGGGCGGGTGATTTTTTACGATTATGATGAAATTCAGCCTCTGCTTGAATGTAATTTTCGCAAGATCCCTCCTCCCCGTTACCCCGAGGATGAACTTGCCTCCGAGCCATGGTATTCTGTTGGTCCGAATGACGTTTTTCCGGAAGAATTTGCGACGTTCCTGTTCCCGGATCCCATACAGCGTGAATTGTTTGAGCAACTGCATCCCGAACTGCTTGATGCCGAGTATTGGAAAAAGCTCCAGCATTACGTTGCCGAAGAACGTTTTCCCGAATAATAACGGACACTGTCCAGATCAAGGGTGTATTTGTGCGAAAAAAAACCGCCACCAATCCGAAAAAAATGCTGGCCAGGCATGACAAACTTGTTCATTCGGAGGATGTCAAGGTTGTCTCACATGTGCAACGAGAGGAAGGTGAATGGATTATCAATACAGTGATGATTGAAGGCGTTGATGTCCCGTTTCGCTATAAACGCAAGAAAAAATACAAAGATCTGAGCGGCGCACGAGTTAACCTGACTTACTATCCGGATCAAATAAGCGTAGCCGGTATACAAATGGAGGTGATGAGCGTGGTCAGAATTAAAATCGCATAACCCTGATCAGGGTGGGCTCTAAAGTAATTGCTGGACCAGCCAGACTGCTCCCCCTATTACTGAGAAACAAATAAGGCACGCAAGCAGCAATTTTCCGGCTTTGTGCATACGATCCCCTCCGAGTTTTTCTTTTCTATCTATAGCATTCTATAGCACATCATTTGATGATGTTGCTCGATGCGATCTGGAAAGCATTACGATTGATTGCTTATAAAAATAAGGTGTTGTGATGTCAATGTACAAATGCTCTATGCAACTGGTATTGATGCCGATCATGCTCACCTATGTCGACGATTACTCTTCCCGGTCGATTTTTGCAGGGTAATTGAAACAGACACCCCGAGCCTTCTGGCTGACTGTTTAAGGTTGGCCTGTTCAACGCCATGATAATCGAGGCGTCGAACATATATGACAATCCCCGGATGATAAGTATAGCTTGCTTATTAAACGAGTTAATGTGACGTAGCCTTCTCTCGGAACCGGGTATCAGGCGACAGCACAGCTAACCTGAGTTACGCATAGACGACAGTCTGGTTCCGTCCGGCCTGTTTGGCGCGATAGAGTGCCGCATCAGCCTGGCGAAGTAGTTCAGCACGCTTGATTTCATGCCCGGACTCGATGGGCCCCGCAACACCGATTGTCAGGGTATGCGGGATCGGCGTCTCCTCATAGGTGGTTGGTTGATTGGCAAATTCGGTACGAATACGCTCTGAAAATTGACATGCCTGCTCGACGTTATCCATTCGGGTAAGGACGGCAAATTCCTCGCCGCCGTAACGTATACAGATATCTTCCGGCCGACACAGGAGGGATAAAATCCGGGCAAGGTGCTGCAATATATAATCCCCGGCATCGTGGCCATACTCGTCGTTGATCTCCTTGAAATGGTCCAGATCAATCATGAGCAGAAAAACCGGTTTGTCGGTCGAACGAAGCTGAATCTTCAGGCTGTCAAAGGCCTCTTCCAGAGCACGGCGGTTGCCCAGGCCGGTCAGGGGGTCCTTGTTGGCGATCTCAAGGGCATGCAGTCTGTCCCGGTCCCAGCCGACCAGTCGTTCGCCTAATGCAATCAACAGGAAGACCGACTCCAGTACACCCCCGATCTGGGTAAAGATCAGAGGGGTCATGCCCCAGGATAACAGGTTGCTGCCCGCGCTCAGTACACTGAATACGAGACTGATACCATAGAACAGCCAGGCGATGCTGTACCAGCGGGCATAACGCATGCCGTATTGATAGGCGAAATACCCCAGTAACGGTAGCAGAGCCAGCAGAGCCAGAGAAACAAACGACAGGTACAGAACTGGTGTATATAAACCGGCAAAACGCAACAAAATGCCGCCGATCATAATCCATTGCGCCAGGTATATTATTTTGTTGATTCGCGGACAGCAGCGGGCGGTCTGAAGGAAATGACGCGAGAACTGCAGGGCTGTGATGGCAGTCGCTAAAAATATGATATGAAACCCTTCATTTTGCCAGTAGACAGATCCTGGCCATAGATATTGAAAGGCAAACCCGTTTAACAATGCCCACATCAGAATGCTTGAGGCAAGAAATACGGCATAATAAAGATAGACAACCTGCCGCATTATGCTGGCAAAAACCAGAGCAATAATCAGCAGTGAACCCATCACGCCGTAATAGGTGCCAAATAAAAAGTACTCCTTACGACTTTTGTTGTAGAAAATATCGGCACGACTGAGATATACATTCAGCGACATGGCGTCAGGTTTTTCATAGCGCAGGCGCAGATAAAGATCGGTGTAACTGTTTTGTCGCGTGGTATGCTCAAACGCCAGGGTGCGATAATCCACAGGTCGCTCAGTGAAGGGCTCTCTGTCGCTCAGGGTAACTTTTTGCAGAGGTTGATCGTTATCCGCGTAATAGACGCTCATCTCATCCAGATAACTGGTCTCGTGATGGAGAACCCAGCGAACCGGATTGTTGTTGTCAGCGTTGGATACTCTGAAACGAATCCAGTAGTCACGATCGGTGATTCCCTGATTGACTTGCTCGTCGGTCAGTGGGCGAAACGCGTCGATCGGCAACTCGTCAATACGGGTCTGTGTCTCGCTCGTCCAGTGCTGGACAGGATCGCGCAACAACCTGCTCTCAAGTGAACTGATCTCAATTTCCGGCATATCGCCGCCCTCGGCGGTAGCGCAACGCGGGCTGGTACTCAGGAGCAGAGAAATCAATAACACCGCAATGAAACGCTGACAAAGGATCATCCGGTGACCGGATGCCGCCCTGGTTACGGGCGCTGGTTGGCTGTATGGCATGAATTACCCAATCCAATATTCATAACGATCCCGCCACTGCCTGCCTGGGCGGTCGGCCACTGTCGGCTGACTGGCAGGTATGTCCGGGTAAAGCTCCTGGAGCTGTGTTGCTGGCCACATGGCCCGGTGGGGCCGGACGTGCCCGGGATTCAACACTCTCTTCGGCTAATATCGGTAATTTGCATGGTGGCTTTAATTTTTTGATTATCTAATTGACAACGATTCTCATTACCATTACGATTCGTGCCTGGTGACCGGCCGAATATCTGCCGGAGAGGTTTGAGTCAATGGGGCCGTTGGTGCATGGGAAGAACTGGAGCAGGTTGGTGGATAGCCCGGTGCCGGGAGCGTCTCCTGTGTCCTCCCCTCAAGGGCCTGTTAATGGTTGTGAGCCTGGCCGCTCATGGGGCGGCGCTGGCCTGGATGATGGGGAGCAGCGATCCGCAAGTGTCGCCGGTCAGCAGTACCACCCGGACCATGCAGGTGAGTCTGGTGGAGCGAAAACCGGCGCCGCAAACAGAATCAAAGCCCGAACCGGAGCCCGAACCGGAGCCCGAACCGGAGCCGGAGCCGGAGCCGGAGCCGGAGCCGGAACCGGAACCGGAACCGGAACCGGAACCGGAACCGGAGCCCGACCCCGACCCCGAGCCGTCGGAGGAAGAGGCGCAGTCGGAGCAGGAACCCGAGTCGGCCGAGGCGGGAGAACCGGAGCCGATCAGCAGCGAACCGGTGTTTGAGGCGGATTATCTGAACAATCGCCCCCCGGCCTATCCGCGCGCGTCATTGCGGCGGCGCGAAGAGGGCGATGTGCAATTGCGAGTACGCGTGGGGCCCGATGGCAGGCCTCGCGAGGTGGAACTGGCCGATTCCAGCGGATCGACCCGGCTGGATCGGGCGGCTCTGAAGGCGGTCAAGCGCTGGCGCTTTGAGCCGGCCCGCCGTGGCGGATCAGCGGTGGCGGCCTGGGTCGTCGTCCCCATTACATTCAAACTGGAGAGTTGACGTTTATGTCACTGGATTATGTTTTTGCGCAGGGCGACGGGGTTTTGATTGCCGTGTTCCTGATCCTGGTACTGATGTCCGTGGCCACCTGGTATCTGATACTGGCCGGTATCGTGCTGGTGCGGGGTCAGCGTAAAGCCAACCGCCGTTTTGTGGCTGACTTCTGGAATGCCCGCGATGTGGCCGAAGCGGAACAGATTGCCGAACAGTCGCGCAGTCCACTCGGTCGGATAGCGGTTGCCGGTATCACCGGTCTGCGTCATTACCGCGATCGGGAGCATGTCCGGCTGGGCGATGCCTGCAGCAGCGATGAATTTCTGGTGCGTACCATTCGCAATGCCATGAACAGTGAGAGTGCCCGTCTGCAGTCGGGTCTGACCCTGCTGGCCTCCATCGGCAGTACCGCGCCGTTCGTCGGCCTGTTCGGCACGGTATGGGGGATTTACCACGCCCTGCTGGATATTGCGGCGCAGGGGTCGGCCAGTATGGAAGTCGTGGCCGGGCCGCTGGGCGAGGCGCTGATTGCCACCGCCGCCGGTCTGGCCGCAGCGATTCCCGCAGTGCTGGCCTACAACGCCCGGGTGCGAGCCAATAGGGTATTGATGGATGAGATGGATGCCTTTGCCCACGATCTGCATGCCTTTTTGATGACCGGGGCGGGCGTCTCCCGGCTGCCGTCGAACACGCTGCCGTTGCGCATGGCCGCGGAGGGGGCGTAATGGCCTTTGGTGGATTCGGCCAGTCGAGTGAACAACCTATGGCGGAGATCAACATGATCCCGCTGGTGGATGTGATGCTGGTACTGCTGGTGGTGTTCATTATTACCGCGCCGGTGATTACTCACGCGGTCAAAGTGGAGTTGCCGGCGGCCTCTTCGACACCGAGCGAGCAGGATGAGGAGACTGTAATTGTCAGTATCGAGGCGGATGGCCAGTTGATCTGGAAAGAGGAACCGGTCTCCTGGGAGCAGTTTGTTAACCGGGTTCAGGGGTTGGGCAGAGCGCAACCGGAACTGCACTTGCAGGCGGATCGCTCCGCAACCTATGAGCAGATTGCCAAAGTCATGGCCGTGGCACGCCGCCATGGGGTTGAAAATATTGGTTTTGTTACCGAGCCGGAGTCCAGATAACAGGCACGAATATGAACGAGAAGCGACAAACAGACCGTAACGTACCAACCGGTACAGTGGGAGATCCGGGAGTCCGCCTGGTGAGCAGCGAGGCCCTTCTGCCGGCAGGTCGCACGCTACATATCGAACACCGGGGCGAGATTTACATGCTGCGCAAAACCCGCAGCGGCAAACTGATATTAACCAAATAACGGCATTCAAAATTCAACATTAACTTAATTACCGCCAGCCAGCTGTGTACCTGTCAGTACCAGTCAGCCAGCCCAAAACAAGTCGTTCAATCAATGGGAGACTGACATGCACAATAAACAATCCTGCTATACCCGCAATACTTCACGAGGGTTTACACCACTGGCGGCCGCCGTGGCGGTGGCCATGGCGTCGATGCAGTCGGCTTACGCCGCTGACAGCAGCTCGGCTTCAACGCGTACTCTTGACCGGGTGACTGTCGTCGGCGGTCAGCAGGGCGCACAGGAGGTAGCCGGGTCTGCGCACTTTATCAGCGAGGAAGAGCTGGAAAAACACGAATACAGCGATATCAACCGCATCCTGCGCGAAGTGCCCGGCGTCAACCTGCAGGAAGAAGAGGGTTACGGTCTGCGTCCGAATATCGGCATGCGTGGTACCGGGGTGGATCGTAGCGCTCGCATTACTCTGATGGAGGACGGTGTGCTGGCCGCACCCGCGCCCTATTCCGCACCGGCAGCTTATTATTTCCCTTCTGCCGGGCGAATGGAGTCCGTCGAGGTTCGCAAGGGATCCAGTTCCATCAAGTACGGGCCCAATACCACCGGCGGGGCCTTGAATCTGATCAGCCGCTCAATTCCCAACGAATTCGGCGGTCAGGTCGACGTGAGCCAGGGTAGTGATACCACCCGTCGCACCCATGCCCATATGGGTGACAGCGGTGAACAGTTCAGCTGGATGGCGGAAACCTTCCAGTACAGCTCCGACGGTTTCAAAAACCTGGATAACGGCGGCAACACCGGTTTCGATACCGAGGATTACCTGACAAAGTTCCGTATCAATACCGATGCCGAGGCGGATACCTATCAGGAGCTGGAACTCAAGCTGGGCGCCTATGATGAAGTGTCCAATGAAACCTATCTGGGACTCACCCAGGACGATTTTGATGCCACGCCGTTCCGTCGTTATGCGGCCTCGCAACGGGACCAGATGAATGCCGAACAGGAGCAGTACAGCCTGCGCCATTTTGCCGAGCTGTCACCGAAAATGGACGTAACCACAACCTTTTATCGCCAGGACTTCGCGCGTAACTGGTACAAACTGGGCAAGGTCAACGGCAACGGCATCAGTGGGATTCTGGACGATCCGAATAGCCATTCGGCCGAAATGGCAGTAATTCGCGGTGGGGACAGCGCGGATGACTATCTGGAGGTCAAAGCCAATAACCGGGAATATTATTCTCAGGGTATCCAGTCCGTACTGGGCATGTCGTTTGATCAGGGCGACACTCGGCACGATATCGAGTATGGCCTGCGCTATCACGAGGATGAGGTCGACCGTTTCCAGCATGTTGATCAGTACAAAATGGATAACGGCACTATGGTCTTGACTACAGCCGGTGCGCCGGGTTCCGAGAGTAACCGGGTGTCGGGTGCCGAAGCTTGGGCGGCATTTGTTCAGGATACCATCCAGTTCGACAAATGGACTTTGCAGCCGGGACTGCGTTACGAATCCATCGATACCAAGCGGATGGATTACGGCACCAGTGATCCCAACCGTACCGGCAGTAACCTGACTGTCACCGAACACTCTGTGGATATCTGGATTCCGGGGCTGGGCGCGACCTATCAGTATAATGACAGGATCAGCCTGCTGGCCGGTGTGCATCGCGGATTTACACCGCCGTCACCGGGCTCCGATGCGGATCCGGAAAAGAGTGTCAACTTCGAAGCCGGGCTGCGTTATGACGACGGTGTAATGCGAGGCGAGGCGATTGCCTTTCATAATGATTACAGCAATTTGCTGGGGACCTGTACCGCTTCCAGTGGTAGTGGCTGCTCCATCGGCGATGAATTCCAGGCTGGCGAGGTTACCGTGCAGGGTCTGGAAGCATCACTGAGCTGGGACCTGGCGGCAAACAGTGACAAGTCTTATGCACTGCCCCTGCGCTTGGGTTACACCTATACCGATGCTACCTTTGACAACGGCTTTTCCAGCAGCTTCGGTGAATGGGGCACGGTCGAGCCGGGTGATGAGATGCCCTATTTGCCGCAGCATCAGTTGACAGCCGGTATCGGTGTGGAACATAGCAACTGGCGTGTCGATCTGGCCGCCAAGTACATGGGCGAAATGCGGACCGTGGCCGGGCAGGGCGGAATCCCGGCGGATGAAAAAGTCGACTCCCATATGGTTGTCGACCTTGGCGGTGATTATCGGTTTGCCGAAAACAGTAAAGTCTACCTGACTGTCGAGAACCTGCTGGATGAAACCTATGCCGTGGCCCGGCGCCCGGCCGGTGTTCGTCCGGGCAAGCCGCAGACGTTCATGCTGGGTCTGAAACACGACTTCTAGACTTTAGAAAAACTCCTCTGCAATTGGTGTACCTCAACCCGTATCCGGTCCTGGATACGGGTTTTTTTATCTCCATGCAGGCGCGATGATTGCCGGCTCCGGGAAGTTTGAGTAGGGTTGTCGTAATGGCTCATCCGGGTTGGTACCGGGCGAAAACAGGGAGACATCATGCGACTGAAGGAAATCGGCTTTAGCCGACGGCAATTGATCGGCCTTGGATTGGGGCCCCTGCTTTTTGTCGTGATGCTTTTGATACCGACACCGGAAGGGATGTCGCCGGAAGGACAAAGGGCCGCTGCGGTCACCCTGTTGATGGCGACCCTGTGGATTACCGAGGCGATCCCGATTCCGGCTACCGCCCTGATCCCGATCGCATTATTCCCGTTGCTGGGGGTGATGCCAACCGCCAAAGTGACGTCCTCCTATGCCAACCATCTGATCTATCTGTTCATGGGTGGATTTTTAATTGCCATGGCGATCGAGCGCTGGGGGTTACACAAGCGAATCGCTCTGCAGACCATCCGGCTGGTCGGAACAACACCGAGCCGGGTCTTGATGGGCTTTATGCTGGCAACCGCCTTTTTGTCATGCTGGATCAGCAACACCGCCACAGCCATGTTAATGGTGACCATTGGTATTGCGGTATTACGCCAGTTGTCACCGGACCAGCCGGGTGAAGACGATGTCCTGCCGCCTACCTGGTTCGGGATTTCACTGATGCTGGGGATTGCCTATGCCGCCTCTATTGGCGGGATCGCGACCCTGATTGGCACGCCACCGAATGCGATTCTCGCCGGCGTGGTGGAAAAACAGTACGGCTACAGTATCGGTTTTGCCGAATGGATGTTGTTCGCCGCCCCACTGTCGCTGGTGATGCTGGTCATCACCTGGTGGTTCCTGACCCGGGTGGCGTTTCGCCAGACTATGGCCAAAGAGTTTCAGGGCGGGCATACGGTGATAAGTGAGCAACTGGCGGCTCTGGGGCCGATGAACCGGCAGGAAAAGCGGGTGTTGATCGTGTTCGGCCTGGTGGTGACTGCCTGGTTGTTCCGTGGCCTGTTGACTGATATTCCGGCATTGAGCGAGATTACCGATTCCAGTGTGGCGATTCTTGGTGCCCTGTTGTTATTCGTGATTCCGGCCGATCTGAAAAAGGGCGAGTTCCTGCTCGACTGGAAGACGGCGGTACGCATTCCCTGGGATATTATTATTCTGTTCGGAGGCGGTTTTGCCCTGGCCAGCGGCTTTGCTGCCAGTGGTCTGACCGAATGGCTCGGTGGGCAGCTGTCCCTGTTGCAAGGTGCGAACACGGTTGTTCTGGTGGGTGCGGTAGTGTTGCTGGTGATTTTTATGACCGAAGTGACCTCCAACACCGCGACCGCTTCGCTGTTATTGCCGGTGATGTCCGGCTTTGCCCTGGCGGCCGAAGTGGCGCCACTGGCCCTGATGGCCAGTGCCGCACTGGCGGCCTCGTTTGCCTTTATGCTGCCAGTGGCCACACCGCCCAATGCCATTGTGTTCGCCAGTCGCCAGGTGACTATTCCACAAATGGCGCGGGTCGGGATCTGGCTCAATCTGATTGGCGCGGTGATGATCACCGGTTTTATCAGCCTGGCCTTGCCGTGGCTGCTGGATCTGGGCGTGCAATAAATGGCCGCCGGGCCCGGTTAAAGGTTCACCGGTCCGGCGGTTTCGTAAAACCAGGTGTTACTGACGCACCCCCTCGATAGCCAGGGTGACCTCGGCATGGGTTGAGGCCGGCCCCAGGTCGTAATCAATATTGAAGTCCTTCAGCTTAATAGTCGTGGTGCCCTGAAAACCCCGGCGATATCCCCCCCAGGGGTCCTCGCCGTGGCCGACATGTTCCACATCAATGGTTACATTGCGGGTTACATCCTTGATAGTCAGATCACCCTTGAGCGTGGCGGTATCATCGTCATGTTCCTCGAAGGAGGTGCTGACAAAGCGGGCCTCGGGATATTTTTTGACATGAAAGAAGTCTTCTTCACGCAGATGTTTGTCACGTTCGGCGTGATTGGAGTCGATGCTGGCCATATCGATTGTGATTTCGACCTCGGATTTGTCCGGGTTGTCGGCATCGTAGGTAAAACTGCCGTCGAAATCGTTAAACCGTCCGTACAGCCAGCTGTAACCCAGGTGCTGGATGCGGAACTGGATAAAGGCGTGCTGCCCCTCGGTATCGAGTTTGTACTCGGCGGCCATGAGCGGGCCACTGGCAAGCAATAGCAGACCGATCAGAAATGAGGTGATGCGCGTACGTGACATGTTGAACTCCTTGGTTATTTATCATTAGTGAAACGTAAAATGCGACGCAGGCTGGCGTCGCGGTCGATTAAGTGGTGCTTGAGTGCCGCCAGGGTGTGGCCGCTACTCAGGATAATCAGCCCCCAGGCCAGCCACAGGTGAATCACGCCGGCAATATCTTCCTGATTGGGCAGGTCGTGCAGGGTCGCCGGCACCGAAAACCAGTCAAATACTCCAACCGGTCTCCCCTTGGCAGAGGAGATAAAATAGCCACTGATCAGGACTGCAAACAGGAACAGGTAGAGCAACCAGTGCATCCCGATAGCCAGCCGTTTCTCCAGTGGCTGGCCAAGAGGTTCAGGATGGGGGTTGATAAGCCGCCAGAGCAGCCGCAGGGCGACCAGCGCGAACAGCAATATCCCGACCGAACGGTGAATGGCAGGCGCTTCATTGTACCAGTTATCGTAGTAGGTCAGTTCCACCATCCACAGCCCCAGGCCGAACAGCCCGATGACTCCCAGTGCCGTCAACCAGTGGAAAAGTATCGCAACGGGACCGTAACAGGTTGTACTGTTACCCAGGCGCATGTGTTTCTATGACTCCAGTCGAGTGAGGGAGAGTGTCATCAGTGGTGATAACTCCATGTTTTTGTTCGTGATCGATTATTCTTAACAACTATTCAAAATTTATGCACACTTTATATTCTGGCTAGTCCTGTAGGTCACGCTGGCGTTAGCCTGTGTGACATCCTGCGATACGGAGAATGTCAGGTAGCGCTGTGCGCAACCTGACCTACGCCTGGTATTTGGCATGCGTGTTAAAAAGTCGCGGCCTCAACCTGTAAATAGACCCGCGGCACATCCCGGGGCAGTTTTTCGTCCATCCCGGGGTAGGTTTCGGCAAAGTCGGCCAGCCGCTCGCGGACCAGTGGCACGGTTTCATAAGCGGCCAGCCCGGCGTGATAACCCTCTTCCACGCTCTGCCACAGTGCAGTGAGCAGTTTATGCAGTTGTTCAATGCCTCGCACATCCGTGATGCTGCCGTGTCCCGGTATGACCACTTCGGGCTGCAATTGTTCCAGCTCGGGCAGGAGCTTGATCCACTGCTGCAGGTTTGAATTGTTGGTCGAGGGCATGCGATCCGAGTAGATGACATCGCCGCTGATCAACACTTTGTCATCCGGCAACCAGAGCAGCAGATCCCCGGGGGAGTGGCTGTCGCCGGAGGGAAACAGCACGATCGCTTTGTTACCCAGTTGCAGTTCCTGGCGTGAATCAATGGGGGTGTCCGGCGGGACAATCCGGGAGTTGCCTGTGGCACCGTCGGTCAGGCGCTTGAAATTGGCGACCCAGTTCTCTCCCTGTGAGCGGATCTGATCGATAACCGGGGGGGTGGCATAGATTTTTTCCACACTGTTCTCGAATGCCGCGTTGCCCAGCCAGTGATCGCCGTGGGCATGGGTGTTGAGAATCCAGCGGACCGGCTGATCGGTGACCCCGGCAATCGCCGTTTTCAAGGACTCGCCGATTTCGGTGGAACTGCCGGTATCCACCACCAGCACCCCGTCGCCGGTAACGATAAAGGCACTGTTCGAATTCCAGCCACGATTTTGGGGATTGGGGAGCTCTCTTGTCGGCGGGATAACCGCGTAAATACCGGAGGCGACCTGTTCCGGCTGCATCGAAAACCGGGGTTCCGCCTGTGCCGTGGAGGCGTATAACAAGGTGATGACAGCTATAACGCGCAGGATAAAGTGAACCATCGCAACGGGTCCTTGTGGGGGCAGTCGTTCAGCCAATGCTGACAGGAGCATTTTATCAAGCCGTCGTGGGCGGGCAAGTGCGGCCCAGCTGTATTGGCTGACGTCGAATTTCGCAGGGGAAGGTCTGGACGGGGCTGAAAATTTTCGGGAGGGGAAAAAAGAAACGGCAGCCCTGGGGCTGCCGTTTCGGGGTGCGGATTGGAAATCCGGCTCAGGCGGCGGTAACGCGTGCTGCCTGCGGGCCCTTGGGGCCGTTTTCGACTTCAAAGCTGACCTGTTGGCCTTCAGCCAGGGTCCGGAAGCCATCACCGACAATGGCGGAGAAATGAACGAAGACGTCTTTGCCGCCGTCTTCCGGAGTGATAAAGCCAAAACCTTTGGATTCGTTAAACCACTTAACGGTACCGTTAACCATGGAAAATACCTCAATCTTTCTATATGTAAATAATGGTCGTGCAAATCATTTGAGGCAGAATTCAGGAAAAATCGGGAAGGTACAACTGAGGTCGCGCCGGTATTTCTTGAAGAACCTTAATAATATGCAGTTAATAACATGGTGCCTTTCGCAGCCATGACTTCTTTCAAAGTGGATCCATCATACCCCGTTTCAAGTCAGTACAACAACAAAAAATTCACCCTGACCGGCGCGGCGGGCGAGAGGAATTGAACCGGGTGGGGGGATATGTTTCAGTAGATGGCCCAATTCCTGCAGAGACAGTACCGCGGACGATGAATGAGACGCCGGATTCCCCCTACATCCTGAGCGCCGATGGCGAGAATTTCGCGCCGCGGGTGCGGGAAAACTCCCATCGGGGGCCGGTGCTGGTCAATTTCTGCTCGCCCGCAGTGGACAGGTGTGCAAGATTGTCGCCGATGCTGGAGAAGCTGATTCAGCAGTATGCCGGTCGTGCCCTGTTGGTCCATATCAATGCGGATGCCGAGCGGGATCTCTGCCGGCATTATGCTGTGAGCCGCGTCCCGACCCTGAAACTGTTCCGCCGCGGCGAGGTGGTGGCGACCCGCCAGGGCGACCTGCCGGAAGCGGCGCTGCGCAAATTGCTGGAGCAATACGTGGCCCGCGATTCGGATCTGGCGCTGGCCGACGCGGTCGATCTGTATGCCGGCGGCGAACAGCAGGCCGCGTACGAGAAGATTGCCGAAGCGGTCGCGGCCGATCACGACAATCCGCGCCTGCCGCTGACCCTGTGCAAATTGCTCAAGCACGAGCAGCGCTATGCCGAAGCGCTGAAGGTGCTCGACAGCCTGCCGACCCATCTGGCCGAGCATCCGGAAATCAGTCACTTGCATGATCTGCTGACGTTTTATGCGGTCCGGGATCCGGCCCGGGATCCGGCTGTCCTGGAGGCGCAGGTGGCCGCCGATCCGGGCGCGCTGGAACCCCGCCAGCAACTGGTCGCCCACTACGTCGTGAGTGAAGACTACGCCCCGGCGTTGCAACAGCTGGCGACACTGCGTGAGCAGGCGGCGGAATTTGATGCGGGTTATGCCCCACAGGCGATGCGGCGGCTATTCAACCTGCTGGGCGACGAGCACCCGCTTGTTCTGGCGTATCGTCGCCACTTGCGGTGACAGGCCCGCCGGGTCGGTTCGGGGAACAGCGCCATAGGGCAATGCTCACCGGTTTCACCGCAATGACACCAGGAAACACAAAACTCGGTTCACCGGCTCTTGATGCGGGCTTGTCGGGGCATTTCAGGGCAGTCGGGGGGCTTTTACCGGCGCCGGATTGCCGGCAGGCACGCCAACTTTATATATAGACAACCTGATTCGGCTGACTCAATGGTGCACACTTGAAGCGGTCGATTCCGGCCCCATATCGGGCTGACAACGCCGCGTCGGCGTTTTACCCGCCCGAACCCGGCGATTTTTCCGTAAAATCGCTCTCCCGGTCCCGATTGTCATGCACATTTTTTGTCACTTTGGGTATAATGCGCGGCTGTTTTTGGCGCTATAGCCGCACAGGCAGACTTCTGGTGGTGGTCCAGGCTTTATATACCATCACAACCGGCCCGGCTGACAGTCGCGGGCAACTGAATTGATTACAGGTAGAAACATGATTGATTTGAGCAAGTACAGAAACATCGGCATTTTCGCGCACGTGGATGCCGGCAAAACCACCACCACCGAACGTATCCTCAAGCTGAGTGGAAAAATCCACAAGCTGGGTGAGGTGCATGACGGCGAATCCACCATGGACTTCATGGACCAGGAATCCGAGCGCGGGATTACCATCCAGTCCGCCGCCACCAGCTGTGCCTGGAAGGATCATCGCCTCAATATCATCGATACCCCCGGTCACGTGGACTTCACCATCGAGGTGTACCGTTCCCTGAAAGTCCTGGACGGTGGTATTGGTGTGTTCTGTGGCTCCGGCGGCGTCGAACCGCAGTCGGAAACCAACTGGCGTTATGCCAACGAATCCGCTGTTTCGCGCCTGATTTTCGTCAACAAGCTGGATCGCGTCGGCGCCGATTTTTATCGGGTGGTCGCCCAGGTGGAAAAAGTGCTGGCCGCCACGCCGCTGGTGATGGTGCTGCCCATCGGTATCGAGGACAAATTCAGCGGGCTGGTGGACCTGCTCACCCGTCAAGCCTGGGTCTGGGACGATACCGGCCTGCCGGAAAACTATGAACTCCAGGACGTGCCGGCCGACATGGTCGACCAGGTCGAAGAATGGCGCGAAAAGATGATCGAAACCGCCGTCGAGCAGGACGACGAATTGATGGAAAAATACCTGGATGGCGAGGAACCGTCAGTCGAGGACCTCAAGCGGTGTATCCGCAAGGGCACCATCAATCTGGACTTCTTCCCCACCTATTGCGGTTCAGCCTTCAAGAACAAGGGTATGCAGCTGGTGCTGGACGCGGTCGTGGACTATCTGCCCGATCCGACCCAGGTCCCGCCGCAGCCGGAAGTCGATCTGGAAGGCAACGAAACCGGCGAGTATGCGATTGTCGATACCGACAAGCCTTTCCGCGCGCTGGCCTTCAAGATCATGGACGACCGTTACGGCGCCCTCACCTTTACCCGGATTTACTCGGGCAAGATCAAAAAAGGTGACAGCGTCCTCAATACCGCCACCGGCAAGACCGAACGTATCGGCCGTATCGTGGAAATGAGCGCCGACGATCGCGAAGAGCGCGACTCCGCCCATGCGGGTGATATCGTGGCTCTGATTGGCCTCAAGCACACCCAGACCGGTCATACCCTGTGCGATCCCAACAAGCCGGCGACCCTGGAACCGATGGTCTTCCCCGATCCGGTCATCTCCGTGGCGGTCGCGCCGAAAGACAAGGCGGCGGCCGAGAAGATGGGGATCGCCATCGGCAAGATGGTGGCCGAGGATCCCTCGTTCCGCGTCGAAACCGACGAAGACAGTGGCGAGACCATTCTCAAGGGCATGGGCGAGCTGCATCTGGATATCAAGGTCGACATCCTCAAGCGGACCCATAACGTGGAAGTCGTGGTCGGCAAGCCGCAGGTGGCCTATCGCGAAACCATTACCCAGAAGATCGAAGACACCTACACCCACAAGAAACAGACCGGCGGTTCCGGACAGTTCGCCAAGATCGATTACACCATCGAGCCGGGCGAACCGGGCAGCGGATTCGAATTCGAATCCCAGGTGACCGGCGGTAACGTGCCGCGTGAATTCTGGCCGGCCGTGCAAAAGGGCTTTGAGAAGAGCTCGGTCAAGGGTGTGCTGGCGGGTTACCCCTGCCTGGACTTCAAAGTGACCCTGGTCGATGGTGGCTATCACCCGGTGGACTCCTCCGCGGTAGCCTATGAACTGGCCGCCAATGCCGCCTATCGTCAGTCCATGCCCAAGGCCGGTCCGCAGTTGATGGAGCCGGTGATGAAGGTTGACGTGTTCTCACCCGAAGATAACGTGGGTGATGTCATCGGTGACCTCAACCGTCGCCGCGGCATGATCAAGTCCCAGGAACCGGGTCCCACCGGCGTGCGCGTGAAGGCTGACTGCCCGCTGAGCGAAATGTTCGGCTACATTGGCGATCTGCGGACCATGACCTCCGGCCGTGGCCAGTTTTCCATGGAGTTCTCGCACTACATGCCGTGTCCGGCGAATGTCGCCGACGAGGTGATCAAGGAAGCCCAGGAGCGCAACGCCAAATAAAGCGGGCGTTATGCGGTGGTAAAAAAGGGGCCTTCGGGCCCCTTTTTTTGTGCCTGTTTATTATTGGCTTGATTGCGTCGGGTTTGATCTGGATCAGAATGTGTCCAATGGGCTTTGGTATGATCAGTCGCGTTAGCCAAATCAAGTCATCGCAAGCCCCTTGTCACGCCGTAAGGCGTGGCATTTTTTCGGAGAGAGTATTATGTCGCAACCTGCCATGAACACGGGTTCGGAAGAGAAACTGGTCGAGTGGTCCGATGAGCTGAGTGTCGGTATCGAGGAGATCGATGATCAGCATAAAATTCTTGTGGATTTGCTGAATGATCTACACAAGGCGATTGTGGAGCACCACGGCTCCGAAGCGGCGCAACGGATTCTGGCGGAGCTGCTGGAATACACCCGAATTCATTTTGCAGTCGAAGAGAGCCTGATGCGAATTCTCGGTTATCCCGAGTATGACGAGCACAAGCACCATCATGAGTTATTGCTCAATGAGGTCCATACCTTGAGCCAGAAGCTGGCCGAAGGTAAAAAGTCGGTCAACTTTGAATTGCTCCATTTTCTCAAGATGTGGCTGACCAAGCACATCATGGAGGAGGATCGGCAATATACGTCGCACTTTATTTCCCGGGGCGTCCAGCAAAGTTATGAAAAACGCTCCTGGGTGGGTAAGTTCTGGAATTCCCTGCAACACAAATAGAACAGGCCATGGCGGGCTATTGGACCGGGTGAGCTGGCGGCGTTTGGAATTTCGGGCAGAATCGGGCAGGGCTTTTCGCGTCTGTTCATGTCCCATCCTCCCTGGCCGAACGCATCGCCGCCCTGAAAGCCAACCGGACGGCAGGGGGGTAACCCGGCAAAGTGACGCGGCGAGTCTTGCGGACGGCTGCAGCGCATGGAACAACGCAGCCATCTGCATTCCATGGCGGACAAGGTCCTACAATATCTGCTGGAGCAGGATCTGGACCAGATTGGACCGGGTGACGATACCGCTGACCTGCCCCTGATCACCGGTTACGATAACCCGTTTGATATGATGTTTTTTCATCTGTTCGATCACGTCCTGCAGGGGCCGGTTCTCGTTAATGCTGACAACCTGCTGAATCATGATATCGCCCACTTTTGAGGGCATGTCAGTTGTGCGGGGAGGATGGCGGAACATATTCTCCAGCGTTTGCTAGACGTTGTGTGTCGGATGGTGGCAGGGGATCCCCATGGCACAGAGAAAATCCGCCTCGGTTACCACGCCGATCAGCTTGCCGTCATCCGCGGTGACCGGCAAGCCGCTAATCCGTTGTTCCACCAGAATCCGGGCCGCATCCGACAGGGGGGTATCGGGGTTAACCGTAATCACCTCGCTTGTCATGATTTCCCGCAGCGGAAGGCCTTCCGTCTCGCGCAGGCGAGCGTGTTTTTGCGCCATCTTGTCCAGTTGCATCAGATCCTCCAGCGTAATATCGATATAAGTATCGAAATCCCTGAGGGCTTTTTGAAAATCCTCCCGGCGCAGATCGCGGGATGATGAGGAGTGACTCATGGGGTGCCTCCGGCTTGGGCATGGGCCAGTAGATTGACCAGTCTCCCCTGTTTGTTGCCAATCAGGTCCGCGAGCGTATAGCGTTCCAGCTGCTCGAAAAAGGCACTTTGCGCCTCATCCAGCGCCTGATTCAATGTGCAGGCCGGCAGAATGGGACACAATGGTTCGTTACAGTTGATCAGCGGGGTTTCACCCTCCAGACGTCGGACCAGATGACCGACATTGATAGCAGCCGGATCCCGGGCCAGCCGGATTCCCCCGCTTTTGCCGCGATAGGTGGTGATCATTTCGCTGGCCACCAGCTCGTTAATGACCTTGAGCAGGTGGTTGCGGGACATATCAAAGGCGCGGGCAATCTCGTTGATCGAAATGGTCTTTCCCGGGTGCAACGCCAGATAAATCAGAACGCGCAGGGCAAAATCGGTAAACCGTTTCAGGTGCATGATTCCAGGCTACTGTGGTGTATATCTAGTATTGAATTTACTACATAGAGTCGCAAAAGTCACACCACGACAGCCGCCGGATTCGGCGGGTAGAATAAAAGCCGACAGCTAAAAGTAATTAAAAGTTTATGGTTTTACAGCGGGACAAGCCGCTGCGCCAAAACCGGGCCCGCAATAACAGGAGAGAGCATGAGCGGATGTTGTGACAGTGACTGTGGGTTGCAACCGGTGCAACAGCGCCAGCGGACGACCTTGCGGGCGGTGTTGGCGATCAATGCCGTGATGTTCGTGGTGATCGTGATCGGGGCCCTGTATGCCCGTTCGAGTGCCCTGCTGGCGGACAGTCTGGATAACTTCGGTGATGCGCTGACCTATGCCCTGAGTCTCTATGCCGTGTCACGCGGGGCGACGGTCAAGGCCAAAGTGGCCCTGTTCAAGGGGGTGCTGATTCTGCTGGCGGCCTGCGCGGTAGCGGGCCAGATTATTTACCGGCTGAGCGTGCCCAGCGTGCCGGTCTTTGAACTGATGGGGCTGTTCAGCGTGCTGGCGCTGCTGGCCAATAGCCTTTGTCTGTATCTGCTGTGGCGACACCGGCACGAGGATGTGAACATGAGCTCGGTGTGGGAGTGTTCGCGCAACGATATTGCCGCCAACATCTCGGTGTTCCTGGCCGCCGGCGGGGTGTGGCTGACCGGTTCGGGCTGGCCGGATATCGTGGTCGCACTGGCGCTGGTGCTCCTGTTGTTACGCTCCGCCTGGCGGGTGATTAGCTCGGCCTGGCGGGAGCTGCAGCAGGCCGGGACAGGGTAATAAAACTCCGCCCACCGCCCGCTTCGTCGTTATACAAAGCGCTCGTGTTATCAATGCGCGGGCGGGACGCCTTGCCTGCCAAAGACGGGCAGAGGTCGCGGTGTTTGCCCGGTGAACGGCGACAACCGGTTGAGAGGGGCTGTAACAGCATCTTCATGCCTATCTATGCTGAGCGGACAACGGGAGATCGGTCAGCGGGTTTGATTGCCGGGTTGAAGCCGGTGAGAAGCGCCTGGCAAAACGAGAGAGATGTTATACCTGACCGGGGTGGCGTGATTCAGGCAAAAAAAAGCGGGCCAAAGATGGCCCGCAAAGCACACTCAGGGGAGAGAGAGCATGAACAAGAAAGTGGTTAGCCTCTGTGGTGGCGATGACGCATTGATTGAAACGTCGCCTGTTGTTGCGGTGTTATCTGCTGGTAGATCTTTTGCACCATATCAGTCCGCTGAGCCGTCATCTCCGCGGCAAGACGGGATTGCTGTTCAAGCAGCTGATCGACCTGCGCGGCGTCATAATCCTCGTGGCTGGCGGCCCGATACAGCTGCTGGTGGATGTCCCGCAGGGACTGGCGTTTGTTCAGCAGCGTGTTGCGTTGCCCGGCAACAATAGTGTTGATCCGTTCCCGCTGGGCCGGGCTCAGATCCAGTCTCTCTATTAGCCGGCGCAGGGGCTTTTCGCCGTGCCCGGGCGAACTGGAGGCGGCCTGTCTGGCGTCTTTGTCACAGACGTCACCGCCGCCGGCCAGCACCGGTACGCTGCCGGCCAGCAGGCTGAGTGCGATGACAGTGTTAGCTAAAAAAGATTTCGTTTTCATGACCGGTTCCTCGCAGATTCATCCTCTGCGGATGGGCGCTGTGCCGTCATCCGATGTGCAGAGTATGGGCAAACTGATTGCAAGCTTGGGTCACGGGCGGGTAAATCAATGTAAAGGTAGGTAAATCCCTGATCCTGAAAGCGGGTCTGTGGCAACATAAGCGTCGCTTGTTAATAACGGAACCCCTGTACGAATGAGCCGGATACTGCTGATTGATGATGATACCGAGTTGACCGGGATGCTGAGCGATTATCTCGGCGCCGAGGGTTTTACGGTGGATGCCGTGTACGACGGCGAGAGCGGCGTGGCCGCGGCCCTGACGGCGCAATACGATGTGGTGGTGCTGGATGTGATGCTGCCGCGGCTGAACGGTGTCGAGGTGTTGCGCCAGATTCGCCAGCAGTCGCGTATCCCGGTATTGATGCTGACCGCCCGCGGCGATGATGTGGATCGGATCGTCGGCCTGGAGCTGGGCGCCGATGATTATCTGCCCAAACCCTGCAATCCGCGCGAGCTGGCGGCCCGTTTGCGGGCCATTTTGCGGCGTACGCACGAGGTCGACGCCGGAGAACAGCGCACAGTGGGCCGGATCACGCTTGACCCGGCCCGGCGGGTGGCCTGCTGGGGAGAGCAACGGCTCGAACTGACCAGTACCGAGTTCAATATTCTTGAGAGCCTGATGCGTCACGCCGGGCAGGTGGTGAGCAAGGCGGATCTCTCCGATGAAGCGCTGGGCCGGGAGCTGGAACGCTATGATCGCGGCCTGGACATGCATGTCAGTAATCTGCGCCGCAAACTGGGCAGCCTGTCCGACGGGCGTTCACCGATCCAGACAGTCCGTGGCGTTGGCTATCAATTACTGCAGGACGATTGATGGGTCGCCTGTTCTGGAAAATCTTTCTGGGTTTCTGGCTGACCCTGGTGTTGATCGCCATCGGGGTGGGGCTGGCTGTCCATTTTTATAATCAAAGCCGGATCGAGGCGATCACCGATCTGGCGGCGGGACCGCGAGCCAACTTTGTGGTCAACGCGACCGCCCTGGCGCTGGCCCAGGGCGGGCCGGAGTCGGTGGAATCGCTGTTTCGCAGCTGGCCGGGGCGGCGTCTGCCGCTGGTGCTGATCGTGGATGAGGCGGGTAAGGATATCTTCGAGCGGCCGGTGCCGTCGGTGGCCCTGGAGCGGGCTCGGGAACAGTTGCGCGGCGCGCAGATGTTGTCCGGGGTGCGCCGGGTGCTGGGGCATAATGGCCATGAGTATGTCATTTTTATCCCCCAGCCCAACCGCGAGGCGCAGGAGCAGGCCCAGCAAGCTTCGCGTTCCACCTCGCTGAGCTTCCAGCTGGTAGCGGCGCTGATCGCCAGCCTGTTGTTCAGTGCGGTCCTGGCCTGGTATCTGACCCGCCCGGTTCGTCATCTGCAGTCGGCCGCCAACCGCCTGGCCCGGGGCGAACTGGCGACCCGGGTAATGCCCCGGATCGGCGGTCGTCGCGACGAGATTGCCGATCTGGGCCGGGATTTCGACCACATGGCGGCGCAATTGCAGGCGCTGGTTTCGGCGCAACAGCGGCTGCTGCACGACGTCTCGCATGAATTGCGTTCACCGCTGGCGCGGCTGCAGGTGGCGGTCGGACTGGGCCATCAGCAGCCGGATAAACTGCCCGAGATGCTGGCGCGGATCGAGCACGAGACCGGGCGGCTGGATGAGCTGGTCGGTGAGCTGTTGACCCTGTCGCGACTGGAAGCCCATGTGGACAGTGAGCACGATGAGCCGGTGGATGTGTCGGCGTTGCTGGAGACGGTGGTCGAAGACGCCCGTTTCGAAGCCGAGGCGGCCGGGCGCGGCGTAAAGCTGAGCCTCGATGGCGAGGCGAGCCTGGTCGGTAAACCGGAATTACTGCGCCGGGCATTTGAGAATGTGGTTCGCAACGCGGTGCGCTATACCGCGCCCGGGACGAGCGTGTCGGTGAGCGTTAAACCGGATCTGAACGCGGCCGAGATGGTGATTCGGGTTTGTGATCGGGGACCGGGGGTGGCGTCGGCGGATCTGGCGACGATTTTTGAACCGTTTGTCCGTGCGGGCGAGGGGGCGACCGGCGGGCGTGACGGTTACGGTCTGGGACTGGCGATTGCCAAGCGGGCGGTGATGGCCCACGGCGGACGGGTGGCGGCGAGTAACCGGGAAGAGGGGGGCCTGTGTATTGCGCTCTATTTGCCGCTGTCGAGCAGTGTGGACAAAGGAAAACGTCCGACAGCGTGATGCACGATGGCATCACACCGTCGGGGCGTTTGGGTTACATGCCTTCCATTTCCAGATCGGCTTCCACTGCTTTGAGGCCGGCTTGAGCGCATTTCTCGTCGATCTCGCCGGAGGGGGCGCCGCTGACACCGATGCCGCCCATGATGCTGCCGCCGACGTTGATCGGGATCCCGCCGGCACTGATTACCAGGCCGTCAATCTTGGGCACCGAATAGGCGCCTTCGAAACGCCCTTCCATTTGGGACAGCGGGCTGTTGAAGGCCATGGCGGTATGGGCTTTCTGTTTGCTGATAGGAAGGGTGATGTCCATGGCCAGATCATCGCGCAGCACGGCCTGGATATTACCGCCCCGATCGACCACCGTGACGGCGATCTGAACCCCTTCCTTGCGGCACTGCTCAATGGTCGCCTCGGCGATTTTGAGCGCGGTCTGCATCTTCAGCTGCTTGATACCGATGGTCATCTTTTCGGCCTGTACGGCCGCCGGGCCCAGCAGGGAGAGGCCCAACAGGGTGGCAAACAGGGGTTTGATGTTCAGTTTCATTGACAGAACTCCTCGTCGCATTATTGGTTGTGAGTGAACGATTCTTGGTGCGTACGTGAAACTGTAGACCATTATCAGTGAAAAAAGTGCGACCCGTTTCGGGTTAATCACCGGAGTGTGATTCGGCCTTTTTGATCAGGGCGCTTTGATCAGAGAACGGAGAAAATCGAGGTACGCCGGCTCGTCCCAGGGGCGGCCGCCGATGGCCTGATACTGCACCTGGCCCTGCGCATCCACCAGATAGGTGGCGGGCAGGCCGCGCGGTTCCCAGCCTTCGGTCACCTGTCCGTCGCGATCCATCAGGGGGCGAATCGTTGGCGCATGAGCGGCGAGAAAGCTGAAGACCGTATCCTCGTCCTCGGCGGTGTTGACCAGCGCAATCTTCAGGCCTTCCTCCTCCAGGGTATCCCACATGCGCTGGATGGCGGGCATCTCCTCGCGGCAGGGGCCGCACCAGCTGGCCCAGAAATGGACAAACACGGGCGCTCCCCGCTGATTTTTCAGGGCATAGGGCTCCCCGTCCAGATCGCGCAAGGCCAGCGGTGGCGCCGGGTAGGGATCGTGTTTAATGATCCCCGCGGGCAGTTCGGGCGACTGGGCGCTGGCGGAGAGAGCGATCAGTAATAACCCGGGCCAGAAGAGCCAACGGGTCAGGGATTGTCGGCGCATTGCAGCTCCTCCAGGGTGATCTCGATGGGATCGCCGTCACGCGCCTCGCCCGTGTCGAATCGGGCGTGCAGGGTGAACGGCTGGTTGTGACGCGGCAGGGTGATATTGCCGCCTTTGCGCTCACCGGGCAGAAAATCAAGTTTCTCCGGCAGCAGGGTCCAGCGAAAGGTCGACTGATGGGCCAGCGGGATATCGCGCTTCTGCCAGCGCGCTTTCCAGTCGGCGCGATCGCGCCGGCGGAGCGGTCCGTCGCTGTCGGCAAATTCCCAGTCGGCCAGGTCCAGCCAGATGATGTCGTCACTTTTGTTGTGGATAAACACGGTGATAAAACACTGCTCGCGCAAGATCGCGATCATCGGCTCGGAAAACCCCCGGCCTTCGTAAAAGGCGGCGATTTGCTGCGGGGTGCGCGGGGTGAGATTGACCTCGAGTTCAGCCGACTCATAGGCCGGCTCCTCCGTCATGGCCGACAGGGGCCAGAGCAACAGCAGAAGCAGGATCCCGGACCGGCCGGCGGCAGGCAGACTGTTCATTCGCAAGATCATCAATACCATCGGGGTCAATGCCGGACAGCACAATAGCATGGGGGACAGAGCCCGGTATAGCGGCGCCGGGGTGCTCAGTGGCGCGCGAGAAAGGCGCGCAGGCCGTCAGTGTAAGTTTGTTCATCCCCCAGGCGGGCGTCATTGTGTCCGCCCTGCAGGACCAGCTGCTGTTTGGGTTCGGGCGCCAGGGCGTAGAGTGTCCGGGCCTGTTGCGCGGGCGTGATTTCGTCCTCTTCGCTGTGCACGATCAGCAGCGGCGCGTCGAGCTGCGGGATACGTTGGCGGTTATCGAAGGCATAGCGTGTCAGCCAGCGTGCCGGCAGCCAGCGATAATGCGCCGCGGCCAGGTCGGGGAGCGAGGTGAACGGCGATTCCAGGATCAGCGCCCGCGGTGGATGTCGATGGGCCAGATACAGGGCGACCGCGGCCCCCAGGGAACGGCCACTGATCACAATCTCCCCGGGCTGCAGCCGGCGCGTCTCCCGCAGATAGCGCCAGGCCGCTTCGGCGTCGGCATACAGTCCCGCTTCGGAGGGCTTGCCGCCGCTTTTCCCGTAGCCGCGATAATCGATGATCAGGCTCTGATACCCCAGCTCATGGAACAGACGCAGAGTGTGCAGACGGTGGCTGATATTGCCCGCATTGCCGTGAAAAAACAGCACGTTGCCCGCCGGTTCGGGATGTGCCAGCCACCAGCCGTGCAGTTCTGTGCCGTCGCTGGCAGTCAGCCGGACATCCTCATAAGCCAGGCCGATCGCCTGCGGCGTCCGCTCAAGCTGACGCGAGGGAATCTCCGGCAGAAACAGCAGATGCGGCTGATAAAAGTAGATGCCGACCAGCAACAGCAGGTATGCCGCGAGGAGCGTCAGCAGCGATGAGATCATCAAGCGCGGCATGGCGAAATGGCGGGCATGTCGCAGAAAACAGCTGGCGGCTTATGTCCGGGGGACCACGTCGGCCGCTTTGGCTGCCGGACGCGGCGCTTTGCGGTGCCCGAAACCGGGTAGCCGGCTCTTGAAACGTTCCAGCGTGTGTTCGCAGCGATCCAGCAGTTTGAGCCGGCGTTGTAAAAACCGCCGGGTCTTGCTCTGCCCTGCGGAGCTGTCTCCCATCCAGTAAAGAAAGGTCTGCAGATACAGGCTGGTCAGGCCGAGCTCCTCGATAATGCGCTGCAAATGAGTACTGTCCCGCAGAGCCGCTTCGCGAAGCCATTGCACCGTGCGGCTGATGCGCAGCAAGCCCTGGAGTTGCAGATGCAGGTGCGCCGGTTCCAGTTTGTACAGCAACATGTCGCGGGAGACGGTCTTGTATTCAGCCAGGCTGTCCAGCCAGCGCATGATCAACAGATGCAGCCGTTCATGCAGGGTGAGTTCGGTAAACCCCGGCGCCCGGGCCGCTTTCAGCATGGCCTGATCGGCGCGGTCATACCAGGCCTCGACCAGATCATCCTTTTGTCGATAGTGCTGGTGGATCGCCTCCAGCGGGACATCCAGCTCCCGGGCGATGTGGTGTAGATAGAGTTTTTCCCAGGAGCGCTCGTTGGCCAGGCGCATGGCCGTATCGAGAAGGGTATCGGCAGTCGGGTTTGGCATGCGGGTGTCTCTGAATGGACCGGGATCAAGCATAGTCAACAGGCGGGGCGGATTTCAAAGCGACAGCTGATGGAATCGCCGCATGATAAATCCCCGCCGGGGCGGGGTGGGCTTGCGGAGGTTTTGTCGGGGGAATTACTGGGGGACCACGTTGGTCGCCTGGGGGCCCTTGGGGCCGTCCTCCACATCAAAGCTGACACT
Organism: Thiohalophilus thiocyanatoxydans; assembly: GCF_004366735.1. Lineage (GTDB taxonomy): Bacteria > Pseudomonadota > Gammaproteobacteria > UBA6429 > Thiohalophilaceae > Thiohalophilus > Thiohalophilus thiocyanatoxydans. The sequence continues at coordinate 77,290 of NZ_SOQX01000005.1, read as the reverse complement.
TTGCCCCTCCGCCAGCGTCCGAAAACCCTCACCCTGAATGGCACGAAAATGGACGAAAACATCGCCTTCGCCACTATCCCGGGCGATGAAACCATACCCCTTGCGCTCGTTAAACCACTTTACTTTACCTGTCGCCATGATACGTGACCTTTGCAAATCAAACCGGATACGGCGGCACCGCTGTCAGGCACTGCAATTTGAGAGCCTTCGGGGCGGGTAAACACCCCGGGCATTTCTGCCGCCTTTTTGAATGTACGACACTTTCCGGGGCCCTGCCACCGTTTCAGGGTAAATATCCGGATCGGATGGGACGCCATGCGGGGAGTTGTGGTATACTTAAATTTATTAGTTTGTCTGACTTCTCGCTCATGAACCATCGGCGGGATCCAGTTGCCGGCCGGTGTAGTCTACCCGGATCGGCACAAACCTGCCGTGGTATGACCTCTCGGGCCATTCCCCGCACAACCGTTTCGGTCCTGTCACGCATTTTTCTGCCAGGCTCGATGCTTGGCTTTTTCATTTCAAATAAGGCGAAATTTATGTCGTTTTCTGATCTCGGTCTGCGTACCGAGCTACTCTCTGCTATTGCAGATCAAGGTTATTCTTCTCCGACCGCGATCCAGACCGAGGCTGTGCCTGCGATACTGGCGGGCCGGGACATTCTTGCCGGCGCCCAGACCGGGACCGGTAAAACGGCGGCATTTACCTTGCCGGTATTGCAGCGTTTGAGCCAGAACGAGGCGTCGCCCCGGCGTATCCGGGCGCTGATGATCACCCCGACCCGGGAGCTGGCCCAGCAGGTTGCCGACAGCGTGCGCACCTACGGCAAGCATCTGCCCTTGCGCAGTACCGTGGTCTACGGCGGCACGAACATCGGCAAGCAAATGAAGCTGTTGAAAGACGGTGTCGATATTCTGATCGCGACACCGGGCCGTCTGCTGGATCTGGTCAACCGGCGTGCCGTGGATCTCTCCGGCGTGGAATCCGTGGTGCTGGACGAGGCCGATCGCATGCTGGACATGGGTTTTCTGCCCGCGATCGAACAGGTCTTCAAGCTGGTGCCCAATGATCGCCAGACCCTGTTGTTTTCCGCGACCTTCTCTGCGGCAATCAAGAAGATGTCGGCACGCTTTCTCAACAAGCCGGAATATATCCAGGTAGCCGAAGCCAACAGCGCGGCACTGAATATCGACCAGTCGTTTTACTGGGTGGATGGTCCGCGCAAGCGTGAGCTGCTCTCGCACATGATCGACGGAGGTGACTGGCAGCAGTTGCTGGTCTTTACCCGCACCAAACGGGGTGCCGACAAACTGGCCAAACAGTTGCAGGCCGACGGCGTGCGTGCCACGGCCATCCACGGCGACAAGACCCAGAATGCCCGTACCCGGGCGTTGCGTGACTTCAAACATCACAAGGTGACGGCGCTGATTGCCACCGATGTGGCGGCACGCGGACTGGATATCGATCACCTGCCGCTGGTGATCAATTTTGAACTGCCCGACAATCCGGAAGATTACCTGCACCGCATCGGTCGGACCGGTCGCGGCGGTAAATCCGGCACGGCGATCTCCCTGGTCGGTTCCGACGAGCGTCAGCGGGTTAGCTCTATCCAGCGGCTGCTCAATACCAAGATTCCCGGCAAGACCATGACCGGGTTTGAACCGCAGGTACGCAGCGGCGGCAATGAGCGCGGACCGGCGAATAAACCGAACCAGAACCGGGCCCGTCGTGGCGGTCCACCGGCCGGCCAGCCGGACAGGGGCAAGCGTCGTCCTGCCAGAGCGCAGAACCGGCATACCTGAAATACAGGGGGAGATTATGAAGACCCTATTTGTGTCCAATTTGACCCCCGATACAGATGACGGTCAGATTGAACAGTTGTTCGGCGAGTTCGGCACTGTGCGCGGGGTCAAGATTGCCATGGATGTCTTCAGTGGTCAGTGTCGGGGTCATGCTACAGTGGACATGGAAGGGCACGAGGCCCGGGCGGCGATGTCCGGGCTGAATGGTCGTGACTTTAAAGGCAACGCCTTGCGTGTGAGTGAAGAGCGCAAGCGAGTGAAGGGCAAAACGCGGGGCCGACGTTAGAAATTCCGGCGGGTTGTTGCCCAGCAACCCGTCGGCAACCGAGGTGAACAGGATGGATACCATCAACACGATCGATTTGACGAACGCACGCTATATGGTCAAGGCGGTGGAGAAGACGACCACGCCAGACGGTTGCGATGGCAATAACTGGTATCGTTATGTGCTGGAACGTAACGGCTCGACCCTGGTTGGACAGCGTCAGGGGACGCTGAATCAGGTAACCCGTTATGCCGAGGAGTTGGCCGAGGATGTCAATTCCCGCAGCGGTGGCAATGGTCCATCGCAATGGTCTTCGCGTAACAAGAAATAGTGCCGACCTGACCCGGGCCGGCTTATTTTGAATCCGGCCCGGTGACGGGCCTGTTGTTGATATACATTATCCGGCTTTGACGGTTCCGCCGGATCTTCCGCTTGCTCAGTCCAGGCGAAAGCCCACCTTGATCTTGACCTGATAATGGCCGACCTTCCCTTCCGTAATATGGCCGCGGGTTTCCACCACTTCAAACCAGTCGAGGTTATGCAGACTTGTGCCTGCCTTGGCAATAGCCTGTTGAATCGCGTCATCGCTGCTCTTGCTGGACGAGCCAACAAGCTCAATCACCTTGTAAACATGATCTGACATTTCGAATCTCCTGTCGGGGTCTTGTTCCGTGGAAAACATAGCAGTAATGTGATCGGAAGAAAACCGGCGGTTTTTAGACGGATCCATGTGATGAAAGTACTGGTAGCCATTGGTGGTAATGCCCTGACCGACAGTAACAATCAACAGGGACAGATCGATCAGAGCAAGGTGAATGCCGTTGCCCGCACATTGATCGAACTGGAACAGGAACATACCCTGGTTATTACCCACGGTAATGGGCCCCAGGTGGGCTGGCTGGCCATGCAGGAAGTGGAAGCGAATATGTCCATGGACCTGCTAGATGCCCAGAGTGAAGGTCTGCTCGGCTATCGACTGGCGCAGGCCATGGATAATTGCCGTCAGGCCGAACGCACTGTCACGCTATTGACCCGGGTTGAGGTTGACCCGGCGGATCCGGCGTTCAGCAACCCTACCAAACCGATCGGACCGGTGCTGGAAGAAGAACGCGCCGGGCGACTGGGGCGTCAGCAAGGCTGGCAATTCACAGCTGTGGCGGGAGGAAGACGCCGCGTGGTTGCGGCGCCACAACCGATCCGGGCTGTGGAAGCCCGGGCCATCGCCAGTCTGTCGAAACAGGGTTACAGTGTGATCTGCGCCGGCGGTGGTGGTATCCCTGTGGTTAAAGAACACGACCGCTACCGGGGTATCAGCGCGGTCATCGACAAGGACCATACCAGTGCCCTGCTGGCGGCGGAACTGGAGCTGGATGCGCTGCTATTATTAACCAATGTCGAGGCGCTCTATTATGACTGGGGCAAGCCTTCCGCGCGGGCGATACGTCGGGTCGGCTGTCAGAGTCTGAAAAGCGCGGGGTTACAGCAAGGCTCCATGGCGCCCAAGGTCGAGGCAGCTTGCCGCTTTGTTGGCAGTACGGGTGGCTTTGCCGGGATTGGCCCGTTGACCGAAGCGCACGCCATTTTGCAGGGTGAGCAGGGGACGCGGATTGTCGCCGGTAATCTGGCTGCCGAATGGTGGTGATTTTGTTTGAATATCGCCGGCAGTAAAAACAGAGGGGAAATGCTGTGTCAGAATCCAGTGTCGATGAATTGACCCCGCAGCAGGCGTATCAATTGCTGCTCGACGAGCCCAAAGCCGTCCTGGTGGATGTGCGCTCGCACATGGAGTTTCTGTTCATCGGCCACCCGGTCGGGGCGATCAACATCCCCTGGATCGATGAGCCCGACTGGGAAGTGAACCCGAATTTCGTCCGTGAGTTACGCCAACTGTTACTGGGCGGTCTGGCGCATGACGATACGGGCGGCCAACGTGTGCCGGTGGTATTGATTTGCCGCAGCGGCAAACGCTCATTGGAGGCGGGGAAACTGTTGCTGCAGGAAGGGTTTGATCGGGTCTATAACGTTCGAGAGGGCTTTGAAGGGGAGCTGGATGAACACCATCATCGCAGTTCTCAAGGAGGCTGGCGATTTGCCGGACTGCCCTGGGAGCAGTGTTGAAAAGTTATGAGTAAAACTGTTGTTTATTCGATCGTTGAGTCACCCGGTCATCCGGATTTTTCATCCCTTTATCGAGAGTTGGGTTGGGAGCAGGTCTGTCTGAATTCCATGCGCAAGGCTATCAGTCAGTTGCGCAAACAGCCGCCGGATCTGGTGGTTGCCGAATTTTTCTATGGTTATGGTAATAATTACGCGGGAATCAATATCAGTAACCTGGATGTGTTTTTACACAGCCTGCTGAAGTATGCGCCACAGGCCCGAGTGATCGTGATGGTGGAAAAAGCCGAACGTCAGTATGTCGACAAGCTGGCGGCGTTGTTTCAGCTGGAAGCGATTCTCGTCCAGCCGGTCGGCGAGGCGCAGATGCGGGAAGTGCTGGATCAACTGGTGATTTAGGGGTGGTGCGCTGTTGCGGCCTTAACCTGCCAACGTGTTGTCCCGCTGGCGGAACCAGCCGGCAATACTGTAGCGTGCCCGCCTGGCGGGAAGCACCTCGTGATAGAAACGATCACTGAGAAAGGTGACCAGTCGACCCGCATAGGGGTAAATATCCTGGTACGGTTGCAGCTTGTCGTTATCCAGATACAGACGCAGGGCGCCGCCGTCATCCATATCCCAGCCATCGTTCAGGTATAAAACCGAACTGACCCGACGGGTCCGGGTGTTGCGAAACTGATCGATATGTCGCTGATAGCGGGCGCCGGGCGGATAGACCGCCATATGCCCTTCAAAGTTGAACAGCCCCAGTAGTAATTCGCGGTTGAGCCTCTTGCGCAAGATCTCCAGACTGGCAAGATACCTCTGCTGGGCCGATGAACATGCCGCTTCCTCCAGCCATAGAATCCTGTCATTGCGAATGGCCGGCTGCAGCGCCCGCTTTATACCCGGACCTACTGCGGCATTGCGAAAGCTGCCGTTTTGCCAGGCGCGGGCCATTTCCTCACGAATTGTTGTGATCTGCCCGCCGGGCAGGTAATTGTCCACCACCGCATAACCGGTCCGGGCCAGTTGGCGGGTAATCATCGAGTCATTGGAAACAAAATTCGCCAGGGACTGGATTGTCACAATGTTTGCCTCTGTTGAAAAAGGTCCTGCTGATATCGCGGATAGCTCGGCTCGTTCCCAGGCAGGTTGGGGTCGGGCGATACCCGGCTGATTATTGGTTGAGCAGGGCGGGTTGTCCAGCGTTTTTCTTCCGCTGTGGTTCAGCGACGAGACGGACCCGGTGTTCGTGGACGAACCGGGCCGACAACAGGAGGTAACGCCGTGCCATCGATCCCGCCAGGTTCAATAAACCAGGCGGAGACGGTGGCCCCGCTTCAGGCTGCCTGCCGGGTGTGGGCCGAATGGTCCCGCGCCAGCAGAAGATAGACGGCGGGAAGCACGAACAGGGTAAACAGGGTACCGATGCCGAGTCCTGCAGCGATGGTCATACCGATATGGGTACGGCTGACCGCACCCGGGCCGGTGGCGGCGATGAGCGGGATCATTGCCACGATCAACGCGATGGAGGTCATGATGATGGGACGCAGGCGAATCGTAGCGGCTTCCACCACCGCGTCGAAGCGGTTCTTGCCTTCCTGGATCTGCAACTTGTTGGCGAATTCGACGATCAGAATCCCGTTTTTGGCGACCACGCCGATCAGGGTGATCAGTCCCACCTGGGTATAGATATTAATCGAGGCATCAGCGACACCGAGCATGATAAAGATCAGTGCCCCGGCGGTGGACAGCGGGACCGAGACCAGAATGATGATCGGATCGCGCCAGCTTTCAAACTGGGCAGCCAGGACCAGATAGATTACCAGCAGGGCCAGGAAGAAAGTCAGCATCAAGGCACCACTCTGGCTGGCGTACTGGCGTGAGTCGCCCAGGTAGTCGTAATCAAAGCCGCGTGGCAGAAGTTCATCGGCCTGGGATTCCAGATAAGAGAGCGCCTCGCCCATGGTTACCCCCGGGGCCAGGTTGCCTTCAATGATTAATGAATTGAGCTGCTGGAACTGGGTGCGGTCGGACGGTTCGACTTCCTGTTTCAGCGAGGCAATACTCGACAAGGGGATCTCCTCGCCGGTAGCGGTTTGCAGATAATAATTATTCAACATCGTGGCATCCAGACGGAATTCACGTTCCACTTGCGGGATGACCTTGTAGCTGCGCCCCTCCATGCTGAAACGGTTGACATAACCGCCACCCAGCAGGGTCCCGAGGTTGGTGCCAACCTCCCGCATGCTGATGCCGAGATCGGCGGCCCGGTCCCGATCCACATCAATAGTCACCGTGGGACGATCGAGCTCGATGGATTTTTTAAGAAACTGGAAGTTGCCACTTTCCATGCCGCGCCCGATTATCTGGTTGGCGACATTGACCATCTCTTCATAGCCGCTATCCGAGGTGATGACGAACTGCACCGGCAAACCGCGACTGGAGCCGGGTATACTCGGGCGCGGGAAGACCCCGATCTGGTACCCGGCGACATTGTTCAGCTTGGCGCCAAGTTCCGGCTTAATCGCCATCTGTGATCGCTCGCGCTGATCTTGCGGGACCATCTTGAAGCCGCCGAATACCGTATCCTGGGTACGTCCCAGAATAAAGAAACTGTCATTGTATTCGGGGAAGCCTTCGAATATTTCCTTGATCTGGTTTGAATAGGCCTTGTGATAATCCAGCGTGGCGGTGCGTGGTCCGGTCCCGTTAAAAAACAGGATGCTCTGATCCTCGGTCGGGGCCAACTCCGATTTGCTGTTGGCGAACATAAAGTAATTGGAAGCCAGGATGACCGCGCCAACCAGCAGGGATATTCCGACTGTATTCAATGAGCTGGTCAGGGTCTGGCGATAGCGGGTCGACAACCAGTTGAAGAATTTTTCAACCTGTTGTTCGAAGCGGCCCTGGCTGCCGTGTTGCTTGAGTACCGCGCTGGACAATACCGGCGAGAGGGTCAGGGCGACGACCCCGGAGATCAAGACGGCGCCGCTCAGGGCGAAGGCGAATTCGGTGAACAGGCTGCCCACCAGCCCACCGAGAAAGCCGATCGGGGCATACACAGCCAGCAGGGTGGTGGTCATGGCGATAATCGGCACCGCCAGCTCGCGTGCCCCCTTGAGGGCGGCTTGCAGGTTGCTTTCCCCCTCCTCGATGTGTCGGTGCACGTTTTCCACCACGATGATGGCGTCATCCACCACCAGCCCGATGGCCAGGACCATGGACAACAGAGTCAGCAAGTTCAGTGAGAAGCCCAGCGTCAGCATCACAAAGGCCGCACCGATCAGCGACAGGGGCACCGCCACGGCCGGGATTACGGCGGCGCGGAAAGAGCCCAGGGTCAGGTAGATCACCACCAGTACGATCAAGACCGCTTCGGCAATGGTCTTGTAGACCTCCGTGATCGAGTTTTTGATGAACTGGCTGGCATCGTAAGGAATCTTGACCTCGACGCCGTCAGGCAACTGGTCGCGAATTTGCGGGATCAAATTATTGACCCGATCAGCGACATCGATGGGGTTGGAGCCCGGTGCCGGTTCCACCGCGATAAAGGCGGCCGGGATGCCTTTATACCAGGCAGTCGTGTTGTAGTCTTCGGCGCCCAGTTCGGTGCGAGCGATATCCTGCAGACGCACGAGCGTGCCGTTTTCACTGCGCACCACCAGTTTGCGAAAGTCATCCGGCTCACTGACATCGGTGGTGGCGGTCAGATTCATCGCCACGTACTTGCCCTTGGTCGAACCAATCCCGGCCAGGTAATTGTTGGCACGCAGTACCTCGGCCACCTGCCCGGCGGTTATGCCCTGGGCGGCCATCCGGGCGGGATCCAGCCAGATACGCATAGCGAACTGCTCACCGAACAGGCGGGCCTTGGCGACACCGGACAGGGCCTGGATCTGCGGTTGGGTGACGCGCAGGACATAATCGGTAATTTGTGAGCGTGCAACGTCCTCACTGAAGAACGCGACGTACATCAACGCTGTGGTGTCACCGGTACTCGAATCAATGACCGGATCTTCCACGTCGGCGGGCAGCTCGTTGCGTTTGCTGGCTACCTTGGCCTGAATCTCGGCGACGGCCGCATTCGGGTCGTAGTCCAGTTCCATATAGACTTCGATCGTGGACTGTCCCTGGGAGCTGGTGGAGGTGATGTAGTCAATGCCATTGGCTTCGGCCACGGCCTGCTGGATCGGCGTGGTGACAAAGCCTTTGACCAGGTCGGAACTGGCACCGGGATAAGTGGTGGTGATGGTGACCACCGTATTTTTCATTTCCGGGTATTGGCGTACCTCCAGCATGCCCAGCGAACGCAGGCCGATCAGCAGTATCAACAGGCTGACAACCGTCGCCAGGACGGGACGGTGGATGAACGTGTCGGTGAATTTCATTCGCTGTCGGCCTTGTCGTCTTCCAGCTCAACGCTGTTATCGATCTTGACCTCCATGCCGTCACGCAGTTTGACCAGGCCGGTTCGGACCACTTTCTGTCCGGCCTCCACACCCTCGAGAATGGCGACGTAACCGTCACGGACTTCCCCGGTTTCCACCTGCAGACGTTCGACGACTGTCTTGTCCCCGTCGTTGTTTTTGATCAGGTAAATGAAGTCGCCGTACGGGTTGTAACTGACTGCGGTGCGGGGCACGGTGAGGACGGTTTTGTCTTCAGCCTCCAGGGTTTTGACCTTGGCAAACATCCCCGGCTGCAGTTGGCCTTCAGGGTTGTCCAGCGTCGCGCGGAGTTTAATCGTCCGGGTACCGGCGTCCACCCCCGACTCGATGGACGTAATCTCACCGTTGAAGGCTTTATCCGGGAAGGCACTGACCCGCACACGAATCTCCTGTCCCGTACTCAGTTGCGGCAGATAGCGTTCCGGCAGGGTGTAATCCACGTAAATCGGATCCAGCGCCTGCAATTGGACGATGGGCTGACCCGGTTCAAGGAACTGGCCGAGATTAATCTGGCGAATCCCCAGCCGGCCGCTGAACGGAGCACGGATCGCCTTGCGGCGGATGGTCGCTTCCTGCTGTTTGACCCGGGCGGTGGCCGCATCAAAGCTGGCGCGGGCTTCGTCATACTCGGACCGGGACATGACCTGGCGTTTGAGCAGATCCTCGGCGCGTTTGAATTTGATCTCCGCCAGATGGCGTTCGGCGCGTAAGGCTTCCAGGGCGGCCTGATCGATCGAGTCATCCAGCTGCAACAATACCTTGCCCGCTTCAATCCGGCTGCCGGATTCAAACTGGATCTCGCTGACCAGTCCGGCGACTTCGGTCGTGACGGCGGTGCCGTTGATGGCCACCAGGGAACCCACCGAATCGAGCATCGGGCGCCAGCGCTCTTCGCGCACTTCGGTGGAGGCGATGGTGGCCGGGGGCTGGGGCTGGGCCATCTGGGCGGCCTGTTGTACGTTTTGCCAGTATTTGATGCCGAAAAGGGCGGCCAGAAACAGAGCAAGAAGCAAAATGGCCAGTATCAGACGCTTACGCATAATTGTATTCCAGTAACATCCAGGAGAATCCGGGCAGGCACCCGGTACATAAAACCAAAACAGAGGGAATACTAACGAGAACGGAGATAAATCTCAATTACAGGGGGATCGCGATAGCCGGCGAACAGAGCGGTAAGAGATAAACGCTTATTTCCGGATTTTGCACCGGGATCGACAGAAAATACCCTGTACTAGGGGTTTCCCCTGATACCCGAATGGTGGGTACCATCGCAAAATGGGTCGCAGGGAATAAACTCTTTGGCAATGGCGGTATTAAAATTAGTATGGGAATTTCCGGACTATTGGCGACGGCTCCCCGGCTCAGGCCGCTCACGCGACTGTATCTGCTGATCGTGATTGTCTGGTTTGTGTTTGTCACAGTGCTGGTCGGTTTTATTATCAACAGCGAGCTCAGGGAAAGAGAGCAGCAATTCCAGCATAGTGGCGATGCCCTGTTCCAGCAGATCAGTAACTGGGCGGAGATTAACGCATCAGTGATCGAAGGCTTTGCCAGTCTGCTGGCAAGCAGCCGACAACATGAATGGCGACAACTGCGTGAGTACGCGCAGCGTATATTGCAACGTTACCCGCATATTCATACGTTCGAGATAGCCAGGGAGGTCAGTGATGACAATCTGGCGGAATTTATCGCTGATATGCGTGAAAATATTGATCCCGGGTTTCGCCTCGCCCGCTTCGACTTCACTGAAAAACGTCAGTGGTTGAATGTTGTCCCGCGGGAGAGTTACTACCCGATTGTGTTTATGGAACCCATGCAGGCGGATAACCGTGCGATTCTCGGCCTGGATCTGGGTGCGCATCGACTGTTTCGGGAGGCGCTGCACCAATCCAGATTGATGAATATACCGGTGGCCAGCCTGCCCTTTACCCTGATCGAAGGGGAGCGCGGGTTCTTGTTGCACCGCACAGTCAGGCAGGACGTTACTGAATCGCAGCAACCCGCGCAGTTTGCAATTCTGTCGGTCAAGACAAACGAGATGATACCGGCGCAACTTGTGCAGCGTGATGACTTGATGGCCCGGCTGTATCATCGTGATTACAACAGTGATCTGAACGATACTGAACTGTATTATCAGTCCGGCCGTCGTGCCGGCGCTGTGGAGAGCCGACTGTTCCCCCGTTTGAAGTACGAACGCATGATCACCAATCCGGGGCAGCCCTTTGCCCTGACGATAGAGAAACAGATCGGGTTTGGCGATATAAATACAGGGTTGATTGCAGCCGTTCTGGTTATCGGAACAATCTCTTTCTGGGTTGTGTTGCTGTTTTCGAGGTTGCATCATCGCCACGAGATGGAACGGCTCCAGTACGAGAGCCGCCTCTATCATCTCGCCAATAACGACAGTCTGACCGGGCTGGCGAACAGGAACTTCCTGCTCGAACGGTTGCGTCAGGTATTGGCCGGTGCGAAACGCAGGGGAGATCGTTTTGCCGTGGTATTCATGGACATGAACAACTTCAAGGCAATTAACGATGAATTTGGTCATGCTTCAGGCGATGAGCTGCTACGGAAAGTTGCTCAACGCTTCAAGGATTGCACTCGTGAAGAAGATACAGTATGCCGCTACCAGGGAGATGAGTTTATTATTTTGCTGGAAGGGGGTAGCGGTCATGAAGAGATCAAACAAATCAGGGAAAAGCTGGTCAAATGCCTCGAGGCGCCGTTTATTATTAACGGCCACGAAGTCTATGCCGGAGTCAGCATCGGTGTTGCGGTATTTCCCGATGATGGCGAGAGCATCGAGAATCTGTTACATGTCGCCGATCAGAATATGTACCGGGAAAAGAGCGGTAACTGACCTTGCGCCTCGTTATGATGCTTTGCGGATTTTTGTGAAAGGTTGCATGTTAACCCCCTGAAGCGGTTATTGGTGCTCCACCAGTTCGTTCAGCTCGCCGTCCATATGCATTTCCGTCAGCTCGGTAAAACCGCCGATCCATTTGCCGTCGACCGCGATCTGGGGCACGCTCCGTGCATGGTTGGTCAAATCGAGCATCTCCTTGAGTTTGTCCCGCTCCATATCTACCCGGACCTCATCAAACGGAATCCGCCATTTGTTCAGTAGTTTCTTGGTGTTGTCGCAAATCGGACAATTACCGGTGCTGTAAATAGTAACGCGTGCCATAGTTAATCAAAACCTCGTTATTGCCGGGGTGTCGGACGATACAGAATAAAACTCAAGTCGTCAGGGTGACAGGGCTGGGCGTTATCCCGGCATGCCATGCGGTGATGCGCAAGTTCCACCAGACGACGGGCGGCAGAGCGCAGTGGACCCTTGCGAATCAGCGCGACGATCTCTTCGTAGTACAAATTGTCGAACAGGCCGTCACTGGCCAGCAACAGGGTATCACGGGGTGCCAGGGTGATCAGCGAACCCAGGGAGATATTCATGTCCTCGGCTCCCACGACATTGGAGATCAGGTGACGCTCTTCATGGTGTATCGCCTCTTCCTCGTTGAGCAGGCCCGCTTCCACGGCATACCCCACCGGTGAGTGGGAGACAGTGAACAGCTTTTGTTTGCCGCGCTGACCGGTGACGATAATCATCGAATCTCCGACATGGTAGGGCCGCAACCGGTTTGCCTGGATTTCGACCACGGCCAGCGTGGTCGCTGACCCGGCGCCGTTGTCCCTGATTTGGTGGTTGGCGCGATCAAAACCTTCCAGGATCGCTTCACGGGGTGTGCGGTCAGTGCGTTCCAGTGAATGGGCCAGGGCCTGGATGGCGATTTCCGAGGCGGTGGCGCCGCCGGGCTGGCCGCCGAGGCCGTCAGCCACCATCAGTACCGAGGTGTCCGGGGCAATATCCACCAGTGCCAGGCTGTCTTCGTTGACTGTCTCCTTGTCCGGTGAGCGATGGGTGTAGCACACCACCTCCCCGTTACCCAGTCTGACGTTTTGCGGGCTCTCGAAGTCCTGTTTGCTGAAAAGCTGTGTTGCCGTCAGAGCCAGGCTCCTTTAATCATGTAGTTATGGATGGCCATGATCAGCTCCAGCGCATGGTTTCAAGGTGCTGGCGCAGTTGTCCGGCCGATTTGAATTTTTTCAGAATCAGGCTGCGCTTGAGGCCGTTGATGATGTACTTGATTTCGGGCGGCTGACGGGCATAGTGCTTTTGACCACCGAGCGCCTCGTAAAACACATGAATCATATCGACGGTATCCATGCGGATATGTTCCCGGGTCGGGGCGCCGAGGTGGAACAGATCCACCAGCTTGAGATCGAAGCGCAGGCCGAAGCCTTCCACGATGATGTTGTCCGAGTGCAGATCGCCGTGGTATTCGCCCAGCGCATGGATGCACTCCATTCCCGAAGCCAGCGCATGCAGCAGATGAACCGCCTCGAAAGGGGGCAGGCGTTTGCCGGGATGGCGCTGGATAAACTGGCTGAGCAGATCGCCCTCGACATACTCCGAGATCAGCAGGGTCACCGGCTCGCCCTGGACGGTGATGGTGTCCTGGTGGCTGTACTGGATGACGATCGGGCAGTGGCGCAGCTTGTGCAGTTTAGTGGCATAGAAGTGGGTATTTTTGTCACGCAGATTGCGCTGCGGGAAGAACAGCTTGGCGGTGCGCTCGATGCCGGTGGCCAGCTCGCGGATCAGATAGACCTCGCCTTCCCAGCCGGCGCCCAGCTGCCGGATGACCTCGTATTTGCGTGCCAGCACCCGTCCGGGGGCCAGATTGAAGGCGTCAATTTTCCGGGTCTTTTTTGCGGGTTTTGCGGGCATGCCTGGATAAGTCTCTGTTTTTATTTCCCGTCAGACGATTTTATATATTACGGTTTGTTAATAATCCAGTGATTTGTGCCGCATGGGCGGAAAAATTCTATCAGTATATTTATTCATAAAATACTTGGTCTATACTTTAGGACACGCTTTGTCCGGGGGGAAGGGCAAGCCTGTTGACGCTGCATTTTCCCGTATGACGGATAAAAACGGCAGTACACAAGAAGCAGAGGTTGGAGGAAAATGGTGAACGGTACAGTAAAATGGTTTAACAATTCCAAGGGCTACGGTTTTATTCAGGCAGAAGAAGGTGGGGAGGATGTTTTCGTCCATTACTCGGCCATCAGTGCCGAAGGGTACAAAACCCTCAAGGAGGGACAACCGGTCTCCTTTGATGCCGAGCGAGGTCCCAAGGGGCTGCATGCCACCAATGTTGTTCCGTCCGCGTAGCGCCCGGGCAGCCAGAGGTGAGCCGAACCCGGGTAGAACTGAATGGCAAGTCGGTTGAGGTGCATCTGTCCGGGGCCGCCGAGCGGGCCCTGGTACAGCGCCCCCGGCCCTTGCTGGCGGAGATGGAACTCTATTTCAGTTGTCTGATCCGTTACAAGGTTCGTTTCCACGAGCAGGCCGGTAGCACTGGCGTCACGGTCAATGACAAATTGCAGCTGCGTTTTCGGCCGGTCATGACGGCCCGGTGCGGTAATGACTATGAAGGTGATGAGCCGCCGCTGACCGATTTTCCCATTGAGAAGCCGGCGGCTTTTACCCCGCATTGGTTGCACATCGATTATCGACATGGACAATGGCAGGGTGAGTTCGGTTATTAAGCCGTGTGTTGCATGACCTGCAGGTTATTATCCTTCCTTTCGATTCCCTCGAGCGCCTTGTTGTTGAGCCTTTCGCTGGTACAACCGGTTCTGGCGGACGAGGTGATCCTGTTCCCGGAGCAGCAGATCTATCCGGTAAACCTGGCCGATCCGCGGCGCATCCAGTTCTCCGCCAAAACACTCTATTTTGATCGCACCAGTATCGACCAGGGCGGTGACCGTCGTTTCGATCTCAAGCTGGGCGGTCGCCTCGGTCTGTTGCACGTATCACGCGACAAGGATGACCAGCTGGGCTGGTTGCTGAGTCTGGATGCAGGATTTCATGGCCAGTTTGATATTACATCCAGCCAGGACAACATCGGCTGGGACGGGAGTTATGCGCTGATGCTCTCCTATCGGCCCGATCCGCGCATGGCATTCAAGCTCGGCGTCCATCATCTCTCCGCCCATCTTGGTGATGAGTATATCGAGCGTACCGGACGTACCCGGCTCAGCTACACCCGGGAAGAGTTGCAGGCAGGGATGAATCTGTCGTTGACTGATAACCTGCAATGGTATGTCGAGACGGGATGGGCCTATGTTCGACTCAACACCCAGGCGCAGAAACCCTGGCGTGCGCAGAGCGGTCTGCAATACCGCTCGGATAAGTCACGAGACCGGTTGCAGTGGTATGCGGGCCTGAATCTCGGTGGTAGTGAAGAACGGGACTGGCAAAAAGATATTACCTTCCAGTTCGGCTGGCTGATTCCGACCCGGAGCCGTACCTGGCGGGTCGGATTCGAGGCGTATGACGGTAAAGCGCAGCTGGGCGAGTTTTTTCAGGATGACGAGCGTTATATCGGTCTGGGTCTATGGCTGGATATATGATAATTCGTTAAGGTCACCTTGATGTGCATCAAACCCGAACGGTAAGGATGTGGTCAGGATCAGTATTTCATTTTCCGCTTCGCTAGCAGGTATGCCGGAATCTTATTGTCCGGAATAAAGCAGGGGAATATCCATGTCGCTAAACCTCGATAATCAACAGACCGGCGGCCCGTCTTCTGCCTTTGCATTATGGCAACTCGGGTTCCGGCCATTTTTTCTGCTTGGCGGCCTGGCGGCCGTTATTCTGATGGTCCATTGGCTGCTGATTTATCTTGGCTATATGACGGCTCCCTATTTCGCCAACCCCGCTTTCTGGCACAGCCATGAGCTGTTGTTCGGGTATACCGTGGCCGTGATCGCCGGCTTTCTGCTGACCGCGGTTAAAAACTGGACCGGCACACCGACTCCGATACATTTGCCCCTGATGCTGCTGGCACTGGTCTGGCTCGCGGGACGGGTGGTGATTGCGACAGGGGATGTTTTGCCGCCCATGCTGGTGCTGGTGGTCGATGTCGCCTTCCTGCCCTTGCTGGCGCTGGCCATTGCCGTGCCGTTACTCAAGGCGCGTCAATATCCCAATCTGCTGATCTTTGTCGGGGTGCTCGGGTTGATGACGCTGGCCAATCTGTTGTCTCATCTGGATCACGGTGTCGTTCGCTCCCTGACCGGCTCCGGTATTCAGCTGATGGTTTTTCTGGTTATGTTACTGATTGCCATTATGGCCGGTCGGGTCCTGCCGTTTTTTACTGAAACCGGTCTGGGCGGAATCAAGCTGAAGCGCTATCCCTGGCTGGATCGGCTCGCCATTCTCGCCTTGCTCGGTTATGCCCTGGTGGAGCTGTTCAGCCTGGGTGAGCAGGCGAGCATATTGCTGGCGGGGCTGGCTTTTCTGAGTCATGCCGCGCGCTGGCTGAGCTGGCAGCATCCCGGGCTCTGGCGCGTGCCGATGCTCTGGGTGTTGCATCTGGCTTATGCGTGGCTGGTATTAAGTCTGCTGTTTGGCCTGCTGGCACACCTCGACTGGGTTCCGGCCGTGGTCGAGGTGCACGCCTTTACCGTCGGTGCCCTGGGGATGATGACCCTGGGTATGATGGCACGGGTCAGTCAGGGACACAGTGGCCGAACGATCGGCGCATCGCGCCTGACCGTTCTGGCGTTTGTCTGTTTATTGCTGGCGGCGATTGTCCGGGTTGTCGGTGGTATCTTTGCCGGAGGCGGCTATAGTGACAGTATTGTGTGGTCGGCCACACTCTGGCTGGTTGCATTTGTGCTGTTTGTGATTGAGTATGCGCCTGTACTCATCAAGCCGCGGGTCGACGGCAGACCCGGGTAAAAACTGACAAAAATACAAGGAGCGAATGATGAAGCGGATGATTTTTTTATTGACGAGTCTGCTGCTGGTCAGTTCGTTGGCGTCGGCGGCGATTAAAACCGAAACGGTGACCTACCGCGATAACGGCACCGAGATGAAAGGCTATATGGCCTATGACGACAGCATCGAAGGAGAGCGCCCGGGGGTTCTCGTGGTCCATGAATGGTGGGGACATAACGAATACCCCCGTGAGCGGGCCCGCATGCTGGCCGAAGAAGGTTATATAGCGTTTGCACTGGATATGTATGGTGACGGCAAAACTGCCAGTCATCCGGATGATGCCGGCAAGTTCGCCGGTGCGGTGCGTGAAAATATGGAAGTCGCCGAATCCCGGTTTCATGCGGCGCTTCGGGAATTGAGAGACCATCCCCTGAGTGAAGACGATAATATTGCCGCCATTGGCTACTGTTTTGGCGGTGGCATCGTGCTGGAGATGGCGCGCCGGGGTATGGATATTGATGGTGTGGCCAGTTTTCACGGCACCCTGGGAACGCAGAGCCCGGCGGGCGAGGGCGATATCAAAACCCGGATCCGGGTTTATCATGGCGCCGACGATCCCTTCGTCAAGCCTGAAGCCGTTGAAGCGTTCAAGCAGGAGATGAACAAGGCCGGCGTGGACTATGAATTTACGGCCTATCCCGGTGCCAAGCACGCTTTCACCAACCCCGGCGCCACCGAGCTGGGTGAGAAATTCGAGCTGCCTCTGGCCTACGATGAGCAGGCGGACAAAAAATCCTGGCAATCGATGCTTGAGTTCTTCGAGGAAATCTTCGACTAACCGTTGTTCGTCGAAAGGCAGGAACAATAAACCATCCGCAATTGCACGCAAATTAAACCGAACCGGACTACCGGTTAAAATTTGCGTGCAGTTGCGTTTATTAGCGGGCTCCGATTTCCCGGCTTGCTAATTACGGTGTTTCCCTGATCAGTTGCCGCAGGGCGTCAATGACCTGCGGATCGTCCCATTCAATTGCCGCATTAACGCCATAACGAATCCTGCCCTCGGCATCGATGACATAGGTCGATGGAAAAGCGATTACCTGCCAGCGGTCCGCCTCGGTGCCGTCCTGATCAATTAAGACCGGGAAGTTGACTTCCACTTCCTGCAGAAATTCCTTGACCTCGTCAGCCCGCTGGGCGTAGTTGACCGAGATCAGTTCAAAGTTTTCACTGTCGAACTGTTCGCGCAAGCGGTTCAGCGAAGGGATCTCCTCCACACAGGGGGGGCACCAGGTAGCCCAGAAGTTGATAACCCGGACCTTGCCGGTGTAGTCGTCAATGAGATGCTGCCTGCCGTTGGCGTCTTCCAGATCCAGCACCGGCGGGGACCAGTCGCCACGAAATGGTTTGAGGCCGATGTCCAGACCAAGCTGCTCGTCCCCCCTCACCGGCGTTTCCTCGGGCAGGGCCGCGACCTTCTCCGGTTTTGGCAGCTTGTCCAGCAGATGAATGGCGCGAACAATTCGCGCCGGTGCCTGCTGCAGATGAGCGAGCGTCGCCTGGGCCTTGTCTTCTTCATAAAAAAGCGAGGTGGCGCCGGGCATCATTTGCACGAACACCTGACTGCCACCGGTACGCAATGCCGCGATCAGATCATCAAGTTGCCCGCGGTTACCGTTGCGCGCGCTTTGCAGAATCATCAGCGGCATGTTGCTGGCGTAGGTTTCAGGCACGTACTGGGGTGGCAGGCCCAGTGACGGAATCCCCTGATGGGTGTCGGGCGAGAACAAAATGGCCCCGATCAGGGCCGGATCGCCGGGGTGGTCTTGTTGCCAGGCGCGCATGCCGCGCAGGGCCGGAATCGCTCCATAGGAGTTACTGAGCAGCACGACGGGTTTACCGCTGCGGCGCTGGGCCCGTTCAATCAGGCTGCCGACCAGCGCGGGGTCAATCTCGCGGATACTGGCCGAGCCGCGAGGTAAAAACAGATTCTCCAGCAGATCCACCTGCCAGGACTCGATGCCCTGCTGTTGCAAAGCGCGGGCGACCTGATCATGGCGCTCACCAAACCCGTTGTCCGGGGCAAGCCACAGGGCCAGCACTTCGCCCTCGGCGGGATAGTGGCGTAGCTCGAACTCCTCATCCTGGACATCCAGGGTCAGCGTTGCCGGATCCGCGGCGAGCGGCGACGCTGTCGCAAGGAGCAGCAGGGCAATCAGCTTCACGTGCAGCGACACAGGGTATTCCTCTCAGGGATGTTTTAACCAGACAGGGAAAGGCGGGATTCGTTCGGCGTCAGAGTCCGTGACCTTCCAGCAGCCGTTTAACCAGTTCACGGGTGTCGTCGTTGTCGTGTTCGTTGACCGTGGCCATATCGGTCCAGGACATGTCGGCCTCCAGACGATAGGAACCGACATATTCGTTGGGTGGCTGGCCCCGCCAGTCATCGGGCGAGAGCATGGAGAACCAGGTCCGCCCGTCGGGCTTGCGGTAAAGATGATAGATATGCCCCGGCTGGCGCTGGAAATTGCAGGCTGCCTGATGCAGTTGTTGATCCTTCTGCGTGTCTTCGAGGACCTGGCGGGCCTCTTCCTGCAGATGGCGGATCTGATCGGCGATCACATTCAACTTGGAACTGACACGGGTGTTGATCATCTTGTCCGCTTCGCTGATCTGCTTGGCCAGATCCACCAGCTCGAATGCGGGCGCCAGTCGGCTGACCGGATAGGGGGCGGAGCGATCCTCACCCTGATGCAGTTCACCGGAATATTTTTTCGTCTCGTCGTCGTTTGTCATAGCGCGATATGTTGTTGAAACCGCGCCTATTGTAACAGCTTGGGAGGAGGCGGCAAAAAAACCGGATTTCAGGTACGTGCGCTGCGTGGCGGTGATCCGCCCAGCAGACGCAGCAACAACCAGACAAGGAGTGTGATACCCAGACTCATCAACAGGCTGTGCCAGTTTTGCTGCACCCAGAGATGGGCGACACTCAACTGGCGTTCGACCACATGTTGAGTCAGGCTTTTGTCCAGCAGTGGGCGCACGGCCTGATAACGGGCGGATTCGACCCAGCCGGCATACTCACCGGCCTGTCCGGCCGGGTGCCCGGCCGGCATGGCCAGCAGCGCCTCGGTGACGGCGCTGCGCAGGGGTGCCGAGGTGTCCGGCAGGGCGCCCAGCGGCCACTGGGGATAGAGTGTGCCGCTGTAGTGGAACGGGAATCCCGGCGTCTCTTTCCCCTCAAGAATCCGTACGGCCTGCGGCGTGATGCGACCCTCACGTAAAAAACGGTCAAAATCGCGGGCGGCCATGGCGCCTCCGGGGTAGTCGCCGGCCATGACGCCCTGCAACACGCCTTCCGCGCTGCCGGCAAAATCTACCCGGGAGAAGGCGCTGTCCGGATCCTGTTGACGGTGGAGCAGTTCCAGCTTCACCAGTTGCCAGGCGCTGTAGTCCTGTTCCCGGGTGCTGACAAACGGTGTTCGGGTGAAATCGGTGAGGCTGTCAAGCCCGGTATTATCCGCCCGGGTGAAGATGACCGTGGCGGCATGGCGGTGTATCTGCCCCCGATCCTGTTGTGCACGGGAGACGAGCTGGACCAGTCCGGCCTGTTGCTCCAGGCGGACGAATGAGGCGGGGTGGGTCAGGATGAGATCAAACTTGCCCCGTTGTGCATCCTGTTCCAACTCGGCCAGCTTCCGGTAGGGCAGCATCTGAAAGCGCTTTTCGGGGATACGGGATTGCAGGTAATCTGCGGTGGGTTGCCAGCGATAGATTCCCCTCTCGAAACCCGCCGGACTGAATACGCCAATCTTGATGACATCGCCGGCCAGGGCCGGGTGACTCAGCAGGAACAGGGCGGCGAGGGTGATGGCGTGGGGGATTCGCATGTTTCTGATTATAGGGAGCCGGCAGCCAGAGGCGGGCAACCGGCCCGGGATCTGTGACTGTGGTCACTGAGATAGTTTGCAGCACATCGCACAGGCCCAGAATCGGTGCAACGTGCTCAATATTTGCAGGTTGAATTTGTGACGCAGTTCCAGGATGCCGAGCGTATGCCGGAAACCCGCGGGATGTCGTGTTCAGGACCCGGCAGCGACGTCGGCAAAGGTCCTGTGCCGCGTCAGGTACGCAATCATTGTTCGGGGGCCTATTTCTCCAGAGCGTGCAGTGTCTGTTGCATCGGTTCCAGTTCGCTCATGCCGATCTGGCGTTCGATATGGCATGGCTCGCCCACTGCGATGACTATACGGGCAGAAGGTTTGGGAATAATAAAAACGATCCCGGAAAGCGAGCAGGCAGTAGCGGCTGCTGTTCGGGAGATTGGCAGGATGGGAGCACCGCTCATTTGTGAGAGGATGCCAGTAACAGGGAATCACCGGGTTGTGTCGGCAAACAGGTACAGCAGACGACGGCGCAGTTTCATAACGATTTAGCGTGACAGGGGGATGCCAGCCAGTATAACGGCTTGTGGTGCGGCAACGCTATTGTGGCAGAACAGTCCGCAAATGGACGCCAATAGCCGCGATTAATTGGCTTGGCCAGAATAACGAAGAAACGGTGAGCCAACCTCTGGTTTATACACGTTAATTTATATTGGCGTGTATTGGCGTTTATTTGCGGACTTGATACGGATCGACTTTCTCGATCTCGAGTCGGGTTGTCGGGCAATCGGTGGCGATGTGGCCGGCGTAGCCGTCGGCCAGGTGCAGCGGGGTCAGGTACCAGGTTTTATCGGCGAAGCGGCCCTGATCGTTCAGCAGCTCGACCTCGCGCAGGCGGACGATGCCTTCCTGGCCATGGGCCTTGATGATTGCTTCCTTTTGCGTCCAGAAATCGAAGAAACGCGCCGGTTCGTTCTCGCACTGCTGTGCCTCATTCCCGTTGAGATACTTGTGAATGACATCGCTTTTCAGCGGCCGGATCCGCTCCACATCGATACCGAGTCGAGCGTCGCGCAGCGCGGCGGCGCACACCAGGTTACCCGAATGGCTGATATTGAAATCAGCGGGAAAGGCAGAACCGGATTTGTGTGGGCTATTGAAATCGACCGCTGCCAGAGTGAAATCGGCAAAACCGAGCTGGTGCATGGCCTGTTCCACCAGTCGCCAGCCCAGTGTTGACTGGACGCGGTTGGCATGGTGCTGGTGTTTGCGGATCTGTGCCTGCTTGCGTTCTGGCAGTTGTCCGAGCCATGCCGCCAGCGTCTCCGGGTCGATTTTTGCCGGATCGAGGTTGATATAGAGCAGGCGGATTTCAGATTCGCGCATAGTCAATAACCAGAATTATTCCCGATAAAATTCTCAAGCAGGTCAATGAAGGCCGCAGCAGAGGACGCTAAATGCCTCCCGGGGCTGGCCGAACCCTGCGACATTAACACGCCATCCGAATCATTTGAGCGGATTGGCGGATTACTTTCCAAACAGGGTGCTCTCTGCCGGCTGATCTCCAGCCGTCGCAAGATCCACCGTTATCCGGCGGCCAACCATCCCGATTATCTCAAACACATTCTGGAACCGGGCGGTGAAACCGGATTACCAGAGGCTGACCTGTCGGCGTATCAGATCGCTCAGCAGTTGCGTGGCGGGCCCGGGGTGTTCCTGGCCGAAGGCCAGATAAAGGTGGGTGCGGTAGATTTGTCCGCTAGTCAGCGGCAGGGGAAGTAACTGACCCTTTTGCAGCTCGGCCTGAATCTGATGCCGGGGCAGCCAGCCGTAACCCAGTCCGTGGTGAATCGTGGTCACGGCCGTATCGATACTGCTGACGGTCCAGCGGTGCTCGGCGCCCAGCCAGCCAAAGTCACGCGGCGATTGCTGCCCCGAGTCCTTGACCACCACCTGCATCTCCCTTTCCAGGTCGGCCATCTTCAGTTTGCGTTCGAGCCTGTGCAGAGGGTGATCGGGGTGAGCCACGGCCACAAATTCAATTTCCAGCAGCGGATCGGCCAGGCTGGCCGACGGCAGCTCGGCCCCGATGATCAGATCCGCCTGACCCTGTTCCAGGGCATCCTGCGCCCCGGACAATACCACCTCTTCCAGCAGCACCCGGGTACCGCGATCCTGCGGCGCGAAGGCCTGCAGGGCGTCGAGTAACAGCGCCGAGGGGAAGGCCGCGTCCACCACCAGCCGGATCGCCGCCTCCCAGCCCTGTTCCAGGTGATGTGCCAGCTCTTCCAGGGCCACGGCCTCTGCCAGCAGTTGCCGGGCGCGGCCCAGCAGCGCCTCGCCCGCCCCGGTCAACTGCGCCTTGCGGCCGCGCACCTCCAGCAGGGACACCCCGAGCTGCATTTGTAACTGTTTGATCGCATAGCTGACGGAAGACTGGCTGCGATGCAGGGCCGCGGCGGCCTGGGCGTAACCGCCGTGGTCGACGATGGCCTGAAAAACTCGCCACTGATCCAGACTGATGTGAGGGGGGCGCATCGGCCAAATATATCAATAAATTAGATAAGAATGGACAGTTATTTGAACTTTTTTATCGATTAATTCGGGGCTATGTTTCACGCACTGGATAACTCAACGTGTGAGAGGAGAGAGCAAATGGACAAATATCAGACACTGGTTGGCCGGATTCTGCTGGCCCATATTTTTCTGCTTTCGGGCATCACCAAGATCAGCGGCTATGCCGGGACCCAGGGCTACATGGAATCGGTGGGCGTGCCGGGCATGTTGTTGCCGCTGGTTATTCTGCTGGAAATCGGCGGCGCGCTGGCGCTGATCGTCGGCTGGCAGACCCGCCTGGCGGCCTGGGCGCTGGCCGCGTTCTCGGTGGTCGCGGCGATCATTTTCCACAGCAACTTTGCCGATCAGATGCAGTCAATCCTGTTCATGAAAAACCTGGCCATGGCCGGTGGCCTGCTGGTGCTGGCGGCACACGGTGCGGGTGGATTGAGTCTGGACAAGCGGTAAAGACGCTGATCGTACGCGCAGTCGCTCCCGCCAGACTGGCGTGGCTGCGCCGCGATACCTGTGACACAACGAGGAGCCAACGATGAGTTTGATGATAAACGGTCAGTTACACGAGGACTGGCTCGATGCCGAAACCGAAGACGGCGAATTCGTGCGCCAGGATTCGCAGTTTCGCCACTGGGTGACGCCCGACGGTTCCCCGGGCCCGAGCGGCGAGGGCGGCTTTGCGGCCGAGCCGGGGCGCTATCACCTGTATGTCTCCTATGCCTGCCCCTGGGCGCACCGCACACTAATCTTCCGCAAGCTGAAAAAACTGGAGGATATTATCAGCGTCTCGGTCGTCCATCCGCACATGGGGCCGAAGGGCTGGGACTTTCGGGATTATCCCGATGCGACCGGTGACACGCTGTATGGCTATGACTATATGCATCAGTTGTATACCCGGGCCGATCCGCACTACAGCGGTATCGTGACCGTGCCGGCATTGTGGGACAAACAGCACGAGACCATTGTCAACAATGAGTCGGCGGAAATTATTCGCATGTTCAACAGCGCCTTTGATGCGTGGGCGGACGACAGCGTGGACATGTATCCCGCGGCTTTGCGCGAGGCAATTGATGAGATCAACGAGGCAGTCTATGAGCCGGTCAATAACGGGGTTTATCGCACCGGCTTTGCCAGTACGCAGGAAGCCTATGAAAAAAACTTCGATACCCTGTTTGCCGCGCTGGATGAACTGGAGCAACGGCTGTCGAAACAACGTTATCTGCTCGGCAGCCAGCTGACCGAAGCCGACTGGCGCCTGTTTCCTACACTCCTGCGCTTTGACCCGGTCTATGTGGGCCATTTCAAATGCAATAAACAGCGCATCGCCGATTATCCGAACCTGTTCAACTATCTGCTTGAGCTGTACCAGATGCCGGGTATTGCCGACACAACCCGTTTCGAACATATCAAGCAACACTATTATTACAGTCATGTGGAGCTGAACCCGACCCGCATCGTGCCCAAGGGGCCGGTGCAGGATTTATTACAGCCACACAACCGTGGAGAACTGACATGAGTGCGCAATCCCTGTTTGTCACCGATGCCCTGTTGATGCAGGAAGGCGATGGCGCCGAGGTACAGCGGCTGTTTCCCATTGTGCGGCGCATGATGAACTTTGATCCTTTCGTCTTATGGGATCATTTTACCATCGAACCGGGCAATGGCTTTCCGACCCATCCCCATCGTGGTTTCGAGGCGATTACCTATATGTTCGAGGGCAGTATGCAGCACAAGGACAATCTGGGTAATGCGTCGACGGTAACGGCTGGTGGCGCGCAGCGGTTTACCGCCGGGCGCGGCATCGAGCATTCGGAAATGCCGGCGGCCGAAGGGCAGAGCAGCGGGATTCAGTTATGGATTAACCTGCCGCAGCGCCTCAAGCAGATCGAACCCGGTTATCAACAGGTCGACAGGGATCAGGTTCCGGTGGAGCAAAAAGAGGATGCCCGGATACGGGTGATCGTCGGTGAATCATCCCCCATGAAACTCTCAACCGATATACGTTATTACGATGTCAGTTTGCCGGGCGGCGGGATTTACACAGAAAATGTACCGCAGGATTTTCGTGGACTACTTTACCTGATGCACGGTGCAATCGAAATCAATGGTCATGAACTGAACCCGGGACAGGCACTGTTCTTTGAGACAGAGAAAACGCTGGGGGTGAAAGGGCAGGCCGAGAGCCGTTTTATGCTGGTTATGGGACAGCCTCACGGCGAACCGATTCGCCAGTGGGGACCCTACGTGGACTGAGGTCGAAACAGGCGTGGCAAATGCCCGGACCTTTTATGTTGGGCCGCAGGGTTATTGAGCGGCACTTTGTTTCTCTTCCAGATGCTCAGGCAACTTCAGGGTAAAGGTGTTACCCAGGGCTCTTCGGATCGGGTCAATCGTGACCTGGTTGGCATCATAAGGGTCTTCCCACTGACTGCAAGCCAGTCGGTAGACATTCGCTTGTTGTTCGGAGTGCAGGAACATCTCCGTGGTCGGAGTTACATGGGCGGGGCCGCCACCGCCATCTGCAAGGATATCGAGCACTGCGCCAGCCGATGCAACGCGGATGGAAGTCAGGGCATAGTCCTGCCAGCGTACGACCTTGTGGATTATGAAGGTGTCGGGCTGGATGATTTTCTCGTTTTCCTGGAACTCAAGCGTCTCGAATTTGCAGTGCGGGTAATAACGATCCAGCTCGTGCTGCGCCATCCGCTCGCCCTCCTGAAACCAGAGGCTGAGCTTGCCGGGCGGGATGGACAACGGTTCGTTAAGTATCAGCCGGGACTCGGCCGGTACCGGGGTGAGTGGCGAGTCGGTAGAAAAGGACGGGGCCTGGCAGGCGGCAATGAGCCCCGGTACAAGAAAAGCGAGGAAAATTTTATACATGGTGACCTCCAGACAGGGGAACTGGTTAAGGGGGAACCCGTGGAGTCGACCTGTCAGGTATATCAGTTCCGATCGGGGTCCTGTTACATTCTCAAATTGTTATAACCCATAATTAATCAAGAAGTTTATAAATTTTACCTAAGTCTCTGTATCAGAATGCCTCGGGGAGTCGCCTGACTTTGAATCCAGGCGGGGTCGGGACGCTTGCATGAGCTGGGGGCATAGGATAATGTCAAATGAAATAGTTTGGCTTGGCTGACTACACTGTTCCCCTGCGGCCGGTGTTGCCATGAGTCAAAATGGCAAGCCAATAATGCCAGGCAACTGCCATCAAGATATAACAACAGCCGTCACATAAGGAAAGGTGATGTCAGAATCTGATAACAAGGCCGTCCCCGATGCGCTGGAAGATTCTCGGCGTAATGATTCCAAAGCCCCCGTTTCTTCCTCTGCCATTCCTCATATTTTGAACCTGCTGGATGATTTGAAGTCCTCCTCATCCGGCAATGTGATCTATCAGTACGTTGAACGCATGTTGACCACGATGGACCAGGAGCATGGGGAGCGGGACAGAGTCCTGCGCTTCTGGTTGCGTTCATTACTGGATGTTTATGCCAAACATCTGAGCCCGGGAAGCGCCATGCATGTGCATGTCAAGTTGTCGCAGAAACAATTGCAAATGCCGCATACCAGTCATGAACTGCAAGATATTCAAAGGCATATTGATTTGTATGCCAGGCACATTTCGCGCATGGAGGGAATCGATGAGGCCGTATTGCGCCGGGCACTGGAGCCGATACTTTCATACTACAGTGATGATACTTATCCTGGGATGAAGGAAAACGAGCAAATCCCTCAGGAAGAGGGCGAGAGTGTCGCTTCGGGTCATGAAACTCAACGGGAACTGATCCGAAGTCTGATAGAGGAGCTGCTGCCGCACAATGATCAGGAAACGGAACAAAAACTGGCCTCCAAATATCGTAAGTATCTTAATACGCAGCATAGAGAGGCCGAGAAAGTTCAGGCTAAATTGATGCAGCATATCCAGGAAACTATTGATGAGAACAAGCAGTTCGGGGATATGCTGGAAAATGTCAAGTTGGGGCTGGTGGAGGCGCAGGAAATTGATGATATAAAGCTGTTACGCCAGAGCCTGATGGAAGATGTCGAAAAGCTTGGTGGAACCTATCAAGCCCTGCTCAGCAAGCTGAATGACGCCAAAACATATCTCAAGTTGATCGAAAAAGACAGTCAGAATCTGAGTGAAGAGCTGGCCAGAGTACGCTTGCTTAGCATGACCGACGAACTTACCGATTTACCCAACCGACGGGCCCTGATGCGACGCCTCGAGGACGAAATGAGCCGTTCCCAGCGTTACGGGTTTCAGTTGAGTCTGGCGCTGCTGGATCTTGATTCATTCAAGGACCTTAATGATGAATACGGCCATGCGGTTGGTGATGCGGTATTAACCTGTTACGCAGAACGGATTCTGTCGACCTTCCGTCATCATGATATGGTCTCACGTTATGGCGGCGAGGAGTTCGCGGTAATTCTGCCTAACACCGATCTCGAAGGCGCATTGTCCGCGTTGCATAAAGTGCAAAGAGAGGCGAGGTCAACGACCTGTCATTGCGGCGATGTCGATGTGCCGGCACCAACATTTTCCGCCGGTGTGGCGATGCTGCATGAAGCTGACAATCCCGAGTCATTACTGAAACGGGCGGATGAGGCCATGTACGAAGCCAAGCGCCTGGGCCGTAACCAGATCGTACTGGATAGACAGGATCAGCTAAGAGCGCATGATACGGGCAATTCGTCAATTAAGTGATGTCAACGGATGAATAGAGCATGCTGTTTCGCGTGACAGCGGCTTTAGTGTACTGGCAGTTTTTCTCGCACGGCTTCCCGATCAAACCACCAGTCATCCTGTACCAGCACATCAATAACCATCGACAGGCGTGGTAGAAACGCCTTCGGATCCTCTAGCTCCAGCTTCTTGAGCCACATATCCATCTGCTCCTGACTCTCCACGTTACTATGACGCCGGGCGACATCAGCCAGGATTTTCGAAGTCAGAAAGGTCAGGCTTTCATGCTTGTCTTCGGGGGCGCGAAGATCCGCAATATAATGCGAGGTTATGGCGGCCACGGCGGCGCCGTCCGCATCGGCGGGAGTTTCATCGATAATATGGTTTAGCATGGTAATCGTGGTTTGCGGCATAATCGGAAAAGTAACCGCCAGCCAGACACCCTGGCCCAGAGCAGAGAGTGATGCAGGCTGTTCGCACTGAAACAGGACGTTGTATGTTTCCACTGCATCCTGCCAGGCTTCCTCATTCAGAAATGTATCAATGATATCCCGGCCCTCCTGCCAGGCTTCATCCTTGCGTTCCAGCGCGAGCAACAGTTCGGCGACATCCAGCCGGGCGCGTGCCCGATCTATTGCTGGAGCATCTTCGGGCAACTCAGCTACATGCTGCTGATGCAGCTGAAGCTGCTCCTCCAGTGACATTTCGGGGTGAGCAGCCTGGGCCTTGTTGCCGAACATGGCCTCATCAATCTCAAAGTCGCTCATCACTAACCCCCGTGCAATCGTTGTGTGTATATGCCATATTAAGGGCGATATTATAATGACTATTCGTCGATTTTTACAGGTGCTTGCGCGCGTCCGGATACCGGATCGGGTTGTCGAACACGGGCATGACACCAGTCTATAACCCGTAATCAGGAAGGGATTTATATATGCAGGATTATTTACCCATGGTCAGTCGACTGCTGGTGGCATTGGTTATCGGCAGTGCTATCGGACTGGAGCGGGCCTTTCACGGGCGGCCCGCGGGGCTGCGTACCCACGCACTGGTGTCCACGTCTTCCTGTTTGTTGATGTTGTTAACGGTCTATCAATGGGATTTGCTGGCCGGAGTGCCGGTGGAAACCATTCGGGTGGATCCCACGCGTATGGCCCAGGGGATTATGACCGGGATCGGCTTTCT
Source organism: Thiohalophilus thiocyanatoxydans (assembly GCF_004366735.1). Lineage (GTDB taxonomy): Bacteria > Pseudomonadota > Gammaproteobacteria > UBA6429 > Thiohalophilaceae > Thiohalophilus > Thiohalophilus thiocyanatoxydans. The sequence goes on along the minus strand of NZ_SOQX01000005.1, from coordinate 48,553 downwards.
GGGAGCCGGGGTGATTATGAAGGAGAAACTGACGGTTCGCGGCCTGACCACGGCGGCTTCTATCTGGATGACCGCCGCCATTGGCATTATGGTCGGCATGGGGTTCTATAGTGCGAGCCTGCTGACTACCCTGATTGCCTTGATCGTTCTGGGTCTGTTTGGCTGGAGTGAAAGAGTCATGCCGAACCGCCATTTTGCCAGCTTGTCAATTCGGTATAACCGCGATGAAGGCCTCTCTCGCACGCGATTGATTGAGATACTCAAGGAACACAAGATTACCTGTGCCAATATGAGCTATCACATGTATGAAAAAGACAGGATGGGTGAGTACAAGCTGACCATGTTTACCCTCAACCCCGAAAACTTTCACACCCTGTCGGAGTCCCTGCAGCAAACCGGCCAGGTGCGGGAGTTCAACCTGTTTCCTTCCGGAGGCTAGTGGCCGGGACTCGCTGCATCGACAAACAGGGTTTTCAGGGTTCAGCGAGAGACGGTTACGGGTGAGCGGGCTTTACAAAAGACGAGTCTCTTGAATCAGCCGGCATAATGTTGTTCGAGAATCTGGCGGGTGAAGTCGGTACGCAGATAAAAACCGCGCGGCAGAATCCGGCACAGATTCCCCTCACTGTCATGGGCTTCAGTGAGTACACGCGAATGGGCGGCCTTGGGACGGATTTGCAAATAGCGGCCGTGGCGGGCGGATAACTCTTCCCAGCGGCCCAGACAAACAAGCTCCATCAACTCTTCCCAGTCATCCCGTAACATCGCTTCCTGGCCGGGACTTGGCGACCAGAGCAGGGCGTTACCAATACAGCGCTGCGCCAACGGCAGTCGGGGATCGGCTTCAATCGGGATCCATAACACTCGCTGCAATTTCAGACGCAGCCAGGAACGCTCCCAGCGCAGCTGGTTGGTCTCGTTCATGGGGACCGTACAGACGTAGGTGGACTCGCGCGGGAGGCCATTGGCGTTCAGTGGCAGGCTTTTGAGTTCCACGCCCAGTTGCTGAAAATCGGGTTCGGGCAGGGAGGCCGCACTGGCGCCCAGGGCCCGTTCCAGTAACTGGCCAATCCAGCCCTTGGCATGGCGTTGTTCGGCGGGCACCGGCTCGCCGAGTTGTTCGGCCAGTTCGGCAAACCGCTGGCCGGCGATCGCGCGTGCGCGTTCCAGAAGCGCCTGCTCACTGTCCGGTGGTGTAGTGTAAGCGGAGCGTGACATGCCCGCTATTGTAAATCCCCGAATCCGTTTCAGCCAGGTATTACTGGCTAGTGAAACTAACCTGGCGGTACTGATCTTTTACACAACTGACAGTATCGCGACTTTCCAGTGTGCATTCCAGTTGATGGGGAGAGCTCTTTTGGCCGGGCTGGATGCCACTGTTGGTGGGTGTCCGGGCTTCCCCCTCGCCGTACACGTCTATCCGGGTGTTTTCCTGTTGTTCAACTTCCAGTACGTTGTTCACATAAGATATATGGAATTGTTTCTCGTTGAAGTTCGACAGGGTGGCCTCGGTATTGTAGGTGATGATTTGCGCGCCGGTACTGCGTTCCTGGGGGGTGGAGATGCATTTTATAATGTCGTCCTGTTCCCGGCACCGACTGATGTTGGAGGGCAGGTAAGCGGCGTAACGACCACTGCGTTGCCAGTTACCCTTTAAAATCGCAACAGTGGTCTCTGGTTGTGATTGTGGTTGTGGTTGCGGTTGCGGTGTACTAACCGCTGCGTTGCGGCGCTTTTTCTGCTTGAGCAGGGCCGACAGTTCTTCCACTTTGTCCTGTGCCGGATAGTACCCGCCGTTGGCGGCCTGGCGGTATAAACGAATTGCCTGCTCGAGATCCTTGTCGAATCCCGTGCCCAGTTCATGCATATTGGCAAGCTGATATCGGGCGCTGGCAATATCCTGATCAGCGGCCTTGCTCAACAGTTCGATCGCCTTGTTCAGATTGCGCTCAACACCGTTTCCTTCAACATACAGAATACCGAGCCGGGCCATGGAAAGCGCGTGGTTGGCCTCGGCCGCTTTGCCATACCATTCGGCGGCTTTTGGGATATTACGCTCGGTTCCCCGGCCCCGCTGGTATTTGAGTCCCACTTCATACATGGCCTGGAGTTTGCCTTTTTCGGCCTCCTCCAATACTTCCTTGAAGCGTTCGACCTGTAACCAGTCCGAACTGTTGGCCAGCGCGGGTTGCGGGGTGATCAGGGAGAAACCGAGCAGACTGAGGGACAGCAGTTGCCTGATCAGTGAACGACGCATGGCTCACCTCCTCCTGGTGTGATGGCGCTCTTTGTACTGTCGGCAGATAACCCCGCTATTTTAGTAATTTTATTCAATCGGCCCGAATACTGAATTACGGGCAGCGTATGGACGGGGAGTCCGGGAAGAACGATCAGGCCGTGTCTCGTTGCCAATGGCCTGATTTGCCACCCTTTTTTTCCAGCAGGCAAATGTTCTGCATCTGCATGCCTCGATCCACTGCCTTGCACATGTCATAGATGGTCAGCAGTGCAACCTGGGTGGCGGTCAGGGCTTCCATCTCCACACCGGTCTGACCCCGGGTTTCGACAATACTGCGACAGTGCACGCAGTTGTGTTGCGGATCGGGCGTCAGTTCCACTTCCACATGGGTCAGCATCAGCGGATGACACAGGGGGATCAGATCGGCAGTGCGTTTGGCGGCCATGATGCCGGCGATACGCGCGATGCCCAGTACATCGCCTTTTTTATGGCCGCCCTCGATAATCAGCTGCAGGGTGTCAGGCTGCATCTGGATCGCGCCGCCGGCCACTGCCTCGCGCAGGGTGACGGACTTTTCTCCCACATCGACCATGTGGGCGTCACCGTCCTGATTGAAATGGGTCAGTTCGCTCATAATATAATGATAGTAGAGTCTATCCGGTTGGGAGTGTGCCAAAATCCATGATAGGCTGCCTGCCCCGTTTGGGCAATCCCGCCCGCAATCCGGTACAGGAACGATGACGATCGAGGTGAAATTCTTTGCCAGCCTGCGTGAACAGCTGGGCCGTGGTGAGACCCGCCTGACGGCCGCAGGGCCGATGAGCGTGGCCGAGGTCTGGTCGCAGGCAACTGACAATGCCGAGATGCCGGCCAATGTGCTGATGGCGCTGAACATGGAATATGTGACCGCCGACACGACGGTCAACGATGGCGACGAAGTGGCTTTTTTCCCGCCGGTGACCGGAGGCTGACGATGCACAGTGAAATTCGCGAGCAACCGTTCGAGCCTTATGCCGAGCTGCTCAAATACCAGCAGGCCATGCACGCTGCCGGGCGTTACGGGGCGACCGCGGTCTTCGTTGGCAGCATGCGTGAGTTCAACGAGGATGAGACCGTTACGGCCATGGAGCTGGAACACTATCCCGGGATGACCGAAAAGTACCTGCACAACCTCGGCGAACAGGCCGCCGCCCGGTGGGATCTGATCAACAGCCTGATCCTCCACCGCGTCGGGCGGGTCAAACCCGATGACGCCATCGTCCTGGTGGCCGTCTGGTCCACGCACCGCAAGGACGCCTTCGAAGCCAGCCGTTACCTGATGGAAGAACTCAAATCCAGAGCCCCGTTCTGGAAAAAAGAACAGACCTCCGAGGGCCAACGCTGGGTCGAAAACAACACTGCCGGTTATTGACCGATATGGGGTGGTCGTCAGGGTAAGATTCTTTTTTCAAAACCTGTTATTTAACGCGGAGGTCGCAGAGCCGCGGAGTCGCAGAGATAAAAAAACAGTGTCTTGAAGAATGTTAATCGGCCTGAGCAGTCACCAAAACAAAACCTGTTTTTCCTCCGCGTCTTTGCGCCTCTGCGACCTCCGCGTTTTAATCCGGGGTTGAGCAGAGTCCGTGTTTGGCGGCTCTAGTCGTGCGGGGTGACGGAGACTTTGTTGACCTGGAGGCTTTCGCCCACCGGGACCGGCAGGATCTCGAATTCCAGAGTGTCCAGATTGCCCATGGCGTAGGTCGGCTCGGCACCGACGCCGCCGACGGTGCCGGGATTGACGTACAGGGTATGGCCCCCGCGGATGTTGACGATCGGTTCGATCAGGGCCCGATGATCGTGGCCGCAGCCGACGAGATCCCACTCGCCGGTGGTAGCCATGGCCCGGGCGTAGTGGGGATAGTGGACAATGAAGATCTTGCGCCCGGCCAGTTCGAGACCGGCGTCCTGGCCGTGATACTGGATCACACTGTCGGGATCGTGGGAGAGCCGCGCCATACTGTACATGTCGCCGGTGTTGTTGCCGTGAATCACATGGACCGGCAGGCCGATGGGATTGAGAATGCGCAGGGTGGTGGGGGCGACCACATCACCGCAGTGCAATACCGCTTCGGCACCGCGCTGTTTGGCATCTTCCACCGCCGCCTTGAGCAAAAAGCGGTTATCGTGGCTGTCCGAGACGATACAGACTTTCATATCAGAAGCACGGTTTTTCCGGGGCGTTATTATAGCGTTCGATGGAATCCAGAATTTCCTGATGGGCGGCCTGCTTGTCGCCCCAGCCGTCGATCTTGACCCACTTGCCCTCTTCCAGATCCTTGTAGTGCTCGAAAAAGTGCGCAATCTGGTCCAGCAGTTGCTGCGGCATGTCTTTGGGGGCGTCGACCTTTTCGTAGAGTTGGCACAACTTGGTAATTGGCACGGCCAGCAGCTTGGCGTCGGGGCCGGCTTCATCGGTCATTTTCAGGATACCAACGGGACGGCAGCGTACAACCGAGCCGCTGATCAGGGGCATAGGCGTCACCACCAGTACATCGACCGGATCGCTGTCTTCGGACAGGGTATGGGGAACGTAACCGTAGTTGCACGGATAGTGCATGGCGGTGTTCATGAACCGATCCACGAACATGGCGCCGGTGTCCTTGTCCACCTCGTATTTGACCGGGTCACTGTGTGCCGGTATCTCGATAATTACATTGATGTTCTCGGGAATATGCTTGCCGGGATCGACTCTGTCCAGATTCATTGCTCAAGCCTCGAAATGGTGTCTGATGGGCTGCCAGGGCCGCGAACTCGGCAGAAGGTCCGGCGCGACGGGCAGCAAAAGAGGGCATTCTACCAGCCCGGGGCCAAAACAGAAACGCCGGGTGATTGCCAGCCGGTCTCCCTTTGGGTAATGTGGAGAAGCCGTATCGCCGTACCCGTCCGAATCAATAATAAAATTCATCATAAGGGGGAGATATGTCGCTCACACTGGTACCACCGATTGTCGGGGCCTTTGGTATGATAGCGGCGCTGCTGGTTTTCTATCGCATCAGTCGCCATCCGGCCGGCGATAGTCGTCTGCAGGAAATCGCAGGAGAAATCCATCGTGGCGCCATGGTGTTTTTGCGCCGCGAATACCTGCAGTTGACTCTGTTTTCCGTGGTGGTAGCGGTACTTCTCTATATCTATCTGGGCGTGGGCACCACGGTCTCATTCGTGGTCGGGGCCGTCTGTTCGGCCGGTGCCGGCTATATCGGCATGCAGGCGGCCACCTATGCCAATGTGCGCACCACCCACGCTGCCAACACGTTTGGTGCCGGCCGGGCGCTGAGCGTGGCCTTCTCCGGCGGGGCGGTAATGGGACTGACCGTCGCGGCGCTGGGACTGCTGGGACTGGGTGTCCTGTTTGTGGTTTATGGCGGCGATCCCCAGGGTTCCCATGTCATTCACGGCTTCGGCATGGGGGCCTCGTCGGTGGCGTTATTCTCCCGTGTCGGCGGGGGAATCTATACCAAGTCGGCCGATGTCGGGGCAGATCTGGTGGGCAAGTTCGAGGCCGGTATCCCCGAGGATGATCCGCGTAACCCCGGAGTGATCGCCGATAACGTGGGCGATAATGTCGGTGATGTCGCCGGCATGGGCTCGGATATTTTTGAATCCTATTGCGGGGCGATGATCGCCACCCTGGCCCTGGCGGCGGTCATGTCCGATACCGCCCTGGCCCGGCTGGGAACCCAGTCAACCCTGATGTTCCTGCCGCTGGCGTTGAGCAGTATGGGACTGTTGTGTGTACTGGTCGGGATCGCCGCGATGCGCCTCTATCAGAACCGGGGCGCCCAGCAGGCGATTCGTTATTCGTTGCTCGGCACTGCCTTGTTGTTCATGCTCGGCGCCTGGTTTGTGATCCGCGCGCTCGATGTGCATATCGATGTCTGGTTCTGTGTCTTGCTGGGGGCCGCCGGCGGGATGGTGATCGGGCTGTCCACGGAATATTATACCGCCGGCAAACCGGTACGACATCTGGCCGAGGCCTCCCTGACCGGGGCGGCGACTGTTGTGATTACCGGTCTGGCGACCGGCTTTCGCTCCGTGTTGTTTCCGGTGCTGAGTATTGCGGTGATTATTTTCCTCGCCAGCCATTGGGTCGGACTCTATGGTGTGGGGATTGCCGCGGTGGGGATGCTGGCCACCGTCGGCATGACCATGGCCATCGATGCCTATGGACCGGTGGCGGATAACGCCGGCGGCATCGCCGAGATGGCGGAGCTGGGCGAAGAGACCCGCGAGATCACCGATGCGCTGGATCGCGTCGGTAACACTACCGCCGCCATTGGCAAGGGGTTTGCCATCGGCGCCGCGGCGCTGGCCGCCCTGACCCTGATCACCGCGTTTATCCAGACAGTGGCCCATAATCGGCCCGATTTCAGCCTGCATCTGGGCCAGCCGGAGGTCCTGGTGGGATTATTTATCGGCGGGGTTTTCCCGTTTCTGGTTACCTCCATGACCCTGACCGCCGTGGGCGACGCGGCCTCTCTGATGATTCAGGAGATTCGGCGACAGTTTCGGGAGATCCCCGGGTTAATGGCAGGCACCGCCAAACCGGACACGGCGCGCTGTATAACGATTGCCACCGATGCTGCGTTACGCAAGATGTTGCTGCCCGGCGGCATGGCGGTGGCGGCCCCACCGCTGGTCGGTTTTCTGATCGGTCCGGAGGCGCTGGGCGGGATGCTCGGTGGCGCGCTGGTCACCGGCGTGTTGCTGGCGTTGATGATGTCCAATGCCGGCGGTGCCTGGGATAACGCCAAGAAGTATATTGAGGGCGGCGAATTCGGGGGCAAGGGTTCCGAGAGCCACAAGTCGGCGATCGTCGGTGACACGGTAGGTGATCCGTTCAAGGATACGTCGGGGCCTTCAATGAACATCCTGATCAACGTGCTGGCGATTGTCAGTCTGGTGATTGCGCCGCTGTTGAGTTAGCCGAGCTGGTCAAAATTGCGGCGGATTCACATTGACTTGGACAATGTCAGGGATTAGTTTTAAACAACATATGCAAACAGGCCCCGGTCTGTTAACGACAAGAATTTTCAATGTAATCCTGATTCGGACAAATACAGCCAACGGAGTTAGATAACAATGAGAATCGTATTAATTGGTGCGCCGGGTGGCGGTAAAGGCACCCAGGCCAAACTGCTGGTAGAAAAATACGGAATACCGCAGATATCAACCGGCGATCTGCTGCGCGAGGCGGTTTCCAAAGGCACCCCGCTGGGTATGCAGGCCAAGGCTGCGATGGACGCCGGCCAGCTGGTCTCCGATGACATCGTCCTGGGTATGATTCGCGATCGTCTCTCTCGTCCGGATACCGACAAGGGCTTTATTCTGGACGGTTTTCCGCGCAATACGGCCCAGGCCGAATCCCTCGACACATTGCTCGGCGATATGGGCAAGCCCCTGCAGGTCGGTCTGCTGATCGACGTGGACAAGAATGTGCTGGTCAAACGCCTGACCGGGCGCCGTACCTGCAGTTCCTGTGGCCAGATGTATAACATCTATTTCTCCCCGCCACGGATCGAGGGGGTGTGTGACAAGTGTGGCGGCAAGCTGACCCAGCGTGAGGACGACAACGAAGAGACCATTCGCAAGCGTCTGGATGTTTATCAGGAACAGACGGCGCCGCTGATCGATTACTATCGTCGCCAGGGGAAATTGCGGACTGTTCAGGGCGTGGGCGAGATCAGCGACATCTTCGCTGCCGTGGAGCGCATCCTGGCCAGCCTGCCCGGTACGGAAACTGCGGCGGCGAGGCCGGCGGCCAAAAAAGCTGCAAGCAAGAAGAAGACGGCCAAGAAGAAAACTGCGGCGAAGAAGAAAACTGGCGGCAGTAAGAAAACCACCAGGAAAAAGGTGGCAGCCAAAAAGAGCGGCAGCAAGAAGAAGGTCACCAAGAAAGCTGCCAAGAAAAAGGTAGCCAAGAAGAAGGTCGCGAAGAAAAAGGTCGCGAAGAAGAAGGCGGCCAAGAAGAAGGTCGCGAAGAAAGCTGCCAAGAAGAAGGTTGCCAAGAAAAAGATAGCCAAGAAGAAGGTCGCGAAGAAAAAGGTCGCGAAGAAGAAGGCGGCCAAGAAGAAGATCGCGAAGAAAAAGGCCACCAAGAAGAAAGTCGCGAAGAAGAAGGCCGCCAAGAAGAAGGTCGCGAAGAAGAAAGTGGCCAAGAAGAAAGCCAAGAAAAAAGTCGCCAAGAAGAAGGCGAAAAAGAAAGCCAAAAAGAAAAGCGCCAGAAAACGGCGCTAATCGCTAAAGGGGGCTTCGGCCCCCTTTTTCTTGTCGGTTACAGGGTCATTTTCGATAGCCGCGAATGACAAGCTCGATCAGCATCACCAGCCGGGCCGCCAGCCATTCTCGCAAACGTTGCATTGTTGAGCGCTTTCGCCAGTGGGACAGCGTGATCTCGATGCTCTGTGCAAAGTCGGTTTCAAACAACTGTGCCACGTCTGAACTGAAATCGGTTGCATCAACTTCCTGATTGGCATCCAGGTTCCAGCGCTGGTTCCAGCGATCCAGATTACTTGAGCCGATGGTACACCAGTTATCACACAGTCCGATCTTGGCGTGGACAAAGCGGGGTTGATATTCAAAGATGCGTACGCCGTTGCGTAACAGGCGGTGATAAAACCCGCGCGCGGCATGGGAGACCCAGGGGTGGTCACTAATCGGGCCGGGCAGCAGCAAGCGGGTATCGACCCCGGCTCTGGCGCGTTGCGTCAATACCCGACGAACCTTGCGCGCCGGGATAAAATAAGGTGTGGTCAGCCAGATGCGTTGCCCGGCATTGCGCATGCGCGTGATAAAGGCACGTTTGATCTCCTGCCGACTTAATCCGGCGGAGAGCACCACGCGACCCGGCTGCCCGGGAGTGAAGTACTGTTCTTGTGAAGCGGGCAGTTCGGGTGAGTTGCCGCTGCTCGATTGCCAGGTTGTACAAAATTGCCGCATCCAGTCGGTAACCACGGGGCCTTCGATTTGCAGCATAACCTCATGCCAGGCGCCTTCCGGGTTGAACGGCGGTTCAAAGGCATCACTCAATCCCGCGCCGCCGGTAAAGGCGATCCGATTATCGATCAAAAGCAGCTTGCGGTGATCGCGGCGCAGACTGCGATAAAACTGCCGATAGTTCAGAGGGTTGTAAAACCGCAGCTGAACACCCTGGGCGAGCAGTCGTTCCCGATCCAGCAAAGCAAGCCCCTGCGAGCCGTAATCATCCAGCAGCAGATATACGGTCACGTCGCGTTGGCGAGCCGCCACCAGCGCATCAATAAACCGCCGGGTAACATGTCCCGACTCAACCAGATAGAGCTCGAGCAGTACAAACGTTTTTGCCTGTTCGATGGCATCCAGCATGACCGGAAAGAACCGCTGGCCATCAATCAGCAGGCTGAATCGGCAGCCCGCATGCCAGTCAAAACGGTAAGTTTTGTTATGACGCGATGGCATAAGTCATCAATTGAGCAGGTCGGCAGATAGTTATGTTGAAATAATGATGGATGACGATTTTGTTTCAGAAGTATAGATTGGATCCATCCGGTCTGCCACTGGGGATAACCCCCTGGTAGAATTCTACTGTTTGCCCCAATCGGTGTATTTCGTGAGCAGACCGATTCAATGCTGATGTTCGACTTGCAGTTCATTATTCCGGATAAACAGGCGTATTTTTCCCTCGAGCATGTCCAGCAATGGCTGGCCGGCAATACGCCGCCGCCAGCCTCTGAGGAGTTCAAGTTCACGTTCTCCCTGAATGAGGCGTTCGATTTCCTTGCGATTGGCCAGGGTTGCGGGGCTGATCTGGTTATCATAGGCCAGCTGTTTAAGATAGAGCAGCAGGCTGTCAATCAGCAGCTCCTGATCCCGGGTGGGAATGAAACGATCCCGGGCTTGAGGAAGTTCCGAGTCGGGCAGGTTACGGGCCTGCTGTATCCGTTCGATCAATTGCTCAGCACAGTCGCGAACAATCGACTCCGGAAGCCCCCGGATACCGGCCAGTTTTTCCGGTTTATCGGGTTGACGTTGTGCGAGGTTTAATAAAACATCGTCACTCATAATCCATTTGCGTGGCTTGTCCAGTTGTTGGGCGCGCTTTTCGCGCCAGTGTGCCAGGTTTTTCAGGACTGCAAGTTGTCGGGGTTTCAGGCGACCATGACCACTGACTCGCTGCCAGCTATTGGACGGATCATTGACATACTGCTCCGGTTTACTCAGAGCGGCAAAATCTTCCTGCAACCACTGTTCACGTCCCAGTTTTTTCAGGCGTTCGAGTATTTCGGGGTACAGTTGCATCAGATAGACCACGTCATCGGCGGCATAGGCAAGCTGCTTTTTGGAGAGCGGGCGTTGGGCCCAGTCGGTGCGGGTATGGGATTTGTCCAGCTGAACACCCAGGATTTTTTCCACCATGGCGGCATAACCGACCTGATCGGCAAAACCGAGCAGGGTGGCGGCAATCTGGGTATCGAACATCGGTCCGGGAATTTTTCCGGTGAGGTCGTAGAACAGTTCCAGATCCTGGCGACCGGCATGTACCAGCTTGAGAATGTCCGGATTATAGAGCAGGTCAAGCAGTGGTTGCAGATGTTCGAGCCGCAGAGGGTCAATGATATAAACCTGCTGCTCGGTGGCGATCTGAATCAGGCAAAGCCGGGCATAATAGGTCTTCTCCCGCATGAACTCGGTGTCCAGCGCCAGTACCGGGCTGTGACGAAGTGTTTCGCAGGCCGCTTCAAGTTGCGGTATAGTTTCGATATATTGGTAATTCGACATGGATGAGGACACTACCAGCTCCAACAGATATTATCTACTGACTTATGGTGTTACACACGGACAACAGATGCAAGACGGATGGTTGCCATGAATAGCCGGTTATTGGTTTATGCCCGGCCGCTGGTATCGCGGTTCTGGGAAATCTGTTTGTTGCGCAAGGGCCCGGAGGATACCCCATATTCGCCGCTGCTACTCGTGCTGTTGCTGGTGGCCGGGTACTTGCTGGATAACCTGCGCACCAATTTGTTGTTGCCCGAGATAACCGCCTTCCAGCTGGCGGGTATTTTACTGGTACATACCCTGTTTATGGTACTGGTTACCGTCGGGCTTCTGTCCCTGTTTGGCTATCGGGCGCGGATTATCCAGACTCTCACCGCACTCAGTGGTACCAGCATCATTCTTTCCGTTCTGATTCTGCCGTTTAATTATATTAGCAGCCTCAATCCCGAAAAGTTTACAATGGTATTGCTGATTATTATTGCGGTGCAAATCTGGAGCCTGGTGATTCTTGGACACATTCTCTCCCATGCGCTGTCGGTTCATCGGCTCACAGGTGTTATTATTGCCATCGGTTACCTGATTCTGGGGCTGGCAGCACTTGATTACCTGTTGCCGGCGACGAACTAAAACTTAATCCGGATCGTTACTGAGCAAGCCATGCATATTCATATTCTCGGTATTTGCGGCACCTTTATGGGCGGTATTGCGATACTGGCCCGTCAACTTGGGCATAAGGTGACGGGCTCTGATGCAAATGTCTACCCGCCCATGAGCACCCAGCTTGAAGAGCAGGGGATCACCCTGATGGAGGGCTATGAGCCGCAACATCTGGCACCCCGTCCCGATTGCGTGGTAATCGGCAATGCGCTGTCGCGCGGTAACCCGGCGGTGGAACATATTCTCAATAACGACATCCCCTATACCTCGGGACCCCAGTGGTTATCGGAGCATGTGCTCGCTTCGCGCTGGGTGCTGGGCGTCGCCGGGACGCACGGCAAAAGTACCACGGCCAGCATGCTGGCCTGGATGCTGGAAGCCAACAAGCTGGAACCCGGGTTTTTGATCGGCGGTGTACCGGCCAATTTCGGTGTCAGCAGCCGCCTCGGGCAGTTGCCATTTTTCGTGGTCGAAGCCGATGAATATGATACTGCCTTTTTCGACAAGCGTTCCAAGTTTGTCCATTATCGGCCGCGTACCCTGATCATGAACAACCTGGAATATGATCATGCGGACATTTTCCCGGATCTGGGGGCTATCCAGGATCAGTTTCATCACCTGGTGCGAACGGTACCTGGCAATGGCCTGTTGATCGTCAATCAGCACAGTCCCGCCCTGCACGAAGTGCTGGCGCGAGGCAGCTGGACTCCCCATGAATATATCAACCATGCCGGGGGCTGGTCGGCGCAGCTACTTGAGGAAGACGGCTCGGTGTTTGAGGTCAGCTTTGAGGGCGTTTGTCAGGGGCGGGTCAACTGGTCACTGTTCGGTCAACACAATGTGGAAAACGCGCTGGCGGCGATTGCGGCCGCCCGCCATGCAGGCGTGCCGGCGGGCCTGGCGATTGAGTCATTGAGCGATTTTCGCAACATCAAACGACGTATGGAGATTCGCGGCAAGATCAACGGTGTGACCGTGTATGACGATTTCGCCCATCATCCCACCGCGATTGCCAGCACGCTCAACGGTTTGCGTCGGCGTGTGGGTACCGCACCGATCATTGCCGTGCTGGAGCCGCGTTCCAACACCATGCGTATGGGCGTGCAACGTGACGCATTACCGGCGGCCCTGAGTCAGGCGGACAGGGTGATCATTTTGCAACCGGACGGGTTATCCTGGGATATCGCTGCTATATTTGAAGAATCGGATCCACCAGTGACGCTCGCTGGCAGTACCGAGGCGATTCTTGAACATATTCTGCAACAGATTGATAACGATACCCATGTATTGATCATGAGTAACGGCGGGTTCGATAATCTGCATGCGCGCCTGCTGGAGCGGTTGCAACAAAAAATTGGCAAGAATAACTACCAAGGCACGTAATTATGTCGAATTCTGTTGATCGTCCCGTGATTCTCGCCATGACGGGCGCCTCGGGTGCACCCTATGCCCTGCGTTTGCTGCAATGCCTCTTGGAAAAACAGCGGCCGGTCTATCTGCTGGTCTCCAAGGCCGCGCAGATGGTGTTGCAGATGGAATCCGACCTGGATATTCCCGGCCGGCCGGCCGAGATGCAAACCTGGTTAAGCGAGTATTACCAGGCTGACAGCAACCTGTTAACTGTATTCGGGCGGGAACAGTGGACCGCATCGATCGCCAGCGGTTCGCACAATGCCAGGCATATGGTGATTTGTCCCTGTACCACCGGGACACTGGCGGCAGTGGCCAATGGCAATAGTGATAACCTGATTGAACGGGCTGCCGATGTCATGCTCAAGGAGCAGCGCAAGCTGATTATGGTAGTACGGGAAATGCCCCTGTCGGTAATCCACCTGGAAAATATGTTGCGTCTGGCGCGTGCCGGCGCCACGATCATGCCGGCCAATCCCGGGTTTTATTATCAGCCACAGAGTGTCGAGGATCTGGTGGACTTTGTCGTTGCGCGCATTTTGGATCATCTTGAGGTGGAGCATACCCTGGTAACGCGCTGGGGTGAAGCTCCGGGTTAACACCGGTACAACGCGCAGTATGCACACGACCATCCCCCTCTTTCCACTGAATACGGTCCTCTTTCCCGGCGGGGTATTGCCCCTGCGCATTTTTGAGCCACGTTACCTGGACATGGTGAGTCAATGTCTGCGAACTGACTGTGGCATCGGTGTGGTGCTGATCCGGCAGGGGCAAGAAGTCGGCCAGGCGGCCGAGACCTGTAATGTCGGAACCTTGTGCAAGATCCGCTACTGGAACCGGCGTCCTGACGGGATGCTGGGGGTCACTCTGGAAGGTCAACAGCGGTTCAGGATTCTCTCTCACAATATAAGTAAGGATCAGTCTGTGCAGGCCGAGGTGGAATTATTGCCTGATGTGACAAGTTTTCCGTTACCCGAGCCGCAGCACTATCTGGCACGAATATTAAAAAATATTCTCGGTCAACTTGAACCGCCCTATTCGACCATGAAGCAACAACTCGATGACGCTGACTGGGTCGTGTCGCGGTTAATCGAGTTGCTCCCGCTGGATCTTTCACTAAAACAAAGGTTGCTTATGTTCGATAGCGCACAGAAGAAGCTGGCTGAGATCGATGAAATATTAAAAAGCAGGGATAAATAGTCGAGCTTCAGTGTGCGGCCTGAGTAGCGGGTACAGTGTGTCCTGGTGGTTAGAATCGATTGAGAGAACAGGATGTTTGCCAATGACCATTTGATTGAAAAGGTTTGTTGGTAAGTGAGTGCAATGTTCAGGTCTTGTCAAAACACTCTGGTGAGTGAGCGTCAGGGAATGTACGTAATTATATCCAGAATCCGGAGGGATGAGACGATGAGAAGCAGTATCAAACAAACAGTTTTATTGGTGGGCTTGCTGGGGTTGGCCCTGAGCGCCACGGCGGTAGAGAGAAACCATTCTATAGTTTTGAAATCAGGGATTTATACGCTGGACACTACCCGTCAGACGATTCTTTCGAACAAAACAACTTATGAAGACGATGTCGATTCCGAGCTTGCCCTGGAATACGAATACCGTATTAATGACCATGTCGGAGTAGGGGTTGAATACACCACTTTCACCGGGAATTTCATCGTTTTGGATACGCCCGGTGAAACAGATAGCGAGTTGCTAATGGTCAACGCCCGTCGCTATTTTGATATGGGACAACATGTCAAACCCTATTTCGGCGGAGGACTGGGTTTCTCAAGAGTCGAGATGTCTGGAGCGATTGGTGGTGATGCATCTGGCATGGGCCTGCAGGGCATGGTTGGAGTGGAATTCCCGTTTGATCGATTTGGCCTGGTCGCCGAGTATAAATTTATCTCTTCCGAGCCGGATGATGGCTCCGGAGAGGAGGTGGATCTATCCGGTAGCGGTCTATTCTTCGGGGCGCTGGTTCGCTTCTGAATCGCTACGTAACAGCAACAATTGATACGCGCCCGCATTTTCCTGACCGAGAATCAATGTCGGGTCAATATTGTCTTTGAATGCCTCGGCGGCCTGGTCAAAAGTGACTTCGGTTTTAAGATATCTTAACGGCCCAAGGCGCACTGGGTTCAGATAGGAGATTTCCCCGATCCATAATGGCCGCTCATCAATATTGTGCTGCACAAACACATTCGTCTGCCAAAGGCGCAGGGTCAATATACGTTGTTGCGCGTCGTTGACACGGATAAAACGCAGTCGCTCGTAACGGCCTTCATGCAAGTGTGGAATAATGGGTAACTCTTGCGTCGTCGCTGAGGAACGCAGCCAGTTCTCGAGTTTTGTTTCGTCACTTCGATGCCAGCCATGCACTGCAAGAGCTGTTTCGATCTGTTCTTGCGTGGCCACCCATTGCAGGTTAAACGGGAACTTTTTTTGTTGCTGTAAGTCGGTGCGAAATTGATGTAAAACCTGCCAGCCGCTTTGTTTCCAGCCATCCAGACTAATCCGATACTGAGGTGTAGTTCCTATTGGCTTTGGTAGACCTCTATCGAACTGGCTCAGAGGGTAAATCACCAGCAGTATCAGGATCAACGTGATCGGGTAGCTGAGTTTTTTGAGCGGCAGAGGCGACAGACCGACATGTCGACGGTAACCGATGCCCAGCAATCCCACCCAGACAAGCCCCAGCAGTATTCCGCCGACTACGTCGCTCAGCCAGTGCACCCCCAGATACAAACGGGCAAAGCCGATGAGTAGCACAATCAGTGCCGCACTGATATAAACCGCGCTACGCAATATGTGTGGCATATCGCGGCTCAGTACCACGGCAATAAAACCATACACGGCGGTAGGCAGCATAATATGCCCGCCAGGGAAACCCAGACTGGAATAGCTGGCGCCAAGATCCGGCGGCAGAACGTTAAACAGAAACTTCAGGGTTTGCACGACAATCAGCGGTAGTATAAACGCGGCCAGGAGATGCCCGCCGGCCAGCCAATTACGATAGAGCATTGTCCAGACAAACAGGATCAGGACCAGGGCAGCGAGAAAAAGATCGTCACCCAGGGTGCTGAAAAACAGCATTAGACGATCAAAAGGCGGGTTGTGTAGTTGCTGCAGCTGGAAGTAAATCAGGTCGTTGAGTCCCAGTACCAGTGAGCGCTGATCAAGAAATTGTGATAATGCGGTGAATGCGACAGCCGCCAGTATCAGCATCAGGCCGAGCAGAGTCAGTACCCGCATTTCCGGGTGATGAGGATCGATCAACGCCGCTGGCAGACGACCGATCACAGGATGACGATTAATCCAGTTGATGAGGTGACTGAACAGCACCTCGGTACGCGGTACCAGAAAAAAGTAGAGCTGTTTGATAATCCATAAGGTCACCCACAACAGTAACAGCAGAATTACCAGTAACGCGGAGAGACGTCCGGCAAACTCGGCGGCCAATTCCAGTGACAGGCCAAACGCCATGCCGGGTAACAAAACGATCGGCCCCCACAACAATGCCGACCCCACATTGGTTAAAATGAATCGCCGACGCGGCATCGACAGCATGCCGGCGATGGCGGGGATAATGGGGCGAACGGGGCCGACAAAACGGCCGAACAGAATGCTTTTGCCGCCGTGCCGATGGAAGAACGTGACCCCGCGCTCCAGCAGCCGCGGTCGATTGCGAAATGGCCAGATATTATAGAGTTGCTTGTGATAGCGGCGTCCCAGCCAGTAACTGATACCATCACCGGCGATGGCGCCGAGAATCGCCGCACTAACCGTCCAGCCATAATCCAGATAGCCGGTGGTGATCAGCGCACCGAACACCACCATAAAAAAAATGCCCGGCACGATCAGCCCGACAACAGCCAGCGACTCGCTCAGCGCAATAGCAAACACGAGCAAGGCGGCAATTACCGGATGCTGACTCAACCACTCAAATAGCTGAACAAAACTGGCCATCGACATAGGCGGGATAATACCTGAAAACGGCGGATAGGGAGTACAGACCGATGAAAAGCGTTAACCACGAAGACACGAAGTCTCGAAGTTCAATGACATTGGTCGCGCAGCGGTCTTGGGCGCATATCCGGTTTTGTCCGGATGTCGGCGCAAGAGTCGTCTAAAGTTTCTTTCGCTTCGTGTCTTCGTGACTTCGTGGTGAATTCAGACGCCGAGATTAGAGGTCGGCAAAGACCCGTTCGGCGGCATCCAGCGTCGCGTTAATGTCCTGTTCGGTATGTGCACTTGAGACGAAGCCGGTTTCAAACGCCGCCGGGGCCAGGTAGATGCCCTGTTCGAGCATGCCGTGGAAGAAGCGTTTGAAGCGCTCCATGTCGCCGTTGCTGACCTGCTCGAAGCGGGTGATGGTCTCCTCGTCGCTGAAGAAGTAGCCGAACATGCCGCCGGCCTGGTTGGTGGTCAACGGGATGTTAGCGGCCCTGGCTCGTTGGCGCAGTCCGCCGGTCAGTTGATCGACCCGCTGACCGAGCTGTTCGAAGAAACCGGGCTGGCTGATCAGATTCAAAGTGGCCAGCCCGGCGGCCATGGCCATCGGGTTGCCGGCGAGGGTTCCGGCCTGGTAGATGGGCCCCAGCGGCGCGACCTGCTCCATGAGTGCGCGCTTGCCGCCAAAGGCGCCCACCGGCATGCCGCCGCCGATCACCTTGCCCAGGGTGGTCATATCGGGCGTGACGCCAAAGTATTCCTGGGCGCCGCCGAGGGCCACGCGAAAGCCGCTCATCACCTCATCGAAAATCAGCACGCTGCCGTGCTGGTCGCACACTTCCCGCAGGGTTTGCAGGAAGCCATCCACCGGCGGGACGCAGTTCATGTTGCCGGCCACCGGTTCGACAATGATGGCGGCGATCTCATCGCCCAGTTTGTCGAAGGTCTCCCGTACCTGCTCGCTGTCGTTGTAGGTGAGGGTGAGGGTGTGCTCGGCCAGCGAGGCAGGCACGCCGGGTGAGGTAGGTACGCCCAGGGTGAGTGCCCCGGAGCCGGCCTTGACCAGCAACGAGTCGGAGTGACCGTGATAGTTACCCTCGAACTTGACGATCTTGTCCCGGCCGGTAAAGCCGCGCGCCACGCGCAGTGCCGACATGGTGGCCTCGGTGCCGGAGTTGACCATACGCACCATCTCCACCGAGGGCACCAGCTCGCAGACCTTGTCGGCCATTTGCGTTTCCAGCTCGGTCGGCGCGCCGAAACTCAGCCCGTTGTGCAGTGCCGCCTCCACCGCCCTGATCACCTCGGGATGGTTGTGGCCGAGGATCATCGGCCCCCAGGAGCCGACATAATCGATGTACTTGTTGTCGTCCTCGTCGAACATGTAGGCCCCTTCGGCCCGCTTGAAAAACAACGGATCGCCGCCGACGCCCTTGAAGGCACGGACCGGGGAGTTCACCCCGCCGGGGATGTGTTTCTGGGCGGCAACAAACAGATCATGCGAACGGGACATAACGTGGTTCCTTCAATTTTTACGAGAATGACAAATCTGGTCTGGACAGGCTGAATGATAACCAAATCCCCGGGGCGACGACAGGGGCGGTCTTAGCAAGAGGGGTGGAAGTAACGCAAAGGACGCAAAGGCGCAAAGAACGCTAAGAAAATCTGAATAATATATCCAAGCGTTAGCAGGGCGCCTCAAAATGAACTGTCCCACGCGGGTTCTAGAGTAATTCCCTTTGCGAACTCTGCGCCTTTGCGTTATCAGCCGATCTCACTACAGTCGACTTCAGTCGAAGCAGCGGCTGAGCTGGCGGGCGGCGGCTTCGATGTCGTCCTGGCCGAACAGGGCGTGGACCACGGCCAGCATGTCGGCGCCGGCGGCGTGCAACTGCGGGGCGTTGTCGGGGGTGATGCCGCCGATGGCGGCGATGGGCAGGTCGAGCTGCTGGCGAGCCTGTTCGAGCAGCGTCAGCTCGGCCTGTGGGGCGTCGGATTTGGTCTGCGAGGGGAAAAAGCGGCCGAAGGCGACGTAGTCGGCGCCCGCCTGCTGGGCTGCCAGCGCCCACTCGAGGCGGTTGTTGCAGGAGACGCCGATGAGTCTGTCGGGGCCCAGCTGGTCACGCGCGACGGCCAGCGGAGTATCGCTCTGGCCCAGATGGACGCCGTCGGCGCCGACGCTCTGGGCCAGATCGGTATCGTCGTTGATCAACAGCAGCGCTCCCTGTTCATGGCACAGACGGGCCAGTCGGGCCGCTTCGTCATGACGGCGTTGTGTCTCACCGGATTTGTCGCGGTACTGCACGATCCTCACCCCGCCGGCCAGGGCGGCCTGCACGGCCGCGAACAGCGGTTCGCCCGTGAGCCGGCCGTCGGTGACGGCATACAGCCCCTGCAGGCGCGGATCCCCCATTATTCTTCGTCGCCCCGGGCCCAGAACAGGCGGTTGGGAATATGCTGGCCCATGCCGGGGCGAAAGCCCTGTTGCAGGGCGTGCCAGGTGAATTCCTGGGCCTCGTGGATTGCCGCGAAGGGGTCCAGTCCCTGGGCGAGCAGGCCGGCGATGCCCGAGGCCAGGGTGCAGCCCGAGCCGTGATAGGAATGGGGCAGGCGATCCCAGCTGAAGGTCTCCAGCTGGCGATGATTGGCATACAACATGTTGTCGATATGCGGGCCCGGTTCGTGGCCACCGGTGATGAGCACATATTCGGGACCCAGATCCAGCAGTTCCTGGCCGCAGGCGGCCAGGCTGTCCGCCTCGGGAGCGAGGCGCCGGGCTTCCTCGCTGTTGGGCGTGAGTACCGTGGTCTGCGGCATCAACAGGGTTTTCATGGCGTTAATAATGGGATCGTCAGCCAGATCCCCGCCACCACCGGCGGCCAGCACGGGATCCAGGACCAGCGGGATGTCCGGGTAGTCCGCCAGAATGGAATGGATCGCCTCGATCACCTCGACGCTACCGAGCATGCCCAGCTTGAAAGCGGCAACGGGCATGTCTTCCAGTACCCCGCGGGCCTGCTCGATCAGCAGCATGGGGTCTATCGCCTCGAACCGGCGGGCCGACCGGGTATCCTGCACGGTCAGTGCCGTGATGATCGGGGCGGCGTGGCCCCCCATGCTGGCGAGGGTCTCGATATCGGCCTGGATACCGGCACCGCCGGTGGGATCCAGCCCGGAAAAGCACATCACCACGGGGATCGGAGACTCGGACATAATAGCAACCTGGGTAAAAATGACTGTAATCCAACGACATGGAGTCTAGCACGGACAATTCAAGCGATTCCTATTGGCCGCGTAAAATGCGATAATAGTTGATTCAAACAGTCAACGATGTAGTGGTAATCATGGAATACAAGCAATACATGTGTGTCGTCTGTGGCTTTATCTACGATGAAGAGCAGGGTCTGCCCGAAGAGGGCATCGCGCCCGGTACCCGTTGGGATGATATCCCCGAAGACTGGCAGTGCCCCGAATGCGGCGTGGGCAAGGAAGACTTCGAAATGATCGAAATCTAGTATTTTCTGCTTATCAATTTTTCTAATGCTGGTTATTTAACGCAGAGTTCGCGGAGGCGCAGAGACGCGGAGGATAACGGGGTATGCATGCATCGCATGTAAGATGAATTTGTATACTTTATTCAGGCAATGGCATCTCTGGTCATTGCCAAATATTTTCTCTGCGTCTCCGCGACTCTGCGAACTCCGCGTTTTTATTCCAGAGTACATCAGCAATAAATACTGCTTTAGCCGGGCAGTGTGCCGGCCAGCTGCGCCAGCCAGGCGGTTTTGGCGGACAGTTCCAGTGAGCAGTTCCATTTGTAGGCCAGGTTGATGGTGTCGGCCTGGGCGTAGACGCCGTGGCCGCGGACCACGGTGATCTTGTGTTGCGCGAGGATGGCGGAGACCTGTTCGGGGGCTTCGGCCAGATAGTTCGCGTAGGCGATGTTCAGTACCGGTACCGTGCCAAAGTAATAACTCCCTTCAAAATCCGGCGGTGTGAAGTCCTGGCCGTTGAGCGTCAGCGCCACGGTGTGTGCGCCATGACCATGCAATACCGCCCGCGTAGCGGGATTCTTTTGATAGACCATCACATGCAGTCGGGCATCCAGCGAGGCGCCGTCGCCCAGGGTGCCGTCGATATCGCAGGCCACCAGATCGTCGGCAGCCAGGGTGTCGGCGCAGGCGCCGGTTGGTGTGACCCAGACGGTATGGCCCTCGCGCACCGAAGCGTTGCCGCTGTGTGAGTCATTGATGCCGTACTGGCGCAACCAGCGGTAGTGGCGAATCAGATCATCTTTGGGATGCATGATGGTGGCTTGTCTTCGTTGTGCACTGTAAGTGTGGCGAATTAGAAGGGCTTGGCGACCGCCAGCAGGACCACCGCTATCAGAATTAACACAGGAAATTCGTTATACCAGCGATAGAAAACATGCGAGCGGGTGTTACGGTTATGCTTGAAGTCATTAAGCAGTTTGCCGCAGTGGATGTGATAAATCACCAGAATCGTAACCAGCGCCAGCTTGGCGTGCAGCCAGCCGCTTTCCCTGTAAGCCGCCCAGGCGTAATCGCCCAGCAACCAGAACCCCAGAACGATAGTGATTATCGCGCCCGGTGTCATGATCCCGTAGAACAGCTTGCGTTCCATGATCTTGAAACGATCATCACTCGGCTTATCTTCGCTCATGGCGTGATAGACATACAGGCGCGGCAGGTAAAACAGCCCCGCGAACCAGGTCACCATGAATACGATATGCCACGCTTTGACCCAGAGCATACGGATTTATCCCTGCGCCCGTGATTCCAGCATTGCCAGGATGCGATCGCGTACCTTGTCCATGTCCAGCTCGCCAATTTTGTGATGGACGATGCGACCCCGCGGGTTGATCAGAAAGTGCGTCGGGGTCAGCTTGACGTCGCCGAAGGCCCGGGCGATCTCGCTGTCGATGTCGAGCACAATGGGATAGGGGATGTCGCGCTCTTCACGCATGCGCATGACGTGGTTGGGCGGGTCGTAGGCCATGGCCACGCCGATGATCTCCAGGCCCCGGGGGGCCAGATCGTGATACATCTCGATCAGATGCGGCATCTCCTCGATGCAACCGGGACAGGAGGTGGCCCAGAAGGTGACCAGCACCGGGCGTCCCTGCAGCTGTTGCAGTTCCATTGTCTCGCCCTCGACATTCTTGAAACTGATATCCGGCGCGCGCTGTAATCCCGACGGGCTGAACCACAGCCAGGCGAGCGCGCCGAGTAGCAGAACCATAAATACGGCGATAAAGATGTCACGGGTTTTCATATTTGCCAGCGTTTTCCTGTGTATCCTGTTTATGTAAATAGGCATCCGCGAGAGCCTGATAAATCGGCCGGGGACAGACCAGACTCGAGACACCCCGGGCGATCAGTGCGGTGGCCATCAGCGGCAGCAGCATACCTGAATTGTCAGTCATTTCCATCACGATGACAAAAGCGGTGATCGGGGTTTGTACCACGCCGCTGAAATAGCCGACCATGCCCAGCATGATCAGGGCCGCGACCGGCAAATGGGGCAACAGCAGCGCCAGATCGGCGCCCAGCCCCGCGCCGACCGCTAACGAGGGGGCAAAAATGCCGCCGGGGATGCCGCTCAGATACGAGGAGAGCGTGGCCAGCAGCTTCCACAATGGAAACAGCAGTGAGGCCTCGCCGCCGTCGACCAGCTGTTGCGCTTCCAGATACCCGGTGCCGAAACTCTGGCCGTCGGAGACAAAGCCCAGCAGGCTGATGAGCAGCCCGCAGGCGAAGGCAATCCGCACCGGATAGCGCCAGGCCAGGGGAGCGATACGGCGCGAGCCTAGAATGAGCGCCGTCGCAAACAGACCGCCCAGCAATCCGCCGACCACCCCGCAGATCAGGACTGCCAGCCAGGCGCCGGAGAGCGGCAGCGTGGCGTCGGTGCTGCCGAAATAGGTGTAGGGCCCGAGGATCACCAGCGCGGTAAGACCGGCCAGTACCACGGCAATAATCAGCGTGCCGCTGGTGCGCTGCTCGAAGGAGCGGCTCATCTCCTCGACGGCAAACAGAATCCCGGCCAGCGGGGTATTGAAGGCGGCGGAGATGCCGGCCGCCCCGCCGGCCAGAATCAGGGCCCGCAGCATATCCTGGCCCCGCAGCGGCTGCGGCGCAAAACGGCGCAGGGAGTACATGAGTGAGGCGCCGATATGGACAGTCGGCCCCTCACGGCCGATGGAGGCGCCGCAAAACAGCCCCAGGGTGGTCAGCAGCATCTTGCCCAGGGCCACCCTCAGTGACAGCACTTTGTGACGCAGGGCGTGCTTGCGCATCGACAGGGCGGCGATGGCCTGGGGAATACCACTGCCCTCGGTACCGGGGAAAAAGCGCCGGGTGAGCCAGGCGATGAAGGCCAGCCCGACGGGCGGCAGCAGGTAGGTCAGCCACGGCTGCTGCTGATGTAAATGGTGAAAGCTTTCATCCGCGAACCCGGCGGCCAGGGCAAACAGCGCGGCAATCGCCCCGACGCTCAGGGCGCTGCCCCAGAACAGCAGGCGCATTTTCCACTTGTTGAGGGTAAAAAACCGGCGCCTGGTGCGCTTGAGGTGCTGTCGGTACATAACGCCGGATTCTAGCATGGCGCACCACCGACAGCGCAGCCGAACGCCGAGCAGGCGGTGCGGGGCAAATAACCGGAAAAACTCTTGACCTTGCGAAATGTGTGGAATAGGCTAGAAATCCCTTAGGGGAGTAACCGCCAAGCCTTAATAACAACAATCAAGCACGACCCAACTCAAGCGGCTTTTCAGCCGCTTTTTTGTGCGCGCCGTATCCTATTCCAGCCGACTGACAAAATAGAGAGGTGCTGAGAGGCAAAAGAAAAATGCCTTCAACAATCGCTACGGCGGCTCGCGGTCGCGAGGCGGCAATAAAGGGCGCTAGTCTTGTTTCTCTTTCCCGCTGGCGGGCGAGGCTTTCTGGCGTCTCGGCACGAGGTAACCGCCAAAATACGCCTATACACCGCCGGACCGCATGCAGCGGTGAAGGGCAATAATTGAAAGTTGTTTGCTTTGTAATCTGCCGGATAGCGAAGCCGGGAGATTCATCACAGTCCGCTCTTTTCCTTTAACTCGCCAGCACTTATCATTAACGTTTCTTGTATAAGCGGGTTGGAATCATGATCAAGGCAGGCATTGTCGGTGGTACAGGCTATGCAGGGGTGGAGTTGCTGCGGCTGCTGGCCGGGCATCCCGAGGTCGAGCTGAGCCTGATCACCTCCCGCTCCGAAGCCGGCCTGCCGGTGGCGGAGATGTTTCCCAACCTGCGCGGTTATGTCGATCTGATCTTCAGCGACCCCGATCCCGGGCAACTGGCCGAGTGCGATGTGGTGTTTTTCGCGACGCCGCACGGTGTGGCGATGAACAGCGCCGCCGAGCTGCTGGATCAGGGCGTGCGGGTCATCGACCTGGGGGCCGATTTTCGCATCAAGGATGTGAGCGAATGGGAAAAATGGTACGGCATGGCTCACAGCGCGCCGCAGTTGGTGGCCGAGGCGGTCTACGGGCTGCCCGAGGTAAACCGCGAGGCGATCCGTGAGGCCCGCTTGATCGCCTGCCCCGGCTGCTATCCCACCGCGGTCCAGCTGGGTCTGTTGCCCTTGATCGAGCAGGGACTGGTGGACATCGGGCAGCTGGTGGCCGATGCCAAGTCGGGGGTCAGCGGTGCCGGGCGCAAGGCCAGTATCGGGACGCTGCTGGGGGAGGCCGGCGAAAGCATGAAGGCCTACGGCGTGGCCGGCCATCGCCACCTGCCGGAAATCGTCCAGGGGCTGACCCGGGCCGCAGGTGCGCCGGTGGGGCTGACCTTTGTACCCCATCTGACCCCGATGATCCGGGGTATTCATGCCACGCTCTATGCCCGGCTCACCAACCCGACGAAAGGCCTGCAGACCCTCTACAGTGAACGCTATGCCGACGAGCCGTTCGTCGATATTCTGCCCCCCGACTCGCACCCGGAGACCCGCAGCGTCAAGGGTGTCAACCACTGCCGGATTGCCCTGCACCGCCCCGGGGATGGTGATACGGTGGTGGTGTTGTCGGTGATCGACAACCTGGTCAAGGGCGCCTCGGGCCAGGCTGTGCAGAATATGAATCTCATGTTCGGCCTGGATGAGCGCGCGGGCCTCAATGCAATCGGATTGATGCCCTAGGATGAATCAATGAGTCTGGTGGTTAAACCCCATCACCCGTGGAAGACCCGGGCGTTGTGGCTACTCGCGGCCCTGCTGATGCTGGCCGGCGGATATACGCTGTTTGATTACGGGCGCTATCTGGCCGGTTACGACAGTGACGAGGCCAGCCGGGTCAAAAAAGAGCTGGTCGAGGTTAAAGAGCGTATCAAAAGAAAAAACGACGCGCTGCGTCAGGAAAAAGCCCTGTTGCAACGCGCCCGGCAAATCGAACGCCAGGCTTATGATGATCTGGACAGTACGATTAAAAACCTGCAATCGGAAATACTCGAGCTCAAGGAGGAGCTGGCTTTTTACCGCGGCATTGTCTCCCCCCGGGAAGCCTCGACCGGTTTGCAGTTACAAAAATTCAGTTTCGAACCGGACGGGCCGGACGGCCGGTTTCGCTATCGGGTGGTGCTGACCCAGGTGCTGGGCAATGACAGGCTGGCTCGCGGCCGGGTACAATTGGAGCTCGAAGGGATTCAGGAAGGGGAGTCCCGATCCTTGACGCTCAAGGATGTAACCGAGAATTCCGTCAACGCATTAAGCTACCGCTTCAAGTATTTTCAAAAGCTGGAAGGAGATATCCGGCTGCCGGAGAATTTCAATCTGCTGCGGGCGACCCTGCGGATCTTGCCCGGAGGGAAGGCGCGCAACAGCATCGAGAAAACCATCGACTGGTCGATTGAGGAGAAAGGGTAATGTGGGCTAAGAATAAAAAGCCGAATCGAACCGCGCAGATCGATTCGTTGATCGGCCAGAATACCGAGATCCAGGGGGATGTCATTTTCAGCGGGGGGCTGCATGTGGATGGCAGCATCAAGGGCAGCGTGCTTGCCGAGGGCGCGGGCGAGGACTCCCTCTTGACTTTGAGTGAACGCGGCACTATTGAGGGGGAAGTGAAGGTACCGAATGTAGTGGTGAACGGCAGGATTATCGGCGACGTGCATGCCCAGGGCCATGTGGAGCTGGCAGCGCATGCCCGGGTTGATGGTAATGTTTATTACAGCCTGATCGAGATGGCGATGGGCGCGGAAGTCAATGGTAACCTGGTGCACAAGAGTAGTAACCACTCACCTTCAGAAACCGGCAGTGGAACAGAGGATTCTTGATTAAAACAATCAGGAATAGCATAATGGTTCCCTGTAGACGTCAATTCTGGTGGAGATAGCACAATGAGCAGCACAGCAACCGAGACAAACGAGACGGTCGATACGATGAGTCCCCTGGTATTCACCGATTCCGCTGCGCACAAGGTCCGTCAGCTGATCGAGGATGAGGGCAATGAGGATCTGATGCTGCGGGTATTTGTAACCGGCGGCGGTTGCTCCGGCTTCCAGTACGGTTTTACCTTCGAGGAGAATGAACAGGATGGCGATACCCGGGTGGACAAGGAGGGCGTGACCCTGCTGGTCGATCCGATGAGTTTCCAGTATTTGATGGGCGCGGAAATCGATTACAAGGAAGATCTCTCCGGTGCTCAGTTCGTGATCCGCAATCCGAATGCAACTACCACCTGTGGTTGCGGCTCGTCCTTCGGCGTCTGATTTCATCCGACCCGGAACGGTACGGCAAAATGGCATGACTCCAGGTCATGCCATTTTTGTTTGCGGCGGGTAAAAACCCGGGCTGCCCCTCGCCGGATCCGGCAACTTTTCTCTCTGCCCTGCCAATGCCGCGACTATTTTTTGTTATTCTTGACGTAGCGCACCATTAATTACCAAATTCAGGGAGTCTTCCATGAGTGAGTATCTTCCGGGGCTGGCCGGCGTTCCCGCCACCAAATCCAATATTTCGGATATCGACGGCGAACAGGGCATTTTGTCCTATCGCGGCTATCCCATCGAACAGCTGGCCGAACACAGTACGTTTGAGGAGACCACCCTGTTACTGCTCGACGGGCGCCTGCCGACCCGTTCGGAACTGGAGACCTTCAGCGACCAGCTCAAGGAGAACCGGCGCCTCAAGTTCCATACCCGCGGCATGATGAAAAATCTGCCCAATACAGGCCATCCGATGGAGATGCTGCAGACGGTGGTGGCCAGCCTGGGGATGTTCTATCCCGGTAATGAATGCCTGACCGGCAGTGACGCCTGCGAGGACATCAATTACATCCATAACATGTCGATCAAGATTATCGCCCGGATCGCCCCCATCGTGGCCATGTGGCAACACATTCGCGAGGGTTACGATCCGGTCGACTCGCGCGACGATCTGAGTCATGCCGAAAACTTCCTGTGGATGCTCACCGGCAAGGAGCCGGACCCGCTGCTGGCGCGGATCATGGATGTCTGTCTGATCCTGCATGCCGAGCATACGATTAATGCCTCGACGTTCGCGGTGCTGGTGAACGCCTCGACCCTCTCCAGCCCCTACAGCGTGATCGCCTCGGCGATCGGGGCCCTCTCCGGACCGTTGCACGGCGGCGCCAACCAGCGGGTGCTGGAAATGCTGCAAGAGATCGGCTCGCCCGAGAAGGCCGAAGAGTACGTGGACAAGCGACTGGCCAACAAGGAGGTGATCTGGGGCATGGGGCATCGCGAATACAAGACCAAGGATCCGCGTGCCATCATCCTGCAGAAACTGATCGACCAGTACATGGAAACCAAGGCGGGCGACGTCAATCCGATGTTTGATATTGCCAAGGCGGTGGAGCAGGTCTGTGAGGACCGTCTGGCGCACAAGGGGGTGTACGCCAATGTCGATTTCTACAGCGGCATTCTCTATACGGAGATGGGGATCCCCGCCGATCAGTTCACCGCCATCTTTGCCATGGCCCGCGCCGCCGGCTGGCTGGCCCACTGGCGCGAACAACTGGCCGACAACCGTATCTTCCGGCCCACCCAGGTCTATACCGGCGAACCGATCCGCAAATACGTCCCGATTAACAAGCGCTGAGAAAAGCGCGCCAGCGCTTTTCTCAGGGCCGAGGTACGAGGGACGAGTAACGAGGAAACCCGGAACTTTTTTCATCCCTGTTCTCAGAGGCAGCTGTTTTACGCTGTTTAGCTATCATGACGTGAGGCCATGAAGAATTTCATTTTCAAGCCTTCGTGTCTTCGTGGTGAAGCTTTTCCTCGTCCCTCGTTACTCGTCCCTCGGCCCTCGGCCCTTTCCCGGGGTAGATACCCCCCAACACGACAGGATGCGAGGCGCCGGTCACGGAAGGCAGGTTACCGGGATCGCCAGCCAGGGTTTGTTTCGCCAGCCAGGCGAAGGCGGCGGCTTCGACCCAGTCGGGATCCAGGCCGGCTTCGGCGGTGCTGGCGAGGCGGGCCGGGGTCAGCAACGCTTCCAGCCGTTGATACAGCGCGCGGTTATGGATGCCGCCGCCGCAGATCAGCACTTCCTCCACCGGGTCC
The DNA here is from genome assembly GCF_004366735.1 of Thiohalophilus thiocyanatoxydans. Taxonomy (GTDB): domain Bacteria; phylum Pseudomonadota; class Gammaproteobacteria; order UBA6429; family Thiohalophilaceae; genus Thiohalophilus; species Thiohalophilus thiocyanatoxydans. The sequence continues at coordinate 19,930 of NZ_SOQX01000005.1, read as the reverse complement.
ATCGCCGCTTGCAGTGCCTCGGCGATGCTGCGGGCGCTCAGTTCGCACAGGGTGGCCTGCACGTCGCGGGGTGCCAGGTCGGCAAAGGGTTCCAGCGCTGGTTGCAGCCAGTTCAGGTTGAAGTATTCACGACCGGTGCTTTTGGGCGGGGGACGGGCAAAATAGGGATCGTGCAAGAGGCGCTCCAGCAGGCCGGGATGCACGTGGCCGCTGGCGGCCCATTCGCCGTCGCGATCATAACGCTGTTGCTGGTGTCGGGCGATCCAGCTGTCCAGCAGGCCGTTGCCCGGTCCGGTATCGAAGCCGGTGACCGCGGCCTGGTTGTCCGCCGGCAGCAGGGTGAGATTGGCGATGCCACCAAGGTTCAGGATCGCCCGGTTGCTCCCGTCCCGGTGAAACATCGCGGCATGAAAGGCGGGGACCAGCGGGGCGCCCTGGCCGCCGGCGGCCAGATCGCGGCGGCGTAAATCGGCGACGGTGGTGATCCCGGTCAGTTCGGCGATCAGGTTGGGATCGCCAATCTGCAAGGTCGAGGGAGTCGGTCCGTCGGGGTAATGGCGCAAGGTCTGCCCGTGGCTGCCGATGGCGGCGATCTCGCCGGCGCGTTTGTCGGCTTTTGCCAGCAGGGCGTGAACGGCTTCGGCGAACAGCCGGCCCAGTTCCACATCCAGGCGCATCATGGTGCTTAGTTCATTCTCGCCGGGTGTCTGCAATTGATAGAGTTGCTGGCGCAGCGGGTCGGGCAGCGGGTGGCTGTGCTGTGCCAACAGGTGGGGGCGTTGGCGCAAATCGAGCAAGGCGGCATCGATGCCGTCCAGGCTGGTACCCGACATCAGACCGATGTAATAGGTTGTCATGGGCTTATGCTAAGCAAAACGACCGGGGCCGACAATCCGCTCCTGATGCAGGCGGGGGCTCACGCAGAGGCGTGGGTCCTGTCCTGCTCAGGGTGTCTCGGCGGGGCGGGGTTGGTTCAGGGCCAGCATCGACGGGCGGGCGGCATCCAGCTGGGCGAGACGTTTTTCCGCCAGTTGCAAGAAGTCGTTTTTATAGGCCGCCTTGATGGGCTCGGCGTCAGGGAGCTTGACCTTCAAGGGATCGCGGTGAGTTCCGTTGACCCGGAACTCATAGTGCAGATGGGGGCCGGTGGCACTGCCGGAACTGCCGACAAAGCCGATCGTCTGGCCCTGCTGGACGCGGCTGCCGACCCGCAGGCCCTTCTTGAAGTTGGCCATGTGCGCGTAGAGGGTGCTGTAACGGCCCCCGTGTTGCAGGATGACTACCCGGCCGTATCCGCCTTTCCAGCCACGATAGACAATCTTGCCGTCGCCGGCGGCCTGGATCGGGGTGCCGGATCGGGCCGCGTAGTCGACACCCTTGTGCATGCGCATGCGGTTATGTATCGGGTGATGACGCTTGCCAAAGCGCGAGCTGATCCGGCGAAAGTCTACCGGCGTGCGCAGGAAGGCCTTGCGCATGGAATAGCCTTCCGGGGAATAATAATCACTGCGCCCTTGTTCATCGGTATAGCGAATGGCGTGTAACCGGCGTCCCTGGTTGACGAACTCGGCGGCGATGATTGGACCGTCCTGGATTTTCTCGCCGTTGAGATACTGTTCCTCATAAATCAGGGTGAAGTGATCCCCGCGACGAATATCCAGCACAAAGTCGATATCCCAACCGAAGATGGTGGTCATCTCCATGATCAGCTTGTCCTTCAGGCCCGCCGCCTTGCCGGCTTTGAACAGGGATGAGTTGATGACTCCGCTGGTTTGGGTACGGCGACTCTCCAGTTCGTGCTCCACAATGCGGGCGGAAAACTGTTCGTCTTGCTGACGGGTAACCTGCAGGGAGGTGACCCGATCGATATCGAAAACCATTTGCCGGATTTTCTGATCGTCATCCAGTTTGAAGCGCACCGTATCGCCGGGATGCAGGGCGCTCAGGTTCCGGGTGATCCGGCCGAGCTGCATTATCTCGTGAAGATCCTGCGCGGGAATCTTGTGGCGCTTGAAGATGGCGGCGAGACTGTCTCCCCGGCGGACCGTGATTCGCAGCCAGCTTTCGTCGGGCTGGGCGACGACCGGTTGATCGGCCAGGGGATTACGCGGCAATGACACCTCCCTTGTCTGGACCGCCTCGGCGGCGTCGGCCTGGGGGAGTTCCAGAGGAATCGTGATTTGCGCCGGCGGCAGGGCCCGGGCCAGTGGGGGTTGTTGCGCCGCGTTACGCGAGGCGGAAACATCGGTGGAGAGAAAGGCCAGCAGGGTCCCGGCAGCGATAATGACCGCCAGCACGAGCACAGTGTGCAGGCGCGACCAGCGGGGCCCCTGGCGCCGCATCGGATGTCCCATAGACTTATAATCTCTTGTTAAGAATGTGTTGTAATTCACTAAATTATCTTAATTTTTTATAGTCGTTTCTTAAGGT
>NZ_SOQX01000005.1:0-12500 GCF_004366735.1 Thiohalophilus thiocyanatoxydans | reverse complement strand
AGACCGCCAGCTAAGGTCCCAAAATTACAGCTCAGTGGGAAACGATGTGGGAAGGCCCAGACAGCCAGGAGGTTGGCTTAGAAGCAGCCATCCTTTAAAGAAAGCGTAATAGCTCACTGGTCGAGTCGGCCTGCGCGGAAGATTTAACGGGGCTCAAGCTGTATACCGAAGCTGCGGATGCCGCAAGGCATGGTAGGGGAGCGTTCTGTAGGCCTGCGAAGGTGTGCTGTAAGGCATGCTGGAGGTATCAGAAGTGCGAATGCTGACATGAGTAACGATAATGGGGGTGAAAAACCCCCACGCCGAAAACCCAAGGTTTCCTACGCAACGTTAATCGGCGTAGGGTGAGTCGGCCCCTAAGGCGAGGCAGAAATGCGTAGCCGATGGGAAACAGGTTAATATTCCTGTACCACTTATAACTGCGATGGGGGGACGGAGAAGGCTAGGCCAGCCGGGCGTTGGATGTCCCGGTTTAAGCAAGTAGGTAGGCCCTTTAGGTAAATCCGGGGGTTATTACTGAGATGCGATGACGAGCCCTCTTTTGGGCGAAGTGGTTGATGCCATACTTCCAGGAAAAGCCTCTAAGCTTCAGGTTATATGTGACCGTACCCCAAACCGACACAGGTGGGTGAGGAGAGAATCCTAAGGCGCTTGAGAGAACTCGGGTGAAGGAACTAGGCAAAATAGCACCGTAACTTCGGGAGAAGGTGTGCCTCTGTTAGGTGAAGCGACTTGCTCGTGGAGCTGAAGGAGGTTGCAGTGACCAGGTGGCTGCGACTGTTTACTAAAAACATAGCACTCTGCTAACTCGAAAGAGGACGTATAGGGTGTGACGCCTGCCCGGTGCCGGAAGGTTAATTGATGGGGTTAGTCCTCGGACGAAGCTCTTGATCGAAGCCCCGGTAAACGGCGGCCGTAACTATAACGGTCCTAAGGTAGCGAAATTCCTTGTCGGGTAAGTTCCGACCTGCACGAATGGCGTAACGATGGCCACGCTGTCTCCACCCGAGACTCAGTGAAATTGAATTCGCTGTTAAGATGCAGCGTACCCGCGGCTAGACGGAAAGACCCCGTGAACCTTTACTATAGCTTCACACTGAACTTTGAGCCTACTTGTGTAGGATAGCTGGGAGGCTTTGAAACCGAGACGCCAGTTTCGGTGGAGCCATCCTTGAAATACCAGCCTGGTATGTTTGAGGTTCTAACCCAGGCCCGTTATCCGGGTCGGGGACAGTGTGTGGTGGGTAGTTTGACTGGGGCGGTCTCCTCCCAAAAGGTAACGGAGGAGCACGAAGGTACCCTCAGCACGGTCGGACATCGTGCATTGAGTGCAAAGGCATAAGGGTGCTTGACTGCGAGACAGACATGTCGAGCAGGTACGAAAGTAGGTCTTAGTGATCCGGTGGCTCTTAGTGGTAGGGCCATCGCTCAACGGATAAAAGGTACTCCGGGGATAACAGGCTGATTCTCCCCAAGAGTTCACATCGACGGGAGAGTTTGGCACCTCGATGTCGGCTCATCACATCCTGGGGCTGTAGCCGGTCCCAAGGGTATGGCTGTTCGCCATTTAAAGTGGTACGCGAGCTGGGTTTAGAACGTCGTGAGACAGTTCGGTCCCTATCTGCCGTGGGCGTTTGAGACTTGAGAGGAGCTGCTCCTAGTACGAGAGGACCGGAGTGGACGTTCCTCTGGTGTTCCGGTTGTCACGCCAGTGGCATTGCCGGGTAGCTAAGAACGGAAGGGATAACCGCTGAAAGCATCTAAGCGGGAAGCCCCCCTCAAGATGAGGTCTCACCAGTGACTTGATCACTCTAAAGGGCCGTTGAAGACTACAACGTTGATAGGCTGGGTGTGGAAGTGCAGTAATGTATGAAGCTAACCAGTACTAATTGCCCGTGAGGCTTGACCATATAACACCCAAATTTTTTGGGTAAGTAAGGTCACCAACAAGTAATACAATCAAAAAGCATTACCTTCTACCTAATCCAAATTCAGATCTGTAGTCGATGTATGACTATTGATCTAACCAGTTTGCCTGGCGGCAATGGCGAGGTGGAACCACCTGATCCCATCCCGAACTCAGAAGTGAAACGCCTCAGCGCCGATGATAGTGTGGGGTCTCCCCATGTGAAAGTAGGTCACCGCCAGGCTTTAATCTAAACCCTCGGTATGCAAATACCGGGGGTTTTTTCTTGTGCGGTCGTAAAGACTGGAGCGGTGTCCCTGGAACTTCTTCGAGGTTCATTGTGAGTCCTCACCACCCTATAGACCCTTCGGGTTCATCATGGATACTTCAACCTTCGTTCCGAAGGTTTCAGGCAATCTTCGATGAGTCGAGGCAATCGCCAGGCTTTAATCTAAACCCCCGGTATGCAAATACCGGGGGTTTTTCTTGGACGGTCGATAATGCTGGGTATTCCTTAAAACAGCGGATCCCGCGTTTTCATCTCTGCCGCGCAAACATTCGCGCACTTTTTAGGCATGGGGCGGCGGGCAGTAAAGTATGCTCTGCCGGGGGAGGCGTGTACCGGTCGCAGGCGCCGCGGTTTCAGATAGCAGCAGAAAGACTGAAAGGGCGCTGAAATCGATAAATTTCCAAATATTAATAACTTATATTATATTTATTGAGTAAATTGTCGAACACTCGCTGCAAGCTGCTAACCTGTCATAATCGCTTCAAACATGTCAGGATATGTCTAGAAGACATATAAAGATCATGCATATAATGCAGGTGTAAGTGAATCCGAGTGTTCCAGATACAGGCCGCCGCAGGGAAATGATGGCAATCCATTCAAAAATCGAAACTCTCCAGAATCGACTGGCCGGGCAGCCCTGGTTCTCATCCCGTCGTCTTCAATATCTTTATTTTCTGCTCGGCGCATTGGTTGTGTTTGTCTACAGTCGCGGTCATGTGACGGCGATGGAAACTTCGGGCCAGGCTCTGGGAACCGTGACTTTGTTGTCGTTTTCCCTGGTTATGGTAATTCGGTACATCATTGATAAATGGTTTTTTTTCCAGGATCCGAATCTGGAGATTGTTAACAAGGAATTTCTGATCAGTCTGGGTTTGTATCTGCTTGCCGGGATATCCGGATATGCCCTGATTGTTGGCTACTTTTTGCCCGAGGAGCAAATTCCGGCCACAAAATATCTTATAGGTTGTCTGGTTTATGGGTATTTTGTCGCCGTAGATAATGCATTAAATACTGAACGGCGTTGCTATTATGAACGCCGTTACATCTATGCTAAAAACGTGTCTACTACATCAAGTTCGAGCAGACTGCGTCTGTTTATTCTGACCACAATTCTCATTACTGTGGTCGCCATGTACCTTTCCGCAAATTCAGTCGTTTATTCGCTATTGGCGGAGTCCGGGCCGGATCAACGTGATATCCAGATTATTTTTCTCTATGACATCATTTTGATGACCATGGTAATTATCGGCTTTTCCATGAGAGTGGCGTATACATACGCACAGAACCAGAAGTACCTGCTCGATACACAGATCAAGGCATTACAGAATATACAAAAAGGCGATCTGGACTCTTACGTTCCCATCATGAGTAAGGATGAGTTTGCACTGATTGCGCAAAATACGAATAAAATGCTGGAGGAATTAAGAGAGAAACAGAAAGTCACCAGCGTGCTGGAGCGCATAGTCAGCCCGGATATTATGCAAAGGTTACTGGCTGATGATGCAGCGATGCTTAAGCAAGGACAGAAGTATGAGGTTGCTATCCTTTTTTGTGATCTGCGCCGCTTTACCAGCTTTGTTGAAACGACACCGCCGGATCAGGTGATACGTTTTCTGAATGCTTTCTTCTCCAAGATATCCGATCTTGTGTCGACACATAATGGTCTGGTAAACAAATTCATGGGTGATGCCATATTGGGTGTTTTTGGAGCGGCCAACAAGGAAACATCAATGCAGGATGCTCTCCAGGCGGCGCTGCATATTATTACTCATACCAAAACCATTCGACTTGGTGATGCTGACGCTTTTGATATCGGCATCGGCATTCATACCGGGTTTGCTGTTGCCGGTACCATTGGGTCCGCAGATCGCTATGAATACACTTTTATTGGTGATGTGGTGAATACTGCAAGTCGACTGGACGGGCTGAGCAAACGGCTCGGTTACAGAATTATCATCTCTGATGATGCGTACGAATTGCTTAATAATGACTTCAAGAAAAGGTTTGTCGACCTTGGTTTTCAGAAAATCCGCGGAAAGTCAGAGGCGGTTCACGTTTACGGGGCGATTACAGATGCTGAGCTTTATGAATTATAGTATCGCCTGGTAGGTGCTCAGAATGCCGGACATTTTGACTGTAATCGGTACGGCCGTGTCTCATGGTTGTACTGGTATTCCAAACATTATGTTATTTAGAGATGGTGAACTTCTCTTAATATGTAGCGTTTCAGATCTACGTCATACTCCTCGGGACGGACGATATTTCTGATTTCATACAGGTTTTCATCGTCTTCCCTGAACTGACTCAGGTTGATAATTTTGGGTGGGTCATAGAGCTTGTTTGACGCATCCCTGACCAGCATCAGTGTTGGAAGCAATCTGCTTTGCGGCGAGGTCGATATGACTATGCCTATTTCTCCGCTATTAAGCTCAAGTGTGCTGCCAATTGGGTAGACGCCCAGACATTTTATAAACATCTCAACGAGCGTTTCATCGAACAAGGTGCCTCGCCAGTCATACATGCTCTTTAATGCTTCATTATTCGATATGTAGCCTCGGTATGGCGTGGGACTGGTTAAGGAGTCATAGACGTCGACAATACCGACAATCTTCGCAGACTGGCTTATTTCCTGGCCGGATAATTTTTCCGGGTAACCTGAGCGATTAACGCGCTCATGATGATGCAGTACAATGTCCAGAACAGTGTTGGAAATATTGTCTGCCTGTTTCAATATGGAAACACCGTAGGCTGTATGTTTTTGTATCGTCGCGTATTCTTCCGGAGAAAGCTCGCCGTGCTTGTTGAGTATTTCCTGAGGAAGACGTATCTCACCAATGTCATGGAGTAAAGCCCCCATACCAATCTCTTGCATTTCGTCGGGTTTAAATCCGAGGAAGCGGGCAAATACAATTGTCATGATACAAACGTTCATTGCATGAACGACCAGGTATTCATCAACTGCCTTGAGATTACTCATCAGCATCATGGCATCGGGGTTTCTTAAAATGCTTTCGGTAATCCTCTGCACATGCTTTTGGACTTCTGCTGTTTTCATTATCCGGCCAAACCGTACATCCCTGAACAATCCCTTGAGCTGGGACTGTATCTCTTCATAGCCAAGTTTGGCCCGGGGAAATTCTTCTTCAAATGTCACCTGGTAGGGGACTGAACCCTGATCAGAGTAATTGGGAGCGGTTTTAATCTGTTGCCCCTGTTCGATCAGGGCCTGGGGAATACTAATCTGACTTTTTTCACGGTCGACAAAAACGTATTCGCAATGTTGATGGAGCTGGTCGAGCTCCTCGTCATTGGTGATCAAGAACCCCTGGAAAATAAAAGGACTTTCGATCCAGGGTTTGTCGAGTTCGGCGACATACATACCGAGGTCAAGAAGCTCCGTCGGGATTTTGATTTTGTCTGAGCTCATAAGTCCCTGAAAAATTGGTAAACCAGATTTGAAATAACTATTTATTGATCCATTATAGGAGATACAGGCCTCTCAGTGTCCGGATGGCGGTATTTTATTCTCCATTATAATTCAGTGTCCCTGCCCGGGAACCCGGTTAGGATGCCGGTCAGGTACTATCCGTGCTCTTGCTGGAGATCGACGCCTGGGCAGGCGCGTCGTGCTTCATCCCCTGAATGGTCTTTTCGGCGAAACTCGGGCCGATACTTTCATAATAGTTATAAATCAGGTCGGCACCTTTGTGGCGCAGGGACTCGACTTCTTCGCTAAACAGGGCGGTGGAGTGTATTTGCCCGTTAAACCCCTGGGCGCGTAATTGCTGTATCGCCATGAGTTTTGCGGAAAGCTCCGGCATACAGAGCATGATCGTATGTACATTACGCAGGTTGATCCCTGACCACAAACCGGGATCTTCCGCATCAGCATACAGTACGCGTCGTCCCTCACTTCGGTGTCTTTCAACCTTGCCGGGGTCTGAGTCCAGGCCGAGTACCCGTAGCTGGTTGGCACTTAACGTGTCGTAGGCGCCGGTTCCGACCCGCCCCATACCGACGACCAGTATATGTGCACTACCGACATTGATGGGTTCATCATCAGGATGGCGTTTATGGCTCTCGAATCGTTTGAGCCGCTTGCCGATGGTCTGGTACAGCTCGTGCGAGTAGCGGTTCAGTGGAGCGGTTATGGCAAAGGAGATAGCCACCGTCACCGCGAGCAGGACCAGCCACTCGGTGGATATCCAGCCCTGGGTTTCGGCAACATTGGCGATAATCAGACCGAATTCACTGAAACTGGCCAGACTCAGGCCGGCCAGAAAGGAGGTCCGGGTCCGTAACCTGAGCAGCAGTAAAATAACGAAAAACAGCAAGGCCTTGAGGGGTAACAACAGATTGAGCAGCAAGGCATGTTCGAGGGTCAGCAGTGTTGGATGACCGGAGAGGCCGATCTGCAGAAAAAATCCAACCAGCAGGACTTCTTTCAAGCCCCACAGGGCGTTGGAGAGTTCGGTGGCCCGTTTGTGATCCGACAGAATAATGCCCAGTAACAGGGCTCCCAGCTCTGAGCTCAGACCGAATTCCTCAAAACTGCCGCCACCGACCACCAGGGCCAGCAGCAAGCCATAGAGAATGACCAGCTCGCCATGACCGCAGATATCCAGCAGCCAGTGTAAAAGGGGGCGCAGCAGGAAAAAGGCGAGCAACAGGAAGGCCCACGGAGAGGGCGTGACACCGCCGGCCAGACTGAGTATGGCGACAGCCACGAGATCCTGCATGATCAGAATCCCGATGACCACCCGGCCATGAAAGGCGCGTAATTCCCGTTTGCTTTCCAGTACCTTGGCGGCAACAACCGTGCTGGAAAAAGACAGGGCTATGGCGATCATCAACGCCGCTTCAAATGATAACTCACCAAACTGGTGAAGTATTATCCATAAAAGCGCGATCGTAATTGCCATATGCAGCAGCGAGCCGGCGAGTACTTCGCTGCGTATCAGACTTCTCAGACGCAGCTTCAGGCCAACACTGAACAGCAGCAACAGCACACCGGCGTGAGCCACTGTTTCGAGGATTGAGTTGGTCTCATAGCCGTTGGCGCTGAGAAGAAAACCGGCCGCCAGATAACCGACCAGGGGTGGCAACCCAATCAGGCGCATCAGGAGCCCGGAACCAAAAGCAAAACTCAGCCAGATGGTGGCCGTTAACATCGGTTGTTCCTTGTATTATTCCGCTTTGTCGCTTAATTGAAATAGCATGCGATCTTTATTCAGTGTAATCGTACCCCGATTTGGCGTTCATGGGCACCTGTCGAGAGGTTAATTTTTAAGCAGAAACAACCGGTACTTTCTTTGCAGCCCCTACAGGCTTGCCTATACTGTCGGTAAATTAACCAAAAGGTTTGAAAGCGGTTGGATGCTTATAAACAGATATTGCTGGCGGTCGATCTCTCGGTCGAGGCCGAGCAGATAATCGAACGCGCCAGAATGTTTGCCCGGCAGGGAGAAACCCGGGTGACGCTCATGCATGTAGTGGAACCGCTGGTGACGGAGAGCAGCTATGACCTGGTCACCAGTCTGCCGGCCGATCTGGAGACCACCCGCCAGGCGCAGGCGGAGGATTTTCTGCAGCGTAAACTTGATGACTCCGGTCTGGGCCTGACCTCACTGCGGGTGACCGCCGGTTCGATCAAGGCCGAGATACTCCGTGTCGCCGAAGAGATCGGGGCGGATCTGATTATGCTTGGCACCCACGGCCGGCATGGGGTCGGTTTGCTACTGGGGTCCACCGCCAATTCCGTATTGCACGGCACGCCCTGCGATGTTCTGGCGGTGCGAATCAAGCCGGTGGAATCATGAGGCGTCATACAGTCCGCGCAGCCATGCCTGCAAATCCTGGTACTGCCCGGCGAGCCCTTTGTACCTGAGACTGGTTGCCGACATGCTCGCCAGTGCCTGACTGAGCAGACGTTGCTGCGTAGGCGATAGATCGGTCAGCGCATAATGGTAGGTCCGGATACCAAACAGCACAGCATTGATTTGGGGTAAGCCATAAAGCGTTTGCCGCTCAACCCGCAGCCAGGCAGCCGGACTGGCCGGATCAAAAGCACGCCCCGACCACGCTTCGCGATCCCACCGGGCCGGGGCCTCGGGGTGATGATTGAGTCGATCGTCGGTGGTAATTCCCCAGGCGAAGCGCACGAAGGGACCCTGCCTGAGGCTCGCCTGGAGCAGTTGTGCCGCTTTTGGGTTGATTCGCTCCATACCGGGGACCGGCTGGTGCACCCCGACGAAATCCCGTCCGATCTTGTCCCGGGGCGCCCAATGGTTGGGCTGGCAAAGATGAATGGCGCACAGACGGTTTTCCGTGCCGTTGAGGCAGACCAGCGTCAGATCCTCCTGAACCTGCATGGCCAGTGCATCCAGACCGCTGTGATAGGGGGGCGCGGTACCCCGCTCGCCGGGCCGGCAGTCCAGGTAGCGGCCATCAGCGGTAAATACCAGTGCGTCGCCGGTGAGATGACACTCAAGTCGCTGTCGCTCCCCCGTTTGTTGTAAACGGAAATGTTCGGGGTATTCGGCACACAGCCGGGCGCTGATAAACCGGTTCAACGCCGGTTCCAGCGTACGCCCGGCGTCGGTGACACAGAGGTATTTGTCGAGATCTTCGCGACGGGCGGACTGCTTGGCCCGGCGATAGTGACTGAATTGCCGATCCAGCTGAAACAGCCGGCGATCGGCCTCGCCATTACCAAAGTCGTGACCAAGCCTGTAAAATCCCGGTTTGATCGCGTAATGTCCCGACGAGGGCGGGAAATAACGGGCAACCGGTTCGCTAACAATGGACATCTGGCAGGGTAAATCCGATTAATGCAACGCTTGCGTCATATTTTGTCCATTCTGGCCGACGGCCGATTTCATTCCGGGACCGCCCTGGCGAGTCGACTGGGGCTCAGCCGCAGCGCGGTCTGGAAGCAAATCCGCTTGCTCTCGGAACAATACAACATTCCGGTTCAGGCGGTACAGGGACGGGGTTATCGACTGCCGGCCGCGCTGGAGTTGCTGGAAGCGGATCGGATTATCGCCGATCTCTCGCCCGAGGCGCGACGCCGACTGGGGCGGTTACAGATCGAATGGTCACTGGATTCAACCAACCAGTGGCTGCTGGAGGCACCGGATACTCCGTGCGGTACGGTGGTGGTGGCCGAGCATCAACGCCAGGGGCGCGGCCGGCGCGGCCGGGCCTGGGTCTCCCCGCTGGGCGCCAATCTCTATTTCTCCCTGTTAGGCTGTTTTCAGGGGGGGCCTGCCAATCTGGCCGGGCTGAGTCTGGCGGTGGCTGTCAGCGTGGTGCGGGCGCTGAGCGCGCAGGGGGTACAGGATCTGGGACTCAAATGGCCAAACGATATCTTGCTGCAGGGCAAAAAACTCTGTGGGGTACTGCTGGAGCTGCAGGGTGAGGCCGGCGGACCCTGTCGCGTGGTCTGCGGGGTCGGTCTGAATGTCAATATGCCACCGACGGCGGCAACGGATATCGATCAGCCCTGGACGGATTTGCAGCACAGCCTGGCGCAGCCGATCTCCCGCCAGCGATTGTTAACGGGCCTGCTCGATGAACTGTTGCCCGCCATGGCCCGTTATGAGCAGGAGGGGCTGGCACCGTTTCTGGCCGACTGGCGGCGCCGGGACGCGGTGGCGGGCAAGCCGGTCCAGCTCTTGCTGCCGCAGCGCACCGTCCACGGCCGCGCCGCGGGCATTGATGCGCAGGGCAACCTGCTCATCGAGCGCAACGGTTGCCAGGAGAGTTACTGCAGCGGGGAGATTTCGCTGCGCACCGGGACGGAACCAGCCTATGCAACTGCTGATTGATTTCGGCAATACCCGGATCAAGTGGGCCCTGCTGCAAGCAGGCGAGCTGCACTCTGGCGACGAAGCGATCTATACCGAGGCGGAACTGGCGCCGTTATTCGAAAGCTGGTGGGCCGATCTGCCCGCGCCGACCCGTGTGCTATGTGCCAGCGTTGCCGATCAAACCTGCTTCGCGCGACTGGAACAATGGTGCCTCCAGCGATGGCAGCTCCCGGTGGCTCGCCTGCAGGCGGTTTCCCGGCAACAGGGGGTGACCAACGCCTATGCCGATGCTCACACCCTGGGCAGTGATCGCTGGGCGGCGCTGATTGGTGCCCACCGGCTGACGGACCGGCATGCGGGCATCATCGATTGCGGCAGCGCGATCACCATCGATCTGCTGCGCCCTGACGGTCTTCATCAGGGGGGGTACATCGTGCCGGGGTTATGGATGATGCAGCGCTGTTTGCTGGAGCGCACCGGCCGGATCAACACCGCGCCGGCATTGAGCAATGATCTGGCGCCTGGTGACTCCAGCGCCAGTTGTATCAGTCACGGCGCCCTGCGCAGTGTGACCGCGCTGCTCGATCGACTCATGGTCGATCTGCAGAGCCAGTACGACCCGCGCCTGCAGTGGCTGTTGACCGGCGGGGATGCGCCGCATATTCAGGCGCATCTGCGCGAGCCGGGCCGCCTGGTACCGGACCTGGTCCTGCAGGGGCTGGCCTGCGTCGCGCAGGAATGAACTCTCACAGGAGCGGAAGGTAAAGACGGATGAAATGGCTGATCTATCTGTTGCTGCTGGTGAATATCAGCCTGTTTGCCTGGCACTATCGGGGGAGCCCGGCGACGGCCGGGCCGGATGCGACGGATGTCCAGCGTCTGGAGCTGCTGCGCGAAGAACAGCCGCAGGCCGGTCAGGCGCGGTGTTACAGTCTCGGCCCCCTGGAAGAGCCGCAACAGGCCAGGCGGCTGATGGAGCGCCTGCAACAATGGGATCGGCCGAGCTGGCAACGCACCAGTCAGAAGACCGGACGCAAGGAGGGTTACTGGGTGCTGTTACCCCCGCTGCCTTCCCGGGGCGAGGCACGCGCCGTCGTGGCCGAACTGAAGGCCAACAAGGTGGAAGACTATTTTTTAATTGCCACAGGCCCGAATGCCAACGGGGTCTCTCTGGGTCTGTTCTCCACCCGGGAGGCGGCTCAACGACGCGTCAATCAACTGAATGAACTCGGTTTCGAGCCGAGCCGCGAGGCGGTCCGGCTGCCGATCGAGGAGTACTGGCTGGATTGGCCGCGCGAAGCCGGTGAGCTCGCCGAGGGGCAACTGGGCCGCCTGGCACAGGAATATGGCGAACTGCAGCAGATCGAACGTCATTGCACGCCACCGAAAGAGCCATAGAGCCGTGCTGTAAAAAACCGACGTTAAAATTGCCTTTATAGAGACAATTTCTTAGAATGCGCGCCTGGTCGATACCGGCAGTGCCGGTCATCATGCTGGCGTAGCTCAGTTGGTAGAGCAGCTGACTTGTAATCAGCCGGTCGGGGGTTCGACTCCTCTCGCCAGCTCCAGGATTTCAAAGGCCCGGACACGATCCGGGCCATTTTGTCGGCAGAGTGCAAAAATCGGCCGCAGGTGGCGGAAAACCAAGGTATTTTCGCCACTTCCGGTTGACACTGTCCTATTGCTCGACGAAAATACGCAGCTTCGTGCGCGCGGAGGGGTTCCCGAGTGGCCAAAGGGATCAGACTGTAAATCTGACGGCTCAGCCTTCGGAGGTTCGAATCCTCCCCCCTCCACCAAACACAAAGTTACAAGGGCCGAGTTACGAGGGGCGAGGAAGACCGGAATCGTAACCCGGCGGCAGCGGGCCTGGTGCAGCTACCACCCCGGGACGTGATGAGATGGAGAGGGCTGGCCCTCGTAACTCGTTACTTGTACCTCGTCCCTGAATATAGCGGGTGTAGTTCAATGGTAGAACTTCAGCCTTCCAAGCTGACTATGTGGGTTCGATTCCCATCACCCGCTCCAAATTGAGTTTAAGGGACAAAGGTCCCGGCGACGAGGAAACCGGGCAGGGTCAAGATTGATACGAGAAGATATGTTGTTACTCGTCACTCGGCCCTCGTAACTCGTCACTGTGTTTCGGCCCATGTAGCTCAGGGGTAGAGCACACCCTTGGTAAGGGTGAGGCCGGCGGTTCAAATCCGCCCATGGGCTCCAGGTTTGTATATAGAGTGATATTGGTTTTTTAGTTAAATTGGCAACAGGGGAGGCCTGACGGTGTCCAAGGCAAAATTTGAACGTAACAAGCCGCATGTGAACGTAGGCACGATTGGTCACGTAGACCACGGCAAGACGACGCTGACGGCGGCGATCACCAAAGTGATGGGCGAGCAGTACGGCGGCGAGAGCCGGGCGTATGACCAGATTGACAGCGCGCCGGAAGAAAAAGCGCGCGGCATCACCATCGCCACCGCGCACGTGGAATATGAAA
>NZ_SOQX01000004.1:257911-261003 GCF_004366735.1 Thiohalophilus thiocyanatoxydans | reverse complement strand
ATGGGTGTTCATCCGGGCCTCCTGGCGGTTGGTTTGGGTTTGCACCGCCAATTGTCCGGGTAGGTGCCGGATGAACAACCTACTGAGAGATCACATCTAGCGGCTAGCCCCTGTCCTCTGGCGCCAGCCAGATGACACTCGCCATGCGCCCGGTCACCCCGTCGCGACGGTAGGAATAGAACCGTTCGGCATCGGTAAAGCAGGTAGGCCCGATATAGCAACGCGGTATCGGGCACTTTCGAGTTGCCGGACACCGCATCCGCTATGTCCGGCCTACCACTAGCCCCTGGTATCTAGCGGCTAGCCCCTGTCCTCTGGCGCCAGCCAGATGACACTCGCCATGCGCCCGGTCACCCCGTCGCGGCGATAGGAATAGAACCGTTCGGCATCGGTAAAGGTACAACGGTCACCGCCGCTGATCTGCTCGACCCCGCGCTGTTGCAGACGCCGCCGGGCCAGCGCGTAGATATCCATCAGCCAGTGGCCGGGACGGGTCGGAGTGAACGCCGCCTCGTTGTCGGGATCGGGCTCGACAAAGGCCCGGCGTACCTCTTCACCGATTTCATAGACGTCGGGGCCGATGGCCGGGCCGAGCCAGGCCAGGATCTGCCCGGCCGGGGCCTGAAACGCATCCAGTGCCGCCTCGATCACACCGCCACTCAGGCCACGCCAGCCGGCGTGGACCGCGGCGACTTCCCGGCCCTGGCGATCACACAACAGCACCGGCAGACAATCGGCGGTCAGTACCGCGCAGATCACCCCCGGCGTGCGGGTGCAGGCGGCGTCGGCCTCGAGACCGATCCCCCCGTTTTGCGCCAGTACGGCCACCCGCGTGCCGTGGACCTGTTGCAACCAGCCCGGCTCGCCCGGCAACCCCAGTCGCGCCCGGTTGGCAGCCACTGCAGCCGGGTCATCGCCCACATGGGAGGCCGGATTGAGCGACTCATACGGCGGCAGGCTCACCCCGCCCTGGCGGCAACTGGTCCCCGCCTGTACCGTCGGGGGGGCCGCCCAGTTCGGCGTGATAAACCGATCGTTCATTCGCGCGCCTCCGCCCCATCCCGTTCCAGCACCTCGATCAGCTGCATCATGTCCGCCGGCAGGGGTTGTTCCCAGCTCAGGGTCTCGCCGCTGAGCGGATGTTGCAGCCCCAGTTTGCTGGCATGCAGCGCCTGGCGTTTGAAGCCGCGCAGGGTTTCGGCCAGTGTTTCACTCGCGCCTTTGGGCAGCCGCAAACGACCGCCGTAGGTCGGATCACCCACCAGCGGATGGTGAATGTGTGCCATGTGCACCCGGATCTGGTGGGTGCGCCCGGTCTCCAGGGTGACCCGCAACCCGGTATGGGCACGAAAGCGCTGCGCGATCCGGTAATGGGTGATCGCCGGCTTGCCGTTCTGGACCACCGCCATCCGTTTGCGCTGCGTGGGATGACGGGCGACGGGCGCGTCCACCTTGCCGCCGCCGGTCAGCACGCCGTTAACCACGGCCTGATATTCGCGCAAGAAACGCCGCGCCTGGAGTTGTTCCACCAGCTGTTTCTGGGACTCCAGGGTGCGCGCCACCACCAGCAGGCCGGTAGTCTCCTTGTCGAGCCGGTGCACGATGCCGGCGCGGGGCACGGCGGCCAGCTCGGGATCGTGGTGCAGCAGGGCATTGAGCATGGTCCCCTCGGGATTACCGGCCGCCGGGTGAACCACCAGCCCGGCCGGCTTGTTGAGCACGATCAGCGCCTCGTCCTCATACACAATATCCAGCTCGATCGGCTCGGCCTGCCATTCGCCCTGCGCCTCGAGCACCGCCTCGATCTCGATCTGCTCGCCGCCGAGAACCTTGTCCCGGCCCCGCCGCTGACGGCCATCCACCCGCACACAGCCCTGCTTGAGCCACTGTTGCAGGCGCGAGCGGGAATACTGGGAAAAGAGCTGCGCCAGGGCCAGATCCAGCCGCTGACCGGCCAGCGTGTCGGGGACCTCGCCGCTGAGATATTCTGTCCGTTGTGTCGTCATTAACCTGTTTCGGGGTATAATCGTCGATTGAACCTGATCGTACTACAAATCCACTGCCACCTTAGCGGAATCATCATGGCCGTCCGATACCTGCTTTTAATCCTGCCACTGCTGTGGTTATCCGGCTGTTCCTCTTCGCCGGATGACAACGACCCGACCGCCGGCATGTCGGTGGAGGAGCTCTATGAAGCCGCCCGCGAGGCGCTGGATAACACCAATTATGAAGAGGCGATCAATCTTTACGAGCGCCTGGAATCGCGCTTCCCCTACGGCCCCTATGCCGAACGGGCCCAGCTGGAGATTATCTACGCCTATTACAAATACGGCGAAACAGAGACGGCGATCCTGTCGGCCGATCGGTTTATCAAGCTGCACCCGAACCATGCGCATGTGGATTACGCTTATTATATGCGCGGCCTGTCCAGTTTCCGGCTGGAACCCTCCTTCCTCAACCGCTGGTTTGATCAGGACATGACCGAACGGGACCCCCAGCCTTCACGCGAGGCGTTTCGTTATTTCTCCGAACTGGTCGAGAAGTTTCCCGACAGCCGCTATGCCGAGGATGCCATCGGGCGCATGTACGCCCTGCGCGATGCGCTGGCAAAACATGAAATCCATGTCGCCAGTTACTATTACAAACGCGGCGCCCTGATCGCCGCCGCCAACCGCGCCAAACATATTGTGGAGAATTACCAGAAGACCGAACAGGTCCCCGAAGCGCTGGGCATCATGGTGCGTGCCTACCGGCAACTGGAAATGAACGATCTCGCCGCCGACGCCCTTGAAGTGCTGGAACTGAACTACCCCAACCACGACGAAACCAAAAAGGCCAAAGCGGCGTCCTGAAAAAACTTAACCACGAAGGCGCGAAGACTCGAAGAAACATTTTCCTGCGGCGTATTTAGTAGTAGCACAGGTCACGCTGGCGTTAACCTGCGTGACACCCCTGCCGATACGGAGAATGCCAGGTAGCGCTACGCGCAACCTGACCTACAACACGGCAAAACAAATTTCTATTCACCGCAGAGACGTTTATGCCCGTTGTTTGGGTACAGACACGCAGGGGTTTAATAACTTCCTTCGTGC
>NZ_SOQX01000004.1:102704-257903 GCF_004366735.1 Thiohalophilus thiocyanatoxydans | reverse complement strand
ACTACAACACGGCAAAACAAATTTCTATTCACCGCAGAGACGTTTATGCCCGTTGTTTGGGTACAGACACGCAGGGGTTTAATAACTTCCTTCGTGCAACCGAATCGAGTATGCCTCGAGGTGCCGGACACCGCTAGCGCTATGTCCGGCCTACTCACTAGATTCCAGCTGCCAGAACCTGGTAGCGTAGGTCACGTTGGCGATAGCCTACGTGACACAACCTCAAACCGAAGCAGCGGCTGATCTACAACACGGCAAAACAAATTTCTATTCACCGCAGAGACGTTTATGCCCGTTGTTTGGGTACAGACACGCAGGGGTTTAATAACTTCCTTCGTGCAACCGAATCGAGTATGCCTCGAGGTGCCGGACACCGCTAGTGCTATGTCCGGCCTACTCACTACCCCAACCACGACATAACAAAAGCAGTTTCTAGAGGCTAGGTTCTAGCAGCTAGAATCTAGTCCCTAGAAACTGGTCCTTCGGAACGAAGGACCTAGATCGCGTCGTTGCCTTCCTCGCCGGTGCGGATCCGGATTACCCGTTGCACGTCGGTGACGAAGATCTTGCCGTCGCCGATCTTGCCGGTGCGGGCGGCGTTGGTGATGGTCTCGAGGGATTGATCGACCAGTTCATCGGCCACCACCACCTCGATTTTGACCTTGGGCAGAAAATCGATCACGTACTCGGCGCCACGATACAGCTCGGTGTGACCTTTTTGTCGACCAAACCCCTTGACCTCGGTGGCGGTCATGCCGGTGACACCGATCTCGGAGAGCGCCTGACGCACGTCATCCAGCTTGAACGGTTTGATGATGGCCTCGACTTTTTTCATAACACTAATCCCCGGCTTTGTTGCATACCATTATGGTGCATGGAATGCACCCTGTACTCAAATAAAACTTACCACGAAGGCGCGAAGACACGAAGAAAACATTTCTTGCCGCGTTCGCGATGGCCCGCAACAAGAGAATATCGCCGGTCTTGTCAGACCTGCAAGCTTCTACACAGATTGAGTGAACTTCGTGTCTTCGCGCCTTCGTGGTAAAAGGTTTTCCTCGTCACTCGCCCCTCGTCCCTCGTCCCTGCCCGGGCAGGGCGTAGCCCGAGGTGATGGGATAACGCCGATCGCTGCCGAAGGCGCGCTGGGTAATACGAATCCCCGGCGGCGCCTGACGGCGTTTGTATTCGTTACGCGTCACCATTTGCATCACCTTTTGCACGATCTCCCGGTCATAACCGTGGGAGACGATATCCTCCACCCCCATGTCCTTTTCCACGTACATTTCCAGAATCGCATCCAGCACCTCGTAGGGCGGCAGGCTGTCGGTGTCCTGTTGATCCGGGGCCAGCTCCGCCGAGGGCGGGCGGTCGATCACCCGTTGCGGGATCACCGGGGAGAGGATGTTGCGGTAATTGGCCAGTTCATACACCAGGGTCTTGGGCACATCCTTGAGCACAGCAAAGCCGCCGGCCATGTCACCGTAGAGGGTGGCATAACCCACCGCCATCTCGCTCTTGTTGCCGGTGGTCAGGACCATCTTGCGTTTCTTGTTGGAGATCGCCATTAACAACACACCGCGGCAGCGGGCCTGAATGTTCTCCTCGGTGGTATCCGCCGCCAGACCGGCGAACTCGTCGGCGAGAACCTCCAGAAAGGCCGTGAACGGTTTTTCGATGGCGATGACCCGGTAATTGACGCCCAGGGTCCGCGCCTGTTCGGCGGCATCCTCGACACTCATGTCGGCGGTATAGCGCGAGGGCATCATCACCGCCTCGATCTCCTCACTCCCGAGCGCATCCACCGCGATGCTCAGGGTCAGCGCCGAATCAATGCCGCCGGAGAGGCCGATGACGCCGCCGTTGAAACCGTTCTTGCGCACAAAATCGCGCACCCCCAGCACCAGGGCCTGATAGACACTGGCGGTGGTCGACAGCGGCGCCAGCAACACCTCGGCCTGCACCGGTTGCCAGCCCGATTCGGTCTGGTTAAAACACACCCGTTCCAGCTGTTCAGTAAAGGCCGGCACGCGCTGGGTCACGGTGCCCTCACCATTCATGACAAACGAGTCGCCGTCGAACACCAGCTCGTCCTGACCGCCGACCAGGTTGGCGTAGACCACCGGCAAGCCGGTCTCCCGGCAACGATCCGCCACGCTCTGTTCCCGTTCGTAACCTTTATTAATGTGGTACGGGGAGGCGTTGATATTGAGGATCAGATCGGCGCCGGCCTCCCTGAGCCGTTGCGGCGGGTCGGGAAACCAGATGTCCTCGCAAATCGTAATGCCCACATTGGCCCCGCCAACAGGCACCACACAGGCGTGATAATCGGGGATAAAGTAGCGCTTCTCGTCGAAGACGCTATAGTTGGGCAGGTTCTCCTTGCGCGCATGAGCGATGATCGTCCCTTCGCGAATCACCGCCGCCGAATTATAGACTCCTTCGGGCGTCTGCTCGGGATAACCGAGCAGCAGATCGATCCCGGTGACCTGCTGCTGAATCTGCAGCAGGGCATGGTCGATACGCTCGTACATGCCGGGGCGCAGCAGCAGATCCTCGGGGGGGTAGCCGGTGAGAGCCAGCTCGGGGGTGATCAGCATATCGGCCTGCAGATTATCCCGCGCGTCCTGCAGCGCCTCGATAATGCGTCGGGCGTTGCCTTCCATGTCCCCGACCAGCAGATTGATCTGGGCAATCGCGATCCGTAGTTCCTGCTTCGACATGCTCTCGTTAATCTCCCGGTTTAACTCTCGCAAATAATGTCGGTTACAATCATGCGCCCCTGCAGGAGCCGAGCCCCCTCGGCGATTCACTCTCGACAATCGCGCTATCCCAACCAATCGGCCAGAGGGCTGGCCTCCTACAGCCGGCATCCCAAACCGGGCAGCCGGGGCGAATCATTACATTGTATGGCAGAGGGAGATCAGCTACCGAGTTGTTCCTGCATCAGCCGGCCCATCTCGGCCGGGGAGCGGCTGACGGCGACGCCGGCCGCCTGCAGGGCGGCGAACTTGCCCTCGGCGGTGCCCTTACCGCCGGCGACGATCGCCCCGGCATGGCCCATGCGTTTACCCGGCGGGGCGGTGACGCCGGCGATGTAGGCCACCACCGGCTTGCTGACATGGTGGCGAATGAACCCGGCCGCCTCTTCTTCCTCGCCGCCGCCGATCTCGCCCACCAGGATCATGCCGCGGGTGTCGGGATCGTTTTCGAACAGCGACAGGCAGTCGACGAAACTGAGCCCGTGGACGGGATCGCCGCCGATACCGATGCAGGTGCTCTGGCCCAGGCCGTTCCGGGTCGTCTGATAGACCGCTTCATAGGTGAGCGTGCCGGAGCGCGAGATAATACCGATCCCGCCCGGCCGGTGAATGGCGCCGGGCATGATGCCGATCTTGCACTGGCCCGGCGTGATAATGCCGGGGCAGTTGGGACCGATCAGATAGCTGTCGCTCTCCTTCAACGCGGCTTTGACGCGCAGCATGTCCAGCACCGGGATACCCTCGGTAATACAGGCGATCACTTCGATACCGGCATCGGCGGCCTCCAGGATGGCATCGGCGGCAAAGGCCGCCGGCACGTAGATCATGCTGGCATTGGCACCGGTCTCACGCACCGCATCGGCGACGGTATCGAACACCGGGCGATCCAGATGGGTGGTGCCGCCCTTGCCAGGGGTGACGCCACCGACGATCTGCGTGCCATACTCGATCGCCTGTTCGGCATGGAAACTGCCCTGCTTGCCGGTGAAGCCCTGCACGATCACCCGGGTCTCGTTATCGATCAATATCGCCATCAGCCCGGCCCTCCGGCAGCCTCGACCACCCGGGTCGCGGCATCGCCCAGTCCATCGGCCGCAATGATCTCCAGCCCGCTTTGTTGCAACAGCGCCTTGCCCTGATCCACGTTGGTGCCTTCCAGGCGCACCACCACCGGCAGGGTCAGCCCGGTCTCTTTCACTGCCTGAATGATCCCCTCGGCGATCAGATCGCAGCGCACGATGCCGCCGAAGATGTTCACCAGGATCGCGGCCACCTTGCCGTCGGAGAGGATCAGCTTGAACGCCTCGGCGACTTTCTCGGCGGTGGTGCCGCCGCCCACGTCGAGAAAGTTGGCCGGCGCCCCGCCGTGCAACTGGATCAGATCCATGGTCGCCATGGCCAGGCCGGCGCCGTTGACCATGCAACCGATATTGCCGTCGAGGCTGACGTAATTGAGGCCGTGCTGGTGCGCGCGGTTTTCGCGTTCATCTTCCTGACTGGCATCGCGCAGGGCCTGTAACGCCGGATGCCGGTAGAGGGCGCTGTCATCGAGATTGATCTTGGCGTCCACCGCCAGCAGCTCGCCGTCGGCGGTCAGCACCAGCGGGTTGATCTCCACCAGGCTCAGATCGTTGTCCATGAACAGGCGATAGAGGCCCTGCATGATCGCGCTTAACGGCTTGAGCTGTTTCTCCAGCCCCAGGCCGAAGGCCAGCTGGCGACATTGATAGCCCTGCAGGCCGGCGGCCGGATGGACCGGCACGGTCAGGATCTTCTCCGGCGTCTCGCGGGCCACCTCCTCGATGTTCATGCCGCCGGCGGCGGAGGCCATGAACACCACTTTCGAGAGAGCGCGATCCACCAGCATGCCCAGATAATACTCGGCGGCGATATCGCTCGGGCTTTCGATCAGGACCTGGTTGATCGGTTGTCCGTCGGGACCGGACTGGCCGGTCACCAGCCTGGAACCGAGCAGGCGATCGGCCGCGGCTTCCAGTTCCGCCGTCGAGTCGGCCCTGACCACCCCGCCGGCCTTGCCCCGGCCGCCGGCATGCACCTGGGCCTTGACCATCCACTGATTGCCGCCCAGTTCACGGGCGGCATCCCGGGCCGTCGCGACCGACTCGGCGACGCGGGCCTCGGGAACCGGAATACCAAAACGGGCGAACAGTTGCTTGGCCTGAAATTCGTGAAGATTCATAATCGTGTTCGGCAGGAAACCAGCGCCTATTCTGGAACAATCCCGGGGTGGACGCAAAACCCGCTGCGGGATCCCCGGCAATTCGCCCCCGCTTTGGGTTATCATGGTCCCGTTATTCACGTTTACCCAGGAACGCCCATGCCCGGACTTTTGCGCGTCATTGTTCTTGCCCTGCTGATCTGGCTGGTCATCCGCCTTTATCAACGCTTCAAGGCCCTGGCCCGGGAGCGCAGAAAAAATGTACCGCAACCCGGCCGGCCCATTGAAAACATGGTGCGTTGCGAGCAGTGCGGCACCCATGTCCCGGAAAAAGAGGCCATCAGGCGGGACGGCCGGTATTACTGCAGCCACGCGCATCTGCCGCACGACAGCTGATCCCCGCACCTGATGAGTACGGAAGCCGAAGAACGCCGTTTCCCGCTTGCCAATCTGGACAGCGAGACGCAGATCTGGCAACCGCTCACCCTGCTCAATCTGTACCGACTGCTGATCGGCGGCCTGTTCACCGCCCTGTTTTACAGCGGTTATCTGCTGCCGCCCCTGGCCAGTCACGATGCCACGCTCTTCTATGGCGTGGCGCTGATCTATTTTGCCGCCGCGATCCTGTTCATTATCCCGCTCAGCCAGCGCTGGCCCCGTTTTGATATCCAGGCCTATTTCCAGATTGGCACCGACATCCTGGCCACCATCTTGCTGATGCATGCCAGCGGCAGTATCAGCAGCGGGGTCGGTACACTGCTGATCGTCACCGTGGCCGGCGGCAGTATCGTCATGGGGGGCCGACATCCGCTGATGTTCGCCGCGCTGGCCACCCTGGCGGTGCTGGGCGAGCAGTTTTATGCCCAGCGTGTCGGACTCGGGGAGCCCAACACCTATACCCAGGCCGGCATTCTGGGGCTGACGCTGTTCATTACCGCCCTGGCGGTCCAGAGTTTCGCCCGCCGGATCCGCGAAAGCGAGGCACTGGCCCGGCGCCGCGGCCTGGACCTGGCCAACATGTCGCAGCTGACCGAACACATCATCCAGCGCATGCAGACCGGGGTCCTGGTCATCGATGAGGCGGATCAGATCCGGCTGATGAACGAATCGGCCTGGTACATGCTCGGCATGCCCGCCGCCTCCCATTACAGCCAGCTGGCCGAACTCTCGCCGGCCCTGGCGACCCAGGCGCAACGCTGGCAGCAGGATCCGGCCGCCGATATCGAGATGATCCAGCCCTCGCCGGAGCACCCCAGGGTGATGCCCCGCTTCGCCCGCATCGGCCAGGAGTCGGCCGGCGGGACCCTGATTTTCCTCGAGGACGCCACCGCCATGGCGCGTCACGCCCAGCAGCTGCAACTGGCCACCCTGGGCCGCCTCACCGCCAGCATCGCCCACGAGATCCGCAATCCGCTGGGTGCCATCAGCCATGCCGGCCAGCTGCTGAACGAATCGCCCCAGCTGGACGAACAGGATCGCCGCCTGACCGGCATCATCGACGATCAATCCCGGCGCATGAACACCATCGTGGAGAACATCATGCAGTTGAGCCGCCGGGATCGCTCCACACCCCGGCTGATCGATCTGCACCACTTCCTGCCCCATTTCGTCCGCGAGTTCGCGACCACCGAGGAGCTGCACCGGGAGCTGATCGGCCTGAACCTCGATCCGGGCCCGCTGAAGGTCCGCTTCGATCCGAGCCAGCTGGAGCAGATCCTCACCAACCTCTGCCAGAATGCCGTTCGCTACAGCGAGGACTACCCGGGGTTTCCCAAGGTGGCGATCCACGCCGGCCTGACCGGGGGGTCCGCCCGGCCGTTTATCGATATTCTCGACTACGGCCCCGGCATCGATCCCGAGATCGCCGCCCATATCTTCGAGCCCTTTTACACCACCGCCAGCTCGGGCACCGGCCTCGGACTCTATATCTCGCGGGAACTGGCCGAAGCCAACCGCGCCCATTTAAACTATGAACCGGTCACGACCGGCGGCAGCTGTTTCCGGATTACCTTCCAGGATCCGCGCCGACAGATGGATTAAAAACAGGTTCTCTAGTCACTAGCAGCTAGTCACTAGCACCTGTTAAACAGAGACTGACAACAGGACATTTGCCAAAACATGTCAATAACAATGATATCCTGGAGATAGCACACACCGTGTCCCAGCACCCACTAGCCCTGATAGTCGACGACGAGCCGGATATCCGCGAACTGCTGGCGATCACGCTGTCGCGCATGGACGTGCGCTGCCTCAGCGCGGAGAACCTGACCGCCGCCAAACGGCACCTGACCGAGTACGAGTTCGATCTCTGCCTCACCGACATGCGCCTGCCCGACGGCAACGGCATCGATCTGGTTCGTCATATCCAGCAGCACTACCCCGAGTTACCGGTGGCGATGATCACCGCCCACGGCAACATGGAGTCGGCCATCGAGGCGCTCAAGGCGGGGGCCTACGACTTTGTCAACAAACCGGTGGATATCCAGGATCTGCGCAGTCTGGTCACCACCGCCCTCAAGCTGGAGCGGCGCCAGAGCGCCCGAAGCGACACCCCCACCGATCCGGGCCGGACCACCCTGCTGGGCGACTCGCCGCTCATGGCGCAGATCCGCCAGACCATCGCCAAGCTGGCGCGCAGCCAGGCGCCGGTCTATATCAGCGGCAGTTCGGGCGTCGGCAAGGAGCTGGCCGCGCGGCTGATTCACGAGCAGGGGCCGCGCCGCGACCACCCCTTCGTGCCGGTCAACTGCGGCGCGATCCCCGCCGAGCTGATGGAGAGCGAGTTCTTCGGCCATAAAAAAGGCAGCTTCACCGGCGCCAGCAGCGACAAGGCCGGGCTGTTCCAGGCCGCCGAGGGCGGCACCCTGTTTCTCGACGAGGTGGCCGAGCTGCCCCTGCCCATGCAGGTCAAACTGCTGCGCGCCATCCAGGAGAAGGCAATTCGCCCCATCGGCAGCCAGCAGGAGCTGCACGTGGACGTGCGCATCCTCAGCGCCTCACACAAGGATCTGGGCCGGCTGATTCACAGCGGCCAGTTTCGCCAGGATCTCTATTACCGGATCAACGTCATCGAACTGCACCTGCCGGATCTGGCCGAGCGCCCCGAAGATATCCCTTTATTGGCGGACTATTTTCTGCACCGCATCGCCGCCGACTGGCAGGTCGAGGTACCGCAGCTGAGCGACGACGCCCTGCAGGCGCTGCGGGCCTATCCCTTCCCCGGCAATGTGCGCGAACTGGAGAACCTGCTGGAACGGGCCATGACCCTGTGCGAGAACCAGATCATCGACGCCACGGATCTGAACCTGCCTGCCGGCCCTGTCGGCGAACCCGACGCGACCGCCCCGGCCACCGAGGAGCGGCCGCTGGACAGCTCCCTGCAGGAACAGGAAAAACAGGCCATTCGCCAGGCGCTGGAGCAGACCCGCTACAACAAGACCGCCGCCGCCCGGCTGCTGGGACTGAGCTTTCGCCAGTTGCGCTACCGGATCAAAAAACTGGGGCTCGAATAACCGCCGAAATGACACAAAGTGACGAAGCCTGTCGAAAAGTGACAAAAACCGTCACCTCAAGATGAGCAAACCGCGCCCCGCCACGCGTCAGAGTGCTTCGGCGCCGCCTTCGGCAAGGACTTAACTTGTTGAAACAAAAGAGCGGAATAAGAACTTAAAATTTCTGTGAACCTGTCGATATACTCGTGGCACGCATGCTGCAAAATCAATAAAACAAAAGCTGGCATACACTGCCGCAAACGGTTATCAAACCAACCACCAGAAATTTGGAGCACACTATGAAAAGTACAAAAGGTTTCACGCTCATCGAGCTGATGATCGTTATCGCCATCATCGGCATCCTGGCCGCCATCGCCGTGCCGCAGTTCAACGAGTATCGCGCCAAGGCCAATGACTCCAGCGCCGTCGCCGACGCCCGGAACGGCATCACTGCCGTCATTTCCAACCTGCGCTAAGTCACACTCTAAATTCAAGGAGATACCAAGATGAACAAGATTAAATTGATTGCAATCGGCCTGGCCTGTCTCATGACAGCAGGCGTCGCCTCCGCAGCGCAACTGAGTGGTGGTTCAAATGACTATACCCGGGTAGACTGCGACCTGCTGGCCAATGACATCAAGATCATCCTGACCAGCGGTGTAGCCGGTGGTGTTACATGTGACGAGGCCAATAACCTCGTCGGGTTAAGCGTGTGTCATACCGCAGGCCTGACTACCGAACGCAGTGCCACTTATGATCATGGTGATACCATGTCCGATGGTACCCAGTGCGATGACGGTGGCAGCGGTGACGGTTGCAGCGAAACTGTAACAGGCTCGGGCTTTCCCTCCGCCAGCACTGCCAACGGCACTGTTAAAACCCGCTACCCGGGGAAATCCTGTGACGCCACCAACGCTGAGCAAGAAGCTACAGATTTAGTCGCTGAAGATGCCTGATAACCGGGCCCTGCGCTAATGAAAAAAGAGGAAGGCGTACGCCTTCCTCTTTTTTTGATCTATCTATGAAACTTGCTGATATTATACATGTCTCGCTGCAGCTGTTACTGCGGCACAAATTGTTACACTTCGCTGCATTCGCTACTGCGGCGGTGGTACTTGCCGCTGCGCTCGCAGCGGAATTCGGGGGCCGGCAACCCGAAACTGTAGCCCTGGATGTGGGCCTGTCGGCGCTGCGCCTGGTGTTACCGCTGTTCATTATCTTTCAGGTCCAGGAACTCTTCTCCCGCGAATTCGATCGCCGCTTCTATCAGCTCAGCCTGACCTATCCTGTTTCCCGCACGGCCTGGTTGCTGGGCCGCTTTTTTGCCCTGCTCGGCGTCAACATCGGGCTGTTGCTGCTGATTGCCGCCGTGCTGGCTCTCCAGGTTGGCTGGATAGGGATGGGTGAGGAACAGGCCACGCCGGTTTCGCTGGGGTTGCCGTTCTGGATAACGATCGGCGCCGTAGGCCTGGATCTGCTGGTACTGCTCTGTCTGGCCTGTTTTCTGTCGATCATCGCCTCCACGCCGAGCTTCGTGCTGATCGGCACCCTCGGCTTCATGCTGATCGCCCGCGCCTACTCGGCGATTCTCGCGCTGCTGGCGACCAACGCCGGGGTGGTCGGCGATGCCGAGGCCTACCGGACCAACCTGGGGCTGCTCGGCTATCTGCTGCCGGATCTGGGCGCGCTGGATGTGCGCATGATCGCCCTCTACGACCGCATGGCGTTTCTGCCCGCCGACTGGCCGCCGCTGATCGCCAGCGCCCTGCTCTACGCGGCGGGGTTTCTCGCCCTCGGCCTGTGGCGGTTCAGACGCAAGCAATTTGCCTGAGATGCCGGGCCGTCTTGTGCACCACCCGCTGGTTTACGCGCTGCTCTGTTTCAGCGGCTTTATCGCGCTGGTGCTGTGGCGCGCCGAACAACCGGCGACGACCCTGCCCGACCCTACCCATGACCGGGTGGTGATCGCCGCCCCGGTGCTGATCGCCCTGTACGGCGGGGATCGGTTTCTGGCCGCCGATCTGGAGACGATTCGCCTGAGCGCCACCGGCATCAGCACTAACGGGCAAATCGATGCCCATTATCTCATCCGCGCCCATAAAGTTGTTTCCCGACTGAACCCGTGTCAGGAGAACAACTACTACTTCGCCAATGCGCTGCTGAGCTGGGGCGGCGCCGTCGAGGAAGGGGGCGTGATATTGCAGCGCGCGACCGAGTGCCGATTCTGGGACGAACTGCCGCCCTTTTTATACGGCTTCAATCAGTACTTTTTTAATAGAAACATCTCCGAAGCGCAGCAGGCACTGGAAATCGCCGCCCAACGCTCCAATGACAATGCGGCGGGTTATCGCAAACTCGCCGTGATGATCGAAGCCGAGCAGCTCGACGACGCCCGAATGGCACGCAAATTCCTCGTACAGGAACGGGACCAGGCCGAGGACCCCAAACTCAGGGCCATGCTGGACAAGCGTGTGACACGCGTGGAGGGATTGATCACCCTGCGCGATGCGCAACGCACCTATGAGGAACAAACCGGAAAAACCCTGCAAGACCCCGGGGCGTTGATCGAGGCCGGCATCCTGGACGCGTTTCCCCGGGATCCGCTGAACTGGGGCTATGAGTTCAAAGAGGGGCGTTTTATATTGAAAGAAATCAAAGTCGGCGGCGTACAGAGGCCCGAATAATGTCAGCACTGCAGTTTCATGACGTCAGCAAGACCTTCCAATCCCGCAAAGGGGCGATCCGGGCCCTGAACCGGGTCAACCTGCAGGTGGACGAAGGCGAGGTGTTCGGCTTCGTCGGCCCCAACGGGGCGGGCAAGTCGACCACCATCAAGGTCATGCTGGATATCATCAACGATTATGAAGGCGACGTGTCCATTTACGGCAGCTCGTCACGCGATGCCCGCTCACGCAAGGCGATCGCCTATCTGCCGGAGTCCCCCGCCCTCTACGAGCAGTTCACCCCGCTGGAGGTGCTGCGCATGGCGCTGCGCATGAACGGGATCCGCCGCCGTGACGAGAAGGCGTGGTGCCAGCAGTGGCTGGAACGCTTCTCGGTCGCCCCGTATGCCAGCCGGCGCATTCGCCAGCTCTCCAAGGGCAATGTCCAGCGGGTGGCGCTGGCCCATACGCTGGTGGTGCAGCCGCGCCTGCTGGTGCTGGACGAGCCGCTCTCAGGCCTGGATCCGGTCGGGCGCCAGGACGTGGTCGATATCCTGCTGGAGTACAAGCACGCCGGCGGGGCGATCTTCTTCACCTCCCATGTATTGCACGACGTGGAGCGCATCGCCGACCGCTTCGGCTTCATCAACCGGGGCGAGCTGATTACCACCCGTTCGCCGCGGGAGCTGGTCGCCGAACACGCGGACCGCTTTATCGTCCGCTACCAGAGCCAGTCCCTGGCCGAGGGCGAGCGGCTGCGGGAGGACGAATACCAGCAGGAGCTGGATCAAAGCGCCCTGCCCGGCTGGCTCGACAACCTGAACCGCCACGGGGGGCGGGTGCTGAGCATCCACCCGGCGACCTCGCTGGAGTCGGTCTTTTTCCGGATTCTGGAAGAAAACAGCGCCACCGGGCCCGGCGGGCGCTAAACTTCCCGGCGCGGCTGCCGATTCTGAGATAGCGTTACACCAAAATTCACGGCAATTGGGAAAGTTATGCTGTATATTTTTAAATGGAAGATTTGTTCATGAGGGCCGCCATGCAACACCGCAACCAGTCCGCTTTTACCCTGATCGAGCTGATGATTGTGATCGCCATCATCGGCATTATCGCCGCCATTGCAGTACCGAGTTATACCAGCTATCTGGAGAAGAGCCGCATGAGCGAGGCGGATAAGAATATCGCCGCGCTGAAACAGGCCCAGGAACAGTTTTACCTGGAGAACAACGCATATTTCGAGGGCACGGATACCGCGACCCTGGAGTCCGAGAGCAACGGCCTCTGGGAGGCCAAAGGCAGCGACGGGCCAAACCTGTTCAATTACACAGTGAATATCAGCGGCCCCTCCTACACGATTACCGCCACCGGCAAAACCGGCACCCCTGTCGCCGGCAAGACCCGAACCGCGACCAACTGATGTGCCGCTCACCCGGCAACCCGGCGGCGAAATTGCGCTTGACATGCCTTGCGGGCTAAAATACTTTTTCATCAATAACTTATAAACAATCATTCAGGTTGATTCAGCGGGACCTGTGTCACGTTTCTGACTTTGCGGCTTCAAGCCGGCGGCCCGGGCGTCGATACAGCCCGGTGAACCGGATATACTCGAGACACTGTTTGCTTTTATTACGGACCTGACTTTATGGCCACCCCCGGCGTACAGATGCAACTGAGCGGCCTCGCCCGCAAGCTGGTGCAGGACGGCATCCTCTCGGATGCCGATGCCCAGAAGGCCTCCGCCGAATCCCTTCAGCAGAAGGTGCTGTTCGTCAGCTATCTGGTGCAGAACAAACTGGCCGAGGCAAGAAAAATCGCCCAGGCCGCCGCCGACGAGTTCGGCGTGCCGGTCATGGATCTCGACGTGGTGGAGCTCGAGTCGGAGACCGTCAAGCTGGTCAAGGAAGAGCTGGTCCGCAAGCACCACACCCTGCCCCTGTTCCGCCGCGGCAACCGCCTGTTTGTGGCCGTCTCGGATCCCACCAACCTGCAGGCGCTGGACGAGATCAAGTTCCATGTGGGCATGACCACCGAGCCGATCCTGGTCCAGGACGACAAGCTGAGCAAGACCATCGACCGGGCCATGGCCGCCAATGACACCAGCCTGTCGGAGCTGGCGGGGGGAGACGATGATCTTGACGGGGTCGAGTTCGGCGAGGAGGACGCGGGCCCGGCCGGGGAGAGCGTGAGCGACGCCGAGGCCGACGACACCCCGGTGGTCCGCTTCGTCAACAAGGTCCTGCTCGACGCCATCAACAAGGGGGCCTCGGATATCCATTTCGAGCCCTATGAAAAGAGTTACCGGGTCCGCTTTCGCCAGGACGGCGTGTTGCGCGAAGTCGCCGCGCCGCCGGTCGGCATGGCACCGCGGATCGCCGCGCGGATCAAGGTCATGTCGCGGCTGGATATCTCCGAGCGGCGCCTGCCGCAGGATGGGCGCATCAAGCTGAACCTCTCCAAGACCCGGGCCATCGACTTTCGTGTCAACACCTGCCCGACCCTGTTCGGCGAGAAGATCGTCATGCGTATTCTCGATCCCACCAGCGCCCAGATGGGGATCGACGCGCTGGGCTACGAGGAGGAGCAGAAACAGCTTTTCCTGGAGAATCTGCAAAAACCCTACGGCATGATCCTGGTCACCGGCCCGACCGGTAGTGGTAAGACCGTCTCGCTATATACGGGGGTCAACATTCTCAACCAGCCCGAGGTGAATATCTCCACCGCCGAGGATCCGGTGGAAATCAACCTGCCGGGGGTCAACCAGGTCAACGTCAACACCCGCATCGGGCTCGATTTTGCCAGCGCCCTGCGCGCCTTTTTGCGCCAGGATCCGGACATTATTCTGGTGGGCGAAATCCGCGATCTGGAGACCGCCGAGATCGCCATCAAGGCGGCCCAGACCGGCCACATGGTGCTCTCCACCCTGCACACCAACGACGCGCCGCAGACGCTCAACCGGCTGATGAATATGGGGGTTCCCCCCTACAACATCGCCTCGGCGGTCAACCTGATCATCGCCCAGCGTCTGGCGCGGCGCCTGTGCAACAACTGCAAGGAGCTGCTCGATCTCCCCCGCGAAGCGCTGCTCGAGGAGGGCTTCACCGAGGAGGAGATCAAGGCGGGGCTGAAAATCTACGGCGCCAAGGGCTGCGATCAATGCACCAACGGCTACAAGGGCCGGCTCGGGATCTACCAGGTCATGCCCATTACCGACGCCCTGAGCCGATTGATCATGGAGGGGGCCAACGCCATGGAGCTGGCCGATCAGGCCGACAAGGAAGGCATTCCGGACATACGCAAATCCGGGCTGAAAAAAGTGAAGGACGGCCTCACCAGTCTGGATGAAGTCAATCGGGTTACCAAAGAATAACAACAGGATTACATTGCCATGGCACAGGCCGCCGCGAAAGCCGCTACAAAACAGGACACCTTCCTCTGGGAAGGCAAGGACAAGAAGGGCCAGTCGGTCAAGGGGGAGACCACCGGCCAGAGTGTTGCCCTGGTCAAGGCCAACCTGCGCCGCCAGGGTATCAATCCCAAAAAGGTGAAGAAAAAACCCAAGCCGCTGTTCGGCAGCGGCAAGGGCAAGGTCAAGGCGGAGGACATTGCCATCTTCAGTCGCCAGCTGGCGACCATGATGGCCTCCGGGGTGCCGCTGGTGCAGGCGTTCGACATCATCGGCCAGGGGCATGACAACCCGGCCGTCTCCGAGCTGCTGCTGAGCATCAAGGCGGATATCGAAGGCGGCACCAACCTCTCCGAGGCGCTGGCCAAACACCCGTACCATTTCGACGATCTGTTCTGCAACCTGGTCAAGGCCGGGGAACAGGCGGGGATTCTGGATGACATCCTCGACAAGATCGCCGTCTACAAGGAGAAAACCGAGGCGATCAAGGCCAAGATCAAAAAGGCCCTGACCTACCCGACCGCGGTGGTGGTGGTCGCCTTTGTTGTAACCGCCATTCTGTTGATATTCGTTATTCCCCAGTTCGAGCAGCTGTTTTCCGGCTTCGGCGCGGATCTGCCCGCGCTGACCCGCTTCGTGGTCGATCTGTCGGAATTTTTCCAGGAATACTGGTGGGCGATCTTCGGCGGCGCCATTGGCGGCGTCTATGCCATATTGCAGGGAAAGAAACGCTCGCGAAAATTCCGGGAGTTTCTCGACAAGGTGTTGCTCAAAGCGCCCATCGTCGGCCCGATCATGGTCAAGGCGTCCATCGCCCGCTATGCCCGGACCCTCTCCACCATGTTCGCCGCCGGGGTGCCGCTGGTCGAAGCCATGGAATCGGTCGCCGGTGCGGTGGGCAATGTCGTCTACGGGCGCGCGGTCCTGCGCATGCGTGACGAGGTCGCCAGCGGAACCCAGCTCAATGTCGCCATGAAGAGCACCGATCTGTTTCCCAACATGGTGGTGCAGATGACCGCCATCGGCGAGGAAGCGGGCTCCATGGATACCATGCTGGCCAAGGTGGCCGATTTTTACGAGGCCGAGGTCGACAACGCCGTGGACAGTCTCAGCAGCCTGCTGGAGCCCATTATCATGGCGTTTCTCGGTATCGTCGTCGGCGGGCTGGTGATCGCCATGTATCTGCCGATCTTCCAGATGGGCGGCGTGGTTAGCTAGCCGGGCTAGCGACAGCCTGTAACATGAATACTATCGCGCTCCTGCAAGCGTCCCCGATGCTCTACCTGGCCGTCGTGTTTGTGCTGGGGCTGCTGGTCGGCAGCTTTTTGAACGTGGTCATCCTGCGCCTGCCGCGGATGCTGCACCGCCAGTGGCAAACCGACTGTCTGGACTACCTGACCGAGCACCATCCCCGACACCTCAAGGCCGGCGAACCGCCCGCGGAGGCCGCCCCCTTTAACCTGCTGACCCCGGCCTCCCGCTGTCCTCATTGCGGCCACGCCATCCGGGCCCGGGAGAACATTCCGCTCATCAGTTACCTGCTGCTGCGGGGACGCTGTGCCAGTTGCCGCACACCGATCGCCGTGCGCTATCCGATCATCGAGCTGGTCAGCGGCTTGCTTGCCGCGCTGACGGCCTGGCAGTTCGGCGTCACACCGCTCGCCGCCTTTGCCATCCTGCTGACCTGGGCGCTGATCGTGCTGACGGTCATCGACTACGATCACTTCTATCTGCCCGATAACATCGTGTTGCCGATGTTGTGGCTGGGCCTGCTGCTCAACAGCCAGGGGCTGTTCACCGATATCTATTCGGCCCTGTTCGGTGCCATGGCCGGGTATCTGGCACTGTGGAGCGTCTATCAGCTGTTCAAACTGCTGACCGGCAAGGAAGGGATGGGCTACGGCGACTTCAAGCTGCTGGCCATGCTCGGCGCCTGGCTGGGCTGGCAGATGCTGCCGGCGGTCATTCTGCTCTCCTCCGTGGTCGGTGCCGTGGTTGGCATCACCCTGATCCTGTTTAAACGGCATCAGGCCGGCAAGCCGATCCCCTTCGGGCCCTATCTGGCGGCCGCCGGCTGGATCGCCTTGCTCTGGGGGCCGCAACTCAACCAGGCCTATCTGAACTGGCTTCAGGGCTAGACGCGGGCTGTACCGAAATCTATGGGCACGGTACTGAAATGTTAATCGTGGCACTCACCGGCGGCATCGGCAGCGGCAAGTCGGCCGTGGCCGACGGCTTTGCCCGACACGGTGTCCCGATCATCGACACCGATCTGATTGCCCGCGAGCTGGTCGCGCCCGGCCAGCCGGCGCTGAAGGAGATAACAGCACAGTTCGGTGACGCGGTGCTGACGGCGGACGGCCGGCTCGACCGGGAGCGTCTGCGCGAGATCGTCTTCGCCGATCCCGCCCGGCGCCGGGCGCTGGAGCAGATCCTCCATCCCCGGATCCGCGAGGAGGTCCGGCGCCGGCTCGACGGGTTGCCGGGGCCCTACTGCCTGGTG
Source organism: Thiohalophilus thiocyanatoxydans (assembly GCF_004366735.1). Taxonomy (GTDB): domain Bacteria; phylum Pseudomonadota; class Gammaproteobacteria; order UBA6429; family Thiohalophilaceae; genus Thiohalophilus; species Thiohalophilus thiocyanatoxydans. The sequence continues at coordinate 240,902 of NZ_SOQX01000004.1, read as the reverse complement.
GTCATTCCCCTGCTGGCCGAAACCGGCGATTACCCCTTTGTCGATCGGGTGCTGCTGGTGGAAGCGGATGAAGAGACCCGGATCCGCCGCACCATGGCCCGCGATGGGCTGTCCCGCGAGCAGGTCGAACAGATCGTTGCCAGCCAGAGCAGTCCCGCCCAACGCCGGGCCCTGGCCGATGACATTATCGATAACAGCCACGACCTGGAACACCTGGAACAGCAGATCGCCGCCCTGCACGAAACGTATCAGACGCTCGCCGGGACAAACTGAACAGGCACCGCGAATACCCAATCGCCACGTTCAAAAGATTGCTTCGCCTGGCTCGCACTGACCAAACATAGTGACGTCATTGCGAGGAATAACGTGACGAAGCAATCTCTCTGGACAACCTTCGGAACACCTATTCAGATCCCCCGTTTTCGCCACCGGGTCTTTCCAGTAAGATAAGCGCACACTCATCTTCATGCGGTTGATCATTTTACGTGGATAATCCGATCGTTTACGAGCAACCCCTGAACGAACGCACCCGCACCTACCTGCGGCTCGAGCATCTGTTCAAACAGGCGGCCTACACCCTGCGCGGCTTTTCGGTCTGGGATTCGCGCGCCACGATCAACGCCCTGATCGATATTCTGGAGATCGTCTCGCGCGGCGATATCAAAACCGAGACCCTCAAGGAGCTGGATCGACTTTATGGCGCCCTCTCCCGGCTGCAGGATATGCCCGGGGTCGATCGCCAGCAACTCAGCTCGATCCTAAGCCAGCTGGATGCCGCCCAGGGGGAGTTGCATGCTCTGCAGGGCCATCCCGGGCAAGCGCTGCGCGACAACGAACTGATTTCCAGCCTGCGCCAGCGCGGCACCATCACCGCCGGCAGCTGCAGCTTCGATCTGCCCGGCTATCACTACTGGCTGCAGCAGGATCCGGAAGGGCGTATTGCCCAGCTGGAAGCGTGGTACGAGGAACTGAACACCATCCACAAGCCGGTCAGCCTGATCCTCGGGATCCTCCGCGAGTCGGCCGACTCCAGCGACGTGGTGGCGGAAAAAGGCTTTTACCAGCAAAGCCTCGACAATCAGACGCGGGCCCAGATGCTGCGCGTCACCCTCGACCATTCGCTGGATTGCTATCCGGAGATCAGCGGCGGCAAGCACCGCTTCAGTGTCCGCTTTGTCCGCCCGGGCGACAGTGGCCGCCCGGTCCAGGTGGACGGCAGCGTCAACTTCCGACTGACCTGCTGCACCTTATGAGCCGTCCTGTCGTCAAATGCCCGACCTGCGGCAAGCCGGTGACCTGGGATGAAAACGCCAAATGGCGTCCCTTCTGCAGCGAACGCTGTCGCCTGATCGATCTGGGCGAATGGGCCAGCGAAAACCACCGCATCCCCGGCGATCGCAAACTTCCCGATGAATTCATCGACGAACAAACCGATCCGGACAATAATTCTGAGTTCTGAGTTAAAAACAAAGTTAGCAGTCGCAGATGGCAGTTTGCAGCTTATGGTGCGTGGAACGCACCCTACGTGCTGAGTGCTGCAAGACCGGGAATCATCACACAGGCCATCACGAGCGTGACCGACAACTATTGCGAGTCTGTTTCCCTCGTCACTCGTACCTCGTCCCTCGTCACTGCTCCGGGGCGCGCGTAACGTTTAATGGAAACGCCGCTTCATAACGCCGTTCACCCCTGTCCAGTTGCACCCGAACCTGCCAATCGACCCGCCCGGTGACGCAGATCGGCAGCAGCAGTTCACCGCGCCAGATCCCCTCGCCGGCCGGTGACAGGGTAAACCGGTTGCGCCCCATGTCCATCTCGGTCATGTCCAGATCCAGCGTGACTCGATCGAGTTCAGTTGACTTGGCCAGACGCAGTTCGGCCTCGAAGCGTTGCATGTAATACGCCCCCTCGGGAAACCGCAGGCTGATGTCACCCAGTTCGGGATGTGTGGCGCGACAGGCCGCCCGCGTGTCCCGGCAGGCGGTCTCTGTCACCTGCAGGGACACGGTTTCGGTCGGCGCGGCCGGGGCCGGGTCGTTGTCGGTGTGGTCGATGGCAACCCAGCTGTAACCGCCGGCAATGGCGATCAGTACAACCAGCAGTAACAATCCGCCTGTTTTGATCAGCGGTGACATTTAATCTTCTCCCTCAACAAATAACCGAATCCCGGCGATGCCCTGCCCGCCGTACTGTCGGGCCAGGGTCACGTCATGACGCTGCATGCCGCCCAGGGCGTAGACCGGAAACGGGGCGGCCGCGGCCAGTTCCTTGAAGCCGGCCCAGCCCAGGGGTGTCGCATCGGGATGGGTCGCCGTCGCCTGCACCGGGGCCACAAAACCGAGATCCACCCCCAGCCGGGCCGCCTGCACCAGCTCGGCCCGGTTATGGATCGACGCCGATAACCAGCGCCCCTCGGCCACCGGCCGGGCGGGATAACGGGACAGGGCGCCGGCGGGCAGGTGAAAACCGTCCACCGGCAGATGGGCGAACTGCTGCGGATCGGCATTGAGCAACACCCGGCAATCGTGGGCATGACACAGGGCCAGCGCCTTGCGCGTCAGGGCATCGACCCGCTCCGCCGCCAGCTCCTTGAGCCGCAACTGCACCAGTCGCACGCCCTGGTGCAGACTCTTTTTCAGGACGGACAACCACTGTTCGTCGCTGTCGAGCGGCGGGGTAATCAGACACTCGGCGGGCAGGCGCACGGCGTTCACAATCGGCCGGTTGGCGGCGGGCATGGCAACGTCACTCAACTGTTCCGGCGCCACCCAGCGCACCGGCTGCCCCTCGCGCCCGCGCGGCTCGCCGCTAAAGGCGCGCACTTCATGGACCTCCAGCACGACCGTGCGATCGGCATAGTCATGCGGTATGCGAATCAACGGCTCGCTGTGGCTTACCGTAATCCCGACCTCCTCAAGCAGTTCGCGGGCCAGTGCCTGTGCCACCGTCTCGCCGGCCTCGACCTTGCCGCCGGGAAACTCCCACAGCCCGCCCTGATCACGATGATCAGCACGTTGTGCCAGCAGTATTTCCCCGGCGGGATTCACAATTATTCCGACTGCCACATGGATAGATTCAGACATAATCAACACAGATAGCTCAGTGCATTAAGGCAAGATGGCGGATGCCAAACGAACAGATTCTAGGTTCTAGGTTCTAGGTTCTAGAAACTAGGACCTAGAACCTGAATTTATCAGGTTCGGTATTCGGCGTTGATGCGGACGTAGTCGTAGGAGAAGTCGCAGGTCCAGACGGTGGCCGTCGCCTCGCCGCGCTGCAGATTCACCGTGACGGTGATCTCCGCCTGCTCCATGACCTTCTGACCCTGTTCCTCGGTATAGCTGGCGGCGCGCCCGCCCGCCTCGGCCAGCAGCACGTCGTCCAGCCAGAGGCTGACTTTTTCGACATCCAGATCCGCCAGGCCGGCCCGGCCCACGGCGGCGAGCAGGCGTCCCCAGTTGGGATCGCTGGCGAAAAAGGCGGTCTTGACCAGCGGTGAGTGAGCCAGGGTGTAGGCCACCGCCAGAGACTCGGCCTCGTCGCGTCCGCCGTTGACCACGATATTGATCAGTTTGGTGGCCCCTTCGCCGTCGCGCACGATGGCCCGGGCCAGGCTCACGCAGACCGCCTGCAGGGCCTCGTACAGCGCGCTGGCCCCGGCACTGCCGGCGGTCACGCTGACGCCGCTGGCCCCGGTGGCGGCCAGCAGACAGGCGTCGTTGGTGGAGGTGTCGCCGTCGACGGTGATCCGGTTGAAGGAGCGATCCGCCGCCTGTTGCAGCAGTTCCTGCAACAGGGGCGGCTGGATCGCCGCGTCGGTGGCGATAAAGGCGAGCATGGTCGCCATGTCCGGGCGAATCATGCCGCTACCCTTGGCCATCCCGGTAACCGTGACCGTGCGCCCGTCCAGGGTAATCTGGCGCGAAGCGAGTTTGGGAACGGTGTCGGTGGTCAGAATGCCGTGGGCCGCCTCGCCCCAGCCCGCCGCGTCCAGCGCCGCGCAGGCCGCCGGCAGACCGTCGGTGATCCGTGTTACCGGCAACGGCTCGCCGATGACCCCGGTGGAGAACGGCAGAACTTCCTCGCGCCGGCAACCGGCCTGTTCGGCCAGCGCCGCGCAGCACTGGCGGGCATCGGCCAGGCCGGCCGCGCCGGTGCCGGCATTGGCGTTACCGGTGTTGATCAGCAAATAGCGCGGCGGGCCCTGGTGCAGATGTTCCCGGGCCACGCTGACCGGGGCGGCGCAAAAGGCGTTGCGGGTGAATACCGCCGCCGCCGTACTGCCCGGGGCCAGCTCCATCACCACCAGATCGCGCCGGCCCGGCTTTTTGATCCCGGCGCAGGCCGTGCCCAGCCGGATGCCGGGGACCGGTTCGAAGGCGGGATGGTGGGTATCAGCCATCGACGCGACTCCGTAAGGGCGCTAGTCCAGTTTGCCGTGGCACTGTTTGTACTTCTTGCCCGAGCCACAGGGGCAGGGTTCGTTGCGCCCGACCTTGCGCCCTTCCCGCACATAGGGGGCGGCGGCCGGGGCCGGCGCGGCGGCGGCGGAAGTCTCTTCTTCCTCGCTCATGGCACTGACTTCGCGATGCTGGAACTCCATGGCGTCGGCCTGCTGTTGCTGGCGACGCTGCTGCTCCAGCGCGTCCACGTCATCCTCGCTGCGCACCCGCAGCCGGCTGAGGATGGTGATCGCCTCCTGCTTGATGCGATCCAGCATTTCGGAAAACAGCTGGAAGGATTCGCGCTTGTACTCCTGCTTGGGGTTCTTCTGCGCATAGCCGCGCAGATGAATCCCCTGGCGCAGCTGATCCATCATCGCCAGGTGTTCACGCCACTGGCCGTCGAGCACCTGCAGCATCACCGCCTTTTCCACCTGGCGCATCACCTCGCTGCCGACGCTCGCTTCCTTGGCGGCATAAGCCGCCTCGATCTCTTCCAGGATCTTCTCGCGCAGGGATTCTTCATGCAGGCTGTCGTCCGCTTCCAGCCACTGGCGGACCTCCAGCTTGAGGCCGAATTCCGCTTCGATCATCTCTTCCAGCCCCGGCAGATCCCACTGCTCCTCGAGACTCTGCGGCGGCACATACGGGCTGACCATGTTGTGGACCACATCCGCGCGAATCGCCCGGACGGTCTCGCTGATGTCCTCGGCCGAAAGCAGTTCGTTGCGCTGTTCGTAGATCACCTTACGCTGATCGTTGGCGACATCGTCATATTCGAGCAGCTGCTTGCGCAGATCGAAGTTGTGGCCCTCGACCTTGCGCTGGGCGTTTTCGATCGCCCGGCTGACCCACGGGTGCTCGATGGACTCGCCCTCTTTCATGCCCAGGCGCTGCATCAACATGGAGACCTTCTCGGAGGCGAAGATCCGCATCAGGCTGTCTTCCAGGGAGAGATAAAAGCGCGAGGAGCCGGGATCGCCCTGGCGCCCGGAGCGGCCGCGCAACTGGTTATCGATACGCCGTGACTCGTGGCGCTCGGTACCGATGATGTGCAGTCCGCCGGCAGCCACCACCTGATCGTGGCGCTGTTGCCAGGCCTGGCGATGCTGTTCCAGGGTCGGTTCGTCCGCGGATTCGAGTTCCGCCAGCTCCGCGTCCAGGTTACCGCCGAGCACGATATCGGTCCCGCGGCCGGCCATGTTGGTGGCGATGGTCACGGCACCGGGACTCCCGGCCTGGGCGATGATCTCGGCCTCGCGGGCATGCTGTTTGGCGTTCAATACTTCGTGCTGAATCTGCTCTTTTTGCAATACCTCGGAGAGCATCTCCGACACTTCGATCGAGGTGGTGCCGACCAGCGCCGGCTGGCCGCGCTGCTTGCAGTCGCGAATGTCATCCAGGATGGCCTGGAATTTCTCCTGCTGGGTGAGATAGACCTTGTCCACCATGTCCTTGCGAATCATCGGCTTGTGGGTCGGGATCACCACCACTTCCAGACCATAGATAGTCTGGAACTCGTAGGCTTCGGTATCGGCGGTGCCGGTCATGCCCGACAACTTGTCGTAGAGCCGGAAGAAGTTCTGGAAGGTGATCGAGGCGACGGTCTGGTTCTCGCGCTGGATCTCCACCCCTTCCTTGGCTTCCACCGCCTGGTGCAACCCGTCTGACCAGCGTCGCCCGGGCATGGTGCGTCCGGTGAACTCGTCGACGATGACCACTTCGTTATCCCGCACGATGTAATCGACATCCCGCTGGAACAACACATGCGCGCGCAGCGCCGCGTTGACATGATGCAGCAGGCTGATGTTGGCGGCATCGTACAGACTGGCGCCCTCCTCCAGCAGCCCGGCCTCGGTCAGCAACTCTTCCACCCGTTGATGGCCCGTCTCGGTCAGGAATATCTGCTTGTTCTTCTCTTCCACGCTGTAGTCGCCGGGACCGTCTTCCTCTTCCTGTTTGGTCAGTTTGGGGACCAGCGCATTGATCTTGTGATAATGCTCGGAGCTGTCTTCGGAGGGCCCGGAGATGATCAGCGGCGTGCGGGCCTCGTCGATGAGAATCGAGTCCACTTCGTCGATCACGGCAAAGCCCAGCTGACGCTGGAATTGCTCCTCCTTGCTGAAGGCCATGTTGTCGCGCAGATAATCGAAACCGAACTCGTTGTTGGTCCCGAAGGTGATATCCGCGGCATAGGCGGCTTTCTTGTCTTCAAACGGCATGCCGGAGCCGATGGTGCCGACCGACATTCCCAGAAACTCGTACACCTGCCCCATCCATTCGGCGTCACGCCGGGCCAGATAATCGTTGACGGTCACCACGTGGACCCCGGTCTCCGGCAGGGCATTCAGATAACAGGCCAGGGTCGCCATCAGGGTCTTGCCTTCACCGGTGCGCATTTCGGATATCTTGCCCTGATGCAGCACCATGGCACCGACCAACTGCACATCGAAATGGCGCATCCCCAGCGTCCGCACCGCCGCTTCGCGCACCACGGCAAAGGCCTCCGGCAACAGGTCATCCAGCTTCGCCCCGTCGGCGAGCCGCTGACGGAATTCGGCGGTTTTGTTCTGCAGCTCGGCGTCGGAGAGGGCCTGCATGGACCCTTCCAGCGCATTGATACGCTCGACGGTCTTGCCCATCTGCTTGACCAGACGCTCGTTACGGCTGCCGAAGACTTTTTTCAGGAATGGTTTCAACATAAATTTGCCTGTTGCAAGCCCTGAAGCAAGGACTCACTTACTGATTGGACTAGTGTGCCGGAAAAAATCTTTTTCCTGCTTTAAAACCGGCTATTGTACCGATCACCAGGGGTTTTGTCCGCTTTCCCCGTTGAGGGAACGGACAGGGGGTAGAGATAACCGCGGCGATCGAAGGCCAGCGACGCGCGGGGGAAATCCTCCTGTGACAGGCGGGCGATCAGCCGCGCGGCGCGCCGCTGTTCATCCCGGACCGGTCCCCGGGGGCGGCGCTGGACAAATGAGTGAACCCGCCCCGCGACGAAGCGGCCGCGATGATCCAGCTGCGCCTCGAGTAACGGCGCCAGCCCATTGAGACCGCTCACCTTCATCCCCTGATAGGTGGCAAAATTCCCCAGGCTGTAGGCGATCAACCGGCCGCGATAGAGTTCCATCGCCCGCGGTACGTGGGGCCCGTGGCCGAGCACCAGATCGGCGCCGGCCTCCACCGCCCGACGGGCAAAGGCGACCACATCCCCGCGCCGCTCGCCGTAATACTCTTCCTCGGCAAAGGGCAGATGCAGGGCCGCCTCCCCCTCGGCCCCCCCGTGAAAGGAGACCAGCACAATATCATGCCGCCGCTTGAGTCCGTTGACCAACCCGACCATGCGCGCCGTATCCAGCATGTCATGCGAGTCGACAAACGGCGCAAACGCGATGGCCGCCACGCGCAGGCCGTTGACCGTCCAGCTGGCGACATCGCCCCGGCGACCGGTATGGCGGATGCCGTGCCGGCGCAGGGTCTGCATACTCGCCTCGCGGCCCGCCTCGCCGAAATCCCGGGCGTGGTTATTGGCCAGACTCATGAGATTAAAGCCGGCTTGCTGCAGATGGGCGGCATAGCGCGCGGGGGATCGAAACAGATAACAGGCGGCGGGATCCTGGCAGGTTTTTACCGGCTCGCCGCCGTCCAGCAGCACCCCTTCCAGATTCCCGAAGGCGATATCCGCCTCCCGCAGCACCGGTGCGACCTCGCGTAACAGTGCGGCCCCGTCTTCGGGCGGCAAGCGGGGAGACGGAAAATCGGTACCCAGCATCACATCCCCGACCGCGGCGACGCTCAGCACGGCAGGGGCGGGGTCAGGTTGCGGCGGCGGGTCGGATTGGGTTTGCGGGGGGGCGGGCGGCGCGGTGCTGCAGGCGACAAGCAGCAGACCCGGCAGAAGGGCCAAAACCGACGACAAACGACTGGCGGACATACGGATTAGCCGTCAGCAGATCGCAACACAGCTTAATTGCTGGCCATTATGTATTTTTTGGGATCGACGGTACGGCCGTTGACCAGTACTTCCAGATGGACATGCGGCCCCGTAGAGCGTCCCGTACTGCCCATTTTGGCGATCGCCTGGCCTCTTTTGATGGTGTCGCCGACTTCCACCAGATTTTCCTTGTTATGCCCGTAACGGGTCACATACCCCTTGCCGTGGTTCACCTCGACCAGGCGGCCGTAGCCGGAACGCCTGCCGGAATAGGTGACCACCCCGGCCGCCACGGCCACCACATCGGAGCCCTCTTTGCCGGCGAAATCGATACCGGAATGGTGGGTTCGCCGCCCATTGAAGGGATCGGTGCGCATGCCGTAATAGGAGGACAACCAGCCCTGGGTGATGGGTCGACCGGCGGGCATGACTTCCTCCTGCAGGCTACGGGTCATCAGCATCTCTTCCAGTACGCCGAGCTGCTGGTCGCGATCCTCGATTTTCGAGGCCAGCTCTTGCAGCGAGGCGATGAAATCCGGCACATCGATCGAATCCCCGGAAAGCTGTTCGCCGCTCTCCAGGGGACCGCCCTGGGCCGGGGCCTGATCGAAATTGAATTCACCGCCATCCAGATTGGCCATCTGGGTCAGGCGCTGTCCCAGCGCATCCAGCCGCACCACATGGGACTGCAGATTACCCAGACGCAGTGCCAGCGCGTCCATGCTTTCCTGCGCGTTGCGGGTCTCTTCCTCGATTCGCAAACGCTGGGCATCAAGTTCCGACTGCAGCGCGAGGCTCAGTTCATCCGGGTTGGCCTGCATGTGCGCGACCCCCAGATAGTAGCCCGCGCCGCCGAATGCCGCGGGCATCACGATGGCGGCACCCAGAACAAGGCTGATCAGGCGATGCTTGCTCAGGGTCCACAACCCGGAACATCCCTTTTTTCGTCTCAGAACAACGATATTCATAGTGACAATACAGCTCTTGTTATTTTAATGTGAGGTTAAAGTAAATTTTCCAATGAACCGGCCAAATCCTTCATAATAATCCAGTATGAATACTCCCAGACCATTGTACAAGCTCCTGCAGGGAGAAAAGAGCCGGGTTGCCGAACTGGTCACAACGACCCGCCAGCTGCGCCAGCTCAACCGGCATCTGTCAGCGGTACTCGATCAGCCGATGACCGATCATTGCCAGGTGGCCCGGTATGCTGCTGAAGAGCTGGTCATCCAGGTCGATTCCCCGGTCTGGGCCTCGCGACTGCGCTACTATATTCCCACCCTGCTGCAGGAGCTTAAAAAAAACATTCCCGCTTTACAAGGACTTAAGTCCATAAAAATCCATGTCGCCCCGGCCTCGCCGGCGCCGGTCGAAAAGCCCCCGGCAACCCGCGAGATCAGCCCCGCCGCCAGTCAAAATATTCATGCCATGGCGGAGGGCATCGAGGATCCCGAGCTGCGCGAAGCGCTACACCGGTTGAGTCGGCCCCGTCGCACCGAGGATGAATAAGCAAACCTTATATTTATAGCCCGAATGATAAGCTTTTCGGGGCACGATCAGCCCAAACCGCTCTCCCGGCCCGTTGGAGGCGCCTCGTCCAGACAAAAACACCGGCAATTGCCGGTGTTTTTAGCGTGTCAAAACGCGGTTTCAGGTGACCTGAACCGGCTGCACAAAGGAGATGGGCGCCTTGGCCGGGTCCTCGAAGGTCACCTCTTCCCAGGCTTCCCTGTTGGTGAGTAACTCGCGTAACAACCGGTTGTTAAGCGCATGGCCCGATTTGTGGCCGCTGAAAGCGCCGATCAGGCTGTGTCCCAGCAGGTAGAGATCGCCGATGGAATCCAGAATCTTGTGTTTGACGAATTCGTCCACGTAGCGCAGACCGTCCTCATTCAGGACCCGGTATTCGTCCACGACCACCGCATTGTCCAGGCTGCCGCCCAGCGCGAGATTATTGGCGCGCAGGCTCTCGATCTGGCTCATGAAACCGAAGGTCCGGGCCCGGCTGACCTCCTTGACGAAGGAGGTGGTGGAAAAGTCGATCATCGCGGTCTGGTTTTGATCCTTGAAGACCGGGTGGTCAAAATCGATGGTGAAGGAGACCTTGAACCCTTCGAACGGATCAAATCGCACCCATCTATCCTCCTCTTCGATGACAATGGGCTTTTTAATCCGGATGAACCGTTTTGGTGCCTTTTGCTCCTGAATGCCCGCCGATTGCACCAGAAACACAAAAGGGCCGGCGCTGCCGTCCATAATCGGCACTTCCGGCGCATTCAGATCGATATAGGCGTTGTCGATGCCCAGCCCGGCCAGAGCCGACAGCAGATGCTCGACCGTCGAGACCCGAATCCCGTCCTTGATCAGGGTGGTGGAGAGGGTGGTATCCCCGACGTTCTCCGGAACGGCAGGAATTTCAACGGGTTCCGGCAAGTCCACGCGTCTGAAAATAATGCCCGTATCCGCTGCGGCCGGTCGAAGGGTGAGGTAGACTTTTTCACCGGTATGCAGTCCGACGCCGGTCGCGCGAATGACATTTTTCAGTGTACGCTGGTTAATCACTAGCCAATTTCTCCTTATTAAAACGCAGGTCTCCCTGAGTAAAGCAAGTTTCGAGCCTGTTGCACTACGGGCGCCTGCGTGGCGTGAGTAAAACACCGCACGAAAGCGCCTATATTAAAGCAAGTGCGTATTATACAGCAACTTATCGCCATAAAACGCGATCCGGGGCAAAGTTGCTACCTTCATCACAGAGAAATCAGCAACCTCCGTCACCCGGCAGCATGCCTCCAGCCACCCGCCCGGCGGCGACCCGCGCCGTCAATCCGCCTGGCGCCGCAAAAAGGCCGGAATATCCAGATATTCCATGTCGCCGTCAGCCTGGCCCTTGCCGTCGGCGGTACCCTTGTTGCGCATGACGGTCGGCCGATCCAGCTGGTTATAATCCACCTCGCCATCATTTTTCTTGTTGACCACCAGTTTCGGTTTGTCCCCCTGTTTCAGCTCGTTACCCAGGCCGGTGGCCACCACGGTCACCCGCAACTCCCCGGACATATCCGGGTCAATCACGGTACCGACCACCACGGTCGCGTTCTCCGAGGCAAACTGCTTGACGGTATTGCCCACCTCCTCGAATTCACCGATGGACATATCCATGCCGGCGGTCACGTTGACCAGAATACCGCGGGCACCGGCCAGGTTGACGTCTTCCAGCAGCGGACTGGCAATCGCGGCCTCGGCCGCTTCACGGGCCCGCTCTTCACCGGAGGCCCGGCCGGAACCCATCATGGCCATGCCCATTTCGGACATCACGGTCCGCACGTCGGCAAAGTCGACGTTGATCAGGCCCGGGCGGGTAATCAGCTCGGCAATACCCTGCACCGCGCCGAGCAGCACATCATTGGCCGCCTTGAAGGCGTCCAGCAAGCTGATGTTCTTGCCCAGCACACTCAACAGCTTTTCGTTGGGAATGGTAATCAACGAATCGACGTACTGTTTGAGCTCTTCCATCCCGGCCATGGCCACTTCCATGCGCTTTTTGCCTTCAAAGGGAAACGGCTTGGTGACCACCGCGACGGTCAGAATGCCCATGTCACGGGCGATCTGTGCCACCACCGGCGCGCCCCCGGTTCCGGTACCGCCGCCCATACCGGCGGTAATGAAGACCATGTCGGCACCTTCCAGCACTTCCTGGATACGTTCACGATCTTCCATTGCCGCGGTACGGCCGGTTTCGGGATTGGCCCCGGCACCGAGTCCCTTGGTCACGCCGCCACCCAGTTGCAACAGGGTCTTGGCGGTACTGTTTTTCATTGCCTGGGCATCGGTATTGGCGCAGATGAAATCCACCCCTTCGATGCTCTGTACTACCATGTGTTCGACGGCGTTACCTCCACCGCCTCCCACGCCGATTACCTTGATCACGGCGTTCTGACTGTAGGTATCCATTAGTTCAAACATTTTTTACCCCTCCTCACTGACAACGCAGTTGTTGTTACATTGTGTCGACGTCACAATCCTTTAAAAATTTCCCTGAAACCAGCTCTTCATCCGTTGCAAGACGCTGCTAAAGCCTCCGCCCATGCGTGATTCGGCCTCACGCAAGGCACGATTCTGATAACCAAACAACAGTAACCCGACACCGGTGGAATAGATCGGGTTACGCACCACATCCACCAGTCCATTGACATATTGCGGCAAACCCTGGCGCACCGGCATATGGAATATTTCCTCGGCCAGTTCCACTGTGCCTTCCATCTTGGAACTGCCGCCGGTCAACACAATGCCGGCGGCGCACAGATCCTCGAACCCGCTGCGGCGCAATTCGGCCTGGATGAGGGTGAACAACTCCTCGTAACGCGGTTCCACGACCTCGGCCAGGGTCTGGCGGGCAAGGCGTCTTACCGGCCGTTCACCGACACTGGGCACTTCAATGGTTTCATCGGCACTGGCCAGTTGGGTCAATGCACAGGCGTATTTGATCTTGATCTCTTCGGCATGCTGAGTCGGTGTACGCAGTGCCACCGCGATATCGTTGGTCACCTGATCGCCGGCGATCGGGATCACCGCGGTATGCCGGATGGCCCCTTCGGTAAACACCGCGATATCGGTGGTTCCACCACCGATATCCACCAGACAAACTCCCAGCTCTTTTTCATCCTCGGTTAACACCGAATGACTGGACGCCAGTTGTTCGAGAATGATGTCATCCACTTCCAGGCCGCAGCGGCGCACACACTTGATAATGTTCTGTGCGGCACTGACCGCGCCGGTCACCATGTGTACCTTGGCTTCCAGACGCACGCCGGACATACCAATCGGCTCACGAATGCTTTCCTGATCGTCGATAATGAATTCCTGCGGCATGATATGCAGCACCTTCTGATCGGCCGGTATCGCCACCGCGCGCGCCGCGTCGATCACCCGCTCGACATCGTACTGGGTCACTTCCTTGTCGCGAATCGCCACAATGCCGTGGGAATTGAGACTCCGGATATGGCTGCCGGCAATCCCGGCATAGACCGAATGAATTTGACAACCGGCCATCAGTTCCGCCTCTTCCACCGCGCGCTGGATAGACTGCACCGTGGATTCAATATTGACCACGACGCCCTTTTTCAGACCCCGGGAGGGGTGTGAACCCAATCCGATGATTTCGATATCATTTTCCGGGGTGACCTCACCGACGATCGCAACCACCTTGGAGGTGCCCACATCGAGTCCAACGATAAGGTTTTTTTCTGTTTTCTTAGACATTTAATGTCACTCCCGAACGCTTTTTCATGTCCTGTTCTGTTTCCATTCGACTGCCATGCCGTTGGTATAACGTAAATCCACGCGTTTCAGGCCGCCCCGATCCATCGAACTGAGCCGGGGATAAGCCCGGATAAAGCGCGCAAGACGTTCGAGTTCATGTTCGCGCCCCAGTTTCAGATGAATACCGTTGTGCAGACCGATCTGCCATGCCTGACGTTGATCGAGTTTCAGTTTAGTAATCCGCATATTCAGGGGAGACAACAACCCGGAAAAGCGCCGGTACGAATCCAGCATTTTGTCGCGCAATTTCTCCGGCCCCTGAAAAACCGGCAGATCCGAGGGATAGGTGGATACTTCCGGTTTGAATATTTCGCCGTTTTCATTTAACAGTCCCCCGGCGGCCCAGACAGCAAACGGCTGTTGTTCAACAAAATGGATTGCCAGTTTATCGGGCCAGATGCGTCGTACGGTCGCATGTGCAACCCAGGGAAGATTTTCGACCTGCTGCTGTACGACTCCCACATCGATATCAAAATAACCGACGCCGGACAGACTTTCCGAAAGTGGATTGAGCATATTCTCGGTCACATTGATAAAACTGCCCTGCACGCGAATTTTATCCACCGGTACATTCAATGGATTCACCAGACGCTGAATCCCCAGGTATAACAATACGCCCAACAACAGCGCCGAGAGGATTAACAACAATCGACGAGGCCGGAATCTGAACATCGGCCCGTCCGGCATTACCGCTGCCTGGTTAGCTCGCGCCGACATGATTACCTCCTTGCTGCTGATCACCGTTATACCCGTCCAGTGTCTGGGCAAGTATGGCGTACACCAGCTGGTCGAAATCCATGCCAATGGCTTTCGCCGCCATGGGAACCAGGGAATGGTCCGTCATACCCGGTACCGTATTCAGTTCAATGACCCAGGGCTTGCCGTCTGCCGAGCAAAGAATATCGACCCGCCCCCAACCGCTTGCTCCGACCGCCTTGAAAGCCGCCAGAGCCAGGCGCTGCATTTGCCCTTCCTGTTCGGGCTCCAGACCGCTGGGACATAAATAGCGGGTTTGATTCGACTGATATTTGGCCTCGTAGTCATAAAATTCATTCGGGGTTTCAAGCTTGATGACCGGCAGTGTTTGCTCACCCAGTATTGTCACGGTGTATTCACCGCCTTCAATCCAGCGTTCGGCAATGACCGCGCCGGGAAACTGTGCGGCGGTCTTGTAGGCATCGCGCATCTGCTGCGGTTCATTGACCCGACTCATGCCGATACTCGAACCTTCCAGCGCCGGTTTGACCATCAGCGGCAGGCCCAGACTGGCGACCACATACTCCGGATCCGTTTCGTCATCCAGTACCATATAATCCGGCGTCGGCAACCCGGCGGCCTCGAGAATCATCTTGCTGCGCAACTTGTCCATGGCCAGCGCCGATGAGAGTACGTCGCTGCCGGTATAGGGAATCCCCATTACCTCAAGGACCGCCTGGATTCGACCATCCTCACCACCGGGACCATGCAGGACAATAAACGCGCGATCGTAAGTGCCCTTCTCCAGCACTTGCAGGACAGTCTCTTTGTTGACATCGATACCGTGTGCATCGACACCACGGCGCAACAGGGCATCCAGTACCGCCTGGCCACTGCGCAATGAGACCGCCCGCTCGGCGGACCAGCCACCCATCAATACCGCGACCTTGCCAAAGGTCTGCGGATCGATCGTTTTGTTGTGCTCAGTCATGCTCATGCGGTTCTCCGACAATCTGCACTTCCCTGACCAGTTCGATGCCGCTTGCCTGTTGTACTTTATCGGCAACCCGTTGAATCAACAGTTCAATATCGCGGGCCGTGGCCGTGCCGGTATTGATAATAAAATTGGCGTGTTTCTCGGACACGCAGGCTCCGCCGATGCAGGTATTTTTCAACCCACACTGCTCAATCAGGCGGGCCGCATAGTCGCCGGGCGGATTGCGAAACACCGATCCGGCATTGGGCTGACTGGTCGGCTGGGTGCTCCCGCGCCGTGCCAGATGCTGTTTGATCTGTTGCAAACTCTGCCCGGCATTACCCGCTTCAAGCTGCAAGGTGGCAGCGACAAACCATTCACCCTGTTTTCCCCGAACATGGCGATAACCTGTCTCGAACTCGTCGGCCCCGCGGGTCTTCAGTTCACCCCGGCGATCGATCACCTTCACCGACTCGACGATGTTCCAGGTTTCTCCGCCCATGGCGCCGGCATTCATCGCCAGGGCGCCGCCAAAGGTGCCGGGAATGCCGCAGAGAAATTCGGCGCCCTGCAATCCCCGCCGCGCTGTTTGCCGGGCCACCTGCGGGGAAGCCACGCCGACTTCCACATAGACCCGATTATTTTCCAACCACTCGATAGCATTGAGCACACCACTGGTACAGATCACGGTGCCGCGAATCCCGCCATCACGTACCAGCAGGTTACTGCCCAGCCCCAACCAGAACAGTGGCTCGTGCGCCGGCAGCTGCTGCAACAATTGCTGCAGATCGGCGACATCCACCGGCCGATAAAAATGCTCGGCTACACCGCCCACGCGCCAGGATGTATGCCGGCTCATCGGCTCAAGCTGTTTCATCTCGCCCCGCAGTTGCATGGTTCCGGTCTCTATTCTATCCATCTGCATCATGGTGTTATTGCCCGCTCAATTGCTGCTCGAGCCGGGCCGCCGCGGCGCCGATATTCCCGGCCCCGAGTGTCAGTAGAATATCCCTGTCCTGTAATACCCCGTTCAGTACCGTCGCTAACTCATCCAGCTCTTCGACAAAAATCGGTTCAACCTGGCCCCGCATCCGAATGGCGCGCGTCAATGAGCGTCCGTCAGCACCATTAATAGGTGTCTCACCGGCGGGATAGACCTCCAGTAACACCAGGGCATCCACTTCGGAGAGCACCCGGGTGAAGTCTTCGAACAGATCCCGTGTTCGGGTATAACGATGCGGTTGAAATGCCACCACCAGGCGCCGCTCGGGCCAACCGGCGCGGATCGCCTGAATAGTCGCTTCCACTTCACGCGGATGATGACCGTAGTCATCGACATGAATCACTTTGCCCCGGCCAATCTGATACTCCCCATAGATCTGGAAGCGGCGTCCGATACCCTGGAAATTATCCAGCGCCCTGGCAATGTGCCGGTTTTCGATCCCGATCTCATGCGCGACCGCGATAGCCGCCAGGGCATTCAGAACGTTGTGATGTCCCGGCATATTCAAGGTGACATCAAAACGCTCTCCCGAATCCCGCTGTACAATCGTAAAGTGGGTCTGGTTTGCCGCCTGAGTGATATTTATCGCGCGCACGTCCGCGCCCTCGCTCAGGCCATAGGTAATGATAGGCCGGCTGATACTCGGCATCAGATTACGAATTTCCTCGTCATCAATACACACCACCGCCAGGCCGTAAAACGGCAGGTGATGCAGAAATTCGACAAAGGTCTGGCGCAGTCTTTCAAAATCCCCGCCGTAGGTTTCCATATGATCCGCGTCGATATTGGTCACGATCGCCATCATCGGCTGCAGATGCATAAACGAGGCATCGCTTTCATCGGCTTCGGCCACCAGATAGCGCCCGCTGCCCAGACGCGCATGGGTACCGGCACTGTTGAGTCGTCCGCCAATGACAAATGTCGGATCCACCCCGCCTTCGGCCAGGACGCTGGCGACCAGACTGGTGGTCGTGGTTTTGCCATGCGTTCCGGCCACCGCAATGCCATACCGAAAACGCATCAGCTCGGCGAGCATTTCCGCCCGCGGTACTACCGGAATACGCTGCTGGTGCGCGGCCTTGACTTCCGGGTTATCTGTCACAATGGCACTGGAAGTCACCACCACATCACAGTTGGTAATATTTTCCGCCGCATGGCCCTGGATAATGGTTGCCCCCAGTTGCGTCAGATGACGGGTCACGGCATTTTCATGAATATCCGAACCGGTCACCTCGTAACCGAGATTGATCAGTACTTCCGCGATCCCGCCCATACCGACACCACCGATACCGACAAAGTGGATACATTTAATACGGCCCATACCCGGTTCGCCCTGACCGGAAGGCAGATCGGTAAAGCGCCTCAGCTGGTTAGCCATGCATCACCTCCAGGCAACGCTGACCGACAATCCGGGTTGCGTCGGGCATGGCCCGTTGTCGTGCCCGTTCGGCCATCGCCAGCAGGTTATCCCGACCCTGTTCCAGCAATTCCCGCAATACCGCCGCCAGACGTTCGGCATTGAACTCCCTGGCCGGCATCAGCCTGGCCGCGCCGGCCTCCTCCAGGTAGCGGGCGTTGGCGGTCTGATGATCATCCACTGCATAGGGATACGGCACCAGAACCGAAGCCAGGCCTGCCGAGGCCAGTTCAAAAACAGTCAGCGCCCCGGCGCGGCAGATCACCAGATCGGCCCACTCGAACGCGTCGGCCATGTCATCAATAAACATAACGGTTTCCGCCTGGATGCCGGCCGACGCATACGCCTCGCGGGCCGACTCCAGTTTGCCCCTTCCGGCCTGATGCCGAACCGTTACCGGTATTTCGTCCGGTAGCCGGCTCAGCGCCTGTGGCACGGTTTCATTCAGCACCTGTGCTCCGAGACTCCCGCCAATCACCAGAATGCGGATCGCGCCCTCATGTCGGGGCAAGCGTTGCGCCGGTGCCGACAGATCAATAATGTCCTGGCGTACCGGGTTACCGGTGTGCAGTACCCTGTCATTTTTAAAGCTGCCCGGAAACGCCTCCATCACCTGCAAAGCCAGGTGGCTGAGCAGACGGTTGGTCAGACCCGGGATGGCATTCTGTTCGTGGATCAATAATGGCCGGCGTAACAACCAGGCGGCCAGT
Source organism: Thiohalophilus thiocyanatoxydans (assembly GCF_004366735.1). GTDB lineage: Bacteria > Pseudomonadota > Gammaproteobacteria > UBA6429 > Thiohalophilaceae > Thiohalophilus > Thiohalophilus thiocyanatoxydans. Next base: position 222,405 of record NZ_SOQX01000004.1, on the reverse strand, counting down.
CCGCCGGGACCGGTAACAAAGCCCCCCATTCCCAGTACGGCATCCGGTTTGAGTCGCAGACAAATCACAATCGCCTGTAACAGTGCATAAGAGAGTTTGAACGGAGCGAAAAATAATCCGGACAGACGTTTGCCGCGCAAGCCGCTGACGGAAATAAACCGGATGCTGAAACCCGCCCGTGGAACAACCTGTGACTCCAGGCCACGGCGAGTACCCAGCCAATGGATCTCCACACCCTGTTCCTCAAGATAGCGTGCCACAGCCAGCGCCGGAAAGACGTGTCCCCCCGTGCCACCGGCCATAATCAATATGCGACGGGGATTACGGTTCATAGTCCCTCCCCTTCGGCATTTGACTGCGACGATCATATTTGCGGGTTTCAATATCGATGCGCAGCAGTAGGGCAATGACAATACACATAACCAGCAGACTGCTGCCGCCATAGCTCATCAACGGAAGTGTCAAACCCTTGGTGGGCAAAACCCCCATGTTGACGCCAATATTGATAAACGCCTGCACACCGATCCAGATACCCAGGCCATAAGCCACATAACCGGAGAAAGGCTGCTCCCGCTTCTCGGCACGACGGCCGATTTTCAGCGCCCTGTAAACCACAAACAGATACGCCATGACCACCAGTATCACCATGAAGAGCCCCAGCTCTTCAGCCATGACGGCAAAGAGAAAATCCGTGTGCGCTTCCGGCAGATAAAACAGTTTCTGGATGCTGGAACCGAGCCCCACACCGAACCACTCACCCCGACCAAAGGCGATCAGGGCCTGGGTCAGCTGAAAACCGCTGTCGTAGGGATCCGCCCAGGGATTCAAAAATGTCGTCAATCGCTGTAAGCGGTATGGTGAAGTCACCGCCAACAGGGCCAGCGCAGCGGCCAATGACGAGAGTAACAGCATGAACTGGGTAAAGCGCACGCCGCCGAGCCACATCATGCCGAAAGCCGTCAGAAACAGCACAACGACCGCTCCGTAATCAGGTTCCAGCAATAACAACAGGCTCAGCAGGGTTAGCAGAATAAGGGGGCGCAGAAACCCGACCACCCGTGAACGCACTTCGTTATGATGACGAACCAGATAGCCGGCCAGATAAATTACCGAGAACAGTTTGACGAATTCAGAAACCTGCAGGGTAAGCGGTCCCAGCATAATCCAGCGTTGGCTGCCATTAATCTCACGCCCCAGTCCCGGAATAAAAACCAGTATCAGCAACAGAATGCTCAATAATATCAGTGCTCTTCCACTCTTTTCCCATATCTCCATTGGCACGCGCATAACGGAAGTAGCGACGAGCAATCCGATTCCCATGTAAACCAGTTGACGCCAGAAGAAGTAGAAGGGATCACCCATCATTTTTTCAGCAATCGAAGTTGATGCCGAACCGACCATAACCAGTCCCAGACATAACAGGAACAGCGCAACAAATAGCAGCGGCCGGTCCACCATATCCAGTAGACGCACTCGCTCGTTCCGGCTGTCCGGTTTGTTAAACAGTCTTGCAATGTGCGTCGCCGCTATCACTGTGTCAGACTCCTGACGCTCTCGATAAATGTTTCACCACGGTGTTCAAAGCCACGAAACATATCAAAGCTGGCACAAGCCGGAGATAACAGGACAGTGTCATTGGTTTGAGCCATTTCTGCCGCCTTGTTGACGGCCTCCCGCATGGAGCCGGCACGCTTCACCGGGACCCGCGTACCAAGCACCTCCTCCAATAACGGGGCATCCTCACCGATCAAAACCACACATCTTGCCCGCTGCGCCACAACATCGTGCAAGACGCTGAAATCCTGTCCTTTGCCCTGGCCGCCCATGATCAGGATCAGTTTCTCTCCCGGGATCCCTTGAATCGCGGCAATCGCCGCGCCGACATTGGTCGCCTTGGAATCATTAATCCAAATCACGCCATTGTGTTGTCCCACCCACTGACAGCGATGCGGCAATCCCGCAAAATCCCGTAATGTGTCAGTCATAACATCCGGACTCAGACCGGCCGCCTCCCCGAGAGCCAGCGCCGCCAATGCATTGGCCAGATTGTGTTCGCCGGTTATTTTCAGATCATCGACGGCAATCAGCATCTGCTGACCCCGGCATAACCAGCGTTTAGCACCCTGCTGACAAATCCCGTAGTGCTCCCCTGCAGGCATCCCCAGGCTGAAACTGATCTGCTTACGTCCGGCGGAGAACAATCGTGCGGTTGCCATCACTTTTTCATCATCGGCATTCACCACCAGCACACCGGAACCATAAAAAATCCTGGCCTTGGCTGCCGTGTAATCCGCCAGCGTGTCATAACGATCCAGATGATCTTCGCTGATATTGAGTAATGCTGCCGCGACCGGATCCAGCGACCCGGTAGTCTCAAGCTGAAAGCTGGACAGTTCCAGCACACAGGCCTGATTGTCTTCCTTGAGCAGATCCAGTGCCGGATTCCCGATGTTTCCGCCAACACCCACCTTGATACCGGCCTTGTGAAACATCTCGCCGACCAGGGTGGTCACCGTACTTTTTCCATTGGAGCCGGTAATCGCCACCACCGGTACATTGACGAACCAAGCGAACAACTCGATATCGCCAATGACTTTTGCGCCTCTGGCACGTGCCTCGACGATCAACGGCTCGCGTAAAGCAATTCCCGGACTGACCACAATAATATCCGCGCGGCGAAATGCCAGCTCGTCAAAACCGCCGACAAATACGGCCGTACCCGGCAGTTCCTGATGCAGTACCGACAGACAGGGCGGCTCCGGGCGACTGTCTGTTACAGCAATATCAATATCAAATGCGGACAAAAAGCGCGCACAGGAGAGCCCGGTCTGACCCATACCGACGATCAGGACCTTCTTGCCTTGCAAGTACTCTGCTGCCTGTGTGCTCATTGTCATGTGCGTTGCCAGCATTGGTTATCGAATCTTCAACGTCGCCAGACCGATCAGAACCAGAATGACAGTAATAATCCAGAAGCGGACGATCACTCGCGGTTCGGGCCAGCCTTTTAATTCAAAATGATGATGTAGCGGTGCCATGCGGAATATTCGCCTGCCGGTCATTTTGAATGATAAAACCTGCAAAACAACCGATAGGGTTTCCATTACAAAAACACCACCCATAATAAACAGAACAAGCTCTTGTCGGACGATCACGGCCAGAACGCCCAGTGCGGCACCCAGAGCCAATGCTCCGACGTCACCCATAAAAACCTGAGCCGGGTAGGTGTTAAACCAGAGAAAACCGAGCCCCGCACCGACCAGTGAACCACAGAAAATAATCAGTTCACCGGAGCCGGGAATATTGGGGATCTGCAAGTATTCAGAAAACTCGGCATGTCCGGACGCATAGGCAAATATGCCCAACGCACCGCCAACCATGACCGTCGGCAATATAGCCAGACCATCCAGCCCGTCGGTCAGGTTCACCGCGTTACTTGACCCGACAACGACAAAATACGTCAATAGCACATACGTAATCATGCCCATTTCAAGCGAGATACTCTTGAAAAATGGCACAATAAGTTCTCTCTCAACCGGCAATGCCGTCTGGTATAAATAGATGCCAACGGCAATAGCGATAACTGACTGCCAGAAATACTTCCAGCGTGCGATCAGACCGCGCGGATCTTTTTTAACCAGTTTCTTGTAATCATCAATCCATCCGATCACACCGAACAGGAAGGTTGTCAGAATAACCACCCAGACATAGCTATTGGTCAGATCCGACCACAAGAGTGTACTGACTGCGATAGCGATCAAAATCAGGGCACCCCCCATGGTGGGTGTTCCGGCCTTGATCAGGTGTGTTTCCGGCCCATCGTCCCGAATCGGTTGACCGAAGCTAAACGTTCCCAGTCGACGAATCATCCAGGGTCCAACAAGCAGGGAGATGACCAGTGCAGTCAATACACCCATGATGGCCCGCAACGTCAGGTAATTGAATACATTGAAGCCGCTGTAAAACTCCTGCAGGTATTGTGTCAGATGGTATAGCATCAGTCTTTCCTGTTATGACCCGTTTCACAGGCAGCAACAATTTTTTCCATTTTCATGCGTCGCGAACCCTTGACCAGCAGCGTGACATCGGGCGCCAGATCATTACTGATTTGTTCAATCATATCGTCATGTTCCAGAAAACTGTACGCTGACTCGCCGAAAGAAGTGCAAGCATGACGTGCCAGCGATCCAAGGGTATACAGCCGTTGCACACCGCTTTCTTTCGCCTTCCTGCCGGCATCGCTATGCAATGATTCGGCCTTACCACCCAGTTCACCCATATCCCCAAGCGCCAGGTAATGTTGCCCCGGAAATTCGCGAAGAGCCTCCAGTGCCGCATACAGGGAAGTCGGGTTGGCATTATAGGTGTCATCAATAATCCGGCTGCCCTTGATGCCGTCCTTTAGTTGTAAACGCCCATTAACCGGCCGCAGACTTTCCAGGCCAGCCTTGATTGCCGTCAAAGGCACATCCACGGCTATCGCGGCGGCTATCGCCGCCAGGCCATTCAAGGCATTATGTTTACCCAGTAATTTCAGCGTGACAGTCATCTCGTCCGTCGGTGTAACAATCGCCATGCTCTGGCCATCTTTTTCAATTCTTATTTCGGCCCTGACATCCGATCCGGGCACTGTGCCAAAGCTTATAGTGCAGCGCTGTTGATTCAACTGTTTCCAGTAATCGGCATAGGCATCCTCATTGTTCACAATCGCAATGCCATTATCACCCAGGCCCTGGTAAATTTCGCCTTTGGCATGCGCCACGCCCTCAACACTGCCAAAACCTTCAAGGTGAGCCATACCGGCATTGGTAATTAATGCCACATCAGGTTTGGCAATCCGGGTCAGGTACCCGATTTCACCGGGATGATTTGCCCCCATCTCGATAACCGCATAACTGTATCGCTCATCAAGCTCCAGCAGTGTCAGGGGCATACCAATATCATTATTCAGGTTCCCCCGGGTAGCCAGAACTTCACCTTGTCCGGACAAGATACTGGCCAGCATTTCTTTGACCGTGGTTTTGCCATTACTGCCGGTAATACCAATCAATCTGACTTTTAACCGCTGACGCCATTGCGCGGCGAGTTCGCCCAGTGCTATACGGGTGTCATTAACAACAATACAGTTCAGACCTTCGACAGGCCGCTCGACCAGGCAGGCTGCCGCGCCGGTTTCAGCTGCCTGATACGCAAAATCGTGTCCGTCAAAGTTTGGCCCCTTGAGTGCGACAAACAGCTGGCCATCGGCAATTCTGCGTGTATCCGTGGATACCCCGTGAATTTCAACATTCTCGCCAACATAATCCGCGGTCAGCAGTTCGGCGATTTGCTTCGCCTTCATCTGCAGGCCGCGAGCTATAATCTGTTCTGATCCTGCAGTCATGCCTTTCGCCGTTTAAGCTGTAGTTGCGCCTCGGCCATATCACTGAACGGCCGCTTTTCATCACCAACTTGCTGATAATTTTCATGACCTTTACCGGCCACCAGAATGACATCCTCTGCCTCCGCTCCCTGAATGACACTCTCGATCGCCTTTTGCCGATCACGTTCTACATAAGCTCTGTCGGAATCCGACATACCGGACAGAATCTGCTCGATAATATCCACGGGATTCTCGTGACGCGGATTGTCATTGGTCACGACAACCCGGTCCGCATAAACTTCCGCGATTTTTCCCATCAGGGAACGTTTTTGCCTGTCTCGTTCGCCGCCACAACCAAAGATACACCAGAGTGTTCCACGGGCATGCTCACGCAACGCTTCAAGGACATGTTGCAGGGCGTCGGGCGTATGGGCGTAATCGATCACCACCAGTGGCTGGCCATTCCCACCCAGTGTTTCCATCCTTCCACTCACGGTCCTGACGTCGGCCAGTCTGCCCAGGGCATCATCAAACGTCAGTCCTTTGGCGAGCAAAGCGCCAAGTGCGGCGAGCAGATTGCTGATATTAAAGCGCCCCAATAATTGTGTTCTGACTTCGCCGGAACCGTAAGCTGACTCGACTCTGAACTGCAGACCGTCGGCGAGGAGACGAATGTCCCGCGCCAGTAGCGTCGGCTGATGTTCCGACTGCATTCCGTAGCTGATAACTTCAATCGATTTATCCAGCGTTGCTTCCAGCTCACGCCCATAGGCATCGTCCCGATTGATGACTGCCGTCTTCAAATCCGGAGTGTGAAACAGCTGTTGCTTGACACGGGCATAGCTTGCCATGTCCCCGTGATAGTCCAGATGTTCATGGGACAGATTGGTAAATACCGCGCAATCAAACCGCACCCGATCTACACGTCCCTGATCCAGGGCATGCGAGGAGACTTCCATGACAACACTGGACGCCCCCTGGTCACGCATTTTTGCCAACCAGTGATGGTTGGCGATGACATCCGGCGTGGTATGTCCTGAATCCTCCAGCTGCCCGTACAGTCCACGGCCCAGGGTGCCGATAACGCCACTGGGTTTATCCTGGCTCAGCGCCTGTGCCACAAACTGACAACAGGAGGTTTTACCGTTGGTGCCGGTAATCCCGGCAACAAACATCTGCAATGAGGGGCTGCCGTAAAAACGATCGGCCAGTGCGCCCAATTGCCGTGACAGGTCTTTCAAACTGACCACCGGAATGGTCTGGTCTGTGACGGATGTTTTCCAGCTCAACGGTGTAATCCCGGTATCATCGCCGGTGTGCTCACGCAAAATCGCTGATGCGCCCTGCTCAATCGCGGCATCGATATAATCCGCGCCATCAACCTGACACCCTTTTATTGCCACAAACAGGCTGCCCTCGACGACCTGACGTGAGTCCATGGTCATGTCAGTGACGGGACAATCCAGGCTGGCCGGGATAGCAATCCGATCCTCGAGTATACTGCTCAAATACATCATGGCGTGTGTATTCGGCATTGTCATCATGGATGCTCTCCTGCCGCCTTATTGGGCAGTGAAGCAAATTTTATCTTGTCGTCCATCAGGTTATCAGGCGCAATGTCAAACAGGCGCAATGCACCACCCATGACCCGGGAGAAGACCGGTGCCGCAACCTGGCCGCCGTAATAGTCATCACCGGTAGGCTCGTTAATCGTGACAACCATGGCAATGCGCGGATCGCTGGCAGGTGCCATGCCGGCGAAAACCGCAATATATTTATCTCCGGTATAACCTTCACTCGTTATTTTTTTCACTGTCCCGGTTTTACCGGCAACCCGGTAGCCGGGCACCCGTGCACGTGTACCGGTGCCGCCTTCATTCGTGACGCTCTCTAACATACGTGTCATCGTATTGGCCACTTCAGCATCGATGACACGCCTGCCCTGTACCGGTTCATCTTCACGTACAAAACTTACCGGATTGATGACGCCCTGATTGGCGATTGCGGCATAGGCTTTTGCCAGTTGCAGAGGAGTCACTGACAATCCGTAACCAAACGCCAGCGTTGCCTGTTCAATTTCAGCCCAGGTCACCGCAGGTTTAAGCAAGCCACCTGTTTCACCGGGAAAACCACTGCTGGTGGGCATGCCAAAACCCATTTGATCAAAAACATGCCAGATCTTTTCGGGTTCCAGGGACAAGGCGAGTTTACTGGCGCCAACATTGCTCGACTTCTTGATGAGCCGGGTCAGATTGATTTTCCCGTAGTTACGAATATCACGTATGGTATTACCTCTTACCTGATAATAACCGGGTGATGTATCGATCACGCTGTTGGCGCTATAGTCTTCGCTTTGCAATGCGGCAATCACGGTAAAAGGTTTGATAGTCGAGCCCGGCTCAAATACATCCGCGACCGCGCGATTACGCACCTTCTGGCTCTGAAGGTTACCGCGATTATTCGGGTTATAGGCGGGCTGGTTGACCATCGCCAGCACTTCTCCCGTTCTGACATCCAGAATCACCGCGGAACCGGACTGGGCACGGTTACTCATCACTGCACGCTTTAATTCCCGGTAAGCCAGATATTGCAGGCGACGATCGATACTCAAGGTCAGGTTTTTGCCGGGTCGGGGCTTTTTCAATAGCTCCACATGCTTGACGACACGACCCAGACGATCGCGGATCACACGCTGGCTGCCCGCTTCCCCGCTTAACCAGCCATCAAAGGCCAGTTCCAGTCCCTCCTGACCCTGATCATCAATATTGGTGAACCCCACCACGTGGGAAGCCACTTCCGCCATGGGATAATAACGATGATATTCACGTTGCAGGGAGATGCCCGGTATGCCCAGTTCCATGATCCGTTTTGCCCGGGCCGGCTCCACATGCCGTTTTATATAGACAAACTCTTTATCCTGGCGTTGTGAAATTTTCTGGGCAATCTCGTTGACATCAAGATTGAGCAGCCTCGCCAGTCTGGGCCATTCCGGCTGGGCCGTGGCAAACTCGGCCGGATTGACCCAAACCGAGTCCACCGGCGTGCTGATCGCCAACGGTTCGCCATGACGATCGGTAATCATACCCCGATGGGCAGCGAGAGGCAGCTCACGCAAATAACGGGAATCACCCTGGTCCTGAAGAAAAGCTTTTCTGACCACGTGCAGATCAACGGCGCGCCACACCAGAACAAGCGTCACAGACAGCAATACCAGTATGACGGTGATCAGGCGAAACGCGGAGGCCGGTTTGTATATCTGCTGTTTCATGGCTTGAGTATGATCACCTGTTTATAATCAAGTGGCTTCATATCCAGTTTCTTGCGTGCCAGACTTTCGATACGTCCATGGGTCGCCCAGGTGCTCTGTTCCAGTTGTAACTGTCCCCATTCCACATTCAGTTTGTCCCGGACCTGCTTGAGTTCGGTCAGTTCAACAAACAGCTTGCGACTGTAATGGGTTGAATACACAACACTCACTGCCGAGGCGATCACCGCGATAATCAAGGGGATCAGCAGCCATAGCGATTTCATGACAGTTTCTCCGCAACGCGCAACACAGCACTGCGTGCGCGCGGATTGTTGTCAACTTCGGCATCAGCGGCGCGCTGAGCCTTGCCAATCAGTTTCATTTTCGGCTTGAGCTGGCTCTGCATTACAGGCAAATCGGGTGGAAAGTCATCGCCCTTGCTCTGCTTGCGCATGAACTGCTTGATCCGGCGATCCTCCAGTGAATGAAAGCTAATGACCACCAGTCGACCACCCGGCACGAGCAGATCGGTGATCTGCAACAGGCACTCGTCCAGCTCGTCCAGTTCATGGTTGATATAAATCCGAATCGCCTGAAAAGCGCGGGTGGCCGGATCCTTGCCTTTCTCCCAGGCCGGGTTGGCCGCCGCGACAATGGCAGACAATTGTTTGGTGGTGGTGATCGGCTGTTCATTGCGTGCGGCGACGATTGCCCGGGCGATGCGCTTGGCAAAGCGTTCCTCGCCATATTCCTTTAATACGCGGGCGATTTCCTTTTCACCGGCGTCGGCCAGCCACTGGGCGGCCGTCGGACCGCGGCTGGTGTCCATGCGCATGTCCAGCGGCCCGTCCTTCTGGAAACTGAAACCGCGCGAGGCATCGTCGAGCTGGGGGGAGGAGACGCCCAGATCCAGCAGGATGCCATCGACCTGCTCCCAACCCTGCTCGGCGATGTGGGGCGCCATGCGGGCAAAGGAATCCTGGACCAGGGTAAAGCGTGAATCGTGTGAGAATTTTTCCTGCGCGGTTTCCAGCGCCCGGGGATCCTTGTCAAAGGCGAGCAGCCGACCGCCATCACCCAGCCGCGCGAGAATGGCCGCACTGTGGCCACCGCGTCCGAAGGTGCCGTCGATATAACGACCGTCCGGTTTGATATTCATACCCCTTATCGCCTCTTCCAGCAGAACGGGCAAATGTTCCTGTTTGCCGTTCATGGTTTCATAAAGACAGTGTTTCCAGCTCAGCGGACAGCTCTGACTCCTCCTCGTTTTCCTGGCTGATCCAGCGATCGCGTTGTTCGTTCCAGGTCTGTTCGTCCCAGATTTCGAACTTGTTGCCTTGCCCGGTCAGGGCAATGCGTCTATCCAGTTTGGCGAATTCACGAAGTGGCGGCGGGATAAGGATGCGGCCGTGACTGTCCAGCTCCAGCTCGGTGGCGTGGCCGATCAGCAGGCGCTGCAGACGGCGGGCCGTGGCGTTGAGGTTACCCAGCCGGACCAGCTTGCGCTCGATCTCTTCCCATTCGGGCAAGGGATAGAGCAACAGGCAGGGATCACTGCGATCGACAGTGATCACCAGCTGCCCGTCGGACTGCTCCAGCACGCCATCCCGATACCGGCTCGGCATGGCCATGCGGCCCTTGGCATCCAGGCTGAGTGTATTGACGCCACGAAACACGGTTGTTTCTCCGGGGATGATATCCCACTAATTCCCACATTGATCCACTTCGATACACTATAGGTAGCAATATGCCCGGGTGTCAAGCTAACAGCGCCACAAACTTTGGAATTCTTTCTTTTCTGACAGTAACTTAGCGACACCCCCCCGTGCCGGGAACGGCTTCGAGGGGGCAGGCTGGCGGGTTCAGGTATACGAAAAAACAATAACTTGGAGAAGGGAGTTAATGTTGAATAAAAGAAAGAGTCGGCCGTTAAGCCGGGTTCTGTCGTGGACAGTCATTCCTCTGGGATGCGCGTCACCGCGCACCTCTAGCGACCTACCCGGGAACCGTGTGGGCCACACGTGGCCTTGCGGCCAGTTCCCCTATTTGGTCTTGCTCCGGATGGGGTTTGCCCTGCCACCGGTGTTACCACCGGCGCGGTGCGCTCTTACCGCACCATTTCACCCTTACCGGCCGCTTGCGCGGCTTGGGCGGTATATTTTCTGCGGCACTTTCCGTAGGCTCGCGCCTCCCAGGCGTTACCTGGCATCCCGCCCGATGGAGCCCGGACTTTCCTCCCCGCCGGCGGCGGAGCGACTGTCAGGCCGACTCTTACACCTATTATATAGAAACTGGCAGCCCGGCGGGACCTTTCCCCGCCGGCTATTTCTTCATCGTCAGGGCCCGCTGATAGAGCTGGTTCTTCTTGCCGCCGGTGAGGCGCGCCGCCAGGGCCGCCGCCTGCTTGAGGGGCAGCTCCGCCAGCAGGATGCCCAGAACCCGTTCGGCCTCCGCGTCGAGCGCCGATTCGACCGCCGGCGCGCCTTCCACCAGTACCACGATCTCGCCCTTTTGCTGATTAGGATCGCTGCTCACAAACTCGCCCAGTTCCGCCAGCGTACCGCTGCGTACCGTCTCGAAGGTCTTGGTCAGTTCCCGGGCCAGCACCGCCGCCCGTGCCGCACCCAGCTCGTGGGCCATGTCCGTCAGACTCTCTACAATCCGGTGCGGCGATTCGTAAAATGCCAGGGTGCAGGATTCGGCGGCCAGTGCCGCCAGCCGTTGACGCCGCGCGACGGACTTGGCCGGTAAAAAACCGATGAACTTGAAACAGTCGGTGGGCAGGCCGCTGACCGACAGGGCCGCGATCACCGCGCTGGGCCCCGGCACCGGCACCACCCGGATCCCCTGCTGGCGGGCCTGCTGCACCAGATGAAAGCCGGGATCGCTGAGCAAGGGTGTGCCCGCATCGGAAATCAACGCCACGCTCTCACCATTGGCAAGACGCTGTAACAATCTGCTACTCTGTTCCCGCTCGTTATGTTCATGCAAGGCCACGCACGGGGTGGACACCGCATAATGCTGCAGCAAGCGGGCGCTGTGCCGGGTATCTTCGGCCGCAATCAGCGCCACCTGCTGCAGGATTTCCACGGCACGTTGTGACATGTCGCCGAGATTCCCGATCGGCGTTGCGACAATATAGAGCGCACTGTTTTCAGATATCACGGTATAATTTCCGTCAGGATCAGGTGCCGTCCGCCCTTTATACAGCAAAAACAGGAACCCGATGAAGTGATGATGCCACGCCGATTGTTTTCCCTCTGGGTCATGATTGTAACGCTTCTGCTGGCCGGTTGCGCCGGCGTGCCCGAAAAAGAAGTGGTTGAGGAAAAAGATCCGGTTGCCGAAGCCGAACGCCTCTTTGCCAGTGGCGAATACCGCTCCGCCACCGAAGCCTTCAACCAGCTTGCCAAAACGGCCCGCGAGCCGCAGCAAACCAATTTGATGCTGCGCACTGCCGCCGCCCTGGCCCGCGAGGATCGCGTCCACCAGAGCCGGCAGATCCTCGAGACTATTCAGCTGGATCCGAATAATACCCAACAGCAGTTTTTGCTGAAGTTAACCCGGGCGCATATTGCCCTGATGGAGCGCCGTGCCGAGGATGTTCTGCGTATGCTGGAACAGCCACCGGCGGACGGGATCGACAATGCCTATCTGGCCGATTATCACCTGTTACGTGCCGATGCCCGCACCATACTGGGGGATCGGGTCGATACGGCCAGCGAACTGGTCAAGCGGGAAGAGTATCTGCAAAACCTGCAACTGATCGAGGAGAACCAGGAGGCCATCTGGGAAGCCCTGGCCATGATGAATGAACGGGCACTCGCCCGGATGCGCATGGCCGTCGGCAAGAATGTGCTTGGCGGCTGGATGGAACTGGTCCAGCTCGCCAAGGCCCACCAGCTGGAGCCGGAGATACTCAATCGCCGCGTGGACGAATGGCACAAGAGTTATCCCGATCACCCCGTGCGTGAGGAGATACTCAAGGGATTACTGGAACGAAGCCGGGAAGACATCATCATGCCGCAGCGGATCGCGGTGTTGCTGCCATTTGACAGCCGTTTCGGCAAGGCCGCCGAATCCATTCGTGACGGGATTATTGCGGCCTATTACTCACGGCCGCATCACGCCGATCAGCGTATCCGCTTTTACGACAGCGGTTCCGAACCGGCGACGGCACTGGCGGCGTACACACGGGCGATGACCGACGAGAGTGACTTTGTTATCGGTCCACTGAACAAGGAAGCCATCGACTGGATTGCCGACAAGGGTAATTTCCCGGTCCCAACCCTGGCGCTCAACTACTCGCTCGAACAGGACGTCCCCGACAATCTCTATCAATTCGGCCTCTCGCCCGAAGAGGAAGCGCGCCAGGTTGCGGAGCGCACCTGGCTGGATGGTCACGTCAACAGTGCCGCCCTGATCCCGAGCGGCAACTGGGGCGAGCGAGTCTATACCGCATTTCAACAACGTTGGAAAGAACTCGGCGGTGTGGTGATCGAAACCCAGCAATACAATGCCGAGCAACAGGACTATTCCGCCCCAATCCAGAATCTGCTGAATATCAACGAAAGCCAGCGCCGCGCCCGTGCTCTGCGCCAGTTACTGTCACAGTCGATCAAGTTCGAACCGCGCCGTCGTAAGGATATGGATTTCATTTTTCTCGCGGCCTATCCGCAACAGGCCCGTCAGATTCGTCCGCAACTGAAGTTCTATCACGCGTCCGATGTGCCGGTGTATGCCACTTCCCACGTCTTTACCGGCAGTCTGGATCAGGAGCGGGATCGTGACATGGACGGCCTGATGTTTGGCGACATGCCCTGGGTACTGGCCGGCAGTACCGCCCATCGGGGACTGCGCCCGGAGATCGAACAGTATATTTCCAGCGCCGGTAACAGCCTGCAACGGCTCTATGCCCTGGGGATCGACGCCTATAATATTATCGCCGCGCTCAATACCCTCAAGGCCTATCCCTACGAACGTTATGACGGCGAAACCGGCAGCCTCAGTCTGGATCCGCAACAACGGGTCCGGCGCGAGCTGACCTGGGTCAAGTTCCGCAGCGGCCGGCCCGTTGCACTGGATGAAGGCTTGTAAGCGTATGTGGGCGGGGCTCGGGCGTAAACAACGCGGGAGCCGGGCCGAGCAACTGGCACGCCGCTATCTCGAGCAACAGGGACTGCGCTTCGAGCAGGCCAACTTTCGCTGTCGTCGCGGCGAGATCGATTTGATCATGCGTGATAAGGACACGCTGGTATTCGTGGAAGTACGTTATCGCAACAACAGCCGCTACGGCAGCGCCGCCGAAACCGTGGATCGGCATAAACAAAAAAAACTGATCACAACCGCGCTGTTCTATTTACAAAACAAACCACAACTGACCCGGCTGGCCAGCCGCTTCGACGTGGTCGCCATCACCGGTGACAGCGACTCACCGCATATCGACTGGCATCCGAACGCCATACAAGCCCAGGATCTGACCTCATGAGTATCAACGACAACATACAGCAACTGTTCCGCGCCAGTATCGACACCAAGCAACAGGCCCAGGCCGTCGTCACCGAACCAATCGCCCGCAGTATCGGGCTGATGGTGGCGGCCCTGCGGCGGGGTAACAAGATTCTCAGTTGCGGCAACGGCGGTTCCGCCGCGGATGCCCAGCATTTCGCGGCGGAGCTGGTCTGCCGCTTCGAGCGCGAGCGCCCGGAACTGGCCGCCATTGCCCTGACCACGGACACCTCGGCGCTGACCGCCATTGCCAACGATTACGATTTCAGCGAGGTGTTCGCCAAACAGATCCGGGCACTGGGCCAGGCCGACGATCTGCTGCTGGCCATCTCCACCAGCGGCAACTCGCCCAGCGTCGTTCAGGCGGTCGAAGCAGCCCATCACAAAGGCTTGCAAGTCGTGGCCCTGACCGGACGTGACGGTGGCCGGATTGGTGAATTGCTGCAGGGCAGCGATATCGAGATCCGGGTCCCTTCCAAGGTTACCGCGCGCATCCAGGAAGTGCATTTGCTGGCGATTCACTGCTTCTGCCACCAGATCGACGAAGAGCTGTTCGGTTAATGGCATTGCCCGACGCGTTTGTTCAGCGCTTGCAACAGGAGCTGGGTCACGAAGGCCTGTTGAGCGATCCGGCGGAAACCTGGAACTACGGCTACGACAACAGCCGCCGCCACGCCGCGCCGGAACTGGTCGCCCTGCCGGCGGACCACGATCAGGTGGCCGCCGTCGTGAGTCTGTGTCACGAATTTGCCGTACCGTTGACCGCCCGGGGGCGGGGCACCGGCACCACCGGCGCCAGCGTGCCGATCAACGGCGGGCTGATCCTCTCGACTGAAAAAATGAACCATGTCATCCGGATCGATCCCGCCAACCGGTACATGGTGGTGGAGCCCGGCGTCACCAACCAGCAGGTCCAGGATATCGCCGCCGAACACGGCTTTTTCTGGCCGCCCGATCCCACCAGCGCCGCCTACTGCTCTGTCGGGGGTAACCTGGCCTACAACTCGGCGGGACCGCGGGCGATCAAATACGGCACGCCGCGGGAAAACACCTTCGGTCTGCGTGCGGTTACCGGTGACGGCAAGAGTATCCGCACCGGGGTCTACACGACCAAGGGGGTGGTGGGCTACGACCTGACCCGGCTGCTGATCGGCTCTGAAGGCACCCTGGCGATCATCACCGAAGCCACCCTGAAACTAACCCCCTTGCCCGAAAGCAAACGCACCCTGCAGGTCATCTACCGGGACATCGACAGTGCCGCCCGGGCGGTCTCCGCCATTATGGCCCAGCCGGTCGTCCCCTATGCGCTGGAGTTTATGGACGCCGGCGCGATCGACATGATTCGCGATTATTCCGAAGCCGAGCTGCCCGAAGGTGCCGGCGCCTTGTTAATGATCGAGGTGGACGGGACCGAGCACAATATTCAGCACGCCGTTGACGCCATTGGCCGTGCCGCCGACAACGACGGCCTGTTAAAACTGACCCGCGCGGAAACCGCCGCCGAGATCCAGGCGTTGTGGCAAACCCGCAAGGCGCTTTCCCCGGCCCTGCGCACCATCGCCCCGAAAAAGATCAACGAGGATGTAGTCGTACCCGTTTCCAACATCCCCGCCCTGATCAACGGCCTGAGCGAGTTGTCCGCGCGCTATAACGTCACCATCGTCAACTTCGGCCACGCCGGTAACGGCAACATCCATGTCAACCTGCTGGCCAACCCCGACGACCCGGACGAAATGCAGCGCACCCATCAATGCCTGGATGCCGTCTTCTCCCTGGTCCTGGATCTGGACGGCACCCTCTCCGGCGAGCACGGGGTCGGTATCGAAAAGCAGGAGTTCGTCGGCCGCGAGATCGAACCGATCACGCTGGAATTGATGCGGCGCATCAAGCGGGACTTCGATCCGAAGGGAATTTTGAATCCGGGGAAAATGTTCCCGACGGGTTGAAAAGGCTTCACCGCAGAGACGCAGAGAAAGGAATAATTTTGAATGTTTAATGTTGAGTTGTGAATGGAATCCGGCTTTGAAATTTAAAATTTAAAATTCAACATTCAAAATTATATCTTCGCTGCGTTGAGATCTTTCCGGTTATTTGACCAGCTTGAGGTTGGGCTTGCCGGATTTGCTGTCGTCATCCGGACCGTCATCGTCCGGCGGCGGGGTATCGTCGGCTTCGTTGAAGACCATCCCCTGACCGTTTTCCTTGGCGTAGATTGCCAGTACGGCATTTACCGGGAAGCTGACTTCCATCGGTTTGCCGGCAAAGCGGGCATTGAAGGCAACGTAGTCGTTGCCCAGCTCCAGGGCATTGACCGCTATGGGACCGACATTCAGGACGATCTTGCCGTTTTCCACGTAGTCACGCGGAATATAGGCAGCGTCGTTTTCCGCATTGACCAGGACATAGGGTGTCATCTGGTTATCGACGATCCAGTCATAAATCGCTCGAAGCAAATACGGCTGGCTGGGCGTCATAGACATGGCATTACCTTTGGGACTTGATTATTCCTTCAGTTCCTTCTCACCCTCGGTGAGACTCTGTTTGAACGAATCACGCTCAAACATGCGCTCGGCGTAGTTAATCAACGGTTTGGCGGCAGCAGGCAGTTCGATCCCGTAGGACGGCAGACGCCACAGCAAGGGAATGACGCTGCAATCAATCAGGGAGAACTCATCACCCAGAAAGAACGGTTTCTGATCGAAAATCGGTGAAATCGACATCAGACTGTCGCGCAACTCCTTGCGTACGGCATCACTGGCCGTCCCGGGGTTGGTTAACTGATGAACCAGGCGGTACCAGTCACGCCCGATGCGGTGCAGCATCATCCGGTTGCGCGCCCGCGCGACCGGGTCCACCGGCATCAAAGGCGGGTGCGGAAAGCGTTCGTCAAGATACTCCATGATGACCTGGTGCTCGAACAGTACCAGATCCCGGTCCACCAGTGTCGGGACCTCATTGTAGGGATTCAAATCCTTGAGATCTTCCGGCGTATTGCCAAGATCGACGTTATGAATATCGTAATTGATACCCTTCTCCGCCAGCACGATGCGTACCATGTGAGAGTACGGGCAGACATTGCCCGAAAACAGGGTCATTGCCAAACGTCGGTTGGCCATTTGCGCCATACTTTTTCACCCCAGTGCTGTGGTCCAGAAACGAAACAGGGGAAACCCGGTGGGCTTCCCCTGCTTATTATACCGAACTTATCGCATCGTTTGGCGCTTCCGTTGGGAAAAATCCGGCCTGAGGGCGCGCAAGTGTCTGATTTGGCGCTGCAGCCCGCAAAGTCTCCCGGCGGTAGCCCGATGAAACGGGGTAAAGCGCCCCGCCTCACCCGCTTTAGTGGACGTCTTTCCAGTATTCCTTCTTCAGGGCGTAGGCCAGGAAGAACAGAACGACCAGGAACAGTATGACCCAGACGCCGACCTTGTAACGCTCCAGCTTGGCCGGCTCACCCACATAGACCAGGAAGTTCACCAGATCCCGGACCGCATTGTCGTATTCGGCCGGGCTCATGGAGCCCTCCTTGACCATCTCGTAGTCGACAATGGTCTTGACCTCTTCACCATCCTCGTCTTCATGGGTCTCATAAACCGGCTTCTTCAGGCCTTCGAGCTCCCACATGACATGGGGCATGCCCACCAGCGGAAACCGCTCGTTATTCACGCCCATTGGCCGGGATTCATCGACATAGAAGGTCTTCAGGTAGGTATACAACCAATCCGGCCCGCGCGAGCGAGCGATCACGGAGAGATCCGGTACCTTGGTACCGAACCAGTTTTCGGCGGCCCCTCCGGGCATGGCGTTTTTCATCAATGAGCCCGTCTTGGGAAGCTCACCACTGGGCAGCTTGGAGAAGTCGGAGACGAACATCAGATTCTGCGCCACTTGCTCCTCGGTCAGCCCCAGGTCTTCGCCCATACGGTTATACCGCATGGAAGAGATGGAGTGACAACCCATGCAGTAATTGACGTACAGCTGGGCACCATGTTGCAGCGAGGCTTTGTTGTTCAGATCGACATCGGCCTCATACAGCGGCAGATTCCCACCTCCGGCAGCCAATACGGCAACCGGAACCATTGTCAGCAGAAAAGCGGTTAATTTTTTCATCATTTGTCTGTCACCCTCTCCGGAACCGGTTTGGTCTTGTCAATTTTGGTGTACCAGGGCATCAGCAGGAAAAACGCAAAGTACAGCGCGGTGAAGATCTGCGCCAGAAGCGTTTTAACCGGCGTTGAAGGCTGTACGCCCAGATAACCCAGAATGACAAAACTGACAACAAGGGCGGCCAGGGCGAGCTTGAACAACGGACCGCGGTAACGCACAGATTTGACCGGGCTGCGATCGAGCCAGGGCAGGAAGAACATCACCACAATCGCAGCACCCATGACCACAACACCGGGGAACTGCGAACCGAACATCGGCGGGATGGCACGCAACATCGCGTAGAACGGTGTGAAGTACCAGACCGGGGCAATGTGCTCGGGGGTCTTGAGCGGATCCGCCGGCACGAAGTTGGCGTGCTCGATGAAGTAGCCCCCCATTTCCGGAGCAAAGAAGGCCACTGCAAAGAAGAAGATCAGGAAGACCACGACACCGGCGATATCCTTGACCGTGTAATACGGATGGAACGGGATGCCGTCTACCGGTTTGCCGTTGGCATCCTTGTTCTTCTTGATTTCGACGCCATCGGGATTGTTGGAGCCAACTTCGTGCAGGGCGAGAATATGCGCCACCACCAGGGCAATCAGCACCAGCGGCAAGGCAATCACGTGGAAGGCGAAAAAGCGGTTCAGGGTCGCATCGCCGATGACGTAGTCCCCGCGAATCCAGACCGACAGCTCCTCACCGACAAACGGCACGGCGGCAAACAGGTTGACGATAACCTGCGCCCCCCAGTAGGACATCTGGCCCCAGGGCAGCAGGTAACCGAAGAAGGCCTCCGCCATCAGCGCCAGAAAGATCAAGACCCCGAAGATCCAGATCAGCTCGCGCGGATTCTTGTAAGAACCGTACATCAGGCCGCGATACATATGCAGGTAGACCACGATAAAGAACGCCGAGGCGCCGGTGGAGTGCATGTAGCGGATCAGCCAGCCCCAGTTCACATCACGCATGATGTACTCGACCGAGGCGAAAGCCATGCCGGCATCGGGCTTGTAATGCATGGTCAGGAAAATACCGGTGACAATCTGGATCACCAGCACCAGCAAAGCGAGCGAGCCGAAAAAGTACCAGAAGTTGAAGTTTTTCGGTGCGTAATATTCGGACAGATGCTCCTTCCACATTTTGCTCATGGGGAAGCGAGCGTCTATCCAGTTTGTGAAAGCTTGTGTTTTACTCATCAGGCTGCCCCTCCGTCTTCACCGACCAGCACGACTGAATCACTCAAGAATTTAAACGGCGGAATGACAAGATTGGTCGGCGCCGGAACACCCGCGTACACCCGACCGGCCAGATCGAATTTGGAACCGTGGCAGGGACAGAAGAAACCGCCCTTCCACTCCTTGCCGCCCATATCCTTGGCGCCCGGCTCCGGACGATAGGTGGGCGAGCAGCCCAGATGGGTACAAATTCCGACCAGCACAGCGATTTCGGGATTATCTTCACGGGAGCGATGGAGATTCTGCGCATAGGGCGGTTGCTGCGGCGCGTTCGATTGCGGATCCGCCAGTTTGTCGTTCAGGGATTCCAGATCGGCGATGTTTTGCTCGGTACGGCGAATCACCCAGATCGGTTTGCCGCGCCATTCGACCGTCACCCGTTCACCCGGTGACAGTTTACTGACGTCCACTTCCACCGGTGCACCGGCCGCCTGGGCGCGGGCACTGGGGTTCATGGACGAAATAAACGGAATCGTGATGCCGATAACGCCCGCTGCACCTACTACGCTGGTAGAGGCAAGCAGAAACCGGCGTCGGCTGGTATCAATGCCATCGGTACTCATTTAAATCAATCTCCCCGACTCAGGTATAATAAGGATCACAGCCGACAACCGGCCATCATCGAAAAATCGTGCTCTTGAAATCGCTATGCCTAAATGAGAATTTTAGAATGTGGTAAACATCCAAGATTTCAGGCGGACATAGTTTCGCGTATCAGGCTGCCGGGGTCAAGAAAGCCGGCTATATACCCTAGCGCATCAATAAGTTATCTCAGCTCCCTGGTCTGATAGTGATCTGACCGGCATTCAGGCCGGGTTGTCGATATCAATAAACTGTTGCACCAGCCCGAAATGGCCGCCCAGGTGTTCACCCAAGGCCCGGGCGCCATAACGCTCGGTGGCGTGGTGACCGGCGGCATAAAAATGGATCCCGTTTTCCCGCGCCAGATGCACCGTCTGCTCCGACACCTCGCCGGTCAGATAGGCGTCCACCCCGAGGCGAACCGCCTGCTCGATCAATCCCTGGGCCCCGCCGGTACACCAGGCCAGGCTGCGCACCGGTCCACCGGCATCGCCCACGTGCAGCGGCGTACGACCCAGCCGGGCCGCGATCTGCCCGGCCAGCGCCTCGCCGGAGAGCGGTTCGGCCAGCCTGCCGTAGAGCCCGATGTCGGGATTACCCGACGGGCCGAAACTGCCTTCCACCTCCAGCCCCAGTACCTGTGCCAGCTGCACATTGTTGCCGTAGACCGGGTGCGCATCCAGCGGCAGATGGTAGGCCAGCAGGCTGATGCCGTGTTCCAGCAGGCGTGCGATGCGCTGCTTTTTGATACCGACGATCGGGGCCGCCTCGCCTTTCCAGAAATAGCCGTGATGCACCAGCAGGGCATCGGCGTCCTGCTCGATCGCCGCGTCGATCAGCGCCTGGGACGCGGTCACGCCGCATACCAGCCGGCCGACAGTGGCCGCACCCTCGACCTGTAATCCATTGGGGCAGTAATCCCCGAAACGCTCCACCTCCAGCAAATCATCCAGATAGCGGACCAAATCCTTCAGATGCACCATGCGAATCCCGTCTCCATCAGTTATTATCCGGTGAAATTCTCACAGTGTAACCAATTCCTTATCATGATGCGCCTGACCCGTTCGCTCAAATTCATTCTTCAGTTTGCCGTGCTCGGCCTGGCCGTAGCCTTCATTGTCACCTACCTGCTACCCGACAATGCTCTCAATCCGGGCGGCAACCCGGTGGTCGAGGTACGCGAAGCCCCGTCCCGCGAACAACCTGTCCGCAACAGCGGTCCGGTCTCCTATGCCGACGCGGTGGAGACAGCCGCCCCGGCAGTGGTCAACATCCACACTAAAAAGCTCATCACCCGCGAGGAGCATCCGTTACTGGATGATCCCCTGTTCCGCCGGTTTTTCGGTGAAGAATTCGGCGGCCCGCGCGAACGCGAAGAGACCAATCTGGGCTCCGGCGTTATTATCAGTGACCAGGGCTACATTCTCACCAGCAACCATGTCATCGACGGCGCCGAAGAGATCCAGATCGCCCTGCCGGATCAACGCAGCGCCAGCGCCACCGTGGTCGGCACCGATCCCGACACCGATCTGGCCGTGCTCAAGGTTGAGCTGGACAACCTGCCGGTCATCACCCTGGGCCGCTCCGATCAGCTGCGGGTCGGCGATGTCGTGCTGGCCATCGGCAACCCCTTCGGTGTCGGTCAGACCGTCACCTCCGGTATCGTCAGTGCCACCGGACGCAACATGCTCGGCATCAACACCTTCGAAAACTTTATCCAGACCGACGCGGCCATTAATCCCGGCAACTCCGGCGGCGCCCTGATCACCGCAGGCGGCGATCTGATCGGCATCAACACCGCAATCTTCTCGCGCAGCGGCGGCTCGCAAGGCATCGGTTTCGCCATTCCCACCAGCCTGGCCCGCGATGTCATGCAACAGATCATCGAACATGGCGAGGTTAAACGCGGCTGGATCGGGGTTGCCATTCAGGGTATCAATGATAACCTCGCCGAATCACTGAACCTTGATGAAGATCAAAAAGGGGTCATCATCACCCGCATTCTTAACAACGGCCCCGCGGACAGGGCCGGACTGAAACCGGGTGATGTCATTACCCGAATCGAGAACCAGCCGGTCACCGATGTCGCCTCGGCCCTGGACCTGATCAGCAGCACTCGCCCCGGCAGTAAAATCCGTATCCAGGGCCTGCGTCAGAATGACGCCTTCGAGCGAACCGTTAAAGCGGCCCAGCGGCCAAAACAGGATGAACAATAAAACGCCTGCCGCCGATGTGGCGGGCAGGCCGGGATGATTGAATCAAAGGTGAGGTCAAACACATCATTCCGAGGCCTCCACGCCCCAGGGCCGGCGCAGGGCCAGTATGACCAGCGGGATCAAAAGCAGACTCAGGACCACTGGCCCGTAAACCAGCATGCTGACCCCATACGCCTCCGTCGTCGCAAAGCGCACGGCAGACACCATCCAGATATGAATGGCCAGCAGTACGACTCCATGCACGGTAACCAGCGCACGATCCATCAGCGCCACCGCGAAAGAATAGATAAAATAGGGCAACAGTCCGACCAGCAGGATACCGGCATGCAGATAAAAGACCCCCGCCGGTTGCGGCTCGAATGCCGAGAGAAACGCCACACCAGCACCGGCGGCAATCATCAGGTATTCCAGAATTTTCAGATAACGCGTCGTCATCGCCATACTCCTGTCTCGCTTGTGAGTTGACCGCTCGTCTTGACTCTCACAAGTATAGTCATTCCACCTGACTGTAAAGGCGTCGGGCGGCGATGAAGTGACGCTTGCATCACCGCAATTCTGGTCAATTTATAAGGGTTTTGGGGAAGATCGTTGTCCATCGTGTCCTATAGTTACCTGGAGAGCCGGCGCAAAAGCCCATAACGGCCACAGCCGAATCGAAGTGATAGATTGAACGACGGCTTGATGCCCGTGATTGTGACAAGCATCCGTGCAATCAAACCATGTGAGAAGAGGAACCCATGACGCAATACATCCAGGCCGGCGAACTGCAGATCGACAGCCAGCTGCACGCCTTTATTATGGACGAAGCGCTGCCCGGAAGCGGGATCGACGCCGGACAGTTCTGGACCACGCTCTCCGAGGCGGTCCACCAGTTCGGCCCGCGCAATCATGAGCTGCTCGAACGACGCGATCAGCTCCAGGCGCAGATCGATGCCTGGCATCGTGAGCATCCCCGCTTTGATGACAATGCGTATAAACAGTTTCTGATCGACCTCGGTTATCTGCTGCCCGAAGGGGATGATTTCAGCATCACCACCGCCGGGGTGGATGACGAAATCGCCCGCGTGGCCGGCCCGCAACTGGTGGTGCCGGTGAGCAATGCCCGCTATGCCCTGAACGCCGCCAATGCCCGCTGGGGCAGCCTGTATGACGCCCTCTATGGCACCGATGTGATCGACGAGTCCGACGGCGCCGAACGCACCGCGCAGTACAACCCCGAACGCGGCGCCAGGGTCGTGGCCCGGGCCATGAGCCTGCTGGACGAAATCGCCCCACTCGAACGTGGCAGCCATGCCGAAGTAAGCCAGTACCTCATCAAGGATAACGCGCTGACGATGGTGCTGGACGACGGCCCGGCCACCGTCCTGAAACAGCCGGCCCGGTTCGCCGGGTTTAACGGCCAGCCGACGACACCCGACACCCTCCTGTTGCGCCATCACGGCCTGCACATTGAACTGCAGATCGATCGCCAGCATCCCGTCGGCCAGAGCCACCCGGCCGGTATTAAAGATATTCTGCTGGAAGCGGCGCTCACCACCATTCAGGATCTGGAAGATTCGGTCGCCACGGTCGACGCCGCGGACAAGGTGCAGGCCTATCGTAACTGGCTGGGGCTGATGCAGGGCAACCTGACGGAACGCTTCGCCAAATCCGGCAAGACGCTCACCCGCCGCCTCAACCCGGACCGCCAGTACCAGACACCGAACGGCGATTCCCTGACCCTGCCCGGCCGCAGTCTGTTACTGATCCGCAATGTCGGCCTGTTTATTCATACCGACGCGATCGTCACCCATTACGGCGCGCCGATCCCCGAGGGCATTCTCGATGCACTGGTGACCACCTTGATCGGGCTGCATGATATCCGGGGCAACAGTTCGCTCAACAACTCCCGCCACGGCAGCATCTACCTGGTCAAACCCAAGCTGCACGGCCCCGGGGAAGTCGCCTATACCAATGAGCTGTTCGACTTTATCGAGGATCAGCTGCAACTGACCCGACATACCCTCAAGCTGGGCATCATGGACGAAGAGCGGCGTACCTCGCTCAACCTCAAGGAGTGTATCCGCGCCGCGAAGGATCGTGTGGTCTTCATCAATACCGGCTTTCTGGATCGCACCGGCGACGAGATCCATACCAGCATGGAAGCCGGCCCCATGGTGCGCAAGGGCGCAATGAAAGAAAGCACCTGGATACAGGCTTACGAAAACGCCAATGTCGAGATTGGTCTGGCCTGCGGTTTTACCGGCAAGGCGCAGATCGGCAAGGGCATGTGGGCCATGCCCGATGAGATGAAGGCCATGCTGGCGACCAAGATCAACCACCCCCGGGCCGGCGCCAACACCGCCTGGGTCCCCTCACCCACCGCCGCCGTACTGCACGCCATCCATTATCACCAGGTAAATGTCTTCGAGCGTCAGCAGGCCATCGTCCGCGGCAAGCGTACCGACCGGAATGATCTGCTGGTCATCCCGGTGATGGGGGCGACCAGACCTGATGAAACCGAAATCTGCCAGGAACTGGAGAACAACGCCCAGGGCATCCTCGGCTACGTCGTGCGCTGGATCAACCAGGGTATCGGTTGTTCCAAGGTACCGGACATCAATAACACGGGGCTAATGGAAGATCGCGCCACCCTGCGCATCGCCAGCCAGCACATTGCCAACTGGCTGCACCACGGCCTCTGCGACGCCGAACAGGTGCTGGAAGTGATGAAACGCATGGCGGAAAAAGTCGACCGGCAAAACCGTGACGATCCCGCCTATATCCCGATGGGGCCGGATTTCAACAACAGTCAGGCCTTCCGTGCCGCCTTTGATCTGGTCATCAAGGGACGCGAACAGGCCAACGGCTATACCGAGCCGTTACTCTATACTCACAGACGCGCGGTAAAAGAAAAAGAGAACCGCTGAGCAGCCGGGCCGGATTGCGGATAACTTACCCCTGTTCATTTAGCGCGCGGTCTTTGATCAGCTCGGCAAATCTGCCGGGATACTGCACGGCATAACCCTGTGCGAGATGGACACCCATCCCCCGCAACAGCTCCAGGGCCATATTATCCTCAACGAACTCGGCGACAATCATTTTCCCCAGCGACTGTCCGATATTATTAATGGCATTGACCATCGCCCGATCCGTCTCGTCGGTGGCGACATTGCGCACGAAGTGGCCATCAATCTTGATAATATCCACCGGCAGCTGGCGAAGATACCCGAAAGACGACAGCCCCGCACCGAAATCATCAAGCGCAAACTGGCAACCCATTGTGCCCAGTCGCTCCATGAACAGACGGGCATCATTCAGGTTTCTTACCGCGGCAGTCTCGGTAATCTCGAAACAGATCTTTTCGCACGGGATGGCATACTGTTCAAACAGCGCCACCACGAAGTCGAGAAAATCCTCCTGGTCGAAGGAGGGCCCGGAAACATTGATATGGCAGGCTTCGAGCTGTGCAAGATGCGCGGGATGCGCATGCAGTTGCATAAAGACATGTTCGATAACCCAGCGATCGATCAAATGTACCATGTCAAAGCGCTCCGCGGCCGGGAGAAAGGCGCCTGGCGGGAGCACCGTTCCATCGTCATCCGTCATGCGTACCAGCACCTCATAGCGAAGTCGCACGGAATTGGTGAGCGAAACAATGTACTGTGCATCCATGAACAGTCGGTCTTCCTCGAGCGCGGAACGGACCCGGCTGACCCACTCCATTTGTTCCCGACGTTCAACCAGTTCCCTGTCGTCTTCGTAAGCCAGATGAACCCGGTTTCGGCCCCGCTCCTTGGCCAGGTAGCACGCGGCATCCGCCATGCGCAGCAGACTGGCCATGTCAACGCTGGTTGCGGTAATCGGCACCACGCCGATACTGCAGCCGATACTGAATCGCTGTTCACCCCAGGCAAACGTTGTTTCCATCAGGGTCTTGCGCAACTTTTCCGCTACGTTTATGGCGGTATCCGGCTCGCAGTGTTCCAGGATCAGTGCGAACTCATCGCCGCCGAGACGGGCCAACAGATCTCCCTTGCGAATATGGTGGCTAAAGCTCTCCGCCACCTGGCGCAGCAGGTAGTCGCCGACAAAATGCCCCGAGGTATCATTAATAATCTTGAACTGATCGAGATCGATAAAGCACAGGGCGTGAACGGAACCGTCGTTATGTGCGCGCTGCAGGAACTCTTCCAGATAGCGTTCGAAGGCACGCCGGTTGTTCAGGCCGGTCAACTCATCATGGCTGGCCTGGTAACTCAGTTCCGCGGACAGGCGACGGGATTCCGATACATCTTCCAGGATCGCGATGTAACAGGCCTGTGAGTCTGACAGTTTCTCAAAGCGGGAAACCGTAAACCTGCCCCAGACTGTTTTACCATCACCACAGAGCAGACGTTGTTCGATAGTGCGATTTTCGAATGCTTCTGAAATAGCGGCAAATGATTCTTCATCGTTACTCTCTTTGTTCTCCGGGTGTATCAATTCCGGATAGCTCAACTTCAATATCTCCTCCCTGGAGTAGCGCAAAATGTCACACAGCGCCTGATTCACCTCCAGCAGGCGACCGTCCTCGGCAATCTGGGCAATGCCCATCCCGGCCTGCTCGAACGTTGCCCGGAACTTGCGCTCCGAATTTCGAAGTGCGCGTGTCAAGCGCGACGTGAGTGTCATGGCCAGAACACCAAATACAATAAAGAATACGACACTGGCCAGGGACAACGCGGTCGGCATCAGACGCGCAAGCCGAGTCATGGCACGGCGAAATTCCAGTGCATGGTCATCCAGTTCCCGGCTAACCCGATCCAGTTCGGTTCTCAACGCATTTCGCCGCTGGAAAGAAATCTCCCTGGCCTGCCATTCGGTTTCGAGCTGATCGGCGATGTCGCCCAGGGCCAGAATCTGTTGATCACTGCGTTGCCAGGCGCGGACTGCGTCACGAAAATATGGCGCCTTTGAAAAATACCGGAACAGGGTAATCAGGCGCGGGATGTCGGCGGGATGAATCCGGCCACGTAAAAATCCTTCATGCGCTGCCTCATCATCGAACGGCTCCGTTTCCATCGCCTTGCGCGCCTGGAGATCCCCCAGCGGGATATCGTGCCAGCGCCGGGCACGCCTCAACATGGCCGGATCGCCGGTCTCGGCATAGGCATCCAGGTAAAGCACGGTCTTGACCTGGCCCCGGGACCAGATACTTTGCCCGGCCAGGTAGGCCGCGACCCCTGCCTGGGTCTGCACCACCGCCACGGTAAATGCCGCCGCCAGCACCACCAGCACGAAGATACCCGACATCAGCCCCAGGTAACGGACGCCCCGCCGCGAACCGGGATCCTGATTCCCTCTGCTCATCGACACTCCATTCCTTTTTATGAGGTGATGATCGAAAATAGACGTTCTGAACAGATTCTTCTCTGCTTTATAATATTTCGGCTTGCGACAGGATTGCTTTAACCAGACAAAAATATCAGGGTAAACCCTGATCAGGGATCTCAGGATTCACCCTGATAACATGTGCAGGCTTTCACCGAAATTGGGCCCCAACCCGGCCAAATCGATCCGGAGCAAAACATTCCACGCTCACCCAAAACAGCGTAGTCGCGACACAGCATGAAAAAAATTTGAACTATGTCACAAAATTGTCGCCAATGGCCTGTCCGGCCAGGTATGTGTGACACGGAGGGTCCGCTGCATTATCCACCCATTTAGCAGGTATACTCTGCCATCATGGTATGGGCATAACCCGGAGAACATATGGATATTCAAGCCGCCGTGGCACGACTGAATCGGCAATTGCCGCTCAAGGCACGGCAGGCGCAGCTGTCCCCCGCGTTAAAAAACCTGCATCAGGCTATCCTGCACGGTTTGATCGAATACGGCCGGGTCCCGACCGGGCCCGAACTCGACACCGTGATCGATAAAGAAGCGCGGGCAGCGGGTTTACGCAGGCTGGGCGAGGCGGATTTGATCGTGCTCGACAGAAAGGGACAGTGGCCGGTTGGCGCCTATCCCCTGACCAGTGAACCAACCCCGCACCAGCTCAGTGTCAACGGCCATACCCTCTACGCCATGTGCGCCCTGGATGCCCTTTCTGTCGCGCCGATGTTTGACGAGACGGTAAGCATCAGCTCCGTATGCCATGTAAACCATACCCCCGTCAGGATTCAGATGCAGGGGGATACTCTGTGCGATGCCCGGCCCGACGACGCCATCGTCGGGATTCGCTGGCAAATGCCCTCCGCCGTGGCCGCGCACAGTATGTGTATGGAAATGGTTTTTCTTGAGAATCGGGCAACGGCCAAACAATGGCAAGACAGTGATACCGACAATATCAGCCTGTTCACCCTCTCCGAGGCCGTGGCCTTCGGCAAAGGCTTTTTCCTGCCGTTGATGGCGTGACAGGGGTCGCTTGAGCCGCGCGACACAAAACACAAAAAGGCGTTACCCACCTCTTTGCGCGCACGCGCCTCAGAACATAAAGGTCAGACTGGCGCTGAACGCCTCCTCGTCTATAACCCGTCCCTGGATATCGATGGCGAGCCGTTCGGCGGGCAACAGAGTCAACCCGGCATAGGCGCCAACACGACTATCGTTTCCTGTCGGGCGAAGTTCGTAAGTCGTATGACTTGACGTTACTGTTTCCGTCGCCATCGCCGAGTAATCTCCTCCGACAAACTTGATTCCCGCGTAAGGCGTCAACATACCGAACTGGTAACTCAACCCCAGTGCCGCGTGCCATTGCTCATAGACCGCCCCGCTGGTATCGGTCAACTGATTCCGTGAGTAAGTCGTTTCGTCGACCGTCACGGAGTCATAATCCATATCCTGAATTTTCCGGTATTTCAGATCCGCATTGAGCGATAAACCGTTATCTTCCTGGTAAAGCACAACAGCAATCCCCACGCCCAGCACCGTTTCATCACTCATCGCGAAGGTGACATCCCTGGTGACATTTTTGACAGTCTGTTCGGCGCTATACTCCATGCCGCTGGCAACTCCGAAGTCCGCGTACAGATCCACCCTGTCGGCCACCGAATAGATGATCTTGACTGTACCAATATCGCCTTCCACTTCCCCGTTCTGGTCTCGCAATTCACTATTGTCGATGACATTGCCCTGTATGCCCAGCCCCACTCTGGCCCTGGCCCAGGATGCACGCTCCTCGTAGACCGTTCCTTTGATACCGATGGCCCCGGACGGCAACATGACCGGCTCGGCGTTGGCGGAGAATGACAAAACAGCAATAATCGGCAACAGGGCGAGAGGAAGGACGGATAAACGCATGGGGGTCTCTTGTTTTTATTTGTGAATTTCCAGAAGGATAGTGATTATTTTCTACACAATCAATGGGGTTACAGCTATTTGGCAAGCCGTATTGCCGTTTCAGATTAACGCAATACCGTATCGTGCGCGCAACGCTATTGACTCCGGATACGCGGCACGGGAGTGAGATTCCCGCGGTGCCGACCACGGTAGCGAATAGTTGTCGGTCTCGTCTGATTAACCGGTTTGCATTGCCCTCCCTCGCCCCGGGCAATCTCCGCCACTGACAAACGAGCAGTATACCGCGGACCGATCTGTGGCCGGAGCAGTCTGCTTTTGCCGGCGCCGGCATTACCCGACACGATGCTGCACATCCTGCGTCCAGACACTTTATATATTGTTATTTTTCCGGCCTGACCTCGACGGGCAGGTTGCCAGCGATCCCCGTCCCCGGCACAAGCCTCCCGGTAATCCCTCACCGACGCTATGTTGAGTTGTGCGGCTATCTTGCGCTGTTCCCGAAATCCCCCACACATTACACGTTTTACACGCATAGTTAATAAGCAATCATTCCTATTTGTAATATCGATATTTCCCTATCAGTGATGCCGATACACTTACCCGAGTTGTGAGGTGGGAGACCCAGCCTGCCGCTGAAAGGATATAGCGGTTCAGCAGCCAATCAAACAGGAAGGATTGGCCCGGGGTTTCTCCCTGCAACAAGACGCCAACCTTTTCCGGGTAACAGGTGAAAAGACAGCATGGAACAGATCATTTTACTGATACCGGGTGTGCCGATCCTGTCGGCCTTGCTGACCCACCTGCTGGGCCGGCAAATGGGCCGGCGCGTCGCCCGCCTGAGTGTGATCGCGACACTACTCACCTTTGGCCTCTGCGTCGCCGCCCTGTGGATGGTGATTGCCGGGCACGGCCCGCAAACCGTCAGCCTGTTCGGCTCCGGTGCGCTGCTGCTACTCGATCCGCTGAGCACCCTGATGGCCGTGGTCATCACCGGTATCAGTCTGGTCGTGCATGTCTATTCCCTGCGTTACATGGCCGAAGAAATCGGTTATGGCCGCTTCTTCGTGCTGCTCGATCTGATGACCGCCACGCTGCTGCTGATGGTGACCGCCGGCGATCTGCTCACCCTGATCATCACCTGGCAGCTGATCGGGGTCCTGCTCTATTTTCTGCTCGGCCAGAATACCCGGGATGTTTCGGCCTATCGCTATGCCTTCTGGACCAAGATCACCTATCGCATCGGCGATCTGCCCTTGCTGATTGCCGCGGTGTTGCTCTACCAGGCCTACGGTACCGGCTCGCTGCCGGCGATATTCGAACAGATCAGCACCGATCCGGGCCCCCATCAGGTACTCGGCTGGCCGTTGATGGATGTGGTCGCGGGACTGATCGCCCTGGCCGCCTTTGCCCGCTCGGCGCAGTTTCTGTTACATACCTGGCTGCCCTACAGCATGTCGGGACCGACACCGGTCTCGGCCCTGATGCACGCCGGCATCGTCAATGCCGGCGGGTTTTTAATCAACCGCTTTGCGCCGGTGTTCGTGCACAGCTCGGAGATCCTGCACTGGGTGTTTATCGTCGGCCTGTTCACGGCGATCATCGGCTCGGTATTGATGCTGACCCAGAACGACATCAAAAAATCGCTGGGTTACTCCACGATGGGCCAGATGGGTTTTATGATCATGGAGTGCGGTATCGGCGCCTTCTCCCTGGCCATTTATCATCTGATCGCCCACGGCCTGTTCAAGGGCACCCTGTTTCTGGGCGCCGGGAATGTCATCCACGCCGCGCGCGGCGACGATGGCGTGCCCAAGGACGATCTGTACACCTTCGTAGTCGAACGCCGCCCGATACGCCAGCGCGTTCCCTGGCGGCTGATGGCCGCCATGACCCTGGCAGTGCCGATCGCGATCCTGGTCGCCGCCCACTGGCTGGTCGCCGAAGACTATTTCCAGAAACAAAGCGCCATCGTGTTGCTGTTCTTCGGCTGGATCACCGGCGCGCAACTGATCTTCACCATTTACCGGATGCAGACCCGTAATCTGCGTCGGCTGATTACGCTGAGTATCTTTTCTTTCGCCGTGGTCGTACTCGGCTACACGTTAATCAGTCACGCCTTCGATCTGTTTTTATATCCCGATCCGGCGTTTCGCGAACAGATCTACGCGGCGGCGGACTTTGATCTGTTCTGGTTTGATCTGCTGATGGGATTGATTGCGCTGGTGATCATTTTCGGCTGGCTCATCATCAGCTTCAGCGAACAAAACGGTCATCACAAAAGCCCGTACCGTCGCCGGCTGTGGCTGTCCTTCTATGCGTTGATCTCGCGTGAGTTTTATCTCACCGATCTCTATACCCGATTCAGCCGGGTCCTGCTGGCCTTCGCGGGACGGCTCAATCTCTGGCTGAGGTGGATTTAAGATGCCAACCGGATCCTATCTGCTGATCGGCCTGTTCCTGCCGCTGTTCCCGCTGAGCATGGGCTTTAACTTTGTGCTCGGTAAAAGCCGCTCTACCCTGTTGCGCATCGTGCTGTTGTTGCTCTGGCCCCAGATCGGCCTGATCCTGTTGCCGATGCTGGACAGTCCCGTGCCCGGCTGGATCATTCCGCTGGCCCTGTTCACCGCCGCACTGTATGCCCTGCGCGCCCTGGCCCTGCGCGATGTGGGACAGTGGAGCGGCTTTCTGGCCACCTCGGCCTGGGCCCTGCTGTGGATTGCGCGCCAGGGTGATATGCCGATGTTACAGCTGCATCTGTTTGCGCTGGGTTTCAGTGCCCCCCTGGTGCTGCTGACACTGCTCGGCGCGGGACTGGCACGCCGCTTTGGCGCCGCCTATACCGGCCTGTACGGCGGTCTGGCCGAATCGCTGCCCCGCTTCAGCGCGATACTCGTGCTGGTGGTGCTGGCGATTATCGCCACCCCCCTGTTCCCGACGTTTTTCATCATGCTCGTCACCGTGATGCAGGCTGCCACGTTCATGCCACTGCTGGCCGTCGGCGTCACCCTCGTCTGGTTACTCTGGAGCTGGGCGGGCGCGCGCCTGTTGCAGGGATTCATCGTCGGCCCGGCGGGCGATGAAGCGGTGATCGATCTCAATCGCCTCGCCACCGGGGCGTATGCCCTGGCATTGACCCTGCTGGTGGCGAGCGGACTGTACGGTCTCGGAGTCCTGTTATGACATTGCCACTGGGACAACAACTGAAAATTCGCACCATGATCTACGTGGCCGGCGAACCGATTCCATTTTTCTGGCCGATGCGCGCGTTCATTCACCATAACCCGCTGCACGGCCTGGAACATCTGCCCTTCCCCGAGGCCGTGGCAACCGGCGCGCAACTGTTTCATGGGCGGGGCTTTTTATCCCGGCACGCATACCAGCGTTATCTGGCGCAGGGCAAGGTCGACCGGGCTGCGCTGGCCGCCGGAATCGATGAGTTTGTGGCACAGCAGCCGGCAATTCCCGGCGTCGATCTGTCCCACTGGTTGATGACATTGCTCACCCGGGGCGAACAACCGATCATGCGGAGCACATCGTTGGCCGACGCGAAGGAGGTGCATGCCGCGATCCACGGGAGGGAACAACCCGAACCCCGTGTCGATCCGGACACCCTGACGGCAATGCTGCATGACACTCTGCTGGATGCCTGTCCGTTATATGATGCGGTGGACCGGCTCTATGGCACCGGGATCGGCGCCGAGCTGGATGAGCTGGTGATCAAAAGCTGTCTCGATTTCTTCGACGAGGGCCAGTCTGTCTGGCATATGCCCGGTCGCAAGCAGGGCCTGTTCAGCGCCTGGCGCGAGCTGGCCCTGCGCAACGCCCGGCTGTTTATGCGCGGCCTGCATATCGAGCGGATTCTGGAAAACGAACCGCACCCCGAAGGCGTGATTGCCTCGGTGATGAGCGAGCTGGGCATCCCGGAGGACAAATGGGTCGATTGTTTCTCCCGCGAGCTGTCCCGCCTGCACGGCTGGGCCGGCTTCATTCGCTGGCGGGCCAACGCCAAACATTATTACTGGAGTCAACGCTATCCCGCCGACCTGGTCGACTTTCTGGCGATCCGCCTGACCCTGGCTCTCGCCCTGCTCGCCGAGCGCAGCCGCCAGCGGATTGCCACCGATCGAAGCGCGCTGGAGACCCTGATTCAAACCCGGCCCCGGGAAACCTGGCTGCGCCATGAGTTACACAGCGGGGCGATACTGCCCGCCTACGCCCAACGCGTGGAGCAAACCCTGGCCCGCGGACGCGCGAAGGCCATTGAACAATGCTTTGACGACTATGTCCGCGCCCGGCGCCGACACGATGCCGAGGATCAGGCTGCCCACCTGTGCCAGCTGGCAACCCGGGCCGACGCGAACGCCGCGCTCGAGGTCCTGACGTCCGATCAACTGGCCACGCTGATGCCGGTACTGCAACAGTTCGAAGATGCCGAAGGCATGCTCTGGCTGCGCGCGATGGAGGCCCAGGCCATGCAAACGGTTTTGCGGGACATCAATCTGACCCCGCCGGTCCCGCGCGACAAACGCCCCTTTGCCCAGGCCCTGTTCTGCATCGATACCCGCTCCGAACGGATTCGCCGGCATCTGGAAAGCGCGGGGGATTATCAGACCTTCGGCATCGCCGGTTTCTTCGGCGTGCCCATCAGCTTCATGGAACTGGGCAAGGGCAGTGAAACCCATCTGTGCCCGGTGCTGCTCAAACCGAAAAACCTGGTCCTGGAAATGACGGCCACGGCACCGGCGGATGTAGCCGCCACCACCGCGCTGGAAAAAGTGCTGCACGAGCTGAAAGAGTCGGTCTTCACGCCATACGTCACCGTCGAGGCCATCGGCATGCTGTTCGGCTTCGACATGCTCGGCAAAACTTTCCTGCCGCAAAGCTATAACCGCTGGCGCCAGCGCCTGTACCGCGACAAACCCGCGACCCATCTGTTACTCGACAAGCTGGATCGCGAACAGGCCGACTCCATCGTTCGCGCCGTGCAGCGGGCCGTTGTGGGCAAGGCGATAGAACAGGAGTTCGAGCTGGAACCCGAAGCGGTGACCGACGAGATGGTCCGCGAACTGCGTGAAGCCGCTCTGGGACATGCCACCCGGGCCCCGGCGCTGAGTGGAACGCTGAACCTGACGGAAGAAGCCGAACAGGCGTTTATCCAGCGTCTGCGTTCAGTCTACCGGATTGAGCCGGCCTTCGCGCAGCTGCAGAGGGAACAGCTGGCACGCATCGGTTTCAGTCTCGATGAACAGACCAACTTTGTCAGCCAGGCCCTGCACTCGATTGGCCTGAACCGGGATTTCTCCCGCTTCATCCTGCTGGTCGGCCACGGCAGCACCTCCGATAACAATCCCTATGAGTCGGCGCTCGATTGCGGCGCCTGCGGCGGCAATCACGGGCTGATCAATGCCCGCGTGCTGGCCCAGATGGCCAACCAGCCCCGGGTTCGTCAGCGGCTGCGTGCCCAGGGTATCGACATCCCCGACGATGCCTGGTTCCTGCCGGCCCTGCACGACACCACCACCGATGAGATCAAACTGTTCGATCTCGATCGGCTGCCATCCTCGCACGTGATCTATCTCGATCGCCTGCGCAGCGGCCTGACCGGTGCCTCGCGGCTGTGTGCCCAGGAACGCCTCCCCGAACTGCAACTGACAGCGGGTAACTGCGATCCGGCCGAAGCCAATCACCAGGCCCGGCGTAACGCCATGGACTGGTCGCAGGTGCGTCCGGAATGGGGACTGTCCGGCAATGCCTATTTCATCATCGGCCGCCGACAGATGACGCAACACCTGTCACTGGCAGGCCGTGCGTTTTTGCATTCCTATGATTACCGGGCCGATCCCAAACGGCGCCTGCTGGAGAATATTCTCACCGGCCCGCTGGTGGTCGGTCAGTGGATCAACATGGAACACTATTTTTCCACCGTGGATAACGAACGTTTTGGCAGCGGCAGCAAGGTGTATCACAACGTGGCCGGGCGCTTCGGCGTGATGACCGGCAACCTCAGCGATCTGCGCACCGGCCTGCCGGCCCAGACCGTACTCGATCAGGGCCACCCCTATCATCAACCGATCCGTTTGATCACCGTCATCGAGGCGCCCTACGAACATGCCCGTCAGGCCATCGAGGACGTGGCCACGGTCAAAAACCTGGTGCGTAACGGCTGGGTGCGGCTGTTGATTATCGACCCGGAACAGAACACGGCACATATCTACGACCACAACACCTGGCAAAGCCGGCCGTTACCCGGCGGCCAGGCGGATGAACAACCCACGGAGTCCACCGCATCATGAAAAACCTGAACTTCAGTCCGCTGAAAAAACTCGAGATCATCCTGGGGGGCGAACACCAGAGCTTTGCCACCGACGTGCTGGATCGGGCCGGCGTCAAGGGGTACACCATTATCAACAATCTCTCCGGCAAAGGCAGCCACGGCTTTCATGAAGGCCACCTCATGTTCAACGAGGATGATGTGCTGATCATGATCATCGCCGCGGTGCCCGAGGAACGGGTCAAGCCGATACTCGAAGGGCTATCGCCCTTCTACAACGAACATTCGGGGGTGGTGTTTATCTCCGATATTCAGGTGACCCGGCTGGTAAAATTCAGCGACTGAACAGGCGTTACGAATACCCGGCCAGGGAGATTGCTTCGTCACGTCGTTCCTCGCAATGACACTACTATTTCAGGTCATTACGAGTCCCCCTGCGGGGCATAAACTTCACGAAGCAATTTTTGAACAAAGCGATCGGGTATTCGGAATGCTTAAGAGCCGACTGTTCCCTCATCCCCTTCGGAATTATTCAATAACCCCCGGCTTCCATCTCCAGATAAATGCGATAGGCATTACCCCGGTTACTGGCATCAAAGGCGGGCATATCTTCGTACTCGGACCAGTCGGTATCGCGATACGCCTCGTCAAAAGCCACAAAGTTTCGGGCCGCCTCGCCCATTTCCCTGCGCACGTATTTCAGATAGCCCTGGGTAAAGCTGATCGCCTCATGCACATCGTCGGAGGCCTCACCATGGCCCGGAATGATAAAGCGCGGTGTCGGGGTCATCGTGTCCAGATAGGCCAGCCCCTCAAGCCAGCGTTCGACATCCGTATCGGGGCTGTCCAGAAAGGGAATCCGGCCCTTGTAGATCACATCGCCACTGAACAGGACGCCGAGCTCCTTGATCAGCATGATACTGTCGCCCGGCGCGTGCGCCGGCCCCATGTGCCGCACCACGAAGGTCAGATCGCCCTGCTCGAAGGTATATTCTTTTTCAAAGGTCGTATCCGGCGCGACCAGGTAGGTATTCTCATCCACCCAGGGGAACAGTGCCTCACGGCGCTGCACCAGCCGCTGCTGCGCGGCCTCGCCCTGACTGGCGCGATCGCCGCCGATATAGCCCAGCGCCAGGTCGTGCGCGATCACTTTGGGACTGCCGGCATGCTCATCGAACGCCTGCAGGCCGTAAATATGATCGGCGTGGTAATGGCTGATCACCACGTGGGTAATCGGCTTGTCGGTCACCTCACGGATCCGCTGCAGCATCCGGTAGCCCAGCGCCGGCGTGCCCAGCGCGTCATACACCACCACGCCCTCGTCGGTCACCACGAACCCGCCGTTGGAGGTATGCCCCTCGTTCACCGAATCGGGCACGCCCGACTTGCCGATGATGTAATACACCGGCGCCTCCGGCACCTTGTGCAACTCGAAGGGCAGACTCACTTCGTCGTAGGGGGTCTCGACCGGTTCGGCCAGTACCGAAAAGCTCATCAAAACCAGAACAAACCCGAAAATAGCACGCACGTTATTCACTCCCTTGTCCGGCGAACCGCCGGAACACGACATTATACAATCAACCGACGATCAGCCCGTCGCGCGCACCAGACACCGCGCCGGCAAGACCGTCTATCTATATAGTACAGGCCCAAAGGTCGCTGCACCAACACAGGTGAAGTGGGTGATGCGGTGGATCAGGGGATTGTTGGCATCATAGCGGCATACCGACGTGTTAGACCCTATTTGAGTGCGTCATACACGGAAAAGAACTGGCTGCAACATGTCTCATCACCCTGATCGTAATACAGCGCGTTGAGGACAAAATCGACCGGGGGATCGAGCAGACTCCCCTCCAGCAGCGTGTGATAGGAAGCCCCGCCGAGCAACCGGTGGACCTGGGTCAGATAGAGCCGGTTGATCGCCCCGGCCGTCACCAGCGTCTCTAGCACCCCCGTGCCGGCGACCGAATAGATACAGCAAAAGCCCTCGGCCCGCAGCGCCTCGATCAACGCCCAGCCATCAACTTTGCGCCCTTCCCCGGCGATCAATACTTTCGTCCCGGCGGCTTGCAACATCCTGATGCGTTCGGGATCGGCCTGCGCCCCGGTGGCCACATAGACCGGCCGATCCAGTTGCTCGCACAACACCTCCAGCGGCAGATCCAGACTGGCACTGAGCACCACCACCGCCGGCTGCGGCGGCAAGCCCTGCGCACGGCGCCATTCATGCAAATCCTCGTAGGCCGGATCATCACTCAGCGGCAACGCATCCTGCGCCTCTCCCGCCGCGAAATCCCGCACATAGCGCGCACTGGTCACCAGAATATCCGCCTGCGCCGCCAGCTCCTGATACAACCGCCAGTCCCGCGGATTGGTAATCGCCGCCGGCACCCCCTTCTCCCCCGTCTCCGGGTGCGCAATCGCAATCCGCCCGTCCAGGCTTTCGATGAAGTTGCTGTAAACCAGCGGCGTCTCCTGCAACTGGGCCCGATGCAGCGCATGCTGCAGATACAGCCCCTCCAGGGCAACATTCTCCTCGCGGGCGGGGAACAGGCGGGTTAATGATTTAGTCGTGGACAAGGTCTGATTTCCGTTCGATTTTCAAGGGCTGAGGAAAGTTTAGTTTCTGCGGCGTATTTTTTCAGTTGGCAGTTGGCAGTTGGCAGTTGGCAGTTGGCAGTTGGCAGTTGGCAGTTGGCAGTTGGCAGTTGGCAGTTCAGGATTGTGGTGGGAATAATGACACTGTCCACGAATTTTTTTCAGCCAAGCATTTGCGCAGTGCCGAGCCCGTTGTTAACGCCTTTTATCTTATTTTATTGCCCCTGTTTACAATGGATTATCTGACCCGAGCCAGAAACCGATATTCTTGTCCAGAAACTCCAACCACGGCATGTAATGGGACCCGTCACAGGAGAAATTCAGACCCACCATGCCATTGAAGATATTGAGTGAGCCCGCGCGCAGGTAGATGTTTTCATCCATGAAACGTAAATCACGAAACGTGCGGAACACCTCCTTCACGCGCTCCGCCGGAATCACTGCCTCGTCCGAGTAGCTGTGCTGCGACCAGGCCAGGCAGATCGCCGGATCGGTGAGGTCCTCGATATCCAGGATACGGTAGCGGAAGGGATCCTCGATCAACCACAGCGTGGCCCGGGAGCTGGAGAAGTGCAGCTTGGCATGGAACACCCCGTGGACCTCCACCAGCTCAGTCACCAGCGGCAGCACCTCATCGATACGCCGGTCCATCAAGCTTTCGGTACGCTCCTGCAGAAACAGCCCGCCCCGGATCGCCGGATCACCCTTGATCTGCATCCACTGCTCCGGCTCTTTATAGACCTGCCGCGTCAGGGGCAGCTCCCGCAAATCGAAATCCGCCCCCAGGTAGCCCAGCAGGTGCCCCTCACCGTCCAGAATACGCTGCACGGCGGTGAGTGACGGGCGCCGCGCATTGCGGCTGATATAGGCTTCGGACAGGGAGAACACCTCGCCATTGAGCGCGGCGGCCATGTACGGCCGCTCGCGGCGATCCCGCCCGAAACTCTCCGGCAGCAGCCCATCGTAGGAGACATTGGCGGTGATCTGCCGGGCCCGCTCATCCAGGATGTAGAGGTATTTGCAGTAGGGCAGCTCTTCGTAGCCTTTGACCAGGCACGCTTCCAGTTGATCGCGATCCGGCCACACCGCCCGACAGGCGTCCGCCAGATGATCCAGCCGCCCGGACAGACGGCTGCGCAGCAACATACGCTGGCTGGCAACGGCAGTTTGTAGTGCTTCACCCATAGGGGGATATAGTAGAGATAAACTGTATCGGAAAGCAATGTTCTCTACATATTAGATACAATCAGTCTCTGACATCGGTTTCCCGTTTCGTTATCTAAGCTTAGCTTTTCCTAGCTCGACTAGAATCGCACCAGAAACAAACAACATGACACAAAATCCTAACAATACTCCTACTGGTATGCCATGCGCGCCTTCGATAAGCCACCGCACATAAAACAATAGCAACAAAGAAATAGCTAGTAGAGAAAGTACCAGGAGACCAGCGCCAAAATAATAAATATAGTAACTAAAGAACGAACTTGGAGGCTGAATTCTTACCTCATTTTTTAATATTCTGAATGCTCTTTTTAAGAACAGGAACGAGGGGAATATAATTAACAGCGACTGAACAATCATCACAGAAACAGCTATATTTAGCGATCTTTCTGTGATTATATAAACAAATGAATTGACAAGCGCATACCCAAAAAGCAGCGTCAGAATTCCCATGTTAAGGAATGCAGAATATCCATATATTTTATTCATCGTTCCCTCTATTCACTAATAGTTTAAGAAATTGAGCGGGTTTATTTTTTCCGCTGCTGTTTAACAGATGGCTACGAGTTCAGATAAGCAACCGGACCGTCACTATCGTTTAACGTTATCTGTCCGTAATTATCTGCCTGCCTGATCCTGCTATCGCCCGGTCGTGCCTTCGGATAGCGGCCGGAACTTCAGGATCAGGTAAGGCGGACGGGTCGCCGATTCACCGCCGTTAAGCACGGCACTACGGTGCAACTGGTTGGCCACTGTATAGAGATAACCGTCAGGGCCGAAGCTGAATGCATCAATCCACGACAAACGGGAATCCGACATCAACACGCGATATTCACGGTCGGAACCGATAACGCCGATGGCATTGTTTGCCAGATCACCGAGATAGATGTTCCCGGCATCGTCGATGGATATACCGTCACAGATCGGCTTGTCCGCCCAGCGTTCGACCTTCTTTGCCCTGTCCTCTGACGCCAGGTCAGAATTACGCAGGTCGGCCGTGCGGATTCGGTACATCGTGCGTCCATGCATCGGGCCGTAATACAACCATTCCCCCTCCTTGTCCAGAGCGATCGGATTGATGCCAACCCGCGGGCGAACCATCGTACCGTCGTCCTGCCTGATCTGTAGAGGAGTGCCGTCAATGATCAGATCGATATCTTCGGGGATGACGCTTTTGTGACCTTCCAGAACCCGACGAGCAGTGCCCCGTTCCAGATCGACCACAATAATAGCCGCATCTGCCCCACCGGCAGGGTCGGCGATATAAACGGTATTGCGCCCGGGATCCACGGCCAGATCATTAAGAAACGCGCTGTCAGTCGTCACATCGGTGAGATCAATGTCCGCCACGACACGCTCCGCCGAAGGATCCCAGCCCACCAGACGGCGGGTAGCGCCGCCGCGCATGGCATTGTCCAACAACCAGACTACGCCCTCAGCATCAGCCTGCAGCCCGAGGACCGAGTTAACATCGGCGTCAGCGGCAAACGGCACAAGCTGCCCCTCGTCACTAACACTTGCCACCCGTAGTTCATGATTGTAAAACTGATGCAAGCTGACGACGACTTCTCCGTCAGGCGTTACCGTGATGTTGCCGGGGCCCTTGTCCAGCTCTGCCACGATCTCCAGGCTGTCCGACACATTCTGGTTCGATTTCGACGTCGTACCGATGTCGTTGCAAGCAACCAGGGCCATAGCCATGAGGCCGTAAGCAATGGCGAAAAAACGTTTCATTTTCTTCTCCTTCCGAGGAATGATGCGGGCCTTATGATTTACATCTGCAAGAAGTTAAAGGGACTTGATACCTTTAATCAGGAATTATTTCCAACTAGCACGCCCGTCTTCTGGAGAGCCCTAAGAACTTCGGCCTTGCTAGCCTTAAGCTCATCGTGGGACTTCTTGATTTTTTTGGCATACTTAGATAGACGACCGTAATAATCCTCCGCATGCTCGTTGAACACGCCTTGACCGGTTTGCCTATACATAGACTGCCAATGCTCAAATTTTTTAACCATATCGTTATTTAAGCGATACGAGTCGATAAGTCCACGTGCCTTTGTGTAAGTAGTGACGATCTTCTTTCGAAGATCTGTATCCTCGATTCTTCCAATCAAGAACGAATTTCCCATATAAATCGGAAAGTATTCCTGTGTAACCGGGTAGTACATCAAAAGTGGTTTATCCTCGCCCAGAGCCTCAAGTTGGACCCCAACTCCATCTGAATAGGTGTCCCAGAGTGTTTCGAGTTCGTCATGTAGACCCTGTAGCAGGCCACTCATCAATTCCAACTGTTTTTTCTCTTCAAGGGCAACTGCGTTTTCGTGGGCCTTATTGGTAGATTTAAGAGAGAAAAACCCCGCAATTCCGCCACCAATAATCGCGCCACCCAGAGCAGACAACAAATTTTCCCACATTCGTTCGAATTCCTTATTGAAAATCAGCTCGATATTCGTCGTACTGGAAAGGGCCACTACCC
Organism: Thiohalophilus thiocyanatoxydans; assembly: GCF_004366735.1. Taxonomy (GTDB): domain Bacteria; phylum Pseudomonadota; class Gammaproteobacteria; order UBA6429; family Thiohalophilaceae; genus Thiohalophilus; species Thiohalophilus thiocyanatoxydans. Next base: position 180,277 of record NZ_SOQX01000004.1, on the reverse strand, counting down.
ATTACACGTTAATCTTTCTCAATACATTTAAACTCTATTGTTGCTTGCGCATCGGCCCTAAATGGCTTCATATCCTGATTGTCAGAGTGCACTAGCTCGATATCTTTTCCTTTTGAAGTGCAATATTCGTTAGCTTCTTTTATCGCGTCGGCTTTAACTCTCGCACCAGTGGTATCAAATCCTTTCTCTGAACGTGATATCATGTAAGTATCGCTTCCCGTCATAACAACACCAGAAGATGATACACAACCAACCAGAAGAACCGCGACAAAAAAAACATACAATCTCATACAGGCCTCCGCTTACGCCATAAAAATATTTTTAGTTCTATATACAAATAAACAACTTACAATTTACAAAATGATCAAACAGTAAAACCGAGATCTACGCTGAACGCTTCCTCGTCAAAATACTGGAAAGATCTGCGCCCCCATTTTTTCCTTATTATAATTTTTCAGCGAACATTGGACAAAAAGGTATCGGAGAGGTTTAATTTTAACCATACTTATAGAATAAAAATACCGGAGTTAGGTCTTGCCTTTTTCTAGCTGAAAGGCAAAAGCCAGGACCTGAGCCTATCCTTCTATAGTTCGTTTATTTTAAATTAGCCCAAATTACCTGAATTTATCCAATGCTCTTCTGTTGTTATTACTAATGGAACACCATCATCTCGATACCTCATGGCTTTTTCAATTTTACGACCATAGTTTTCATGTACCCAACTGTCTGTTACGTAAGTACCAAGAACCAAATAATTCAGAGATTTCGTGACACTCTTTGCATTTATACCGCCCAGAGACTCTATAGCCTCCTGACATTGCTTCCTTGTCCCATACGCACAGGTACCAGTAAAAATAAACGACATGCCCACAAATATAATTTCAGGATCCGGCTTATTGATCGGGAGTGATGTACTCTTTGCCACTTCACCAATCTCTGATGAATCACCGCTGACCTTCCTCAAAATACTAAAAAGTTCTGCTGACTCTTCGTCATCCAGGACCCCGTCTTCAAGCATCGTACTTACTTTTTCGAGCAAATTAAGGATAATCGGATTGTTGCTGGCTTGCCTGCTTTGCATAAGCCAATTTAGCAGTGCTTCCGCTTCGGCCTGATTGATCCTCCCATCTGCTACCATCCCTTTACTTAGCCCAATCAAAGTATCAATTTGTCTGTCATCAATACTTTTGCGGTTGAATTTGGTGAAAATATCCATCTATATTTCCTCGTCGCCCGCCTAACCCAATAAATTTTGTTTTTAATTAACCCTAATCCTAGCAACCCTACTCCCGATTTCCACACATTCCAAGCCTTGACACGTACCTGCTTCTACGGGTTTCCCCTAACCTCACTACTAACTCCTTGATCCCGTTAGACGCCGCTGAGCATCGCAGTGGAAGGAGGATTAGCCCGGAGGGTGGCGGTAGGGATGCCGCCACTCGCTCGACGGCACAGGGACGTGCCGTCGGGCGAGCACGACTGGAGCGAGAACCGCAGGGGACCGTTTCAGCCATTGGAAATGGCTGAAACGGCGGCGTCTTTCGGGGTGTACGAGTCAGGGACATCGGTAACACTTTTGTCCAGGGACATGGGTTACACTTTGAGTGTCCAGTAAGGACAGCTTCTCCCTCGCTGGTCCTGTAAATCAATATAGCCTAATCGGATCGGGCCATAGTAGACGTCTAAAACCCCATCATCCACCTCCTCCAGGCCCACTGTCTCTCCTTGCAGTAGATGAGAGACATATATCTGCCCACTATGGCTGTAAATCACCCCGCTACTGCGCACCTGATAACGTTGATAATAGTCTGGATAGTCCAGTTCTGGCAGTTTTGCCGGGTACTCTCGCGGGGAAGAGCGATAGTGTGTCACCGGCGGTTGCTGACCGAGTGCTTCATGGGGGCGATTCACGTTGTAGTCATGGATAAACTCATCAAAGCGTCGTTGCTGCACCGCCAGAGTCGGGGCTGGCGGTTTGGCGGTGGCATGCTTCAACGTCCGATGCATGCGTTCATGCCGCCCGTTTTGTTGTGGCTTGCCCGGCTCGATCCGTTCCGGACGGATCCCCAGCCGCACCCACCAGACCGACAGCCGGGACAGGCCGCCGGCGGCCCGTGAGGCGAACGGCGTCCCGTTATCACTGCGGATCCGTTGTGGCAGGCCGTATTCGCGGAACAGGCGGATAAATTGATCACGGGTCGCCGCATAGGTGGGGCCTTCCAGACCCTGACAGCCCAACAGGTAACGACTGTCATGATCCATCACCGTCAGGGGGTAACACCAGCGGCCATTGGCCAGTTTCATCTGGCCCTTGTAATCCACGCTCCACAGTTCATTGGGCGCCTGCACCGGCGAGAATGGCTGGGCATAAGGCATCACCCGGGACCGCTTTTTGCGTGGTCGGACGAGATCGGCTTCATGCAGGATCGTATAGATCGTGGTTAAAGACGGCGGCGTCTCATGGGGAAATCGTTTCACCAGCATCGCTTGCAGCTTCTTGGCACCCGGTGGACTACGGGAACCGGTCCGCAGCTCGATAATGGCCTGGCGAATCGCATAGGGCGTGCGTAGTGGGCTTTGTCGGGGGCGACGACTCTGCTCGTCGAGACCGTCCATCCCCTGCTGCTCATAACGACTGACCCACTTGTAGCCCGTCTTACGGCTGATGCAGTACAACCGGCACAACTGGGTAAAGTTCTTCTGATTCCCGCGCAGATAGTCGGCAATAAAAAGCAGTTTCTCGTCCATCGGTGTCACAGTTCTCCAGGGCATGGGGCACCTCCCTTGTCGGTGCCCTCAGCATAGAAAATGTGTTACCCATATACCTGGACTTTTCTGTTACCGATGTGTCTTGACCGAACAGGGGGCGTTTCCTTTGGTTCGTTTCGTTGTCGCGTTACAACGACAAATTCGTCGGGAACGAATTTGGGCAGCCGGAGGCTGCACGAAGTGCGAAGGCCAGGGATGGCCTTCGTCAGATGAACCCGAGGCGCGCTGGCGGGTCAGCGCTTTCGAGATCAAGCTCGCCCGGAGGGCAAACATTTAGATAGGCAAGGTGGCTCCGGCGAGAGTCGCCGATGGAATCGCCTCCCACAAAAGCTCGCTTTCAAGATCCAGCTCGCCCGCAGGGCGAACATTTAGATAGGTAAGGTGGCTCCGGCGAGAGTCGCCGATGGAATCGCCTCCCACGAGAGCCCGCTTTCAAAATTCAGGCCCGCCCGCAGGGCGAACAGTGCGCTCATGGAAAATACCGTTCAATATCCAGCGCCCCATGAAAAACACCGAGAATATCAATCCGGGACGACGACTTGAGAAGATAGGCAATCCGGTAATGCCCATAGAGAAGGATGCGTATCTCGCCATCAGCTACCTTACGATACCGGGCACCTATTTCGGGAAAGTGGCGTAGCTCCTGAGCTTTTTTATAAATTCCCGAGACAACTTCCTGTGCTGCTGTTGGGTTATCAATTGCAATGTAATCGTAGATATCGCGAAGCCAGCGCTGTGACTCTTCAGTCCATTTTATTTCTACCATAATGAATCCGATGTTCCATATCGTCATTCGAGATTACGCGTCCATCGCGTGAGTCCTCCAGGCCGCGTTCGACCATGCGTTCGAAGGCCAGTTCGCGCATGATATCTTCATAGCTTGCGTCTTCCGGCTGGGACCGGATGACTTCTGTCATTTTCTCTTTCACGTTCGACATATTGTATCCCTGCATATATGAGCGCTGTTCTTGTTTCAGGCATGCCTGAAACAATTTAATTCTAGCAACACCCTTCTGCCTTTGCGAGTCAGGCAAGTTGTTGTTTTTCGGAGGTATCAGGTTTTTTACTGCCCCGCCTGGACGGTTCTTCATCCCGTTAGACGCCGCCGAGCATCGCAGCGGAAGGAGGAACAGCCCGCAGGGTGCGGGCATGGTGCCCTGACCCATCGGAGATGGGTAGGGTTGCCCTGACGCCGGAGGCGTAGGGCACTCGCAATGAACCCGGAGGGTTCTGCGAGACAACATAATGAAACCCAAAGGGGTTCTATGAGACAAGCCACCACTCGCCGCGCGGGTGCGAGAGCCCGCTTTCAAGATTCAGGTCGCCTGGAGGGCGAACATTTAATAGAAAGTGGATTTTTATCACCCCACCCTAGCCCTCCCCTTGCAGGGGAGGGAATAACCAGGAGGGGATCATAGGAGAAAGATTACAGAACTTTCTTCAATGCAGCCAGAAACGCCGCATTCTCTTCCGGCGTACCGACGGTGACCCGCAGGCAATCCTTCAACAGCCCGCCGGCCTTATCCAGGTTCTTGATCAACACGCCCTCTCCCTTCAAAGCTTCGAAGATATCCGTGGCCTTGCCGGGTTGGGTGCGAAACAGAACAAAGTTCGCCTGGCTGGGATAGACCGTCAGCCCGTCAATCTTCTGCATCTCGGCATATAACAATTCCCGATCGGCACAGATCTGATCGGTCTGCGCATTCAGCACATCACGATTCTGTAGCGCGAATTCGGCACTGGCCTGGGTGAGGCTGCTGATGTTGTACGGCAGACGGACTTTATCGAATTCGTTCAGCCAGGCCGGGTTGCCGGCCAGTAACCCCAGCCGCAAACCGGCGAGGCCCATCTTGGAGACGGTGCGCATCACCAGCATGTTGTCGTAATTATTGACTTCATCCATGAACGAGTCGCCGGCGAAGGCGTGGTACGCCTCGTCAATGATCACCAGCCCCGGCGCGGCGTCGATGATCTTTTTTACATCGTTCTTGTCGAACAGGTTACCGGTCGGGTTATTGGGATAGGCCAGGAACACCACCGCCGGCTGGTACTGCTCGATGGCGTGCAGGATTTCCTGGGTATCCAGTGAGAAGTCGTCCTGCAGCGGCACGCCGATGTACTGCATGTCAGTGAAGGTGGCGATCATGTGGTACATGACAAAGCCCGGCTCCACCGACAGCACGCTGCGCTGTTCGTCGGCCAGGGTCATGAGGATCATCTGGATGATCTCGTCCGAGCCGTTGCCGAGTAATATCTCGGCACCTTCGGGCACGGCCATCGCCTCGCGCAGGTGTTGCTTCAAACTGGCGGCCGAGGGATCGGGATAGCGGTTGAGTTCCACCTGGCGCACCACGTCCAGCCATTGATCCAGCAGCGCGTCGGGCCAGCGATAGGGGTTTTCCATCGCATCGAGTTTGATCAGGCCCCTGGCCGGGGGCACGTGATAGGCCTGCAGGCCGCGGATCTCGGGGCGGATCCATTTGTCGATGCGCGAGCCGGTCATGACTTTTTATTAATCCTTGATGCGGTATTCGGCGGAGCGGGCGTGGGCGGTGAGGCTTTCGCCGCGCGCCAGCACCGAGGCGGTCTTGCCCAGCGTGGAGGCACCGTCGGCCGAACACATGATCAGACTCGAGCGCTTTTGAAAATCGTACACACCCAGCGGCGAGCTGAAGCGCGCGGTACGCGAGGTAGGCAGCACGTGGTTGGGGCCGGCGCAGTAATCGCCGATCGCCTCGGCGGTATAGCGGCCCATGAAGATGGCCCCGGCGTGGCGGATCTGTTTCGCGGTTGCTTCCGGGTTGTCGATGGACAGCTCCAGATGTTCCGGCGCGATGTGGTTGGCCACCGCGATCGCCTCGTCCATATCTTTCACTTCGATCAGCGCGCCGCGATCGGACAGGGAGGTTTCGATGATGGTCTGGCGTTCCATCTCCTGCACCAGCCGATCGATGCTCGCTTTCACCTGGTCGAGAAACGCCGCATCGGGGGAGACCAGGATCGCCTGGGCGTCCTCGTCGTGTTCCGCCTGGGAAAAGAGATCCATGGCGATCCAGTCGGGATCGGTTTTGCCGTCGCACACCACCAATATCTCGGAAGGCCCGGCGATCATGTCGATGCCGACCCGGCCGAAGACCATCGACTTGGCGGTGGCCACATAGATGTTGCCGGGGCCGACGATCTTGTCCACCGGCGGCACTGTCTCGGTGCCATAGGCCAGCGCGGCCACGGCCTGCGCGCCGCCCAGGGTGAAGACACGGCTCACCCCGGCGATGCGCGCGGCGGCCAGCACCATCTCGTTCACCTCGCCGTCGGGCGTCGGCACGACCATGATGATCTCCTCAACCCCGGCCACGTGCGCGGGGATGGCGTTCATCAGGACCGACGAGGGGTAGGTCGCCTTGCCGCCGGGCACGTACAGCCCGACCCGATCCAATGGTGTCACCTGCTGGCCGAGCAAGGTGCCGTCGGCCTCGGTATAGGACCAGGACTCCATCTTCTGATGCGCGTGATAGGTGCGCAGCCGCTGCGCGGCGGTCTCCAGCGCTTCACGGGTTTCGGCGGGGATGTTGTCCAGGGCGGCCTCGAGGCGATCCATGTCCAGGGTAAGCTCGGCCATGCCGGTGGCGGACATGCGATCGAACTGGTTGGTGTATTCGACCAGCGCGGCATCGCCGCGGGTGCGCACATCCCTGAGGATGTTCTTGACAGTCGTATTCACCGCCTCGTCGGAGACCCCTTCCCAGTCGAGCAGCTGATCCAGCTCGGACCAGAAGCCGGCGTCGGTGCTGTTGAGTCGCTTGATGTCCATTTAGTTTACCGCCTCGCCGATGCGATCGATCAGGGCCTTGACCCGGGCGTGTTTCATTTTCATCGACGCCTTGTTGACGATCAATCGCGAGCTGATCTCCGCCATGTGCTCCAGCGGTGCCAGGCCGTTGGCCTTGAGGGTGTTGCCGGTATCGACCAGATCGACGATGAAGTCGGAGAGCCCGACGATGGGGCCCAGCTCCATGGAACCGTACAGCTTGATGATCTCCACCTGCTTGCCCTGCTCGGCAAAGTAGCGCCGCGCGACATTGACGTACTTGGTGCAGATGCGCAGGCGGCCCTCGGGAACAGTCGCGCCTTCGGGGCCGGCGATCATCATCTTGCACTGGGCGATTTTCAGATCCAGCGGTTCATAGAGCCCTTCGCCGCCGTGCTCCATTAATACGTCCTTGCCGGCCACGCCGATGTCGGCGGCGCCGTACTGCACGTAGGTCGGCACGTCGGTGGCACGGATGATCACCAGCTTGATGTCATCATGGTTGGTGTCCAGGATCAGCTTGCGGCTGGTTTCGGGATCGTCCAGCGGCTCGATGCCGGCGTGCTTGAGCAGCGGCAGCGTCTCTTTATAGATGCGGCCCTTGGACAGGGCGATAGTCAGTTGTTCACTCATGATAATGTAATGCCGGCACCCGTCGGATCCGGGCTCCCAGTTGTTGCAGTTTTTCCTCGATACATTCGTAACCGCGATCGATGTGATAAATACGATCCACCGTGGTCGTCCCTTCGGCCACCAGTCCGGCAATAACCAGACTGGCCGAGGCGCGCAAATCGGTCGCCATCACCGGCGCGCCGGTCAGATGTTTGACCCCGGTGGAAAACGCGGTGTTGCCTTTTAACTGGATATCCGCCCCCATGCGCTGCAGTTCCTGCACGTGCATGAAGCGGTTTTCAAACACCGTTTCGGTAATCGTACCTGAACCTTTGGCGATCGAATTGAGCACCGAAAACTGCGCCTGCATGTCGGTCGGAAACGCCGGATACGGCGCGGTCTGCAGATCCACCGCTTTGGGGCGCTTGCCATGCATATCGATCGTAATGGAAGTGCTGTCGATATCCAGCCGGGCGCCCGCCTCTTCCAGCTTGGCCAACACCGCATCCAGCAGGTTCGCATCGGTGTTCTTGAGCTTGACCTTGCCGCCGGTAATCGCCGCCGCCACCAGATAGGTGCCGGTCTCGATGCGATCGGGCAGTACGTTGTAATCGGTGCCGTGCAACCGCTCGACGCCATGGATCACGATCTTGTCCGTGCCGGCGCCTTCGATATCGGCGCCCATGCTGTTGAGACAGTTGGCCAGATCCAGCACTTCGGGCTCGCGCGCGGCGTTTTCGATCACCGTGGTGCCTTTGGCCAGGGTCGCGGCCATCATCAGGTTCTCGGTGCCGGTCACGGTGACCATGTCCATCACCAGCTTGGCGCCCTTGAGCCGTTTGGCGCGCGCCTTGATATAGCCGTTTTCGACCGTCACCTCGGCGCCCATCTGTTGCAGGCCGTGGATATGCAGGTTGACCGGCCGCGAGCCGATGGCACAACCGCCCGGCAGCGAGACTTCGGCCTCGCCGAAGCGGGCAACCAGCGGCCCCAGCACCAGGATCGAGGCGCGCATGGTCTTGACCAGTTCATAAGGCGCCACGTATTCCTTGATCGTGGAGCTGTCGACCTCGACCCCCATATTGTCCATCATGGTGATCTGCACGCCCATCCGCCCGAGCAGTTCCATGGTGGTGGTGATGTCGTGCAGATGCGGAATATTGCCAATGTTGACCGGCTCATCGGCCAGCAGCGTCGAGGCAATAATCGGCAGGGCGGCGTTCTTGGCGCCGGAAATACGAATCTCACCCTGCAGATTGGCACCGCCGGTGATTAGAAGCTTGTCCATGGGGTATTGTTGTCCTCAAAACACCGCTCACGCGGCGGGCAGCATCACTCAGGATGAGATCTGCAGTTCGCGTGCCTTCTCCCACTCATCCGGGGTATAGGCTTTGATACTCAGCGCGTGCAGCTCGCCGGAGGTGATCTTGTCGGTCACCGTGCCATAGACCATTTGCTGTTTTTTCACCGGGCTCAGGCCCTCGAAATCGGGGCTGACCACGATGGCATCAAAATGGCTGCCGTCGCCGTTGACAGTGGCTTCGCAGCCGGGGATGCCGGCTTCAATCAGTTGTTTAACCTCGTCGGGGCTCATGGTTCCCACTCGCGTGTTGCTATGTATGAACTCGCTATTGTATCCGCTCAGCCGCCGGCCGCACAGGGCAAAACCGGACCGGATTGGAAATTCGGCAAGAAAACCGCGGACTTGCTACAGGAATAGGGACCAGGGGCCAGGAGCCAGGGGCTAGGGGCTAGAACCTAGAATCTAGCCCCTTTATTTATGAGAGCGGCAGGAGATCTTCGAGCCCGCTGACACGGGCGATATCGCGCAGCTGTTCGGGCAGGTTGCGGAAGCTCAGCTTGCGATCCCGCTGGCGGGCGAACTGCATCCACTCCACCAGCAGGGCCAGGCCGGCGCTGTCGCTGCGGGTGACCGCCTGGAGATCGAAACAGACTTCTTCGTCCTGGCTGCGATTGAGAATCGGCTCGACCTGCTGCAGCAGGCCCGGCACGGTCTGCATGTTGAGCTCGCCGCTGATCAGATAGCTGTTGTCATCCTGGGGCTTGATGGCTGTGTCACTCATTGCAGGGGTTCTCCTGTGCGGTTGTGTTGCTCCAGGCGCATGATCAGCGCGTCCAGCCCGTGCGCCTTGATCTCGCCGGCAAAGCGGGTGCGATAGTTGGCCACCAGGCTGATGCCATCGACGCTGATGTCATAGACCCGCCACCGGCCGTCTCGCTCCCACAGCGTGTAGTTGAGCACTACCGGCGCGCGGCCCGGTTGCAACGTCCGGCTGCGCACGGTCACCTCGCCGCCGGCCGGATCCGCGCGCAGCGGCAGGTATTCGATGCCCTGCCCCCGGTATGCCCGCAGCGTCGCCGCGTAACTGCTCAGCAGCACCTGGCGAAAGGCGTGCCCGAAACGCAGCTGCTGTTCCGGAGTGGCGTTGTGCCAGTGCTTGCCCAGCACCCACCCGGCCATGCGCACGAAGTCAAAATGGGGCTGCACGATCTCGCGGATCCGAGCGTCGATCCGCGCCGGAGTCTGTTCGAACTGCGGGGCCTGGTGTTCCAGCGCCGCCAGCACACGCCCGGTGGCCTCGATCACCCGTTGTTGCGGCCCTTGCGTGGCCGCAGCGGCTCCGGCCAGGGAACCGGCCAGCATCAGCAACGCCCCGGTCAGCGGCCCGCGCCAGCAAGAACCGATCATCACCTAGTTGTCACCACTGTCATCCATAAACCGGCTGATGAACTGGCCGATCAGTTTCTCCAGCACCAGCGAGTCCTGGGTCAGCCTGATCTCGTCACCCTGTCCCAGCACTTTCATCGCCCCGCCGGGCTCCAGCCCCACGTACTTTTCGCCCAGCAGACCGGCGGTATAGATGCTGGCCGAGGTATCTTTGGGCAACACTTCCCGGTACTGATCCTCGATCCGCAGGGTCACGACCGCCTCGAAGGTTTGCTCATCGAAGTGGATATTCTTGACCCGGCCGATGGTCACCCCGGCCATGGTCACCGGCGAGCGCACCTTGAGGCCGCTGGTATCCTGGAAACGGGCACTGATCTCGTAACCCTCGTCATTGCTGTAGGTGCTCAGGTTGCTGACCTGCATGGCCAGCATGAACAGCGCCGCCAGTCCCGCGGCGACAAAGATCCCGACCCAGATTTCAACCAGACGCGAATTCATCATCTTTTATTCTCCAAACATGAGCGCAGTGAGCACGAAGTCCAGCCCCAGTACCGCCAGCGAGGCATGCACCACCGTCCGGGTGGTGGAACGGCTGATACCTTCCGAGGTGGGCACGGCATCATACCCTTCAAACACGGCAATCCAGGTAACCACAATCCCGAAGACCAGGCTCTTGATCACACCATTATAAATATCATCGTAAAGATCGACGTTGGCCTGCATCTGCGACCAGTAGGCGCCCTGGTCGACCCCGAGCAGACCCACGCCGACAAAATAGCCCCCCAGCACCCCGACCGCGCTGAAGATCGCGGCCAGCAGGGGCATGGACAAAAAGCCGGCCAGGAAACGGGGCGCCAGCACCCGGCGAATGGGATCCACCGCCATCATCTCCATGGCCGAGAGCTGCTCGGTGGTTTTCATCAGACCGATTTCCGCGGTCAGCGCCGAGCCGGCCCGTCCGGCGAACAGCAGCGCGGTGACTACCGGACCCAGCTCACGCACCAGGGTCAGCGCGACGATCACCCCGAGCGACTCCTCGGCGCCGAAATCCACCAGGGTATTGTACCCCTGCAGCCCCAGCACCATCCCGACAAAGGTGCCGGAGACCAGAATGATGAGCAGCGACAACACGCCGACCGAATAGAGCTGCTGGATCACCAGGGAGAACTTGGGCACCAGCGCCGGCTGCCCTTCGAGAATGCGCAGCAGCAGCAGATGCGCCCGTCCCAGCCGCTGGAAAAAGCCCAGCGCGTTGTGTCCCAGTCGTTGCAAGGAAGAGAGCATCAGTCGCGCGTCCCGTTGTGGTTGACCAGATCATCGGCGTAACCCGCGGCCGGGTAGTGAAACGGTACCGGCCCGTCCGGCAGCCCGTGCATAAACTGCCGGGCCCATTCGGATTCGGAGTTGCGCAGGTCCTCGCGCGAACCGTGCGCCACCACCTTGCCGCCGGAGAGCAGATAGATATCATCGGCGATTTCGGAGGTTTCGGCGATATCGTGCGAGACGATCACGCTGGTCAGTCCCAGCGCGTCGTTGAGGTCTTTTATCAGCCGCACCAGCACGCCCATGGAGATCGGGTCCTGGCCGGTAAACGGCTCGTCGTACATGATCATCATCGGATCCAGGGCGATCGCCCGGGCCAGCGCCACCCGCCGCGCCATGCCGCCAGAGAGCTCCGCCGGCATCAGCGCCCGCGCGCCGCGCAGCCCGACCGCCTCGAGCTTCATCAGCACCAGAGTGCGAATCAGGCGCTCGGGCAATCGGGTATGTTCGCGCAGGGGAAAGGCGACGTTATCGTACACGTTCATGTCGGTGAGCAGCGCGCCGTTTTGAAACAGCATGCCCATACGCTTGCGCAGTTCGAACAACGCACTGCGTCCCAGCCGGTTGACGTTCTCGCCGTCAACCAGGATGGTGCCGGACGCCGGTTGCAGCTGGCGGCCTATCAGGCGTAACAGGGTAGTCTTGCCGGTGCCGCTGGGCCCCATGATGGCGGTGATACTGCCGCGACGAATATCGATATCGATATTGTCGAATATAGTATGAGCACCGTGCCGAAAAGTCAGATTGCGGATCTCGACCAGATTGTCATCCCCTGCCATGCGCGACAAATTCCTTAGTGAGCGGTGGCGGCATTGTGACCCAGCCCCGCACGCATGACAATGGTTGCCGAGTTGCCGGCGTGGTGAATTAGCGCCGGGGTCACATCAATTCCTCGATCAGCTTTGCCTGACGCAGGGTTTCCATGTTCGGCGGTTCTCCCTCGATCACCAGCGCCACATGCCGTTCCGGACGACTCACCGCCAGTCCCGCTTCAATCGAATCACGCAACTGCCGGGGTGTGGATTCTCCGCCCATCCGGATCACCGCCAGTGGACCGATCGACAGGCCGTCGGCGTCACTGTCCGGATTCCAGCTCCAGCCGATACGCCGCGCCCGCAACGCCGCGCGCCACGCCTCACTCGGTGAACTGACGGGGTCGACACACAGCGGCCAGCCGTCGAACCGGGCCTCGGCTTGCGCCAGCCACGTTGCCGGATCGGCCTGTGCCGGATCCACCTGTAACAATACGCCGCCCGCGCGCGGCAGCTGCGACAACAAGTCGAGAGACGCCGCCTGTTCGGCCTCCGGGGCGGAAACGACCACCAGAGCCCACAGATCCTCGCGGCACTCGGCCATCTCCTCGGGCAGCTCCGCTTCCAGCGCCCGTTCGCGATCGGTGACCACCGCCAGGGGGAACTCGTTGCTGTAATAGCCCAGGCGCCACTCCGGCGGCAGATCGTCCGGGTAATAGCTCCCCTGCCAACCCTCATGCTGCCAGCCGAAACTGCCGATCAGTATGCGATGTGTCTGTCCCGTCATCTCCGCTCCACGTATTGCTCAGGCAAGAAAGCTGACAAACATACCCATTCACGGTCATAATTGAAACGGTCAACGTAACGGCTACTCATCATGGCGGACATTCTCCCGTTTAAAAAACCCCGGGCCAGCGACAAACACCGGGGCAAAACCCTGTGCAAAAGCGGCTTTCATAAATGGGAAGCGGTCAAGGGGAACCCTTTTGATGTCAAACAGGGTAAAATGGTCACCCGTTACCGATGTAGCCGCTGTGGCGCGACACGCACCCAGGCCAGATAAAAACCAGAGCAAACCACCGAGGTCACAGAGGTTCACAGAGAAAGAGGCTTATCTCCTCTCTGCCGAAGCCCCGCTTTAAATATATGATGAAAAATAACCGATCCCGTGCCCTCCTGCCTGTCGCGTTGCTTGCCGCTACCCTGCTGATTTCCGGTTGCGCCAGCACCAACGGGCCGACGGATGAGGGACAAAACGATCCGCTCGAGTCCTATAACCGCGTTATGTACCAGTTCAACGACGCGGTGGATCGCAGCATCGCCCGACCGGTCGCCCAGGCCTACAAGGACAACGTACCGCAACCGGCGCAGACCGGCGTCTCCAACTTCTTCAGCAATCTGGATGATGTCTGGGTCATGGTCAACAACGTCCTGCAATTCAAGTTCAGGGACGCCAGCTCCGATTTCTCCCGCGTGATCTGGAACTCGACTGTCGGCCTGTTCGGCCTCATCGATGTCGCCACCCCGATGGGGCTGCCCAAACACAACGAGGACTTCGGCCAGACGCTGGGCCGCTGGGGGGTTGGCGAAGGGCCCTATATCGTCCTGCCGCTCCTTGGCCCCAGCACCCTGCGCGACACCGGCGGACGGGTCGCCGACTGGCACTATGAGCCGTTGCAGGAGATCGAGGACGACGAGGTCTACTGGAGCGTGGTCGTACTGCGCGCCATCGACAACCGTGCGGACCTGCTCGGCGCCAGCCGCATGCTGGAAGAGTCCGGCGCCGATCCCTATACCTTCATGCGCGACGCCTACCTGCAGCGCCGGCGCAGCCTGGTACACGACGGCAATCCGCCACGCCCGGAACGGGAGCGCTACGAACCCTCGGACGAAGATCGGGAACTGGAGAGGGAGCTCGAACGCGAGCTGCAGTAGGTGAACAGATCAGTCTCACCGCAGAGACGCAGAGAACGCGGAGTTATTATTTACACAATGAGCAGGCCGTCGCTTGCCTCAGGCATGGTTTTATGTCGACCACAGCTCCATCAAAGAGCATCTTGTGAAAACACCCGGCCCAAACTGGACGCCCTGTTCCCGGTCTGTCACAGATTTATTTATTGAATCAATTATCTCTGCGTGCTCTGCGTCTCTGCGGTGAAAGCTTTTCTTGGGACAGCGCCTCGCACCCCAGTAACAAGCTGGTATCATACGCCGTCGAACGATCTGGCCCACAACCCGACCCTCTCTTATGCCGACCGACATGCTGCTTTCCGTTATTGCCGTGATTCTCGGTTTTGCCATTGTGATCAAGGGCGCCGACTGGTTCGTGCAGGGGGCCGGGGCCACGGCCCGTAATCTGGGGGTCTCGCCGCTGGTCATTGGCCTGACCATCGTGGGGCTGGGCACCTCGGCGCCGGAGATGCTGATCTCCGCCATCGCCACCCTGGACGGTAACGGCGGCCTGGCCGTGGGCAATGCGTTGGGCTCCAATATCGCCAATATCGCCCTGGTGCTGGGGATCACCGCCCTGGTGGTGCCGCTGGTGGTCCGCTCCGAAACCCTGCGCCGCGAATACCCGGTCATGTTTCTGATCATGCTGGTCAGCCTGGTGCTGGTCGCCGACGGCGAACTGGGGCGCCTGGACGGGCTGATTCTGATCGTCGGCATGGTATTGATGTTGTGGTGGATGGTCCTGCTGGGCAAGCGCAAGGATCACGATCCGCTGGAGGCCGAATACGCCAGTGAAATCCCCACCATGACGACGCCGCGCGCGCTGCTGTGGCTGGTAATCGGCCTGGTACTGTTACTGGCCAGCTCGCGGGCCCTGGTCTGGGGCGCGGTAAATATCGCCCACTTTTTCGGGGTCAGCGATCTGATCATCGGCCTGACGGTTGTGGCGATCGGCACCAGCCTGCCGGAACTGGCTGCCTCGCTGATGGGCGCCCTGCGCCAGGAGCCGGACATTGCGATCGGCAATGTAATCGGGTCCAATATGTTCAATCTGCTGGTGGTGCTCGGCATTCCGGGGCTGCTCGGCCCCCTGCAGCTGGACGCCGAGGTTCTGAGCCGGGATTATCCGTATATGATTGGCCTGAGCATCGCCCTGTTTGTCATGGCCTACGGGCTGCAGGGGGATGGCCGAATCAACCGCCTTGAGGGCGGCCTGCTATTATTGGCGTATATTGCCTATCTCGCCCTGCTTTATTTTAATGTCCAACAGATTTAACACAGCCAGGAGCGCTTATGAGTGACACACTGCAAATCACGGCCCGGAACATCAAATGCGGCGGTTGTGTCGCCGCCATCGAAAACGGCCTGAAAACCCTGCCCGGGATCAACCAGGTGGAGGTCACCATCGATACCGGGCTGGTGCGCATCGAAGGCGAGGAGCTGTCGGAACAGGCCATTCGCGACAAGCTGGCGGAGCTGGGTTATCCCGCCGCCGAATAAAGCCTCCCCGCGCTTGTCAGACAGTTTGCAGACACTCAGCAAAACACAACCGGACCGACTGTTATGAAAGATGTTCTTGCCCGCGCCGCCCAGATCGAACTGGTGGTATTTGACGTGGACGGCGTACTCACCGACGGCAGCCTGTTTGTCGGCGACGACGGCCAGGAATACAAGGCGTTTCATTCGCGGGACGGGTTTGGCATCAAGCTGCTCAAGGAGAGCGGCGTGGCGATCGGCGTGATCACCGCCCGCAGCTCAAACGTGGTCCAGCATCGGATGGACAACCTCGGCATCGAGCATGTCTATCAGGGCCAGCTGGAAAAATTGCCGGCCTTCGAGGAGCTGGTGGCCAAACTGGGCCTGACGCCGGAACAGGCCGCCTATGTGGGAGACGATGTGGTCGATTTGCCGGTCATGCGCCGCGCGGGGCTGGCCATCGCGGTCCAGGACGCCCATCCGCTGGCCAAGCAGCACGCCCACTGGCAGACCCCACACAACGGCGGCCACGGCGCGGCGCGTGATGTCTGTGAACTGATCATGGAAGCGCACAATACGCTGGATGCGCAGTTGAACAAATTCCTCTATGAATAAACTGCAAGTTATCACGATTATTCTGCTGGTCATTCTGATCGGCGCCTTCAGTAACTGGCTGCTCACCGACCTTGACACCCAACCGAGAGTGATTTCCCGCGAAGTCCGCCACGATCCCGATTATTATCTGGAAAACTTCACCGCGACCAGCATGGGTGAAAACGGCGTGGCAAAACACCGGCTGGTGGCCGATTATCTGGAGCACTATCCCGATGACGATAGCGTCGTGATTCAGCAGCTGACGCTGGATCTGTTTCGCCAGGATCTGCCGCCCTGGACCGCCCAGGCCAACCAGGGGGTGGTCTACGAGCAGGGCGAACGCGTCGAGCTCAGCGGCGAGGTGGAGCTGCACCGTCCGGCCACCGACCATGACGAGGCACTGACCCTGCTGACCGAGAAACTGACCGTTTATCCCCAACGGGAATACGCTGAAACCGATGCGGCTGTTACAATCACCAGCGATAGCAGCGAGACCCGGGCGATCGGCATGCAACTGGATGTGGCCCAGGGCCTGCTTGAACTATTGTCGGATACCCGAGGAACCTATGTTATTAACCCGCGCTAAATCGCTGCTGCTGATGGCCCTGCTGGGTAGCATCTCGATATCCGCCGGGGCGCTGAGCAGCGATCGCGAGCAGCCGGTGAACATCACCGCCGATCGCATGCGCGCCGATGAACGCGAGGGGCTCAGCCATTACGAGGGTGATGTGTTTCTCAAACAGGGCTCGCTGGAGATCCGCGCCGAGGAGATCACCGTCTATCTGGAAGAGGGGGAAGTCACCCGGATCATCGCGATTGGCGAACCGGCCAAACTGCAACAACAACCGGATGACCGGGAAATGGTCTATTCCGAGGCCCGGCGCATGAAATACAACACCCGAAACGGTGAACTGCTGTTGCTCGAGGACGCCTGGGTCAAACAGAGTGGCAACCGCATCAGCGGCAAACGCATTCACTACGATACCAGCAACAGCATTGTCACGGCCAACCGCGACACCGCCCCGAAGCAATCCGGCGACTCACAGGACGACGGACGGGTTCGCGCGATCATCGAACCGAAAGAGAAACAGGACGCGGGTGAATGAGCATCCTCAGCGCCAACCAGCTGGGCAAATCCTACAAAGGCCGCGAGGTAGTCAAGGATGTCTCCCTGACCGTGGACAGTGGCGAGATCGTCGGGCTGCTGGGCCCCAACGGGGCCGGCAAGACCACCTCTTTTTATATGGTCGTGGGTCTGATCAAGGCCGACCAGGGCACAATCGGGCTGGATGACGAGGATCTCACCCCCCTGCCCATGCATCTGCGGGCGCGGCGCGGTATCGGTTATCTCCCCCAGGAGGCCTCGGTGTTTCGCAAACTGAGCGTGGCGGAGAATATCCTGGCGATTCTGCAGACCCGCAAGGAACTGGCCCCGTTTCAGCAACAGCAGAAACTCGAGGAGCTGCTGGAAGAGTTGCACATCAGCCACATTCGCCAGACTACCGGCATGAGCCTCTCCGGTGGCGAGCGCCGCCGGGTGGAGATCGCCCGCGCCCTGGCTACCGAGCCGCGCTTTATTCTCCTCGACGAACCGTTTGCCGGGGTGGATCCTATCTCGGTGCTGGATATTCAGAGTATCATTCGTCACCTGAAAGACCGCGGCATCGGCGTCCTGATAACCGACCATAATGTTCGCGAAACCCTGGGGATCTGCGAGCGGGCCTATATCATCAATGCCGGTGAGGTCATCGCCCGGGGCGAGCCGGAGCAACTGCTGCAGAACAAGCAGGTTCGCAAGGTCTATTTGGGTGAAAATTTCAGGCTCTAGGAATTGGGCCCTGCACTCAACACGGAAATACGCTAAAATTTGAACCCAGCCAGAGAGCTGGTTGACTGGCCTGTTCCCAACCATAATATGAAGCAAACCTTACAACTCCGACTCGGTCAGCACCTGACCATGACCCCGCAGCTGCAGCAAGCCATTCGGCTGCTACAACTGTCGACGCTTGAGCTGCAGACCGAGATTCAGGATGCGCTGGACTCCAATCTCATGCTGGAGATGGACGAGGAAGGCGAGGAGCGCAACGAAAATACCGAACCGGCGGACAGCTATACCGTCGCCGACGCCCCACCCGGCGCGGAAAATCAGGAAGCCGCGCAAAACGTGGCGGAGAACGACGAGACCGCAACCGCCGCGAACGAACCGGCGGGCGAAATCCCCGAGGATCTGCCGGTCGACAGCAACTGGGATGACATCTATGACAACCTTGCCACAACACAGACCAGTGGCCCGGCCGAACCCGCGCCGGATTTCGAAGTCTCCGGTTCCACCGATGAAACACTGCAGGACTACCTGCGCTGGCAGATGGAGCTGAGTCATTTCAGCGATACCGACCGGGCTATCGCCGAGGTCATCATCGACTCGATCAACGACGACGGTTATCTGGGATGCGGCATCGAGGAGGTGCAACAAGCGCTGGGTGATGAGGAGATCGAGCTGGATGAAATCGAGGCCGTACTGCATCGTATCCAGTATTTTGATCCGCCGGGCGTGGCGGCCCGCGATCTGCGCGAAAGCCTGATTCTGCAACTCAAGCAATTTCCCCTGGAGCACCCCCATGTGCAAAAAGCCATGGAGCTGGTCGAACAGCACTTTGAGCTGCTGGCCCACCGCGACTACGCCCGGTTGCAGCGCAAACTGAAACTGAATGAAACCGAACTCCGGGACGTGGTACAGCTGATCACCTCGCTCAACCCGCGCCCCGGCGGCCAGATTAATACGGGCCAGCCCGAATACATCATCCCCGATGTTATCGTCAACAAGGTGAATGGCCAGTGGCGCGTCGAACTCAATCCCGATGCCGCCCCGCGGTTACGCATCAACCCCCATTACGCCAGCCTGATCAAACAGGTGAAAAACGACGAGGACAACACCACGTTGAAAAACCACCTCCAGGAGGCGCGCTGGTTTCTCAAGAGTCTTACCAGCCGGAACGAGACCCTGCTCAAGGTAGCCACCAGTATCGTCGAACGGCAGAAAGAGTTTCTGGAGCACGGCGAGGAAGCCATGAAAGCCCTGGTATTGCATGACATCGCCGAAGAGGTCGAGATGCATGAATCCACCATCTCGCGGGTCACGACCAAAAAATACATGCACACGCCGCGCGGCATCTATGAGCTGAAATATTTCTTCTCCAGTCACGTCTCCACCTCCAGCGGTGGCGAGGCCTCGGCCACGGCCATCCGGGCCCTGATCAAGAAGCTGGTCGCCGAGGAAGTACCGAACAAACCGCTGAGTGACAGCAAAATCGCCACGATCCTCTCGGACAAAGGGATTAATGTTGCCCGCCGAACCGTCGCTAAATACCGAGAGGCACTGGCGATTCCACCTTCCAATGAACGCAAACGTCTGGCATAACCAGGAGATAACCATGCAAGTCAATATTACAGGCCATCACGTCGAAATCACCGAATCCATGCACGATTACGTCATCAGCAAGCTGGAACGTGTCGAACGCCACTTTGATAATGTAACCAATGTCCATGTGATTCTGAGTGTGGAAAAGAACCGTCAAAAAGCCGAAGCCACCGTGCATATCAGCGGCGGCGAGTTATTCGCCAATGCAGAAAACGACGACATGTACGCCGCTATCGATGCCATGACCGACAAGCTTGACCGGCAAATCAAGAAGCACAAGGAAAAACTGACCGACCATCATCGCGCCGAGGGCGGTCTGAAAA
Source organism: Thiohalophilus thiocyanatoxydans (assembly GCF_004366735.1). Taxonomy (GTDB): domain Bacteria; phylum Pseudomonadota; class Gammaproteobacteria; order UBA6429; family Thiohalophilaceae; genus Thiohalophilus; species Thiohalophilus thiocyanatoxydans. The sequence goes on along the minus strand of NZ_SOQX01000004.1, from coordinate 160,563 downwards.
AACAGCCCGTCGAATAATCATTAGCAGGCATTGTTATGCAATTATCAGATTTCCTCAGTCCGGATCGCATTGTATGCAACTCCGATGCATCAAGTAAAAAACGCGCCCTGGAGCTGCTCAGTGATCTATTGGCCGCCGATCAACCAGACGCGACCGCCACGGACATTTTTGAAAGCCTGATATCGAGAGAGCGGCTCGGGGGAACCGGCATCGGTTACGGTGTCGCCATTCCCCATGGGCGGCTGAAGAATTGTGATCATGCGACCGCCGCTTTTATCCAGCTGAAGCAAGCCATTGATTTTGATGCCATCGATAAACAGCCGGTGGACCTGTTATTCGCCCTGGTCGTACCGGAAGAGTCCAGCGAGGATCACCTGAAGCTGTTGGCAATGCTGGCAGGCATGTTCAATGATGATGATTTTCGACAACAAACCCGGCAGTGTCAAAGCGGCCAGGATCTTCATCGGTTATTCATCGAACAGGCCGGGAACTAGAGAATATGTCCGACCCGATCTCCAGCAGCAATATCTTTCAGACACACCAGAAAGAACTTGGCTTGAAATGGGTCGCGGGGGAGCAGAACCGGGGTGAGCTGACCGAGGTGGATGCGCGACTGTCCGACAGCAGTCTTATTGGTCATCTGAACCTGGTTCGACCCAATTATATTCAGGTACTGGCCGACACCGAGCTCGAATACCTGAACAACCTGGGGAAAAACTCGCTACAGGATACACTGCAACGTCTGTTTGACTCCAAACCGTTGATGGTAATCATTGCCGACAGCATTACCCCGCCGGAATCCCTGCTCGAATTTTCCCGGCAAACCGGCACGCCACTGATCACATCCAGTGAAAGCAGTCACAAGATTGTCGATCATCTGCATTATTACCTGAGCAACCAGCTTACCGAAAAAACCGTCTTCCACGGTGTATTCATGGAGGTTTTTGGTATCGGCGTGCTGCTCACCGGCCCCAGTGGCGTTGGTAAAAGCGAGCTGGCGCTGGAGCTGCTCAGCCGTGGACATCGACTGGTCGCCGATGACGCCCCCGAATTCAGACGCACCGCGCCGGATGCGATCACCGGTAACTGTCCCAGCGTGCTCACCGATTTTATCGAGGTTCGCGGCCTGGGCGTACTGAATATCCGCGCCATGTACGGTAATAACGCCATACTGGATCACAAACGTCTGCGTCTGATCGTCCGTCTGGATACCGAACCGGACTCCATGGATGAACCGATTGAACGACTGGATCACACCGGCCGCAGCCGACGACTCCTGGAAGTGGATATCCCGGAAGTCCGGTTACCCGTTGCCCCCGGCCGCGATCTTGCTGTCATCATTGAGGCGGCGGTCAGGAATCATGTGCTCTATTTGAACGGTTACAATGCCGCACAGGACTTTATTGAGCGCCAGCAGGATCTTATCAACCAGGCCCGTTCTTCATAATGAGATTAATCATCGTTAGCGGGCTTTCCGGTTCGGGTAAAAGTGTGGTTTTGCATGTCCTGGAAGATCTCAATTACTACTGTATCGACAACCTGCCAATCGGCATGCTCCCGTCGCTGGCCGATGAAATCGTGCGCGCCAACCGGCATGTCGAGCAATGGTTCGCCGTCGGCATCGATGCCCGCAACCTTTCCGGTGAACTGGTCAGTTTTCCCGATGCGCTTCAGTCCCTGAGCGAGGCCGGCATCAAGTGCGAGATTTTTTTTCTCGAGGCCGATAATATCACCTTGTTGAAACGCTTCAGCGAAACCCGGCGTAAACACCCCCTGAGCAACGACGAAGTTCCGCTTAACGAAGCGATCCTGCAGGAACACCAGTTACTGGAGCCGGTGTCATCCCGCGCCGATTTGCGAATCGACACCAGTATGACTAACATTCATCAGTTACGGGACATCATCCGCAACAGGGTGCACGGTGCGGTCAGGACGCAGTTGTCAATTCAGTTTCAGTCCTTTGGCTTCAAGCACGGCATCCCGGTGGATGCCGACTTTGTCTTTGATGTACGCTGCATCCCCAACCCCCACTGGGTTGCCGAATTGCGCCACCTGAGCGGCCAGGACAAGGCCGTGGCAGACTATCTGGAGCGCCATGCAACCGTACACGATATGTATGATGATATTCGCCAATTTATCGAAAAATGGATCGGCTGCTTTGAGGCGGATAACCGCAGCTATATGACCGTCGCTATCGGCTGCACCGGCGGACACCACCGCTCGGTTTATCTGGTAGAGCGCCTGGCGGCCTATTTCCATCAACAGCGTGAAGGGGTTCTCACCCGGCACAGGGAGCTGACATGAGCGTTGCAGTGCTGCTTATTACGCACGATAAGATCGGCCAGGCCATGCTGGATACGGCCGGCAAGATCATCGGTCAAATGCCCCTGACGATTACCCGCATGGGTGTTGGCATGAATGCCCGGCTCGAGGAAACACTGGATAAAGCCCATCAGCAGATCGATCAGCTTGATGAAGGGGACGGCGTACTGATTCTCACCGACCTGTTCGGCGCCACGCCCAGCAATATTGCCCGGCAACTGCAGTCCAGCCACATCGCGGTGATTACCGGTCTCAATCTGCCCATGCTGATCCGGGTCCTCAACTACCCCCGATTGAGCCTGCCTGAAATGGTCGAAAAAGCCGTCTCCGGCGCGCATGACGGAATCATTGTCATCCAATCCGCCGGAGACTGACGTTTGCAGGAACATTCTGTCGAAATCATTAATAAACTCGGACTGCATGCCAGGGCGGCGGCCAAATTCGTCACCCTGGCTTCAGGTTTTGAAGCCGAGATACTGGTCGACTACAACGGCCAGCAGATCAACGGGAAAAGTATCATGGGCGTCATGATGCTGGCCGCCGGCAAGGGTTCCACCATTCACCTTGAAATCGACGGTCCCGACGAGGAGCAGGCCAGCCAGGCCCTGCTTGAACTCATCAATAACCGCTTCGACGAGCCGGAGTAATGCCCTGTCATCCGTCGGTCATCTATCTGCGGTTGATGAATAAAAACTTCCCCGACAGTTCCCAATTCATCCACGGGCTTGTTAAACTTTCAGCAGGGTGGATACGGGAACGGACCAATGGCCGAAGTTGAAACAAAAGAAGAATACCGTGACGTCCTGCAGTCACTCCTCGCCATCCTCCGCGCCGAAGACGAAGATTATGAACAGATCGAGGATTTTCTAGAGGAGATGCATCCCCAGGAAATCGCCCATCTGCTCGAATCCCTCCCCTCCAGCGATCGCCAGGTAGTCTGGGAACACGTCCCCGCCGATTCCGAAGGGGAGATCCTGGTCCATCTCGCCGATGATGTGCGCAGCGCCATCATGGACCGGATGGACACCGACCAGCTGGTTGCCGCCACCGAATCCCTGGACACCGACGATCTGGCCGACCTGCTGCCGGAGATGCCGCGGGATATCGTGCAGGAAATCCTGCTCTCCATGGAGCAGCAGGAGCGCGAGCGGCTGCGCTCGGTTCTGTCCTATTCGGAGGATTCAGCCGGCGGTTTGATGGACCTGGACATGATCACCGTCCGGGCCGATACCAACCTGGACGTGGTCCTGCGTTATCTGCGCCGCCGCGGCAGTATCCCCGAATCGACCGACAGCCTGTTCGTCGTGGATCGCGAAGGTCGCTTTCAGGGGCTGCTCCCCCTGACCGTCATCCTGACCAGTGATCCGGAGATGAGCGTCGCGGAGGTCATGGAACATGATGTCATCGGGATCCCGGTCGATATGTCGGCCCGCGACGTGGCCAACCTGTTCGAGCGCCGCGACCTGATTACCGCCCCGGTTATCGCCGAAGACGGTCAGTTGATGGGCCGGATCACCATCGACGACGTGGTCGACGTCATTCGCGAAGAAGCCGATCACTCCCTGATGAGCATGGCCGGTCTGAACGAGGAAGAGGACATGTTCGCGCCGGTGCTGACCAGCACCCGACGCCGCAGTGTCTGGCTGGCGATCAATCTGCTCACCGCGCTGCTGGCGGCCTGGGTCATCGGCCTGTTCGAAGCCACCATCGAACAACTGGTGGCACTGGCCGTGCTGATGCCGGTGGTGGCCAGCATGGGCGGCATCGCCGGCAGTCAGACCCTGACCCTGGTCATCCGCGGCATGGCACTGGGGAAAATCAACCCCACCAATGCCCGGACCATCTTTCGCAAGGAACTGGGGGTGGGGATCTGGAACGGGCTGATCTGGGCCATCGTGATCGCCAGCGTTGCTGGTTTCTGGTTTAACAGCGTCAAGCTCAGCATCATCATCGCCGCCGCGATCCTGATCAACCTGATCATGGCGGCCATCTCCGGCGCCGTCATTCCCCTGATCCTCAAGCGAATGGGCGGCGACCCGGCCCTGTCCGGCTCGGTGATCCTCACCACCGTCACTGACGTCGTCGGCTTCTTCGCCTTCCTCGGCCTGGCGACGCTGTTTTTGATTTAAAACATTTTCACCGCAGAGACGCAGAGGGCGCAAAGAAAATCTTTACCACGAAGACACCAAGACACGAAGAAAATCTTGAATGATGATTTATTTTTGATGTGCTTTGAACCATTCGTGAATCTGTGTGCAGAACAAGGTCTTCCTGTAATTTAATATAACTTCTTTGCGTCCTCTGCGCCTCTGCGGTAAAAAAACCCTAATCCCCGGCGACGGTCAGGTTGTCGATGAGCCAGGAGCCGGTGATGATGTTGCCGCGGGCGTCGACGTCGTTGCCGACGGCCTGCAGGCCGAGGTACATGTCCTGCAGCCGGCCGCCCAGGGTGATCTCTTCAACCGGGTACTGGATTTCGCCGTTTTCCACCCAGAAGCCGGAGGCGCCGCGCGAATAGTCACCGGTCACGTTGTTCACGCCCTGCCCCATCACCTCGGTCACCAGCAGGCCGTTGCCCATCTGTTGCAGCAACTGCTCGCGACTGAGATCGTCATGATTAATATACAAGTTATGCACGCCCCCGGCGTTGCCGGTGGTTTGCATACCCAGGCGACGGGCGCTGTAGCTGTCAAGCACGTAGCCCTGCAATACACCCGCCTCAATCAGGGTCCGGGGCGCGGTGGCCACGCCTTCGTTATCAAACGGCGCACTGCCCAGGGCACCGGGCAAATGGGGGCGTTCATCGATACGCACCCGCTCGGGAAACAGCTGCCGGCCGATCGAATCCACCAGGAAACTGGCGTTGCGATACAGGGCACCGCCGCTGATAGCGCGCACCAGGTGCCCGAGCAGGCCGCGGGCCACATCGGCCTCGAACATCACCGGCACCTGGCGGGTGGTGAGTTTGCGGGCGCCCAGACGGGACACCGTACGCCGGGCCGCCCGTTCCCCGACCGACTCGGCACTGTCGAGCTGCTCGGGATCCCGGGCCAGGGTGTACCAGTAATCCCGTTGCATGCCCGACTCATCCTGGCCAATGACGGTACAGCTCATGCTGTGCCGGGAACTGGGATAGGCCCCGACAAAGCCGTGACTGTTGCCGTACACCCGCAGTCCGCTGTGGCTGGTGATGCTGGCCCCCTCGGAGTTGGTGATGCGCGCATCAGCCCCCCGCGCCACCGCTTCACAGGCCAGGGCCCGTTCGATCGCCTCGGGGGCGCCGATCGCCCAGGGGTGGTAGAGCTGCAGATCCGGGATACGCGTCGCCATCAAGGCCGCATCGGCCAGGCCGGCGCTGGGATCCTCTTCGGTATACCGGGCGATGTCACAGGCCGCCTTGACCGTCTCGCCAATGGCGGCCGGACCAAAGTCGGAGGTGCTGGCCGAGCCCTTGCGTTGACCGAAATAGACCGTGATCCCCAGGCCCTTGTCCCGGTTGTGCTCCACCGTCTCCACCTCGCCCAGGCGGACCGTCACCGACAGGCCGGACTCGAGACTGACCGCCGCCTCGGCGGCGCTGGCCCCCAGCCGCCTGGCCTCCGCGAGCATATCGGCCACCATCTGCTGATAACGTTCAGTGTCAAACAGCGCCGTCGCATCGCGGGTACTCACATTCTTGTCAGACATGGATCTCTCATTTGCTGCTAATCAGGTCATTCTACGGGCCCGCGGGAGAGGGAACAAACGCCCCGCGGCGCCGGCAGATCGTATTTTCCGGTCGACTCCCCGCCATTAGCGGGTAAAATAGCCGCCATGACTTATGATGAACATGACGAAGAGTGGATCAGTAAATCCCAGCGCAAGCGGGAATGTCACGCCCTGCAGGATCTCGGCAGTGAACTGACCAAACTCTCCCAGGGGGATCTGGACAAGATCCCCCTGGACGACGAACTGCGCCAGGCCATCCTCGAGGCCCGGCGCATCAAACAACACGGCGCCCTCAAACGCCAGATGCAGTTTATCGGCAAGCTGATCCGCCAGCGTGACGCCGAGGCCCTGCAACAGGCCTATGACCGGGTGATGCATCCCTTCGAGGAAGACATCAAACACTTCCACCAGCTGGAGAAGTGGCGCGAACGGCTGCTAGCCGACGGCGACGCCGCGCTGGAACAACTGGTCGAAGAACAGCCCGAGACCGACCGCCAGCACGTGCGTCAACTGATCCGCAGCGCCCGAAACGAACACAAACAGAACAAGCCCCCCAAAGCCGCCCGCGAACTGTTCCAGTACCTCAAAACGCTCATGACCGAAAACTGATCTATACCTGATTTAACTTATCACCGCAGAGACGCAGAGGACGCAAAGACAGCTTTAATCAATCTTGACTGGAATGACGTTTTCTCGCCTATTATCAACAGCTTTTACATTTGAACCGATAAGATCGATGATAAAAACCTGCCACTGTCATCGGTACGCGACACAAATCTGAATAACAAAATTATTCCTCTGCGACCTCTGCGTCTCTGCGGTAAAAAGCTTTTCAGGCGGTCCCGCCGACGGTGATGCTGCTGATCTTGAGGGTCGGCTGGCCGACGCCGACGGGGACGCTCTGGCCTTCCTTGCCGCAGACGCCGACGCCGCTGTCCAGTTGCAGGTCGTTGCCGACCATCTCGATCTTGTTCATCACCTCGGGGCCGTTGCCGATCAGGGTGGCGCCCTTGACCGGCCGGGTCACTTTGCCGTTTTCGATCAGATAGGCCTCGTTGGCGGAGAACACGAACCGCCCGGAGGTAATATCCACCTGGCCGCCGCCGAAGTTGACCGCGTAAATGCCCTTCTCCACCGAAGCGATGATCTCGCCCGGGTCGCTCTCCCCGGCCAGCATGTAGGTATTGGTCATGCGCGGCATGGGCAGGTGGGCGTAGGATTCGCGCCGGCCGTTGCCGGTGGAGGCCACGCCCGTCAGCCGGGCGTTCATCTTGTCCTGCATGTAGCCTTTCAATATTCCGTTTTCGATCAGCACGGTATGCCCGGTCGGGGTGCCCTCGTCGTCGACATTCAGCGAACCGCGGCGCTCGGCCAGGGTGCCGTCATCGACCACGGTGCACAGGGTCGAGGCCACCTGCTCGCCGATCCGCCCGGCGAAGGCCGAGCTGCCCTTGCGGTTGAAATCGCCTTCCAGACCGTGACCGACCGCCTCGTGCAGCAGCACGCCGGGCCAGCCCGGTCCCAGCACCACCGGCATGCTGCCGGCCGGGGCGTCGACCGCCTCCAGGTTGACCAGCGCCTGGCGCACCGCCTCGCGGGCGTAATCCAGACCGCGCTCATCCTGCTGAAAATAGTCGTAACTGACCCGACCGCCGCCGCCGGCACTGCCCTGCTCGCGACGGCCGTTCTGCTCGGCGATCACCTGCACATTGAGCCGCACCAGCGGGCGCACATCGGCGCCCAGGGTGCCGTCACTGGCGGCGACCAACACCACCTCCTGCACCCCGCCCAGGCTGACGACCACCTGCTTGACCCGCGGATCCTGGCGTCGCGCCTCCTTGTCCAGGGCCTGCAACAGGGCGATCTTGTCCGCCGTGGCGAGCGAGTCGATGGGATCGGCCGGCCGATACAGCGCATGACCGGCCTGCCGCTGCCAGCCCTGAACCTGGCCGGACCGGCCGCTGTGGGCAATGGCGCGGGCAGCAGTGGCCGCCTCGGTCAACGCCGGCAGCACGATCTCGTCCGAATAGGCGAAGCCGGTTTTCTCGCCACTGATGGCGCGCACCCCGACCCCCTGATCAATGTTGTGACTGCCTTCGCGGACGATGCCGTCTTCCAGCACCCAGGACTCCTGGCGGGCAGATTGAAAATAGAGATCCGCGTTGTCCACGCTGTGTCCCATCAGCTGATCGAGGGTGCGTTGCAGCTCCTGTTCCCCCAGACCGGCGGGAGCGAGTAACAGATCCTGTGCGATATCGAGTGCGGGTTGTGTCATGAGGCCACTTTACAAGGTATTTTACGGTGTTGCAGAGCCGGGAAATTGCGCCGGGTATCGGCGATGCGCTTGGGATCCAGCCTGGCACTGACAAAGCCGGAACCACTGGGTAACTCATCGAGCACCATCCCCCACGGATCCACAATCATACTGTGGCCATAGGTCTCGCGTCCGTTAACATGGTAACCGCCCTGGGCCGCCGCGACTACATAGATCAAATTTTCGATCGCGCGGGCCCGTACCAGCACTTCCCAGTGGGCCTTGCCGGTAATGGCGGTGAAGGCCGACGGCAACGCGACCAGATCCACGCCCTGATCGGCCATGCTGCGGAACAGTTCGGGAAAACGGAGATCGTAACAGACCGCCATGCCCATACGCCCAAAAGGGGTCTCCACCACGGTGGCTTCGCGCCCCGGTTCGATGGTTTCCGATTCGTTATAGGTTTCGGCATTTTCCGCCAGGTGCACATCAAACAGATGCACCTTGTCGTAACGCGCCACCTGCTGTCCCTGATCATCGAATAACAGACAGGCGGCCCGGATACGCTGTTGGTCATCGGCTTGCAGCGGCAGCGTGCCCCCGACAATCCAGATCCCGTGCTTGCGCGCCTGCTCGGCCAGAAAATCCTGAATCGGCCCGCTGCCCGGCTGTTCGCCCACCTTGACCTTGTCGATTTCGTGCATGCCCATGATGGCAAAATTCTCCGGCAACACGATCAAGGCCGCACCGGCCTCCACCGCCCGGCTGATCAGCCGACCGGCTTCGGTCAGATTGGCGCTCACGTTGGGGCCGGAAGCCATCTGGATAGCTGCCACACGTTTCATGGTTGTACCTCGTTATACTGGGGAAAGGGCGTACTGCTCAGGGGTTATTCACCGTGGATTCATCGGGCAGTATCGTCATGATCGGCGCGCTTTTCTGACCCTCGGAAACAATCTCCAGCTCGATAACATCAATATTGGCGCTACCGGAACGCATTTCAAGATCGCTGGAGGAAACACCCAGGGCAATCAACCAGGTGCGCAGTTCCGTCGCCCACAGACTGCCCCGATCGCCCCCGGGATGGTGAATACGCAGACGGGCACCGGAGGTCGCGTGAAAGTCCTGCATGGCCCGGGACAACGCCGGCATGGCCACCACCGATTCGGCATTGCGCGGCACCGACCACTGTTCCAACGTCAGACGGTGCGCAGTATCGGCGACCACAACGTGACAAAAACCGAATAGAAGGACTGTCAGAAAGGCTTTAATCATACCCCAAGAATATCATTAAACCGGCAGCAGGTCAGTGCTGCTCAAAGCGGAGAGGCCGACCGCATCACAAACCAGCGTCCGGATCGGTCGCGATCACTGTGACATCTCGTCCAGCGGGGTAATAACAGGATCCTCCCAACTGCCGGTTACCCGATATCGCTTTGCCGATGCTTTGTCGATCCCGCCACCGAGCAGTTTTTCCAGGAACAGAATCGCCGCGCCCACCGGGGCGCCGAACAACAGGCCGCTGGCGATCGGCAAACTGTCGCCGATCCGGGGGATGACAGTGACCCGTTGATCGAAATCCCGGGCCACCAGACCGGTTCGCCCCTCAATCCCGATTTCCGCCACGGGCGAGCTAATCCGCAGGTTATCACTGTAGGCATTGCCGTCATCCAGCCGAATACGGCCGCGCATTTCATCAAAACTGAAACCTTCCTGAAAAGTATCCCGAAAATCCAGCATTAAACGACGCGGCAGGGCCGAGAGGCTGAACAACCCCAGCAAACGACCGGCACCGGGTTCGACATTAACGATATTGCCGTTATCCACCTGCAGTTGAAGAGTGCCGCTGAGTAATTTCGAACTCATGGCAATCGGTGGGGCAGCCCAATGCAGGTCGCCGCGGATCACCGTATCGCCCCCTTCAATGATCGCCGTGTAATCCAGTTCATCCAGAAACCGGCCCAGATCGGGCGTGGTCATCTCGAAATTGATCTTGCTGGCATGTTCCCCGGCGTCATATAACCAGTTACCACTGGCATGCAGACGCATGTTATCGCTTTGCAATATCAGGCGCCGCAAGCCCAGCCCTTTTTGCAGCGATTGGAGCTCGACATCAAGCCGACCGAGGTCATGCTCGCCGTACAACAACTGCTCAATATGACCGCGGATGTCCGGAAGGCTCTTTGGCGGTGGTGAATCGTCGGTCGACGATCCGGCGGTTTTTTCTGGCGCTGTCCCGGCTGCCTTCACTACCGCCAGGCGCGCCATATCAAGCCGGATCGGCAGATTCCATCCTCCCTCCAGGATATCGGCCTGTTGCGCGCTCTTTATTAATCCGTCCCAGGCGGCAGGGTCGAAGCCGTCCAGTGCACCGTCGATCAGCAGAACACGATTCGACGGCAGTTGCGCCGAACCCGTGCCGAAGTGCAGCGCACCGCGAGTCACTTCTGTTCGGGCTTCGCCCCGCTCCAGCTCCACCCGGGCTCCGAGTCTGTCCGCCAGGTTCACCGAAATTTGACCCGGTCCGTCACTGGAAAACCGCATTGCAGCGCTCAGTGGGGTAAACTCTTCGGCACGTTTATTCAACGGCGAAGGCAAATCCGAACGGACCCCCTTCAGATTGGAATCGAGCCGGACCCGTGGTGGCTGACCACTCTCCGGTCCACTTTCCACAACTACCTCGCCATGCCATGACGTTCTGCCCTCCACCGCGTCGGACCACGGCATGGCAAAATGTTCCGCCAGTCGACGGGCGTCCACCTGACCGTCAGCCAGGATGCTGATTTGCTTGTTTCCCTGCTTCAGTTGCCGACTATCGAGCGTCAGTTCAACCGTCTCATCAAACAATTGAGAACGCAGATCACGGGAAGACAAAGCGTCCTGATCAAAGTTGATTTGACCATTGATATCCAAAAGTGCCAGTTGACCATCCAATACATGCAACTGGCCATTGTCTATATTTAACTCGCCCTGATAGCGCAACGGTGACTGCTTCTTGATGCGCGGATTCAGAGGAATCATTGCCTCAAATCGGGTATGCACACTGCCTTTGACCTTCGAACGCTGCACAAAGGCACGCCCGCCCGGCGCAATGGGACTCTCTGTTAAAAGCCGCGTGACATCGGGCAACTTACCGTTGGCATCCATCTGTAATTGCAATTGCGGTGATTTGAAATCATCAATCCGCACCCGGGACGGGGAGAGCCGCATATCAAACAGTTTGCCCCGCTGGACCAACAATTCCATCCCCCGCCCGGTAAAAACAGCTGACAGGTCAATCCCGCTAAGCTCGGGCCATTGTTCCCGATAGTCCAGTGTTGCATTCCGGGCATCAAACTCAACCTTGAATTGCCCCTGATTGTCACGAAACGGGAAATCCCTCAAGCGGCCGTTAAACACCACCCCGCCCTGACTGATATGACCGTCGACAATACCGCGATCCAGCCAGTTGACCAGCCCATTTCCCATAATTCCGGTCGGATAATAGCGCCTGGCGGATGCCGCCTTGCCGTTTGCAAAATTGACCTGCATATCCAGATAAGGCGAAATTGATGACTCCCTGGGAATAGTCAGCAGCAATTCACCCGCCGCTTCAATATCAGCTGTTTCGACTTCCAGATCGTTACTCTGAATACGCCAGTTATCGTCTTCATTCTGCCATTGCACATCACCCTGGAAACGACTCACCGCCAACGGCTCGCGAAACAGCCGCGGCAGATCCAGTGCCCCGGAGCCGGATCGCAGTTGCAGACGCCCCTGCCGTTCATCTGCAAGAATTCGACCTGACAGACCGTCAACACCCGGCAAATCACGCCACGGACGGGTTGAAAGCTGTTCAAACCCCGCCTGAACCTGATAAGCCACCCGCTCCTGTGGCTTCTTGCTGTGACGAAAATGCAGATTCTGTACATCGCCGGCCGGTTTTGCTGTTTGCAGAAATTCGGATTGTTGTTCATCCAGCAAGTTGGTCTGCAACAACAGACTGGTAATATCATCAAGGCGAAAATAATCGGTATCCACGAGCCACTCTGACAGGCCTTTTTCGTTATGCCGACGACTGATACTAAAGCGTGTCTGGGGCCAGACATCATCCACACTCATATACTGAAAACGGTCCACATTGAGCGTCCAGCCATCTTCCCGGTTGTCAACATCAAACAGACCGCTCATAAGTTGAACATTATGCGGGTCGTCTATCACCGGCAGGGAAAGATTGAGGTTATATGCCGTCAGATCGCCACTGAGTTTTTGAATGGCATTATCCTCCCAGTCTCCCCAGAGTTGAAAATCCGCCATACCCGAATGCAGACTGACACCCATATATTCGGGTTTCACGCCCCATTGATCCAGTTGTACGCTGTCCCCGCGCATATAAATCTTACCCTTCATATCGCGGGGATTAAGAATATTGCCCCGAACATCCATGACAATATCAAAACGTTCACCCATTCTCTGCGGCAGGTTGACCTGACCATTAAGCTGATGGCGCTGATTATCATTTCTCAATACCAGATTCACATCATCAAACTGCAGTGTTTCACCATCCTGTTTCAGGTCTTTCCATAAGATGGTGCTGTTACGCAACGCCAGGCGACTGCGTTTGAACAACCAATCCGACAGCTCCCCCGAACCTCGCGCCTGGTCGGGCTGAAAGGTTTTCTCAAGATCCTGGACATCCACACCTTGTAGAGAAAAACGTCCATCCTTCTGTCGGGTGATCGCCAGTTGTATACCGTCGATAGTAAAGTCCCGGGGGACTACCTGTCCCTGACGGATCGATTCGAACAGAGCCACGCCGAGCCGGGCCTGTTCAAAACGTACCAGTTCATGCTCGCCGGTTTTATCCAGCATATACACGTCATCGAAAATCAGCATCGGAGTGAAACCGGCCAGGCGGGCATCCATAGACTCGATTTTGACGGTATGATCCAGAAATGTACTGGCAAACTGCTCCATATCCGCGCGATATGCGGTCAGATCAGGCAGGAATATTCGAAACAGGGAAACCAGTACAGCCAGGATAACCACCAGGGCCGCCAGGCTGTACCAGAGGGTACGCCGTACAATTCGCAGGTATGTTTTTACAGTAGACACCTAGACTATCGTCGCTCTGTCAGTGTGAAGCGGTCATTCGTTACATGAGCACCACATCAAACTGTTCCTGGGTGTATTCGGACTCGACCTGGAACTTGATCGGTTTATCGATAAACTCTTCCAGCTCAGCCACACTGGTGGACTCTTCATCCAGCAGCATATCCACCACAGGTTGTGCCGCCAGAACCAGGAACTGCTGCGCATCGAACTGACGTGCTTCACGCAGAATCTCGCGAAAAATTTCAAAGCAGACGGTCTCCGCCGTCAGCAGGTTGCCGCGTCCGTTACAGGTAGGACAGGGTTCGCATAGGATATGTTCCAGACTTTCCCGGGTTCGCTTGCGGGTCATTTCCACCAAACCCAGACTCGAGACTTCGCTGATATGGTTTTTGGCGTGATCCCGTTCAAGATTTTTTTCCAGCGCCCGCAGCACCTGTCGCCGATGCTCGATATCCACCATATCGATAAAATCGATAATAATAATTCCACCCAGATTGCGCAGTCGTAATTGCCGTACTATCGTCTGGGTGGCTTCGAGATTGGTCTTGAAAATCGTCTCTTCGAGATTGCGATGTCCGACAAACGCGCCGGTATTGACATCAATGGTGGTCATCGCTTCGGTCTGATCGATAATCAGATAGCCGCCTGATTTAAGCTGTACCTTGCGTTCCAGTGCCCGGCGGATTTCATCCTCTACACCGTAAAGATCGAAAATCGGCCGTTCCCCCGGATAATATTCAATCTGATCAACCAGATCGGGGATAAATTTGGAGGCGAACTTTTTGACCCGCTCATAGGTTTCATTGGAGTCGATGCGAACCTTTTCGATATCGCTACCGCTCAGATCGCGCATGGTACGCATCACCAGGGGCAGATCTTCGTAGAACAGATTATCGTCTTCGCCGTTGCTGATCTGGCCTCGTTCCTGAATGGTTGTCCACAACTTCTGTAAAAAGTGCATATCATTAAGAATCGCCTCGTCGGGGACCCCTTCCGCGACGGTCCGTACAATATAACCGCCGGGATCGAACTCCGGTGCATGGCGGGCGACGATCTCCTTGAGGCGCTGACGCTCGGTTTCCTCGTCGATTTTCTGTGACACACCGATGTGCTCGGCGCCCGGCATGTAGACCAGATAACGCGAGGGGATCGACAACTGAGTCGTCAGGCGGGCGCCCTTGGAACCCATCGGGTCCTTGATGACCTGCACGATAACTTCCTGTCCGTCACGCAGCAGTTCCATGATGGTTTGCGAGTTCTTCTCGCCGTTATCCTCACCCTGTACGGCGATATCGGAAACATGTAAAAAGGCGGTACGTTCCAGGCCCATATCAATGAATGCCGCCTGCATACCGGGCAGAACCCGGCTGACCTTGCCGCGATAGATATTGCCGACCAGTCCCCGTTTGCGCGCCCGCTCAATATGCACTTCCTGTAACATGCCGTTTTCCACGTAGGCGACCCGGGTCTCCTGCGGCGTGACATTGATCAACAGTTCCTCACTCATCCTGGCTCCACTCATTCCGGTTTCCAAACAGGCCTATCCCGGCCTGCTGAAGTAATTGGGCGGTTTCATACAACGGCAAACCCATCACGCCCGAGTAACTGCCGCGCAATTCGCGAACAAATGCGGCCGCATAACCCTGGATGGCATAGGCACCGGCCTTGTCCCGACATTCGCCGGTATCCCAGTAACGTTCGCACTCCACCCGGCCCAGCTTTCGGAAACTGACCTGCGTGCGATTCAGCGCCAGACGCTCTTCGCTGTCGATCAGCGCCACGCTGCTGAGGACCTGATGTTCCCGTCCCGACAGCTGTTGCAACATGCTCAGCGCCTCGGCCCGATCCCGGGGCTTGCCCAGTACCGAATCATCAACCATCACGACCGTATCGGCACCCAGTACCGGGCGGGAATCGTCCCGCGCCAGCAGCTGCCGACCGGCGCGGGCCTTGTCCCGCGCTACCCGACGGACATAGTTTTCAGCAGTTTCGTCATCCAGTCGAATTTCACTGATCGAGACATTTAACAGCTGATAACGCATCCCGATCTGCGCCAGCAGCTCACGTCGCCGTGGCGATGCCGAAGCCAGATAGAGTTCGAATTCACCCATCCCCAAGTTTACCCTGTTATCGCAAAATATTATCGATCTGTCAGCCGGCTCCGTGGCGAAATTCAGGTTCGGCTGAGGCGAACAAAACAGATGGGGACCCCACCGAAAACAGAGCACCGGTCATGACGACGGTTTTAGCCGTTCTTTTCACTATTACCGGAGGCCTGAACACAGCGCAACATAGCAACGAACGGGCGCTATTTATGGTACGGGTGGTGCTTGATGATGCTCATGGCCCGGTATAACTGTTCTGCCACAATAATGCGCACCAGCGGATGAGGCAAGGTCAGGGGGGAGAGGGACCAGCGGCCACCGGCCTGTTGCAAACAATCACGGGACAACCCGTCCGGTCCGCCAATCAGCAGGGCGACATCCTGCCCGCCCTGAAGCCACTCGGTCAGCCGCCCGGCCAGTTGTTCGGTGGACCAGCTCCGGCCCTGGCTGTCCAGTGCCCACAGAGCGGTATTTTTCGGCACCGCCGCCAGCAGCTTTTCACCTTCCTGTTGTTTGAGCTGTTCGACGGCGCTGGTCTTGCCGCGTTTGGCCAGCGGAATCTCGACCAGGTTCAGACGACATTCGGGCGGCATGCGCCGGGCATACTCCTCATACCCCTGCTCTACCCAGCCGGGCATTTTGCTGCCTACCGCCAGAAGATGAATCTGCATGCCTGCCTGCTGGTTATCGTTAAAGGATCAGGATATTCCGGTTCGAGCGGATTCGTTCGCCACGGGTGGATGACCGCCGACAAACACTGCACTATATAAAGCGGCCATCTTCGGCGTATGCAGTGTCAGCGGTAGTAGACCTGTCCCGGCCTGAGACAACGGTATACTGCCTGAACAAAACAGCCGGATTATTTTTCGACCGCCTTCGGGCTGTCCTCGCCCCAGAGCTTTTCCAGATTGTAAAAGTCACGAATCGACGGCTGCATAATATGCGCCACCACATCACCGAGATCGACCAGAACCCATTCGGCATGCTGTTCGCCTTCCATGCCCAGCGGTTTGACACCGCCGGCCTTGGCCTTGACCACAATACTGTCGGCAATGGCCTTGACCTGTCGCGCGGTGTTGCCGGTGGCCATGACCATGATATCGGTCACGCTGGACTTGCCCCGGACATCGAGCACCTTGATATCGGCCCCTTTGACGTCCTCGATCGCGTCCACCACCAGTTGTGTCAGTTGTTCCTCATTCATCGTCTCTGTTTACCCGTAGATGTGCTGTGTTTTAATCAATTCATAGACTCCGTCCGGCAAGAGATAGCGGATGTCCCGATCTTCGGCCAGCTGTTGCCGGATGCCGCTGGCGGAAATATCCAGCTGGGTGACCGCCTGGAAACTGAGCTTGCCCGCCGGCTGGCGCGCCAGTCGTTCCGGTTCGGCAAAGCGCGTCTCGATTTCACCGGCCAGGCTTGAACCGGCATGCAGATCCCGCAACGACCAGCCCGGGCGGTGCGTGATGAGCAGATGGGCCTGCTCGAACAGGCTTTGCCAGCGCGACCAGCTTTCCAGACCGAGGAAGGCATCCAGGCCCAGGATCAGACCCAGCGGCGTTTGCGAGCCCAGCTCCTCGCGCAGACTCTGCAGGGTATCGACCATGTAGGAAGGGCCACTGCGACGCAGCTCCCGATCATCAAGCACGAACCCGGGCTGATCGCGGATCGCCTCGCGCACCAGCATCAGCCGCTGTTGCGCCGACGCCTGCGGTTTGTCCCGATGCGGCGGCTCGGCGCTGGGAATAAACCGCACCGCCTCCAGCCCCAGCGCCTCCTGTATCTCCAGCGCCGGCCGCAGATGACCGTAATGGATGGGATCGAACGTCCCGCCAAGAATCCCAATCATAAGTACAGGGCCAAGGGACGAGGGACGAGGGACGAGGGCATTAATATCACAATGTTTTCCTCGTCACTCGTCCCTCGTAACTCGTCACTGCGATGGTCATTGTCTTATATGACCATCACCGATGACGATGTATTTCTGCGAGGTCAGACCGTGCAGGCCGACCGGCCCGCGGGCGTGGATCTTGTCGGTGCTGATCCCGATCTCGGCGCCCAGGCCGTATTCGAAACCGTCGGCAAAACGGGTCGAGGCATTAACCATCACCGAGCTGGCATCCACCTCGGCGAGAAAGCGCCGTGCCCGGCCGATATCCTCGCTCATAATCGATTCGGTATGGCCGGAACCGTGAACATGAATATGTTCGATCGCGGCATCCAGATCGTCCACGATCCGGATCGACAGAATCGGCGCCAGGTATTCGGTATCCCAGTCTTCTTCAGTGGCGGCGATCGCCTCTTTTAACAGGGCGCGGGTCGCCTCGCAGCCGCGCAGCTCGACGCCTTCTTGCTGGTACAGGCGGCCGAGTTGCGGCAAGACCTGATCGGCAATCGCTTTGTGTACCAGCAGAGTTTCCATCGTGTTGCAGGTGCCGTAGCGCTGGGTCTTGGCGTTGAAGGCGACCGCGACCGCCTTGTCCACATCGGCCCGCTCGTCGATATAGACGTGGCAGACGCCGTGCAGATGCTTGATCACCGGCACCCGGGAATCGGCGGTAATGCGCTCGATCAGCCCCTTGCCGCCGCGCGGCACAATCACATCCACGAACTCGGGCATGGTAATCAGTTCCCCGACCGCGGCGCGATCGGTAGTCTCGATCACCTGCACCGCCTCGTCGGGCAGCCCCGCCTGCTGCAAGCCCTGATGAATACAGGCGGCAATGGCCTGGTTGGAGTGCTCGGCCTCGGAGCCGCCGCGCAGGATCGCGGCATTGCCGGATTTGAGACACAGGGCGGCGGCGTCGGCGGTGACATTGGGACGCGATTCGTAAATGATGCCGATGACGCCCAGCGGCACCCGCATCTTGCCCACCTCGATGCCCGAGGGCCGGTAGGCCATCTCGCTGATTTCGCCCACCGGATCGGGCAGCGCGGCGATCTGGCGCAGCCCCTCGGCCATGGCGGCGATGCGCTCGTCATTGAGTTCCAGGCGATCCAGCAGGGCCGCGTCCAGCCCCTTGTCCCGCCCGGCCTGCAGATCGCTCCGGTTGGCGGCCAGCAGGGTCTCGCGCCCGGCCTCCAGGGCCCCGGCAATCGCCTCCAGGGCGGTATTTTTCTGGTTGGTGCCGGCGCGCGCCATGGCCCGCGAGGCCTGGCGAGCCTGGCGGCCCAGCTGAATCATGTACTGCTTGATATCGACTTTCGCGTCCATCGTTTTTCGTCTTACCTGTCGGTGAATAATCAGCCGCTGGCTTGCCCCGACTCGAATAGCGGGGTACCGGCCAGCGCTGCGGTTAATTGTAACAACTCCTCCCACTCGGCGCCTGCCGCCTGCCCCTTGATGCAAAAATCGATATGTCGGCAATGGCGCAGCAGCGCCTGCCAGTCGGCGGCCCGGGAATAGCGCCGCAGGGCGGCCCCCACCGGCGCCTTGCGTTTGTCCCAGACCCGGTGTTGCTGCATGACCGCGGCGATCGGCCGGCCTGTCTCCAGCTCCGCCGCCATCGCCGCCAGGGCGCGGATTTCCCGGCTCAGGGCCCAGAGCACCAGGATCGGCTCGACCCCCTCGGCGCGCAGGCCAAATAACATCCGCTGGGCCCGGGCGAGATCCCCGCTCAGGATCACATCCACCAGCGAGAAGAGATCATAACGGGCGCTGTCGGCCACCGCCGCCGCCACCTGCTCGGCATCGATGGCCCCGCCGCCGCTGAGCAGGCGCAGCTTTTCCAGCTCCTGATCGGCGGCCAGCAGATTGCCCTCGACCCGATCCGCCAGCATTTGCAACGCCGCCTCGCTGGGCTGCATCTCGCGCAGGGCCATGCGCTGCTTCAACCAGGCGGGCAGCTGCGCCGCCTCGATGGGCCACACCGCCACCGTCACCCCGGCCCGATCGATCGCCTTGTACCATTTGCTGTTCTGCTGCTGTTTATCCAGCTTGGCACTGATGATCAGCAACACGGTATCCGCCGGCGGGTTCTCCAGATAGGCCAGCAGGGCCTTACTGCCCTCGGCCCCCGGTTTGCCGGTGGGCAGGCGCAGTTCGATCAGCTGCTTTTCGGCGAACAGCGACAGATTGGCGGCCGAGGCCCCCAGACTGTGCCAGTCAAAGCGGGCGTCCGCGTGCAGTACCTGGCGATCGGTGTGCCCCTGCTGCTGCGCCTGCTGGCGAATGGCCCCCACGGTCTGATCCAGCTGAAACGGCTCATCGCCGCTGATCAGATAGACCGGGGCCAGGCCCTTTTGCAGGTGGGCGGGGATCTGCTCAGCGCGCAGTCTCATCGTCACGCTCCGCCGGAGTCGACGGCGATGGGGTCTTTGCGGACTGGCGCAATTGGAAAGTGATACGGCGCAACATCTGCACGGCCGCCTCCTCGGCCAGGATCTGCTCGAGTCGCTCCTCCTCGTCCGCCATGGCCAGGCTATTGTCGGGATTGAACTGATAGGCCCGATTCACACTGACCGACTGGCTCTCCATTAACGGCTCGCCGTCGGCATCGAACAGTTCAAAAGCCACTTTGTAGGTCAGCTGATATTCATTCGGCCGCCCGGCGCTGTCCACCGACAGCGTGCGGCGCGACAGGTCGTCGCGGGTGATGGTCAGCCGGGTACGGGCGGACTCGGCATCCGCATCAAAATCCAGCCTGCCCCCGGACTGTTGCCAGGAGCGGGCCAGCGCCTCGCCCAGCGCAGAATACTGTGCCACGCCCTCGGCCGCCGCGTGCTCCATCGCGGGCGGCAGATCGACCGCGCCGCGCAGGCGAAAGCCGCAGGCCGGCAAGGCGAGGCTCAGCACCAGCAGCAACAGCAGCGCATTACGCGGCCATGTCATTGGAATGCGCATCTACTTCACCACAATATTGACCAGTTTACCCGGTACCACGATCACCTTCATGATCCCCTTGCCCTCGATAAAGCGTTGCACATTTTCCTCTTCCTGGGCGGCCTGTTCGATCTGGTTGCGCCCGGCATCCACCGGCACACTGATACGCCCGCGCAGTTTGCCGTTGACCTGCACCACCAGCTCGACCTCTTCGCGCACCAGGGCCGACTCATCCGCCCGGGGCCAGGGTTGTTCGACCACGGCCCCATCATATCCCAGTGCCTGCCACAGCACGTGGGTAATATGCGGCACGATGGGCGAGAGCAACAGCACCACCGTCTCCAGCGCTTCCTGGGCCACGGCCCGACCCTGTGCCGAGTCATCCTCGAACTTGCCCAGCGCGTTCATCAGTTCCATCACCGCGGCAATCGCAGTGTTGAAGGTAAAGCGCCGGCCCATGTCGTCGGTGCACTTGGCGATGGTCTCGTGCACCTGGCGGCGCAGGCTTTTCTGTTTATCGCTCAGCGCGTCGGGATCCACCGCCTCGGCCGGGCCGCCTTCGACATGTTGCACCACCCGCGCCCAGAGCCGTTTGAGAAACCGGTAGGCGCCGTCCACCCCGGCATAGGACCATTCGAGGGACTGTTCCGGCGGCGCGGCGAACATCATGAACAGCCGGGCGGTATCGGCGCCGTATTTTTCGATCAGCGCCTGGGGATCCACCGTGTTGCCCTTGGACTTGGACATCTTGGCGCCGTCTTTGAGGACCATGCCCTGGGTCAGCAGCTGGGTAAACGGTTCCGCGTTGTGAATCAGCCCCACGTCGCGCATCAGCTTGTTGAAAAAGCGGGCATAGAGCAGATGCAAAATGGCATGCTCGATCCCTCCGATGTACTGATCCACCGGCAGCCAGTAATCGGCCCGCTCATCCAGCATCGCCTGGTCGTTGTTCGAACTGGCGTAACGGGCGTAATACCAGCTCGACTCCATGAAGGTATCGAAGGTATCGGTTTCGCGCTCGGCCTTGCCGTCGCATTTGGGACAGCGGGTGTTATAAAACCCGGGCATCTGCTTGAGCGGCGAGCCGACCACGCCCTCGAAGTTGACCTCTTCGGGCAACACCACCGGCAGATCCTTTTCCGGTACCGGCACTTCGCCGCATTGTTTGCAATGGATGATCGGAATCGGCGCGCCCCAGTAGCGCTGGCGGGAGACCCCCCAGTCGCGCAGCCGGTAGGTCACCCGCTTTTCGCCCCGCTTCTGTTGCTTGAGATAATCCGCAATCCGCTCGAACGCCGCGTCGGAAGTCAGCCCGTCGAACTCGCCGGAGTTGATCAGCCGGCCCTTGTCGGTGAAGGCGCCCTGGTTCAGATCGGGCAGCTCACCGTCCAGCGGCGCGATCACCGGCCGGATCGGCAGACCGTAGGCGCGGGCAAATTCCCAGTCGCGCTGGTCGTGCGCCGGCACCGACATGACCGCGCCCTCGCCGTAACTCATCAACACGAAGTTAGCGACATAGATCGGGATCCGATCGCCGCTGATCGGATGCACCGCCTTGAAACCGGTATCGATACCTTTTTTCTCCAGGGTCTCCAGCGTCGCCTCGGCGGTCCCGGTCTGTTCGCACTCTTTTATAAAAGCCGCCACATTGGCATAGCCCTCACCTGCTTCCTGCGCCAGCGGATGCTGCGCCGCCACCGCCATGTAGGTGACGCCCATCAGGGTATCCGGGCGGGTGGTAAAGACTTTCAGCCGTTCCTTGCGTTCGGCCAGATCGAAGGCAATCTCCACCCCGTTGGACTTGCCGATCCAGTTGCGCTGCATGGTGCGCACCTGCTCCGGCCAGCCCTCCAGGTTATCCAGCTCCTCGAGCAACTCGTCGGCATAGGCGGTGATCTTCATGAACCACTGCGGGATGTCCTTGCGTTCCACCGCCGTGTCGCAGCGCCAGCACTTGCCCTCGATCACCTGCTCGTTGGCCAGCACGGTCAGATCGTTGGGACACCAGTTGACCGGCGAGGTCTTCTTGTAAACCAGACCCTTTTTATACAGTTTGGTAAACAGCCACTGCTCCCAGCGGTAATAGTCGGGGTCGCAGGTAGCCAGCTCCCGATCCCAGTCGTAACCGAGCCCCAGCCGCTTGAGCTGGGTGCGCATGTAATCAATGTTCTGCCGGGTCCAGGCGGCCGGGGCCACCCGGTTCTGCATGGCCGCGTTTTCCGCCGGCAGGCCGAAGGCGTCCCAGCCCATCGGCTGCAGCACATTCTTGCCCTGCATGCGCTGATAACGGCTGATCACATCCCCGATGGTGTAATTGCGAACATGGCCCATATGCAGGCGGCCGCTCGGGTAGGGAAACATGGACAGACAATAGAATTTTTCCCTGTCCGGGTCCTCGCTGACCTTGAAGGATTGCTGCGCTTCCCAGTACTGCTGGGCGGCCTGTTCGATCTGTTCGGGGCGGTATTGTTCGTCCATTCGCTCGCTGCTTCGGTTGATCTTCGGATAGGGATAAGCGGCCTATTCTACTCCGCCCGCCCGCCGGGCAAAACCGCCATATTCACCCGCGGGGCTTGCAACTCTCGTCCGACCGACCCAAGATAAAGACTACCGAGTCGATAAATGAAGGACGCCACACCATGAATGACACACAGGATCGGCTGACCAGGGCCTACCACGATATGATGCAACACCTGCGCGAAGCGTGGACCGATGTGGAGGAAAAGGCCCTGCCACCGCTCAAGGAGCGCCTCGACCAGGCGATGCAGCAGGCCTCGGATCTGGGGGAACTCAGCCGGGAAGAAGCCGAAAGAGTCCGCGAATATGTACGCCGCGACGTGGAAGAGGCCGCCGATTTCATGAGCGAGAACGGCCGTCAGCTCAGGGAGTGGCTGCAGTTCGATCTGCAATTCGCCGAGTCCAAGTTCGCCGAGATGTTCGCTGCCGTGGCCGATCGCACCCGGCTGGAGCTGGATATGCTCGCCGAACGGGCCCGCCGGGTCGGCGAATGGCATACCGGGGAGATCACCGGGATCGGCATTCTGCAGTGCAAGCAGTGCGGCGAAATGCTGCACTTTGAAAAGCCGGGGCACATTCCGCCCTGCCCCAAGTGCCAGGGCACCGTCTTCAAGAAATACTTCGGCCCGCAGCAGCAGGCCTGATCACCCAACGATGCAGACCAGGGACGGTACCAGCATGAAACAACTACTGTTCAGCATCATCATTGCCCTGGGACTGTCGAGCGCTCCGGCGAGTGCCGGCGGCGGCATTTACAAATGGGTGGACGACAACGGCAACGTCCATTTTTCCGACAAGCCGCCGTCCGAAGGCAAGGCCAGCGAGGTCAAGGTCCGCATCAACTCCTACACCAGCCCGCAAATTACCGCCTCGCCATACTCCGGGCGAAGCGAGAATACCGCCAGCGACAAGCAGGTTGTCCTCTACAGCACCCGCTGGTGCGGCTACTGTAAAAAGGCACGTAACTACTTTCAAAAGAACAACATCGCTTTCACGGAATATGATGTGGAAACCACCGAGAAAGGAAAACGGGACTACCGCGCCCTGGGCGGCAGCTCCGTACCGATCATTATGGTCGGCGACAAACGCCTGAACGGTTTCAGTGCCGCGGCCTTTGAGCGTATTTATTAAATAAACATTCTCCGAATACCCATAACGGTATGAGATGCTGCCGCGCCTTGCGTGGCCGTCGAGTCGACAAGGCGGTATTCACGGCGTATCTCGGAAGGCGCGATAGTACTGCGTAACATCAAAGTGATCGGGCATTCAACACACCGGATTAGTGTGTCACCGACAGGCCGGACTGTTTCCAGCCCGAGAGATAAACGCCGGCTTACTTCTCCGGGGTGTCAAAATTCAGACCGGCAACGATCCGGTTCAGGCGCCCCTGCTCCCCTTCATCGTCCAGGCTTCCGTGGTCATGCCCGGCAGCATTGAGCTCGGCCTCAATGCGCTTGATATAACGCTCGCTACAGAGTTTGACGGTCTTCTTGAGCTCCTCGAGTGAGGGTTCCACCTCTTCGGGCTTACGCACCCAGGTCTCGATGAACAGGCCCACATCCGGTTTGATTTTGGCCGCATAGGTCTTTTTGGCCATCAACTGGTTAAAGTCATCGCACCATGCCTTCGGCGCGGCGTGGCTGAGTCTGAAATACAGATTGATATACGGTCCCTTGAGCAGCCGTGGCGGGCGATTTTCGTCGATGCCGACTATTGCAATATCACTGATACCTTCCATGTTTGACCTCATACCCGGTTGAGTGAGGGGATGTTCCGGCAGTCCGCCGCAACACGTGTCGTAGCAAGCGTCAAAAACGCGTTCAGTTTTTCTGACGCGATCTCAGTATCAGGAAAAGTATCAACCCGCCGGCGACCAACAGCAACATCAGGACCGGCAGATTGCCAAACCGGACATAGGGTGTGCTCCCCCTCCGGGGCTGGATTTCGCCGCGCACGACATCGGTTTCAAACTGTTTCGAGCGCGCCATCAGCGTACCTTTATGATCCACCAGCGCGCTCACGCCGTTAGTCGTCGCACGCAACAGCGGCCGGCCGGTCTCCAGCGCGCGCAGGCGGGCGATTTGCAGATGTTGATGGGGGGCAAACGAATTGCCATACCAGGCATTGTTGCTACCATTGATCATCAGCGTCGCTTCGGGCAGTTGGCGGATCACCTCCTCACCGAATGCATCCTCATAACACACGGTAGTCGCAACGGGCTGGCCGCCGGCCTGTAATAATGGCTGCTCACGATCGCCGGGGCTGAAACTGGACATAGGCAGATCAAAGAACGCAATCGTCCCGCGCAGTATCGACTCCAACGGCACATATTCGCCAAACGGTACCAGATGAACCTTGTGGTACATGCCGGGGTGACGCCCCACACTGATCATACTGCTGTAATAGGTGTTATTGTCCCGATCCATTACCGGCAAGCCCAGTACCACATCCGTCCCGTTTTTGCGTGCGCGTTGCCCCAGTTCCGCCAGATAGGTGTCCTCGACATAATGATAGAACGTGCTCACGGCATTCTCCGGCCAGACAATGATATCACTGTCCCAATGCTGCTCGGTAAGCTCCGCATACCGCGTCAGTCGCGTCTGCAAGGCTTCCGGGTTCCAGCGCGTTTCCTGGGGCAGGTTGCCCTGGATCAGCGCCGCCTGTAATGGTTCACCCTGTGGATCGGTCCAGGCCAGCTGCTTTAAGCCGAAACCCGTTAAATGCAGCCCGACAAAGATCGCCAACAAACCCAGCTGCCTGCGCCGAACAGGGTTCAGTAACAACAGTAATAACAGTGCCGCGCCAACCAGGGTCAGCCAGCTCAGACCATACACGCCCAGCAAGGGGGCAAACCCGCTCAGGCCGCTATCGATCTGGCTGTAGCCGATATTAAGCCAGGGGAAGCCGGTTAAAAACCAGCTGCGCACCCATTCCAGCAACACCCACAGGGCCGGGAATAGCAGCAATAGCGTCAGCACGCGCTGATAACGGTATCCGGCAAGTCGCTGATGCAGATACGCCGCCAGATAACCCAGCAGGCCGTAATAGAGAGCGAGAAAGGCGACAAACAACGTCGTCAGTAAAACCGCCAGCGGCACCGGTGCATGGCCGAATTCGTGAATAGCCACATACACCCATGACACGCCGATCCCGAACAGCCCCACTCCGAACAGGTAGCCGCTGATCATGGCCTGACGGGGTGTCGCCTCCAGCCATAAATAGAACAGCAAGGCCGGCGCCAGAAAGGCCAGCGGGATAAAAGCCAGCGGTTCAAAGGCCAGGGGCAAGCTGGCACCAGCCAGCAGCGCCAGTAAATAGCGCCGGTTTAAGGTATCTTTAATTGCCACCCGCGGAACCGGTTTGACCCACGTTTGGTTCGCTGGCCGGCACATCGAGCTGGCGAACTTCCAGCAGATGCACCTGACGATTGGTGGCCCGCAACACGCGAAACTGCAGATGAGCCAGCTCGATCTCTTCGCCGCGTTTGGGCAAGTGGCCCAGTTGATTGATCACCAGCCCGCCGATGGTATCGAATTCCTCGTCACTGTAATCGGTACCGAAATGGCGGTTGAAGTCCTCGATCGGCGTAATGCCCTTGACGGTGGCGGTATGGTTTTCATGCTGCAGGATCTGTGTGTCTTCCTCGAAGTCGTGCTCATCCTCGATCTCGCCGACGATCTGTTCCAGGACGTCCTCGATGGTGACCAGGCCGGCCACGCCGCCGTATTCATCCACCACGATCGCCATATGGTTACGGTTGGCACGAAACTCCTTGAGCAACACATTGAGACGCTTGCTTTCGGGAATTACCACGGCCGGGCGCAGGATGTCGCGGATATTCAGCCGCGGTTGTTCCCCTTCCAGAAAGTAGGGCAGCAGATCCTTGGCCAGTAAAACCCCGATCACATCGTCCTTGCTCTCACCCACCGCCGGAAAGCGCGAGTGCGCCGATTCAATTACCGTATTGAGAATCGCCTGTGGTTCAGCGTCGCGTTCGATAACGGTCATCTGCGAGCGGGGGATCATGATGTCGCGCACCTGCATATCGGAAACCTGCAGGACACCCTCGATCATGGCCAGGGCATCGATATCGATCACCTGGTTGCGATGCGCCTCATGCAGCACTTCCAGCAGCTGGTCCATGTCCTTGAGGTCGCCCTGCAGGGCCTGACCCAGGCGCTCCAGCCACGACTTGTGCGGTTTGCTTTCTTTGTCGGGACTTCCCGATCGATCTTCGCTCATTGTTCTTCATCCAGTCGGTAAGGGTTCGTATACCCCAGCTCGTTCATGATGCTGATTTCCCGGCTCTCCATCTCTTCCGCTTCATCCTGTTGCAGATGATCATACCCCAGTAAATGCAGGGTGCCGTGTACTACCATGTGGGCCCAGTGGGCCTGTTCATCCTTGTGTTGTTGCTGTGCCTCTTGCTCTACCACCGGGGCACAAATTACCAGATCGCCCAGCAAATCCAGTTCCACCCCGGGCGGACACTCAAACGGAAACGACAACACATTGGTCGGCCCGCTTTTGTGCCGGTACTGTTCGTTCAGTTCGGCGCTTTCGGCTGCATCGACAATCCGCACCGTCAATTCCGCATCCTGGCGCTTGTCGGCGTGCAGGGCCGCGCTGACCCAGCGCTGGATATCCGCCTCATTCGGGCCGGTCGCAGCGATCCGCTGCACCTCCACCTCAATACTCATGGCAGCGGGTCTTCGCCGCGCGCCTCGTACGCCTGGACAATGCGCTGCACCAGCGGATGGCGCACCACGTCCTTGGCATTGAAAAAGGTAAAGCTGATGCCCTCCACGTCCTTCAGCACTTCGATCACCTGACGCAGCCCCGATTGCTGGTTGCGCGGCAAATCCACCTGGGTCACGTCGCCGGTCACCACCACCGTGGAACCGAAACCGATGCGGGTCAGGAACATTTTCATCTGCTCCACGGTGGTGTTCTGCGCCTCATCCAGAATAATGAACGATTCATTCAGGGTGCGCCCGCGCATGTAGGCCAGCGGCGCCACTTCGATGACATTACGATCCATGAGCCGGGCCACGCTCTCGAAGCCCAGCATTTCATACAGTGCGTCATAGAGCGGGCGCAGATAGGGATCGATCTTCTGTGCCAGATCACCGGGCAAGAAGCCGAGGCGCTCGCCCGACTCCACGGCGGGACGGGTCAGGACCAGCCGGCGCACTTCCTCGCGTTCCAGCGCCTGCACCGCGGCAGCCACCGCCAGATAGGTCTTGCCGGTCCCGGCCGGACCGATGCCGAAATTGAGATCATTATCCTTGAGGTTGCTCAGGTACTGCTTCTGGTTGGGGCCGCGCCCGCGCACCGATCCGCGCGGCGTGGTCAGTATCACTTCGTCGATGGGAGTGATATCCGCCACCAGCGCATCCACGCCCG
This sequence comes from Thiohalophilus thiocyanatoxydans, assembly GCF_004366735.1. Lineage (GTDB taxonomy): Bacteria > Pseudomonadota > Gammaproteobacteria > UBA6429 > Thiohalophilaceae > Thiohalophilus > Thiohalophilus thiocyanatoxydans. Next base: position 132,335 of record NZ_SOQX01000004.1, on the reverse strand, counting down.
ACTCCTGTAAATGGAGGTTAACCTGGGACGGATTCAGGGTCTGGTGTTCGGTTTCGGCGTACAGATCGCGCAGGACCTCGCCGGCCGCCTGCACCGAACGGCTGTCGCCGATTACCCGAAAGTTGTTGCCGCGGTTGTTCACCTCCACGCCCAGGCGCCGTTCGATCTGGCGCAGATGTTCGTCGAACTGACCGCACAGGTTCGCCAGCCGCTGGTTATCAGCGGGTTCGAGAACGATATCGGTGGAAAAAGCGTGGCTGGTCAAGACGGGATCTTGGTTATCTTAATAAAAGGTATGGGCAATCAGGCACAGCGGACGGACTGGCTAAGCAGTTCGCCGCGCAGGGAGTTGGGCATGGCTTGGGTAATACTCACGTCGACAAACTCACCGACCAGTTCGGGATCACCCTTGAAGTTTACCACACGATTGTTGGCCGTGCGGCCAGCGAGTTGGCCCGGATCTTTCCGGGAAGGGCCGCTGACCAGAACCCGCTGGGTGGTGCCGATCATGTTGCGGCTGATCTCGGCCGCCTGCTGGTTGATGCGATCCTGCAAAATGGCCAGACGCTGTTTTTTCACCTCCAGCGGCACATCATCGGGCAGGGATGAGGCCGGGGTGCCGGGCCGGGGGCTGTAGACAAAACTGAACGAGTGATCGAAGCCGATTTCGGCGATCAGATCCATGGTCGCCTCGAAATCCGCATCGCTCTCGCCGGGAAAACCGACGATAAAATCCGAGGAGAGACTGATGTCGGGGCGCACCTCGCGCAGGCGACGGATGGTGGCCTTGTACTCCATCGCGGTGTGCTTGCGTTTCATCAGCGCCAGGATCCGGTCCGAGCCGCTTTGCACCGGCAGATGCAGGTGGCTGACCAGCTCCGGCACCTCGGCATAGGCCTGGAACAGGCTCTCGTTCATCTCCAGCGGATGGGAGGTGGTATAGCGAATCCGATCGATCCCCTCGATGGCGGCCACATACTGGATCAGCAGGCCCAGATCGGCGATCTCGCCGTCGTCCATTACCCCGCGATAGGCATTGACGTTCTGCCCCAGCAAGGTCACCTCGCGCACGCCGTCGGCCGCCAGCTCCGCCACCTCGACAATCACATCGTCGAACGGCCGGCTGAACTCCTCGCCACGGGTATAGGGCACCACGCAGAAGCTGCAGTACTTGCTGCAGCCTTCCATGATGGAGACAAACGCACTCGGCCCGTCGCTATGCGGCTCGGGCATGTGATCGAACTTTTCGATCTCGGGGAAGGAGATGTCCACTACCGAGCGCTTGCGGGCCCGGGCATCATCCAGCATCTGCGGCAGACGGTGCAGGGTCTGCGGCCCGAAGACCAGATCCACATAGGGCGCGCGCGTCAAAATGGCATCCCCTTCCTGGCTGGCGACGCAGCCGCCGACGCCGATCACCAGCTCCGGGCGGGCCTGTTTCAGCTCGCGCCACATGCCCAGGTGGGAGAAGACCTTCTCCTGTGCCTTCTCGCGCACCGAGCAGGTGTTGAGCAGCAGCACCTCGGCCTCGTCGACCTGATCGGTCAACTCCAGGCCGTGCGACGCCCGCAGCACGTCAGCCATCTTGGCCGTGTCGTACTCGTTCATCTGACAACCGAAAGTGCGTATGTGTAGCTTGCCCATTTTTTAACCAGTCGATTTCGGGAGCGCAAAGGTAGCATTTTCACTTCGGCGTTTCCAGCTATCCCGCCATTTGATTCCCCGCGCGACAGTCCCGCCGGACACTGGCACAATGCCAACAGGCTGACATCGCATGAGGCGACCGGATACCGTGCTGGAGAATATTTTCTTGCAGTTTGGCCTGATTATCGGTCTGGCCGCCGCCGTCGGCGCCCTGGCCCAGTTTCTGCGCCAGCCGCTGATCGTCGCGTTTATCGCGGTCGGGATCCTGCTGGGGCCCTCGGCACTGGGCTGGGTCACCCACAGCAGCGAAATCGAGCTGTTCGCCCGCCTGGGCATCGCCCTGCTGCTGTTCGTGGTCGGCCTGAAACTGGATCTGCACATCATTCGCAGCGTCGGCCCGGTGGCGCTGATCTCCGGCCTGGGCCAGGTGATTTTCACCTCGGTGATCGGCTATCTCATCGGTCTGGCACTGGGCATGGCGCACATCACTGCCCTGTATGTGGCCGTGGCGCTGACCTTCTCCAGCACCATCATCATCGTCAAGCTGCTGTCGGACAAGCGCGAGCTCGACTCCCTGCACGGGCGCATCGCGGTGGGCTTTTTGATCGTCCAGGACATCGTGGTAGTACTGGTCATGATTGCGCTGACCGCCTTCGGCCAGTCCAGCGCCGATCTCAATATGGCCCAGGAAGCGCTGTTCATTCTGCTCAAGGGCGCCCTGATGCTGGTCACCGTGGCCGTGTTGATGCGCTATATCCTGCCGCCCCTGTTGCATCGTCTGGCTCATTCGGCGGAGTTGCTGATGCTGTTTGCCATTGCCTGGGCGGTGCTGGGTGCCGCCGCCGGGGATGCGCTGGGCTTCAGCAAGGAAGTGGGCGCCTTTCTGGCCGGCATCTCCATCGCCTCGACCCCCTACCGGGAACTGGTGGCGGCGCGGCTGGTCAGCCTGCGCGATTTTCTGTTGCTGTTCTTTTTCATCGAACTGGGCGCCGGCCTGGAACTGGGCACCCTCGGGGCCCAGCTGGGCGCGGCGGGGCTCTTCTCGGTCTTCGTGCTGATCGGTAACCCGCTGATCGTCATGGCCATCATGGGCTACATGGGCTATCGCAAGCGCACCGGTTTTCTGGCCGGCCTGGCAGTCGCCCAGATCAGTGAGTTCTCACTCATCCTGGCGGCCCTGGGACTGAGCCTCGGCCACCTGAGTCAGGAGACCGTCGGCCTGATCACCCTGGTGGGGCTCATTACCATCAGCCTCTCGACCTATATGATTCTCTACTCGCATCCGCTGTACGATCGCCTCGCCCCGTATCTGGGGATCTTCGAACGCAAGGTCACTTACCGGGAGTCGGGCCAGGCGGCGGGGGATGCCGGGGAGGCCAGCATTCTGTTGTTCGGCCTGGGACGCTTCGGCGCGGCCGTGGCGGCCAACCTGCGCAGCCACGGCTACCGGATCCTCGCGGTGGACTTCGACCCCGAGGTGGTGCGCCTGCATACCCGCGAAGGCTACGCCGCCCGTTACGGCGATGCCGAGGATCCGGAGTTTCTCGCCACCTTGCCCCTGGATCGGGTGCGCTGGGTGATCAGCACCATCCGGGATCGGGGCATCAACCGGATGCTGCTCAGCGGCCTGCGCCAGCAGGGCTATCACGGGCGGATTGCGCTCTCCACTGCCCACCGACACGACGCCCAACTGTTCGAACGCGACGGCATCGACCTGGTGCTGGTGCCCTATGCCGATGCGGCCAAAGAAGCCGCCGAGCGGATCCTGAGCGCCGACGCAACGCCCGGCGAGCGCTCAACCTGACACCCCACTCAGTCGATGACCGATTCGGAGGCGATCTTGTGGATGCTCAGATCCGCGCCGCGGTACTCCTCTTCCTGAGTGAGGCGGATTCCGACAGTCGCCCTGAGCAGGCCATAGACCAGCAAGCCGCCCAGCAGCGCGATACTGATCCCGATCAGGGTTCCGACCAGCTGGGAGAGAAAACTCACCCCGCCCATCCCGCCGAGCGCTTCCAGCCCGAAGATCCCGGCCGCCAGGGCGCCCCAGGCCCCGCAAAGTCCGTGCAGGGGCCAGACCCCGAGCACGTCGTCGATACGCCATTTGTTCTGGGCCTGCGTGAAGGCCCAGACGAACAGCGCCCCGGCCACTGCCCCGGTGGCCAGTGCACCAAGCGGGTGCATGATATCCGAACCGGCGCACACCGCGACCAGTCCGGCCAGCGGCCCGTTGTGCACGAAACCGGGGTCGTTTTTGCCCATGACCAGCGCGGCGAGGATCCCGCCGACCATGGCCATTAGTGAGTTGGCCGCCACCAGCCCGCTGATGTCGCCCACCTTCTGCGCCGACATCACGTTGAAACCGAACCAGCCGACGGTCAGGATCCAGGCGCCCAGCGCCAGAAACGGAATGCTGGAGGGCGGATGGGCGACTGTCGCCCGCCCGTCCTTGCCGTAACGCCCGTGGCGACTGCCGAGCATCAGCACCGCGCCCAGCGCCAGCCAGCCGCCGACCGCGTGCACCACCACCGAACCGGCAAAATCATGGAAGCCGGCGCCAAACGTCGCAGCCAGCCAGGCCTGCAGGCCGAAGTTGCCGTTCCACGCCATCCCCTCGAACAACGGGTAGATCAGCGCCACAATAATAAACGTCGCAGCCAGTTGCGGGTAAAAACGGGCCCGCTCGGCGATCCCGCCGGAGATGATGGCCGGAATCGCTGCCGCGAAGGTCAGCAAAAAGAAGAACTTGACCAGCTCGTAGCCGCTGGCGGCGGTCAGTGCGGGAGCCGCCTGAAAAAAGCCGCTGCCGTAGGCAAGCGCGTAGCCGATGAAAAAATAGGCGATGGTCGAGGCAGCAAAATCGGTGATGATCTTGACCAGGGCGTTGACCTGGTTTTTCTTGCGCACCGTACCGACCTCAAGAAAGGCAAAGCCCGAATGCATGGCCAGCACCATGATCGCGCCCAGCAGTATGAACAACACGTCAGTGGCGGTCTGAAAGTTTTCCATCTTGTTATCCTGAATCTGCTCAAAGTTGGTTCAGGATGTAGCAAGATACGCACCACTTCGACGCTGCCCGGTTTAACAGGGACTTGAGTGAACCGCGGGACCGACAGCCGGCACAAAATGCCCTGTTTGCGTGCAGTGGCTTACTGCCACGCACCACGATGGGTCAGCCGGGTGCTCCACACCCGACCAGAACCTCAGAATCCCCTATTCGCCCGCCTCTTCATGGCGCCTGGCCAGGCTCAGTCGCGCCATCTGGCTCACCTCGGGCAACGGGTCGTCACGCAGTTTTTTGAGGGTCGCCGTGGAGGTATTCAGATTACGGGCCACTTCATAGCGGATCTCGCCTTCGGCATCCCCCGCCAGGATCGCCAGCGCCGACGCCGGCACATACTCAAATCGTGCCACCACACTGCGGACCGACGGGTCCGGATCGCGGGCCAGTTTCAAAAACGTCCGCTCCCCGGTATCAAGATTGGTCGCCACCCCGATACGGACCTGCGGATGATCATCCCCTGCCAGCTGGTGCAGCAGTTCGGGGGGTGTGCGGCGATTGCGGCTGACGCGCTGGCGCACCGCCCAATCGGCATCGCGGGCCAGTTCCTGCAACCGCGTCACGTCGGTGGCAGGATGCGCCGCCTCACGCCGACGCTGTTCCAGCTCGTCGGCCAGCAGGGTCTGCGTGCCGATGAGCAGCATCAGCCCGCAGAGACCGGGATGACAGTACATAAACACCATGGCGTACTCCTCTGTTTGGCAAAACAAACGAGCTTATCGCGTTTTCCGAGACAGACAATATCAAGGATTCTCCGGACCTGCCGACAAGGAGAGCAAGCGACTTTGTCGCTGCGCCGTCAGGCCTGCGAATTACCCTTTACCCATGACAGAGTATCCGGATATGCTTGATTGACACAATAAATTCGGCATTCTATTTCAAAACGATACCCCTGAATGGCAGACGATAATAACAACTCCCCCCGCATCCTGGTCGTTGATGACTCCCGTGTAATGCGCAAGGCCATGACCAAGGTCCTGGGCACCGCTTATCACGTGATTGAAGCCGACCATGGTGAGGATGCCTGGACCTATCTGACCAACGATCCCGAAATTCAGGTGGTCTTTACCGACCTGTCCATGCCTTACCTGGACGGTTTTGGGCTGCTGGAACGCATGCGCTCCGCCGACGATCCCCACCTGAGGGAACTGCCGGCCATTATCATTACCGGCAAGGAGGATGATGACCAGACCAAACAGCTGGCTCTGGACAAGGGTGCTTCGGACTTTATCACCAAGCCTTTCGATTCGGTGCAGTTACAGGCCCGCGCCAAGGCGCATGTCAATTTCAAACAGACCACACACAAGCTTACTGAAACAACTGACAAACTGGAGCAACAAACCGCCGTCGATCAGGTCACCGGGCTGGGTGGTCAAACCTATTTCTGTCGCGCGGCGGACGAGTGTCTGGCCTATTTCAAGCGTCATGGCGGCCAGTTCACCCTGTTACGCATGGACATTGATAATTTCAATTCACTCTTTATCAGCAACGGCAAGGCGTTGATGGATCAGATACTGCAGAAAATCAGCGCGACATTGACACCACTGGTACGCAAGGAAGACATGCTGGCCCGGGTCGGACTGGCCAAGTTTGCCATGCTACTGCGCGACACCAGCACAGAGGATGCGTCCCTGCTGGCGGAACGCATGCGCAGTGAGATCAATGCACTGAGCTTTAATAGCGGCGAACAACAACTGCATATAACCGTCAGCATCGGCCTGCTCGAGCCACACCTGACCGAGCAATCGGATATTAAAACCCTGGTCGCCGAAACCGAGACATACCTCAACAAAGCCATGGAAGCCGGCGGCAACCAGGTCGTCGCCCACTCACAGCGCAAGGACAGCGGCGCGGCACATCTGGATATCGAACAGGCACTCAAGCTGATCGAGGAAGGCAAGCAGGACCTGCTCAAACCCCATCTGGGCAGCCTGATGCAACAGCTTCTGCCCCTGTTAAACTACATCAGCCAGCAATCCAGCGAAGACATGGCTCAGGCTATCGAGGCGCTCAAGGAGAAGCTGGAAGCATAATCAGGCCTCATCGACTGGCGAGGATCAATCCACCAGCCACATGCGTAAACGCAGCCCCCATTCAGTGCTATAACCGATCTCGCGAAAGACAATCTCACCCTCGCTATTGACCAGCAGGGTCGTCGGTACCCCCTTGATGCCGAAACGTCTCGCCAGCAGCCCCTCCTCGTCAAGCAGTGTCATAAAATTCAGCGAATGTTCCCGCATGTATGCCTGAACTTCAGTCCGATCCCCCGATTGCATGGCCACGCTGATCACCTGATGATCACGACTTAATGCCTGAATAGTATCCTGCTCAAAACGGCAAATCGGACACCAGCTGGCCCAGAAGTGCAGGATATAAGGCTTGCCTTCGATATCCCGCGAATCAAACTCCGCTCCCTGAAGCATGGGGGCGATATACTCCGGCACCGTGCCGCTGACCAGATTCCGTTTCTGGTACTGCTGGGCACCAAAATAAACCATCGCGAAAATCAGCACCCACAATAAGAAGCGGACAGGTTTGGGAAGTTTTGCAGCTGGCATAAACTGACTACAGGCTCGCCACCGGATACTTAAAAACCCATCGAGTCCGCCAATGCACGCAAATCAAAAATCAATTCATTTGCGTGCATAGGCGTTTATTCGCGGACCATTCTCCAGCAGCAGGTAAAAGGGCTCAGTTAGAGAAGTTCACTCGTCGTTATAACGCTGGAACACCAGGGTGGCGTTGGTACCGCCGAAACCGAAACTGTTGGACATGACGCAATTGATACTGGCGTCGTCCTGGCGTTCGCGGACGATGGGATAGCCTTCGGCGCCGGGATCCAGTTCCTGGATATTGGCCGAGGCGGCAAGGAAATTCTCCTGCATCATCAGCAGCGAATAGATCGCCTCGTTGACGCCGGCGGCGCCCAGGGCGTGACCGGTGAGGGATTTGGTCGAGGCGATGGCCGGCATGTTGTCACCGAAGACCTCCTTGACGGCTTCCAGTTCGCGGATATCCCCCACCGGGGTGCTGGTACCGTGGGCGTTGATGTAGTCCACCGGGGTTTCCACCTCCTGCAGGGCCTGCTGCATGCAGCGCACCGCCCCTTCACCGGAGGGCTGCACCATATCGAATCCGTCGGAGGTGGCGCCGTAGCCGACCAGCTCGGCGTAAATGGTCGCACCGCGGGCTTTGGCATGTTCCAGCTCTTCGAGCACCAGCAAGCCGCCACCACCGGAGATGACAAAGCCGTCACGGTTGACATCATAGGTGCGCGAAGCGGTTTCCGGCGCATCATTATATTTGGCGGAGAGCGCCCCCATCGCATCGAACAACACGGACAGGGTCCAGTGTACTTCCTCGCCGCCGCCGGCGAAGACGATGTCCTGCTTGCCCATCTGGATCAGCTCGTAACCATTGCCGATGCAGTGTGCCGAGGTAGAGCAGGCGGAGCTGATAGAGTAGTTGACACCCTTGATCTTGAACGGCGTGGCCAGACAGGCGGAGTTGGTGCTGGACATGGTACGCGGCACCATATAGGGGCCGACCTTGCGCACGCCTTTCTCGCGCAGTATGTCCGCCGCCTGCACAATGTTCTGGGTGGAGGGCCCGCCGGAACCGACGATCAAGCCGCTGCGCGGATTGGATATCTCATTCTCTTCCAGGCCGGCATCGGCAATCGCCTGTTCCATGGCCAGGTAATTGAACGCGGCGCCATCGCCCATGAAGCGTTTAAGCTTGCGATCAATCATCTCATCGAGATTCAGATCAATCGGCCCGTCAATTTGCGAGCGGAATCCGAGATCGGCATATTCGGAATTGAAACGAATACCGGAACGGCCCTGGCGGAGGGAGTCGGTAACTTCCTCCCGGTTATTGCCGATACTGGAGACAATTCCGAGACCGGTAATAGCAACGCGTCGTAATGGCATGTTCAGATAAACTGCTTAAAGTTGGTCAGTGGAGGTAAAAAGTCCGACCCGCAGGTCCTCGGCAGTATAGATTTCACGGCCGTCGACTTCCAGAGAGGCATCGGCGATGCCCATGTATAGCTTACGCATAATCAGTCGCTTGAGATTCACCCGGTAAGTCACCAGCTTGCAATCGGGAGTCACCTGGCCGGTAAACTTGACGTCACCGGCGCCCAGCGCCCGACCATGGCCCGGGCCGCCCATCCAGCCGAGGAAAAACCCGACCAGCTGCCACATGGCATCCAGTCCCAGACAGCCCGGCATCACCGGATCTCCTTCGAAATGACATTTGAAGAACCACAAATCGGGGTTGATATCCAGTTCGGCGATGATCTCGCCCTTATCAAACTGGCCCCCGCTGTCGCTGATGTGGGTAATACGATCGAACATCAACATCGGCGGTAACGGCAGCTGGGCATTACCCGGGCCGAACAGTTCCCCATGACCGCACTGAATCAGTTCATCATAAGTATAACTGCCCTTCTTTTCGGCTGTTGCGGCGTTGGCTGAATCCATAAGAATATTATGTCCACTTTTCAATCGGTTACACGCAATATGCGTTTGGCCCGAACCCGGGATACAAAAACCTCGTCGAGCTATTTTAACTGTTGATCATACGGGAAATAAAGCCATTGCCCCGCGTATTTGATTCCACTCAACCCTTGTCTCGATGAAAGCCCCGCTGCGAGTCGGCAATAAAGCCGGCCAGCTCAGCGGCCGGCGCCGGCGACAGATCCCGCAGTTTAGCCACCGCCGCCTCCAGCTCTGTTCCACTGCGAAACAGCAGTTGATAGGCCTGTTTGAGACTGCGCAGATCCTCGGCTCTGAACCCGGCCCGTTTGAGTCCAACCACGTTCAGTCCCCGCACCCGACCCGGCATGCCATCGGTGATCATGTAGGGTAGCGCGTCCTGAGTGATCTTGCTGTTGCCGCCGATCATCGCCAGCCGGCCGATCCGCACGAACTGGTGAACCATCACCCCGCCGGAGATAAAGGCCCGTTCGGCCACGCTGACAAAACCGCCCAGGGCGGCGTAGGGCGCGATGATCACATTATCACCCAGGACACAATCATGACCGAGATGGACTCCGTTCATCAGATAATTGTGATCTCCCACTCGGGTAACCCCACCCTCCTGGCTGGCGCGATTAATCATCACCGCCTCGCGCAGCACATTGTGGTCGCCGATTTCCACGTAGCTTGGCGTGGCGGGGTCAAACCCCAGATCCTGGGGCAAGCCGCCGATCACGGCATGCTCATGCAGCCGGTTGCCACTGCCCAGTCGGGTGCCGTCATGCAACACCGCGCCGCTGTGCAGGACATTGTTATCCCCCAGTACCACATCATCGTGAATCACCACAAAGGGGCCGATCTCGTTACCCTGACCCAGCCTGGCCTCGCTCGAGACGATGGCAGCTGGATGAATCGTATTGCTCATAGCGTTGTTAATCCGATCACTGTCCCGTCATGACTTGTTGTGCAGATAACCGCGAGGACGAATGGCCACGGTACTTTTGACCACACTGCAACGCACCCCGTCGGTCCGGTAAAAGGCATACTCGAAGGTGGGCGTGCTGCGACCCCGCTGCGCCAGCTCCTCGCGGATACGTGCTTCCAGATCAGGTGGGAACTCAAAACGCAATTCAAGATCGCTGTTGCCGACCTGCTGAAAATCAATCTCGTGCACCCGGGTCCAGACGGCGGTATCGGGAAAGCGTTTGGCGCAGGCCAGGGCGGCAATCGGATCCGACAACGCGGCCTGATATCCCCCGAACATCGACCCGCCCATATTACGCGAAATCATGTTCAAGGGTAACAGCAACCGAATCCGGCGCCAGTCGTCACTCAACTCCAGAACTTTCACCCGCATCAGCCAGAAGGGCGGATACCATTGCAGGCGACGCTTCTCCGACAAAAAGCTCAGCCGACTCAGCAGTTTCAGCAAGTTGATTTTCATCACCCTTGTGTTGCGATCACACCGGTTACTATACACCTATAGGCTACCGGGTGTATTTGTTGACAACCCCGGTACAATATTCATTATGACAAATACCGCACCCCAGTCACCCCCGACGCTGCAACAGTCCCTCTGTTTTGACAACACGTTTGCCCGCCTGCCACAGCGCTTTTACAGTCGCGTCAATCCCACCCCTTTCGAGGCCCCGCACCATCTGGTCAGTTTCAATCCGGCGGTCGCCGCCCTGCTCGGCGTGGACCCCGAACGGAACGATCCACAGGCGTGGATCGACTTGATCAGCGGCCGCAGCCTGCCCGCGGACTGTGAACCGCTGGCCATGCTCTATGCCGGCCATCAATTCGGCCACTATGTACCGCAACTGGGTGACGGGCGCGCGATCCTGCTCGGCGAGGTACGCAATGGGCAGGGTGAGAAGTACGATATCCAGCTCAAGGGCAGTGGTCTGACACCCTACTCACGTAGCGGTGACGGGCGCGCGGTGCTGCGCTCGACCATTCGCGAGTATTTATGTTCCGAAGCCATGCACGGCCTGGGCATTCCCACCACCCGGGCGCTGGCCATCGTCGGCAGTGATGCCGAAGTCTATCGCGAACAGATTGAAACCGGCGCGATTCTGGCACGCATCGCGCCTTCCCATGTGCGCTTCGGATCCTTTGAAGTCTTTTACCGTCGCCAGCAGCATGATGCCGTAAAACAACTGGCCGATTATGTCATCGAACACCACTACCCGGCCCTGGCAACACACTCGCAGCCCTACGTCGCGCTGCTCGAGGAGGTCGTACAACACACCGCCCGCCTGATTGCCCGGTGGCAGGCGGTCGGCTTTGCCCACGGGGTCCTTAACACCGACAACATGTCCATCCTCGGCCTGACCCTGGACTATGGTCCCTTCGGCTTTATGGAACAGTATCAGCCCGGCTACATTTGCAATCACTCGGACTTCCACGGCCGTTACGCCTTTGATCAGCAACCGGGGATCGGCCTGTGGAACCTGAATCAGCTGGCCCAGGCATTAATCCCGTTGATGAGTGTCGAACAGGCGCAGGCGGCGCTGGAACAGTATGAACCGCTGTTTGTTGAACACTATCTGGCGCTCATGCATGCCAAGCTGGGACTGCGGGAGAACAATGACGACACCGCTCAGCTGATCAGCGATCTGCTGGCAGCCATGCAGGCCAACCAGGTGGATTACACCCGGCTGTTCCGGGCGCTGGGTGATTTCGACAGCCACCCGCAAGCCTCTAACACGATACTGCGGGATATGTTTGTCGAGCGCGAGGCCTTCGACAGCTGGGCACAGCGCTATCGAAAACAGCTGCAACAAGAGCAAAGTGACGATGCCTCACGTCGCGAGGCGATGCGCGGGGTCAACCCCAAATACATCCTGCGCAATTACATGGCCCAGATTGCCATCGACAAGGCACAGCAAAACGATTTCAGTGAAGTCGACAGGCTGCTTGAACTGTTGCGCGATCCCTTTGCCGAACATCCGCAGATGGCCCATTACGCGGCTGAACCGCCCGACTGGGCGGATCAGATCGAGGTCAGCTGCTCATCCTGATTGCAGCTGACGCTCGTATTTTTTCAGCAAGACGCCTTCATCGCCGCAACAGTCCGAGGCACATTTTTTCACCTCATGCAACGTGTCCGGATCCTCGTCCAGATAGGCATCGACCGGCAGGTTCTCCTCTGCGCAATCGCAGCCCTTGTCATCGTAGACATAGACCCGGGTAAGACCGGCCTCCCGTGCCATATCATGGGCCTGCCACAAACTTTCCGAGGGAGTGGGCGGCACATCACTTAACTTGAACGCCGGAAAAAATTTAGTGATATGCCAGGGACTGTCGGCACCGAGATGTTCATGAATCCATTCGGCGATCTGCTTGAGCATCACCGGATCATCGTTATAACCGGGAATGATATTGGTACGGGTCTCCACATGAATGCCCAGCTGATGCGCTCGTTCCACCGAATCCAGAACCTGTTGCACACTGGCCCGCGGACAAATCTTTTTATAAAAGTCATTATCCAGGCTCTTAATGTCGGAACAGAGCACATCCACCCACGGCGCCATCAGCTCCAGTGCCTCGTCGGTGACGAAGCTGTTACTGACATAGACGGTATACAGCCCCGCCTCGCGGGCCCGTTGCGAGACATCCAGCACATACTCCAGCCACACCGCCGGCTCCGAGTAGGTAAAGGCGATCCCTTCGACACCATGACGCAGCGCGGCCTCCACCAGCTGCTCGGCGGAAGCGTGCACCGCCGTGGACTCCCCCCGGGCAAGGGCATCCAGCGCTTCGGTGCCCCAGGAAATCTCCAGGTTATGGCAGCCGCCGCAGCGAAAGTTGCAGCCGTAGCTACCCACTGACATCACCCGGGTCCCCGGCCGGAAATGCTTGACCGGCTTATCCTCGATGGGGCCGATATCCATCGCCGAGATGATGCCGTAGGAGAGGTTATACAGCGTGCCGTGGCGATTGACATGCGCTTGGCAAAAACCGCGCTGACCGTGTTTGAGACGACACTGCCATAAACAGAGATTGCAACGGGTCGTGCCGTCGGCCAGTTTTTCCTGCAGACGGGTTTCCACCAGTTTGTATTCTTCGGTTGTCGCGGTACTGCTCAATGACGGACTCCTCAGGCGACATGCACCTGGATCAATGGATCGATGACAATTTCCAGACAGGCATGCGCGTCACGCAACGCCTGTTCGGCCCGGTCCGCATCCGGCGCCCGGGCAAAAATAAAGCCGAGATAACTGCCACCTTCGGGCAGGGGGGCTACCTCATAGCCTTCGCGGATCTGGATACTGATCTCTTCAATATAGGGCACGCGCTGGGCCCGTAACAGCCCCTCGACCCGTTTGAAAATCCCGCCGCGCGGGATCGGGATCATCAGCACCCCGGCGCCCGCCGACTGTGGATCAATCGCCACCGGCCGGTTCATGGCGTGTTGCAGCACCAGTTGCTCCAGAGTCAGCCCCGTGCCGAACTGCAGCAGGCGCCCGCACATACCGCCGATGGTGCGCGCCGCCACCTCCAGTACCCAGACATCCGGGCCGTTCACCCGACACTCGGCGTGGATCGGGCCTTCGCGCAACCCATAAGCCTCACAGGTTGCCTGGATCACCTCGCGCAGCCGCGCCTGTTGCGCCGGGGCAATGCGCCCCGGGGTTATATAATAGGTCTCTTCAAAGAACGGGCCGTTCAGCGGATCCGGTTTGTCGAACAGCGCCAGAAACTGTAGCCGACCGTTGTACAACATCCCCTCGACGGCAACTTCCTCGCCAGGGACAAATTGTTCGACCAGCAGATGCTCACGCAGATAGGCATCGAGATGCGGTTCACGGGCCAGCATGCGCTCAACCCGCTCGCAGGCCTGCACGAACCGGGCGGCATTATCGACCCGGATCACCCCGCGGCTGGCGGAGAGGGCCAGCGGCTTGATCACCGCCGGATAGGCAATCTGCGCCGCCGCGGTCGCAAGCGGTTCACGCAGATCGATCAGCCGGTGTGCCGGTTTGGGGACACCCGCCTGTTGCAGGCGCTCGCGGGCCAGATCCTTGCGCCGGGAGAGGCGCAGCGCTTCGGGCGGATTGTGGGGTAAATCAAAAGTCCGCGCGGCCGCCGCGGCCAGCTCAACCGTGCCGTCATCGGTGCCGATCACAGCACTGAACGGCCCGCCCCGTTCGGCCTCCTCGCAAATCAGCGGCAGGGCACTGTCCACGTCCCGCGGGTCAAGGTGCAGACCGCGGGCGTATTCACTGACCAGCGAGTGCCGTCCCTCGTCGGAGGCGATCAGTACCGGCACGCCCAGCTGATGGGCGGCTTCAAGAAACGGCGCGGTACGATAGCTGCCGTGCGGGGCGATAATCAGAATGCGGGGCGTGGCCGCCACAGCGGGGCGGCCTGCTACGCGGCCCCACCGCAGGCGCCGCAAGCCCCGCTGCCACCCACGCTCTGAAAGACATTATTGAAGACAAACGAGGCGTTCAGTCCTTCTTCGACATAATCGATGTCACTGCCCTTGAGATAACTCAGGGCGATAGCATCCACCACCACCTTGTAGCCGTCCCCTTCGAGGACCTTGTCACGCTCGTCGATGTTCTCGGCATAGGTCATGCCATAGGTCATGCCACCGCAACCTCCGCCACTGACGAAGATGCGAATACCCTCAACGCCACCGTCGGCATTTTGCAAAATGGCATTCAATTGGGCACCGGCCTTGTCGCTGATGCTGATATCCTGTTCCCGGATCACCGGTTGAAAAGACATTGCCTGACTCATGCTATTGCTCTCCTGTGCGCGCGACCTTGCAGGGCCGCTATGAATTGCAGATAATAATTGAGTCCTGTATTAAAGATTTTATCACACAACGGTGTCCACACCAGACACGAAACTCAAAGATTCCCGGAGTAATCACATGGCACGCATGGTTTTCTGTCAGGTTCTCAAACGCGAAGCCCCCGCCCTGGAAGAAGCCCCTTACCCCGGGGAACTCGGACAGCGCATTATTGACAATGTATCCGCCGAAGGCTGGAAGCAATGGCTGGAACGTCTGACCACAATTATTAATGAAAACCGTCTGAGCACCGCCGACCCCGGGAGCCTCGAGTTAATCGAAAAACACATGATCGGCTTTCTGTTCGATGAAGGCGATTATGGCGGACTGCCCAGCGGCTTCGTGCCGCAGGGCCAAAAGAAGTAAGTTCCATCATGAAGTATTGCAGTGAATGCGGGCACCCGGTTACCAATCGAGTCCCCGAAGGTGATAACCGGCCCCGTTATGTCTGTGATCAATGTCAGACAATCCATTACCGGAATCCCAACATCATTGCCGGCACCCTGCCGGTATGGGAAGACAAGGTCCTGTTATGCAAACGCGCCATTGAACCGCGCTACGGCACCTGGACCCTCCCGGCCGGTTTTATGGAACTGGGCGAGACCATGGAACAGGCCGCCCTGCGCGAATCCGAAGAAGAAGCCTGTGCCAATGTGGCAATCGACGACATCTACACCCTGATCAGTCTGCCGCATGTGAATCAGGTCTATGTACTGTATCGGGCCCGCCTGCTGGATCTGGACTTTTGTGCCGGCGATGAAAGCCTCGAGGTGCGTCTATTCAGTGAAGCGGAAATTCCCTGGCAGCAACTGGCATTTCGCACCATCCATTACACTCTGGAAAAATATTTTTCCGATCGCCTGCTGGGCCACTTTTCGATCTACACCCATACCATCAACACCAACAACCGCGCCCCGCAGGAAAAAGAACCCGTTTCCTCCTGAACCGGCGCTCCCAATGCCCAGGCACTTTGACCTCAAGCGATATTCGGAACGCTTACTTCACTCCGGCTGTTGCCATTTGATGCGTGCCAACTGCCAGTCACCTGCCGTCTTTTGCCAACGCATACTCACTGCATAACGCCGGCCCCGCTCCGGTAACCGATTCTTGCCACCGAGCACCAGGGCGTTCAGGGTTACATCGGCCCGCTCCCCGTCAATTCGAATACGCTGATCAGAGGTTACGATCGAAATATTCGGATAACGGCGAAAGTGGTAGAACAGCAGCCCGCGTATCTCCCGGTGCCGCAAATCATCATCAGTCCGAAAATCCTCGGCCAGCGGCGCCAGTACCGGCCCGGTGCGTTGCTCTTCAATCCCCGCTTCCATCGTCTCGATCAACTGCGCAATCCGACTCGCATCATCCGGCTCGCCGCAGCCGGCCAGCGATAACGCCCCGGCCAAAGCCACAATGGCCGCTGAAAATGTGATACGCATCATTACGCCTCCCGACAAATTCGTTATGTTTAGCCCCGTACAGGCTGCCCTGGCGTGCGCCCCGGCCCAACCGGATTCCGATAAAAGCCCAAAACATCAGAACAGGACACCGAACAAGATCATGACCAACGCTGTCTCCCGTCTGCTGGACCGCTTCACGCTACCGGTCAATCGTTTCAGCCTGCAGCGCCTGCTTGAACCCCTGGCAACACGCCAGCCGGTGGTATATCGGGCACTGGTGACCCTGGTGGCGCTGGCAGGTTATCTGTTGCTGTTGCTGTTTCCACTGATTGCCCTGGTGTTATTGCGCGAGCTGCCTCAACAGGTACGTGCTGCCGGCCTGTGGCAGGAGTGGCTGGCGATCGGCATTAACCTGCTTATCGCACTGCTCGCCATCGTCCTCAGTATCCCGTTATTTCGCAACCGCTTCACCCGGCCCCGGGGGCTGGCGATCAACCGGCAGAACGCCCCGAAGCTGACTCAACTGGTGGAGCAACTCCGGCGGGACTTCAAGTATCCCGTACTGGATCAGGTTATCCTGCGCGAGGGTTTCGGCATCGAGGTGAATCGCACACCCCGCGTCGGACTGCCGCTGCTGTACCACAACACGCTGGTGATCGGGCTCGACACTCTGCTCACCCTGCCGCCGGGCCATTTCAAATCCCTGCTGGCGCGGCGTATCGGACAACTTGCCGGAATACATAATCTGCATATCGGCTGGCTCGCCTCCCTGCGCCAGACCTGGCGCCAGTATCAACAGGCGTTCAAACAGCAGACGTCGCCACTGGCCCTGCCCCTGCAGTGTGTGTTTGCCCTGTATGCGCCGTTTTACGCCGGCGTGGCCTTTTACGCCGCCCGCCAGAATGAACTGGAAGCCGATCGTTATGCGCTGGATATCGCCAACGACGAGGAGCTCGCCAGCCTGTTCTCGCAGCTTATTGTTACCGAAACCTTTTTAAGCACCCGGTTCTGGCCCAAGGTTACCCAACTGGCCCGGCGCGGCGGTACCCCGGAACATCTTCCCTATGCCAGCATTACCCGGGTGTTGCGTCGCGGCCTGACTCGCGAAGATATACAGGCCTGGATTAAAGAGGCGTTCGAAATACCGTCCGACACCCGGGACAGTACGCCGCTCCTGGCTCAGCGACTGGAGAATATCGGTCACCACAAACCGGCCTCGCCCCGGCCGCTCAAGGAGACCGCCGCCGATCACTTCATGGATCCGGATGTCATGCAGAAGATCATCGACAAGTTCGATCAGCAGTGGCTGGCGAAGCTTGAATAATAAGATTGCACCGCAGAGGACACAGAGAGCACAGAGGAAATAAAAAGTCGATTCGTGTATTTGTTTATTGAGCCGGCAAAATACAAATCGATCCTGTTTTTAACCCGGTTATCCCGAATTTAATTAAATACCATTTTCCTTTTACCGCTGTGACCTCCGTGCCCCCGGGGTAAAAAGATTTTTACGGGTTCCGGGATACCGGCATGGGCTGTTGCAGGGGCGGCTGGTGGGATTGCAGGAACCAGCGATCGATAACCACCTTGCGGGTAAACCAGTGGGTCTGCATCAAGCGGCTGGCCAGCCGCCGTTTGACACCCGGCGGTAACCGTTCGAGCAGTGACGGGGCCGGCTGGCGCTCGCCGAAGCGCTCTTCCAGCATCTGTTGATAGGGCTGCAGTTTTTCGCGGGAGTAGTCGCCGGCGGCGTCGCGAATCACCCCGGAAGCCAGCAATGCCGATTCGATGGCCGGGCGGATGCCCTCTCCGCTTTGCGGATAGGCCAGACCGGCCGCATCCCCGATCAACAACACCCCTTCGTCGACCACCTGGCGCAGGGCATGGGGATATAATAAATAGGCGTGGCCCTGAAACTTGTCGGCAATATCAAAATCGAGCCGGCCCGACTCGCGCAGCGAATCACAAAACGCCTGTACATGTTCCGACAGACGGTGATTGTCTTCCCGGCCGAGACCGACATTCAGATAATCGCCCTTGCGAAATATCCAGCCATAGCCTTTCAGATCCGGGGTAAAGAACAGTTCCGGCACCTCCGGCTCGGCGTGGCAGCCGGCCTTTTGTTCTTCGTTCATTTCAAATTCGATCTCCTGGGCCGTCACCGCCTTTTCGCTGCTGCCCGGTTTGGCGCCAATGCGCCGGGCCACGGGACAAAAATGGCCACCGGCACCGATCACCAGTGACGCCCGGGTGGCTCCGTTGATCAGCCAGCGGTCCCCGTCGCGTTCCATACTCTTGAAGGCCTGACCCAGTATCAATTCGGCGCCGCTACGGCGTAACAGGTATTCATCAAACTCACGCCGACGAATGCCGTAACTGACCGGTCCGTCCTGGTAATGGGTCTCGACCTGTTGCTGACCCAGCTGGCTGACCCGAAAGCCGCTAATCGGTTGCAGGGTCCGGCCTCCATCACGATAATCATCCAGATCGATCGCCAGGGCGTTGACCACCGCCGGGGTGACCCAACCGGCGCAGACCTTGTCGCGCGGGAATTCACGCTTGTCCATGACGGCAATACGCAAATCACTGTCGCGCAACGCCCAGGCCAGGGAGGAACCGGCGGGCCCGCCGCCGACGATCAGAATATCCACGTCCGTCATTACTGCCTCGCTACACCGCCGTCCTGTTGATACAGATACGCCCGCGACCAGGGCAGATCGTTGTGATCCGCCCGGTTGAACACCACCTGGAACAGCTGCAACTCACCGCTGGTAAAGGCGGCGATGGAGCCGCACAGATAGAGGCGCCAGGCGCGCACGAATTCCTCGTCAAACATCTCCCGCACGGTATCCGTGTTGTCATCAAAACGGGCCAGCCAGTGCTGGAGGGTTTTGGCGTAATGCAGGCGCAGGTTTTCCACATCCTGAATCGAGAATCGGTGCGGTTCAAAGATATCCATCATCTCGCGTAACGAGGGGGGGTAGGCGCCGGGGAAAATGCGCCGCTCGATCCACGGATTCATGGGCCCGGCAACGTTACGACCAATGGTATGGATCAAGCCTCGCCCGTCCGGTTTGAGACAACCATCAATCACATCCGCCAGTGCCGTATAGTCCGGGGTGCCAACATGCTCCAGCATGCCCACCGAGACAAACACGTCAAAGTCGCCACGGATGTTGCGATAATCATCCTCGATATACTCAACCTGATCGGCCAGGCCTTGTTTTTGTGCCTGTTCCCGGGCAAAGCGCAACTGCTCGCGGGAGATGTTATACGCCTTGACCGTCACGCCGTAATGCTTGGCCATAAACCGGGCCAGCCCGCCCCAGCCACAACCGGCCTCCACCACCGTATCCCCCGGTTTGAGTTGCAGCTTGCGGCAAACATGGTGCAACTTGGCAGTCTGCGATTCCTCGAGGGTCATTTCGGGATCGGGAAAATAGGAACAGGTGTACTGCATGGCGACCTTGTCGAGCCACAACTGATAAAAGTCGTTGCTGAGATCGTAATGGTGATAGATGTTGTCCCGCGCCCGGGACAGCGAGTTGGCGATGCGCCGATGTCCGAGCCATTTCAACACGCGGCGGAACCAGCCCCGTTGACGATTTTTCTTGAGTCCCGAGTAGACTTCTTCGAGAAAGCGGACCAGATCGCCTTCAACATTGATGCGTCCGGCACTGTAGAGATCACCGAAATGCAGCTCGGGGTTGAGCGCCAGTTTCCAGATCGCCAGGCGATCGTGAAACCGCAGCGTCGCCACCGGCTGTTCCACGCTGTGGATCAGTTTACCGTCCCACAGGGCGGTATTGATCGGCGGGTGGGAGGCCACTTCCAGAATTTTCAGCACAAACCAGCGATCCAGGGCTGTTACGGTACCGAAGGGATGTCCGCCTTCCTGCTGACGCCGGCCAGCCTTGATCCCGATACGCCGCACGCCTTCTTCCTGTTCATCCACTCCCCAGGCCTGCTTCTTGCGCTCGGTTACTGTCAGCGATGCCTCTTCCCCTTGCTGGCTTTCTTCTGCTTTTTTTTCCTGTTCGCGCGTCATTGCACCTGTTTTCCTTGAGATTCGCTAGTAGTATCAGGAGTCAAATAATAGCAGGCTTCGGAAAGTTCCGCAGCGCCAAGCCTGGCTGTTGACTATGCCGCATATTGCCGCAATTATCCAGTACTCCACTTTGCGGATTAGTGCCAATTCATGTCGAACATTTTTACTGTCGTACCGTCCCCCGCCATGGCCCTGTCGGGATTGCTGCTGGCCGGCTTCAGCGGCCCGGCTACGGCTGACTATCCACCGAACAGCCTCGATTTGTCATTGCAGATCGCACACCATGAAACCCGCTGGCAGTATGCGGGCCAGACCGTGACCAGCAAGAGTTCCATCCTCGGCGTCCGGGTGCGGGAGACGCTGGCACCGCGACTGAGCGGCAGTCTGTATGCCGGTTATCTGGACCTCAGCCAGCCCAACAACCCGCTGAGTGCGGCACAGGTCACGACCGGTTATCAAACCGGGATCGAGCTGGACTTGCTGCTGCTGGACATGAACCGACTGCGGCTGGAGCTGAGCGGCGGCTATCGCTACCAGGACACCGAGGGTCACGCGGATAATACAAACGTCGAGCTTGTCTGGCACGACACCTATGCGCAGCTCGGACTGACTATCCCGCTCACCGAACACCTCGAATTCCAGGCCCTCGGCGGCACCTCCCGGACCAGCGGCGAGCAACGGGCCAGCGGCGATACCGACCAGCTGCTCACCTTCGATGAGCAGAGACAGGGTTATTACGCCGCCGGCCTCTCCTACTGGGTGGACAGCACAGGCTATCTGAGCGCAAGCTGGCTGGGCGGCAACCGTGACGGCTTTCGACTCGGTTTTCATCGCGGTTTTTGAGCGGCCTGGCGGGCACAGAATTGACCCCTTTGTGAGGGCTATCACAACATACGTCCTTATATTGGTCTAAATTTCACGTACCCCTTATGTTGCGCCCCAAACGGCCGTTAGCACGGGGGCAGATTCGCCACCCGGGAAGAAATGACGCAACCATGCCCAGTAAAACCAAACTCGATAAAAACCTGCTCAAGGGCCTGGAGCCGTTGGGGAATCTTCCCCACGACAAGCTCGGTGAACTGGTCAGCAAGGCGACCATTGAGGATCTGTCGGCCGGCCGGGTGCTGTTCCGCGAAGGCGAGAAAGACAACCGGACCCTTTATCTCATCAGCGGCCAGGTCGAGCTCCAGCGCAGTGGCGAGAAAAAGTCGCGCATCATAAAAGCCAGAAATGCCGAGGCCTGTAAACCGCTGGACAACCACCAGCCGCATACCGCTACCGCCCGGGCCAAAGGGCCGGTGACCGTCGTCAGCATCGACTCGGCGCTGCTCGAAATCATTCTCAACGATACCCCCCTGGACGCCTACGAGTTCGAGGTCACCGAAATCTCAGGCGATGACACCACCGACTGGATGCTGCGATTTCTGCAGTCCCGGGCTTTCCTCAAACTGCCGACCGAGAACATTCAGGCCATCCTGATGCGCATGGAAGAGCTGGCGGCAAAAAAAGGCGAGGTGATTCTGCACCAGGGCGACAAGGACGACTATTACTACATTGTGCAAAGCGGCAGCTGCAGCGTATCCCGGCGCCCCGCCCCCAAGGCCGGCGAAATTCAGCTGGCCACGCTGCACGAAGGTGACGGTTTTGGCGAAGAGGCCCTGATCACCA
Source organism: Thiohalophilus thiocyanatoxydans (assembly GCF_004366735.1). Classification (GTDB taxonomy): domain Bacteria; phylum Pseudomonadota; class Gammaproteobacteria; order UBA6429; family Thiohalophilaceae; genus Thiohalophilus; species Thiohalophilus thiocyanatoxydans. Next base: position 110,227 of record NZ_SOQX01000004.1, on the reverse strand, counting down.
ACGGCCGGCGCAACGCCAACGTCACCATGCAGGAAGACGGCGTCCTGATGCGGCTGCAAAAAGCGGATTTTCTGACCTATCTCGCCGAACCGTTGATCACCCGCTTTTCCGAAAGCGAGACCGCCGCCAAACTGGACAGCGGCGCCCTGCTGATCGATGTGCGCAATCACGAGGAATTCAATCAGCAGCATGTGGACGGCTCGGTCAACATTCCCCTGTCGATGCTGCGTCTGAAAACCGGGGAACTGAATCCCGAGCGTGAATATATCCTGGCCAGTGTCGACGGCACCCAGAGCGCCGCGGCCGCCTTCCTGCTCACCCAGCACGGCTTCCAGTGCGGCATTCTCGACGGAGGCCTGGAAGCAGCCAGTTTTCAGCTGACCGGCAGTAACGAACCGGCCGCCGCCGGGGTCACCGCCGCCCCCGCCAGCAAGCGCACCGCGGCCGCGGAAAAAACCCGTCAGGCCGCCGAAGACCGGGCACGCAAAATCAGCCAGCAGGCCAACACTGCTCGTCACGAAGCCGAACAACTGGCCCAGAAAACCGCCAGTGCCGAGCAGGCCAAAAACCAGGCCGAACAGGAGATCCAGCGCCTCGCCGACCAGCAGGGCAAACAGGCCGAACAGGCCGCCCGCGAAAAGGCCGAGCAGGCACGCCAGCAGGCCGAAGCTGAATTACGCGAGATCCAGGCCGCCAAACAGGCCAATGAAGAGAAACAGCAGGCCCTGGACGAATCCCTGAAACGGGCCAGGCAGATTGCCGCCGAAGCGAGTCAGGCCGCGGAACGTTCCCGCCAGCAGGCCGAAAAGGAGGCCGAAGCGATCCGGCACAAGGCGCGCGAAGAAGCCAGCCAGCTCAAACAGGAGATGGAAGCGACCCGCCGCCGCTTTGAACAGCAATCCAGTCAGGCGGAGCAGGAAAAAGAAGCCCAGCGCCAGGCCGCCATCGAACAGGCGCGCAAGGAGGCCGAAAGTATCCGGCAACAGGCCCAGAGCGAGGCCGAACGGCTGCGCACCGAACTGGAAAACGCCCGCCAGGCCGTCAATCAGCGTGCGGCCAAAGTCGAACAAGAAGAGCGGCAGAAACAGGTCAGCCTGCTGGAACAGGCCCGCGCCCGGGCCATGGAACTGGCCGAGAAAACCACCCGTATCGCGGAGCAGGAAGCCGAAGAGATCCGGCGCAAGGCCCTGGATGAGGCGGAACAACTGCGCCAGGAGATGGAGCAGACCCGCCAGCAAGTGATGGACCACGCCAGCCGTGCCCAGCAAGAAGCCGAACGACAGGCTCGCCGCGAGGCCGAAGCCCGCGCCAAAGAGGACACCGAACAACAGGCCCGCCTCGAGGCCGAGGCCCGCGCCAAAGAGGACGCCGAACAACAGGCCCGCCTCGAGGCCGAAGCCCGCGCCAAAGAAGACGCCGAACAACAGGCCCGCCGCGAGGCCGAAGCCCGGGCCACAGAGGACGCCGAACAACAGGCCCGCCGCGAAGCCGAAGCCCGCGCCAAAGAGGACGCCGAACAACAGGCCCGCCGCGAAGCCGAAGCCCGCGCCAGGGAAGACGCCGCCCAAAAACAGGAACACGAGCGCGAAGCGCGACGTCAACAAGCGATTCGTAACGCCAAAGCACAGCGCGAGGAACATGCCCGGCGCATGGCCGAAGAGATCAAGGCCAAGCTCGAAGAGGCGGAACAACAGCGTCAGAATGATGAACAACAACAACGGGGCAAGGGATTTTCCATCGCCCGGGCCACCATCAAACGGAAGGATGGACGCATTATCCTCGAAGGTGAAGAGGATATTTTCATCTTCAAGGAGCCGTCAGTGACGCCGGAACAGGTTGAAGCTGAACTGGCCGGGAAACGCCGGCAACAGCCCAGCCCCGCCAAAAACGACCTCCCCTCCTTCGACATTGAAGGAACGAATAAACCGGCCTTCAAACCGGCCAATACCCGGAACGTGCACGCACGACTCGCTGAACAACAGGCCAACCGTCAACGGCAGCGTAAAAAGCGTCACGCCTTGGCTCTGGTCGCAACCCTGTTGCTGGCCCTGGGCAGCGGTGGCGCCTATGTTTTCCTGCATCCGGAACTGCTCAATGAACACCTGGTCGCCCGCTCCGAATCCGGCAAAAGCACCACCACCAAGGCGTCAGTCGGCCCGATGAACAATGAAAAAGACAGGCAGAACGACGAAGAAAACGATCAAACCGGGCAGAAACAGGAAAACAATCTGCAAGCCAGTATTCGGGAGCGTTTTGATGATCTGGTACAAGAGTGGAAAGAGGTCGTCTCGCCCTGAGATCAGATCACCCGTTACCACAACTCCCGGCACCTCTATTCACCCCGGTCTTGCCGGCTATGATTTTCAAACAAGGGGCCGAGCAGGCTCAACGGCATTTCATACATGTACCGTTCGATCTCCGGAACACGTAATTTAACGCAGCAGATAATATGCACCCAGCCAGACGCTCGCTATCAGCAGTACAAAAAGCCCCGTCACCATGCGCACGTTGAACGCCGAATCTTTCTCGATGGCATACTCCTGCCGCAGCTGCGACATCTCCGGTGTCAGTACCTGACGCTTTAATGACTCCCAGGCCTGCCAGTAGGCGGAAGGCACCTCGCGTGTTCGGTATTGCTCACCCAGTGCATCCAGTTCCTCAATCGAGAGCAGTTTATCCGGCCGACCCTTGGGAAACTCGACGCCCGGCGTAAAGACCACACACCCCTCTACCGGTATTTTTGCGGCATAACCTTTCACTGCCTGTATTTCACTTTGCAGTTGAGGTAACGGATTCGAAAACTTGTAGGTGCGCTTGCCCAGAACCTGGGTCCAGTTGTCGATACCGTCGGCGGCGAACACCACTCCCTGATAACGATGCACCGGCAACACCAGCAAACCGTCCGGGGTCAGCAACAGGTTTTCCAGATACACCACACCATCCATGCCGTCTGAGATCACCACCTGATGCAATACATCCGCCCCCACGGCGCGAATTTTTTTTTGCAAGCGCCGGTCACGGTACCCGCGGCGCAATGTCGGCCAACTGAGGAATACTCCCGCCAAAAACAGCACCAGCGCGATGCCCCAGACTATCCAGGGTCCATTATCTTGAGTTAACAGGCTTGTCAGCGTATCGATTTGCATATTGGCGCAGGTTTTGTTTATATCTTCTATAATACGGAAAATGGATGACTCATGCCATGCCACAGGTTCGATCTGCTCACAAAACCGACCTATACTGAATCACAAACCCGAATCAAACCCGGCTCCAGGGGAGCGCCCTGATTACCCATGCATCACGATTACGAACAACAACTGAAAGACGCCGAACAAATCGTCAATGCGTACGGCAAGGTCCTGGCGCAACTGGACGGCATCAATTACGGCCATCCACAATCACTGCTGCCCTGCGATCGGGAAGAGATAAAAAGCGCGATTCAGCTGTTGTTGTGGGAGCTGGAGGGCGATGAACAGGATATCTGCAACAGTCTGGCACAGAGTTATGTCTATCTGGCGCAGTTCATTCCCGACGACGAAGCACAAATCATCGCCGCCGGACAAAGCATTTTATCCTCCAGTAACTTCGACGATGCGCATCTGGAAGAAGCGGACGAAGCGGCCCGGATCATTAACCGCATCAAGCTGGAAATGGAAGAAATGATCCTCGATGTGCGCAAATTCATGCGCGCCTGAAAACCCGGTGCTGAGTGCTGAGTGCCAAGTAGTAGGCCCGATATAGCACCCTGCGGGCATAAACTCCGCGGTATCGGGCATTTCTCCGGTTGTGCCGGACACCGCGTTGCTATGTCCGGCCTACCTGCTCAGGACTCAGCACTGTCTGCTAGTTCAACGCCGCAAGAATCTGCCTGACCTCGTCAAACGCCAGGCTGCACACCCGGATCGGATCACGCTTACCCTTGATACGCAAGTGATGTGTCTTGCCGGCCAGCGATGGTTCAGGCAGATGCCGGTATGCGGTTTCACTCAATACCATGTCACTGCCGAAAATCTTGGTCGCGCTTTCCAGGCGAAAGGCGATATTCACTGCATCACCCAGGGCGGTATTGTCATGGCCGATGCCCATCGAGGCGGCGCCGGTGTTGATGCCCACGCCGATTTTAACCGGCTCCGGCAGGTCACTGAAAGCGCTGTTCAGTTCCCGGGTAATCTCGTTGATCAGCAATGCGGCACTGAGTGCCTGTTTTAATGTCTTGCTTTGATCCTCGGTCGATTCCCAGCGGGCAAACACGCAATCGCCGATAAACTTGTCCACTGTGCCGACGTTGTCGAAAATCGCGTTACTCACATTGTGGAACCAGCGGTTCATCAGCTTGGTGAGAGTACGGATATCGACCTGTTCGGAGAGCGAGGTAAACCCCCGGATATCCGCCACCAGCACGGTGATCTGTTTAATCTCCAGACTGTCGGAGATGACGGTGTCTTGCAGGGAGAGCTTGTTACCTTCGCCGGTTTCTTTTTTGCTTTGTTCAAACAGTATATCGAATCGGCCAATGGTAATCCGATCGCCGTTCTTCAGCAGTTTGGGCATGGCCACGCGCTGACGGTTGACAAAACTGCCGTTGGAGCTGCCACCGTCGATCAGATAATAGTCGCCACTGCCGATGCAACGAATCATGGCGTGATTGCGCGAGGCGTGCAGATCCGGCAACACCACATCGCTGTTCATATCACGCCCGAGCGTCAGCACCGATTTACACGGGATCTTGCGAACGACACCATCGAGTTTATAGGTAATATAGGTCGACATTGGTCATGCCTGCCTCCCACAGACCGGGAAAACAGCATACCAAAAATGAGAGATTACGTCCCGACCGTCAAACGACAGGCCCGGCGTTCAGGCCGACTGCTTCAGCGCCGGCAGACCGGGGCGCATCCGGGTAGCGATGGAGCGAAACAGGGTTACCGCGTCACCCGCGCGCATGCCGCTGAGAATCGCCTCATAATCCTGCTCCGCGGTCTGCAACGCGTCCTGATACCACTGCTCGCCGGTATCGCCATATTGTTCGCGGATATAGGCGTCCACCGCCTCGCGGGTGGCCGGTTCACTGCTGAACTCGGCAACGGTGCGGGCCACCCGGATCAGCCAGGCCTGCACAAAGACCTCGCCACGGCGATCGCGCTCGGCCCGGGACTCGATCGCCAGCCCGGCCACGAACTGCTCACGGGCCCGCTCCAGCTGGCGATAGAGCACACTGAAACAGTAGCCGGCCACCTGTGGCGCCTGTTCAAGACCGATGAAACGAAATTCCGGCGAGCGGCCGTAACGACGCGAGACCAGCACCCGGCAGTCGAACGCCTCACAGACCAGGTTTGACAGCGCCACCGCCCAGAACGGCGGGTTATAGCGCATGCCCGAATCGATTACCGACTCGGCCACCCCGGCGGCCCGGATCTGATCCTCGCTGATCCGGTGTTTGCGCATCAGCCGATGGGCCTGACGCAGCGCCGCGGCGGCCTCATTGGGATTGGCGGATTCGGACAAACGCAGGCACTTGCAAATCTTGTCAATGATTTTCAGGTTATTCATGCACCATTCCTTGCTGCTTCTTTCCTGTTATATTACAAAAATATCAGTCTGTTACAAGATATTTTTAGTAAAATACTTTAAATATCTCCTCCGATCGATTATTTTTTAACCAGCCTGTCGACCAACGCCTTGTGCGCTTGGCTCGCAAACCCTATATAAATGGATGACAGCCGATGACCGGACTCCCCCCCATCGGCTATATACCCCCAGAATGACCGCTGTAGGTAAGCTATAGCAGGAAACCGGTCACAAAACGCGTCAACCACTTGGTGAAGATGATGAATTCCGCCCAGGCTCCAACCATCGATATCGAACCGATTCGCCAGCAGGCGCTGCTGACGCCGCCGGCCAAACCGCTGAGCGAGGCCGAGCGCCAGGCACTGTTCGCGCGCCTCAAACGGCTGCTCAAGGAGAAGGACGCGGTGCTGGTGGCCCACTACTATACCGACGACGACCTGCAGCAGCTGGCCGACGAAACCGGCGGCTGCGTCTCCGACTCGCTGGAGATGGCCCGCTTCGGCCATGACCACCCGGCCGGCACCATCGTCGTGGCCGGGGTGCGTTTCATGGGCGAGACCGCCAAGATCCTCAACCCCGAAAAACGGGTGCTGATGCCGACCCTGCAGGCCGAGTGCTCGCTGGATCTCAGCTGCCCGGCGGACCGGTTCAGTGCCTTCTGCGATCAGTACCCCGACCGCACCGTGGTGGTCTATGCCAACACTTCCGCCGAGGTGAAGGCCCGCGCCGACTGGGTGGTCACCTCCAGCATTGCCACCAAAGTCGTGCAGCACCTGCACGAAAAAGGCGAGAAGATCATCTGGGCACCGGATCGCTATCTGGGCGACTATGTGCAGAAGGTCACCGGGGCCGATATGGTCCTGTGGCAGGGCGCCTGCATCGTGCACGACGAGTTCAAGGCCGCCGAGCTGCGCAAGCTACACGAGAAACACCCCGGGGCGGCGGTGCTGGTGCACCCCGAATCCCCGGCCGATGTGATCGAGCAGGCTGATGTGGTCGGCTCCACCACCCAGTTGATCAACGCGGTGCACAATCTGCCCAACGAGACCTTCATCGTCGCCACCGACAGGGGCATTTTCTACAAGATGCACGAAGCGGCGCCGGATAAAAAACTGATCGAGGCGCCCACCGGCGGCATCGGTGCCTCCTGCGGCAGTTGCGCCCACTGCCCGTGGATGGCGATGAACGGCCTGCAGAACCTGGCCGACTCCCTCGAACAGGGCACCAACGAAATTCATGTGGATCCCGAAATCGGTCGACAGGCCAGAGTCTCGGTCCAGCGCATGATCGACTTTGCCGCCGAACTGAAAACCGGCGCCATCGGCGAAAGCAACATCGCCTCCCCCGCCTGATGCCACACGGCTCCCGGCAAGAATCACCACCGAAACACCAACGACACTGAAAGGTCCGCCATCACGTCTTCAGTGCGTTCGGTGGTCAGTGGTGCAGAACAGGTTGCGCGGATGCGCTACCTGACTTCCCGAATCTGACGGATGTCACGCAGGCTGTCGCCAGCGTGACCTACGCCGCTGACGCTAATTTTACCACGAAGACACGAAGTCTCGAAGTGTATTAATGAAACATTGGCAAATCACCGTCTCAGGCGATGAGACACAAACAGGCATTGCCGTCCCCGTATGCTTCGTTGTGGAGAATGGCTCTCGTTCGACCCGGCAAGGTGCAGGTCAGGTTGCGCGGATACGCTACCTGACTGCCCGAATCTAACGGATGTCACGCCGGCCCTCGGCAGCGTGACTTTTTTACCACGAAGACACGAAATCTCGAAGTGTATTAATGAAACATTGGTAAACCACCGTCTCAGGCGATGAAACACAAACAGGCGTTGCCGTCCCCGTATACTTCGTTGGAGAATGGCTCTTTCGACCCGGCAAGGTGCAGGTCAGGTTGCGCGGATGCGCTACCTGACTGCCCGAATCTAACGGATGTCACGCCAG
>NZ_SOQX01000004.1:0-102696 GCF_004366735.1 Thiohalophilus thiocyanatoxydans | reverse complement strand
ACTTCGTTGGAGAATGGCTCTTTCGACCCGGCAAGGTGCAGGTCAGGTTGCGCGGATGCGCTACCTGACTGCCCGAATCTAACGGATGTCACGCCAGCCCTCGGCAGCGTGACTTTTTTACCACGAAGACACGAAGTCTCGAAGTGTATTAATGAAACATTGGTAAACCACCGTCTCAGGCAATGAGACACAAACAGGCGTTGCCGTCCCCGTATGCTTCGTTGGAGAATGGCTCTTTCGACCCGGCAAGGTGTAGGTCAGGTTGCGCGGATGCGCTACCTGACTGCCCGAATCTAACGGATGTCACGCCAGCCCTCGGCAGCGTGACTTTTTTACCACGAAGACACGAAGTCTCGAAGTATATTCATTTTTTTCTTCGTGTCTTCGTGCCTTCGTGGTAACGCTTTTATAAACATCCGATATCACGCATGTATCGCCGGATCATCAACCCTGATCAGAGAAACCGGGCCAGATAATCGGGCACCGCGTCCGTCAACCAGTAATGCGGCCGCAATACGGAACCGCTGACAAAGCCGACATGCCCGCCCCGTTGACTCACCGCCAGCTGGACGTTGTCGGGCAATTGTTGCGGGTCGGGCAATATTGCCGGGGTCATGAACGGATCATCGTATGCCTGAACGATCAACGCCGGTTGCCGGATCGCACCAAGATAGTGATAAGCACTCGATTGTTGGTAATAATCGTCGGCATCGGCAAAGCCGTGGATCGGCGCGGTAAACCGGTTATCAAACTCGCGAAAGGTTCGTGCCTGTTCGATCTGTTGCGGCGTCACCCCGATCAGTTGTTCGTAATCGTGGTCGGCAAATTTCGCCAACACTTTTCTCACCAGACTCTCGACCAGATGCCGCTCGTACACTTTCGAAAATCCCTGATTGATGCGATCGGCGCAGATATCCAGCTTCAACGGTGCCGAGACCGACACTGTCGCGCGCAATGGCGACTCGCTGCCCCACTCGGCCTGCAGCTTGAGCAGCATGTTGCCACCCAGTGAATAGCCCACGGCGGCCAGCGGGGCATGGGGATACTGCTCGCGCAGCCAGCTTAAAAAGTAGCGCGCATCGCCGGTCTCGCCGCTGTGATAGGAACGTGGCAGGCGATTGACCCGCCCGGAGCAGCCGCGAAAGTGCATCAATACCCCATGCCAGCCGCGCAGCTCAATGGCACGCAGGATGTCGCGTGCATAGGGGGAACAGAGCGAACCTTCCAGCCCGTGGAACACGGCCACGATCGGCGTCGTCCTGTCGGAAGCGGATTGGGTACGCCAGGCGAGATCGACAAAGTCACCATCGGGCAGCAGCAGCTCCTCCCAGCTGACTTCCAGTGCGCGGCGGTTGATAAACCGCGGCAACAGGGTCTGCAGATGGGGATTGCCCAGCCCGGGGGCCGGCGTAAAGGACGATGCGCAGGTGTCTGGCGGTTGTCTCACGTCAATCGGTGCACACTTTGATAGTCGTCCGCGTCAGGGCATCAGGGTTGAGCGGCCATACCGGCATAAACAATGCCTGACAGCCGCGCCATCTCGTAATCGAAGGTGGCCAGATCTTTTTGATTGAACTGATCAAGACGCTCATGGCCACAGGCCCGTGCCATCACCTGCATCAGATGGGTGGAGGATTGCAGAAAGCGGGCCAGCCGATGAGCGCCGTCGTCCACGTCCAGCCGTTTACGCAGCTCGGGGTCCTGCGTGGCCACCCCCGAAGGACACTGATTGGTGTGACAGATACGCGCCGCCACGCAACCGATCGCCTGGATCGCACTGTTGCCCAGCGCGATGCCGTCGGCGCCCAGCGCCAGCGCCTTGATAAAGTCGGCCGGCGTGCGCAGGCCGCCGGTGATGATCAGGGTCACCTTGCCACTGACACCCTGTTGATCCAGATAACGCCGTGCCCGGGCCAGCGCCGGAATGGTCGGCACGCTGATGTGATCGCGAAACAATAACGGCGAGGCACCGGTGCCACCACCGCGCCCGTCGAGGATCAGGTAATCAGCGCCGGCCTGCAGGGCGAACTCGACATCCCGCTCGATATGGTTGGCACTCAGCTTGAAGCCGACGGGAATGCCGCCGCTGATCTCACGCACCCGATCGGCAAAACGTTGGAAGTCGGCCGGCTCGCGCAGATCGGCAAAGGTCGACGGCGAATAGGCCGACTCGCCTTCGGGAATACCACGCACCCCGGCAATCTTTTTGCTGACCTTGGTGCCGGGCAGGTGCCCGCCGGTGCCGGTCTTGGCCGCCTGCCCGCCCTTGAAATGAAATGCCTGTACCTTTTCGGGAATCGTCTCGTCATACCCGAAACAGGCACTGCCCAGTTCGAACAGATAACGGCTGTTGGCCTGCTGCTCTTCGGGCAGCATGCCGCCCTCGCCAGAACAGATACCGGTGCCCACCTGCTCGGCCCCTTTGGCCAGCGCCATCCGGGCTTCTTCGGAGAGCGAGCCGAAACTCATGTCGGCGACCAGCAACGGCGTTTTCAGGCAGAGCGGTTTCTGGCTTTGCGGGCCGATCACCAGTTCGGTGTCGACCGTGGCCTCATCCGCCAGCGGCTTGTCATGCAACTGCGCCACCATGATCTGGATATCGTTCCAGTCCGGCAAGCTGTGGCGGGGGACACCCATCGCCGCCACCGGGCCGTGTTTACCCAATGTCTCCAGGCCCTCCCTGGCCAGCTGATGAATCAGTTCGATAGTCGGTTCTTCCTCGGTGACTTTCGGAGCGGGTTGTTTACCCTTTTTATGATCGCCTTGCTTGCCATCATCGGTATCGCTATTCGCACCGGGACCTTCCTTGCCCACCTGGCCCTCGCCAAACCGGTTATGGCTGCCGTCGCAATAGGGCAGATTGCCGCTGTATTTGCAATTGCACAAAAAGGCCTGCCCGTCCTTTTGCGGTGTAAAGGCCAGCGGCTCGAAGCCGGTACCGGCATGCGAGCCATCGCAAAACGGCTGGTTCTGCGACCGGCCGCAGACGCAAAAGTAGTATTCCTGATCGGCGGAAAGATTGACCTTGGCAGGTTGGTTGTCGGCGATAACCGGTTTGTTTGCCATACGCGCAGCAGCTTCCGTCATTGAAAAACCAGGGGGTCAGTATATGAATCTGTCGATCCCGGTACAACCGACATAACTACTCGTCGGGACGAACCTTGCCGCGATTATGCTTGATTTTACCGCGCTTTTGCTTGGCATCCAGGCGACGCCTGACCGCCGCGCGGCTCGGCCGGGTCGGCTTGCGCTTCTTGCGGGTCACCAGTACCGATCGGATGAGCTCGTGCAGGCGCTCCAGCGCCTCTTCGCGGTTTTTCTCCTGGCTGCGATAACGCTGCGCCTTGATGACGATCACCCCGTCCGAGGAGATGCGCTGATCGGACAACGCCAGCAGGCGCTGCTTGTAGAAGTCCGGCAGGGAGGAAGCATTGATATCAAAACGCAGATGAATGGCCGAGGCGACCTTGTTGACATTCTGCCCACCCGCCCCCTGGGCGCGGATCGCCTGCATCTCGATCTCGTTATCGGGAATCACCACATTCTGTGAGATACGTAGCATAAAAGTTCAGTCCGCCATTACAACGGCCGTGGCCGTACCGGTAGCCCGGTTGATACTCAGTTGCATCCGGCAATAGGCCGGTTTATGCACCGGCTCGTCCCCGCAACTGCAGTTGGCCACGATCTCGGTGAAAAAAACCCCGATGCGGGCCTGCAACGTCATCTCACTCTGCTCGATACCCAGCACGGTCACCTGCAAATCGCTCGCATCACTGTATCCGCCCTCGCTGGTGCCCTGATCCAGCGGCAGGTTCGCCCCACCCCCTGACTCCAGCTCCCGTTTCAGGGTTCGGATCAGGGCATCGGGATCGCGTTGCTCGATAGTATGCAGCAGTTTCAGCATGGCGATTCAGACCCGGGGTTGCTTTGGGTGAGGATCCTGTCCAGATGATTGGCAAACGCCTGACGCTCGGTCTGGCTCATCGCCGCCTGCCCGCCGGTGTCCACCCCGCTGGCCCGCAATGTGTCCATGAAATCACGCATGTTCAGCCGCGAGCGGATATTTTCGAGGGTAAACAACTCGCCGCGAAAACTCAGTGCCTGCCCGCCTTTTTCGATCACTTCGGCCGCCAGGGGGATGTCGCTGGTGATGACCAGATCCCCCGGTTCGACGCGCCGCACAATCTCGTTGTCTGCCACGTCAAACCCGTGCTCGACCCGCAGCGACTTGATATGCCGGGATTTGGGCACCTGCACGTACTGGTTCGCCACCAGCGTCGTCAGCGTCCCCGTGCGCTGTGCCGCGCGGAACAGAATCTCCTTGATCACCACCGGACAGGCGTCGGCATCGACCCAGATTTGCATGTGCGTATCCCGTAATCTGTTTCAAACAGACAGTTTACAGGATCTTTATTCACTTCGACTCCCGACTGAGGCGATTCGGTAACGAAAACCTTAAAGTGGAACGCCCCACCCGACTGACTGACGGATGGGGCATTGTTTACGAAATAACCGGTTTAGCGTGCTCTCAACGGCATTCACCAGGACCTGTACGGCAGAAATTTCCCGTTCAGTGTCAAAACAACCCGATCGCCGGCCGGATTTTCTTCCTTGTCGATATCCATACTGAAATCGATAGCGCTCATGATGCCGTCGCCGAATTTTTCATGGATGACTTCCTTGAGGGTATCGCCGTACACGCCGACCAATTCATAAAATCGGTAGATCACCGGGTCCTGGGGCACACTCCAGTCCCAGGATTTATGGGGAAAGGCCTGCAGGGCCGTACTGACTTCAGGGCCCAGATCCAGTACGCCGCACAACTTGTCGGCAATGTCTTTACTGGCGCTGTTCTTTCCGAAACAGACCGAGGTCAGCCAGATGATCCCGACGCCAACCTGATCGGCGATCGCCTGCCAGGTTGTGGCCTGATCGATTTTCGCGGCAATGATTGCCTCGGTCATTTCTTCCTTGCTGAGTCGCCCTTTGGCCAGGGAACTGGAGGGGGTGACGAGATTTTCTGCGGTTGCACTCATAGAGTTCTCCTTGGGTTATTGCAGGTTCACGACCTGGCGGGTCAATTCGTTGCCTTCGGTCGTTTCGGTTTCGATCAATTTACTGATCTGACCGGTTGCCGGGTTCACTTCCGGGGGGTAGGCCGGTCTGGCGTTATCGCTGTGTGGCACACGGGGAGTGTCCGGATCATTGAGTTCCTTGGAACGTTTCACCAGAAAATCCACCAGGTGGTTGCGAATCGGGTAATAGTGGGGGTTATGGATAATCTGTTCCCGATCGCGATGTCGGGGAATATCGATCACCACCGACTCGGCAATGGTAGCGTTGGGACCGTTGCTCATCAAAAAGATACGATCGGCCAGCAATATTGCCTCATCCACGTCATGAGTGATCATAAAGACAGTCTGCCCGGTCTGTTCACAGATTTTGATCAGCTCCTCCTGAATCATGCCGCGAGTCAGGGCATCCAGTGCACCGAAGGGTTCATCCAGCAGCAACAGTTTCGGTTCGATAGCAAAAGCCCGGGCAATACTCACGCGCTGGCGCATGCCGCCGGACAATTGCGAGGGTTTGCGCAGCTCGGCGCCCTTGAGGCCGACCATCTCTATATACTTCATACTGTGTTCATAAACCTGCTCGCGACTCCAGTTGGGCCAGCGGGACTTGACCGCAAAGGTGATATTGCGAAGACAACTCATCCACGGCAGCAGGCTGTAATTCTGAAACACCACGCCGCGATCCAGGCTCGGTCCGGCCACTTCTTTGTTATCCATCAACACCACGCCACCACTGGCCTGATCCAGACCGGCCAGGATATTCATAATGGTCGACTTGCCACAGCCCGAATGGCCGATGATGCAGACAAACTCACCCTTGTTGATACCGAAGTTGAGATTTTCGAACACGGTCAGCGACTCGCCGCCCTTCGGGGCGGGAAATTGTTTGACCAGCCCCTGGGCGTCAAGAAAGTATTTTTTTCTGTTCATTGTTTTACTCCACGTATTGGACCACGCGTGTGGCTTTGGCCAGCATGAGATCCAGTAACATACCCACCACACCGATCATCAGGATGGAAAACACCACGCTGGTCAGATCCAGGTTGTTCCATTCGTTCCACACGTAGTAACCGATACCGGTACCGCCCACCAGCATTTCGGCGGCGACGATTACCAGCCAAGCAATGCCGATGGAAATCCGCATACCGGTCAGGATGGTCGGCGCCGCGGCGGGCAAGACCACCAGAAACGCGGTGCGCAAGGGATTCAGCTCATGCGTACGGGCAACGTTGAGATAATCCTTCTTCACCGCGCTGACGCCAAAGGCGGTATTCACCAGCATGGGCCAGATCGAGCAGATGAATATCACGAACACAGATGAAATCTCCGAATCCTTGAGAATAAACAGCGCCAGCGGCATCCAGGCCAGTGGCGAGATCGGTTTTAACACCTGGATAAACGGATCCAGCGCCTTGTACATCAGGGGTGACATGCCGATCAAAAAACCCACCGGAATAGCCACCAGGGCCGCCAGTAAATAACCCAGCATGACCCGCTTGAGGGAATAAAGCAGCTGCAGGCCGATACCCTTGTCATTGGGCCCCTTGTCATAGAACGGATCACTCAATTCCTCGACCGCCAGGGCACCGATGTCACTCGGGTTGGGGACCCGGGCCTGGGGTTCTGAGCCCCCCATCAGCTGTTCATACTCGGTCATCGGCTGATCCGATTGCGGGGCCTTGTTGCCCTGTTCCCAGACAGTCAGGAACAGGACAAGAATGACCAGCGACAGGAGTGCCGCCCGAACATTGAGGTTCTTAAACGCATCCATGCTTCAGGCCCTCGTGATCGCGAAGCTCTTGGCATATTCGTCGGGTTTCGTGTAGTCGAACTCTTTCCCCATGATGGTGTAGTTTTCATAGGTTTCCTTCGGCGGCTCGTAACCCAGCTCTTTCATCAGATCACCACACTCGGAGGCCAGGTAGACCTCTTCGGCAATCCCCTGGTAATTCACGTCGCCCTTGATGTAGCCCCAGCGTTTCATCTGGGTCAGTATCCAGACAGCCATGGAATGCCAGGGGAAAGGATCAAAGTCGATGCGATCCGGTTCGTTACGCACGTTACCCAGCCCGTCGGCGAAGCGTCCGGTCAGCACCTGTTCGACAACCGGAACCGGCTGGTTGAGATAGCCCTTGGCGGAAATGGCCTGGGCGATATCCTTGCGGTTCTCCTGTTTGGCCGAGAAATGCGTGGCATCCACGATAGACTTGAACAGTGCGCCATAGGTGTTGGGATTTTCCTGGGCAAACTCGGCACTGGTGGCAAAGGCGCAACAGGGATGGCCCTGCCAGATCTCCTTGGTCAACAGATGAATGAAGCCGATCTTCTCCCAGACTGCACGCTGATTGAAGGGATCCGGTGACAGATAACCGTCCAGGTTGCCGGCACGCAGGTTGGCCACCATTTCCGGTGGTGGAACGACCCGGATCTGAATGTCCTTGTCCGGATCCAGGCCGTGTTCGGCGACGTAATAGCGCAACAGGAAGTTGTGCATCGAATATTCGAACGGCACACCGAACTTGAAGCCTTTCCACTGTTTGGGATCGCGCTTGTCCTTGTGCTTGTTATGCAGGGTAATCGCCTGGCCGTTGATGTTTTCCACCGCCGGCATCAAAAACGGTTTGGCCGTGGAACCGGCGCCCATGGATATGCCCAGCGGCATCGGGGTCAGCATATGCGCGGCGTCATATTCCATGTTCAGGGATTTATCCCGGGAGACGGCCCAGCCGGCGGTCTTGATCACATCCACATCGAGACCGTATTTCTCATAGAAGCCCATCGGGTGTGCCATGATGATCGGCGTGGCACAGGTGATCGGCACAAAGCCCACCTTGAGTTTTTTCTTTTCCAGGGGACCCAGACTGTCCTTGACCGCCGCCTTGGCCGCCTCCATGGGGAAGATACTGGCCAGCGCCGCGGCCGCGGTGCCTGCGCCCACCAGTTTCATGAACGAACGACGTGAAACTTCATTATGACCGAATACTGCGCGAACCACGGCGCTTTCCACCGCACGATCCATCAGATCCTCGGGACTCTCAAACGCGGACGTGTTTTGCTCGGGAACGTCATCAGCCTGCCTGGCTTGCCGGGTTGACTGTTTGTCCTCACTGACAGTTGACTGGCTACAGGCCGAGCAGGTACAGGCGGCACCGTGGCTCAGATCGCTATGGGGATCAAATGGATTGTCGAGACTCTTGTTGCTCATGGTTCTCTACCTCGTCGGTTCGTCTAGATTAAAAAATGACTCATACGCACTACGCTGGTGCATGCGCGCTATCCTGATGCAAAGCTCAATCAAGCCAGCCACATCAATTGTCCAATTGCGGCGCGCAGGCGATGTCTGGTGTTACACAGAGCAATTGCCGTACCAGTTTTGAAAACCGGGAGTAAATAGCTGAAATACCGAACAAAATCGACGCAAGCATCCAGTTCCGGATATCACGAAATTTCGTAGATTACGAAATTGACGAATCGTAATTACGAAATAACGTAACCTGGAATACTTCCTGCAACGCCGATGAAAAGAATTATCTCTGGCGATAACCAACAAGGTTCGCTACTCATAAGCAGGAAAAAATTATGACAGGCAACACCGATCTTCAGCACATGCTGGCATTGCAGACCCTGCAAACTATTCAGGAATCCCTGCTGGTCATCGATCCCTATGCCGATCGACTGCTCATGAGCAATGCCACTGCACAACAGCAACTGGGTTACAGTGCCTCCGATCTTATCCGTCTGCCTGCCAGTCAATTGTTCAAACATTGCCTCGCCGATCTGATTAACTTCAGCGAACAGGTTCTGACACAGCAACGCGGCTGGAGCCTGGATCTGTGTTGTTGCCACCGTGACGGCTACCCCCTGGCGATCGAAATATCCGCGTGTGCGATCAACATCAACGAGAAACCCTTGCTTGCCATGCTGATCCGCGATCGCCAGCAGCTACACAAACAGGAGAAAAAAGCCCGCGCCGATGACTACATTCGTCGGGGACTGGGTGAGTGGCAACAGATCGAGGAAATTTTCCAGGAGATTGAACGCGAGAACCAGTTATTGCTGCAGGCTGTGGGGGACGGTATATATGGTGTCAATGCCAGCGGCCAGACGACCTTTCTTAATCCGGCCGCCGAACAGATGCTCGGCTGGCAGGCCGATGAAGTGGTCGGCGAGGATATTCATACCCTGATCCATCACACCCATGCCGATGGCGGTCACTATCATGTGGAAGACTGCCCGATCTATGCCGCGTTTCATGATGGCGCGGTACACCGGGTCGACAATGAAATTTTCTGGCGCAAGGACGGTACCGCCTTTCCGGTCGAGTACACCAGCACGCCGGTAACCGATCATGGCCGGCTGGTAGGTGCCGTGGTGATCTTTCGCGACATTACCGAGCGCAAGGAAACCGAACACAATCTGCACTCGGCGCTGGAAGAGGTCAACCGGCTCAAGCAACGACTGGAACAGGAAAACGCTTACCTGCAGGAAGAAATCCGCAGCGAATACAACTACAAGGAGATCGTCGGCAAGAGCACTGCCATCCAGCGCACTATTCACCAGGTTCAGCTGGTGGCGCCGACCGAAGCGAACGTACTGATCAGCGGCGAATCCGGCACGGGCAAGGAATTGATTGCGCGGGCCATTCATGAATCCAGCGGGCGCAGCGAGCGCCCGCTGATCCGGGTCAACTGCGCGGCAATCCCGCGTGAACTGTTCGAAAGCGAGTTCTTCGGACATGTGAAAGGCGCGTTTACCGGCGCCACCGGCGATCGCGCCGGCCGCTTCGAGCTGGCCGATGGCGGCACGCTGTTTCTTGACGAGGTTGGCGAGATCCCCATTGAACTGCAGGGCAAACTGTTACGGGTATTGCAGGAAGGCCAGTTTGAACGGGTCGGCGACAGCCGTACCCGCAAGGTGGATGTGCGCCTGATCGCCGCGACCAACCGCGATCTGCTGCAGGAAGTGCGTAAAAAACAGTTCCGCGAGGATCTCTATTTCCGACTCAACGTTTTCCCGGTTGAATCAGCCGCCCTGCGCGAACGCCGGGATGACATTCCCCTGCTTGCCACGCACTTCCTTTACCATGCCCGGCAGAAACTCAACAAACCGCAGGTACGGCTGACGCGAGGCGACATCCGGCGCCTGTCCGACTATCACTGGCCGGGGAATATCCGTGAACTGGAAAATGTCATCGAACGGGCCGTGATTCTCTCACGGGGCGAACGTTTGAGTTTCGACCTGCCGGTCACAAGTACAGCACCGGTTCCGTTAAACAATTCATCACAGGCCAGCGAAGAGATCGATGCAAGCACCCTGATGACCTGCGAGGAGCTGCGCGCACTGGAGATCAGTAATATCTGCCTCGCCCTGCAACACAGTAACGGCCGGATTTTCGGTCGCGACGGCGCCGCCGAGCGGCTCAACATGAAACCGACCACCCTGGCCTCGCGCATCAAACGACTGGGGATTGAAAAAAGACCACAACAAGAGAACACATGATTGATGCATGCCAGAATAAAAGTTCCCAATACCCGTTCACCCACTGCAAGGTGGAACAGGCGAAGTGGCTCCACCAGGAACCCGGCATTTTATAGCTACATCTCATTCACATATCTACTAGCAGTTTCCTCTGGACTTCTTAACGTAAATAAAGCCTCCCAACGCATACCTTTTGTCTATACAGAAAAAGCAAAGTCTTCGATCAACTCTATGACAACAGGATTATCTGGCTCAATACGCTCACCCTTTAATTTTAATGATTAGATAACCTTAATAAAGTATGAGCACTTAGAAAACGAGGCTTTTTTGTTATTCCAGGCTCTTGGAGGCAATCTCATAGACATCTTTGGACAGCTCCTCTTTGTCCAGAATTCGCTCCAGTTGCTGCTTCATCAGTCCCTGGCGTTTTTCATCATAGCGCTTCCAGCGGCTGAGACTCTGCACCAGTCGCGCGGCAATCTGGGGATTGAGGCTGTCGAGTTCCAGTACCTGATCGCCAAGGAACTGATAACCGCTGCCATCGGCGGCATGGAAGTTGATCGGATTGCCGGCGCAGAAGCGTCCGATCAGGGCACGGACCTTGTTGGGGTTTTTGATACTGAACGCCTCGTGCTGCATCAGTTTTTTAACATGTCGCAGCGTACGTGGCAGGCGCGACCCGGCCTGGATGGCAAGCCACTTTTCCACTACCTGCTGATCGTGCTGCCATTTTTGATAGAAATCCTCCAGCGCCTGGTGGCGTTCGGGAATGGCATAGTTGGCCAGCATCGACAGGGCCGCCAGGGTGTCGGTCATGTTATTGGCCCGACTGAATTGCTGCATGGCCCGATCGAACATGGCCTGCTCCTCGGTTTCCAGCAGATAACCCAGGCAGAGGTTGCGCAGGGAACGACGCGCCATCTCCTCGGCACTGAAGGCATAGGGGTTATCGCTGCTGTTGGCCTCATAGATCTGCAGCCATTCATCCTTGAGTTCAAACGCCAGCGTCTGGCGCATGAAGTGACGCACCTCGAAGATCGCCTCGACATCCACGACCTCGCACTGGTCGGCGATATAGCCTTCCGAGGGTAGGCTCAGGGCCTGGGCGATCAGAGCCTTGTCGAGCCGGGGATTGAGCAGGGTCTTGCGAAATGCATGGATGAATGTGTCATCCAGTATTAACGGTTTTTTCTGCTGGAACTGTTCGATCAACCGCAGCAGGATATTCATCGCCAGTTTCTGGCCGGCATCCCAGCGGTTGAATTCATCGCTATCGTGAGCGAACAGAAAGGCCAGTTGTTCATCGTCATAACCGGTCTGGATTTTGACTGGCGCCGAGAAACCGCGACCCAGCGAGGCGACCGGCCTGTGATTGACACCGGTGAAGGTGAAGGACTGTCTGGCTTCGGTGATCGACAACACCCGGGTGCGGGCTTCGCCCGGGGCGTTTTCCCCTGCCAGTTGCAGTAACAGATCGTCGCCCTGCATATCCAGCAAGCCGACCGCCAGGGGAATATGAAACGGTGCCTTCTCTGTCTGGCCCGGCGTGGGCGGACAGCTTTGCTCAATGTGCAGGGTATAGGTCTGCGCCTGTTCGTCGTATTCCTCGTCGACCTTGAGTACCGGTGTCCCCGCCTGATTGTACCAGCGCATAAACTGAGCCAAATCAATATGGTTAGCCTCTTCCATCGCCCTGACAAAATCCTCGATGGTGACCGCCTGACCGTCGTGGCGAGCGAAGTAGAGATCGGTCCCCTTGCGGAAACCCTCGCGGCCGACCAGGTTCATAATCATGTGCACGACTTCGGCGCCCTTGTTATAGACGGTAACCGTATAGAAGTTGCTGATCTCCATGTAACGGTCCGGGCGCACCGGGTGGGCCATGGGGCCGGCATCCTGGGCAAACTGATGGGTGCGCAGGATGTTTACATCATCGATACGCTTGACCGCCCGCGAGTTGAGATCGGCGGAGAACTCCTGATCGCGAAAGACGGTAAAGCCTTCCTTGAGACTCAACTGGAACCAGTCGCGACAGGTAACACGATTGCCCGACCAGTTATGAAAGTATTCGTGAGCGACAATACTCTGAATATTGTAGAAGTCGTGATCGGTCGCGGTCTCGGGGCTGGCCAGC
Source organism: Thiohalophilus thiocyanatoxydans (assembly GCF_004366735.1). Taxonomy (GTDB): domain Bacteria; phylum Pseudomonadota; class Gammaproteobacteria; order UBA6429; family Thiohalophilaceae; genus Thiohalophilus; species Thiohalophilus thiocyanatoxydans. The sequence goes on along the minus strand of NZ_SOQX01000004.1, from coordinate 90,012 downwards.
ACGCAGGAAGAATTGAAGATATTCAATCCCTTGTTCTCCATGGCGCCCATGTTGAAGTCATTGACCGCCACGATCATGTAAATATCCAGATCGTATTCACGGCCGTAAGTCTCCTCATCCCAGCGCATGGCCTGTTTGAGCGAGGTCATAGCGTGGTCGCATTTGTGACGGTTTTCCTCTTCCACATAAATGCGCAACACCACCTCACGACCACTCATGGTGGTGTAAACATCTTCCTGACAGACCAGTTGCCCGGCCACCAGCGCGAACAGGTAACTGGGTTTGAGACTGGGATCCACCCAGCGGGCCCAGTGGCGGCTGTCGTCGGTTTCGCCCGCTTCGACCAGGTTGCCGTTGGAGAGCAGCACAGGGTATTTGCTCTTGTCGCCGACCAGGGTGACGGTATAGCGTGACATCACATCGGGGCGGTCGGGAAAATAGGTAATGCGGCGAAAACCCTGCGCCTCGCACTGGGTGCAAAGCATACTGCCCGAGTCATACAAGCCTTCCAGCGCGGTGTTGGCGGCCGGGTTGATGCGGGTCTCAACGATCAGTTCAAACGCTTCGGGTAACGGGGACTCCGTCGGGGCAATGATCAGCTTGTCTTCGCCGAGTTCGTACTGTGACTGATCCAGGGGCTCCCCCTCCAGACGCAGACTCAGCAGTTCCAGATTATCACCGTCCAGTTCCAGCGCCGGATTCGACTGGCTGTTTTGCGGGTTGCGCCGGACCTTCAGGCTGGTGCGTACCTGGGTAGCCGACGCATCCAGATCAAAATGGAGATCCACCTGATCGATCAGATAGGCCGGCGGAGTGTAATCCGACAGATAGACCACACCGGGTCCGGATTGATTGGCGGCGAGATCGGCCATGAGTACTCCTTAAATATATGGTGCTACTTTGTCCTATTGTAACCCAGGAAGCGTGCGGGCGTGAGGCGTCCAAAGCATGAGCGTTCAATACGTCAACAGATGACTCCACGAACCAGCCCCTGCCCCTCACGACTGCCGACTGTAGACTGCCAACTGCCAACTGCCAACTTCACTTAATGAAATCCGCCACCCCGGCGCAACTGCTGTTTGCCGAAACGGTTGTTGATGGCATCCGCCAGTTCGTCGAGTTCCCGTTGTTTGTCCGGGGCCGTCTCCCCACCGGCAAACAGATCGCCCTGCTGCACCGGCGGCTCGTCGCAGAGGCCGGTGACGCCGACGCCGAGCAGCCGCACCGGTGCGCTGGTGACGGACAGGGCGTCATCCAGCAACGTCAGTGCCGCCTGGCAGATCTCGCGCGTGGAACGGGTAGCTGTATCAAGCGTGTGGGCGCGGGTGAGGGTTTTAAAATCGGCAAAGCGCAGCTTGATCTGCACGGTACGCCCGTAAAAATCCTGGCGCCGCAGACGGTAGGCGACCTGCTCGCCCATATCCATCAGCCAGGCGCGCAATATCGCTTTATCACCGACATCCACAGCAAAGGTGTTTTCCATGGAGATCGACTTGGCCTGATGATCACTGACCACCGGGCGGGGATCCCGGCCGTGTGCCAGTTCCCACAGGTGGAGGCCGAACTTGCCAAACTCGCGCTGTAAAAATTCCCGGCTCAACCCGCGCACCTGGGCGATGGTCTTGATTCCGAGGCGATCAAACTCCCCGCCGGTCACCTTGCCCACGCCCCACAGACGGGTCACCGGCAAGGGATCCAGAAAGACCTGAATCCCGTCCGTCGGCACCTCGACCAGGCCGTCGGGCTTGTCGAGGTCCGAGGCGATCTTGGCCAGAAACTTGTTGGGCGCAATGCCGACCGAGGCGACCAGCGACAGCTCGTCGCGAATGTCCTGCTTGATCCGCCGGGCAATGGTCACCGGCGAGCCGAACAGGGTTTCACTGGCCGTGACATCGAGAAACGCCTCATCCAGCGACAGGGGTTCGATCTCGGGGGTATAGCGGGCGAAAATGGCCCGAATCTGCTGCGAAATCTCACTGTATAAAGCGAGTCGCGGCGGCAGTTGCACCGCATCGGGACACAGCCGCAGGGCCCGGGCCATGGGCATGGCGCTGTGTACCCCGAACTTGCGCGCCGCATAACTGGCCGCCGCCACCACCCCGCGCCCCTCGGCCGCACCGCCGACGATCACCGGCCTGCCCGCCAGCGCCGGATTCTCACGCACCTCCACCGAGGCGTAGAACGCATCCATATCTACGTGCAAAATAGCCATGCAGCAACCCGCCTAAACTCGACAAACGATCTCAACGCAGAGGCGCAAAGACGCAGAGGAACGCGAAGTTCTTTAAATTAATTATATCAACCCGAGCTCCGATTTTCGCCAGTATTACTGGACATAAAAAAGCAGGGTCTTTGCCCCGCTTTTCCTCGTCACTCGTTACTCGTACCTCGTCCCTTTATTTATCTAGGGCCAATTACTGTAAAACGCGCGTTTTTCCAGGACTTTTTTTACGTATTTGCGGGTTTCGGGATACGGCGGGATGCCCTGGTAGTGGTCGACGGCCTCTTCCCCGGCATTGTAGGCGGCCAGAGTCAGCTTGATCTGCTCGGGATAGCGCAGCATCAGATCCCGCAGATAGCGCACCCCGCCTTCGATGTTCTGCTGCGGACTGTAGAGGTCGGTCACGCCGTAGCGCTCGGCGGTAGCCGGCATCAGCTGCATCAACCCGGAGGCGCCCTTGTGGGAGGTGGCGTTGGGGTTGAAAAAGGATTCGGTATGGATCACCGCCTTGATCAGAGCGGCGTCGATCTGGTGCTGATTGGCCACGGTGTAAATGATGTTCTCGAAACGTAAATAGTTGGCCGCCGGCGCGGTATTGAAACTGTTGTGACCGGCGGCGTAACGTTCCAGACTCACCGGATTGCGGCTCTTGCATACCAGTTTGTGGTCGCTATCAAGTTTGGGGTGATCGGTGATGGTGCGCGAGCCATCGGGCAACTGATAGAGATAATACTCAGCCGCCTGAGCGGGCCCTGTCGCCCACAGGAGGCCCAATGACAACATAATACCTGTCACACCCTGTTTCATGCTGCGAGGTTCCCTGCTTGTTTTTCTTTGTTTTCAGGTCGATAGAGAGCTTATCGCTCCCCGCTGCCAACCAGTTTTAGTGACTTTCAGCCGGTTCAGAGCGGGGTCAGCCGGTATACCGACTCCCTGAGCCAGTCGAGCCCCCGCTTCTTGAAGCGCTCGTTCCGGGCCAGCGCGTCATCCGTTTGCAGGCAATCGATCTGATAACGTTCGCTGTACAACGCCTGAATCTCGGCCTCGCTTACGGCAAAAGGCGGACCGTCCATCCTGGCGGGATCGTAATCCAGGGTAATCAACAGGTGCGGGGCGACGGTCGGAACGAGCTGATCCAGAGTCTCGACATAAGCGCGGCGCATGGCCGGCGGCAGGGCGATCAGTGATGCCCGATCATACACCGCATCGATCGGGCCGATGTCCCCGGCTGTCAGTTCGAACAGATCGCCGCACAGCAGGGTAATCGAAGCGCTTTTCCAGGTATCGCAACGGGCATTGGCAATCCGTTGCGTTCTGAGGTGATTCTCGGCAAAGAAGTTCTTCACCGCAACGGGGCTGATCTCCACTCCGATCACCTCATAACCCTGCTCGGCCAGCCAGATAAGATCCAGACTCTTGCCGGACAACGGCACCAGCACGCGACCGCCCGGTTTCACGGCCAGGCTGTCCCAGTGCTCGCGCAAATGGGGATGCACCTCATCGAGATGAAACCCGATCAGGTTATTTTCCCAACGCTCGTGCCAGAAATCCGGTTCCATGCCCTGCTCCAAAAATCAAACGGCCCGACAGTTTACCCTTTCCCGGCCCGGATCCGAACCCTTGTCAGGATAATTTCACCGCAGAGGATTTATGTCCTCCGGGGGGACACAAAGGTCACAGAGATTTTGATGAATTGATGCTTCTCCTTCGTGTCAGCTGTGATAACCAAGTTTTAAAACGGGTTTTATCCGTCGGGGCGATTGGCCTATGATAGGCCTGATGAACGGAACAGGAGGCAGGCCATGACCCGGATTGTGAACAATGACCAGTACAGTATCGACGCGCTGGAACTGGGGCCGATGGAGAATTTCATCTACGTGCTTACCGACCATGGCAGCGGGCGTGCCGCGGTGGTGGATCCGGCCTGGGATGTCCACCAAATTCTCGCCCTGGCCGAACAGCGGGGCATCAGCATCAGCGACATTCTGCTCACCCACAGCCACCACGATCATATCAATGGCATCGAACAGGTGTTGCAAAAATACGATGCGCAACTGCACCTGCTCAAACCCGAGGCCGAGTTCTGGGGCAAGCACCTGACACTGCCGACCCTGCATCATGGCGGCGATCGCATCAAGGTAGGCGACACCGAGATACAGATATTACACACCCCCGGCCACACCCCCGGCTCGGCCTGCTATCACATTCACGATCAACTGATCACCGGCGATACCATGTTCGTCTGGGGCTGCGGAAGGTGTGATTTGAGCGGCGGCGATCCGGAGCAGATGTACGACACCCTGCGTAAACTGGCCAAACTGCCCGGCAACACCGTCACCCTCCCCGGCCACAACTACGCGGATCAGACCACCGCAACCATGGAAGAACAGGTCCAGGGCAATCCCTTCATGCACTTCCACGACAAAGACAAATTCGTCGATTACCGCATGCACATCCACGACCGCGTCCGGGAAGAGCCTTACCATGCCGAGCCGGCGGACGATTGATAATTCGGTGGGAGTTAACGCGGAGGTCGCAGAGACGCGGAGCCGCGGAGCCGCGGAGATAAAAAAATTACTTGATTTGTCGTTCTACTTCTACAGCGAACAAAGTTATCCTGCTAGAAGCTTTGACAAAGCACGATAATCTGTTATTCGCTTATGAAATTGGCTGACTAACAATACCAATCAGGGCAAACATCCATGTTTTGCTCCGCGCCTTTGCGCCTCTGCGTCCTCCGCGTTGTTTTCCAGTACCCTAGGAAATGATCCAACGGCAGACCATGCCTGCCGTTCAACGCATTATTTCTCGGCGACGATGTAGATCATCCAGGATTCCTGGTTTTCCACTTCGGTGACTTCTTCGTATTCACCGGTGCCTTCCAGCTCGTCATCGTCGTCATCGCTATCTTCGTATTTTTCCCAGTAGACCCGTGACTTGCTGAACCCGGCTTCTTCGAGAAGTTCGCGGACTTCGGGGATGGCCCAAAGGCGCCATTCGTAGGTGAAGGCGTTTTGCATGCGCGAGCCATCGTCGAATTCGAAGTGGATGGCGCATTTCATGTGGTGGTCGATGGGATTGAAGGCGACATGCTCCCAGATGTAGGTGGCCGGCTCGTCCTCGATCTCGGTCTCTTCTTCGACCACGTCCTCGCACTCGGTACCGCCGAACAGGTCCAGGATCAACAGGCCGTCGTCCACCAGGCTTTCGCGGGCCTTTTTAAAGTAGTCGATCAGCTCATTGCGCTTCTCGAACAGGCAGTAGCTGAAGTTGAAGGCGCAGACGATATCCACCTTCGGCTCGGTGACATTGCGCACATCGTCGATATGCAGGGTGATGCGATCGGCCAGATCGCCGCCTTCGGCCTCGATGTTGTGCTTGCGGCCCCACTCGACGGTCTCTTCGTCATAATCCACGCCAATGGCGGTACGTTGCGGATCCGATTTGCACCACTCGGCGGCCAGGTAGGCCGTGCCGCAGAAATCTTCTTTCATGGTCAGGGCCTTGCGGCCGCGCAATTCCGGGAACACCTGGTCAAAGAAGGCGACTTCCGCCTCCGGGGCCTGCACCGACTTCTGGTACAACACATGCCGGTCCGCCTGATCGGCCATGGTCGGTTTGTTGCCTGCCTGTTGTTTTGCCATTTCCTGTCCCCTGTTTCGATTGCGTTGGTATTCGTATTTCGGGCGCTATTATATAGGGTTTACACCGGTTTTGTATGAGCGATTGCGCGGAAATTGCCTGTTTCCCCGGCAATGGCGCTGGACGGCGGGTTATTCGGAGCCAACCGGGCGGCCCCTGGTGCAGTCAAAATTTTGCGCCAGGCCCCGCTGATTTAAAACGGATATGGTATGATCCTGCCTTTGCGGTCAATGGCTTACAGATAGCATGAGCAATCCGGTTCAACGCCAGCACACGGTTCCCGTCCAGGTCGGCCACGTCACGGTGGGCGGTGACGCCCCGATCGTGGTGCAGTCGATGACCAATACCGACACCGCCGATGTGGCCGCCACGGTCCAGCAGGTGCGCGAACTGAGCCAGGCCGGCTCCGAACTGGTGCGCATTACCGTCAACAGCGCCGAGGCCGCCGCGGCGGTTCCCCGTATCCGCGAAGCACTGGACAGGACCGGCTGCACCACCCCCCTGGTAGGTGACTTTCACTTCAACGGCCACAAGCTGCTGAGCGATTATCCCGACTGCGCTGCCGCGTTGAGCAAATACCGCATCAATCCCGGCAACGTGGGCAAGGGCAAGAAGCGCGACGAGCAGTTTGCTCGCCTGATCGAGGTCGCCATCGAGTACGACAAGCCAGTGCGCATCGGGGTCAACTGGGGCTCGCTGGATCAGAACCTGCTGGCGCGAATGATGGACGAGAATGCGAAACGGCCCGAACCGCGCGAACCGACCGCGCTGATGCACGCGGCGGTGGTTACCTCGGCGCTGGAGAGTGCCCGGCAGGCCGAGGAGCTGGGCCTGCCACATGACCGGATTATTCTCTCCTGCAAGATGAGCGGGGTGCAGGATCTGATCCGGGTCTACCAGGATCTCTCGGCCCAATGTGATTACCCGCTGCACCTGGGCCTGACCGAAGCCGGCATGGGCTCCAAGGGCATTGCCGCCTCCAGCGCGGCGCTCTCCGTGCTGTTGCAACAGGGGATCGGCGACACGATTCGTATCTCCCTGACCCCGGAGCCCGGCGGCGATCGCTGCCAGGAAGTGATGGTGGCGCAGGAGATCCTGCAATCCATGGGGCTGCGCGCCTTCACCCCGATGGTCATCGCCTGCCCCGGCTGCGGCCGCACCTCCAGCACCTACTTCCAGCAACTGGCGATGGATATACAAGGTTACCTGCGTCGGCAAATGCCGACGTGGCGTGAACAATATCAGGGCGTGGAAGAATTATCCGTGGCGGTCATGGGTTGCGTGGTCAACGGGCCGGGTGAAAGCAAACACGCCAACATCGGCATCAGCCTGCCCGGCACCGGCGAAAAACCGGTCGCCCCGGTCTACGTGGACGGCGAGAAAACCGTGACCCTCAAGGGCGACAACATCGCCGGCGAATTCCAGCAGATCATCGACGACTACATCCAGCGCCACTACGCCGGGAACCGGAAGTGATCACCACGAAGACTCGAAGACACGAAGAAAGAAAAACTCTATAGTGTGTCTTCGTACTCCTGTATCTTGTAGCGCAATCATAACGCTCTCAGGCTCAACGAGCTTTGAAAAGACACCTGAACGCTGAAAAGCAAAGATTGATAAGTTTTTCTTCGTGTCTTCGAGTCTTCGTGGTGAGTTTTTTTACTCGTACCTCGTCCCTGCCCGAAGGGCTATTCGACCTTGAGGGCCTGCAGCAGCATGTCGTGGTAGTTGCGAATACGCCGTACGTAACGCACGGGCTCGCTACCGCGGGCATAACCGTATCTGAGATCCTCGTAATATTTTTTCTGCGAGAGCAGCGGCAGTACGTCGCGAAAGTCGTGCCACAGGTTGGGGTTCTTGCCCTGGTTACGTGCCAGCTTGCGCGCGTCATAGATATGACCCATGCCCACGTTATACGCCGCCAGTGCGATCCAGGTGCGATCCGGCTCGGTGATGGCCTCCGGTAATCGACCGCGCAGGTTCGCCAGGTATTTGGCGCCGCCCATAATACTCTGTTTTGGATCCAGCCGGCTCTGAATTCCCACCTCTTTGGCAGTGATTTGGGTCAACATCATGATACCGCGCACCCCGGTGGGACTTCGGGCGTGGCGGTTCCAGTGGGACTCCTGATAGGCCTGGGCGGCCAGCAAGGTCCAGTCGATACCGTATTGTTTCCCGGCTTCCTGAAACAGCTTCTGGTATTGCGGCAGTACACGTTCAACCTTGCGCCGAAACGCCCGGGTATCGACATAATCAAAGACTTCGATGAATCCGTAATACTGATTGATCAGGGCCTGCAGCTGACCCTCTTCCTCATACTGATCCAACCAGTCGTTCACCGCGTCTTGTAGTCCATCTGCATTGGCGGGCATTGCCCAGGCCAGGGGCTGGGGATCGCTGAGTTCAAAACGCACCGACAGTTCGGGCATGTAACGCTGGTTGACCGCGACGATATTGGAGTCGCCGACGGTGCAATCGAGCTTGCGTTTCCAGACCTTCTCAAGCAGAAATTCGGTGTTGTGTTCCGGATGAACTTCCCAGGCCAGCTCGGGGGTCTCCTCCTGCAAGCGATTCAATTGTTCGACATAACTGGTTTCGGCGGGGACTTCGATCGAGAGGCCCACCAGATCCTCAGGCCCGGAAGGCCGGGCACCGCGCCGGTGGCACACTACCTGTTGGGTGACATCCTGGTAAGAGTCAGAAAACAGGACGCGATCCTGACGCTGTTTGGTGCGGGTCAATCCGGCTGCGGCGATATCGGCTTCCCCCTCGGCGACCAAACCCAGAATATTGCCCGGATTATCGCTCATGACCAATTCCAGCTCCACGCCCAGCTCCTCGGCAAAAGCGGAGATCAGTTCATATTCAAAACCGGTATCGCCATCACGACCCACATAGTAGGTGGTCGGGGCGTTGCGGGTGACCACCACCAGTTTGCCCTCTTCCTGAATACGCGTGATATACGCGTCATCGCCACAGGCGGTCAGCGAGACTGACAACAATAAAAGTCCACCAGCACACCAACCACCGCTCATTACACCGCAGCGCTCGCGGTTCGATTGCGCAAATAACGAATTATCCGTTCGCCCCATTGATATAATCCCATCCCCAGCAGGATCAGTGCCGCGCCCAGATAGAGTTCGAGGCCGATCTGTTCCTGGTTGAATATCCGCCCAAACAGCAGGGCCAGTACCGGTGTCAACAAGGTTACCAGCGCCACGCGACTGGCATCAATCTGTTTGAGGACATAAAAGAACATAATAAAGCCCAGTACCGAACCGAATACGGCGAGATATACTATCGATCCGGCCGCACGTGCCCCGATCTCCGTCGGCCATTGGCCATCCAGCAACAACCAGACCAGCAGGTAACAGGGTGCCGCCACCAGCAAGGCACCACTGGTGGAATCCAGTCCCGACAGGTGCGCATCGATCTTCTTGACCAGTACCATGCTCAGCGAATGCAGGCAGACCGCCAGCACCACGGCCGCAATGCCGTAGCCCGCCTGCTCGCCCAGATGCAGTCCCCGGGCAAACACCACGATCAATCCACCCAGCGCCAGCAGTATCCCGAGCAGTTTCGGCAGGGTCAGGGCCCGTTCATTCAGCCACAATGCCGCCATCAAACCGGTGACGATCGGGGTCAACCCGAACAGCACCGAGATCAGGCCCGAAGGAATATACTGCGCGCCCCAGTAGACGGAGGTCATCGCGCCGAACACGCCAATGCCTCCGGCCAGATAACTCTTCAGTGCCTGACGATCGCGCGGCAGAGTCCGGGATAACAGGGTTAACAGCAGCACACAGACCAGCGCACCGATCCACATGCGCGCGGCCACGCCGAACAAAAAGCCCGGCCCTTCCCCGCTCCACTTGATGGCCAGCGGTGTGGTCGACCAGATCAATACCACCCCGATATAGGCAGTCGGCACCGACATTGTTTTCTCCCGTTCTCTTTAAATAGTTAGGCCCGAAACGAAAAAAGCCACAGTCTTCAGGCTGTGGCTTTTCGGAAAATCGCGGTATTGCTTGTGTTTAACTGCGCAACAACCACTCCGTCGGCCACCCACGGCGCATCGCCCAGACACGCAGGCGTACCGGGCAGGCAAACATCTTGGTGATATGAAGGGTGTTAAACATGCTATTGAGTTTGCGTTGAGAATCGGCGGGTGTCAAGCGCCGGTCACGTACATGTTCACTGGGAAATAACGCGGAGGACGCAGAGACGCGGAGAAAACAAATAATTTAGTTTGATAACTCTGATTTACCACGGTTATTTCAATTGTTTCGCTGAGTGGTCACCGGGTATTTCATTTTTCCTGCGTGGCTGTATCCAGCCTTTCAACTGACTATGAGCTTTATCGACGACAAGAGTCGAAAAAAACAAATCAGTTTACTTCTCTGCGACTCCGCGCCTCCGCGCGACGTACAGGGATGTACTAGTGTCGCGGGAGGCAGGATGCCGAGAGCGACCCTCCGCGTTAATTTCCAGAGCGCCGAACAAAGGAAGAAGTCAGCGGACGTAGATGTATTTCCAGTCGACCCCGGTCGCCTCGCGCAGGCGCTTGAGGATGCCGTCGGTGGGCACGGCTTCGTGGGGATAGATGTTGTACAGCTCGATGAACAGGTGCGCAAAGGCGCCGGTTTTACGCCAGTTGAGGTCGGTGGCGTGACTTTCGGCGCCGCATTCGGGACAGATGTAACGGTGGTTTTGCGGATCGGCCCGCCAGGCGTCGATGAGGGCAGCCCAGTCCGTCTCGCGGTGGCGGCACTGGCGACAGTGGACCTGCACCTGCTGCGGACCACCGCGAAACTGTAAGTGTCCGCTGTACAGGATGCCGGCATGACAGAACTGCTCGGAACCGGGGACCTCCGGTTCGAATTCCACCGCCGGCGAACAGCCGAGAAAACTGATGTGTTGCAGGAAACTGGGACCGGCCGCGTAGCGCTGCCCCGGCAAGTCATCAACCGACTCGCCGATCAAACCGGCGTCTTGCAGACTGGCGATCAGCGTCCCGGTATCCGCCGGACGATAGTCGGGATCCTGAGGATACAACAGCAGTGAAGGCAAGGACGATGACATCAACAACCCCGATAAATGCGAGGGCGCCAGTATACCAGCGCCGTGGCGGGGATTAACCCCATGAATTTTCATGTATGCCGGAATTTTCGGGGCGATCCGGGCCCCGCAAAATGCTAGAATCGACAGTCTACAGACAAGTAATGAATGATGGTGCCAACGAATGAGCCGTGACGACTATTCCAAAGAAGAGCAGATCCTGCAGACGATGCGCAAGGTCCTGACCGATGTAGCCAAGGACACCTATACCAAGCCGGGGCTCAAACATCCGCTCTCGGAGGAAACCATTATTTCCATTCGTGATTGTCTGGGCCTGATCGCCTCCCGCGAGAAAGAGCTGGCCGATGAAGCCGGCCGCCCCAGCGAGAAGCGTCCACGTTATGTGGACGAGCCGCAAAAATCCACGGTCATCCCGATCGATACCAGCGGCCTGAAGAAGAAAAAGTCCCCGGATTCCGAGTCCGACTGACGCTATTCCAGCTCTTCCCAGCGCTGGAAACAGGTTTCCAGTTCCGCATTGATCTCATCGAACCGCTGCAAAGTCTGCGCAATCGTCTCGCCGTCCTGCTGATAAAAGGCGGGATCGCCGATCTGCGCCTGTAACTGCTGCTGTTCCTGTTCCAGTTGTTCGATCCGCCCCGGCAACGCCTTCAACTCCTGCTGCTCCCGATAGCCGAGCTTGCGTTTGGTGGCCACCTCGCTGTTCTCCCGGCTCTGATCCGGTGACGCCGCGTCACCGCCCGTGGCAGCGGCTTTTTCCGCAGCGCTCAGATAGGGATGCTGCTGACGATAGCGATACCAGTCGTGATAGCCGCCGACATATTCGTTGACCACCCCTTCGTCCTCGAACACCAGCACGCTGGTGACGACATTATCCAGGAAGGTCCGATCGTGACTGACCACCAGCAGGGTGCCCTGGTAATTCATTAACAGATCTTCGAGCAGCTCCAGGGTTTCCACATCCAGATCATTGGTCGGCTCGTCCAGCACCAGCAGGTTGGCCGGCTGAGTAAACAGTCTGGCCAGCAACAGGCGATTGCGTTCGCCGCCGGAGAGACTCCTGACCGGGGAGTGCACCTGTTGCACCGGGAACAGAAACTCGCGCAGATAACCGATAGCGTGACGCTTGCGGCCCTGGACCTCGATCATGTCGCTGCCCTCGTTGAGGTTGTTCAGGACCGATTTTTCCGGATCGAGAATCGCCCGGTGCTGATCGAAATAGGCCGTTTCCAGTTTGGTGCCCAGGCGCACCTTGCCGCTGTCGGGTGTCAACTCGCCGAGCAGGATCCGGATCAGGGTACTCTTGCCGACCCCGTTGGGGCCGACAATGCCGATACGATCGCCGCGCATGATGCGGGTGGAAAAGTTTTTCAAGATGGGCTTGCCCTCAAAGGCAAAGGAAACGTTCTCCACATCCGCCACCAGCTTGCCGGAGCCCTGTGCTTCATCCAGATTGAGCCGGACCTGGCCCTGTTGCTCCCGTCGCTGGCGGACATCCTCGCGCATCGCCTTCAGCGCCCGGACCCGGCCCATGTTGCGGGTGCGCCGCGCCTTGATCCCCTTGCGGATCCAGGCCTCCTCCTCGGCCAGTTTCTTGTCCTGCCGCGCCCGCTCTTTCTCCTCGGCATCCAGCAGCTGTTCCTTCTTTTCCAGATAGTGCTGGTAATTGCCGGGCCAGGACGTCAAGTGACCGCGATCCAGCTGGACGATGCGGGTGGCCAGACTCTGCAGGAAACTGCGGTCATGGGTAATGAACACCAGACAGCCCGCATAGCCCAGCAGGAATTGCTCCATCCAGGTGATGCCCTCGATATCCAGATGGTTGGTCGGCTCGTCCAGCAGTAACAGATCCGGTTCACTGACCAGGGCGCGGGCCAGCAGCACGCGGCGCTTCATACCCCCGGAGAGGGTGACCAGCGGCGCCTGCTCGGGCAGATCCATACGGCTGATCGCCGAGGCAACCCGCTGCTCCAGCCGCCAGCCGTCCACCGCTTCCAGCTGCTGTTGCAGTTCGGTCAGACGCGCGATCTGTTGCGGCGAGTCATCCAGCTGCTGCAGGGCCTGATGATAGGCCGCCAGCACTTCCCCGGTCTCCTGCAGGCCCCCGGCCACCACCTCGAACACGGTCTGTTCCGAGGTGTGCGGGACCTCCTGGTGCAGATGGGCGATGCGCAGGGTATCCGGATGCCAGATCTCGCCCTCGTCGGGCTGGATATCGCCGTTGAGCAGGTGCATCAGGGTCGACTTGCCCGAGCCGTTGCGCCCCACCAGGCAGACCCGCTCGCCCCGCTCCAGTTGCAGGTCGACGTGATCCAGCAGCGGCCGCGCCCCGAAACTGAGGCAAACGTCTTTAAAAGTCAGAATAGGCGGCATGAACATCAGCACCGATTTGAAGGGCGCCCAGTATAACGTATCCGGCAACGTTACAGGGACGCTTCCGCAGCGAACCTGCTTGGGCTAGAATGGTTCTCCCGTCAACAGGTTCCGCGCTATGGATGAACACGAAGCTGCACAATTGCATCACAAGTTGCAGTTACTGGAAACGGAGCATCGCGATCTGGACGATATTATCAACCGCCTGGCCGAGGATCCGACCATGGATCAGTTGCAGTTGCGGCGCATGAAACAACGCAAGCTGTTGCTCAAGGACCTCATTACCAGGCTGCGCAGCCGACTGATTCCGGATCTCAAGGCCTGAACGGTGATCGGCCACAAGAGTCTTATAGAGAGAACCCATCCCGTCAACCTCACTACTCAAGCGACGTTTTTACCATGTCCCGACCTGTCCCAGATGCCGAAATTTTGATTGCCACCGGCTGTGCCCACTGTCCCGCCGTACTCCAGGCGCTGTCCGATTTGATCAAGGAGGGGCTGATCAGCGAACTGCGGGTCAGCAATATCGTGGTCGATCCCGCCCGCGCACAGGAACTGGGGGTGCGCACCACGCCCTGGACCCGCATCGGTCCCTTCACCCTGCCGGGCAACTATTCGCCGAAAGAGCTGCGCCACTGGGCCCAGCAGGCCGGTAGCGAGGAAGGGATTGCCGATTATATTCGCAGCCATCTCAAGGACGGGCAGTTGCAGCAGATCGAGGACTTTCTGAATCAGCATCCCGAATGGCTCGAAGTGATCATTTCCCTGCTGGAACAGGAAGATCTGGAGATCCAGGTTCGCCTGGGACTGGATGCAGTGCTGGAATCCCTGGCTGGCAGTGACGCCCTGAAACAACTGACACCCGAATTCGCCCGGCTGTCGGAACATGACAACGCCCAGATCCGGGGTGACGCCACCCACTACCTGGCCCTGAGCGGCGATCCGGCGGTGCGCCCGCAGCTGGAGAAGCGACTGGAAGATGATTCAGCGGAGATTCGCGAGATCGCCCGCGAAGGGCTCGATCACCTGGCCGCCGCCTCCGGCTGATCCGCGCCCGACTCAGGTGTCGTCGGCGCTATCCAGCTGTTGCAACGCCGCGTCCAGTTCCCCCTGATCGATGGGAAACGGCAGGGCCGCATGAATCGGAAAGCGCCGGGCCACCCGTTCGAACTGATGTAAATACTCTTTTTCGTAAAACACGATCACCCGGGTACCTGGCAGGCGCTGGACCAGCGCCATCAGGGTCTCCAGACTGCTGGTGCGATCCCGAAAATCCGACTGGAAGTTGAACTCGGTGACGATCACCTGAGGCCGGCGCTTCTTCAACAACTTGGCGGCCTTGCGCATCGAATCGATAGTTTCGACCTCAAAGCCGTGCTGTCGATAGAGCGGACTGAAGTCGGGATAACCGCCCAGCTCGACAATCGCCAGCAGTTCACGTGGATTCTGTGTGGAAATGGTCGGACTCCCTTGAAATACCCGGATATAAACCGCACCTAGACTAGCATATTCCGATCGACTTATTGAGCTGCCGCAGATCAGGCAGTATGCTTGTCAGTCGTTCACAACACCGCCGCCAACCGGCGAGCAACCTGTTTGTTAATCAATCGGTTAAACCAAACCGCTACATATCTCAGCACAAGGTGGAGATTATGCCGTATTACCTGTACAAGATGAATGAGGGCGTCAGCTCCATGATCAAGAATCTCGAATGTCTGGATGAGTTCGAGTCGTTCCAGGAGGCCAAAAAGCAGGCCCGCGCCAAACGTCAGGAACAGGATCCGGATGACAAGGTCATCTACAAGGTGATCTTCGCGGCCAATCAACTGGCGGCCGAAGAAATGCTGACTGAAAAGCGCGAAGAACCGATCCTGCGGGAATGGGAAAAATAATCCCTTACCGTTGCTGACCCGTGGAAGAAGACGAATACAGATCCACGTATCACGAGATCAACGATCGACGTTGCGTCTTCGAAAAGAGCGTCAACTCACGCCGCAGTACCTGCGAGCATGGGCGACGGTTTAATCTGGCGGATCGTGAGGGTGTCGCCTGCAGTTCCGAAGCCGGTAACCGGCGCTGCCAGGTGTTTCTCGACATGATACGGCGTAATGCCAGCTTCGCCCTGCAGCAACGGCACATCGACGGCCCCCTGCCGCACGCCAAAGAAGTAAAGGTTCAGACAGGCGGTTTGCTGGGCCTGCAGGGTCTGTTGCATCCGCAACAGGCGGAGGCCGGGCAGGTGGATAATATCGCGGGCTTACTGCGTGAGGCGCAGGATCGCTACAGCGAATTTGAACAACTTCCCTATACCGAACTGGTCAAGACCATCGTCCGCTTCGAAGGCCGCAGCAAGCGCCGACGCCGGCGCTGATCCCGATTCAGTAAGAGCCCGTGAGCATTTTCACGCCGGCAGACTCTGCTTCACTGATCCGTGCAGTGCAGTTCAAAACCCTTGAGGTTATCGAAAAAAGTGATTCAGGCCGGGGGCGTTCAGTATCTTTCGGTGTTTCGGCGGGCATTATCACGACCCCGACTGGACAACGGCATGGTCAGTCGGGGCAACCAGCGAGCCTGCGCCAAAAGCTGATCGGGGCTTATTTACCGCTGGCGCCGGTTCGACTGTCATTGAACCAGTCATAGGCACAGTCGAGATGGGCACGAATACGCATCATCCCGTCCAGCCCCTCATCGACCATCACCCGCAAAGGTGAGCGATCCTGAAACTGTTTATTACGCTGTTTCATCCATAGAGCACCCATGGCCGGATTGTGCGGATAGGTCGTGCGCAGAGCATCAACAATCCCGACAATATGTTCCAGCCGCTCATCCACTTCATTGGTCTGGGGAAACGGGGTATCTTCTCGATAACGACGCAAGGCGCGGGAAGGCGTTTTCGGCGGCAAATTCAACAGATCAACCTGCTGCTTGGCAGTCATGCCCCAACTGTCCAGAATGGACATGATGACACGGGTCAGCTGTACCCGCTCAACAGAACTCAGTTTGCCTGTGTGAACTTCACTCATAATAATCCTGCTCGCGATAACCGATTGCGTACAATCGAGTCTAATTTGTCATTCCCTATTATACAATAAACCGCAAAAACAGTGTTCCATTAACCCGCCCGTCAGGCGATGAATTTTCTCCACGCGCTCATTGGGGATAAACCAAATCCCGGAAAGATGATACGGTTAAAAGAGCGCAGAGGAAACACGCTGCCAGGATTCAAAGTGGCATTGGGTGTGTCACTGCAATAGGTTCGGGAGTCACCAAAGCCGGAGGGCAACTGACCCCGAATGTTTACGCGAACCTTTTTAGAGTATGGCAGGTCTTTTTAGTATGACTGATTCGCACACCTCATCCGGCCGACAGGCATCGCAACAGCGCTATGAGGCGCTTTCGCCGATTAATCAGCCACAGGTGCATATCCGCTTTGCGGGAGACTTCGAAGGCAACGCGGTGACCTGGGATGCCCGGTTGCACACCCTGCGCCACGAATACGAACAGTCCCTGTTGCAGCAGACACCGGCACCCGAAACATTGCGTCAATATATCCATATCCATGCCGCACAGGGTAAACTGCTTCCGATTACGGTCGCATTAAATGTGCCACTATTTGACGAGCCGACAATACTCAAAACCCTTATCATGATCCATAATTACAAAAGACTCCGGTTTGGTCGGCATGAATTCGGCCAGCCGGTGAGTTTCTCCGGCTAGCGCAACAGGCGAATTGACGATGGATCGACTGCTGACAGTTTCTCGCGCGGCGCGACTGGTTGGGGTTTCTCGCGGGACCCTGCAAAAACAGATTCAGGACGGGGAGCTGCCCAGCTTCGAGGGCATGGTCCGGCTCGACGACCTGAACCAGGCTTATCCGAACGTCGAGGTCGAAGACAACAGCATGCTCGAGAAGATCGAGCATATTATCGATAATGCCCTGCAGCGCGCCCGGGGCGACAAACTGCGCAAACTGATCACCCCCGATCTGGGAACCCTGGCGACCCGGGTCTCTCAACTCAGCAAGGAGCTGGCCGCGGCCCGTTATACCTCCGACTATCTGCAACAGCTTCTCGACGAGACCCGCCAGCGCCTGGGCGAGTTACAGGAACAAACCGATCCCCGCGAGGAGCTGCAGCAACTTACCGGCTGGCTGGACACCGCGCTCAAACAGGCCGGGGAACCACCCAGCCCCGATCAGCTGCTGACCCGGGATACCCTGCTGCGGGTGATTCTCGCCCAGGTCCATATCATGCCCAGCGGGCATGAATTTTTTGTCGAAGGAAACAACTCCATTCTGGACGCAGCGCTGAGTGCCGGCGTGGCGCTGAATTACGGCTGCAGTAACGGCAATTGCGGCAAATGCAAGGCACGGCTGATTTCCGGTGAAGTGCGCAAAATTCGGGATCACGAATACACCCTCGGCGAAGCGGAACAGAACCAGGGTTATTTACTGGCCTGTTCGAACACGGCGGTCACCGATGTCGTGCTGGAAGCGGAAGAAGCGCTCGATGAAGAGGACATTGAAGAGCAGGACGTCCCGGCCTATGTCAAAAAAGTGACCTATCTATCCGATGCGCTGGCTATTGTTTCATTGAACACCGTACGCAGTCACCGTCTGCGTTTTCTGTCGGGCCAAAAGGTTTTGCTCAGCAATGAAAGCGGTGACCACAGCTCGTACTATATCGCCAGTTGTCCCTGCGACGATCGAAGTCTGCAATTTCATATTGTTCGGGACAACGAACCATTCAGTGAGTATATCTTCAACCAGGTCAAGACCAACGACCCGATCGAGATAACCGGCCCGCAGGGCCATTTTATCCTGCAACGGAATATCGACAAACCAACGCTGTTTATCGCCGTTGATACCGGATTTGCACCGGTAAAGAGCCTGATCGAACACGCCCTGACTCTGGAGCTGGCGGATCATGTTCATCTTTTCTGGATTGCCACCGGGCACCGGACCCATTATCAGCATAATCTTTGCCGTGCCTGGATGGACGCCTTCGACCACTTTCATTACACCCCGTTATCGCTACCTGATAGCACAGGCGAACAACAGTGGCAGGCGCAATTAAAACAGATCGGCAACGAATACCCGGACCTGTCCGACTATGTGGTCTATTTCTGTGGGCCGGAACAGATGGCACAAACCGCGCGTGACGCTTTCACTTCACGCGGTTTGCCAAAGAAGAGACTGTTTACCGAGTATCATTCGGAATGAATAACGGCTACAGCGACAGCGGGTCACTCTGACTCTTTCAGCCATTTTTCCAGAGCGTCGATAATTTTCTGCGCCTGATCGCGGCTGGAGATATTGAATTTGGATTTTTGCTGGTACTGGCCATTACGCTTTTGATAACGCCGAATAGTAAACTTGTCCGGCCCGAACTCACCGGTTTTGCGGTCCATATCCTGGTAACGGAAAATAATGGTCGACCAGGCGCCCTTGGTCAGAATAACCTTGTCCAGCTGTTTGGAAACCAGGTTACCGTCTTCATGGTAGTCCACCGTCAGTTCGTCGATTTCTGCCGACATGGGTATGCCCTCGTCTTTCGTCTGCTAAATAACAGCGCCTAGGGTACCACAACAAACCCCGGGAGATTCCAGCACCCGGCGCAACGCTTTGCCGATACCCGTTTGGCCGCACTGATGACGCCTCTGCCAACCTGCTGCAGCAGCTGCGTCACCTGCTGTTACTGCGTCGGCTCTATCCGGGGCTGTTACCCGGCGCACTGGCCTGGCTGGTTCAGGGATTGGCGTTCTATTAGCTGTTGCAGATCAACGCGACCGCCCTGCCGCTTCCCACGGCACCGGGCATCTATGTACAGAGCCTGCTGGCCTGGCGCGGGATCCGTCCCGCCAACGATACCCCGATCAAACCGGCAACCAGCCATACCACAGGGGCAGCGAAATCAGACTGAGCAGCGTGCTCACGGTCACGGCGGCGGCATAGACCGTGGTATCCAGACCGTAGCGATCGCAAATCACCACCCCGATCACCATGCTGGGCATGGCCGCCTCCAGCACCACCGGCGCCAGCAGACGCGGCTCGAGATCCAGCATCAGGGCCCCGCCCCAGACCACCAGCGGCATCAATAACAGCTGGATCACCACCACCACGGCAACCGACGGCAAGCGGTCCCAGCGCAACACCTCCCAGCGCAGGCTCATGCCCAGTACCAGCAACATCAGCGGAATCACACTCTCACCCAGCATTGACAGGGTGTTTTGTAACAGTGCCGGTGCGGGGACATTGCCAAGGTTCAACGCCACGGCCAGCAGCGCGGCCCACAAGGGCGGGATGCGCATTAACCGATGACCGATCGACTCGCGCACCTCGCTCTGACCAAACTGCTGGGCCAGCAGAATACCCAGGGTAAACAGCAGCGGCGTGGAGGCGAACAGATCATATTGAATGGCCACACTGGCGGCCCACTCGCCAAAGACCGACACCAGCACCGGCAGGCCCAGATAATTGGCATTGGGAAACGCCGCCGCCAGAATCACCGCCCCGGTCACCGCCCGGGGCATCCGGCAGCTGCGACAGGCCAGCCAGCCGAGCAACAGGCCGACCAGTATACCCAGCGCGGCCAGGCCACTGATCTTGAGCGAGGAGATCCCCAGCGGGGCCTGCCACAGTATGGCCAGGATCAAGGCCGGCAACAGCAGGTTGTAGACCAGCCCGGTGATCACCTGGCGCGCCTTTTCGCTATCGACACCGCCGGGTGACAGATAGCGCCAGATGGCCCCACAGAGGATGATAATCATCATTGAAAAAAGGGTATCTACCACGCTTTACCTGCCCCGCTGATCCGTCTTCATTTCATCCCCCAACAACCAACCGGCCCGTTGTTGTCCCGCTCCCGGGCAGACCGGCCTGCTCCATTCTGGCATAGCCCGACGGCGGTCATGTTATACTTTCAACACTGTCTGAAATCCACTTTATAGCCCAAGCCTGTACCGGAGAAGTTTTATGCGCATACTGCACACCATGCTACGCGTCGGCGATTTACAGCGTTCGATCGATTTTTACACCAATGTGCTGGGGATGAAACTGCTACGCCAGAAAGAGTATCCCGAGGGGGAATTCACTCTCGCCTTTGTCGGCTATCAACCGGAAGAGGACGGCGCGGTGATCGAGTTGACCTATAACTGGGACACCGACAAGTATAATCTGGGTGACGGCTACGGTCACATTGCGCTGGAAGTGGATGATGTCTACCAGGCCACCGACGAGATTCGCCAGCGCGGCGGCAACATCCTGCGCGATGCCGGGCCGATGAACGCCGGCACCACCATCATCGCCTTCGTCGAAGATCCGGACGGCTACCCGATCGAATTGATCGGCAAGAAAAGTTAATCTCATTTTACTCTCGCAGAGGCGTTTATGCCCGTTGTTTGGGTGCCAAGACGCAAAGGAACATTTTATCCTTTGCGTCTTGGCGCCTCTGCGAGAGACCTGCAAGTACACTCAACAGAAACTATTTGGTTTTGTATTCGGTATATTTTTTGTAGCTGCCGCGAACCTGGTCGGCGGGATACTTGTCGGCATTGATTTGCATTTTCTGTTGCACCACGTCCAGCAGATCGATATCCAGTCGTTCGGCCAGGCGTAACAAATAGACCAGGATGTCGGCCATCTCATAGGCCACTTCCCGGTGTTTTTCCGGGGACAGGTTTTCACTTTCACTCTGCTTTAGCCACTGAAAGTGCTCCACCAGTTCGGCGGCTTCGACGATCAGCGCCATGGCCAGATTCTTGGGCGAATGAAACTGCTCCCAGTCGCGCTCTTCGGCAAAGGTTTTGAGTTGTTGCTTCAACGCCTGCAGGCTGGTATCGGTATCACTCATTGATGGCAGGTTCCCAGATAGATTGTATGTGCGGCGGTTTGTTGCGCCGCGGGACGACGTCAAACCCGACAGTCAGGTCGAGACATGACGCTGGCTGATCGAGATCATATCGCGATGTAACTCGAGCGCGTACCATTCAGTGACACTGATAATCTCACGCTGACCATCCAGATACTCGAGCAGCAAGGCTGACAGATAGTCATGGCGATAAACCGCCAGCCGGAGTCTGAGCAACTCGCCGTTGCGATTGGTGTACCAGTTCCCCACGACCGGATCTTCGGCAATAGCCATTAGCCTCTCCCCTTGTGACCATTCGTTGACGGCCCCGCGATAATCCCTGCGGGCTGCCGCTTCAGTCTGCTGTTGAGTACCCTATTCCGAGAGGGTATACCTATTCGTCGGTGACGCAACCGTGGGAGGCGTCCTTGACGGTCTTGACATACTTGAACAGCGTACCGCGCTGCGCGATATAGGGCGGCATCACCCACGCCTGACGCCGTTGTTCCATCTCCGCGTCGCTGACGTCCACATCCAGCCGGCGGGTTTCGGCGTCGATGGTAATCACATCGCCGTTTTGTATCAGTCCCAGCGGGCCGCCTTCCTGCGCCTCGGGCACCACGTGACCGATGATAAAGCCGTGCGAGCCCCCGGAGAAGCGACCGTCGGTAATCAACGCCACATCACCACCCAGCCCGGCACCCATGATCGCCGAGGTCGGGGTCAGCATCTCCGGCATGCCCGGTCCGCCCTTGGGGCCTTCGTAACGAATCACCACCACGTCGCCCTTCTGGATCTCGTTGTTCTCCAGCCCGGCGAGCATGGCTTCCTCGCGATCATAGACCCGGGCCGGTCCGGAGAAGCGCAGCCCCTCCTTGCCGGTGATCTTGGCCACCGAGCCGCCCGGCGCCAGATTGCCCTTGAGGATCTGAATATGTCCGCTGGCCTTGATCGGTTTGTCCACCGGCATGAAAACGTCCTGCTCCGCTTTCAGGCCGGGCAGTTCGGCCAGGTTCTCGGCCATCGTCTTGCCGGTCACGGTCAGACAATCCCCGTTGAGCAGATCCTGTTCGAGCAGGTATTTCATCACCGCCGGCGTGCCGCCGACGTTATGCAGATCTTCCATCACGTATTTGCCGCTGGGTTTGAGATCGGCGAGGAACGGTACCTTATCGCTGAGGGTCTGAAAATCGTCGATGGTCAACGGCACCTCCACCGCACGCGCCATGGCGAGCAGATGCAGCACCGCGTTGGTCGAGCCGCCCAGCGCCATCACCATCACGATCGCATTTTCGAACGCCTCGCGGGTCATGATGTCCCGCGGCTTGATGTCATTTTCCAGCAGGTGGCGGATTGCGTGGCCGGCCTGCAGGCATTCATCCAGCTTGCCCGGATCCACCGCGGGAATCGACGAGCTGTAGGGCAGACTCATACCCAGCGCTTCGATGGCCGAGGCCATGGTGTTGGCGGTATACATCCCGCCGCAGGCGCCGGGACCGGGGCAGGCGTGCTCGACCACGTCTTCGCGTTCTGCTTCGTTGATACGGCCGCTGATGAACTCGCCGTAACTTTGAAACGCCGAGACAATATCCAGGGTCTTGTCATGCGAGTGGCCCGGCTTGATGGTGCCGCCGTAAATCATCAGTGACGGGCGGTTGACGCGCCCCATGGCGATCAGCACGCCGGGCATGTTCTTGTCGCAACCCGGCAGGGAGATATTGGCGTCATACCATTGCGCGCTCATCACGGTTTCGATCGAATCGGCAATGATGTCGCGCGATTGCAGCGAATAACTCATGCCGTCGGTGCCCATGGATATCCCGTCACTGACCCCGATCGTATTAAAGCGCATGCCAACCAGGCCGGCGGCCTGGACCCCTTCTTTGACCTTGGCAGCCAGATCGTTGAGATGCATGTTGCAGGTATTCCCTTCCCACCAGACACTGGAGATGCCCACCTCGGCCTTGTTCATATCCTCCGGCGTCAGCCCGGTGCCGTAGAGCATGGCCTGGGACGCCCCCTGGGATTTGGGCTGGGTGATACGGGAACTGTATTTATTCAACTTCTTTGACATGCAATGCGCTCCTCAACGTGTGTCCGCAAGTGGCTCTCCCGCGACCGCAGTGACGTCCGGGGGCCCGCAGTATAAAACAATCCGCCCGGCCGCGCCGAATCGGTGAGCACGGGGACACAAATCCGACAAAAAAACATCAACCCGGCGGCGCCGGGGTCGATATCCTTGTCTGACGCAACCCGGCATAGCCAAAACCGCGTCAGTACCATAAACTGGGTTTACAGATACTTAGTTTGAAAAGCTTCCAAACCGGTTTAACGATCAGGGAACAACTCACTAATGAGCCACAAGCTGGCAATCTGGCGAATCACCACCGGCCTGATCCTGGGCATCGGCCTGCTCGCCCCGGCGATGGCCCTGCCCGATGACGACTGGCTCCCGCAACGATACCAGTTCCAGGAAGCCCTGCAGGCGATCAAGGCGGGCAACCGGGAGCGTTACCACAAGCTGGCCGACAAACTGCACGACTATCCGCTCTATCCCTATCTTGAATACGGGGATCTGCGTCGCCGGCTGGAGCGCGCTCCAGCCGACGAAATCCGGGACTTCATGGAACGCCATGGCGATACCCCGATCGCCGGCCTGCTGCATCAGCGCTGGCTCCACACCCTGGCCCGCCAGGGTCGCTGGCAAGCGCTGGTGAACCATTACCGCATGACCAGTGACAAAAACCTGCAATGTCACTACGCCAACGCCCTCTACCAGGTCAAGCAACCGGACCGGGCACATACCCTGATGAAAGATCTGTGGCTGACCGGCCGTTCCCTGCCGGACAGCTGCGATCCGGCCATCGCCGCCTGGCGCGATGCCGGCCGCATGAGCGACGAACTGGTCTGGCAACGCATCGAGCTGGTGATCCGCGCCGGGCGCATTCGCCTGGCCCTGTTCCTGGCCGACTACCTGCCCGAATCGGAACGCTACTGGGTCAATATCTGGTCCAAGATCCGCCGCGATCCGACCTATCTGCGCGAAGTGACGAGTCACTTCCAGGATAATGTCGACCATCCGGTACTGCGCTGGATTACCGTCTATGGGCTGACCCGACTCGCGGATCGTGAACCGGTCCAGGCCGCCCGTTACTGGGCCAATCTCAACCCGGTGTATCAATTCAGCCCCCGGGAAACGGAGCGGGTCGAGCGGCGCCTGTCACTGGCGCTGGTCCGCGCCGAACAGCCCGAGGCCAAAGCCTGGCTGGCGCGGCTGGATCTGGGTAACGAACGCACCGAGCTCAAGACCGAATACATTCTCTCCGCACTCGAGGATCGGGACTGGCAGACCGCCCTGGCGTGGCTGGATCAGTTACCGCCCGAGATCGCCCACAGCCAGCGCTGGCGCTACTGGCGCGCCCGGGTGCTGGACCAGCTTGGCCGCGACAGCGAGGCCCGTTCGCTCTATCAACTGACCGCCAGTGATCGCAGCTATTACAGTTATCTGGCCGCCGATCGAGCCGGCGACGCCTACCATTTCGCCCACCGCCCATTGCTGCTGGAGAACGACGCGCTGAAAAGCATCCATCAGATCCCGGCCCTGCAACGGGCCGCCGAACTGTATACCCTCGGCCGGGTGGCCGATGCCCGGCGCGAATGGAATCACGCTCTGGCCCGGATGAACGAGGATCAGCTGCTGCGGGCCGCCAAACTGGCCGACGAATGGGGCTGGCACGACCGGGTCATCATGACCCTGGCCCGGGCCCGCCACTGGGACGATCTGGAGATGCGTTTTCCGCTCGCCCATCAACAGACCGTGCTCAATCAGGCCCGGAATCAGCAGATCGATCCGGCCTGGGCCTTTGCGGTCATTCGCCAGGAGAGCGCCTTCACCACCGACGCCCGTTCCCACGCCGGCGCGCTGGGGCTGATGCAGCTATTACCCCGCACCGCACACCATGTTGCCCGCTCGCTCAGCCTGTCGATGCACGGTCAGCAGGATATTCTCGATGTCGACAACAACATCAAGCTGGGCGTGCGCTATCTGCGCCGGGTCAAGGACCGCTTCCACGGCAACCCGGTGCTGGCCACCGCCGCCTACAATGCCGGGGGCAGCAATGTGCGCCGCTGGCTGCCGCAGGACAAGGCGTTGCCGGCCGACGTCTGGATCGAAACCGTCCCCTTTAACGAGACCCGCAACTATCTTCAGCGGGTACTCACTTACACCGTCATTTACGAACAGCGCCTGGGGCGCCAGCCGGCCCCGATGCTCGAACGCATGCCGCCGGTCTCGCTCAACCCCAATGTCACGCTGCTGGAATCGGCCCCGCCCGATCGCGATTCCTGATTCACCTTCAATACGCCGGAAGCGGGAACCACTCGATTTTACGGCTCAAGGCCCCGGCGTCGGCGCCGACGGCTCCCCAAAGGGCAGGAAAACCCGGTTCGAGATAACGCGGCTATCGGGGCCGGGCGACCCCCGGTCGGCAACCCCGAAGGGGCGGACTGCCTGCCTCCCGGCGCCCTTGCCCGGCTCCCCGGACCCGCCTTTGCCCCCCTGCCTGATTGACCCGGCGCGGCCCTGCGCTTTTACTGCACAACACAACACAAGAATAACCCAATTAATTCATAAAGTTATAGCAAACTCTTGATATTTTTTCTCAACAAAGGTATACCGTTAATCAGCCGCCGGGGAAGGCGCACGACGCAAACCGTGTGGGCCTTGTCGGCGAGCCTGCAACGAGTCCAACCACCATTAATATCAATTAGTTATAATTTATACTTGATAATTTACATTAAGTATATATACTATCTCTATGATATCTTTCAGGAGGAAAGGCCATGCAGGACGAAACGATCCCGCTATACGACGTCGAGGAGCTGAGTCTGGAAGAAGCCCTTCTGGCGCTGGCGTCGGAACAGGAAAAAGAACAAACCGTCTATACCCGGGCCTCGGAACGCTTCATGGAACTGGTGGCCTGAAGCCCGACTGACATTTTTACCCCTTGGGACAGGGATGTCCCAGCCTAATATGCAAAAGGCCGCGCAGCGATGCTGCGCGGCCTTTTTTGATCCCACCGGGGTTCCGTCAGCGGGTGGACATGGCCTGGATGATCTTGTCCTCGAACTGGATGCGCTCCGCCAGTGCCTCGCCCAGCTCGGCGAGATCCGGATCCAGTTCCGACAGGTCGTCGCAACCCGATTCACAGTCGTATTTTTCGCTGAACCGGAGGATCAGTCGGGTGATCTCGGCAATACGGGGATAATCCTGTTCGCTCAGCTCGCGCACCGTCACACGTTGCTCACTGTCGGATTCGATATAGGAGTAAAGCTGGAAATGGGCGCTGGCGGAGTAGTCGACCAGCGATTCGCAAAATTCCTGCAACACCAGCTGGACTTCGGTCTCCGGTTTAAAGGGCCGCATCCCCACCAGGGCGCTGAACAGGGCCAGGGTCTCGGTACGGGTCTCCAGCAAGGTATGGAACTTGTTGCGTACCGTTTGTCGGCGTTCTTCGAGTCGCTCGACGCTCACTGTTCCCCCTCATCCGGACATACCAGGTTATCTAATATGCCCTGTGCATCCGGCCGGTTCAAGTGGCGAACCGACGAATCAGCCGCCGGGCCGCGCCCATAGCGGCACCTGTACCACGGCATCACGCAATGCCCGATCCCGCTGCCGGTAATCGGGCAGGACGTTTTCCACCTGTTGCCAGTAACGCGGTGAATGGTTGGGTTCGCGCAGATGGCACAGCTCGTGGACCAGCAGGTACTCCACCAGCTCCGCCGGCAGAAACAATAGATTGCGATTGAGATTAATCCGTCCGTTGGAGGAGCAGCTGCCCCAGCGGGTTTTCTGGGCACGGATACTCACCCCGGTACAGATCAGACCCAGTCGGTCACTGATCTGCTCAAGCCAGGGCGGCAAGATGGTGCGGGCCCGATCCTGTAACCACGCCTGCAGCCCCGCGCGGCTCTGTGGATCCCCGGGCGCCGTGCGCAGTTGCAGCTGCCTCGACGACTGACACGCCCGCCAGCGTCGACGTCCCAGATCCACGGCATACGCCACGGACCACTGTTCGTCGAGCGCGCGCAGATCGATCTGTGGCGGCGTCAATCCCTGTTGCGGGGGCAACCCGGCCAGCCGTTCGGCCAGTTCCGCCTGTCGCGCGGCGATCCAGGCGTGGTGTTCCGCCACCAGCTCGCGGATCGCCCGCTCGGCCAGCGGCCGGGGCACCACCACCACCACCTCGCCGGTGTGGTTGACCGTGATCCGCGCCCGCCGGGCACGCCGGTTGATCCGCACCCGGTAATCTAAAGCGGTCGATGTCGATACGTCATTCATTGTGCTGCGTCTGCTTCAACCCCATGATATTCGCGTCATTGTACCCGATGAAATCCGTTATAATTGAGTCCCATACACGGTTAATCAACTTGACTGGTCCATCAATTATGTCGCATCCGGAACTGTTACTGCCCGCGGGCACCCTGCGCAACATGCGCTACGCCTTTGCCTACGGCGCCGATGCCGTCTATGCCGGCCAGCCGCGCTACAGCCTGCGGGTGCGCAACAACGACTTCACCCTGCAGAACCTGGCCACCGGCATCGGCGAGGCCCACGCCCGGGGCAAGAAATTCTTCGTGGCCAGCAACCTGATGCCGCACAACAGCAAGATCAAAACCTATCTCAAGGACATGGAGCCGGTCATCGAGCTGGGACCCGATGCGCTGATCATGGCCGATCCGGGGCTGATCATGATGGTCCGCGAGCGCTGGCCCGAGGTGCCGGTGCATCTGTCTGTACAGGCCAACACGGTCAACTACGCCGCGGTGAAGTTCTGGCAGTCGCTGGGCCTGTCGCGCATCATCCTCTCGCGCGAGCTGTCGATCAACGAGATCGAGGAGATCCGTCAGCAGTGCCCGGACATGGAGCTGGAAGTGTTCGTCCACGGCGCGCTGTGCATCGCCTATTCCGGGCGCTGCCTGCTCTCCGGTTATTTCAACCACCGCGATCCCAACCAGGGCACCTGCACCAACTCCTGTCGCTGGAGCTACGGCATGCACAATGCCGAGGAGGATGTCAGCGGCGATATCCAGAAGATCGAGTTCGATGCCATGGCGGCGATCAACGATCCCGAGCTGTTCCCCGAGGAGAAAGTCGAGCGCCATCCGCTGGCCGATCGCGCCTATCTGATCGAGGAGGGCAACCGCCCCGGCGAGCTGATGCCGATCCTCGAGGATGATCACGGCACCTACATCATGAATTCAAAAGATCTGCGCGCCATCCAGCACATCGAACGGCTGACGCAGATCGGCATCGATTCGTTCAAGGTGGAGGGGCGCACCAAGTCCCACTACTACGTGGCGCGCACCGCCCAGCTCTATCGCCAGGCCATCGACGACGCCATTGCCGGGCGCCCCTTCGATCCGAGTCTCTACGGCAAGCTCGAGGGGCTGGCCAACCGCGGTTATACCGACGGCTTCTATGTGCGCCATCCGGATCAGGCCTATCAGAATTACCTGTCGGGCTATTCGACCAGCGAGCAGCAGCGTTTCGTCGGCGAGATCACCGGCTTCGACAGTGAACGGGGGCTGGCCAGTGTGGATGTAAAAAACAAGTTTGCCTGCGGCGAGCAGCTGGAGATCATCGCGCCCGACGGGAACCGCACCCTCACCCTGCAGCACATGGAGAACCTCCAGGGCGAACCGATGCAGGAGGCCCCCGGCGGCGGCTACCAGGTCCGTATCGCGTTGCCAGCCGGCGATTACAGCCAGGCACTGCTGGCGCGCTATAACCACCAGCTCTGAGGTTTCGGCTCAGGGCGAGGGCAAGGTCGCCAGACGGCCCTCGCGCAGTTCCCGGTAAAGGCGCTTGTCCGCCAGCAGATCGCCCGCCCACTCGAGTACCGGATCTCCCTCCCCGTCCCGCGCCCCCGGCGTGCGGTCGCATTGGCCGGTGGCCGCCGCGTCATCCGCATCCGGAATCAGCCGGGCCCGGGTGTCATCAAAACAGATATCCGGCACCACCCCGTGCCCGGCAATCGGCCGTTCGGCGGGACGATAGAGCTGTCCGGTGGCCAGTTTGAGTCCCCGCTCGCCCGGCAGCTGAAAGACCGGATAGAGCCGCCCCTCACCGCGGCTGCGCTGGCCGAGGATCACCGCCCGGCGATGATCCTGCAGGGCGGCGGCGAGACTCTCGGCTCCGGCGGCGGTCTCGCCATTGATCAGCAGCGCCAGCGGCAGCCGCTGCTCCAGGATCTCGGAACGGGGACGGGCCACATAACGGGTTGAATCCGATTCCTTACGCCCCCGCACTGTCAAAATGGTCCCCCCGGCCAGAAACATGTCCGTAAGCTGGACCGCGCTGTCGAGTATCCCACCGCGATTGTTGCGCAAATCCAGCACCAGTCCGCGCGGCGCCTGCTGCCGGTGGATCAATCCCAAAAAGATCTCGTTGAACTCCTCCAGCGTGGTCTGCGACAGGGTCCGCAGGCGCACATAGGCGATACCGCGATCCAGCCAGCGGCCTTCGACCCGGGGCAGTTCGAGCGCCTGGCGTTGCAGATGGAGAGTGCGAATGTCGCCCCGATCGAAACGTACCCGCAACGCCACGGTGGAACCGGCCGGCCCGTGCAGGCGGGTCCGGATCACATCCTGCGGCTGGCCGGCCACACTCTGCCCGTCGATGGCGAGCAGGAGATCCCCGGACTTGAGGCCCGCCTGCTCCGCCGGGCCGCCCCGGATCACTTCGCCAATCACCACCCGGCCATCGCGGCTGGCGGTTAACACGCCGATACCGGCGCTCTGCTGCGGGGGACGTCGCAACAGCGCAAACTGGTGGCGGTCAAAGTAGATGCTGTCGCTGTCGAGTTGTCGCACCACCCCGGCCAGGGCCTGTTCCACTGCCGGCAGGATCGGGCGCCCGGGATGATGCTGGTGCAGGGTTTTCACGATTCCGGCCAGCGTGGTCTCCTGCAGTGTCGGGCGGGCTTCGCGCCACGGCCCCGCGCCCAGCTCGTCGGCGAGTTGCTCGACAAATTGTGCGGAGAGGCTCTCGAGCCGTACCGGGGTCACATGTTGCCGGCTAATCCGGCTCAAAGTCTCTTCGGCCAGGCGGGTGGCAAAACCCAGTTGCGGATCGGCCGTGATGAGCGCCGCTTCAGCCAGCCCCGAATCCGGCTCTGACTCCGCGGCCGGAGTGTCGGCCGGGGGTGTCGGGGTACGGGTACAGGCGACCAGCAAGAGGCCGCCAACCAGCAGAGCGCCCCGGCGCAGACCTGCGTCTTCTGTTCCCCTCTTTGCCACGCTGTGCAACCCTCTTGAAAACCGCTAGCCTAGCATATCCTCCCGGCCCGTCGGAGCACGCGCGCGGGAGACGCGCCCCTGAACCGCCTGAGCCCGGAGGATCAAAACCGATGGCGACGACCCCCACCGCCGAGCCGCTTTATCTCTGTCTGGATCAGGGGGGGCACTCGAGTCGCGCGCTGGTGTTTGATCGACAGGGCCGGCAGATCGCGACGGCCCGCCAGCCCCTGACTGCGAGCCGCTGTGATGACACGCGGGCCGAATACCCCGCCGCCGCACTGGTCGACTCCCTGCAGCGTTGTCTGCAGGATGCCCTGCAACAGCTCGGGACGGCGCGCCGCCGGCTGGCCGCGGCGGCGCTGGCCACCCAGCGTTCCAATGTCGCCTGCTGGAACCGGGCCGACGGGACCCCGTTGAGTCCCGTCATCAGCTGGCAGGATCGCCGCCATGCCCGGTGGCTGGAACAGTTCGCGGATCGGGCCGACTGGATTCACCAGCGCACGGGCCTGGCGCTGTCGCCCCACTACGGCGCCAGCAAACTGCGCTGGTGCCTGGACAATCTGCCCGCCGTCCAGCAGGCACAACGCGACGGACACCTGATGCTCGGCCCCATGGCCGCCTGGCTGGCCCGGCAACTGACCCGCGAGGCCGAGGCCCGCGCCGATCCGGTCAACGCCTCGCGCACCCAGCTGTGGTCTTTGCAGGCGCGCGACTGGGATCCGGATCTGCTGGCGCTGTTCGGGATTCCCCGCCCGCTGCTCCCCCCTTGCGTGCCGAATCTCACCGGATACGGCCAGCTGGCCGGGGCCGATGTGGCCCTGCCGCTGAAGCTGGTCAACGGCGATCAGGCCGCGGCCCTCTACGCCTATGGGCCGCTGCGTCGCGACACCGCCTATATCAACCTGGGCACCGGCGCCTTCGTCTCGCGCGCCACCGGCGCGCAGCCACTTCCCGATGCCGGCCTGCTGAGCAGCCTGGTTCTGCAGGAGGCCGAACACTGCGAGTATGTGCTCGAAGGGACGGTCAACGGCGCCGGCAGCGCGCTCGACTGGCTGGCCCGCCAGCAGGATCGGGATCCCTTCCCGCCGGAGCAACTGGCCGCCTGGCTGAACACACCGCAGGCAAGCTTGCCGCTGTTTCTCAACGGGGTCTCGGGACTGGGGGCACCCTACTGGCGGGCCGATTTTGCCTCCCGTTTCATCGGCGAGGGCGAGCCGGATCAACAGGCGCTTGCGGTGCTGGAGAGTATCCTGTTTTTGCTGCAGATCAATCTGGCGCGCATGCACCGGCAACTGGCCCCGGCGCGCCGGCTGCAACTGACCGGCGGCCTGGCCAACCTCGACGGCCTCTGCCAGCGGCTGGCCGATCTCAGCCGGATCCCGGTCTACCGGCCCGCCGAGTGCGAAGCCACTGCCCGCGGCAGCGCCTTCCTGCTCGCCGGGCAACCGGCCGACTGGCCCGAACCGGGCCCAGGGCGCGAATTCGAACCGCAAGAGAACCCGGCCCTGCAGCAACGCTATACCAGCTGGCAAGAAGCGATGGAAAAAGCCCTGGGCAGAGGGGGCTAGGGGCTAGGAGCTAGACCTGATCAGGTAGGCCCGATATAGCAAAGCGGCATCGGGCATTTCCCCGGATTGCCGGACACCGCTTTGCTCTGTCCGGCCTACCCCTGGGAGCCAGGAGCTAGAACCTGATCATAGGCCCGATATAGCAAAGCGGTATCGGGTATTTCCCCGGATTGCCGGACACCGCTTTGCTCTGTCCGGCCTACGCCTGGGAGCCAGGAGCTAGAACCTGATCATAGGCCCGATATAGCAAAGCGGTATCGGGCATTTCCCCGGATTGCCGGACACCGCTTTGCTCTGTCCGGCCTACCCCTGGGAGCCAGGAGCTAGAACCTGATCATAGGCCCGATATAGCGAAGCGGTATCGGGTATTTCCCCGGATTGCCGGACACCGCTTTGCTCTGTCCGGCCTACCCCTGGGAGCCAGGAGCTAGAACCTGATCAGGTAGGCCCAATATAGCAAAGCGGTATCGGGCATTTCCCCGCTGTCCCTCGGGACTCGGGACTCGGGACTCGGGACTCGGGACTCGGGACTCAGGACTCAGCACTCAGTATCCAGAGGCAACGTTGCCGTATCACGACATTGCTTCGATGGTGGCAGCCAGGGTCGCAGCGTGCGCATGACTTCCTGGGCCGTGGCCCGGTAACCGGTCAGCTTGCCGCCGTAGAGGGTCAGCAGACGCGGCAGGGAGGTATCGATGAGGACATCCCGTGGGCGGTCGAACAGGTTCGAGTCACCCTGCGGCAGTACCCGCAAGCCGGCGAAGCTCTCCACCACCCGGGCCTGCGCGGCGGGGAAATGGTGACGATACACCTGCTGCAGATAGGCGATCTCCGAATCCAGCGGCACCACCTGCGCCGGATCACCCTCATAGGCGGTTTCGGTGGTGCCGATGAGGGTTTGGCCGTGCCAGGGCATGACAAACACCGCGCGCCCGTCCTGCGGCGCCGGCACATAGAACACCCCTGTCGGCGGCGGATCGGCCACCACGATGTGGGTTCCCTGCACCAGATCAAACGCCTGGCGGCGAGGCGTCGGCTGTACGTCGGCCAGGACATGCGCCACCCAGGGGCCGGCTGCGTTGACCATCACCCGGCCGCGCACGGTGTGTTCCTGCCCGGCCTGTCGATAACGGAGCGTCGCCCCCTCGCCATCAATGTTAGCGCTTACAAACTGTGCCGGACACTGCAGCTGCGCACCGAGGGCTTGTGCCGAAGCCATCACCGCGCGGGTCAGGGCCGCGTCGTCGGTCTGGGCATCCTGATAGCAAAAAACCGCGCGCAGATCCTGCTGTTGCAGGCCGTCCAGTTGCGGCCACTGCGCGCGAGGCACCCGGGAAAAGCGGGCCTGGCGATCCAGGCCGCCGAGCAGGGCATAGAGGGTAAGGCCCGCGCGCAGGGCCCAGGGACCGTGCCGGCTCTGGCGATAGACGGGAATATAAAAGGGCGTCAGCTGCACCAGCGACGGGGCGACGCTCAGCAGAATACGCCGTTCGCGCAGGGACTTGCGCACCAGGGCGAATTGCCCCGACGCCAGATAGCGCAGCCCGCCATGGATGAGTTTGCTGGAACGGCGGGAGGTGCCCGCCGCCAGCGCCGACTGCTCCAGCAGCAGCGTCCGGTAACCGCAGGCCGCCGCGGCCTGGGCCACGCCAACTCCCTGGATGCCGCCGCCGACGATCAGCACATCGTAATCCATCGCGCTCACTCGCCCGCCAGTCCCGGTTGCTGACGCATCTCGCCGATGGCGAAGGTTTCCACCAGATCCACGCCCTGGGCCATGAGTTGACGGGCCTGCTGTGGATCCACGGTTTCAAACACCACCAGCCGGGCGCCGGGCAGCTGCACCGGCTCATCGGCGGGCAATGAAGCGAGATTGCAGAACAGAAACTCGGGCTGCAGTTCGACGATGGCCGGATCATGGCGTGTTGCCCACTCATCGACCACCACGCCAATCGGCAGCTCACCACGCTGTCGCACCTGCTGCAGGGCCGGCAGATTGTAGGAGATGACGCAACACTGCCCGGCCACCGGCTGCAGGATCGGCAGCACCGCGTCCACCACCGCCGTCGCCCCGAACTGCTCCACCGCCACCCGTTTGAGCTCGATAAAAAAACACGCTGCCGGTGCCGTTTTAATCACCGCCACCAGATCGCTCAGCGCCGCCAGCGGCGCCCGGGCAACCTGCAGCGGCTGATCGGTCTCCCCATACAGAGTAAACGTCTGCAGCTGATTCCAGTCGTAATCATGGACGGCACCGGGCTGGCGGCACAGACGACGCAGATCGCGATCGTGAAACAGCAGCGGGATACCATCGCGACTCAGTTGCACGTCCACTTCGACATAACGTGCTCCGGCTGCCAGCGCCGCCTGCACACCGGCCACACTATTCTCGGGATAACGAAAGGGATAACCGCGGTGAGCGACCAGATCGCCTTGTGACATGAATTATCCTGTTTGGTTATCAATCAACCACGCTATAGCGCGACCCCGAAAGCCCGCGGCAAAAGAAATTGCCGTCCGCTCTTTAGTCAACACCGGCTGTGCAAAGCATAGCCCGAAAATACGCCCCCTGTCCCGCGGACATCCTCCGAGACGCGCACGCCAGGAAAGTGTAAAATGCCCTCCGCTTCCCTCGGGAAAGCCGATCCGTGCTCCGCCTCACCGTGACTATCTCCTGCAACGGCGGAGTCCCGTTAACAATCTGCAACATGCGATGGAGTGATATGAAGTTCGAATTCCCGACACTCAAAACGATAATACAAATCATCCTGATCAGTCTGATACTGGCCGTGGTCGCCTATTTTGCATTTCCGCTGTTCGCGCTTGAACAGGTCCCCGCTCAACGACTGTTCACCTACGGCATCCTCGCCGGCGCCCTGCTCGGCATGCTGTTGATCAGCACCCGGATATACCCGGCTTCCAGCACCCGGGTCGAGTCCATATTTGTTGGCAATCTGGCCTTCAAGGCCTCGCCCAATGCCCTGCGCAAGCTGTTTGAAGAGTATGGCGATGTCCACGCCGTCCGTCTGATGACCGACCGGGCCACCCGCCGCCCGCGCGGCTTCGGCTTTGTCGAAATGAAACGCAAGGATGCCAAGAATGCCATCAGGGCACTGGATGGCACGGAATTCTACGGCCGTGAGCTGAAAGTCAACGTCGCCAACGAACGCAAAAGCGACGATTGACCGTCTGTCGTGACACCAGACAAAAAGGGGGGCCCACGGGTTCCCCTTTTTTCTGCATAAAGAGCATTAACGCAGAGGGCGGGAAATAATGTTGAATTCTGAATGATGAATTTTGAATTCATCGTGAACCGCAATTCAAAATTCAGAACTCAACATTCAAAATTATCTCTTTCTTCCCTACCCCCGCACGTCCATCAGTTCGACTTCGAAGATCAACGCCGCATCGGGCGGAATGACGTTGCCGGCGCCCTTGTCGCCATAGGCCAGCTCCGACGGGATGATGATAGTACGCAGACCGCCGGTCTTCATGCCGATCACACCCTCTTCCATCCCTTTGACCACGACCCCGGCACCCAGCGGAATCGTCAGCGGTTCGCGTGTGCGGGAGCTGTCAAACTCAAAGCCCTTGTTCTCTTCCGCTTCGTCATCATATAACCAGCCCTGATAATGAACGGCAGCCAGCTTGCCCTTGACGGCTTCCTCGCCATCGCCGATTTTTTGATCAATCACTTGTAATTCCTGCGGTAAAGACATCAATTTGCTCCTGGCGCGTGCACCTTCAACGGCGGTGCTGTCGTCGTTTGAGTTTGTAATGGGTGATGGTCTCAACTAAATCGGTATAGGGCAAGCTGTCTATACCACCATACTGCTCCGCCGCCCGGGTCAGCAGGGCATCAATATCCACACGTTCATCAGGTTCGCTATCCAGCAGTTCCTGCAAACCGGACAAGCTCCCGAACTGGATCTTCTGCAGCACACTGTGCGGCATGCTGGTCAGATCGTCCTCCACGCCGAACACCGGCAAGCTGACCTGCTTGAGCCACTCGAGTACCGCTTCGCAACGGGAACAGGCCCCGTTGTCGGAACAGGCTACCTCGGTTCCGCCACGACGTACGACCTGCTGGCCGAGACGGCAGACATATTGCTCGGCGATCTGGGGCGCGCTGAAGGCGCAACGGTTTTCCGACATAATCAATACCTCCCTTGCAACACGACCCTTCTCCCGGCAACTTTCGTCGGGGAGACGCTCGCAACTATTTCTCTCACTGGTAATCGTAGTCAGTTTCGCGTCATTTGTAATGGCCCCGGCAATCCATTGAACCCACTGGTGGGAAAGGGCATTGCCCGCTAACATGCCTGCTATGACGATTCTACTGTGCCTGTTTTTACTCCTGGTAGCCAATGGCGCGCCGATTCTGGTGCGCTGGCTGCCCGGGATACGCCATTGGCACCGCCCCCTGGATGCCGATCACCATCTGGCCGACGGTCGGCAGCTGTTCGGGGATCACAAGACCTGGCGCGGACTGATCGCCGCCGTGCTGTTGACCGCCGCGGCCGGTTGGCTGCTGAATCTGCCGTTATGGCTGGGTGCCCTGTTCGGCGCACTGAGTATGCTCGGGGATCTGCTGGCCAGCTTCATTAAACGCCGACGGCAGCTAACGCCGGGTGCGGCGGCACCTGGTCTGGATCAACTCCCCGAGGCGCTGCTTCCGCTGTTGGTCCTCTACCAACCCCTTGGGCTCGGCTGGCAGGAAATCCTGCTCGTCCCGCCGTTGTTCATGCTGATTAATGTGCTGATGTCGCGCGGGCTGTATCGTCTGCACATCCGTCGTCGCCCCTGGTAGAGGGGCAACCCGTGACTTGCGCCGCCCGGCTCATTATAATCGTCAGCCTTTTGCCACCTCTCACAACTCATAGATAGCTGACATGCCACCCGATATCTTTACCGTCGATCTGGACAACTTCGATCAAAAAGTCCTGGCTGCCTCCCACGCCCGGCCGGTACTGGTCGATCTGTGGGCCGAATGGTGTCCACCCTGCATCAGCATCGCCCCGGTACTGGAACAGGTCATTGCCGAGTACGCCGGGCGGGTACAGCTGGGCAAGATCGAGGTGGATGACGGCGAGAACATGAAACTGGCCGGCCGCTACCAGGTCCGGGGCTTTCCCACTATCATCCTGTTTCGTCATGGCGAGGAGCAGGCCCGGTTCAGCGGTGCGCAAACCGCCGGCTATATCCGGGACTTCATCGAACAACACGCCGGATTCTAGAGTTCAAAATCCAACGCAGAGGCGCGAAGGGAGAGTTCTGAGTTCTGAGTGCTGAGTGCTGAGTGCTGAGTTCTGATTTACGACTTACGACTTACGATTATTAATCATCATTCAAAACCCAACATTATTTTATTCTCTGCGCTCCTTTGCGCCTCAGCGCCTCTGCGTTGAGATCTTTTCTCTGGCAGGTTAACTGGATATCGAAGATCAGCGTTTCTTTTTTGACGTTTTTTTCTTGGCCGCTTTTTTCTTGGCTTTTTTCTTTTTGCCGGTGTAGAACACGCCCGGGATCCAGGTCTTGTAGAGCTGGGCGGTTTCGTCCATCTCGCCGTCAGCCTCGTCAACAAACATAAACTGGTTGATGCCGATACGGATAATGTCACCATGTCGCAGTTTATGCAGCGAGATGGCATGATCGTTCACATAGGTCCGGTTGGTGGATTCCATATCCTGGATCATAAATTCGATCCGGCCACTTTCATCCGGCGCCTGCATCACCTCGACGACCGCATGCTCCTTGCTGACCAGCTCATCTTCCAGGCTGATATCATTACTGCTGTGCCGGCCGATGGTGATTCGTTGCTTGTCAATTGGCAGTTTTATGCCGGCACCGTCATCGGTCTTCTGTAGCAAAAGCGCCATTTATTATCTCTCTTAGTTGACCAGGGCAATGAAGTAAGGCAGCCAGGATAACAACAGCAAACCGCCAATTATAAGATCCGTGTTACGAATGCGCCGATAACGTTGCTGTTCTTCACCGGCTGTCTGACTGTGCCAGAGCGTGGCTATCAGAGAGTCCAGCATCATCAGCATAAAAAACAGCGGCGCCAGAACCGGCACCAGCAGGGTCGAGACCATCTCCCGGCCATGATAGACCGGAGAGGTTCCGGGTTCCGGTTGCAAAACAATGGTCAACAGAGCGCAGATGATCAGTGCTATCCGCAGAGGTTTGAGATCGATTAAAAACTGCTTCATGGTATATTGCCCGGTTTTATTATTCTGATTGACCCGATTGTTCTGTTTTGTCGCTGCGCCAGCCCGTCATCGACGGCTGACATCCGTTTCCAGAAATTAACCGGCAATTGGGGATCGGTCAACTGTTCCCGCTCTTCTATGGCAAACATCCGACCCGCAGACTACCGATCTTAAACGGCTTTGAAGCCGAAACGGGAAACCGGCACGCCCTCACCCACCGGGCTTCCGCCGCGCAAGGCCGGAGTCGGCTTGATTTCCCCTTCAGTGGAAACTGCTCTTGCTGGCGGAAGGGTCGAAAGCGACCTGGACCTGATTCTTGTGTTCCTGATCAAAGACCAGATCAATGCTGAAACTCTCGTCCTTGAGATCGGCACGAACCTGTTTAAGCTCCGGCAAACGGACCGCCAGCCAGGAACAGGTCGCGGCAATGCGCGGCTCATCCTCACTCTGAATCGACTCCAGCAGGGCATTGGCCACGAATTTGGCCCGCTGGATCTGATCCGGCTGGGCGATTGCTTCGCCGGACAGATGAATGCCCTTGTCCATTTCCTGATCCATTTTATCCAGATAGGTTTTTTGCAGATCGGTCAGCGGCTTGTTCCGGTCAAATTCAACCTCTGCCTGGCCATTGACCATCACGGCGACCTTGTCACTCATGCTCGACTCCCTCGGGTTAACAAACAACTATTCTAAAGCCGGGCGGATGACAGGACCAGCCCCCGACGGTACGGCTGTTCACCATGCAGCCAGGCCAGCGGGGTATTTCGACCAGAGCGGCGGGATAGCCGCGTCCCGCGGAATGCACCACCACCTTGGCATCGGGGCGGTGAAGAGGGATGGTCAGCGAATCAACGGCCTCCGTGTCAGTCGGCGGCCGCGGCCGACCGGGCGGGGTCGCTGATAAACTCTTCAATCAGGTCCACCGGTACGGCGCCCACCTGCTGGGCCTTGAGCTCACCCTCGGGGTTATACAGCAGGAAAGTCGGCGTGCCGGCCCAACGTGCCCCGCTTTGTCGCATAAACCAGTCGGCTACCGCATCGACATTGCCTATCAGGTTGGGAAAATCAACCTTGTGACGCTCAATGAAATCCGCCGCGTCATCTTTCCCCGCCCAGCCGTCGATCGAGATCCCGAGCACCCGTGCATCCTTATCCGCATGGACAAAATGAAAGTCCACATAATTATGGATTTCACGATTACAGACATGACAATCGGATGCCCAGATCATGACCACCGTCCACTTACCCTCGCCGGTGAATTCCTCAACCGTTCGAGTCTCACCGGACATGTCCTTGAACGGACTCTCGGCCACGACCAGGGCCGGAACAAACGCCAGGCACAACACAAGCAGGCGCCACAAATCAGTAACACGTAACAACATAACGCTATAATCCTTGGAATTTAATAATGACAGCCACGCAACATCCGCATTCTATTATATTCGACAGAACAACCGATACCGGGTTCCAGCAGGCCGCGCTCTCAGGCTCCATAACGACCCCGCGATCAACAGGGAAATAAACCGCCTCCATACTATTCAGACAGAGTACACAGTAAAAATATTCCATTGACCTGCTACAGGATACTGACCAACAATCACCACCAGGTGCATCCAGGCACCGACGGGCAATATTCGCTAAACTCGCCAGGAAATTGAAACCTGCAGGAACACCATGTCATCAACCGATTTTGTAACCTCTACCGAGGCCGAAAACGCCTTTTATACCGCCTTCAGCCGGGGGGATCTGGCGGCCATGCGTGGCATCTGGCTGGACGCCTCGCATACCAGTTGTGTGCACCCGATGGGCGATCGCCTGCTCGGCACCCCGGCGATCATCAAAAGCTGGGAAACCATCCTGAAAAACACCGGCGACGTTATCATCGAGCTGTCAGACATCGCGATCCATCAGGGCCGGCAGACCGCGATCCATACCCTGATCGAGAATATTCATGTTCAGGACGAGACCGAGAAGGTGTTTCAGTTTGTCGTCACCAATGTCTATGAACAGACCCCCGCCGGCTGGAAGATGATCCTGCACCACGCCTCGCCCATGCCCCGGGATCTCTCGCAGGAGAAAGAGCCCGCCCCGGTTGTACACTGACCCATATCCGGCCGCACTGTAGAGCAGTGCAGACGGATATACCAGACTCAATTTCTCTCGCAGAGATGCCAAGACGCAAAGTAGAAAATAATGGTTCTTTGCGCCTTGGCACCCAAACAACGGGCATAAACGTCTCTGCGAGAGATTGATCTGGTCAGGTAAATCAATAAACGGGCAAACCCCTGGATCCGTCGCATTGCTCCTTGTTCCAGGCTACTCAGTAAAATGGACGGTTACTCAAAACGCCTATTGAGCTCTCACCTCTATCACCTGCACCACGTCGTTTTGCACCTGCCATTTGATCTCCAGATCGTACAAACACATACCAAACACCCGTTCGCTGTCGACGGCCTTCTCCTGATAGGCCGGACGCGGATCCTGTTGCAACACCTGTTCGACCAGGGTAGGCAGGTCGGGGTAGTTAGCGCTTAATGCCTGAAGTTGCTGTCGGGCAGTCTCCGAGAAATTAACCGGCAATCGTTTGTCCGGCGCCTGCGGGGCAAATCCGGCACGCGCGTCGGGAACGCTGTCGGCATAGGGGACATAGGGTTTGATATCCAGTACCGGCGTGCCGTCGATCAGATCCAGGTTACTCACCTGCAGTATCACCCCACCTTCACCGGTTTGCATACCATCGAGTGTCAGCAGGGAGAGGCCGATCGGGTTGGGCCGTTCCGGGGAACGGCTGGCGAAAACCCCGACTCGCCGATTCCCCCCCAGCCGTGGAGGGCGCACGGTCGGCTTCCAGACTTCCCGTTTGGCCTCGTGGAACACAAACACCACCCAGATATGGGAAAAGCCGTTCAGTTCCCGTACCGCTTCCTCCCGGTTATAGGGTGGCAACAGTTCTATACGGCCGGTCGCCGCCGGCGCCAGTTGCGGCTGGCGCGGTACACCGAACTTGTCGGGGAAACAGGAGTGGACAATGCCGATCGGCGTAAACGAATAATTCACTGATTCATCTTTTGCAACGCGTAGTCAAAAAACCGTTGGGCATTGGTCAGCCGGATTTTCTCTTCCACTTCGGGTGGCAACTGATCCAGCCAGTGGCGATGGTAGTTATACAGGCGGGCATAATGATCCCAGCCGTTATCCGCCTCGTACCAGGTATACACCTCGTGCCCGCCCGAGACCGGATCGGTACCGACCATAATCCGGTCCTGAAAACGAATAAGCCATTCACGCCATTCATCGGGGATCGGCCCGGTAGTTTTAACGAAATCACCATAATGCCAGGGATCGCGGGCCGACATATCCGCCCAGACGTTGGGGCAGGCCTCCATCACCGGCGTAATCGACTCCGGTTGCAGAATGCCGCCAACATGGGACCATTGAAAAACTACCTCGGGATGCTGTTCACAAATCGATAACATGTACTCGTAGCGAGAGGAATCGGTGTGGATATTCACGGGTACGTCATACTCTTTGGCCAGTTCCAGCAGCCCGAGAAAAACCGGGTTGTCACGCCGCGGTCCGGCACCGGCCACCAGATGCATTTCGCCCAGCCCGTAAAATTTCCCACTGGCCAGGGCCTCGCGAGCCTTGTCGACAACTTTTTCGTCGTAAAACCAGTTCAGTCGATTGCCGGCATCATAATACGGGCTGTAAAACGGCACGATCCAGTCCTTGCCCAGATCGGCCAGTTCGAGCGCCATATCAGACGGGACGCTGGAAACCACTGCCAGTACCACGTTGTGTTCCTCAAGCTCCTTGATCGCCTGTTCCGGGGTATAGATTTCATCCTGATCCCAGTTGTAATGCAGGTGAATATCGGCAAACGGCGGGTGCTCCGGTTGCGACATCGACTGGCAACCGGCCACGGCTAACGTTCCGACTACCAGAAACAGACCAATACGGTACCACATGTGATTCTCCCTCAGTTAAGACGATTGCTCCGCAGTCGATGCGGCAAGGCGAGATAATTCGCGCTGCCCATCTCGGCAATCCGGCTGACTGCCCGTTCAAAAGCAAACGCGAGGCGCCCGCCCGCATACAGTTCAGCGGGAGGTACTTCAGCCGCCGCAACCAGTTTGACATTATGATCATACAGCGCGTCGATCAAGTGTACAAAACGCTTGGCAACACTGTCGTGCGCTTCACTCATGCGAAATATATTACTTATATAGATTGTGTGAAATTGCTGGGCAATCTGGATATAGTCATTGGCCGAACGCGGCGTATTGCACAGCGCGTTGAAATCAAACCAGATCACATCGTCAGCCAGGGCCCGATAAGCAATTTGCCGTTTATTCACGGTTAACTGACGATCATGTTTGAGGGTATCCGGTGCCATTTTCTCGATCGCGGCGGCAATCAGCCTGTCACCCTCTTTGGGCCCGGCAACATAAAATTTCTGGCTGGCTTCCAGAAGCCGAAACCGGTAATCGGTTCCCTGTCGCAAATCCACTTCATGGGTATAGTGTTTAAGTAACTCGATGGCAAACATAAAACGTTCGCGCTGTAAGCCGTTTTTATACAGATCGTCAATCGGTATATTGGAGGTTGCCACCAGTGTCACGCCCTTGTCGAATAACGCCCTGAGCAGTCCGCCCAGCAACATGGCATCGGCAATATCGTGCACATGGAATTCGTCCAGGCAGAGCACCTTGAGTTGATCGGCAATTTCATTGGCAATGACCACCAGCGGATCGGGAGAACGGGGCAGATCACGAAGCCGTGCATGGATATCGATCATAAAACGGTGATAGTGCACGCGATGCTTGTTTCGAAACGGGAGGCAGTCGTAAAAACAGTCCATCAGATAGGTTTTGCCCCGTCCGGTGCCACCCCAGATATACATTCCCCGTACCGGTTCAGGCTGACGTTCGAACAGCCGTGCCAGCAGACCCGGCCGCCACTCATCCATCGCGAGCAGTTCCTCGTACAGTCGCTGGGTCTGTTCCACCGCCGCGGCCTGCTGCGGGTCATAGACAAATCCGTTGCGTTCGAGATCCGACCGATAGCGTTCTTGCGGTGTTTTCATATGAAGTGCGACATTCCCGAGGTGGTGTCTCTATTTAATGTAGCGTAATATCCCGGCAAAGCCTGATTCAACAAATAAAAACATTAACATCGCGACAGCTGATGATTATTTATCTACACGGTTTCAACAGCAGCGGCGCCTCGGCCAAGGGCCAGTTCCTGCGCGAGCAACTGGACGACATACCGGTGCTGACACCAACTTACCATTATGAACCGGCGCGGGCCATCGTCATGCTGCAACACCTGATCGAGGAATCATTGCGGCTGGACACCAATCTGTTGCTGGCCGGGGCGTCTCTGGGAGGCTATTACGCCCAGTATCTCGGGCAACGTTACGCCCTCAAACGGGTGTTAATCAATCCGGCGCTGATGCCGCTGGCCACGCTGGAAACCTGTCTGGGTGAAAACGTCAATTACTATACGGGCGAGCGTTATACGCTGACCGCCCGCCATCTGGATGCATTGCGGGCGCTGGATGTGCCGCACCCCTGTATCGCCTCACCGCCGACGCTGTTGCTGCTGGATAAGGGCGATGAACTGCTCGATTATCGACTGGCCGCCAAGCGCTATGACAACTGCGCCGATATCCGACTGTTTGATGGCGGTGATCATGCCTTCCAGCATTTACCGGACGCCTTGCAGGCCATTCGGGGAGTACATGCCCGCCCCTGGCCGGACTCAGGAACCGATAGCGAATAGAGCTTCGAGGTCGTGCCGGGAGAAGGCCTGGAATGCGAGCATGGTCTCGGTATGTTGTATTGAATCAATCTGCACAAGTTTTCCTGTCACCAGTTGCGACAACGCGTCATTATTCGGTACCCGGGCTATCGCCACCAGATCATAATTGCCGCTGACCGAGTAGACCTCGGAAAACTCGTCCATCGCAGCCAGTTTCTCGGCCACGTCATTGATTTTCGTGCGCTCGACGTTGATGAGAATAATCGATGTGACCATAGGTTTTCTCCGGTTTGGTTGCCGGATTTGGCTGTCGGGGTTAGTTGCCGGGTCTGGCTGTTTGCCATGCTTTAACCGCGAAAACCACAGGCATTATGGCTGGCGTCGCAAAATGGCTTGTTTTTTGACTCACCGCAACGGCACAGGGCAGTACGGTTGCGGGTGGAACCTGACTGGCCATCCCGACTCACCAGCGTCAACGGACCCTTTACGAGCAACATGGCGTTCTGTTTGACGATCAGCGTCAGGTGGCCACTATCGCTCTGCAGGGATTCACCGCGGGTATCCTCAAACACTGCCGGATCGGTAAACCCGCAATGCTTGTGCGCGCCATCGCAATAGGGCTTGTCCCGTGACCGGCCGCAACGGCAGAGCCAGGCTTCGTTACCCTGCAACAGAACATTGCCGTCGGCATCC
Organism: Thiohalophilus thiocyanatoxydans; assembly: GCF_004366735.1. Lineage (GTDB taxonomy): Bacteria > Pseudomonadota > Gammaproteobacteria > UBA6429 > Thiohalophilaceae > Thiohalophilus > Thiohalophilus thiocyanatoxydans. The sequence goes on along the minus strand of NZ_SOQX01000004.1, from coordinate 45,311 downwards.
TGCAAGGTGAGATCGCCTTCGAATTGCAACGGTCCATCGGGGCGAATGGTTAGAATATTGGGCTGGCTCAATTGCGCTCCTTCTCTGTCAGCATCGGGGTATCACTGCCGTAAGGCCGTGTTGCCATGATATTATAAACGGTGATTGATATGCCACGGTGAAGCTCATGCCACTTTACGCCATGCGTCACGGCCGCACCAATTTCAATGATCAGGGCCTGTGCAACGATGACCCGGGACGCGACGTCCACCTGACGGACACCGGCATTGCCCAGATCGAGGCCGCCGCCGAAGAGCTGCGCGATAAACCCCTGCAGCGGATTATCACCTCCGAATTGCCCCGCACCCGACAGAGCGCCGATATCGTCAATCGCCATCACCAGGTGCCGGTCAGCGCACACCCCGACCTCAACGATATCCGCTCGGGCTTTGACGGCCGGCCGGTCGCCGACTACTTTGCCGCCATCGGCGCCGATCCCCTGCACACCCGGCCGCCCGGTGGTGAATCGCTGCTGGAGCACAAACAGCGCATCGCGCGCTTTGTCGACTGGCTGCGCCAGCAGCCCGAACGGTCTATTCTGTTGGTAGTCCATGAGGAAACCCTGCGCGCGCTGAGTGCGCTATTAAACGACCTGGACGATCAGCAGATGACGCAACTGCATTTTGCCAACGCTCAGATCGTGGAGTTTGACTGGTGAACTACCCCGCCGACATGGTGCCGCAAAGCTGGCTATGGATCGCCGGAGTTCTCTATGCCGTGGCTCTGCTGCTTGCCATCCGGCAGATCGCCTGGCAGCAGTACCTGGAACAACCGCACAGGGCCCACGTTTTTCTCGGCAGCAGCGTCGCGCTGATCCTGCTGTGGCAGATCACCACCACCCGCCTGCCGGGATTGGAATACCATTATCTGGGCGCCACCCTGATGACCCTGATGTTCGGCTGGCAGCGGGCGCTGATCGTCATCAGTCTGGTGTTGCTTGGCCTTATCTACAATGGCAGCAGCGACTGGCAGACCTATCCGCTCAATGTGCTGGTGATGGGCCTGACCCCGATCCTGATCAGCACCGGGATCCTGCGTCTGGCCGAATCCAGACTGCCCCACCATGTCTTCATCTATATTTTTATCAACGGCTTTTTCGGCGCGGCCCTGGCCATGGCCGGTGCCGCCAGCCTTGCCGCGTTCCTGCTGCTGATCGCCGGCGCCTACAGTCCCGACCAGCTTGCCTACGACTACTTCCCTTATATGCCGCTGATGATGTTCCCCGAGGCCTTCATCACCGGCATGTTCACCACCATTCTGGTCGCCATGCGGCCCGAGTGGATCGAGACCTTTGACGACGCACGGTACATCCAGGGCAAATAGCCTTGGCCTTGGCCGTGGCCCGCTCAGTCCCCCTGCAGGTCCCCGCAATCACACCCTCATTCCCACCCTCGAGCCGGGGAGAGGCTGTCAGACTTTTCCTACAGAATCTGTCAGCCAGTTCCTACATAACATTCAGATAAAACTGACACTGAAAGTCCGCATTAACTGACAGACGGTTCACACCCGACCCCTTACTCTGTAGCACGTTTCTGGTGAGAGAAGAGGAGTAGCAAAATGGATCATGTGCGAACTTTAGGAGGAAGTACTCCTCGCTCCGGACGGCATGATCGCATCAACGACGATCGCTATTTTCATGTCATGAATCAAGGCTGGTATGCCCTCACCCGCGAGGGCATCCGGGGGCCGTTTATTGATAAGCAGGATGCCGAGAAGTTTGTGGCCGAACATGTCACCGGGGCGCGCCGGGACACGTCACGGGATACGGAACACACGAGGGAATAACCCTGAAGCACCCTGCGCAAAAGTCACATCGACAAACAGGCATCCACCTCCCGCATTACAATTTTCTCAACGGCATAAACACAACGGCCACCCGAAGGTGGCCGCTCTGTTGTCTGCTCGTGTCCCGGGCTATTCGATACGGCAGGCTTCCTCGAAGTCGAGCCGCGGTCCACGCGGATAGAGCTTCGACTCATCCCCATAACCCATGGCGCAAAGAAAGATGGATTTGATCGTACCGTCGGGGAAGAACGCCTCGTCCATCTTGGCATTGTCGAACCCGGACATCGGGCCGCAATCCAGTCCCAGACTGCGTGCCGCCAGCATCATATAGGCCCCCTGCAGGGAAGCATCCCGATGCGCACTGTCCTGAATTTTCTGTGACTTGCCCTCGAACCAGGATTTGGCATCGGTGTGCGGAAACAGCTTGGGCAGTTTTTCGTAAAACTCCAGATCCATGCCGACAATCGCCACCACCGGCGCGGTCATCGATTTTTCCACATTGCCTTCAGCCAGCGCCGGTTTCATCCGCGCCTTGGCGTCGTCGGATTTAACGAACACGATACGGGCGGGACAGGAGTTGGCGCCGGTGGGCCCCCATTTCATCAGATCATAAAGCTGTTGCAGCAGTTCATCACTGACGGGCCGATCCTGCCAGCCGTTATGACTGCGTGCCTTGCGAAACAGGGTGTCGAGTGCCTCCGCATTCAGGGCTTCTGCCATGACCTTCTCCGTTGATTATCAATTTGGCAGCTATTATGAAGGCCCGCCCCCTGCCCTGACAAATGCGGAGTTATTCATTCAACACATTGTTAACACCTCAGCCGGGTGCACGATGGCTGACCAGCAGGGCCTCGGGGACGTGAAACTTGATGACTGCCGGCAATTCCAGGCAGATCCCCGGCACCGGTTTGACCGAGACCCACAATACGCTGGTTTTCATATTAAAATCGGCAAAGACGACCGTGCGCCTGTACAGTTGCAGGACATGATCAATCCGGCCAAGCACCTCCTGACGTAGCTGCGCGGATCGCTGGCGCAGACCGGGAATAATCATCATGAAATCTGTAAGGTATTGTCCGCTTTCATCCCGGATCGGCACCCGGGTATACAGCGGTTCGGCCGGCTCCAGACCTGGCCTGCAAATCAACCCGGTAGAATCCATCACCCCTCCCGCTCATACGCAACCGCCGCCCGTTTTGTCACCCCGCAAACCCTGCGGGTATATTCTGCATCGTTGATGCTTCCCTGTCTGTAACGGCAGGCCCTTGAATGAGTTTTAGCAGGTCCCCTCCGAAATACCACCGCCATGACCCCAGCCCAAACAGGCCATTAGTCGACTCGGCAGGGGTGATGCCACGTAAAAGCTAACCACCAAAACAGTGAACACACCGAATAACACCTGAAAAAAATAATGCGTGTATCGTTTCGGTGGTTTCGGTGAAGTCGGTGTTTTCAGTGGCACTGCTGTCCCCTCTCCCCGCAGAATAACGATTGTCCTGATACATTCAGTGCCATAGCCAAAACTAACGGGATGAGCGCGGTTTGAAGCCGGCCGGTTTGTTGGCCAGCCAGTCGACGAACTGTACGATCTCGGGATGGGCGAGTAGCTTGTCACGGGTGTTGTATTCCAGGGCCAGCTGTTTTTCATCCAGAACCCGGTGAATGTGGTGATGGCAGGGACGACACAGCCACAATACCCGGCCGCTCATCTCTTCACGGCTGAACAGTTTTTTCACCCGCTTGTTGCGATGGCGGGTACGTGGGATCAAATGATGTTTGGTCAGACCGCTTTCTGGCCGCCTGCACAATTCGCAGACTTGCATCTGTTGTCCCACCTCATGCCAGTTCGTCGGCCCGAATCAGATCAATTAACTGGCCGCTGCCCTCGGCGGGGGTAGCGTTATCCGCGATCCTGATCCGGGCCAGATTGGCGGTAGTCAGCAACTGGCCTTCCTGTGTGCGGGGCAACGGTTCGGGACACAGCCAGCCCAGTAATTCCTCCAGTCCGGGGTTGTGCCCGACCAGCATGACCGAGCTGTTGGGCAGCGTCATGCCTTCAATGATCCCCAGCAGTTCGTTGCGCGAAGCCAGATACAGACCGGGATCATAACGGATATGGTTGAGATCAACGCCCAGGGCCCGGCAGATCAGCTCAGTAGTCTGCCGGGCACGAACGGCCGGTGAACTGACAATCAGGCCGGGACGCAAATCCTGCTGCGCCAGCCACTGGCCCAATCGCGTCGCCTGATCTCGTCCGTCGTGGCTTAGCGGACGATCAGTATCGTCCATGCCCTTGTCACCGGCATCCGCCCTGGCATGGCGTAACAGCCACAGTTGTTTGTCCGTCATCGTGTTGTTGCTCCTGCAGGTTGTTCAGTATAGTAAATCACAACGGTTCGTTATCAAAACGGGCCCTGTTGAGGCTCACGTTCTGGCGCTCCTGCAAGACCAGCATGCCCGCCACGGCAATGATCAGCGCCCCGATCACAAACAGGTAGTCGACCATCTCGTCCCAGAACAGATAGCCGAACAGCGCCGCGAACACCACCGAGGTATAGGTAAAGGCCCCCACCTGCGACGGCGGTGCGATGCTGTAGCCGCGGGTCAGCAGCAACTGGCCCAGTGTGCCCACTATGCCAATCAACAGCAGTAATAACCAGCTGTCGGTATCGGGTGTTTGCCAGCTCCAGCTCAGCGGCACGGCCGAGACCAGGGTCGCCACCAGGGCAAAATAGAACACGATACGGGTGGTGGGTTCGCTGCGACCGAGTCGGCGTACGGTCACCTTGGCCACCGCCGCCAGCGCGCCACCCAGCAGCCCGATCACCGCCACGGCCTCGAACCCGCCCTGCGGTTGCAGCACCAGAATCACCCCAATGAAACCGACCACCACGGCCAGCAGGGCGCGACGGGTGATCCCTTCGCCCAGCCAGGCAATGGCTACCAGCGGAATAAACAGGGGCGAGGTCATTTTCAGCAGCATACCGCTGGCCAGCGGCATATTGGCCAGGGCATAGAAAAAACAGTACATGGCCGCCACGCCGAAGCCACCGCGCATGACATGCAGATACCAGATGCGGGTTTGCAGATGCCGCCAGCCGTATCGCCACAACAACGGCAACAGCACCAGCGCGCCAAACAGGTTGCGCATGAAGACGATCATTTCGTTGGGCATCTCGGCGGAGACGGCCTTGACCGCCGCGCCCATTGAGGCGAACATAAATTCAGACAGAATAATAAACAGACTGCCGAGCACCAGACTTTGACGATACAGCATGCTGTTCATAGTACACCGGCGCAAAAATCCGGCCAAAACGTGATAATTGACAAAGAAACAGACGAACGAGTTGGCTGCATGACAATCTCTGACTATGCTATTAAGTGTGAGCAGGAGAGCCTGATTGTATAACAGCGATAACCCGACAGGCAGCACCCATGCAGTCCGATAAACCGAAAACCGGCCTGATCATGACCGGCGGCGGCGCCCGTGCCGCCTATCAGGTCGGCGTACTCAAGGCGGTAGCCGACATCTTGCCCCGCCGGGCCAGCAGCCCGTTCCAGATTCTTTGCGGCACCTCGGCCGGAGCCATTAACGCCAGCGCGCTGGCGACCCACGCCTACAACTTTCGCAAGTCAGTGCAGCGCATCGCGATCATCTGGTCCAACTTTCACGCCGAACAGGTGTTTCGCACCGACGCACTCGGCATCCTGCGTACCAGTTTCAACTGGTTCATGGCACTGATGTCGCTGGGCATGAGTCACCACAGTCGTGCACTTTCCCTGCTGGATCGCACCCCCCTGCAGAACCTGCTCGAACAATACATCCGTACCGAAGATATCCAGCACTCCATCGACAAGGGTTTTTTACACGCCCTGAGCATCAACGCCTCCGGCTATAGCTCACACCAGTCGGTATCGTTCTTCCATGGTCAGCCCGAACTCGAACCGTGGAACCGATTCCGGCGTATTGGGGTCCGCACCGAAATCAACGTCGACCACCTGATGGCTTCCTCGGCAATCCCGTTCGTATTCCCACCGCAGAAAATCAACCGGGAATATTTCGGCGACGGCTCCATGCGCCAGATGGCGCCGATCAGTCCGGCCCTGCATCTGGGTGCCGACAAGGTCATGATCATCGGCAACCACATGGAACGCGCGGCCCCCCAACATCAACACACGCACGAAAGCCGCCCCCCCACCATTGGCCAGATCGCCGGACATGTGCTGGACAGCATCTTTCTCGATTCGCTGGATGCCGATATCGAACGACTGGAACGGATTAACGACACCGTGGATTTGATTCCTCAAAAACAGCGTGACAAGCACGGTTTTCCCCTGCGCCATATCGACACCCTGGTCATCTCGCCCAGCCAGGATATCGGCGATCTGGCCGAGGAATACATCGATCAGCTTCCGCGCAGCATGCGTCTGCTGCTGCGCGGCATCGGTGCCTATCGTTCCGATGGCTCCGACCTGGTCAGCTACCTGCTATTCGAACGCGCCTATACCCGCAGGCTGATCGACCTGGGCTATCAGGACACCATGGACAAGAAACATGAATTGATAAAGTTCCTGGATGTGGACCACATAATCCAGGATATGGCGACGCAATCAGGAAAGAGGTAGCGGCCAACAGGTAATGGCAGTATTCTCACTCGACGGTAACAAGACAATACCCATCCCTCTCAACATTCCATGCCCGTTTTTTCCTCACGCAAGCATTTCAATAACCAGTGAATGAAGCTTCCGACTGATAATAGGGATACCTGCTATCCTGCCGCCCTTTCGCGCATATTCCCTGTAAAATTCCACAAGCCTGATCGCGACACAATCCCGGAGTATAGCTTCATCGATATCATGTTCGTTCCGATACGCATCCAGGAATGTTCTCCGGGCTTTCCCTGGAGCTGTTTCAGGAAACCACAACAGCGCGCGTAGCACCTCCAGTTGACTACAGACAATGGACAGATCATCGTAAGGCGATCCAATGCCTGTGTTCTCGAAATCGATCAGGGAGACACTCTCATTCTTTACGAGAATATTATCCATGCGGGGATTACCATGTACCAGGCAGTTTGTCGCAGCATTTGGCACCTTTTTCAGGGCCAACTCCATAACTTGTCGTAGCTTCTGATCTGAGCAGTCTTCGGGAGACCAGCGGGAAGCCGTTTTCCGAACACTCCGATCGCTTTCAATAAGATCCTCCTGGACAGGAAGATTATGCAACTGACCAAGTGTCCTGCCCAGATTTTCATACACACGGCACAGGCCTGACTGATCAAAACCCGGCATACGAAAAGCACTCATATAGAGAAACCGGTTGAGTGGCAGACCTCGAACCTCGGCAACAAGAATATAGCCTTTCAGCAGCGATACCGTGGCGGCTCTGGCGGCATAATAGCCCTGGACATATGGTAGACTCTCCGAAGTCACCCGGACACCAAGGGATTCCCGCTGCATCATACGCTCTCTGATACTGACAGGCAGTTTAAGGTACCAGGCATGATCCCCGGTCACATAGTAGACGGTATTCTTGTCCCGTTTGATGAACCGGAACTGAAACCTGTCGAGTTCAAACTTGCCTCGCCTGGAAGCCTCCCTGAGCGAGTCCGCATGTACCTCGACCAGATTGGTCAGTTCCTTCAGCTCAACCTGCCAGGATTCATCATCGTCCTGATCCGGGCTATCTCGCAGCATGGTCAGGCACCAATTTTCAAAACAGGTATCCCAGGGAATCAACCATATCAGTCATGGACCCTGATGAAATCTAATATGAGACTTCAACCTTTTTATTAAATTACGAGCAATCATATGCCGATATATGCCCCGTGCAGACGTCCATCGCCTGTTAGCCGACAGAGAAAGCAACCTTGATATCGCGAGGGACAGGAAAATAATTCTGAGTTCAGGCCGATAATCCCAGAACTGTTTGTGATCCGTATCAATGCCATAGCCATTCAGAAAGGCATCAACAAGGTGACTAACGATCGAATTTTTGTAGCGCAGTTTTTCCTGGAGCGTTTCCAACTGAAAAACAAAATAGCCGGGATCAAACAGGGGCGAGCCCCAGGTAGTACTTTCAAAATCGAGGCCTGCGATTGTCTCACCATCGACCATCAGATTTCCGGCAAAGAAGTCGCCATGAATACTGCAAACGGCTTCCTCACCAGATCGGTGATCCGCAAGGTTAGTATTCAAAAAATACGTTATTTCACTCACCAGTGCAGGTTCCAGCAACCGGGGATCCTCATCAACCAGTTGACGCAGGCGGTCGATTGTTTGCTCAACGATACGGCCAGCGCCCTTCACTTTCATGAGTTCGATGCCAGACTCCTGGCCCGGGCAATATCCCTCGGTAAGCGCCTGAAATGATCTCAGCCACCCGCCCGCCAGTCTGCAGTCATACTCCAATCCCCGGATATCCCGGGCGGATGTGAAGCCAAGGGCATGAGACTCGATCTTTGTCTGTAAAACGGTCCCTGCGATGTGCCCTGTAACTACCAGGCGATGTTCAGGTGAATGATAAACAGGTTCTGGTACCCGGAATTGTCCGGTCGTGTCGATAGCACCATAGAGATGATTATTGAGATCGAAATCCCGGGCAACACGCCGCTGTTTGATTTCAGGATTAACCGAAGGATTGAGAATCTTGGCCCAGGCCAGCCGGTCGCGCCCGTCATCGGTAATTATCCGGCAGTACATGATAAACGATAACCGCCGGTTCAGAAGTTTCAACGGCTCAATACGGGTCACGACCGGACGACCCTCGGTACCGAGCTGCTCACCAAGCATCCATAAAACGCTCTGTGCTCTCACATGTACGACCTCCTGTTCGATCATGTGATTGGCTGGTTTAACCAGACCTGGATAGCCGGAGATTCACCAATCAGGGGAGAGGGGTAGGGAGATTTGCTTCGCTACACAGAAATGCCAAACAGCGCTCCAGGCATTCCGAACTTCCGATCAACCGCCATTCCCTTTCCGGCTTGATTCGCGTAATTATCAACTGCTTTCAGCAGTGTTCACCGATGCCGATCAGCTGTCAAGCCCCGTATCGTACAACGCCGGCAGTCCATGATGGTCGGCTGTTATCCCTATTTTAAATATCGCCAATCCGACAACACCCGCGGCCCCTTTTCAACGACTGTGCCGACGCCTGGGTTTGACGCATCGGCTGACCAACCGTACAGCCTTCGAACCAATGGCAAGGCCGAGCGATTTATTCAAACCGAGCTGCACGAGTGGCCTGCGCCCGGGCGTCCTCAATTCGGCGCAAAACGCCCGGCAGCTTCCGGTCTGGCTGCATGAGTACAACTGGCACCACCCTCATGCCAGCCTGGATTACAAACCGCCGGTTAGCCGGTTGAGGCTTTCCGCGAACAACCTGATGGGTTTACACAGCCGGATACCAGAATCGGGAACCTGCCCCTGCCAGAAGGGCCTTGCGTAACAGGACTCCAGAGAATCAAATTCCCAGTTGGTGATAAATGACTTCCGCATCCTTGCCAAGTCGCGCGTGCCAGTCGCCAAGGATCTGTTCCCTGCCACGCCCTGCGCGAACCGCCTCATCTAGCCAGGCCAACGCCCCGGGGGAGCGCTGTTCTGACTCATGGGCCTGTTCTTTATCATATAACTGATCGAGCGATGGGCTGATCGTTGCCAGCGCGCCGCAGCGTTGCCAGACCCGGAAACATTCTGAAGGCGTGGCCCCCTCGACAAGCGTGGCACGGATTGCCTCGGCCCAGGACGCCGGGGGTAACTGTTCCACCCTCCCCTCTGCCACCATGCGCTTGAGCAAGCCGTAGGTGCCATGCGCGATATGAAAGCCCCATTTCACCAGGCAGGCCGCTTCCACGCCAATATTCAACAGATAGTCGGGATGGCGGGCGAAATGGGGCGTAACATGGCGTAACAGGCCGTTTTGTAAATCCTCTTCACCATCGAAGGGATCGATCAGGTGATCCTGGTCGTCCAGTGCCATGGCATGAATGGTCAGATCGCGGATTGCCAGTTCCGAGTCCAGATCGGCCCGAGCGCTGATTTCAAGGATCGTGCTTCCGCTGTTGTACTCTCGCACTTCGCGCCGGGCCAGTTGATAGGGCTCATCCGTTTGTGGATCACGGTACAGTCCGGCACTGACATCCAGCGACTGAAAACCCTGCGCCAGCATCGTGTCATGATCGGCACCGACCACCACCCATTCATTGCTCTCTACCGACAGATCAAGCAGGCGATCGCGCACCGGTTTGCCCACACGATAGTACTGCATGGTAACTCCTGTTCGAGGATGACGGTGACAATGGTATACAATCGCACCGAAGCCTGACCAAAACAACAACGCCATGCCTGCTTTTGTGATTCGCCTGTTTCCCCTCTGGGCCCTGCTGCTCAGTGCGCTGTCCCTGTGGCAACCGACTTTGTTCACTCCGCTGAAAGGCGGGATCATTCCCCTGTTAATGCTCGTCATGTTCGGCATGGGGATGACGCTGACCCTGCGTGACTTCGCGCGAGTCTGGCAGCAACCCGGAGTAATCGGGCTGGGCCTGGCATTGCAATTTATTATCATGCCACTGGCTGCCTGGTTGATCGGTCACGGCCTGCAACTGGAGAGCGCGCTGATCATCGGCCTGGTGCTGGTCGGGGCCAGCCCTGGTGGGACCGCCTCGAACGTGATCTGCTATCTGGCCCGCGGCAATGTCGCGCTATCCATCAGCCTGACGCTCAGTTCGACCCTGTTGGCCGTCCTGCTCACGCCACTGTTGACCTGGCTCTATGTCGGGCAACAGGTGCCCGTGCCGGTGCTCGATATGTTATTGAATGTCTTGCAGATCATCGCCGCCCCGGTATTACTTGGCGCGGCCATCAATACGCTGGCAGGGTCGTATGTTCGCAAGGTACAGGGACTCTTCCCGTGGCTGTCGGTGGTGGCCATTGTGTTGATCATCGCCATCATCGTCGCATTGAATACCGAACGTCTCTGGCAGATTGGTCCACTGTTGTTGATTGCCGTGATTCTGCACAACGCCCTGGGCCTGGCTGGCGGCTATCTGTTTGCCCGGCTGTTTCGTTACAACACCGTAACCGCCCGAACCCTTGCTATCGAAGTCGGCATGCAGAATTCGGGGCTCGCCGTGGCCCTGGCACTGAAATATTTCCCGGCCATCGGCGCACTAACGGCGCTGCCGGGCGCACTGTTCAGTATCTGGCATAATCTGTCGGGATCGGTACTGGCTGCGTGGTGGTCGCGTTCAGGAAGGTGAGCAGGAAAAGGGCTGTGCCAGATTGAAAAATTAATCCATCTGGCCAGCCCAATGGCTTCAATCATCAATGCAACGATTTCATGCCGCGTGTTTCTGTTGTTGCCAGGCTGTCATGGAGCCCAGGTACACATCCACGTTGTTATATCCGCCGCGCTCCAGCACACTGGCCGCGATGGCGGCACGCTGGCCGCTGCCGCACATAACGGTCCAGGCCTTGTTGCTGTCCAGCTCTTTGAGTTTATCAGGCAATTCGCCGACATAGACATGTATGGCCTCTGGCATGCGCTGCGTCTCGACTTCTTCAAGTCCGCGGACATCCAGTAACTGCCAGTCGACGGACGGTTTGTTCAACCGTTGCTCGACGGTAGCCGTATCGACGAAATCGACGCTGGCAAATGGCTCTCCGGCGGTCACCCAGTCCATGATGCCGGCGAGATAACCCTCGACCCGATCAAAGCCGATGCGGCCGAGATGACGGGCAGCCTGCCAGGCATGTTCGGCATTCTCGGCGATCAGCACCAGTCGCTGCTCCGGTTTGATCAACCAGCCGGCGAATGCCGGGATCATCTCTTCAGGCACGCACAGCGAATCCGGCAGATGCGCCGAGGCATAGGCTTCGGCGCTGCGGACGTCGACCCGGAGCACCTGCTCACCGAGGCTCTTGATATCTTCGACGCCCAGCGCGGCCGGGTTGGGGTCCATGGGATCGGTGCCACTGAGGTTAAGCGCCTCCATGAGCCGGAAGTACGGCGGCTGATAGTGATGTTCGGCCACCTTCACCTTGATAAATTCGTCGCGCCCGGTGATCTGCAGGCGGGGATTGTTGAGCCGTTCGTGCCCCAGCGTCGAGAACTCGCGATCCGCCATGCCGCTGCCGCAGACCGAGCCGGCGCCGTGAGCCGGCAGCATGATCGCCTGATCACCCAGGGCGAGAATCCGTTGCAGGCTGTCGTACAGCAGTCCGGCCACCTCCTCGGCCCGCTCCGGATAAAAGTCGGTCCGACCGACATCACCGATGAACAGGGCATCGCCGGTAAACACGGCAACCGCCTCCTTGCCACTGGCATTGTCATAGACCGCGATGGAAATACTGTCGTCCGTATGACCGGGCGTCTCCAGGACCTTCAGACGCAGATCGCCCAGTTGCACTTCCTGGCCATCGCGCGCGGTTTCGGCATAGCGCACCTCGCCGGCCGCGTTGGGACCGTGATAGACCGTCGCCCCGGTACGCTCGGCCAGCAGGCCGGCGCCGGAGACCAGATCCTCGTTGCGGTGGGTTTCAAATATACAGCTAATACGTGCGTTATTCGCCGCAGCGATTTCCTCATAAACTTCAATGTCGCGACGCGGATCGATCACCGCCGCCTGGCCGCCTGCGCCAATCACATACGACAGATGAGCCAATCCGGGTGATTTGATTTTTTCCAGAAACATATGCCCTCCTTCAGAACAGTCTGCAGTTTCTATCTTGCAAAAGGACATGGAGCCCGATACAGGCACTTTAAACCCTGAAAGACCACGTCATCTATGCGGGACAACAGCAAATTGATCATTCTCAATAGAAGCCAAAGAAGCGCATCGCGCTATTGCCTTTTGAAAACCCCGTATAATCTATACGGAACGGTCGTCTTGCAATATGTCCCTGGTGCAAGTCAAGCGCGTGGCGAGATCATGGCGCTGTTACGAAGGATCGTACAATTCGTGCGTTACTGGATGCGAATGGGCGCTTCCCGGTCCGAACGTGGCTCGATCTGGCCGATCGTTACCGCCGCCGGATAGCCCATTTGATGCAGCTCTTCAATACAGGCACTCACCCGATCCCGGGGAACGCCGGCGAGCAGGCCGCCGGCGGTTTGCGGATCGAATAACAAAGGATATGCCGGATGACGTGACACGCGTTCGATATCGTCGATGGCACGCCGCAGCCGCAGGTTTTGCGGCTGCAGGGAAGACAGAATACCTGCCTCAACGGTTTGCAGGGCGCCATCCAGTAACGGCAAGGCATCCATATACAGGGTGGCATCAACTTCCGAGGCCCGGGTCATCTCAATCAAATGACCCACCAGTCCGAAGCCGGTCAGATCGGTACATGAGGTAGCCCCGTAGCGCTGTAAACAGTGTGCGGCCTGTTGACTGGAGACCAGCATCGACTGGATGGCCGCGTCGACCCAGCGCCCCCGGGCTTTGCCACGCATCTCTGCCGCAAACAGCGTTCCCGTGCCGATGGGTTTGGTCAGCACCAGGGCATCGCCCGGCTGCAAACCCTCCTTGCGCCAGGCTTTATCGGGATCAATCAGGCCGTTGACGGTCAGGCCAAAAGCCAGCTCCGCGCCTTCGCTGGAATGGCCTCCGGCCAGCACGGCGCCGGAAGGTTCGAGAATGTGCATGGCACCGGCCAGCACGTCATACAGCGTTTCTTCCACAATACGTTCACGACCGTAGGGGACTGTGGCAATGGCCAATGCCGATTGCGGCTCGGCCCCCATGGCAAACACATCGCCCAGCGCATGGTTGGCGGCAATGGCGCCAAATGTATAGCTGTCTTCGATGAAAGCACGAAAATAATCAACACTCTGCACCATGACCTTGTCTTTCGGCACGGTCAACATGGCGCAGTCATCGGGAGAATCCCGGCCGATCAAGACATCGTCACGTTGTGTGTTAGGCAGGCGTTGCATAACGCGGGACAGTACCGTGGCGCCAACCTTCGCACCGCAACCACCACAACGCATCGCCAGGGTGGATAGTTCCTTTATCGCCGCCGCATCGGCGATCCCGGCAGCCAGCTCGGGACTGCCTTCCTCATCCATCTCGGGCAGCTCGTTATACTTTTGCATGAAGCGACGATCGATCCAGTCCTTGATACTCCACAACCGGGCCGATTCATAAGACCAGTTACCGCGTGACGCCACCGCGTATTTATCGCCCGTGCTGATCAGCCCCAGGAAGTTCTTCTGTGGCCGGTAGCGACGCATACGCCTGCCAGTGGCAGCAGCCGGAAGGTTGTGCGCGAGCACCGGTCCCTGTCGAACAGCAAAGACGCCGGACTTGGGACGGGAATCGGTCAAGGAGGCGATATCTCCCGCTGCAAATACATCTTTGTGTGACAGGGATTGCAGGTGTTCATCCACCTGGATAAAACCCGCTTCATCCACCGCCAGACCGGCTTTGGCCGGCCACTCCGGCGCCGACGCCGTGGTAACCCAGAGTACGGCATCCGCCGCATACGCCTTGCCGTCGGCGGTAAGCACCTTGTCCGCTTTGACTTGCGTGACTTGTGTTGCGGTTTTGACCGTGATATTACGTTGCGCCAGTATTCGCTCGAAACGTTTCTGCACTCCGGCGTTATGCATGTGCATGATGTCGTCGCTGGCACTGATAATCGTGTAAACCACGTTTTCGGGATCCTTGCCAGCCGCTTTAAGGATTGTTTGCAACCGCAGCTGCGTCGCTAACGCCAGCTCCACGCCACCGGCTCCACCGCCAACGACGACAATGCGAAAAGGTCTCTTGCCTGCACGAACCTGCTCGATCAGTTGATCCCATTTATTCAGGAAAACGTCGATGGGCTTGACGGACAATGCGAAGTCATCCACACCGGGGATATCGACACTGGACGGCCGTGAACCGGTGTTGACAGACAAAATGTCATACCCGATTGGTGGGCGCCCGGCGGCATGCACGATTTTATTGTCCAGATCCAAGGATTCGACTTCGGCATGATAAAGACGTGCGCCCGCAAAGCGGGCCAGCGGTCCCAGGTCGATATGACACTCGTCATAGTCATAATGACCGGCGATAAAACCGGGCAGCATACCGGAATACGGCGTGTGAATATCCCGGGTCACCACAGTAACCCGCAACCCCGGGACCGGTCGCATGCCGAGTCGCCTTAAAACCGAAACGTGGGAATGCCCCCCGCCGATGAGGACCAGATCTTTGACAACAGGGACGTCCATCTTATGCATAACAACTCAACCGGTCTGTCAACTCAACGTTCGGCGCAGGTACGAAATCCGGCGAAAACATCATTTCGCTCAGGACCATAGTAGGTCCGCCAGGTATTGCGAATCAGCCGCCCGCGGGTGGGCCAGGCACCGCCGCGCAGAACCCGGGTTATCCCGAACAATGGCTGCGAATAGTCCTGATACATATCGGGCTCAAAACCGGGGAAGGGCATAAACGTGTCCTGGGTCCATTCCCAGACGTTACCCATCATTTGCCGGCAACCAAAAGCACTGTCGCCCGCAGCATGCGCCCCGACATCCACTACGCCCAGCGCGTAGCCATCCAGATTGGCCTGATCCGGTCGTGGCGGATTATCTCCCCAGGGAAAACGGCGTTTGACCGGTGATAAGGTACGGCCATCTGCCGAGGGTTCAGCCGCTGCCGCGGCTTCCCACTCGGCTTCCGTCGGCAGGCGTCTGCCGGCCCAGCGACAATAGGCCTGGGCTTCATGCCAGCAGACGTGGATCAACGCCGCATTCACAGGCATCGGCTGCCACTGATCGAACTGCTTTATCTTCCAGCCATCCGCATCAAGACGCCAGTATACGGGATGTTCGAGCCGGGCCTTGTTACGCCATTCCCAGCCTTCTTCATCCCAGTATTCACGCTTGTTATAACCATCGGCTTCGACGAAACGCAGATAATCACCGTTACTCACCGCCGCTCTAGCAATATCAAACGATTCGAGTTCGACAGGATGTGCCCATTTTTCGTTATCGAAGACAAAACCATCTGTTGGCCTGGCTCCCAGCATAAACTCGCCACCGGGTATTTTTACATCCCCTTCCAGTCCGCCGGCATCCAGTATACGGTATCCCGGCTTGCCAATATCGGGGGCGGGATAGTCCAGTGTCTGGCGGGTATAGGTATAGGCCTCGTTGTGCATGTCGTGATGAAAGACCGCGTATTGCGCGAGGTAATCCCGTTGCGCATCCTCGCCGTTTGCCAGACAGGCTTTTACCCGTTCTTTGACCGTCTGGATATATTCCAGTGTCTGCCGCATCGTCGGCAACGGCAGGTCCCAGCGTTCATCATGGGCGATCGAAATCGAGTCGTACAGCTGATCGGCATCCTCACGGATCGGAGGCCTGTGCAGATGCTGGCGCAACACCCAGTACTCGTAAAAATAGGCCGCGTGGCCGATCTCCCAGCGTAACGGATTGACGATGGCCAACCTGGGACCCATTAATTGTTCCGAAGACAGACCGTCAACAAGCGCCATGCTGCGCTGGTGCGCATCCTCGATTTGCTTTGCAATTTGATCCGGATTAAGTTTATACATGCCTGAGTTACTCGGATTATTGTATTCTGCCCAACAAGCAAATCAATGAATGACAGGATTCTTGTGCGATAGAATCAGTATAAAGTTGTGGAGCCGGACCCGCAACGCCCTTTCAGAAACAACATGTGATTCTGAAAACAATAATTTTTTTACCGGATTAACCTAATCGATTATGCGCATCATTCTGGTCACACCTGCACCACCGAAATCACGGGCCGGCAACCGGGCCACCGCCGCTCGCTGGGCCGCGATCCTGACCTCGTTCGGTCATCGGGTGGAGATCACCACCGGGTTCAGCGGGCAGAACGCGGATCTTATGATCGCGTTACATGCCTGGCGCAGCGCCAGCTCCATTCAGCAATTCGCCGAGGCATTTCCCCGGCGCCCCCTTATTGTTGCCATCACAGGTACCGATGCCTACCGCTTTATACATACTCATCCCGATATCACCCTGCAATCGATCCGATTGGCCAGTCATCTGGTCGGTTTGCACGATCTCATCAGCAATACACTGCCGCCGGATGCGCGGCACAAGATGCACGTCATTTACCAGTCGGCCAGGCCCATTGCCAAACGCCAGCCATACAAGCGTTATTTCCATATCTCGGTAATGGGACATTTGCGTGAGGAAAAGGACCCCCTGCGGCCGGCACTCGCTGCCCGCCACCTGCCAGACAGCAGCCGTATCAAGGTACATCAGTACGGCAAAGCGCACAGCGACGAGTGGGCAAAGCTGGCACGCATGGAGATGGAGGCCAATCCCCGCTACACCTGGCATGATGAAATTGCCCATCACCGAATCAGACAGATATACCAGCGGACCAATCTGCTGGTGTTACCCTCGCGCATGGAGGGCGGAGCCAATGTCATTTCCGAAGCCGTTGTAGCCGGGATCCCGGTAATCGCCTCGGACATTGAAGGATCCCTCGGGCTGCTTGGCGAAGACTACCCTGGCTATTATCCGGTGGAAAATGAGCAGGCCCTGGCTGATCTTATGCTGAAGGCGGAAACCGACAACAGCTTCCACGAAAAACTCGAACAGGCCTGTATTGCCAAACAACCGTTATTCACACCTGAAAACGAGAGCCGGGGGTGGAGAAACCTTCTAAGCCAGCTCTGACCCACCTGGCAAAGAAACTGCTTTCAGTTTCTAACACAACTTCCTGTCGCAAAACGGTTAATTATCGCCATAGGGATCATCCATAAGCAATACACTGATGTAGGGTGCGTACGTTAATACCGCACCCTGCACAATTCCCAGCTCATTGAATGCATTCACCACCTGCTCCATACAGGATTCATTTTTCGGATCGTCTTTCAGGGCGTTCATGGCAAAGAGCAACGGCTTGATTTCTTCGTCTTCGACATACCTCTCCAGCATCTGAATCGCGCTCTCGAGTTTCGCCGCATCAATCGATTTATTGTTGTATTTAAATCGTTTCTGATCAGACTCCTCGAATTCCGGCGGCTCCTCATAAACGTTTCCAGCGATCCCTGCAGGGTAAGAGTCCGCATCAAGCCCGGAAACAGCATTACCTGCGGCCAGTATTTGTTTCTGCAACGCCACAACAAAAGCGTTAAATTCTTCAGTGTTTGGTTTATCCAGAAACAGGGACAGCATAGGCTCGGACTCGGCACGACCATTAAACTCAAGATAGGGTTTATTAATAACAGGCTCAGGATCCAGGACTGTCAACCCCACCGTGATTTTCTCCTCTTTAAATGGCGTTTTCATGCGCACATTAATAACGTCATTGACTATTTCGAATTCCCGGGTGCCTTTAAAAAGGTGTTTTTGTACAAGTTTTGTGGTCATGGCGGTGTGATTACTCAATGATAAGAGGCAGTGACTGATGATAATGCAAATGGTTCGCGTTTGTCACCGGACCAAGGCCCCTGCCCGGGCCCTTCGGGCAGGGACGAGGTGGGTTTGCAGGGGCTAATTTGTATCACCCCGCCCTTACCCTCCCCTTGCAGGTGAGGGAATAATACTACTCGAGGTTGGCGCCCATTTTTCTGGCTATCGCGGTGATTAAGGGTTCGGGGGGATAATCCACATCGGCGCGCTGCAAATAGGTCTGCCACTGTTCAAATTGCATAGCCAGCTCGGGATTGGTGCCATGGCAACCCACCAGATTGATGACATGGTCACCTATTTTCCAGGGGCCGTCACCTTGTATCTCACCTTCGATGACGTGTGTCTGTTCCCAGGGCTGGCCCTCGTGCCAGTAGAGGTCAAAATACAGCAATCCCCTGGGATGCGGGAAATGGTGGGCGATAACCTTCTCCTCGCCATCGGGCGTACGAATCATCAGCGGCGCGGTAATACTGAACAGATCAGCCATAATTCTCAGGGCAATGTTGAATTTTGAATGTTGGATTGTGAATTATACCATGCGCGCCTGAAAGGCGCAGGGCCGAGGGGCGAGTTACGAGGGGCGAGGAAAACTTTGCAACCCTTTGGATATTGGTATCCCTGGAGTGTTTTATTTAACCTGTTTGAAAAATTTCCTCTGCGTTCTTTGCGTCTTTGCACCCATACAACGGGCATAAACGCCTCTGCGTTGGGTTTTATACTCGCACGGCATCGAGGCTGACGACCGGTTCGTCGCCGACCACTTCAGCGCTATGCACGACGCCGCGGGGGACGGCGAGGCTGTCGCCGGGTTCGAGGATGACGCGTTCGCCTTCCATTTCGAGCTGGAAGCGGCCGCTGAGCACGGCGTCAATCTTGTCCACCGCGTGGGTGTGGGGCGGGAAGACGGTGCCCGGGGGATAGACGTAACGATTGACGCTGTAGCCCTGGCGTTCGAGTTTGTCGGTCAGGGCCGCTTCGCTGAGCGGACCGTCTTCGGCTTCGTTCCAGTGTTGCAGCTGTGGCATATTACGCCTCTGGATACGTGATCATCTGCTCCACTACCGTGGTCCAGGCTGTGGCCAGATTATCCAGGTTATACCCGCCCCCGCCCAGGGCCAGCAGGCGACCCTGGCTGTGCTGATCGGCCAGTTCACACAGGCGCCGGGTCACATGGGCATGAGTGGCCTCGCTGTAGTGCAGGTGAGTAATGGGATCGCCCTTGAGGCTGTCGGCACCGCATTGCAGCAGAATCACCTCGGGCTTTTTCTGCGCCAGGAAGTTTTCCGCCTCGGGCCAGATGTCCAGAAACTGCTCGTCATCGGCCTGCATGGGCATGGGAATGTTAAGCTTGGTCCCGGCGGCCTCGCCCTTGCCGGTCTCTTCCGAGGCGCCGCTGCCGGGATAAAGATGGCGGCCATCCTCATGCACATCGACGATGAACAGTTGCGGATCGTATTCAAAGCTGTAGAAGACGCCGTCGCCGTGATGAGCATCGATATCCACGTAGGCGATCCGTTTTATCCCGTAGATCTCGCGCAAGGTCTCGATAATCACACCGCAGTCGTTGAACACGCAAAAGCCGGCGGCGCGATCCCGATACGCATGGTGCAATCCGCCGATAGGGATGAAGGCCCGTTTGTAGTGGCCCTGCATCAGTTGTTCGAGCGCCGCCAGGCCGGTACCTACCACGGTAGCGGCGGCCTCATAAATGCCCTTGACCGCCGGGGTGTCCGGGTCGAGCATCCCGCCGCCGCTTTCGGAGGCGGCCTTGACCTCCTCCACGTATTCACGAAGATGGAACCGTTCGATCGCTTCTTCGCTGGCGCCGACCGGCGCGCCATGACTCACTCGGCGATCCAGCTGTTTCTGTTTGAATCGTTCGACAAAGGCGTCATGACGTTTCGGGCCAAAGGGATGATCGGCGCCGAAATGATAACGGGCCAGTTGTTCACCGGTATAGACAATCAGGTTATCGGACATGGTAAACCTGCCGGAAAGTCGTTGTTCTCATTGCCTTGCTCCTGTTTCCCTCGCAATTTTTTAGCATGAATTTGCTGCGCAGAAAACCGGACGTCCCCTTTCAAACAGCCCCGAAATGAAAAACGCGCCGGATGGCGCGTTTCTGACCACGACGCGGGGTTGAATTCAACAGGCGGTAATATCCGGGTGTAGCCCCTGATTGTGCAACACATCCATGATGCTCATGGGCATGTTGTGCCGCTCCTCGAATTCGATCAGCATGTCATGCTCCTTGCTCGCCTCGACTTCGACGTTGCTGACATGGGGCAGCGCCATCAGTTCACTGCGAAGCTGTTCCCGCCGTTGATCGTCCAATGTGTCGTCAAAATGGATCTGGATGGTGCGCATACCACTCTCCTGACAATGTCGATTAACTACATCTCTTACTTATAAGGTATAGGCAATCGATCGCCACACCACAAGCCGCCGGGAAACAAAAAATCAGGCCCTGACAAAGGGGCTCTCTCACCGGCCGGGCCGGTTCAATCCGCCACCCGGCTCGCTTATAATGGCCCGACATTCATACGGATAAACAACCTCATGCTGGCACAGGAGCAGTTTTCGGTTTCCACCCGTGGCCGCGGGACTTATGACATTACCGCCAGTGTGCGCAAAGTGGTCGAGCGTACCGGCATCGAGACCGGACTGTGCCACGTGTTTGTGCACCACACCAGCGCCTCGCTCATTCTGTGCGAGAACGCGGACCCGGCGGTGCGCCGGGATCTGGAGACCTTCATGGCCCATGTGGTGCCGGACGGCGATCCGATGTTCGAGCACAGCGACGAGGGACCCGATGATATGCCCGCCCATGTGCGCACCATCCTGACCCAGACCGATCTCAGCCTGCCGGTCAGCGGCGGGCGTTGTGCGCTTGGCACCTGGCAGGGAATCTATTTGTGGGAACACCGCACCGCCGCGCATCAACGGCGCATTACGGTGACGGTCCAGGGTTGAGGCCAGGCCGGTATCCATACTGTGACAAAAACCGGGTATTTAACCGTTGGTAACCGGAATACCACCATCCATCCGGCCCGATTCCCCCTTGTTTGATTTTTCATCAACAGTTGGCTATAGGTGTCTATACAGATTGCATCACGCGCCATTCGAGGAGGAGACAGGTATGAGCGAAACCCCGAAACCACGCCACGGGGAAACCCGACCAGTCCCCTTTCGCAGCGGACGTTTTTTCAATATCGGCAGTCAGTGGTATTTCGCCTGCCGGGAAGGGATAGATCGCGGCCCGTTCAGTACCCGGCAGATGGCCGAGCAGGCTCTCTCCCGGCATATCGAAAACTGCAATAACGTCCGGCGGGCCACCGGCTTTTAACACAGGCCGCATCGCAACGGCCTTCAGACAGACGTCAACGCCGGACAGCGCACCCCCGTCCCGCCCAGTCCGCAATAACCGCCGGGATTCTTGGCCAGATATTGCTGGTGATAATGCTCGGCGTAATAAAATTCCGGTGCCTCGCGGATCTCGGTCGTAATGACCGGGCGGCCCGCCTCCTGCAAACACGCCTGATAACAACGCCGGCTCTCTTCGGCCAACTCACGTTGTTCCGTGTTGTAAGTGTAAATACCGGAGCGATACTGGGTGCCGACATCATTACCCTGGCGCATTCCCTGGGTAGGATCGTGCCCTTCCCAGAACGCCTGCAGCAGTTCCCCGTAACCGATCCGCCGCGGATCAAATACCACACGTACCACTTCATTGTGCCCGGTCATGCCGCTGCACACTTCCTGATAAGTAGGATTGGGGGTATACCCGCCGGCATAGCCGACCGCCGTGGTATAAACACCCGGCAGTTGCCAGAAAATCCGCTCCACTCCCCAGAAACAGCCCATACCGAACAATGCCAGTTGCAACCCTTCCGGATACGGGGGCAACAGGGGATTACCGTTGACAAAGTGTGCCTCGGGAACCGGCATCGGTTCCTCGCGTCCCGGCAGGGCTTCCGTGGGATTGGGCATGGCGGTGTTTTTCATGGCGGCAAACATGGCACTTCCTCCTGATGACAGGATAAAGTCTGCTACCCGACAGAGAACAACGCAAGCCTGCAAACCATGGGGTTATCCATGATTCACACGTCACCTTGTTTTAACTGACACGACCACCATTTAGATCAGTAGCCAGAACATAGTATGCTGTAACGATTGAAACACAATGATGAAGCGGGTGAATCGTGTCCAGTATCTGTATCGAGCCTTCCGGGCGAACATTTGAAGCCGCCAGCGGGGAAACCGTGCTGGAAGCTGCCCTGCGCGCCGGCATGAATGTACCCTATAACTGCAACAACGGCAGTTGCGGACAATGTGCCGCGCGCCTGATCAGCGGCGAGATTGGAAAACATTTGCCTCACGATTATGCCTTCCGGCAACATGAAAAAGATCAGGGGCTGTTTTTGATGTGCTCCGCCACCCCCGGCTCCGACATGGTCATCGAAAGCCGTACCATCGGCAGTGCCGAAGATGTTCCGCATCAGGAGATCGACGCCAAAGTCTACAAAGTGGATGAGGTGGCGGACAATGTGCGGGTTTTGCAGCTACGCACGCCACGCAGTCAGACCCTGCGCTTTCTGGCCGGCCAGTATGTGACCCTGCACATTGACGGCCTGGCGCCACGCAGCAAGTCTGTCGCCAGTTGTCCGTGCAACGGCATGTATCTGCAGTTTCATGTTCGATATTCGCAAGAGGACCCCTTCGCCCGGTACATTTTCAATAACATCACGCCGCGTTCTTCGATGCGTATCGCCGGCCCGCATGGCAGCTTTACCCTTGATGAGAATTCCCGGCGACCCATGATCTTTATCGCCAACGATACCGGCATCGCGCCGATGAAAAGCCTGATCGAACATTGCATCGCACTGGAAAGCTCGCAACCGATGCATCTGTACTGGCTGGTGAAAAACCGCGACGAGTATTATCTGGCCAACTATGTCCGCTCCCTGGAGGATGCCCTGGACAACTTTGTCTATACCCCGATATTTCAGGAAGATATGAGCAGCGAGCCGCCTGGCTTCGACGAGACCGTGGAAAAGCTGGCCGAACAGATAGTCATGGACTATCCCGTTCTGGAAGAGTACGACGTGTACATGAACGGGCCAGCGGATCGCTATGCCGCCCTGACCGAACGTCTTGTCCAGCATCGCTTACCGCAAAACCGGCTGTTTATCGATTCATTAAAACATTACTGATCCGCGCAATGCCGGTGTGAATTGATTCCTTTCATTGAAGTTCCCTGGCGGCGTGGTTGCGTCGCACCCAGCGACGCCAGATCGTCCCGGCAGGACGGTCTTCACCGTACAGGACATATTCAAGGACATTGAGATTGGCCACCAGCCATTCCACAGACGACTGACTACCAAAACGGCCGCACAGCAACAACTGATCGCCAGGCTGTAACGGCTCCTGTCCCGCGGGCAGGATAATCTCCTGCTCGGCCTCATCACCGGGGCGTTTTATCAGCAAGACAATCAACGGCAGAGTGCGGGAGAAATCGTGCGGGTCGGTAATAATATTCTGTACTGTCAACGTCTCGCCGGATTCCAACGCGGTATTGACCGCCGGGGCATTTTCTTCATCCAGGGTCAACATCCAGACATGCGGCGCCTCATTGCCGATGATGCCGCCGATCCGGCTAATCAGCTGGTTGGCCCAGTCGTCATCATGCCGTCGGGCCAGACGCAGAAAGTCGGTCAGCACCGGGTTTGTAATCGTGGCAAATATCTTGCGTGCGATGATATTGCCGCGCTGCATGATCAGATCGCTTTGCACGGCATTGAAGATCACATCATTGGCCCGACCGTTCTGGCGCAAGACGGTAAACAGATCGGGATTCAGACTCCTGGCGGTCATCACGATGGACAAATTGTTGGCGTCATCATCGGTACCGGCCACCAGCCCCACGGCATGCTGAATATCCGCTTCATGCAACGTTTCCGCTTCGGTACCCCGTCCCACGACCACCCCGTCGCTCGGTGTACCGGTTATCTCCGGCGTGGCTTCGATGACCGTGGAGGAGACCCCTTCGGCCTTGAGCCGCTCATGGACAGCCTTGCCGAACCGGCCGTAACCGCAGAGGATCCAGCGGCCACTTGGTGGAAACACCGGCTCGCGCAATGATTCGTGCGGCACGCTGGTCATCCACTCATACAACAGATACATACCCGGTGAATGCAGCGCCAGGGCGAGACGTCCGGCAAAGGTATCGAACGGGTTGATAATATGATCCGTGCCAAAGGAGGCGATGTTTTTTTCCACATCGTGAGTTTCGGCCCGGGCAATAGTGCGCAGACCCGGATTGAGTAACTTGCTGGTAATGGCGACCTTGAGATTAACTGCGTCCTGGTTGGTCAGGGCCACCACACCGGCGCAATCAAGGTTCTGCAGTCCCGCCTTGATCAGATTGTCGGGCACCGACGCATCGGCACACAGGCCCGGCACATAGGTGTTATAGCCCTCCAGTTCGAGCTGATTGATCCGGTCCTGATCGATCTCGACCACCACCGCGCGTATGCCGGCTTCATTCAACGCCCGTACCAGAAAGTTGCCGGTATCGCCGTAACCGCAGATCAGGTAAAACGGTTCGCTAATGCGGCGTACCCCGCGGCGAAAACGATGCTCGGTCAGCAAGTTTCGCAGCGCCGGATCCTGAACAATAGTCAGCATATAGCCGATGGCATACAGCCAGCTGATAACCGTGGCATAGATAGTAAACGTGGTCCACATGCGCTGCGCACCGGTAAACTCATAAGGTATCTCGCCAAAACCGATAGTACTGCCCATGTAGCTGACAAAATAGAATGCATGGAAAAAATCCATCCGCCAGGGGTTGCCCTGATCATCCACGCCGGGGATCAGCACAAAGCCGAGAACGGAAATCGCGTAAACGGTGATCAGCACGATCAGTGGAACGTGCAGACGACGCAGAAAAACGAACAGGATATTATTCATCAACCCGGCCTGTCAGCGGCGCATCATCGACGTCTCGATCACAAACAGCACCACCGAGGTAATGTTGGCCAGCAGCGCCCCGCCGGACAGGGAGACAATGGCGGCCATGACGTGGGGGGTCATCCCGGTTTGAGTAACATGCTCAACCACCCCCCAGATAACCGCAGCGATGATCAACTGCACATCCGCCACCAGACTGGTGGCCAGCAGTACCGCACCGATATGGGTACGATCCCCGAACTTGAGGACGGTGGCGATCAGGCTGATCACCAGTGCCGCGTACAGCTCGTAGACATTATGATGGTCGGGGTTGTCGATATCGCCGATAAAAAAACCGAAGTTGATGGTCAGGGCAAGCACAATAAAAAAGGCGAAAATGACTTTCTCAAGATTCATCCGCGAACTCCTGGTTGGCTGAGGCGGGCGAAGGCCCGTGTTGTTTATTGTTGTGGATCATGGCTATCACCTGGCGTCTCAGTTCAGTCTAGCAGCGCAGGACCAATCGCCAAGTCGTAAGCATCTATTCTTTAATCGATTGTCTGGCGATAGGCGCGCACTTCGGCCCGCATCTGATCGAACAGCTCACCGACCCGCGTCGGCGGGCGCCCGAACAGGGTGATCACCCCAATCAGGAGTGAGGCGACCAGCACGCCGGGGACGATTTCATACAGGTCAAACATACCGCCTTGCAGGGATTTCCACCAGACCACGGTGATGCCGCCACCCAGCAAACCGCCCAGCGCCGCCCAGCGGGTCATGCGCCGCCAGTATAACGAGAAGAGCAACACCGGCCCGAAGGCCGCCCCGAAGCCGGCCCAGGCGTAGGCCACCAGATTGAGCACACTGCGTCCCGGCTCCCACGCCAGCCAGGCGGCGATCAGCGTGATCGCCACCACGGCGCCGCGTCCGGCCCAGACCAGTTCCGCCTGACTGGCGTCTTTACGCCACAGCCCCTGATAAAAATCCTGGATCAGCACCGAGGCGGAGACCAGCAACTGGGAGTCGGCGGTACTCATGATCGCGGCGAGGATCGCCGCCAGACAGATCGCCGCCAATGCCGTCGGCAGCATCTGTTGCACCATATTAATAAACGCCTTTTCCGAGTCACCACCTTCCAGCGGCCCGGGCAGATAACCGGCTCCGGCAAAGCCGACCAGCAACGCGCCGATTAGCCCCAGCGCGCTCCAGCCGGTGGCAATACGCCGCGCCTTGTCAGCGACCGCCGGGGTGCGCATGGCGGCAAAGCGCGCCAGGATATGCGGCTGGCCGAAATAGCCCAGTCCCCAGCCGAGCAGCGAGAGGATTGCCAGCACGCCCAGCGGTTCCCCCTGCCGGTCGCTCCAGGCCGACAGACGGGCCGGATTCTGTGCTTGCATCCCCGTCTGCATCGCCTCCCAGCCACCGAGGGAGAGAATCGCCATCAGCGGAACGGCCACCAGCGCCACCACCATCAATAACCCCTGAATCACATCGGTCCAGGAGACCGCGAGAAAACCGCCGATAAAGGTGTAGATCAGTATCGCGCCGACCCCCAGCACCAATGCGGCGTGATAATCGATGCCGAACACACTGGTGAACAACTTGGCCCCGGCCACCAGTCCGGCAGCGGTATAAAACAAAAAAAACAGCAGAATGAAAAACGCCGACAACAGACGTAACAGGTGGGAGGGATCGGCAAAGCGTTTTTCCAGATAGTCGGGCAGGGTCAGACTGTTATCGGCCAGCTGGGAATAACAGCGCAGGCGAACGGCCATGATGCGCCAGTTCAGGTAGGTGCCGATCAACAACCCCAGGGCAATCCAGCCCGCCTCGTAACCGGCCAGATAGGCGTAACCGGGCAAGCCCAGCAACAACCAGCCGCTCATATCCGAGGCCCCGGCACTCAACGCACTGACCCAATGGCCCAGGCGCCGGCCTCCAAGAATATAATCGGACAGGTTTGCGGTCTGCCGATAGGCCAGTGCGCCCAGCCAGAGCATGATTAACAAATAAACGACAAAGACCAGCGCGGTAATCGTTGATTCAGACAACCCCATCCCCTGCTTTATTCTTCTTTGGTACCGGTTTCGGTGTTTTCGACGTATTCAGTGTCTGTGGTGGTTATTCCCCCTGCCCCACGAGATAACCCTGAACCGGCAACGGGGTTATTATGGGCATCTTCACTTGATCATCACAACCGCAACTGACACTATTTGCCCGGCGAACCAGCGCCACGCTTCATTCCAGTAATTCATTCAAACGACGACCGGGAGCCACAAGCATGAAGGCTGTAGTCATGACCGGGACGGGAGATCCGTCCGTTTTGCAGGTAGTGGAGCAGGGTGAGCCGCAGCTGCAGCAGCCCACCGATATCAAGGTGCAATTGCATGCCGCCGGGATCAATCCCGTCGACACCAAGCTGCGTCAGCGGGGCGTGTTTTTCGAGGATGCGCTGCCGGCGATACTCGGTTGTGACGGTACCGGGACGGTGGTCGAAACCGGCGAGCAAACCACGCGCCTCAAGGTCGGCGATCGGGTCTGGTTCTGCCATGGCGGGCTCGGCCGGGAGCCGGGCAACTACGCTGAATACACCGTGTTGCCCGAGGCGGTCGCCCGACCGCTGCCCGATGCCATCGACTTCACCACGGCCGCCGCCGGGCCACTGGTGTTGATCACCGCCTGGGAGGCTCTCTACGACCGGGCCCGGCTACACAAAGGCCAGAGCGTGTTGATCCACGCCGGCGCCGGCGGGGTCGGACATGTGGCGATCCAGCTCGCCAAACTGGCCGGCGCCCGGGTCATCACCACGGTCAGTGATGACGACAAGGCCGAGTTTGTTCGCCAGCTGGGCGCCGACAAGGTCATTAACTATCAAAAAGAGAATCTGGTCGAGGCGGTCATGGAACTCAGCAAAGGCTACGGCGTCGATGTCGCCTTCGATACAGTCGGTCCCGCGGTATTCAACCAGACCCTGTCGGTCATTACCCACTACGGCCAGCTGGTGACCCTGCTCGATCCCGGCAAGGAAGTCGACTGGAGCGTGGCACGCCAGCGTAACCTCAGTATCAGTCTTGAATTGATGCTCACACCGATGCTGACGGATCTGCCGCAGGCCCGTGCCCACCAGGGCGAGATTCTGGATCGCTGTGCCGGCTATCTGCACAGCGAACAGTTAAAACTGCACGTCAGCAAGACCTTGCCGCTGGCCGAAGCCGCGCAGGCGCATCAGCTCATCGAGCAGGGCCATACCCGGGGCAAGATCGTCCTGCAGACCGGCGTCTGATCAGGCTCGATCAGGCGGTTACCAGCGGATCCACATCCGCTACCGGATTGACAGTACGGCGAACAAATTCACCGGCGGGCATACCCGTCAGCTGAGTGTTCAGGTGTATGACACATTCCCGTGCCAACACCCGCGCTTCACCTAGCGTTCCCCGCCGGTATCCGATAATCGTTGTGGCACCACCGGAAATCTCATAGCGATACCAGTTGTCACCACTTTGGCCGTGCGGCGCCGGACTTTTTTGAATCGAAACCACTGTATACCGGGACATAGCATTCTCCTTACCGATGTTGTGAAATGACGGCAAAACTGTAGAGTGGCAATATGTCCGGCTTGTGACATTCTGATGAGATTTCCATGACCGATTTCGAGACCTTGCAACAACATCAGCGCCGTCTGCATCGCTGCCGGCGTTGTCCCCAGATGCACGGCCCGCCGGTGACCGGCGAGCCGGTCGCCTCGCCGGTGATGTTAATCGGTCAGGCACCGGGCAATCGCGAGATCGAACTGCATCGCCCCTTCGCCTGGACCGCCGGTAAAACCCTGTTCGGCTGGTTCGAGCGTATCGGCCTGGCGGAAGAGAGCTTTCGCCAACGGGTTTACATGGCCGCGGTGTGTCGTTGCTTTCCCGGTAAACTTGCCAAAGGCGGTGACCGGGTCCCGGCCAGGAAGGAAATTGCGAACTGCAAAAGCTGGTGGCAACAGGAAGTCGAGCTAATCCAACCGCAGCTGTTGATTCCGGTCGGCAAACTGGCGATCGGCCAGTTCATGCCGGTCAACAAACTGAACGAGGTAATCGGCCAACGTCACCGGGTTGAGGTGGAAGGGAAAGTGCGAGACATCATCCCCCTGCCCCACCCCTCCGGTGCCTCCACCTGGCATCGCACCGAACCGGGCATTACCCTGCTCAACAAGGCCCTGCAGGCGATTAAACGCCACCCAGCCTGGAAAGAGATCAGTACTGAGTACTAAGTTCTTAGTTCTGAGTGGCGTAGGTCACGCTGGCGATAGCCTGCGTGACACCCGGTCGATAGGGGAAATGCCAGGTAGCGCTGCGCGCAACCTGGCCTACACGGGTTCTGAGTTGGCAGTTGGCAGTTGGCAGTTGGCAGTTGGCAGTTGGCAGTTGGCAGTTGGCAGTTGGCAGTTGGCAGTTGGCAGTTGGCAGTTGGCAGTTGGCAGTTGGCAGTTGGCAGTTGGCAGTTGGCAGTTGGCAGTTGGCAGTTGGCAGTTGGCAGTTGGCAGTTGGCAGTTGGCAGTTGGCAGTTGGCAGTTGGCAGTTGGCAGAAATTTTAAATCTGGATCGCTCGCGGTCAACTATCCTCTTAACGATTTACGATTTACGACTGCAAACTGCGACTGCCAACTTTCTTACGCCGGCGGTGACGAGATCACGGTCTCGTAGGCATGCCGCCGACTGATCTGCCCGTCGGCTTCGAACACATCCAGCAGGGTCTCATAGCTGGCCGGGGAAATGTGCGGCGAATCCTGCCAGCAGCCCAGCTTCTGGTAGGCGGCGATGGTTTGGGTCAGCACTTGCGGGTCGATACCGGGAAAGAAGTGTTGTTCCTCTTTGGCCAGTTGCGCCGCGGGTGTGTCGATGACATGGCGCTGGGCACGGCAATAGGCCCGCATGAAGGCTCGCGCCATATCGCTTTGCAACCACGTTTCACTGGCACACAGGCTGCTGAAGGCCACCGGGCCGATCACCTCGCCGACCGAGGCGACCACGTGAGCCAGCCCCTCGTGCTCCAGTTGCTGGGGGGCCGGCCCCTGTTGATGAATATAATCACCCTCCCCGTTGCGAAAGGCGTTATCCATCGCCGCCACATCCCCGGCATCAATGATTCCGACCCCGGCCGGATCGATCCCCTGCCGGTGCAGCGCATAACGGAACATGGCAAGAGGTTGAAACAGGTGATCCACCAGGACCTGCTTGCCCGGCAACCGTGACCAGTTAAAATCGGGCTCGCTGTGGCGGGCGGCCAGAAAGAAGCCATCGCGCTCGTTGATCGGGGCGAAATGGCGATACGGCGGCGACTCGCCTCGCTCCAGATAGGCGAAGCTGACCGCCGGTGCCGCCTGCGCCACCTGTACCGTGCCATCGCGAATCCCCGCCTCCAGCGGATGATCGGCGTCGACCACCGTGTAGTCGGCCTGCAGTCCCTCCGCTTCCAGGAATCCGGCACTCATGGTGGCCAGCAAGGGACTGTAAAAAGCGGAATGGCGCAGGACCCGGATATGAATCGTTTGCATCAGTGTTATCCTGTCAGGGTTTATGGCAGATCACGTGAATATAGCGCGCCAGGGATCGAAACGGCTCCTGAGAACGGTAGCGTAACTCCATCTCCAGTAACTCTTCAAAGGGCAACTTGTCGCGCATGCCGGGATCCATAAAGTCCGTGAACGTACGTACGCCGGAACAGGCCACTGTCTGCAAGCCGTTGTCGTCGAGCCAGTCATAGACCTGCTCCGGTATCAGCGGGTTATCCGGGGTCAGGTATTTGCCTTCACCCGCCAGATCCCCGCTACGGACGCGTTTGAAGTTGCCGTTCAGCAGATGCCGGTAAATCAGGCTGTGGCGGTTGAAAAACAGCAGGGACAACCAGCCGCCGGGCCGGATCAACTGCTGCAGTGCGCCAATACCCTGTTGCGGATCCGTCAGCCACTCCAGTACCGCATGGGACATGACCAGATCAAACTGCTCGTCAGCGTTATCGGCCAGTTTCTGAAACGGTTGCTGAACAAAACGGACGCGGCCGGAATCCTGCGCAGCAGAGAAGTTCAGCCGGGCTGCTTCCAGTTGTTTGCCGGAAATATCACACAGCAACAGCTGATGGCCCTGCTCGAGCAGCTGTTGACTGAAGTTTCCCATCCCGGAGCCGGCATCCAGGATACGCAGCGGTATCCCCGCCGTCAGCGGCGGAATATGTTGCTGAACATCCCGCCACAGGATCGCCAGTCGCAGGCGTCCCTTTAGCGAGGCATAGATATTCTGTTTGAAACGTTGATGGAAATGATCGAAATTGTGGTCCGGATCCCGGCTCATGGTGCATCCTGATCGAGCCACTCGATCAGATAATAGAGCCGGGCCCCCTCGGAGGAGCGGGAGGGTCCCATCACCATCGCGGCATAGCGGTTTTTCGTCGCATTGGCCCCGGCCCGTGCCGCCTCGGCGCTGGCCACCACCTCGACACTGCCTTCGGGAAAGCGATCCCGCTTGCGCCGCGGACAATAGACCACGGCAAACTGTTCCTGTACCACGTCGCTGTCGGGATCAAGATCGATACGCATGTTGTGCTCCCCGCCTTTCGGTAATCTGATCATGGATCAGACCTGATGTGTATCAGGTTATTCTAGCACTGTATGTGGCAGTTGGCAGTTGGCAGTTGGCAGTTGGCAGTTGGCAGTTGGCAGTTGGCAGTTGGCAGAAATTTTAAATCTGGATCGCTCGCGGTCAACTATCCTCTTAACGACTTACGACTTACGACTTACGATTTGCGACTGCCAACTTTCCTTACCCGACTAACAGCCCTCTATCTCCGACAGCAGCGATAACAGCTGCTGGCGCAAGCGCTCATCGGGCAGCGCCAGCAGGATGGTGGCAGGCTTTTTCTGGCGATGCGCCCGAAGCTCCCCCAGAAGCAGCGTGAACGCCGCCTCCGCCGTCAGGCCGCCGTACTGGTAACCCGGCAAGGGAATTTGCAGCCGCGACAGATCGTGGTCATGCGCGTGATCCAGTACCGCGGACAGGGCCTGCTTCACCCAATGCGGTTGACAGATCGGCTGCTGGTCCAGGTCATAGAGAATCATCATCAATTGCGGTGGCTGTCCGGCCCGGGCAATGACACTACCGGGGCGATAGGAAGGGGCGGATTCCAGCTGATTGGCCTGCACCCAGGCCGGTCGTTCATCCTCACGCAGACCGGAGGACTCACCGAGAACCAACCAGCTGTCCTGCTCCACTACCCGGACGTCCGCCTGCCAGGGCATGTGCGTCGCCGGACGGATAAACAGCGCCCGCCCGTCGACTTGCCACTCCGGCTGTTCCCGATCCCGGATCAGTGTCGGTTTAAATGAGTCGCTCGTCATGGTTCGCTTATCCATGCGCCGGCTTCAGATGCGATAACCCCATACCGCAAACACCGGGTCCGAATAATCGAGCTGCCTGACATAGGGATCATCGACCGGACGGGGATAGCCGCGCAGGGATTCGGACGCCAGCTCTGCAAACTGATCGCTGTGGCGCAGATAATCGGTAACCAGTTGCAGACGTTCAAAATCATACAGCTCGCTCCACAACTGGATCGCCTTGGTCGGAAACCAGCGATCGGAGAAGGTAATTACCAGCGGAGCACCGGGTTTCAGTATTCGCGCAACGTCCCGAATGACCTCCCGGGGCCGGATCAGGTATTCGATCGAGGCGGTACAGATCACTGCATCGAAGGTCGCCTCATCAAATGGCAGGCGACCATCCTGATTCAGATCCTGCACGGTAGTGTCATGCAGGCGCGTATTGGCCTGCAGTTCCCCCGCGTTCATCCCCAGACCGTGGACCACAAGATCATCGGGCTGCGCCGGCAGATGGGAGACCCAGCTCGACATCAGATCCAGTACCCGCATCCCCGGTTGCATAAAGCGAGCGTAGAGATCCTGAATGTATCCACGGCAGGTGGCATCCAGATGCTGGACCAGCCGGGGACTCGCATAGAATTCACCGTCCACGGCCTCATCGATCCGTCGAAAGGCCTCTTCGGTAAAAAAGTCGGTATCGACCTCCGGGAGACTGGCCTGCATACCCGGCCCGTTTGTGGTACAGGTCGCCAGGATATCGCCGGGGGTGTCGTCCTGATCGCTGCCGGGCAGCAGCTCCCCCAGCAGGGTCACCTGCATAGCCAAATGCCGGCCGGCCAGTGGATGGTTGAGATCGATACGCAGCGCCTGCTCGCCCGCCTGGAGACAACGCAGCGGCCAATTAGCGCCGTTATCCGCCCCGATCGCGTCGCTGACAAAGCGACGCGGATAAAACCGGCCGGTCCGGGGAATCACCGGAGGCAGCGGGTGCTTGCTCCGGCGTCGGAACTGTTCCCGGGGCAGGGATCGGATCCGGCTTTGCCGGTATGGCTCCTGCCAGTTGTCGAACAGAATATCGACCTGTGCGCTCTTTCCGACAGGTAGCTCTTGCAACTGTTCCCCCAGATCGGCCGGAAGACCATCCCGCGCCAGATCGACCCGGTCAAAGTAATAGCGATCGCGATGGCGGGCATGAGGACTGGCCCAATCGAGTGCAACTTCCAGCGGCACCGTGTGCATCGGGGATCTAAACCGGACTAAACACCGGCTTTTTGCGCAAATACCGAGCCGCTGCTCTGGATACGCGCGCAATAATCGTCATTATAACTCGCCGGTACGGCATTGATGACGGACGGGCGCTGCAACAGGGTATCTGCCCAGCGCGCGATCTTCGGCGCATCTTCATAGACATTCTGCTCTTGCAAGCCTTCCAGACAACGCAGCATGCGAAAGATCGGTGCATAGACAGCATCGACCAGTGAAAACTCCTCGCCGTTGAAATAGGGTCCGCCTGCGAAGAATTCATCCAGGGTTTCAAGCCGGTCCTTGACCGTCATCAGGTTCTGTTTATAACCCGTCTCCTCACCGGTGGTCGCATAACTATAGACCGCGCCAAGAAGTTCGTTACCAAACTCGATCCAGGCACGATTTTTAGCGCGGGCAAACGGGTCCTCGGGATACAGGCTGCCGGGCGTGATCTCATCCAGAAATTCACAAATCGCCATGGATTCAAACAACGGCTCATCATCTACCAGCAGGACCGGCACTTTCTCCAGTGGTGAAACCTCATGAAACCAGGCCGGCGGATTATCGAGATTGATATATTCGATCTCGTAGGGAACCTCTTTTTCCAGCAATGTAATGATCGAGCGCTGAACAAAGGGACAGAGTGCGAAACTGATTAGCTTGATTCTGGGTAATGACATGATTGACGGATCCTGATTGAATTGATTGCCTTGAGAAGGACGACCCGGCAGTCGTCGAATCCCGGTACAGTAGCCAGTATACCAAGCGTTCAATTGCCACGAACACCCCGGGCGAGGTTTATGTAAAGCGACCCTGTTGCAGAAAACGGCAGACCAGATCGGCCACTTCACGGGAGACCAGCATGCTCAGGTGGCTGCTGTGAACCGTCTGGTGATGATGCAGTCCCGGGGAACGGGTTTCACTCACGGCCACGGTCCCGTCGTGCGGCGGGACGAGTTTTCCCGGCGCCAGAAGCTGGCCAATGCCCAAAGAGCGGGTTCCGGCGATCATGCCCGATTCAACCTTGCTTCGCCAGGCAGGTGCATCGCCCAGCAATCCCGCCTCGGTGGCGCGCCCGAGCAACAATCGCGAGATCCGTCGCGCATACAGCTGCCGGGCCACCACGCTGCCCTGCAGGGGTGTCCCCAGCATCACCACGCGGCCGATCCGGGCCGGTTCGCCCTGCTCGAACAGATGCGACAGAACAATCCCCCCCATACTGTGCGCGACCAGATGCACTCGCGGGGCATCGAGCTGCTGCAGGTAAGTCGCCAGGCGGCGGGCATTGTCCGCGGGGCATCGGCGCAGACTGGGATAATAGAAATAACGACAGGTATAGCCGCAACGTCGCAGCTGCCAGGCGAGCGGCCGCAGCTCCAGCGTGGTCATCCAGATACCGTGAATCAGAACAACGACGTCAGACATAAGACTATTTGAAGAAGGTGTAGATCAGGTAGGCGCCGCTGGCCAGAACCAGCCCGGCACCCCAGAAAGCCAGCCACAACTGACGCGCCCGGAGACCGGCAACCACAAAGACCACGCCGGTGAACAGCCCGAAGATGGCGGAGCCGACAATCATCCCGTCCACCTGTTCCTGCGCCTGTTGCGGATCACTACCAGTTCGATAACGCATCGCTACTCCTGTCATGTTTGTGCCGGATGGGCAGGGAGAACGCAAACACATACCCCGACCCGTCCCCCGGCCAGGCACGCAGCTCACCACCCATGCTTTCTATAATACTGCTGGCGATCGACAGTCCGAGCCCGACCCCCTGCTGTTTTGTGGTGAACAGCGGCGCAAAAATTTCTTTTTGAAGCTCCTGCGGTATGCCGATGCCGGTATCGCGAAACGAGATCGTGACATAATCACCTCCCTGCTCCGTGACAATCGTCAGAACACGTTCAGACTCGACCTCCTGCATGGATTCAACCGCATTAATCACCAGATTCAAAATCACCTGTTGGGTCAGTACCGGGTCGGTCATAATCAGGGGCAGGGAATCGCCCAGCACATAAGTTACCCGTACATCACCGGTTTTTATTTTGTTGTCCACCAGTTGTAATGAGTCCTGCAGAAGCGCATTGATATCCACCGGGGAAAACCTGATATCCTTGCGCTTCACAAAGTCACGCAACTTGTTAATAATGCGTCCGGCGCGTTCCGCCTCGCCGCTCAGACGCCCGAATATATCCTGGATGTCTTTCTCGCTGAGCCTGCCCTCTTTTGAACGGTTCAAACCGCCCTGGGCATAACACATGATCGAGGTAAGCGGCTGATTAATTTCATGTGCCAGGCTGTTCCCCAATTCGCCGACAGAAATATAGCGCGACAACCTGGAACGCTCCTCTTCCTGCTGAAGTTTCTGTTCTTCAGCCAGCTTCTGTTCGGTAATATCCTCGGCAATACCGGCCAGGCGATAAATATACCCGGCCTCATTATAGACCGGAAAACCCTTATCACGTATCCAGCGCACATCACCATCCGGTCGAACGATCCGGTATTGCATTTCAAACCTGCCATTGTGTTTGAAATTCTCGAACTCAGCAAAAACCCGTTCCCTGTCTTCCGGATGCAATGAAGCGCCCCATTCGCCCGGATTCTCGTAGAACGCCCCGGGTTCCCGTCCCCATGTATCCCGGCAGGAAGGGCTGATATAGATCACATGGGAGTCATTTGCATCAACCAGCCAGAAAACCTCGTGAATATTCTCGGATAACTGGCGCAAACGTAATTCACTCTCCTGGAGCCGCTTGTGTGATTTACGTAACGCTTTCTCGGACTGTCGTCGTTCGGTGAACAGGGCGGCCACGACCATGGCCGTTATCACGGTAATACAGATAAAGATCACCACAATCAGAAGATTGAGAATATCACTGGAGCCCGGATAGGGCCCCCAACCGGGGTGATAGGAAAACAGCAGGATAATACTGACCAGAATTGATGCCAGCGTGGCACCAAACTGCTCGAAACTGATAGCGATAAACACCGTCAGCGGCAGAACCAGATAGAACAGTCCCAGTCGGCCGGTGGTATTCACCTCGGCGCCGGAGAAACCGTATAGCGCGGCCAGCGTCAATAACACGACATAGATTGAGAGCTGGCCGATTCTGTTGGACTTGAGAATATACTGGCAATCTTCGCCAATCTCCGCTCCCAACAAACTGTCATCCGCACCGTCACGGCAATAGTAGAGCAGGTTTCGCCAGATCAGAACAAACGGGACCAGTAATAAAATACCGGTCGCATCACCCAGCCACCACATGCTCCATACAAGTATGAAATCCGTCCAGCTGACCAGATTGGAAACCATCATGGCGGTACTGCCGAACAGACTCGAGATCAGCGGCGCACTGAAGGCGATCGCGGCAAAATGAAGCACATCCGTAACCCGACGAAAATCCAGCTTGACCCAAAACCGGTTCAACAGATACCACCCGGCCAGGGCCTCCAGGACATGACCGCAGGCGGCCAGAAAGGCCACAGCCAGCGGCATCGCCTGACTGTAGGCCAGCAAGCCGATGCCGATAAAGATCCCGGGCCAGTAACGGGGGCCGTACAGGATGAATACCAGCAGCGCCAGTCCGGAAGGCGGCCAGAACGGGGTGACCCCGGCATAACCCGTGTCGATGCCCAGCCCCACTTCCCCCAGCAGAAAGTAGGTAAAGCCGAACAGTAGGACAAGCACGCTGCTCTTGAGCGAGCCGGGCCAGGTCAGTTGTCCGGGCAGAATAAAGCGGGACTTCAGATTTAACACTGCTATCGCCGTAAGGTCCTGGTTTCTGCCACTAACTGTATGTGATAGCCCCACAACCGGCAAGTCTCCTGCAGCTGTGACGGCATCCGTGCTATTCTCAGCGTATGAACCCGAATCAACCCGACAGCCGCATCGACGAATATTTCGTGATTCGCATCGAGCGCCAGATCAGTGCCGAACAGTCCCGGCTGGCCAAACGCGATATCTTTCTCGGGGCCGACAACCAGCTGGTGCCGATCAAGGCGGCCCTGCGTTTTGAGGATGCCGACCTGGCCGCCCGGCACATCGAGCAGCTGGACGAGCAGGGTCCCTATCAGTACATTATTCAATTCTGCAGCGAAAAAGATCGCAACGCCTCACCAGACGAGCTTGAAACCCTGATCAACGAGATCATGGAGATCCCCTATCCGTACCGGCGCACCGCCTATAACTGGCTGCGCGGCCGGGATGTCCAGGCCCTGTTGCGCCGTGAATCCGAAGAGGTCTGCGAGCGCCATCGCCGGGTATTGCTCGAACACGATATCGACATCACCCGCAAAAGCGACATCATTCTGATGAAGCCCAAACGCGGAAAATTCAACATCAACACCGGCCAGTCCGACAACGCCCCGCGCCAGTACTTCGCCTACCCCGGCCAGAAGCCCCTGCCGGTCCCGTCCGACGAAGAAGACAAATAAACCGCCCCTTACCGAAAAGCTTCCTGATTAACGCGGAGGTCGCGGAGCCGCGGAGACTATAAAAAGTCATTGATAGTATTCTTGTTAGAATGGGAATACGGTTTTCCAAACACCAGGCAGGAAGAAAACTCTTTACACGAAAACAGAACTTCACACCTATATAGAATTATTTTATTTTCTCTGCGCCTCCGCGACCTCTGCACCCATACAACGGGCATAAACGTTATTTTCCAGCGGCGTCCGCAGTAAGGACACAGACGGTAACTTCTTCGCGATCGTGGTAGAGCTGTTTGCAGCGAATCGTCGCATCGATGCCGGCCGCGATCAGCTCATCATGTAGCATGGTCAGGCACTGCTGCACTTCCTGGTAGCGTTTTTTCATCGGCAGTTTGAGATTGAAGATCGTATGCCGGCACCAGCCGTTGACCAGCCAGCGCGCCATCAGGGCGGTCACTTTTTTCGGCTTGTCGACGATGTCGCACACCATCCAGTCAACGTTCTTTGACGGCTGATAACGGAAGCCGTCTTCGCGGATCTGTTCGAGCTGTCCCGATTCCAGCAATTCCTCCTGCATGGGACCGTTATCCACCGCGATCACAAACAGATGCCGCTGGATCAGTTGCCAGCTCCAGCCGCCGGGCGCAGCACCCAGATCCACTGCCTTCATACCCGGGCGCAGAAACTGTTCGCGCTCGTCCTCGAACATCAATCGCAGTATGCCCTCTTCGAGTTTGAGGGCCGACCGGCTCGGCGCCTGGCGCGGGGCACGCAGACGCGGAATACCCATCAGCCAGATCGAGCTGTTGGCCAGCGGCGCATAACCGACATAGGCGGCGTGAGTGGAGAGAAAGCAGAGATGCAGTCGATCGTCCGCCTTTGCCTGGTAAAGCCCGCCGGCATCCAGTTGCGATTCCAGCGGGCGAGCCAGGGCCCGGCAGAGTTTCTGCAGCTCCTTGCCGGTATTGGTATCCGGGGTTTCGATAAAAAATTCGGCATACTGGTGAGGCTGTTGCTGCAATAATCTCAGGATCGGCGTCAGCCGATCGGCCAGCGGCAGATCATTGAGCAGCGCATAGATGGCAAACCACTGGCGGGTAAAGATCAGATCTTCCAGTGCCAGCACGGCGAACAGATCAGCACCGGGATCATGGCTGGTGAAGGTGACATAGCCGCTGTCCGCCCGGGCCTTGCAGTACCCGCTGATGCCCCGCTGCAGTGCCTCCCCCTGGATTTCGGCGGCGCATTCGTTTTCAAACCCGGCGCGGCAATAAAGTAACCAGCTCGACATGCCGCTCAGCCTGTCTGCCGTTCGAGCCAGTGCAGATTATCCAGCGCCTGCGCAGTATCATCGCCACAGATCGACGGCGTCGCGCTGAACTGCTCACACACCGCCGGACGCTCGGGCTGACCGAACAGGCGGCATCGATTGGCCTCATCGAGCTGAACACAACGCACGCCTGCCGGTTTGCCCTGCGGCATGCCGGGGATCGGCGAGGAGATAGACGGTGCAATACAACAGGCGCCACAACCGGCGCGGCACGCCATGCGGTCGGATTGTTTCAACTGAGCGATCGTTGTCACGACCCTTCTCCCCCCGACATGGCAGCCACCAGCGCCAGCTCGCCGGGCTTGACCGAATCGAGATTGAATTTTTTCGCTGCAGAGGCCATACGCGTCAGCGCCGCCGACACACTCATCGGCGGCGTGGTATCGCCTTTTTTGGCACGATGAAAGCGCACCGGATTGATCCGCGCCACCACGTAGTTGCGCAGGTAGGGCGACTTGAAGCCGCGCGCCTTTAACTTCTCGATGATCTTTTTCACCTGCACATCGATCTCCTGCAAGCGGGCCGCCTGGGCCTCACGCTCGCGCAGGCTGACGCGCAGGGTTCGCTCGCTGAAGCGATCCAGTTTTTTCAGCATCGGGCTGTAGGCGCCGCCGGCGAAACGTTTGTTTTGCGAATAGATCATCCCCAGGGTCAGCAGCTCTGGCGCCTCGAACTCGGCGCTGTAATCCACTTCCTTGGCGCGCGGCTTGCTCTCGGCCAGGCTGTGGGCCATGCGGATCACTTCCAGGCTGCGATCCTTGAGGTTATGCGCCTTCTCGGTATTCAGGGCCAGGATCCGAAAGGCCAGCTCTTCGTCCGGCGAGACCAGTGCCGTGATCTGGCGCAGCCCCAGCATCTTGGCCGCTGCCAGCCGATGCCGACCGTTGGGGGTCCAGAGGCTGCCGTCATCCCCCCGAACCACGATCAGCGGATCCAGAAACGAGCCGCTCTCCTCGATCTTCTCGGCCAGGCGCTTGACGTGGGTCGGGGAGAGATCCCGCTGAAACGGCGTCGGCTGTACCGCCTTGAAAGGGAGCACCGCCATCACCACCGGCCGGCCGGACAGCGGCTCGCGGTAGGCGCCGATGGCGGCCCCGCCGACGGCCTGAATCTCGTCGATCAGCGGCGCCACGGCGTTGTCGTCCAGCGGCAGAACGACCTGCTCGGCCTTCAGGCCGCGTTGTTCCTTGCGCGGTGCCAGCTTGCCGGTTTTTTTCTTGCGCACGGCTTTCTTTTTGGTCTTCTTCTTTGCCGCGCTCTTCTTTTTGCTGACTTTCTTTTTCGCTGCCATAGTCCAAATAATTCTCAGAAATTGATCATCTGCCCGATTATCGGCCAGCCAGTAACCGCCGTACAGTGAAATTGAAGTTTCCCCGGCTGATCTCCTGGGCCAGCTCCGGTATCCCGTTCAGCTGGTCACGCAACAACTGGCTGGATGAGGGCTGACGTAAAAAACAGGCAATATAATTTTCGAAGGCGGGAAGCGTAAACTGGTAGCCCTGTGGCAACGCCTTGCGCAGCTTCGGCTGATGATACCAGGCAGAGTCGCGCAGGCTTTTGCGCGAGACAAAATTCATCACCAGAATCCCGTCACGGGAGAGATTACGATTGAGCAGATCAAACCATTTTTGATCCGCCTTGATCGCCCTGACCGGCTCGCCCGCCTGTTCGCTGAACAGGTCCTCGATAATCAGGTCGAATTTCGGCCCCCGGTAATCACGCAACCACTGCCCCGCCTCAGCCTGGTGCAGTTGCGCGCCACAACGTGCTATCTCGAAATAGTCCTGTGCAACCTGCACATGGATCGGATTGAGTTCCACGCCGACCATCCCGGTCACATCGGCATAACGCTGTAACTGATGAAACACCGTCCCCCCGCCGACGCCGAGCATCAGTACCCGTCGAAATGCAGGCGGTTGGCGAAAGAACGCCGGTAGCCACAACAGATCCCAGATGCCGCCCGAGAGGGTCCGTTGCGGATGATACTGGCTGTGAAACACCCCGTCGGTATACAGACGGCGGGTCCGCCCCGCGGCACGCACCTGATATTTCGAGCCCTGCCAGGTCTTTTCCCAGAGAATGGCCATAACTGCGGTATGCCGCCTTTGCCGGATGAATTGCATTTGCCGACGGCTAGTTTACCATAACGGTAAACCCCGTCGGCTTGCGACGGCATCTTTGTGGCCAATGACGAGGCAGCACATGTCCAACCGCACCCTGAACCTGAATGACACGGTTTACGATTATCTGCTGGCACACTCCCTGCGCGAGAGCGCACTGTTAAAACAGCTGCGCGAGGAGACCGCCACCCTGGAGATGGCGCGCATGCAGATCTCGCCGGAGCAGGGACAGTTCCTGAACCTGCTGATCAAGCTGCTGGGCGCCCGACAGGCGATCGAGGTCGGCGTCTTCACCGGCTACAGCGCACTGTGTATCGCCGACGCGCTCCCCGCGGACGGTCGCCTGGTCGCCTGTGACATCAACCGGGAATGGACCGACATGGCGCAACGCTACTGGCGGGAGGCCGGGGTTAACCAGAAGATCGAACTGCTGCTGGCCCCGGCCGACAAGACCCTGCAGAAACTGATCGACCACGGCAACGCCAACAGTTTTGACTTTGCCTTCATCGACGCCGACAAAACCCATTATCTGACCTATTACGAGCAGTGTCTCAAGCTGATCCGCAAGGGCGGGATCATTGCCATCGACAATACCCTGTGGAGTGGCCATGTCGCCGATCCCGACGTCAACGACGAGGATACCGTGGCGATCCGCGACGTCAACGACGCCCTGCACAGCGACTCGCGGGTGGACATCAGCCTGTTGCCGATCGGGGATGGGCTGACCCTCGCGCTCAAACGCTGAACCCGGCCCGCACCGAGTGTCCCGTCCCCTGATCCTCTGGTTCCGGCAGGATCTGCGCCTGCACGACAACCCGGCCCTGCAGGCGGCGCTGACCGATGCCAGTCGGATCATTCCTATATATATACACGATGACACGACCGCCTGGGTCGCCGGTGCCGCCAGCCGCTGGTGGTTGCACCACAGCCTCACCGCCCTGGCGGACAAACTCAAGCAGCTTGGCAGCCGTTTGATCATCCGAGATGGACAAAGCACCGAGGTACTGCAACAGCTTATTAACGAAACCGGCGCCGATACCGTGTATTGTAACCGGGTCTATGAACCGGCCGGGCTCAAACGGGACAAACAACTGCGCCGGCAGTTAAACGAGAACGGCATCACCTTCAGCGTCTACCAGGGCAACCTGCTGCGCGAACCGGACACCGTGCGCAACCTGAGCGGGCAGCCCTACAAGGTCTTCACCCCGTTTTACAAATGCTATCTGCGCGAAGGGTGGGACAATCATGTCTACCCTGCGCCAAAACAGTTACCCGGCGTCGCCACCCGGATCAAATCCAAGAAGATTGCCGATCTGGATCTGTTACCCACCATCGGCTGGGACAGCGGCTTTAACGACCATTGGCAGCCTGGCGAGGCCGGGGCCTGGAAGCGGCTGAGCCGATTTCTGCGCAACGATCTGGCGGATTATCACCAGGCACGGGATGTGCCCTCGCAGCAAGGCACCTCCCGCCTGTCACCCCATCTGCACTTCGGCGAGATCAGCGTGCGCGCCATCCTGGGGGAACTGGATCGCCAGGATCGGCGCCGCCAGGGCACAAGTTTCATTCGCGAGCTGATCTGGCGGGACTTCGCCTATTCCGTGTTGTTCCACTTTCCGCA
This sequence comes from Thiohalophilus thiocyanatoxydans, assembly GCF_004366735.1. Classification (GTDB taxonomy): domain Bacteria; phylum Pseudomonadota; class Gammaproteobacteria; order UBA6429; family Thiohalophilaceae; genus Thiohalophilus; species Thiohalophilus thiocyanatoxydans. Next base: position 2,026 of record NZ_SOQX01000004.1, on the reverse strand, counting down.
CACCACCGACAAACCGTTCGATCAACGGTTCAACCACGTCAAATGGAAAACATCGAAGAAACTGCTACAGGCCTGGCAACAGGGCCGCACCGGCTATCCCCTGGTCGACGCCGGTATGCGCGAGCTGTGGCAGACCGGTTATATGCACAACCGGGTACGCATGATCGTCGCCTCGTTTTTAACAAAGAACGGGATGGTTCACTGGAAAAAAGGCGCCGAATGGTTCTGGGACACCCTGGTGGATGCCGATCTCGCCGCCAATAGCATGAACTGGCAGTGGGTCGCCGGCTGCGGCGTTGACGCCGCACCGTACTTTCGCATCTTCAACCCCGTCACCCAGAGCCAGAAGTTTGATAAAAATGGACTGTATATCCGCCGGTGGGTGCCGGAACTGGCCAAACTGCCGAACAAATACATCCATGAGCCGTGGAAGGCACCGGAGGAGGTTCAACAACAGGCGGAGTGCATTATCGGGAAGGACTATCCGGAACCGATTATTGATCTCAAGGCCACTCGGGAAGCGGCTCTGGAAATATATAAAAAGCAGATAACCGGGAAATAAGTATACTGTTCATGGAATTCCACCCTGTCAGTTACCGCTTTCGGCCAGGAGCGGCCATTCAACAATAAGGATAAGGGACCGACGCTTATTGATAGGTCCGGCAACCGTAGGGAGCGACATTGAACTGCTTGTTATGTGTGATAGTTTTTATTCTCTTTAATAACACTCCGGGAATAAGCTAAAGTAGTAACAAGGTAAATAATGCCCGTAATAGAAATTGTCCCTCCTACCAAGTAACCTTGATATTCTTGCAATATTATGTTCCACAGAACAGGCCTTTTAGCAATAACAATTCCCATAAAAATCAAGAATAATGAAAAACCAATATTCCACCACTGCTTCATTAAACAATATATTAAAAACTCTTTCATTTATATATCACTCAATTTCTACCTGGGTCACATAACGGCCACAAGCGGCCATTCATCAACGACCAAGCCGTGCGGCGCAAACGAAGTGCAGCGTAGTTTGTGTCCGAACGAGCGTCTTGTTATGTGTTGCTTGTGTTTGCCGCAACATCTTCGATAAATTCGATTTCATTATCGGTAAAGTCGCCGAATACGCCGTTGTTTTTCGAAAACATACCCTTCCGCGCCTTTTCCAATGTCATTAATACCAACTTCTCCAGACATTCCTCTTTAGTAGAGCAGTCAAGGGTAAGCATGCTCATCACATCAGAAGTGAATGCTAGCGAGGGTTGATTTTCCTGGGTTTCGTATTTCTCTTGAATCGCCTTATTCTTTATGTCGCTGTTCTTCTCGATTGACACCACTGGCTCATCAATGTTTCCGCACCAACGAACCTCGCAGTAGTAACCCTGTACAGGCTTGTTAAGGATTTCTCGGAATATAGCCTCCACGAATTCTTTAGTGACCTCCTCACCGCTTTCCCGACATACCGCACCAGCCAGAAATGGAAAACAGACGCCATAGTGACCCATTCCTTTCTCTTTCCACTGCTTAACCAGGTTAAACCAAAATGGGTTATCCATTGCTCTTACTATTCCTTGAACACATAACGTTTTGGTTAAATGGCCGAGGGGCGCGCAGCGACCCCGAGGCCTAAGCGAATGTAGGGAGCGAATTTAAACCTAATTATTAGGGCTGGAATCGTTTGTCCCCTGCCCAACTACCATTTTCATAATCGGGCTTTAATGTACCAATAATTAGACCAACCCAGCCAAATCGGTCGTCGTCAGTTTGCTCGCCAAGTTCTTTCATATACTTGATCGCTTGCCAACCTACAAGCTGACCCGGGCGTAGAATTGGCCCATCAGCGCTTACAGTTTTAGCCATTACAATAAACCCCCCCCATCTTTAGATGCAACACGAAGTGTGGCTACCTGTGTACCATCATCTTCTAATTTTACTGTACGAGTCAGGGACATCGGTAACACTTTTGTCCAGGGACATGGGTTACACTTTGAGTGTCCAGTAAGGACAGCTTCTCCCTCGCTGGTCCTGT
>NZ_SOQX01000003.1 GCF_004366735.1 Thiohalophilus thiocyanatoxydans | reverse complement strand
GAGCCCGGCAGCTTCCGGTTTGGCTGCATGAGTACAACTGGCACCGCCCCCATGCCAGCCTGGATTACAAACCGCCGGTTAGCCGGTTGGGGCTTACCGTGAACAACCTGGTGGGTTTACACAGCTAGGGGCTAGGAGCTAGTACCTGGAAACTAAAAAAGGCCCCAACGGGGCCTTTTTTATTTGGCGGAGACGCCTACAGGGAAGTAGGCGGTAGACTCTGTCAGGAACAGAGAGTCGAGGGAGGGATTGATGGCGCACATCCCTGTGCGCCACCCCTTCGGGGCAGCCTTCGGCTGTCCAAATCGGCTTTCCTGCCGATTTGTCGAACCCGCCATTTGTAATCGAGGGTTCGAATCCAACTTTTCAACCATCCATAAAAAAGGGGCCAAAAGGCCCCTTTTTTATGGATGGCGGAGAGGGAGGGATTCGAACCCTCGATACGGGGTTACCGTATACACGCTTTCCAGGCGTGCTCCTTCAACCACTCGGACACCTCTCCTGATCAGTTTCCAGTCACTAGAACCTGGTGACTAGCACCTGCAATGCCGGAGGCATTGCACGAAAGCGCGCAAGGTTAAACCAGATGCCCGGGCGGTGCAACGCCAATCCGGCGCCATGTGCTCGCCGGAGGCTCGCGGCAACGGGCGCCCTGGCTAATATCCTTTCAAAAGAAAAGGTTAAAGCGGTGCCATTGGATACGGAATGTCACGGAGTGAGTGATCCACCAATATTAGGATGTTATAATATTGGGGTTTTTTATTCGGCGTGAGATACCGAACAGACGAACTTGCGGGAAACCAATTCTACTCCAGACTTGGAGTAATAAACCGCAAACCAGTTCACAAACTGGAGGATAAAGACGCAATGCAACGACGGGTTATTACAGCAGTGCTGGGCGCGGCCACTCTGGGCGGCCTGGTGGCACTCAATGCCTGTACGCCCCAGCATAGCGCCCTGGAACAGGTCCTCAACAGCGGGGAACTGCGGGTTTACACCCGTCATGCCCCGACCACGTTTTATCAGAGTCCGGAAGGCCCCGCCGGTCTCGAATATGAGCTGGCCCGAAGCTTTGCCGACCAGCTCGGGGTGCGTCTGAAGCTCGTTGTCGCCGACAACCTTGATGAAATCTTCGCGGGGTTGCGCAAGGGTCGCGCCGACCTGGCTGCGGCCGGTCTGACCGTCACTGAGCAACGCCGGCAATATATTCGCTTTGCCCCGGCTTATCAGTCCATTACCCAGCAGCTGATTTATCGTAAAGACAGTACCCCCCGACCGCGAAATCCCGATGAGCTTGGTCAGGGTCATATTGAGGTGGTTGCCAACAGCAGCCACGCCGAGCAGTTGCGCCGCCTGCAGGAATCACACGCCGATCTTCAATGGCACGAAAACGCCAACACGGACACTACCGAGTTAATGACGCTGGTTGCCGAGAATATCGTTGACTATACCGTCGCCGACTCCAATGAGATGGCGGTAAACCGGCGTTATTTCCCGGAATTGCGTGTAGCGTTTGATCTATCAGAGCCCCAGGAACTGGCCTGGGCCATGCCACAAAGCGAAGATACCTCTTTATATAAAGAGGTCGAACATTTCTTCGAACAATTGCGCGGTTCCGGTGAACTGGCCCATTTGATCAAGCAGCACTACGAACATGTGCGCAACTACAACTACTTCAGTACGCCGGTCTTTATGCACCATGTGCGCAGCCGCATGCCGGAATACCGCCGTCTGTTCAAGACCGCCGCCAGCGAAACCGGTCTCGACTGGCGTTTGCTTGCTGCTGTCGCCTATCAGGAGTCTCACTGGGATCCCCTGGCGGTCTCGCCGACTGGTGTTCGTGGTTTGATGATGTTGACCAATGGGACTGCCGGTCAACTGGGGGTACTGGATCGCACCGACCCCGAAGAGAGTGTCCGGGGCGGCGCGCGTTACTTACAGGGCCTGTACAAACGATTCGATGACATTCCCGAAGAGGATCGGATGTGGTTCAGTCTGGCAGCCTATAACGTCGGTTTTGGTCACGTCCGGGATATTCAGAAGATCACCCGGGAGCGCGGCGGTAATCCCGAAAAATGGACCGACGTGAAAGACAACCTGCCCTTGCTTACCCAGCCGAAATGGTATCGTCAGACTCGCTACGGCTACGCTCGCGGCAATGAACCGGTCAAATATGTCGATAATATTCGCAGTTATTACGACATTCTACGCTGGCATAAACGGCAAGACAGCCCGGCACCAGGCAACAGATCGAATTCAATTCTCGTCTATTCATCACCGGTTTTATAAGCTGAACCCGTATGAGTTCATTCCTGTCCGCCTGCGTCACGTTTTTGTTTAAAAAAATCGCGCAGTAACGCACCACACTCATCAGCCATCACCCCCTTGCATACCTCTATCCGGTGGTTATGCTGATCGGAATTCAGGATATCGAATACACTCCCGGCGGCTCCGGTTTTCGGATCCCAGGCACCGAACACTACCCGTTTGACCCGAGCATGAATCATCGCCCCGGCACACATGACACACGGCTCCAGGGTGACATACAAGGTGGTCTGTGGAAGGCGATAGTTATTCAGGCGCAGTGCGGCATTGCGCAGTGCCTGCATTTCGGCATGGGCGCTGGGATCGTGGCTGCCAATGGGCTGATTCCAGCCTTCCCCGACAACCTGCTCATCCCGCACCAGCACCGCGCCCACCGGCACCTCACCGGCCGCCTCGGCCCGATGCGCCAGCTCCAGTGCCCGCTGCATCCAGAACTGATCCAGGGCCTCGGTTTCAAGTTGTTGAAGTTCATCACTCATGAGCAGATCAATATTTTTACTGCAAAGGACACAAAATTCATGCACACCTTATTCTTTGGCTGAACCTGTATCTGCCGATACGCAGAATATCCGGCTGTACAGAGTGTCAGGTAGCGCTGTGCGCAACCTGACCTACAGCTCTACGCCTATAATACTCTCACAGAGACGTTTATGCCCGTTGTGTGGGTACAAAGCTCGCTGATAATGAGCGATATCAGATTTCTTTGCGTTCTCTGCACCCACACAACGGGCATAAACGTCTTTGCGTTCTCCGCGTTATTTCCAGAGCCTATCTATCAGCCAGTGATTGAAGCTCGCGATCGCGCATGCCCAGCAGATACAAAATTGCATCCAGCCCCAGCGTGGCGATGGAGTGTTGCGCCTGTTCGCGCACCAGCGGCTTGGCGTGAAAGGCGATCCCCAGCCCGGCGATAGAGAGCATGGGCAAATCGTTGGCGCCGTCGCCGACGGCAATCACCTGCTCGGTGCTGATCCCTTCTTCCTCGGCCAGTTGCTGCAACAGCTTCGCCTTCATCTGCCCGTCGATGATATCGCCCTTGACCTTGCCGGTCAGCCTGCCGTTTTCAAAGTCCAGCTGGTTGGCATAAACATAATCCACGCCCAGTTTTTCTTTCAGATAATTGGCGAAATAGGTAAAGCCGCCGGAAAGAATCGCGACCTTGTAACCGAAATGGCGAAGTGTGGAAATGAGTCGCTCCGCCCCTTCGGTAATCGGCAGATCCTCGGCAATTTGTTGCAGGGTTGATTCTTCCAGCCCCTCCAGCAGCGCCATGCGCTGGCGAAAACTTTCGGAAAAGTCGATCTCGCCGCGCATGGCCGATTCGGTAATGGCGGCCACCTGATCGCCAATGCCGGCCACTTTTGCCAGCTCGTCGATCACCTCGGTCTGGATCAACGTTGAGTCCATATCAAAGCAGACCAGACGCCGGCTGCGTCGATAAAGGTTGTCTTCCTGCACGGCCACATCGATCGCCATATCCTGCGCAATCTGCAAAAACTGCGCGTGCATAGCGGGGATATCCTGTACTTCGCCGGTCAGGGTCAGCTGTACAGCCGCTGCCCCGCTCTGCTGGTCTGATTGATGCAGCGAAAGTCGTCCCGAAAGCCGGCTGATGTCCTCGATATTAAACCCGTTCTCCCCCACTACTTCGGTGACCCGGGCAATATGCCGTGCCGTAATCTGTCGGCCCAACAGTGTCACGATATGCCGGGCCTGGCCCTGCCGGGCCACCCACTGATCGTAATCCTGACGGTTGATGGGCGTGAAACGGATATCCAGATCCAGTTCATGCGCGCTGAACAACAGATCCTTGAACAGGGAACAGTTACTGCCTTCCTCGGGTGCCACCACCAGTAATCCCAGAGCCAGGCTGTTATGCGTGACCGACTGATCGATATCCAGGACCGGGATATCGTAATCGGCCAGTACACCGGTCAGTCGCGCCGTGAGCCCCGGGCGATCCCGACCGGTGATATTAATCAAAACCACTTCACTCATGCTTGTTCCCGTTCACTAGTAAATAAGCCGGAAAAGCCGTAATGATTCGGGTTTCCGGTGCTCATGCGTGTGAATACCATAAAATACTATTCTCAATAATGCCTGAATCAAAAGTGTCTCACTCGACCTTCCTTGGCGGCGCAACCGCGGCACCGGGGATCAGGGCGATACCCGGCGTGCCTTCATTGCCGACAAGTCCGACTTTAGTATTGGCTTTATCATCATCGCTGTACCCGGGAAATAAAACCCTCAACAGGGAAATACATCGGGCAAATTCGATCGCCTGGTTCGACCAGGACCGGCATGCAGCCGGAAGAAAGTACTGCCGGTCCATCTCGGGCAGGGCGGCCAGCAGCACATCAAAGTTTTCAGGAACCGCAAATTATACCGAACCAGCCGATAATGGCCAAACCCGCACCGCCGCTCATCCGCCCCCAGATTTGTCAGTGAGTGAGCCGTCAACAGGCGCGAGATAGCCGAACTGACCGACTCCAACCCCTGAAGCCAGACAAACAACAGTATTCCGACTACCAACAGAGCGGGATGAAAGGCTGTGTTCATCATCGTACCTGGCTAAAAGCACTCAGCAAGGGGTTGCAAAATGCAACATCAGTCCGGCCAGGGTCGAATACCTGTGCGTTACCGCACAGAACAGAGTACTCACCTTCAAAATAATAATGTCACGTTGGATGGGCTTGGTGGCAAACAGTTGTACGGCGATTGCGAATAGGGAGATAGCTTTATGGTATTCAGGGAACAAGAGGATAGAAAAATCCTCTATTTTGACAAATCAGTCGTCACTCTCGACAGGAAAAAGACAGAATTCGGGAACATGACAGCCATACCAACCGCCGTACTGCTCATTGAGGATGACCCCGCTGATGCGGGATTAATCCGGGCAGCGCTTGGCGAGCATGGGGGGTTCCAGGTTGTCTGGGTAACGCAACTCGACGATGCGCTCGATCGACTGGAGAAAATGTGCTTTGACGTCGTGTTGCTGGATTTGACTCTTCCGGACAGCATGGGTATCAAAGCGTTTGACCGGGTGCTCCAGGCAGTACCCGATGCGCTGATCCTGGTACTGAGTACCGCAGATAATGAAGCGCTCGCGCGTAGCGCGGTACAACACGGCGCGCATGATTATCTTGCCAAGGAACACGCGGACGCTTACTGGCTGCCTCGTGCTCTGCGCTATGTCACCGAACGTAAGGCGACGGAGTCGAGGTTACGCGAGGCGGAACAGACTTTGTACGATGAGAAAGAACGAAACAGAGTCATGCTCGACTCGATCGGTGATGCTGTATTGGCCACTGACATATACTCGAATATAACCTACCTGAATCCAATAGCAGAAAGACTGACCGGGTGGTCATGCTCTGACGCCCTGGGTCAGCCACTCGCGAAGGTGTTCAACATTATTGATGGTATAACACATGAATCCGCGAGAAATCCGGCACAATATGTCATTGAAGAAGGCCGGAACACCGAGCTCGGGATGAATTGTATACTGATAAGTCGCAATGGCGTTGAAACCGAGATCGAGGATTCCGCCGCCCCTGTCCGGGATCGTGAAAACAGGGTTACCGGCGCGGTAATCGTTTTTCATGACAGCAGTCAGTCGCAAGAATTTACCGAGAAAATGGCACACCTGGCTCAACACGACTTTCTTACCGGACTGCCCAACCGCATGTATTTGACAGAAAACCTGCCGCAAATGATTGGACACGCAAGCCGGCATCACAAGCAAGTCGCACTGTTGTTTCTTGACCTCGATAACTTCAAGGATATAAATGACCTGCATGGCCATGCGATCGGCGATCGACTGTTACAGTCAGTAGCCGTGAGACTGACAAAGCGTGTACGTGCCTCTGACATAGTCAGCCGCCTCGGTGGTGACGAATTCGTGATTATGTTAACCGAAATCGATAAACCTCAGGATGCGGCTTGCGTTGCCGAGATGTTACTCACCGAACTGACTGCGCCGTTCAATATCGAGAATAAAGAACTGCATATCAGACTGAGCATCGGCATCAGTGTCTATCCGGATGATGGGGATAATATTGAGACTCTACTGCGGTTTGCGGATGCAGCGATGTACAAGGCCAAAGCAGATGGCAATAATAAGTACAGGTTTTTTTACGAACCCGGGATACATGGTCGCATCAAGCACCGGAATGTCGCCATAAGCCATTTAAACATTCCTGATTGACAGTTAATTTTTCCGGAACTGTTTTCCTGAATAAGCTAACAGCCCGGATGCTGTCTGCATGGTGAGGATGAATCAGGCTTTGAATGGGATCGGCGCATGTGCTGAATGTGAATATACAGGAGCCCTGCTGCCGGACTTTCTGGCGGGGCTGGACTGCTGGCGGGAAGGACAGGGTAGCAACCTGTCAGTTTCCCGTTTGACAACGAAATAGCATTCGCAACTCAGTTTTTCCAGTTTGAGCCGGTCCGCTATCTTGATGTGGCCACGGCGATACTCGATCGCGCCGACATCCTTCAGCTTGTGGGCCGCCGCGGTGATACCCTCCCGGCGCACACCCAGCAGGTTTGCAATCAACTCATGGGTCATAGTGATATCATCGTCCGAAAGGCAGTCCGCAGCCATCAGCAACCAGCGGGACAATTGCTGTACGATGGTGTGATGACGGTTGCATACCACGGTCTGGGCCATCTGGGTTATCAGGGCCTGGCTGTAACGCAGCAGCTGCATCCGGAATATCGCATCCGGCTGATTGAATTCCTCCTTGAATTTCTGGATGGATAGCCGGTAGACAATACCGCTGGTTAACACAAGCGCCTGGCTCTGGGTGTTCTGACCGCCCATAAAAGCGGAAACGCCAATCATGCCCTCATTACCTATTACGGCGACTTCCGCCGTTGACCCGTTTTCCAGTACGTGGAGCAAGGAGACGATGTTATCAATAGGAAAGTAGATATAGGCCAGGTTGGCCGCGGCTTCATGCAAGACCGTGCCTTGCCGCAGACTCATTATTTCCAGCTTTGGACTCAGACGGCTCTGCACTTCCTGTGGCAAGCAATTCAGTAGCCGGTTTTGTATCGGCAAGGCTTGTTTAGACATCCTGATCTCCCATGCCTTTTTCTGGCTAGTTTTTGAATGATGCGCCAATCAATAGCGCACTATAAAAACAGGATGGAGCAATTTTGCGCTGACGTATAGACTTAAATATATTTATAATCAGATATTTACATATAGTCTAAGTCCCTGCAGCCAGCAAGTTATAAAGCTTCAGCAATCACCTGAATCCTGTAGTATTTATACACCAATATAGTCATAAGCGTTTAATTATAAAGATAAATATTTTTGTTACCCTTTAGTAACCTTGTTTTTTATCAAAGAATAGACGGTACTGGATCGCCGGTTCAGGTTACACAAAACGTATTTGTTCCGGGTAACACGGTCGGCGATCCGCGAATGACCTACCACGTCGGCCTTTTCCATAGTACTTAACAACATACCTTGCTCTGTGCGATAGCGTACAAAGGCAGGTATACTCGCGTACTCCAGGTTACGTTTATATCGGTGGTTGAATCTCGTAGCCGGCCCGGGGATCAGGTTGTGATGCATGTCCGGACAGTTAATTCAGATTTGTGGACACTGGGCGCGTAAATTTCTCAAAACCCGGCAATAAAGGTATGTTTTTTCTTGCAATACCGGTTAAACATCCATTTCACGAAACCCACCACTCAACTAGGCAGTATTGTGATAGGGTATTCCCTAACCCTTGGACTTGAATTACAGGGTGATACTGACGCTGGCAGCCCCTGGCCAGCTTGCTGGAAACCGTATAACCTTGTATAACGTAATAGAATTAGGGGCAGTTGGAATTCAGAGATTTTATACTCGTGGCGGCGGCCCGTAATTGGTGAATTTACTGCAAGCAGGGACAGCGTATCACGAAGGAAGATTACCGGAGGCTTTATGCCCAAACCCACTACTGACTTTATAGATCACAACCAGTTGCGCCAGACTGCCGAAGAGAGTCTCAAACAAGGCACGACACCGCCGACCCGGGGCTGGTCGATCAGTGCGGATGCCCTGGCGCTGCTGTACAGGCTGGCCAGTACGCCCGAAAGCGCCGGTGACGCACTCAAGCTGCTGCATGAATTACAGGCACATCAGGTTGAGCTTGATTTGCAGCACGAACAACTCGTGGCCAATGAGCGGGAATTTGCCCGGGAGCTGGAACGTTACAGGGCATTGTTCGAGCGGGCGCCTTTTGGCTATTTTGTTGTGAGTCTTGATGGCCAGGTCATCGAAGCGAACCAGACCGGCGCCACATTGTTTGGTATCGAGCCCACAGCACTCGGGGGAAATCCGATTGACAGCTTTCTGGCCCCCGCGAGCCGGCCGGTACTGGGCGAATTACTGAAACAGCTGCGCGAGGGCGATGTGGTATCCTGTGAGGTGCAAACCGGCGACAAGGCAGGTGAGTTGCGACAGCTGCAGGTTATTGCAAACAGCGAACCGGGTGACAAAATCATTTTATTGGCGTTTCGCGAACCAGACCGATGACCGGAGGGTTGACGGACCGGCTTGATTTTTCAGACGGGACCGTCTGCATTGGTCGAGGGCTTTCAGTCCATGGTTTCATCCAGTACCACTGATTCACCGCAACAATCCACTCCGACAACACGCATTGTGGGCATTGGCGCCTCGGCCGGTGGCCTGGTGGCCCTGGAGCGGTTTCTGACCCAGACCCCGCCTGACAGCGGGCTGGCCTATATCGTGGTGCAACATCTCGATCCCACCCACAAGGCGCTGCTCCCGGAGTTATTGCAACGCTTCACCACCATGCCCGTGTATGAAGCGCAACAGGACATGCGCATCGAGCCTGACGCTGTCTATGTCATTCCACCGAATACCGAACTCAGCGTGAATAACCGCCGACTGAAGCTGGCAAACCCTGCTGTACCACGCGGCATGCGCCTGCCGATCAATGTCCTGTTTTCGTCCCTGGCCAGCGCCCAGGGCGAGCGCGCCATCGCCGTGATTCTCTCCGGCATGGGCTCGGATGGGACGCTGGGTATGCAGGCGATCAGGGCTGTGGGGGGGCTGAACGTGGTGCAGGAACCCGACTCGGCGCAATTTGATGCGATGCCAAAGAGCGCCATAGCCGCAGGCTGTGCCGACATCGTTGCCCCGCCCGGGGAATTGCCGGCCCACATCCTGGCTTACGTTGCCCAGGTTCCGGTCCCTGTCGCGGCGACAGATGAAAAGGAAGAGACGCAAACTGCTGCGGCAACCGCACCACTGCAGAATATTGTCAGGCTGCTGCAAGAGCGGACCCGGCATGATTTCACCATGTACAAAAACAGCACCCTGCAACGGCGGATCGAACGACGTATGACGATTCATAAAATCGCCACGTTAGAAATGTATGCCGAATTTCTTCGCCACAACACCCAGGAAATTGATCTGCTGTTCAAGGAGTTGCTGATCGGCGTCACCAGCTTTTTTCGCGACCCCGAGGCCTGGCAGTATCTGGCGGACAAGGCCTTGCCGGAATTGCTGTCACGACGCAAGAGCGAACCCAATCTGCGTGCCTGGGTGGTCGGTTGCTCGACCGGCGAGGAAGCCTACTCGCTGGCGATGATATTCAGCGAAGTGACCGAACGGCTCCCCCGGCGTGATCAATTTACATTGCAGATATTCGCCTCGGACCTGAGCCCCGACGCCATTGCGGCAGCGCGCCACGGCAGGTACCCGCTGTCCATCAGTGAGACTGTATCGCCGGAGCGGCTGGTTCGCTTTTTTACCTTGCATAACGACTATTACCAGATCAATAAAAAAATCCGCGATATGGTGTTATTTGCCCAGCATGATGTCGTGCTCGATCCGCCCTTCACCAAACTCGATCTGGTCGCATGCCGAAACCTGCTGATCTATTTTGATTCTGAATTACAACGTCGACTGTTGCCCCTGTTTCACTACAGTTTGCGCTCTGGCGGTATTCTGTTTCTGGGCAGCTCGGAGACGGTTGGCCGATTCAGCTATCTGTTTACGCCGATGGATGCCAGGTTGCGGCTTTATTCACGTCAGGACAATGTACAAATCAGCATGCCGAGGACCCTGCTGAGTACATTTCCTTCACCGACCAGAAGAACCGAGGAGCACCCTGTGTCAACCACCCATATCAACAAACCGTCTACGGATAACCTCCAGGCAGCGGCTGATCATATCCTGCTGCAGGTCTATGCGCCGGCTGCCGTCGTGCTCAACAGCGACGGCGATATTGTCTACATCAGCGGGCGTACCGGAAAATACCTGGAGCCGGCTGCCGGCAAGGCCAACTGGAATTTTTATGCCATGTTGCGCGACGGTCTGCGCGAGCCGCTCGCTCAGGCAATGAAGAAAGTTGAAACACAAAGTGAGCCCGAGCATCTGCATGGCCTGAAGGTGTCCGTCCCCGGGGGAGTCCAGCACGTGGATATTACGTTACAGGCCTTGCATAATCCCCCCGCCCTGGCGGGCATGACAATGGTGGTATTCCACGACGTCTCATTGGCCCCGACCGGCAAGGGCAAGGGCAAGGATAAAGATGCGCGTGAATCCGCGCACGAGGCGGTAATCCAACAGTACCTCCAGGAAATCGAATCCCTGCGCAACGAGGCGCGCACGTCCCGGGAAGAGCTGGAGATAACCAACGAGGAACTGCAATCCACCAATGAAGAACTGCAGTCGGCCAATGAGGAACTGACCACTTCGAAGGAAGAAATGCAGTCCATGAACGAGGAGCTGCAAACCATCAACAGTGAACTTCAGGCCAAACTCGATGATCTGTCGCTCGCCCAGAGTGACATGCAGAATGTGCTTAACAGCATCGATATTGCCATCCTGTTTCTGGATCAGGATCTGAATGTCAGACGCTACACCGATCAGGCCGCGACGATTATCAATCTGCGTGAAAGTGACATCGGCCGACCGCTCAGCGATCTGACCACCAGCCTGGAGTACCCTGAACTGCATGAGGATGCACTCACCTGCCTGCGTACCCTGCTGCCAACAGAGAAACAGGTCCTCTCTGCCGACAACCACTGGTTCGCGGTGCGCATCATACCCTACCGCAGACTGGATAATGTAATCGACGGTGTCGTCATAACCCTGATGGATATCACCAAAACAAAAAATCTCGAGATGAAATTGCGCCGCAAGAAAAAGACCTGACACACATAAAAACAGTCTGCCAGGATTTAAACTCGTACAATCAGACGCCGTCACCAATCAACAACTACCCACAGGGTGTGGTCGTATGATGCCCCGGAGGAGGCCATGTCAGGGAGAGAGTACGTTCCACGCACCGTTATCCTGGTCGCGAGATGATGCCCGGCTAAATAAGCGTTCCGAATACCAGGTCACGTGCTTCAAAAGATTGCTTCGCTTCGCTCGCAATGACCGAAAATATTGGGGTCATTGCGAGGAACAACGTGACGAAGCAATCTCTCTGGACTGGTATTCGGAACGCTTATTTAGAATATTCTCGCAGAGACGTTTATACCCGTTGTTTGTGTGCAGAGCGCGCTGAACAGGGGCACTATCCGGTTTCTTTGCGCCATGGCGGCTCGGCGAGAGACAAGCTTTTCCCTCTGCTGCACACCGGACAAAACAAATATCACCACCGAATCAGACCGCGTACGCTGTTTCCTGCTGTGTGCGGATTCCTCCCCTGCGCACCCCGATCTTCGCAGCCCCGGCATAATCCGTATGCTACCGCACACCCAAAAACCCTGATTTCGATTAGGCTGTGCGCCGAAACAGTCACGTCAAACGGGATCCCTGATGATACGAACGCGCCATGACTAACGCACAATGGTTTTTACTCGTGGGCGGGTTGCTGCTCGCCCGGGGCCTGACGGCGCCGATGCTCCAGCGCCTGCCGGTCACCCCGGCGATTGTCTATCTGGCCGTGGGGCTGCTGGTCGGGCCGACGGTGCTCAACCTGTTTCACTTCAACCCGCTCCAGGAATCGGCGCTGCTGGAAGTACTGACCGAAATGGTGGTGCTGATTTCGCTGTTTTCCGCTGGCGTCAAAATGCCTGTGCCGTTCAGCTTCGCCCGCTGGCGCACGCCGATTCTGCTGGCATCGGTGTCGATGGCGGCCAGTGTCGGGCTGGTCGCAGCCTTCGCCTATCTCTTGCTCGGTCTGCCACTGGGCGCCGGCGTCCTGCTGGGCGCCATCCTGGCGCCCACCGATCCGGTGCTGGCGACCGATGTGCAGACCCGCCATCCCGGCGACCGCGACCGGCTTCGCTTCACCCTGACCTGCGAGGCGGGCATGAACGATGGCAGCGCGTTTCCGTTTGTGATGCTGGGAATGGGATTGCTGGGGCTGCACGAGCTCGGCGAGTTCGGCCTGCGCTGGGCGCTGGTCGATGTGCTGTGGTCCACGCTGGCGGGCGTGGCCATCGGGGTCCTGGCTGGCGCCGTCCTCGCCCATCTGGGGCGCAAACTGCGCGGCACGCCCCCCAGGCACAAACTGATGGACGACTTCCTCGGACTCGGCCTGATCGGGGTGGTCTATGGCCTGAGTGAGCTGATCGAGGCATGGGGTTTTCTGGCGGTGTTTTTCGCCGCCGTCGCGTTGCGCCAGACCGAACTTAAACTCGCCCACGCCGACGGGGGGAACAACGCCGATCAGGAAAACCGGGATCCGCCACAAACCGACCGCATCGAATCGGAAGCTGAAAATGCTACCCCGGATAAAGCACTGGAACCGACCGTGAGCGAAGGCTCGCTGGTCTTCAAGGAACATCTGGAGCGACTCTCGGAACTGGTGCTCATCCTGCTGATCGGCGGCACGCTGTTTATCGATTCCTGGAGCTTGCGTGCCGTGGGGCTTGCGCTGTTCCTGTTCATGGTTGCACGCCCGGTGAGCGTCCTGGTTGGTCTGCTGGGTACACGCACGTTGTGGCCGACTCGCAGCATGGTCGGCTGGTTCGGGGTACGCGGCATCGGTTCGCTGTACTACCTGATGTTCGCCATCCAGCATGGCCTCCCCGAAGAACTGGCCCTGGATCTGATCCAGTTGACGCTGGTTGTGGTCACGCTGTCGATTCTAGTTCACGGCACCAGCGTCAAGCCGCTGATGAGCCGGTTTGTGCGTCACCGCAACCATCAGTCAAAAGTCGATGAGGCCGGACCCGATCAACCGACTGAATCTGAAACAAAACAGGCCGAAAAATGAGGTATTCCAGAGCGGGAACGCGCACTTATTGACAGAGAATCCCATTCATTTTGCCAAGGACTGACGCATTAATACTATGAAATCTTCAGTCGTTCTCAATCGAAAGCATCCGCCACACGGGCTATCCGACCGGTTTGCACTCGGCTTGACCAGGCTACTGCGCTTTATTGCCGATGCATTCTTCGCCAGGCGTTACGGCCACCGCGCGGTCGTCCTTGAAACCATTGCGGCGGTCCCCGGCATGGTGGGTTCGACGCTGCAGCATTTGAAGGTGTTGCGGCACATGTCCGATGATCATGGCTGGATTCGAACGTTAATGGACGAAGCGGAAAACGAACGGATGCACCTGCTGACGTTCATCGAAATCGCAAGGCCGACCCGCTTCGAACGCTGGCTAATCATCCTGGCACAGGGCGTCTTCTACAATTTTTTCTTTCTGCTGTATCTGATCTCGCCGCGTACCGCGCATCGGGTTGTGGGCTACTTCGAGGAGGAAGCCGTGGTCAGCTATACAGAGTTCCTCGCAGAAGTGGAAGCGGGTAACCGCGAGAACGTGCCGGCGCCGCAACGGGCAATTGAATACTGGAACCTGCCCCCGGATGCCCGGCTTTCGGACGTCATCATTGCCGTACGGGACGACGAGGCCGGTCACCGCGATGTCAATCACGGCTTCGCTGATCAGCTCGCCAGGCAATAACGATGAACAATCAGATCAAGTGAAGTCCGCGAATGACCGCAAATAGAGCTAATGTGTCTATGCGCTTTATCGCCTGCTGCGCACAGAAACCAGAGTCTGTTTTTATTTGCGGTTATTCGCGTTTTTAGCGGACCAATATGCCTGTAAGACGCATCCACACCGACTTTCCGGGTAATTATCCCAGCTCCACTTCGACAAAGTGCTCCTGGCGGTCGTCGACCAGCGGAATGCGGCTGTCGGGACATTCGCTGCCGTCCACGCTCACACGGCTGACCTGCCCCGAGGGTTCACCGACGCGCCTGACGCTGATGTGATAGACGGTATCGCGATAGCGGTAGTGGATTTTGTAGAACTCCCAATCGGCCGGGACACAGGGCGCAATGCGCAGATGATCCGCTTCCCGGTGCAGGCCCAGCAGGGTTTCCACGCTCAGCCGATACATCCAGCCGGCCGCGCCGGTGTACCAGGTCCAACCGCCACGTCCGATGTGCGGCGGCACGCCATAGATGTCCGCGCACATGACGTAGGGCTCAACCTTGTAGCGTTCGATCGCCTCCGCCGTGCTGCCGTGATTGACCGGATTGAGCATGGCGAAAAATTCCCAGGCGCGTTTGGTGTCGCCCAGCATGGCAAAGGCCATGGTGGTCCAGATCGCGGCGTGGGTATACTGCCCGCCGTTCTCACGCACGCCGGGGATGTAGCCCTTGATGTAGCCCGGCTCCAGATCGGACTTGTCGAAGGGCGGGTCGAGCAACTGGATGATCTGCTTGTCGCGCCGCACCAGGCGCTGGTCCACTGCCGTCATCGCCTGGCGAGCGCGCACCGGATCGCCGCCCCCGGAGATGACCGCCCAGCTCTGGCTGATCGAATCGATCTGGCATTCGTCGTTAGTGGACGCCCCCAGGGGCGTGCCGTCGTCGAACCAGGCGCGCCGATACCAGGCGCCGTCCCAGGCCTGGGCTTCTATATTATTGCGCAGCTGCGCGGCCTGATCGCGGCACAACTCGGCAAACTCCGTGTCGTCGCGGCGGCGCGCAAGCTCGGCGAACGACTCCAGGTTCTCGACCAGGAACCACGCCAGCCAGACGCTTTCGCCCTTGCCCGCCTTGCCCACCCGATTCATGCCGTCGTTCCAGTCACCGCAGCCCATCAATGGCAATTGATGGGCACCAAAACGCAGGCCGTGCCTGAGGGCGCGCACGCAATGTTCGTAGAGACTGGCGGCTTCGTGCGAGCGTTGCGGCTGATCGTAGTAGGACTCTTCTTCGGCATACAGCTCGCGGCCCTCCAGAAAAGGGATGGATTCGTCGAGCACGCCCGTGTCGCCGGTCGCCAGCACATAACGACAGGCGGCATACGGCAGCCACAGATAATCGTCGGAGAAATGGGTGCGCACGCCCTGCCCGTTGGGCGGGTGCCACCAGTGCTGCACGTCGCCCTGGATGAACTGGCGCCCGGCGCAGCGCAGCAGCTGCTCGCGGGCCAGCCACGGGGTCGCGTGGATCAGTGCCATGGTGTCCTGTAATTGATCGCGGAAGCCATAAGCACCGCCGGACTGGTAATAGCCGCTGCGCCCCCACAGCCTGCAGGACAGGGTTTGATAAACCAGCCAGCCGTTGGCCAGCACGTTGAGTGCCGGATCGGGCGTGTCCACGTTCACCGCGCCCAGGGTGTGGTTCCAGTATTCCCACACCGCTTCCAGCGCCTGCCGCGCGCCCGCGCGCCCGCCGAATTGCTGGATGAAGTGACGTGCTTCATCGGTGTTTGCCGCTGCGCCGAACACGAACACGATCTCGCGCTCCTGTCCGGCGGCCAGTTCGATCCGGGTCTGGATCGCGGCGCACGGGTCGAGACCCGCCCCGGTTCGACCCGACAGGTGCTTGCGGCGCATCGCCGCCGGGCTGCCCAGCGCGCCGTTGCGGCCGATGAACTCGGTGCGGTTGCCGCTCACCGATCGCTCGCGCTCGCTGACATGGGTAAACACCACCCGGTTGGCGCATTCGCGACCGTAGGCATTGCGCGCAAACAGCGCGCCGCTGTGCGGATCGATTTCGGTGACGATGTGCATCAGGTTGGCGTGCCGCCACTCGCCGAGCACCAGCTCCCAGTATCCGGTAAGCGACAGGCTGCGCGCACGCTTTGATGCATTGCGCAGCTTGACCACCACGAACTTGACCGGCGCATCCATGGCGACGTAGGTGAACAGTTCCGAGGCGATGTCGGCCTCAAAGTGCTCGAACACGCTGTAGCCGAAGCCGTGCCGGCACACATAGCCGGCGCGGCCGGGCGCGGGCAGCGGCGTCGGTGACCAGAACGCGCCGGTTTCTTCGTCGCGGATATAGAGCGCTTCGCCGCTGCTGTCACAGAGCGGGTCGTTGTGCCAGGCGGTGAGGCGAAATTCGTGCGCGTTCTCCACCCAGGTATAGGCACTGCCGCTCTCGCTGACGACGCTGCCGATGTGCGGACTGGCGATCACGTTGGCCCAGGGCAACGGCGTGGTCTGTCCGGGTTCGAGGGTGACAACGTATTCGTGACCGTCGGGCGTGAAACCGCCCAGGCCATTGCAGAAAATGCGCTCGCGCGGGGCCAGCGGATAGACCGGTTCGGCACCCGCCTGCTGTGAGGGTTCCAGCAGGTCCGATGCACGTTCCGGCGAGACACGACGCTCCACCTGCTCGATCAGGGTCGTGGCGGTATCCCTGAAGACGATGCGGGCGACCGTCTGCAACAGCACCCGTTCGTCTTCGGTCAGTTCCTCGGTGCGGCGCACGAAGACGCCGCCCGGCTTATCGATCATCTGCGCCTCGGGACCCGCGTTGATCAGGCCCATGATCCGATCCTGCAGCTCGGCCCGGTAACCCGAGAAATCCTCGTTCACGATCACCAGATCGGCAGCCAGCCCCTTCATGCGCCAGTAGGCATGCGCTTGCAGTACCTGCTTGACCAGAACGATGCGGTTGAGGTCGCCGATGTGCAGCAGGACGATGGGCAGATCCCCCGAGATGCCAAAGCGCCACAGCCCGGACTGTCCCAGCTGGTTGCGGGCAATGACATCGGGGCTGGCGCGACGCAGTGCCGTGCCGTAGATCACGGAATTGGCCAGCCGGCCATAGATCTGGGCCTCCACTTCGGTGACATTGAGGTGGCGCAGCACCTCCTGGCTCTGGAACCAGGCCATTTCGAACGCACGATTGACGAAGTGACGGTCACAGTATTTCTCCAGCAGGGCCAGTGCGCCCTCGCGGGTGTCCGCGACGCCGGAGATGATCTGCACACTCGCCGATTCGTCGGCGGCCAGAGTCAGGGTGCGACGGATCGCCACGATGGGATCGAGCACCGGCCCGGCCGTATTGGATAAATCATGACTCGACGAGGCAGGCGGGTTGTCGCCGCTGTCCAGCACCTGCGGGTTGGCCGCGGTACGCCCGCGCCCGATGAAGCGGGCGCGGTCGGTCTCGTAGGACGGCGCGTCGGCTACCACGCCGGGGGCAGCCAGCAGATGAAACATCCAGGGCACCTCCTCGCCCGGTGTGCGGGGACGCCGGGTGCAGAGGATCGCCTGCCGCTCGGGCAGGATTTCGGTCTGCACGAACAGATTACTGAAGGCGCGGTGCGCCAGATCAGCATTCAACGGCGCCAGCACCACTTCCGCGTAGCTCGTCACCTCGATGTGCCGGGCACGCGCCGACTGGTTGGTGAGCGTGACCCGACGGATCTCGACGTCGTCCTCGGGCGACACGCTGATCTCGGTGTGGGTTTCGATCGCCTGATCGCGTCGCCGGTATTCAGCACGCGCCTGCACGAAGATCGCCTCGTAGTGGTCGGCGCGGCGCAGGGTCGGCTGGTGCGCGGCCGACCAGTACTGGCCGCTGTCGCGGTCACGCAGGTAGATGAAAGTGCCCCAGCCATCGGAGGCGGCGTCCTCGCGCCAGCGGGTGATGGCGAGGTCGCGCCAGCGACTGGTGCTGCCGCCGGCATGGGTCGCCATGACGTGGTAGCGGCCGTTCGACAACAGGTGAACTTCAGGGATCGGCGTGTTCGGATTGGTAAACACGCGCATGATCGCGCCGGCGTCCTCACCGGGGGGATGGGCGGCCGCGCTCACTTCGGCGGCGTGCGGATGCAGGGTGGCGCCCTTCTTCGGCACCCGCTCCTGCAGCAGCAGTTCGGTCGCCTGGGTCAGCGGATCGGACATGAAGCGGCGCTGCATCGGCTGATCGAGCAGGACATGCGCATACGCCAGCAGGCTCATACCCTGATGATGCGCCATGAAGGCCTGCACGATGGCGTGCGGCTTGCCGCGCGGCACCCGCGAGGGCGTGTAGTCGATCGCCTCATAGAAACCGTAGGCGCCGAGAAAGCCCTGCCCGGCCAGCGTCAGCAGGTTACGGCAGGCTTCGCGCGGCATCACTGTCAATGCCAGGGCACTGGCATAGGGCGCGATCACCAGATCGTCGCCCAGTCCGCGCTTGAAGCCCAGGCCGGGCACACCGAATGCCCGGTACTGGTAGATCTGATGCATGTCGGTGGCGTTATAGCAGGACTCGGATATGCCCCACGGCACCTCCCGTTGCCGGCCGTATTCGATCTGGCGCGACACCGCGGCCTTGCAGGTCTGCTCCAGCAGGGTGTTGGGATAGCCCGGCATGATCAGCTGCGGCATCAGGTACTCGAACATCGAGCCGCTCCACGAGATCAGACTGACCTCGCCGCCGTGACTGGTCAGCAGACGGCCGAGCGAGAACCAGTGCTTCTGCGGCAGCTGTCCCTGGGCAATCAACAGAAAACTGGCCAGGCGCGCTTCCGAGGCCAGCAGATCGTAACAGGACGGATCGCGGCGCCGTTCGCCCACGTCATAGCCGATGGCCAGCAGGCCGCACGCGCTATCGTAGAGAAAGTCAAAGTCCATCACCGCCAGAGCGCGGCAACGCTGCAGCAGATCGTCGATCACGCCAAGCCGTTCGGCCGCGACGGACGAGCGCGTCTCACCCGGCGTTGCCTGGGCGCCGGCCAGTTCCGCCAGTGTCGGGATGGTGCTGAAGTACCGTGGCTCGGATACCAGCAACAGAAGTTCATCCCGAAGCGCCGTGCATTGCCGGTCGAAGGCCCGCGCCCAGTACACCCGTTCACCCTCGGTCTCGCTATCCGCCGGCAGCCAGTCAATCAGCTCCCCGCCGGCACGGTGAATCTCATCCAGCGCATCTCCGGCATCAGCCAGTGTCCGGGGCGGGCCGTTCAGTGCCAACGTGCATAGCGTGTCCTGCAGCGAGCTGATCCTGTTTGCAAGCTCCGGATCGGACGTCGCGGGCAGCTGTTCAGCGAACACCTGCAGCGTATCCTGCAACCCCTGCAATGTGTTGGACGACAGTACCGGCTGATCTTTGAGCTCGGCCAGTCCGGCCTGCAGGGTAAGCAGGCAACCGGCCAGGTTGCCACTGTCGACCGACGAGATGTACTGCGGGTGCAGCGGCTGCAGGGTGCGCGTGTCATACCAGTTATAAAGATGGCCACGGTAGCGCTCCAGCTTTTCCATCGCGGCGAGCGTGTTGCCGATACGCTGCAGGCCTTCCCCAACCGTGATGTAACCGAAATCGACCGCCACCAGATCGGCCAGCAACGACATGCCGATGTTGGTGGGCGAGGTGCGCGAGGCGATGGCCGCTACCGGGTAGTCCTGGACATTGTCGGGGGGCAGCCAGTTGTCCTCGGGTCCGACGAAATCCGCGAAGTAGCGCCAGGTGCGCCGCGCCGACATCCGCAGGAAGGCTTCCTGATCGGCGCTCAAACCCGGCACGGGGGCGGCCAGCGGCCGGCTGATCCACCAGCCGGCGACGGGCGACACCAGCCACAGCAGCAGAATGGGACCGGCATCAAGCCACGCCGCCGGCTGGCCTGCCATGGCCAACGCCACGCCCAGCAGCAGTGCAATCACCGGTGCGACCCACATCTCCCGGAAAAATTCGGCGAGTGTGCGGGTTGCGTTACGGCGTACGTAGGACGGCAGTGTCCACAGCAGCAGGCCGCGTCGCGTGAACAGCATACGCAGCCCCGAGAGCAAAATAGCCTCCAGGCAGATCAGCGTGTCGTAGGGTAAAAAGGCCAGTCTCAGGACAGCGTGCACGAGCGGGCGCCCCGCGGATCGGCCGGTCAGATTCAGGTGTACTCGCCAGTCGGATTCTTTGGGCTTGCGAACCAGCTCGACGGCGGCAGTCAGCAGGCTGGGCAGAAATATCACGGTCACGACCAGCAAGCCCCAGTGCCACCCGGGTCCCGGGCCCAGCAGCCAGCCGCCGGCCAGCAGGGCGAGCAGCGCAGGCGCCACCAGACTGCGCCGCAGATTGTCGAAAAGTTTCCAGCGCGACAGGGCCGAGAGCGGGTTCGCCTGCCGCCTCGCTTTCTCACCATTCGGGCCGGGAGAGCCCGGCACGCGTGGCAGCAGCCAGCCGGCCAGCTGCCAGTCGCCGCGTATCCAGCGGTGGTGCCGGCTGGCCTCGATGGCAACACTGGCCGGATGTTCCTCGATGAGTTCGACATCGGTCACCAGCGCCGAACGCGCATAGCCGCTTTCCAGCAGGTCGTGGCTGAGGATGAGATTTTCCGGAAAGCGGCCGTCGACGGCCTGACGAAACGCATCGACGTCGTAGATGCCCTTGCCGATAAACGAGCCTTCCCCGAACAGATCCTGGTAGACGTCCGACACCTCGCGCGTGTAGGGATCGATGCCGGCCTCCCCCGCGAACAATTTCGTGAAGCGGGACTGGCCCGCACTGGTCAGGCTGATCGAGACGCGCGGTTGCAGGATCGCGTAGCCTTCGACAATACGGCCCTTGTCGGC
This sequence comes from Thiohalophilus thiocyanatoxydans, assembly GCF_004366735.1. Taxonomy (GTDB): domain Bacteria; phylum Pseudomonadota; class Gammaproteobacteria; order UBA6429; family Thiohalophilaceae; genus Thiohalophilus; species Thiohalophilus thiocyanatoxydans. The sequence continues at coordinate 249,442 of NZ_SOQX01000003.1, read as the reverse complement.
ATCGTATACCGGCCGGTTAAGCGGATGCGCGAGGTTGCCCACCAGGGTGTGTGCCGCGTCGCGTGGCAATTGCGTATCGGTATCCAGGGTGATGACGTACTGGATCGATCCAAGCAGGGACTGATCACCGACGATATCCGAGAAGGCTGTTTGCGCCGCGCCCCGCAGTCGGGCATTGAACTGCTCCAGCTTGCCGCGCTTGCGCTCGTAGCCCATCCACACCGACTCAAACGGGTTCCACACCCGTGGCCGATGGAACAGATAGAAGATGCACGGGCGATCCTCGTGGTAGGTTGCGTTGAGCGCTTCGACTTCGGCGCGAGCATAGTCGAGCAGGGCTGCGTCACCCGGCAGCGTTTGTTCGGGGGCGTCGGCAAAATCGGTCAGCAGGGCAAAATACAGATTGGGATCGCGATTGCCGAGGTAGCGGATCGCCATCGCTTCGAGCAGATCGTCGACATCCTCCGGTTTCGTCAGCAAGGTGGGAACGATCACCATGGTGCGGTGGCAGTCCGGAATCCCGGAGGAGAAATCCAGGCGTGGCAACGCATGCGGCTGCAGAACCAGTGTGACCAGCAGGTTCACCAGCGGCACGGCCAGCGCCGAGGCGCCAATCACGAGGGGCAGCGCCAGCAATCCGATTCGCCAGCCCTCCCCATCGACCCCACCCGTATCAAGGCCGGGCAGGATCAACCCGGCCGCTGTCACCAGCAACGTGAGCAGCAGGATCGCGCCGAGATAAAGGGGGAGGCGGAGCTGCCGGCCCCTTCGGCTGAGCCGGGTTTTCCACGACAGCCGGAAATCGACCGCACGTTCCAGCTGTGGTCGGCCCTGATCGATCAGGTAGTAGCCCACATGCGCGCTGCGATCCTGCGCGCCCTGTTGTGCGGCGGCCTGCGCAAGCTCGAGGGCTTCGCGTGCCACTGCCATTTCGCTGCCGCTGCTGCGTCGCGCCAGATCCTCGATGACGTGCCGATAGCGATCGCGGGTGGCGAAATCCTGGCTGGCATACAACGCCATGGGGTCTTCACGCAGGATCTGTTCGACGACACTGAGCGACTCGACGTAATGCTTCCAGTCCATCGCGCCAATAAAGCGCAGGCTGCCAATGCTGTTGGCGATGGAAATCTGGTTGGCCGCGGCGGTGCGCCCGGCCGCCTCCGACAAACCGGCGGCGGTCACTCCCTGTTCGTGCAGTTTCTGCTCGACCCAGGTTTGTACGAAAGCCATGGCCGGTCCCTGCGCCTGCAGACGATCGTAAAACTCCTCCACAAACGGGGCGGTCAGCGGCACATCGGCATGGGCAAACTCGGCCAGCAACTGGATCAGCTGTTTGGGTTCGGTTTCGGCCGCCTTGAGCATGCGGTCCGCCCAGCTGATGGCCGCATCGCGCTCCTCGCGCCGCCGGGCGATGCGCACCCCGACGCGACGCAGGTTTTCCAGCAGCGCCAGCTGCAGCATGATCGGGAAGGCCCACAGTTCGCCCAGCTTCAGGGGCTCGACACTCTGGTAGGCGGCAATGAACTGGCTGGCGTTGTCGCTGTCGACGCGGCCGTCCATGTGCGAGATCAGCTCCAGCGCCAGGTCGTAGATGCGGGGGAATCCGGCCGACGGGCCATCGGCCAGTCGCGGCAACTGCCGGCTGTACCCGCGCGGCAGGTGCCGACGCGCCAGGGTGATCTGCTGCTCGATCAGGTAGAAATTGTCGAGCAACCAGGCCTCCGCCGGCACAATCCGTTGCCCCTGGGTGGCGACGGCGGTGACCACGTCATACGCCGCGAGCAGAACCCGGGCATTGTCCGCCAGCCGTGGCAACAGCCGGTCCGGACCCGGGTGCGGATTGATTTGGTACTGGCCGGCCAGCGTGACGGCATGACGCTTCAGTTGCTCGATACTGAACAACTCCGCGCGCAGCAACTCGGCATCCTGCTGATGGTGCAGCGCACTTCGTGTGCGGGCCGAAAGTCTGATTGCTTTGATGTCTATGACATGCTCCTTGCTCGAACTTCGGATGGTCCAGTCACCCTCGCCCTATGACCGGAAACTTCCGAAAATGCATCCCTTGTGCTTGCGGACCCTCAGTCTTTATAGATTGACTCATTCACAATTGATTGTATGCTCTTTTGGCAGGAATTGAGGCCCTTAATGTAAAAGAAAATGGCAACTTGTCGCCGGCAACCCTCCATCACCACGACCAGATACCCCTACTCCTACTCTATCGTTAAGTCAGCACCCCGGCAGAGCCAGAAGCGTCAGTTTTGTGAGCCGTTCAAAGCGACGGTCACGGCGCCATTGCTCCTTGCTCCGAAAAGGAAACGCTTACATCCGTTTCAATTAACCGGGTCTATATTCTTTCGTTTCCTGATACCGGATAGGGAATCGAGTCACTTCCGCATCTCTTTCGACCGTCGAAGCAAAACAGTCTCTGACCCGGAGATACTGCCCAACGCAGTTTCCTTTGCCCTGCCACTATATTGCGACTCAGCATGAATGACACGCTCCTCTTTGTCTGACCCGACTATATGCAAACAGCCTGCTCAGTCCAAATCAACATAATTACATATAACAAGACATCAAGATATTCCCTCGATTAAACATTCCTTCTGTCGTCCGACCCAAAAACCACACTCAATTTTTCTGTTTATCCGAAGATCGATTTTTTCCTTGCACTTATAATCAAACACAACAGAATAATCAGACTCCCGGCAGGTTCGTCTTGAACTATTTCCCCTCTCGGTTTCTTCTCAACGTAGTGTCTGGTAGTTCAAACCCGGAAGTGACTACGGGATTTCTGCTTCTGCAAATCACATTAACCTCCCCGGCAAAGCGCAGGCTCCGTTTTTCTCGTGACGTTTGCCGTCGAACAGATTGATGCCCGCTCCTGGCTTACTCCTAATCCGTTACTTTTTCTCAATCTTCCTGATCTCGCCTGGGTACGTCAGCGAACAGACAGTTAAACTCACATCGCGTACTTTAGCACCTCATCCTGAATTCCATGTCTCGTGGCGATTCAGCCCCTTTCCGGTAAGGATATACCGGGAAAGAAAGCTGTGATGAAGCGATTCAACCGGACATCTCGTCCAACCGACATAAGCGATACAAAGGAGATTCATATGAAAAATTTACATTCACTTACCTTTTATGCACTGGTTACACCCGTTATAGCGTTAGGCGCGGGTTCTGTGCTGGCTGAATCCTCTTCTGACAAGAAGATGGATCGTGAACAGCAGAGTTCTCAGAGTTACCAGGATAACAAGCAAGACCAGTCTCAGATGCAGAGCCAGGGCTATCTGAGTTCTGCGCCGGCCAATGGCAGGCATGCAAGCAACCTGATCGGAGCCGAGGTTAAAACCACCAATAATGAGGAGGTGGGCTCGGTGAGTGACCTGATTATTGATCAGAAAGGTCAGGTCGTGGGTATTGTCGTCGGTGTCGGCGGATTCCTGGGCATGGGTGAGAAAGACGTGGCCATTGGCTGGGATAATGTAAGCCACTCTGGCTCTTCTGATCAGGACGAACTGCAGATTAAATCGACCCGCGAGGATCTGATGTCTGCGCCGGAGTTTAAAACCCAGGATTGAATTCCTGTCACCCACTTATAATAGTGGAATAACAGACGGCAGCGGCGAAAGTCCCTGCCGTTTTCCTATTCGGACGGCACAAACCCTTAACTCGATGATAAAAGAATGATCAATCAGATTGCTGGCGTGAGAGGGTCTCGTCGCTCGATTTCCGGGCCAGTTGAGTAACGACGTCATCGGCGGCTCGCCCGTAAAGCAACTGGACGCCACGCAGATCGCCGGGCTGCAGATCGTCGAAGGCCTCGGTATAGCGAAACGCCATCACCTGCCCGGATGGCCCGGGATGGTCCAGGCCGATGGCGTGACCGATCTCGTGAATCAGCGTATAGCGGATGTCGTAGACATCCTTATCACCGTTGAACCCGATCTTCCACTCATGGTCGGGATTCAGGCACACCAGCGCCTGTTCGATGGCGCGCACCCCCTCCGCCGGATCGGGTGCGTAGGATACGTTGGCGTAAGCCCGCCCACGCGGCTGTCCCTGGGCACCGAGGATGATGTCCGCATCCCGGGCATCGTCAACCTCATGGAACGACAGACCGGCAGCGCGCTCCCAGACCTGAAACGCCGCCGCGGTTTCGCGCGCCAGCGTCTCGCTGGAGAGTTCATCCCCAAAAAGCGCTTCAATCGGCGCCAGATCACGACAGTTGCGCGCCTCATCGAACTGTAGCGTCTTTGCGGCAAAGGCATAGCTGATGCTGGCCCCTACACCCAGGCGCCGGTCTCCCCACTTCACCTTGTAGCCGTCCAGCTCGAGCAGCCGATACCCACCTTCGCTGGCATGGGCAGGCAGCGGGAACGCCAGAGGCAGAAGCCCGGCCATGATTAATGCCAGTATGGGTAGGGATACACGCGTGATTGATCGCACCGCAGACTCCTGAAAAAGATACCTGAAGGCACCGGAATCGACCCTGCAAAAGTGCTTTGAAGGCGCACGGGGACTCCGGTACAGGATAACGAACAATGACTACAGTAGGTGCGCCATCGCACCGACAAAATGCTCGCTTATGCTCAAGCTAAAATTGGGCATCCCTGCGACTTGCGAACTGTACTCGAATCTGACCAAAACCCTATCGGCAACCCCGGATTATGTCAATTCATGAAAATCAGACTGAGCAGGCGTTAGCGGAAAACGATGGTGCACGTGACCCACGCTGGAGCCGGGTATTGGCCGTAGTGTGAGAACAATCCGTGCGTGAGTCATAAAAAAATAATGGGTATCGCCCCGGCAGTAGCCGGGAAAGGACACACTACGAGAGCGCTTATCACCAATCCGTACACAGTTGCAGAGTGTGTGTGGACAGCATACTCACCTTGTTTGTGGTGACGGATTCCTGGGCATGGGCAAGAAAGACATCGCCATTGGCCGGGACGCGGTAAACCGATCTGGCTCGTCTGATAAGGACGAATTGAAGATTAAAACGACCCGAGAGATCTGAAGTCTGCTCCGGAATTTAAACGATCTGATTGAATTCCTGTATTCCACTTGTTGTGGTATAACAGAAGGCAGCAGCGAAAGCCCCTGCGGTTTTACTATGCGGGAGAAACAAATCCTTCACCTGATGCACCATACGGCATCTTTCAACGATTCGGTTTCAGTATGTAATAACACAAGTTTTCCAACCGCGTGTTAAGAGTAGTGCTTCAACATTTTTATCGTCCTGAAAACTAATTCCGATAATTCTATCCGTTGGCAATTATTCGCCCTGCAGCATCATCATCCAAAAAGTTGGAGAAACAGTTACCCCCGCCGACTCCGGTGATAGTCTTCGGCATTGCAACCGAGGCCTCCACACCCCAATCGTCCTCGACCTGAACAACCTGTTCTCATGAATCGATCATCAGCGAGAGCAATATCCGTTCATGTATGGCATGGGTTGCGACCTCACTCAGGCTTAACCTGAGCAGGATCGCCTCCCTTGTCAAAACGCTTTGATGACAGCAATGATAGTCGGAAGAAGTGTCAGAGCTTCCAGTATTTCGACAACGCTTTGCCGTGGTTTAAAAGTTGTAACCCAGTCCCACCGTATAGGCCCAGGCTCCGTCGTCCTGGAACGCATCATCAGCTTCACTGGTGCTGTCGAAAAGGAACTGGTACTCGACGCGGGCGAGGAAATAGGTCTTCGTCCGCACGTAGTACTTCACGCCCGTCTCCAGGCCGGCGAAGCCGCTGTCTTTGACGCCGTCGCCGTAGATTCCGCCGAGGCTGGCGCCGATAAACGGCCGCGCACGATCGGCAAGAAAATGATAGTTGAGGTAACCTCGGGTTGAACCGTTCCAGAAATCATCCTTGAGGTGTTCACCTTCGATACTTGCATAATTGATGCTTTGCCGGATACCGGCAACCACGTTATCCTGCATATGCCAGCCCAGATCGCCGGTTACGCCGAAGGTACCGCTATTGAATTCCTGATCACTGCTGCCGGTTCCGGAGATGGAGAACTCCCGGTCGCCATGATGTGGGCCGACATCAGAGGATTGTGCGAATGCTGCTATAGGCAATGCACCAAGAAGACAGAGAGTAATTGCCGCAGTGTTGACTCTGTTCATGTTATATTCCTTAGTTTGTAACTTTCATGTGGCGGTTCCAAAATTCGCCATTACGTAACTGGCGCAGACCGCGTTGAAGCGAATGCCAGAGTATTCAGACAACGCATATTCACATAATCTTCCCAAAACCTTTAGTTCGTCAGTTCGTAAGCGCACTTAATGAATAAAAACTTCCTATCCACTCAATGCCGAGAGACCCTCTGAAATCTTCCCGGCCATTCACGTTGCGGAAAACAGCCCCTTCCCGTATGAGCAGCTCAACAAGTTTTCTTGAGATTCGCCGGGAATCGTCTCTTGGTGAAAACTTCTCATTCAGTGCGGAAACACACCGACTCAACTACCACCTTTTCAGGCTTGTGAAAAGCGACCGCTTTGTCGACTGCCTCAAATACACAAACAATTATTTTCTGTTTTATCTTCGAGACACACCTTTAAGCCCCGCATAAAAGCACATAAATCTGATACCAGATCCTGGATGACGCAGTGACGAACACGGAGCGTCTCAGGATGAAATGGACTCCAGGACAGAGTCTTGTCTGGGGCTGCAGGAGCTATACTGGTGACTCTTTGGTCGTTCCTCTTGCTTTACGACGGTCGCCTGACCTCGCGCGACCAGAACATGGTGAATATTGACAGACCGTTCAAACGGGCTTATCGAGATCAAAACCGCCCGAATTCCCAGACGTTCGTTCGCTAGCGCACCGAAGCGGAGTCCAACGCAGTGGTAAACAGGCATGTAATTAACAGAAAAGGAAGTGAATCGTGAATCAAATCATATGGATTGTGGGTGCAGTCGTCATTGTCCTGGTTATCCTGGGGCTCCTGGGACTGCGCTGAATCAGGCGAGCGCCTTGTCGGGTGCTTGTGATGGCTCACAGAACGCGACGCCGGCGGTAAATTGCTGTGTGTGTGACAAAACTGTACGGCGAGGGACGTCGGAATTAGACGATGGCGAGAATATCGCGACCCTGATCAACCGTGCGGATGAGACTATGTACGTACGCACCAGGCCAGGAAGAGCAATGTCAGCATGCCAGCAGCACCTTCAGAAAACCATTCTTGAATAATGAAATAATGATCACTCCTCCACCATCAGAAAGAGATTAAAATGATGAATAATAGAATTTTGGCTATTGTCTTGATTATTGTCGGTTTAATCCTGCTTTTCTTCGCGTACCAGTCATCCCAAAGCCTGGGCGATCAGGTGACGGAGGCCGTAACCGGCCGCTTCACTGACTCAACCACCTGGTTCCTGATCCTTGGCGCGGCTTCTACGGTGGCCGGTGTTGGACTACTGCTGTTCGGTAAATCCGCAAGACACTGACGCAGGAGTCTCCGGTGCCCCACGACATACCGGAACCCCAGGTTGGCAGGGCAAAGAGTACCGATCCAAACCCGGCGACGTCATCTCCGGATAAACGACTGTTCAATACGGTTGAGCTTCGCTTGTTTCGTTACACGGCGGTTCTGTTTTCCCTGGTTGCACTGGCCACGCTGATCGGAATCATCGTGTGGTCATTTGGCTGGATAGTGAATGCGTTCTACAACCTGCTTCTGTCGCTCTCCCTCGCCGGCATTCTGGCTCTGGTGCTGCATCCTGTGGTGGAGTTTCTCGAGAGACGGCTTCGCTTACCGCACTTGCTGGCCATCATTCTTTTGCTGCTGATCTTCTTCGTGGCTATCAGCGGCCTGATTTTCCTGCTTGTCCCCGTCCTGGTCAGTCAGGCCATCCAGTTGATGACTGTTTTGCCCGACATACTGGCGAGCTGGCAGGCACGTTTCTCTTCGCACTTCCCGGAACTCAGCACAATGATTTCCAACCGCATGGAAAGCAGCGATGGGGGGGAGGAGTCCCAGCCAGTCGTGAAAGACCCGGGCAAGGTCATCATGTCCTCTCTGGGGGTGTTGGCGGGTATCAGCTTCGTACCTCTGTTCCTGTTCTTTACCCTGCTCTCCGGGAATTTGCTGCGGGGAAAGGCATCCGAACTGTTATCCATCTTTCACAATCCCACCCGGCAGAAAGTACTGTATTTCATGGATGTCTTCGTGGGATACGTCAGCGCCTTCTTTCAGGGCCAGCTGATCATCGCCGTGTCCATGGGTATCTTGTATGCCCTGAGCTTTACGCTGATCGGCCTGAAGTTCGGCGTGCTGGTCGGGCTGGTGCTGGGGCTGCTGAATATCGTCCCCTTCCTAGGCACCCTGATCGGCTTGCTGGTGGTCCTGCCCATGGCCTACTTCCAGCCGGACGGCGGTATTGAGTTACTGCTTTTGACCGGACTGGTATTCGCGGCGGTGCAACTGGTGGAAAGCTGGTTGCTGACACCGAAAATCATGGCCAACCACTCGGGCCTGCACCCCGCACTCGTGGTTATTTCCCTGTTCTTCTGGGGCACAGCCTTGAGCGGCATTATCGGCATGGTACTCGCGGTTCCCCTGACAGCATTCTTTGTCGCTATCTGGAGCGAGATCAAAACCAGCCTGAAACGCTCGCTGAGCAACCGGGAGGCCAGGTCATGAAAGAGACGGATCCGTCACGGGATGAAGCAGATGAGCACGACGGCATCGGGGACATCATACGCCTCCTGAAGGCCCTGTCGGCTGACATGGTACGCCTTGTGTTGGTGGAGGCGCGACTGTTCGGGCACACGGCACTGGTGATGATCGGACTCACCGTGCTCATGGCGCTGCTACTGGTGACTAGCTGGCTGCTTATCGGGGCGGCGCTGGTGATGACACTGGCCAGCCTGCAGGCCTTCAGCCTGACGGGTGCTCTGTTGACGGTGGCGCTGGCTCATCTCGTGCTTGTGGCCCTGCTCTTCTGGCGGCTGCGCTACATGACACGGGACCTCACATTTCGTGAGAGCCGGGCCAGTGTTAACAATCTGTTCACCCATGCCCGGTCTATCGTTGACCCTGCCGGGCAGCGACCAGAGGATGAGTAAGCGGATCAGCGGGCTGGCGAGCCGATGAAGCTGGAGATGATCTGCATGGCATTTGCCTGGCCGGTCAAAAATCCGCAGGCACCTTTGATATCGGACACATCCAGGCGTTCGGCCAGTATGCCAAAGACAAAGGCAACGGGCAGTGCGGCAGGGCTGCGGGCCAGGGCCCGTACCTGATGCACCAGGCTGTCGGTACGCTGATGTACAAGACAGACACGATGATCAATTCGGTCGCGCACCTGCGCGGCCTCCTGCCTCAACTGGTTACGAGACACTATGAGCGGCGTCTCAGGTAGGCAGACAACAAGGTTCCCGCGGCAAAGGCAAGGCCCAGGGAGATCAAAGGTTTGTTATGAACGAACTCGTTAATGGAGTGCAGGGCCTCACCGGAGCGCTCCTTGACTTTATGCCCGGCATCCCTGACACGGGCCTCCGCATCCGCGGCCTCCTGGCGAATCCGTTCCTCGCCCTTGCCCGCAGTCTTGGCGAACCGGTCTACTGACTCGTGAGCGCGCTCGGAGAGACGGTCTGTGGTGGCGTGGTCGCCACTGGCTGGTTTATCACTCATGGTATTTGTTTCCCGTTGCTGTGGTGGGATGGATGGACGTGGTCAGTACCGGTAAGTCTCTCGCAAATGCCAAACCTTGTCTGCGCGGCAACGAACAGAGGCGCGAATCCACCAGGCTCATTGACCCACCCACTTATTCACTCCTCCAGTGCCCGGTGAACAATCAACCGAGGGCCAATCCAGCTTGAACGATCTGTACGCCTGCGCACAGATAATTTTTCGACAGACCGTCATGATTTAATCCAACTTAACAGATCTACGCCATTACAGACGCCGGGGCGGATCTGTGTATTACAGTAACCCACACGGAGCGAAAGAACCATGAAACTCATCGAAACCATTGCAGCCGCCCTGCTCATGAGTACCCTGATGATCACACTGCCTGGCTGCGACAAGGACGGCCCTATGGAAGAGGCTGGTGAGGAAATTGACGACACAGTTGAAGAAACGGGCGATGCCATCAAAGATGCCACCGACGGCAACTGATCCGCTGCCGCTTCCCGATTGGCACCGCCCGGGCCGATAAAACCCGCGCCCGGGTTTACTTAAAACCGGCTTTTATACAGGCCGAAGCGGGTATAGTGTTTCCGCGTAAGCCGGTATAGTGTCTTATCAAGTGTTCCTTTGATTTGCGATTGAATTGCATGACTGAGCCTGAGTCGGACTTTCCTTTAACCCTGTTGCACTTACAAATTAAACTCACGCCCTTTCAAAAGGCGTGTCAGCTTGAATTATTATATTTAATCGCCTCTAAACTACTGCAACTACAACAAAATTAAATTCACTCCCACTCGATAGTGCCGGGTGGTTTGCCGGTAATGTCGTAGACCACGCGCGAGATGCCGTCGATCTCGTTGACGATGCGCCGCGAAACGTGATCGAGGAATTCATAGGGCAGATGGGCCCAGCGGGCGGTCATGAAGTCGATGGTCTCCACCGCGCGCAACGCCACTACGTACTGGTAACGGCGCCCGTCACCGGTCACCCCGACCGACTTGACCGGCATGAAGACGGTAAAGGCCTGGCTGACCTTGTCGTACAACTCGTGCTTGCGCAGTTCTTCGATATAAATCGCATCGGCCAGACGCAGCAGATCGGCATATTCCTTTTTTACTTCACCGAGAATACGTACCCCCAGGCCGGGGCCGGGGAACGGATGACGATAGACCATATCGAATGGCAAGCCCAGTTCCACGCCAATCTTGCGCACTTCGTCCTTGAACAGTTCGCGCAGAGGTTCGCACAACTTGAGTTTCATGTTCTCCGGTAAACCGCCCACATTGTGATGGGACTTTATCAGGTGCGCCTTGCCGGTCTTGGCGCCGGCCGACTCGATGACATCGGGATAAATGGTGCCCTGTGCCAGCCAGGCGGCATTGGTGAGCTTCCCGGCTTCTGTATCAAACACATCGATGAAGGTGTTGCCGATAATCTTGCGTTTTTCTTCCGGATCGCTGACGCCCTTGAGTTTACCCAGGAACAGATCCTCGGCATCCACCCGGATCACCCGGATGCCCATGTGTTCGGCAAAGGTCGCCATAACCTGCTCACCTTCCAGGTGACGTAACAGGCCGTTATCCACGAAGACACAGGTCAACTGATCACCGATGGCCTTGTGCAGTAACGCCGCCACCACCGAGGAGTCGACGCCGCCGGAGAGACCGAGCACCACTTCGTCATCGCCGACTTGCTGGCGGATCTGATCGATACTCTCGTCGATGATGTTCTCGGGTGTCCAGAGCCGACGGCAACCGCAGATCTCGTGTACGAACCGCTCGATAATGCGCTGACCCTGATTGGTATGGGTGACCTCCGGATGAAACTGCAGACCATAAAAATGGCGTTCGACATCCGCGATACCTGCGATAGGCGCGCTATCGGTGGAGGCCATCAGCTTGAAGCCTGCCGGCAGCTCACTGACCCGATCACCGTGACTCATCCACACATCCAGCAGGCCATACCCTTCGGGACTGGCGTGATCCTCAATATCCTTGAGCAACGGGGTATGCCCGTGAGCGCGGACCTGAGCATAACCGTATTCATGGCGGTCGCTGATTTCCACCGAGCCGCCCAGCTGCCGGGCCATGGTCTGCATCCCGTAACAGATCCCCAGTACCGGCACGCCAAGTTCAAACAACAGCGGATGCGCCACGGGTGCCCCCTCGGCGGTGGTACTCTCCGGTCCGCCCGAGAGAATCAGGCCATTGGGGCTGAATTCCCGGATAGCCGCCTCCTCCATGTCCCAGGGGTGCAACTCACAATAGACGCCGGCTTCGCGGACCCGGCGAGCGATGAGCTGGCTGTACTGGGAACCGAAATCGAGGATCAGTATGCGGTCCGAATGGATATCCTGGGACATGGGTAAACTCTCAAAAATGGGCCGGGGTGGACAATAAAGCGGCGATGATCCCGGAAACTGCAGAAAATTTCAAGTATTTTTACTAAAATCAGTAACTTATAAATCAACTCCGGTACGGGTAACCACCTCGCCACACTTTATATATAATAGGATTATGAAATATGTAGGCGCCCACGTCAGTGCCGCCGGCGGTGTGCAGAACGCCCCGCTCAATGCCCGGGCCATCGGCGCACGGGCCTTTGCCCTGTTCACCAAAAACCAGCGCCAGTGGCAGGCCAAACCACTGACAGCCGATACCATCGAGGCGTTCAGGCATAATTTGCAACAGGTCGGTATTGCCGCCGAACATGTTCTGCCCCACGACAGTTACCTGATTAACCTGGGCCATCCGGAGAAAACCGCACTCGAAAAATCCCGCACCGCGTTTGTCGACGAGATGCAGCGTTGCGAACAGCTTGGCCTGAAGCTGTTGAATTTTCATCCCGGCTCACATCTTAACAAGATCAGCGAGGAGCAAAGTCTCGACCTCATTGCCGAATCGATCAACCTCGCGCTGACCAGAACCCGTGGCGTGACCGCCGTGATCGAAAACACTGCCGGTCAGGGCACCAACCTCGGTTATCGCTTTGAACATCTGGCGCGGATCATCGACCAGGTCGAAGATAAATCGCGGGTCGGTGTTTGCCTCGATACCTGTCATACGTTTACCGCCGGGTATGATCTGCGCACTGCTGAATCCTGTGAAACAATCTTCGATCAGTTTGCGCGGATTGTCGGTTTTGACTACTTACGGGGTATGCATCTCAACGGTTCCAAACCCGATCTGGGGGATCGGGTCGATCGCCATGAAACCCTGGAGAAAGGCAAACTGGGGCTGGCGGTGTTTCATTACATCATGCAGGATCCGCGCTTTGATGAAATCCCCATGGTGCTGGAGACGCCCGAACCCGATCGGTGGGCGCACGAAATTGAATTGCTGTATAGCCTGCAATGACAGGGCACTCACAGGCTGTTATGCTGGTGTCTCACACACCCCTGTATAACCCTTCAGCATCAAGGGTTGATTCTCCCCCTGTGTGACCTGACATAATAAACACACCAGACATTTAACGGAACGCAGTATGCCTTATTCAGAACAGACGATTACATCCAAACGCCCCTGGTCGGAGAATATCTTCACCTTCACGACCACCCGACCCGAGGGCTTTGAATTCAAGAACGGGGAATTTGTCACCCTGGGCCTGCGCCCGGAAGGCAAGCTGATCCCCCGCGCCTACTCGATCGTCTCAACCAATGAGGATGAGCAACTGGAGTTTCTCAGTATTGCGGTACCCGATGGCCCGCTGACCAGCCACCTGGCCGAGGCCGATACCGGCAGCCCTATCTGGATCAATACCAAAAGCACCGGCTCGCTGACCCTGAACCACGTGCAACCGGGACGGCATCTGTACATGCTGGCCACCGGCACCGGTCTGGCCCCGTTTATGTCATTGGTCCGTTCAACGGAACTGTTTGAGAATTTCGAACGGGTTATCCTGGTACACACCGTACGTCATGCACCGGCGCTGGCCTATCGCGAAGAGCTGGAGTCCCGCCACGGAGATGAGTTCCTGTACGTCCCCACCGTGACGCGCGAAGACTTTGCCAATACCGAACGGGGCGCGAATCTGTTCTACTCCGGCAGGCTGGCACAACAGCTGAACCTGCCGGCCATCGATCCGGAAGAGGATCGGGTCATGCTGTGTGGTAACCCGCACATGAACAAGGATATGACCGAATACCTGGAGCAAAACGGCTGGACCATGACCAACTACAAGGGCGTGGGTAACTTCACCGTGGAACAGGCCTTTGTCCTGCAGCACTAAAACTAAACAGGCCTTCCGAATACCACTCCCGCTTAAACCCACAGGGATCGGACATTCGAAACGCTTATTTATCCGTTAGCCATCAAATAAACATGTAAGTCAGGATCACACCGAACCCGACATCCGGGCTCGCCGTTTCCAGGCCATAAAGCGCGTAGTACTGGATTTTCTGCCGACGATCCAGTCGCTGGGAAATATAGCCAAAGAGTTCTTCACGATCATAATCGAAGTCGAAGGCTGGACCACTGACATCGTACAGGATACCCGCCTGGGTTTTTTCCGACAGCTTTCCGGCCAGCCCGAACGAATGATAGGTTCGATTATCGAGATTAATATCCGGCGGATCACCCACAAGGGTATACCCCAGGGTCGCGATCAAGGTGTACTGCTTCCAGCTTTGATACAAGTCGACCTGCAACGAGTAATCATTCTCCCCTGTACCCAGGCCCCTGGCTTCATCCGCTGTGGAAAATTTTATTTTGCCGGTCACATCTACCAGCAAACCCTGGCGGGCATCCACATACACACCATAGCTCAGACCGGTAATAACATCGCCGAGCCCCGACTCGGTGCTCGTGGTCTGGGTTCCGGTGTGTCGCACCGGTCCCTGAGCACGGGTCACACCACCCGGCCCGTCCACCATCAGATAGGGCGCCGTTAGCCACAGGTTATACGCATCCGTTTTATAACGGGCGGTAAAGGGCAGATACACCATATCGGTATCCGCCTGTTGACCGTAATCCCCCGTGGTGTAATCGATGCCGGCTGACAGACTGAATTCGGTTTCAGCAAAAAGTACCCGGGGGAAAAGTGCCACCGTCAACATGATGACGGCGACATAATGCCGCCGCCCATTCATCCGCCACATTGCCAACCTCAATTTCGAGCAGGCGTTTGTGGTTTGTCGGGCCGCTCTGGCCGTTCGGGTCGCTCGGGTCTTTCCGGACGTTGTGGCCGATCAGGCCTGGCGAATTGCTCGGGACGCTCAGATCCGACCTGTCGCCCTTCACGAGCCGACTTGTCCATACGCTGTGATTTGCTCGTCGCCTGATTCGCCCTGTCGTCACCGCGGTTGGGCTCAGCCGCCTGATTGGCAGAACGTAACCCCCTGATAACGTGCCCCAGCCTGGTGTCCATGGTTTGGGCGATTTCACCCCAGCCCATGCCCTGCTCACGTAGCGTCAGCACGCCCTCTAAACTGACATCGGCATCCAGTTCACCGCCTAGCAGAGCAAGCTCAATCTGTTCGGCCGTCGGTTGACTGATACCGGACGCCGCAAGCTGTTCCTGTGCCAGGCTCAGGGAGATAAACACATTGCCGTAACCGCTCTGGCCGGTTGGATCTGTGAAGGTCGCGGTGCTGGTTTCGGCATCCTGCCCGGTTGTAATAGTAATCTCATCACCATTACGCAAACCTGTAATCAGAGCGGAGGCATTTTCCTCTGAACCGGCAAAATCACTAAAGGTTTCGGTCAGCTTATCGGTGACTACCCGGGGGTTTCCATTATCCATGGTCTCGGCCTGTTGCTGGAGTTCGGCCTCTTCGTCCGCCACGACCATCCCCGACATCAACAGACCTGATAATAGAATTGATAATACGGATTTTAACCTGCGTTTCATCATCATCACTCCCTGGACGCTTAACAGTTACCCAACACCCGTCCGGGTGAGGGCTTACATAAGCTAAAGTATAGAAGGAGGCAGCAACGAGTCAGTGAAAATCATCACTGTTTGGAAATTTAGTTTTCGGAAAATGATACCAGGTGTACGGGTAATACACAGAGTGATTATCAGTCAAAACTGTCAGGGGATAACACTATTTACATTCCAGGCTGCGATACAGTCATATTCCGTAAAAGATCAACAAATGCTTCCGCCACGGGATGATCGAGCTTGGCGCGATTGCGCGCGATCCAGAGCGTACGCAGGATGCGGAAACCGGTAATCTTGACATGGTAGAGATCACCCCGCAGGACCTTGTCCGCCACGGCAAAGCGCGGAAGAAAGCTGACATGTTTACCCCGGGCCAGCATCTCCACAATCGTATCGGTGGATCCGACTTCCAGGGTCACGTTGAGTTTTTCGATGCCAATACCGCTTAACGCCTGCTCCAGCTCCTCGCGGCTGGAGGCGTGTTTCTCCCGTAACACATAAGGGAGTTCAGTCAGCCGTTCGATCGGCAGCCAGTCGGTCCCGGCCAGGGGATGGCTGGCGCCGCAGACCAGCCACAACTCATCATCCGCCCATTTTTGCACCAGCACATCAGGATGATCCGGTGCATTCTCCATCAGCGCCAGATCGGTGTGTCCGGTCACCAGGTGGGACTGGATGTCCCGGCCGTAAGCCATGCGACTGTCGATCTTGTAATCGGGATAGTGATCGGCAAACTGGAAAAGCAGATCCGGCAGCAGGTGCTCGCCAATGGAAAACGTCACCTCCAGAGCCAGGGTATTCTGCCCCAGATGCAGATTCTGGAACTCTTCATAGAGGGCGCGCTGGCGATCCAGGGTCTGGACCGCCAGCAGATAGACCTTTTCACCTGCGGGCGTCAGCCGCAGCCGGCCGCTGACCCGCTCCATCAGCCGGGTCCCGTAACTGGCTTCCAGGGCCCGCAGGCGCTTGGTCACCGCCGGCTGGCCGATATTCAGCGCCGCGGCGGCCGCGGAGACACCGCCCTGCTCGACAATCGCCCGCAAAGTCGCCCAGCCGTTGATATCGGGGAGTTCTTGATATTCCATACAGGAATATTTACATAAAGAATTTCATTAGTAAATACTGAAACACTGTCGCATAATACGCGCCCTCGGTAAGCATATCTTACTAATTTCCTGTAGTTTTCTGTCAGCCGGTCAGTTCGCCGGCAACCAGACTGAAAAGACTAACTCCGGGTGATATTCCACAGGGCGATATCAGCGGCCTAGGAAAGCACCCGCAAGCATCCATGGAGTGCATCGATGACCAAACCTGCAGACAAACCGGCGCCCGGACGCAAAATGTTCTCGACGGCTACCCTCTTTACCATCCTGTATGGGTGCCTGAGCCTGGGACTCTACATTTTATTATTCGTATTCAATGATGAAATCCGTCACATGGCGGAGGCAACCAGCCGCGGCGACAAAACCCTGTTTTTTATCCCCATCATCATCGCCCTGGTTTTCTCCCTGGTGCACGGCGCCTTCACCGGTTATTTCTGGGAAGCGCTGGGTCTCAAAGCCAAGAAAAAATAATCTCAAGAGGTTAATGTCGTGGAAGCTGTCAATTTTCTGGATCTCAATGCAACAACCGTCTTTTTGCTGTTCCTGGTCGGTTTTATCGGTGGCATGGTCAGCGGCTTCATCGGTTCCGGGGGCGCCTTCGTCCTGACCCCGGCCATGATGAGCCTGGGTGCCCCGGCAGTAATCGCCGTGGCCAGTAATATGGCGCACAAATTCCCCAAGGCGCTGGTCGCCTCCATAAAGCGAAACAAGTACGGCCAGGTCGACATCAAGCTGGGCCTCATCATGGGTATCTTTGCCGAGATCGGCGTATTCGTCGGTAAGGAGTTTATGACCAATATTCGCAATAACTTTGGCGATACCGGCACCGATCTCTATGTCTCTGTGGTCTTTATTGTCGTCCTGGCGCTGGTCGGCGGTTACGTGTTGCGCGATGCATTCCGTTGCAAACGTGAAGGCGGCGATGTGGAGGGCGCGGAACATATCACCCCGCGTCTGGCCAAATGGGTCCAATCCATCAACATCCCCGGCACCATGATGCGCTTCCACTCCATCGGTGGCAAACGGGTCTCGGTCCTGTTCATTGCCCCGCTGGGTTTTGCCACCGGCTTGCTGGCCGCCTCGATTGCGGTAGGTGGTTTCATCGGCGTTCCTGCCATGATGTATGTCCTGGGCGTCCCGGCCCTGATGGCCTCGGCCACCGAGCTGGTTGTGGCGTTTGTCATGGGCATGGGCGGCAGTCTGTTCTATGCCTGGGAAGGTTTCGTGGATATTCGCCTGGCGATGATCATCCTGGCCGGCTCTTTGTTCGGCGTGCAGATCGGTGCCATCGGTACCACCTATGTCCGGGACTATACGGTCAAGATGATCATGGGCATGATTATGATCATCGTGCTGTTCAGCCGGCTGTTCGAGATGCCGGTTTACCTGTCTGATCTGGATCTCATCAGCACTATTTCCGAGGGAACCAGCTCGTTACTGAGCAACATCAGCTTTGGCACTCTGGCGCTGGCATTATTGAGTGGCGCGTTTGCAATCCTTGCTGCACTGCTCAAGGGTATCAAACAACATAAGAAACAACAGGCGGATGCAGAATACGCCGCCTCCGTGGCAGAATCATAAGTCGATTCGCAATGTCATAAAAAAGCCCGGCCTGTGTGCCGGGCTTTTTTGTGCGCATTGGTTTCAGAGCGGCAATGATATCGCGAACAGCAGGACACCTGCCCTTTTCAATATTCGCCGGGCTCATCAAGATTACGAATCAACTTTTGAAGTTCGTTCAATGCCACATTGAGCAATGCCAGATCCACACTGGCTGATTTAAATTCCACAAAGCGCCGAGTGTACCGTTCCAGCACGGCTTCCTGAGCCGCTCGCCAATTTTCAACCAATAGCATCGCGTCGGTATTTGTCGCATCGGAATCCAGCACGCTGGCGGTCAACAGACGTTGCAGGCGATACAATTCATCGCGCAGGGCGGAGCGCGCCAGGCGTGTCCAGTGCTCTTTGCGCGATAATTTATCGATCTGATCCCGTAACCAGTGTAACTCCAGTGCCGCCCCGATCCGATTGAACACCTGAGCGACAAATACCGGACTTTGCCCCGTCTGCAGGGCGACTTCAACCATATCCAGCGCCGGAAACAGGTAGGGTAGTCCCGCCATACGCCAGGCAAAGGGTTCGGGGATATCCTGTTCCTGGTACGCCTGTGCCGCTTTAGCCAGAGCTTCACTATCCTCCTCAACAACCTGGCTCGGCAAGGCATGAATCAGGGAGGAGACACTATCCATGTATTTATCAATTGTGGCGCCAATATCCAGCGGACGCGGAATATTTTGTAATAACCACAATGTAGACTGATTGGCCAGGCGGCGGATTGCGCTTAACATATCGAGCTGGACAGAGGCCGTGACCCGGTTATCGAGTAACGCGATCTGTTGCCACAAGCCGGGTAGGTCAAAAGTTTTGCGGGTTACCAGGTAAGCGCAGGCGATCTCGGGAATCGGTGCGCCGGTGTGCTCATAAAGGCGAGACGGGAAAGCCATACCCATCCGATTAATCATACTATTGGCGATGAACGTTGCGATAATTTCCCGACGTAACGGATGATTGTTCATATACTGCGGATATTGCCTGGCAATCGCCTCGGGAAAATAAATCGGAAGTTCATTAATCAGATACCCTTCATCAAGAACCCCGGAAGCCAGTAGTTCCTGATATAGATCGATCTTGCTAAACGCCTGTAACACGGCCAGTTCAGGTCGACTTAATCCCTGTTCGGTGCTGCGTCGTGACGACAGATTTTCATCATCGGGAAGACTCCAGGTCTCGCGTTGGATCAACCCTTTACGTTCCATCATTCGCATCAGGCGAATATGTTCATCCAATAATGTCGGAGCCAGGTGCTCACTGAGCGAAAGCGCCTCACTCTGCTGATAATTGTTTATCAGAACCAGGCGGGCGACATCTTCGGTCATACTGTCGAGAAGCTGGTTGCGCTGTGATTCGTCAAGCAACTCTTCGCTCATCGCCTTGTTGAGCAATATCTTGATGTTGACTTCGTGATCGGAACAATCAACCCCACCCGAATTATCGATAAAGTCGGTATTGAGACGCCCACCCTGTCGAGCGAACTCGATACGGGAACGCTGTGTCAACCCCAGATTCCCCCCTTCTCCGATCACCCGGCAGCGCAATTCATCGGCATTGACTCTCAGGGCATCATTAGCCCGATCATCCGCATCATCATGGCTTTCATCACTGGCTTTGACAAAAGTCCCGATACCGCCGTTCCAGAACAGTTCAACCGGTGCTTTGAGAATTGCCGTAATCAGTTCGTTGGGTGTCAGTGACCCGGCCTCCACTTGCAAAGCGTTTTTCACCTGTGGAGAAAGCGTAATGGATTTTGCCGTACGCGAATAAACTCCCCCGCCTTTGGAGATAAGTGTCGGATCATAATCTGACCAGTTGGAGTGTGGCAGGTTGAACAGGCGTTCACGTTCCCTGAAACTGTGCTCGGCATCCGGCTCGGGATCCAGAAAAATCTCCTTGTGATTGAAGGCCGCTATCAAGTGGATATGGCGGGATAACAACATACCGTTGCCAAAGACGTCGCCGGCCATATCCCCGATTCCGGCAACGGTAAAGTTTTCCAGCTGAATATCCTTACCGATTTCCCGAAAGTGGCGTTTGACCGACTCCCAGCCACCGCGGGCGGTAATTCCCATTTTCTTGTGGTCGTAACCGCTCGAGCCCCCTGAAGCAAAGGCATCATCCAGCCAGAAGTTATACTCCCGGGCGATGGCATTGGCGGTATCGGAGAAAGAGGCCGTCCCCTTGTCGGCCGCCACTACCAGATAGGGATCCGGCTCGTCATAACTGACCACCCGGGGTGGCGGAACCGGTTTGTCGTCGATCAGGTTATCGGTCAAATCCAGCAATCCGCGAATAAAGGTTTTGTAACAACTGATAACCCGCTGATTCACCTCATCGCGTTCCAGTTCACGCAGATTCTGTTTGACAATGAAACCGCCCTTCGCGCCAACGGGAATGATTACGGCATTTTTCACCATCTGGGCCTTCATCAGCCCAAAGACTTCGGTGCGAAAATCCTCCTGGCGGTCTGACCAGCGGATACCGCCACGCGCGACCTTATCACCTCGCAGGTGGACCCCCTCGGTTTGCGGCGAGTAAACAAATATCTCGAACCGGGGTTGCGGGTTGGGCAGATCGGGGATTTTTTGCGGATCCAGTTTGAATGACAGATAAGCCCTTGGGGCCTGCTGGTCCGTTGTCTGAAAGTAGTTGGTGCGTAGCATGGCCTGGAGCAGGACAAATAGGCGGCGTAATATTCGATCCGCATCCAGCGTCGGCACTTCATCCAGGGAGCGTTGAATCGCATCAGTGATCCGTTCGCTGCGTTCGGCGGCTTGTGCCTGTCCGTCGGGATCGAAGCGCACCAGAAACAGATCCACCAGCATTCGGGCAATCTGGGGATGTTCCACCAGCGCCTGTTCCATATAGTTCTGACTGAACGGGAAGTTGGTCTGTTTAAGATATTTGACACAGCTTCGAATCACCACGACTTCGCGCCAGTCAAGCCGGGCGCGCAACACCAGGGCATTTAGTCCGTCATTTTCCACCACTCCATACCATATGCGCACAAAGGCATCCTGAAAAATCTGCCTGATCTGTTCGATATCCAGTTTCCCTTTATACGCATACACCATACCGACATCATGCAGCCAGACCAGGGGGCGTCCGGCCGGTTGCAGACGATGCGGTCGCTCGTCAATAACCTTCAGCCCCATATTCTCCAGAACGGGTAATAACAAAGAAAGAGATAATGGCTCTTCGGTATGAAACAGTTTGAAGCGGATTTTCTCCTGCGGCGCTTCTACCGGGTGATACAGTCCCATCCCCAGATCCAGGCCATTTTTCAGCGCTTCGAGTTTGTGGATATCATGCGCGGCGATTTCCGCCGAATACTCTCCCTGGTAGGAGACAGGAAAGGCGGTCTCATATTCCTGCAATAATCTGTTGCCCTGCTCCTCGCCGTATTCATGAATCAGCGCGCCATGCAATTCATCTTTCCAGCTGCGAATAGTAGCCGCGATACGTTTTTCAATTTCCTCGGTCTCATACCGGGGCAACTCGCCGGGTGGCAGATGCAGTATCAGATGCAAACGGGCCAGTACCGAATCGGTCAGCCAGACTGTAAAGTCCAGTTCCCGGGCATTAAACAGGTTGGCGAGAATCTCCTGGACCTTGAGCCGGATATCGGTATTGAAGCGATCCCGCGGCATATAAATCAGGATGGAAACAAATCGTCCATAAGCATCGGGACGCACAATCACCCGTACACGTTGCCGCTCCTGAAGTTGCAAAATGCTGTGCGCAATTTCATACAGTTCGTCATCGGTACACTGGAACAGTTCATCACGCGGCAGGGTTTCAACGATATTCAACAGCGCTTTTTGTGAATGACTGTGCGCTCGAAAACCGGAGCGACGCATCACGGACTGTACCTTGCGCCGCAGCAACGGGATGTCCGTGGCGCGGCGAATATAGGCTGCGGAAGTATACAGCCCGAGAAAACGCCATTCACCGATCACTTTGCCATCGGCATCGAATCGCTTGATACCGACATAGTCCAGATAGCCAGGCCGGTGAACGGTCGCCCGGGAATTACTCTTGGTCAGAATCAACAAAGCCGGTTCGTGGGCTTTTTGTTTGGCCCGGGGGTGTAATTGTTCGAAGCTGCGGGAATAGGTATTATCCTCAGCATTACGCAAAATTCCCAGCCCACTGTCAGGAATAATTTTTAAAGAATCACTCCCTTTGCGATGTTCGAGTTGATATTCACGATAACCGATAAAGGTAAAATGGTCCTGATCCAGCCATTCCAGAAAAGCCAGATCTTCCTCCAGTTGTTCATCATCCAGTGGTGGGGTGATTGCCTTGACTTCGCCGATAATGGTTCGCAAACGTTCCCGCATCGGTTGCCAGTCCTGTACACAGGCCTCGATATCCGCGAGCACCCGGGCGATATCATCATACAACGCCTGTAACACGACCGGATCACTCTGCTGGTCCACCTCGAAATACATACAGGCTTCATTGGCGGTCTCATCACCGATTTCATCGATATCAAACACCTTGATCAGACGACCTTCCGCGTTGCGCTCTATACGCATCACCGGATGAATAATCAGATGAACCGTCAACCCGTGCCGATTCAGTGCCATACGCACGGAATCCACCAGAAATGGCATATCCTTCTGGATGACTTCAACAACCGTATGGGTCGATTGCCAACCATGCTCTTCCAGGGTGGGATTTTGTACCCGGATCAGCACCTGCTGCGGCAGACGTTGGCTCACCAGGTTCCAGTGTGAGATCACCGCACCGTACAGGTCCTCCAGCTGACGTTCGGCCATGTCCTCCCAGGACACACTGCCCAGGTACTGACGGATAAACCGCTCTATGTTGTCATGATCCCGGACGGGAAAGCTGTTATGGGCACGCGCCACCACCTTGTCAATCATATGGTGGGCATCATGTGTCGGCGTCACGGGATTATGCATGGTGGAGGCTGATCCGCCCGGTGTGTATTGGACTGTCTTTTGAGTCTACAAAAAAAATCCGGCCAACGACAGCGACCCACTCCAGACTTCAGGCTGTAGTAATAGCCAGCAAGACCGTCAGCAGACATTTTAAGGCCAGGCGGCCTGCCATCGTGCCGTTATCTCAACAGGTATTACGCCTAGCGGTACCGTGCCACCACCCGATTGATCCGGCATTCGTAACGACTATTTAAAACGAGCTGCTTGGCTAAAAACCAGAGCTCGCGGAGAGAAAGAAGACAGAGAGGAAGGAGAGCGGCCGGGTAAAGTGATACCCGGCAGTCCTGATTCAGACCCGGTAGTTGGGGGATTCTTTGGTGATTTGAACGTCGTGGACGTGGCTTTCCCGCATTCCGGCACCGGTCACCCGGACGAATTCAGGACGGGTCCGCATCTCATCGATGCTGCGGCAACCGGTGTAGCCCATACTGGCCCGGATCCCGCCCAGCATCTGGTGAATCACCGGGCTCAGGGGGCCTTTGAACGGCACCCGACCCTCGATCCCTTCGGGAACCAGCTTCTCGACCTCGCCGCCTTCCTGGAAATAGCGATCCGAAGAGCCGTGCTGGGAACCCATGGCGCCGATTGAACCCATACCGCGGTAGGATTTGTAGGAGCGTCCCTGGAAGAGTTCGACCTCGCCGGGCGATTCCTCGGTGCCGGCAAACATGGAGCCGAGCATGACACAATAGGCGCCGGCCACCAGCGCCTTGGCGATATCCCCCGAATAGCGAATGCCGCCATCGGCGATCAGCGGCACGCCGGTCCCCTCCAGCGCCTCGGCCACGTTGGCCACGGCCGTGATCTGCGGCACGCCCACCCCGGCCACAATCCGGGTGGTGCAGATCGAGCCCGGGCCGATCCCGACCTTGACCCCGTCGGCGCCGGCCTCGACCAGCGCGAGCGCCGCGGCACCGGTGGCGATGTTGCCTCCGATCACCTGGACCTGCGGGAAATGCTTCTTGGTCCAGGTGACCCGATCCAGCACGCCCTGGGAGTGGCCGTGAGCAGTATCCACCACAATCACATCCACGCCGGCCTCGACCAGCGCCTCGATCCGCTCTTCGGTGCCCTCGCCGACCCCCACTGCCGCGCCCACGCGCAACTGGCCGTATTTATCCTTACAGGCAGTAGGGAATTCGCTGGCCTTCTCGATATCCTTGACTGTCACCAGGCCGCGCAGCTCGAAATTGTCGTTCACCACCAGCACCTTCTCGATGCGATGTTCATGCAGCAGATTCAGGATCTCCTCCCGGGCCGCGCCTTCCTTGACCGTCACCAGGCTCTCCTTGGGCGTCATAATGCTGGAGACCGGCGACTCGTGGTGGGTTTCGAAACGCAAATCACGGCTGGTAACAATTCCCACCAACTCGCCCCCCTTGACCACCGGGACACCGGAAATATTCTGCGCCCGGGTCAGGGCCAGCACGTCGCGAATACTGGTTTCGGGCGTGACCGTGGTCGGATCCTTGATCACGCCGCTCTCGAACTTCTTGACCAGCCGCACCTGCTCGGCCTGGGTCCGGGCATCCATATTCTTGTGCACAATCCCGATGCCCCCTTCCTGGGCCATGGCAATGGCCAGCCGGCCCTCGGTCACGGTATCCATGGCCGCCGCCACCAGGGGAATATTCAGCTCGATCTCCCGCGTCAGGCGGGTCGTCAGCTGAACCTCCCGGGGCAGAACATTGGAATGGGCCGGCAGGAGCAGGACATCATCGAATGTGAGGGCTTCTTGAGCAATTCGCAGCATTGTGGGGTCCCGGTTGCGGTAAATCGCCGAATTATAAAGATTTTTGGGGGATCGGTAAATCGGCCCCGGCGTCAATTTTAGCAAAAATCAGCGGTTGCCATCTGGATTCTGACCCCGCATAATGGACTCCAAGTGCGGCTTGGTGGCATTTTTGCTCCAGCCAAAAAACTGAATAACAATCAAGATCCGGCAAGGATCGTAAATCACAAACCCAAGATAAACTCATAACAAGTGATTCCATCGGAGGAGCCCATGAAGAAGATAGCGATTATGGCGATGACTGCTGCCCTGACTCTGGCCGCGTGTGCAACCGGCCCGAGCATGTCTGAACAGGACGCCAACAATGCCATCAGTGCCGCGAAAAGCGAACTGAACAAAGCCAAAAACGTCAACTATGCCTGGCGCGATACCGGCAAGATGATCAAGGCAGCCGAAAAAGCCGCCAAAGAAGGCGAATATGAGAAGGCCGTTGATCTGGCTAACGAAGCCGAGAAACAAAGCGAACTTGCTCAGAAACAGTCTCGTGAACAGAAGGATGCAGAACCAATCATCTAAGAGTTCGCGAATACTGAATAAAAAGGCCGGGAAGCTCCCCGGCCTTTTTTTTGCCCGTCATCCGCGATGCGGCAGCACCGCGCTTTCGGCGACACAACGGGCGTGATTGCGGTATCCTGCTTTCATGAATCAGCCGAGCCCCGGACAACGCGATATCTACAGTGTCTCGCGACTCAACCGCGAGATCCGCACCCTGCTGGAGACCGGCTTCCCGGCCATCTGGCTGGAAGGCGAGCTCTCCAACCTGGCGCGACCCGCCTCCGGCCATCTCTATTTCTCCCTCAAGGACGAAGCCGCCCAGGTCCGTTGTGCCATGTTCCGTAACCGCAACCTGCTGCTCAAATTCCGGCCGGAAGCCGGCCTGCAGGTGCGGGTTCGCGCCCGGGTCAGCCTGTACGAGGCGCGCGGCGATTACCAGCTGATCGTTGAACACATGGAAGAGGCCGGCGACGGCGCCCTGCGCCGCGCTTTTGACGAACTCAAGGTCAAGCTGGAGGCCGCCGGACTGTTTGCCAGCGAGCACAAACAGCCTCTGCCCCGTTTCCCGCAGCGCATCGGGGTGATCACCTCCCCTAGCGGCGCGGCCATCCGCGATATTGTCACGACCCTGCAGCGGCGCTTCCCGGGGCTGCCCGTGGTGGTTTACCCGGTGCCGGTCCAGGGCGAAACCGCCGCGCCGGCCATCGTCGAGGCCCTGCATACCGCCGCCCGGCGCGCCGAATGTGACGTGCTGATTCTGGCCCGCGGCGGCGGGTCACTGGAAGATCTGTGGCCCTTCAACGAGGAGCAGGTCGCCCGTGCCATCCACAACTGTCCGATTCCGGTGGTCAGCGGCGTGGGCCATGAGACAGACGTCACCATCGCCGATTTTGCCGCCGATCTCCGCGCCCCCACCCCCACCGCCGCCGCGGAACTGGTCAGCCCCAGCCGGATCGAATGGCAGCAGAGCTTCTCGCAGCTGGGGCAACGCCTGACCCGCGTGATGCAGCAGCAATTGCGCCAGCGGGAGCAACAGTTGAGCTGGCTCGCGCGACAGTTGCCGCACCCGCAACGCTATCTGCAATCGGTCGCCCAGCGACTGGATGAACTGGAGATCCGGCGCAACAATGCCTGGCGCTACCAGTTACGTGAGCGCGCCGCACGTCTCGACACCGTGCGCGAACGATTGCAACAGCACAATCCCCGGCACAATCTGCGTCACCTTGAGGAACGGCGACAACAACTGACGACTCGACTTGCCCGCCTCATGCGCCGTCACCTGGAGGACAGTGGGCAGCGGCTGCAATATCTGGCCCGGGCACTGGAGACCGTCAGTCCGCTGGCCACCTTGAGTCGCGGGTATGCTATTGTCAGCACCGAAGCCGGGGATAAAATCATTACCGATGTAAAACAGATTTCCCGACACAGCCGTATCCGGGCACGCTTGCACCGGGGCCGTTTTATTGCCGTAATCGAGAGACTCGAAGATGAATAAACCTGGTTTCTTTCTGCGAACACTCGCTGTTGCTGTCGTGTTTTATAGCACGCTGGTGTCAGCCAACACCCTGCCCCGTCATCAGGCCATACCCGGCGGTGTCGCAATCATTACCCTGAACGACGTGAACGAAGCCAGGCCAGGAGTCTCGTATCTCAAGAAAAAAGTGATGGTGCGCGCCAATGACACGCACTGGGAAGCCATCGTCGGGATCCCCCTGTCTGCCCAACCCGGTATTCATCGTCTTAAAGTCCGCAATGGTCAGGATAACTTCCACAAGGAATTTCGCGTGGTAGACAAGGATTACAAAACCACCCATATCACCATTAGCGACGAAAGCAAGGTCTCCCTCAGTGAGGAAGATCTCCAGCGCCATTACCGGGAAAAGAAACAGATCACCGCGGCGATTAACAGCTGGAGCGAACGCGACAACGTGGACGCCAGCTTCATCACGCCGGTAGAGGGCCGTTTCAGCAGCCCCTTCGGACTCAAGCGGATCTACAACAACCAGGAGCGCATTCGCCGCCACACCGGGCTGGATATCGCCGCGCCCGTGGGGACACCGATTATTGCCCCGGCTTCAGGAACAGTCATTCGCACCGGCGACTACTTTTTTACCGGCAACACCGTGTTTATCGATCACGGCCAGGGACTGATTACCCTGTACTGTCACCTGGACAAAATAGATGTCGAGGAAAACCAGCACATCAACCAGAGCCAGAAACTGGGGGAAGTCGGCATGACCGGCCGGGTTAGTGGCCCGCATCTGCACTGGGCCGTCTTTCTCAACCGCTTCAAGGTCGATCCCGAGCTGTTTATGAGCCAACTGGAAAAGACAAAATAATCATTGATTTACGAACAGAATAATCATCCCGAATAACGATAGCGTCGATTGACACCAGGCCGGTCGTACCCCTACTCCGGCTCGCCCAACATGTCACTACCAATAAGACCGGGTACGCTGACAACAGTCTCAGCCGGACTCTTGCGCCCACGCGCTCCCGGAACGATCTTTTTCGCGAGATAAATCCTGGCGAAGAAACACGCCGATAAAGGAGACCGGTGAACACGGATCCCCGCTCCGCCGGCCATGGCTGCAACGCCGTTCGCCCCCATCATCGGTACCCTGCAGATAAACTGGCCGCTGCGCCCTGCGCCGCTCACTGTTATTACGCCGCTCTCGTTGACAGCGCAGATCATTATCCGGTGAACCCGGCACACTGAAAGCGGCACGCAATACATCAGGCAATCGAGACGACCCGTTCAGGATAATGTCAAACCACTTCATAACCGGCTCCTGTAATCGGTGACAAATTTACGCTACGATCTAATCGCCTAAACTATCGAACAGCGACCTGGATATCAGCAAACCTTGTCACATTTTATATCTGCAAATAGATTAAGATTACCGGACTGGATCAACTGGATAGCCCAGGACGCCAACGGCAACTGGTGGGGCTACAGTGCAGAGCCGCAGCAATATCATCAGGGCTGGTATGAAAATGAAGTCGGGAAGTGTCAGTTTCTCGGCGCTGATACACCGAACCGCCTGTGGCGGGACACCCTGCAACGTATTAACGCCCAGGGTGTAACGTGACATACAATGAGGAATGCCCGGCAATCAGCATTACGCTGTTCAGAACACGGCAGGATGGCCCTCAGCAACACAGCGGGGTTTATACCTGAAGGCGGGATTACTTGCCGCGTTTAGTGACGAAGCGGCGCAGGCGCTGGCGTTTTTGTAACTGGCGGGCGGTCAGTTTGTTCTTCTTGCCGGCAAACGGATTATCACCACTGCGCAATTCCACCTGCACCGGTGTCCCTTCCAGCCCCAGATGCTTCTGGAACCCGTTGATCAAATAGCGCCGATAGCTGTCAGGGACAGAGGCCGTCTGGTTGCCGTGGATAATGATCACCGGCGGGTTCTGGCCCCCTTGATGCGCGAAACGCAACTTGATCCGACGGCCGCGTACCATCGGCGGCGGATGGGCCTCGACCAGATCCTGCAGTAACCGGGTCAGGCTGGCCGTGGAGAGCGTGCGGGTGGCGGATTCATAGGCCGTGGTAATCGACGCGAAGAGATGGCCGACATTGGTGCCATGCAGGGCGGATATGAAATGGACCTCGGCAAAACTGAGAAACGGCAGCTTGGCGTCGATCTCACGACGTATCCAGTCACGCTGATCTTTCTCCAGCCCGTCCCATTTATTCACCCCCAGTACCAGCGCCCGGCCGCTCTCCAGAACAAATCCGAGCAGGCTGGCATCCTGATCGCTGATCCCCTGATGGGCATCGAGCAGCATTAATACCACATGCGCATCCTTGACCGCCTGCAGTGTTTTGATAACACTGAACTTTTCAACGGTTTCCTTAACCCGGCTGCGGCGTCGCACGCCGGCGGTATCAATCAGGACATAGTGTTGTCCGTCGCGTTCGAAAGGCAGGTAGATACTGTCCCGGGTCGTGCCCGGACTGTCATAGGCCAGCACCCGCTCTTCACCGAGGATCCGGTTGGCCAGCGTGGATTTGCCGACATTGGGCCGCCCGATGATCGCCACCTTGATCCCCGGCGGCACCCCCTCTTCCCGGGCATCCGCATCAGGCAAAGCGGCCAGAACCTGTTCCATCAGCGGTTTGATCCCACGTCCCTGGCTGGCGGCAATGGCGTAGGGCTCACCCAGTCCCAGCGCATGGAACTCGGCGGTGGCCAGCGCGGCCTCCGTGCCGTCGACCTTGTTGACCACCAGAAACAGCGTTTTGCCGCTCTGGCGCAGCCGCTCGGCAATAGCGTGATCATCCGGTAACAGACCGGCGCGGGCATCGACCATAAACAGCACGATATCGGCCTGCTCCACCGCCAGCCACGACTGGCTGGCCATCAGGCTGTCGAGCTCGGCATCCTCGCCACTGAGACCGCCGGTATCGACCACGATATAGGGCTTGTCGCCCAGCTTGCCCTCGCCGAACTGCCGATCCCGGGTCAGGCCCGGTTGATCGGCCACCAGCGCGTCCCGCGAACGCGTCAGCTTGTTGAACAGGGTGGACTTGCCAACATTGGGACGACCCACAAGGGCAATAACCGGTTGCATGGTATATCCTGATCAGATTATTGGCGGTGCGAAGGACGGCACTACTCTGCCCGTCGAAAGGCGGCCAGAAAACCGTGGCGATCCACCGCAATCACCCGTTCCCCGACCACCAGCGGTCGGGCGAGCACATTGTTTTCCTTGCGAAATACATGCTCGTAATCGTCGGACTCATCGGTAAACAGATAAGCGCCGGCATTGAGCCGGGCCCGTCCCTCCATCCGGCCGCTCTCGCGCAGCAGCCAGTGCAGATAACCGTCGTAATCGGCCACCACCAGATAGGGTCCCTCCAGTCGCGGGCGGGTGGGATTGCGACGTTGCAATTTATCCTGCCGCCACAAGGTCGAACCATTGCGCCGATTCAAGGCCAGAATCTGGCCTTCACTGTCAGTGAGATAAATACGCTGATCGTCCGCCACCATGCCGGTGTAGGAGGACATTTCGCGAGTCCACTGAACCCGTCCGGAGCGGATATCCACCGCGGCCAGCCGGCCCTGATAGGTCACGGCATAGACCATCTCATCAACCACCACCGGTTCGGCGTCGATATCGATCATCCGTTCCAGCTCGGTCTTGCCCGAGGGATGGCTGATCGGCGTCTCCCAGAAAACCGAGCCGTTATCGAGTACCAGGGCCGTCAGGCGTCCGTTATCGGAACCGGCGATGACCAGATCATTGACAATGATCGGGGCGCTGTTGCCGCGCAGGGTCAGGGCCGGGACATCGCGATCATACACCCAGCGGCGCAGACCACTGGCCGCCTCCAGCGCAAACACCTTGCCGTCATTGGTTCTGGCGACCAGGGTGCCATCAGCCACCGCCGGGCGGGCGATCACCTCGCTGGAGAGTTCGCTGCGCCACAATTCGCGCCCGTCCTCGGCCGACAGCGCGACCACTTCGCCCTGCCGGGTCCCGAAATAGAGCCGGCCGTTGGCATGGACCGCGCCGGTGGCCAGTTCCAGACCGGTCTGTCGCTCCCACACCGTCTTGCCGCTATCGACGGCAAACGCTTTCACATAGCCCTGATAATCCGCCGCATAGGCCGTTTCTTCGTGATGACGTACCGGCAACTGCAGAGATTGCTCCCCGGCACCCCGTCCGGCCTGGCCCGACCACACGGTGTCGATCCGCATGGGCTCGTCAATCGGTTCCAGTTCGCGGGGGGGCTGCAGGTTGGGCGACGATCCACAGGCGCCGACCAGCAGCGCGAGACTCACTACTCCGACTCTTCTCACGGCATAACCTCACTGTTCGGCGCCACGGCCCCGGCGGACAACTCGGCGAGCTTCATCTCCAGCAACTGTCGGCGCAGGGCATTTTCGGCGCCCAGCAGCGCCCGTTGATAATGGCCGCGTGCCTCATCCGGCTGCTCCCGCGCCCCGGCAATGTCCCCGCGAATTTCGGCATAGATCGACCCGTAACCGCCTTCCTTCACCCCGTCGAGCAGCTCGGCTGCCTGTTCGGGCTGTTCAACCAGCAGTAACCGCGCCAGACGCTGCCGGGCCAGATGCCGATATTCGTCGATGTCGCTGTTATCCAGCGCCCAGCGCAGATAATATTCAGCCTCCCCGGGCCGGTTCGCTTCCAGCTCCAGCCGGCCCATCCCCAGCGCTCCCAGCACGGCATACGCCGTGGAGTCGTACTCTTCCATCAGCGCAGCGACCGCCTTGTCGGCCAGTTCCCGGTTACCGGCCTGCAGCGCCATCTGGACAGTGCTGTAGGCCTGAGAGGCCTGGTGCTGGTTCTGCTGCTGGTGATCAAACCAGTAACGAACCCCCACGATCCCGCCGATTCCCAGCACCACGCCGGCAATCACGGCGCGGCCGTTTTCCTTCCACCAGTCCTTGATCGCCTGGACGGTCTCTTCTTCGCTGCGTTCTAACTGTGCCATCGTTTTATCCAGTATTTTGAAAATAAGTCCCGTGGCGGCCCGATCCCGTTGCGGGTCCGCTCAGTCCTGAGCCAGGGTGAATTCACGGGCCAGAAATCCCGCGAGCTCGTTCTGCGCCACCTGTTGCTGCGGCCTGTCGCCGCGTAAATCCTTCACCGTCACGCGCTGTTCGGTCAGCTCCTGGTCCCCCAGAATCAGGGCGTAAGCGGCGCCGCTGCGATCGGCCTTTTTCATCTGACTCTTGATACTGCCACCACCGCAGTGGACCTGCAGGCGCAAGGCAGGCAGAGTGTCGCGCAACTGTTCGGCCAGTTGCAGCCCCGCGGTTTCGGCCTGTTCCCCGGCCAGCAGCAGATATGCGTGCGGGCAGTACGGCGTCTCGTCGAACGGCCGCTCGTCGAGCAACGCCACCAGCCGCTCCATACCCAGGGCGAAGCCCATGGCCGGGGTCGGCTTGCCGCCCAGCTGCTCGACCAGGCCGTCGAAACGGCCGCCGGCACACACGGTGCCCTGAGCCCCGAGCTTGTCGGTGACCCATTCAAACACGGTTTTGGCGTAATAATCGAGACCACGCACCAGACGCGGATTGACCCGGTATGGGATGCCGACCGCTTCGAGCAGTTCCCGCACACGGGCAAAGTGCGCGTTTGATTCGTCATCCAGGTGATCCTGCAGGCGGGGAGCCGCCTCAATCAGCGCCTGCATCTCGGGATTCTTGCTGTCAAGAATGCGCAGCGGGTTGCTGTGCAACCGGCGTCGGCTGTCCTCGTCGAGCTGATCGAGGTGGGCATTGAAGTATTCCACCAGCACCGCGCGATAGGCGCGACGCGACTCGCTGGTGCCCAGGGTATTGATCTCCAGATGGACATCCTGTGCCAGCCCAAGCCGCTGCCACAACCGGGCCGTCAGCACGATCAGCTCGGCATCGATATCCGGGCCGCTCAGGCCGAACACCTCGACCCCGAGCTGGTAAAACTGGCGATAACGCCCCTTTTGCGGCCGCTCGTGGCGGAACATCGGGCCGGCGTACCACAGCTTCTGTGCCCCCTGATTCAGCAGGCTGTTCTGGATGGCGGCGCGTACACAGCCGGCGGTCCCTTCCGGGCGCAGGCTCAGGCTGTCGCCGTTGCGATCCTCAAAGGTGTACATCTCCTTTTCGACAATGTCCGTCACCTCGCCGATGGAGCGTTTGAACAGCTCGGTTTTCTCGACAAGGGGTAGCCGAATCTGCCGGTAGCCATAACCGGCCATCAACTCGCGAAATGCCTGCTCCACGAACTGCCAGCGCGGCGTCTCTGCCGGCAGAATGTCGTTCATGCCCCGGATTGCCTGGACTGCGTTTGCCACGTTGATACCCTGTATTTGCGATGCGCGAAAAAGCGTCTCCCGACGCTGAAAACGGTCGCCATTATACGCGATTCAAACCGCCATGCGGTGGGGGATCGGGAGGCAATTTCAGTAAAACAGGACCGACGGAGTATCCCCGGCCAGGGCGCACAGCAGGCAAGTGCCGGCTCAACCCCGAAAACCCGCCGGCTAGAAGGGCCAGTCCAGAGCGAACGGCAGGGAAGGGACGCCGACAAACAGACCGACCAGCGCGACAATAATCAAAATAATCAATATCACATAACGCAGCGGCCGCCTGTTGCGCGTGGTCAGCGGGATCGGTTTGTCAGAGTTGAGGTGTCCGGGGAGAAGATCACGGTTTTCCTCCCGATCGATCTGGACGGCATCGATGATTTCATTTTCCGGCAACTGCAACAGACGGGCATAGCTGCGCAGGTAACCCAGGATGTAGGTCTTGCCCGGCAGGCGGGCATAATCGTCCTCTTCCAGGGCCGCAATAGTGCTCACTTCCTGATTAAGCTGGTGGGCAACCTGTTCACGGCTCAGATTTTGGGCTTCACGGGCTTCACGCAGACGCTGGCCGGGCCAGATACGCGGTTCGGCGGGCGGCATTTCCGGCTGATGTAATGCCTCCCGTGTCATATTGCCCCCTTAAAGTTTACCCTGGCGTTCCAGCTTTCTCAATTTTCGGGTTTCCTCGGAATCCGGAAACCGTTCCTTGAGCAACATGGCATATCTGGTCACCTTATTTCTGTTACCTGCTTGGCGTTCCAGCAAAATACTGAGCCACAGGCTCTGGGCATTGTGCTTGCGCTGCTCCAGAGCCCGTTCCAGGTAGTTGCGGGACTGCCCGTACAGACTCATATCAAAGGTCAACCGGGCCATACCCAGATTGGCGATGGGCAGTTCGGGATCGAGTCGCAGGGCCTTGAGGTAATACTCCTCAGCCTGCCTGAGATTATTCCGGGTCTCGGCACACTGACCCATGTTCTCGTAGATACCCGCCTTGCCGGAATAAACCGGATCATCCAGTGCTTTTTCGAAATTGCGATCGGACGCTTCATATTTTTCCAGATCACATAACAGCACCGCATAGTTGTTCAACAACGAGGGATCCTTCGGGGTAATATCCAGGGCTTCTTTGAAGTGCTGTTCGGCCTTCTCGGGCCGGTCGACGCGGCGATAGAGTTCGCCCAGGTAATGATGGGCCCGGGCATTGTCCTCGTTCTGGTCAATCGCCTTTTGCAGCTTTCCCATTGCCCGTTCGTTATCGCCCTGTTGCATGTACTTCACACCCAGCTCGGCGTTCAGTTCCGAGGCCTCGCGCAGGCGTTCGTCCGACAGTGCTGGTTTACTGCTGGTAGTGGTACAGGCCCCCAGCATCAGCGTCGAAACGATCAGCAATACAAGAGGCAGATATCGGTTCATGTTCCCACCCTGTTGATTGGTATCTGTTCGGCAGTGCGCCGTAATTTGCGTTTGGTCTTGTCCAGCACCTGGCCGGCCAACTGGCCACAAGCGGCATCAATGTCATCGCCACGGGTCTTGCGGGTCACTGTCATCAGCCCCGCTTCCAGCAAGATATCACGAAACCGGTTGATGGTCGCCGCATCGGAGCAGCGATAGTCGGTTCCGGGAAACGGGTTGAACGGAATCAGATTGATCTTGGAGGGCACCTGCCGCAACAGTTTGATCAATGCCCGTGCATCGGCCTCGCTGTCGTTGATTCCCGCCAGCATCACATACTCAAAGGTAATCTTACGTCGTGAATCGCCGTCAATATAACGCAGGCAGGCCGCGATCAACTCCTTGATCGGGTATTTGCGGTTGATCGGTACCAGCTGATCGCGCAGTTCATCGGTCGGCGCGTGCAGTGATACGGCCAGGCTCACATCGCTGACCTGCTTGAGACGATCGAGTGCCGGAATCACGCCGGAGGTACTCAGGGTCACACGTCGCTTGGACAGCCCATAGGCGTTGTCTTCCATCATGATATTCATGGCGCGCACCACGTTGTCGAAATTAAGCAAGGGTTCGCCCATGCCCATCAACACCACGTTGCTGATGCTGCGTTCCACGCGCGGAATACTGTGCAGGCGCTGGTTGGCTACCCACAGCTGGCCGATGATCTCGGCGGCGGAGAGATTACGATTGAAGCCCTGCTGGGCGGTGGAACAGAACGTACAGTCCAGTGCGCAACCGACCTGCGAGGAGACACAGAGGGTGCCGCGATGGTCCTCGGGGATAAACACCGTTTCGATGCAGTTGCCATTGTCCACCCGCAGCAGCCACTTGATGGTGCCGTCCTCGGAACGCTGTTCGCTGACCACCTCGGGCGGGCGGATTTCCGCGACCTGATCGAGCTTCTCGCGCAGCCCTTTGCCCAGATTGGTCATGGCGTCGAACTCGTCGACGCCGAACTGGTAGATCCATTTCATCACCTGGGTGGCGCGAAAGGCCTTTTCGCCCTGCTCGGCAAAAAAGGCCTGCAAGCCGCTTTGATCGAAATTCAGCAGATTGACTTTGTCGTGCTCGCTCAAGGTGATAAATGCTCCTGTAAGACCCTAGCGGGTGCGCGGACAGATTTCGTCGTCGTTGAAGAAAAAGGCGATTTCGGCGCGGGCGGTTTCCGGGGCATCGGAACCGTGGACCGCGTTTTCATCCACGGTTTTGGCGAAATCGGCGCGAATGGTGCCCGGCGCCGCTTCGGCCGGATTGGTGGCACCCATCACTTCGCGGTTTTTGGCAATGGCCTCATCGCCTTCGAGCACCTGAACCATGACCGGCCCGGAGGTCATGAACTCAACCAGTTCATTATAGAAGGGACGCTCCCTGTGCACAGCATAGAACTCCCCCGCCTGCTCCTTGCTCAGATGCAGCATCCGGGCGGCGATGATATTCAGGCCCGCCTTCTCAAAGCGGCTGTAGATCTCGCCAATCACATTCTTGGCAACGGCATCGGGTTTGATTATGGAAAGGGTGCGTTCAACGGCCATGCAGAGTTACTCCTGGTTCAGGGTAGCAAGATAGCATAAACCCGCGCCAGGGCACGGGTTTATATCACAAATGGTAGATCGGGAATTTTATCCCCTGGCGGGGCCGCAGGCAATCAGCAAGACCGGTTTCCCGGAGCATGGAGCAGGATTTAATCGCACAGCCGGTCGAACCGCAGTGACGGCCGCCGCAATACCCTGAATCGGATCACCCCTTGCCCCGCGCGAACGGGGCAAGGGGCGATCAGGCCTCAGGATTCGACCGCGACCTTGCCTTGCGGCGACTGGAAGCTGGCCTGTTGCTGGCGTTCCTGACGGGCGGCCACTTCCTGGACACCCCGTCGTTCAACCAGCTGGCCCAGGCTGATACCCTTGAGAAAATCGTGAATCTGATAACTCAAATCGGTCCACAGATCATGGGTCAGGCACTGCTGGTCATCCTGGCAGTTTGACAGACCGCCGCAACGGGTGGTTTCGACCTTTTCATCCACGGCGGTGATGACGTCGGCCACGGCCACTTCGTGGGCATCGCGGCTGAGGCGGTAACCGCCGCCCGGTCCACGGGTGCTGTCGACCAGACCGTTCTTGCGCAGCTTGGAAAACAACTGCTCCAGATAGGAAAGGGAGATCCCCTGGCGCTGGGAAATGTCGGCCAGCGTGATCGGCCCTTCTTTGTAATGCAGCGCCAGATCCAGCATGGCGGTGACTGCGTAGCGACCCTTGGTAGTCAGTCTCATTGTACTGTCCTGTCTCGTATAATTTGGATTTACCGGTTTAACTTACGGTTAATCTAGCAAGCCCTACTATTTTAGTCAAGAATATGCCGGGCGAATTTTACCCATATTATAGTCATGACTTTTCGGGTTTGCCCGGATCATCGGCCATCCCGATATCATCGGGCCCTTTCAGATCCTTGCCACTGATATCGCAAACCTCCAGATCGGGCAGATCGGGCACCTCGATCTCCATGCCCAACGCCTTGAGTGACCGGCACATGGTCTCCATCTGCTGATCCATGGCGTGAATGTGATCCAGCATGCAATCGATGGCGTTGGCGACCGGATCGGGCATGTCCTGGGTGGTGCCGTAGGCGTCGAAGCCGATTTTGGCGGCAAAGGCCTTGCGCCGTTCATCCTCCGGCCCCGGTTTGACCTTGGCCACGACCCGCCCCGGAATGCCGACCACCGTCGCACCGGGGGGAATATCCTTGACCACCACCGCGTTGGAGCCGACCCGCACCCCCTCGGCCAGGGTGATCGGCCCGATCACCTTCGCACCGGCCCCCACCACCACATTATTGGCCAGGGTCGGATGGCGTTTGCCCTTCTGCCAGGTGGTGCCGCCCAGGGTCACCCCGTGATACAAAGTACAGTCGTCGCCGATCTGGGCGGTCTCCCCAATGACCACACCCATCCCGTGATCGATAAAAAAGCGGTGGCCGATTTGCGCCCCGGGATGAATCTCGATCCCGGTCACCCAGCGACCCAGGTTGGAGAGCACCCGGGCCAGCCATTTGAGGTGATGGTTCCACAGGGCATGACTCAGGCGGTGCAAGAGTACCGCGTGCACCCCCGGATAGGTGGTCAGTATCTCGAAGGTGTTGCGCGCGGCGGGATCCCGCTCGAAGACGCACTGAATGTCTTGTTTAATCCGTCTGAACATAAGAAGCTCTAATCTGTCCTGAAGCTTACTTTACCATTAACGCTCTGATTCTTCAGTCTTTTCGCCGCGGCTGCGGGACTGGACGGCGCTCAGAATGCCGCGCAGGATGTTGATCTCCATGCGATCCAGCTCGGCCCGGCCGAACAGCCGGCGCAAGCGGCGCATGATCTGGCGCGGCGCGCTGGGCTTGAGAAAATCGAGCTCGGTCAGAGTCTGTTGCAAATGTTCGTAGAGCCGCTCCAGTTCATCGGCCGTGGCCCGCGGCTGATCGCTGTGGAAACGGTTATCCCGCCGCCCCGTCTGTTCCAGCAGACTCATGCGCAGCTCATACACCAGCACCTGGGTGGCGGCGGCGATATTCAGCGAGCTGTAATCCGGGTTGGCGGGGATATGCACCAGATAGTTGCACCGATCCAGCTCGTCATTACTCAGCCCGTTATTCTCGCGCCCGAACACCAGCGCCGCATCCGCCGACTCGACCACCTCCAGAACCCTGTCGGCGGCGGCGCGCGGATCCAGGCTGGGCCAGGGAATACTGCGCAGCCGGGCGCTGGCGCCCAGCACCACGGCACAACCGGCCACGGCCGACTCCATCGAACTCACTACCTGCGCCTGTTCCAGAATATCGTTCGCCCCCGAGGCCCGGGCCCGGGCCTCGCCGCTGGGGAATTCGGCCGGATTGACCAGTACCAGTTGCGTCAGGCCCATATTTTTCATCGCCCGGGCCACGGCGCCGATGTTGCCCGGATGGCTGGTGCTGACCAGCACCACCCGCACCCGCGACAGGCGGGCATTGAGCACGTCGTCCTGCTTTGCCGACATCGCAAATCATCCTGTCAGTTTGAATACAGCCTGCTACAATAGCGCACCTTGACGTCCGGCGCCGCCGGCGTTTTTGTTCTTTGGCAACCGGATTAAGGAAAAGCTTGTGCACCCGATGTTGAATATCGCGGTTCGCGCGGCGCGTGATGCTGGTTTTATCATCGCCCGTAACGCGGACAAGGTCGACACTCTGACCATCACCGAAAAAGCCGACAACGATTTTGTCAGCGAGGTAGACCGGCGCGCCGAACAGGCGATCATCCGCACCCTGCACAAGGCTTATCCGGACCACAGTATCCTGGCCGAGGAGAGCGGCAGCCATGCCGGCAACGACTACGAGTGGATTATTGATCCGCTCGACGGCACCACCAACTTCGTGCATAACTTCCCGCAATACGCGGTCTCCATCGCCCTGCGCCACAAGAACCGGCTGGAGCAGGCGGTGGTCTACGATCCCCTGCGCGAGGAGCTGTTCACCGCCAGCCGGGGCGAAGGCGCCCAGCTCAACGGCAAGCGCATTCGCGTAACCCCCCGTCGCACCCTGGAAGGCGCCCTGCTGGGCACCGGGATCCCCTTCCGTGACGAGCATATGCCCTACATGGACGCCTATCTGCAGATGATGCAGGCGCTGCTCCCCGGCAGCGCCGGAATCCGCCGCGCCGGCTCGGCGGCCCTGGATCTGGCCTACGTGGCCGCCGGCCGCCTCGACGGCTTCTGGGAATTCGGTCTCAACAGCTGGGACATGGCCGCCGGCGTGCTGCTGATCGAGGAGGCCGGGGGACTGGTCAGCGACTTCAGCGGCAACGCCAACCACATGAAAAACGGCAATATCGTCACCGCCAACCCCCGCCTGTTCAAGGCCATGCTGCAGAAAATCCGTCCCTTCGTCCCCGACGACCTCAAGGGTTGAGCTCTCTTTTCGGTAAAAAGAGACGAACGCAGAGGCGCAAAGACGCAGAGGATCGCAGAGAATGAATATAATAATAATCCAGGCAACGGCGTATCGTAGCTCAGGTTGCGCATAGCGCTACCTGAGACTCACCCACTAGCCAATTGTCACGCAGGCTGTCGCCAGCGTGACCTACATCCTTTTTCAGCATCAAGGACTAACCCAAAGGCGCAGCCCAGGCGCCACCACGCAGGCGGGGACGCTGGTGGTTTTTTGCTCGTCACCCCGGCACATCGGGGGCAAAATTCATTTGACCGAGATCAAAAATTCATGCTTACTAGTCAGTAACCGTACACATCACCAGAATATTCAACCCGAATATTTATTAAGGAGGGGATGGTGAAACGTAGTGCTTTCGCTTTAATCGCACCGCCGGTGGCGGTCTGCCGCTATGGCTGTGCCGGCTGTTGCGCCGCACCGATCTCAGTATTCTGGATTGCCGGCATTATCAGCCTCATATACGCATTTTTCGGCGGCCCGCTTGGCGTTGAGGGCATCAGTCTCGGCACCCTGGCACTGGGTGCGGCCCTGTGGGGCATTGCCGCCGTCTGGGCGGAGACGGTCATCAGGAACGTGGAAGAGGATGAAAACGATCCCGAATGCGAAACCCGCAGCAGCACAGTCTGTCGCATGGTCCGTCCCCGCGCCGATGACTCGGACCCGATGGACGAAGTGAAAAAATTCCAGTCCCGCTAAAACAAAAAGCCCGCAACCGCGGGCTTTTTGCACTCCGTCTCACGGCCAATTGAAAACGCGGAGTTCGCAGAGGCGCGGAGACGCAGAGTTAAAATAATAGAATTGCAAAAGTGAATTTGGCCATTCTGGTTAATTCGCTTTTCACCATCACTTCTCGTAATGCAACACGAAATTCACTTCTCCGCGACTCAGCGCCTCCGCGCGCTCTGCGATTATTTCCAGAGACTTGATTTCAAAGCTCATGGCCGGGTTGATCGGCGCCCTCTTTTTCCACCGGGATCAGGTTCGCGCTGTTGACGTTCAGTGCCAGGGCAACACTGCTGGCCACATAAATGGACGAGTAGGTCCCGATAATGATACCCACCAGCAGCGCCGCGGCGAAGGAGTGGATCATCTCCCCACCGAGGAAAAACATGGCCAGGACCACCAGCAGGGTCGTCAGGGAAGTGACCACCGTGCGCGACAGCGTCTGGTTCAGCGAGGTATTGATCACCTCCGGTGGCTGACTCTTGCGCATGCGCAGGAAATTCTCCCGGATACGATCAAACACCACGATGGTATCGTTCAACGAGTAGCCGATCACGGCAAGCACCGCCGCCAGCACGGTCAGATCGAAATCCATCTGGGTAACGGAGAAAAAGCCGATTACGATCACCACATCGTGAATCAGTGCCGCGATGGAGCCGACCGCAAAGCGCCATTCGAAACGGGCCATGACATAAATCAGAATAAAGGCCAGTGCGATCAACATCGCCAGCCCGCCATCATCGCGCAGCTCCTCACCGATTTGCGGACCGACAAATTCCTGACGCCGCATCTCGACCGACTCATCCTCGGCTCTCAGGGCCTTGAGAATATCGTCACTCAGAGCCGCATTGATCTGCCCCTCTTGCGGGGCCAGACGAATCATGACATCGCGGGAACTGCCAAAGTGCTGCACCACGGCATTATCGTAACCGGCGCGGCCAATCGCGCTACGGATTTCGTCCAGCTCCGCCGGCTCACTGTAGCCGACTTCCAGCAACGTGCCGCCGGTAAAATCGAGACCGAAATTCAGTCCGCGCGTCGCCAGTGAGACAACGGCAATTATGAGCAATACTGCGGTCAGAAAGAGCGCGTAATGACGTTTACCGGTAAAATCGTAATTGGTGTTCTGGAAAATCTGCATGACGCGAATCCTGTTGCCTTAAATAGACAGTTTGCGCAGTTTCTTGCCCGCGACCGCCAGATTAACGATGGCGCGGGTACCCATAATGGCGGTGAACATGGAGGTGATGATCCCGATCGACAGGGTAATCGCGAACCCCTTGATCGGACCGGTTCCAAAAACAAACAGCACCACGGCGGCGATCAGGGTAGTAATGTTGGCATCGGCGATGGTCGACAGGGCCTTGGCATAGCCGGAACTGATCGAGGCCTGGGGCGAATTGCCATTTTGTAACTCCTCGCGAATACGCTCGAAGATCAGCACATTGGCATCGACCGCCATCCCCACAGTCAGCACGATTCCGGCGATCCCCGGCAGGGTCAGCGTGGCCTGCAACATGGAGAGTACCGCCACGATCAGCACCAGGTTTGTCACCAGCGCCACATTGGCCACCAGGCCGAAGCCGCGATACCAGAAGGCCATGAAGGCGAGCACCAGAATCATGCCGATCAGTACCGAACTGGTTCCCTGGTTAATATTATCCTGGCCCATGCTGGGACCGATGGTGCGTTCTTCGATGATCCGGATCGGTGCGGCCAGCGCCCCGGCACGCAGCAGCAGCGCCAGTTCGCTGGATTCATTCGGCTCAAGGCCGGTTATCTGGAAACGCTTGCTCAGTACACCGCGGATGGTCGCTACATTGATCACTTCCTCGACCTTGCGGGTCACGACCTTCTCTTCGCCGTCTTCATGAGTAATCTCGGGCTTGTACTCGATGAAGACCACCGCCATCGGCTGGCCGATGTTCTTCTTGGTCACACTGGCCATGCGGCTGGCACCGGCGCCGTCCAGATTGACGAACACCGCCGGGGAACCGCTCTCCTCATCGAAGCCGGCGGTCGCATTGGTGATGCGTTCACCGGTGATGATCACCCGTTTTTTGAGCAAAATCGGATCGCCGTTACGCTCTTCATAGAGCCGTGAACCAAAAGGAACCCGGCCCCGCTGCGCTTCACGCACGTCATTTTCCACATCGACAAGGCGGAACTCCAGCGTCGCGGTAGCGCTGATGACGGTCTTGACCTGGGCACTGTCCTGTACCCCCGGCAACTGGATAACAACCCGTTCCTCACCCTGGCGCTGGACGATCGGCTCGGCTACCCCCAGCTCGTTGATACGATTACGCAGGGTCGTAATGTTTTGCTTGACCGCCGCCTTCTTGATTTCCGTTATTGCACTATCCGCCAGGCTGGCAACAAGATAATAAGCCCCGTTACGTTCCTGCTCGATCAGTTGCAGATCGCGCCGCTCGGCACTGATAGCGGTATCGGCTGCCTCACGCTCTTCGTCACTGGAAAAACGCAGCTCCACTGCTCCGTCTTTCTGGGTGACCGAGCGATAGCGAACTTTCGCCTCCCGCAGGATAGTGCGCATCTCATTGCTCATATCCTCGTAGGTCTGCTCCATCACCGTGTCGGTGTCCACTTCCATCAGAAAGTGCAGACCACCCCGCAAATCCAGCCCCAGGTACATCGGCAGCGCACCAAGCCCGGTCAGCCAGGACGGTGCCGCCGGCGCCAGGTTCATTGCCGCGACATAATCATCCCCCATTTCCGAACGGAGAATGTCGTTCGCCTTGAGCTGCTCATCGACATCGGCAAAACGTACCAACATACCCTGTTCATCCAGCGTAATCCGGCTATAGGGAATATCATTGCCTTCCAGCAGCTCCCGAACCCGATGGTGTGCCGCACTGTCGACCTGCCCCTCGCCGGTGGCGGAGATCTGAATCGAGGGATCCGTGCCGTAAACATTGGGCAAGGCGTAAACAAGGCCTGTTACCAGAATCAACAGGATCAGAAGATATTTCCAGAGTGGGTACTGATTGAGCATGAAACACGTTCCCGGATTGAGTTCGCGGCGGGCTTTAAGCCCCGCCGCGCGAAGTGTTTGTCGTTATTCTTTGTTGATGGTCTTCAGAGTTCCCTTGGGCAACACATTGACCACCGACTGCTTTTGCAATTTGACCTCGATGTTATCGGCCAGTTCCAGGTTGACATATTCGTCGCCCACTTCGGTCACTTTACCCACCAGGCCGCCGTTGGTTACAACCTCGTCACCCTTGGACAGTGCGGATACGAGGTTACGATGTTCCTTGGCGCGTTTTTGCTGCGGGCGAATCAGCAAAAAATAGAAAATCACGAAGATCCCGACAAAAAAGATCAGCTGCGACATGATATTGGGTTCCTGGGCTGCCGGGGCCGCCTGGGCCATCGCATCGGAAATGAAAAAGCTCATAATCTGTCCCTTGCATTTTGGAGGTTAGAGAGGCGCTATTATGACATAGCAGGCAGCGCTTGCGAGCGTTTGTCATAGAAATCGGCCACGAATCCGCCCAGATTCCCCGCCGCAATCGCCGCGCGCAACTGCGCCATAAGCTGCTGATAGTAGTGCAGGTTATGCAGGGTATTGAGCCGGGCACCGAGAATCTCCCCGGTCTTGTCCAGGTGACGCAGATAGGCGCGGCTGTAATGGCGGCAGGTGTAGCAGTCGCAGGTCTCGTCCAGCGGCCGGGTGTCGGTGCGAAACTGGCTGTTGCGGATGCGCAGCAGCCCGGTGGAAGTGAAAATGAAGCCGTTGCGGGCGTTACGGGTCGGCATCACGCAATCGAACATATCGATGCCCCGGCGCACCCCTTCGACCAGATCCTCCGGCTTGCCCACCCCCATCAGATAACGGGGCGTATCGACCGGCATCCGCGGACCCAGATAGTCCAGAATCCGCAGCATATCTTCTTTCGGTTCGCCCACCGACAGGCCGCCGATGGCATAGCCATCAAAACCCATCCGCGTCAGGCCGTCGAGCGATGCCTGGCGCAACGACTCGTACATGCCGCCCTGAACGATCCCGAACAGGGCGGCGGCGTTGTCGCCGTGGGCAACCTTGCAGCGCTCGGCCCAGCGCAGCGACAGTTCCATAGACGTGCGGGCCTCCGCTTCGCTGGCCGGATAGGGCGTGCATTCATCGAAGACCATCACAATATCCGAGCCCAGTGTCCGCTGCACCGCCATCGACTCTTCCGGCCCCATGAAGTGCCGGCTGCCGTCCACCGGCGAGGCAAAATCGACCCCCGCCTCGGACAGCTTGCGCAACTTGCCCAGGCTCCAGACCTGAAAACCGCCCGAATCGGTCAGGATCGGCCCGTCCCAGTGCATGAAATCATGCAAGTCGCCATGCGCCTCGATCACCTCGGTACCGGGGCGCAACATCAGGTGAAAGGTGTTGCCCAGCACGATCTCCGCGCCCAGCTCGCGCAACTCCTCGGGGGTCATCGCCTTGACCGTGCCATAGGTCCCC
Source organism: Thiohalophilus thiocyanatoxydans (assembly GCF_004366735.1). GTDB lineage: Bacteria > Pseudomonadota > Gammaproteobacteria > UBA6429 > Thiohalophilaceae > Thiohalophilus > Thiohalophilus thiocyanatoxydans. Next base: position 204,502 of record NZ_SOQX01000003.1, on the reverse strand, counting down.
ACCGGCATAAACGCCGGCGTCTCCACCGTCCCGCGATCGAACGTCAACCGCCCGCGCCGGGCCTCGCCATCGGATTGCAATAATTCAAATTTCACCGAAAATCTTCACTCTATTTAAATGCTCTGGAAAAATAACGCGGAGTTCGCAGAGGCGCGGAGACGCAGAGAAAATAATTTTGAATTGTGAATGGAAGCCGTCCCCTGAAATTCAAAATTTAGAATTCAACATTCAAAATTATATTTTCACACACTCCGCGCCTCTGCGTCTCCGCGCCCTCTGCGTTGAATATCCATCACTCACTACGAGTGAGGTACATGGCGTCGCCGTAGCTGAAGAAGCGGTAGCGCTGTTCGACGGCGTGGCGGTAGGCGCGCATGACGTTGTCGTAGCCGGCGAAGGCGCAGACCAGCATCAGCAGGGTCGATTCGGGCAGATGGAAGTTGGTGATCAGCCCGTCGACGATCTGAAATTCATAGCCCGGATAGATAAAGATATCCGTGTCGCCGGTGAACGGTTGCAGTTGTCCGTCGCGTACGGCGGATTCCAGACAACGCACGCTGGTGGTGCCCACCGCGATCACCCGCCCGCCCCGCTGGCGGGTCTGTTCAACCTGCTGGCAAACAGTCTCGTTCACCTCGACCCATTCGGCGTGCATGTGATGTTCGCGAATATTCTCCACCCTCACAGGCTGAAAGGTGCCGGCGCCGACATGCAGGGTAACCCAGGCGGTTTCGATCCCCTGCCGGGCCAGCTGGGCCAGCAGGGCCTCATCAAAATGGAGTCCGGCAGTGGGCGCGGCCACCGCACCGGGGCGTCGGGCAAAGACGGTCTGGTAGCGCTCCCGATCCGCCTGTTCATCGGCACGGCGGATATACGGTGGCAGCGGCATGTGTCCCAGCTCGTCCAGTATCGCCAGCAGGGTGCGTTCGGGATCGTCACGATCGGTGAGCCGCAGACGAAACAGTTCTCCCTCACGACCCAGTACCGTCGCACTCACGCTATCGCTCAAATGCAGTGTCGTGCCCGCCTTCGGGCTTTTGCTGGCGCGCACGTGGGCCAGCAAGTCAGTGTCATCGAGCAACCGCTCCACCAGCACCTCGATCTGCCCGCCGCTCGCCTTGTGCCCGAACAACCGTGCCGGAATCACCCGCGTATCGTTCATCACCAACAGATCGCCGGCCTGCAGCAGCTCCGGCAAGTCCACAAACTGCCGATCCGCGATCTCGCCCGTGACGCCCAGGCACAGCAGACGACTGTCCCGTCGCTGAGCGGCGGGAACCTGGGCAATCAGCTCCTCGGGCAGATCAAAATGAAAATCCTGGCATCGCATGGCGGCGCATAGTAGCAGATTTGAACCCCTTCGACCCCAAACGCCCTTACAACCGCCGCCCGATTTGCCTATAATGGCCGCCGCAATGGCGCTCTGGTGGAATTGGTAGACACGCGGCACTCAAAATGCCGTGGGGCAACCCGTCCCGGTTCGAGTCCGGGGAGCGCTACCAACTTAAACACAGGGACGAGTTACGAGGGCCGAGGAAAAAGCCCCCTGCCCCTGATTCCTTCCTGAATTTTCCGTCAATGTATTATCGCGTGAGCTGGCAACAATGATACAGAGTCGGGATTACGCAATCGCTTTTCCTCGTCCCTCGTAACTCGTCCCTCGGCCCTGTTATTTGTTATTTATCCGGACGCAAACCCTTGTAGTAGTTGATGAGGCCGTTGGTCGAGGTATCGTGGCTGTCGATCGGGTCGTTGTCGGCCAGTTCCGGCAGGATTTTATCCGCCAGTTGCTTGCCCAGTTCCACGCCCCATTGATCGAAGGAGTTGATGTCCCAGATCACGCCCTGGACGAAAACCTTGTGTTCGTAGAGCGCGATCAACCGTCCGAGGGTGCGGGGATCGAGGGTGTGGAACAAAATCGTATTGGTCGGTTTGTTGCCGGGAAAGACGCGGTATGGCAACAGCCGCTCGATCTCCGCCTCATCCAGCCCCTGGGCCTGCATATCGGTTCGGGCCTCGGCTTCGGTCTTGCCGCGCATGAATGCCTCGGTCTGGGCGAAGACGTTGGACATCAGGGTACGATGGTGATCACGAATACAGTGCAGACTGGTGATCGGCGCGATAATATCCGCCGGAATCAACTTGGTGCCCTGATGCATCAATTGATAAAACGCATGCTGGCCGGTGATCCCCAGCTGACCGAACAATACCGGCCCGGTCTCGTAATCGGTAATCGGATTACCCTGGCGATCGACGCTCTTGCCGTTACTCTCCATGTCCATCTGACGCAGGTAATCGGGCAGGTATTTAAGATGCTGATCGTAGGGCAGCACGGCATACGTCTGGGTGCCGAGAAAATTGTTGTACCAGATGCCCAGTAACCCCAGGATCACCGGCATGTTCTGATCCAGCGGCGCGTTACGAAAATGGCGATCCATGTCACAGGCGCCCTGCAACATCGACTCGAAGTGATCCATCCCCACCGAGATGGCGATACTCAGACCGACCGCCGACCACATGGAATAACGCCCGCCGACCCAGTCCCACATGCGAAAGATATTGGACTCGGGAATCCCGAACTCACCCGCGGCGGCAACATTGTCGCTAACGGCGATGAAGTGGCGTTCCATTGCCGAGTCATCCCCGGCCACCCGCCGGAACCAGTTACGCGCGGTCTTGGCATTGACCAGGGTATCGCGGGTGGTAAAGCTCTTGGAGACAATAATAAACAGCGTGGTCTCGGGTTTGATCGATTCCAGGGTGTCGAGAATGTGGTTCTCGTCCACATTGGAGACAAAATGCATCCGTAAATCGTGAATCGCATACGGGCGCAACGCCTCGCAGGCCATCAGCGGTCCCAGATCCGAACCGCCCACCCCGATGTTCACCACATCGGTGATTGGCTGGCCGCTGTAGCCGCGCCAGTGACGGGAGCGTACCGCCTCGCTGAGCTCGCGCATCTGCGCCAGCACCGCCTGCACCTGCGGCAGTACATCCTCCCCGTCCACCCGGATCGGCCCGGCCTCGGGATCACGCAGGGCCGTGTGCAACACGGCCCGCTGCTCGGTATGGTTAATCCGCTCGCCGCTGAACAACCGTTCGATCCAGTCAGGCAAGTCACACTGCCCGGCCAGGGCCTGCAGATGAGCCAGGGTCTCGTCCGTGATCCGGTTCTTGGAATAATCCAGCAACATATCGTCCAGAGTGAGCGAGAAACGGTCGAAACGGGCCGGATCACTCTCGAACAGATCCCGCATAGACACCGATTGCAGCTGTTCGGCGTGGCGGCGCAGCGCCTGCCAGGCTGGCAGGGCGGTGCGGGATAGTGCAGGCTGCGGTTTGGACATGACGGTCACAAATCCTTCATAATTCATTAGCTTACAGGCTTATAAAGATACTACCACGCTATGCTGGCAAGGCAACCATTGTTTGCCGGGCCGTTCGGATCACAGAGAAAATACGCCGTCAATGGACACACCCCACAGTTTGACGGCTATAATGTGCGGTCATTTTGCAACCGAAACAGTCAAACCACCATGGCGGCAGAAAAACAATTCTCGCAAGACGGGTCCCGTCAAACCGGCAATCGGCCTGTGCACGACAAACCGTTGCGCTCCCGGGTCAAGCTGTTCGGCAATATCCTTGGCGAGATCCTGCGCGAGCACGCCGGTGAAGAGGTCTTCAACGCCGTGGAAACGCTGCGCAAGGGCCACATCAGCCTGCGCGAGGCGGACAACCCGAACAAGCGCCGCAAGCTGGCCGAGTATACCGCCACGCTCGATGCCGAGACCCTTGTCCATGTGGTGCGCGCATTCGCTATCTATTTCAGTCTGGTCAATATCGCCGAGGAATCCTTCCAGCATCGCATGCGTCGTCGTGATGCCGGTAAAACCGGCCCCACCTGGAAGGGGTCCTACCACGCCATATTAAAAGAGCTGGAAGGTGACGGTATCGAGCCGGCGCAGGTCCAGACCCTGCTGAACCGGCTGGCCTACATTCCCGTATTCACTGCCCATCCGACCGAGGCGAAACGCCGCACCATTCTTGAGGCCCTGCGACGCATCTTCGTAATCAGCGAAGAGCTGGACATCCCCGGTCTGACACTTAATCAGCGTGAGGAAATTCAGGAGAAGCTGCGCCGCCACATCCGGATTCTGTACAAGACCAACGAGGTACGGGTGGACAAGCCGCAGGTGCTGGACGAGGTCAAAAACGGGCTCTATTACTTCAAGGAATCGCTGTTCGATGCGGTGCCGGAGACCTACCGCAACCTGGAAAAATCCCTTAACCATATCTATGGCCGTGACCACGGTGTGAGCGTGCCGAGCTTCATTCGCTTCGGCTCCTGGATCGGCGGCGACCGCGACGGCAATCCGTTCGTCAAGCCGGAAACCACTGTCAAGGCCGTCAACATGATGGCCCATGCCGCCGTCGAGGAATACGCCGAGCGCGTCCGCGGTCTGAGCCGGACCCTGACCCACTCTTCCCAGCTGTGCGAACCCAACGCCGCCTTTAACGACAGCCTGCAAGGGGATGAACAGCGGTACCCGCACATCTTTGCCGACCATCCGCACCGTTTTAAACAGGAACCTTATCGGCGCAAGCTGTTCCTCATGCACAAGCGCCTGCAGGCGACCCTGGACAAGCTGCAGTCACGTATCGCCGATGCCGAGTATGTCGGCCTGGGTTGCGGTTATATCAACGAACACGAACTGCTCAAGGATCTTTCTTTGATCCGCGATTCGCTCATCAGTCACGGCGACCGGGTCATCGCCGACGGTGAGCTGCAGAACCTGATCCGACTGGTGGAAACCTTTGGTTTCTATCTGGCTCATCTGGATATTCGTCAGGAATCGACCATTCACACCGAAACGGTCAGCGAAATCATTCGCCAGATCGACGGCAGCGACTACGCCGCGCTGGATGAAGATGGCCGGCTGCACAAACTGGCTGAACTGATTCGCCAGCCGCCCGCGGAGATCGACACTGAAAAACTGAGCGAGATGAGCCGGGAGACCTTCGAGGTATTCCAGGTCATGACCCGGCTGCGCGAGGAAGTCAGCCCGCACGCCTTTGGCAGTTACGTCATCTCCATGACCCATCAGGCCAGTCATGTACTGGAAGTGATGTTCCTCGGCTGGCTGGCCGGACTGGCCGGCTACCGTGACGGTGAGCCGTTCTGCCATATTCATATTTCGCCGCTGTTCGAGACGGTCAACGACCTGGCCCATATCGAACCGGTGATGAACCGCCTGCTGGATATTCCGACCTATACCGAACTGCTCAAAGCCGCGGACAACACCCAGGAAGTGATGCTGGGTTATTCCGACTCCTGCAAGGACGGCGGCATTCTCGCCTCCACCTGGAACCTGTATCAGGCCCAGCAGCAGATCACCGCCCTGACCCAGCAACGCGGCATCCGCCTGCGCCTGTTCCACGGTCGCGGCGGCACCATGGGCCGCGGCGGCGGCCCGACCCATGACTCGATCCTGTCGCAACCGACCGGTACTGTACACGGCGAGATCAAGTTCACCGAACAGGGTGAAGTGCTCTCCTATAAATACAGCAACCAGGAGACCGCCGTTTACGAGCTAACCATGGGCATTACTGGACTGCTCAAGGCCAGTCGCAACCTGATCGAACCGCCGCCGCCGGATAACCCCGAATACCTGGATATCATGGCGCAACTGGCCAAAACCGGTGAACAACATTATCGCGAACTGACCGATAACACCCCCGGCTTTCTGGATTACTTCTACGAAGCCACCCCGGTATCGGAGATCGGGCTGCTCAACATCGGCTCGCGCCCCTCGCATCGCAAGAAAACCGATCGCTCCAAGGAGTCGGTGCGCGCCATCGCCTGGGTCTTCGGCTGGGCCCAGTCGCGCCATACGATCCCCGCGTGGTACGGCATCGGCATGGCCCTGGAAAAATGGGTCGGTCGCAGTCCGGAAAAACTGCAAAAGCTGCAGGAGATGTACCAGCAATGGCCCTTCTTCAGCGCCCTGCTGAGCAATACCCAGATGTCACTGTTCAAGGCCGACATGCACATCGCCCGCGATTACGCCGATCTGTGCAAGGATCCGCAAACTGCGGACACCATCTACAAGATGATCAACGCCGAATACAACCGCACCCGTCTGCGCGTGCTCGAAGCCGCCCGGCTGCAGGAACTGATGGCCGAAACCCCCAACCTCGCCCTCTCCCTCACCCGGCGCAACCCCTACCTGGATCCCCTCAACCAGATCCAGCGCATCCTCATCGAGCGTTTCCGCGACGAATCAATCAGCGAGGAAGACCGCAACCAATGGCTCAACCCGCTACTGCGCAGCATCAACGCCATCGCCGCGGGTATGCGAAACACCGGTTAAATCTGGAATGCACTGTTTCAGCAGTGAATTCCATTTCTCCAGAATAGTAAAAAAACGCGGAGGACGCGGAGTCGCGGAGTCGCAGAGAATACAAAGTGACAATTTTGGATTTTGAATGACAATTTCAAAGAACAATTCAGCATCCAAAATTACTTTACGCACTCCGCGCCCGCTGCGTTCATTTCCAGGGATAGTTCCGTTGGTCACGCTGGCTCCGCCTGTGTGACTTCTTTATTATTTATTGGCGCTCACTTACTCGCGTTTGTCAGGTAGCGCTGCACGCAACCTGACCTACAGGCAGATATTAAGTCAAATGTGGGATCGCAATTCAAAATCAAAAATTCAATATTTATAATTGTCTTTTCGCCTTCTCTGCGTCTCCGCGCCTCCGCGTCCTCTGCGTTCATTTCCAGAGAAAGTGAAAAAGGGACCAGGCAAGCTGGACGGGAATGGTGTTGCGGGCGTGGGTAATGGGGTTATTTCGTCGAGGCAGACGCTTCCGGGTTTGTTATTGAATAGAAAAGGGCCGGTAAACCGGCCCTTTGCATGATCAAGTTTTTTGCTAACAAGCTTACGGACGGATGTAGGCGTAGCCCTGTTCCTGCAGTTCGACTATCCGGGCGACACCACCGGGAACCACTTCTACCCCCTTGGCCAGGGCAGGCTTTTTACCTTTTTTGCTTTCTATCTTGGCCATGGTATTGGAACAGGCATTGAAGTTGATATTCTGCATTGCCATGCTCTCGACCCGATCGGCATTATCGCCGTTTTTGGAAAGCAGGCCGAGCCCCGGTCCATAGGCGACAATCTGCACGTCAACATTATCCATTCCGTATGCTTTTTGCAGGTTTGCCGCATTATTCAGGGCAATTTTCTGGGTACGGGGATCATCCGTGCTGACCTGAATGATCACCTTGTGATCCGCATCCATCGATCCCGCCAGGGCGCTCTGCCCCAGAAAAACAGTGGCCAGTACCGCCGAAACCAGTCCACCTTTTACAAAATTCGTCACTTTATGCATAGTAATCTCCTCAAATAGCTCTTATGACATTTTTAATTATATCGTTATTGTTTAATAAACAACGCCGGGTAAATCAGCGTTGTTATTCTGATAGTGAGACACCTCACCATCTGCTACTCAAAAACATTACCTTTAACCAGGTACCAATGCAACCCGCCGGCGTATAAATCGATCTGAAGCGGTTTAATCAAGGATGTTTTTGAGCCACGGAAAACTAACACCAAGATAAGCACATGCGAATAATCGCAAAGAAGTTTATGTAATGTCGTCGAACGTCAGCAAGCAACGTTGGTGACATCCGAAATTATCTTCAGGGTTCGTTTTACTGGAACACCGAATTCACAGAACACACCGAACGTGGTTAACTGGTTTACAAGGCTTTTAACGCAGAGGTGCAAAGAAAATAAAGTGACAATTCTAAGTATTGAATTTTGAGGTTTGAATGACAATATTCACCGATAAATTCAGAATTCAAAATTACTTTGCGTTCTCCGCGTCTCCGCGTCCTCTGCGTTATTTTCCAGAGCGTTGGAGAAGAGAATGAAGGTCAGGCGACCTGGACGGGGATGGTGTTGCGGGTATGGGTAATGTCGTTATTTTCGTCAAGGTAGACGAGTTTGGGCTTGTAGGTGGCCAGTTCTTTCTGGTCCAGGCCGACATAGGCGCAGATGATGATCACATCACCGGGGTTGGCCCTGTGCGCGGCGGCGCCATTGACGGAGACAATGCCGGAGCCATCTTCGGCCCGGATGGCGTAAGTGGTAAATCGCTCACCGTTGGTGACGTTGTAGATTTCGATCTGCTCGTATTCCCGGATCCCGGAAACTTCCAGCAGTTTGCCGTCGATGGCGCAGGAGCCTTCGTACTCCAGCTCCGAGTGGGTTACCCGGGCCCGATGCAGTTTGGCCTTCAGCATGGTGGTCATCATGGTCCTGCGCTTCCTCTCTGAATACGAGACTCTTTTCCGGACTGTTTATTTTAGCATGCCCGACGCGGGCTTCCTACCAGACAAGGTCTTCTTTAATAAGGAGTTTTTCGCGCCATCACTTGACAGCGTCGGCGCCTTGCGGCTGCGTGGCGCCGATCCGCAGGTTGTCGATCAGCCGGACCTCGCCAAGGCGGGCGGCGCCCAGAACGACCACCGGCCGCCCGGCAGCGGGAGGCTGCAGGGTGGCGGCATCGCGCAGGCTGATATATTCGGGGGCAAACCCGGCATCCGCAAGCCGCGCCATCGCCGCCGCCTCCAGCGCGCTCAAATCGATCTCACCCGCGCGCCACTGCTCGCCGACCCACTGCAGGGTGGCGTATAACGCGGGTGCCTGGCGGCGTTCGGGCGCCCTGAGCCGGCTGTTGCGCGAGCTCATGGCCAGGCCGTCCGCTTCCCGGCGGGTTGGCAGGCCGATCACTTCCACGGGCATATTCAGATCGGCCGCCAGCTTGCGCACCACCAGCAACTGCTGATAATCCTTCTCGCCAAACAGTGCGAGATCCGGCAGCACCGCCTGAAACAGCTTGGTCACGACCGTGGCGACGCCGGTGAAATGGCCGGGGCGATGTGCGCCTTCCAGTTCGCTCGTCAACTGCGGCACCTCCACCCGGGTCACACTTTCGCGTCCTTCGGGATACATGGCCGCCTCGTCCGGGGCGAACACGGCGGCCACATCCAGTGCCGCCAGTTGCTGGCGATCCTGCTCAAACGTCCGGGGATAGTGCCGGTAGTCCGCGGCCTCGTTGAATTGCAGCGGATTGACGAAGATACTGACCACTACCCTGTCGCCCCGGCGCGCGGCCTCGCGGACCAGGCTCAGGTGGCCTTCATGCAAATTGCCCATGGTCGGCACAAAGGCAATGCGCCAGCCGGCGGCCCGCCACGACAGGCTTTGCAGCTGCATGTCGCGTACGGCATGGATGATCTGCATGAATGCCTAGTCAGTCTGCTTGCAGCGATAGACGTCATAGACCCGCTTGCCATCCTCGATTCCGGTAGTGGCAACGATGGTATCGCCTTTGAGATCGACCGCATGGTTACGCGCCAGGACTTCCAGCTCCTCTTGCATGGTCTCTTCCTTGCGCTCGACACCCGCCACGGTGGACTTGACCGAGACGGTGGTCTTGCCCAGTCGTTTGCAACCCTCGACATGTTGCGCCTCGACCACCCGGACCTGTTCGGCGGCCGGATCCAGCTTGACCCAGCTGCAACCCTGCAGGGCTACCAGTGCCAGTACCACGAAAAGCTTTTTCATACTGTTCTCCAGAGAAACGTTGTTTTACTTAGAACCTTACACGTTCTCAAGGTTCGCTTATTGATAGGTATGCTCCGCTTGCGGGAACTCGCCGGCTTTGACCTGGCGCACATATTCGGCAATCGCCGCGTTGACGCCCATGCCCGGGCCCAGTTCAGCCAGAAAGTCTTTCACAAAACGGGGCCGTTTGCCGGGGGTCATACCCAGCAGATCGTAGATCACCAGCACCTGGCCGTCGCACTCGGCGCCCGCGCCGATGCCGATGGTGGGAATCGACACCGCGGCGGTAATCCGGGCGGCCAGTTGGTGCGGGATACACTCCAGCACCACCAGCCCCGCGCCGGCCGCTTCCAGGGCCACGGCATCCTCGATCATCCGCCGGGCAGCGTCGGCATCGCGCCCCTGAACCTTGTAACCGCCCAGCTCGTTCACCGACTGGGGCAACAGCCCGAGATGACCGCAGACCGGCACGCCGTTGTCGACCAGTTGTTTCACCCGCGGTATCAGCGCACCACCGCCTTCCAGCTTGACCATGTCGGCCCCGGCTGCCAGCAGGGCGCGGCCGTTTTCCAGCGCCAGTTCGTCCGTGGTATCACTTTGATAAGGCATATCGGCAATCAGCAACGCCCGTTGTCGGGCCCGGGCGACATGACCGGTATGATAAATCATGTCGGTCATGCTCACCGGCAGGGTCGAATCATGCCCCTGGATCACCATGCCCAGCGAGTCGCCCACCAGCAATACGTCCACCCCGGCCGATTCACACTGACTGGCCAGGCTTGCGTCATAGGCGGTGAGCACCGCGATCTTCTCGCCGCGCTGTTTCATGTCCCGCAACGCGCGGTCATCCAGAGGCGCTGTCGTTTGTGTCTGGGTCATAATTCCAGCGGACCGGGATTGAAATAGTGTCTGCCGCTGCGAATTTTGCTGATCTGGTCCAGCAGCAGCGTGTAATCCTGCGCCTTGTTGGCAAAATCAATTTCGGCGGCATTGACGATCAACAGCGGCGACGCATTATAGTCATGAAAGAACGCCATGTAACTTTCACTCAAGCGGTGCAGATAGTTGGGATCCAGGCTACGTTCATAAGCGCGGCCGCGCTCAGCAATGCGCTTGCGCAACACCTCGACCGGCGCCTGCAGATAGACCACCAGATCGGGTTGCGGACCGCTCACCGCCATATGTTGATATACCTGATCATAGAGCTTGAACTCCTCGGCATCCAGGGTCAGCTCGGCAAACAGCCGATCCTTTTCCATCAGAAAGTCGGCCACGCGCACCGGGGCGAACATATCGCTCTGTTGCAGGGTTTGAATCTGGCGTACCCGTTGGAAGAGGAAAAACAGCTGGGTCTGCAGGGCGGCGGCGCGGGGATTCTCGTAGAAGCGTTCCAGAAAAGGATTGTCGTCGGCGCCCTCGAGAATCAGATCCGAACCGAAAGAGTCGGCCAGGCGCCGGGCCAGCGTGGTCTTGCCCACCCCGATCGGCCCTTCCACCACAATATAGCCGAGAGAACCGCTATCACGCATCGTGCAAACGCTCCGGCCGATCCGCCGCGACCCGGGGCAGGAGCGCCTGCAGGGAGCCGTGACCCGGGATCGTGAAATCCGGCGCGACGATCTCCTGCAATGGATACAACACAAAAGCGCGTTCAGTCATGCCCGGGTGCGGAATGGTTAATCGTTGATCGCTGATCGTTTCCTCGCCATAGAGTAACACATCCAGATCCAGGGGACGCGGGCCCCAGCGTTCTCCCTCGCGCACCCGTCCATGCGTCTGTTCGATCGCCTGCAAGGCATCCAGCAGCGCATGCGGTGACAACCCGGTCTCCAGGACAGCCACCGCGTTGATATAATCCGGCTGATCGGCCGGTCCCATCGGCGCCGAACGATACAACGCGGAGGCCGCGCGCAGGCGCGAGCCGGGCAAGTGCGCCAGTTCGTCCAGCGCCTGTCTCACCTGGGCAAGCGGATCATCAAGATTGCTGCCCAGGGCAATGTAGCTGTCTATCATGTCCGTTTTTTCCGGCGCCGCCGGCCGCGTTTGCTTTTGGTGCCCGGCGACACGGCCTGCAGCATCTCCCGCTGGATCTTTTCATCCGCCTGCTGGAACTCGGTCCACCACTCACACAATTCATCCAGCGGTTCACCGGCCTGTTTGCGCAGTAACAGAAAATCATACCCCGCGCGAAAGCGCGATTGCTCCAGCAACCGCACCGCCCGCTTGCCCTGACGTTTGACCAGACGCGCCTGCATCTGCCAGGTCTCCTTCATCGGCAGGGTGAAGCGTTTGGGAATGGTGATGCGCCGGGTCTGCTGTTGCACCACGTCGCGGCCCGCCTGGTACAGCGCCTGCAGTTCGCTCTCCTCCTGTTCCCGCAACAGGGCCGCCTGCTGCTGTACCGGCGGCCACAACAGCACCCCGAACAAAAAGAACGGGGTTACCGGTTTTTCATCCTGAATGCGCCGATCCGTATTCGCCAGGCCCGCTTCGATAAAGCGCCGGGTATAGCCGTCATCAGTCTCCAGCAGTTCGGCCGTCTGGGGAAACAGAAACTGGAACAGGCCGTATTTGAGCAACAGCTCGAAGGTTTGCACTGCCTGACCGGACATGAACAGTTTCAGCATCTCCTCGAACAGGCGCGCCGGCGGCACATCGAGCAGCCGCTCGCCATGGCGGGCAAACATTGCCTCCAGTTCGGAATCGAGGCTGAAATCCAGTTTGGCCGCAAAGCGCAGGGCGCGCAGCAAGCGTACCGGGTCTTCCTGGATCCGCACATCGGGATCCCCGATCATGCGCAGGCGCTGTTGCGCCAGATCGGCCATGCCACCGGTGTAATCGACGATGGAAAAATCCTCGATGTTGTAATACAGCGCATTGACCGTAAAATCGCGGCGAAAGGCATCTTCTTCCAGTGAGCCGAAAACGTTATCCCGCAAAATCATCCCGTCGGTCATCACCCCGTCCTCATCCCCATCCCGATGCTGGGCCCGGAAGGTGGCTACCTCGATGATGTCCCGCCCGAAATGGACATGCGCCAGGCGAAAACGGCGGCCGATCAGCCGGCAATTGCGAAACAGCTTTTTGACATCCTCGGGGGTGGCGTCGGTCGCCACATCGAAGTCCTTGGGCTGATGGCGCAACAGCAGATCCCGCACCCCGCCGCCGACCAGATAGGCGGCAAAACCGGCCTTTTTCAGCCGATAGAGCACCTTGAGCGCATACTCACTGATGTCGGCGCGGGAAACCGCATGGGCATTACGTGGAATGATTTCTGGCTGCAACGGGTAGTGGCTCGTAATCGATTCATTATTAAAGCAATTTGATTAGCGTCCGATAATAACAAAAAATCGGCGCAATCATGCACTTTTCGCCACCCTGTTTCCGGGACGGATCCGGGATCGCCCGACAACTTATAAAAACGAGGATACCATGCAACTGACACGCCCCCTGCTTACCGCCGCCCTGCTGGGACTCAGCCTGAACGCCACGGCCCTGCCCTTTGCCACCTATGAAGCCCGCTCGGCCGGGATGGGCACCACCGGTGTGGCCAGCAGCAACATTGCCTCGGCCCCGTTCAGCAACCCGGCGATGCTGGCCGCCCAGCGCTTCGAGGATGATTTCTCCCTCACCGCCGGTCTCGGCGTGCAGGCGATTGATAACGAAAATCTGCTGGATGACATCGAAGACTTCAACGATGCCTACGACGCCAACGACCTTGCCGGCATGGATGCGGCGGCCAGCCGCGCCGACGGCAAGCGGATCGATGTGCTCGGCAACGGCGCGCTGAATGTCGGGTTCTCGGCGGAAAAGTGGGCCGGGGCAGTCAGTGCCAACCGCTATATCCAGGCCAACAGCGGCGTCCAATATGACGCGTCAAACAATGGCGCTGACTCCACCATCGATCTGGTCGGTCTGGAAGTCACCGAGATCGGCGTCAGCCTGGCCCGTCAGTTCGGCCGGTTCTCGGTCGGCTTCACCCCCAAATCGCAGTCGGTCACCTCCTATGACTCGGATTCGGTTCTGCTGCGCAACACCGAAGACCTGGGCGATCTGATCGATGCCGCCACCGAGGAAGGCGAGAAGGATCATGGCGGCGGCGTCAACGCCGATATCGGCCTGGTCTACCGGCTGGGCGAGGAGAGCCGCTGGCAAGCCGGGGTGGTGGTACGCAATATCAGTGAGCAAACCTACACGACCTCCGGCAACCGGACCGTCAAGATCGAGCCCCAGAGCCGGGCCGGCCTCGCCTATAACGGCGATGTGTTCACCGTGGCCGTGGATTATGATCTGAGCGAAAACGACCCGCTGGTCGCCGGGGGTGACAAGACGCAGATGCTGGCCGCCGGGCTGGAGTTCGATATTTTCAGCACCCTCAAGCTGCGCGCCGGTTACGCCAAAAATACCGCCGATGTCGCCGGTCCGGATGATGATCTGCTCTCCGCCGGACTGGGACTGAATATCCTCGGCCTGCAAGCTGACGCCGCGGTAATGGGTAACGACAACAACCTCTCCGGCTTTGTGCAGCTGGGCGTGCAATTCTAAGCTGTAAGCTGTGATATTACATTCTATGATTGTTTGGAAAATAACGCGGAGTTCGCGGAGACGCAGAGTCGCGGAGACAAGGATAATTGTTAATGTAGAAAAATGAATTATGCAGAAGCAGGCTGTCAGAATTGACAGAGCAACAAATATCCTGCAAACCAAACCAGGTTTCTCTGCGCCTCCGCGTCTCCGCGAACTCCGCGTTTGATTTCCATATGCGAAAATTTCCGAGACCCGACTGACAATACCTGCCTGCGAGCATTGCTACGGTAAACATTCTCTTTCTTGCACAAAAAAGCCCGACCATTACTGGTCGGGCTTTTTTTACGGGTTGCCGACAGCGTTACTGAAAGTCGGCCACCAGCGCCTTGCGGGTATCGTCACTGACGGTAATGCTGGTTGTCAGGTTCTCGTGGTCGACACCCATATTGATCGCCGCGCCGTTTTTAACCGCTTCGGCCATGGCCGGTTCAAACTCGAAGCGCATGAAGTGGACCGACGAGGTCTTGGTCTCGTCTTCCCGTTCCATATCCTCGTCGGCAATGGCATAGACCTTGTCGTGCCCCTCGATCTGAACCCAGACCTTGTCCTCCACACCGATCAGCTGGGCCAGGGCCTTTTTACGCTCCTCTTCATCTTCGTATTCGATCATGAAGGTGGCCTTGAGGTTGCTGCCATCGGGGATTAACGGGTTGTAGGCATCCAGTTCATCCTGGATCCCTTCCTGTTCAAAAATGCGTTCGACCCGCAACATCTCCTGAATCTGGTACTGGATAGTCAGCCGATCCTCGAAATACAAAGTCGCATGTTCCGACAGCGGGACCTTGCGGTACTTTTTATGCTCAAGAACCTTGCTGCGGAAATCCTTGCGTTGTTTCGCGTACTCTTCCAGCGACATCAGATCGTCACGTGTCAACGTAGCCATTATCAAACCTCTCGAATCTGCATGTGTATTCGGTCAAAAACAAAGCAACTAAAATCTCTCCACCAAGGCACAAAGACACCAAGTAATAAATTATTTATTTTCTTGGTGTCTTGGTGGTGAGTGCTTTTCCTCGTCCCTCGTAACTCGTCCCTCGGCCCTGTTGCTTATATACCGTAAGCAACTCGCAGCAGGGTCATCGGGTGTTCGGGATGCGAGCCGTCGCGCAGGCCGTTTTCGATCTGATGGCCGGCCATGATGCAGTCACTGGTGTAGTGGTCCGGTTCGGCCTGTTTGACCTTGTTGGTCACCGGGCGGCAGATTTTCATGGAGATCTCGTGGTACTCCTTTTTCACCGCGTAGGTACCGTCATGGCCCGAGCAGCGCTCGATGACTTCAATTTCGGTATCGGGTACCAGCTTCAGGGCGTCCCGGGTTTTCAGACCGATGTTCTGCACCCGCTGGTGGCAGGCCACGTGGTAGGCGACCTTGCCCAGCCTGTTGGGGAAGTCGGTGTTCAGTTTGCCTTCCTTGTGGCGCAGCATCAGGTATTCAAACGGATCGTAAAACGCCTGCTGGACTTTTTTGACATCCTCGTCATCGGGGAACATCAGCGGCAGTTCCTGCCTGAACATCAGCGCGCAGGAGGGAATCGGCGCGATCAGGTCATAACCTTCATCCACCAGTTTGGCCAGCGCCGGAATGTTGGCATCTTTGGCCTTCGCCACCGACTCCAGATCGCCCAGTTCCAGCTTGGGCATACCGCAGCACTGTTCCTTCTCGGCCAGCACCACCGGGATGCCGTTATGCTCCAGCACCGCGACCATGTCTTCATTCATGCCCGGTTCATTGCGGTTCCCGTAGCAGGTCGCGAACATCGCCACCTTGCCCCAGGTGGTTTCACCGGGATCGGCCTGCATATCGCCGCTGCCCTTGAAGCGCTGGCGATACGACTTACTTTCAAAACGCGGCAACGTGGCTTCGGCATGGATGCCGGTAACCGGCTGCATCAGCTTGCGCAGCGGTTTGATATTGTTCACGGTATTGACGGTCTGGGCGACCACCGGAATACCGGCGATCTTGCCCACCGTGTCGGTTGAGGAGAGCATCTTGTTACGGAAACTCGTGCCCTCTTTTTTGAATTTGACGGCCTTGGCGCGCAACATCAGGTGTGGAAAATCCACATTCCATTCGTGCGGCGGCACATAAGGACATTTGGTCATGTAGCACAGATCACACAGATAACAGTGCTCCACGACTTTCCAGAAATCGTCTTTGGCAACACCATCGACTTCCATGGTCTCGGATTCGTCCACCAGATCGAATAACGTCGGGAATGAGTGGCACAGGCTTACGCAGCGACGACACCCGTGACAGATATCGAAGACCCTTTCCAGCTCGTCGTTGAGTGCCTGTTCGTCATAGAACGACTCGCTTTGCCAGTCAATCGGATGACGAGTTGGTGCATCGAGACTACCTTCACGAACGTTTGAACCGGCCATGAGAGCTCCCTGTTGTTATCAAGTTTGGTGAAAACAGAAGTTGAAAAACCGGGATCAGGGTTCTGATCCCGGCTCTTTATCCTGTACAACGCCGGATCAGGAATCCAGGTTGTCCAGGGCCTTCTGGAAACGGTTCGCGTGAGAGCGTTCCGCCTTGGCCAGGGTTTCGAACCAGTCGGCGACTTCGTCGAAGCCTTCGTCGCGCGCGGTCTTGGCCATCCCCGGATACATGTCGGTGTATTCGTGGGTTTCACCCGCGATCGCGGCTTTCAGGTTGTCCGCGGTACCGCCGATGGGCAGACCGGTTGCCGGGTCACCGGACTGTTCCAGATATTCCAGATGGCCGTGGGCATGGCCGGTTTCACCTTCCGCGGTTGAGCGGAATACAGCGGAGACATCGTTGTAGCCTTCGACGTCGGCCTTGGCCGCAAAGTACAGGTAACGACGGTTAGCCTGGGACTCGCCGGAGAAGGCGTCCTTCAGACTCTGTTCGGTCTTGCTGCCTTTCAGTTCTGCCATTATCGTTTCCTCCATTTATCAATGACTTAGTGGAAAAATCAAAATTTAGACTCTGTCTAAATCGTGATAGTAAGATAGACCAGCCGCTTGCCCCTGTCAAGACTCAGTCTAAACCCTGCGCGGGTGGCTCACTTC
The DNA here is from genome assembly GCF_004366735.1 of Thiohalophilus thiocyanatoxydans. Taxonomy (GTDB): domain Bacteria; phylum Pseudomonadota; class Gammaproteobacteria; order UBA6429; family Thiohalophilaceae; genus Thiohalophilus; species Thiohalophilus thiocyanatoxydans. The sequence goes on along the minus strand of NZ_SOQX01000003.1, from coordinate 187,244 downwards.
GACTGCATGGGGCCAGAGCGCGTCAATTTAAAGCGTGGCGACACCATGTTCCTGGTTGCGGGGCTGTTTTCGGCGGATAAATCCCCCTATCATTAGCCCTGCGCCCAGGGCGCTGCAACTGTCTGAACCCTAGAGTATAAGTGCCGTGACCCAAAAAGATAGCAAAAAGAAAACCAGCAAAAAGACGGCGGCCAAAACCGCCGCCCCCGATTTCGAAAAATCCCTGGCCGAGCTGGAGGCGCTGGTGGAGCGCATGGAACAGGGGGACCAGACCCTTGAGCAATCGCTCAAGGATTTCGAACGCGGCGTCGCCCTGACCCGCAGCTGCCAGCAGGCGCTGAAAACCGCGGAACAGAAAGTCGAACAACTGCTGCAGCAAAACGGCCAGGAAGAGCTGGTCCCCTTTGAGCCGGATGATCAGTAAGCCGTGACCGAAGCACTGATCGAACAATGGCAACAGCGTGCCGACCGCGCGCTGGATCGCTGGCTCCCTACGGCGGAGACCCTGCCGCAACGCCTGCACCAGGCGATGCGCTATGCCGTGTTCAACGGGGGGAAACGGGTCCGCCCGGTACTCACCTACGCCGCCGGCCAGGCGCTGGGCGTGGCCCCCGAACACCTCGATGCGCCGGCAACGGCCGTGGAGCTGATCCACGCCTATTCCCTGGTCCACGACGATCTGCCCGCCATGGATGACGACGATCTGCGCCGCGGCCAGCCCACGGTGCACAGGGCCTTCGACGAGGCCACCGCCATCCTCTGCGGCGATGCCCTGCAATCGCTGGCCTTTTACGTCCTGGCCCGGCATCTGGATCCGCAGATTCCCGCCGCACAACGCCTGCAGATGCTCGATGATCTGGCCCTGGCCAGCGGCTCACGCGGCATGGCCGGGGGCCAGGCCATCGATCTGGGGGCCGTGGGGCGGGAGCTGAACATCGCCGAGCTGGAGAACATGCATATCCACAAAACCGGCGCCCTGATCCGCGCCAGCGTCAAACTCGGCGCCCTGTGTCGTCCCGGCATCGACCCTGACACCCTGCACCAGCTGGATCATTACGCCAAATGCATCGGCCTGGCCTTCCAGATCCAGGACGATATCCTGGATGTCGAAGGCGATACCGAGACGCTGGGCAAGGCCCGCGGGGCCGATCTGGCTCGCAACAAGCCCACCTACCCCGCCCTGCTCGGCCTGGAGGGGGCCAGGGATCTGGCGGCCGAACTGCTCGACGACGCCCTGGGCAGCCTGGCCGCCTGGGATGACCAGGCCGAAGCATTGCGCTGGATTGCCCGCTATATTGTGCAGCGCACACATTGATTTGCCCCGGGCGGCACAAACCCGCCGCAAGTTGCTATAATCCCTTTCTTATTCGCTACCTGTTCCGATGACCTGACCCCGATGTCCGATTCCGCGCTTTATCCGTTGTTGCACCGTATCGATACGCCCGGCGATCTGCGCCAATTCGAACAACCGGAGCTGCTACCCCTGGCCGATGAGCTGCGCCGCTTTCTGATCGAGTCGGTCAGCCGTACCGGCGGCCATCTGGCCGCCAGCCTCGGCACCATCGAGCTGACCCTGGCGCTGCATTATGTGTACGACACCCCCGAGGATCGGCTGGTCTGGGATGTCGGTCACCAGAGTTATCCGCACAAGATCCTCACCGGCCGCCGCGAGCGCATGCCGAGCCTGCGCCAGAAAGACGGCCTGAGCGGCTTCCCGCGCCGGCAAGAGAGCGAATACGATACCTTCGGCGTCGGCCACTCCAGCACCTCGGTCAGCGCGGCGCTGGGCATGGCCCTGGCCGCCCGCCAGCAGCAAAGCGATCGCCGCGCCGTGGCGGTGATCGGCGACGGCGCCCTGACCGCCGGCATGGCCTTCGAGGCCCTCAACCACGCCGGCGACATGGATGCCAACATGCTGGTGATTCTCAACGACAACGACATGTCCATCTCCCCCAATGTAGGCGGGCTGGCCAACCATCTGGCACGGATCCTCTCCGGCCGGCTCTACGCCTCGATGCGCGAGGGCAGTAAAAAAGTCCTCAGTGTCATGCCCTCGGTCTGGGAGCTGGCCCGGCGCGCCGAGGAACACATGAAAGGCATGGTGATCCCCGGCACCCTGTTCGAGGAGCTGGGCTTCAATTACATCGGCCCGGTCGACGGCCACGATCTCAATACGCTGATCAAGACCCTGCGCAACCTGCGCCAGCTCAAGGGCCCGCAGTTTCTGCACATCGTCACCAAGAAGGGCAAGGGCTACCCCCCGGCCGAGGACAACCCCTGCACCTATCACGGGGTACGGCCGTTCGATATCGACAGCGGCAAGCCCCATGCCGGCAGCCCGGCCGGCGGCCCCACCTACACCGAGGTCTTCGGCCAGTGGTTGTGCGACATGGCCGCCGCCGACGAGCGCCTGGTGGGCATCACCCCGGCCATGCGCGAAGGCTCCGGACTGGTCACCTTTGCCGAGCAGTATCCGGATCGCTATTTTGATGTGGGTATTGCCGAACAGCACGCGGTGACCCTGGCCGGCGGCCTGGCAGCCGACGGGATGAAACCGGTACTGGCTATCTATTCCACCTTTTTACAGCGCGCCTACGATCAGCTGATTCACGACATCGCCATCCAGAACCTGCCGGTGCTGTTCGCCATCGACCGGGCCGGTATCGTCGGCCCCGACGGCGCCACCCACGCCGGCAGCTTTGACTTGAGTTATCTGCGCGCCATCCCCAATTTAACCATTATGGCCCCGGCCGACGAGAATGAGTGCCGCCAGATGTTGAGTACCGGTTTCCAGTTAAACGGCCCGACGGCCGTGCGCTACCCGCGCGGCACCGGCATGGGGGTCGCGGTTGAACCGACGCTGGCGACCTTGGAAGTGGGCCGCGGTGAACTGCGCCGCGAGGGCAAGCGTGTCGCGATCCTCTCTTTCGGCGCCCTGCTGGGCAACGCGCTGGCCGCCGCCGAAGAGCTGGATGCCACAGTGGCCAACATGCGCTTTATCAAGCCGCTGGACACCGAACTGCTGCAACAACTGGCCGCCGACCACGATCTGCTGGTCACCCTGGAGGACAACGCGATCCAGGGTGGCGCCGGCAGTGCGGTGAGCCAATGGCTCGATGAACAACCCCACTCCGTGCGGGTGTTACATCTGGGACTGCCCGACGAATTTCTGGAGCACGGCAGCCGCGAACAGTTGCTGGCAACCGCCGGGCTGGATACAGAGGGTATAATCCGGACCATTACCGCGGTACTGGGCGAGCCGCCCCTTGCCAAACACGCGACACTCGCGTAAAGTCCCACTGAATCACTCAGGTATTATCATGGCGCCACGCTACACCATGACCATTGTCACCGACTTCGCCGCGGCACATTATCTGCGCGATTACGAAGGGGTCTGTAACCGGCTCCATGGCCATAACTGGAAAGTGGAAGTGCATGTGCAGGCCAGCGCCCTGGATCGGGTCGGCATGGGCATGGACTTCAAGGACATCAAGGACGCGACCCGCGGATTGCTGGGCGGCCTGGATCACTACAATCTGAACGACATTGCACCATTCGATCAGATCAATCCGACCGCCGAGAATATTGCCGCCTTCTTTTACAGCAAACTGTCGGATGTACTGAATTCCGACGTGGTGAAAGTGAGTGCCGTAACGATTTGGGAAACCGATCGCGCCTGCGTCACCTACACAGAGGACTAGAGCTCAATGAATGCCGTAACCGATCCCATCGAAGACGTACAAAGCAGTGCCGATACCCGCCGGATTCCGATCAACAAGGTCGGTATCAAGGATATCCGCCATCCGGTACGCATCCGCGACCGCAATGAAGGCGAGCAGCACACCGTCGCCTCGTTCAACATGTACGTCAATCTGCCGCACAACTTCAAGGGCACGCACATGTCCCGCTTCGTGGACATCCTTAACAACCACGAACGCGAGATTTCGGTGCAATCCTTCAAGGAAATGCTGGCCGAGATGGCCGAGAAGCTGGAGGCCGACTCCGGTCATATCGAAATGGCCTTCCCCTACTTCATCAACAAGAAGGCGCCTATCTCCGGGGTGGAAAGCCTGATGGACTATGACGTCAGCTTCATCGGCGAAGTTCACGATGGCAAAGTGCAAATGACGCTCAAGGTCATCGTACCGGTTACCAGCCTCTGCCCCTGCTCAAAAAATATCTCCGACTACGGCGCGCATAACCAGCGTTCCCATGTGACCGTTGCCGCCCGCATCGAGGAATTCGTCTGGGTCGAGGAGCTGATTGAACTGGTCGAATCGGAAGCCTCCTGCGAACTCTACGGCCTGCTCAAACGACCGGACGAGAAAAACGTCACCGAACGGGCCTATGACAATCCCAAGTTCGTCGAAGACATGGTCCGGGATGTGGCCGCGCGCCTGAACGCCGACAAGCGGGTCAGCTACTACGTGGTCGAATCCGAAAACTTCGAATCCATCCACAATCACTCCGCCTACGCCCTGATCGAAAAAGACAAAAAAGCGTAACCAGCTCACCGGTTAGTGACAATTTTCCAGGGAGGGAACTTAAACGCAGAGGACGCGGAGTCGCGGAGGCGCAGAGGTTATTGATTTGCTGCTTCTTGATTGTGTTATCAACTTTTCCCAAGCATCTTCTCCGGAATATCGCTGTCGTTCGAATATAAAAATAATTCTGTTCTCCGCGACTCTGCGCCTCCGCGTCCTCCGCGTCCTCCGCGTTAATTCCCAGAGAATCGAAAAGAGTCTCACCATTTCTTTTTCAGCACCAGCCGTTCCCCGTCGCGTTGCATTTCCAGTTGGCCGAGGAAGGACATGCCCAGCAGGATGATCCGGGGTGAGTTCCCTTCATGGACGAGGCCGGTGACGTTGTGCAGCTGGATATTGCCGACCTTGACCCGATCCAGTTTGACCTTGTAGGCCCGGGCCAGTCCGTTGGCCGTGGAGACGCGAGTGGGATCGCCCACCACGCGAAAGTCGATGCCCAGACGCCGGGCCTGGGCCTCGTTCATGGAGATGGCACTGGCACCGGTATCCGCAATGAAGCGGATCGAATAACCGTTGATGCTGCCACTGCCCAGATACATGCCCCGCTGACGATAAATGACAGCCTCGGCCATTTCGGGCCGGGAATAGTCGGTACTGATCTGGTTGCCGAGTTCATAGGTTTCCCGCCGACCATCGATTTCCAGTACCGCTTTATCACTGTCGGCGCGGATTAGCTTGATGCCCTGTGGCGTGGCCTCTCCCGGACGCAGGGTGTATTGCGTCCCCTCAACCTCCAGGATCACTCTGTCCCGAAACAGCCCCTGTATCTGCAGATCCAGTGCGTGGGCCGCCCGGCTTCCCGCCAACATCAGCACGATCAATACCAGTTGGCGAGGCAGGGAGGACATGGTTAACGTCGCTCTACCCGGTAGCGATCGCCACTTTGCTGTTGCAAATCGATACGCACCCGATCGGCTGACCAGCCATGGAGCTTGTCGTGCGCTTCCACCACCACGACTGTCATCTCCCCGGGAATGGCAATCCCCGACAGACTGCGGGTAAACGGCTGTTCGTTCTCATGGGGATGATGCAGGGTGCGCTGACCCAGTTCCTTGCCGTCAGGGGACACCACCCGCCAGGCGTCGGCGTAATGATCCCAGCCGGTATCGGCATGCTCCAGGGTGACATGGGCACGCCAGTTTTTCCCGGTCTCTTCCTGCAGCTCGACCTGGAGAATTTGCACATCGCCGGCCCGCGCCAGGAGAGTAAGTAAAAACAGGCTGACTGTGATTATTCCCTTCATAAAGTCCCTCCTGTCAGATAAATGATCACCTGCAGTACGATCGAGGCATACACGGCTGCCAGCAGATCATCCAGCATGATACCGATCCCGCCCGAGACGCGTCGATCCAGAAGGCCGATGGGCCAGGGCTTCCAGACATCAAACAACCGAAACAGGACGAACCCGGCGAGGATCCAGATCCAGTCGAACGGCACCGCGACCATGGTCAACAAATAGCCGACAATTTCATCCCAGACAATGGCCGGATGATCGTGGACACCCAGCCGTTGCGCGGTGGCCTGACAAAGATGGATGCCTATATATAAAAGGAATAGCGTGACCAGCAGATAAGTCACCGGCGCCAGAGAGGCCAGCAACAGATAAACCGGAATCGCCACCAGCGTCCCGGCCGTGCCGGGGGCCTTCGGGGCCAGCCCACTACCCAGCCCCAGGCTCAACAAATGGACGGGATTCAACAACAGACGGGGATCGACTTTACCTGGCATCAGCTCGACTCGTTAAAATGGCGATAACCCTGACCGGTTACAGACCTCGGGCTGCCGTCCTGTTCAAGACAACGTATCCCGGGTTCGACCTCGATCCGGCCGATACGGGTCAAGGGGCAATCCAGCTGCCCGGCGAGCACCTGGATATCGGTATGCCGATCGGCCGGCGCGGTAAAACAGAGTTCATAATCGTCCCCGCCGATCAGCGGCAGATCGCCGAGCCCGGAATCCGCGGCGATCAGGTCACGGGCCGCGGACGACAACGGCAAATCGGCGTATTGCAGGGCGGCGCCGCAATCGGCCGCCGCGCACACATGCCCGAGATCGGCCAGCAAGCCGTCGGAGATGTCGATACAGCTACTGGCCATACCGCGTAGCGCGATACCCAGCGAAAGCCGGGGTTGAGGCCGGTTAAGCCGACCGCACAGTTGCTCAGCCGCTGAATCACCGGCTTCCAGCCCGCCCTGTACCAGCCGCAAACCCAGTGCGGCATCACCGAGCGTCCCGGAAACCCAGATTTCCTCACCCGGCGCCGCGCCCTGGCGCGTCAGCGCCTGTCCGGGGGGCAGATACCCGGCGACCTGCACCGTGACCGTCAACGAGCCGCGTGTGGTATCCCCGCCAACCAGCTGCAGACCGTATTGCCCGGCCAGCTCCGACAAGCCCCGGCTGAACCCCGCCAGCCACTGTTCGTCACTTTGTTCGAGCGTCAACGCCAGAGTCAACCAGGCCGGTTCGGCCCCCATCGCGGCCAGATCACTGAGATTCACCGCCAGCGCCTTCCAGCCGATGTCATAGGGATCCGTCTCAAGCGGAAAATGCACCCCGGCCACCAGTGTGTCGATCACCACCGCCAGCTGCTGCCCGGCGGGCGGATCGATCACCGCCGCATCATCACCAATACCCAGCACCACATCGTCCCGCCCTGGTGTTGCCTGAGCGAAATAACGGGCGATGATGTCAAATTCCGAAAGCGGCATGGACCAGGCCCCAGGGCAGTTAAAGTATCATCGACTCTTGAATAGAGTGATTTAAAAACGCAGAGTTCGCAGAGTCGCGGAGGCGCAGAGAAAATTTATTTTGATCCACAAACTATAAAATTATGTTTCTTAAACTCTATGAAATTCAATTCCGAACAAAAACTTATTTTTCTCCGCGTCTCCGCGACTCTGCGTCCTCCGCGTTATTTTCAGTAAATTCGAGAAGTGGTAATCAACATTTGATTAGAATTTTTTGCTTTTATGGGCCTGCATTTCGATGCCACGCAGTTCGGCGGCGAGTTTGTCCATCACACCGTTGATGAATTTGTGGCTGGCTTCGGCGCCGAAGGTCTTGGCCAGTTCAACGGCTTCGTTGATGATCACGCGATAGGGGACTTCCGGTTTGAACTTGAGCTCAAACGCGCCCAGGCGCAATACGGCTTTCTCGACCGGGTCGATCTCGTCGTAGGGGCGCGTAATATAGGCGGTGATGGATTGATCGAGTTCGTCACTATGTTCGGCGACGCCGTTGCTCAACTCGCGGAAGTAGGCTTCATCCACATTACGCATCTGCTGATCGACGGCATACTGGCCGATGATCTTGTCTATGGTGTTTCCGGACAGTTGCCATTCATACAGGCCCTGCATGGCAAGGCGGCGGGCGCGGCTGCGGGAGCTGGATTTCATCTTGTTTACAGGTTCTTTAACAGGTTGACCATCTCGATAGCCGACATGGCCGCTTCGGCGCCCTTGTTGCCGGCCTTGGTGCCGGCCCGTTCGATCGCCTGCTCGATGGTATCCACGGTCAGTACCCCGAAGGCAACCGGCACATCCTGCTGCAGCATGACCGAAGACATGCCTTTGACGCATTCGCCGGCCACGTAATCGAAATGGGGCGTCCCGCCCCGAATCACCGCGCCCAGGGCAATGATGGCATCGTAGTTTTGGCCCTGCGCCATGCGCTGTACCACCAGCGGCAGTTCATAGGCCCCCGGGACGCGCACGATCTCGATATCGTTCTCATTCCCGCCATGGCGGGTGATGGTGTCCACCGCCCCCTGTAACAGGCTCTCCACGACAAAGCTGTTAAAGCGCGCCACGGCCAGCCCGAAACGGGCTCCTTTGACTACCAGTTCGCCTTCCACGGTTTTCATGGTCATTATGCTTTCCTGTTATTCCCCGTAAACGTATTCCACCACTTCCAGGCCAAAGCCGGAAAGTGCGTGCATTTTCTTCGGTGCGCTCAGTACGCGCATTTTCTTTACGCCAAGATCGGTCAATATCTGCGCGCCAATTCCGAAGGTGCGCAGATCCTCGCCCGATTCATAGTGTGGCAGATCGTGCCCCTGATCCTGTTCATTATACTGTTTTATGTGTGACACCAGGGTCTCCGATTCGCCCGCCAGGCGTAAAATGATCACCACGCCCCGCCCTTCATCGGCAATGCGCTGCATCGCGTCGCTCAGCGGCCAGCCGCAATCATCACGCTGACTGCCGAAAATGTCACACAGGGTGTCTTCCACATGGACCCGCACCAGCACGGGGTGTTTCGGATCGAGATCGCCCTTGACCAGCGCCAGGTGGACCTGGCGATCGATGCTGTTGCGATAGGCATACAGATGAAAATCACCATAACGGGTCGGCATGTTACACCCGGCGGCGCGCACGATGGTTTTCTCGTTGCGCATGCGATATTCGATGAGATCCGCGATCGTGCCGATCTTCAGATCGTGCTCGGCGGCAAACTTTTCCAGATCCGCACGCCGGGCCATGCTGCCGTCTTCATTAAGAATCTCGACAATCACCGACGCCGGCTCCAGGTCGGCCATGCGCGCCAGATCGCAACCGGCCTCGGTATGCCCCGCCCGGGTCAATACGCCGCCGGGCTGAGCCATCAGGGGAAACACGTGACCGGGCTGTACCAGATCCGAGGGTCTGGCATCGGGTGCCACGGCGGCCTGGATGGTCACGGAGCGATCGGCCGCCGATATCCCGGTGGTTACCCCCTCGGCCGCCTCGATCGACACGGTAAACGCCGTGGCATGCGCTTCGCGATTTTCCGTCACCATCGGCGGCAGGCGCAGGCGTTCGCAGCGTTCCTTGCTCAGGGTCAGACAGATCAGACCCCGACCGTATTTGGCCATGAAATTGATTGCCTCGGGCGAAATCTTTTCAGCGGCAATAATCAGATCGCCTTCGTTCTCGCGATCTTCATCATCCATCAGGATTACCATTTTACCCTGACGAATGTCCTCGATAATCTCTTGTGTACTGTTCAGTGCCATATGTCCTACTTGATAAAACCGTGTTCGGCGAGCAACGCCTCGGTCACGCCCTGACCCGATTGTGCCGCTTTGTCACCCAACAGTAAACGTTCCAGATAACGGGCGATGACGTCCACTTCCAGATTGACCCGCTGACCCGCCTGGAAATCACCCATGGTGGTCTGCGTGAGAGTATGCGGCACAATATTCAAATCGAATAGCGCCCCGTCCACGGCGTTAACCGTGAGACTGATGCCATCGACACAGATCGAGCCTTTGGTCGCGATGTAGCGCGCAAGCTCATCCGGGGCCTTGATACGAAATTTTACCGAACGCCCGGCCTCGGATCGTTCCACCACCTCGCCGATCCCGTCCACATGGCCGCTGACCAGATGGCCACCCAGATGGGTGGTGGGGGTCAGGGCTTTCTCCAGATTGACGCGGCTGCCGTTTTTGATCTCGGCGAAGGTGGTCCGCGACAGCGTCTCACCCGAGACATCCGCCCAAATCCCGTCACCCGGCAATTCCACCGCTGTCAGGCAGACCCCGTTGACCGCGATGCTGTCGCCCAGCGCCACATCCGCCAGCGACAATGTGTCGGTCTGGATGCGCACCCGTGCATCGGCGCCTTTGGGCTCGATCGCCGCAACCTTGCCCACCGACTGTATAATTCCCGTAAACATCGTCTGCTCGTCATTCCGGTTTGGTACTCTCAGACAGTATATCTGCGAGTCCAGGTCAGTAAATTTCACCACGAAGACGCGAAGACACGAAGGAAAAATTAAATCAATAAACTTCGTGTCTTCGTGGTTAGCTCTTTTTCAATCCCGCGGTGATTCGCCAGTCTTCTCCAACGGCACGGATATCCTTGATCTGTAGTGACAACCTGTCATCCATCGTTTCTATTCCCGGCAGGTGAAACAGGCCGCGGGCGGCGTCACCGAGCAGGGTCGGGGCCATATAGACGATCAGTTCATCGACCAGGCCGGCGTGCATGAGCGCCCCGGCCAGGGTGGCGCCGGTTTCCACGTGCAGTTCGTTGATTTCCATCTCGCCCAGTTGATCCAGCACCGCACCGAGATCGACATTGTTGCGTGCATTCGGCGGGACCGCGAGCACCCTGGCGCCCGCATTTTGCAGTTCCTCGCGCGCGGCCTGATCCTCGCTGCAGGTCATAATCACGGTCTGGCCGGGCTGGTGCAAAATTTTCGCCCCCGCCGGGGTACTCAGGTTGGTATCGATAATCACCCGCAGGGGCTGACGTTCGGTCTGGTCAAGGCGCACGGTCATCGACGGATCATCGGCCAGCACGCTGCCGACGCCGGTGAGGATCGCCGAGCTGCGCGCACGCCAGTGTTGCACATCCTGGCGCGCGGCCGCGCCGGTAATCCACTGGCTCTCGCCCGAGGCCATGGCGGTGCGTCCGTCCAGACTCATGGCCAGCTTCAGTCGCACCCAGGGGCGACCGCGCTGCATGCGCCGGATAAAGCCGGGATTGAGTTGAACGGCCTGCGCTTCCATCAGGCCGCTGTCCACGGTAATACCGGCGGCCTGCAACTGACTGATACCACCGCCGTCAACCTGTGCGTGGGGATCGCGCATCGCCACCACCACCCGGCTGACACCGGCCTGGATCAGCGCGTCACTGCAGGGGGGCGTCCGCCCCTGATGGCAACAGGGCTCCAGGGTGACATAGGCCGTACTGCCGCGCGCGGCATCGCCGGCCGCCTGCAGGGCATGCACTTCGGCATGCGCTTCACCGGCTCGTTCGTGCCAGCCTTCACCGACGATGGCGTTATCCCGCACCAGCACGCAACCGACCCGGGGATTGGGATCGGTGGTATACAGGCCGCGCTCGGCCAGCTGCAGGGCGCGGGCCATGTAACGGTGATCATCGGCGCTGAAGCTCATCCGGAAACGACCGCTTATTGCTTGTCGTCGTCATCCGGCAACAGGGACTGTTGCTGGCGTTTCATTTCCGGAGAGGGAACGCTCTGGAGTTTCTCGATCTCTTCCTGGAAGGCACTGACATCCTCGAAGCTGCGATACACCGAGGCAAAACGCACATAGGCGACCTGGTCCAGATCCCGCAGTTCCTGCATCACCAGTTCACCCACCTGCTTGGAGTCGATCTCACGTTCCCCCAGGGCCCGCAACTGCTTGAGGATCCGGTTCAGGGCATCCTCGATGGCGTCGGTATTGACCGGTCGCTTCTCCAGAGCCCGTTGCATGCCGGACCGCAATTTATCCTCATCAAACGGCTCGCGCCGGCCGTCTTGCTTGACCAGCCGCGGCATCACCAGCTCGGGCGTTTCAAAGGTGGTAAAACGTTCGTGACAGCCCAGGCACTCGCGCCGCCGACGCACGGCGGCGCCCTCGCCCGCCAGACGCGAGTCGATTACCTTGGTATCATCGGCGCCACAGAACGGACAATGCATCGATCAGTGCCGAGGGACGAGGGACGAGGGACGAGGAACAAAATATTTCTGTGTCATACCACTGCTTCCCGGTTCCATGAGTTATCCATATCGTCGCAATAGCCAGAAAAAAGGATCAAGCCTGTGGGCGCCATTTTTCCACCTCGTCACTCGTCCCTCGTAACTCGTCCCTGTTACTTGTAGACCGGATGCTTCTTGCAGAGATCCAGGACTTTCTTCTTGGTCTCGGCAATCACCTTTTCGTCGCCCTTGGCATCGATCACATCGCACATCCAGCCGGCCAGTTCCCGGCTTTCGGCTTCCCCGAAGCCACGGGTGGTGGACGCCGGGGTGCCGACACGGATGCCGCTGGTCACAAACGGCGACTGGGGATCGTTGGGCACGGCATTTTTGTTGACGGTAATGTTGGCATCGCCCAGCCAGGCATCGATGTCCTTGCCGGTCAGCTCCTGCTTGATGAAGCTGACCAGAAACAGGTGGTTCTCGGTGCCGCCGGAGATGACCTCGAAGCCGCGGCTCTGGAATACCTCGGCCATCACCTTGGCGTTTTTGACCACCTGCTGCTGATAGGCCTTGAAGTCGGGTTCCAGCGCTTCCTTGAAGGCGACAGCCTTGGCGGCGATGACGTGCATCAGCGGGCCACCCTGGGTGCCGGGGAAGACCAGTGAGTTGAGTTTCTTTTCAACGTCCGGGTTGGATTTGGCCAGGATGATGCCGCCACGTGGCCCGCGCAGGGTCTTGTGGGTGGTGGAGGTGGTCACATCGGCGATGTTGACCGGGCTCGGGTAAACGCCGGCGGCGATGAGACCGGCCACGTGGGCCATGTCCACCATCAGCCATGCACCGACCATGTCGGCGATCTCGCGAAAACGCTGCCAGTCGACCACCTGGGAATAGGCGCTGAAGCCGGCGACGATCATCTTCGGCTGGTGCTCTTTGGCCAGCTTCTCGACTTCGTCGTAATCGATGAAGCCCTGCTCGTCGATACCGTACTGCACGGCATTGAAAATCTTGCCGGAGAAGTTGACCTTGGCACCGTGGGTCAGGTGACCGCCGTGGGCCAGACTCATCCCCAGTATCGTGTCGCCGGGCTGCAACAGGGCCAGATAGACCGCCGCGTTGGCCTGGGAGCCGGAATGGGGCTGGACGTTGGCGTAATCAGCGCCGAACAGTTCTTTGACCCGGTCGATGGCCAGCTGCTCGGCCACATCGACGTACTCACAGCCGCCGTAATAGCGCTTGCCGGGATAGCCTTCGGCATATTTGTTAGTGAGTACTGACCCTTGAGCCTGCATGACACGCGGGCTGGTGTAGTTTTCGGAGGCGATCAGCTCGATATGCTCTTCCTGGCGCTGCTCCTCGTTCTGCATCGCCGCCCACAGTTCGTCGTCATAGCCTGCAATGGTCATGTCTCGTTTAAACATCAATTACTCCCGGTTTAGATAAAATACAATGAATTCAGAGCGTTACAGCCCAGCGCAGGGTGCGCCCGGGGCTGTCATGGCTCGCGCAAAGAAGCCGTAGTTTACCTGATCCGGGGATTTTTTTCATGGCGATCAGGGGTTTTGCCGGGGGAGCGCTGCGCGCACCCTGACCTGATCCCTGGACTCTCGCAAAGACGCTGAGCCGCCAAGAATAAAACCCACTGTTTTCTCCGCCGCCGCGGCGGCTTTGCGAGAGGGAATAGATAGATTGACCCGAGTCACGTAGGTCACGCTGGCGCCAGCCTGCGTGACTTTCCAACCCATAACCAGCGTCTCACAGGCCAGAGATGCAGCGATCGCCGCCGTCCGGGGTGTCAGGGAGCGCTGCACGCACCCTGACCTACTTCCTATTTTTCTCTGCGTCGCGGCGGCTTTGCGAGAGATAATAGATTGACCCGAGCGCTGAGCGCCAGGTTACGGGACATTTACCGTCATTCCGGCGAAAGCCGGAATCCAGCCTCGAATCCGGGCTGGATACCGGGTCGGGCCACCTGTGCCAGACGCCGGCCCCAAACGAAAAAAACCCCGACGAAAAGCTCGCCGGGGCTGAGTTGGTACGTGGAGGAGGTACCAAATAAGTGCTGATTTTAGCGGTTTTTGTGTGATCTTGTCAGCATTTTTACCCCCTCTCGTCCCTTCTTACCAGTCGTCCCCGCCGGTTTTACCCCCGGCCGCCCGGGTCAGAGCCGCTTCGATGGCCGAGGGGGCGCACATGATGGAGGCGAAGCTGTTGCTGCCCATCATGGAAAGATCCGGGAAGCTGATGGCAATGCGGAATTCGGCCCGCAGCGCATAGGCCTTGTTGTCCTTGACCACGATCTCGTAGGGCAGATGACCCAGGGACTTGATCTCCTTGAAGTCGATCCGTTCCATGATGTACTGATCGCCGGCACATTCGGTGTCATCGGAGTTACCCAGGATGTTGACACCAAATACGGTGGCCTCCTGATCGGGCAGATCGATGCGATAGACCGGTTTCACCCCACCCTTGCCCTCGGCAATCGCCGCCTCGACACTGTTAACGGCTTCCTGATAGGAGTCATAACTGGCCAGACTGAGACGATCATAGAAATAGGGCATCAGCCATTTGTACTGATAATCGCGCAGGTCCTCCCCGCTTAACCCCTTCTTGGAGCCGTAGCTCTGCTGTTTACCCAGCGCCCCTTCCAGTTGCGAGGCTACCGCCACCAGATCGCCATCCAGCCGATAGGCGTGGGCCAGATAAACCGGGTTGGTATAGGCGACCTGGACGGCGTCGCCGGTATCATAAAAAGTCACCCGCTGCGCCGCACCGAACACGCCGTAATCGGTTTTGGCGGCGGTCGCTTTGAGCTCATCACTGGTAATGGCGACAATCGTGGCGTTGTCATAGGGCGAGTATTCGCCAACCACCTCGAAGCCCGCATCACGCAGCGCCTGTTTGGCCGTACTGACCGCCTCGGCCATACCGGCCCCCTGACTCTCGGCCTGCACGAACGGTTTGATCTTTTCCTCGGCCTGCACGGCGCCTGTCGATAACAACAGGGCCAGCAAACCGCTGAAGGCAAGTTTCATCGGTTCCATAAATCTCCCATCCCAAATTCTAAAAAAAGTAAAGTGGCAAGTTACAATGTCGGACCAGAGTCCGACCGGCAAATCAATCACAGGTCGGGCTTTAATCCCACCTGAAGTTTTGCAAAAGAAAGGGCCATGGATTCGCATCCACGGCCCTGTCGACATCCCTGTTACATCAGCGCAATGTCTGATGGCTTAGAATTTCCAGGCCCAGCTGGCTTCCATTTCCCATTGGGTCATTTCGATAGTGATATCCTGGTTTGAATTAAGCGCATTTTCACCTGTCACGCTATTTTCCGGTGCATACATCGCAGCGAAGTTAAATTCACTGTCAGCGCCGGTGCTCTTGGTAAAGCCGAAGGTGAAATGATCTTCCATCACGCCCGGTGCCAGGATGTTGAACAGCACTTCCGTATTGGGAATGGGCTGATCACCGTGGTTATACCCCACGCGCCAGGTCCAGTCGGCGCTGGTGGCCCACTGATAACCCAGCTTGTAGACCGTAATGTCTTGCCAGCCAAAACCGCCACCATCATCCGATCCTAACAAATTACCATCCACGGTCAGATTAGATATTGGATTGGAAATGGACGCTATATCACCATACATAATTTCCTGCACATCGAAGAGCACAGTACCAGAGTCACCCATATCGTAGGCAAGTCCCAGCGTCCAGGTGGCCGGAATATCGAAATCACCTTGCTCGGCAAACAGACCTTTATAGTCATCAAACTCGCTCATATCCATCTCACTTTGATAAGATGCGCCTAAAGTCAGGCCCGGAGCGACTTCGTCACTAATCCCCAGTTTCACACCAAAACCACTGGAGGTGTCAGTACCATTATCCGTTAAATTGTCAGAATCGCTGGAAGATCCGCCAAACTTATTCAGACCCTTGGCCTCAAAACGCTGATAAGCCAGAATCGGAGTAATACCCCACGCCCCGGTATCGGAATACTTCTGTGCATAGGTCAAAGCAACAAAAAGTTGCTCGAGATCCACACCAGCTGTGCCACCACCGAAAGCACCATCTGAATTTACGGTGTTGTTATTTGTGCCATCGTTGTGATTAGCCTGTCCACCCTTGTACTCTGTGTTCATTCCGCCGTTTCCGTAGACAGACAAACCCAGTGTACTGTTGTTATCAAGCTGCCAGTTATAGCCGAAATGAGGAATGATGAAGACATCGTCTTCACTTTCGAGTGTTTGGCCACTGCCATTTTCACCCAGAGTAAATGCACATTGCCCCCCCTGACAACCAGCCGTAGTAGAGGCATCAGTTGCAGTGTAACCGCGCGGATTCGGGCTGAACAGTGCGGCACCGACGTCCATCCGCTCCCCGATAAATGCCATACCGGCCGGATTGGTGGCCGCGGCCAGGGAATCCTGTGGCAGGGCAACACCGGCACCGCCGAGCCCCTTGTTGGTGGTGCCGTAACCGTGGGAAAAATAACCGTTGGTCGCAAAGGCCGCCGTCGGCAGGGCAAGTGCGGCGGCGACGGCTGTGGCGAGCAGTCGTTTGTTTGTAGTCTTCATTGTTTCATCTCCCATGAAAGGTGAAGGTAGTATTTATAATTTTCTTTAAAGTCACCGGCATGCGGACATGCCTCAGTTTCTGTTGTTTAACGTGACGTGCGTAGTAGTTTTTATATGCAACGAAAGATGTTGGCAACTGGCACCGTATCTTTCATTAGGGCTCCAGTAGTGTCAAGCAATTTTTATGGTGCTATTGGTTATTATTATTACCATATTATAATTTTCTTAATTAGTTTCTTTGTGTGTAGTCACTCCGATAATTCCCCGCTACAGTATGACGAACAACAAGTAACAGCCAACTCATGGGAGGTCCTTACATGGACACACAGTTTCATTATTCCCGCCTGTCCCGTGCCGTGTTGCTCGCAACGGGACTCACCCTGATCGGTTCACACGCACTTGCCTCGGGTTTTCGCATTCCGGAAGTTTCGACCGTCGGAACCGCCACCTCCAACGCACTGGTGGCCAACACGACCGAGACCGGCGCGCTGGCCTATAACCCGGCGGCCATGTCGTTTCACGACGCCAATGCAATCAATGCCGGCCTGACCCGGATCACCTACGAGCCAAAAGTCGATCCGGATAACGGCACCGCCACCGGCTCCACCGGCGAGGATACGTTTTTAATCCCCAATGGCTATTTCATGGTTGATGGTTATGACAACATGTCCTTTGGTCTCGCCATTAACGCTCCTTTTGGACTGGAAACGGAATGGCCAAGTGGGACATTTGGCGGTTTCGCAGGTCAATCAGTCCTGGAAACGTCTCTTAGCCGGATCAAGATGTTTAATGTCAATCCCAACATTGCGTGGCAGCTTGATGACAGCAGCAGTTTTGCCTTTGGTGTCAACTATTACGATCTCGACGAACTGGTTTTCAATAACCATGGGGTCGATCTGAAAGGCAGTGGTGGTGATCTTGGCTGGAATGTCGCCTACCAGAAAAAAATGAATAACAAGCTGACATTTGGTGCCAATTATCGCAGTGCAGTAGAAGTTGATTTATCAGGCTCATTTCATGCTTTCGATGCGTCATCACCAAAGAATACACCTCAAGCAGCATACTCCAAGCTGGAATTCCCTGACATGTTTCAGGCCGGGTTTCACTATCAGATTACCGACAAGCTTGGTGTAGAGCTGGATGCGGAATATACCGGCTGGAGCAGCTTTGACAAAATCACCGTCGTTAACGGTGGTGGAACAGAACTGACATCCAGCACCAACAACTGGGACGATACCTGGGCTTACCGCATCGGGGCCATCTACCAGATGAATCCGAAGACCAAATTGATGTTCGGGTACAGCTACGACGAGAGCCCGCAGCCGGATGAGCACTTCTCGGCCCGGGTGCCGGATGACGATCGTCAACTCTTCAGCCTGGGCATGACCCGTGACTTCGGCAGCTGGGATCTGGAACTGGCCTATATGCTGGTCGATGTCGATGATCGTGATGTAAACTCAACAGACTCCTACGACCCAACTGCTGACCCATCCATGGAACCCAACGGGACCGATGTCTACAACGGAACCTATGAGAGCGATTCGGATCTGATCAGCGTCGGCATGAGTATGGAGTTCTAGAACAAAGCTGGCAGTCGGCAGATAGCAGTTGGCAGAAAGTTGAAATCAGCTGTTTTACTGCCAACTGCCATCTGAAGTCTGCCAACTTTGTTTTATCGCATAAAAAAACCCGAAGCTTTCGCTTCGGGTTTTTTCTCTCCCATGATTTGAATTCGTTTCAGACGAACAGCGAGATATCCGCTTCGCCGGCGAATTCAAAGAACATGGCCGCGCCACCGTATTCGATACCATCAATGAACTCGGAGTGATTCATATCGAACAGGTCGACGGTCATCTGACAGGCGATGATCTTGACGTCGGCCTCGACGCAGAGATCGCGCAAGTCTTCCAGACTGGCGACGCCTTTGGATTTCATCTTGGCTTTCATCATCTTGGTCATAACTGACTGCATACCGGGAATGGCCGTACCGATAACGGGGAACCATTTGTCCATGCCCATCGGCATCGGCATGCCCGGGTTACCCAGCGGGCTGACCTTGACGTCCATCTTCTTCTTCAGAAGCTGCAATCCGTAGAAAGTGAAAAATATCTGGACTTCATAGCCCAGCGCGGCCGCGGTGGAGGCAAGAATAAACGGTGGATAGCCCCAATCCAGCGTGCCCTTCGTCGCAATAATGGCAAGTTTTTTAGACATAGTGCACCTCGATTTCTGTCACCTGCCCGTCGAATGCCGGGCACGGTAACAGCTGTATTAATATTTTATTATAGTAATTGTTAGCTCGCTTTTTTGATCAGGAAGTAAAACTTACCGCCTTCTTCCTTGGATTCCATCAGCTCGTTACCGGTCTGCTTGGAAAAAGCTTCAAAGTCCTTCACGGAACCCGGATCGGTGGCGATGATGTGCAGGACCTGTCCCGCGGACATACCGGCCAGGGATTTCTTGGCGCGCAGGATAGGCAGCGGGCAGTTCAGGCCTGATGCATCCAGTTCTTGATCGAAGTCAGCCATAGTGATTTCTCCTTCAAGTCATCTGAGTTGGTTTGGGGTTAAACTATACGATTGAATATTAGCAATCAATCCTACACTTATATGACAACTGGATTTAGAACACAAGAAATTTGTGGTAATCCTGTATTGCTGGTAGGGCTTCATGCTACTGCCAGGCCACTGGATTTCCAGGCCTGAATTCCGCCGCGCAAGTTATGGACATTGTCGAACCCGCTGACGGACAGATAGGCACAGGCCTGAGCGGACAGCAGACCCACCTGGCAATACAACACCACCACTTGCGTCTTCTGAACCTCATCCAATTGCTTTGACAGTTGGTGCATGGGCACATTCCGTGCCCCGGGAATACTCTCCCGCTGCGCCTCGGCCGGATTACGAATATCAATCAGGCTGACGCTGTGGTCCGTATCCTCCAGCATGCTGGCCAGATCCGCAACCTCGATTTCCTTGAAAACCTGCATCATCTCTCTCCCATGAGATTTGATTTGGCGGCATTATAACCACAAATAAATAGTGGTTATAATAAAGGCCCGCATAGTCTACTGAAATCTTGAAATGAATACGAGCGAACCTATTGATAAACACAGGGTCTGAGTGCCGGGCGTCGTCATCCCGGCCAAATCGCCGTATGATGGCCCTATCCATATTCGTTACAAGGTCACGAACACTATTTTGCACCTGCTCAGAACGCATCCCACCTGGCTACTCATCGCGCTGCTGATTTTCTCGCCAGCGCCGCTGCCGGCCGCGCCGACATTGCCCGATATCGGCGACGCCGCGGCCGGCGCGGCCACGCCGACCGAGGAAAAGCGTGTCGGCGAGTCGGTGATGCGCAATATCCAGCGCAGTGGCCGGATCATCAACGACCCCCTGATCGACAGCTATCTGAACCACCTGGGCTACAAGCTGATTGCCGCCGGCGACAGCGAGATGACCGATTTTCACTTTTTTCTCATTGACGCCCCCGACATCAACGCCTTCGCCCTGCCCGGCGGCTATATTGGGATTCACTACGGCCTGATACTCTCCACCCGGACCGAGAGCGAGCTGGCCTCGGTCATGGCCCATGAAATCGCCCACGTCACCCAGCGACATCATGCCCGCGCCTACAATTTCGGAGGGGGGAGCAGTCTGCCCGTCCTGGCGGCGCTGATTGCCGCCATTGTACTGGGAGGACAAAGCGGCGAGATGGGCGAGGCCGCGATCGCCTCCATTACCGCCGGCAGCATCCAGAGCCGGATCAACTTTACCCGCGCCAATGAAAAAGAGGCCGATCATCTGGGCATCAAACTGCTCGCCAACGCGGGATTTGATCCCAACAGCATGGCCAGCTTCTTCGAACAGATGCACAAGTCCAACCGCCTCTACGGCCCGCAGGGGCCCGAGTTTCTGCGCACCCACCCGGTCACCGCGACCCGTATCGCCGATGCCCGGGATCGGGCGCGCCAGTATTCGGTCGAAATGAGCGAGAGTGCCGAGACCTTTCACCTGATGCGCAATCGCATCAGGGCCCTGACCAGCCGCAAGCCGGCCGAATTGCGGAAGGAGTTCGCCGATAACCTGAAATCGGGACGCTATCTGAACCAGCGAGCCGAGCGTTATGGCTATGTTCTGAGCCTGATGGAAACCGGCGACTACCCGCGTGCCAAAGAGGTTCTGGACAAACTGCTTGATGAGCAGCCTCAACGCATCGCTTTCATGCTTGCCCGGGCGGAACTGGCGTTTGCCCGCGACAAGACTGAAGAAGCGCTGCAACACTACCGCGACGCGCTCGAACTCTATCCGGGGAATCCCGCCCTGACCCTGGGCTACGTGGAAAGTCTTCTTGAGGCCGAACAGCCCGGGCCGGCCAGAGAGATCCTGCGCGATTTTCTGCGCGAGCGGGATCGCAAACCGCGCTTTTACCAGCTGCTGGCCGAGGCAGAGGAGAAACTCGGCAACCCGGCCCGGGCACAGATCGCGCTGGGCGAATACTATTACCGCACGGGCCTCTCCCACCAGGCCATCACCCAGTTCAATCTGGCGCTCAAAAACGACGCGCTGGAATTTTATGACGCGTCCCGGGCCGAGGCCCGCCTGCAGGAATTGAAAAAGGAAATCGCCGCGCTGGAAAATCGGCCCTGACAGCCGCCTCCGTTTTCATCTACACTAGTGTTTACAGCAAAATCGTCCAGTGAATCAGTACATTAGCTTTAGCTTATTTACTGAAACACACTGAGGGTACTTGCTATTAGGTTCTCAATCTGTATGCTATGAACCTTAACGAGGTATAAGTCTTGCCGGCACGGTAAGCGTCCACAATAATAAGACTGTCAGCCTTAAAAACTGACCCAATCTCTAACTTCAATGAGGAGGAGACCATGCGGAAAGCCGCTAAACTCATAGCTGCCGCCAGCACTGTCGCTATGTTGCTCGGTTCCATGGCTATGGTACCCAGCACAGCAGTCGCTGCCGATGCAGACACCGGCAAGAAGCTTGCTGAAAACCGTAAAAAAGGCAATTGCTTCGCCTGCCACAGCTACGAAGGTGCCCACTTGCCCGGTAACATCGGGCCGCCGTTGGTAGCAATGAAGTCCCGCTTCCCTGATAAAGACAGGGTGCGTGAACAAATTGCCAACCCCACCAAGTTCAACCCGAACTCAATGATGCCTCCCTTCGGCAAGCACAATATCCTGACCGAAGAGGAAATTGATCACATCACCGAGTGGGTCTATACCCTTTAATATTTCCGGCAAGTGGAGGAACCAATCAATGCAACGTAGAACTTTTCTCAAGGGCAGCCTGGCCGGTAGCACCGTCGCGGTCGCCGTCGGCGCCGGCCTGCTCACCCCCGGTGCGGTCATGGCCGCCTGGCCCAAGCGGGCATTCGAAACCGAAGATATGCAAACGGCCATGAATGACCTGTTTGGCACCGCCCAGACCGAGCCGACCGATGACATCAGCATCAAGGCCCCGGACATCGCCGAAAACGGCGCCGTGGTCCCGGTTTCCATCACCTCCGGCATCGCCGGCATCGAGGAAATCGCGATCATCGCCGAGAAGAACGGCACGCCCCTGGCGGCCAACTTCAAGCTGGCCGACAACGCCAAAGGCTTTGTCTCAACCCGCATCAAGATGGCCAAAACCTCCAATGTGATTGCCGTGGTCAAGGCCGGCGGCAAGGCCTACTCGGCCCGCAAAGAGGTCAAAGTCACTATCGGCGGTTGTGGCGGCTAAGCCCGTCGTCATCGAAACGAATCGATCAAGAGGAACACTATTATGGCTAAGAGTATCCGAGCCCGGGCGACCCTCAAGGGGGACACCGTTACAGTCAAGTCGTTGATTACGCACGTTATGGAAACCGGTCTGCGCAAGGACGAGAAAACCGGCGACAAGATCCCGGCACACTACATCCAGGAAGTGACCTGCGAACACAACGGCAAGGAAGTTGTGCTGGCGCAGTGGGGACCGGCCGTCTCCAAGAACCCGTATCTCTCTTACGAGTTCACCGGCGGCAAGTCCGGCGATGACGTGTCCATCAGCTGGGTCGACAACAAGGGAGAGAAAGACTCCCTGACGGTCCAGATCAAGTAATCAACGAGTCAATCCAACTGGATGACAGGAGTTATAACAATGAGAAAACTGATAATCGCTTTAACAGCGCTTTCGGTTCTGGGGGGTGCATCTGCGCCGGCAGTCGCCAAGACAGACCCGCAAAGCGATCTCAACGAATTTCGCCAATACTTCTACAAGAAATTCCCTGGCGTGAAACTGCAGGAATTTGGCGACGGGATCTACGCCATTGACAAGGTCCGCCGTGACGAATGGCAGCTTATGGAAGAATTCCCCTCCTACGAGGACGGTGTCAATCGCGGTCGCAAGCTGTTCGAAAAATATGATATCGGCAGCTGTTTCAAGAATGGCGGGAAAGGCATCAAGCAGCACTATCCGTACTTCGACAAGCAGTCCGGCAGCGTGCGTACGCTCGAAGGTGACCTGATGGCCTGCCTGAAGCGCAAAAACGTCGACCTGAAGGCCGAAAAACTGCGTTTCTTCAAGGGCAACTTCGCCGCCATCGCCGCGTACATGGCCTACACCTCACGGGGTGAAAAGCAAAATGTCGTGGTTCCCGACGACGAACGTGCACTGGATGTCTATGAGAAAGGCAAACAGTTCTTCTACGCCAAGCGTGGTCAGCTGAACATGTCCTGTGCCGATTGCCATGTCTACAACTCCGGCATGATGGCCCGTGGTAACCTGCTCAGCCCAGGCCTGGGTCAGACCTCACACTTCCCGGTCTGGCGCCGCAAGTGGGCCGGTGGTGACGAAACCGGCGTGAAGGGCTTTGGCACCATCCAGCGCCGTTACAGCGGCTGTAACAAGCAGGTCCGTGCTCTGCCGATGAATGCTTACAACAGCGGCAAATACAAGACCGAAACCCAGCATCCGACATACGTGGCTCTCGAGTATTTCCATACTTACATGAGCAACGGTATCCGGCTGAACGGTCCGGCGATTCGCCAGTAAGCGGCAGGCAACATACCGCTAAAGAAAAGCCCGGCTCTGCCGGGCTTTTTTTTGCCTGCTGAGTCCTAAGTCCTAAGTCCTAAGTCCTAAGTCCTAAGTCCTAAGGAATCAACCGGGCTGGCTGCAACGACCGGGGTGTCAGGGAGCGCTGCGCGCACCCTGACCTACTACGTTGACTCTCGCAAAGGCGCGAAGCCGCAGAGATAACCGACTCTTTCTCAACGTCGTGGCGGTGCTTGAGAGTCCGTAGGTCACGCTGGCGACAGCCTGCGTGACTTTCCATCGGGAACCGACCCCTACAAACCGGACAGGAACGAGAAGGCCTTGAAAGCCTCACCACGAAGGCTCGAAGACACGAAGAATAAGCCGGGGTGTCAGGGAGCGCTGCACGCACCCTGACCTACCCTGCATTGGTTGGCTGCCAACTGCCATCTGCAAACTGCTCACTTGCCCTCAGGACTCAGAACTCAGAACTCAGAACTCAGAACTCAGAACTCAGAACTCAGAACTCAGAACTAGCCTGACACCTGGAAACTGGCCCCTGTAAATAAATGACGGGATATGAGCATTTTGAGAAGACAAGAAAAAGGGCTACCCGTTGGGGTAGCCCCGATATGGTGGGACGTGAAGGACTCGAACCTTCGACCAGCCGGTTAAAAGCCGGATGCTCTACCAACTGAGCTAACGTCCCGGAGAGACTGTTACAGGCTCTGTGAGAGCCGGATGTAACAGGAAGCGCGCATTTTACCGGACTCACCGGGAATGGCAACCCCGTCCCCGGTGAACGACCGTTCCGGTGTCAGCTCAGATGGCCTCCAGCTTGCGCATGCCCTCGGGCAGCAGCTTGAAGTCCACCAGCGCGGTGACAAACGCCTTGCCGAAGCTGGCCTCGTCCTCGTAGACCATCTTGTAATACTGGATCTTCATGGTCATGGCGCTGCCCAGCACGATGCCGCCAAAGGCCAGGAAGGAGCCCAGCGCCAGGGTGGAAACGCCGGTGATCGCCTGCCCCACGGTGCAGCCCAGGGCCAGCACGCCGCCGATCCCCATCAGTGCCCCGCCGATAGCATGGTTGATGACATCACGGAAGTTAACGAACCATTCGACACGGAATCCTCTGGAGATGATTGCCCAGAACAGGGAACCCAGGATCACGCCGAAGACCGCCATCACGCCGAAAGTGAGATAACGGCTGGCAAAGCCCTCGGTGGCATAACCCAGCGTCTGACCGACCGGATTGATGAAGGTATAGGACTGGGTCCCGACTGAGCGGGGCGGATTACCCTCTTCCATGAAGCTCCAGTTGCCCGATTCGGCGTATTCCGTCCAGGTGAATGTTTCGCCGCCGGCATCAATCATGGCCGCATCGGTGACATACCAGGCCGCCAGTACGGCCAGGCCGACCACCAGCCCCCCCAGGATATTGTCGAAGCTCTTGCGAAAATCCGCGGACTTGAACAGAACCCAGACCAGCAACGCCACCAGCAACAGCCCGACCACGACGCGGGTTACCTCCGCCTCGGTACCGAATACCCGGCCGAGCAGACTCCCCAGGTCCTGCTGGGAAGCCAGCGACACGCTCGTGGGGCTGGTCCAGGGATAGAACAGCAGGGAATAAATGGTCTGATCAGTGCCGGGGAAGGGATTGAGCATGAAATAGGCACAGACGGCGATAACAGCAAAGACAAGAATGGACTTGACGTTACCGCCCCCGATGCGGATCAACGTCTTGCTGCCGCACCCGCTGCCATAGGTCATGCCGATCCCGAACAGGACGCCGCCCAGGATATATTCCAGCCAGGCAAAGTTACTGCCCCGGTACGGTGGCACGGTTTGATCCACGCTGATCAGCCCGCTCCCCTCGATAATCGCCACGCCGAGCATGGCCACGGTAATCGCCAGCAGCCAGGCCCGGAAACGGCCGCTGTCGCCCATATTGACCAGGTCGGAGACCGAACCCATGGTGCAGAAATTAGTTTTATTGACGACCGCACCCATGACGAAGGCAATGGCAAAACCCAGCCACAGTATCGTCCAGTGCGCATCAGCAAAGCTTTCGAATGTCATTGATACAGCCCTCTCGATTTACGCATGATATTGTTTGCCCGCCATCCGCCGGGCGCCCAGGCCTGACCGGTACCTCCTCCGCACAAGTCCGACCAAATGGCGGCATTGTACGGACTTCCCCCAAAAGTGACCAGTTTCACAACCCCCTACTTCGCTGTTGGTGCATTTTGCACCATCCCAAGTTAATGATTTCTCTGGGGTTCAGAGCTGGTAGGGGGTCGGATCCGGGATCCCGGCAGTTTTGAAGCCGGCCCGGCGCAACCGACAGGCGTCGCAGCGCCCACAGGCGCGGCACTGCGCATCGGGGGCATAGCACGAGGTGGTCAGGCCGTAATCGACGCCGAGACGCGCGCCTTCGCGGATAATCGCGGCCTTGCTCAGGTGAATCAACGGGGCCTCGACCCGAATCGGACGGCCTTCCACGCCGCGCCGGGTGGCGAGATCGGCCAGTCGCTGATAGGCCGCGATATATTCGGGCCGGCAATCGGGGTAACCGGAATAGTCCACCGCATTGACCCCGATAAAAATCGCCTCCGCCTCCAGCACTTCGGCCCAGCCCAGCGCCAGGGAGAGAAATACCGTATTGCGCGCCGGCACATAGGTGACCGGAATCCCTTCCCCGACGCCCTCCTCCGGCACATCAAGCGACTCATCAGTCAGCGCCGAGCCACCCAGATCGTTCATATTCAGCTGCATCAGCTTGTGCTCGACCACCCCGAGCGACCGCGCCACCTGCTGCGCCGCATCCAGCTCGCATTTATGGCGCTGCCCGTAATCGAAACTGATGGCGTAACAGGCATACCCCTGCTCGCGCGCCAGCGCCAGCGTCGTCGCAGAATCCAGCCCACCCGAGACCAGCACCACAGCTTTTTTCATAACCTCATCCTCATAATAATTTCAACGCAGAGGCGCGGAGGAATAATTTTGAATGTTGAGTTTTGAATTTTGAATTGCAGTTCACAATTAATTCAAAATTCATCATTCAAAACTCAACATTATTTTGCACTCTCTGCGTCTGCGAGTCTCTGCGAGAGAAAGATATTCTTCGTGACTTCGAGTCTTCGTGGTGAAATTAGCGCCCAGGTTCGTCGCCCCACAGGAGTTTGTGCAGTTGCAGCTGGAAGCGCACGGGCAGCTGGTCGTGCAGGATCCAGTCGGCCAGTTCCGCGGGTTTGAGCGTTTCGAACACCGGCGAGAACAATACTTCGCAGCGCCCGGCCAGGTTGTAAGTTCGCAGCATTTCCACCGCCCAGTCGTAATCGGCCCTGTCCCCGATTACAAATTTGACCTGGTCCTGCGAATTCAGGCAATCGAGATTGGTATACAGATTCTTATCCTGTTCGCCGGAGGAAGGCGTTTTCAGATCCATCACTTTGATCACCCGCGGATCCAGCTGGCAGACATCCAGCGCACCGGAGGTTTCCAGACTGACGCTGTAACCGTGATCGCACAGTTGCGTGAGCAGGGCCGGACAGTTTTTCTGCGCCAGGGGCTCGCCGCCGGTTACGGTGATATGCCGGGTATGATAACGGCTCACTTCAGCCAGGATATCAGGCAGGCTGTACCATTGCCCGCCGCTGAAGGCGTAGCTGGTATCGCAGTAGCCGCAACGCAGGGGACAACCCGTCAGACGAATAAATACCGTCGGCAGGCCGACCTGACAGGCCTCACCCTGCAGGGAATAGAATATCTCGGTGATTCGCAGACGATCCGCTGCGGCAATGACAGCATTGTCCGACATTTACCCATCGCTCAATTTGGCACGGATTTTCTGTAACAGATTCCGGGCCTGGCTCGCTTCCGTGGTGCCGGGATAATCGGCAGTCAGTTTTTCAAGACTATCGCGCGCCGCCTGATACTCTTCCAGCTGGTTGTAGCTATAGCCAATCTTGAGCATGGCTTCGGCTACCTTGGGGCTGTCGGGATAATGCGCGATCAGTTTTTTATAGTCGCCGATCGCCGCGCGGAAGTTGCGCTGTGCATAGTTGGCCTCACCCAGCCAGTAGCGGGCGATATGGGCATAACGACCGTCCGGATAGTTTTGCAAAAACTCGCGAAAAGCGGTAATCGCCTGGTCATACTCCAGCTCGCGCAGCAGGTTAAAGGCTTCCTTGTAGGCCTCCTGTTCCGTCTTGTCCACGGAAAGCGGCACTGCCTTATCATCGCCACTTGACGATTGACGCGCCTCTGATCGCGGAGCGGATTCGCCGGTGAGTCGCTCCGGCGTGTCGGAGGAAGATTGTTCGCCGCGATCACGCTTTGGCGTATCGGGCTGTTTACGGGCTTCACCCCGCTCGACCTCTAACAACCGACGATCGAGATCAATATACAGCTCACGTTGACGCTTTTTCAGCTCCTCGATCGTATGCGTCAGTTCCTCGTTCTGACCGCGCAACTCGCGGATCTCTTCTTCCAGGCTGTTCAGACGCATCAGAATATCCGCCAGCCCCTGGCTATCGACCAGTCGCTCCAGCCGCTCCAGGCGTTGTTCGATCGAACGATCCCCTCTGTCTTGCGCAAAAGCGGGGATCGACAACACGCCGACCAGAAGCACCAACAAGCCACGCTGATAGAAAGTTTTCATATTACAACCCGGAATAAAGAATCTCGACACGACGGTTCAGACGCCAGGCCGATTCATCATGCCCCATTGCCGCCGGACGTTCCTCGCCAAAGCTGATCACCTCAATCTGCTCGGCCGATACACCCTGGACCTGCAGCAACTGCTCCACAGACTGTGCCCGACGCTCGCCCAGAGCCAGATTATACTCCCGGGTACCCCGTTCATCGGTGTGCCCTTCCAGTACGACCTCCACATCGGGATTACGACTCAGAAAATCGGCATGCGCATCGATGACTTCGCGCTGTTCGTCGGTGATCCTGCTGCTGTCAAAATCAAAATAGATAACCCGCGTGGAGAGCGGGCTGTCCGGATCGTTCAGCTCCTCCATCCGGGCCCCGCCGCCAAGATCGCCGGAGAAGCGCTGATCTTCGTCTTCCTGCGAGACCTCCGCGTCACGACCGTCGGCCATCTCCTCCTCGGCCTCGGCGTCGGACTTGACCGGGCCAAAGTTACAACCGCCCAGAGTCAGCACGACTGAAATCAATACGAGATAAGTCAGAAATTGGCGCATAAGATTCTCCTTGGGTATTTCCCGTCATTATTCGGACCGCAATGGTGACCAGGCCGGTTCACGTACGTCACCCTGTTGCAGACTCAGTTGCTGTTGGGCCCGTCCATCAACCGATACAGCGGAGAGGATACCGCGATAATCATCTTCGGTTGCATAGATAATCATACTACCATTTGGTGCAAAACTGGGCGATTCATCCAGCCGCGAATCGGTTAACACCCGGAATTGCCCGCTGTCCCGGTTCTGCACGGCAATCCGGAACCGGCTCCCCTCACGATGCACCATGGCGACATGCTTCCCGTCCGGCGAAACACTGGCACGCGCATTATAGCTGCCGCGAAAAGTCAGCCGTGCGGGCCGGCCGGCCGGCCGCATATCGCCATTCAACGCCACCTCATACAGCTGGGGTGAACCACCGCGATCAGATGTAAATACCAGTCCCTTGCTGTCGGGCAACCAGGCCGGCTCGGTATCAATCGCACCGTTGCGGGTAATTCGTTGCAATGACCGGTCCTCGATATGCATCACATAAACTTCCGGGTTGCCGTCGCGCGACAGGGTCATAGCGAGGTATTCGCCATCGGGGGACCAGGTGGGGGAACTGTTCAGTCCGCTAAATTCCGCGAGCCGCCGGGTCTCACCGCTGAGGATATTCTGAATATAGATCTCCGAGCGGCCCCGGGCAAAAGAGACGAAAACCAGTTTTTTGCCATCCGGGGACCAGCTTGGCGAAAGCATCGGCTGACGGGACTTGTAGATAACCTGCTCATTGTGACCGTCGGAATCAGCAATGGCCAGCTGGTAGCGCGGTTTGTCGGCCTGATCCCGGATCACGGTGATGTAGGCGATAAACGTATCGAACGCACCGCGTTTGCCGGTAATTTCCTGATAAATAATATCGCTAATTTGATGGGCGGTACGCCGCAGTCCTGATTTGTCAGTCTGCAAGCTGTAACCGGCCAGTTGCTGTCGTCGATTCACATCCAGCAGTTGAAACTGTACGGTGTAACTGCCGTCATCGCGCGGTAATATCCTGCCGACGACCAGATAATTGACATTCAGCGCCCGCCAGTCGGCGTAATTGACTTTTGAGGCCGTATTCGGACGCGCAATCAGATCATCTTTATCCAGTGGCCGGAAGAAACCGCTGCGATGCAAATCAGCGCCAATAATCTGATCAAGCTGCTCGGGTGCCTTGCCCTCCCCCCCCCAGGCAAAGGGCACCACGGCAATCGGCATGGCTTCGTCCGAGCCCTGGGTAATCTCGATAGTCAACACAGCCCGCGCCGGCAAACTGATCAACAGCCACAACAGCGTGAACAGGCCTATTCGTCTCATCCATATCATCAACGTTTATCCTCCGGCGCAAAAACAAATTCGATTTCCCGAAACTCGTCAAACAGTCCCGAGTCCACACCGGGAACCGGCAACGGTGCCGCGCTGTAGACCGCATCTTCCACCGAGCGATCAAAGGCGGCATCGCCGCTGCTTTGGGTAATCCTGACGCTGGCCACTTCGCCGCCGGGCAATAATCTCACCATAATTTTACAGCGCATGCCACTGCTGGCTGTGGCGGGTAATCGCCAATGTCGGGTAATGCTTTCTTTAATCCGGCCTTTATACCGGTTAATTTCATCGCCATGCCGTGCCAGCCACTCACGACGTGCCTGGGCCTCGGCTTCAGCCTCCATCTCGGCCTGCAATTCCTTCTCGGCGCGTTCCTGCTCGCGGCGCTGCTCGGCTTCGCGCTGCTTGCGCGCCTCCGCCTCTTTGCGACGTTTTTCTTCCTCCGCCTCGCGCTGCTTGCGCGCTTCTTCCTCTTTACGGCGCTTCTCTTCTTCCGCCTCGCGTTGCTTGCGCGCCTCCTCCTCTTTGCGACGTTTCGCTTCTTCCGCCTCGCGTTGCTCGCGCGCCTCCGCCTCTTTACGACGTTTCTCTTCCTCCGCCTCGCGCTGCTTTTTCAGCTCGGCCTGACGTTGTGCTTCCGCTTGCTTGCGCTTTTCCTCTTCCGCCTCGCGCTGCTTGCGTGCCTCTTCCTCGCGACGCTTCTTTTCTTCCGCCTCACGCTGTTTTTTCAGTTCAGCCTGACGCTGTGCTTCCGCTTGCTTACGTTTTTTCTCTTCCGCTTCGCGCAGCCGTTGTTCCCTTGCTTCAAATTCCTTCTCGTCAACCGCCCTGGCTTCGATGACTTCCATCTCCTCTTGCTTGCCGGAGTCAGCTTCCTCGGTGGGCCAGTCAATATTGACCATCAAGATCACAACCAGCAACGCATGCACCAGCACGGCAGCCAGAACCGCCAGTGGAGAACTTTTGATGACTTGCCACATACTCAGTTTTCAGCATCATCCGGCGAGCGTGTAACCAGCCCCAGGTCTCTGACACCCGCCTCTTGCAAGGTTGCCATCATCGTTACCACCTGGCCGTAGTTGGCATCCCGATCACCCTTGACATAAACTGTTTTGTCGTTGCGCTGACGCAATATCGCATTGACACGTTGCACCAGCGTTTCGGCCTGTAATGGCTTGTCGGCTTGCTCGCCCAGATTAATAAAATAATCGCCCTCACGATTGACCGACACGACCAGAGGCTCCTCCTCTGTCTCTTCCAGTGTTTTTGCACCACTCTCCGGCAGGTTTACCTCGATACCTTCACTTAGCAGGGGGGCAGTCACCATAAAAATAATCAGCAGTACCAGCATAACATCAATGTAGGGCACGACATTGATTTCGGACATACGCTTACGTTTGACGCGTCTTCCGGTCACCTTCATGACTGAACCGCTTCCGCGCTGCTGTGGGTTTGACGTTGCAAAAAGGACGAGAATTCCTCGGTAAAAATATCATAACGGCTGATCAACCGCTCCACGTCATTGGAATAACGGTTATAGGCGACTACCGCCGGGATGGCGGCAAAGAGACCCATTGCGGTTGCAATCAAGGCTTCGGCGATGCCCGGCGCAACTGTCGCAATGGTTGCCTGCCTCGCGGTGCCCAGGCCCATGAACGCATTCATAATTCCCCAGACTGTACCGAACAGGCCGACATAGGGGCTGGTGGAACCTACCGTTGCCAAAAAGGAGAGGTGGTGCTCCAGCCGATCGATCTCGCGGTTGAGCGCCACCCGCATGGCGCGTTGTGTGCCTTCGACAACCGCACTCGGCTCGACGTTGCGGCTTTTACGCAGGTGGACGAACTCCCGGAAACCGGCTTCGAAGATCAGTTCCATACCTTCTAGTTGAGTTCGCCGGCCGGAGAGGCGTTTGTACAGCTCACTCAGGTCGGCCCCGGACCAGAAGTGCCGTTCGAATTGATCCGCCGCGGCCCGTGCCCGTTTGATAACGGAATATTTGAAAAAGATCAGGGTCCAGGAGAGTAGCGACACCGCCAGCAGCAACAGCATGACCAGCTGAACAACGAAACTGGCATCGAGAATCAGATGGGTCAATGACATTTCAGGCAAGCTGTTATCCTCCGGCGATTAAAGTTGTTGTTGCAGCGAGGCGGGAATGGGACGCGGCTTGAAACTGCTCGCTTCCAGACTGGCAATTTTGACTTTTCCCTCGCACAACAGGGTATTGTCCGATTCACGACAAATGGCCTGGGCAAAAGTCAGGCTGGCCTTGCCGGCTTCCACTACCTTGACGCTGACGACGAGGCTGTCGTTAAACCGCGCCGGCTGCCGGTAATCCACCTGCACCCGGCGCACAGCAAATAAGACATCGTGCTGCGCAATGAGTTCATCCTGCTCAAAGCCCAGTTTGCGCAACCACTCGGTGCGGGCCCGCTCCATGAATCTGAGATAATTGGCGTAATACACCACGCCGCCGGCATCGGTATCTTCGTAATAAACCCGAACCGGCCACAGGAACTCGTTCACACTCTATACTCCTAAAACAATTCAACGCAGAGGCGGGAGATAATTTTGAATTTTAAATGTTGGATTTTGAGTTTCAGAGCTACAGACCATTCAAAATTCAACACTCAAAATTCAAAATTATTTCTTCACTCTGCACCCAAACGACGGGCATAAACGCCTCTGCGTTAAAAAGAACCTTTATGAGCCCTCAGTCGTCTCATTGTTAAACATGTCCAGTGAGGCGGCGGCAGGCTCGGGGGTCGGCGCGGACAAGCCGAAGTGGAGGTAGGCGTGGCGGGTCGCTATACGCCCGCGCGGGGTGCGCATCATAAAGCCCTGCTGGATCAGATAGGGTTCGAGCACATCCTCGATCGTGCCGCGCTCCTCGCCGATGGCCGAGGCCAGATTATCGATGCCCACCGGACCGCCATCGAATTTCTCGATAATGGTCAACAACAGTTTGCGATCCATCATATCAAAGCCGTGGTTGTCCACATCCAGCATATCCAGCGCCTGATGGGCCACGGCGGCGCTGATACGCCCGTCCGCCTTGACCTGGGCGTAATCGCGAACCCGACGCAGCAGCCGGTTGGTAATCCGCGGCGTGCCCCGGGAGCGCCGGGCGATCTCCAGCGCCCCCTCGGGCTCGAGCTCCACCTCCAGAATCTGCGCGGAACGGCGCACGATCCGGGTCAGGTCCTCGGGACTGTAAAACTCCAGGCGCTGCACAATACCGAAGCGATCCCGCAGCGGCGAGGTGAGCAGGCCGGCGCGGGTGGTGGCGCCGACCAGGGTAAAGGGCGGCAGATCGAGCTTGATCGAGCGGGCCGCCGGCCCCTCGCCGATCATGATGTCGATCTGGTAGTCCTCCATGGCCGGGTAGAGGATCTCCTCCACCACCGGACTGAGGCGGTGAATCTCGTCCACGAACAGTACATCATGGGGCTCCAGATTGGTCAGCAGCGCCGCGAGATCGCCGGGGCGTTCCAGCACCGGGCCGGAGGAGTGTTTCATGTTCACGCCCAGCTCGTTGGCAATAATATGCGACAGGGTGGTCTTGCCCAGGCCCGGCGGGCCGAAGATCAGCACATGATCCAGGGATTCGCTGCGGCTGCGCGCCGCCTCGATGAAAATCCCCATCTGCTCGCGCACCGCCGCCTGGCCCACATAATCGGCCAGTCTGGCGGGCCGGATGGCCCGGTCCAGGGCATCCTCGGAGCCCTGCTGCCCGGCGGCGATGAGGCGATCGTTGTCAATCATGGCTGTGATAAGTCTTTGTTTTCTATAATCAACGGCTTACAGCCGCCTTGAGCGCGGCGCGAATGATATCTTCACTGTTTCGGCCCTCGCTGTCCACCGACTGGACCATACGGCTGGCCTCCGGCGGTTTGTAGCCCAGGGCGATCAGGGCGCTGACCGCCTCGCGATCGGCCTCCTGGGATCCGGCCGCCGGGGGGCGCGGTGCCGAACCGTCGGCCGGCGCCGGACTGTCGCTCTCCCAGTCGGCCAGCCGGTCCCGCATCTCCATGATCAATCGCTCGGCGGTCTTTTTCCCGACCCCCGGCAACTGCACCAGCGCGCGGCTGTCGTCATCATGGACACAGCGGGCGAATTCATCGGCGCTCATCCCCGAGAGGATCGCCAGCGCCAGCTTCGCCCCGACCCCGTTGACCCGGATCAGGCTGCGAAACAGCCGCCGCTCGTGCTCACTGGCGAAGCCGTAGAGCTGCTGGGCATCCTCGCGCACCACCAGATGGGTGTGCAGAGTCACCGGCTGGGCCACCTCCGGCAGCTGGTAAAAAGTCGACATGGGCGCCTCGATTTCATACCCCACCCCGTGCACATCCACCAGCAGCTGCGGCGGCTGCTTGCTGACCAGAATCCCCTGAATACGCCCGATCACCTGTTGGCTCCTGATTGAATTTTGCCTAACTGTATCACTTATCCACGCCACTGGGATTAACGCGGAGGGTCGCTCTCGTCATCCTGACTCCCGCGACACCAGTACTTCCTTGTACGTCGCGCGGAGGTGTTTATGCCCGTCGTTTGGGTGCGGAGCCGCAGAGAAAACATGAACCTGTTTCAGATTTTGATCCGATAAATATGATTGTGAGGCGGTCCCTGCCGTGTGCCAGATTTAGCTATTCTTTTCCTCCGCGTCTCCGCGCCTCCGCGAACTCTGCGTTGTTTCCCAGAAACCCCGCTAACGGCGCCGCCGCAAACGGCGCACTCCCGCCGGCAAGCGGGGGGATAATTGTTGCATGCTCTGGCGCAGATGGGCATGGCAAAGTGCCGCGGCGAGGGCATCGGCGGCGTCTTCCTGGGGCAGCTTGTTGAGGCCCAGCAGATGCTGGACCATATGCTGGACCTGCGCCTTGGCAGCATTGCCTTTGCCGACGATGGCTTTTTTGATTTCCGTCGGGCTGTATTCGCTCAGCGGCAGCGAACGCAGGGCGACAGTACTGATGGCCGCACCGCGGGCCTGGCCCAGCTTCAGGGCGGAATCAGCATTGCGATGCATGAATACCTGCTCCACGGCCACTTCGTCGGGCTGGTGCTCGTCCAGCAACGCAGCCAGCCCCTGGCAAATGGTCTTCAGACGGGTATCCAGCGTCCCCTCCGCCGTGCGAATGCAGCCGCTGCCGATCCACACCGCGCGCGGCCCCTGCATCTCGATGATGCCAAAACCGGTCAGCCGGGAACCGGGATCAATGCCCAGAATGCGTGTCATTCGAAAAGAGTACAGGATACCGACAGCGGAGAAAACGGCTTTTTAGGCAGACGCGACGTCGGCGGCAGCTCGGGAGAACTGCTTTTTAACGCGGAGTTCGCGGAGGCGCTCGAATAATTTTGAATTTTTAATGTTGAATTTTGAATGAAACCTGGAACCGCAATTCAAAATTTAAAATTCAACATTCAAAATTACACCAGGTTACTGGCCGAGTTGTTCGAGGACCTCGTCGGAGAAGTCGGCGTTGGTGTAGACGTTCTGCACGTCGTCCTGGTCTTCGAGCATGTCGACCAGTTTCATCACCTGTTCGGCCTCGTCCAATGGCAGATCGACGCTGGTGGCGGCGCGCATGGTTACTTCCGCCATCTCCGGCTCCAGGCCTGCTTTCTGCATGGCACTTTTGACGTCGAAAAAATCCTCGGGCGCGGTGATCACCTCAATGCTGCCGTCCTCGTTGGTGACCACGTCCTCGGCACCCGCCTCCAGGGCCGCCTCCATGATCGTATCCTCGTCGCTGCCGGCGGGATAGCTCAGGCTCCCCAGTTTGGAAAAGAGATAGGCGACCGAGCCGTCGGTACCGAGGTTGCCGCCGTTTTTGGTAAAGGCGTGGCGCACCTCGGAGACAGTCCGGTTACGGTTGTCGGTCAGACAATCGGCCATAATCGCCACGCCGCCGGGGCCGTAACCTTCGTAGCGAACCGCCTCATAATTGGCGCCGTCCTGATCACCACTGCCGCGCTTGACCGCCCGCTCGATGGTATCCTTGGTCATATTGGCCGACAGCGCCTTGTCGATCGCCGTGCGCAGGCGCGGATTGGTCTCCGGATCACCGCCCCCCTCCCGGGCCGACACGGTGATTTCACGAATCAGCTTGGTGAACAGCTTGCCGCGACGGGCATCCTGCGCCGCCTTGCGGTGACGAATATTGGCCCATTTACTGTGTCCGGCCATGACTACCTCTTTATGTTCCGTTAGCTTTCGACAGGGGGAATCTTAACATTAATGTGTGCGGGGATCAGGGGCTAGATACTAGGGGCTAGGGGCTAGTGACTCAGCCAGGTAGGTCAGGGTGCGCGCAGCGCTCCCTGACACGCCAATACGTTTAAAAAGTCACGCAGGCTATCGCCAGCGTGACCTACAAAACTTTGCACTCAGAACTCAGAACTCAGCACTATTAACTATCGGGTAGATAGATGGCGGTCTGTTCGTAGTGTTCGTCGTCGGCACCGCTGTCGAAGGTGAACTCGTGACTGCCGATGCGAATGACATCGCCGTGTTTGAGCAGCTGGCGAATGATCTTGCTGTCGTTGACGATGGTGCCGTTGGTGCTGCCCAGATCTTCCAGATAAACGTCGTAATAATTTTCCAGATAATCATTGGGCTTCAGAACCAGGCGCGCGTGATGGCCGCTGACCGCCGGATCATCGAGCTGGATCTCATTCCCTCCCTGGCGGCCGATATTCAGCGTCTTCTTGTCAAACTCATAGCTGCTGAGGGTCAGCCCTTCATGTTTGAGTAATAGTTTTGCGGACATAATTAACTGCTCATCCGGTGCTCAGGCTTCCTCGAAACGCATCCGGGTATCGGATACTTCGATGGTGTCACCGGAATTCAGCTGCTGACTTTCCGTCTGCAGAGGTTGTCCATTGATTCGCGGTGGTTGGCTGGCAACACCACTGCCGCTCATCCGCATCAGAAAATAGTTCTGTCCGCGTCGGGCGATGACCGCCATTTGTGAGCCCGGTGTTCCCAGGGTGGTATAGGGCTTGGTCAGCGTCAGCACCTCGCCAGCCTTGCTGCCTGACAGTATTTTAACCACATAATTTTTATGCGATTCGGCGGATTGTGCTGCTGTCGGCCGGGAAGCGGTCGGTGTATCCGCGGAAATAATCACGGTACTTTCAAAATCTTCGGCATTGTCATCAATATATTTGAATTCGTGCCGGCCGATACGGACCACATCACCGTGATTCAACTGTCGTTTGCTGACTTTCTTGCCGTTCAACAATACGCCGTTGGTGCTGTCGAGATCCTCGATATAGACATGTTGCAGCATTAAAAACGCCGCATGCGTACCACTCACAGTCGGATCATCGAGCTGCACGTCGTTGCTGGGTTTACGCCCGACAGTCAGCTTCTCCTTGGTCAGCGGATATTCTTTAACAATTGCGCCGTTATGAGTCAGTATAATTCTTGCCATAATTACCTGTGAACTCCACTCAGGATTAGTCATCTACATGCTGGAGTCGGAAAACGTCTTTTGCAGACAGGCCAGCACCACCGAGATATTGTCCTTACCACCCTTGTCATTTGCAAGTGCGATCAACGCCTCGGCCGCTCCCTCGAGATCACAGCCCTCCGTTTCGGAACGGTACTCTCTGATCAGAGTCATTATCTCATCATCACTGACCAGATCGGTCAAACCATCGGTACACAGAATGTACACATCACCGTACTCGGCCTTTATCTCGGTAACATCCACATCCACGGTGTCGGCAATACCCAGTGCCCGGGTAATCAGATTACGGCTGGCCGACAGTTGCGCGTCTTCCTGGCTCAGGTAGCCATTATCCACCATTTCCTGAACCAGTGAATGATCGTTGGTCAAGCGCTCCAGTTTATCATCACGCAACCGATAACCCCGGGAATCGCCCACATGAGCGGAGATGAGGCGATCATCATAGAACAGGTTCAGGACGATGGTTGTCCCCATACCATAATAAGCAGGATTTTCCCTTGCCTGGCGATTGATCTCGTCATTGGCGTAACAGACAGCCTCGCGCACAGCATCATCCAGAGCAATATTAAGGCTGCCCTGCATGTCCGGATGCAGTACATCATGGAGCACCTCCCGGATACTGTTAACGGCGATTTCACTGGCCACCTCGCCGGCATTATGCCCGCCCATTCCATCGGCCACGATCACCAGGCCCATGTCCTTGTCCCAGGAGATGTGATCTTCGTTATGCTCCCGCATCTTTCCAACATCCGAGATGCCGTAGATGACCAGATTTGTCGAATCACCCAACATTTTTTTTCATCCTAATGCTTTTTGGTCAACCGTTCTCGACAACGGGTCAGCGTCTTGGTCATCTGTGCACCACTCTGGAAGCGACGATCCAGCTCCTTGTGAAGTGCTTTGTTAATTACCTGACTGACACAGGAAGGCAGATCCGGACGGAACATACGAATATCCGGATGCTTTTCGTTGGCTATCTTATACATCAGGCTGGCCAGTGAATCCGCAATAAACGGTAATTCACCGGTCAGCATTTGATACAACATCACTCCCAGGGAAAACAGGTCCGAACGCCCGTCAAGTTTGGCACCGGCCAGCTGTTCCGGCGACATATAGGAAGGACTCCCCAGAATCGTTCCGGTCTTCGTCTTACTGGTATCGGTCAGGCAGGCTACGCCGAAGTCGGTTACCTTGACGACGCCGCTGTCCCGATCGTAGATCATATTGGCCGGTTTGATATCGCGATGAACGACTTTTTCATTGTGTGCATAATCGAGTGCTTCAGCAATCTGTATAATAACATCGAACGTTTCCCGTGCCGGCAGGAGATTGTCCGACTTAGCATAGGCCATCAGGTTTTCACCCTTGAGGTAGTCCATGGCTATATAAGACAGGTCCTGATCTTCGCCAACATCATAAATTGTGACGATGTTGGGGTGATGCAGGCGCCCGGCGGTCTCCGCCTCGCGGAAAAAACGTTCCTTGACATCCACCAGCTTGTCGCCCTCAAACTCCTGGGACAGGCTCATGGTTTTAATCGCAACACTGCGACCAATCTTGGGATCATGTCCCAGATACACCATGCCCATGGCACCCCGACCCAGTTCACTGTCAATCATATAGCGACCAATCATCGGCTTTTGCACACCGGGATTACTGACAATCAATGTGCCGTCGGCAGGGGCGCTGCTCTTGCTATTGCCAATAACAAACTGCTCGGACACCTCGCGGTTATGTTTCAGTCTTTCCTGAACATCGCTGAAACTGGCGTCATGAGACTCAATGTACTTGAATACGGCCACCGCCTTGTTGTATTGCCGCTTACGCTCATAATCCAGGCCCAGGTTGTATAGCTGATTGAGCAAAGGTTCATCCACAATACAATGGCGGTATTTCTCAAACGCCTGATCGAGTTGTCCCTGGGAGTGATACTGCTGCGCCAGCGCCTGATTGGCTCCGGACAATTCCAGATACACATGACGAAGCTGGCCTTGCAGAAATTGTTTCATGGCGAGAACAAGGTGACCGATCAACAGGAGTGCCAGCGGCGTCATCAAGGGTAACCAGGTGGTTTTGGCCAGCATGGCGATAAGATAGCCATTGAACAGACCAATCAGCAGCAACGCGCTCAGAGCTACACCGGTACTCATGCGAAAACGCGGCAGAATAAACATCAGATACAGTCCCATCACGATAATCAGTGACCATTGTGCCCAACTGGCCCAATAGGGGACTTCGAACATATCATCGTTTAACAGGCTGGTAACACTGTGCGCCGTGGCCAGTACCGGTGGCATCGACTCGCCCAGGGGCGTCTGCAGGGAAGCGGCATAGGGTGATCCGGTTAAACCGACCAGAATTGTTTTATTACTAATGCTTTCGCTATCAATTTTGTCTTCCAGCAGATCGAGGATAGAGATTACCTTGATAGGCGGTTTGTCTTCCTTGCCGCGATAAAAACGGGGATAGATGCGCAGTTTATTATCAGCATTAATTCGTTGGTCAGCCAATTCAACACCGTGTTCCAGATGCACGCTGATTTGCGACATACTCAATTGCCGGGTGTGTGTCGCCACCATCAGGGTGAATGAAGGCAGGTAATGTTCCCCGTACCGGAATACCAGCGGCTCGGCCCGCAATGCCGGCTCTTTGCCATTGCCCAGGTTCATAACCCCGGCGCCATTGGCATACTCGGCGAGCATTTCGACAGGCGGGTATATCCGATCGACTGACTGAACCGGCTCGGGCAAGAACCGCTGATACCAGAGCGACTCATCCGGTTTCCCGCTCACGTCGTCCAGCCGGAATTTCTCCTGGTAGTCGGCCAGGACAGGGGTTTCCCGCACGGCGCCATTACGTGCGTAGGGAATGGCCAGGACAACCCGGCCGGCAGAACGCAGGCTATTGGCAAAATCCCGATCGGTCTGCATCTGTTCTTCGGTCTGATTTGCCAGTTCGAGTAACTGACGACTGCCTTCCTGCTTCTCCAGCTCCGCCTTCAGTGCCTGCAGCGATTCCAGACCGACCGCCCGTTGTTCGCTCTCAAAAGGCAGCGCAAAACCGATCACAGCGGGATTCATGGCGGAAAGCTGCCGGGTCGCCCGGGCCAGAAGATCCCGTCTCCAGGGCCAGGGGCCGAATTGTTCAATGGCATCCTGATCGATGGCGATCACAACCACATCCTGGCTGCCGGGCTGGCTGGCGGCGAAACGCGCCCCGAGATCATAGCCGGCATTTTCCAGCGGTCGCGTGATATCTGCCACCCCGGCCAGCAGAAACAGCCCGGCCACGATCAAACCGAGAAACCAGTCTGTTTTCCAGTAGGGTACCTGTTTCACGCTTGCTCCGTGCCTCGGGCTTGTAATATCGGTTTTATGCCCGCCGGGCGGCGACTTGACCGCCGGGACTTGCCACTACGGGTATCGGTAAAAAGAGAATGACATGAGCGCACCCATTAATAAAGAGGGAATCGCCCACTTTGGGAGGTCTGCCGCGCCGGAAGCGGGCAGAAATTAACCGCCCGGCTTCTCCTTGCCGGGCGGATTGCGCAGCTTGATGTGCAATTCGCGCAACTGGGCCTCGCTGACCGGCGACGGCGCCTGGGTCAGCAGACAGCTGGCTGACTGGGTCTTGGGGAAGGCCATCACATCGCGAATCGACTGGGCACCGGTCATCAGCATCACCAGCCGGTCCAGCCCAAAGGCCATGCCGCCGTGGGGCGGGCAGCCGTAATGCAGGGCATCCAGCAGGAAGCCGAACTTCTCCTGCGCCTCACCCTCGCCGATGCCCAGCGCCTTGAACACCCGGCGCTGCACTTCTTCGCGATAGATACGCATGGAGCCACCGCCGATTTCGGTGCCGTTGAGCACCATGTCGAAGGCCCGTGAGCCGCAGTTGCCCGGATCCGATTCGAGCTTGTCGAGATCGGCCTCGTTCGGGGAGGTGAAGGGATGGTGCAGGGAATACCAGCGCTGGCTCCCCTGGTCCCATTCGAACATGGGGAAATCGACCACCCACAGCGGCTGCCAGCCGTGCTCCAGATAACCTTTCTCGTGACCGAGCTTGACCCGCAGCGCGCCGAGCGCCTCATTGACCACCGTGGCCTTGTCGGCGCCGAAGAAGATCAGATCGCCGTTTTCGGCCTCGGTGCGTTGCAGGATCGCCTCGATAGCGTCATCGGGCAGGAACTTGAGAATCGGCGACTGCAAGCCTTCGCGACCGGCGGCGATGTCGTTGATCTTGATATAGGCCAGTCCGCGCGCACCGTAGATACTGACAAAATCAGTATAGTCGTCGATCTCCTTGCGGGTCAGCTCACCGCCTTTGGGTACCCGCAGAGCAGCCACCCGGCCCGCCGGATCATTGGCCGGACCGCTGAAAACCTTGAACTCGACGCCCTGCATCACATCCGCCACATCCACCAGCTCCAGCGGAATGCGCAGATCGGGCTTGTCGGAACCGAAACGGCGAATCGCCTCGGCGTAGGTCATACGCGGGAAAGGATCGTGTAGCGGGATTTCCAGCACATGGGCGAAAACATGCCGCAGCATGCCTTCCATCATCGGCATGATCGCTTCCTCGTCGAGGAACGAGGTCTCGATATCCAGCTGGGTAAATTCGGGCTGGCGGTCGGCGCGCAAGTCCTCGTCGCGAAAACAGCGGACGATCTGGTAATAGCGATCCATGCCGGCGACCATCAGCAGCTGTTTGAACAGCTGCGGGGACTGCGGCAGGGCGAAAAAGGCGCCGTCGTGGGTGCGGCTCGGGACCAGGTAATCGCGCGCCCCTTCGGGGGTCGCCTTGGTCAGCATGGGCGTCTCGATCTCGAGAAAGCCGTTGTCATTC
The DNA here is from genome assembly GCF_004366735.1 of Thiohalophilus thiocyanatoxydans. Classification (GTDB taxonomy): domain Bacteria; phylum Pseudomonadota; class Gammaproteobacteria; order UBA6429; family Thiohalophilaceae; genus Thiohalophilus; species Thiohalophilus thiocyanatoxydans. The sequence continues at coordinate 144,811 of NZ_SOQX01000003.1, read as the reverse complement.
AGGTAATTACGAAACTCGGTAGTGATCTTCGAGCGCAGCTTCATGCGCTGCAGCATTTCCGGGCGGCGCAGATCGACATAGCGATAGCGCAACCGGTGTTCCTCGGCCACGTCCTCGTCATCGAGCTGGAACGGCGGCGTTTCCGAGTGATTGAGAATCTCCAGCTCCAGTCCCAGCACCTCGATCTGGCCGGTCGGCATGTTGGCGTTCTCCGTCCCCTCGGGACGGCGACGCACCCGGCCGGTCACCCGCAACACATATTCGCTGCGAACCTTCTCGGCCAGCATAAACGGTTCGGGATTATCGGGATCGTAGACCACCTGCAACAGCCCTTCGCGATCGCGCAGATCAATAAAGATCACCCCGCCATGGTCACGACGCCGGTGGACCCAGCCGCAAACAGTGACTTGTTGATCGATATGAGATTCGTTGATCTCGCCGCAGTAATGGCTACGCATGAGAGTTCGGGGCCTGTGCTTGGGACAAGGCGGGAATCTTACGGATTGGCGGGGATCTGTGCAACCGGGGAATCGCCCCGGTTGCCCGGACAGAGCGGGTTTCAGGCGCTTTTCTTGCTCTCGCCGCTGCTGCTTTTGCCGCTCTCGCCGGCCAGATTCTTGCGGTTATCCGACTTGAAATCGGTCTCGTACCAGCCGCTACCCTTGAGCCGGAAACCGGAGGCCGAAATCAGTTTTTTCAAAGCCGTTTTGCCACACTCGGGGCACTCGCTCAGAGGCGCCTCGCTCATCTTCTGGATCACTTCCAGAACGTGATCGCACTCTTCACACTGGTATTCGTAAATCGGCATCGTGGAGGTCCTCGTACGCAAGCAAGTTAAAGGTCGGTCCGGGTATTATATAGGCGGCCTGGCACGGATACACCCGCCCGTTATTAAAATAAGGCCGGTTCCGCCAAATTCAAGCACTGCGAGTCAAAGTTGGGATTCCCGGTCGATTGTGCCACAATCCCGTTATTTCAAGCGGTTATGGCATGACACAGACTCCCTCCTCCGACAACAACGGTGACAAGGACCGGCTCAAACTGCGCCGGGTCGCCATCGACACCTATCACGAAAACGTTGCCTATTTGCACCGCAATTGCGAGCTGTATCGCGCCGAGGGCTTTCAGGCTCTGAGCAAGATCGTGATCATGGCCAATGGCCGGCGCATCCACGCCGTGCTGAACGTGGTGGATGACGAGGCCATCGTCGGCACCGAGGAACTGGGACTGGCCGAACAGGCCTTTGCCCAGCTGGACATGCAACAGGGCGAGCCGGCCTGGGTGATCCATGCCGAGCCGGTCGAGTCGATGGATGCGGTGCGCCGCAAGATACGCGGTGAGCGCCTGTTGGCCGAGGATTACCGGGAGATCGCCAGCGACATCGCCGCCAGCCGCTATTCCAAGATGGAGATGGCCGCGTTTCTGGTGGCCTGTACCCAGTCGGGCCTGGATCGCGAGGAGACGCTGTACCTGACCCGGGCCATGGCCGACACGGGTGAACATATGCAGTGGGACGCCCCGCTGGTGGCGGACAAACATTGCATCGGCGGTATCCCCGGCAATCGCACCACCATGCTGATCGTCCCCATCGTGGCCGCCCACGGCCTGCTGATGCCCAAAACCTCCAGCCGCGCCATTACCTCGCCGGCCGGCACCGCCGACACCATGTCGGTGCTGGCCAAGGTCGATCTCAGTCCGCGCAGCATGCACGAGGTAGTCAACAAGACCCGCGCCTGCCTCGCCTGGGGCGGCCGTGCGCATCTGGCCCCGGCCGACGACATCCTGATCTCGGTGGAACGGCCGCTGGGCATCGACTCCGAGTCGCAGATGGTCGCCTCCATCCTGTCCAAGAAACTGGCCGCCGGGGCCACCCATCTGTTGATCGATATCCCGGTGGGCCCCACCGCCAAAGTGCGTCACATGAGCCAGGCGCTGCGCCTGCGCAAACTGTTCGAGTACATCGGCGATCGCATCGGCGTCCATCTGGAGGTGGTGATCAGCGACGGCAGCCAGCCTATCGGTTGCGGCATAGGCCCCATGCTCGAAGCCCGCGATGTCATGCAGATCCTCGAAGGCGATCCCGACGCCCCCAACGACCTGCGCCAGAAGTCTCTGCGCCTGGCCGGGCGGATACTGGAGTTCGACCCCGACGTGCGCGGCGGCCAGGGCTATGGCATCGCCCGCGACATCCTCGAGGACGGCCGCGCCCTGCGCAAGATGCAGGAGATCATCGCCGCCCAGGGCAAGATCGACTACGCCTTTATCGCCGGTCCGCTCAATATCGAGATCCCCGCCGATGACGATGGCGTGGTCACCGCCATCGACAATTTCAAGCTGGCCAAAATCGCCAGCCTGGCCGGCGCGCCAATGGAGCGGGCCGCCGGGGTGGATCTGCTCAAAAAACTGGGCGAGCCGGTGACCCGGGGCGAACCGCTGTATCGTATCCATGCCGCGTTCAGTGCCGACTTCAATTTCGCCCGCCATCTGGCCGAGCAGGACAGTGGCTACCGGATCGGTCACCCGGATGAGATCAGCCACAGCTACATGGAAATCTGACCCGATGGCGATCCACTCATGACCCTCCTGCTCGGTTTTCCCGACGAAGCGGCACCGGCACAACGCCTGGCGGCAGCGTTGCAGCTCGAGTACGCCCCCATCGAGGTGCACCGTTTCCCCGATGGCGAAAACCGCCTTACCCTGCCGCCGGCACTGCCGCCGACCGTGGTGCTCTATCGCAGTCTGGATCATCCCGATGCCAAACTCGTGGAACTGCTGCTGGCGACCCGCGCTGCCCGGGAGCTGGGCGCCGAGCGAATTATCCTGGTTTCGCCCTATCTCTGTTACATGCGTCAGGACAAAGCTTTTCATCCCGGTGAGGCCGTCAGTCAGCGGATCATCGGCCGCTTTCTGGCCGACCTGGTCGACGCGGTGATCACCGTCGACGCCCATCTGCACCGCATAGCCCGCCTGGACGAGGCGATCCCCCTGCCCCAGGCACACAATCTCAGTGCCGCACCGCTGCTGGGACGCTTTTTGCTCGAGCAGACCCGCGAAGTGCTGATGCTGGGTCCCGACGAGGAGTCTCGCCAGTGGGTCGAACAGGTGGCCCGGCAGGGCGATTTTGACTTTGGCGTCGCCGACAAGGTGCGCCGCGGCGATCGGCAGGTGGCCATTCGCCTGCCCGATCGCGAGTACCGGCAACGCCATGTCGTGCTGGTGGATGACATGATCAGTAGCGGCCACACCCTGGCGGTCACCGCCAGGCAGTTGTACAACGCCGGGACCCAACGGGTCGATGCTCTCTGCACCCATGCGTTATATGACGATAACGCGGCGAAGCTTTTAAAAGAGGCAGGGATTGAAACGATCTGGAGCGCGGACAGCGTCCACCACCCGAGCAACGCCGTGCAACTGGCCCCACTGCTGGCAGCAGCTGTCAGGAAGATGCTGAACTAGGTTATGCGTTCACCCGGCAATTATCTGCTGCTGTTTTTTGTCGCCCTGGTAGTGATCCTCTTCATCCAGATCCAGATCTTCTCGCTGGTGTTGAGCAAGCTCGGCCTGTCGCCCCACTCGGCCGCGCTGTTACTGATCACCACCCTGATTGGCAGTGCCGTCAACCTGCCGCTGGCCCGGATCAAGGCCGAGAAACCGCCCGAACCACCACCACAAATGCCCCGTTACTGGCCGTTCAAACTGCCGCCGTTTACCGGCTATACCGTCATTGCCATCAATGTGGGCGGGGCGCTGGTGCCGCTCCTGTTCTCGCTCTATCTGTTTCTCAATCAATCCCTGCCGCTGCCCACCGTGCTGCTGGCCATCGGCATCGTCAGTGCGATCAGTTACGGCTTCAGCCGGCCCATTGCCGGACTGGGCGTCGGCATGCCGATCTTCATCGCCCCGCTGACCGCCGCGATCACCGCTCTGCTGCTGGCCCCGGAACAGAGCCCGCCGCTGGCCTATATCTGCGGCACCCTCGGCGTGCTGATCGGCGCCGACCTGCTGCGCCTCAAAGACATTCCCAAACTCGGCGCGCCCATCGCCTCCATCGGCGGCGCGGGGACCTTCGACGGGATATTCTTCACCGGCATCATCGCCGTGCTGCTGGCGTAAAAAGATCAAAACGCAGAGGCGCGGAGGCGCAGAGAACGCAAAGAAGAGATTAACCACGAAGACACCAAGACACGAAGAAAAAAATTATTAAAGATAGAGCCCGTTACAAGATTTCTGGTGTTAATTGATTATCACTTCATATGAATAAAAACTCTGCGGTCCTTTGCACCCAAACAACGGGCATAAACGTCTTTGCGCCTCTGCGTTAAAGTTCTTTGTCACTAACGGCTACGACATCAGATTATGAATAAAGACAGGAAAAACATTCTGATCACCGGCTGCTCATCCGGGATTGGCCTGTGCGTGGCGCGGGGGTTGCGGGAGCGCGGTTACCGGGTATTTGCCACGGCGCGACGCGAGGCGGATGTGGCGAAGCTGAACGAGGAAGGCCTGGAGGGTTTGAGACTGGATCTGGATGATTCGGCTTCGATCAACGCCGCGGTGGACGAGGTGCTGCAACGCACCGGCGGCACGTTGTACGCCCTGTTCAACAACGGCGCCTACGGTCAGGCCGGGGCCGTGGAGGATCTGCGCCGCGACGTGCTGCGCCGGCAGTTTGAGACCAACCTGTTCGGCTGGCATGAACTGACCTGTCGGGTACTGCCGGTGATGCGTCGCCAGGGTTACGGGCGCATTATCCAGAACAGCTCCATTCTGGGGCTGATCGCCCTGCCGTTTCGCGGCGCCTATAACGCCAGCAAATACGCCCTGGAAGGCTTGTCCGACACCCTGCGCCTGGAACTACGCGACACCGACATTCATATCTCACTCATTGAACCCGGCCCGATCGAAAGCCGCTTTCGCGCCAACTCCTTTGCCGCCTACCAGCAGCACATCGACCGCGACAACAGCCCGTTCCGGGATCACTACCTGGCCATGGAACAGCGGCTGACCAAGGAAGGCCCCGCCGTGCCCTTCACCCTGCCGCCGGAGGCAGTTTTAAAACGCGTCATCCACGCGCTGGAAAGCCGCCGGCCCAGACCGCGCTATTACGTCACCTTCCCCACCTACCTGTTCGGCACCCTCAAACGCTTCCTCTCCACCCGCCTGCTGGACAAACTACTCGCGCGTATATAGCTGGCTCTCTGGGATAAAACGCAGAGGGCGCGGAGTCGCGGAGCCGCAGAGAAAACTATTTTATTATCATAAGTCTGTCAGACGATCGTGATAATCATCACGGAAGCCTGGTTTTATAAAGATCTTCTCCGCGTCTTTGCGGCTCCGCGCCCTCTGCGTTATTTTCCACGAACACCTCTAGTATTCACGTTCGGATGCCGACACCCTTGTTGAGCAGGTAGAGGCAGAACAGGTAGAGGACGACGACGAAGCCGGTGATGATCAGCAGTGCCACCCGGATGTCGATGTCGGAGACGCCAAGCATGCCGTAGCGCATGGCATTGATCATGTAGAGGATGGGATTGACCAGCGAGACGTTCTGCCAGAACTGCGGCAGCATGTCGATGGAATAGAAAATCCCGCCCAGGTAGGTCAGCGGCGTCAGTACGAAGGTGGGAATGATGGAGATATCATCGAAGCTTTTGGCATACACGGCGTTGACGAAGCCGCCCAGGGCAAACAGCAGCGAGGTCATGAGCACCACGTAGAGGGTTACCAGAATATGATGCAGCTGCGGCTCGGCGAAGATCAGGGAGACTGCGGTGACAGCCAGCCCCACTATCAGGCCGCGCGCCATGCCCCCGGCGGCATAGCCCAGCACAATGAGGTAGTTGGGCATGGGCGAGATCAGCATCTCCTCCACGTGACGCTGGAACTTGGCGCCATAAAAGGATGAGACGACATTGGCGTAGGAGTTGTTGATGATCGCCATCAGGATGATCCCGGGGACGATGTATTCCATGTAGGTCAGGCCACCGATATCCGACAGCTGTGAACCGATCAGGTTACCGAAGATAATAAAATAAAGCCCGGTGGTGATCGCCGCCGGCAACACCGTCTGGATCCAGATGCGGATAAACCGCAGGAATTCCTTGGTCAGGATTGTGCTAAAGGCGACGTATTGCTGCGACAGCTTCATGCGTTGTCCTCCTCGACCATGCGCACGAACAACTCTTCCAGTCGATTGGTCTTGTTACGCATACTGAGCACATGCAGCCCCTGGCGACTCAATGCCTCGAACAGCTGATTGAGGCTCTGCGCCTTGCTGATATCCACGCTGAGCGTGCGCTTGTCGAGCATGGTCAGATTATAGCCTTCGACCTGGGGCACCGTATCGATGGTCTCGCCCAGATCCAGTACGAAAGTTTCCACGTGCAGCTTCATCAGCAGTGATTTCATCTCGGTGTGCTCGACCGCCTCGCCGTGATTGATGATGGCGATATGCCGGCACAGCTGCTCGGCCTCTTCCAGGTAATGGGTGGTCAGGATGATCGTGGTTCCCTGGGCGTTGATCTTGCTGAGGAATTTCCACATGGAGCGGCGGATCTCGATATCCACCCCGGCAGTCGGTTCATCGAGAATCAGCAGTCGAGGTTCGTGCACCAGCGCGCGCGCGATCATCAGGCGCCGCTTCATCCCGCCGGACAACTCCCGCGCCATGACGTGGCGCTTGTCCCACAACTCCAGCTGGCGCAGATAGGTTTCCGCGCGCTCACGGGCCAGCTTGCGATCGATACCGTAATAGCCGGCCTGGTTGATAACAATCTCTCCTACCGGCTCAAACTGGTTGAAGTTGAACTCCTGCGGCACCAGACCGATACAGCTCTTGGCCGCCTCCAGATCACGGTCGATATCGTGACCGAACACTTCGACGCTCCCGGCGGTTTTGTTGATCAGCGAACAGATAATCCCGATGGTGGTGGACTTGCCCGCGCCATTGGGGCCCAGCAGGGCGAAGAAATCCCCCTCGCGCACATCCAGATCGACCCCCTTGAGGGCCTGCACCCCGCCGCGATAGGTCTTGGTCAACCCCCGAATAGTCAGCGCGTTGGACATAAACTCACTTGAAAAACCGAACCGGCGGGTATTGTAACAAAAGACATCCACCAATAGACAGGCGCCTTGCTACACCAAAAAATTCATGGTTATCCAGGTGGAGTTTTTCAACGCGGAGCACGCAGAGGCGCGGAGTCGCAGAGGAAAATAATTAGCAGGTTTAAATTTTAAATGAGACGCAGCGTCGCAATTCAAAATTTAACATTCAACATTAAAAATCATATCTCTGCGCCTCCGCGAACTCTGCGTTATTCATACCAGAGCAGGAAAAGAGGATCAGATCAGCGATTCGTCCTGAATGACGGACGGCAGGTCGATGTCGCATTCGTCGTTGTGGAGAATTTTACGGATTTCCAGTTTCTGTTTACCGTCACGCCAGCGCGGATGAGCCAGGTTGATCAGTTTGGGTTTGACATAGCGCTCGCCCTTGCTGTTGATCACCAGCAGCACGATGGGTCGCAGACGGCTTTTTTCACTGGCGGAAACCACCACACCGATCTGCCCCAGATTGAGTTGCACCATACTGCCGACGGGATAGATACCCAGGCATTTGATGAACTGCTCGACCAGATCCTGCTCGAAATCCTCGCTGATCCACTCGTACATGTTCTTTAATGCCGCGTAGGGCGCGATACCATCGTGATAGCAACGATCGCTGGTAATGGCATCGTATACGTCAACAATGGAGACGATCTTGGTCATGCGGTTAACCCGTTCGCCCATCAGGCCGTGCGGATAACCCTTGCCACTGATCCGTTCATGGTGATGCAGAACGACATCGAGTGACTCCCGGGGAATATCCCCTCTGGACACCAGCAATTCATGGCCTTTCGATGCATGGGTCTTGATAATTTCGAACTCTTCCGGTGTCAGGCGACCCGGCTTGTTGAGGATCTCCAGTGGGACACGCATCTTGCCGATGTCATGCAACAGCGCGCCCAGCCCCATCAGTTCCAGTTCTTCCTTGTTCATCCCCAGATAACGGCCGAAGGTCACCGCCAGAATACAGGTATTCATACAGTGGGTGACGGTATATTCATCGCGGTGTTTGAGATGCGACAGCCAGACCATCGCGTTGGGGCTGTGGGTGATGCTTTCGGTGATCTCGGTGACCAGATCACGCGCCGTGGCGGTATCGAGGCTGTTACCCAGCCGCACATCATCCATCAGGGTTTCGATATAACTTTTGGCCCGACTGTGAACCGGCCGGGCTTCCTGCAGTGTCTCCTGAAAATCCTGCTCCTCGCGCTCGGCTTCCTGTTCCGCTTGCTGTTTCGCCGCGGTGGCTACCGCCGATGGCGGCCGACTGGCCAGACTTTCCAGCTCGGAGAGCACCGAATCATGGGAACGTTCGGTATCGACATACACATGGGCACAGCAACGATTGAGCTCGGCCAGCTCCTCGTCATCGGAAATCAGCACGCCCTCGAGCAAAAACGAGGTTTGTGCCCAATCGCAATCCAGGTCGCTAACAAACATCCCTTCCTTGAGACTGGCGACATCAAGTTTAACCTTCATCGCTTGCCCTGTTTGCACATCTGTCAGGGAATCAGTCTGTCTCAATCCAGCCAGCGGCGCGCGTTACGGAACAACCGCAGCCAGGGACCCTCTTCGCCCCACGCATCAGGATGCCATGAATACTGGAGGCTGCGAAATACACGCTCCGGATGCGGCATCATGATGGTGAAGCGCCCATCCATGGTCGTCAGGCCGGTAATCCCTTCAGGAGAACCATTGGGATTGTAGGGATACCGTTCGGTGGCTTCACCGTAATTATTAATATAGCGCAAGCTCACCAATTGTTCAGTCTGCAGCCGCCGTGCGGCATCCGGAATATCGAAGCGGGCCTGCCCCTCGCCGTGGGCCACGGCAATCGGCAGCCGGGAACCGGCCATCCCGGCCAGCAGGATCGAGGGTGATTCGAGGACTTCGACCTGCGCCAGGCGCGCCTCGAACTGCTCGGAGCGGTTGCGTACAAAACGCGGCCAGTGGCCGGCGCCGGGAATCAGATCCCGCAGATGGGAGAGCATCTGGCAGCCGTTACACACCCCCAGCCCGAAACTGTCCGGGCGGGTGAAAAACGCCTCGAACTCGTCGCGGGCGCGCGGATTATACAGAATCGAGCTGGCCCAGCCGCCACCGGCACCCAGCACGTCACCGTAGGAAAAGCCTCCACAGGCGACCAGCCCGGAAAAATCGTTGAGCGACACCTGCCCGCTGATGACATCGCTCATGTGCACATCCACCGCCGCAAAACCGGCGCGATCGAACGCCGCGGCCATCTCGATCTGGCCGTTCACACCCTGCTCGCGCAGCACGGCAATCCGCGGACGCTGGCCGAGGTTGAGATACGGCGCGGCAACGTCCTCCTGCGGATCGAAACTGCAATGGGGTGACAGGCCCGGATCGGTTTCATCCAGCAGGTTATCGTACTCTTCGCGGGCGCACTCGGGATTGTCGCGCAGCGCCTGCATGCGGTAGCTGGTTTCACTCCAGATACGGCGCCAGTGGGTGCGTGTCCCGTCCAGTACCGTCTCACCGTGATGTTCGAAAACCAGTCGATCATCCTCGCGCAGGCTGCCGATCACATGGCTGTAATGGCCCAGACCGGCCTCATGTAACGCCTCCTGCACCGCTGCCAGTTCACTGTCTTGCACCTGAATCACCGCCCCCAGCTCCTCGCTGAACAGGCTGGCGACGGCGTCCTCGCCCAGCTCGTCGAGCCGGATCTGCAGGCCGGTGCGGCCGGCAAAGGCCATTTCGCAGAGGCTCGCAAACAGCCCGCCATCGGCGCGATCGTGGTAGGCCAGCAGTCGACCCTGCTCGTTAAGCGATTGAATAACATTGAAAAAGTGTTTCAGCGCCAGGGGATCGTCAAGATCCGCCGGGTGCTGGCCCAGCTGCTTGTAGACCTGGGTCAGGCAGGAGCCACCAAGCCGGTTGGCCCCCTTGCCCAGATCGATCAGAATCAGCCGGGTTGCCCCCCGGTCGCTGCGCAGCTGCGGTGTCAGGGTGCGGCCCGCGTCGCTCACCGGCGCGAAGGCCGAAACGATCAACGACAGCGGTGCGGTCACCGAGCGGGTTTCGCCGCCTTCCTGCCAGACGCTTTTCATCGACATGGAGTCCTTGCCCACGGGAATGGTGATCCCCAGTGCCGGACACAGCTCCATGCCCACCGCCTGCACCGCATCAAAGAGACCGGCATCCTCGCCGGGATGGCCGGCCGCGGCCATCCAGTTGGCCGACAGTACGACCCGTGACAGGTCCGGTACCGGGGCGGCCGCCAGGTTGGTGAGCGCTTCCCCGACGGCCAGCCGGGCCGAGGCGGCGTGGTGCAGCAACGCCACCGGCGTACGCTCGCCCATCGCCATCGCCTCACCGGCGCAGGTATCGTAACTGGCGGCAGTCACCGCCACGTCAGCCACCGGTACCTGCCAGGGTCCGACCATCTGATCCCGGGCCACCAGGCCGGTAATGGTGCGATCGCCGATGGTAATCAAAAAGCTCTTGTCAGCCACCGTCGGCAGGGCCAGCACCCGTTCGGCGGCCTCCGCCAGATCCACGCTGGCGGTGTCGAAGCCGGGTTTACTAAACGGGGCATGATGAACGTCGCGCAGCATCTTGGGCGGCTTGCCCAGCAACACTTCCAGCGGCATATCGATGGGCGTGTTGTCGAAATGCCCATCACCCACGACCAGGCGGCGCTCCTCGGTCGCCTCGCCGACCACCGCCCAGGGGCAGCGTTCCCGCTGGCAGATCTCGGCAAACCGCGCCATATCTTCGGGCCCCACAGCCAGCACATAGCGCTCCTGGGCTTCATTGCACCAGATCGCCAGGGGTGACATGCCCGGGTCGTCGTTGGGCACGGCACGCAGCTCGAAACGCCCGCCGCGCCCACTGTCGTTGACCAGCTCCGGCAGGGCATTGGAGAGGCCGCCGGCGCCCACATCGTGAATACTGATGACGGGATTGGCCTCGCCCAGCTGCCAGCAGCGATCGATCACCTCCTGGGCACGACGCTCCATCTCCGGATTGCCCCGCTGCACCGAGGCAAAGTCGAGATCCTCCAGGCTCTCCCCGGTGGCCATGGACGAGGCCGCCCCGCCCCCCAGGCCGATCAGCATGGCCGGGCCACCGAGTACCACGATCTGCGCCCCGGGCGGGATGTCATTCTTGGCAACGTGATCGTCGCGGATATTCCCCAGCCCGCCGGCCAGCATGATCGGCTTGTGATACCCGCGGACCTCTTCGCCCTGCGGGCCCGGTACCCGCTCCTCATAGGTCCGAAAATAACCGCACAGGTTGGGCCGGCCGAATTCGTTATTGAAGGCCGCCGCGCCGATGGGCGCCTCGAGCATGATGTCCAGCGCCGAGACGATCCGTCCCGGCTTGCCGTAATCGGTCTCCCACGGCCGGGGGCAGTCGGGCAGGCGCAGATTGGAGACCGAATAGCCGCACAGCCCGGCCTTGGGTTTTGAACCCCGACCGGTCGCCCCCTCGTCGCGGATCTCACCGCCGGCCCCGGTGGCGGAACCGGGAAACGGGGCAATCGCGGTGGGATGGTTGTGGGTCTCGACCTTCATCAGGATATGGATGTCCTGGGCATGATAGGCGTACTCGCGCGTACCGGACCCGGGATAAAAGCGCCGGCCCCCATGGCCTTCGATCACCGCCGAGTTGTCACTGTAGGCGGAGAGAATGCCGTCGCTATGCTGCTGGTAGGTGTTGCGAATCATCCCGAACAGGGAGTTGTCGCGGGGCTGGCCGTCGATGATCCAGTCGGCATTGAAAATCTTGTGCCGGCAATGTTCCGAATTGGCCTGGGCAAACATCATCAGTTCCACGTCGCTGGGGTTGCGTCCCAGCGACTGGAAATTCTCCACCAGGTAATCGATTTCATCCCCGGCCAGTGCCAGGCCCAGCTCGGTATTGGCCCGCTGCAAGGCATCGCCTCCGCCACCGAGCACATCGACCTCGGTCAGCGGCGCCGGATCGGGATGACGGAACAGCCGTTGAGCTTCACCGGTATCGCGGAACACCGCCTCGGTCATACGGTCGTGCAGCGCCGCACCCAGGCGCCGGGCCTGTTGCGCGCTCAGTTCGTTACCGTCGCCAAGCGTCAGGGTATAGAGAATGCCGCGCTCGATCCGTTGCACGTTTTGCAGACCGCAATTGTGCGCAATATCGGTCGCCTTGCTCGACCACGGGGAGATAGTGCCGGGACGGGGGATGACGAGAAAGTCATGGCCCTGCAAGGGCCGCGCGGGCGGTTCGGCATAAGCGAGCAGGTTCTCGAGGCGCTGGCGTTGTTCGGCCTCCAGTTGCGGCTCAGTTTCGACAAAGTGCAAATAGATCGCCTGCAAATCCGCTACTTCAGGCACCTCGATGCGCAGAGCGGCCAGACATTTTTCCAGACGAAAGGACGACAGGGCCGAGCCACCTCGGAGTTGCAACATGCGCGGAATCCCGGATTTGATTGGCATTGATGGTAAACACGGATCATACACGATCTCCGAGCCGGGGAGCGAGTGACGCGGAAGCCGCCTTGCAACGCAACAACTAAACCGCAAACTCAGTTATTACACCGGGCAAGTCCCGGTTCAGGAGTACCGAAGCTTGCGACAGTCGGGGTATACTGCCGGTTTTGGCAATATAACCGGGGTCAGCATACAGCATGGGTCAGACACTGAAAGTTTTGCATGTTTTTCAAGGCACGGATGTGGGCGAGCGCCACCAGTTGCTCAGAACCAAAGCCCGGGGCATCGATGTCATCGTGGTGTGTCGAAGCGGGGCAAAATTCCAGGATGACATGCAGGCCGCGGGGATTCCGGTTCACCATCTGGACATTCGCAAGCGGATCGATCCCGAGGCCATTGCGCGCCTGCGGCAACTGGTGCTGGCCGAGCAACCCGAGATTGTCCATACCTATACCAAAACCGCCCTCTCCAATACGATCCGGGCAATCCGGGATCTGCCGCCCAGGCTGGTTGCCTACCGCGGCATCGTCGGCAATCTGCACTGGCTGAACCCCTCCTCGCGTAGCAGTTTCCTGCATCCCCGGGTCGATCGCATCATCTGCGTCTGCGAGGCAATTCGCCAGGATCTGTTGCACAACCGCTTCCTGGGCTGGCGAATTCCGCCGGAGAAAGTGGTCACCGTGCACAAGGGGCACGAGACCGACTGGTGGCCTCACGAGAACGTCCCTGACGATTTCACCGAATTCGGGATTCCCGCCGACGCGACGGTGATCGGTTGCGTCGCCCAAATGCGCAAGCGCAAGGGCATTCCGGTGCTGATCGAAGCACTGGAGAGACTCGAAAACCGGGCTGTTCACCTGGTCCTGATCGGCAAGGTCGCCGACAGAGCCATTGCCAGACAGGTTGCGCGCAGCCCGGCGGCCGGGCGCATCCATTTTCTCGGCTGGCGCGCCGATGCGGCCAGTCTGACCGGGGCACTCGATGTTTTCGTGCTGCCCTCCCTGCGGCGCGAGGGGCTGCCCCGCACCGTGATCGAGGCGATGAGTCAACAAGTGCCGGCGGTCGTGACCGACTCCGGCGGCAGTCCGGAATTGGTCGAGGAAGGGATCAGTGGCCGCATCGTTGCCTCGGGTGATCCGGGCGCACTGGCCAATGCGCTGAACGAACTGCTTCGCGACCCTGAACGGCGCAAGCAGATGGGCATTGCCGCGGAAGAGCGCATCCGGACCACGTTCAACCCGGATATCACCGTCGCCAGAACCCTGGCAGTCTACTCGGATCTGTTAGGCCGGGATGTCACGGGCAAAAGCGAGTAACTACTCCGCCAATGACAGGGACCCGATAGCCAGACCCTGGAATCCGGCCCTACCATTGCGAGGCACCCCGTAACTCCTGCATCACCTCGTTGAGGTGACCTTCGCTCCCATCGAACAGGCAAACCACGTTGCCCACGCTGCAGACCGTGTAACGCGCGCCGCGGACCACCCAGCCGCCGGGCGGCGTCCAGCCGCGGATACCGGTAAACATGGAGAGTTGGTCGGCATTACCCTGCACCAGGCGCTTGTAGTTATGCGCAAAGTGGGCAAGATTAGCCTGTTCCTCCTGTCCCCCCATCCCATAGCCTTCCACCAGCTCGCCATCATCGCGAAAATGCGCAACGGCCATCACACCATCAAGGATCATGATCTGTTTAATCAAGTGGCCTCCTCAGGCTTCCAGCGCCGCGTAAGCTGCTTCATAATCGGTATTGTCATTTGGCATAATCACGCCGGCCTCTTCATTGGCGATGACAGTCCAGTCAAAACCGATCAGTGAAAAGCCCTTGACCGGGTAAAACCCGCCGGAACCGGTCACGTTCTCCCAGCCCCGCGCCTGCATGGTGGCAATCGAGGTATTGGCGACACAGACATGCGCCACCAGATCGAGAATGGCGTCAGTCATTTCGCTGTCCGCGCTGATACGCGACTCCTGCAGCTCCCCTTTGCTACTGAAATTGAATGCGGCAACCGCGCCATCGAGGTTGATCAGTTTATCCAGATCGGCCATTGGTCACTCCTTAAAGACTGATTGGTTTATTATTATGTAGCCGGTCATACCAGCATTGTTTCAGAACTCTCCACATGCTCGCGCAGATAGGCCATGATGTCGTTCAACGAACCATTGGCGTTATCGATAAAGCAGAACACATTGGCCATCACGCAAACCGTCATCTTGTCACCCCGCACCACCCAGCCCCGCGCCGGCGCGCAGCCGCAATCGGCTTTGAGATGTTTGAGCATGTCCGTTTCCATGTGCACGGCCATGGTAGTGGCGCGGCACATGATCGAGGCCATGCGTGCGGTTTCGTAATCGAGCTGCCCGTCGTAGGTAAATCGATCGCCCCGGTAGGTATACTCGCCTGCTGCGATGACGCCCGGTGTCGCCACCAGATCGGATATGACGCTCATGCAGTCCCCTCTTTGTGTTTTATAGTTATGTTGCCGCTGGCAAGTTGCGGCTGATTGCCATTGCTTGATTCAGATCAATGACAACCGTTTCTTAAGTAATAACAGACCTGACAAAGAATGCCATATAGAGTTTTTTTATAGGTCCCTATAAAATAGGACCGTTCTTCGCAAGATTACCGGACCATGCCAGTGCTACTGCTGCTCAGGATTTGACCATGACCGTTTCAGCCCTCCCGTCGGCACCGCTCCATCGACGTCTGTTCGCCATGCTGTACGACGCGCTGTTGCTACTGGCGATACTCTTTATCGCCTCGGCTATCCCGTTGATTTTTACCGGTGGCGAGGCGATCGAGGGTCACAACCTGCTACTGACCGGTTATTTTCTGCTCATTTGCTTTGGCTTTTTTGGCGGATTCTGGACCCACGGCGGGCAAACACTCGGCATGCGTGCCTGGCGCCTGCAACTGATCCGCGACAACGCCGGGGCGCTGGACTGGCTCGCCGCGCTGCTGCGTTTTTTAAGCGGGCTGCCCGGCTGGCTGGTGTTGATGCTGGGACTGGCAGTGTACTTCAACCCCCAAATACAGCTGCCGGGCATCCTGCGCTGGCTGCAAAATCTGCCCCACGGCAGCATCGTCCTGATTGGTCTGCTCTGGCTGGGATTCGACAACTGGCCCAATGGCTGGCGGGAACGCATAACCCACACCCGCGTTATCCTTCTGCCGAAGGATAGGGGCTAGTTGCTAGGTGCTAGGTGCCAGGTGGTTTGCGGAAACTGATTTTCTATCACCCCTCCCTAACCCTCCCCTTCCAGGGGAGGGGATATAAAAACTAGCTCCTGGCACCTACCCGAAGGGTATTAGCGTAATCGGCGGAACCAGAGTAGCGACGCGCCGATCACCAGCGCCGTGGGCAAGGCCGCTGCCAGCGCCGGCGGCAGCTCGTAGACCAGTCCCATCTGCCCGGCGAGCCGGTTGCCGATATAAAACACGATACCGACCAAAAATCCGATCATAATCTGTTGCCCAATACTGGTATGACGTTGTGCCCCGAACACGAACGGCACGGCCAGCAACACCATCGCGGCCAGGGTAAACGGCATCACCGCCTTGCCCCATATCGCCAGTTCGTACTGCCCGGAGTCCAGTCCATTATCGTGGAGGTAACCGATGTAGTCATACAGTTTCCAGACCGCCAGGGTATCCGGATCCACCGATACCACATTTATCAAATCCGGATCGAGCAGCGTACTCCAGGGCATCTCCTCGACTTTACGCTCGTGCAATGCCTGATCGCCGATTTCATAGCGGGTCACCCCCTTCAATAACCATTGTTCACCATCATAACGGGCACTTTTGGCCCGCATAAGCGTCTCCATGCGCTGGCCATCGAAAGTATACAAATGAATCCCGCGCAGCTTTGCCTGATCATCAATGCGACGCACGTTGATATAGGTACTCCCGTCCCGGGCCCAGAGGCCATACTGGGTATTCAGACTGATCTTTGCCCCCATCAGTTGCACACGTTTCTGGTTGCTGTATTCATATACTGGCGGTGCGATAACTTCACCAATCACCATAGCCAGCAGAATCAACATGGCGGCGGTTTTCATGACAGCCCAGACGATCCGTGTCAATGACAAACCCGCGGTACGCATGACCACCAGCTCGCGATTATTGGCCAGTGTCCCCAACCCCAACATGGTTCCCAACAGGGCGGCCATGGGAAAGATTTCATACATTTGGCGCGGCATGTTAAGCAGGGTATAGAGCAACGCATGCCAGATCGTATAATTGCCCCGATCGATCTGATCGAGCTCATCCACGAAGCCGAGCAGAGCGAACAGGGCGACCAGTACAGCAAGTACCGAAAACACGCCGACGATAACGGACTGGCCGATGTAACGCTCCAGTATTTTCATCTGCTTGTCGCTCCCTTGTGCCACCAGTGTCGGATACCGCTTTGACGCAATAACAGGATTACGGCAAGAAGTAACACCGCTCCATGCACCCACCACAGCCCTACCCAGGGCGATATCTTTTCATCAGACAGCCAGTTACGAGAGACAGTCAGCAAGTTAGTCAGTACCATATACAACACAATCGCGATCGCCAGTTTGCCATACCGATTCTGACGATGTGAGGTCACACTCAAGGGCACCGCTACGAATGCCAGGATCAGACACATCAGGGCCGATGAGATACGCCACTGTAGCTCAGCGGTATACCCCCTTTTATCTTCTTTCCAGAGTTCAATGGTCGGGATAGCCTTGTGCTTGCGGCTGGTGATCTCGGGCTCCTTCTCCTGGATACGTATCCCGTGTTTTTCAAATTCAACCACTGTATAGTCATCTTGCCCCGGCTCGCCCTCGTAACGATAGCCCGACTCCAGGACCATAAAACGATCACCGTTTTCTTCCTCGGTCATCTGATGACCGGACCGGGCACGGATAATCGATTGCCCCCCTTCACGTTGCTGCTGCACAAACACATTATGCATCCGATTCTGCTCACGATTCACTTCCTCGACGTAGAGCACGCCACTGCCCTCGCTCATCTCCTGAAAACGGCCCGGTGAGATACCCTGGATATCGCCACGTGCCTGCGCCACGGCAGTCAGGCGCTGGACCTGATGTTCCGCCCAGGGCGACAACTGCAAGCTGAGCACGCCCTGCAGCACCGCCACCACCAGCGCCAGCCCCAGCACCGCCCGCAGAATATAGCCGGTGCCAATACCACAGGCATTGATAGCCGCCATTTCACTATCGCGATACAGGCGACCCAGCGCCAGAATAATTGCCAGATACAATGCCAACGGCAGGATAAACACCAGCAGGCTGAGAATCCGCACCCCGAAGATCTGCAGCACCATGTCCACCTGCAGCGAACCCCGGGCCACATCATCGAACAGGCCCACCAGCTGCGCACTGAGCGCGATCAGCAACAGCACGAGGGCCACCGCCAAAAAGGTGAGAAAAACTTCCTTAACCAGGTACCGGGCTATAATCACGTCAGAATCAGGGGGTTGAAAACCGGCTCGTTCTTTATCTACACAAACAATACTGTATTATATTGTGCATCACGATGAATTAACCCTGTGTTTGGCGATTTTTTTATGATTGGCCAGCAGAGCGGTAACGGGGTTACGATCCGGCAAATCCGATTCAAAGCAGGCAAAAACAGGAATCCGTATGAATATTACGCTCAAATCGACACCGGTCGAACAACAAGCCGGCAGTTGCCTCATCGTCGGCGTGTTTGACAAACGCCGCCCCGATCCTCACGCCAAAGCGCTGGACAAGGCCTGTGGCGGCGAGATCAACCGTATTCTGAAACAGGGAGATATGGACGGCAAGGCCGGCCAGACCCTGATGCTGCACAAACTGCCGGGTATCAAGGCCACACGCGTCCTGCTGGTCGGTTGCGGCAAAGCGGATGAATTCGATGCCACCCAGTACGCCAAAACACTCGCCGTCGCCATCAAGGCGGCCCACGACTCCGGCGCCCGCGACGCCGCCTGCTATCTCACCGATCTGCCGGTCAAGGATCGCTCGCGCGCCTGGAATGTGCGCCGCGCCGCGGAGCTGGTCCACCAGACACTGTATCGCTACCACCAGACCTTCAGCAAACCGGAAAAACCCGATTACCCCCTGGGCAAGCTGCAGCTTTGCGTGGAAGAGAAGGCGCTCAAGACGGCCCGCACCGGCCTGAAGATTGGCGAGGCCATCGGCAAGGGCGCCAACTTCACCCGCGACCTGGGGAATCTGCCCGGCAATGTCTGTACGCCTACTTACCTGGCCAGCCAGACCAGCAAGCAGCTTAAAAGCTATAACAACCTGAAAGTAAAGGTATTCAACCAAAAGGCCATTGAGGAGCTGAAGATGGGCGCCTTCCTGTCGGTCGCCAAAGGCAGTCGCCAGCCCCCCAAACTGATCGTCATGGAATATAACGGGGGTAAAAAAGGCGATAAACCGTATGTGCTGGTCGGCAAGGGCATTACCTTCGATGCCGGCGGCATCTCCATCAAGCCGGCCGCCGCCATGGACGAAATGAAATACGACATGGGCGGCGCTGCCGGGGTGATCGGGACCATGCAGGCCATTGGCGAACTGCAACCGCCGCTCAATGTAGTGGCGATCGTGCCCGCCTGCGAAAACCTCCCCGACGGCAACGCCAACAAGCCGGGGGACGTGGTCACCAGCATGTCGGGCCAGACCATCGAGATACTGAACACCGACGCCGAAGGCCGACTGGTCCTGTGCGATGCCCTCACCTACAGCGAGCGCTTCAAACCCAAAGCCGTCATCGACACCGCCACATTGACCGGTGCCTGCATCGTCGCCCTGGGTAATCACCCCTGTGGACTGCTGAGCAATGACCAGTCGCTGGCCGACGCGCTGCTGGCCGCCGGCCAGACCAGTCGGGACCGCGCCTGGCAACTGCCCTTGTGGGATGAGTATCAGGAGCAGCTCAAGAGCAACTTTGCCGACATGGCCAACATCGGCGGGCGCGAGGCCGGCACCATTACCGCCGCCTGCTTCCTCTCCCGTTTTACCGAAAAGTTCAAGTGGGCCCATCTGGACATCGCCGGCACCGCCTGGAAAAGCGGCGCCGAAAAGGGCTCCACCGGTCGTCCGGTGCCGCTGCTGACCCAGTACCTGCTTGACCAGTGCGGCAAGAAATACCAGCTCTGATGACCCGGGTCGACTTCTACATCGTCGAGGATAATCGCGCCCAGGCCCGCCAGCGCCTGGCCTGTCGCCTGGCTGAAAAAGCCTACACACTGAACCATACTGTATATATACATGCCGACGACCGGCAGCAGGCCGAACAGCTCGATCAACTTCTGTGGACGTTTCGTGACGGCAGTTTCATCCCGCACAGCCTGCAGGATGATAAAGTGGCCTCACAAGCCGCTATCGTAATCGGCTGTGATGATGAACCGAAAGAGCACAATCAGGTATTGATCAATCTGGGCGAAACGGTCCCGCCCTTTTTCAGCCGCTTCGAGCGGGTGGCCGAACTCATCACCGGGGATGAACAGGCACGACAGGCGGGGCGGGAGCGTTTTCGGTTTTATCGTGACCGCGGTTATGAACTTAACACCCATAACCTTGACGACAAGGCATCATGAGCAAACAGAACGACCCAAGCGATCCGGCCACGGAAGATAACCTGCTCAATGCGCTGGAGTCGATCAAGAGTCTGCTCGAACAGAGCGAGACCAAGCTCACCGCCGCGCGTGACAGTATCAGCCGTGCCAATGATCCCGCAAATCCGCAAAAACCGCGCCGCGGAGCCGGTAACGAGCCGGTGGTGCCGGTACTGGAGGACATTATTGAACCCGGCGCCTATGATGCACCAATCGAGCAGATGGAGATCCCGGAAATAACCGACGAAGATGATACAACAACAAACAACACCACTCCCTCACCTGACAGCGAAGAGCCGGTTACCATGAGCGATCCGAAACAAACCGACAGCGACACCATGCTGGAGTTTCTCGACCATCTGCAGGCAAGCCTGGAAAAAGAGGTCCGCAACACGTTGATGCGCACCGTGGTCAATATCGAAAAAGAAGTCAAAAAAACCATCGCCGAACAGCTGGATACCATTCGAGAGCAAGTCCGTAACAAAAAATAAAAGGCATTAACCGCAGAGAACCACCGAGAAAAATCTGTAAAATAAACTACTAATCTTTTTTGAAAACACACAAGAGTGTACACGCGGGAGTAAGATCAACTTTTCCCGAAGCACAGGAACGGATAGAAACTCAGAAGCCAGTGCAGGCCGATCCCCCTCCAGAACGAGCGCAGGAAAAGCAGTGTGCCAGGGTTCAGAAACAGCCCGCCAAAGACACGCTGCCGGCGGGTCAAGCTCGCCGTCGGGATGATTGCCCCAGACGATAAATAGATATCCTCCCCGGCCATTGGCAGGAAATGGGTCCGTACCCGCTTCGTCAGCAGGGTGAGCAGCAGCTATACCCCGGCCGCGTCTGCCAGAAGTGTCATTTGGGAGCCGGCGCATTCATCACGACAAAGTTCAGCATGGCCCGGACCAAATAGCGGAAATTTTGGGCTTTTCGACCACCGCAGCATATGGCCGCCGGGCGGGATTCGGTATAATGCCGTTTTTCCGACCATCAATTCGCAAGCAACCGAATCGGACGTTTCGTGGACAAAACATATAACCCCCAAGCTATCGAACAACGCTGGTACGACACCTGGGAAGAGAACGACTACTTCGCCCCCTCGGGCACCGGCGAGCCCTTCTGCATCATGATTCCACCGCCCAATGTCACCGGCAGCCTGCACATGGGTCACGCCTTTCAGGACACCATCATGGATGCCCTGACCCGTTACCACCGCATGCGGGGTGACAACACCCTGTGGCAACCGGGTACCGACCACGCCGGCATCGCGACCCAGATGGTGGTCGAGCGGATCGTCAACGCCGAAGGCCGGACCCGTCACGATATCGGCCGCGAGAAATTCATCGAGAAGATCTGGGAGTGGAAAGAAGAATCCGGGGGCACCATCACCCGCCAGCTGCGCCGCATGGGCGCCTCCCCCGACTGGCGACATGAGCGCTTCACCATGGATGACGGCCTCTCCGACGCGGTCAAGGAGGTCTTTGTCCGCCTGTACGAAGAAGGCCTGATCTATCGCGGCAAGCGCCTGGTCAACTGGGACCCGGTGCTGCACACCGCGGTCTCCGATCTCGAAGTGCTCTCCGAGGAAGAGAACGGCCAGCTATGGCACATGCGTTACCCGTTAACCAACGGCACCGGCCACCTGATCGTCGCCACTACCCGTCCCGAAACCCTGCTCGGTGACTGTGCCGTCGCGATTCATCCGGGCGATGAACGCTACAAGCACCTGCTCGGTGAGTTCGTCGAGTTGCCCCTGAGCGGCCGGCGTATTCCGATCATCGCCGACGACTATGTCGATCCCGAATTCGGCACCGGTTGCGTGAAGATCACCGCCGCCCACGACTTCAACGATTACCAGGTCTGGCAACGCCATCGCGATGAAACGCCTATCGCCGATCAACCTCACGGCGGGCTGATCAATATCTTTAGCGAAAGCGCCGCCGTACGCGACACCCTGCCCGATGAAGGTCAGCTACTGCCGGCCGCCTACACCGGCCTGGATCGGTTCGAGGCACGCAAACGGATCGTCGCCGATCTGGAGGCACAGGAGCTGCTGGAGAAAGTCGAGCCCCACAAGCTGATGGTCCCGCGCGGCGATCGCTCCGGCGCGGTGATCGAACCGTTTTTGACCGACCAGTGGTACGTCAAGGCCAAACCGCTGGCCGAGCCGGCCGTCCAGGCCGTGGAAAGCGGTGCGATCAAATTTGTCCCCGGCAACTGGAAGAACACCTATTTTGAATGGATGCGTAATATCGAGGACTGGTGCATCAGTCGCCAGATCTGGTGGGGCCATCGCATCCCGGCGTGGTACGACAAGGATGGCAATATTTATGTCGGTCGCGACGAACAGGAAGTCCGTCAGCAACACCAGCTGCCCGATGATCTCACCCTGCAACAGGATGAGGATGTGCTCGACACCTGGTTCAGTTCCGCCCTGTGGCCCTTCTCCACCCTGGGCTGGCCGCAGCAGAGCGAACGGCTGAAGACCTTCTACCCCACCAGCGTACTGGTCACCGGCTTTGACATCATCTTCTTCTGGGTGGCGCGCATGATCATGATGGGGCTCAAGTTCATGGACGATGTCCCGTTTCGTGAAATCTACATCCACGGGCTGGTGCGCGACGCCCACGGCCAGAAGATGTCCAAATCCAAGGGCAACGTACTCGATCCCATCGATCTCATCGACGGCATCGAAGTCGAAACCCTGGTGGAAAAACGCACCCAAGGCATGATGCAGCCGCACCTGGCCGAGAAGATAGCCAAACAGACCCGCAAGGATTTTCCCGACGGCATTCCCGCCTTCGGCACCGATGCCCTGCGCTTCACCTTCGCCGCGCTGGCCTCCACCGGCCGCGACATCAACTTCGACATGGGCCGCATCGAAGGCTATCGCAACTTCTGTAACAAGCTGTGGAACGCGGCGCGCTATGTGTTGATGAATACCGAGGAGCAGGATTGCGGGCAGAATGGCGGCGAAGTGGAACTGTCCGTGGCCGACAAATGGATCATCAGTCGTCTGCAGGAGACCGAGCAGCAGATCAACAAGGCGATCGGCGAGTACCGTTTCGATCGCGCCGCCAACGCCCTGTACGAATTTACCTGGAACGAATACTGCGACTGGTATCTGGAGCTGTCCAAACCGGTACTGATGAGCGACGCCGCCAGCGAGGCGGCCAAACGTGGTACTCGCCGTACCCTGGTGCGCGTGCTGGAAGCCGTGCTACGCCTGGCCCACCCGATCATGCCCTATATCACCGAGGAGATCTGGCAACGCATCGCCCCGCTGGCTGCCCGAGACGGCGAGACCATCATGACCCAGCCCTATCCCGAAGCGGACGACGGCAAGATCGATCATGCCGCCGTCGAGGAGATGGAGTGGGTCAAGCAATTCATCGTCGGCATTCGCCAGATCCGCAGCGGCATGGACATCAAGCCGGGCAAGCCGCTGCCGGTAATCCTGCAGCACTACAGTGACCAGGATAAAGCCCGCGTCGAACGCAATCATCATTACCTGCAAAACCTGGCCCGGATCGAGTCCATCGACTGGCTCCCCGACGATAAAGAGGCGCCGGAGTCGGCCACCGCCCTGGTCGGCGAGATGCAGATCCTCATCCCCATGGCCGGACTGATCGACAAGGATGCCGAGCTGGCACGCCTGAACAAGGAGATCGACAAGCTGGAAAGCGATGCCAAACGCGTCGAAGGCAAGCTCGGCAACGCGAGCTTCGTCGACAAGGCACCGGAGGCGGTAGTTCAGAAAGAGCGCGACAAGCTCAAGGATATCCAGAGCACTTTGCAGCAGCTCAAATCCCAAAAAGATAAGATCGCCCGGCTGTAGCTCACAACCCTGGAATTACAACCCGATTGCGCGCATAAAAAAAGCCCCGCGATTTCTCGCGGGGCTTTTTTGAGACAGCAGATGTTTAAGGCTTAGGCCTGGACATCTGTCGCCTGCGGGCCCTTCTGGCCGTTCTCGACATTGAAAGTCACGGATTGACCTTCAGTCAGAGTACGGAAGCCTGATCCGGTGATAGCCGAAAAGTGAACAAATACGTCACTGCTTCCATCAGAAGGAGCGATAAAGCCGAAGCCCTTGGATTCGTTAAACCATTTAACGGTTCCTGTTGCCATGATAATTTACCTATTCAAAAGTTATTAATAAAAGTCCGATACATGTCTTGCGAGGTTTCAACAGGTATTATCTTGGAAAGAAATACTGACAAGAACCAGAGAGATGTAGCGTATGCGCATTATATACTGGAATTTAACCAGAAACACCACACATTTACAGTATTTGGGAATAATAATCGATAATTCAAGATCAAAAGCGTCGAAACCGACTCCAACGAGTGAAAATCATCCCGGCTGGCGGGCTTCAGAGCGATGACAACACCCGGTTTCCCGTTATACCCGGGCGGGCCATTGTTCCATTCAGTTTCCGTCCGGCATACGCACGGTTTTCACCAACAGCCCAGGGGCCTCCTTATCCAGGTGAAATTCAAACGGGAAATGCTAGGATTGAAAAGCAGGAACCCGCGCGAGGAGCAACGCATGCCACAACTGAATGTTAACGGTAAATCCTACACGCTTGATATCGATCCCCCCCTGCGGTGGGCCCGACACGATGGACCGGGCCTGAGCGGTCAACCCTCCCTGCGTCTGTCACTGAAACTCTTCGCCTGACGGTGACCACGATGGCGAATTGGGGCACTGACCGCGACGTAATCCAGACTGCTCACCAGTGGCTGCAAGAGGGCCATGCGCTGGTGCTGGTCACCGTGTTGAAAACCTGGGGCTCCTCGCCCCGCCCGCCCGGCTCGCTGCTGGTGATGCGTCCGGACGGCGTGCATGTCGGCTCGGTCTCCGGCGGTTGCGTGGAAGAGGATCTGCTGGCCCGCTATCGGCAGAATGAGTTGAGCGATCTGCCTGTTCGACTCGATTACGGGGTCGATCGCCAAGAGGCGACCCGATTCGGCCTGCCCTGCGGCGGGCGGCTGGAGCTGTTGCTGGAGCAGTTAATCGATCCGGATCAACTGCAACCGTTGCTGAGTGCCATGGAACAGGACGAGCTGGTGGCGCGTCGGGTGGATCTGACCGGCGACGCGGTCAGCCTGGGCCCGGCCAGCGCCGATCAGGCCTTCAGTTACACCGATGAGGCCATCAGCAAGGTGTTTGGCCCGCAGTGGCAGATGCTGCTGATCGGCGCCGGCCATTTGTCCCAGTATGTCTCGCAGCTGGCGCTGATGCTCGACTACCGGGTGATCGTCTGTGATCCGCGCGAGGAGTATGCCGCCGGCTGGCAGGTACCCGGTGCCCGGCTGATCGGCATGATGCCGGACGAGGCGGTCGGCGAATACACCGGCCACCCCCGCAGTATCGTACTGGCCCTCACCCACGATCCCAAGCTGGATGATATGGCCCTGCTCGAGGCGCTCGGCTCGGAGGCGTTCTATGTCGGTGCCATCGGCTCGCAACGCAACTGCGACGCCCGCCGCCGGCGCCTGCGGGAACTGGGGCTGAGCAGGGCACAGATCCAGCGCCTGCACGCCCCGGTCGGACTCGACATCGGCAGCCATACCCCGCCGGAGATTGCTCTGGCCATCCTCGCCGAGATCACCGCATTGCGTAATGCCGCCACCGCGGTCGTGCGCAACCCGGATGCGGTCAATGTGGTATGAGCCCCGTCACCGGGATCCTGCTGGCCGCAGGCCAAAGCCGGCGCTTTGGCCGCAACAAACTGCTCCAGCCCCTCTCGAATCAGGTCCCGATGGTGGCGCAGGCGGCGCGCAAACTGAAAGCCGTGTTACCCGAAAGCGTGGCCGTGGTCGGCCCCGATGATCCTCGCACCGCGGAACTGCTCGAAGCAGAAGGCCTGCAGGTCGTGATCAATCCCCAACCCGAAACCGGTATGGGCTGCAGCCTCGCCTGCGCGGTACGCGCCAGCCACGATGCACCTGGCTGGTTGATCACCCTGGGCGACATGCCCTGGATCGACAAACAAACGACCCGGGCGATCGCCACGGCACTGCAATTACCCCGGGATATCATCGCGCCCCTTTATGGCGACCGCCGCGGCCACCCGGTCGGGTTCGGCAGTGCTTATGTCCGGGATCTGTTGGCCCTGGACGGCGATCACGGCGCCCGCCCCATTCTGAACGCCAACCCGCAGCATCTGACACTGGTTTCCGTCAACGATCCCGGTGTATTGCGGGATGTGGATTACCCGGAAGATATGTCGAGTTCTGAGTTCTGAGTTCTGAGTTCTGAGTACTAAGTACTAAGTACTGATTCACACTCCGGCCAGCGACAGCACCAGATTGACAATGCCGAGGATCACCGCAATAAAGATCACTACCCCGATAATTCCCAGAGTAATGTATTGCCAGGGTTTGCCGTGGGTAAAGTCCCGCTCATAATGACTGCTTTTCTGTACGCCGAGAAACCCCGCCATGACGCTCTTGGCGACATCCCATAGACTCGGGGGCTGGTTATTATCCTTATTCACTGCAACACCTGCCTTGTTTTACTCTGAAATTTATCATCTGTCTCATAACTGTCCTGCGATGCGCTCGCCTTCCTTGACATTGACCAGCAGCAACAACCCGCCGCCGAGTGCGAAAAGCAGCGTAATCGACAGGATCCCCAGCCGCGAGCTGTCGGTCAACATGGCAACCGTACCCATCATCACCGGCCCGATCACTGCGGCGAACTTGCCCATCATGTTGTAAAACCCGAAAAACTCACCGGACTTCTCCGGCGGGATGATGCGTGCGTACAGGGATCGGCTCAGTGACTGTACGCCTCCCTGCACCAGGCCGATCACCACGGCCAGCATATAGAACTCATACACCTCTTCCATAAAATAGGCCCAGGTGGTCACGAAAAAATAGACCCCCAGGGCGATCAATATACCGGCTTTTGGCCCGATTTTCTGCCCCAGCATACCGAACAACAGGGCAGCGGGAAAACCGACAAACTGGGTAATCAACAGGGCAATGATCAGATCATTACTGTCAAAGCCGATCGACATACCGTAATCCACCGCCATGCGCACCACCGTATCGACACCGTCGATATAGAGCCAGTAGGCGAGCAGAAACAGCGAGACTACCCGTAACTTGCGGATCTCCTGAAAGGTAGTGCGTAACTGGCGGAAACCGCCGCGTACCGCCTTAAACATCGGCAAACGCAGCCCTTCGTCCGCCGGCACGTTGAATACCAGCGGCAGGGTAAATACCGCCCACCAGATGGCCACGGTAATAAAGGAAAAACGCACCGCCTCGCCGGCATCGGCGAAACCGAACCAGGCGGGATAGAGCGTCATCAGCACATCCAGGCTAAACAGCAATCCCCCACCCAGATAGCCCAGGGAATAACCATAACCGGAAACCAGATCATACTGTTCGGGCCGGGCGACCTTGACGATCAACGCGTCGTAGAAGATCAGACTGCCCATAAAGCCAATCACGCCCAGGGCATAGAGGATAGCCGCGGTCAACCATGCGCCCTCGGCAACCCCGTACAGGCTGACGGTCATGATCATGCCCAGGGACGCAAAGGAAAGCAGCAGCCGCTTGCGGGCCTGGCCGGCATCGGCAATGGCGCCGAGTATCGGCGCCAGCAGGACGATGACAATGCCGGCGGCGGAGTTGGCAACCCCCAGATGAAAGGTGCTGGTGGTGGCTGACTGATCCGCGCTCAGGTACTCTTTGAAAAAGATCGGAAACAACCCCGCCAGCATGACCGTGGCAAAAGCGGAGTTAGCCCAGTCATACAGGGCCCAGGAAAGCACTTTCTTTTCGGTGAGCAGTTTCCACATACTGGTTCCGTTTTACGTTTGTTGTTATCCTTGCAAGCCCCTGCCCTGCCGGTCCCGGTCATTCTTCCGGCGCGTGACCGCATTGCTGTTGCAATTGCCGATAATCGATCTTGCCGCTGCCCAGTTGCGGCAGCTTCGGCAGGTGGATCAGCTTGTGCGGCACACCGACTTCGGGGATACCCAGCTCATGCGCGGCATCCACAAGCTCACGGCGTTGCGGTTTCGGCCGCGTGGTCATAAGCACCAGCTGTTCACCGCTCCCACCATCGCTTACACGGATGATCGCATGGGTCGCCTGTGGCCAGACACGGCTGACAAATGTCTCCATCTGCGCCAGCGATACCATCTCGCCGTCGATCCGGGCAAAACGCCGGGCCCGGCCAGTGATGGTCAAAAAGCCGCGCTCATCCATGTGGACAATATCGCCGGTATCATACCACCCCGGCCCGGCCGGGGTGGCCGGCGGCGCGATCTCGCCCGGCTGTTCGGGCTGCAGATAGCCGAGCATCACGTTGGGCCCTTTCACCCACAGGCGTTCGCCGTTTTCCATGCCCGGTTCAGCCACCAGCCGGTACTCCATGCCCGGCAGCAGCCGGCCGACCGTGCCGGGACGGTTCTCCATCGCGGTATTCGTGGCGATCACCGGGCCGGTCTCGGTGGTGCCGTAACCTTCGAAAATGCGCACCCCGAACCGCTCGCTCCACATCCGGCGGGTCGACACCTGCAGTTTCTCCGCCCCGGCAAACACATAGCGAATGCTGTAAAAATCATACGGATGAGCGAAGCGGGCATAGCCGGCCAGAAACGTGTCGGTACCAAATAATATGGTGGCGTTGATGTCGTAGGCGATCTCGGGAACGATGCGATAGTGCAGCGGGTTGGGATAGAAAAAGACCCGCACCCCGGATATCACCGGCAATATCGTGCCGCAGGTCAGGCCGAAAGCATGGAACATGGGCATGGTATTGAGTACCACGTCCCGCGAGCTGAAGTCGGTGCGGCTGACCAGCTGCGAGCAGTTGGCCAGCAGATTGGCGTGCGACAGGACCACGCCCTTGGGCGCCGCCTCGGAGCCTGGGGTAAACAGCAGCACCGCGGGATCATCCGGCGCGGCCTCACCGGCGCGACCACGATACCCCAGTCGTGGAAAACAGGCCGCGAACAGGCCGCGCAGTTTATGCCGCCAGCGAAGGCCACTGACCACCTCTTCGAGGTAAATCACCCTCACTTCCCGGCCCAGTTCATTCAGCAATTCATGCAGGCGGACATAATCGGCAAACCGGCGCGAGGTGTAGATCGTGTCGATGCGCCCGATGCGACAGACCTCGAGCAGATTTTCTACGCCATCGGAATAATTGAGCAATGCCGGCACCCGCTGATAGATCTGCAATGCAAACAAAGTAATCAGCGTCGCGGTGGTATTGGGCAGCAGAATGCCGACGTTCTCTGTACGCCGGGTTTGGACAGCAAGGGCATCGGCCAGAATAAAACTGCGCCGGATCAGCTGGCGATAGTTAATCGGTATCCGCTCGAAGTCCTCGGCAATCTTGTGCCGGCCGCCGTGAATCCGCTGCGCATCCAGCAAGGCTTCGAAAATCGTGCAACGGTAATGGCTGGTGGCGAACATCATCTCGGTCATGATGTCGGTCAGCTGCTCCCCGGCGTAGATCCGTCGCGCGCGACCCCGCACCTCGGCCGGCGCCTTGATCTTGCGCGGCGGCAGAACGGTCAGGGTAATGCGCGGAAACCAGCGCACCCGGATCCGTTTGCGTAGGCGGGAGAACGGCGAATACTGGGCTCCGTTGATGCGCACCGGCAATACATCGGCATCGACCTTGTCCGCCACCAGCCCCGGGCCGTGATAGATCTTCATCAACGCCCCGGTCACCGTGATCCGGCCTTCGGGAAAGAACACCACGCTGTTGTTGTCCTGCATATAGCGAATCAGCGATTTGAGCGAGAACGGCCTGGTCGGGTCCATCACAAACAGCGTCACCAGCGGTTTAAACGGGCGCATGAACCATTGATTAACGATGCGGGTATGGATCGCGAAGCTGAAATCGCGCGGCAGGAACACCGTCAACAGCAGGCCGTCGAGAAAGGAGGTATGGTTGGCGATCAGCAGGGTGCGCGGACCGGCCTGCTGCAGGTTTTCCAGTCCCTGCACCTCAACCCGATACAACAGCCTGAGCAGGGCGCGAAAAACGATCTTGAGTAAGGTTCGCATCCGCTATTGATACCGGGTCACCGCCCGGTTTGTAAAGGGCTTTTACCCCGCCCGGGCCGGGCTAATGCTCGCGGGTGGCGTGAAATGCGATATCAGGCCAGCGCTCGATCGTCAGATCCAGATTGACCCGCGTCGGAGCCAGATAGGTGAGACTGCCGGCGGCATCCAGTGCCAGGTTGTCGGACGCCTTTTTGCGAAACTCGGCGAGTTTTTTCTCATCCTCGGCGGTAACCCAGCGGGCGGTATTCACGTTGACCGCCTCGAAGCTGCACTCCACGTTGTATTCTTCCTTGAGGCGAAACGCGACCACGTCAAACTGCAGTATCCCTACCGCGCCGACGATGATGTCGTTGTTATTGAGCGGGCGAAAGACCTGCGAGGCACCTTCTTCGCTGAGCTGGTCCAGCCCTTTTTGCAGGGCCTTGTTCTTCATGGGATCGCGCAGGCGAACCCGGCGGAACAGCTCCGGGGCAAAATTGGGGATGCCGGTAAACTTGAGCTCCTCACCCTGGGTGAAGGTATCACCGATCTGAATGGTGCCGTGATTATGCAGGCCGATGATATCGCCGGGATAGGCGGTTTCCACATGTTCGCGCTCGCTGGCCATGAAGGTGATGGCATTGGCCAGCTTCACATCCTTGCCGATGCGTACCTGACGGGCCTTCATGCCTTTTTCGTAGGTACCCGAGCAGACCCGCAGAAAGGCCACCCGATCGCGGTGCTGGGGATCCATGTTCGCCTGGATCTTGAACACGAAGCCGGTGAACTTCTCTTCCTCGGGCTCGACAATCCGTTGACGGGTTTCGTGCGACTGGGGCGGCGGTGCGATCTCGACAAAATAGTCCAGCAGCTCTTCGATGCCGAAGTTGTTGATCGCCGAGCCGAAGAAGACCGGGCTCAGCTTGCCGGCCAGAAAAGCATCGATATTGAATTCATGGCTGGCGCCACGTACCAGTTCGATCTCCTCGCGCAACTCATCGGCGGCACTGCTGCCCAGTACTTCTTCCAGGCGCGGGTTATCCAGTCCCTGAATCACTTCGCCGCTCTGGATCTTGCCGCCATGGGTGGCACTGAACAGATGAATACTCTGGTTATAGAGGTGATACACCCCCTTGAAACCCTTGCCCATGCCGATAGGCCAGGTAATGGGCGCACATTCAATACCCAGCACCTTTTCGACTTCGTCCATCAGTTCGATGGGTTCGCGGCCTTCACGGTCCAGCTTGTTGATAAAGGTCAGAATCGGCGTATCGCGCAGGCGGCACACGTCCATCAGCTTGATGGTCCGCTCCTCGACCCCCTTGGCACTGTCGATCACCATCAGTGCCGAATCCACCGCGGTCAGTACACGATAGGTGTCCTCGGAGAAATCCTCATGGCCCGGCGTATCCAGCAGATTGATAATGCGTTCCTTGTAAGGAAACTGCATGACGGCCGAGGTAACCGAGATGCCGCGCTGTTTCTCCAGCGCCATCCAGTCGGAGGTGGCGTGGCGATCCGACTTGCGTCCCTTGACCGTCCCCGCCTGCTGGATGGCACGGCCATACAACAACAGCTTTTCGGTGACGGTGGTTTTCCCGGCGTCGGGATGGGAGATAATCGCAAAGGTACGCCGGCGATGGGTTTCGTCGAGATAACGGCTCATAACTATCCAGGGTCAAAAGGACCGATATTGTACAAAAAAGTGGCCGGATTGGGCAGAGTATCGCCGCTTGGAAATGGCATTACAGCGACGCCGTGCCGACAAACGGCACGCT
Source organism: Thiohalophilus thiocyanatoxydans (assembly GCF_004366735.1). Lineage (GTDB taxonomy): Bacteria > Pseudomonadota > Gammaproteobacteria > UBA6429 > Thiohalophilaceae > Thiohalophilus > Thiohalophilus thiocyanatoxydans. Next base: position 112,868 of record NZ_SOQX01000003.1, on the reverse strand, counting down.
TGCGAGACGTCTGTCAGCTCACGGTTTGGCCGAGGCGCCCGACTTGGACAACTCGGCGGTGAGCACCCGGCGCATGGCATCTTCCATCGACAAGGGGACCGGCTCCACTTTGGAACGAGGCAGGTAAAGGGTATACCCCCCAATCTGGTAACTGAGCGGCAGGTAGATGGCGACAATATCGTCATCGCCTTCGGCGTTCAGACCGGGGATATCCTCGATTCCCTCGCGGGTCAAAAAACCCAGCAGCTTCGCCTCGCCGATCGACACCAGCACCACCTGCTTGAGCCCGCCCCGGCTCTTGCCCGCGGCAAAATAGTCCATGAAATCGTGTAGCGAACCGTAAATCGATTTGACCAGCGGAATCCGCTCCAGCAACTTCTCCACCAGCCAGATCAGGCGCTGGATCACCCAGGCATTGACCGCTAGGCCCAGGAAAAACAACACCACCCCGCCGGCCACCAGCCCCATTCCGGGCAGATAATACTCCTCCGGCACAACCGAGGTGATCACCGGATGCAGCCCTTTTTCGATAGTCAGCCCCAACCAGTAAATCAGATACAGGGTTAGCGCGACCGGCAATACCGTGGCCAGCCCTTTTAAAACGTTCTTCCATAGATAAGACATGGTGCTCTCCCGCAAACCCGGATAATCCACATAAACCAGCTGCCACTATAGCAGCCGCCCGGCGCATGGGCAGCCTCGGCCCGGCGCGTCGGGAAGCGTCATCTTCAGGACGTCTACCCAGCCGCAATATCAAATAGACTCACATATAATCAGACTATATGAAGGTAGTACAACTTGATAAACAAGAGGCTTCGGCGACAATCGCCAATGAAATCGTCACTCACAAACCGCGAGAAGGTCTCAGAACGGTTGAGACCCAACAAGCCCCATATTCATCAAGGAAGAGGGAAAACGGGGACCGGTTTATTTTCTGTCGATACCCAGCCACTCTACCCACGCTTTGAACAATCTTCTATCCAGCGCCGCGACGGCGGAGCGTGGCGTCAAACTGTTGTTGAATACGTCGTCGCCGTCCAGGGTGCAGGACCAGCCACCCGCCTCGGCCAGGATCAGGTGGCCCGCCGCATAGTCCCACAGGTTCTGCTTACCGTGTAAATAGACATGGCTGCGTCCGATGGCGATCCAGCACCAGTCCAGCGCCACCGAGCCGAAGCTGCGCTGCGAGGAGTAGGGAATCTCGGTCGCCAGCCGGGTGGCCAGCGCCGGTGCCAGGCGTTTGAAGTCGACAAGGCCGGTACACTGTTTCAATGTCAGGCCTGTATCGATGGGACCGAGTCGTTCATCGTTGAGCCAGGCGCCCTCCCCCTTTACCGCACTGAAGCATTCATCACGTTCCGGATCGTAGACTATCCCCATTTTGAGTTCGCCCTGCTCGATCAACGCCAGCGATACGGAATAAACAGGAATACCCGAGGCGTAGTTGCTGGTGCCATCCAGCGGATCCAGAATCCAGATCGGCTTGCCGCTTTGCAGCAGGGCCTGCTGTTCTTCCGCGGCCATCTCCTCGCCAAGAAACAATGTCTCCGGGCAATGGTTTTTCAGTTCTTCCGCGATGCGGTTTTGCACCGCCAGATCCGCCTCGGTCAGAAAACTGCCGTCGGCCTTGATACCACACTTGACGTTGGTAAAACGCGGCAGTAATTCCTCCCGCGCGGCGGTGCGAACAAGCGATGTCAGCGTACCGAGATTCATAAGCGTAACCGGATTGTTAATAGGAAAGTGTTCAGTGGTCGAAGGTCAACGCCATCACCATCGCATCCTCGCGGCCGAACGCAGCGGGATAGTAATCGGGTCGGATGCCGATCTCCTGAAACCCGGTTTTCTCATACAGCCGAATAGCCGCCTGGTTGGAAGGGCGGACTTCAAGATAGACAGAGCCGGCGTGCCGCTCACGGGCCAGTTGCAGCAGATCAGCAAGCATCAGCTGACCGTAACCGCAGCGGTGCGCATCCGGATTGACGCAGAGAGTCAGGATATGCGCCTCGCCGGCAGCCACCGAGAGAATGGCATAGGCCTGGACCTCCCCTTCGACTTGCAACACCCGACAGCTGTAGCCCACGTTCAGGCAATCGCGGAAGATCCCGCGGGTCCAGGGAAAGTCATAGATCGACTTTTCGATCGCCATAATCGCATCCAGATCGGCGATCCCCATGGGGCGTATTCCGTCATCAGCCTGTTTGAATACCGCGCTCATGCTCGTCTCCGCTTACGCCTGGTCGTCGCGGGTCAGTGACTGGGCAAACAACAGATCCTCCCATGCCTTGCGTTTGTCCGCCGGGGTACGCAACAGATAGGCGGGATGATAAGTCACCACCACCGGGGTGCCGGTGGCTTCGAGGCGGTGTACCGTGCCGCGCAGCCGGGCCAGACTGGTGGTGCAATCCAGCAGTCGCTGGGCGGCGACCCGGCCCAGGGCGATAATGAGATCGGGCTGGATCAGCTCAATCTGGCGGCGCAGATAGGGAAAACAGGCCGCCGCCTCTTCCGGGCGGGGATCCCGGTTGTTGGGCGGACGGCATTTGAGAATGTTAGCGATATAGACCTGCTCGCGGGCGAGACCGACCGCCTGCAGCATGGCGTTAAGCAGCATGCCGGCCCGGCCGACGAAGGGCTCGCCCTGGCGATCCTCATCGACCCCGGGCGCCTCGCCGATGATCAGCCAGCGGGCCTGCTCGTCGCCCACCCCGAACACCGTCCGGGTCCGGCTCGTGTGCAACTCGCACAACTGACAGCCCGCCACCTGCTGGCGCAGCGCGGACCAGTCCAGCTCACTGACATCGGGCCGCCCCTCCGCCGACGCCGGTTCCGGGGCCGACTCGGGCAACGGCGCCACCTCGGCCGGCAGCGCCTGATCCCGCCGCACCCAGACATCGATGCCCATCGCATCCAGATAACGGCGTTGTTGTTCAGAAACCGGAGACATGGTCAGAGTTTACCACTTCCGAAAGAAAAGGGACGAGGTACGAGGGACGAGTAACGAGGCAAAGCGCACAAAAAATCACCACCAAGGCACCAAGAGACCAAGGTACGAAGAAAATAATTGTGCATTCTTGGTGTCTTGGCGTCTTGGTGGTTAACGCCTTTCCTCGTCCCTCGTCCCTCGTCACTCGTCCCTGGCCGCCGACTAAACGTCGGCGGCCTGCGGGTGTTCCCGCTCCACCGGCGAGACGATCTTGTTCAGGGCGTTGATGTAAGCCTTGGCCGAGGCGATGACGATGTCGGTATCGGCCCCCTGGCCGTTGACGATCCGTCCGTCTTTTTCCATGCGCACGGTGACCTCACCCTGGGCGTCGGTGCCGCTGGTGATGTTGTTTACCGAGTAGAGCAGCAGCTCGGCGCCGCTGTTGATGACCTTCTCAATCGCCCGAAAGGCCGCGTCCACCGGCCCGCCGCCGTCGGCTTCGGCCTGCTGTTCGTGACCGTCCACATTGAGAGTCACGTCGGCATGCGGGGTCTCGCCGGTTTCGGAGCAGACCCGCATGGCGACCAGGTCGATATGTTCGTTCTCGGCGGAGATGCCGGTTTCGGTCACCAGTGCCTGCAGATCCTCGTCGAAGATCTCGTGCTTTTTGTCGGCCAGATCCTTGAAGCGGGCGAAGGCGTCGTTCACTTCGTCTTCCGAGGCAAATTCCACGCCCAGCTCCTTGAGCCGCGAGCGAAACGCGTTACGTCCGGAGTGCTTGCCCAGCACCATGCGGTTGGCCGACCAGCCGACATCCTCGGCGCTCATGATCTCGTAGGTCTCGCGACTTTTGAGCACGCCATCCTGATGGATGCCCGATTCATGGGCAAAGGCGTTGGCGCCGACGATCGCCTTGTTGGGCTGCACCGCAAAGCCCGTGATACCGGCGACCAGTTTCGAGGTCGGCACGATCTCGCGGGTATCCAGATGATCGACATTACAGCTGAAGATATCCTTGCGGGTCTTGACCGTCATCACGACCTCTTCCAGCGAGGCGTTACCGGCCCGCTCGCCCAGACCATTGATGGTGCATTCGACCTGGCGGGCGCCGTTCAACACCGCGGAGAGAGAGTTGGCCACGGCCAGGCCCAGATCGTTATGACAGTGCACGGAGAACACGGCCTTGTCCGAGTTGGGCACCCGTTCGATCAGGTTGCGAATCGTCTCGCCGAACTGCTGCGGCACGTTATAGCCGACGGTATCGGGAATATTGATGGTGGTGGCGCCGGCGTCGATCACCTGCTCGACAATGCGGCACAAAAAGTCCAGCTCGGACCGCCCCGCGTCCTCGGCAGAGAATTCGATATTATCGGTATACTGGCGCGCCCGTTTGACCGCACGTACCGCCTGTTCGACCACCTGGTCCGGCTCCATGCGCAGTTTCATCTTCATGTGAATGGGCGAGGTGGCGATGAAGGTGTGGATACGCGCGCTGTTCGCCTCTTTTAATGCCTCGCCGGCACGATCGATATCCTTCTCCAGCGCGCGGGACAGACCGCAGACGGTGCTGTCCTTGATGCTGCGGGCCACCGCCCGTACCGCATCAAAGTCGCCGGTACTGGCAACGGGAAAACCGGCCTCGATCACATCCACGTGCATGCGTTCCAGCGCGCGGGCGATACGGATCTTCTCCTCCTTGGTCATGGAGGCGCCCGGACTCTGCTCGCCGTCGCGCAAGGTGGTGTCGAATATGATTAATCTGTCGTCATTCATGGTCTCTCTCCTGCTAACCCATTATGGCACGGCCTGGCCGTAAACCTGAAAATCTCTGCATTGCTTGTTGGGCTGTTAGGATGCTGGCGCCCAGCCCGGCGCGTCGTCTGCTGTTATTTGCCCCTCAGGGCAGCAGTCGTAGATTCAGGAGAGAATCGAGGGAGGTAAACCGGGCGAACAGGGGCAGCCCCTGCACCGCCGGGGCAGTGACAGCGATGTCGCGGGAAGTCGGTTCCGTCAATGTCATGGTATTTCGCTCAGTCATTACAAATAACTATAACGCCTGATCAGGGATTTTCCAAGTCCTGTTCATCCTCTTCGCCGTGAGCGTGCCGATGGGCCTGATCCCGTTCGGCCCGCCGCCGGCGCAGTTGCACCAGGGTCAGTACCGGCCCGGAGAGGGCATAACCGCAGAAGACCGTGAACAGCACCACCGGCGGATTGGCTGAAACCAGCACCAGGATCAGGACAATCACCAGAATGGCCACAAACGGAACCCGGTTGCGCAGGTTGAAGGTCTTGAAACTGTAATAACGCACATTACTGACCATTAACAGCCCGACCAGCACCGTCAGCGCCCAGACCAGGTAATCGAACCGCCCAGGAAAGACGTTATAGCTCTCCCCCACCCACACCCCGCCGGCGATAATCGCCGCCGCGGAGGGACTGGCCAGCCCCTGAAAGTAACGCTTGTCGGCATGTTCCACCTGGGTGTTGAAACGGGCCAGGCGCAGCGCGGCGGTGGCCGTATAGATGAAAGCGGCCAGCCAGCCCAGCTTGCCCAGATCCGACAGGGCCCATTCATAGATCACCAGCGCCGGGGCCAGACCGAAGGAGACCAGGTCAGACAGGCTGTCATACTCGGCGCCGAAGTCGCTCTGGGTGTTGGTCATGCGCGCCACCCGGCCGTCGACACCATCCAGCAACATGGCCACGAAAATGGCAATCGCCGCCGGCTCGAAGCGGCCGTGCATGGCGGCCACGATCGCGTAAAACCCGGAGAACAGCGCCGCCGTGGTAAACAGATTGGGCAGCAGGTAGATACCGCGCCGATGTGAGTCCGGGGTGTTTTTTCGGGTCATGCTCGCGTGTACACAGCTAAAAGTGAGATTGCCATCATAACGTAATTCGCGATGCTGTGAAGCGGGCTTTGCCCGGATTCACTGTCGCGTTTTGCGCAGGCCAAAATAGCAAGGCCGGTTACGCGAACCGGCCTTGCTGAATCGCCCGGACATTCAATATTGAATGTCCGGGTAGCGTGGCGTGACAGCCTCAGTTTTTGCTCTTGTCCACCAGGGCATTGGCCTTGATCCAGGGCATCATGCCACGCAGCTTCTCGCCGACCTGTTCGATCGGGTGTTCCGCGTTGAGCCGGCGCATAGCGGTCATCTCCGGATAGTTGGTCATGCCTTCGAGGATAAACTTCTTGGCATACTCGCCGGTCTGGATGTTCTGCAGAGCTTCTTTCATCGCCCAGCGGCTCTCCTCGTTGATGATCTTGGCGCCGGTAACGTACTCGCCGTACTCCGCGTTGTTGGAGATGGAGTAATTCATGTTGGCGATGCCGCCTTCGTACATCAGATCCACGATCAGCTTCAGCTCGTGCAGGCACTCGAAGTAGGCCATCTCCGGGGCATACCCGGCTTCCACCAGGGTTTCAAACCCGGCCTTGACCAGCTCCACCGCGCCACCGCAGAGCACGGCCTGCTCGCCGAACAGATCGGTTTCCGTCTCGTCCTTGAAACTGGTTTCGATGATGCCGGTACGGCCGCCACCAATCGCCGAGGCATAGGACATGGCGGTCTCTTTAGCCTTGCCTGAGGCGTCCTGAAATATCGCAACCAGATCGGGGATCCCGCCACCGCGCACGAATTCGCTGCGCACAGTATGACCCGGTGCTTTCGGGGCAATCATGATCACGTCCAGATCGTCACGCGGCACCACCTGGTTGTAATGAATACTGAAGCCGTGAGCAAAGGCCAGGGTGGCACCTTTTTTCAGGTTCGGCTCGATATCGTTTTGGTAAATCCGCGCCTGGTACTCATCCGGGGTCAGCACCATGATCACATCGGCACCGGCTACGGCATCGGGGACATTCTTGACGCTCAGGCCTGCCTCTTGCGCCTTTTTGGCGGAAGCGGAACTTTCACGCAGGCCGACGGTAACATCAACGCCGGAGTCCTTCAGGTTGTTGGCATGGGCATGGCCCTGGGAGCCATAACCGATGATAGCCACTTTCTTGCCTTTGATAATAGAGAGATCACAATCTTTGTCGTAATAGATATTCATACGTAATACCTGCCAATCCAGTTTTATTTATTGAAAATTAAATACGTAGCGCCCGGTTGCCGCGTGCGACACCCGTGGCACCGGAACGAACCGTTTCGATAATCAGCTGTGCGTCGATGGCGCCGAGAAAAGCGTCCAGTTTGGAGCCGTTACCGGTCAGCTCGATGATGTAGGTTTCATCGGTCACATCCAGAATCCGGCCCCGAAAAATGTCGGTCATGCGTTTGAGCTCGGCGCGTTCCTTGTCGGAAGGCGTCGAGACCTTGACCATCATCAGCTCCCGTTCGATATGGTTACCCTCTGAGATATCCGCCAGGGTGACCACGTCGACCAGCTTGTTGAGCTGTTTGAAGATCTGCTCGATGATCTCGTCCGAGCCGCTGGTGACGATGGTCATACGCGACAGGGAAGCATCCTCGGTCGGCGCCACGGTCAGTGATTCGATGTTGTAACCGCGTGCCGAGAACAGCCCCGCCACCCGGGACAGGGCCCCGGCTTCGTTTTCCATCAGCAGTGAGATAATGTGTCGCATCAGGCCAGCTCTCTTTCCGGTGACAGGTGCATCTCGTGATGTCCCTTGCCGGCGGCAATCATCGGATAGACGTTTTCGGTCTGATCGGTGATGAAATCCATGAACACCAGCCGGTCCTTCATGGCAAAGGCTTCCTTGAGCGCGCCTTCCACGTCGCCCGGCTGCTCGATGCGCATGCCCACATGGCCGTAGCTTTCCGCCAGTTTGACGAAATCGGGCAGCGCATCCAGGTAGGAGTGCGAATAACGGCTGTCATAGAAGAACTCCTGCCACTGGCGCACCATGCCCATGTAACGGTTGTTCAGATTCACGACCTTGACCGGCAGCATGTATTGCAGCGCCGTGGACAGCTCCTGCATACACATCTGGATACTGGCTTCACCGGTGACGCAGGCTACCTGCGAATCGGGATAGGCCAGCTGCACACCCAGTGCCGCCGGCAGGCCGAAGCCCATGGTGCCCAGACCGCCGGAGTTGATCCAGCGCCGTGGTTTGTCAAACGGATAGAACTGCGCGGCGAACATCTGGTGCTGGCCCACATCGGAAGTGACATAGGCGTCACCCCCGGTCACCTCGTGCAGCTTTTCGATTACGAACTGCGGCTTAATCAGTGCGCTGTTGCGATCGTAACGCAGGCAGTTTTTGCTCCGCCAGGCATCGATCTGCTGCCACCACTGATCCAGCAATTTGGCATCCGGTTTTTTCTTCGATGCCTTGATCGCCTTGTTCATATCCGTCAGCACATGTTTGATATCGCCGACGATGGGCACGTCCACCCGCACGTTCTTGGAGATGGACGAGGGATCGATATCGATGTGAATGATCCTGGCATCCGGGCAGAACTGTTTGACGTCACCGGTGACCCGGTCATCAAAACGGGCACCGATGGCGATCAGCACGTCACATTCGTGCATGGCCATGTTGGCCTCGTAGGTGCCGTGCATACCCAGCATGCCCAGATGCTGTTTATCGCTGGCCGGATAGGCGCCCAGGCCCATCAGGGTCTGGGTGATGGGGTAACCCAGCTTGCGGGTAAACTCGATCAGCTCGGCATCGGCGTTGCTCAGTACCACCCCGCCGCCGGTGTAAATCATCGGTCGCCGGGCTGACAGGATCAGCTCCATCGCGCGACTGATCTCGCCGGGGTGCGCCTTGACCACCGGTTGATAGGAGCGCATCTCGATTTCACCGGGATAGGCGTAGTCGATCTTGATATTCGGATCGGTCGTATCCTTGGGAATATCCACCACCACCGGTCCCGGGCGCCCGGTGGTCGCCACATGAAAGGCCTTGCGCAGGGTGTCGCCCAGGTCCTCGGCATGTTTCACCAGGAAATTATGTTTCACGCAGGGACGGGTAATCCCGACCGCATCCACTTCCTGAAAGGCGTCGCTGCCGATGAACTGGGTGGCCACCTGGCCGGTGATGATCACCATCGGAATGGAGTCCATGTAGGCGGTCGCGATCCCGGTCACCGCGTTGGTGGCCCCCGGCCCGGAAGTCACCAGCACCACGCCCGGTTTGCCGGTAGCGCGGGCATAACCGTCGGCGGCATGGGTCGCGCCCTGCTCGTGGCGCACCAGAATATGTTTGACCTTATCCTGATTGAACAGGGCGTCATAGATATGCAGAACCGCACCACCCGGATAGCCGAAGACGTATTCAACGCCCTCGTCCTTCAGGAACTGGACTACGATTTCGGCTCCACTGAGTTTCACGTTATATACTCCCCGGTACTTTCCAGCAATTTGGCGTCAGCACGAAAAAATACCCGTCGCAGCGGGCAGAAACGCCCATTATAATCAGTAAATCAGTATAAATACACGGAGTTGCGGCAGAAACCTGCCCGATGCCGGCAATTTCCCCGTCCCCGGCGGTGGTTACCGGCCAAAGGCGCGCCCCCGGGGCCGCTAGGTTGGAAAACCACTCCTGTGATAGGCTTAACAACAACGCAATCGCAAGCGGTGCACAATATGGCCATGAAAATAGTCAGCCAGATACTCGGCCTGTTCCTGATCCTCGCGTTAGCGAGCCCATTTGCCCTGGCCGCGACCTACAAGTACCAGGATGAGTCGGGCAACACGGTCTACTCCCAGAAACCGCCCGAAAACCCCGATACCCCCTACGAGATTCTTGAGGGTATCACCTCCGGCGCCAAAGCCGGCAGCAGCTCGCCGTCCAGCAGTAACGGCGCTTCGGCACCACCGACGCCGGACCCGCAACAGGACGAAGAGCAGAATGACATTGCCGCCCAGGAGGAGCAACAGGCCGAAAAAATCCGCGAGAAAAACTGCGAGGCGGCCAAGAAAAACCTCGAGATATACACCGTCTACCGTCGGGTGCGCAACGACGAGGGCGTGGTCGAACGGGTTGACGAAAACGAACGCCAGCAGAAGATCGAGGAAGCCAAACAGGCTATTCAGGATTTCTGCGACTGACCCGCACCGCATCACGGAGTTTCAGTATGCCCCTGCTCAAAATACAGAGTAATCAATCCGTCGAACCAGCCGCCGCCGAACAGTTGATCAGCGCGGCCTCAAAACTGGTGGCCGACCAGCTGGGCAAACCCGAGCGCTATGTGATGGTGGCGCTGGAACCCCCGATACCCATGTCCTTCGCCGGCAGCACCGATCCGCTGGCCTACCTGGAGCTCAAGAGCATCGGCCTGCCGCAGGACAAAACCCCCGCCCTCTCAACGGCCCTTTGCGATCTGGTCCAGGAACAACTGGGGATCGATCCCGAGCGGGTTTACATCGAATTCGCCGACGCGCCGCGCGCCATGTGGGGCTGGAACAACTCTACATTCTAGACTTCCAAAAAAAATCTTAACCACCAAGACACGAAGGCACCAAGTGAATGGGGAGATGCAAACTCAGGTCTCTCTACCTTGGAAGAATAGAAGCCTGGCTACGGCTTGGCATGGTTCCAGCCAGGGCTCGCAAAACCAATAAACAACGTATTCTTGGTGTCTTTGTGTCTTGGTGGTGAGATTTTGTGCTGTTTTCCCTCGTAACTCGTCCCTCGGCCCTCGTCCCTGTCAGAAAATTTGGGATAAAATGGCCACTTAACTCAATGACATAACAAAGCGAAAATCTATGAGAACCTCCCAGTTGTTGCTCTCCACCCTCAAGGAAACCCCGGCTGACGCCGAAGTGCTCAGCCATCAGCTGATGCTGCGCGCCGGGATGATTCGCAAGCTCGCCGCCGGGCTGTATACCTGGCTGCCGATGGGGCTGCGGGTGTTGCGCAAGGTGGAGCAGATCATTCGCGAGGAGATGGATCGCGCCGACGCCCAGGAAGTGCTGATGCCGGCCGTGCAACCGGCCGAGCTGTGGCAGGAGTCGGGGCGCTGGGAGCAGTACGGGCCAGAGCTGCTGCGCCTGACCGATCGCCACAGCCGGGAATTCTGTTTTGGTCCCACCCATGAAGAGGTGATCACCGATCTGATCCGCCGTGAGATCCGCAGCTACAAACAGCTGCCCACCAACCTCTACCAGATCCAGACCAAGTTTCGCGACGAGATCCGCCCCCGTTTCGGGGTGATGCGGGCCCGCGAGTTTCTGATGAAAGATGCCTACTCCTTCCATCTGGACGACGCCTCGCTGGATGAAACCTATCACCGGATGCACGAGACCTATTGCCGCATCTTTTCGCGGCTGGGACTCGACTACCGCCCGGTCCAGGCCGACACCGGTTCCATCGGCGGCAAACTGTCGCACGAATTCCATGTGCTGGCCGACTCGGGCGAGGATGCCATCGCCTTCAGCAGCGACAGCGACTACGCCGCCAACGTGGAGCTGGCGCCTGCGCTGCCGGGCAGTGACAGCCTGCCCCCCGCCGGCGCGGCAATGCAGACCGTGGATACGCCCGACCAGCACACCATCGAACAGCTGGCGGCGTTTCTCAAGGTTCCCGCCACCCAGTGTCTGAAGACCCTGCTGGTGGTCGATGCCGAAGAGCAGACCCACGCGCTGGTGCTACGCGGCGATCATGAGCTGAACCTGCTCAAGGTCGAGAAGCTCGACACCATAGCCCCGCCGCTGCGTTTCGCCAGCGACGCGGAAGTGAAGCAGGCCTGCAATTGCGAGGTCGGCTCTATCGGTCCGGTGGGTCTGAATGTGCCGCTGCATGTGGATCACAGCGCCCTGATCGCCGATTTTGTCTGCGGCGCCAACCTTCCCGGCAAACACCTGACCGGGGTCAACTGGGGCCGTGATCTGCCGCAGCCGCAGACGGTCGACATCCGTAACGTCGTGGAGGGCGATCCCGCGCCCGACGGCAAAGGCACCCTCTCCATCAAGCGCGGTATCGAGGTCGGACACATCTTCCAGCTGGGGACCAAATACAGCGAGGCCATGAAAGCGACCGTGCTGGATGAAAACGGCCAGTCGGTGGTGATGACCATGGGCTGCTACGGCATCGGCGTCTCCCGCGTGGTCGCCGCGGCCATCGAACAGAATCACGATGAGCGCGGCATCATCTGGCCCGACGCCATCGCACCGTGGCAGGTGGTCATCCTGCCGATGAACATGCACAAGTCACAGCGCTTGCGCGACACGGTGGATCAGCTTTACCGCGAGTTACAGCAAGCCGGTATCGATGTGCTGGTGGATGATCGCAAGGAGCGCCCCGGCGTGATGTTCGCCGACATGGAACTGATCGGGATTCCGCATCGTATCGTGATCGGCGAAAAGAGCCTCGACAAGGGCGTGGTGGAGTACAAGGGCCGCCGGGAAACCGAAGCGCGGGAAATTCCCGTCGATCAGATCGTCGACCAGCTTGAACAGCAACTTCAAACAAATAACTAATGTGCTATAACGATCCCATACAAGGTTCAATATGAGGTCGTGGATGCTACGTGCTGTGTCGATTACCCGGACGAGCGCCCTGTTGCTGGTTGCCACTCTGCTTGCCGGCCCGTCGCTGGCAGCGGACAGCGGCCATGCCGATCCTGAACTGCGCCAGTTGCTACAGCAGGCCATCAACGATAACGACAGTTTCGAGGATCGGTTCGACGCGGAAGTCTGGCTGGTCGACATGTCTCAACGCCTCAAGTCACGCATGCCCGATACCCGCAAGCGTCTCAACCTGCTCAGGCAGATCCATTTCGAGGCCAGGCGGGCCGATCTCTGGCCCGAACTGGTGCTGGCGGTCATCGAGGTGGAAAGCAACTTCGATCGCTTTGCCATCTCCAGCGCCGGTGCCATGGGTCTGATGCAGGTCATGCCCTTCTGGCTCGACGAAATCGGCCAGCCCGGCGACAACCTGTTCGACATCCAGACCAACCTGCGCATGGGCTGCACCATCCTCAAGTACTACCTGGACAAGGAAAACGGCAACCTCACCCCCGCCCTGGCCCGCTACAACGGCAGCTACGGCAGCCACCGCTACACCACCAAGATCTACACCGCCCTCGACAACCGTTGGCGGCGGTATTAGACCGTGTGGCAGAGCAAAATCTTTGCCACTTTTTGCATCCAGTGGAAGAAACGCGGAGGACGCAAAGGCGCAAAGATCGCAGAGGAAAAATTATTATTGGGGTAGAGGGTATATATCCAGGACTGCGTTGTTTGTGTTGTTTAATCAGGGAAAAATCCAGGCCGCCTCGAAGAATCCCCCGCATTTCATCAATGTAAACAATCTAAAGAAATATTCTTTCTTTGCGTTCTCCGCGCCTTTGCGTCCTCTGCGTTACTTCCCAGAGCGCCAGAAAAGAGATTTGTTTACGGTATTTTATTATTCGGTAGTGAAGTGCGAAGGCGGCGGGGTGTCGGCGGTCTGGCAGTCGACCTGTTCAACCTCGGCCATGGGCGGGCCTTCCCGGAGCCAGTCGCAGAGCTGGCGGACCCTGGCGTCGGAGCCGCAGGCGAGGACTTCGACCGAGCCGTCGGAGAGGTTGCGGGCGTAACCGGTCAGGCCCAGGCGTTGTGCTTCGTGGCGGGTGCTGTCACGAAAGAAGACACCCTGCACCCGGCCCCGGACCCGACATTGGCGGCACAGATTCATGGCAATTCGATGGTGGCGGTTTGTCCGACCCGGTAACGCTCTCCCTCCATCGCAAAGCTGACAGCGACAGTATAGCGATCACTGCCTTTAGCCGGTTCCAGGCCGATGCTCTTGAGTTTGCCCTCGTGGCGCTTGTCATTCACCTTCACTGTTACCGTCTGGCCCACCTCGAGGGGATCGATCTGTTCCTCGGTCAACTCGGCACGGGCAACCATGGAGTTGGCATCGGCCACGGTAACCAGGGTGACCGGCTGCAAATCATTGATCACGGTCTGTCCCTGTGCAGCCGGGACATCGATAACCAGCGCATCGAACGGCGCGCGCACCGCGCTGTACTCAAGGTTCAAACGGGCATGAACCAGCGCGGCACGCGCCGCGGCATAGTCGGCTTCCGCCTGTTTGGCTTCGTTTGACGCAATCTGCAGTTCATGGTCCGACAGTACCGTGCGATCATACAACTCCTCGGCCCGATCCCGCTCGCGCCGGGCTTCCTCGCGCACCGCTTCCAGGCTCTGTAATCGCGTGTGCGCCTTGCCAACGTCCGCTTTGAAGCCGCGCTCATCCAGTTGCACCAGAATATCTCCGGCCCCGACCCGCTGGCCGGTCTGCGCCCTGACCTCGGTGATCACGCCCTGTACCGGCGTGCCCAGTTCAACACGCCGCTCCCATTCAAGTTGCGCCTCGTAATCGGCCGCCATCAGTTGACCACTGATCAACAACAGCAACACCGCCCAGCCGGGCGCCGCGATTGAATTACTCTGATTGTGCATCCGTTTCGTCCTTCTGCAATAAATTCTTCGGCGGAACAAAGGCTTCATCCAGATCCAGCCGGCCGAGCAAGGCATTCAGACGCGCCCAGGCCAGCGCTGTTTCGTAATCGGTTTCCGCGGCATTTCGCTCCGCTTCGGTGTAAAGCACCATGGAATCACCCAGATCGGCTTCGACCTCGAGTTCATAGAGTGCCCGGCTGCGATCCAGATAGAGTTCACGATAGCGTTTTTCGGTTTCTCGTTGTTCCCGCTTGGCTTTGAGCGAATCCAGTTGCAACCACAATTCCAGCACCTGCTGGCGTACATCGCGCTCGGCAAGGCTCAGGCGTGATTGGGTCTCGAACAACCGGGCCTTTTCCCGGGCCACGCCGGCATCGGTCCGGCTACCGTCATACAGGGGGACCGTCAATTGCAATTCAGCACGAAAATCGTCGTAGCTGTTGCGCTCACGGGAATAGGCCCCTGCCTGCAACGTGCCCTGGACGCTCGGGTTATCACCGGCCCGGGCTTCGGCCACCCGCGCACGGTCGGCCTCTACACGCTCGCGCAAAGACTGGACCACCGGATTTTCTTTCAAAGCCAGCGTCTGCAGTGATTCCACCTCCGGCAACTCCTGCTCGATAGCTGGCAAGTCGGGCGGCACGACATTACGGGGCAGTTGGCCGGGGCGGTTGAGGGCCTGTGCCAGCCGGGCGCGGGTTTCGCGCTGACGGTTCTGGCTTTGCGAACGCCGATGCCGGGCACGCTGGTAAACAGCTTCCTGCTCAAGCAGCGCCAGATCAGAAATCTGTTTAAGCTCGTAACGATCGCGCATTTTATCCAGCTCCACGAACTCCACGGCCATTTCTTCGTTGTAACGATAGTACTGCAGGTCGGCGAGTACCACGTCGAAAAACCGTTGCATGATTTCCAGCCGCCGTTGCTGGCGGGTGTTGATGCGCAATAATTTACTGCTGTCCAGTTGTCGGGCCGCCGCTTCACTGGCCGAACGGGTGCGGCCGAAATCGTACAGCGTCTTGTCGAGGTTCAGGGTCAGGCGATGATCATCATGATCCTGATTCAGGGCATAATCAGGGGGCTCCACATAGGCCAGCGCCCCATCCACATAGATCGCCGTATCATCGCCGGCCCGCGCCCCTTGCAGCTCCGCTTCCGCCGCGCTGATTCGTGCTTCGGCAATTTGCAGCTCGGGATGAGGTTCATCCGCCAGCTCCAGCGCCTTTTCCAGCGTCAGGGGTTCGGGCAGCGCTGCCGGTTTTTCATCGGCCTGCTCCTGGGCATAACCAACCGTCAGCCCGCAAAACAACAGCAGGGCCAGCCAGCCGATCTGGCGAAAAACGGTATTTGATAGCATGTCGTGCGATTATTCTTTGCGTTTGTCACGTTTGTAGCGGGTGAAGGACGTGTCCTTGTAGATCCCCTCGGCGACGTATTCCCCCATCCACATAAACTCCTCGATACCCGAGGTTTTGCCGGTATGCCGGTGAACCCGTTCCCCCTCCAGGTTAAAGAAGGCGAAAACCGGAGTCGCCCGTACCCGATGCTCGCGGAAGGCGAAATCCTTCTGTTTTTTCTGTTCGCCCTGCATATTGGTGATTTCGACATCCCCTTCGATATCAACCGGGAAGTTCAGAAAGTGCTTACGATAATATTCCTGGACCTCTGGGCGGTTAAGGACATTTTCCTTCATGTAATGACAGAAGGGGCATTCATCCATCTCGAAGAATATCAGAATGCCTTTCTTACCCTGCTCCCGGGCATTGTTCAGCTCTTGCTGGAAATCTCCCCAGGTTTCGTTGAAGAAATGCTCGTAGGGATCCCGGGTGTCCGCCGAAAGCGTCACGGAGGTCAGCAAGAGTAATAAAACGGAAAAATAACCCATCAGTTTACGCATGATTACACCACTTCTCTGAAATTCCACAACTTATGACCCGCGACAGGCACAAAAATTCCCTTTGCGCCCGGCAGGACAATCCGCCGGCTATTCTATCGCGTTTCCCGGGGTTTTAAACCCGTTCCCGGGTTTCGTAAAGCGGATAGTCGTCTCTCCCACACGAGCTTTAATATTCGTATACCAAAACGGCCGGGACTGCGGACGCGGACGGATAACGGCTTCGGGGCAAGGGAAAGGGCAAAGGGGGACGAAACAGAGTGAACTTAAGGAAGGCCGAACAAACAAAAAGGGCCCCGAAGGGCCCTTTTGCAGTTACGGAAATGGATCCGGAATCTGGCTTAGCGTGCCAGGTAATCACTGTCGGAATCCTCGACTTCACCCAGCGACCATTCACCGCGGGTCTTGGCATGCCGCACGGCGGCATCCACATCCGAGCTGGACGGGTCATTGTCGATTTCCAGTACCTGACCGGGGTGAATCAGATCCGCATCGTCGATCTGATCACTGTTCTGTTTGTAGATCAGCGGCCACTGGTAAGGATTGCCATAGATTTCCGACTTGCCGGAAATATCCCACAGGTTGTCGCCACGGACCACCGTATAGTCTGACATGTCGGAACCATTAACATCCGGACCGAGCGTACCAGAGGTATCCCCAGAAGTGGTTTCTTCCGGCTCATAGGCAGTTTCAGTGGGAGCCGGTTCCTGCGCTTCTTCCTCGGTAGTGCCCGCGCAACCGACAGAAAAACTGACCGCAGTGATCAGCAGTCCTGCGATTTTCAGCGAGTTGACTATTTTCATTGTTATGGACTCCATTTGATTTGAATTCATATTAAATAAGGGCAATATATCCAGTATATTGCAACCTAGCATTCGCTGTAAATGACTGTCAAGGCAGCAACTTTTAAAGCTCGTGACAAGGTGCTTCACTACCTCCAAGTTTAGTGATCTGACCCCATATAGCAAGCAAAGATCAGTCGTTTTGAGGCCTGTTTCCGCTTTTGTCCAGCGCGGTTTGCCGGGCCAGCATTGCCTGCTCCTGTGCCTCGAGTGCAAAATCCCGGGCCACCGGGTAATCGCCCTGCTCCAGTTTACGTGCGGCCCGGTCCAGTAATTTTTCCGCAATCGACAACAGTTCAGGCGCATGTTCCCCGGCGCCGACCTCCTTGGCCGCCTGGATGGTCTGACGGGCGTTGCTCATTTCCTGAACAGGCGCGGAGACGGCACAGCCAGCAAGGAGCAGGACAACGTACCAGCCGAGAAACAGGGACAAAGAGGTTATACGCATTTAACGGGGTCGGGTAAACATAAAGTCTATCGAATGTATCCCCGCCCCTATAGGCTGTCAAGACAACAGCCGGTAGAATAGCCAGCAAACATTTTTATACAAGGTCAGGGACGCATGTCGCTCACGCTCTATCATAATCCCCGCTGTTCCAAATCCCGGCAAACCCTGGAGTTGCTTCAACAACACGGCCACCAGCCCGAGGTCGTGGAATACCTCCAAACGCCCCCGGAGCGAGCCACGCTGGAACGGATTCTCGACCTGCTGGGACTGGAACCACGCGATCTGATGCGCCGCAAGGAACCCGAATACAGGGAAAATAACCTTGATGATCAATCCCTTGGGCGTGACGCGCTGATCGATGCCATGCTCCGTCACCCCAAACTGATCGAGCGGCCCATCCTGCTGGCCAACGGCAAGGCCGCCATCGGTCGGCCACCGAAAAACGTGCTGGAGATCCTCGAATGAGCGAAATTCTGGTGCTCTATTACAGCCGTCACGGCGCCACCGCCGAACTGGCCCGCCAGATCGCCAGGGGTATCGAACACGCCAACATGCAGGCCCGGCTGCGCAGTGTGGCACCGGTCTCCACCACCTCCGAGGCGGTGGATCCGCCGGTCCCGAACAGCGGCGCCCCCTATGCCCGCCTGGAAGATCTTCAGGAGTGCGCCGGCCTGGCGCTGGGCAGCCCGACTCGCTTTGGCAACATGGCCGCGGCGTTGAAATACTATCTGGACAGCACCAGCCCCTTATGGCTACAGGGCGCGCTGGTCGGCAAGCCGGCCGCGGTGTTCACTTCCAGCGCCTCGCTGCACGGCGGCCAGGAAACCACCCTCACCTCGATGATGCTGCCGCTACTGCATCACGGCATGCTGCTGGTGGGCCTGCCCTACAGCGAAACCGCCCTGCACACCACCCGCAGCGGCGGCACCCCCTACGGCGCCAGCCACCTGGCCGGGGCCGAGAGCGATCTGCCGCTCAGCGAGGAGGAGAAACAACTGGCCCGGGCGCTCGGCACGCGCCTGGCGCAGGTTACCCGGGCACAGCTGGACGCCGGCCTGATCAAGGCGTAATCGATTGAATATTATTACTTTTTCCCGCTGGCTGACGCTCCTGTCCTATTTCGCCCTGCTGATCCTGCTGATGCTGTGGCTGACCGTGCTGGCGCCACCGCAGCGGGTGCCGGTCTCTATCGCCCTGCTCCTGCTGGTCGGCCCCCTGTTGTTCCCGTTACGGGGGCTGCTGGACGGCCGCCCCTATACCCATGCCTGGACCAGTTTTCTGGTGCTGATCTATTTTATTCACGGGGTGGTGGAAGCCTACAGTAACCCCGATGAGCGGCTCTACGCCGGCCTGGAGGTGCTGTTCAGTGTCTTGCTCTACACCGGCTGCCTGCTCTACGCGCGCAGCCGGAGCCGCCAGCTCAGGGCCCGGGCTGCCGCCCCAGATACTCACGAACAAAGGGAATCGTAAGCCGCCGCTGGGCCGCCAGCGACGCCTCATCCAGCGCCTCGAGCAGCTGGAACAGGGAGACCATATCCCGCGGGCAGCGCTTCATCAGGTACTCCGCCACCTCATCGTCGAGCGTCACGCCGCGCGCGCCGGCGCGTTGCTGCAGAGCCTGGCGCTTGGCGGTATCGTTGAGCGATTGCAGCTGGAAAACCGGCCCCCACCCCAGCCGCGAGTGCAAATCGGGCAACTCCACGGCCAGGGCGGCGGGTGACACCGAGGCGGTCAGCCGCAGTTGATGACCGGCCGCGGTGAGGCGGTTATAGGCGTGGAACAACGCCGCCTCCCAGTCGGGATCGCCGACGACCGCATCGACATCGTCCAGGCACAACAAGTCAAATTGCTCCATGCCCTCGAGCATGGCCGGGTGCAGGCCGGGTTCGGCCAGGGGCAAATAGGCGGCGCGGCGCCCCTGCGCCGTCGCCTGGTGACAGACCGCTTGCAGCAGGTGAGTTTTACCGGTCCCGGCCGCGCCCCACAAATAGAGGGACACCTCGCTAGAATGCTGTAATGCCGCCAGGACCGGTTCGTTCCCCGCGGCCAGAAAATTTTCGAAGGTCGCCGCATCCCGCAGCCGGATCCCCAGCGGTAATTGCCGACTCATGACTCTCCCGCAGACCCCGTTGTTTCAGCATACAGCTCACTTTGCCGGTAGCGTTCGTGGGCATAGCGCAGCAGCACCATTGCCACCGCCGCCAGCGGCAACGCCAGCAGGACGCCGATAAAGCCGAACAACTGCCCCCCGGCCAGGACCGCGAAGATCACCGCCACCGGGTGCATGCCGATGCGATCCCCCACCAGCAGCGGCGTCAGCACGGTTCCCTCCAGTACCTGGCCGATGCCGAAGACAATGCCGACATACACCAGGTACATCGGATTCTGGAACTGGACCAGTGCCGCGATCAGGGCCAGCAGAATCCCGACGATGGTCCCCAGGTAGGGCACAAAGCTGATCAGCCCGGCGATCGCGCCGATCAACAGGGCAAAGTCGAGCCCGATGATCGACAGCCCGACCGAATAGATCAGGCCCAGCGCCAGCATCACCAGCAACTGGCCGCGCAGGAAGGCGCCGAGCACTTCATCGGACTGCCGTGCCAGGCGCACCACGGTCTGCTCGCTGCGCCGCGGCAGCAGGGCCCGCAGCCGTTCCAGGACTTGCTCCCAGTCGCGCAGCAGATAGAAGGTGACCACCACCATGATCAGCAGATTGGCAATCCAGCCGACCAGCGCCAGCCCCGAGCGGGAGATCGAACCCAGCGTCTCGCGGGCAATGCCGCCGGCCTGTTGCCAGTTTTTCTGAATGGCGGTTTTGAGCGTATCCAGTTCCAGGGTGGTCTCGGCCAGCCCCAGCCGGGCAGTCAGCCAGGGCAACCCCTCGGCCTGCAGCCAGTCGATATAACGGGGGAGTTTTTGCACCAGCACCCGGATCTGCTCCTCGATGAGCGGAATCAGCACCAGCAGCAGCAACAGCGCCACAATCGTGAGCACCACAAACACCAGGACAACCGCCAGGGTGCGCGGCAGTTTCCAATCCTGCAGCCGATCCACCAGCGGGTCGGCCACATAGGCGAGGATCGCGGCGCCGATAAACGGCACCAGCACCGGCCCGAGCAGATAGAGTACCGCCCCGGTCAGGGCAATCGCGGCCAGTAACCACCATCGTTGTTGCACGCTCATGTTTGTCTCCTTGTCGGCCACTGCTGCCAGGCCCGGTAGCCCCACAATGCCACATAACTGACCCCGCTCATGACCGTGGTAACAAAGACCCCGTACATGAGCCCGTTAACCAGCATGGGCTGATCAAGCCAACCGATCAGTGAGAGGATCACCAGCAACACCAGCCCGATCTGCAAGCCGGTATTGAGCTTGCTGATTAACAGCGGCTGCGCGGTCACACTGGCAATCAGCCAGCGGTAGACCAGCGTCCCGAGCACGATAATCCCATCCCGGGCGATCACCGTCCCCACCAGCCAGGACGGCAAAGCGCCGATCCAGCCCAGGGTCAGATAACCGCAGACCACCAGCAACTTGTCGCCCAGCGGATCGAGAAACCCGCCCAGGCGGGTAATCCACTGATAACGCCGGGCCAGATACCCGTCCAGCCCGTCCGACAACCCGGCGATCAGAAACAGGATCAGGGCGGTGGTATAGGCGCCCTGCAACAGGCTCCAGACCACCGGCGCCACCAGCAGGATACGCAGAAGACTGATCAGGTTGGGGAGCTGGCGCAGGCTCACGGCAACAGACGATACTGGAGATCGACCCGGCGCGTTGACACCGGCATGCCGCTGTCTTCTCCCTTCACCGGTTCAGCCAGCGGGTTTTCAAGGTTGGAGGGGGTCATCGGGACCGTTTCGGCCTCGAGCATGCGCCCCAGCGAAACAGCCTGGTTGATCGCCATCCGGCCATGCCGGCTGGTCAGGATCAGGCTCACACTGTCCGCTTCAATCTGATCGATGCGCACATCTTCCACCAGCGCCAGATCGCTCAGATAGTCCATCACCCGACTGAACCCGCCCAGATCCCTGACCCCGGTGATCCGCACCCGCAGCGCTTCGCTCTGATCACGCTGCCCGACCCGGGCATACTGTTCGGCCAGCAGATCGGCCAGCTGATCGATGGCGGGGGTGGTCACCTCCTCCGCGGCCTGGCCCGAGGCGTTCCACGTCTGCCGGCGTCCATCCTGGTACAGGGTCCAGCGACCGCGCCAGTCGCCCGAGGCCGTCCTGGCGACCCGCCCGGCCAGCACCGCCTCGGCGTCATAACGCTCGGAGGCCTGCAGCAGGTTCTCCTCAAAATTGCCCCAGACATCACTGACGCTGATCGCCTTGCGATCGGTCAGATCCATCAACGGCAGATGCAGGGGAACCCCGCGCAGCCGCGCCTGTTGTTCCAGGGCACGCCGGACCCGGTTGTTCATATCATTACTCAGTATTTCGCGATCCCCGCGATCATCCACAACCAGCCAGATCAGGGTCGCCGGACGGGTACGTCCCCACACCGGCAGGCGGTTCTCGTGTAACAGGCGATCGATCGCCTGCTTGTCAAAACGCACCCACAAGACATCGGTCGGCTCATCCTCGCCTTCCACTTCCCGGCTCTGGTAACGGAACTGCTGCACGTGGCGCGGCGCCTGCTCCAGCAACGGCTCGATATCGGTTACCGTCAGTACCCGGCGCCGGCCGGTCACTCGCACCAGCACCTGTTGCAGCGCCACGCGCAGCGCCACATCGCGCACCTTCCGGCTCTGGGATTCGACCGGGACCTCGGCTTCGTACAGGCCCTGTACTTGCTCGGCCTGCAGCGGCATCACCACCAGCCACAGTAATCCCGCAACCATTATCCCCAGCTGTTTGTAATACGTCATTCGATTCACATCCTTCTGCGTTAAGCGCGACCCCATTGTACCGGCCCGGCGGCAACGGATTCCAAGCCAGTGGCCGAGTTGCTAAACTACGCGGCGTTCCGAAAGACGATCGGATAACTGCCCGATCGCGTGGCCAGAACAGCCATTAATCGACAATTGGCGTATTATGCCTTGATGCGACCCGAAAAAGGTGCGCCCCATTCTCTATTTTCAGGAGTCTCTTGTGTCCAATGATACCGCCCCACCGGCAGCGGGTGGCCTGAGTTACCGTGACGCCGGCGTCGATATCGATGCCGGCAACCGCTTGATCGATCGCATCAAGCCCTACGCCGCCAGTACCCGGCGCCCGGAAGCGATGGGGGGGCTGGGGGGCTTCGGCGCCCTGTTCGAGCTGCCGCCGGGACGCTATCGCGAGCCGGTACTGGTCGCGGGGACCGACGGCGTGGGTACCAAGCTCAGGCTGGCCATGCAGATGCAGCGCCACGATACCATTGGTATCGATCTGGTCGCCATGTGCGTCAACGATCTGATCGTCCAGGGCGCCGAACCGCTGTTTTTTCTCGATTATTACGCCACCGGCCAGCTGGATATCGAGACCGCCAGCGATGTCATCAAGGGCATTGCCGAAGGTTGTCGTCAGGCAGGCGCCTCCCTGAGCGGCGGCGAGACCGCCGAAATGCCCGGCATGTATCAGGGCGGGGACTATGATCTGGCCGGCTTCTGCGTCGGGGTGGTGGAAAAAAGCCGCATCATCGACGGCAGCCAGGTTCAGGCCGGCGATGTGCTGATCGGCCTGCCCGCCAGCGGCCCCCACTCCAACGGCTATTCATTGATCCGCAAGATTCTGGAAGTCAGTGATGCCGCGCTGGACATGCCGCTCGGCGACACCACCCTGGGCGAGGCGCTGCTGGCGCCGACCCGGATCTACGTCAAACCGCTGCTGGCCCTGTTCGAACAGGTCAACGTCCACGCCCTGGCGCATATCACCGGGGGCGGACTGAGTGAAAATCTGCCGCGGGTCATGCCCGACAACACCGCCGCCGTCATCGATCGGCAAAGCTGGCAACGCCCGCCCGTGTTCGACTGGCTGCAGGAACAGGGCAACATCGCTGACGAGGAGATGTTCCGCACCTTCAACAACGGGCTGGGGATGGTACTGATGGTCGATGCCGACGACGCTGACGCCTGCCTGAACGTATTGCAGGAACAGGGTGAAGCCCCGCTGATCATCGGCCGGATCGAGCGTGCGGATGGCGATCCGCATGTCCTGATTCGCTGAGTCTCGTGCGCAACGTGACGACACAGGGTCCACTGCGCATCGTGGTGTTGATTTCCGGCAGCGGTACCAACCTGCAGGCGATGATCGATCAGATTCACCGGGGAGACACCCCGGCCCGGATCGTCGCGGTGATCAGCAACAAGGCCGAAGCCTACGGTCTCAAACGGGCCGAGCAGGCCGGGATCCCCGCCGAGGTGCTCAGCCACCGCGGGTACGCCTCACGCGAGGATTACGACCGGGCGCTGCAACAGCTGATCGACGGCTATCAACCGGATCTGCTGGTACTGGCCGGGTTTATGCGAATTCTGACCGACGCTTTCACGCGCCATTATCAGGGCCGGATGATCAATATTCACCCCTCCCTGCTGCCCCGTCACAAGGGATTGAATACCCACCAGCGCGTCCTGGAGGCCGGCGATCCCGAACACGGCTGCAGCGTGCACTATGTCACCGCGGAACTCGATGGCGGCCCGGTCATTTTACAGGCCAGCGTCCCGGTGGAAGCCAGTGACACCCCCGAAAGTCTGGCGCAAAAAGTCCATGAGCAGGAACACCGTATCTATCCCCGGGTGATCGACTGGATCGCCCGTGGCCGCGTACGCCTCGAAGACGATACCGTCCTGTTCGACAACCAGCCCCTTACCGAACAGCAGCGCCGGTATCGAGCGCAAAATTAACGCTCGTAAAGAACAGCTTCTACCTCCCCGGCCCCTGGAGAAGATAAAATGAACCTGTTGCAACAGCGCTGTCTAAATTTAACGATGCTCTCGCAAAACCGCCGGGCTTGCCGAAGAATCATTTTCTCTTCATGTCTTTGCGTCCGGGTGAGAGATTAAAAACCAACCTTCTTTAGTGGTGAACCTTTGAACTCCATACTTCGCGCCCTGCTCATCAGCCTGCTGGTCAGTTTGCCCCTGACGGCAAATGCGGAACTGCCGGCGCTGGATTTTGAATACAGTGTCAGCAAGAATGATTTCCGTCTGGGCAGTACCCAGCGTCAGTTAAAGCAGACCGGGGATAATGACTATACCGTGCAGGCGCTGACCAAAGCGGAAGGCGTTGCCGCCCTGTTTGTCTCCGATACCGTGCGCGAGACCAGTCGTTTTCAACTTATCGAAGGCCGAATCCAGCCGTTGCACTATCGCTACCACAAAGATGGTAAAGATCCGGAAACTTTTGAAGTCGACTATGATCGCGAGGCACAGTTGCTGCGCCACAGCCGGCTCGATGAAACGCCGCCGTTACAGGAAAATGATCAGGATCTGATCACGTTTCAGCTCGCCATGATGCGTGATCTGCAGCAAAGCGTCCGCAAACTGGAATACCGGATTGCCGATAAAAAACGGATTGAGAACTACAGCCTGATCCCGCGAGGCGAAAAGGTTTTCGACACCGAGATGGGCAAACTGCACACGGTGGTCATGGAGTATTACGACCAGAAGCGAAACCGCACCTACACCTTCTGGTGCGCCAAAGAACTGGATTACCTGCCCTATCAGTCCCGCCGGATCGATGACGACGGCGATACGATCACGTTAAAGCTGAGCCGTTACAACGGCAAATCCCTCTAGCCCCCCTTACGGGCAGGGACGAGGTACGAGTGACGAGGAACGAGTAGCCTCTTTTACCAGACCGTTGCGATTCAACGCGGAGTTCGCAGAGGCGCGGAGACGCAGAGGAAGATGTAAATTATTTTTCTCTGCGCCTTTGCACCCAAACAATGGGTATAAACGTCTCCGCACCCTCCGCGTTATTTCCCGGCGAGTTTGAATAATAGTAGTCTGGCAGGTCACGCTGGCAACAGCTTGCGTGACTTTGCGGGCAGACCTCTTTATACCAGACCGTTACAACGCAAAGGCGCGGAGTTTCAGAGTTATGATAGAAAAATTATCTTTCTCTGCGGCTCCGCGACTCTGCGTCCTCTGCGTTACTTCCCAGTGAATATGAATAATGGAATGTTGGTAAATGTCACCGGTTACCTGCAATGACGAGAGGGCGCCGACGTTCTCAACTAACCGCGGCCGGATCGTTTAGACACCCGCGCACGAACTCACGCCAGCAACCGAGCCGATCCACCAGTGCCATGATCCGGTGATCGGAGACGCTGTGTGACTCGACGACCGTCGGCGAGACGTCGCCGCGGTCCAGCAGGGCCCGTAGTCGACGGGGCTCCAGCTCGACCAGAACCTGGCCGCTGGCGACGGCGCGAACTTGCAGGCTCGGGGTCACATCCCCGAGCCGGGATTCCAGTTGCAGATGCATGGGACCTCCAAAAATGATAATAATTCTCATTCGCAATACTACCAGAACAGCCTGGTATTGCAACAGGAATCATTCTCATTTAGGAAACCGTCCCGCACCACCCGCATCAGCGATGCGGGTTGCTCCCGGCAGGGTCAAGTGACAGGCGGAATCAGGCCCGCGGCAGGGTCACGCCCTGCTGGCCCTGGTATTTGCCGCCGCGATCCTTGTAGGAGGTTTCGCAGACCTCATCGGATTCCAGGAACAGCATTTGCGCCACACCTTCATTGGCATAGATCTTCGCCGGCAGCGGGGTGGTATTGGAAAACTCCAGGGTGACATGCCCTTCCCAGTCCGGCTCCAGCGGGGTGACATTGACGATGATCCCGCAGCGGGCATAGGTCGACTTGCCCAGGCAGATAGTCAGCACGCTGCGCGGGATGCGAAAAAATTCCACCGTGCGCGCCAGCGCGAAGGAGTTGGGGGGGATGATGCAGACATCGCCCTTGAAATCGACAAAGCTCTGATGGTCGAAATCCTTGGGATCGACAATGGCGGAATTGATATTGGTGAAAATCTTGAACTCGTCAGAACAGCGCACGTCATAGCCGTAACTGGAGGTCCCGTAGGAGACGATCTTCCGGCCATCGACCTCCCGCACCTGCCCCGGCTCGAACGGCTCGATCATCCCTTCCTGCTCGGCCATGCGCCGGATCCACTTGTCCGCCTTGATGCTCATACTGCCCCACTCCTCAAAAACGAGGGGCTATTCTAATCCAAAAAGGGACGCGTCACGAGGGACGAGTGAACCGGGACGGAGCCTTTTTCGGGCGCGCTGCACTTATAACGCGGAGGACGCGGAGACGTTTATGCCCGTTGTTTGGGTGCAGAGGCGCGGAGAAAATTATTTGTGAAGCCTCAGACAGTCTTGCTCTGCGACTCCGCGCCCCCGCGTTTTTTTCCAGAACATCTGAAAAATAGGACCACCGGAAATGAAACGGGGCACCGAAGTGCCCCGTTTCAGGAACTGACGAGAAAGGCAAAGCCGGGTTGGCTTTGCCTCGTCCCTCGTAACTCGTCCCTCGGCCCTGGATGGTGATTCAGTTGTTTTGAATCACGATCTTCGGGAAGCTCGCGCTGTGATCCTTGGCCTTGAGGGCCAGCTTGGCTGCCACGTGACGGGCGATGTCGCGATAGATTTCAGTGATGCGGCTGTCCGGATCGGCCACCACGGACGGCTTGCCGGCGTCGGTGGAGCTGCGGATGGACATATCCAGCGGCAGGGAGCCCAGCAGGTCGACCTTGTTCTCATCGGCTATGCGCTGACCGCCGCCTTCACCGAAGACATGCTCTTCGTGACCGCAGTTGGAGCAGATGTGAATGCTCATGTTCTCGATGATCCCCAGTACCGGGACTTCGACCTTCTCGAACATTTTCAGCCCCTTGCGGGCGTCGAGCAGCGCGATGTCCTGCGGGGTGGTGACGATAAGCGCGCCGGTGACCGGCACCTTCTGCGCCAGGGTCAGCTGGGTGTCGCCGGTGCCCGGCGGCAGGTCGATGATCAGATAATCGACCTCGTTCCACTGGGTGTCGTTGAGCAACTGTTCCAGTGCCTGGGTAACCATCGGGCCACGCCAGATCATCGGGGTCTCTTCGTCGATCAGATAACCGATGGACATGGACTGGACATTATGGCTTTTCATCGGCTGCATGGTCTTGCCGTCGCTGGACTCGGGCTGGCCGGTGACACCCAGCATGCGCGGCATGCTGGGACCGTAAATGTCCGCGTCCAGAATACCGACAGTGGCGCCTTCGGCCGACAGGGCCAGGGCCAGGTTGACCGCCGTGGTGGATTTGCCCACGCCGCCCTTGCCGGAGGCCACGGCGATGATGTTCTTGACGCCCTTGATGGGTTCGACGCCTTTTTGCACGCTGTGGGAGACGATCTTCCAGCTGATGTTGAATTCGGCGCTGCCGACGCCGTCAACCGCTTCGACCTTTTCCTTGAGCTGGGCGGCCAGCTTGTCCTTGTAACCGGCAGCCGGATAACCGAGCTCGATGTCGACGCTCACCTTGTCGCCGTCAATCCGGATGTCCTTGACCGCTTTGGCACTGACCAGATCCTTTTCCATATTCGGATCGGTGATCTGTTTCAGCGCTTCTTCAATCTGTGTCTGGGAGACGTCTGCCATCTCGTATCTCCTGATAGTTTATGTGGCTAAATAACCGAGTAAAATAGACAACTAATCCCGGGGTCGCGTATGTTACACAAATTCCTCGACGAGTGCGAATTTCACCGCAAAACCCGCTGGAAAACAACGGAAATAATTTGCAACTGGCCGCAAACGCCCATTCCTGCTAGGGTATGCGGCTTTTGAGCCTCACGATTTCGGTGCTTTGAAACCATGTCCACACCGCGTCATATCCTCGTCACCAGCGCCCTGCCGTACGCCAACGGCTCGATACACCTTGGTCATCTGGTGGAGTATATCCAGACCGATATCTGGGTTCGCTTTCAGAAAATGCAAGGTCACCAGTGCACCTATGTCTGCGCCGACGATGCCCACGGTACGCCGATCATGCTGCGCGCCCAGAGCGAGGGCATCGAGCCTGAAACGCTGATCGCCCGGACCCACGAGGAGCACACCGCCGATTTTGCCGCCTTCGGCATCGGTTTCGACAACTACCACACCACCCATTCGGACGAGAACCGCGAGCTGGCCACGCGGATCTACACGCGCCTGCGCGAGGCCGGTCATATTCACACCCGGATCATCAAGCAGGCCTTCGATCCCGAAAAGCAGATGTTCCTGCCGGACCGCTTCATCAAGGGCGAATGTCCCCGCTGCGGCGCCGCGGACCAGTACGGCGACAGCTGCGAGGCGTGCGGGGCCACCTACACGCCAACCGAGCTGAAAAACCCGGTTTCCGCCCTCTCCGGCGCCACGCCCATAGAAAAGGAATCGGAACATTACTTTTTCGCGCTGGGTGAGTTCGAGGCGATGTTGCGCGACTGGACCCGGGGCGACCACGTCCAGCCGGTGATCGCCAACAAGCTGCACGAATGGTTCGACGCCGGGCTGAGGGAGTGGGACATCTCCCGCGATGAACCCTACTTCGGCTTCGAGATCCCCGATGCCCCCGGCAAATACTTCTATGTCTGGCTGGACGCCCCGATCGGGTATATGGCCAGTTTCAGGCAACTCTGTGATCGGCGCGCCGATCTGGATTTTGACAGCTACTGGGACAAGGACAGTGACTACGAGGTGTATCACTTCATCGGCAAGGATATCGCCTATTTCCATACCCTGTTCTGGCCGGCCATGTTGCACGGCGCCGGCTTTCGCACCCCCAGCGCGGTGTACTGCCACGGCTTTTTGACCGTCAACGGCCAGAAGATGTCCAAGTCGCGCGGCACCTTTATCCAGGCGCGAACCTATTTAAAACACCTCAATCCCGAATACCTGCGCTATTACTTCGCCGCCAAGCTGGGCAGCGGCATCGAGGACATCGATCTCAGCCTGGAAGATTTCCAGCAGCGGGTGAACTCGGATCTGGTTGGCAAGGTGGTCAATATCGCCAGCCGTTGCGCCGGCTTCATTCACAAGCGCTTCGAAGGCCGGCTCGCCGACAGCTGCAGCGAGCCCGAACTGTATCAGCAGTTTGTCGAGGCGCGTGAATCGATCGCGGCGTTGTATGAAAACCGTGAATTCGCGCAGGCCATGCGTGAGATCATGGCCCTGGCCGATCAGGCCAACCAGTACATCGATATGGAAAAACCGTGGGTCATCGCCAAACAGGAAGGCAGCGATCAGGCCCTGCAGGCCATCTGCAGCGTCGGGATCAATCTGTTTCGGGTGCTGGTCACTTATTTAAAACCGGTATTGCCCAAACTGGCCGCCGGCGCCGAAACGTTCCTTAACATCGACGCCCTGCAGTGGGACGACGTGCGCGAACCGCTGATCGGCCACGGGATCAACAAGTTCAAACCACTGATGACCCGCATCGAAAAGGCCCACATCGACGCCATGATCGACGAATCGAAACAGGATCTGCAGCAAACCGCGCCCGCCACACCCCAACCGGCCGCCGATATCGAGCCGATCGCCGGGCAGATTGAATTCGACGACTTTGCCAAAATCGATCTGCGCATCGCCCGCATCCTCAAAGCCGAACCCGTGGAAGGCGCCGACAAGCTGCTGCAACTGACCCTGGATATCGGCGACGGCACCCGCAACGTCTTCGCCGGTATCAAGTCCGCCTATCAACCGGAGGATCTCGAGGGCAAGCTGACCGTGATGGTCGCCAACCTCAAACCGCGCAAAATGCGCTTCGGCGTCTCCGAAGGCATGGTGCTGGCCGCCGGGCCCGGCGGCCAGGATCTCTGGATCCTCGAGCCGCACGCGGGGGCGCAGCCGGGAATGCGAGTAAAATAAATAACAGGGCCGAGGGACGAGTTACGAGGGACGAGGAAAACCTCTGTTTCTCATCAAGGCACGCACATAACCTGCAGGGACTTTGATCGACCTCAAACCGGGTGGAAGCACGCTATGCTTAAATTTATCATCCTGATGGAGTACGCTAATTACCTCGTCACTCGTCCCTCGGCCCTCGTCACTGTGATGTAATGATGGAATACGCCCTCATACTTGTCAGCACGGTCCTGGTGAACAACTTCGTTCTGGTGAAGTTTCTGGGGCTGTGTCCGTTCATGGGGGTCTCGCGCAAGCTGGAGACGGCGACCGGCATGGCGCTGGCCACCACCTTTGTGCTGACGCTCTCCTCCATCTCCAGTTATCTGGTCAACGAGTATCTGCTGACGCCTTTCGGGCTGGAGTATCTGAGAACGATTTCCTTTATTCTGGTCATCGCGGTGGTGGTGCAGTTCACCGAGATGCTGGTGCACAAGACCAGTCCGCTGCTCTATCAGGTACTGGGGATCTTCTTGCCGCTGATCACTACCAACTGTGCCGTGCTGGGCGTGGCGCTGCTCAATGTGCAAACCGAACACGGCTTTATCGAATCGGCCCTGTACGGCTTCGGCGCGGCACTGGGCTTTTCGCTGGTGTTGATCCTGTTTGCCGCCATGCGCGAACGTCTGGCCGTGGCCGATGTGCCCGAGATCTTCCGCGGCCCCTCCATTGCGCTGATCACCGCGGGACTGATGTCGATGGCCTTCATGGGCTTTGCCGGACTGGTCAGAGGCTGAGCGACCATCATGCTGGAAGCCATCATCGTCCTCGCCATCCTTGCTGTAGTCTTCGGTCTGTTACTGGGCTTTGCCGCGGTGCGTTTGAAGGTCGAGGGCGATCCGGTGGTGGATCAGATCGACAATATCCTGCCGCAAACCCAGTGCGGCCAGTGTACCTATCCCGGTTGTCGACCGTATGCCGAAGCGATCGCCAAAGGGGAAGCCGATATCAATCAATGCCCGCCCGGTGGCGAAGTGGTGATTCAACAACTGGCCGATCTGCTGGGCGTCGATCCCAAACCGCTGAACGAGGAACACGGTGAACACGGCGAGAAGACCGTGGTGGTGATCGACGAAAACGAATGCATCGGCTGCACGCTCTGCATCCAGGCCTGCCCGGTGGACGCCATCCTCGGGGCGCCCAAACAGATGCATACCGTGATCGAATCCGAATGCACCGGCTGTGACCTGTGCATCGAGCCCTGCCCGGTGGACTGCATTCATATTGTCCCCGTCCCGGAGACGCCGCAGACCTGGAAGTGGCCCGCGCCGCCCCAGCCGCTGGAAAAGCCGCCCCGTGAAGCCGGGGGCTCAACGTGAAGCGTCGGCTGTGGCATTTTCACGGCGGCTTGCGCCTGCCCGGTCACAAGACCGAATCGATGCAGGAGCCGATCCAGGCGGCGAACCTGCCCAGGCGCCTGACTATTCCCCTGCAACAGCATATCGGCGAGCCCGCCGAGCCGGTCGTGGAGATCGGGCAACGGGTGTTGAAGGGTCAGTTGCTGGCTCGCGCCAGTGAATACATCAGCGTGCCGGTGCACGCCTCCACCTCCGGCACCGTGGTCGCGATCGAGGATCGCCCCATTCCCCATCCGTCGGGTCTGCAGGCACCCTGTGTCGTTATCGACAGCGACGGCCGGGACGAAGAGATCGAGCATACTCCGGTCAACAACTATACCGAACTGGAGCCCAGCGCCCTGCGCAATGTGATCCGCGAAGCCGGCATCGTCGGTCTGGGTGGCGCCGGCTTCCCGGCCTTTATCAAACTCAATCCCGGGCCCGGCAATGCCGTTGATACCCTGATCCTCAACGGCGCCGAATGCGAACCCTATATCACCTGCGATGCCATGCTGATGCAAACGCAACCGCGCCGGATCATCGAGGGGCTGTTGATCATGCGACATGCCCTGCAGGCGCGACACTGTATCATCGCGCTGGAAAACAACCAGCCCGACGCCTGGCAAAGCCTGAACAATGCGCTGGAAGACGACGAAAAAACCTTTATCGAACTGGTGAAGGTGCCGACGATCTATCCCACCGGTGGCGAGAAACAGCTGATCAAGGTGCTCACCGGCAAGGAAGTGCCCAGTCACGGCCTGCCGCTGGACATCCAGATGGTCTGTCACAATGTCGGCACCGCCGCCGCCATTGCCGATACGATTCATGAAGGCAAACCGCTGATCTCCCGCTACGTCACCGTCACCGGGGATACCGTCGGCCAGCCCTGTAACCTGGAGGTACGGATCGGCACCCCCTTCGAGGCAGTCCTGGAACAGTGCGGCTGGCGTGATGATCGGAACGACGAGATACTCATGGGCGGACCGCTGATGGGCTTTACCGTGGATAACCCCGCCGTGCCGGTGATCAAGACCACCAACTGCATTCTCTCCTGGCCGACGACAAGCGAGCAGCAGACGCCGATGCCCTGTATTCGCTGCGGTGAATGCGCGCGGGTCTGTCCGGCGCAACTGTTGCCCCAGCAGCTTTACTGGTATGCCCGGGCGAAAAACTTTGATCGGGTTCAGGATTTTAATCTGTTCGACTGCATCGAATGCGGCTGTTGCGCCTATGTCTGCCCCAGCCATATCCCGCTGGTGCAGTATTACCGTTTCGCCAAGACCGAAATCTGGGCCCAGGAGCGGGACAAGAAAAAAGCCGACCAGGCCCGCGAGCGGCATGAATTCCGCCAGCAACGTATCGAACGTAAAAAACAGGAAGACGAAGAACGCAAGCGGCGCAAGAAAGAGATGCTGAAAAAGAGCCAGGGCGATGAAACGGACGGTGAGGAGAGTAAAAAAGCCGCCATTGATGCCGCCATGGCCCGCGCCAGGGCGCGTCGCGGGGAAAAGACGCCACAATCCGGGGGCAAGAAAGAGACATGAACCTGTCGTTACACAGTTCACCGCATATGCGGACCAGTAACCGGGTTAACCGGATCATGCTGCTGGTCATCGGCGCCCTGATCCCCGGGATACTGGCCGCCATTCATTTCTTCGGCTGGGGCGTGCTGATCAACATCACCCTGGCGGTCTTCACCGCCGTGGCAACCGAGGCACTGATGTTGCGCCTGCGCAAGCGGCCGATCACCCCGTTTCTGCTCGACGGCAGCGCGGTGGTCACAGGCATTCTGCTCGGGGTGGCCATCCCCTCCCTCGCACCCTGGTGGATCCCGGTTCTGGGCGCCGCTTTTGCGCTGATTATGGCCAAGCATCTGTACGGCGGACTGGGTTACAACCCCTTCAACCCGGCCATGGTCGGCTATGCCATGTTACTGATCGCCTTCCCGCGCGAGATGACCCTGTGGTTGACGCCCGCGGTACACGATCTGACCTTTGTGGATAATCTGCGTTACACCTTTCTGGAACAACTGCCCCCCAACTGGACACTGGACGGCCTGACGGCCGCCACGCCCCTGGATGCGGTGAAAACCCAGCTGGCGCAGAACCTGACCTTGACCGAAATTCACCAGGGCAGCACGGAACTGTTTGGTGCGATATCAGCGCACGGCTGGGAATGGATCAATCTGTTGTTCATGCTCGGCGGGCTGATACTGATCTATCTGCGCGTGATCAGCTGGCATATCCCCCTGGCCATGCTGGCGACCCTGTTTCTGGTCTCGGGGCTGTTTCATCTGAACGATCCGGACACTTTCACCTCGCCCCTGTTTCACCTGTTCAGTGGCGCCACCATGCTCGGCGCGTTCTTTATCGCCACCGATCCGGTCACCGCCGCGGCAACCAACCGGGGACGAATTATTTTCGGCATCGGCATCGGCCTGCTGCTGTATATCATCCGCACCTGGGGCGGCTATCCCGATGCCGTCGCCTTTGCCGTGCTACTGATGAACATGGCGGTCCCCACCATTGATTATTACACCAGGCCGCGCGTGTTTGGTGAGAGTCGGGACTGAATCCATGCAACTGCTCAAACACATGTCAATCAGCGCCGTATTACTGGGCGGCTTTGCCATTATCGGCAGTGGTCTGGTGGCCTGGATCCATCAACAGACCGCGCCCACCATCGAAGCCAATGAACAGGCCGCCTTGCTCAGCAATCTGCACAGCCTGATACCGCCAGGCACGCATGACAATGATATAACCGAGGACACCATCCAGGTGCGCGACGAG
The DNA here is from genome assembly GCF_004366735.1 of Thiohalophilus thiocyanatoxydans. Lineage (GTDB taxonomy): Bacteria > Pseudomonadota > Gammaproteobacteria > UBA6429 > Thiohalophilaceae > Thiohalophilus > Thiohalophilus thiocyanatoxydans. The sequence continues at coordinate 78,400 of NZ_SOQX01000003.1, read as the reverse complement.
ACGCTGCTGGGCACTCCCGAGCCGGTCACGGTCTACCGGGCCCGCCAGGACGGCGAGCCGGTTACCGCCATTCTCAATGTCATCGCCCCGGATGGCTACAGCGGTCGCATCAACCTGCTGGTGGCCATTCGGTACGACGGCGAACTGGCCGGCGTGCGCGTGATCAAGCACAGCGAGACCCCGGGACTGGGGGATGCCATCGACGCCGAGCGTTCCGACTGGATCCACAGCTTTGCCGGTAAATCGCTCGATAACCCCGAGCCGGACGGCTGGCGGGTCAAAAAAGACGGCGGGGAATTCGATCAGTTTACCGGCGCGACCGTGACGCCCCGCGCGGTTGTCAAAGCGGTGCGTAACGCGCTTAAATATTACGCGGAACATCGCGAGCAACTGTTTCGCCCAACCGACAACACAGGCGACGAATCCGCATGACAAACAACCCTTACGGCACCCTGATCCGCGACGGCCTCTGGACCAACAATGTGGCCTTTGTCCAGTTGCTGGGCCTGTGCCCCTTGCTGGCGGTCACCAACACCACCATCAACGGACTGGGTCTCGGCCTGGCGACCATTCTCACCCTGGTCGCTTCCAATACCACGGTATCCCTGATTCGCCGCTGGGTGCGCCCGGAGATCCGGGTGCCGGTGTTCGTGCTGATCATCGCCTCGGTAGTGACCATGATCGAGCTGAGCATGAATGCCTGGTTTCATGAGCTGTACAAGATCCTGGGGATCTTCATTCCGCTGATCGTCACCAACTGTTCCATTCTGGCCCGCGCCGAAAGCTTCGCCTCCAAAAACCCGGTGCCGCAGGCCTTCGCCGATGGACTGTTCATGGGCCTCGGCTTTACCGCCGTGCTGGTGGTCCTCGGCGCCATGCGTGAAATACTCGGCTTCGGCACCCTGCTGCGCCAGGCCGAACTGATGTTCGGCCAGGGCGCCGACTGGATGACCCTGGTCCTGTTCGAAGACTACCGCGGCTACCTGCTGGCCATCCTGCCCCCCGGCGCCTTCATCGGGCTTGGATTACTCATTGCCGTCAAAAACCTGATCGACAAGCGCCGCGCCGAACACAGCAAGGCTCCCATCGGCACCGAACAACCCGTCGGTGCGGCTACCTGAGATAAAAACCCCAACGCAGAGGCGCAAAGGCGCAGAGTTACGCAGAGGAAAATCATTTATGGTTGCTGTCGCATATGCTTCATATACCCAGCAATAGGCATGCATATTCACCCGGATTATGCTTCCCTACCCGAAGCGATCGACTATCCAAAAATTTTTAAATCTCTGCGCCTCTGCGTTAAGATCTTTTATCTAAATCAAGAAGAACAACAATGAACCCCCAAAAGCGACGTGAGATTTTCAAGCGGCTTAAGAAAGAAAATCCGCACCCCACCACCGAACTGAACTACCGCAGCCCGTTTGAGTTGCTGGTGGCGGTGATTCTCTCGGCGCAGGCCACGGACAAGGGGGTCAACAAGGCCACCCGGGAATTGTTCAAGGTCGCCCGAAGCCCGAAGAAGATTCTGGCGCTCGGGGAATCCGGCCTGAAGGAATACATCAAGACCATCGGCCTGTTCAACAGCAAGGCCAAAAACATCATCAAGACCTGCCAGATTCTGGTCGAACAGCACGGCGGCAAGGTGCCCGAAGATCGTGAGGCGCTGGAGGCGCTGCCCGGCGTGGGGCGCAAGACCGCCAATGTCATCCTCAATACCGCCTTCGGCCACCCCACTATCGCCGTCGATACCCATATTTTCCGGGTATCGAACCGCACCGGTCTGGCGCCGGGCAAGACCGTGGTGGAGGTGGAGAAGAAACTGCTCAAGGTGGTGCCCGGGGAGTACAAAAAGGACGCCCACCACTGGCTGATACTGCTGGGTCGCTATACCTGCGTGGCGCGCAAGCCGCGCTGCGGGGCCTGTGTCATCGAGGATCTCTGCGAGTATAAAGACAAGACTTCCGACTAATCCTCTTGCCTGCTATCCGGCGAGTGAGTGCCCCCCGGGTAACTCACTGCAGTATTAGTAACTACTAATTTAACCGCCTCCTCGCGCCGGACCCGGGCAGGAACCATTACGCCCGGCCAGGGTCACATTTCAGGAATCGCGTGGTTTTTTTATATCATTTCTGTTGTAAGGTTGACCCCGATTCCACGACTAATAACCAAACAAATAACACATGGAGAATACAGATTATGTCCACTAAAAAATCATCCAGAACCCTGACACTCGCGCTGGGCACCGCCTTTGCCGCCGGCATGGCCGCCAGCAACGTCGCCACTGCCGCCGAAGCCGGCAATAATCCCTTCGCCATGAGCGAGCTGTCCAGCGGATACATGCAACTGGCCGACAACCACATGGGTGACAAGGGCCGCGAAGGTCGTTGTGGCGAAGGCCGCGGTGACGAGAAACAGAGCCAGGAAGGCAAGTGTGGTGAAGGTAAATGCGGTGGCGATAAAGAAATGAAAAAGAACATGGAAGGTAAATGTGGCGGCGACAAGGCCAAACAGGAAGGCAAGTGTGGTGAAGGTAAATGCGGCAGTAACAAATAAGCTGCCAGAGGAACTGACATGAACACGACAGACTATCCTGTTCATGGCGCCGGACTGGGTCTGCGGCGCTCCATCATGGAGCCGCTTGCAGACCCGTTCCCTTCTCAGGTGCAATTCATGGAGGTGGCGCCGGAGAACTGGATTGGCGTCGGGGGCCGCTATGGCCGCAAGTTGCGCGAATTTACCGAGCGCTATCCCTTTGTCACCCACGGCCTGTCATTATCGCTAGGCAGTCCCGCACCGCTGGACGAGGCATTTTTACAGCGTCTCAAGCGATTTCTCAACCAACACAATATCCGAATCTACAGCGAACACCTGAGTTACTGCAGTGACGACGGGCACCTGTACGATTTGATGCCCATACCGTTCACCGAAGAGGCGGTCCATTACGTGGCCGAACGCATTCGTCGTGTCCAGGATATACTGGAACAGCCCATTGCCGTGGAAAATGTCTCCTATTACGCCGCGCCGGGCAAACAGATGGACGAGATCGAGTTCATCAATGCCGTACTCGAGGAGGCTGACTGCAGGCTGTTGCTGGATGTGAACAATATTTATGTCAACAGCGTCAATCATCGCTACGATCCCGTGGAGTTTCTGCACGCCCTGCCGGGCGAACGCATCAGTTATATCCATGTCGCCGGCCATTACAACGAAGCCGAGGATCTGATCATCGACACCCACGGCGCCCCGGTGATCGATCCGGTCTGGGAGCTGCTCGATCAGACTTACCGGCATTTCGGTGTGCTCCCCACCCTGCTGGAGCGAGACTTCAACCTGCCGCCGGTCAATGAACTACTGGCCGAAGTGGACATGATTCATACGCTCCAGCAACGCCAGGAACAAGCGCATGACTACCATGCCGAATCAGTCTGACAAGCCCGATTTCCGCCAGCAGCAGTACCGGTTTGCGGCCCATCTGCGCGATCCGCAGACCCATCCGTCACCGGAGGGCATCGAGGATCGGCGCATGGCCATCTACCGGGAGCTGTTTTATAACAATGTCCAGAGTTTCATGGCTGACAGTTTCCCCGTATTGCGCCGGATTCTGAACGATGAACAGTGGCACCGGCTGATTCGCCACTATTTCGCCCGGCACCGGGCAAAAACCCCGCTGTTTCCCGAAATGCCGCGCGAATTCCTCAAATACCTCGAACAGGAACACGAACCGGCCGCGGATGACCCGCCGTTTTTATTCGAGCTGGCCCATTATGAATGGGTCGAACTGGCACTGAGCCTCGCCGACCAGGAACCGGACTGGAGCCGGATCGACCCGCAGGGCGATCTGCTGGCGGCCCAACCGGTGCTTTCGCCGCTGGCCTGGCCGCTCAGCTACCATTATCCGGTTCACCGGATTGGCCCCGGATTCCAGCCCGGGCAGCCGGGCGAGCAACCCACCTGTCTGCTGGTTTACCGGGACGACCGGGACGAGATTACCTTCATGGAACTGAACCCGGTCACCACCCGTCTGCTGGCCCTGATCGAGGAGGACAACGGGCAAAGCGGCGAGGCGCTGCTGCGCCAGATTGCCGGGGAGCTGAACCACCCCGATCCCGACATGGTCATCGAAGGCGGTCAACAAATTCTGAACGATTTGCAGCGGCGCGGTGTCATACCGGGTACCCGACCAATCAACACCCGCGTGTCGATCTAGTCGGCCCCCTTTCCAGATCTCCTCCTGTGGTCTGTTTGCCGGTCGTTGTTTGGGCCGGCTTTTCTTTTTGCGCCCGTGTGACGCGCGTTGAATCACACTTTTCCCGCGCTAACATGCTGATAATGGTGATATAATTTTCCGCCATAACCGTCCGGGAAAGCCCCTGTGCTGTACCTGTGCAGGCCTGTTGTATTACACTGCACCGGCACCGCTGCGGGCCAGCCCGGAGACACTCAGGGATACCGGGACCGGCCAAACCCAATCCGGATACCGCTTCACTCACATGCCAGCCCTGCTGACAGCTGAACGACATTTAACATGAAAATTTCCGCCTCGATTTATTCCAACAAGCACAAGGCACTGAAGGACATCGTCGCCGAGCTGGATGCGCACGGCACGGATTTTTTTCATATCGACTGCAATGATGACCCTGCAGTATTCGATGATATCGCGCAGATCCGCCAGCTCAGCAGCACCCCGATCGATTTGCACATCATCACCCCGACACCGGACAGGTATTACGATCTGATCGCCGCGCACGAGGTGGATGCGGTCTGTTTCCAGTATGAGCCGTTGCAGGAAGCCCTGGCGATTCCCGGCTCGATTCATGCCCGCACCGGTCTGGCCATCAGCTCGAATACCGATATCGACGTGTTCGCGCCCTATGCCGAACAACTCGACTTCGTGCTGATCATGGCCACCACCCCGGGACAGAGCGGCGGCACCTTCGACAAGCACAACTTTCGCAAGATTCGCCAGTTCCGCCAGAAATACCCGCGCACCCGCATTCACGTCGACGGTGGAGTGAATCACGAGGTCTCCTTTATCCTGCGTAACATGGGAGTCTATGCCGCGGTGTCCGGCTCCTATCTGATGAACAGCGATTCCATCGGCGCGGCCATGCTCAACCTGAAAACCCATGACATCGGCTCGCATTACCTGGTCGGCGATTTCATGCGCCAGCTGGACGAGACCCCGTTACTGAAACCGCACGAACTCAGTGTCCGCAACATCCTGCAGTCCATCGAAGACAACAAGCTGGGGTTCACCCTGCTGGTCGACGAGAACGGCGTATTGCTCGGCATGATCACCAACGCCGATGTCCGCAAGGGGCTGCTCAAACACATCGACAATCTCAATGCACTGGAAATCCCCGACATGGTCAACCCTTCTCCGGCGATGGCCCGGGAGGATTTCACGGTACAGGAACTGCTGGCCTATATTCAGGAACAGACGTTCCCGGTCAATTATTTACCCGTTGTTAACAACAAGCATGAAGTGACCGGCTCGGTCACCTTCATGAATCTCGTTAAAGGTGAAGTATGATAATCCATTTCGACAAAGACACCGATCAGAAGACGCTCGAACAAATCAGCCGCGAGCTGGATGCCTTTCATATCAAAAAGCCGGACTATCATGTGATGGTCACTCCCTCGGCCCTGCAGGAAGTGCCCGGTCAATACCAGAGCATGGTGGTGGAAAGTTTCGTCTTTCCCAACGACATGCAGCTGTCCAGCGCCGACTACCTGCCGGAGAAACGCCGTATCGACATCGGCAACATCAGCATCGGCGGCAACACCCGCAACACCATGATCATCGGCGGCCCCTGCTCGGTGGAATCCGAAGAGCAGATCACCGCCTCGGCCAGACTGATGAAGGAACTGGACATCTCCACCCTGCGCGCAGGCTGTTACAAGCCGCGCACCTCGCCCTACAGTTTCCAGGGCCTGGGCGACGAGGGGCTGCGGCTGCTGGACAAGATGCGCAGCGAATACGGCCTCAACATCATTACCGAGGTGCGGGACTCCACCCATGTGGACGAAGTGATCGAAACCACCGACATTGTGCAGATCGGCGCCAAGGCCATGTACGACCAGGGGATCCTGCGTACCTGCGGCCGCAGCAACAAACCGATCCTGATCAAACGCGGCTTCGGCAGCACCCTGCAGGAGTTTGTCCAGGCGGCCGAGTTCGTACTCTCCGCCGGCAACGACAACGTCATCCTGTGCGAGCGCGGTATCCGCACCTTCGAGACCAAGACCCGCTTTACCCTGGATCTGTGCGGTGTCGCCTATCTGAAGGAGTACACCAACCTGCCGATCATCGTCGATCCCAGTCACGCCATGGGTTATCGCTACGGCGTGCCGGATCTGGCCCGGGCCGCCACCGCCATGGGGGTCGACGGCCTGCTGATCGAGGTCCATCCCGATCCCTCCGTGGCCAAGTCCGACGCCTCGCAACAGCTGGATCACGATGCCTTCCGTGAACTGATCGGTACCCTGCGGCCCATCGCCCAGGCTATCGGCTACAACATTGTCTGAATCTGTGGCGATTCGTTCGGACATCAAGCTGCTGGCCCTGGATATCGACGGGGTGATGACCGACGGCGGTATGTATTACACCGAGAGTGGCGAGGAGATCAAACGCTTCGATACCAAGGACGGACGCGGCATTATTCATCTGCAACGCGAGGGCGTTCAGGTCGCAGTATTGAGCTCCGGCTTTAAAAGCACCCTGATCGCCGAGCGCTGCAAGACGCTGGGCATTGAAAAATACTATGTCGGGACCGAACCGAAGCTGGCGATCCTCAAACAATTCTGCGCGGAACTGGCTATCGATCTCGAACAGGTTGCCTATATCGGCGATGACATCAACGACCGCGAGATTATCCATGCGGTGGGGTTCAGCGCCTGTCCTGCCGACGCCGTCGGCTCGATAAAGCCGATTGTCGATGTCGTACTGGAGAAAAACGGTGGCTACGGTTGTATTCGTGAGTTTATCGACGAGCATCTGGGCTATCATTTTTGAACGATAAAAATACCCGTATGTCCCTGCCCTTTACCACGCCTCCGGCCAGTCTGTGTATTTTACGCCTCTCCGCCATCGGCGATATCTGCCACACCCTGCCGGTGGTGCGCACCCTTCAGCAGGCCTGGCCGCAAACCCGACTGACCTGGATCATCGGCAAGACCGAATACGCCCTGCTGCAGGGTATCCCCGATATTGAATTTATCGTTTTTGACAAGTCTCGCGGCTTCGCCGCCTACCGCGATGTGCACCGCCAGCTTCACGGCCGCCGCTTCGATGCGCTGCTGCACATGCAGGTTGCCCTGCGTGCCAGTCTGTTGAGCCGCCTGGTCAACGCTCCGATCAGGCTGGGATTCGATCGCGCCCGGGCCCGGGATCTGCAATGGCTTTTTACCAATCACCGGATCGAGGCCAGACCGCATCAGCATGTCATGGACGGGCTGTTCGGTTTCAGCCAGGCCCTGGGGATCGAGGAAAAGCTGCTGCGCTGGGATATCCCGATCCCGGCAGCGGATCGACAAACAGCCGAACAGCTGGCCGATCCCGCACGACCCTATCTGGTCATCAGTCCCGGCGCCAGCAGCGCCTATCGCAACTGGCATGTTGCAGGCTATGCGCAACTGGCCGAGTATGCCGCGACAGAACACGGTTTGCGGGTCTATCTCACCGGCGGCAACAGTGCCACCGAGCAGCAGCTGGCCTCGGCCATCGAAGAGAAGGCCCCCAACGCCAATATCACCAACCTGATCGGCAAAACCTCGTTAAAACAGTTGCTGGCGATTCTGGAAAAGGCTGTTGTCCTCGTTTCACCCGATTCGGGTCCGGCCCACCTGGCCACGACTGTCGACACCCCGGTGATTGGTCTGTATGCCTGCGCCAACCCCGACCGGACCGGCCCCTATTTGAGCCGGCAATGGACCATCAACCACTATCCCGACGCCGTGCAGGAGAAATTCCACAAACCAGTGTCGGCATTACCCTGGGGCATCCGGGTGCGCGATCCCGGCACCATGGACCGAATCACGGTCGAAGAAGTAGAATCGACACTGGACCGCCTGCTTCATTCACACCAGAGCACTGTTTCAGATAAAGATCACAACGCATGAGCTTTCATATTGTCATACCCGCCCGCTACGCTTCCGGCCGCCTGCCGGGCAAACCCCTGCGCGAGATCGCCGGTAAACCGATGATCGCCCATGTCATCGACAACGCCCTGCAAAGTGATGCCGAACGCATCATTGTCGCCACCGATGATCCGCGCATCATGGAAGCATGCACCGACTTTGCGGTGGAATGTTGTATGACCTCGGAGCAGCACAATTCCGGTACCGAACGCGTTCATGAAGTGATCGAAAAATTTGCTCTCCCGGACGGGACGATCATCGTCAACATGCAGGGCGATGAGCCGCTGATGCCGGGGGCCTGTCTCAACCAGGTCGGCCATGCCCTGGCACGGGACAGCGAGGCGGAGATGGCCACCCTCAGCACACCGGCCGAGAGTGTTGAAGAGCTGTTTGACTGGAATGTAATCAAGCTGGTGTGCGACCACCAGGATAACGCACTCTATTTCAGTCGGGCACCGATCCCCTGGGATCGCGAAGCGTTTCAGTCACCGGCACCGACGCTGGATGATTTCAGTGACTTCCAGCGGCATATTGGTCTGTACGCCTATCGCGCAGGCTTCATCAAACAGTATATCGAGTGGGGCAGTTGCGCCCTGGAGCGCATCGAGTCACTGGAGCAGTTACGGGTGTTGTATCATGGCCGGAAGATCAAGGTCGTCAGGGCCGCGCAGGTCCCCGGGCCCGGGGTCAACACCGAGGAAGAGCTGAAGCGGGTGGAGAAAATTCTTCTGGCACAACAATAGAGCCAACTTACAATCTCAGAAGCTACTTCTCAACCACCTCGGGATAACCAATATGGTATCCCTGTACATAATCAATACCCAACTCCAGCATTTTCTCATAGATCATTTCATCCTCCACGAACTCCGCCACCGTCGCGATCCCCATGGCATGGCCAATGTCGACAATCGCCTTGACCATTGATTCGTTGATCTTGTTGGTGACGCTGTTACGCACCAGGCTGCCGTCGATTTTCAGATAATCTACATGCAGATTCTGCAGATAGGCAAACGAACTTACCCCACTACCGAAGTCGTCCAGTGCAAAATGGCAACCGACATCTGTCATTATTGACATAAACTTCTGCGCATTGGCCAGATTAGTGATCATTGCCGTTTCAGTGATTTCAAAAATCAGCCCCTTCGGATCAATTTGATATTCTTCCAGCTTGTTGATCACATAAGCAACCATATCTGTATCACCCAGCGCCTCACCGGAAAGGTTGATCGATATCTCATTGCTGTCGATATGACCGGACTGAATCAGACTGAATGCCTCGTTGATGACCCATTTATCAATGCTTTTTATAAGATTGAAACGTTCCGCAGCCGGTATAAATGCGCCCGGGGCGTAAAGCTTGCCGTCTTCTCCTCTCATACTGACCAACAGCTCGTAGCGGTCGCGCTTTCCCGCCCGGATCGGTCGTATCAGTTGTTTGCGCAGACAAAACCGACCTTGACTCAATGCCTGCTGCAGGCGATGCGCCCATTCGATATTCTTGATATGGCGGTCCAGCTCATAGTCATCCTGATGGTACACATGAACCCGATCCCGTCCGGTATCCTTGGCAACATAGCAGGCCGTATCAGCAGCCTGCATAACATCCTTGACGCCGCCACTGTGTCGATTAATCGGCACCAGGCCGATACTGGCGCCGACAGTAAAGGTGTGACTCTCCCAGGAAAAGCGGTATTCGGCGATGACTTTGCGAACTGCTTCAGCGATCTCTCTGGCTTTCTCGACCCCGCAGCCCGGCAACAGTAAACCGAATTCATCGCCGCCCAGGCGGGCCAGCGTATCGGTATCCCGTATCTTTTCCTGTAACAACCGGCCCAGTTGGCGCAAGAGTTCATCGCCGGCACTGTGACCACATTTGTCGTTCACTATCTTGAACTGATCAAGATCGATATAACACAAGCCGTGCGTCTGATTTTCGCGCACACTCTGTTCGAGCAGCTGGTTGATTTTGCGATCAAATTCGCCGCGATTGACCAGACCGGTCAACCCGTCATGAGTCGCGAAATATTCCATCTCGTCGGCCATATCCCGGATATCGGTAATATCCCAGGAATAGATCTGTACAACATCATTTTCCCTGACGTAGGAAAACTGCTGTTCATAGACCATACCGTCCACCTCGATACTGCGTAACACCGGTCGATCACTGTTTACCACCCTGTCGACCATGGCCTGCAAGTCAGACAGTGCCGGATGTGCGGTCCCCTGCATTTCAAGTTCGCCAAAAGTAACCTTTGCTGCCGGGTTGGTGTAGGTGATCTCGCCTTGCCGGGTAATCTCGATAATCGGCATCGGGCTGAGTTCGGGAAAACTGGCCAGCCGCAGTAATTCCCGCTCCGCTTCCTTGTGCTCGCTGATGTCACGAATTACGGCGCACACGGAGACGGCCTGCTCGATGGTGATCGGGGTCAGGCTGACTTCCACGGGAATCACACGGCCGTCCTTGCGCAGACAACTCAGTTCACTATGCCCCATGGGCCGGGCCCGCGGTGCGCTGTTGAACATCTGACGAAAGTTCACATGGCGCTGGCGAAGCTGCTCCGGCAACAATACCTCCACTGACTCGCCGATCAACTCCGTATTTTTGTAGCCGAGCACACCGAAACACTGGGCATTGGCCTGTTCGATGATGCCCTCGCTGTTAACGATGATTTGCGGATCCGGCGAGGCTTCGAACAGGTTGCGAAAACGCCGCTGGGTATCAAGATATTTACTCTCCGCCTCGCGGATCAGGGTCAGATCCTGAATATGCTGCACAATGCCGGTCGGCTTACCTTCGGCATCGCGCACCACCCCGATACGCACCTGGATGGAACGTTCGGCATGGTTGCGCGGATCATCCGCTTCCAGGGTTACGACCGCATCGCGCCGCTCATAGCGCGCCCGACAGACCGGGCAGGGAACTTCCTCGCCCTCCGGATGGAAGAACAGGCTGATCGGCTTGCCAATGACTTCGTCAGGCCGATGTCCCAGACGTGCGAAGAAGGTTTTGTTCGCCTGGACCACCCTATCCTCCAGATCCAGCAGACAGATGGGCTCATCCAGAAAGTCGAGTGCGGTTTTCCAGCCGTGGGATAGGGTATCGATAATCGGAGCCTCGGGGACCAATGGCATAAATAAACATCTGTCTGCTCCCGTTCCCTGGCATTAGATGAAGAAATCCTCCCGGATTCCGCGGCTACAAGCATTTGTCGGCCTGCGACGCCGGAACTTTACTCAATCCGGGCACATCACCGCACTCCAACTCATAAGACGGGATGTGAGCCAGATTATTCCAATACTTTGATTTTATAAGGATTTACGCCTCCGGACAGGATGCCCGGAGGCGATTCGCCTGGACCCGCAGCCTCAACGGCGGCGCTTTGCAGCGATACGCAGACGCAGCGCGTTGAGCTTGATGAAACCTTCGGCATCCTTCTGATCGTAGGCGCCGGCGTCCTCCTCGAAGGTGGCAATTTTCTCGTCGAACAGCGAGTCGCTGTCGGACTGGCGTCCGGTGACGATGACATTGCCCTTGTAGAGTTTGAGCCGCACCAGCCCGTTCACATGCTCCTGCGAGGCGTCGATCATGGTCTGCAGCATCTCGCGCTCCGGTGACCACCAGTAGCCGTTGTAAATCAGCGAGGCGTATTTAGGCATCAGCTCGTCCTTGAGATGGGCCACTTCGCGATCCAGAGTCAGCGATTCAAGCGCGCGATGAGCCTTGAGCATTACCGTGCCGGCCGGCGTCTCGTAGCAGCCGCGGGATTTCATGCCCACGTAGCGGTTTTCGACCAGATCGTCGCGGCCGATGCCGTTGGCGCCGGCCACCTCGTTGAGAGTGCTCATGACCCGGGCCGGGCTCATGGTCTCGCCGTCGATGGCGACGATATCGCCGCGTTCATAGCGCAGCTCCAGCACGGTCGGCGTATCTGGCGCGGCTTCGGGCGCCACGCTCCAGCGCCACATGTCGTCCTCCGGCTCGGCCCAGGGATCTTCCAGAATGCCGCCCTCGTAGGAGATATGCAGCAGGTTGGCGTCCATTGAATAGGGCGACTTCTTGCCGGCCTTGGCGAAATCGACCGGGATGTCATGCTCTTTGGCATAGCTCATCAGCTTCTCGCGGGAGTTGAGGTCCCACTCGCGCCAGGGGGCGATCACCTTCACGTCCGGTTTGAGCGCATAGGCGCCCAGCTCGAAACGAACCTGGTCGTTGCCCTTGCCGGTGGCGCCGTGGGAGATGGCATCCGCCCCGGTCTCGTTGGCGATCTCCACCAGCCGTTTGGCGATCAGGGGCCGGGCGATGGAGGTGCCCAGCAGGTACTCCCCCTCATAAATGGTGTTGGCGCGAAACATCGGGAACACATAATCGCGGGCATACTCCTCGCGCAGATCCTCGATATAGATCTCCTTGACGCCCATGGCCTCGGCCTTGGCCCGGGCCGGCTCGACCTCTTCACCCTGGCCGATGTCGGCGGTGAAGGTCACCACCTCGCAGCCATAGCTCTGCTCCAGCCATTTGAGAATGATGGATGTATCCAGACCGCCGGAATAGGCCAGCACTACCTTCTTGATATCGCTCATGAAAATCGGCTCCGTCGCAAATGCGCCACATTCGGTGAAAATCGCCGCGCATTATAACGGAAAGTGGCCGGGTCGCGGCGCTGATCACGGCCTCTTTTGCGCCAGAAAAACCGGGCGGCGGGCCTGTCGCATGCTATATTGGGCAATGTCCGCCGTACGGCCCGTCTGAACGGGGCGCGCCGGGCTCAATCGGCCGGGGAGCGATCACCTGCAGTATCGTCCAGCCATCGACAACTTTACCGGATCCGCTTCCCATGCAACAAAATATTGGTCAAAAATTCGCCTTGCTGTTTGCCATCGCCAGCTATCTGGCCGCGGTCGGTTGCCTCGTGGCCGCCGTCCTGTACGAACCCGTTCAAACCAGCGACCCGATTCAGGCCTCGCTCATCGCCTCGGTCATTTTTTTCGGCGGCTGCGCCATTGTCCTGCATGTCATCGCCCGCGCCCGTATCAAGGGACTGGTCAGCCTGAAAGATCCCGAAAACGGCATCGATTGACCGAGAGAATCTTCTATTTTGATCCGATATTGCCTGAAAGTGGTTATGCGCCAATAGTCGCGGATAAGTCGCAAAACGACGCCCCGAAGCGCACCAATTTGCCAGCCGCATCACAAATCGCGCAGTTTCCCCTTAACCCGCAGGAAAAGTCGTGCTATACAGGGTGACTTAATAACCATAACCTGAGATAGAGAAAATGGGACGACTGGTCTTGATCATCACGCTTCTGTTTTCGGTGACTGCAATCTACAGCGAAGCCCATGCTGGTGGGGCGGGGAACCCGGCCCTGATCGGGGTCGATGCCGCCGACCGGGCAACCTGTGGAGCCGGGTATCTCCACGATCGGTCGGCTTATCGACGTGCACAGCTTGGCGACTGAGCCCCATCACCCCCCGTGGCGCAGCGCACCGGCGCCAGACACCGGAAAACACAACCCGATAATTCACAGTCCTGAGTGCGTATTCGGTACCGTCGGACAGCACTGGTCGTGCGCGACCACCCCGTCACGGGCTTCATACCAGCGGCGGCTGCGATTGACCACGCCCACGGCAATCAGCATGACCGGTACTTCAATGAGCACCCCCACCACGGTGGCCAGCGCCGCACCCGACTGAAAGCCGAACAGGGCAATGGCGGTGGCCACGGCCAGCTCAAAGAAGTTACTGGCGCCGATGAGCGCCGAGGGCCCGGCCACACAATGGGGCGAGCGCACCGCCCGGTTGAGCAGATAGGCAAGTCCCGAATTAAAGAACACCTGGATCAGGATCGGCACCGCCAGCAGCGCGATGATCAGCGGTTGCCGGATAATCTGCTCGCCCTGAAAACCGAACAACAGCACCAGGGTGACCAGCAACGCGATTAATGACACCGGATGCATCAACTTGAGTGCCCGTTGCAGACGCAGATAACCGTGTTCATGATTAAGCAGCCAGTGACGCCACAGATTGGCGATCACCAGCGGCACCACGATATAAACCAGCACCGACAGCAGCAAGGTCTCCCAGGGCACCGTAATGGCGGAGAGGCCCAGCAACAGACCGACGATTGGCGCAAACGCAAAAATCATAATGACATCGTTCAGCGCCACCTGTGACAAGGTGAAATGGGGCTCACCCTCCGTGAGGTGACTCCAGATAAACACCATGGCAGTGCAAGGTGCCGCTGCCAGAATAATGAGTCCGGCAATGTAGGAGTCGATCTGATCCGGCGGCAGCCAGTCACGGAATAGTACGCCGATGAACAACCAGGCCAGCAGCGCCATGGAAAACGGTTTAACCGCCCAGTTGACGAACAGCGTCACCCCCACGCCACGCCAATGTTGTGTCACTCCCTTTAGCGCACGCAGATCGACCTTGAGCAACATGGGAATGATCATCAGCCACACCAGCACCGCCACCGGCAGGTTGACCCGGGCGATCTCCAGCGCACCGATAGCCTGAAACGTGCCGGTAAAAAAGTGCCCCAGACCAATGCCGACGAGAATGCACAAAAAGACCCAGGCGGTCAGATAGCGTTCGAAAAAACCCATTTCGGCACCGGAGGACTTTCTCGCGGTGGTTTCGCACTGTGCGCTCATGGGTCCGGCAGTTCCCCGGTCTGGTTGTTTTCAAACTGGACGTAACTGCGGTGTACGTTGCCGCGGTGTAACTGATCGTAGTTTTTCAAATACTGCCAGCGCGACACCTCACCGTACTGTGCCAGCGTGGCGTCGAGGCCTTCCCAGTTCTCCGCTGCCGGCCGGATGTTATCCACCAGCCAGGCGAGATACTCCCCGGTATCGCGTTTCGCCCTGGCGACATCACAGACATTGCCGTGTCCCGGCACGATCGCTTTGGGCGCAAACCTGGCCATTGCCGTATTAAAGGCCTGATGCCAGCTGGCGACCCGGCTTTCCGGGCGGATACTCAGCATCCGATCGACATAGATCAGATCCCCGCTGAACAGGATCTGCTGCCCGGGCAACCAGACCGTGACATCACCGGGAAAATGCGCATCGCCAAACCAGTGCAGTTCAATGGCCGTCCCGCCCAGCTCGAATTCGGCGCTGTTACCGGTCAGCGGTTCAGCCGCGTATTCCGGCCGGGTATCGGCCATCGGGCTATCAAGAACACGCTCCAGCATCGCCTGATGCTGTTCCGCGAGATTGCGCTGGGTATCGACCGTGCGTTGCAGGGCAATGATCGTCGCCCCGCGGTCGGCAAAATAGCCGTTACCCAGCCAGCGATGATCCTGCGAACCGGTATTGATCACCCAGCGGATCGGCTCTTCGGTCACCGAACGCACCGCCTTTTCGATGACTTTAGCGCCGCGGTTGGACGCCCCGCTGTCGATCACCGCCACACCCTCGCCGGTGACGATGAAACCGAAGTTGGCGTTGAGCGCCAGATTCTCCGGCGTGCGCCCCGTGGTCGGACCGATCAGGGCGTAGACGCCTTCGTCCACCTGTTGCGGCGTCAGACTCATGGCCGAGGCCAGGGCGCTGATCACCATGAGTCCGATTGCCAGTCCTGTCTTTATCATTGATTTTGCTCCTGGAGTCGCTGCACCAGATCGTGGACCTGATGCCGGATAGTCTCGCGGGTTTCACGAAACACATTCATTACTGCCTCTTCGCTGCCGCTCGCCCGGGCCGGATCCGCCAGCGGCCAGTGGGCCTTGCGTGTGCCGGCCGGCAGCGCCGGACACTGTTCGTCGGCGTGGCCGCAGACAGTCACCAGGTAATCGGCGCGTTCCAGCATCTCGGGCGTCAGCCGGGTCGATTCCTGTTGCGAGATATCCACACCCGCCTCGGCCATCACGGCGATGGCGCGCGGGTTTTTGCCATGCGCCTCGATGCCGGCGGATTCGATCCGCCAGTCGCCGGGGGCCAGCTGCTTCGCCCAGCCCTCGGCCATCTGTGAACGGCACGCATTGCCTGTACAGAGGAACAGTAGATTCATTTCGGTGGCCTCTTGGATCGTCTTATGCGCGGGGCGCCCGGGTGGGGTTCACTGGTGGATCGCCTTCAGGCGCAGCAGCTGGCTTCCGGGCGGTTGGGCATGGCGACCAGGGCCGCGCGGTCATCGGCATAGGGCGACTCGCCCGCTACCCCCTCGGCGGTCATTGCCAGCACCTGTTGTGCCCAGTCGGGCAGTGCCGCGTGCAGCCGGTAATAGACCCATAAACCCTGGCGGCGGTCACTGACCAGCCCGGCCTGGCGCAACTGGGCCAGGTGGCGCGAAATCATCGGTTGCGAGACCGCCAGCACATGGGTCAGCTCACACACGCACAACTCCCCCTCCTGCTGCAGGAGCAGCAAGGCGCGCAAACGCAAAGGGTGCGCCAGGGCACTGAACAGGCTATCGGCTTCAACCGTCATACCTCAAATATATGATTATCCATATATCTGGTCAAGCCGATATAACAATCTGTAGCAATTCCCGAGGCGCCGTAGAATCTTCCGGGAATAAACTGCCCCCCTGTCGGGGGGGTGCGGCGTTCAGCGGATTCGATCCGGCAGAGTTGTGTCCGCAGGCTTTACCGTCCGACCGGAAAACGCGGCGGTCCAGACAAAGCAGAGGCGATATCCTGCAAGCAGCTGTTCCCTTGGTTTAAACCATCTGCATACAAGGCTACGACCCCTTTTCTGATTAGCCTGATCCTTCACACGAAAAGCAACGCTGCGCTATTGAAAGATGCCGGGGTGTATTGCTTCTGAAAATAAAATTTACCGCAGAGACGCAGAGCGTCAAAGTTAATGTGTCCGTTAACTCCGGAAAGTTCAGTAAAATAATTAGTATTAAATGATTTTCTTATTTTTATTTGATCTGATCTCGATCAAATTCCGTTTTGTTAAGGCGCGCTAAATTTGCCAGAACTGGTAAAAGAAAGACTGGAGGATGCGTCATGCAAGAAGGTGACAAGGGGATCGCATTAAATGTGGGTAAGACGGTGCTGGTGTTGTTCGGTTTTATGGTATTGGCCATCGTGATATCGAACATCATTGCCTGATGCCCCGCGGGCAGGGACGAGGGCCCAGGTACGAGTGACGAGAAATGGTTTGCTGGTGCCAATTGAGATCACCCCTCCCTACCCCTCCCCTTACAGGGGAGGGAACAAGTGGGGGTTGGCCGTGATCGATCAGTTTTAGCCGCTGAGTTCCTGCAGCATGCGGTTGACGCGGCTGACGTAGGCGACGGGGTCTTCGAGCTGGCCGCCTTCGCTGAGCATGGCCTGTTCGAAGAGGATCAGGGCCCAGTCGTTGAACTGGCTGTCGTCGTCCACATCCTGCAGGCGCTTGACCAGGCCGTGGTCGGGGTTGATCTCCAGTACCGGCTCGATGTTGGGCACGTTGTGCCCGGCCTGCTTGAGCAGTTTTTGCATACTCATGGCCATGTCGTTTTCCGAAACCACCAGGCAGGAGGGGGAGTCGGTCAAACGGTGGGAGACCTTGACCTCCTTGACCTTGCCTTCCAGCACTTTTTGCATCCGCTCCAGCAGTGACTGGTAATCCTTCTCGGCCTGCTCGGCTTTCTCTTTCTCTTCCTTGTCTTCCAGATCGCCGAGATCCAGCGCGCCCTTGGCGACGGAGACGAACGGTTTGCCGTTGTATTCGTCCATGAAGGACATCATCCACTCGTCGACGCGGTCGTACATCAGCAGCACCTCGATGCCCTTCTTGCGGAACAGCTCCAGGTGGGGACTGTTTTTCGCCGCGGCGTAGCTTTCGGCGGTGATGTAGTAGATCTTCTCCTGCTTCTCCTGCATGCGTTCGATGTACTCGTCCAGGGAGACGTTCTGCACATCGCTGTCGTTATGGGTGGAGGCGAAGCGGAACAGTTTGGCGATCTTCTCCTTGTTGCCGAAGTCTTCGGCCGGACCTTCCTTGAGCACATTGCCGAACGCCTGCCAGAACTCGCTGTATTTCTCCGGCTCGTCTTTGGCCAGTTTTTCCAGGTGCCCCAGGATCTTCTTCACCGAGCCGTTGCGAATGGTGTCGATCTGGCGATTGCGCTGCAGGATCTCGCGCGAGACGTTAAGCGGCAAATCGTCCGAGTCGACCACCCCGCGCACGAAACGCAGATAGTTGGGCATCAGCTGCTCAGCGTCGTCCATAATGAACACCCGCTTGACATAGAGCTTGATGCCGTAGCGCTTGTCGCGGTCGTAGAGATCGAACGGCGCGCGCTTCGGTATGTAGAACAGCGTGGTATAAGACTGGGTGCCTTCCACCTTGTTGTGCAACCAGCTCAGCGGTTCCTCGAAGTCGTGGGCGACGTGTTTATAGAACTCGGTGTACTCCTCGTCGCTGATCGCATCGCGCGGGCGGGTCCACAGCGCGGAGGCCTTGTTGACGGTCTCCAGCTCGTCGGTGGGCTTGCCCTCCTCGTCCCGCTTGATCATCAGGATCGGCAGGGAGATGTGATCGGAGTACTTCTTGATGATATTGCGCAGCCGGAAGTCATCCAGAAACTCCTCGGCGTCCTCGCGCAGATGCAGGGTGACACAGGTGCCCCGCTCCGGCCGTTCGACCGTCTCCAGGGTGTACTCGCCCTCGCCGGCCGATTCCCAGCGCACGCCGTGCTCGGCCCCCAGGCCGGCGCGGCGGGTCTCCACGGTCACCTTGTCGGCGACGATAAACGAGGAGTAGAAACCGACCCCGAACTGGCCGATCAACTGGGCGGTTTGCGACTGGTCCTCGGAGAGGGCTTCGAGAAACTTGCGCGTGCCGGAGCTGGCGATGGTACCGATGTTCTCCATCACTTCCTGGCGGTTCATGCCGATTCCGTTGTCGGTGACGGTGACGGTGCGCGCCTCGGGATCAAAGTCGACCCGCAGCTTGAGATCGGTCTCCCCCTCGTAGAGGGCATCGTCGGAAAGGGCCTCGAAGCGCAGCTTGTCGCAGGCATCGGAACCGTTGGAGATCAGCTCGCGCAGGAAGATCTCCTTGTTGGAATAGAGCGAATGGATCATCAGCTGCAGCAGCTGCTTGACCTCGGTCTGGAAACTGAGTGTCTCCTTGTGGGCGTCGACAGTCATTTTCTTCTCACCTTTTTATATATAAGCGTGTTGTAATCAAAGGACACAATTTGTAGAAGGTTATGGGGACGCGGGGGGCTCTTTTCAAGCCCTGCGCCCGCGCCCTTCGGGCGAGGGACGAGTGACGAGGGACGAGTGACGAGGAAAAGCGGTTGGGTGCGTTCCACGCACCTTCTTTTTCACCTCGTACCTCGTTACTCGTCCCTCGGCCCTGGCCCTGGCCCGGAGGGCCTAAAGTCGACGGTGGTCCAGGCTGGTCGCCTTGAGGATATAGGTGGCAATCTCCTCGATGGATTTGCTGGTCACATCGAGATACTCGATGCGGTTGTGACGAAACAGTGCCTCGACCTGGCGCACTTCATACTGGCACTGATGCAGGGCGGCGTAACGGCTCTCGGGGCTGCGTTCCTGGCGGATCTGCTGCAGGCGCTCGGGCTGGATGGTCAGGCCGAACAGCTTGTCCCGCCAGGGCTTCAGATCGGCCGGTAGCCGACTCTCCTCCAGCTCCTCGTCCACCAGCGGGTAGTTGGCCACAAACACCCCGTAGTGGATCGCCAGAAACACGCTGGTCGGGGTCTTGCCGCTGCGCGAGACGCCCACCAGGATCAGATCCGCCCGTTCGTACTGTCGGATACTGCCGCCGTCGTCATTTTGCAGGGCGAAATTGACCGCATCCATGCGGTGACGATAGTGCTCCTGCGTGACCACCCCGTGGGTGTGTCCCACCGAGGCCACCCGCCGGGAGCCCAGCTCCTCTTCCAGCGGCGACAGGAACGAGTCCATAAAATCGATGAACAGGCCCTCACTGGAGGCGACAATTTCATGGATGGCCGAGACCACCAGGGTGCTGAAGATGATCGGGCGCAGCCCCTGCTCGCGATGGGCCGCATTGATTCTGTCCCGCGCCTCGCAGGCCTTTTCCTCGCTGTCGATGAAACGCAGGGTCCGGTAATCAAACGACTGCCCCGCGAACTGGGTCATCAGGCTGTGACCGAGGGTCTCCGCCGTGATGGCGGTACTGTCGGAGACAAAAAACACCGCGCGTTTGTCGGTCATGATGCCTTCACCCAATTTATCGTATAGATAGTTGAAAAGCGGGCAAACCTGCCTGTAACCTGCCCGATAACCGGTTACACTCTGCTATGAATCATCCTGACAAGCAAGGGGCAACAACGTGGCACAACATCTGATCTGGTTCGATGAACTGCGGCTCGACGATGTTCCCCGGGTCGGCGGCAAAAACGCCTCGCTGGGCGAAATGATTCACCAACTGAGCGATGCCGGCGTCCGGGTGCCGGGCGGTTTCGCCACCACGGCCGATGCGTTTCGCGAATTTCTGGAATACGAGGGGCTGGCCGATCGGATCTACGCGGAACTGGACCAGCTGGATACCAACGATGTGGTCGCGCTGGCGAAAAGCGGCGAACGCATCCGTCAGTGGATCATCGACACCCCCTTCCCGCCCGAGCTGGAAAAGCAGCTGCACGAGGCGATCAGTAAACTGCAGCAAGATCACGGCGAGGAGGTCTCGTTTGCGGTGCGCTCCTCCGCCACCGCGGAAGATCTGCCCGAAGCCTCTTTCGCCGGCCAGCAGGAAAGCTATCTGAACATCAAGGGTGAAGCCAACCTGATGGATGCCATCCGGCATGTCTTCGCCTCGCTGTTCAACGATCGGGCCATCACCTACCGGGTCCATAACAAGTTTGACCACCGCCAGGTGGCGCTCTCCGCCGGCGTACAGCGAATGATTCGCAGCGACATCGGCGCCAGCGGGGTCCTCTTCACCATCGATACGGAGTCGGGCTTCGAGGATGCGGTCTTTATCACCGCCGCCTACGGCCTGGGCGAGACCGTGGTGCAGGGGCAGGTCAACCCCGACGAGTTCTACGTCTTCAAGCCGATGCTGGAAAAAAACAAACAGGCCGTCATCCGCCGTAACCTCGGCCAGAAAGCCATCCGTATGGTCTATGGCGAGGATAGCGGTTATACCGGCTCGACCCGCACCGAGGAGGTGCCGCTGGAACAGCAGCGCCAGTTCTGTATTAATGATGAAGAGGCCATGGAACTGGCTCGTCAGGCCGTAACGATCGAGAAACATTACGGTCGCCCGATGGATATCGAATGGGCGCGGGACGGGCTGGACGGCCAGCTGTATATCGTACAGGCGCGCCCGGAGACGGTGAAAAGCCGCAGCGATCGCAATGTGCTGGAGCGCTACGAAATGGAGGATTACGGCAAGGTGCTGGCCACCGGGCGCAGTATCGGCCAGCGCATCGGCAGCGGCGTGGCGCGCACCATCATGAACGTCAAGGAGATGGACCGGCTGCAACAGGGTGACGTGCTGATTACCGATATGACCGATCCCGACTGGGAACCGGTGATGAAGCGCGCCTCGGCAATTGTGACCAACCGGGGCGGACGCACCTGTCACGCGGCGATCATAGCCCGTGAGCTCGGTATCCCGGCGGTGGTCGGTTGCGGTGATGCCACCGAGGCGATCACCGACGGCAAGGAGACCACCGTCTCCTGCGCCGAGGGGGATACCGGTTATATCTATGAAGGCATCCAGCCGTTTGAGATCAAACGGGTCAGCCTCGACAGCATGCCCGAGCTGCCGTTTAAAATCATGCTCAATGTCGGCTCCCCCGACCGCGCCTTTGATTTCAGCTACCTGCCCTGTGCCGGGGTAGGACTGGCGCGTCTGGAGTTCATTATCAACCGGATGATTGGCGTCCACCCCAAGGCCCTGCTCAACTACAACAAGCAACCGGACGAGATCAAGCAGCAGATCGACCGCCAGACGGCCGGCTATCCCGACCCGGTCAGTTTCTTTATCGAAAAGCTGGCCGAGGGTATCGGCACCATCGCGGCGGCGTTCTGGCCCAAGCCGGTGATCGTGCGCATGTCCGACTTCAAGTCCAATGAGTATCGTAACCTGATCGGCGGCGAAGCCTATGAGCCCCATGAAGAGAATCCGATGATCGGCTTTCGTGGCGCCGGACGCTATATCGCCAAATCTTTCCGGGACTGTTTCGAGCTGGAATGTTTCGCTCTGAAGAAAGTGCGCGACGAAATGGGCCTAACCAATGTGGCGATCATGATTCCTTTTGTCCGCACCGTGGAAGAGGCCCACGAAATTATCAACCTGCTGCATGACAATGAATTGCAGCGTGGGGTCAATGATCTAAAAATTATTATGATGTGCGAGATCCCCTCCAATGCCCTGCTCGCTGACAAGTTTCTCCAATACTTTGACGGCTATTCCATCGGCTCCAATGATCTGACCCAGCTGACACTGGGACTGGATCGCGATTCGGAGCTGGTTGCCGAACTGTTCGATGAACGCAACGAGGCGGTCAAAATGCTGCTTTCCATGGCAATCAAAGCCTGTCGACTGCAAAACAAATATATCGGCATCTGCGGCCAGGCGCCGTCGGACCACCCGGATCTGGCCTTCTGGCTGATGGAACAGGGCATCAACAGCGTCTCACTGAACCCCGACAGTGTCATCCCCACCTGGCTGTATCTGGCCGAGCACCTGCAGGAAAAAAACACCTGATATGACCCGACTGTTTATTTTTCTCATCATCGTTGCCGCCTTCGCCATCTGGGCCGGCTTCGCCTTGCGCCGCGTTGATCGTCGCTATTCCAATATCGCTTTTGTCATTGGTGGAATACTGGCCTTTCTGGCAGCCGGGGGATTTTACGGCCTGTTATAGACAAGCCTGGTGTTATTGAACTCAGAATCATTGATCTGGTGGACGCCCTCAGGAATGTTGCTGCAATACGGAACTGACTCTTCCTGCCGGATCGGCCGGACAACACCACGACAAACAGAGCGTTTACATAGACACCCCGAATACGGGGTGTCTATACTTGAGTGAATTGCCATCGCCGTTCGCCCAAACAAGCGTTCCGAATACCCGTACAGATAAAGGCGCCCCGGAAAGTTCAGAATGTTCCGGGATTCGAAACTTCTTATCTATATTTAGCGAGCGACGATACACCCCATTAACGTGACAAGGATTCACAGACTAATGAAACTCTGGCCGGTCATTCCCCTGTTAGCAGTTGTCTCACACATCGCCATGGCCGCCGGCGATGTCGAAACCGGCAAGCAGATCGCCATGCAAGGTAACAATCAGGGCGCTACGGCGTGTGTCGCCTGTCACGGCGCCAATGGACAGGGCAATGCCTCGGCGGGGTTTCCCCGTCTGGCCGGCTTGAATGCGGCATATCTGGGCAAGCAGCTGCGGGATTACCGTAACGGGTCACGTGATAATCCGACTATGAACCCGATCGCCGCCGCACTGGATGATGTGGCGAGCCGGGATGTCGCGGCCTATTATGCCGGTCTTGATCCCGTCGGCGATTCCACGAAGAGGAAAGAGAGCGCTTCCGGGCGGACCCTGGCACTGCGCGGTGACTGGGATAACACGATTCCCGCCTGTGTCAGTTGTCACGGACCGGGCGGGCGCGGTGTGGCCCCGGCCTTTCCGGCCCTGGCCGGACAACATGCCAGTTATATCAAGGCCCAGCTTCAGGCCTGGCGCGCGGGTAAACGACGCAACGACGCCAACGAGCTGATGAAGGTCGTGGCCGAACGCATGAGCGATGAACAAATCCAGGCGGTCGCCGATTACTTCGCCGCCGCGCCTGTCCAACCCGACACCGGAGCCGAGCAATGAAAACCACGCTTGTATTGATCAGCAGCCTGCTTGCAGTGACCGGAACCGGTATCGGACAGGAACGGGATTACCAGCTCGAGCTGCCCGACACACCGGGGGAAGCCCCCCGCTTCACCCCGCCGCCCGACTCGGCCATCCCGGACAATCAGTTTGGTGAGATGGTGCGTCGTGGGCGTGATCTGTTTATCAACACCCAGCAATTGCGCGGCAAGTACGTGGGTAACGACCTGAACTGCGTCAACTGTCATGTGGATGCCGGCCGCCGTGCCGACTCCGCGCCGCTGTGGGCCGCCTATACTATGTATCCCGCTTACCGGGGCAAGAATGATCGGGTCAACACCATGGAAGAGCGCATTCAGGGCTGCTTCCGCTACAGCATGAACGGCAAACCGCCGCCGTCCGGCAGCGAGGAACTCACCGCCATTCTGACCTACCATTACTGGCTGGCCAAAGGCGCCCCCACCGGGGTGGCCCTGGCCGGACGCGGCTATCCGAAGCTCGACTCACCGGACAAAACACCGGCTATCCGCCGCGGTCAGCAGGTCTACCAGGCCCAGTGCACCATTTGTCATGCCGATGACGGTCAGGGCCGCAAAGCCGAAGGCGAGCATATCTTCCCCCCGCTGTGGGGCGAGGACTCCTTCAACTGGGGCGCCGGCATGCACCGCATCAACACCGCGGCCAATTTCATTCATGCCAACATGCCGCTGGGCAAACCCTACAGTCTGAGCGAGCAGGAAGCGTGGGATGTAGCTGCCTACATCAACAGCCACGAACGCCCGCAGGATCCCCGTAATGACGGTGATCTCAAAACAACCGACCAGACCTTCCACAACCACCAGTGTTATTACGGGGACAAGATCAACGACGCCGTGCTGGGCAGTCAGGCCTATCCCAATCCGTTTGAATAAGCCTATGGGTTACAACACGCGTCGAAACAGCAGCTCGGCAGGAAATGCGACACAACCGGCAGCGAGCGGTTTGATCAGCCAACTCAGGACTGCGACAAAGCCGGTCCATCAGTCGCTCGAACAGCACCCGATTCTGCAACCCCTGCTGAGTCCGGTACTGACAAGGGAAGATTACCGGCGGGTATTGATTGCCTTTGCCGATTTTTATCGAATACTGGAGCCCCCCCTGCTTGACGAACTCATCCGAGTGACCGATCAACAGAATACCACCTATCATTACCGGCCACGTTGGCCACTATTGCAGGATGATTTACGCGATCTGGGCACTATGATCGATACGCTCCCTTCTGTCACACCAGCTTTGCCATCAATGGAGAACACCGGCGCGCTGCTCGGCGTACTTTATGTGCTGGAAGGTGCCACCCAGGGGGGACGGATCATCGCGCCGCATCTTGCCAGGACATTGGGACTGGACGCCGACTGTGGTGTCCGCTACTTTCGCGTATATCAGCAAGACACGTGGCAACAGTTCAAGGCGCTGCTGACCTGTTACGACGGGTTACTCGACGACAAGGCCGTCACGCACAGTGCCGTACAGATTTTTAACATGCTGTATCAGCATCTTGATCATTATCTGCCATCCGACAGGACCGACCCTTGAGTGAACTGAACGATAACAAACTTCAAAAGGCCCTGGAGTCATGCGCCCGGGAACCGGTGCATATTCCCGGAGCGATTCAGCCCCAGGGCTGTCTGATCAGTATGGATGATACCTTTAGCCGGATTCTTCAGGTCAGCGCGAATATCAATCACTGTCTGGCCGTCTCGCCTGAACAGGCGCTGCAAAGCTCTCCGCAACAACTGCTGGGGAAGCAGCTAATCCAGCGCTTGCAACGCGCGTTGAAAGATGCCCCATTTTCCACCACGGCCCTGCGTACAACTCGTCGCTTTGACGAGCAAACCCGACGCTATAATGTACTGGCCTATCGCAGCGGTAAACGGTTGGTTCTGGAATTCGAACAGCTGCACCAAAGCAGCCGTCATCGCCTTCTGCCGGCCGTGAATGACTGGCTAGACCGTTTTGCCCGCGCCAACGACAGCCAGGCCTTGCTCGATACCCTGACGCAGGGAATACGCGAACTGACCGGCTACGAGCGGGTCATGGTCTATCACTTTGATAACGAGTGGCATGGTAGTGTCATCGCCGAAAGCCTCGGCGGCCAGGCCGACAGTTTTCTGGGCCATCACTTTCCCGCCAGTGACATCCCTCCCCAGGTGCGGGCGCTGTATGATATCAACCCGGTGCGCAGTATCCCGGATGCCCGCGTCACGGGCGTGCCACTGATACCGGCCGAGGATCCCGACAACGGTCCCCTGGATCTGTCACAAGGGATTCTGCGCGCGGTCTCGCCCATTCATCTTGCGTATCTGCAGAACATGGACGTGCAGGGTGCGCTCTCCATTGCGCTTCACAACCAGCAACAGTTGTACGGTCTGGTTGCCGCCCATGCATTACAACCCCGACCATTACCGCCCGACGTGCGTGATGCCGCCCGTTCCCTGGTCCAGGCCGCCACCCAGCGGCTGTTTTTGCTCAAGGCCCACAGCGAGGCGCGGTTTTTACAACGGGTCCGTGACAGTCAGGCACTGATCTCCGATATTCGCGGACAGTTGCGTGAACCGGCAACCATTGTTCAGGAGCACGGTTACGACTGGTTGGAACTGTTCGAAGCCTGCGGTTGCGCCCTGGTCTACCCGAAACATACCATCGGCCTGGGCCGGGTACCGGATCGACCGACTCTGCAAAAAATCGTCGCCTGGTTGAATCAGGAATCCCAGACCCACGACACCTGGCAAAGCCATGAACTGCGACACACCGGGCTGGCGGGATTGGTTGACAAACAGGATGCCTGTGGCTTGCTGGCTGCCCCATTACCATTGGGCCAGAAGGATACAGGCTGGTTACTGCTACTGCGTGCCGAGCATATTGAAACCCGGCTGTGGGCCGGCAATCCGGAAAAACCGCTGCTCGACGACAAAGAGGAAGTGCGGCTTTCACCCCGACACTCGTTCGCGACCTGGGCAGAGCAAGTGACCGGTCAGAGCCGGGCATGGAGCGCAATAGAACAGCGGGCAGTCACCGGGCTGGCCGAAGATCTCGCCGTCGCCGTCTCCGCCCATGAAATCGCCAAGCTTAACGAACGGCTCGAACATCTGGCCTATACCGATGCGCTAACCGGCATCTGGAACCGCTCACGCACCGAAACCGTCCTTGATAGCGAGATCAGCGCCGCCATCCGGTATGGCCGTCCCTGTAGCGTACTGCTATTCGATATCGACCACTTCAAACAGGTGAATGACACGCATGGCCATGACGCGGGCGACAAGGTACTGGTCACCATCAGTGATATTCTCAACCGGAGCCTGCGCCCCACCGACCATTTTGGTCGCTGGGGCGGCGAAGAATTTCTGGTGATCGCGGGTAACTCCACTCTGGAGTGTACGCTGCAACTGGCAGAACGCCTGCGCCAGGCCATCGAAGCCGGCGACATGGGCCCGATTGGCCACATCACCGCCAGTTTCGGGGTAACCACCTGGGTCGCCGGTGATACCCGTCGCACGCTGGTCAAACGGGCGGATCAGGCCATGTATCGGGCCAAAGAGGCGGGCCGCAACCGGGTGATGAGCGAGACCGGCAGCGGAACAACTTCCGACTGATCCATAATATCGTCGCTTTTGTATCAACAGCAAAGGCGAATGATCGATGCAGAATACAGCCCGGCCCGGAATGGTTCACAAATTCAACAACAAACCACGAAGACACGAAGTCTCGAAGCGGATTAATTTTTTCTTCGTGTCTTCTTGGTTACCTTTTTATAAAATTCAGGGGTCATGCAAACTATCGTTTGCGTGACCTCCGATTTGATTAAAGGAGGCCTTTTTCTAACGAAGCACGCCAGAACAGTAGAGCCTGTTTGTGTCGCACCGACAAAGACGGCGGTTTACCAGGATTGAATTAATCGTTCTTCGTGTCTTCGCGCCTTCGTGGTTAGATTTTTATAAAACAGCGGTCATGCAGGCTATCACCGGCGTGACTTCCGGTTTGGTTAGCCCGCAACTTTTTGCGACGACAAATAAAAAGGGCGACCGTATAGTCGCCCTTTTTCTGTTTCGTTAAACCGAAGGTTTAACTGGCCTGTGCGGCGCCGTCCAGTACCGCTTTGGCCGCCGGCACGGCCACACCGCTTGTGATCGGCGCGTTCATCTTGCTCAGTACCTCGTCCAGTGACTTGAGACAGTACTCGATGTTGGCCGGGTTACTGGCGTGGCCCATCAGGCCGATACGCCAGACCTTGCCGGCCAGGTTGCCGAGCCCGGCACCGATTTCCAGGTTGTAATCATTCAGCAGGATGGAACGCACCTCGGCATCGTCCACGCCTTCGGGAATCGTCACGGCGTTGAGCTGCGGCAGGCGATCGCCCTCCTTGACCACGAAAGACATGCCCAGCGCTTCCAGGCCGGCCTTGAGCGCCTGGTGATGATGCTGATGCCGGGCCCAGGCGTTTTCCAGCCCTTCTTCGTGCAGGATCAGCAGCGCCTCGTGCAGCCCGTAAAGATTATTGATCGGTGCGGTATGGTGGTAGGCGCGCTTGCCGCCGCCACCCCAGTAACCCATCACCAGGCTGAGATCGAGAAACCAGCTCTGGACCCTGGTTTTGCGGTTTTTCACGACCTCGGCCGCGCGCTCGCTGAAGCTGACCGGCGAGAGACCCGGCGGCGCGGAGAGACATTTCTGAGTACCGGAATAGATGGCATCGATGCCCCACTCGTCCACCTTCAGCGGTGAGCCCCCCAGCGAGGTGACCGCATCGACGATGGTCAGACAATCATGCTGGTGCGCCAGCTCGACCAGAGTTTTGGCATCGGACTGGGCGCCGGTGGAGGTTTCAGCATGCACGAAGGCGACGATTTTGGCATCCGGATTCGCCTTCAGGGCCTCCTCCACTTTTTGCGGATCGACCACGGCACCCCATTCGTCCTCGACCATGACGGCCGTCGCGCCGCAACGCTCGACGTTCTCTTTCATACGCCCGCCGAACACGCCGTTCTGGCAAACGATCACCTTGTCACCCGGCTCCACCAGGTTGACGAAGCAGGTCTCCATACCGGCCGAACCGGGCGCGGAGACCGGGAAGGTGAGTTCATTTTGGGTCGCAAAAGCATACTGCAGCAGACCTTTCATCTCTTCCATCATGCCGATGAAGGCAGGATCGAGATGGCCGATAGTCGGCCGCCCCAGGGCTTCCAGGACCCGCGGGCTGACATCGGACGGACCGGGGCCCATCAGGGTCCGTTGAGGGGGGATAAATGATTTCATACACAATACCTTGTCTCGTTGCTCCGGGGGGCTTTCCGCGGAGAATTAATAGCCGAGTAAAAACGTCCAGTATAAAAGTTTTATACCGGCTTGTCCCGGGCGGATTGAGGTCAAGCCACGGAAAAGACCCTACTCTGCGTCCGCCCGGGTGGCACCCGCGAACGCCTGCTGCCACTGCCTGAGGCGGTGGCGCATGCGGCGCACGTGGCTGCCGTCCCAGTAAACCTTGTTACAGGTCGGGCAGTATAGCGTGCCCTCCTTCCGGCGCACATCGGCGGGCACGGCTGCCTGCCAGCTCGCGTCCGCCGGACGCAGTTCGGTATTGCAGACCAGGCAGCGGGTAAAGGGCCGGTACTGCCAGTCCATGACCAGCTGGCGGGAGAGGCTCGCCGCACACTGTTCGAGATTGTTGCCTTCCAGCAGAATGACATGGCCCGGGGCACGGCGGTATTCGAGCAATTTGCGATCGCGGGTCAGCAGTTGGCGGTGTTCGGCGATGGCCTCGCGCAGCAGGGCATAGTCGTCGCGGCCGTCGCTTTCGATCAGGGTGTCGTAACCGGCGGCCCGCAGCCAGCTGCCGAGCCGTTGCAACATCTCATCGCAGAGAAACTTCACAGGTGGGGATCAGTCGGCCGAGCGGATGACTCCCGCGACAATCCCCAAAATCTGCACATCCTGATTTTTGATATAGATCGCTTCCATCTCGGGATTGGCCGGCTGCAGGCGAATGCCGTCGTGCTCCACGTAGAATTTTTTCAGGGTCACGCTCTCGCCGTTGATCATGGCCACCACGGTCTGGCCGTTTTCGGCCGTCTCCCGTTTTTCGATGACGATGATGTCGCCATCCTGGATGTTGTCATCGATCATCGAATGGCCGCGTACCCGCAGGGCGTAGGTATTGCGGCGCACCATGTTGGCCGGCACCGAAATCCGCTCGTCCTGCTCGCAGAGATCCATGGGCAGCCCGGCGGTCACCTCGCCCAGCAGGGGAATACTCAGCATGCCGTCGGCAAACACATCCAGCGCCTCGAGCTCCGGGGTCCAGACGGGGCGTTCGCCCTTTGGAATCATATAGTTAACATTTGACATTGAGGTAATCTCTCAGGTATTTTTCCTAACCTTAGCCGGGATAGGCAAAAAATTCAAATCCCGTCTACCGATGTCGGAAGCTTTACTTTCCCGCCGAATCTGAACAGACTTCGGGGTCGCCCAATTCATGAGATAATGGTGTTATGTCTGATACCCGCATTCCCAAATTCGTCAGTTATCCGCTCATTGCCCTGGTCGCCGTCGTTGCCGTCTGGCTGGGCGTGTGGCTCTCCCTGCAGAACAGCGGCCAGAGTGGTGTCCCCGAGGAGATGGAAGCCACGGTCCTGCCCGAACCGCGCGAACTGGAACCCTTTGCCCTGCAGGATCACAATGGCCAGCCGTTTGGCCTGGAACAGCTGGAAGGGCAATGGAGTTTTCTGTTTTTCGGCTTTACCAATTGTCCCGACATCTGTCCCGCAACCCTGCACACCATGAAAAGCGTCTGGCAAAAGTTGCCGACCGAACCGGGCGAACCGGGCCACCCGAAACTGTTTTTTGTCTCGGTGGATCCCGACCGGGACCAGCTGGACACGCTCAAGGAGTACGTACACTATTTTGATCCCTCGTTTGTCGGTGTGACCGGGAAGCTGGACGAAATTGATAACCTGACCGGCCAGGTTGGCGTACTGTACGGTTACGATGACAAGGGCAGCGACAATCCGCTCGACTATACCGTCAACCACAGCGGACAGGTGCTGCTGTTAGATCCGCAGGGTCGGATGCGGGCGGTCATGTCCCCGCCCCATGACTCAACGACCCTGGCACGCAATTATCAGACGATTATTAACTATTACGGAGATTAAACCATGCTGCCAATTCGCCAGCTTATGCTATCCGGCCTGCTGGCCGGTTCCCTGGTTGCCGGTCCCGCTTCTGCGCAGACCCTGGAATTCGAAGGCGCCTGGTCGCCCGAGGCTCCACCGACGGCACCGGTCATGGCCGGTTATGTCGAGATCACCAACAACGGTGACAAGGATGTAGCGATTACCGCCGCCCGTTGTGACGACTTCAACAAGGTGGAAATTCATGACATGGTCGAACGCGACGGCATGATGCGCATGATCCAGCAGGAAAGGCTGACGATCCCCGCCGGTGAAACGGTGAAACTGGAAAAAGGCGGCCTGCATCTGATGCTGATGAAACCCCGGCGCGCCATCAAGCAGGGCGAAACGCTCGACATCACCTTCGAAACAGCCGCGGGTGAGTCGAACAAGGTCCCCTTCGAGGTCAAAACCCGCTCGGAGCAGGAAATGCATCACGACAATCACCAACGCCACCATTAAGCGATGAACTTCTCACTCCTGCGCCTGTTGTGTCGCACGCAGCAGGCCGCGTTTGTGACCCTGCAGTATCTGCTGCCGCATCATCTGCTTTCGCATCTGATGCGGGGCCTGACACGCCTGCGCATCGGCTGGTTGAAGAATCTGCTCATCGAGCGTTTCATCCGTCTGTTTAACGTGAACATGGCGGAGGCGGCACAGCCCGATCCGCGCGCCTATCCCGACTTCAATCACTTTTTTACCCGGGCCCTGGCCGCCGATGCCCGGCCGCTGGCCGTCGGTGAGGGAAATGTGATCTGTCCGGTCGACGGTACGATCAGCCAGCTGGGCCGACTGGAATACGAGACCCTGTTTCAGGCCAAGGGCCATCGCTATTCACTGCCTCACCTGCTGGCGGATCACACCGGGGCCGTACGAACCTTTCAGGATGGCTCCTTCGCCACCCTGTACCTGTCACCGCGGGATTACCATCGCATTCACATGCCGCTGGCCGGTACCCTGCGGGAAATGATCTATGTGCCCGGCCGGCTGTTCAGCGTCAACCCCACCACGGTCAGCCGGGTGCCCGATCTCTTCGCCCGCAACGAGCGGGTGATCTGCCTGTTCGACACCGACGCCGGTCCCATGGCGATGATCCTGGTCGGCGCCATTTTCGTCGCCAGCATCGACACCGTCTGGCACGGCACCGTCACCCCGCCGCGCCGCAAAACCGTACAGCATTGGGATTACCGCCAGCACCCCGTGCATCTGCAACAGGGCGAGGAAATGGGCCGCTTTAACATGGGCTCGACCGTGATCCTGTTATTCGGCAAGGACGCGGTAACCTTCAGCGACCAGCTCGCCGCCGAGGGCCATGTGCAGATGGGGCAGCTTCTCGGTTCCTGTGCAAATAGCTAGGTCGCTGGAAATAACGCGGAGGGCGCGGAGACGCGGAGGCGCAGAGGAAATCGAATTATTTTCCGGACTTACCTGCCGACTTCCAAATAAATAAAGTAAGCAATTAATAGAACAAGTGGCAAAACCCCTGTTACGTTTGTGATAAAGCTCTCTCCGCTTCGTCTGTACTTTCATTTAGCAGGAAACACAATAGTTTTTCTCCGCGACTCCGCGCCTCTGCGACCTCCGCGTTTATAACATTACTCTATCTAAGCACGTTCCATGCTGAAGCTGAGCACGTCGCGGATGTCGTCACAGCCGGTGGCGATCATCAGCAGTCGATCGATCCCCAGGGCGACGCCGGCGCAGTCGGGCAGGCCGTGTTTCAGGGCGGCGAGAAGTTTTTCATCGATCTCCGGTATAAAGCGTCCCTGTTGCTGCCGCTGCTGTTGATCCCGCTCGAAGCGTCGACGTTGTTCGACCGGGTCAAGTAACTCATGGTAACCGTTGGCCAGTTCCAGGCCGTTGAGGTACAGCTCGAAACGACTGGCGACGGTGATGTCGTCCTGTTGCTGCAGGCGGGCCAGCGCGCCCTGGCTGGCGGGATAGTCATAAATGAAGACCGGCCGGTTGGCGGGCAATTGCGGTTCGATCACATGGGTCAGTAACAGATCCAGCCAGCCGTCGCGATCCATCACCTCATCACTCACGATATCGATATGCCGTTGCCGCGCCTGTCTCTGCAATGCCTCGACCGAGCAGCTGAAGGGATCCAGTTGCAGGTAACGGTCAAACAGCTCTCGATAACTCAGTTTGAGCGTTTTCCCCGGCGATATCGAATCCGTCAGTAACGTTCTGACCAGATCATCCACTTCCTGCATGAGCCGATGATGATCGAACCCGGGTCGGTACCATTCGACCATCGTGAATTCGGGGTTATGACGATGACCGGCTTCATCGGCGCGAAACACCCTGCACACCTGATAGATGGGTCCGCTGCCGGCGGCCAGCAGCCGTTTCATCGGGTATTCGGGGGAGCTGTGCAGATAACCGTCCGCACCCTCCAGCGGGACGCGCAGAGTGTCGATATGTACATCGGTGACGGCGTGGTATTGGAGGATCGGTGTCTCGACTTCCAGCACGTCGCGTTGCGCAAAAAAGGCCCGCAGCTGTTGCAGCATGCGGGCCCGTTGTTGCATCACCGCCAGATTGGCGCCCGGGCGCCAGGAGGTGTTGTCCGCTGTCATCCGCGCAGGCCGTCAATCCTTGACGCGACCCACGTATTCGCCGGTGCGGGTATCCACCTTGATCTGCTCGCCCTCGTCGACGAACAGCGGTACCCGCACGACAGCACCGGTATCGGTGGTGGCCGGTTTGCCGCCGCCACTGGCGGTATCGCCCTTGACACCGGGATCGGTCTGCACGATGGTCAGCACCACGTGGTTGGGTGGCATGACACTGATGGGATTGCCGTTCCACAGGGTGACGGTACAGACGTCCTGCTCCTTGAGCCACTTGGCGGCATCGCCCACGGCGCTCTCATCGGCGGCGACCTGTTCAAAGGTTTCCGGATGCATGAAGTGCCAGGCCTCGCCGTCGTTATAGAGATACTGCATTTCGGTATCCAGTACGTCGGCCGCCTCGACCGAATCACCGGACTTGAAGGTTTTTTCCAGGACCCGGCCGGTGAGCAGGTTGCGGATCTTGACCCGGTTGAAGGCCTGCCCCTTGCCGGGTTTGACGAACTCGTTTTCAATAATGGTACAGGGATCCCCGTCGAGCATGAACTTGAGACCGCTTTTGAATTCATTGGTACTGTAAGTTGCCATGGACTTCCTCGTTTCCTGCTGCGCCTGATATCCCGTTCACCGGGTTATCCCGTAAACTGGGGGAGACGACAATTAAGCCAATAACGATAAATACACTAAAACAGAATCCGCCTATGATAACGCGAACTCCCCCCCGGTGGCATACCGTTGACTGGCAAAAATCCCTGGCCCGGGCCATCCGCGATCCCCGCCAGTTGCTGGAACAGCTCGCGCTCCCCGCCGATTTGCTGCCGGCGGCCCGGGCCGGAGCCGAGGATTTTCCGCTGCTGGTGCCGCACAGCTATGTGGCGCGCATGCAGCCGGGCAATCCGCAGGATCCCCTGTTGCGCCAGGTCTTGCCGCTGGAAGCGGAGCTGCAGAACGTGCCCGGCTATGTGGCGGATCCGGTCGGCGATTTGCCGGCCATGGCCCGCCCCGGCCTGCTGCACAAGTACCACGGTCGCGCGCTGGTGGTCACCACCGGCGCCTGCGGGATCCATTGTCGCTACTGCTTTCGGCGCCACTTTCCCTACCAGGAGGCCAATCCCATGCCGGACCGCTGGCAACAGGTCCGCGAGTACCTTGCCGCCGACGAGAGCATCGAGGAGCTGATTCTCAGCGGCGGGGATCCGCTGAGCCTCTCGGATCAGCGTCTGGCGGGGCTGCTCGACGCGGTCCAATCGATCCCCCATCTCAAGCGGCTGCGGCTGCACACCCGCTACCCGATCATTCTCCCCGAGCGTCTGACCGCGGATCTGTTACAGCTGCTGCAACAGGCGCCCCAGGCCGTGATCATGGTGATCCACGCCAACCACGCCAACGAGCTGGATAGCGGCGTCACAGCGGCGCTGGCCCCCTACCGGCAGGCCGGAATCAGCCTGCTCAACCAGGCGGTGCTGCTGCGCGGCGTCAACGACAGCGAGGCGGCGTTGAGCGGACTGAGCGAAGCGCTGTTCGAGGCCGGCGTCCTGCCCTATTACCTGCACCAGCTCGATCCGGTGCAGGGCGCGGCCCACTTCGCCGTCCCCGATACCCGGGCCCGCGGCCTGCACACGGCGCTGCGGGCCCGGCTGCCGGGCTATCTGGTCCCGCGCCTGGTGCGGGAAATGCCGGGCGAAACCGCCAAAAGCCCCCTGATCTGAAGGCGACCGTATCGAGGGTCCCCCCGCCACGCGCCCCCAGCGGGAAAGTCACCAGCAAATACTGACGCGGTCGAAAATACCTACCAGGCAAAACCCGCTAACCCGCTGGATACCGGGACTGAGCGCCGGAAACACCCCGGGACAGGGGCGACCAGTATACGTATTTTTGATGTGTGTTTTACTTGCTCCACGCGCCCCGGCGATGACATGATACACTTCGTGAATACGCCATTATTACAAGAAAAATCAAAAAGGTAAGGACTCACGGTGAGTGACGCTGAACTACTCAGACTGCTGACAATTTTCGATAACACAGAAGAAGCCGAAAGCCTGATCAGTACCCTGCGCAATGCCGGGCATATTATCCGCGACATCCGTGCCGAGGATGCCGAGGATCTGGAAAAAGCACTGGAAGAGAACCCCGTCGACATCGTTCTGGCCAAACAGGCCACCCCTTTAATCAGCGCCAAACAGGTGGTCGAATACATTGTCAAATCCGGGCGCGATATCCCGGTCATCGTAGTCACCCCTGCCGGGCAGCAGGATGACGCGATTGACACGCTGAAGATCGGCGCACGCGACAGTATCGAACTGGGCAAGAACGAAAAATTCAAATATCTTGTCAAACGCGAAGTCGAGGATTTGCAAAACCGGCGGGATCGACGGCGAAATGAAAAAATGCTTCACGAGTCGGAGAAACGCGCCCGCGATCTGATCGACAACTCCCGTGATGCCATATCCTATGTTCACGATGGCATGCATATCTATGCCAATAACGCCTATCTCAAAATGTTTGGTTACGACACGCTTGAGGACATCGAGGGTGTACCGATCCTGGATATGGTCAGCAGTGAGGACCATGCCAAGCTGAAAGACTTCCTGCGCAAATACGCCAAGGGGCAAAGTACCGACGATACCCTTGACGTCCACGGTGAAACCCTGAATGGCGACAAATTCAAAATTACCATGGAATTCACTACTGCCAGCATGGAAGGCGAAATCTGCTCACAAATTATAATTCGCGACCAATCCAATACCAAGGAGCTGGAAAAGCAGCTCAATGTTCTGAGCAAGCAGGATCTGCTAACCGGGCTGTATAACCGCAACTACTTCCTGGAACAGGTGGACAGAATGGTTGCAAAGACAGTCGGCGACAAGGCACAGGGTGCATTACTCTATATCGTGATCGACGAGTTTGAAAAACACAAGGAAGAACATGGTATTTCAGGCGCCGATCTGCTGCTCACGGATGTGGCCGGCATGCTCAAAAGTAAAATCGGTTCGATGGGAACCCTGGCACGGTTTGAGGGTCATCATTTCACCTTTTTACTCAACAACACCGATATCAAACGGGCGGAAAAAATCGCTGCCGGACTGGTCAAATTAATCCAGGACCATACTTCCGATATAAACGATAAAATCGTTAATGCCAAGGCCAGTATCGGTCTGGCCCATATTAACGAAACTGTAAAAAATACCCAGGAAGCAATTAACCGGGCCATCAAGGGCTTTCATGCCGCGGAAAAAGAAGGCGGAAATCGCTACTATATCTACAACCCGGCAGTTGAAGATCTGGAAGAGCAGGAGCAGATTGCACACTGGTCACACAGCATCAAGGAAGCGCTCAAGAACAACCGTTTCAGACTGCTGTATCAGCCCATTGTCAGCTTGCATGGTGAAACAGGTGAACACTATGAAGTTCTCGTGCGCATGCTGAATGAGAAGGGCGAGGAAATTCCGCCCTCGGAATTCGTTCCTCCCGCCAATCAGGCGGATCTGATGAAATATATTGACCGCTGGGTAATCGCCAATACCTTCAAGGTTCTGAGTGAACGCAGCAAGCAGCAAAAACAGACCCGGTTCTTTATCAAGATCTCGCAAAGCTCCCTGATAGATCCCGAGTTTCTGCCCTGGGTAACGGAACGAATCAAGTCAATGCGACTGGATGCAACACTGCTTGCAATCCAGATAAGCGAGGAAACCGCGCTAAATAACATTAATGCGGCAAAAAGATTGATTGACGGATTCAGGCAGCTCAACTGCCGCACCGCGCTCGAGAATTTCGGTCTGGAGCAGAATACTTTCCAGTCCATGAAACAGCTGCCGGTTGACTATATCAAGATTCATTCCAGTCTTATTCAGCATCTTGCCCAAAATGTCGAACATCAGGACAAGGTCAAGGAGATTACCGCTGAAGCCGGCGAGCGCAACATGCTGAGCATCGCAACAAATGTTGAAGATGCCAACAGTCTCGCTGTACTGTGGCAGTGCAGTATCGACTTTTTCCAGGGTCACTTTCTGCAGGAACCGAGTACCGATCTGAATTATGATTTCGAGGAAGGCTTCTGAAGCACGGCTAAATAATAAAAGTTCCGAATATCCGATTCACCCCTGTAGGGTGGAACAAGCGAAGCGGTTCCACCTGCCCCCGGAAAAACCTGGTTCCGTCTCGTTGCTCCTTGTTCCAGCTGCCTGGTCAATGAACTGGTATTCGGATCGCCTGTTTAGACTCAGTTAGAGAAACTAACGGCCGCGCAGGTTTATTTTCTTTTAATCCAGCACGTGCGAAACCAGCCCATCGGCCAGTTTGGGCTCGAACCAGGTGGACTTGGGCGGCATGACTTCATTGGCATCCGCTACCGCCATCAGATCGGACAGGCTGGTCGGGTAAAGAGCAAAAGCCACCGCCATCTCACCGCTGTCGACCCGCCGTTCCAGTTCCGCCAGCCCGCGTATTCCGCCGACGAAGTCAATGCGCTTGTCGCGGCGGGGATCATTGATCCCCA
Source organism: Thiohalophilus thiocyanatoxydans (assembly GCF_004366735.1). Classification (GTDB taxonomy): domain Bacteria; phylum Pseudomonadota; class Gammaproteobacteria; order UBA6429; family Thiohalophilaceae; genus Thiohalophilus; species Thiohalophilus thiocyanatoxydans. The sequence goes on along the minus strand of NZ_SOQX01000003.1, from coordinate 40,207 downwards.
GCACCGGATCGATCAGGTTATTCTGCAGCAAGCTGACATCAAGCCGACCGACCGGATCCGCCTTGGGAATACGGCCCGGTTCGATCGCCAGACGGTACCATTGCCCGCCCAGATACATGCCGAACTCGCCGGACTGGCCCGGCTTCACACTTTCGGAGCTGGGCTCGATCCGGAAAGCCTCCTCCAGCTTGTCCAGAAACGCAGCCTGATCCAGGCCGTTCAGATCGCGAATAACCCGGTTATAATCAAGAATCATCATCTGATCATCCGGAAAGATCACTGACAGGAAGTAATCGTGACTGGCTTCGCCGTTTGTCTTTCCTGTAGCGGCACGCATCTCGGCAACCCGCGAGGCGGCGGCGGAACGGTGGTGACCATCAGCGATATACAAACAGTCCATCGCCTCGAACGTCGAGGTAATCGTCTCAATATCCGCCGGATCATCCACGCGCCAGAGAACATGACGCACGCCGTCATCGGCGATGAGATCGTATAAAGGCGGGGTTTGACGAATGGTCTCAACCAGATCATCGATTGTGGCATTATGCCGATAGGTCAAAAAGACCGGACCGGTCTGGGCATTAAGCGCGTCGATCTGTTTGACCCGATCGGTTTCCTTATCGGGACGGGTATACTCATGTTTTCGAATACGGTTACGATCGTATTCAGCCACTGACGCGACAGCCACCAGACCGATCTGTATGTGTTCGCCCATTTGCAATTGATAAAAATAGTAGCTGGGTTGTGCTTCACGCATCAGAATGTCGTTGTCGATCAGGTTCTGCAGATTTTCCGCGCCCTTGGCATAAACGCTGTCTGAATAGGGATCGGTGTCCTCGGGTAAATCAATCTCCGGCTTGGAAATGTGTAAAAAGCTGTAGGGGCGGCCCTGCACCTTGTCTCGAGCTTCCTGGCTGTTGAGTACATCATACGGCGGCGCAATCACATCATCGGCGTGTTCCGGTGCCGGACGCAGGCCGGAAAAAGGGCGGATCAGGGACATCGTGGCTCCTTAGTGTGTTGTATTTATTAGCAGCGCGTTCGGCTGAATACCGGTTTTATCATGCCTGTTTCAACTACCAGTTTGCAAGGCCCGAAGCCTTTCATGCAGGCTGGGATGACTGTTAAACAGTTGTATAAAACGGAACTTGAGTCGCGCCGGCAACCCGAAGGCGGCAAGTTGCCGACTCCGTGCACCGTCTGTCATGACATCCAGGCAACGCAATGCAGCATGCATCTGTTTAATTCCCACAAGCCGGGCGGCGCCCTGATCCGCGCGGTACTCACGTTCCCTGCTGAAATACATAATCAACAGACTGGCCAGCCAGCCGCCGGCCAGTTGCAGCAGCACCGCGGTCCAGAGATAAATTATTCCGCCTGAGGAGTACCCCGGCCAGGCTCGCGAGATAATATAATCCAGTGACCGGGCAGGCAAATTGATAAAAATCGCCAGCACCCCTTGAAGCAGGGCCAGTATCTGTACGTCACCGTTGGCGATATGACTGATCTCATGTGCCAGAACGGATTCCAGCTCTGCGGGTTTCAAACTTTGTACCAGTCCCTCGCTCAGCACAATCGTGGCATGCTGTCGACGCAAACCCAGAGCAAAGGCATTAAGTTCACGGGCGGGATAGATTGCGATCCGGGGTGGATTGATCTGCCGCCGCAGGGCCAGACGAAACGTCGTGATGTGCAACCACTGTTCCAGACCACTCAGGGGCTGCTGCAACATGCGGGCCTTCAGAATCCAGCGGCAATAAAGCTGCATACCGAACAGGCACGACAACCCGGCGACCACGATCAGCCCCGTGAGCAGTAACAGTGTTGGCAGGTAACCCGGCCCCCCTTCATGAGCCAACAGGAATCCGAGCCAGGGCAAACAACCCAGAAACAGTGCCGCGGCGGTCAACAGAAGCAGGAGTGACGATTTGGCGAGCGTCATCCCCGGCTCCGGTCAAACCGCCAGTCACCTGCGCGGGTCACAGCGTGTCTCAAATGGCTCTCCTCCCGTCACCTGCTTGTGACACAGTTCACAAAATCGCCGGCTCGAAGCTGGTCCCCTTTTCCTGGGGACAAAGCGTGACATTATGCTTTAATATACTGATAATTATAGGCATCTGGAAAGGAGATTCTCAAAGAGGCACTATCCGACAGCGGACCAGAGGCCCGAACACTCTCCCCCTGCCCCCTCCGGACGCATTGCTTTGGTAATATAAAGAATATGGGTATACTCTCGACACAGCGTGCGCTCATCCGTCAGTTGAAACATTGGCGGGTTCGCTCCCGTTCCCGGCTGCGGCGTTTTGTAAAAAACCATGTCCCGGAATATTTTCCCATCGCCTATAAATTATCGCTGATTATTACCCTGCTGATCAGCGGCGGCATGATTCTACTGGGTCTGGTCATTGTAACGAATCAGACCGAACTGTTACGCGGTCAAATGGATGAATACGGTCAGGCAATGGTCAGCCAACTGGCCGAGTCATCCAAGGAACTGGTGTTATCCGATGATACGCTGAGCCTGATGGTGGTTATCAGCAATCTTGGCAGCAACGAAAGCATTCTCGGCGCCGCAATTTATTCCGATAATGGCAAGACCCTGGCCTCCTCAGGGGCCGGACCGGTCAAGGATATTATCAATCTATACGGCCAATCGAATGATGTTGGCAACAACAGCTACAGTATTTCCTGGCAGTCGTCGAATGAGGAAGGCGAGACAATTGATGCCGTCTCATTTATTACGCCAATCCGGTTTCAGGGCGTTATTGCCGGGCATGCCATGGTCAGTTTCAGCAAGGAAGCATTAGGCCAGTCCATACAACACACAATCAAAGCTATCGCCGCCGCAACGATACTCATGATTATTATGGGAGTCATCATAGCCTTCATCATGGGCGATCGTCTCTCCCGGCCGATACACAGATTGATGGATGCAAGCAGGGCCATTGGCAGCGGCAACTATGGTTACCGGATTGACGAGCGCCGAAACGATGAAATCGGCTATCTGACTTCATCGTTTAATGATATGGCAAAAGGCTTGCTGGAAAAATCCCAGGTTGAAAATGCTTTTTCCCGTTATGTTTCCCCCAATGTTGCCAGACAGATTCTTTCCAACCTGGATGAAGTTCAGCTTGGCGGAAAACATATTGAAGGCTCGGTACTTTTCGCCGATATTGTCGGCTTCACCAGCATGTCAGAGAAACTCCCGCCTGACGAAGTTGCCAGCTTGCTGAATGAATACTTCTCCTATATAGCCATGGTCAGTGAGCTTTACCAGGGTACAATCGATAAATATATGGGCGATTGTGCCATGATTGTTTTTGGCATACCGGATTACGATGAGGAGCATAAATTCAATGCAATCGCCTGCGCGGTTATGATTCAACGCCTGGTTGACAGATTGAATGCCCGGCGCATACGAGAGGGAAAACAGCCGGTCTATTTCCGGATCGGCGTCAACACCGGTGTCATGCTTGCAGGAAACATGGGCTCACCGGAACGCATGCAATATACCGTCGTCGGGGAAGCCGTCAATCTTGCCTCCCGGCTTCATTCTGTTGCCGACAAAGGCCAGGTCGTCATCACAGAGATTCTTTACAAGGATGAGGATATAAACTGGCGAGTAAGTGCAAGAAAACACAAATCGATACAGTTACGCGGTATTACCGAGCCCGTCTCAACCTATATTGTCAACGATGTTGCCGAAAGCTACCGCAGCACTATGGATTATCAGCTTGATGAAATAGCTTCAGGAAAGTTTGTCGCATGACTCTTCATCGTTTTTTCTTGATTGTCGCCCTGTCTCTTTCGCTTGGCAATTGTGCTTACCTTCATTCCTTCGACGCCAATCTTGCGGAAAAAATTGACCAGTGGATCGAGGAAGAAAAATATCACAAGGCACTCAAAACACTTGAGCATGTCAAGGACAACAAGGCGGATTATGCGCTATTAATGCAAAAACGAGAGCAGATTATCAAACTGGCTGAAAAACTTGAACAAAAAACCATCTCCCGAACAAACCAGCTTGTCAGAAACAACGAGTGGCACAAGGCGGCACAGCTCTATGAAAAAAACCTGGAGAAAATTCCGGAACACGAGAAACTGCGTCAATCGTACGCGGATTTTCTGGAAAAAAGGCAGGCCTATTTAAAGGATCTTGAACTACGCTTATTAATAAAAAAGAGCGCCTGGCTGGGCAACAATACCGTATTATACGATAAAATAAAGAAAGCTATACCGGGTAATTATCAATCTGTCTCCGGCGTTCGCGACTACGAGCATGATCGGGAACAGGCATTACAGGCACTGATCGAGTGCATCCGCACTTCAAGTTCGGCAAATCGACTCGATCTGGCCAAAACCTGCCTGTCACTGGCACAAAGAATAGACCGTGATATTCAGTACGACCCGCGAGTGGCTTCGGCACGTAAAAAAATAAACCAGGAAAAAGCAGCCAGTCTCCGACAATACAAACAAAAAACAACCGATATACTTTCCAATCTCAGGCAGGGTTACAGTCTTGATAACCTGCAACGATCTCACGATCATTTAAAAGCATCGAGTGACTTTCCGTCTCTGGACAAAGAGGCAATGGGACTCCTGGATGAACTCGACAGACACTTGAAGGCAGGTATAGAGCAGCGTATGGAGTCTGCGCGTCGACTCTACAGTAACGGCAAAATCGAGCATGCCCTGCAAATCTGGGAATCGCTGCAAACCATCGCGCCGGATAACCAGAAGCTCAATGGGTACATTGATCGGGCACACCGGGTTTTGAAAAAGCTCCGGCAACTGCAGGAGAAAGAACCCGGTATTCCCTCTTTGCAGAATCAGAACTGATCACGGCCTCTTTCCCCTTATCAGCGGATCCTGCTACTCCTCCACGGGCTCCATGCGATTTACGTTACGAAAGCCCTGCGGCAGTTTGATACCACGCTGGGCCCGCTCCCCCTCATAAGGCTCCATCTCCTCGGGTTTGAGCACCTTGTGCCGTTTGCCGGAATAGACCTTGAGACTGTCCTGCTCTTCGAGCACCGTGACAGCCGTGGCGTACTCCTGCCCGCTTTTGGCCCTGGCCGGGGGAATGTTCATAATTTTAACCCCCTTGCCCTTGGGTAATACCGGCAGCTCGGCAACATGGTGAATCAGCAGTTTGCCTTCGTTGGAGACCATCGCCACCCAGTAGGTTTCCATATCGGTGACCGGAACCGGCGGTAATACCCGGGCACCTTCAGGAACCTTGAGCATGGCCTTGCCCTTTTTATTGCGGGTGATCATGTCCTCCAGCCTGCTCACCATGCCATATCCGTGGCTGGTAGAGAGCAAGACCAGTTGATCCGGGTTACCCGTCACCACACCACAGAACGTGGCGCCGGGCGGCGGACTCAGACGACCGGTGAGCGGCTCGCCCTGCCCCCTTGCGGAAGGCAATGTGTGGGCCGGCAGGGCGTAAGTGCGCCCGGTCGAGTCGATCAACACCGCCAGCTGGTTGGACTTGCCCCGCGCGCTGTTGAGATACGCATCGCCCGATTTGTAATTCAATTCGATGGGATCCATTTCGTGACCCTTGGCGGTGCGGATCCAGCCTTTTTCCGACAAGACAATCGTCACCGGATCGGCGCTGACCAGTTCGGTCACATCCAGCGCCTGGGCAGCCTCACGGGAGACGATGGGCGAGCGACGCTCGTCCCCGTATTCCTTGGCCACTTCCTTGAGTTCTTTTTTGACCAGCGTCTTGAGGCGTTGTTTGGAGCCGAGAATCTTCTCCAGCTCGGCCTGCTCCTCTTTCAGCTCTTTTTGCTCGGTACGAATACTCATCTCTTCAAGCTTGGCCAGATGGCGCAGCTTGAGTTCCAGAATCGCCTCGGCCTGCTCATCGGAAAGCTTGAAGCGCTTCATCAACACCGGCTTGGGCTTGTCATTCTCGCGGATAATCTTGATCACTTCATCGATATTGAGGTAGGCGATCATCAGGCCGTCGAGAATGTGCAGCCGCTTGCTGACCTTGTCCAGGCGATATTCCAGACGGCGGCGCACGGTAGCGGTGCGGAAGGTCAGCCAGTCATTCAGTAAATCCTTCAGATGGCGGACCCCGGGGCGGCCGTTGAGGCCGATGACGTTCATATTGACCCGGTATGTGCGTTCCAGGTCCGTGGTGGCGAACAGATGAGTCATCAGCTCGTCAGCATCGATCCGGTTAGAGCGCGGTACGATGACCAGACGGGTCGGATGCTCGTGATCGGACTCGTCGCGAAGATCCACCACCATGGGTAATTTTCTGGCCTGCATCTGGGCCGCAATCTGCTCCAGAATCTTGGCCGGCGAAGTCTGATGGGGCAAGGCGGTGATGATGATGTCATCTTTTTCCCGCTCGTACCGGGCCCGCATCCGGATCGAACCGTGGCCGGTTTCATACATTTTCACCAGATCGGCTTTCGGGGTAATAATCTCCGCCTCGGTAGGATAGTCCGGTCCGGGCAGGTGCTTGCACAATTCCTTGATGGTGGTCCTGGGGTTTTCCAGCAGGTGGACCGACGCGTTAAGCAACTCGGTCAGATTATGCGGCGGAATATCGGTACTCATTCCCACGGCAATGCCGGTCGTCCCGTTCATCAAGACATGCGGGACCCGGGAGGGCAGAACTTCCGGCTCACTCATCGTCCCATCGAAATTGGGCACCCAGTCAGCCGTCCCCTGCCCCAGCTCGGACAACAACAGATCGGCGTAGCGGGACAGACGGGCCTCGGTATAGCGCATGGCGGCAAACGACTTGGGATCATCCGGCGAACCCCAGTTACCCTGGCCTTCAAGCAGCGGATAACGATAGGAGAACGGCTGCGCCATGAGCACCATCGCTTCATAACAGGCGCTGTCACCATGGGGATGGAACTTACCCAGTACATCACCCACTGTGCGGGCCGATTTCTTGAACTTGGAGCCGGCCTTGAGGCCCAGATCGGACATGGCATACACAATACGCCGCTGCACCGGTTTGAGACCGTCACCGATATGCGGTAACGCCCGATCCATAATGACGTACATCGAGTAATCGAGATACGCCCGCTCGGTAAAATCCTTCAGCGGTAGCAGTTCAATATTTTCTTCGAATTGATTGCTCATGGTGTCCGTTCACTTCCTCAAGATCGTTTTTACCGCAGAGGCGCAGAATTATAATTTTAAATTTTTAATGTTAAATTATGAATTGGTAAGCTGACTCTAATTAAAAATTCAACATTGAAAACTCAACATTATTTTCTCTGCGTCTCCGCGCCTCTGCGGTAGATTTCTTAAACCTCGATGTCCGCCAGGTCGCCTTTTTTCTCCAGCCAGGCCCGGCGATCGCCCGCCCGTTTTTTGGCCAGCAGCATATCCATCATCTGCTGGGTGCCGTCACCGCTTTCGGTTACCAGTCGCGCCAGGCGCCGGGTGTCGGGATCCATGGTGGTCTCACGTAACTGCAGGGGATTCATCTCGCCCAGGCCCTTGAAGCGGGTGACCTGCACCTTGCCCTTGATTTTTTCCGCCGCGATGCGGTCCAGCGTCCCCTGGCGTTCGGCGTCATCCAGTGCATAGTAGGTTTCCTTGCCGACATCAATCCGGTACAGCGGCGGCATGGCAATATAGACGTGCCCGGCGTCCACCAGCGGCTTGAAGTGGCGCAGGAACAGCGCTGTCAGCAATGTAGCGATATGCGCGCCGTCCGAATCGGCATCGGCAAGCACGATCACCTTACCGTAACGCAGGCTGGAAAGATCATCGGAGCCGGGATCCACTCCCAGGGCAACAGAGATATCGTGCACTTCCTGGGAGCCGAGTACCTCGGCCGGCTCCACTTCCCAGGTATTGAGAATTTTACCGCGCAGCGGCATGATCGCCTGGAATTCACGATCCCGCCCCTGCTTGGCGGAGCCGCCGGCCGAATCCCCTTCGACCAGAAACAACTCGGTGCGGCTCAAATCCTGGGCCGAGCAATCGGCGAGTTTGCCCGGTAACGCCGGGCCCTGGGTCACCTTCTTGCGCACCACCTTGCGTCCGGCGCGCAACCGGCTCTGGGCATTGTTAATCGCCAGCTCGGCGATCTGCTCGCCCATGTCGCTGTGCTGATTCAACCATAAACCAAAGGCGTCCTTGACCACCCCGGAAACAAACGGCGCCGACTCCCGCGAGGAAAGTCGCTCCTTGGTCTGGCCGGAGAACTGGGGGTCTTCCAGCTTGACCGAGAGGATATAACTGAGTTTTTCCCAGATATCCTCCGGCGCCAGTTTGACCCCGCGCGGGATTAAATTGCGAAATTCACAAAACTCCCTGACCGCTTCGGTCAGGCCGGTGCGCATGCCGTTGACATGTGTGCCGCCCTGGGCCGTCGGGATCAGGTTGACGTAACTTTCGCTGACGTTGATCGAACCGTCGGGCACCCAGGCCAGGGCCCAGTCGACGGCTTCCAGGTTACCGCTGAAACTGCCGATAAAAATATCCGGCGGCAACAGCTCCACGCCGCCCAGTTCACCCTTGAGATAATCGCGCAGGCCATCTTCGTAATACCACTCCTCTTCCTCCTTGCCGGCCTCGTCCTTGAAGGTAACGTGCAAGCCCGGGCACAGGACCGCCTTGGCGCGCAACACATGTTTGAGTCGCGGCACGGAGAATTTGGGTGAATCGAAAAACTGGGGATCAGGCCAGAAGCGCAGGGTGGTGCCGGAATTACGCTTGCCAACCGTGCCAATCTCTTCAAGACTGGATTTCTTGTCCCCGTTGGCAAAGGCGATGTTGTACTCCTTGCCATCACGTTTAATCCAGACTTCCAGATGTTTGGACAGGGCATTCACCACCGAGACACCGACTCCGTGCAGGCCACCGGAGAACTGGTAATCCTTGTTGGAAAACTTCCCGCCGGCATGCAGGCGGGTCAGGATCACTTCCACGCCCGGCACCTTTTCTTCCGGATGCATATCCACCGGCATGCCGCGCCCATCATCACTGACCTGCAAAGAGCCGTCCTTGAACAGCACCACATCAATCCGTTTGGCGTGCCCGCCTATCGCCTCATCGACACTGTTATCGACAACTTCCTGGGCAAGATGGTTGGGACGTTCGGTCTGGGTGTACATACCGGGGCGTTTACGCACCGGTTCCAGTCCGGTCAGAACTTCAATGGACTCCGAGGTATATTTCGTATTCATAGTTAACCGTTATATCACAATGGTACTCGCCGGCGTCATCCCCGGCCGATTGTCAGGAGTCGATTCTACGGGCGAATGCGGCATCGGGCAAAATGAATCGTGCCGGATATGTGCACGATTTTGCACTGCGCTGGAGAACCCGGTCAGAATTAAAGTTATTATTAACCGCGGGGACGGTTATTTTCCTGCCCTGCACAGGAACAGGGCCCCTCATGCAAGATCCACCGTGCCCTGTCGGACGTCAGCTACAACAATCTTTTCCCGTTTTGCATCATACCCACGGATATCGGCCAGAACAGGCATGCTCAGCCCAGTTCAATGCCCAGGCGCCGCGCGACCGCCTCGTAAGCCTCCACGACACCGCCCAGCCCCTGGCGGAAACGATCCTTGTCCAGCTTGTCACGGGTAGTGGCATCCCACAGGCGACAGCCGTCGGGAGTGAATTCATCACCCAGCAACAGCTCACCGTCAAAGCGCCCGAACTCCAGTTTGTAATCGACCAGCAGCAAATCGGCATCCAGAAACAGTTGCTTGAGGATATCGTTCACCTGGAAGGTCAGCCGCTTCATGGTTTCGACTTCGTCCACGCTCGCCCAGTTGAACGATAGAATATGATAATCATTGATCATCGGATCATGCAGGGCATCGTCTTTGAGGAAAAACTCGAATATTGGCGGATTGAGTGGCTGGCCTTCCTCGACTCCAAGTCGACGACACAGGCTGCCGGCACTGAGATTGCGCACCACACATTCGATCGGCAACATATCCAGTTTTTTGACCACCGATTCCTCGTCGGACAACAGACGCTCGAAATGCGTTGCCACGCCGCCCTGTTGCAACTGTTGCATAATAAAGGCATTGAACTTGTTGTTGACCATGCCCTTGCGATCCAGTTGCGCCAGTTTCTCGCCATCAAAGGCGGAGGTGTCGTTGCGAAACTGCAGAATCAGTTTGTCGGGATCATCGGTGGTATAGACCGTTTTTGCCTTGCCCGAGTACAGTTCCTGTTGTTTTTGCATGATGCTTATCCTCGCAAGCGGTTATGCTTTTGTCGCTGTCAGACCTGACGCCAGTCAGTGCCCTGCTCCTGACAGGCCACCTCGACCTCCCGCGGCAGACAGCCCAGTGCCCCGGCCAGCGCCTGACGGGCCAGTGCGGGGGTATTGTTCTTGTCGCTCAAATGCGCCGCCACCAGATACTGCAAATCATCGATATCGAGACTGGCCAGTATTTGCGCCGCCTGCGCGTTGCTCAAATGGCCGTAACTGCCGCCGACCCGCTGCTTGAGACTGACGGGATAGGGACCCTCTTCCAGCATCTGCGGATCGTGATTACATTCAAGAATCAGGGCATCACAACCGGACAGGCTGGCATGAATATGCGGTGTGCTGCTCCCGGTATCCGTTAACAGGCCCAGACGCCGATCGCCGTCACTGAACACAAACTGACAGGGTTCGCGGGCATCGTGCGGCACGGGGAACGGTTGAATTTCGATCTCGCCGATCGCCAGGGTCTGATGGACGTCAAACAGATTCAGTGTCGGCACCTTGCCGGGTTGGGAACCGTTGACGGTGCCCCGTGTCGCCCACACCGGTACGCCGTAACGCCGCGCCAGCAGCCCCACACCGCGAATATGATCCCCGTGTTCATGGGTCACCAGCACGGCATCCAGGCTTTGCGGATCGCAGTCGAGACGCTGCAGCCGGGCCTCGGTGTCACGCAGGGAAAACCCGCAGTCGATCAGGATACGGGTCCGGCCATGTTCGATTAAGGTGCCGTTGCCTTTACTGCCACTGCCGATCAGTGCAAATCGCACGTCTTCTCCCCAACCTGAATGTTCGTGGTGACAGATTAGCGCAAGTGGACTTCGATTTCCTCGAGCAGACGTTTGCTCAGCTCCGGATCGATTTTCTGATTGTCACGATCCCGCAAACTGATCTCAGTGTAATCACCCCGCTCCCTGACCCGCAGCAGCAACGCTTCGATCGCCGCTTTCTGATCCTCGCTCTCCATCAGGCTGGCCCAGAAACCTTGCTTCTCTTGTTTCATGAATTCTTCGGTGAGCTTGATGTAATAGGCACCTTCAGAACGGTTGCGATCTTCCACCAGCAGTCCCACACGATCCAGCGCCAGTCCAACCCGCCGCCAGGTACGCGGGAAGGTTTCGTTGACCTGCAGCAGCAACGTATCCTGCCCCTGCCTGAACTCGGTGCGCTCCTCCGGCTCGGCGGTCGCGACCATCCGGCTTGCTTGCTCCTCGTCACCGCCGAGCGAGATCAAAAAGCGCTGCAGCAATTCCACTTCCAGGTCGTGATCCGTGTCATTCGGTACCCAGGCGGTTTCCACCACTTCGATACCGCCGCCATCGACAACGATCTCTTTCATCCCGCGATGCGTGATAAATACCCGGGTTCCTCCGTTATCGCCACGCTCCAGACGCAGCCGGTAGCGATCTTTAAAACCACTGGAACCGATTGCATCAATCATGCGTTCCAGCCAGTTACCCGGCACCCGCTCGCGCCGTTCCTGCCAGTTGGTCTCCAGGAGACCGAGTTTTCTGTCGCGTTCGGTAATTTCGAAACCGAGGTTCTCCATAAACTCGCCCGCAGCATCCCAGACCTGTTCCGGAGGCAGGTTAACTTCCAGCCAGTGCATGTTGCCCTGGCGCACGAAACGTACATCCTCGGCAGACGCCACGACAGAGTCGGTTTCTTTGCCGGCGTTACCCTGCATACCCGAATAGCTGGCCTGCTCACGACCGATACCGGGGATCTGCATCTCCTGGCCCGTACGCGGGAGATTGAGCTTGGGCGGAACCTCCAGCGATTGCTGTTTGCTTTCTGTTTCGACCTGATCGGCATAGAGCGCCCGATAATCCTTCTCGGGGCTGCCTGAGCAGGCACCCAGCGTCAGGGCCGAGAGGGCCAAAACAACGACTTCAATGCCATTACGGCGCTTCATGCATGATTCCTCTGCAAAAACTGAAAACTATTGGACCAGACCGGCCTTGCGCAGTTCGTCATGCACAATGGTCTGGTATTCGCTGGAGAGCACGGTCAGCGGCAGGCGGATTCCCGCCGGAATCAGGCCCATATCATACAGGGCCCATTTGACCGGAATCGGGTTGGCTTCGAGAAACAGGTTCTTGTGCAGGCCCAGCAGCTGATCATTCAGGCGGGTGGCGGTCTCCCGGTCACCGGCGATCGCGGCCATGCACATCTCGTGCATCATTTTCGGTGCCACATTGGCAGTGACCGAAATATCACCGTGGGCGCCCGCCAGCATCAATTCCATCGCCGTGCCATCGTCGCCACTGTAGACCTCGAACTGCGGACCGCACAGGGCGATGATATCCCGCGCGCGCTGGACGTCCGCGGTGGCGTCCTTGATGCCAATAATATTCTCGACGGCCGCCAGCCGGGCCACCGTCTCCGGCTGCATATCCACGGCGGTGCGTCCCGGGACATTGTAGAGAATCTGGGGAACATCGACGGCCTCGGCGACCGTCTTGAAGTGCTGGTAGAGGCCTTCCTGGGTCGGTTTATTATAATAAGGGGTCACCAGCAGACAGGCATCGGCGCCGACCTCTTTGGCCGATCGGGTCAGCGAAATCGCCTCGCGCGTGGAGTTGGAACCGGTCCCGGCAATGACGGGAATCCGCCCGCGCGACAGCTCCACAACCCGCTTGACGACGTGGCAGTGTTCTTCCTCGTCCAGCGTGGCCGATTCGCCGGTGGTACCCACAGCAACAATGGCATCGGTCTGGTTCTCGATATGAAACTCCACCAGCGTCGCCAGCGCGGCCTCATCAAGACTGCCGTCTTCGTGCATGGGGGTGGCCAGCGCCACCATACTCCCCTGAAACATACCCCTCTCCGTAAAAAGTACTCATGTTACTTGGACCCACCGGCTCTGACAAGCGGCCCGCCGCTGGACGAAAACCGGGCCCCGGGGACGCGCTTGCCGCGTTTGCCAGCAGCACGGGCCGCCCCGAACGGCGTCACCGACCTCGCTGAGACACCGCCCGGCCGGCGCCGAAAACGATCCCGGCCTGATTTTCGGTGTTTTCCGTGGTTTCAGGGCGCTCGTTGGTCCACAGCCCTGACGTCCAACCACCACAGCCGTTCGAAGATTAAGCCACCCTGTAGGGCCATAAAATATAACTGCTCAACAAGCCGGGCAAATCCCGGTATTTTCGCGTTAAATAGTCGGAATATTATATTATTAAAGGAGCCGGGCATGTCCGAGACGGAAAAGGCGATTCGCGAAATCCGCATCAACCCCATCGTACCCAGTGAATCGGTCCTGATCGCTACCGCCCGCAGCATGCGCCCGCGCAAGGAGGAGGCCCCGGCCCCGCGGGATACCCGCCAGCACGTGGAGACCTGCCCCTTCTGCCGCGGCAACGAGGACAAGACCCCGCCGGAACTCAGGCGCTACGAGGTGGCCGGCGAGTGGGCAGTGCGCATCGTGGAAAACCTCTATCCGGTCCTGGGCGATGATCGCGACAAATCCGGGCTCGTATTCGGCCTGCAACAGGCCATCGACGGCTACGGACGCCATGAGGTGATCGTCGATCATTACACCCACGGCATCGCCGTTCACGAAATGGCCGAAGAGCACCTGACAACCCTGTTCCAGGCTTACCAGTCTCGCGCCGCCGAGTTGTATGCCCTGGACGAACGACTCAAATACATCCTGATTTTCAAAAACTTCGGCCCCGCCGCCGGCGCCAGCATGGCGCACACCCACAGCCAGTTGATCGCCCTGCCCGTGGTCCCGCAAAACCTGCAGGAAGAGCTTGAGCACAGCCGCGATCATTACAAAAAACACCACCACTGCATCTTCTGTACCCTGATCGACGAGGCGCTGACTTTCGAAACCACCATCTACGACCGGGATTCAGGCAAGATCGTGCGCCGCATCAATGTCGGCCAGTACGTTGTGGAGCGCGGTGAACGGTTTATCGCCATCAAACCCTTCGCCAGCCGCTACGAGTGGGAGATCCATATCCTGCCGCTGGAACACAACAGCGATTTCCTCGAGACTTCGGCGGAAGACATGGCGGATCTGGCGCGGGTGCTCAAACGCACCATGGCCCGGCTGGATGCGGTGATCGGCGGGGCGCAATACAACTATTTTCTGCACTCGCGCCCGAGCAGCGACGATTACAGTGACTGCCGCGGCAGCTATCACTGGCATCTGGAGATCTGTCCCCGGACCAGCGTGCCCTCGGGGTTTGAGCTCGGCTCCGGGCTGTTCGTCAACACTATCAGTCCCGAAGAGGCCGCCGAGCAACTGCGCACCGTGGAGCTGGACTGACCGGGGAGCGTGCTCTGCACCACTGACGACACCGAAGACACGGAATCACTGAAAAGCTATTGCAAAAACCGGCTGAAAGCTGCTTTGATATCGGTGTGTCCGGTGAGTCGGCCGTCTATCCAGCTGACCCGCTTATAACAACTGTTCCAGGATAAGTACGACGCAGTGTCTGAACAACAATGGTTGCCAAGGAGAATCAACCCGTTATGAGCGATACAGTGAGCCTGGGTAAAAAAGTGCCTGACTTTACCCTGCCGGCCACCGGCGATCAGGCCATTTCCCTCTCCGATTTCAAGGGTAAACATGTCGTGCTCTATTTTTACCCCAAGGACAGTACCCCCGGCTGCACCCGCGAGGGTCAGGACTTTCGCGACAACCACGCCAAATTCAAACGCCAGAACACGGTTATTCTTGGTCTCTCACGCGACGGCGTCAAGGCCCATGAAAACTTCAAGGCCAAACAGGAATTCCCCTTCGAGCTGCTCTCCGACAAGGAGGAGACCGTCTGTAACCTGTTCGACGTCATCAAGATGAAAAACATGTACGGCAAAAAAGTGCGCGGCATCGAGCGCAGCACCTTCCTGATTGACGACAAGGGCAAGCTGCGCCAGGAGTGGCGCAAGGTCAAGGTCGACGGCCATGTCGAGGAAGTCCTCGACGCGGTCAAGCAACTCAACAAAAGCTAGATCCTGAAACGGATCGCCGTTTTTACACGACTTTGCCTGTATTCCAGAGTATGAAGGAATTTAACCACCGATGACATCGCTCCCACCGAAAACACTGAACAATATGACAGAAAAATGCGTCAATATCGGTGACCTCGGAGTATTCGATGTTTCGGTGGTTGCACATCAAAAGCCGGCCAGTTGTATTTCATTATCTGCGGCGCGCACCACTTCCCCCTTCAACCAGGTTGTCATCACATTATGAGTAAACGTCTGTTCGTGGTTGATTCGAACGTGCTGATGCACGATCCCACCTCACTGTTTCGCTTCCAGGAACATGATATCTTCGTGCCGATGATGGTGCTCGAGGAACTGGACAACAACAAGAAAGGTCGTACCGAGGTGGCGCGCAACGCCCGTCAGGCCAGTCGCTTTCTGGATGAACTGCTCTTCGGTGCCAGTCACGAAGAGATCGAACAGGGTCTGCCGCTCAACGCCCATCTTGACGCCCTGGCTCAGCATAAGCTGCAAAACGGCCATAAGGAGCTGGCCGAGCAACTGAGCGGGCGTCTGTTCTTTCAGACCCGCGCCTATCCCGACAGTCTGCCACACCACCTTCCCGGCAATCTACCCGATAACAATATCCTTGGCACTGCCCTGGCCCTGCAGGAAAACCGGCAGGAGCGGCGGGTCACCCTGGTCACCAAGGATATCAACCTGCGGATCAAGGCGGCGGTGGTCGGCATCCACGCCGAGGATTACCGCAGCGATCGGGCGCTGGAGGATGTCGATCTGCTCTACACGGGCCATTACCGGCTGGAGCAGGCGTTCTGGGAACGGCATGCGCGGGAAATGGAATCCTGGGTCGACGCCGGCCGCACCTTCTACCGTCTCAAGGGTCCGGACATCGAAGAGTGGTCGCCGAACGAATTTATTGTCAGTGACCAGGAGACAAATCCGTTTGATGCCATCGTGCGCAGGATCGAGGACGACAGTGCCATTATCGAGACGGTGCAGGACTACCGCGGCAGCAACCATGCGGTATGGGGTATCAATGCCCGTAACCGCGAACAAAACTATGCGCTCAACCTGTTAATGGATCCGGAGATCGACTTTGTCAGCCTGCTGGGCATGGCCGGGACCGGCAAGACCCTGCTGACCCTGGCCGCCGGCCTGGAACAGACCCTGGAACAAAAGCGTTACAGCGAGATCATCATGACCCGCGTCACCGTCCCCGTTGGCGAGGACATCGGCTATCTGCCCGGCACCGAGGAAGAGAAGATGACCCCGTGGATGGGCGCGTTGATGGACAACCTGGAAGTGTTGACCAACACGGAAGCCGGTGGCGAGTGGGGCCGCCAGGCAACCAACGACCTGCTCAGCAAGCGAATCAAGATCCGCTCGGTCAACTTCATGCGCGGGCGGACTTTCCTCAATCGTTATATCATCATCGACGAGGCGCAGAACCTGACCTCCAAACAGCTCAAGACCCTGATCACCCGCGCCGGCCCCGGCACCAAGGTGATCTGTCTGGGCAACATCGCCCAGATCGACACCCCCTACCTGAGCGAAACCACCTCCGGCCTGACCTACGTGGTGGATCGCTTCAAAAGCTGGGAACACAGCGGCCACATCACCCTGGTCCGCGGCGAACGCTCGCGCCTGGCCGATTATTCATCGGAAGTGCTCTAGATCGATCACTGGGATTAAACGCAAAGGACGCGGAGTCGCAGAGGCGCGGAGAAAAAATATAATTTTGAATGTTGAGTTTTAAATTTTGAACTGGGATTTTGTTCAGAATTCAACATTAAAAACTCAAAATGATTTACAAACTCTGCGGCTCCGCGACTCCGCGTCCTCCGCGATATTTTCCAGTGCACTGGAAAAATGATTATTGTTGAGCCTGGGCCTGTTGTTCGCGTTGTTCTTCTTTCTGGTGGATGCGTTCGGAGGCGCGTGGCCAGGCGCTCAGGGAGGCCTTGACCAGGGTGGCCAGCGGGATGGCAAAGAACACACCCCAGAAGCCCCACAGGCCGCCGAATACCAGCACGCTGACAATAATGGCGATGGGGTGCAGGTTGACCACTTCGGAGAACAACAGCGGCACCAGAACATTACCGTCCAGCGCCTGAATGATGGCATAGGCCACAACCACCCAGGCGAAGTCCGGTCCCAGTCCCCATTGCATGTAGGCGACCAGTGCCACCGGGATAGTCACGACCGTGGCGCCGATATAGGGAACCACCACGGAAATGCCGACCAGCGCCGAGAGCAGGATGGAATACTTGAGACCCAGTAATTCAAAGGTAATGTAGGTGGTAATGCCGACGAGCAGGATTTCCCAGAACTTGCCGCGGACGTAGTTACCCAGTTGCTGATCCATTTCCTGCCAGACCTGGTTGGCCAGCGCCCGTTCGCTGGGCAGAAAGCCGGTTGCCCAGGCCACAATGGGCTTTTTATCCTTGAGAAAAAAGAACACCATCAACGGCACCAGCACCACATAGACCATCAATACCACCAGATTGGTCAGCGAGGCGAGCGAGAGACTGACGATCTTCTGCCCCAGCGAGGCGACCTCGCGATTGAGCAGTTGGGTCAGATCCGTGACCTGTTCCTCGGAAATGAATGCGTAATGCTCGGGTAACTGCAACAGGGACTGCTGCAATCGATAGAAATGGCGAGGCAGCTCCTGAAAAAGCTCCTGCAGCTGGGAGGTCACCACCGGCGCCACACCCAGAAAGAGGAAAAACAGAAAGATCAGGAAGACGGTAAACACCAGAATCACGGCCCACAGACGCGGGGTGCCATACTCTTGCAGCTTCTGGACAATCCCTTCCAGCAGATAGGCAATCACCAGTGCCGCCAGCACCGGCGTCAGCATATTGCCGAAGATCAGCACTACGGCAAAGCCGATGATCAGGATGAACGCCAGCAAAACCGCCTGGGGATCGGAAAAATAACGGTTGTACCAGCTTTTCAGCAGTTCCAGCATGGGGTTTATTCTTTGTGCTTCAGTGCCTGATAGTGGCGTTCGAAAATCACTTCCAGCTCATCGATGACTTCAGCGGCATCCCGCCCGCGCATCATGTGTTCGGTCACCAGATCGGCGGTCTCGTGCAACAATTTATCCTTGTTCAACATCGGATAGGTTCGGGACAATCGCTTGATGGCGGCAATGACCGTCTCATCCTCCGGCCGGGGCAAGTCCAGCGGTTCGTCCGCCACCGGCTGGGTGGCGGGATACTGCTGTGCCAGAAAGCGGGCATAATCAAGCAGACTCTGCCGGCCTTCCTCGGACAACCGGGAAAAATAGTCCAGGAGTTGATTTTCCAGTTTATTCACCGACCCGTACCGTGTTGACAGTCACAGACCGATGATAAATCAATGCGGATGGGACTTGCAGTAGGCACGGGCGAAACTGAGCAATTCGTCCATCGCCCGGATCTTGAATTTCTGTTTCTGATGCACGAAGGAAAAGGGCCGCTCCACCGGGGGATCGAGTTTAATCGCCACCAGCGTGCCCAGCTTCAGCTCCTTCTCGATCGTGGCACTGGAGAGGACCGAAACGCCCATGCCGGCCTCGACCGCGCCCTTGATCGCTTCCAGGCTGCCCAGTTCCATGGACAGATTGAGATCCGTCGCATTGATACCGGCCCGGGTCATACTCTCCAGCATCACCTCGCGCGTGCCCGAACCCTCTTCCCGGCAAATAAACGGGTAGTCGGCGATCTGCTTGACCGGCACCACCTCCTGCTGCGCCAGCGGATGATCCGGCGGCACGATCAGCACCAGCTTGTCGGTACGACACTCCTCGACCACCAGATTCTTGTTGGTCACCGGCGCCTCGACCACGCCCAGGTCGATGGCATTGTTCTCCACCATGCTGACAATGCCGTCGGTATTGGCGACCCGCAGACGGATAGTGACATCGGGATACTGTTTTTTGAAATCGCGCAGCAGCTCGGGAAGCATGTACTCGGCGATGGTCGAGCTGGCGCCGATGATCAGCACCCCGCTGATATCGCCGGTCAGCTCGCGCACCGAGTTGTCCATTTCGGCATACAGTTCGAAGATCCGGTTGGCGCATTCATAGACGCGCTGTCCCGCATCGGTCAGGCTGATACGGTTGTGGGTGCGGTCGAACAGCCGGGTGTTGAACTGCTCCTCCAGCTGGCGTACCTGAAAGGTGACCGCCGGCTGGGTCATGTGCAATTCCTCGGCCGCCTTGGTAAAACTCAGCAACCGGGCAACTGTCTGAAATACCTGTAATCGTCTGTCCGCCATTCGACCTCTCGCCGCCTACAGCAATAATAATCTTTATCTATACATGCATCGGTAAAACTAAGGGCGAAATGGTAGCAAGTCTGGCGCCAAAACAAAACTGGTTTTGCCGCCAGACGCGGATTTAACCTGCTGAATTTCAGGATTTTTCAGTACAAAATCAGCTTTCCATACGCTTGTACATGAAGGCGTAGTAGAGCACCGGAATCACCACCAGGGTCAGCAGGGTCGAGACCAGAATCCCGAAGATCAGCGACAGGGCCAGCCCGCTGAAGATGGGATCATCCAGAATGAACGTCGCTCCCAGCATCGCCGCCAGGCCGGTCAGGGCGATCGGCTTGGCCCGCACCGCCCCCGAACGCAACACCGCATCCTGGAACGGCACCCCGGCGGCCACCTCCTGATTGATGAAATCAACCAGCAGGATCGAGTTGCGCACGATGATCCCCGCCAGGGCGATCATCCCGATCATGGAGGTGGCGGTGAACTGGGCGCCCCACAGGGCATGGCCCGGCATCACCCCGATGAGGGTCAGCGGGATGGGCGCCATGATGATCAACGGTACCAGATAGGAGCGGAACTGGCCCACTACCAGCAGATAGATCAACAACAGGCCGACCGAGTAGGCGATGCCCATATCCCGGAAGGTCTCGTAGGTCACCTGCCATTCGCCGTCCCACTTGATCCCGTACTGATAGGGGTTGTCCGGCTGCTGGATCAGGAACTGGTTCAGTGGCCGGCCCTGATCGATATCCATCTCGCCCAGACTGCCGTACATGTCGAACATGGCATACAGGGGACTGTCCAGCTGCCCGGCGGCATCGCCGGTGACAAACACCACCGGCAGCAGGTCCTTGTGGTATATGGCGTGCTCGCGCTGGGTGGGCATGATCTCGACAAAGTCGGACAGCGGCACCAGTTCCCCGCCGCGACTGCGGATGGGCAACAGCAACAGCGTGTTGAGCCGGGCCTTGTCGGCGACCTCGAATTCCATGCGGATCGGCAGAGGGTACTTGAGATTGCCCGGATGCAGGTAACTGGCATCCTCGCCACTCAATGCCGCCGAAAGCGCCGACACCACCGACTGCTGGCTGATCCCGAGCAGGGCCGCTTTTTGTTGATCGACCTGCAGAATATACTTGGGCGAGCGGACTTCAATACTGTCGTCCACGTCCACCACCTCGTCGGTCTGTTCAAAGACCCCGCGGATCTGCTTGGCCACCCGGATCTGGCCCTCGTAATCCAGCCCGTAGACCTCGGCCACCAGCGGCGACATCACCGGCGGGCCGGGCGGCACCTCGACGATCTTGACGTTGGCATCATGACGCTGCCCAATCTCCTGCAAGGGACCGCGCACCGCCCGGGCAATAGCATGACTGCGGCGCTCGCGCTTGCTCTTGTCGACCAGATTGACCTGGATATCCCCGACATTGGCCCCCTCGCGCAGATAATACTGGCGCACCAGACCGTTGAAGTTGATCGGCGACGCATTACCGGCGTAGATCTGGTAATCGCTGACCTCGGGGACCTCGGCCAGATAACGACCCAGTTCACCCAGCACCCGATTGGTCCGCTCCAGGCTCACACCCTCGGGCATGTCCACCACCACCTGAAATTCGGACTTGTTGTCAAACGGCAGCATTTTCATCACCACCAGTTTGAATCCGACCAGGCTGACCGACAGCACAATCAACGCCATGATCACATAGAACATCATGCGCCGCCGCGGTGCGCCCTGCTCGCGATTGAGGAACGGGCCGATATATTTTTGGAACAGCCCGTGTAGCCGTTCGGTAATCCGATCTTCCTGCGGCTCGTGGGCAACATTCTGGCGCCCCAGGACCTTGTTGGCCAGCCACGGGGTGACCACGAAAGCGATGATCAGCGAGATCAACATGCCGATACTGGCGTTGATCGGGATCGGGCTCATATAGGGCCCCATCAGGCCGGTGACAAAAGCCATCGGCAACAGCGCCGCAATGACGGTGAAGGTGGCCAGAATGGTCGGGCCGCCCACCTCGTCGACGGCGACGGGAATCGCCGCCAGCAGTTTCTTGCCGCCCATCTGCATGTGCCGGTGAATGTTCTCCACCACCACGATGGCATCATCGACCAGAATGCCGATGGAGAAGATCAGCGCGAACAGCGAGACGCGGTTGAGCGTGAAGCCCCAGGCCCAGGAGGCGAACAGAGTAATCGCCAGGGTGATGACCACCGCCGCGCCGACGATCAACGCCTCACGCCAGCCCAGTGCCAGCAACACCAGCAGTACCACCGAGGCGGTGGCAAAGATCAGCTTGGTAATCAGGGTCATGGCCTTGTCATTGGCCGTCTTGCCGTAATTGCGAGTGACGGTGACGTTGACCCCGTCGGGAATAAAAATGCCCTTGACCTGTTCCACCCGCTCGATCACATCCTCGGCGATGTTGACCGCGTTGGTGCCCGGCTGTTTGGCGATGGCCACGGTCACGGCCGGGAACTCGCCCTGCGCCGTGATCCCCTTGGCGTGGGCCGCCGGCCCGGTCCCCAGGCGGACATACTGTTCGGGCTGATCCGGGCCGCGGGAGACCTTCGCGACATCCCGCAGGTACACCGGCTTGCCTTCATGCACGCCGACGATCAGATTCTGTACCTCGCCCTCGCTGCTGAGGAAGGTGCCGGTCTGCACCGGGATTTCCCGATTCTCGCCCACCAGCGACCCGGCCGGGCGGGTCGCGTTGCTCTGTTGCAGGGCATCGCGCAGATCGGAGACCGCCAGGTTGTAGGCCGACAGGCTGGCCGGGTCCAGCTTCACCTGCACCACCTGATCCGGGCCGCCCAGGGTATAGATATCGCGCGTGCCCTTGACCCGCTTGAGTTCCGATTCGATCGAATGGGCGACCTTGCCCAGATCCTCGCCACTGTAACTGGCGTCCTCGCTCCACAGGGTCAAAGAGACGATCGGCACATCATCGATGCCCTTGGGCTTGATGATCGGCTGAGCCACCCCGAGGCCCGGCGGCAGCCAGTCCTGCTTGGAATAGAGGGCGTTATACAGCCGCACAATCGCCTGGGTGCGATCCTCGCCCACCTTGAACTGCACGGTAATGGTCGACATGCCGGGACGCGAGACCGAATAGACATGCTTGAGCCCTTCCAGCTCGGAGAGGATCTGTTCCGCCGGGGTGCTGACCAGCTCCTCGACCTCCTTGGCCGAGGCGCCGGGAAAACCGATAAACACGTTGGCGAAGGTGACGTTGATCTGCGGCTCCTCCTCGCGCGGTGTCACCAGCACCGCGAATACCCCGAGCAGCAAGCCGACCAGGGCCAGCAGCGGGGTGATCTCGGAAGTGAGAAACCGTTTCGCCAGTCCCCCGGAGACGCCCAGCTTCTCACTCATTGACGCTCACCTGCCTGTTGTTCCTTGTAATGCGTCGTCGCCCGGACAGGATCCAGGGCCACCTGCTCGCCCTCCTCGAGTCCCGCCAGCACCTCGACCATGCCGTCATCGAACCGCTCGCCGATGCGCAACTGACGCAAATGCAGAGCACCCTGCTCATCGATCACATAGGCGCCCGTGACTTCACTGCGATGGACCACGGCCTTCACCGGAATCAGCAGGCGCCGGATCTCTTCCTTCACGAACCCCACCTTGACGAACATGCCGGGATAGATCCCGTACTCGCCCTCGGGCAGCAGGACCCGCACATTGAAGGTATGACTCTGCGCATCGGCATAGGGGGAAATGCGCAATGACTCGGCCTCGACGCTGCTTTTACCATTGCGATCCAGAAACACCCGCGCCTGCTGCCGTTCGCGTACCACTCGCACCATCTCCTGGGGAATATCGACCGAGGCGCGCAACACTTCCAGCGAAATCCCGGTAAACAGTGGCTGACCCACGCTGGCCAGCTCGCCCACCTCCACATGGCGCTTGACCACGATGCCGCTGTAGGGTGCCCGCACCCGGGTGTTCTCCAGCTCCTCGCTGGCCTGCTCGAACGCCGCCCTGGTCGACTTCAACCGCGCCTCGGCCTTGTCCAGCTGCGATTTGGCGACCAGCTGTCTCTCGTAAATGTCCTTGACCCGCTCAAACTCGGCCCGGGCCTCGTCGTAATTGGCCTTGGCGGCGTTGTAGCGCGCGCGCTGATCGTTGTCGCGAAACCGCAGCAGCAGCGCATCTTTTTCCACATAATCGTCGACATCGTAATGGATCTCGACCACCCGCCCGGAGGTCTGGGCCGAGACGGTCGCCTCGTGAACCGCCTCGATGCGCCCATCCAGCACCCGCTCCACCGGCCGGGTTTGCAGGCTGGCCGTGGCGCTTTCCAGTTCCGCCGCCGACGCCCACCCCGTGACCGCCATGCCCCAGAACAGAACCGTAGTATGTAATGCAGCCCGCATGAATCGACTCCTCAAGATCAGCAAGGGGTTATCATATCAATATCGACGAAGCGGGAAACCCCTATTATCAAGGTGCTAGGTACTAGGGGCTAGGTACTAGAGCCTGGATTCAGAGCACTGTCTTCTACGCTGGTGATTCCGGTACAATGGCGGGTCAGTAATACGCATTAAATTCTGGAGAGACCGATCCCCTATGGCTCAGTATATTTACACCATGAACCGCGTCAGCAAGGTGGTTCCGCCCAAACGTACCATTCTCAAGGACATCTCCCTGTCGTTTTTCCCCGGGGCCAAGATCGGCGTGCTGGGGCTCAACGGGGCGGGTAAATCGACCCTGCTGCGGATCATGGCCGGGCTGGATACCGAGATCGAGGGCGAGGCGCGCCCGCAACCGGGGATCAACATCGGCTACCTCTCCCAGGAGCCGGAGCTGGATGAGACCAAAACCGTGCGCGAAAACGTGGAAGGGGCGCTGCAACACATCAAGGATGCCCAGGCCCGGCTGGAAGAAATCTACGCCGCCTACGCCGAGCCGGACGCCGATTTCGACGCCCTGGCCGCCGAGCAGGGGGAACTGGAAAACCTCCTGCAAGCCACCGACGGCCACAACCTGGAGCGAACCCTGGAGATCGCCGCCGACGCCCTGCGCCTGCCGCCCTGGGAGGCCGAGGTCAGCAAACTCTCCGGCGGCGAGCGCCGCCGGGTCGCGCTGTGCAAGTTGCTGCTCTCCAAACCCGACATGCTGCTGCTGGACGAGCCGACCAACCACCTGGATGCCGAGTCAGTCGCCTGGCTGGAACGCTTCTTACATGATTACAGCGGCACCGTGGTGGCGGTGACCCATGATCGCTATTTCCTGGACAACGTGGCCGGCTGGATTCTGGAGCTGGATCGCGGCGAAGGCATTCCCTGGCAGGGCAACTACTCCTCCTGGCTGGAACAGAAGGAAAAGCGGCTGGAGATGGAGGAGAAGCAGGAAAAGTCGCGGATCAAGACCATCAAGAGCGAACTGGAGTGGGTCCGTACCAACCCCAAAGGGCGCCAGGCCAAAAGCAAGGCGCGCCTGGCCCGCTTCGAGGAACTCTCTTCCAGGGATTACCAGAAGCGTAACGAAACCAACGAGCTGTTCATTCCGCCCGGCCCGCGCCTGGGCGATCTGGTGGTCGAAGCCAACCACCTTCGCAAGGGCTTCGACGACAAACTGCTGGTGGACGATCTCAGCTTCAACCTGCCGCCCGGCGGCATCGTCGGCATCATCGGCCCCAACGGCGCCGGCAAGACCACCCTGTTTCGCATGCTGGTGGGCCAGGAACAACCCGACGACGGCGAACTGCGCCTGGGCGAGACCGTGCAACTGGCCTACGTGGATCAAAGCCGCGACACGCTGGATGGCAGCAAAACCGTCTGGGAAGAGATCTCCGACGGCCAGGACATCATGAGCGTGGGCGATTTCGAGATCAATTCCCGCGCCTATGTCGGCCGCTTCAACTTTCGCGGCAGTGATCAGCAAAAGCGGGTTGGCGATCTCTCCGGCGGCGAGCGCAACCGGGTACACCTGGCCAAGCTGCTCAAAAGCGGCGGCAACGTGCTGCTGCTGGACGAACCGACCAACGATCTCGATGTGGAAACCCTGCGCGCGCTGGAACAGGCATTACTGGAATTCCCCGGTTGCGCGGTCGTCATCTCGCATGATCGCTGGTTCCTGGATCGCATCGCCACCCATATGCTGGCTTTTGAAGGCGACAGCCAGGTCACCTGGTTCGAAGGCAATTACGCCGACTACGAAGAAGATCGCAAACGCCGACTCGGCGACGAGGAGCCCCACCGAATCAAATACAAGCGTCTGGATAAATAAATCTAATCAGCAACGGTTCAGGGGCCGATCACGGCCCTTACGACCATTCGGGGCTGGGGCGATAATCTTCCGCCAGGATGTTTGACTCGTCATCGAGCTCATCGAACGGCCCGCTACCGTCATTGGGCTCGGCGATCGTTGTCACTGCCAGTTCATCCCAGATTTCCCGATCCACCTCTTCCACATCCCCGTCATAAAACTGAATATCGATACCCTCTTCATCACTGGCCACGACTTCAAAAATCCGGTTATCCCTGTCCAGATACCATTGACCAATCACGGGCTCAAACGGTTTTTCTTGCATACGTCCCTCCCTCCGAAGGTATTTCGGTGCGGGAAACTGTGTCGAAGTCGCGCGGCAACAGGCCGCTCTTATACAGTAGCAGGGGGGCTCGAAATGTCATCCCGAAACAGCGGGAATGTCGCAAGGCCTTCACTAATGTGAAAGGCCTTGAACAGTATTCTCCGAGTTGTTGAATACAGGCGGTTTTAGTCCTGCATGGGTGAGCCGGCGTCCGGTGCCGCGTGGTCAGTGCTCTGTTCCGCGGCGGGCGTTTCTTCCGCCTCATCGCCGGCGGGCGCGGCTTCAGCATCCGGGGCCGATGTCGGTTCAGCCTCATCCACGGCCGAAGTCGCTTCAACATAGCTGAAGCTGTCGGAGGCAATTACCTCGTCAGCCGCATTGATCACCGACACGGTCCACTCGCCGGTCCAGTCCGACATAATGCGTTTGCGGGACCAGACCCGCCAGCGCGGCCCGTTGACGTTGAATTCCACTTCCGCCATCACTTCGCCCTCGTATTCCCAGCGATGCCTGGCGGTCTGACCTTCCATATCGCGCAGTTCGGTAAAGTAATAGACTTCCCGGATTTCATTATCCAGCTGTTCAACATCATCCACCGGTTCGCGATCCTCGATCCGGGTGGTAAAGGCCGAACGCATCACACTGCCCGAAGAAAATCCGCTTTGTTCCATGGCCGTGCCCTGTGCCGTCTCATCAGGTTGCGCTTCAGGAGACGATTCTTCCCCCTGTTCTTCCCCGGACTGTTCTTCCTGCGACGCAGCCTCCCGGGGCGGCGCTGCCTGTTCAGTCGCGGGCGTGGCTTCCTGATCCGTATCCGCCGCCTGCTGGGCGATTGCCAGCTGACTGATACCAAACAGCATGGCCAGCAGTAATCCGTATTGTTGTTTCATCATTTCACTCCCATTCGAGTCGTTGCATGTGTCCGTGGCCGGGCAGGCTGCGTTCGCTGCCGTGCGGCCTGATTGTCGGGGCGGCTATGAAACGGGGTTTTGGCGGATCTATCTGTGATGCCAATCACAGCTTCGACAGTGATCAGTGTGACGGGTTTTGCAAGCTGTCCGAAAAACCGTTTTTAAACCATCGGGTTACGCAGGGGTCCGCCGCGCAACCAGCTATCGATGTTCCGCGCCACCTGATCGAGCAGACGTTGGCGGGCGGCCCGGCTCGCCCAGGCAATGTGTGGCGTGACAATGAGATTCTCCAGCCTGGCCTGTAACAGCGGGTTCTCCTCATCCGGGGGTTCCCGCTCCAGAACGTCGATCCCCGCCCCGCCGAGACGACCGTTCGCCAGCGCCTCATACAGGGCCGGTTCATCGACGATGCCGCCGCGTGCCGTATTGATCAACATAGCACCCGGTTTCATTAATGCCAGTTGTTCGGCCCCGATCAGGCCACGGGTCTGTTCGCTCAGCGGACAATGCAAGCTGACCACATCGGCCTGTTGCAACAGTTCAGCCAGATCGATCCGCCCCGGACGTTGATCCTGCGGATCGCGGCGCGCGATCAACGGATGCATCCCGAATGCCTCTCCCATCCGCGCCACAGCCCGGCCGAGTTCGCCGTAGCCGATGATGCCCAGGGTTTTGTCCTGCAACTCCTCGATGGGATGGTCGAGCAGACAGAAGTGCGGACTCTGCTGCCAGTGTCCCTGCCGCAGAGCGGCGGTATAGGCCGGCAGCCGCCGTGACAGGCTCAGGATCAGCATGAACACATGCTGGACCACGGAGGGCGTCGCATAGCCGGTCACGTTACAGACCCCGACACCCTGATTGCGGGCCGCGTCGAGATCCACGTTGTTGACCCCGGTGGCCGCGACCGCGATCAATTCGAGATCGGACAATTGCGCAAGCCGCTGCGCATCCAGCACGACCTTGTTGGTCACCACGACCGCCGCGCCCTGCAGGCGTTCGACGACCTGATCCGGATCGGTGGCCGGATAGTATTGCCAGTCGATCGGCAGCGCCGTGATGGCGGAAAAATCCAGATCCGGCGCCGCCATCCCGCCGGCCGTCAGGCTGCCGGTATCCACAAATACCCCGCGCCGCTTCGCTGCCATGCCTGCCCCGCCCTGTCCGATAAACCGATCCGGAGTATATTTGCCACTTTTGCCGGCGCGCAAACTCCGCGATAATCCCCGCTGACACTCAATTAACAAGGTTTGGCGCATGGCATTCAAGGGCTCGCCCGGTTTCACCCACGATCAGCCCGATCAGATCGGTATCCTGCTCACCAATCTCGGCACCCCCGACGCGCCGGACAGCGGCGCGGTACGCCGTTATCTGGCCGAGTTCCTCGCCGATCCGCGCATTGTCGAGATGCCCCGCTGGCTGTGGCGAATCATTCTGCACGGGGTGATCCTGCGCATCCGCCCGCCGAAGGTGGCCCATGCCTACGCCAGTGTCTGGCGTGAGGACGGCTCGCCGCTGCTGGTCTATACCCGCAAACAGGCCCGGGCCCTGCAACCGGCATTGGAGAACCTGTTTCAGCAGCCGGTAACGGTCGCCATGGGCATGCGCTATGGCACGCCGTCACTGGCCGCGGGACTGAACGAACTCAAAGCCGCCGGGGCACGGCGCATTCTGGTCCTGCCGCTCTATCCCCAATACTCGGCCACCACCACCGCCTCCACCTTCGATGCCATCGCCGACGAGCTGAAAACCTGGCGCTGGCTGCCCGAACTGCACATGCTGACCCAGTATCACGACCATCCCGGTTACATCAGCGCGCTGTGCACCACCATTGAGCAATTCCAGCAGCAACACGGCATACCGCAAAAGTTGCTGTTCTCCTTCCACGGTCTGCCCAAACGCTATCTGCTGGCCGGCGATCCCTATTTCTGCCAGTGCCACAAGACCGCCCGCCTGGTCGCCGAACAACTCGGCCTGGCCGACGACGCCTGGCAGGTCACCTTCCAGTCCCGCTTCGGCCGCGAGGAGTGGCTGCAGCCCTACACCGACTTCACCCTCAAGGCGTTACCCGGCGAGGGCATTCGCCACGTGCAGGTGATCAGCCCCGGCTTCGCCAGCGACTGCCTGGAAACCCTGGAAGAGATCGACATGCAGAACCGGGAATTTTTTCTCAAGGCCGGCGGCGAACACTTCGACTACATCCCGGCACTCAACGATCGCCCGGAACATATCCGGTTTCTGGCCGATCTGGTAAGCGAGCACACAGGAGCCTGGCAGTCGGTGCCCATTGCTGATGCTGTCACTCGAGAACAACTGGCCAAAAAAGAAGGAGCCGGGCAATAATCCCGGTTTATTTTTACCACGAAGACACGAAGGCACGAAGTAAAATCCCTTGCCTTGAAGCTGTAATCACTACGCCCGCATATTGACAAGCAACCTTCGTGACTTCGAGCCTTCGTGGTTTCGGATTTTCACATCTAGAACCTGGAAACTAAAAAAGGGGAGCAGATGCTCCCCTTTTTCAGTGCCGTATTGGACAACCGTTCAGGCGTTGTAATCCGCCAGGCCGGGATTGCCCTTCACGTTGACCAGCTTGGGCGTGTTGAGTTTCTTGACCGTCGCCACTTTCTGGTCCCGCAGATACTCGGCGACCACATCCCAGATGTCCTTGCCTTCGCGCGGATTGGGTGACACGGAGGCCCAGCCGGCCACGCTGTACTCCTTGTCGGGCTCGATCTTGGTGCCGTCATCCAGACTCATCTCCTTGATGCGGTTGCCCATTTTGGCGGTCGGATCGATCGTGTAATCCAGCCCACCGACACGCACCATGTCCCCGCCCTGCTGACGATAGGGATCCTCGTGGAAGATGTTATCGGCCACGTCTTCGAGGACCAGCTTGATGGTTTCACCACTCATGTTATCGACGTAGGTTTCCGGGTAGGTCAGACAGGTCTGATCCAGCACGTGCTCCATGGTGATCGGCTGCCCCGGCAATACCGTGGTGCCCCAGCGGAAGCCCGGCGAGAAGGAGATCTGTGCTCCGCCCACCTCGCGCAGTGCATCACAGATGAGCTGATCGAAGGTGCCGTTGAAGTTGCCGCGGCGATAGAGCACATCCTCGGCCACCGCCAGCTCTTCGTTCAGGGTATCGAGGTAGGGCTTGCGCACCTCTTCGATGTATTTGGCCATCTCCTGATCCGGCTCCAGGAAGTTGGAGAAGACCGGCAGCAGCTTGTAATCGTAACCCTGGACCTTGCCGTTACGGATATCGAACTGCATCACACCCAGGAACTTGCCGTTGGAACCGGCATTGGTGACCAGGGTGGTACCGCCCTTGTTCTTCACTTCCATGGCACCGGGCATCCCGTCGTGGGTATGGCCGCCGAAGATAGCATCGATACCACTGACCTGCGAGGCCATCTTGATATCCACGTCCATGCCGTTGTGCGAGATCACAACCACGGCATCGGGCTTTTCGGTTTCGCGCACGGTATCCACCATCGCCTGCATGGCTTCATCACGAATCCCGAAGGTCCAGTCGGGGATAAAGCGATCACCGGGATTGGCGATCGGGGTATAGGGGAACGCCTGACCGATAACCGCCACGCGGATGCCGCCTTCCATCTCCTTGATGGTGTAAGGCTTGAAGGCGTGCAGGGAGTTCATATCGAAGTGCTCGAAGTCCTCGAACTTGTAATCAAAGCTGGCTTCAGCCTTGAC
Organism: Thiohalophilus thiocyanatoxydans; assembly: GCF_004366735.1. Lineage (GTDB taxonomy): Bacteria > Pseudomonadota > Gammaproteobacteria > UBA6429 > Thiohalophilaceae > Thiohalophilus > Thiohalophilus thiocyanatoxydans. The sequence continues at coordinate 9,590 of NZ_SOQX01000003.1, read as the reverse complement.
CCGAACATTCTGGCAGACAAATTCGCCGTCGAAGTCCTTGACGTTGGAGATGACCTCCTCGTCGTGGTAGGTGAATTCCCAGTGACCGGTCATCACATCGACGCCCAGCAGGTTACAGGCACCGACCATGTCCTTGCCACGCGTCCAGTAGGCCGTTCCGGAACCCTGCCAGGTATCGCCCCCGTCCATCATCAGGGTCCGGTTGGCGCCGTGATCGGCCCGCAGTTTCTTGACCAGGGTTTGCAGATGCGCAAAACCGCCGACCTTGCCGTATTTTTCGGCCGCTTCGGCGAAGTTCAGATAGGTAAAGGCATGTGCCTCGGGCGTACCGGGTTTGATCCCGTAGTAATCAAGCAGCTCGTTGCCCACAATATGCGGCGGCCGGCCACGGGCATCGTGCAGCCCCAGATTCACGTTCGGCTCACGGAAATAGACCGGTTTCAGCTGGGCATGGCAGTCGGTCATGTGCATAAAAGTGACATTGCCGAACTTGGGAACATGGTACATATCCTCGGGCGCCTTGCCCTGTCCGGTGGTCGTCACTCCGGCTGAGCCACTCGACTTGTTGTCGCAACCCGGCAACATGCCTGCAGCCGCAGCCATACCCATCAACTGGATAAATTCACGGCGATTAATAGACATTCAGTCCTCCTCGTATACCTTCAGTTAAGTCTTGGTTTTTACTGTAGTAATTGTTTTTCTTGGCGCCCGTCTGAGCAGGCTGTTCACCGGAATCACATTCTGTGACCCCACAGCGGGATGTCGTCATGATAGTACAAACCTTTCCCCGGATGCATGTGTTTACGTGCGCCTGTCGACAAAACCGCGCCCGGCCCTGCGGTTTGCACTCTTTTTGTCGTGCCGCGCAACGCCAGGTTGCAGATTGCATCAATGCCCGCCCGGGCGCGCGGCCCGACCCCGCAGGCGCGCTTGTGCGTCTGGCTCGGGTTGATGCGCTTGAAACCGTATTTCCACGGCACCACCAGCCGCAGCGGCGCCCATTCTGGTTGGGCAGCACCTCCCCATGGCGTCCCGCCGCCAGAATAGTCATCGGGTACCAGTCTCATCCCTGCGCACCCCTTCGACACAGGACCACCCCGGCAGGCCATAGCACTGGCCCGGCATCTCCCCGCGCCGGTGCAAGGTGGTAATTCAACATACCTGGCCGCAGCCGGCCTGGCCCAAACCCGGCAGCCCACAAACCCGGCGCAGCAAGCGGTGCCAGCGCGCGGGATTGGCTTTATGACATCCCACCACCGGGCAAGTTCACCCATATCAGCAACAGCGGGTTTGAACGACCGAACGACTGTCGTGGCATCAGCGGTTGGGCTATGATGCACCACGCAGAAACGGAACAAGACAGGCTTGATGCGCGTCACCGATCCGAGCACATCCTCCGCCGGCAACCGACGGATCAACACGGTACTGTCCCAGCAGTCACGCAGTATGGGACAGTTACGTCGTATCGAAATCTATAATGACAAGTTCGTCAAAGTCATCGATCAGGATCTGTTCGGGCGGCAAAGCTATCATCTGAACCTCAGTATGCTGGAGCCGTGGCCGGTACGCCATCGGCGCATCGCCTGGCGCTGGCTGCTGGGAATGATCTGTTTTGCGCTGACCACGCTGGCGTTCGGCTATTATCTCTGGCTGCATCAGGACCCGGCAACACTGAACCGGCTGTTGCCGTTTATCATTGCCTTTATATTGCTGACCTGTGGTTTTCTGATCCTGTTTATCTACCACTCCCCCAATGTCACCGAGTTTCGCAGCCGCTACGGCAGTTGCCCGCTATTACGTCTGTTGTACAACAAACCCGATCCCGAAAGCTTTCGCCACTTTGTCGCCGAACTGCGCACCCGCATTCTCGCCGCCAGCCAGGCAGTCACGTTTGATAAAAAAGAGATGCTGGCCATCGAGCTGAAAGAACTGGACCGTCTGGCGGACGAAGGCGTCCTCACCCGGGACGCCTACCACCGCGCCCGCCAGCGCATCATGAACATGCACTTTTGATGAGATATATTTTTTACCGCAGAGACGCAGAGGATCGCAGAGGTTTTATTTTTGGGCCTGTATAGAAACGACCACCTTTGCCAAACATAGATCCAGAACTACAATGCAATTCAAAAAAATGCCGGCGTAAGCCGGCATTGTGAATGGTTATAAATTTTTCTCTGCGTTCCTCTGCGTCTCTGCGGTGATCCCTGGGTTTTAAGCCGCCGAGGCCTTGCGGTCGGATTTGCCGAAGACGAACCGGTCGTCCTCGACGTCGACCTTGATCACATCGCCGGGCACGAACTTGCCGGAGAGGATCTCCTGCGCCAGGGTGTTTTCCACCTGTTGCTGGATCGCGCGCTTGAGCGGCCGGGCGCCGTAAACCGGATCGAAACCGGCTTCGCCGATTTTGTCCAGCGCGGTTTCGGTCAGCTCGATGTCCATGTGCCGATCCTGCAGGCGCTTGCGCAGGTAGTCGAACTGGATACCGGCGATAGCCCGGATCTGTTCGCGGGCCAGCGGATGGAACACGACCACTTCGTCGACGCGGTTGATGAACTCGGGCCGGAAGTGCTGGCCGATGATCTCCATCACCGTGGCTTTCATCGCGTCGTAATTCTCCTCGCCGGCCATCTCCTGGATCTGTTGCGAGCCCAGGTTGGAAGTCATGACGATCACCGTGTTACGAAAATCCACGGTCCGCCCGTGACCGTCGGTCAGGCGACCGTCATCCAGCACCTGCAAGAGAATGTTGAACACATCGGGATGGGCCTTTTCGACCTCGTCGAGCAGGATCACCGAATAGGGTTTGCGGCGTACCGCTTCGGTCAGGTAACCGCCCTCTTCATAACCGACATAGCCCGGCGGGGCGCCGATCAGGCGGGCCACCGAGTGTTTCTCCATGAACTCGGACATGTCGATGCGCACCATCGCCTCTTCGGTATCGAACAGGAAGGAGGCCAGCGACTTGGTTAATTCGGTCTTGCCCACCCCGGTCGGGCCGAGGAACAGGAACGAGCCGTTGGGCCGGTTGGGATCGGAGAGACCCGCGCGCGAGCGGCGAATGGCGTCGGCCACCGACTTGACCGCCTCGTCCTGTCCCACCACGCGCTGGTGCAGTGCCTCTTCCATGCGCAGCAGTTTGTCGCGCTCGCCTTCGAGCATCTTGGAGACCGGGATGCCGGTCCACTTGGAAACCACTTCGGCGATCTCCTCCTCGGTCACCGAGGTACGCAGCAGGATCGTCTCCTGGACCTCGGCCTGGGAGGCCATCTCCAGCTGTTTTTCCAGTTCAGGGATCTTGCCGTACTGCAGCTCGGACATGCGGGTCAGATCGCCGGCCCGGCGCGCGGTATCCAGTTCGATGCGGGCCCGCTCCAGCTCTTCTTTAACGTGCTGGGAACCCTGCACCGCGGCTTTTTCCGAATTCCAGATCTCTTCGAGATCGTGGTATTCGCGTTCCAGTTTGCTGATCTCCTCTTTCAGCTTGCCGAGACGTTCCAGCGAGGCTTCGTCACTCTCTTTTTTCAACGCTTCGTGTTCAATCTTGAGCTGAATCAGCCTGCGATCGAGTTTATCCATGGATTCGGGTTTGGAATCGATCTCCATGCGAATCCGGCTGGCGGCTTCATCAATGAGATCGATTGCCTTGTCGGGCAACTGTCGCTCGGTAATATAACGGTGTGACAGCATGGCGGCGGAGACAATGGCCGGATCGGTAATATCCACCCCGTGATGGACTTCGTATTTCTCTTTCAGCCCGCGCAGGATCGCCACCGTATCTTCCACGCTCGGTTCATCCACCTGCACCTTCTGGAAACGACGCTCCAGGGCCGCGTCCTTCTCGATGTACTTGCGGTACTCGTCCAGGGTGGTGGCACCGATGCAGTGCAGTTCGCCACGAGCCAGGGCCGGCTTGAGCATGTTGCCGGCATCCATCGAGCCTTCCGCCTTGCCGGCGCCGACCACGGTATGGATCTCGTCGATAAACAGAATGACCTGGCCTTCCTGTTTGGAGAGATCACTGAGCACGCCCTTGAGTCGCTCTTCGAACTCGCCACGGAACTTGGCGCCTGCCAGCAGCGAACCCATATCCAGCGACAGCACCCGTTTGTTCTTCAGCCCGTCGGGCACCTCGCCGTTAATGATCCGTTGCGCCAGCCCCTCGACGATGGCGGTCTTGCCCACGCCGGGTTCGCCGATCAGCACCGGGTTGTTCTTGGTACGCCGTTGCAGTACCTGCACGGCACGACGGATCTCGTCATCGCGGCCGATGACCGGATCCAGCTTGCCCTGCTCGGCCCGCTCGGTGAGATCGATGGTGTATTTTTCCAGCGCCTGGCGCTGTTCCTCGGCGTTGGGATCATCCACCTGTTGCCCGCCGCGCACATTCTCGATCGCTTTTTCGAGCGCGCCCTTATCGGCGCCGGCCTTGCGCAGGAGCTCTCCGAGGTTGCTCTTGTCGTCCACCGCCGCCAGTACGAACAGCTCGCTGGAGATGTACTTGTCCTGACGCTTTTGCGCCAGCTTGTCGGTCAGATTCAGCAATCGCGACAGATCGTTGGAGATGTGCACCTCGCCGGTGGCATCCTCGATCTGCGGCAGATGATCCAGCGCTTCACCCAGCTGGGAGCGCAGCAGATTGACGTTAACGTCGGCCTGGGCCAGCAGATGCGAGACGCTGCCGCCTTCCTGATCCAGCAGCGCGCTCATCAGATGCACCGGCTCGATCATCTGGTGATCGCGCCCGACCGCCAGGCTCTGGGCGTCGGCGATCGCCATCTGGAATTTGCTGGTGAGTTTGTCCATTCGCATGAGTCGGTTTCCCCTGTACGGATAAAATTTCAATGACTCCTACAAAAATAGGGCCGGTTATGCGGGATTCAAGGCGCAGCGGCAAAACAAGTCCTCAACGATAGACCGGAATCAGGTTCAAAGCCCCTACCCTGCCCGGCTATGCGGTGAATAACGGGGAGACGCGGAGATTTTCTATGGGTTCGTTCTCACTGAAACAAGAGACGGCAGGCGGTAAATATAATTAATCGCTTTCACTTCTCAGCGCCTCCGCGTCTCCGCACCCAAACAACGGGCATAAACGTCCTCTGCGTTTTATCACCGCTTTTGCGCGAATCATTGCTCGCTGGCGCTGGCGCAGCGGATACAGAGGGTGGCGGCGGGGTCGGCGAACAGGCGGGCGGCGGCGATGGGCTCCTCACAACGCAGGCAATCACCATACTCGCCCTGATCCATCCGCCGCAGCGCCGTCTCGATACGCGTGAGCATCTGCTGGCGGCGCTGGCCGGCGGCCTGTGACATGGCCTGACCCTGCAGGGCATCCATGCGCGAGAGGCGACCGACCCGGGTCTGATCCAGCTCCACGGTCGAGCTGGCCTCGGCATTGGCCTCGCGGGTCGCATCCAGCGCGGCCCGCTGCGCCAGCAGGGCGGCGCGCAGTTGCTCGAGTTCGGTATCGGTCAGGCTCATGGGGGGATGATACGCTTTAACTTGGTGCTCGGCACACCCGCCGTGTGCCTTGCCGGGCGCTTTGTGCTATAGTGCGCGCCGCGTTTGCCCCCGCACCCCTTCCGTCACGATCGACTTTCTGTCCGCTGTGGCGCACCGGCGGTGCCCGCCAATGCTTTCATTCTCCCAACTTAACGGTCGTTGCCGCCGCTGGCGGCCGTGTTGCGCCGATTTCGTGTCTGACGCAGCGCACGACTATTGCAAACCGGAATACCGACGCCATGTACCAGACCCTGAAAACCAACTGGCTCAGCAACCCCCGCGGCGATCTGCTCGCCGGCATCGTGGTGGCGCTGGCGCTGATCCCCGAGGCGATCGCCTTTTCCATTATCGCCGGGGTCGATCCCAAAGTCGGCCTCTACGCCTCGTTCTGTATCGCTGTGGTGATCGCCTTCACCGGCGGCCGTACCGGCATGATCTCCGCCGCCACCGGTGCCATGGCGTTGCTGATGGTCACCCTGGTCAAAGAACACGGGCTGGAATACCTGCTGGCCGCCACCCTGCTGACCGGCCTGCTGCAGATTGGCGCCGGCTATCTCAAGCTCGGCTCGCTGATGCGCTTTGTCTCGCGCTCGGTGGTCACCGGCTTCGTCAACGCGCTGGCGATCCTGATCTTTCTGGCCCAGTTGCCGGAACTGAACCCGGCCACCGACGGGGTCACCTGGCATGTCTACGCCATGACCGCCGGCGGACTGGGAATCATCTACCTGTTTCCCTATCTCACCCGCTCCATCCCTTCGCCGCTGGTCACCATCGTGGTGCTGACCGCGCTGGCCATCTGGCTGGATATGGATATTCGCAACGTCGGCAGCATGGGCGAGCTGCCCGACACCCTGCCGGTCTTCCTCTGGCCCGACGTGCCGCTGAATCTCGAGACCCTGTTAATCATCCTGCCCTATTCCGTCTCGCTGGCCGTGGTCGGGCTGCTGGAGTCGCTAATGACCGCCACCATTGTCGACGATCTGACCGACACCCCGAGCGACAAGAACCGTGAATGCAAGGGCCAGGGCATCGCCAATATCGGCTCCGGTCTGCTCGGCGGCATGGCCGGTTGCGCGATGATCGGCCAGTCGGTGATCAACATCAAATCCGGCGGCCGCACCCGGCTCTCGACCCTGTCAGCCGGCGTGTTTCTATTATTAATGGTCGTCTTTCTCGACCGGTGGGTGGCGCAGATCCCCATGGCCGCACTGGTGGCCGTGATGATCATGGTCGCCATCGGGACCTTCAGCTGGGAGTCGATCCGGAATCTGAAACAACATCCGATGAGCAGCAACATTGTGATGATCGCCACCGTGGTGGTGGTCGTCGCCACCCACAATCTGGCGTATGGTGTGTTCGTCGGCGTGCTGCTGGGTGCGCTGTTCTTCGCCAACAAGGTGGGCCAGTACAAATACGTGGTCTCGGAGGCCAGCGACGACGGCCTGACCCGCACCTACCGGGTGGTGGGTCAGGTCTTCTTTGCCTCGGCGGACAAGTTCGTCGAGTTTTTCGACTTCAAGGAGGCCGTCGACAAGGTGGTGATCGATCTCTGCGAGGCCCACTTCTGGGACATCACTGCCGTGAGCGCACTGGACAAGGTGGTGCTCAAATTCCGCCGCGAAGGCACCGAGGTGGAAGTGATCGGCCTGAACGAGGCCAGCGCCACCATCGTGGATCGCTTCGCCGTACACGACAAACCCGACGCCGTCGACAAACTGATGGCCCACTGACAGGAAGCTGAATGATGAAAAACGTAGTCGCCTGTATCGACGGCACCGACGTTTCCACCGCGGTGAGTGACTTCGGCGCCTGGGCCAGCCAGCGGCTGACCGTGTCACTGGTGTTGCTGCACGTGCTGGATAAATCGGAGTACCCGGCGCAAACCGACATGAGCGGCAACATCGGCCTCGGCAGTCGCGAGGCCCTGCTGCAGGAGCTGGCGGAACTGGATGAAAAGCGCGGCAAGCTGGCGCTGGAGCAGGGCCGTATGATGCTGGAAACCGCGAAACAACGCGCCATGGACGACGGCGTCATTGAACCCATTACCCACCAGCGCCACGGCAACCTGCTCGATTCACTGCTGGCGATCGAGCAGGACACCCGCCTGCTGGTGCTGGGCAAGCATGACGAGAAACTCAAACCGCATGTCGGCAGCCGGGTGGAGAGCGTGGTACGCAGTCTGCATTGCCCGATCCTGGTCACCACCGACACCTTCAAGGCCCCCGAGAAGGTCATGCTCGCCTTCGACGGCAGCGACACCACCCGCAAGGGGGTCGAGATGGTCGCCGGCAGTCCGCTGTTTAAAGGGGTCCCCTGTCACCTGATCCTGGTCGGCAACGACAACGAAGCGCATCGCAAACAACTCAACTGGGCCCAAAGCACTCTCGAAGCGGCCGGTTTTGATGCCCCCGCGAGTATTATCAGCGGCGATGTCGAGCAGGTATTGTGCGATTACCGGCGCGAGCACAGTATCGACATGCTGATCATGGGCGCCTGGGGCCACTCGGTAGTGCGCCGTTTTCTGGTCGGCAGCACCACCACCAGCGTGGTCCGCAACGCCACCGTGCCGGTGTTATTGCTGCGCTAGATAAACGTTCCGAATACCCGTCCATTGAGCGAATAGCCTGGCTCAAGGCGCAACGTGACGGATCCCGATTGTTCCGGTTCAGGTGGAACCGCTGCGCGTGTTCCACCCTGCGCAGGTTGCTCGGGTAATGGGAACTGGTATTGAGACAGCTGCCGTTAATGCAGTGTGGAATGGGCCAGGTAGATCACCGCCACCCCCAGCAAAATAAGAATGATCTGCTGGACGGTCTGGCTGAACTCGACGCGCTTGTGCAGGCCCGGAATCAGATCGGCCACGGCAATATAGATAAAGCTGGAGGCCGCGATGGCCAGCACGAACGGCAAGGCCTGTTGCATATCGGCCAGACTGTAATAGGCCAGTCCCGCGCCAATCAAGGTCGTCAGACTGGCCAGGACATTAAACACAAACGCCTTGCGCCTGCTAAAACCGCTTTGCAGCAGCACGGCGAAGTCACCCACCTCTTGCGGGATCTCGTGCGCCGCCACCGCCAGCGCAGTGACGATCCCCAGATGGATGTCGGTCATGAAGGCGGCGGCGATCAGCACACCGTCCACGAAATTATGCACCCCGTCACCGATCAGGATCAGGGTCCCCGCCGCATTATGGTTATCGTGTGCATGCGGTTCCGGCGTATGCGCCTCGCACACCTCGTGATGGCAATGGCGCCACAGCACCATCTTCTCCAGCAGGAAAAAGCCCAGCAGCCCGAGCAACACGGTCATGCCCAGCAGATGAAAGTCGTCCGTGCCGCCCAGCGCGTGCGGCAACAGAGCCAGAAACGCCGCGCCCAGCAGGGCGCCGATGGCGAAGCTGACAAAATGGGGCAGCAGTCGTTCCCGGGTGAACCCCGGGATCAGTAAAAACAGCGCCGCCGCCAGCACACTCAGCACCCCGCCGAGCAGACTGAACAGCAAAATCCAGGTGAATAACGACATCAGGTTTCCCGATCAACAAAAAACTTTGCCATGATACCTTCTAGAAGAGTCACTAGCACCTGGTAACTAAACAACTATTCCAAATTCATGCACGCTTTACACTTTGGCTAATTCTGTAGGTCACGCTGGCGTTAGCCTGCGTGACACCCTGCCGATACGAAGAATGTCAGGGAGCGCTACGCGCACCCTGACCTACGCCACTAGCACCTGGTACCTAGCAGCTAGCCCCTGTCATCTGGCACCAGCAGGTAGGCCCGATATAGCAACGCGGTATCGGGCACTTTCGAGTTGCCGGACACCGCAGAGTTTATGCCCGCAGGGTGCTATGTCCGGCCTACCGCCAGAAGCAAGTAGGCCCGATATAGCAACGCGGTATCGGGCACTTTTCGGGTTGCCGGACACCGCATCCGCTATGTCCGGCCTACCACTAGCCCCTAGTATCTAGCTGTGTAAACCCACCAGGTTGTTCACGGAAAGCCCCAACCGGCTAACCGGCGGTTTGTAATCCAGGCTGGCATGGGGGCGGTGCCAGTTGTACTCATGCAGCCAAACCGGAAGCTGCCGGGCTC
>NZ_SOQX01000002.1:640315-673394 GCF_004366735.1 Thiohalophilus thiocyanatoxydans | reverse complement strand
GCGAGGGAGAAGCTGTCCTTACTGGACACTCAAAGTGTAACCCATGTCCCTGGACAAAAGTGTTACCGATGTCCCTGACTCGTACACGCCCGAAAGCCGCCGCCGGTCCAGCCATATCCAATGGCTGAACCGGTTCCCTGCGCTTCTCGCTCCGGTCGGGCTCGCCAGACGGCACATCCCTGTGCCGACTGGCGAGTGCGCGCGTCCATGCGCGCACCCTTCGGGCTAATCCTCCTTCCTCTGCGATGCTCGGCGACGTCTGACGGGACTAAAATCCTAGGTTGTGTCTAAGCTACTGTATTTATTTCGAAAACCAGACAAAATCATATCCCCTTGATATATGTATAATGTATGTATATATTTAATATATGGACGTAATCTGGGATCCGGCCAAGGCTGAGGCGAATTTAAAGAAGCATGGGGTCCGCTTCTCGGACGCAGAAGCGGTCTTGTTCGATCCATTGGCCCTTTCTATGGAAGATGAGGATGCCGGGGGCGAAGATCGTTATATCGCAATGGGGCAGGATGCTGTCGGACGTGTTTTAGTTATTGTGTATAGCTACCGTGGCGAAACGATACGTCTCATATCAGCCCGACCCGCTACTCGCAGAGAGATCGAAGTTTATGAAAAAGGAATATGATTTTAAAAAAGCCAAACGTGGCCCGGTGATAAAGCCGAAAGGTAAAACACGCATCACGATCTATCTGGATGATGATGTGATTGAAACTTTTCGCAAGCTGGCCGATGAGTCCGGCTCGGGGTATCAAACCATGATTAACGAGGCTTTACGGGAGCATCTTCGCAAGAGTACCGGGACGCTCGACGAAGAAACATTGCGTCGTGTCCTTCGTGAGGAATTACATTCGGTATAAATTCGTCATTCCTGGCTGTGGGAGGCGACTGACGTACAGGGAAGTACTAACACCCAAAACACTCGCTTTGCTCGCGGGGTGGCTCTGTCACGGGAGGCAGGGATGACCTGAGCAACGCGAAGAAATACTGAATGAATCCTAAAGGGGTTCTACAGTGCACCTAATTCCGGGGAGAGTATACCTATTTCCAAAATTAAAACTTAATTGAACATCAAGCCATAACAATGAATGTCAGTGCAACCGAACGAACTCGAACACTACCTTCACGAACACATTCCGTTGTCCAAAGCAATGGCGGTGTCGGTGGTTGCGGCGGGGCCGGAGGAGGTGGTGTTGCGGGCGCCGCTGGGGCCGAATATCAATCATCGCGAGACGGTGTTCGGGGGCAGTGCCTCGGCGCTAGCGACGCTGGCGGCCTGGGCGTTGTTGCATCTTCGGCTTCGGGCGGAGGGGTTTAGCTGCCGGCTGGTGATTCAGCGCAATACGATGGAGTATGATTTGCCGATTGACGGGGCGTTTACGGCGCGGGCGTCGGTGGATCAGGTGACGGACTGGTCGCGGTTTGTGCGGATGTTGTCGCGCCGGGGGAAGGCCCGGGTGGCTGTGGACTCGGTGCTGGAATATAACGGGCAGGTGGCGGGGCGGTTTGCCGGCGAGTTTGTCGCTTTGGAGGGAAGTCGTGACAATAACTGAACGGGCGGATTGAACGATCCATGGATATGAGCATTCCGACGGTTCTCAAGGCACTCTCCTCGGCCGGGACGGCGATGAAGGAGTTTGGTGCCTGGAAGGCGCGGGCGCGCGGGGATGAGCGGGTGTTGATCGCGGAGCTGAAGGATAATCTGCATTATCTGGATCTGGTGGCCGAGGACGGGGTGCCGTTGCGCGAGGTGATCGACAAGCTGTCGGTGACGGAATATAAAAAACTGGCCAATCGCGGCTTCAATTTTGACAGCATCAAGAAAAAGCCGATCGAGAATTATTCATCCCTTGCGGGCACGGATCTGGCGCCCTGGCCGGGCAAGCGGACCGGTGAACTGATCGAGTCGATCTACGACAAGATCAACGAGCTGAAGATCAAGTTTCCCTATGTCGAGAAGAACCGCAATTACCGCTGGGGCACGCGAGTGAACAATATCCGCAAACGGATCTGGCTGTTGCTCCGGCATGTGCGTGGTTGAGGAGACAGGAATGTCATTGAAATTGCGTTTACTGATTCCTGGTCGCAGTAACGGGTTTGCCGGCGTACTGGCTTCGTTGCTTCTGGCTGTCACTTCGACTGTGCGGGCGGATGGGCCGATCTCAACTGTCAAGTCTGCCATGCAACATACGACCACCGGCGATCTCTATGTTGCTGCCGGCTACCCGGTTAACCATGAGGGGCATGAGCGCGCGCTTGACCGGTTATGGGAAAAAGCGAACGATAAAAAACTGTCCGATGACAGTTATCATCAGAAATGGAAGCAGATAGAGCCGGCTGAGCTGCGAACATTATTTGGCCATCTCGATACACACTACTATTTATTGTTTCCGCGAGTAAAACGGGTCGATTCGGGTAACGGTCATGGCCGTATCGAGTTTGCCGGTTACTCAATCGAGCGTCGTGAAGTTACCGGTGCCGCCCTGTTCCGCTGGGGGTGCAGCGGCGAGGTGATTCCGGTGTTGAATCTCGGAGCCTGGCCGTCGGACACCTACCGTGAGTGGGGGCCGCTGGCAATATCGATACATGGCAAGTTTACCGGGGCCCGGCTGGTCGATCTGGATAAAAGTCTGGTTCCTGACGCGTACACCCGGCAGGTTGATAACACCGAACAATGGGTGACAATCGAGTGGCCGGATGCAAAATACCGGGCAACGGTGACTCACCATGCTTTCGCAACCGGGGAAGCCTTCCAGCATATTTTTGCCACAGGCGATTCACCCGGCTATTTTTCCGTTCTCGAACCGCAAGGGCCAATGGATTACCGTTGTTAGTCTTGTTTAACTTGCGCGAATCGTGGCTATCGCCTGCTGCTAACAGGAACCGCGCCAATCCTCCGCTGTCGGAGATTTATTAATATTTTATATTTGCTTGCACGCCAATCCGCTGCATGGCAGCTTGGCTGTGCCGCTATAATAACGGCCTGTAAGCCACAATAATAACGAGGTTTTGAGGATGCCCGATCTGTTTCGCGCCCCGCCGGCGCGTGTTCGACCCCGGTTGTGGGCATGGCCCCTGGCGATCCTGTTGCTCCTGAATCTGACAGCCACGCGGGCTGCCGAGGCACCGACGGTGGTGGTCGAGGAGGCGCGCGAGACGGAGATCGTTCGCCAGGTGCCGCTCAGTGGTACGGTCACCTCGGCCAAGGTCTCGCGGCTGTCGGCCGAGATCAGTGGCCAGGTGGAGTCGATCAAAGTGGATTTCGGCGATCGGGTCGAAGCCGGGGATGTGTTGCTGGCGCTCGATAGCGAGATCGGCAAGTGGGCCTACCAGGCCAGCCAGGCGCAGACCGAGCAGCTGCGCGCCGAGCTGAGTGATGCCCGGCGTCGCTACCAGGACGCGCAACGCCTGCGCAAACAGAGCAGCATCTCGGAAAACGAGATCCAGCTGCGCAAGGCGGAAGTCGAAATCAAGGCCGCCGCGCTGAAGCGTCAGGAGGCCGAGGAGCAGCGTCAGGAGGCCCGTTTCGCGCGCCATGTGGTGCGGGCGCCGTTTAACGGGGTGATCAGCGACAAGCTGACCGAAGAGGGCGAGTGGGTCGACCCCGGTACCACGGTGCTGGAGCTGGTCGGACTGGACACGCTGCATGCCGATTTTTCGGTACCCCAGGCCTTCTATCCCTTCATTGATGATAACAGTCGGATCACCCTGACGCTGGACGCCCTGTCCGAGCGGCAGTTCGAGGGGCAGATCGATGCGGTGGTGCCGGTCAACGATCGCAGTGCCCGGACCTTCATGCTGCGCGTGCTGTTCGATTCGATCGATGCAGATATTATCCCGGGCATGTCGGTCAACGGCCTGCTGCAGGTCTCCGGCGGGCGCCGGGGGATTGTGGTCTCGCGCGATGCCGTGCTGCGTTATCCGGACGGGCGGGTCACCGTCTGGGTAGTTCGTGAGCGCGACGACGACGAGTTTCAGGCGATCGAGCGCAAGGTGACCACCGGCCAGGGTTTCGACGGGTTGATCGAGATCCGCGAGGGGATTGAGGCCGACGATACCGTGGTGGTTGAGGGCAATGAGGCGCTGGAAGCCGATCAGACCGTGCGCATCGAACAACGGGACGGGGAAGACTAAAGCATGTTCCACTCGATGATCCAGCGCGGTACCCTGATTACCGTGGCCGTGCTGATTGTGGCGGTGCTGGGCGTGGTGGCGGCCATGCGGATCCCCGTGCAGATGATTCCGGATCTGGAGGTCCGTACCATTACCATTCGCACATCCTGGCCGGGTGCAACGCCGCAGGATGTGGAAAAAGAGATCATCATCGAACAGGAAGAGTACCTGCGCAGCGTGCCGGGGCTGGAGCGCCTCACCTCCTCCGCCTCGTTCGGTCAGGCCTCGATCGAGCTGGAATTTCCCTTCGGTATCGATCTTAATGAAACCCTGATTGAGATCAACAACGCCCTGTCGCAGGTGCCCTCCTACCCCGAGAACGTGGATGAGCCGCGCATCTATGCCTCATCGTTCTCCAGTAACTCCTTTATGTACTTCCGTGTCATGCCGCTGGACGGTAATCCGCGCAATCTCGACATGGTGATGATGCAGGATTACGTGGATGACAATGTGCGACCCCGCATGGAAACCGTACCGGGTGTCTCCATGGTCAATGTCTACGGCGGGGCGGAGCGCCAGATCCAGATCCTGCTCGATCCGGCCAAACTGGCCGAGCGGGATATCACCATCGCCCAGGTACGCGATGCCATACGCGCGCGTAACCGGGATGTCTCCGGCGGTGAGCTGGAATCGGGAAAACGTCGCTATCTGTTGCGCACCATCGGCCGCTTTGCCGACCTGGAAGCGATGCGCGAGCTGATTCTCGATCGGCGCGGCGATGCGATCATTCGTCTGGGGGATGTGGCCACGCTGCAACTGGATCACTACAAGCTCAGTCGGCTCTCCTATACCGACGGTAAACCGGTGATCGGCATGTCGGTCCGCCGCCAGCCGGGTTCCAATGTCATCGAGATCAAGGAAGGCATGCTGGAACAGATGGCGAGCATCAACCGCGAGGTGCTCAAACCGGCCGGCATGAAAATGCGCCTGGTGGCCGATGATGCCGCCTATGTGCAGTCATCACTGCGCAATGTCTGGACCAATCTCGCACTCGGGGCGTTGTTGGCCTGTGCGGTGATGTACCTGTTTTTGCGTTCCGGTAGAGCGACCCTGGTCGGGGTTATAGGGATTCCATTATGTACGATTGCGGCGTTTATCGGTCTGCAGCTGACCGGCCGCACCATCAATGTGATTTCCCTGGCCGGCATTGCCTTTGCGATCGGCATGACACTGGATAACAGCATCGTGGTGCTGGAGAGCATCGAGCACGAGCGCCGGCGCGGCCTGGATCGGCTCAAGGCGGCGATCACCGGCGTGCAGAAGGTGTGGCCGGCGGTGCTGGCCTCCACGCTGACCACGGTCATGGTGTTTCTGCCGATTCTGTTTATTAAAGAGGAGGCGGGGCAGCTCTATTCGGATATTGCGATTGCCATCTCTGCCTCGATCCTCGCCTCCATGCTGGTGGCGATCACGGTCATCCCCGCGGCGGCGGCCCGCCTGCATCTGGGCGACAGCCGGCGCAGCGTCACACAAAGTGTGCGCCACCTGCGCCAGTGGGTGCTCGATTCGGTCGGGCGGCGGATCGGCGAGCCCGGCCAGCGGGCACGGGTGATTGCCGTGACCCTGATCGTCAGTCTCGGTATCTATCTGATACTGACCCCGCCGGGCGAGTATCTACCCGAAGGCGAGGAACCCAAGACCTTCGCCTCGCTCAGTTCACCGCCGGGCTATAATCTGGAGATCATGAGTCGGATCGGTTTTGAACTGCAGGACTATTTTCTGCCGTTTCTGGATCATTCGCCGGAGCAATATGAGAACGGCGAGACCGAGGTGCCGGCGATGGAATACCTGAACCTGAGCATCCAGCCTTCGGGTATCCGGATCATCACCCAGCCGAAAAAAGCGTCACACATCAAACCCTTGATGGACGCGATCGACGCCAAATATAACGAGTATCCGGCCATGCGGCCGTTTGTCACCCGCGGCTCGATCATCACCAGCAACTCCGGGGGCACGCGCAGCGTGAACCTGGATATCTCCGGTCCCGATCTCGCCTCGGTTTACAAGGTGGCCAACAAGGCCTATAAACGGGCCGATGAGATATTCGACTCGCCACGCCTGCGTGCTAATCCCTCGACCCTGTCACTCTCCCAGCCGCTGGTGGAGATCCGACCCAAGTGGGAACGGGCCACCGAAGTGGGCATGACCACCCAGGAACTGGGCTATACGGTCTCCGCGTTGACCGACGGCGCGTTTGTCAGCGAGTTTTTCCTGGACGATGACAAGATCGACATGTACCTGTACAGCAAGGATGGCGTTAACGCCAGCCTGGACAGCCTGGACCAAAAACAGATCTACACGCCGGTCGGCGCGATCCTGCCGTTTTCCTCTGTCGCCGAGATCGTCGAGACGGTGGATACCAACAATATCCGGCGGCTCAACGGCCGACGGACCGTGACCCTGAATATCATTCCACCGGATGATGTGGCGCTGGAGACCGGAGTACAACGGGTACGTGACGATCTGGTGCAGCATCTGCGCGATGCGGGTGAGATACCCTCGAATATCGGTCTGGCCATCTCCGGCGCCAGCGATGAACTGGACGCGACACGCGAAGCATTAACCGCCAACTACATTGTGGCGGTGGTGATTATTTATCTGTTGCTGGTGGCGATCTTCACCCACTGGGGTTATCCGTTGCTGATCATGACCACGATCCCGCTGGGTGTCAGCGGCGGCATCTTCGGTTTGTGGCTGTTCAATTTCATCGGCAGCGGCTTCCCGTTAATCGGCCTGTCGGCCCTGAGCCTGCCGTTTGACATGATTGCCATGCTCGGCTTTTTGATCCTGATGGGGACGGTGGTTAACAATCCGATCCTGATCGTGCATCAGTCGATCGTCAATCTGCGCGAGGAGGGGATGGCCGCGCGTGAAGCGGTCGCCGATGCAGTGGAAACCCGCCTGCGCCCGATCGCCATGTCCACCCTGACCACCGTCGTCGGTCTCGCGCCGCTGGTCTTTTTGCCCGGCGCCGGCACCGAACTCTATCGCGGCGTCGGCGTGATCGTCATGTTCGGCCTGATGGGCACCGCGCTGGTCACACTCACCTTCCTCCCGGCGTTGACCGTTACCGTTCTCAAGATCGTCGAGGGACGTCGGCAAAAAGTGGCTTGATAGATTATTTTCAACGCGGAGACGCATTTAAGGGGCTAAATAGGTGTTCCGATTACCAGAACACTATGTTCAAAAGATTGCTTCGCTTCGCTCGCAATGACCAAAAATAGAGAGGTCATTGCGAGGAACAACGTGACGAAGCAATCTCTCTGGACTGGTATTCGGAACACCTATTTAGGTGCTATTTATAGGCGCAGGGATATAAAACTTTCCTCATGCTCTGTACGTTACTGGCACGATGAATATTAAGGTGGATTAAATAATTTTCTTTTTCTTTGCGTTCTCCGCGCCTTTGCGTTCTCCGCGCCTTTGCGTTCTCCGCGTTATATTTCCAGAGAATCGAAAAAAGCTCAGATCATCATCAACGCTGCAACGACGTTACGCCCTTCGGCCACCAGGATGTTAAAGGTTCGGCAGGCGGCGGCGGTGTCCATCACTTCCAGACCGACGCCGGCTTCCTGGATCCGCGCCATGGTCTCGCCGTTGGGAAAGCGCAGTTGCGCGCCGGTGCCCAGCAGGATCAGTTCCGGTTCGTAGGCGAGCAGGGTGGTGAGGTGTTCGGGTTGCAGTTCGTCGTAGGTTTGCGGGACCCAGTCAGCGGTGAGATGTTCGCGGCTGATGATGAAGCTGTCGTTGAATTCGGCGTTACCTTCGTCATCCTGCTCGATATTCACCACCCCGCGCAGGGGATGCCACGGCGGAATGACCACGGTAACCTGCCCGGTATCATAAGCGCGGATGGTGAGTCCGCCGACCTGTTCGAGACTGAATTTCATCCGGATTCCTGTTAAGGCCAGTAGGCTTGCGGCGACAGCTTCGTTCAGGGGCGGGCGCGGCGTCAAGTCCGTTGTCCGATCGTGGGCTAAGTCCCTGAAATTTACGGGAACATTGACAGTCTACCGGCGAACCCGTTAATGTTACCCGCTTTGCGACGAGACGGGGCTGGCGTGCGTGCCCCGGGTGATTAACCCTTTTTCTGATCGGACTGCCCACTTGATAGACGATTTTCCGAGAATCAAACGGCTGCCGCCGTATGTCTTTAATATTGTTGGTGAATTGAAGGCCGCGGCCCGGGCGCGTGGCGAGGATATTATCGACTTCGGCATGGGCAATCCCGATCAGCCGACCCCGCAGCACATCGTCGACAAGCTGGTCGAGGTGGCCCAGCGCCCCGATACCCATCGCTACTCCCTGTCGCGCGGCGTGCCGCGCCTGCGCCGGGCCATCTGCCGCTGGTACCAGCAGCGTTTCGACGTAGAGCTGGATCCCGAATCCGAGGCGATCGTCACCATCGGTTCCAAAGAGGGACTGGCCCATCTGGCGCTGGCCACGGTCGGCCCGGGCGACGCGGTCCTGGTCCCCAATCCGGCCTATCCCATCCATCCCTACGGCTTCATCATCGCCGGGGCCGATATTCGCCATGTGCCGCTGGTGCCGGGAATCGACTTTTTCGAGGGGCTGGAGAAGGCGATCAAGGACTCCTGGCCCAAGCCCAAGATGCTGGTGCTGAACTTCCCCGGCAACCCGACCACCCAGTGTGTGGATCTCGAGTTTTTCCAGAAAGTGGTCGATATCGCCCGCGAGCACCAGATCTGGGTGGTGCACGATATCGCCTATGCCGACATCGTTTTCGACGGCTACAAGGCGCCGTCGATCCTGCAGGTCAACGGGGCCAAGGATGTGGCGGTGGAGTTCTACTCCCTCTCCAAGAGTTACAACATGCCCGGCTGGCGGGTCGGCTTCATGGTCGGCAACCCGAGCCTGGTGGCGGCGCTGGCGCGGATGAAATCCTATCTCGACTACGGCATGTTCACGCCCATTCAGGTGGCGTCGATCACCGCGCTGGAAGGGCCGCAGGATTGCGTGACCGAAATTGTGGAGCGTTATCGCTCGCGCCGCGATGTGTTGTGCGACGGGCTCAAATCCGTGGGCTGGGAGATCGAAAAACCCAAAGGCACCATGTTTGTCTGGGCGCCGATACCCGAAGAATATAAAGACATCGGCTCACTGGAATTTTCAAAATTACTGTTACAGGAAGCCAAGGTCGCGGCGTCGCCCGGCATCGGCTTCGGTGACTACGGCGACGATCATGTCCGCTTCGGGCTGATCGAAAACGAACACCGTACCCGGCAGGCGATTCGGGGCATCCGGGACATGCTGCGCAAGGATCCAAAGGATCTCAAAAAGCAGGCCGGCAAATAATCAAGAGGAAGCAAGTCAGTGGAACCGGTTAAAGCAGGATTATTGGGATTGGGCACCGTCGGCGGCGGGACCGTGAATGTATTGCGGCGCAATGCCGAGGAGATCGAACGCCGCGCCGGGCGCGGTATTCGCATCACCCATGCCGCCGCCCGGGATCTGGACAAGCCGCGCATTTGTGACACCACCGGCATTACGCTCACCACCGATCCGCAGGACGTGGTCAGCAATCCCGATATCCAGATCGTGATCGAACTGATTGGCGGCGACGGCCTGGCAAAAGACCTGGTCATGCAGGCGATCGAGCAGGGCAAGCACGTGGTCACCGCCAACAAGGCGCTGATCGCCAAGCACGGCAACGAAATCTTCGCTGCCGCGCAGAAAAAAGGCGTCATGGTCGCCTTCGAGGCGGCGGTGGCCGGCGGTATTCCTATTATAAAGGCGATCCGCGAAGGGCTGGCCGGCAACCAGATCCAGTGGCTGGCCGGCATTATCAACGGCACCGGCAACTTTATTCTGACCGAGATGCGCGACAAGGGCCGTGAATTCGAGGACGTGCTCAAAGAAGCCCAGGAACTGGGCTATGCCGAGGCCGATCCCACCTTCGATGTGGAAGGCATCGACGCGGCCCACAAGCTGACCATTCTCTCCTCGATCGCCTTCGGTATCCCCTTGCAGTTCGAAGCGACCTACACCGAGGGCATCAGTAATATCACTCGCGAGGATGTCGCCTACGCCGAAGAGCTGGGCTATCGCATCAAGCATCTGGGCCTGACCCGCCGCACCGACAAGGGTGTGGAGCTGCGCGTGCACCCGACCCTGATCCCCGAGCGCCGCCTGATTGCCAACGTGGATGGGGTGATGAACGCCGTGCTGGTGATGGGCGACGCCGTCGGACCCACTTTATATTACGGTGCCGGCGCGGGCGACGAACCCACCGCCTCGGCGGTGGTCGCCGATCTGGTCGACGTAGCGCGGGTACTGACCTCCGATCCCGAAAACCGCGTTCCGCACCTGGCCTTCCAGCCCGATGCCATCAGCGATCTGCCGATCCTGGACATGGAGGCAGTCGAAACCGCCTACTACCTGCGCATGCAGGCCGAGGACAAACCCGGCGTGCTGGCCGAAGTGACCCGCATCCTGGGCGATCGCGACATCAGCATCGAGGCGATCATCCAGAAAGAGCCGACCGAAGGCTCCGACAAGGCCAACGTCATCCTGCTGACCCACGTGGTGCGCGAGAGTAAAATGAACGAGGCGATCGAAAAGATCGAAGCCATGAAATCAATTCACGGCGACGTTACCCGCATCCGCGTCGAATCGCTCAAGGCTTAGAGAATTGAAATATATAAATTTACCGCAGAGACGCAGAGAGCGCAGAGATTAATAAGTTTATAACTGTTACAAGTTTATGTGGGGGGCAGCCGTGACTTTTTGCTTAACGCCAGGCCAGTCGCCGATAAAATCGCCTCCCACAATACAAGATCAATTATAACTCTGAGTCCTCTGCGTCTCTGCGGTAAAAATTTAAAACCCTGGAGAAATGAAACCATGCCATTTCGTACCCGTTATACCGGTTTGATTGACAAGTACCGCGACCGCCTGCCGGTGCATGATGACACCCGTATCATCAGCCTGGGCGAGGGCAATACACCGCTGATTCGCCTGAACAACATCCCCCGGGTGCTGGGCAAGGACATCGATATCTACGTCAAGTACGAAGGGTTAAACCCCACCGGATCGTTCAAGGATCGTGGCATGACCATGGCGGTGACCAAGGCGGTGGAAGAGGGCAGCAAGGCGATCATCTGTGCCTCCACCGGCAACACATCGGCTTCGGCGGCGGCCTATGCCGCGCGCGCCGGGATTACCGCGTTTGTGTTGATCCCCGACGGCAAGATCGCCCTGGGCAAGCTGGCCCAGGCGATGATGCACGGCGCCACGGTTATCCAGATCAAGGGCAACTTCGATGAAGGCATGCAGCTGGTCAAGGAAGTCGGTGCCGAGGCACCGGTGACCATCGTCAACTCCATCAACCCCTATCGGCTGCAGGGGCAGAAGACCGCCGCGTTTGAAATCGTCGAAGAGCTGGGCAGCGTGCCGGACTTCCACTGCATTCCGGTGGGCAACGCCGGCAACATCACCGCGCACTGGATGGGCTACAGCGAGTATCACGAAAACGGCATCGTCAACACGCTGCCGCGCATGGTCGGTTATCAGGCCAGCGGCTCGGCGCCCTTTATGCGCGGCAAGATGGTCGACGATCCCGACACCGTCGCCACCGCGATTCGCATCGGCCATCCGCAAAGCTGGGACAAGGCCTGGAAAGTTCATGAAGAGTCCAAAGGCTGGTTCGACGAATGTTCCGACGACGAGATCCTGGCCGCGCAAAAACTGCTGGCCGAAAAAGAGGGCGTGTTCTGCGAACCGGCTTCCGCCACCTCACTGGCCGGGGCCATGCGGGATATTCAAAGCGGCAAGATCCCCGAGGGCAGCAAGATCGTCTGCACCCTGACCGGTCACGGTCTGAAGGATCCGGATATCGCCATCCAGCAGAGCACGGCGGTCCAGGCCGTCGATGCCACGCTGGACGAGGTCAAGAAGGCGATTCTGGCGAATATGGAATAAGAAAGTTGGCAGAGGGCAGTTGACAGTCGGCAGTTATCAATCGGAAATCGGAAGTCTGAAATCGACTGCCGTCCCGGGTTTCAGACTTGCGACTTGCGACTTGAGATTCAGGACTTATGACTGACGACTCACGACTTGATCTTACCGTCTTTGTGCCCGGCCTGCTGGGGCCGCAGCCGATACTGTCACAATTGTCGTCTGCTGACTTGCCGGACTTCACTTCGCTGGAAAAGGCACTGTCCCGCGCCGATATAACCCCCGATCCGATTCGTGATGCGTACGCCGGGCTGTTTCAGCTGTTCGGTATCGAGCCCGATTCAACCGGCGATTATCCCGCGGCGGCCATTTGCCAGTCGGTGCAGCAGCTGCAACTGGACAACTTCTGCCTGCGGGCCGATCCGGTGCATCTGCAGGCGGATATGACCAGCGCGGTGTTACGCGCGCATCAGGCATTGCGCCTGGATGCGGATGAGGCGCAACAGCTTGTCGAGAGTATCAATCAACATCTTCACCAGGACGGTTTGCAGCTGGTCATGGGCCAGCCCCATCACTGGTATCTGAGTTTATCCACCGCCCCCGAACTTCAGACCTCACCCTTGCCGTCACTCCTTCTGCAGGATATCGATCCCCATCTGCCGCGCGGTAACTCGGCCGCCGAGTGGCGTCGATTGATGAACGAGGTTCAGATGCTGCTTTACGATCACCCGGTCAATCAGCAGCGCGAGGCCGAAGGGCGTCTGACTGTCAACAGCCTGTGGTTGTGGGGCGGAGGCCATCAGCCTGAACAATCTTCCGTGCACTGGCAACAGATCTATACCGACGACTGGCTGCTGGATGCGCTGGCCCGCTTTCATGATGTCGCCAGCGACGATTTGCCCGAATCGGTCGAGACGTTGCTGCAGGATTGCGAGGGCGAAGTGTTGTTCCACATCGAGGATTGCCTTCAACCGTTACGCGAGCAGGATCCCTTCGCCTGGGTGGCGGCCGTGCAACAGTTCCAGGCTTTGTGGCTGCAACCGTTGCTGGCGGGGCTGCAGCAAAACCGTTATCAACGCCTGACGCTGTTACCCGCAGATGGCAAACGCTATCAATTAACCAGACATACGTTACGCCGCTGGTGGCGCCGTCGTCGGCCGTTGGCCAGGTGGGTAAGCGATGGGGTTTGATCAGCATATCCGGCGCCGTTCGTTGCCGGATGAGATGCCGCAGTTGGCCGATGATCTGCATCCGGTTCTGGCGCGAGTGTTTGCCGCGCGGGCGGTGCGTGATGCCGATGAGCTGCAATACGAGCTGCAAAAGCTGTTGCCCTATCAACAGCTGCGGGACATCGATCGTGCCGTCGATCTGTTGATCGCGGCACTGCAACAACAGCAACGGGTGTTGATCGTCGGTGACTTCGATGCCGACGGGGCGACCAGCACCGCACTGGCCGTCGCCGCGTTGCAGGCGATGGGCCTCAAACAGATCGATTATCTGGTCCCCAACCGCTTCAAGTTCGGTTACGGCCTCACCCCCGAGATCGTCGAGGTGGCACGTGAGTACCGGCCGGATCTGATTATCACCGTGGACAACGGCATCGCCAGTCTTGCCGGGGTGGAGGCGGCCAACGCGCAGGGCATCAAGGTGTTGATCACCGATCACCATCTGGCCGGGGAACAGTTGCCGGCGGCCGAGGCGATCCTCAATCCCAACCAGCCGGACGACCGCTTTCCCAGCAAGGCACTGCCCGGGGTCGGGGTGATGTTCTATCTGTTGATGGCCTTGCGGGCGCGCTTGCGGGAGATGAACTGGTTCGAACAACAGGGCCTCGAGCAGCCCAATCTGGCGCAATACCTGGATCTGGTCGCGCTGGGTACGGTGGCCGATCTGGTACCGCTGGATCGCAACAACCGCATCCTGGTCGCGCAGGGGTTGTCGCGCATGCGTGCCGGTCAGGCGCGGCCCGGGATCCGCGCCCTGATCGAGGTGGCCGGGCGCACGGCCGAACGACTGAGTGCCAGTGATATCGGTTTTTTCATCGCCCCGCGACTCAACGCGGCCGGGCGCATGGATGACATGTCGCACGGGATCGAATGTCTGTTGGCCGAGAACGAACAAAAAGCCCGTGAGCTGGCGCAACAACTGGATAACCTGAATCGCGAGCGCCGCGGTGTCGAGGCGGAGATGAAGCAGGATGCCCTGCAGCTGCTGGATAACATGCAGCTGGATGAGGCGAACCTGCCGCACGGGCTCTGCCTGTTCGATGAGAACTGGCACGAAGGGGTGGTCGGGATCCTCGCCTCGCGGGTCAAGGAGCAGGTCCATCGCCCGGTCATCGCCTTCGCCGCCACCGCCAACGGCGCGATCAAGGGCTCGGCCCGCTCGGTGCGCGGCCTGCACATTCGCGATGCCCTGGATGCGGTCGCCACCCGCCATCCCGATCTGATCAGCAAGTTCGGCGGCCACGCCATGGCCGCCGGGCTGAGTCTGCCGCGCGAACACTTTGAGACCTTTGCCGAGGCCTTCGATACGGAGGTGCGTCGCCATCTCGATGAAGCCGAGCTGTGCGGCGAGCATTTCAGTGACGGGCCGCTGGCGGCCGAGGAGATGACTCTGGAGCTGGCCGAGGCGATCCGCCAGGCGGGCCCCTGGGGGCAGGGTTTCGAGGAGCCGCTGTTCGATGGCGAGTTCGAGCTGGTGCAGCGGCGTATCGTCGGCGAGCATCATCTGAAAATGGTGCTGCGCCATCCCGGGGCCCCGGAGCGGGTGTTCGACGCCATCGCCTTCAACCACGTGGATCACGACTGGCCGGCCGAGGTCAGCCGGGTCGAGCTGGTCTATCAGCTGGACGTCAACGAGTACCGCGGCCAGCGCAGCCTGCAACTGCTGGTGCGCTATCTGCGTCCCATCGCGTAGATCCCTCCATCGCTTAGGCCAGGGAATTCGTGTATCATACGCGCTTCACATTTTCCGGTGGTTTATCAATATGTTGGAAGTCAACGCAATCCAGACCCGTATCAAGGACATGCAAGGGCGACTCGAAGCCCTGAGGGGGTATCTTTGACTTCGATACCAAACAGGAACGGCTGACTGAGGTCACCCGGGAGCTCGAAGACCCGGCTATCTGGAACAATCCCGAGCATGCCCAGGAACTGGGCCGCGAGCGGGCGCATCTGGAAAAGATCGTCGAGACCATCACCGACCTGAGCCAGCATCTCAACGAGGCCGGCGAACTGCTGGAGATGGCCATTGAGGAACAGGATGAAGCCACGGTCAATGCGGTTGTCGCGGATCTGGACGAGCAGGAGAAACATCTCGAACGGCTGGAGTTCCAGCGCATGTTCTCCGGGCCGATGGACGCCAAGAACGCCTTTATCGATATCCAGGCCGGCTCCGGTGGCACCGAGGCGCAGGACTGGGCCAACATCCTGCTGCGCATGTACCTGCGCTGGGGCGAGAACGCCGGTTTTACCACCGAACTGATCGAAGTCTCCGAAGGCGATGTGGCCGGCATCAAAAGCGCTACCGTCAAGTTCAGCGGCGAATACGCCTACGGCTGGCTGCGCACCGAAACCGGCGTGCACCGCCTGGTGCGCAAGTCGCCGTTTGATTCGGGCAATCGTCGCCACACCTCGTTTGCCTCGGTATTCGTTTATCCGGAAGTGGATGAGTCGATCGAGGTCGATATCAACCCCTCCGATCTGCGTATCGATACCTACCGCGCCTCCGGTGCCGGTGGCCAGCACGTCAACCGGACCGACTCGGCGGTGCGCATCACCCACGAACCGACCGGCATCGTCGTCCAGTGCCAGAGCGGACGCTCCCAGCACCAGAACAAGGATCACGCGATGAACCAGCTCAGGGCGAAGTTGTACGAGATGGAGCTGCAAAAACAGAATGCCGAAAAACAGGTGCTGGAAGAGTCCAAGTCCGACATCGGCTGGGGCAGCCAGATCCGCTCCTACGTCCTGGACCAGTCCCGCATCAAAGACCTGCGCACCGGCGTCGAATCCAGCAACACCCAGGCCGTGCTCGACGGCGATCTGAACCAGTTCGTCGAGGCCAGTCTGAAAAGTGGCTTATAAATAACAGGGCCGAGGGACGAGTTACGAGTAACGAGGAAAACAAGTTGTCATTTCGGCACAGGCTCCGATCGGAATCCAGTCATTAAACACAAAGCGGTCACCTGACGGGGATTTAATAACACAATTGTGTTTACTTCGTGTCTTGGTGTCTTCGTGGTGAATAAATTGATCAAAGAGATAACTCATGGCAGATAACAACGAGCAGCAACCGGAACAGCCCGTCGACGAGAACAAGCTGATCGCCGAGCGGCGGCGCAAGCTGGGCGAGTTACGTGAGTCCGGCGTGGCGTTTCCCAACGACTTTCGCCGCAACGTGGTGGCCGGGGAGTTGCACGCCGAGTACGGCGAGAAGAGTGCCGAGGAACTGGAGGCCAACCCGGTGCGGGTGAGGGTGGCCGGGCGCATGATGCTGCGTCGGATCATGGGCAAGGCGAGCTTTTGCACCGTGCAGGATATGTCGGGCCGCATTCAGCTTTACGTACGCCGCGACGATCTGCCCGAAGGCATTTACAACGAGCAGTTCAAAAAATGGGATCTGGGCGACATCATCGGTGCCGAAGGCACGCTGATGAAAACCAAC
Source organism: Thiohalophilus thiocyanatoxydans (assembly GCF_004366735.1). GTDB lineage: Bacteria > Pseudomonadota > Gammaproteobacteria > UBA6429 > Thiohalophilaceae > Thiohalophilus > Thiohalophilus thiocyanatoxydans. Next base: position 656,623 of record NZ_SOQX01000002.1, on the reverse strand, counting down.
ACCGGCGAGCTGTCCATCAAGGCGGACAGCATTCGCCTGCTGACCAAGTCCCTGCGCCCCCTGCCGGAGAAGTTCAAGGGCCTCGCCGATCAGGAGACCCGCTATCGCCAGCGCTATCTCGATTTGATCATGAACGAGGAGTCGCGCACCACCTTCCAGACTCGCTCGAAGATCATCAGCCACATTCGTGAATTTTTGATCCAGCGCGGTTTTCTGGAAGTGGAAACCCCGATGATGCAGGTCATCCCCGGCGGTGCCACCGCCAAACCGTTTTCCACCTATCACAATGCGCTGGATATGGATCTCTATCTGCGCATCGCCCCGGAGCTCTATCTCAAGCGCCTGGTGGTCGGCGGCTTCGAGCGGGTGTTCGAGATCAATCGCAACTTCCGTAACGAAGGCCTCTCCACCCGGCACAATCCCGAGTTCACCATGCTCGAGTTCTACGAGGCCTATGCCGACTACCGCGATCTGATGGATCTCACCGAAGCGATGCTGCGCGACACCGCCCAGTCCGTCCTCGGTAACACGCTGGTGACCTATCAGGGCGAGGCATACGACTTCGGCAAGCCCTTCGCGCGCATGAGCGTAAAAGAGTCGATCCTGCACTTCAATACGGATATCAGCGAAGCCGATCTGGACGATCTCGACACGGCCCGCGACCACGCCAAACGCCTCGGCGTTCAACTCAAAGAGAGCTACGGCCTGGGCAAGGTGCAGATCGAGATCTTCGAGAAGACGGTCGAACATCGCCTCAAGGACCCGACCTTCATCACCGCCTATCCCACCGAAGTCTCCCCCCTGGCGCGACGCAACGACAACGATCCCTTCGTCACCGACCGTTTCGAATTCTTCGTCGGCGGGCGCGAGATTGCCAATGGCTTCTCGGAGCTCAACGACGCCGAGGACCAGGCCGAACGCTTCCGCCAGCAGGTCGAGGAGAAGGAAGCCGGCGACGAGGAAGCGATGTACTTCGACGAAGACTACGTCACGGCTCTGGAACACGGCATGCCCCCCACGGCGGGCGAGGGCATCGGCATAGACCGCCTGGTCATGCTCTTCACCGACTCCCCTTCGATCCGCGACGTGTTGTTGTTTCCGCACATGCGGCCGGATGTCTGAAATGATCGCCCTTCGGGCGAGCTGAATTTTGAAAGCGGGCTCTCGCACCTCAGACTTTATTCCCTCCCCTCCAAGGGGAGGGCTAGGGTGGGGTGATAAAAATCTACTTCCTAAATGATCGCCCTCCGGGCGCCCTTGATCTTGAAAGCGGGCTCTCGCACCTCAGACTATATTCCCTCCCCTCCAAGGGGAGGGCCAGGGTGGGGTGATCAAGCATCCAGTCCTCTCTAAATGATCGCCCTCCGGGCAAGCTGTATCTTGAAAGCGCTGACCCGCCAGCGCGCCTCGGGTTCATTTCGTTGTTACGCGACAACGAAACGAACCAAAGAAAACGCGCCCGAAGACGCCGCCGCTTCAGCCATTTCCAATGGCTGAACCGGTTCCCTGCGCTTCTCGCTCCAGTCGGGCTCGCCAGACGGCACCTCCGTGTGCCGACTGGCGAGTGGCGGCTTGTCTCATAGAACCCCTTCGGGTTTCATTATGAGTACCCTACCCATCTCCGATGGGTCAGGGCACCCTGCGCGCACCCTTCGGGCTAATCCTCCTTCCACTGCGATGCTCGGCGGCGTCTGACGGGACACAAGCCCTCTAGATACGATTCAGAAAACCCTGATATTCATGAAAATTAGCCGGGTAGTGCGGTCGAAAAACCGAAAAATGCTTGCTAATATCAGGGGTAATTTCTGTGTTTTACTGCAATAGACAGATTCTGCCTAAATCACAGTTCGCTCTGTAAATAAGGAAAATATAATGCTCGAAAGAATATTACCAGTACTGTTCGCAATCACCATTGTGCCTGCGTTCTCGGGATGCGCTGGCATGGCTGACGCGACTTCTAAAATGGCAGGTTTAGGCGTAGTAAAACAGGAAAAATCGACGTTTGACGACGCTACAATAGTCGAGGTGTCACCCAACTGGTTGTATGATCCCGATAGCTCATGGGGGAATAGCGTTAAATTAGGGGCGCGCTGGTCAAGTAACGCACCTGAGCATGTTGCATTAGTACTGTCCCATAGTTCGAATACATCAGGAAGTGGTGCCGCATATGTTGGCCTAAGTGGAGTTGAGATAAACATTGATGGTGATATCAAGTCGTTCTCGTCCGGCAAACCAACAAATCTTGACAGTAGTGGCTACAATTCAGTTTCTCGAACTATTTATACGGAAAGCAAGAATACAGTTGTTATTCCTTATTCGCTCCTTGAGCGTATGGTGGATTCGAAAGACTGCCGCATAAGAATCCATACAAGCAAAGGGTATGAGGATGCGAGATTCACCATCGAGAGAATTCCTGGTGGTCAGGGAACAGCAATCTTGTCCATCCGAGAATTCATAGAAAAAGTGGATGCCGTAAAAGAAAAGGGGTAACAAGCAGATATAATCAACCTACAAAACACCATTTTCTTTGTCAAAATGTATTGTAAGTGTTGCACTGGAAATTAGAATTCAATTTTTATTCCCCGTGAATCTGGCAGGATCCGTAACTTACTGGAGGTGAGAATATGTACAAAGTGGGAGAAAAACCCGGAATCGGTCGTTACTGCTGCACCAACTGTGACTGGAGCGTTCGGCTCGACGATGCTTCGGACCGTCTGCCGCCATGTGGAAAGTGCGGTAAGGGTCAAAACACCACGTATAGGCGTTGTTGACCTCGAGGAAATCAGGGGCAGGTCTTGCCTTTTGTCTTTCTATAAGCAAAAGACAAGACCTGACCCTGTGGGTTTTCGTCATTAAGGAGGGATTGTGGCAATAGAGTCACCTTTATTTCAAAGTGCAATGGAGCTTCTCGGGCACTCATTGTCACATTACAACGGCAAGAAAGAGTTGGACCGAAAGCTGGTGATCCTACATCTTGCTAACGCAATCGAGCTAATCCTAAAAGACTTGGTTCTCGATTCGGGTGAATCAATATACAAAAACCCAAAAGAAACGATCACAATCCAGGGGTGCCTATCAGCACTTGAAAAGCATGAGATTGAGGTTCCATATCTTAATAAGGTTGAGCTGTTAATTGATGAGCGTAACGCGCTCCAGCACCGATTTGGATCGCCTAATGAGCTTACCAGTATTTTCTACATGAGCATTGCTCAAGAATTCTTTAAGCAGGTTCTTAAAAAGCACTATGGTCAAGAATATGATGAAATAATATCTCAATTTGCTGAGGAACAGGACCTCGCTGAGTACAACCTCAGCAACCCGTCGAATGACCAGGAGCTTGAAAAGCTACAAGAGCTTTCCAAGATCCACCCCTTAGGCGCGCTTCTTTCTGCTTGGTCCTATTTTGAAAAAATGACAGAAGTATTTATGTCGGAGGCAGGCTTGGACTTTGGTCGGCGGCGACCATTCATGATGGAGCTGACAAGAGGCCGCTTGGCGCACTATGGGATTGCGCTGCCGGAGCACCTCCTTTTCAAAATTCAGAAAATGCGGCACATCAGGAATATGGCTGCGCATGGCCGCTCTGAACCGACGAGGGAAGAAGTAGTTGAAACCATTGAAACGATTGAAGAACTCGAGCGATTTCTGGGAAATCTCGATAAGGATGATATTTCAGAGCGTGCTCGACCTGACAAAGAAGAGTATGAAGAGAAGCAGAGGCAGTATCTAAAAGATCGAGAAATCATGAGGGAACGGCGCCAGCGTATGATGGAGTTCGACGAAACCGACGACTAACCAGAGAATCAAGCCGACCGATTTTCCGCTGCCGCTCCAAATCGGCGGCTTATTCAGCGTAGATAAGGGGTCGGTGACAAATGCTAATGCAAATAATTCTCGTTTGTCACCGACCCCATTTATGCAGAAACCTTCTATGAAGGTAAGTGCTATAAATACGAAAAACCAAGAAACAATACAGAATACGGCAACGGAAACAGTAAGGCGCTGTTTGTAAATTTCCTTACCACTAAAGAGCCATTTAAATCATTTTTCAATGTTACTCTTGCTGAGGACTTCTTTAAAAACGTACGCTGCTCACTTCTGCATGAAGCAATGATGCGTAATGGATGGAAAATACGAATTGACACTGACGTTTTAGTGAAGCAAGACAATGGCATAAAAATTCTAAACAGGTTTCATTTCCTGCAAGCACTTAAATATTACATAAATAGCTACAAAAGAGAAGTGCTTGGTAATAAGGATAGAAAAAATGCATTTATTAGAAAAATGAACTGTATCTGTAACAATGCATAGCAATCACATCAAATTCGCACTCTGCGGTCGCCTGACGCTCCTGTCGTCGCGTCGTTTGCGTGGGCATTATACAAAAAGTGAGGAGTTAGTGACTAAGGAATTTTCTAAATGCACTCACTAATCGTATATGGTTTTCCGATCATATTAGTTTCATTCGAAGCTTTGCTTAGAAACCTGTTGAATGTCGATACGTTAGGGTTTGTGGGGCCAACTCTGGCAGCAACTGGAATTTCATTTCTAGTCCCGCTAACAAAGTTAAAGGAGTTTGAATTTGAAACAGAAGAAGGGGAACGTTGGATCAAAGTTTCCAAAAGAGACCAGGTTTTCGTTAATCTAATGTGGTTTTTTTTATTCGTTTCTCTATTTGTCTGGTTCTGGGTTTGCACATTGTCTATCCAAGGCTCTTCATTTATTTTTCTTGGTTTTCCTGCTCAAATATTGGCCGGAGCAGGTCTCTATATTGTTAGTATAATTCTTGGTGCGGTTAAGGAGTTCATGTGATGAATATAGATCTAATGAGCTTATTAATCGGTATTTTTTCATCAATACTTGCGGCTGTGTCTGTTTATATTACAAAGAAAATAGTTAGGAAAAAATTAGAACAAAAGATTATCACACTCAAAAATAGTAGTGGGGGCGAGATTGAAATAATTACTGAAAATAATGGAGAGAGCAATATTCGATCGTCCTTTAACGATGCGATTGAATATGAGAAATCTGTTGCTGATATTCTCAGGAGTCTCAACTTTGAAGTTGAAGAAACTTCACTTAACTTTTCAGATAAAGGTTACGATCTCCTATTGAGATCGGGAGATAGGTTGGTTGCCGTCGAAGTTAAATCTCACTCAAAACCACTTTCGGCGAATGTGGTCAAGGAAACATTGCGCAAGTTCCCGAGCGATATTGATGATGCATTGTATATTTCTAAAAATGGGTTCTCAATCTCGTCTATTGACTATATTAAAAAAATAAATAAGAGTATAGCGTTAGCGAGTGGCGAAAATGAAGCATTAGCTAAAAGTATTAAGAGTGCATTGGAGTCCAAAGGTATAGCAAGCCAAACAAGTGGGAGGAACTGACGTGCTCCCCTTCTTGGATCGCTAAATGACTGCTCCTGGCCGTTCACAGTCCATTGAATTGATGTTGGAGTAGTCTAGAATATATGGATAGGCAGATACCAACTCAAAGCAGTCATCGGGATAACGATGTTAACTCCATTAGGTTATAAAGTTTTATAAGGCCTAGGGGGCAGAGGCAGAGTTTGCAATGTGCAAGCTTTGGTCCCATTATACAATTATTGATAACGGGGTGTGGTATGACTGAGCTATTTCTATAACAATAATTTAAAGCTTTATATTAGCAATTACTGAATTATGCTATACGGACCAATAGGTTTCCTATCAACAACTGTTATGCCGAGAGGGGAACGCATGTGGCACCACGTTAAGGTTCATCCGTGGATCGGAGAGAATTACCACACACCAAAGGAGCTGCCGTTCCGAACCCTGATCATCGGGGAATCCAACTACACGGCTCCGGAAGCGTTTTCCGACAATTTGGTGGTCAACTGCGTCCGCACGCACCTAGGGCACAATGACGATCCGAACTTCTCGAGGTTTGCAACAAAAATTCGGAAGTTGGCCTGCCTTTCCAGGGGCACTCTGTCGCGTGAAGCGTTCTGGAACGATGTTGCGTTCTATAACTTCGTGCAAGTGCGCGTAGGCGAGGTTGCCCGAGATCGCCCTACCGACGATATGTGGCGTGAATCAGTGGCCGCGTTTGGTGAAATCACTGAGGCGATCCGCCCACAAAGGATATGGGTTCTTGGAAAAACCAATTGGAATCATTTCATTCGGCATGTCAGGCACAGTCATATCGATCCACATGTCGTAGAGTTGCCTTCATCGTGGGAATCGGTGTTCGCGTGGTATACGAACCATCCGTCAAGCGGGATTAGCTACGAGAAATGGTCTCCCCTAGTGGCGCGGCTTCTATTTGGCCAGCATAACAATGCGCTTCAGCCAATGCAGAAAAGCTGCGCGCCTGATCGCTAGCGTTATGTATTGAGCGAGCTATGGATCAATCGACGATTGTAATCAGTGATATCGAAAAACTTCTAGACGAGGTTGCGCACACTGCAAATGTGCGGAAAATAGCCATAGGAATTGCTGCTGGCTTTTCAAAGCACGAGATGGGTCTCTACTTGTCTGACCCTCAGTACCGGAGATCGCGAAAGGGCGACATCGGCACTCTCAGCTTGAAGTGGTTTCGGAGAAGGAAAAACCAGGACATCAAGGACCGGTTCACGCTAGAGGGTAGAAGAAGAAGAATGGCAGTTCGTGCCGAGAAAACCACTGGTGCCGATCCTGAATATCAGAATCAGGCCGACCAAGCAGAGTACAACAGATTCGATCTCAGCTGGGAAGATGAGTGTGGCTCTAGACGGTTCGTACTCGCAATGGAAATCGAGATGGACTTAGATAGTAGCGAAGTGGTCAGGGACTTCAAGAAGCTGCTTAAAAATCGGTCCCGTGCCAGCAAGGTCATGGTCTGCCAAGCAAAAACGTCAGGGGAGGCTAGAAAGATAGCAAACGAGCTTTCTGAACAGCTTGAGCGACATGCCAAGCCTATCGGAGAGTTTCTTGTGTCGGTTTGGACTTGGGAGGTAGGTAGATTTTTACACTTCCCCCTGCATTCACATAACCACGTGCTCGAGCCGACAGGCTGATCACTGCGGCTCAGCTCTGCATTAGGCGCTTGGAGGTAACGTGATGTCGTGGCTTAGTGAGAATGGACTAGCGTTGTATGGATCTGTTACTGGTACAGCTGCTCTCTTGATCACATTCTTTAGTCATCGACATAACGTTAAGAAAGATCAAATCAAACTTTCCGTTTCATATGCTGGCCACCAGAACAAATCAAAGAACATTGAGCTTCTTAATACAGATAACAGCGAAAATACTTGGGATAAACCTAATCTTGTTGAAGTCTATACGGTGACAGTGCGTAATCTCGGTAGTATTTCAGCGCCGCTTCACGACGTCGGAGTCATGGATAAAGACGGAAAGAAACACCAAGCGCTAGTCAATCATCAAATGAGCCATTTCCTGCAATCTTTATCTGAGTCACATAGTGAGACACTTGAACCAAGGGCAGCAAAGACGTTCTCGGTATATCTAAGAAGAGGCGAATCAGTTTTCTTACCAGTGTTAGCTTACGCGATTGATCAAACAGGTAAGGAATGGAAATGTCGTGCCTAACACGTCTCTCCATTTGATACTCATTCCGCTGCGCTTCACTCGCGCAAGTGAGTTTCGTCGTTGAATGACCGCTTCTGCCGATCACCGACCATTGAATTGATATGGGTTAGGTTAATTCTCGTGGTGCTGCTGATCTACTGATATGTTACGTGAAATCTCGTGGAGCATCCGGTTGGCAACCAACCATTCGCTAAAAGGGAAGCTGTAGTGTTTAATAAAGGTGATGATGCCAGATAAAATTTCCACTGCGATCCAAATTTAACACAGGGCGCAGCGTTAGGCATAAATATTGAAATAGACTCGTGAAAACACCAATACTCCGAAAATATGAAGCTAGACTTGCTGAAGTTAATGATCAGTTGATATATTTCTTATTTTCAGATGCTGAAGTAGAGGCGCATTTAGAAAAAAACACCAAGAATAACGAAGATAAATATACAACCGACATATTTCCTGATAATCAATTTTCTGAAAGGCTGCACATAAAGGCAAGTGCGTTAACTGAGTTTAGAAGGAAATCTTTCAATACCTTAGTAGGCGTTAGTCTTATTTCCGCTGTCGAGTACCTACTTTATTACATAGAAGAAATAGAGGATTACAGAGCAAGCGTCTTGCCAAGTCTGCATGATTCCATAAACGATGATAAGCCAGAACAACAATTAGCCAGTAAAATTAAAGCGTGGGGTGGTAACGAAATTCATAGCGCAATTATTAAAACAATAAAATATCTACGATTAAGGCGGAATCATATTGCTCATTTAGGAGAGGAAATGACACAGGACTTTAGTTCTCTAATAAAAAATGATGCAAATCATCTCAATGGTTACTGGAAATCGAAAAAAAACCGAAATTTATGACTTTGATTTTTCAAATCCTTATTTCCTAGCATTTAATGTAAATGATGCATTGGCGCTAGCAAATCTTTCTAGGGTTTGCTTGAAAATTGTCGATAAAGAAGTGCTTTCTACAATATCAATGTCAGACATAGCTCAATATGAAATTGTAGATTTTTTGAAAAATAGAGACCTTAATGGAATGTGTATTTCTAAAAAAGTTAGAAAATTCCGTGGTGTTTTGCATAGCAAGTATGGAGATTATATTAATTGTACTGAGGAAGAATTTGAAAGATATGCAAATATTGTATAACAATGCGCTTGTTAGGCTGGAAACCACACTGCACGTCATTTGCTCCGCACAGTTTTAACGTTATATGACAGGAGAATATTACTTTGGCTAATCCTATACGAGCTCAAATTAATCCAGATTTACTGATTTGGGCACGAAAGTCATGTCGTATGGATATTGATTATGCTGCTGATAAGTTGAAAGTAACCCGTGAAAATCTGGAGAGCTGGGAATCTGGTAGTAAACAACCAACAGTAAACCAACTAAGAAATATAGCAAAAAAATACCGCATTAACTTCGGCGCTTTTTTCCTACCCTCACCACCTCAGGTTTTCACACCACCAGTTAAAGATTACCGCCTACATCATGGTGCAGAAAGTAATGATATTGATCCAGATATAACTATAGAACTTCGCATGAATTTACAAGCTCGAGAAATTGCGCTTGAGCTTGAAAATGAGCTTGATGAATCATTTTCGCGATTCGAACTCGAGTGCTCAATTAATGATAAACCCGAGATCGTCGCCACAAATATTCGAAAAGTACTAGGAATTTCATTTGAAAAGCAAAAGAAATTTAGATCTTCCCGTGTAGCGTTTAATGAATGGCGTAATGCAATATCTTCCTATGGCGTCTTAGCACTACAGTCTACTCATATCGCTTTGCGTGATATGAGGGGCTACTCTGTTTACTTTGATTATATGCCTCTGATAGTAGTAAATAGAAAAGATGCCTATGCAGCAAGATCATTTACCTTATTGCATGAATTCACGCATTTATTACTACGATCAAGTGGACTTTGTGACCTTAATTCTGATGATAGTCGACCAGTACATGATCAAAAACTAGAGGCATTTTGTAATGCGGTTGCCTCCCATGTTCTTGTCCCAGATAGTTTACTTTTATCATATAAACAATTACGCGGTGTCCCTAGTAACCAGTGGAATGATGAAATTCTTTCTCCAATTGCTAAAGATTTTGGTGTCAGCAGAGAAGTTATTCTTCGTAAGCTGTTAGATCACGGGCTTACTACTAGAGAATTCTATCTAGAGAATAGAGAGCGTTACACTCAAGAGGCTATAGAATACAAAAAACGTCAAAAGGGTGGCTTTGTAACGCCATCAATTGATGTGATAAGCGCTAAAAGCAGGCAATTTGTCTCTCTCGTTTTTGACGCTATGAATAGCAATGTAATTACAAGGAACGATGCTTCTGATTATTTGGGCGTGAGAGCTAAACATTTTTCTGCCATCGAGTCAATGTTAGGCAGTAAATAATGGGGCTGCCTAAGTACCTAATAGATACATGCTCACTAACTAAGATGCGACATACATATCCTGAGGACGTATTTCCAGACCCATGGCTTAAGTTAACTGAACTAGCTGATTCTGGAATTCTCATTTCTGCTGAAGATGTATGGGAGGAGTTGAATGTCTTCGAAGATGAAATATCCTCATGGGCACAATCTCGACATAACTTTTTTCAGCCATTAACGCCAGATATCCAGTTACGTGCCACTGAAATACTCAGCTCACATCCTGGGTTATTGGATCTCAGAAAAAATAAATCTAGCGCTGATCCGTTTGTAATAGCAACCGCAGTTGAATTTGATTGTTCTGTTGTTACTGAAGAGAAAGCCAGCAACTCATACATAAGACCTAAAATACCTAATGTATGTTCTGATTTAAGTGTTGAATGCATTGATATTGTAGAAATGTTTAGGCGCGAAGGACTTGGGGCATGAAAACCTGCAAAATAACAAGTCATTCGTGTGAGATAGGCGCAAAGAACGCGCCTGATACACAGTTCTATCGTTATGTTGAATGTCGGCTTCTCTTCTGGCCGAATGCAGATATGTCTATTGTCGACTCAGTAGAAATGGGGCGTAGGGATTAAACTTTAACCAGCCAGCTGTGTTGGTTATTTTCGGCTACTGTATTCCCGATACAGATCCATCATTTCATTGGCATGATGAAACAGCCCGCAGAAAATGGCGTCGGAGGGATTAAATTTTAATCAATCCCTCCGTTTTTTATTCCCTGCAAGAAACCCTAACCGGTTTCCAGCGCCACGCTGTAGGGCAACTCCTGAAATGCCAGTGCCGGGCCGTCGGGGTTGCTGACATGGATCGGGCCGGCTTCGGCGCTGCTGATTTGCAGCACGGCGAGCAGATCGACGCCGCCCTGGGGTGAGGGCTGGGCGAGGACCACCTTGCCGACGCTGCTTTCGCCACCGGGGCTGTAAAGGGGCTCGCCGGGGGCGGGTGGGGTGTCGGTATCGATATGGGCGCGGTACATGCGGCGCTTGAGGGTGCCCAGGTAGTGCATCCGGGCCACCACTTCCTGGCCGGTGTAACAACCCTTTTTGAAGCTGATGCCGCCGAGGCTGTGCAGGTTGGCCATCTGCGGGACGAAGGCGTCGGTGGTGTCGCTGTCCAGGCTCGGGACGCCGGCGGTGATATCCAGCCAGCTCCAGGCGGGATAGCCGACCGGGATCGCACCACCGCTTTGCAGCGCCTGCCACAGATCGATCAACGGGCCGCTCGGGCCGTGGATCTCGAACCGGGCCTGCGGGCCGGGGATGCGGATCACGGTCAACTCCTGGTGTTGCACGGTGTCGTCGACCGCGGCCGGCAGGCCGGGTAGCCAGGCGCCGAGCAGCGTTTCGGCGTCGGGACCGGCGATACCGAAGCGGGCCAGCGTCTCACTGGCGTCCTCCAGGGTGGCGTCGCTGCGCAGCACGAACATGCGCAGCCGTTTGAGCGTCGGCTCGAGAAGCGGGCGGGGCAGGGCCAGGCAATAGAGCTCGCCCCGGCGGAACAGGCGTATGTTCGCCAGCATGCGACCCTTGGGGCTGCAATAGGCGCTCAGTTGGCTGTGTTCGTCGGTTACCTGGTGGACATCGTTGGTGAACTGTCCCTGCAGGAAGGCCTCGGTATCGCTGCCGGTGGCGGTAATCACGCCCTGATGCGAGAGATCGGCGATGACCGTGGCCGAGTCGGCCGCGCGCAGTTCATCCTGCGGCGCACCAAAGTCGGTGACCTGATCGTCCGCGATGCTGGCGTGTTGTTGCGCCAGAAATGTTTGCCATTCACTGTTCATAACTTGACCCTTCACCCGCTTGATATGTGTTGGCAGATAACGGATAGTAACATTTCTTAGCGCATCTTCCTAAGCTCGATAGCGTCGCTGAATTTGTATAGCTGGACGCTGTGCCTGAAACGACTACACTGGCAATAATGACAACAAAAAACGTACGGCCAAAATTTCTTAACCTGTTCAGGATCCATCTGCCGGTGACGGGGGTTGTGTCATTTGCGCACCGCGTCAGTGGCGCCGTGCTGGTGTTGTCGCTGCCGGTTGTGGTTTTTTTGTTCGCGTTGTCCCTGCACAGCGAACAGGGGTTTGAGCGGGTCAGCGAGATTCTCCAATGCGGCTGGGTCCGCCTGCTGTCGTTGCTCGTGCTCTGGGCGCTGTTTTCTCACCTGTTTTCCGGGGTTCGCTTTTTATTACTGGATCTGGATATCGGCATGCGCCTGGCGGCCGCGCGCGCCAGTGCCTGGCTGGTGCTGGCACTGGCCGCGCTGGTGCTGATCGCACTGCTGATGGGAGTGTTGCTGTGAGTCTGCACGGACAGGGCTTGCGGGCCTGGTTATGGCAGCGGCTGACCTCCGTCTATCTGACGCTGTTTGTTGTCGCCGCCCTGATCACTTACGCCGCCAATGCGCCGCTGGATTATGCCGGCTGGCGCGCCTTAGTGGCGCATCCGGCAATCAACGTGGCGACCGCCATCTTTATTCTGGCGCTGTTGTTCCATGCCGGGGTCGGGATGCGGGATATTCTGGTGGACTACGTTCATTCGCTGGCCTGGCGCTTTACGATTCTGGTCGGCCTGCTGGTGTTTCTGCTGGCACTGGGTATCTGGTCGATGTGGATTCTGATTTCGGTAGTGGCGTTATGACAATTGCAAAACGACAATTCGATACCCTGGTGATCGGCGCCGGTGGCGGGGGGTTGCGCGCGGCGTTGCAACTGGCCCAGGCCGAAGCCAGTGTGGCGGTGGTCTCCAAGGTGTTTCCCACCCGTTCGCACACGGTGGCGGCCCAGGGTGGCATGAATGCGGCACTGGCCAATGTGTTGCCCGACAGCTGGCACTGGCACATGTACGACACGGTCAAGGGCAGTGACTATCTCGGCGATCAGGATGCCATCGAATACATGTGCCGCTCGGCCTCGAACCTGGTGGTGGAGCTGGAACATGCCGGCGTGCCCTTCAGCCGGCTGGATAACGGCAAGATTTATCAGCGCCCCTTCGGCGGCCAGAGCCAGAACTTCGGCGGGGATCAGGCGGCGCGCACCTGTGCAGCGGCGGATCGTACCGGCCATGCCATTTTGCATACCCTCTATCAGCAGAACATTCGCGCCAAGACCCATTTTTTCGACGAGTATTTCGCCATTGATCTGATCAAGGACCAGGAGGGATTTATCCTCGGCGCCCTGGTGCTGGAGATCGAAACCGGCGAGCCCCTGCTGATCGAGGCCAAGACCACCCTGCTGGCCACCGGCGGGGCGGGACAGCTGTTTCGCACCAACACCAACGCGCATATCAACACCGGCGACGGACTGGCGATGGCATTGCGGGCCGGGATTCCGGTCCAGGATATGGAGTTCTTCCAGTTCCATCCGACCGGCATCGCCGGACGCGGCATGTTGATCACCGAAGGCGCGCGGGGCGAGGGGGGCTACCTTATAAATAAGGACGGCGAGCGGTTCATGGAGCGCTATGCCCCCCATGCCCGCGATCTGGCCAGTCGCGACGTGGTCAGCCGGGCGATCGCCACCGAAGTGCGTGAAGGGCGCGGCTGCGGTTCCGACGGGGATCATGTGCTGCTGAAACTGGATCATCTGGGCCGCGAGGTGCTGTACAAGCGCCTGCCGGGGATCTGCGACACGGTGAAAATGTTCCTGCACATCGATCCGGCCGAGGAGGCGATTCCGGTCTTTCCCACGGCGCATTATACGATGGGTGGGATCCCCACCGATCGCCACGGCCGGGTGATCGTGCCGGTGGCGCAGGGACAGGAGTCGATTCCGGGACTGTATGCGGTGGGCGAGTGCGCCTGTGTCTCGGTCCACGGCGCCAACCGCCTGGGCGGCAACTCGCTGCTGGATATCGTGGTATTCGGGCGGGCCGCCGGCAATGACATCATCGACTACCTGAACGACAACCGCTACCACCGCCCTCTGGACCACGACAGTGTCGAACAGGCCATGGCGCACCTGCAGCGCTGGGATCAAAAAGGCGAGGGGGAATCGGTGCCGGTTTTGAAAAAGGAACTGCAAACCACCATGGAAAATTACTGCGGGGTATTTCGCAGCGAAGAAATTCTGCAGCAGGGGCTCGACAAGGTCTTACAACTGGAACAGCGACTTCAGGCTGTGCGCCTCAAGGATCACAGCAAAATCTTCAATACCGCGCGGATTGAGGCCCTGGAGCTGGAAAACCTGATGGATATTGCGATTGCCACCGTAGCCTCGGCGCTGGGCCGTCAGGAGAGTCGCGGCGCCCATTCGCGGATCGACCATCCTGACCGGGACGACCAGCGCTGGCTGAAACATTCTCTATACTATAAGGAACAACATCGCCTGGATTACAAGCCGGTGACGTTGAAACCGTTGACGGTCGACTCGTTCCCGCCGAAGGAACGAGTCTACTGAGTAGTGACTAGGGGCTAGGTCCTAGGGGCTAGGAAAAGGGACGAGTGACGAGGTACGAGGGCCGAGGTGGGATTTGACGGGACTGATTTTATATCACCCCTCCCTGACCTTTATGCCCCCGGGTGCTCCCCTTGCAGGGGAGGGAATGATCTCGCTACCGGCACGATCAATCCCCCTCCCATAGGGAGGGGTTAGGGGAGGGGATAAAAAACCTCGTTCCTCGTCACTCGTCCCTCGGCCCTTTTCGAAAAGTGAGAGAGACCCGCCTGGCGTTATACTGTTAATGTAAGCCGATAATCTTGATGAGCTGAGACAATGCGATTTCAAATCTATCGATACGATCCCGAAAGCGACCAGGACCCCTGGATGCAGGAGTTCGAGCTGGAGGCGCGTCCGGGGATGATGCTGCGCGATGCGCTGCTCAAGCTTAAAGAGCAGGACGAGACGCTGGTGTTTCGGCATTCCTGTGGCGAAGGCGTGTGCGGCTCCGATGCGCTCAATATCAACGGGACCAATGCGTTGGGATGTCTGACGCCGCTGGCGACGTTGAAGGAGCCGGTCGTAGTGCGGCCGGTGCCGGGGATGCCGGTGATTCGGGATCTGGTGGTGGACATGGATCAGTTCTTTTCCCATTACCGGGCTATCAAGCCGTATCTCATCGTTGACGATCCCGAGCCGGAGGTGGAATACCGGCAGACGCCCGAAGAACGGGAAAAGCTCGACGGCCTGTATGAATGCATCCTCTGTGGCTGCTGCACGACCCAGTGCCCCTCGTTCTGGTGGAATCCGGAAAAGTACCGGGGACCGGCCGCGTTGTTACAGGCTTACCGCTTTTTGGCCGACAGCCGGGATCAGGCCCGGGCGCAACGGCTTGAGGAGCTGGAAGGGCCCTTCCGGCTGTTTCGTTGTCATACCATTATGAATTGTACCAATGTCTGTCCGAAGGGACTCAATCCCGCGGAGGCGATTAACAATATCAAGAAGATGATGGTCAAGGAGATGTTCTGACCATGACTATGTTGACGGACAGTACGCCGGAGCAATCCCGTATTTACTGGCAATGCCGACGCGGCATGCTGGAACTGGATCTGATGCTGCAACCGTTTGTGGAAAATCACTTTACCCGTTTGACACAACAACAGCGAGACGCCCTGGCGACGCTGCTGACGTACCCTGATCAACAATTACTGGACTATTTGCTGGGATACGGTGTCCCGCACGACAAGGATGTGGCCGATGTGGCAGAACAAATTCGAAACGCGGCTGGAACTTGAGCCGACCCCCTCCCGCTATTTACTGATCTATCTGATTGTACTGCACGCACTGGCCGGCGTGGCGTTGTTACAGCCGTTGATCTTGCCGGCGAGCGTGCGTTTTGCGTTGTTCGCGGCGCTGGTGACCAGTTTGCTCTGGCAGATATGGCGCCATTACCGGGACAGCCGGCGCTCAACGCGTCTGATCTGGCGGACCGATGGTGCCTGGGACTGTCAGATGGATGAGCAGCACTGGCCGGATCTGTCAATGCTGCCGTCCAGCTACATCACTCGCGGTTTGATCATCCTGCACCTGCAGCCGGTAAACGGACGACGACTTTACAAGGTGTTGTTGCCCGACAGTCTGGCCAAAGAACAGTGGCACCTGTTGTGGTTACGATTAAGGTATGCGGGGTCTTCGGACCAGGGCCGAGTTACGAGGAACGAGTGACGAGCTGGGTTTGCCGGGACTGATTTTATATCACCCCTCCCTGGCCCTCCCCTGGAAGGGGAGGGAATCATCTTGCTAATAGCGAGGATTAGTAGCGTAGGTCATGCTGGCGATAGCCTGCGTGACACCTGATGCTTATAAAACCTCATCACGAAGACACGAAGTAAAATTAACCTGCTTCGAGACTTCGG
>NZ_SOQX01000002.1:0-640272 GCF_004366735.1 Thiohalophilus thiocyanatoxydans | reverse complement strand
TCTCCCCTGGAAGGGGAGGGAATGATCTTGCTAATAGCGAGGATCAGTAGCGTAGGTCATGCTGGCGATAGCCTGCGTGACACCTGATGTTTATAAAACCTCACCACGAAGACCCGAAGAAAAATTAATCTACTTCGAGACTTCGTGTCTTCGTGGTAAAAAAATAGTCCGATAGATGGAATGTCAGGTAGCGCTGCGCGCAACGTCTAAGTACTAAGTACTAAGTACTAAGTACTAAGTACTAAGTACTTAGAACTAAGCACTCAGCACTCAGCACTTTATCATTCCGCCAATGCCATCGCCGAGGTGGCGTCGTCGCTGTGGGTCGGTTGCAATATGGTGTTGTGTGGCGGGTGGCTGTCGTTACGTTCGGGGTAGTCGATGTTGTAATGCAGGCCGCGGCTTTCGTGTCGGGACATGGCGGAGCGGATGATCAAGCCGGCCACCAGGGCGAGGTTGCGCAGCTCCAGCAGATCATTGGTGACGCGGAAGTTGCCGTAGTATTCATCGATTTCCGACAGCAGCAATTGCACGCGGTGTTCGGCCCGCTGCAGGCGCTTGTTACTGCGCACGATACCGACATAGTCCCACATGAAACGGCGTAACTCATCCCAGTTATGGGTGACGACCACTTCCTCGTCGGAATCGGTTACCCGGCTTTCGTCCCAGTCCGGGACAATCACGTCGTCCGGTTCGTTTTCGGCTTTTTGTTGACGGATATGCAGACTGGCGGCCTGGGCGAAGACCA
This sequence comes from Thiohalophilus thiocyanatoxydans, assembly GCF_004366735.1. Taxonomy (GTDB): domain Bacteria; phylum Pseudomonadota; class Gammaproteobacteria; order UBA6429; family Thiohalophilaceae; genus Thiohalophilus; species Thiohalophilus thiocyanatoxydans. The sequence continues at coordinate 639,524 of NZ_SOQX01000002.1, read as the reverse complement.
GGCACTCGAGCAGGGAGTTGCTGGCCATGCGGTTGGCGCCATGCAGCCCGGTGAAAGCGGTCTCCCCGATTGCATAGAGGCCGTCCAGATCGGTTTTGCCATGCAGATCGGTCAGGATACCGCCGCAGGTGTAGTGGGCGGCCGGCACCACCGGGATGGGCCCCTGGGTCAGGTCGTAACCGAATTCCAGGCAGCGCTGGTAGACCGTTGGGAAATGCTCGCGAATAAAGTCGGCCGGTTTGTGGCTGATGTCCAGATAGACGCAGTCGGCCCCCAGCCGTTTCATTTCATGGTCGATGGCGCGGGCCACGATGTCGCGCGGCGCCAGTTCCCCACGGCTGTCGAACTGTTCCATGAACGTGGCGCCGTCGGGCAATTTCAGTTTGCCGCCTTCACCGCGGATGGCCTCGGTGATCAGAAATGACTTGGCGTGGGGATGGTACAGACAGGTCGGGTGGAACTGGTTGAATTCCATGTTGGCGACCCGACAGCCGGCACGCCAGGCCATGGCAATGCCGTCACCGGTGGAGGTATCGGGGTTGCTGGTATAGAGATAGACCTTGCTGGCCCCGCCGCTGGCCAGCACCGTCTGGCCGGCGCGAAAGACCCGGACCCTGTTGGCCTCGCGATCCAGCACATAGGCCCCCAGACAGCGGTTGTGATCCCGCCCCAGCTTGGCGCCGGTGATCAAATCCACCGCGATATGGTTCTCGTAGAGGCGGATATTGGGGTGGCGGCGCACCTCCTTTTCCAGGGTGGTCTCGATCGCCTTGCCGGTGGCATCGGTGGCATGAATGACCCGACGGTGGGAGTGGCCGCCCTCGCGGGTCAGGTGGTATTCGCCCGGCTGTGCATCGTCGCGGGTGAAGGCGAGCCCCTTGTCGATCAACCAGCGGATATTTTCCGCGCCGTGCTGGACGGTAAATCGCACTACCTCTTCGTCGCAGAGACCGGCACCGGCCTCCAGGGTATCCGTGATGTGGGATTCGAGGCTGTCATCGGGGCCAAGCACCGCGGCGACCCCGCCCTGGGCGTAGAGGGTCGAGCCTTCCTTTAATACTCCCTTTGAAATCAATGAGATAGAGTAGTCGTCGGCCAGTCGCAGGGCCAGGCTGAGGCCGGCGGCGCCGCCTCCAATAACAAGGACGTCGGTTGATATTTGCATGAACGTTATCGGGCCTGGCTGTATGAATCGGAATGATTTGCCGAAGCATTTCTCCTCGCGGCAAGATAGAATTAGAATTGTACGGATTACGGCGAGGATTGTCACAATCCCGCTATCCGCAAATATAACCAGAAAACTGGCGGCCAGGCGAACTCTCCGATGCGATTGCGGTCAATAATAGCAAGTATTCGGGTGACTGGCCCATTTTTAGGGGGAAGTGGCCCGAATGGGCAGTAAGACGACGGATCAATTGCTTGTCGAGCGAGTACAGGCCGGTGATAAGAAAGCTTTCGACATTCTGGTGATGAAATATCAGCAGCGGGTCATGAAAGTGTTGTCCCGCTATGTGCGCAATCATGCGGAGCTGGAAGATCTGGCGCAGGAGACGTTTATCAAGGCGTATCGTGCACTGCCGCGGTTTCGGGGTGACAGCGCCTTCTATACCTGGATATACCGAATTGCCATCAATACCGCCAAAAACTTTCTGGTTGCCCAGGACCGGCGCCCGCCGGCCGATGATGTTGAGGCCAGTGACGCGGAACATTTTGAGGGTGAGTCGGGTCTTAAAGAGTATGCAACCCCGGAAAAGGAAGCGCTCAGGGACGAGATTCAGCAGGTCATTATGCAAACCATCGACGATCTGCCCGATGACTTGAAAACCGCCATCACCTTGCGTGAACTCGAGGGGATGAGCTACGAAGAAATAGCCGAGGCAATGGATTGTCCGATTGGGACTGTCAGGTCACGGATTTTTCGCGCCCGTGAGGCAGTGGACAAAAAACTGAAGCCGTTACTCGGTTAATTATGGTGTGGTGATACTATGAGCAACAACAGCGACGAAAAATTATCAGCATTTATGGATGATGAACTTCATCCGGATGTTCTTGAATCCCTCAAGCAGGATACCGAAACCCGGGGACGTTGGGCCCGGTATCATCTGATTCGGGATGTGCTGTCGGGACACAATGAGACGGTTTGTTCCCCGTCATTTGTCGACCGGGTCAGCAAGGCCCTGGATGATGAGCCGACTATCCTGCGTCCGATACGCCAAAAGGTCACCCATACCGTTCGGCAGGCAGCCGGCCTGGCGATTGCCGCCACCGTTGCCACGATAGCGGTATTGACGGTGCAGCAAAGCGATGTGACAGGTACATCGGGATCGCAGACGTCTATCGCCAGCGCGAATAACGCCGTCGAGGAATATCGTAATGTCAGTGGCAATTCATCGGCCCATTCGCCGATTGACAGTGAAGTGCAATCCAAGCTCAGTAATTACCTGATCAACCATAACGAATATTCCGCATCTTCCCGAATGCAGGGCATGCTGCCCTATATGCGGATTGTCAGCGTGACGCCCTCGGAACGTGTCGTTACTCGTGTCGATGAGAAATAAACTGGCATCGGCCCTGTTCGGGGGCATGGTTCTACTGCAGGGCGCCTGGGCCTCGGAGACTGATGAAGTCCAGCCATGGCTGGAAAAGATGCATGAGGCCGCGCACATGCTCAATTACGAAGGAACTTTTGTTTACGGTCAGCAGGGCCAGCTGAGTTCTATTCGGATTATTCACAGCGTGACCGAAACCGGCGAGCGTGAACGGCTTGTCGCCATGGACGGATCAGGTCGCGAGGTACTGCGTGACGGGGACCGGGTGACCTGTATCTATCCGGACAGCCAGTCGGTGATGGTGGAAAAAAGCCGGCCCAGAGCCAAATTCCCCCCGACCTTTCCGGTGAAAGTCGGGGCCCTGGATAACTTCTATCGCCTGTCACTGGCCGGTAAGGACAAGGTTGCCGGTGAGCCGGCACAGAAAATACTGATTCGTCCTCGCGATAATCTGCGTTACGGGCATGCCTTGTGGGTGCATGAGAAAACGGGTTTGTTATTAAAAACCGAATTGCTGAATGAAGATAACAGGCCGGTTGAACAGTTCATGTTTACCCAGATCATTTTCATGGACGAAATTCCCGAAGAGGCATTGCAAGCGGACATTAATAAAGAAAACTTCACCTGGTATGAAGTCGACGAAACACGGCAGCAGACTGAAAATGACCGCAACACACCCTGGCAGGTGACCGAGCTGCCCTCGGGATTTGAACAGGATATGACCCGGATGCATCAGATTCCGACCAGCATCATGCCGGTCGAGCACCGGGTTTATTCCGATGGTCTGGCCTCGGTATCGGTGTTTATCGAAGAAAATGATGACAAGGACGAGGACAACCTGTTTGGCGGATCGCACATGGGCGCGGTGAATGCCCATGGTCGTACACTGAATGGTTACCATGTCACCGTGGTCGGTGAAGTGCCGCATGAAACCGTCAAAATGATTGGTGAGTCCGTAGAATACCGGGAGTCACCATGATCGAAGAGACCGCCGTCGTGGTAGAGTGCGAGGGCGATTATGCCTGGGTCGAAGCACAACGCAAGTCGTCCTGCGATCAATGCCAGGTTAAAAAGGGCTGTGGCACGTCGGTTCTGGCCAGGGTTGTTGGTCAGAAAAGCAGTCGCATGCGGGTGCTGAATTCGTTACAGGTCCATGAGGGCGAGTCCGTGATAATCGGCCTGCATGAATCCGCGATGCTGAGCGGTTCGATGGCGGTTTATCTGGTACCGCTGCTGAGTCTGCTGCTGTTTGCTATTACCGGTCAGGAGGTGGCGGAGCAGTTGCTGATTCCGGCGACGGAACTGGTATCGATTGTATTTGCCATAATTGGTATGCTGGTGGCGATTGTCTGGCTGCGGTTGTTTACCCGGCGCATTGCCAATGACAGCCGCTATCAACCGCAAATTCTGCGCCGTTTGCCATCCGCCGGCTTATCCGGTTCGAATATCGTACATTCATAAGCAAATCGCTTTCGCAATAATTCAAGAGGCATCAATGAAGGCTCGTATTGTTAATCTGTTGAGCATCTTTCTGATTCTGGGCTTTTTTGCAACCCCGTCCCAGGCACTTCTGGGCGGCACTAACAAATTGCCCGATTTCACCGAACTGGTGGAAGAAAACAGCGCCGCAGTGGTGAATATCAGCACGACCCAGAAAATCAGTCGCGACCACGGCATGCCGCGCGGCTTCGAGGGTATGCCTGAATTTCCCGAAGGTTCTCCCTTTGGTGATTTTTTCGAGCGTTTCTTTGGCGAACGGGGTGAGGGTCCCGGTCCCGGTCCGGACGAGGAGTTTGACAGCCAATCGCTGGGCTCCGGCTTTATTATCAGCTCTGATGGTTATATCGTCACCAACTATCATGTGGTCAAGGATGCCGAGGAGATTACAGTCCGTTTGAGTGATCGGCGTGAATTGAAAGCCGAGATCATTGGCAGTGACAAGCGCAGTGATATGGCCCTGCTCAAGGTGGAAGCGACGGATCTGCCAGTGGTGACGATTGGTGATTCGGAAAACCTGAAGGTCGGCGAATGGGCGATGGCGATCGGGTCACCGTTCGGCTTTGACCATTCGGTCTCGGTCGGAGTAATCAGCGCGATTAATCGAAGTCTGCCGCGTGAGAACTACGTGCCGTTTATCCAGACCGACGTGGCCATCAATCCGGGGAACTCGGGCGGCCCGCTGTTCAATCTGGATGGCGAGGTCATCGGGATCAACTCCCAGATTCTGACCCGTTCCGGCGGTTTCATGGGCCTGTCGTTTGCAATCCCCATCGACGTGGCCATGGGTGTGGTCGAACAGCTCAAAAGCGACGGCAAGGTCAGTCGCGGCTGGCTGGGTATCCTGATCCAGGATGTCAATCGCGAGCTGGCCGAGTCCTTCGGTATGAAGAAACCGATGGGCGCCGTGGTATTGCAGGTGGTGCCCGACAGTCCGGCCGACAAGGCCGGTTTCCGGGAAGGCGACGTGGTGGTGGAATTTGCCGGCAAAACCATTCACCGCCAGTCGGATTTGCCTCTCGCCGTGGCCTCGTATCCGGTGGGCAAGGAAGCGAAGGTCAAGATCATCCGCGAAGGCAAAAAACGGACGCTGACGGTCAAAACCGGCGAGTTGCCGCCCGAGGAAGAGCTGGCCCAGGCCTCACCCGAGCAGCCCTCAAGCGACGGCGAGAGCACGACCCTGGGCATGGTGCTGCAGGATCTGACTCCGGAGCAGCGCAAAAAGCTGGATCTCGACGAGCGGGGCGTACTGGTCAAGGAGGTGCGTGAAGGCGCGGCGGCCGAGGGGGATATCCGCCCGGGGGATGTGATCCTGATGATTAACCACGAAAATATCACCAGCCGTGAACAATTTGAAAAACTGGCGGGCGATCTGCCCCGGGGCAAGCTGTTGCCGATGCTGGTGCAGCGGGGCAAGCAACCGTTGTTTATGACCATCCGGCTCGAGGAATGAGCGAGCCAGTGCGCCTGACCCTGTATTTGCGCAGCGGTTGCCACCTGTGCCAGGCAATGCTGGGGCAATTGCAGGCGCTACAGGCGCAACACGATTTCCTGCTGGATACGGTGGATATCGACGGCGATCCGGCGCTGGAGACGGCCTACGGCGAGCTGGTTCCGGTACTCAAGCACGGGGAGAGGGAGATTTGCCATTATTTTCTGGAGTTTGGCAAACTCCAACAGTATTTCAGCCAGGCCTGAAATTGGTTACAATTCCGCACACCTGAAATAGTCCTATTCAGGCAACGCTCCGAATCCAAAAAGGCGCAATTGTGCGCCTTTTTAGTATGACTCAAGGTGGAATGTGACCGACCTTTCCCAGATACGCAATTTTTCCATTATCGCCCATATCGATCACGGTAAATCCACCGTGGCGGACCGGATTATCCAGATGTGCGAGGGCCTGTCCGAGCGCGAAATGAGCGAACAGGTTCTCGATTCGATGGACCTGGAGCGCGAACGGGGCATTACTATCAAGGCCCAGAGCGTCACCCTGAATTATCACGCCCGGGACGGCAAGACCTACCTGCTGAACTTCATCGATACCCCCGGGCATGTGGATTTCTCCTACGAAGTCTCGCGCTCGCTGGCCGCCTGTGAAGGGGCGCTGCTGGTGGTGGATGCTTCACAGGGAGTCGAGGCGCAGAGCGTGGCCAACTGCTACACCGCCATCGAACAGGGGCTGGAAGTGCTCCCGATCCTCAACAAGATCGATTTGCCGGCGGCCGAACCGGACCGGGTGATCCAGGAGATCGAGGAGATCATCGGCATCGAGGCCAAAACCGCCGCCCGGGTCTCGGCCAAAACCGGCGAGGGGATGAGCGAGTTGCTCGAGGAGATCGTGCACCTGATCCCGCCGCCCGAGGGCAATGTGGACGCGCCCCTGCAGGCGCTGATTATCGACTCCTGGTTCGACAACTACCTGGGGGTGGTGTCGCTGATCCGGGTCAAGCAGGGCACCCTGCGGCGCAAGCAGAAGATCCGCATCATGGCCGCGGATCGTAACCACCAGGTGGATCGGGTCGGAATTTTTACCCCCAAAAAGCGTGATACCGAACAACTGCACGCCGGCGAAGTCGGCTTCATGATCGCCGGTATCAAGGAGGTCGACGGCGCACCGGTCGGCGATACCATTACCGACGCCGCCAACCCGGCTGCCGTGCCGCTGCCCGGTTTCAAGCCGATCCAGCCGCAGGTCTTTGCCGGTCTGTTTCCGGTGGAAGGCGATGATTACGAGGGACTGCGTGAAGCGCTTTCCAAGCTGAAACTCAACGACGCCGCGCTCTATTATGAACCGGAGACGTCACAGGCGCTGGGCTTCGGCTTCCGTTGCGGCTTTCTGGGTATGCTGCACATGGAGATCGTGCAGGAGCGACTGGAACGTGAATACGGACTGGATCTGATTACCACCGCGCCCTCGGTCGTTTATGAGGTACTGAACCGGCATAACGAGCTGCTGAACATTGAAAACCCGTCCGAGCTACCCGAGCCGAATGATATCGAGGAGATTCGCGAGCCGATTGTTCGGGCCTCGATACTGGTTCCCCAGGCCCATGTCGGCAATGTGATTACCTTGTGTGCCGAAAAAAGGGGAATACAGAAAAAAATGCAGTACCTCGGCAGCCAGATACTGCTGGAATATGAGTTGCCGATGAACGAGATCGTCCTCGACTTTTTCGATCGGCTCAAATCGGTCAGTCGCGGTTATGCCTCGCTGGATTACGAGCTTATCCGCTTCGACCCCTCCAATCTGGTCAAGCTGGATATCCTGATTAATGGCGAAAAAGTCGATGCTCTGTCGATTATTGTGCATCGGGATCAGGCCGAATACCGCGGTCGCGATCTGGCTGAACGCATGAAAGGGATCATCCCCCGGCAGATGTTCGAAGTGGCGATTCAGGCGGCGATCGGTTCCAAGATTATCGCTCGCGAGTCAGTCAAGGCGCTGCGCAAGAACGTAACGGCAAAATGTTATGGCGGTGACGTCACGCGTAAGCGCAAATTGCTGGAAAAACAAAAAGCCGGTAAACGGCGCATGAAACAGGTCGGTAAAGTGGAAATTCCGCAGGAAGCCTTTTTGGCTGTGCTTAATGTAGGGAAAGAAAAATGACATTTGATTTTGAACTGTTGCTGGTATTGGCTACTGTTATCAGTGGGGTCATCTGGGTTATTGATGCGCAATACTTTGCCAAGCGTCGGCAACCTCTTCAAACAGAGGACAAAGAAGGCGAAACTGAAACAAACGAGCCTTATCTCGTTGAGTTTTCACGTTTTTTGTTTCCGGTCGTTCTGGTGGTGCTGGTGCTGCGAAGCTTTGTTGCCGAACCGTTCAAAATCCCGACCGGTTCCATGTTGCCGAGCCTGGAAGTTGGCGATTTTATTCTGGTCAACAAATTCGCCTATGGCCTGCGTCTGCCGGTCGGACACCAGCGTATTCTGAATCTCAGTGATCCCGAGCGGGGGGATGTGGTTGTGTTCCGCTATCCCGAAAACACGAATATTGACTATATCAAGCGGGTAGTCGGCCTTCCGGGAGACGAGGTGGCCTACTATGACAAGCGGCTCTATATTAATGGTGAGCCGGTACCTCAGAAGCCGGTTGACGAATCGGAGCAGGGTGATTACCGGGAGCTTCGTTATAAAGAGACGTTGGGCGAAGTTCGTCACGATATTCTGGTGAATCCGGTTTCGTCGGCGCGGGACTTTGTTGTCAATGTGCCGGAAGGGAACTATTTTGTAATGGGAGATAATCGGGATAACAGCCGTGACAGTCGGGTCTGGGGATTTGTCCCCGAAGAGAACCTGGCCGGTAAAGCGTTTTTAATCTGGATGAACTGGGATTGCACTTTTAGTGAAATGATCACGCTGGACTGTCAAATGCCCAGCTGGAACAGGATTGGCAGTATTATTGAATAAAACCGAAACAAGGAAAAGAGTATGACAAGCATAAGACAACAACAAGGACTGGGCGCGATTGGCTGGCTTTCGGTACTTGCGCTAATTGCTATTTGTGCCTTGCTCTTTCTTAAAATCGTGCCGGTTTACATGAATTCGATGACCGTTGGCTCGATTCTGTCGGGCATGGAAGAGGACCCTGAGATGGGATCCAAGTCACCCGGCGAGCTTAGCGTTACGCTGAGAAAGCGCCTCAATATCAATTCGATCACGGATATTGATCGGGATGAAGTCTATATTGAACGCGGCGTCAAAAACACCACTATCGAGGTCGACTACGAAGTCCGTAAGAATCTTGTCGGAAATATTGATGTTGTGCTGTCATTCAATAAACGTGCTGAAATTCCAAGGTAATAATGCGAAACCCGGAAAAACTCTGTCGTCAATTGGGATATGAGTTCAAACAACCCGAACTGCTGGACATAGCGCTGACGCACCGCAGCTACGGTTCCCGAAATAACGAACGCATGGAATTTCTCGGCGACGCGGTTCTGGGTTATCTCGTCAGCGCTGAACTCTATCGACGTTTTCCTCAGGCCAGCGAAGGGGCCTTGAGTCGGTTACGAGCCAGTCTGGTCAAAGGCGAAACATTGGCTTCAATTGCGACCGAACTGGAACTGGGCGATTACATGAGCCTGGGTTCCGGCGAATTGAAAAGCGGTGGCCATCGCCGGCGCTCAATTCTGGCGGATGCCTTTGAAGCGATTATCGGGGCGGTCTATCTGGACAGCGGCATGGATAACGCCAGCCGGCTCGTACAGCGATTTTTTGATGACCGATTCTCCCGGGTCGATCCTGATACCCTGGAGAAGGATCCCAAGACCCGTCTGCAGGAATATTTACAGGCCCGGGGGAACGAATTGCCTGACTACCAGGTCGTGGCGACGGAAGGAAAAGCCCATGAACAGCGTTTCCGGGTCGAGTGTAAAATTGGTACATTCGACGCGACAGTTGTTGGCGAAGGCACCAGCCGGCGCAAGGCCGAACAGGCGGCGGCCGAGAAAATGTTACAGGCACTGACAAACTGATATGAAAAATGAAACTTTTCGTTGTGGTTATGTCGCCTTGGTCGGGCGCCCCAATGTCGGCAAATCCACGCTGATGAACCACTTGCTGGGGCAGAAGCTCAGCATTACCTCCCGCAAACCCCAGACGACCCGGCATCGGATCATCGGGATCAAGACCACGGAACACGCTCAGATCGTCTATGTGGACACACCCGGCATTCATCAACAGGCCAAAAAGGCGATGAACCGGTTTATGAATCGTGCTGCCAGTTCGGCGATTGATGATGTCCATGTTGTGGTTTTCGTCGTTGAGGCCCTGAAATGGACGGACGAAGACGAGATGGTCCTGTCCGCATTAAAAGATATCAGCGTGCCTGTCATACTGGCGGTCAATAAAGTGGATCGTCTCAAACAAAAAGAAGAGTTGCTGCCTTTTTTACAAATGCTGCACGAGAAGCTCAATTTTTCTGAAGTCGTACCGATCTCGGCCAAAGGGGGTACCAATCTGCCGCAGCTGGAGTCAGAAATTATCCATCACCTGGACGTTTCTGAAGCGTATTATCCCGAGGATCAGTTGACCGATCGCAGCAGCCGTTTTCTGGCGGCGGAGATCGTGCGTGAAAAACTGATGCGCAATCTGGGCCAGGAGCTGCCCTATGCCACGACCGTCGAGATCGAGAAATTCGAGGAACTGGAACGGCTGAACCGGATTCATGCCCTGATCTGGGTAGAGCGGGATAATCAGAAGTCTATCGTCATTGGCGAGAAGGGCGAACGGCTGAAAAAAGTCGGCCAGCAGGCGCGTCTGGATATGCAGAAGCTGTTCGACAAGAAGGTCCATCTCGAACTCTGGGTCAAGGTCAAGGCCGGGTGGTCGGATGATGAACGCGCACTGTCCAGCCTGGGTTATCGGGACGACCATTGACCCCAAAGTAGCCCAAACCCATGCCGGCGGACCATCGTCAACACTTGCAATACGGCTTTATCCTGCACAGCCGGCCGTATCGCGATACCAGCAGCCTGCTGGAAATCTTTACCCGTGACGGGGGCCGGGTCTCGCTGGTCGCCCGGGGCGTTCGCGGTAGTCGCGCGCGCAATAGCGCCCGTCTGGAAGCGTTTGTCCCGTTGCTGTTTTCCTGGGCCGGCCGCGGCGAGTTGCGAACCATGACCGCCGTGGAATCCGCCGGTGGGGTTTTTACGCTGCCGGGCAGTCGCATCATCAGCGGGTTTTACATGAACGAGCTGATCCTGCGATTGTTGCACCGCGACGATCCGCATCCCGAACTGTTTGTCTGTTATGAACGGGCTTTGCAGGCCCTGCTAGATGAGTCCAGGCCCCAGGAAGCGGTACTGCGTCGTTACGAGCGGGAGTTGCTGGACGAGCTGGGTTACGGGCTGCAATTGATGGAAGACGCGCACAGCGGCGAACCGCTGCACGCCGACAGCCAATATTGTTATCATCCGGAGCAGGGACCGATACAGCAGCCGGATCGGCAGCAAGCGGATTATCCACTGATCAGCGGGCGCACCCTGCTGGCGATTCGCGACAACGATTACCGCGATCCGCAAATACTGCGCGAAGCCAAGATCCTGATGCGGTTTTTGCTCAGCCAGCATCTGGACAACCGGCCGCTCAAGTCCCGCGAGCTCTACTGGCAAAGTCGTGACTTGTAAGTTGCTAGTATCTAGCGACTAGTAACTAGAAACTGATTTTTACCGAGGTAACCACTCCGTGTCCGACGCAAGCAATGAAATTTTACTGGGTGTCAACATCGATCACATCGCGACCCTGCGCCAGAGCCGGGGGACCCTGTATCCCGAGCCCATCCAGGCGGCGTTGCTGGCCGAGCAGGCCGGCGCCGATTCCATTACCCTGCATCTGCGCGAGGATCGACGGCACATTCAGGATCGCGACGTGGCGATGTTGCACGATATCCTGCAAACCCGGATGAATCTGGAGATGGCGGTCACTGATGAGATGCTGGCCATTGCCGAAAAAATTCAACCGGCGGACTGTTGTCTGGTGCCCGAACGACGCGAGGAGCTGACCACCGAAGGCGGCCTGGATGTCAAAGGTCAGCGCACGCGGATCGCCGAAGCCTGTCGGCGCCTGGCGGATGCCGGGGTGCGGGTCTCATTGTTCATCGACGCCGAGCCGGAACAGATCGCGGCGGCGGCCGACTGCGGCGCGCCGGTGATCGAGATTCATACCGGCCATTATGCCGATGCCGATTCAGCCGCGGGTCAACAGCGGGAATTTGTGAAAATTGCCGAGGCGGTGGAACACGGTGTGGCCGCGGGCCTGCAGGTCAATGCCGGTCACGGGTTGCATTATCACAATGTCTCCCGGATCGCCGCACTGCCGGCAATTCGCGAGCTGAACATCGGCCATGCGATTATCGCGCGCAGTCTCTTTACCGGTCTGGAGGAGGCGGTGCGGGAAATGAAACGGCTAATGGTAAACGCCCGGGTGAACCAGGGCGTTTAACCGCTCAGCGCCGATCATCGTGGCGCACCGGCAGAGGCGCAAGCAGAGAAACGGTCTTTGGCTTACCGCTGCCTGTCCCGGGCGTCAGGCGTTCACTCATCCCGCCGGAGCTGTTCGGTCAGTTGCGGGCCCTGTTCCAGCAGACGTTCGATCTCCGCGGCCAGTTGGGCAAAACAGGCTGTCAGCTCGGCTTTGTTCTGCTGCTTGATACATTCCTCCATGGCCCGGGCCGCCTCGCGCAGCGCGGGGACACCGCAATAGACGGTTGAGCCGTACAGCTTGTGGGCGTGATCCCACATGGCATCGGCCCGGTCATCGGCAATGGCCTGCTGGAGTTGCTGGCGCAGCACGGGCAGATCGTCCAGCAGCATGCCGAACAGCTCCCGGGCCAGGCTTTCACTGCCCCCGGCCTGTTCGAGTGCCTGATCTTTGTCCAGGAGCGCCCGGTTGTCGGTTGATGATGAATTCTCCGCCATACTCTCAGTAATCCGGTTCGTCCGATTCCCGGACAGGCCGGCTGGACGGTTTATTCTCGTTCTGGTATCGGTTATGGGCAAAATGGTAGCGGGTAATGAAAAGTCATGCCAGAACAAGGTAAACTGTCCCGATGAATTATCCCACGATTGAAGCTTTCGTCGGCAATACGCCGCTGGTGCGCCTGCAACGCCTGCCCGGCGAGACCAGCAATACCCTGCTGGTCAAGCTGGAGGGCAATAATCCCGCCGGCTCGGTCAAGGATCGGCCGGCGCTGAGTATGATCCAGCACGCCGAACAGCGCGGTGAAATCCGACCCGGGGCGACCCTGATCGAGGCGACCAGCGGCAATACCGGGATTGCCCTGGCCATGGCGGCGGCGATCAAGGGCTATCGGATGATACTGATCATGCCCGAGACGATGAGCGTCGAGCGCCGCGCCGCCATGAAAGCCTACGGTGCCGAGCTCGTCCTGGTCAGCGAACAGGAAGGCATGGAAGGGGCCCGGGATCGGGCCGAGCAAATGGCCGCCGACGGGCAGGGCAGGCTGCTGGATCAGTTTTCCAATCCGGATAACCCGCTGGCCCATTATGAAGGCACGGGGCCCGAGATCTGGCGGGATACGGACGGCAGCGTGACCCATTTTGTCAGCGCCATGGGGACCACGGGCACCATCATGGGGGTTTCCCGCTACCTCAAGGAGCAAAGTCCGGCGGTGCAGATCCTCGGCGTCCAGCCGACCGAGGGATCGAAGATTCCGGGTATCCGGCGCTGGCCCGAGGCCTATCTGCCGCGTATTTTCGAGGCCGCCCGGGTGGACCAGACTCTGGATGTCAGCCAGCAGGCCGCCGAGGAGACCACCCGCGCGCTGGCCGCGCAGGAGGGGATTTTCTGCGGGATCTCCTCCGGCGGGGCGGTGGCCGCCGCGCTGCAATTGTCACAACAGGTGGAGCAGGCCACCATTGTCTCGATCATCTGTGATCGCGGCGATCGGTATCTCTCCACCGATGTTTTCCCCGCCTGATCCGGTTGCGCTGCATGACGCTGTTTGCCAAACCCTGTCCCCGGTCAGGTAACCGACCGGCATCTGATCACTGATCCGTTTTTATGTCACGCAAACGTCGCAGCCTGCCGAGCGAACCCGTCGTCGCCAGGATCGAAAATATGACCCAGGAAGGCAAAGGGGTTGCCCGGATCGCGGGTAAAACCGTCTTCATCGATGATGCCCTGCCCGGCGAGCAGGTGGAGTTTGTCTATACCCGCAGCCGGCGCAACTATGACGAAGGCCGCCTGCATCAGGTGCTCGAGGCCGCCCCGGCACGGATCGAGCCGGCCTGTGACCATTTCGGACTCTGCGGCGGTTGCCGTTTACAGCATGTCTCCAGTGAGGAACAGGTCCGTCTCAAACAGCAGATTCTGCTGGAGGATCTGGCCCGTATCGGCCATGTGACGCCACAGACGGTCTTACCGCCGCTGACCGGTCCGGTGTGGGGTTACCGTAACAAGGCCCGGCTCGGCGTCCGTTATGTGGATAAAAAAGAAAAAGTCCTGGTCGGGTTTCGCGAGCGGGGCAGTCACTTTCTGGCACAACTGCAACACTGCAAAATTTTGACCCCGCCGCTGGGTGATAAACTGGTGGAACTGGGCGAACTGATCGGTCGGCTCAGCTGTTACCGACGCATTCCCCAGATTGAAGTGGCGGCCGATGATGAAAAGATCGCCCTGGTATTTCGCAACCTGGAGCCGTTGACCGAAGCGGATAGGGCCTTGCTGGTCGACTATGGCAAAACGACCGGCTTTGTCATTTATCATCAGCCCGAGGGACCGGAGAGTATCACGCTGCTGTATCCGCAACAGGCAACTTTGCGTTATTCGATTCCGCAGTTCGATGTCAGCCTCGAGTTTCAGCCGGCCGACTTTATCCAGGTCAACAGCGACATCAACCGGCGCATGATCAGCCAGGCCCTGCAATGGCTTGAGCCGCAGGCCACGGATCGGATCCTGGAACTGTTTTGTGGCCTGGGTAACTTCTCCCTGCCGCTGGCGCGTCATGGCGGCGACGTGGTCTCGGTGGAAGGCGAGGCGCAATTGATCGAGCGGGCGCGGGCCAATGCCGCATCGAACGGGATCGAGAATGTCCGCTTTCATGTCGCCAACCTGTTCGAGCCGACGGATCACGAACCCTGGATCAGGGGGCAACAGTATGACAAGGTCCTGCTGGATCCGCCGCGCAGTGGTGCCGCCGAAATAGTGCCATATCTGGCGGCCAGCGGCGCCCGGCGTATTGTGTATGTTTCATGTAACCCCGCTACCCTGGCCCGGGATGCGGGCGAACTGGTCAACCGTCATGGCTATCGTCTGCAACAGGTCGGTATGATGGATATGTTCCCGCACACGGCCCATGTGGAAACCATGGCCCTGTTTACCAAAGGCGCCTGATGGCAACCGAGATTGAACGTAAATTCCTGATTCGTGATGATCGCTGGCGCCAGCAGGCTGACGCGGGACAACGTATTGCACAGGGGTATCTGATCGGCGCCCGGGATGCCTCGGTGCGTGTTCGCATCGAGGGCGATCAGGCCAACCTGAATATCAAAAGCGCCACGCTGGGGATATACCGGCAGGAATACGAGTATTCCATCCCGCTGGAAGATGCCCGCGAGATGCTGGACAATCTGTGTGAAAAACCGATTATCGACAAAGTCCGCTACCATGTGTCGCATGCCGGCCATCTGTGGGAGATCGATGTCTTTGAGGGGGAAAATGTCGGCCTGGTGGTGGCGGAGATCGAACTGGACAGCGAAGATGAAGCGTTTGAACAGCCGGACTGGCTCGGTCAGGAGGTCTCCGACGATGCACGTTATTACAACGTCAGTCTGGTCAATCACCCCTATAAGGATTGGCAGTGATGCCTGAACAGATTGAGATCAAAGTCAGTGTGACGCGCCAGGAATTGTCTGTGCTGGAGCAGGGCCATTGTGTTGCCACGTTTTCCGTCTCAACCGGGAAAAACGGCGTCGGTGAACGCAATGGCAGTGAACAGACCCCCCGGGGGCAACACAAGATTCGCGCCAAAATCGGTGCCGGACAACCGGTCAATACGGTATTTGTCGCGCGGCGCCCCACCGGCGAGATCTACTCGCCGGCTTTACGTGAACAATATCCCGGGCGTGACTGGATTCTGACGCGGATTCTGTGGCTCAGCGGCCTGGAGCCGGGTATCAACCGGCTGGGCGTGGTGGATACCATGCGTCGCTATGTCTATATCCACGGCTGCCCCGACGAGGACAAAATGGGTGTACCGGGTTCCCATGGCTGTATCAAGATGCGCAACACCGATATTCTCACGCTTTTCGACATGGTACCGTATGGTACCCGAGTCCTTATAGAAGAATAGGCAAACAACGATGTCACTGGGTCCTGTCATGCTTGATATTGCCGGTACGGTCCTCTCCGATGAAGATCGGGCGGTACTGCTGCATCCGCATGTCGGTGGTGTCATCCTGTTCACCCGCAACTTTGAGTCCGTCGAACAACTGCATGCCCTGATCAGGGAAATCCATGCACTGCGAGAACCCCGCCTGCTGGTCTCGGTCGATCACGAGGGCGGTCGTGTGCAGCGCTTTCGCGACGGCTTCAGCCATATTCCGCCGGCACGTCTGTTTGGCCAGCTCTATGAACAGGATCATCAAAAGGCCCGGGTATTAACCCGGCAGGCCGGCTGGTTGATGGCGATCGAATTGCGCGCCCTGGAGATTGATTTCAGTTTCGCCCCGGTGCTGGATCTGGATTACGGGGTCAGCAATGTCATCGGTGATCGTGCCTTTCATCATAAACCGGAAATCGTTGCCGAACTGGCCCATGCCTGGATGCAGGGAATGGCCGATGCCGGCATGGCGGCTACCGGCAAGCACTTTCCCGGCCACGGTGCGGTGGCGGCGGACTCCCATCACGCCATTCCGGTCGACGGCCGTGACTATAATGAGATTTATGCCCACGACATACTGCCGTTTCGCCGCATGATCGGTTACGGCCTGAGCGCCATCATGCCGGCACACATTATTTATGACAACATTGATCGACTCCCGGCCGGTTTCTCCCCCGTTTGGCTTAAACAGATCCTGCGCGAGCGACTGCAGTTTCAGGGTGTGATTTTCAGCGACGATCTGGATATGGAAGGGGCCAGTGTGGCCGGCGAGCAGTATAGCGATCGGGCCCGGTCGGCCCTGCAGGCCGGGTGTGATATGGTTCTGGTTTGCAATAACCGCACTGCCGCTGTCGAGGCGCTCGACAATCTGGGCGAGTATAACGATCCGGTGGCGCACCTGCGACTGGCGCGCATGCACGGCAGGGGCGAGGTGGAACGACAGCAACTGCATAGCTCAAGCCAATGGCGCCAGGTTACCGAGCATCTGGATAAATACAGCGCGAATCCGACGCTGGCATTCGATTTTTAGCAACAGGCATATAAAGAATGGACATGCTTGAACTGATTACCCACTATGTCGATCAGCTGCTGGGCGGCAACTGGTGGATCGTGCACAGCTTTATCATCATTTTCGCCACGCTGTTGCTGGATTTTATTCAGAGACGGGTTCTGAAGCGTCTGGAGAAGCATCTTCAGCCAACCAAAAGTATCTGGGATAATTCGCTTGTCTATTCGATCCGCCATCCGATAACCCTGTTTATCTGGGTTCTCGGTGCTTCGTTTATCATGGCGCTGTTCGAATTCGAGATCGTCCGTGCGGTGCGGGAAGTCGCCGCGATCATTGCCATCGCCTGGGCGCTGATGCGCTTTGTGGAACAGATGGAGAAAAATATTCTTCAGCGCAATGATTTTGAAGACAAACCGATTGATCGAACCACGGCAGATGCTATTGCCCAGTTGGTGAAAGTGTCGGTGCTCATCACCGCCACCCTGGTGATGTTGCAGACCCTGGGTGTTAATATCTCGGCGATTATCGCGTTTGGCGGTATCGGCGGGATTGTGGTCGGTTTTGCCGCCAAGGATATGCTGGCCAATTTCTTCGGTGGCATGATGGTCTACTTTGACCGGCCCTTTGCTATCGGGGACTGGGTACGCTCTCCGGATCGGAATATTGAGGGGAATGTCGAGAAGATTGGCTGGCGACTGACGGTTATCCGCACCTTTGACAAACGGCCGATTTATGTACCCAATGCGCTGTTCTCCACCGTTGTGGTGGAAAATCCTTCACGCATGTTCAATCGACGGATTTTCGAGACCATCGGCTTACGCTACTCGGATATGGCTGTATTGCCGAAAATTATTGATGACGTCAAGGCCATGCTGCAGTCTCATCCGGAGATCGACCAGGAGCAGACCCTGATTGTCAACTTCAACACTTTCGGCGATTCATCGCTCGAGTTCTTTATTTATACGTTTACCAAGACGGTTAAATGGATCGAGTTTCACGAAGTCAAACAGGATGTGCTGTTCAAGATTAGTGACATCATTGCTCATCATGGTGCCGAGGTTGCCTTCCCGACCCGTACACTGCATATGCCGGATCTGATCGAAGGTGCGGCTTTACCCCAAACTCCAACAAAATAATCATGAATATTGAAACTGTGAACCAGACACTGTCCGAGGCGGATTGCCTCTACGATCAGCAACAGGTCGAAGCGGCGCTGGACAAGATGGCCGCAGCCATGACCCAGGTGCTTAAAAACAGCGATCCGCTGGTTTTATGTGTCCTGACCGGGGCGATTATCCCGGCCGGCCATTTACTGACCCGGCTGAACTTTCCCATGCAGATCGATTACATTCATGCCACCCGCTACGCCGGCGAGACCAGCGGTGGCGAACTCAACTGGCAGGTGCGGCCCAGTCACCCGCTGGCGGGGCGCAATATTCTGATTATCGATGATATTCTCGACGAGGGGATCACCCTGGATGCGATCATGGCGCATTGCCGTGCCGAGGGTGCCAGCGAGGTCTACAGTGCCGTGCTGGTCGAAAAACAGCATGATCGTAAAAATGGCTTGCAGGCGGACTTTGTCGGTCTGCGAACCGACGATCGCTATCTGTTTGGTTATGGAATGGATTACAAAGGCTATTTGCGCAATGCACCAGGAATCTACGCAGTAAAAGGGTTATAACATGTCAAAAGTCGCAATAATCGGCGGTACCGGACTGACCAGTCTGCAAAACCTGGAAATCTCCGGTCGTGAGATCATGCATACGCCGTATGGCGAACCCTCCAGTACCCTGGTGCGGGGGACGCTGGGTAATAACGATGTACTGTTTTTACCGCGTCACGGCTCGGGGCATACGATCACGCCGCATCGTATTAATTACCGCGCCAACCTCTGGGCTCTCAAGGAGGCGGGCGCCGAGATGATCATCGCAATCAACGCCGTCGGCGGGATTCAACCTGAGTATCAGCCCGGCTGTCTGGTAATACCCGATCAGATCATCGACTATACCTGGGGGCGCAATAACACATTTTTCGAAGAAGGGGACAACCCGGTCGTCCACGTCGACTTTACCTGGCCCTATTGCGAAACCTTGCGCCAGTCCCTGTTACAGGCGGCCAGCCAGGCCGGTGTCGACGTAATCAAGCAGGGCACCTATGGCGCTACCCAGGGGCCGCGACTGGAAACCGCAGCGGAGATCAACAAGCTCGAAGCTGACGGCTGCAACACCGTCGGCATGACCGGCATGCCCGAAGCGGTACTCGCAAGGGAACTGGAAGTCTGTTATGCGTCAGTCGGGGTGGTTGCCAACACTGCCGCCGGCCGGCATGAGGGGGAGATCACCATGGAAGAGATCGAACAACACCTGGCCGAAGGCATGAAAAACGTCCGCACCCTGCTGGAACACGTGATCCCATTGTTATAAATAGCTAGGACTCTGGAAGTAACGCAAAGGACGCGAAGGCGCAAAGAACGCAAAGTTTTATTTGTTAACTATTTTTCTTTGCGTCCTCTGCGCCTTTGCGAGCTCCGCGTTATTTGCGGAGAATACATAAGAGAATGTTACTCCGTCGAACTAGCTATTGATGGTTAGAGTTTGTCGGTTTCGACCGGATGCATGGTGATCAGCATCCCGAGCACGGGATGGTCGAGGTAGTGCAGTTCGGTACTGCGTATACGACGGCGCAGTTGTTTGAGCTGGTACACAACCGGCTCGTCGGCTTCTTCAATGAAGAACTCAAAGCGGTTTGTTTCCGGCCGGGTCCGTAACATGATATCGGCATCGACATGCAGGTAACGTGACAGGATCACGCGGATATACGCTTCCAGTTCGCCACGTTTGCCCTGGAGGGCCGTCTCTGTTTCCTCTGCATCCTCGGCTGATGCGGGAATTGTCCGGCTCAGGTGGACATTGAGCGCCTCTTTGTCGCTCATACCGGGCTGGCGCCATGCGGTATGCATCAGCACCCGGCGAGTCGATGACTCCTCGATTTTTTTAGCCGCATCGTTCAGGCGATACTCGCTCGTGGGCAGGCTTTTGAAGGTCAGTGACGGATCGTAGTTATCCGGGATCGGGCCCGGAAAGGGGCGGTCGAGTTCGAGCATGACCTCGGACTCGGGCAGACCCTGTTCCACCGAGCTTGGCCAGATTTCACTTTCTCTGCCGCGCTGACCAAGGTGCTCGAAGATGATCAGTTCGACATCGTAATAACGCACTTCCTCCTCGTCGGCGCCAATCGCGCCCAGTGGCAGCAGAGCGAGAATCGCCAGGCACAGATATTTTTTCAATGCTATATTCCTTGCTAACTATCAGGAGTGTAATGTAACCAATTATACCCCGACTTGACCAGCGAGAGGTGTTATGGCCGTCAAAGAAGTGCTAAAAATGGGGCATCCGCTGTTGCAACAGGTTGCCGGGCCGGTGAGCGAATTCAATACGCCGGAGCTCGACGACCTGGTCGCGGACATGCTCGATACCATGCAGGCCCTGGACGGCGCCGGCCTGGCCGCGCCCCAGATTGGCGTGTCGCAGCGGGTGGTGATCTTCGAGGTGGCCGCCAACCCTCGCTATCCCGAGGTTGAGAGCGTGCCGCGGACTATCCTCATTAACCCGGTCATCACCCGGATGGATGAGGAGCGCGAAGTGGGCTGGGAAGGGTGCCTGAGCGTGCCGGGCATGCGGGGCCTGGTCCCGCGCTATACCCGGATCCGCTACAGTGGCCTCGATCCGGCCGGGACGCCCATCGAACGCGAAGTCAGCGGCTTTCACGCCCGGGTCGTGCAGCACGAAGTGGACCACCTCGACGGCATCCTCTATCCGCAGCGGATGGAGGATATGCGCTATTTCGGCTTCGAGGAGGAACTGGTTCAATACGGCGTGCCTGGTAGTGGGCCAGCGTCCCGGGAATAAATCCAAAGATAGTTGGCAGAGGGCAGTTAGCAGTCGGCAGTTGCCGGAGCGGCTACACTGCGATTTGATTCGGGACAGGGTGCGGTACAGTGGTGTTCCATCGTGCGTGATGCTATGACGCACATGACAGAGAGAAAATTATTTTGGCAAGAATAAATAAAACCGGATAAAAATACAGAAAAAGTCAGACAGGATTGGATAGATGGGTTGGTTGAAAATTATTCATGTCAGTACGGTGGTTATCACGATCAGTCTGTTTGTGATCCGCGGATTGGGGCTGTTCATGAACGCGGGCTTCATGCGCCAGAAGTGGGTGAAGATCGTTCCGCATGTTAACGATACCGTGTTGCTGGTCAGCGGTATCTGGATGGCCGTGCTGATCCAGCAGTATCCGCTGGTGCACGGCTGGCTGACTGCCAAGTTGATCGCCTTGCTGGTGTATATCGGGCTGGGGTTGATGGTGTTCCGCTTTGCCAGAAGCCGGCGCGAGCGACTGGCGTACTGGCTGGTGGCGATTCTGGTGTTTGTGTATATGGTGAGTGTGGCGTTGTATCATCATCCGCTCGGGTGGCTGGTCACTCTCTAATACTTTCCCTCCCCTTCAAGGGGAGGGGTAGGGAGGGGTGATCTGTCGTCATGTCGGCACAAGCCGGTGTCCATTTTGCTTTGTGGGAGGCGATTTCATCGGCGACTTGCGTTAGGGCCACCGTGCTATCAAAAGGATCGCCCTGCGGGCGAGCTGTGATTTTGAAAGCGGGCTCTCGCGCCCGCGCGGCGAGTAACTTTTTGAAGCGGCAAAAAGTCACCAAAAACCGCTCCCGAAAGACGCCGCCGGTCCAGCCATTTCCAATGGCTGAACCGGTTCCCTGCGCTTCTCGCTCCAGTCGGGCTCGCCAGACGGCACCTCCGTGTGCCGACTGGCGAGTGCGCGCGTCCATGCGCGCACCCTTCGGGCGATTCCTCCCTCCACTGCGATGCTCGGCGGCGTCAGACGGGAATTAAGAGCCCACTAGCCAGGATTAGGGGTTATCGCGTATTGTGTCTTTATTCATAGCTGAGCTGGATCTTAAAGATATGCCGCAAGGTCAACAAAGTCATAACTTATTGATCCTGATCGCAATTTTTTGGGAAGGGGCTCAGGGGTAGTATACTAATTTATACTCCAATGTGGTTTAGTAGGTAAATAGCTGTATTGTCCCCGGAATTTAGAAAAACGGGGAAATGCTTGCTAAGATTGAAGAACTATATATGAATTGCTTATAGATATACTGGCGCAATAATTCATTAATTTATAAAGCTGTTGCAAATAGTTATGGAAGAATTACTTAATTTTTCAGTTAAGGCCAAGAATCTAAAATGTTTTGGCGAACAAGAACAGGGCTTTGATCAGATAAAGTCAATTAATTTAATAATAGGCCGGAACAACTCAGGAAAATCAACTCTTATTGACTTAATCGACTATGCAATAAAAGGAAAGGTTGATATTCCTGAGGGGAATTGGCATGGCCGAAATAATCCAGAAATAATTGCTGAAGCCAAATTGGTCGAGCAAGAACTAAGAGGGGTTTTTCGTGAAAACACAAGTGGCGGGTTATTAACCGGAAATCATTGGCAATTTGGGAAAAGATTCATTGGTGCGGTGTTAACGTGGAGTTTAGGGGCTGCGCAAGGGCAAAAGTTTGTATCAATCGGAAATTGTTTAGATGGTTCAAGACCTCTAGATCAAATTGAGAATGGGCATAACTTTTTGCAGAAAATAGCTGACAAAAAGAAAAATCCACTATCCCAAAAACTATTCCGCCGTATTTATGCTGAAAGAAATATTGCGCCAGAAAGTGATAATTCTAATCTGGATATATATGGCGATGGCAGGGGTGCTACTAATATAATTCAAAATTTTATTAATAAGGCTAACTTACAAAGCGAGTTGGTTGAGCGAAATCTACTTGATGAACTGAATAAGATATTTTTAACAGACGCTGTCTTCATTGATATCGTATGTCAACAACTTGATTCTGGGTTGTGGGAAATATATCTCGAGGAAGAATCTAAAGGTAGAGTCCCTTTGTCGCAATCAGGTAGTGGCCTTAAAACAATTATCTTGGTGCTTATTTATATTCATCTTATCCCGGTTGTTGCTGAAAGACCATTGTCTGATTTCGTTTTTGGGTTCGAAGAATTAGAAAACAATCTCCATCCTGCACTACAAAGAAGGCTTCTTTCATACCTGCGCAATATTTCTGATACATTCGGATGTATATTCTTTCTTACTACTCATTCTAACGTTGAAATAGATCTCTTTAGTAAAGATCAGGAGGCGCAATTACTGCATGTAACTCACGATGGTGCTAAGGCAGCTGCTCGAACTGTAAAGACATATATCGAAAATCGTGGGATATTAGACGATTTAGATGTTCGTGCTAGTGATTTGCTGCAATCTAATGGCATCATCTGGGTAGAAGGCCCTTCAGATAGAATTTACTTAAATCGATGGATTGATCTCTGGTCTAATGGTCAACTAAATGAAGGCAACCATTATCAGTGTGTTTTTTATGGTGGAAGACTTTTAGCTCATTTATCTAGTGAGGAGCCAGAGCTGGTCGAAGAAGGTATTTCAATATTGAGGGCGAACAGAAATTGTGCAATTTTAATCGATAGTGACAAGCGTACACAACAGGCGAGACTAAACTCTACGAAACGACGCATTATTGAGGAAATTAGTGACAATGAAGGGTATTCATGGGTCACAAAGGGAAAAGAGATAGAGAATTATATTCCAGCTGAGTCTATTGCCACTTGGCGCGATAGCCAGAATATTGAGCAAGTAGATCAGTACGCTAATTTTTTTGATTACCTTGA
This sequence comes from Thiohalophilus thiocyanatoxydans, assembly GCF_004366735.1. Classification (GTDB taxonomy): domain Bacteria; phylum Pseudomonadota; class Gammaproteobacteria; order UBA6429; family Thiohalophilaceae; genus Thiohalophilus; species Thiohalophilus thiocyanatoxydans. The sequence continues at coordinate 615,851 of NZ_SOQX01000002.1, read as the reverse complement.
TGGGGTAGAGAATGGCCAAGGTTATTATTATTCTAGTAGAAAGTCACTCCTTGCTGAAAAATTAGCTCCACATATGACTCGAGAGTCAATAGCTGGAGTGCTCGATCTGGGAGAAAAGCTTGAAGAGCTATGCCGAGTTATCAGAAGTTGGAATAACTTATAACAGCACAAGAAAAAGGTGGTAGATTTATTTCTGTAATTTCTTTTCTTTGCGTCCTCTGCGCCTTCGCGCCTCTGCGTTGAAAAAATATTAAATTCAGGCTGCTTCTTTTTCTGCCAATGTCGCCAGCAAGTTGTTGAGTTCCTTGATCCGGTCCCCGGTATCAGGAAGTTTCTTGTTAATACGTATTTTCTAGACAACATTGAATTTGTACCCGTTAGGATATTTCTGGATTGGCTGGATGATCCACATAATCCGTAAAGTTCCCTTTTTTAGTCTTGACCGAGAGATCGAAAACATATCTACTTGGGCCGACAATCATTGTTTCCTGACAAAAAGATGGCTGATCAATTTTGGTGGGACAAAATGACTAATCAGGTAAAGGCCCTGGTGGCCGATGTTGGATCGGATTTCTTAACCCCGCTTCCCCGGCATTGGGTTCGTATGGGGCTGATCCTGATCTTCCTTGTTCTGGGTGTGTTCCTCGTCTATGCAACCGGTGGCGCTGGCGGACCCTATACCTACGCCTTGCTGTTTCCGATCCTGGTTGCCGGTTTTTTCTACGGAGTGACGGGTGGAGTGGCGATAGGCGTGGTGGCCCCTCTTCTGATCGGTCCCTGGATGCCCTTTGACGTGGTTCTCGCGACTCCACAGACGATTGAGCAATGGCTAATCCGGTCAGGAGCCTTCCTGCTTGTCGGGTCTGTCACCGGGGTACTGTTCACTACGTTGTATCGGCGTCAGGCTGCCCAGTTGGCGATGATGCGAAAGGACCCGGCAACCGGTCTTCCCAATCAGGCGGCCTTTCAGAACGATCTTGACGCTTGCCTGGCCCAATTGCCGGACAATGTTCCCAGCCCCGGGGTGGCCCTGATACGGGCCACCGATCTGGCGGAAATCGTGGATATCCTCGGTCTTGAGGGTGCCGACCATGTGATGCGGAAGTGGGCCGATCAGATCAATCGGACCTTGCCGGAACTCGGTGGGCTCTATCGCTTTTCCAGCTCGGAGCTGGGTCTGATCCTGCCTGTGGACCCGGGAACCTCAACCCGACGGCTTGCCCGACAAATCCACGATGCGGCCAGAGCCTCGCTGGAGGTGGATGACGCCCCCGTTCGGCTGGAACCGGCCATCGGGGTGGGCCACGCGGGGCCGGATACGGGTGTTCAAGCCACAGAGCTAATCCGCCGTGCGCGGGTGGCCCTGCATCGGGCTCAAACACTCGACAGGGACTGGGTCAACTACGAGCCCTCGCTCGAAACGGACAACCACCAGAGTGTCACATTGATCGCCCAGGCCGAGGAAGCCCTGGAGGCGGGGGAGTTTGAGCTCCATTTTCAGCCCAAGGTCCGCCTCAGTGATCGGCAACCTGGCGGGGTGGAAGGCCTGATCCGCTGGCGCCACCCGGAGAACGGATTGATTCCCCCCGGACAGTTCATGCCCAAGCTCGAGCAGACCAGTCTTATCGAGCCTTTTAGTCGGTTCGTGATCCGTCAGGCGGTCGAACTCGCCCGCAGCGGCCTGGCCACGCCGGTAAGCCTCAACCTGGCCACCCGCAACCTGGCTGATTCGGCCATGGTGACCTATCTGCTCGATCTTCTGCGGACTACCGGGACCGATCCCGCCAGCCTCCTGGTGGAAGTCACCGAAGGCGGTATCATGCGGGAGCCGGACATGACCCTGGGGCTGCTCCATCAGCTTCGCGACTCCGGGGTGGGCGTCAGCATCGATGATTTTGGAACCGGTTACGCCTCCTTTGCCTACCTTCGGAACATCCCCGCCACGGAGCTCAAGATCGATCGCTCATTCGTCTCACCTATTGTGGGTGACGAGCGCGTCCGGCGGATGGTAAGCGCCATGATCGAAGTGGGCCACGCTCTCGGGATGAAAACGACGGCGGAAGGCGTGGAAACCGAGGCGCAGGCCAGCGTTTTAGCGGAACTGGGTTGCGAGCTTGGCCAGGGATTCCTCTGGAGTCCGGCGTTACCGGAACCGGAGCTCCAAAACTGGATAGCCCACTTCGGTGAGGACAAGGACGAGAACTGAAAAGAAAGATGACAGATTCATTTTCTTTATCCAAGCTTCCTCTCTGTGGGAGGCGATTCCATCAATTCACGGGGACAGTATACCTATTTCCGTATTTAACTAGAGACTAGCCCCTAGCCCCTGATCTTCAGGCTGCTTCTTTTTCTGCCAGTGTCGCCAGCAGGTTGTTGAGTTCCTTGATCCGGTCCCCGGTATCGGGCAGTTCCTTGTTGATGCGCAGTTTTTCGCCGCCGTCGAGTTTGTAGTCGTTGGGGTGTTGCTGGATGAGCTGAATGATCCGCATGGGATCGATGTCGGGTTGTTCGACGAACAGGATGCGGCCGCCTTCTTCGCCCAGTTCGATCTTGCGGATGCCCAGTGGGAGGGCCTGCAGTTTGAGTTGGGTGACGGCAAACAGGTTTTTGACGGCGTCGGGCAGCAGGCCGAAGCGGTCGATCATCTCAACCTGCAGATCCTTGAGTTCCTGCGAGTCGGCGGCGTTGGCGATGCGTTTGTAGAGGATCAGCCGCTCGTGGATGTCGGGCAGGTATTCCTCGGGGATCAGGGCGGGACAGTGCAGATCGATCTCGGCGCCGTGATTGAGGGGTTTGTCCAGTTGGGGTTCGTGGCCCTCTTTTAATGCCTTGACCGCGCGCTCCAGCAGTTCGGTATACATGTGATAACCGATCTCCATCATCTGACCGCTCTGTTCGTCGCCCAGCAGCTCCCCGGCGCCGCGGATCTCCAGATCATGGGTGGCGAGGGTGAAGCCGGTGCCCAGGGTCTGGATCGATTCGATCGCTTCCAGGCGCTTGAGCGCGTCCTGGCTCATGGCCCGGCGCGAGGGGGTGATCAGATAGGCGTAGGCGCGATGGTGCGAGCGGCCGACTCGGCCGCGTAACTGATAGAGCTGGGCCAGGCCGAAGCGATCGGCGCGGTTGATGACGATGGTGTTGGCCGACGGGATGTCGATGCCGGTTTCGATAATGGTGGTGCAGACCAGAATATTGAAGCGCTGGTGATAGAAGTCGGACATCACCTGTTCCAGCTCCCGCTCGCGCAGCTGACCGTGAGCGTGACGAATCGTCGCTTCGGGCACCAGCTCGGTCAGTTTGGCGACCTGTTTTTCGATGGTTTCGATATCGTTGTGCAGGAAGTAGACCTGGCCGCCGCGGCGGATCTCGCGCTGGCAGGCTTCCTGGATCAGGCCGTCCTGCCATTCACTGATAAAGGTCTTGATCGCCAGACGCCGCGCCGGCGGAGTGGCGATGATGGAGAGATCGCGCATACCGGACATGGCCATGTTCAGGGTGCGCGGGATCGGGGTGGCGGTCAGCGTCAACACGTCCACCTCGGCGCGCAGTGCCTTGAATTTGTCCTTCTGGCGCACGCCGAAGCGGTGCTCCTCGTCGATGATCACCAGCCCCAGGTTGTTGTACGTCACATCACTTTGCAGCAGCTTGTGGGTGCCGATGATGATGTCCACCTTGCCGGCTTCGAGCTCGCGCAGGATCGCCTGTTGCTGCTTGGCACTGATAAAGCGGGAGAGGACCTCGACCCGCACCGGCCAGTCGGCAAAGCGATCGCGGAAGTTCTCCAGATGCTGCTGGGTGAGCAGGGTGGTCGGGGCCAGCACCGCCACCTGTTTGCCGTCCTGTACGGCGATGAAGGCGGCGCGCATGGCGACCTCGGTCTTGCCGAAGCCGACATCACCGCAGACCAGGTGATCCATGGGCTGATCGGCACGCATGCTTTTGAGGACGTTGTCGATGGCCTGTTGTTGATCGGGCGTCTCTTCAAACGGAAAGTCGGCGGCGAAAGCGCGATACTGGGCCTCGTCAATATGATAGGCGTAACCGTGGCGGGCCTCGCGCTGGGCGTAGATGTCCAGCAGTTCGGCGGCCACGTCGCGCACCCGCTCGGCGGCCTTGCGCCGGGCCTTCTCCCACTGGCCGCTGCCCAGCTTGTGCAGCGGCGCGGTCTCCGGCGAGGCGCCGGTGTAGCGGCTGATCAGATGCAACGAGCTGACCGGCACATAGAGCTTGTCGCCGCCGGCGTACTCCAGAGTCAGAAACTCGGTGTCCTGGCCGTTGAGCTGCAGGGTCTGCAGCCCCTTGTAGCGGCCCACGCCGTAATCCTCGTGGACCACCGGCGCATCGACAGTCAGCTCGGCCAGATTGCGGACGATGGCGTCGCTGTCGCGATCGCTTTGTTTGCGCCGACGCCGCTGCAGGACCTGCTGGCCGAACAGCTGGGTTTCGGCGATGACCGCCAGGGCGGGGTCGTTCAGCAGCAGCCCCTGATCCAGCGGCGCCACGGTGATGGCCAGCGGCTCGTCGCTGTCGACAAACTGTTGCCAGCTCTCCACCTCGCGCGGGCGGATGTGGTAGTGGCCGAGCATCTCCAGAATGTATTCGCGCCGGCCGGTGGTTTCGGCGGCGAACAGGGCGCGGCCGGGGAAGTGGTCGAGAAATGCCTTGAGCTGGCGGGCCGGCTCGGCGGCGCGCACGTCCAGGTTCAGCGGGGGCGGGGCTTCGGTGGCGAACTGGATCGCCGAGTCATCCTCGAACTTGAAGTTTTGCAGCGCGACCCGTGGGTGCTGTTTGAGGCCGGCGAATAGCTCCGGGACCGGTAAAAACAGCTCGGGCGGGCTGAGCAGGGGGCGTTCCTGATCGTGGCGCAGCTGCTCGTAGCGGTGGCCGACCTCACCCCAGAACGCCTCGGCGGCCTCCTCGAGGGAGGCTTCGCCCAGGAACAGGGTTTCGCCCGGCAGGTAGTCGAACAGGGTGGCCATCTGTTCGTGAAACAGCGGCAGGTAGTATTCGATTCCGGCGCTGGCCAGCCCCTCGCTCACATCCTGGTAGACCCGTGCCTTTTGCGGATCGCCCTCGAAGCGGGCGCGAAACGCCTGGCGAAAGCGGGAGATGGCCTCCTTGTGCAGCGGGTACTCGTGGGCCGGCAGCAGGCGGACCTGGTCGACCTTGTCGGTGGAGCGCTGGGTTTCGGGATCGAAGATCCGGATGCTTTCGATCTCGTCATCGAACAGTTCGATGCGATAGGGCCGGTCACTGCCCATGGGAAACAGATCGAGAATGTTGCCGCGTACCGCGAACTCGCCGTGCTCCATCACCGCCGAGACACACTGATAGCCGGCTGACTCCAGGCGCCGGCGCATCGCGTCCAGTTGCAGCGTCTGGCCGAGATCCAGCATCAGGGTATTGGCCTGCAGATAATCGGGCGGTGGCAGGCGGTGCATCAGGGTCTGTACCGGAATCAGCAGGATGCCCTGCTGCATAGCGGGCAGCTGATAGAGGCTGGTCAGGCGCCCGGAGATGATGTCCTGATGGGGCGAGAAGACATCGTAGGGCAGGGTTTCCCAGTCCGGAAAATTGAGAATCGGCAGCTCGGTGTCGGCCAGGTAAAAGCGCAGCGCGTATTCCAGCCGCTGGGCGGCGGCGGTGTCGGCGGCAATGACCACCAGCGGCCCGTTGTGTTCACGGGCCGCCTGGCTGATGACCAGCGCCGGGCTGTTGCCATACAGCTGTCCCCAGCGGGACAGTTCGCCGGCACGGGCGGGCAACGGCGGATGAAACGGATTACACAGGGAGACGTCTGACATGCGAACGGTTGGCGGCTGACCACGGCGAAAACAGGGCGGCTATTTTAGCCGGTTCGGTGGCGGATGTGAAAACTATCCGCGCCGTTCACGGCCGGAATTCAGCGAATTTCATCGATCGAGAGTTTTTTATCCATAATATTGGGCGTGATCAGCCCGTGCCCCTGCTGCTGCCAGTGGACCAGTTCGGTGATGGCCGACGGGGCCAGTTTGATGAAATCCTGGAAGTCGTCGGTGCTGTAATCATAATCCTTGGCGGCCAGACCGCAGACGATGAACTCCACCCCCAGCTGGTCGTAATACTTCATCCGATCCACCGCGTCTTTGTATTTTTCATAATTATGTTTGGCGACTGTGACGATCTCGGTGCCGTGAATCACCACCTTGACACTCATGAACTCGGGCGAAAAGTTATACGGCGCCTCGCCCAGCGGATTGATATAAGAACGTACCCAGTACAGTGCCGAGTTGATCTTCTCCGGGTGATCGAAATAGAAGTCGAACACCACTTTGGGATCCTCGTACGGGGTTTTGACAATCTCCCCGCTATGCACAGGGCTATAGAACAACAACAGAGCGGACAACAGAACAAGTGGACGGGTCATGGCGGCACTCCTTTAACGGGGCCTGTATAACCCAGTATAGAAGAGACAGGGCCGAGTAACGAGGAACGAGTGACGAGTAAAAGCGCCGTTAACAGAAATAAATATGTCTTGTTAAGCGTAATGTTATTGCGTCGGGCAAAAGAAAAGGGCCGGGGAAGAGGATGATATTGCTCCTCGTCCCTCGGCCCTCGTCACTCGTCCCTGTGTTTTTAGAAGTCCAGATAAAGTCCGACAAAGGGTCCGTCGAATTCCATGTTGGCATCGACATCATCCAGATCATCCAGTTCCAGTTCCAGTGAACGGTAACCGGCTTCAACCCCGAGCAGGAAGTCCGTGGTGTAACTGACCTTGGCGGTATAGTCGGTCAGGCTGTTATCACCTACGCTCAGGGCGCTGCCTTCCAGGCGCAGTTCCACGCCGGGCCACGGTGTGGCGCCGATACCGAGATACCCCATGGGGACGACGCCGTCGAAGCTGTTGGTGACAGTTTTCTCGTTACCGCTGGTCTGACGCAGGGTCGCCTCGGCGTCAATCATCTTGGCGGTAAGCCCGAAATCAAAACTGACCACATTATCCAGCAACTGCCAGTAGAGTGTGACGTCGGTGTGATCCAGTTGCAGTTCGGAGGTAATGTCTTGGTTGGCCTCGTAGGTTTCGCCGCCATAGGTGAATTCCGAATTGATCGTCCCGGAGCCGTTGCTGGTCAGGCCGGTCCGCATCAGCTTGACGTTGGGGATCAACGGCACGGGGTGTTCGACCAGGGCGTAGAAATAGCCCTCCTGGTCATCCTCCAGATTGAGGTCGTCCTGCAGATCCGCGTTGTGGTTGCTGTTGGAGGTCTGATAACGGAGGTGACCGCCGGGGGTGTGGTCCCACATGCCGGCACCGAAGCGTGCGCCAAGGGTGTCCGCGAAGGCTGTCGAGCTTACCGCCAGCGCGGGCAGGATAATGGCAAGTTTACGTAACATCATGATCGGTTCCTTATTGGGTAGTGCGTGAATTCCTGATTATAAGTGTAATTATTATCGTATTGATTGTGAATGCAAGGAGTTTAATTCAGATTTGTGCGGCGGTTACAGACCCGGTGAGGCCGGGTTACTGCCGCAGGGTCAGGGTATCGCCCTTCTGGCTCATCTCCAGCTGGCGGAGGAAACTCATACCGAGCAAAATTTCGTCATGTCCGGCATGGGGATTGATGGAGGCGGGCAGATCGCCAAGCCGGATATTGCCGAGGCTGACGCTGTCGAGCCGGGTGCTGTATCCCCGGGCCACGCCGTTGGCGGTCTGAAACTGAACCTGCCGCCCGCGGGGAAGATCGAGCCGGTTGGCGATTTTTTCCGGAATGGCGATATCCGTGGCACCGGTGTCGAGCAAAAAGGTGACTTCCTGGCCGTTAATCCGGCCGTTCGCAATATAATGGCCCTGGCGGTTTTGCTTGAGCACCACCTCGCTGCGACCGTCGTCGGCCTGGCGTTGGGTTACCTGCTGGTTGGGGTTGTGCTGATCGCCCAGGTACTTGTCAAAAAACAGGGTCAGCAGGGCCAGGATCACCAGCCACATGGCAAACACCATGCTCTTGCCGATCTTCTGTTGCTGTTGTTCGGGTGAATTCATCTCACTATCCTGTTGCGCCGTTCCGGCAGGTTGTCCTTTCGAGCACACAGCGCACCGAAACATTGTACACATTGACCGCAAACCAGGTTCTCGCAAAGGCGCAGAGCCCGCTGAGTATGATCGATATCAGGTTACTTTGCGCCGTGGCGTCTTTGCGAGAGATAAGCTTTTCCTTCTGCTGCATACCCGACCAGACCACGAAAAAACTGCGCTGTGGCGGGCGCTTTTGATTATTTGCGGTCGCGATAGCGCAATAACAAGTCATCGTAGGCGTCGATGCGCCGATCCCGCAGATAGGGCCACATACGCCGTAGCGTCTCGCTGCGGGTCAGGTCGATCTCGCTCATCAGCAACTGCTCCTCATCGGCGGGGGCTTCGGCGAGTATTTCGCCCTGCGGACCGGCGACGAAACTGTGGCCCCAGAAATGAATGCGATCGCCGTTGACCGGATCGGTTTCCACGCCGGTGCGGTTGCAGGCGAGCACCGGCAGGCCGTTGGCGACCGCATGGGCGCGCTGGCTGAGCTGCCATGCGTCCAGCTGGCGCTGCTGTTCCTCGTCGGTGTCCCGTTCGTCCCAGCCGATGGCGGTGGGATAGAGCAGCAGCTGGGCCCCGGCCAGCGCCATCAGCCGCGCCGCTTCCGGGTACCATTGATCCCAGCAAACCAGCACGCCGAGACGGCCGACAGAGGTGTCGATGGGGGTAAAGCCGAGATCGCCGGGGGTGAAATAGAACTTCTCGTAATAGCCGGGATCGTCGGGGATGTGCATCTTGCGATAGATCCCGGCAATGCGGCCGTCGGATTCCAGTACCACGGCGGTGTTGTGGTACAGGCCGGCGGCCCGTTTTTCGAACAGCGAGGCGACGATCACCAGGCCCAGTTCGCGGGCCAGCGCGCCCAGCCGGTCGGTGCCGGGCCCGGGGATCGGTTCGGCCAGATCGAACAGGGCCGGATCTTCGCGTTGGCAGAAATAGAGCCCGGTATGCAGCTCCTGCAGTAATACCAGCTGTGCACCGGCCCCGGCTGCCTCACGGATACGCGTTTCACTGGTTTGCAGATTGGCCTCGCGCTCGGCACTGCAACGCTGCTGGACCAGGCCAACTTTCAGAGACTGTTTCATGCGAGCGATTTCCGGTTACTCCAGGGGGATAGTGTAGCAATGCCGCGACCGTCAAGGATATACGCATTTATCAAATCTGGTTATACTGCAAATGATGAGTGGATTCACGGCAAGGGGAAACGGATGAAATCATTGCTGGTTATCGGCCTGGCACTGTTACTGGGTGGCTGCAACACCACGCCGAATGAGCTGGATGCACTGGACAAGGTCTTGCGCGCTTACGAACACAGCATCCGCTGGTCGCGCCTGGAACTGGCCGGGCAATACTATAAAGATCCCCCCACCTTCAGCAAGCGCGATAAAGAACGCCTCAAGGAGATCAAGGTAACCGGTTACAAGGTCATGGACCTCAGGGCTTCCAAAACCGAAGCGGTCCATTTGGTGGAAATCAGTTACTTCAACACCAACAACGCCGTCGAAAAGGAATTCACCGATACCCAGCAATGGGAGTATGACGGGGAAGCCGAACGCTGGCAGTTGACCTCGGACTTTCCTGAATTCAAATAGTGGCCGGTTAACGGGCGCTGTCAAAGGTACTCCAACCCTCGATTTCAACCAGCAACTCCTTGCGGCATATATCGGCCTGCAGATAGAGCGGGGGACAGGCGCTGGCGAAGTGTTGCTGCATATAATCCCGAACCAGCGTGAAATCATCGGCGCGGCGCAGGTAGATCTTGAGCAGGGCCAGGTTGTCCAGATTGTCCCGGATCGGCGGGCATTGTTCCCGGGCCCGGGTCAGCAGGTGTTCTATGTTATCCAGGGTTAACTGCAACTGGCCCTGTATATCGCCCGTACGCCGGCTTTCATGACCCCGAATGCTGGCCGTTCCAGAGAGGTAAAACTGGGTACTGTCGGGCCAGTGTTTAACCGTGGCCCGGGAAAATGACGGACTCTTGGGTGCATAACAGGCCGGGTAATGAAATGCGCTTACCTGCAAGGGATTTTCAATCTGCAGCGCGGGTTCGTATGCGGCGATGAAGTAGATGACAAAACCGGCGCCGGTTGTGCCCAGCGCACTGGCCGCCGGCAGACGCGATTCGTAACCAGGCTCTGTTGCCAGTGCGGTATGTCGACCGGCGCAAAAAAGCCGGTAACGTTCCACGCCATGATCCGGGCCGACAATATCCGGCAGATAGTTCCACATACGCAACAGGTAGGGATAACCCCGCCTGCGCAGTTGCTCCAGGATTAGCGTATAGGCGTCTTGCGTTGCCTGTTCAAGTCCATTTCGCTCATCCACCTCCAGGGCACCGAATAAAAAGATACCATTGTAAAGCAGCTGCAACGGCCCGCTTTGTTCGTGTTGCATGGGGCGGTCGCTGCGCCATACCTCACAAGCGTGTTGCTGATCGCCGAGCACCGGCATTGCCACATCGATTTTCAGCAGATCGTCTTGATTGCGCGCAATGCGGCTGTTGCCGGCGCCGTAGCGAATTATCGCAAACGGCGGCGTTTTGCTGTCACTGTCAGTCGGGACAGGGGCGGTTGTGCCGAAATTGATAGACAGAAGTGACATAGGTGGTGGGGGGGTGGTTACGGCATCGCCATCCGGTTCGAGTGGGGGGTTAATTGAATACTGACACAAATTATATATAATCTGGCACCCGGCGGCCATACAAACACCCGTGTACCGCCTTGGCATAATTGCCGGCAATAACAATAATTAACGTGAGCCTCCCGGAATGGGGCCGTCTTTTACAGGATAACGAGCATGCCAGACTCTCTCACAGCGCTGTATGCCGGTGTGCACAGCACGGTCTTCGAACGCCCGGGCACGGATCCCATGCGGGGCGTTTGGTATTTTTTTGCCCCGGGCGCAGTCATTTATCCCTTGGCGCCGGTTGTCCATTGCATCAGCTAAGCTTGGCCCGCCGCGCTTCTTCATTGCTGGTGATTGCCTATCCGGTTGCCGTGCATTACGGCGTGGTCACGGGGCATTTTTTCCCGGCGATCGTGGTGCTGGGGGTGTTGGCCGGGGTGCTGGCGGGGGTGCGTACGCAGGGTTTTCGCTATTTGCCTGCCCTGCTGATTGCGACGCTTGTCATCCTGCTCGGGCTGAATCTGCAGGACCGCTTCGAATTGCTCATCTGGCCTCCACTGTTGTTTTACTTTGGTATCGCCGCGCTTTTTGCCCTGAGTCTGTTGCCCGGCCAGGAGCCGCTGGTGACCCGCTTTGCCCGCTTGCTGGATGGCGAGCCGGATGCGGCGGTGCGCCGCTACACACGGCAGGTCACACTGGCCTGGGTACTGTTTTTGACCCTGCTGGGGGTGGTGAGTGTCTTGCTAGCGTGTTGCGCCAGTCGTCAGGAGTGGTCGCTGTTTACCAACCTGCTGGGGTATCTGTTGGTGTTGCTGTTTTTCTTTATTGAGTTTGTTTTGCGCCGGCGGCGTTTTCCGCAGCGTTCGCGATACGGTTTTATCGGCTTCATGCGTAACATGGTACAACTCGTCTCCCGGGGTGGCTGGAAATGAGCCGGAAGCTACCGCTGACAACGCATCCGCCCGAGGCGATCATTGCCTGGCATCAGGGGGAGGCCATATCGACGCAGAAGTTTCTTGCTCAGGCGCAGGCGCTGGCGCAAAGCCTGCCCGAGGCGTCACACGCCGTGAATTTGTGTGAGGACCGTTATGCGTTTCTGCTGGCGTTTGCCGCGCTGTTGATTCGGGGGCAGGTGTGCCTGTTGCCGCCCAATCGGGCTACCGGCGTGGTCCACGCGGTGGCCGCGGATTATCCGGGCAGCTATTGTCTGGTTGATCAGCCTGGCACGGAACTGGCACTGAGCCAGTTTGCTGTCACCCCGCAGTCTGAGGTCAGCGGTATCAACCGCACCCCGCTGATTGACGCCAATCAGCAGGCGCTGGTGATCTTCACTTCCGGCAGTACTGATACCCCCCGGTCCTATGGCAAATACTGGGGCGATCTGGTGCGCGGGGCCGAGCTGGCCGCGGATCGTTTTGCGCTGGATCAGTTCGCCGGTGGGACGCTGGTTGCCACGGTGCCGCCACAGCATATGTACGGACTGGAATCCACCATTTTGTTTGCCTTGCATTCGCCGTTGGCGATGCAGGGAGAACGCCCGTTTTATCCGGAAGATGTGCGCCAGGCGTTGTTACAGGTGCCGGCCCCCCGGCTGCTGATCACCACGCCGGTGCACTTGCGTGCCTGTGTGGGTGCCGGGCTGGCATGGCCACCGATGGAGATGATTATTTCGGCCACGGCGCCCCTGTCCACTGCGCTGGCGGCCGAGGCGGAACGCCATTTTGGTTGTCCGGTGCAGGAGATTTACGGCTCGACCGAAACGGGCGCCATCGCCAGTCGCCACACTTTGACCGAACCGTTGTGGCGTCCCTATGAGAGCGTGCGCCTGCACTGCAAGGAGGGGCGTTGTCATGTGGAGGCCGATTTCCTGCCTCGGGCGATGCCGTTGAATGATATTATTGATTCCCGGGCGGCGGGTTTCACGCTGCTGGGGCGCGACAGTGATATGATCAATATTGCCGGCAAGCGCGCATCGCTGACCGATCTGACTCGCCGTTTGCAGGAAATCCCCGGGGTGGAAGACGGGGCGATGGTCTTGCAGGACGAAGAGCGCGAACGCGGCGGCCGGATCGGCGCGCTGGTGGTTGCCCCGGCCTTGTCCGAACGGGCGATACTGGCGGCCATGGGATCCGTGATGGATCCCGTCTTTATTCCGCGAACCCTCTATCGGGTGGAGCGGTTGCCCCGAAATGAAACCGGCAAGTTGCCACGTGCTGAACTGCTGGCCATGCTGGAACGTCTGCGTCAGCGCGATACCTGAACGTATGCCACAGCCAGCCAACGTGGCACCTTGCAACCTAACGTGAAGAGTGTATGTCGTTCGAGCCCTTACTGATTACCGCCTGCAGTACCATCAGCGCGCTCGGCCGGGGGCGCCAGATGGCGCAGGCGGCCTTGCTGCAGGAACGCAGCGGGTTGCGCGCCAATGATTACGATGACGGGCGCCTGACGACCTGGATTGGGCGGGTTGATGGTCTTGAATCGGTAGTGTTGCCCGATTCGCTGGCGCCGTTCGACTGTCGCAATAACCGTCTGGCGGCACTGGGGCTGGAGAGCGACGATTTTGCCGCCCGGGTGGCCACGGCCCGCCAGCACTACGGGGCCGGACGTATCGGCCTGTTTCTGGGTACCAGCACCTCGGGTATCGAGGCCACTGAACAGGCCTATCTGCAACGGGCTGACGACAACGGGCCGCTGCCGGCCAGCTTTGATTACCGGCATACCCACAATACCTATTCCAGTGCCGACTTTACACGCCGTTATCTCGAACTGGCGGGGCCGGCACAGGTGATCTCGACCGCCTGTTCCTCCAGTGCCAAGGTGTTTGCGACCGCCAGCCGCTACATCGAGGCGGGCTGGTGTGACGCGGCGGTGGTCGGCGGGATCGACAGCCTGTGTCTGACCACCTTGCTGGGCTTCAATGCCCTGGAACTGGTCTCCAGCGAGCCTTGCTGCCCCTGGGACAAGCACCGCAGCGGTATCAACATTGGCGAGGCGGCCGGCTTTGCCCTGCTGGAGCGGGCCGGCGGGCGAGCGGGCGTCGCGCTGCTCGGCTATGGTGAAAGCAGCGATGCCTACCACATGTCCACCCCCCATCCGCAGGGGGAGGGGGCCTTGCAGGCCATGCAACAGGCGTTGAATCACGCCAGCGTGACCCCGGATCAGGTGGATTATATCAACCTGCACGGTACGGCGACCCCCTCCAACGATCAGGCCGAGGATCAGGCGCTGGCCCGGCTGTTTGCTGATGTGCCGTGCAGTTCGACCAAGGGCTGGACGGGGCACACACTGGGTGCGGCGGGTATCACCGAAGCGATCTTTTGTGCTCTGAGTATTGAACAGGGATTTTTACCGGGAAGCCTCAATACGCAGGAGATCGATCCGGCCCTGGCCACGCCGGTATTGCGTCACACTGTGCAGCAGCCGGTACGGGTGGCGATGAGCAACTCCTTCGGTTTTGGTGGCAGCAACTGCGCCCTGGTATTCGGGTGGTGTGACTGATGCGGGTGAGTGTCGACAGTGTGGGTCTCATGGCCCCGGGGATGGCCGGATGGGACGCGGCCCGGTCGGTGCTGCGTGGTGAGCAGACGCTGGATCGGCAGCAGTTGCCGACATTTCGGCCCAATCTGCTGCCACCCAACGAGCGCCGTCGTACCACCGCCTTAATCAAGCTGGCGTTGCAGACCGCCGAGGATGCCTTGCAGCACAATCGCTATAGCATGAGCGAACTGGCCTCGGTGTTTGCCTCGTCGGAGGGCGACGGCGAAGTCGTGGATCGGATCTGCCAGAGCCTGACCTTGCCGGAACGGCCGGTCTCGCCGACCCACTTTCATAATTCCGTTCACAATGCGCCGGCGGGCTACTGGGCCATTGCCAGCCATTCACGGCAATTTTCCACTAGCCTGGCGGCGGGCGCGTATACCTTTACTGCCGGGCTGATTGAAGCGGCGACCGCCGCGACACTGCAACAACAGCCGGTATTGTTACTCTGTTATGACTCTGCCCTGCCGCCTGCCCTGGCCGGGCGTGGTTACGTGGACACCAGCTTCGCCACAGCACTCCTTTTGAGTGGGCAAGCGAATGCGGCAGCGCTTGGGAGTCTGCGACTCGAACTGAAGGCGGGCTCAACCCGGTTACCGGCGTTATCAAAAGAGCTGGAACAACTGCGCGAACACAATCCCGCGGCGGCATCATTACCGCTGCTGGTGGCTCTGGCGAAGGAGGAGGGGACCGACCTGAGCTTGCCATACCATGACGAACTGGCCGTGCAGATCGGGATTGATGTGTAAAATCGCGGGGGCTATCCCGCCCCCGCCCTGAACTGTTTGAGCGGAGCAGGGCGGGAACGCCGGGATAACAGTCCGACTGAGGTCAGACGCTGTCACCCAGGTGTTGGCCGTCGATGGGGTCCTCTAACCAGAAGGCGATATCTTTGCCCAGTGCCTTGACGGTGCGTCCCAGTACGGAGCAAGAACCTTTAAACCCGCCAAAAGCGCCACCGCCTGAGAAACGGGCGGCGGTGAAGGAGGCTACTTCCTTGCCGTTTTCATACAAGGTGCCGCTGACTTCGGTAAATTTTCTGTGTCCCAGAAAAGGGTTGCCCCGGCTGACTGCATCGACAATCTCGACTGACAGAACATGCCCTTCGCCCGCCGTATTGATACTGTCCACGCGATTTACCGCAATATTGTTCTCGCTGCCATAGGTGCGGATAAAGTTGGAAAGTTGCTCATTAATTATACATTCCGCCTTGATGTTGGGAGAGATTCTGGCGTCTTTCTTAAAAGGTATGAATTCGCGGATGGTGACATTCATGCTCGGGTTCTCAGGCAGGGGAGCCTCGCTGATGCCGCCATTAGCTTGCGTACCGGTTTGACAGGCGCCCAACAGTGGCAACATTGCCATAATGAACAGGATTTTTTTCATTGTCTGACTTCCTTTTGTTATTGGCTTGGACGGTAAATAGTCAGTGTCAGTGGGACAGGACTAATTAATTAAGCATACTGGCGTGTTTTTTTCTGTCAATAGACACATTGTTTATATGTGAAGCTCGTATCGCGCAGGCTGCCTGTATTATTCCTCATCCTGGGGGGTCGTCCCGCCGGCAAATTTCAGACGCGCATTACGTCGTCGGCGTATATAGAAACGTAGTGCACGCGGCAAGTTGGTAATAAAGCTCAGGTGGTAAATACCCTTGAACACCATCAGTGCCCAATGCACACGGGTGGTGCGGTAGACATCGCCTGCCAGCAGGGAGATGACAGCCTGTTCCATCTTTAATGTGTTACGGGGCGCCATAAACAAGTGGCGCATGGCCGGACTGTTGAACCGGTATATCATCCAGGAGAAGCGTTTGACGGCCCGACGCACATCCCGCTCGTAGGCTTTGAGTATGCGTTCGGCTTTGTGCGGCTGTTGCAGGCAACGATCGATCGCATCGGCGGCACGAAATGCACTGGACATGGCGATATACACGCCGCTGGAGAAGACCGGATCAACAAAGGTAAACGCATCGCCGACCAGCAGATACCCGGGACCGTGTGCCGTGTCGGAAATATACGAGAAATTACCGGTCGCGTTGACTTCGCTTACGCAGCGCGCCCCTTGCATGCGTGCCAATGCCGGCGGGCACAGGGCCAGTGTCTGCCAGAGAAATTCTTCCGGCGGGCACTGACGTTGTTTCAGGTATTCGGGGAAACAGACCGCGCCGACACTCATGGTTCCGTCGCGTAGCGGAATCATCCAGAACCAGCCATGCGCAAACCAGTAGATACTGATATTGCCGGCATCGCGGCCGGGCCGCCGGGATACGCCTTCGAAATGGCCAAAAATCGCCGCGCTGTTGTGTGCCGGATTGCGCTGTTTGAGCCCAAGCCGACGGGAGAGAAATGTATCGCGACCGGAGGCGTCGATGACAAAGTCTGTCTCGTAATAGTGCTGCTGGCCGGCGTCGTCCTGCGCGGTGATCCGTCGGGTTTGATCCTGATTTAACTCGACCTGGGTCACTTTCATGCCTTCCTGGACCCGGGCACCGAGGCGGGCGCAATTTTTCAGCAACAGGTGATCGAATTCGGAACGGCGTACCTCATAAGCATGGGGCGGGGTATCGGTATTCAACGCACGCTCGAAGTAATAGGTGCGGGGGTTGTCCGGTGCCTCGGGAACATTAAACTCGGCGCCGTATTTCATCACGCCAATCTGTTGCACTTGTTTGTCGATACCAAGCGCCCTGAACAGCGGCAGGTTCATCGGCAACAGCGACTCCCCGATATGAAAACGGGGATGGTGGTCTTTTTCCAGTAACACCACGTCGCGGCCTTTTTGCGCAAGCCGGGCTGCGACGGTCGAGCCAGCGGGGCCGCCGCCGATGATCAGCACCTGGCAGCGATGCGGTTTAGGACCCAGGGTATTTATTGTTTGATCGGTGGTGTCATGCATTAAGCCGGCCCCGGGTAATTATTCAGGACGATAGACGATTATCCATCATGTTGATCGATCGAATGCGTCGAGATTATGAACAGACGAGCGCGTTAATCAGTTCCCGGTTCGGCCTGGTTAATGTTGCCTGCCGAATCGGTCATTAAAAAAGTAGCATTTTTATTGTGCAATGCCAACGGAGGTATCTTTGTACCGGCGCAATATCGACGGCAGCTTGTTAAGCATACCTGCACGGTGCGATATTAAAGTACACCTGCGGGGAACTGCATGGTCAGGCAGTGCAGACTGCCGAACTGTTCAATTAATGGTCGACAATCGATACCGATGATCTCGCTGTCTGGAAAACAGCGTTGTAGCTGTGACAGTGCTTGCGGATCTTTCTCATCGCGGTACTGCGGGACCAACAGCGCGTCGTTCAGGATCAGAAAATTGGCGTAGCTGGCGGGCAGGCGTTCGCCCTGTGCATTGAAGATTGGTGCGGGCCAGGGCAGCGGGATTAACCGGTAGGGATGCCCATCACGGGTGCGCAGTTGTTCCAGTTCGCCCTGCATCGCCTGTAATTCCGGATAATGTTCATCTCCGGGATCATCGCACTGCATATAGGCGATCGTGTTGTCGGGGCAGAAACGGGCCAGCATGTCGATGTGACTGTCGGTGTCATCCCCGGACAGATAACCATGACTCAGCCAGTGGATGCGTTCGATCCCCAGCCACTGCTTCAGATGCTGTTCGATCTGCGCCTGCTCAAAACCGGGATTGCGATTCGGGTTGAGCAGACAGGCGCGGGTCGTCAGCAGGGTACCTTCGCCATCGGTATCGATGCTGCCGCCTTCCAGCACAAACTCGAGCGATTCCAGCGGTATCTCGCCAAAGCTGTCCTGACGTTGCAGCTCCCGGTTGATGGCGTTGTCCAGCCCGGCGGGGTGCTTGTTGCCCCAGCCGTTAAAGGTAAAGTCGAGCAGTCGCGGTTGATCGTTGGCCAGGACGGTAATCGGCCCGTGATCCCGGGCCCAGGTATCGTTACTCGGCGCGATGGCGAAGCGGACCTGGGTCAGCAGACAGGAGTGGCGAACAAGCTGCTGTTCGACATGCTGGCGATGGGAGGTGCCGGTCACCACGATCAACACTTTCTCGCGCTGGGCGATCTGACTGGCGATCTCGGCAAAGACGGGCTCCACCTCGTCCAGGCGTGACCCCCAGTCGCTGTCGGCATGCGGCCAGGTGAGCATGACGCCGCTTTGCGAGTTCCACTCGGCGGGCAACCGGCGTGTGATCATACAGGTTCAGGTTTTTGCAAAGGAGTGACTGTGGCGGTTATGGCTGGAGGGGTGCGGCGGCATCATCATGGGCTACCGCGTTAATGACATACTGATGTTCAAAGTAGACCGTGAAATCGGAATAGACCCAGCGGGTGATGGGTGGATCGCCCACCTTATTGTGTTTTGTGCGCGGTGTGCCAAAACGGTCTTCCACGGCGTTCATGTTCATGCCGCGACCGGGCAGGGTGAGACTGTGCGCCGCTGCGGACTCATCCTGCAGCGCCGGGGGAGCGGACGGCATCTCCAGCGTGTCGGCGTGAGCCGGTAGCAGAGAGATGGCGCTGAAAAGCGCGGTGAAAGCGGCGGTTTTCCACAACCTGGTCATGGGCGGACTCCTCTGGCACAGTGTTCGGCCGTCTATGCGGTAAAATATACTCTATCAATGATTTACACGCAAAAGTTTAAGCAGTTTTTCCAATGTTTGCCCTGACAGGTTGCCCAAATTGTGAATTTTGACCCGCCTCTGATTCCCGCCACACTGCTGTGTCGCTACAAGCGGTTTCTGGCCGATGTCCGCCTGGACAGTGGCGAGGAGCTGACCGTCCACACCCCCAATACCGGTTCCATGCTGGGCTGCGCCGATCCGGGGACCCGGATCTGGTTGCGCGACAGTGCCAATCCGGCGCGCAAATACCGCTATTCCTGGGAACTGGCCTCGAGCCCGGAGGGCATCCCCGTGGGAGTCAATACTCATCTGGCCAACCGGCTGGTAGAGGAGGCGATTGAGCAGGGGGTGATCCCCGAGTTACAGGGCTACACGCAGATCCGCCGCGAGGTGAAGTACGCCCAGGGCAGCCGGATCGATCTGCTGCTGTCGGCGCCCGGACGGGTGGATTGCTATGTGGAAGTCAAAAACGTGACGGCCCTGGATGACGGGCAGAGTGCGATCTTCCCCGATGCGCCCACCGAGCGGGGCCGCAAACATTTGCAGGCGTTGCGGGAGATGGTCCGGGCCGGCTATCGGGCCGTTCTGGTATTGCACGTGGCGCGCGATGATGCCCGGACGTTTCGCCCGGCGGCGGAGATCGATCCGGCGTATGCGCGACTGCTGGGCGAGGTGCACGCGCAAGGCGTGGAAGTGCTGGCCTGGGTGTCCCGTGTCTCAGCGCAGGCGATTGACCTGTATCGTTCGGTGCCTGTGCGCCTGGCGTGATGTGTTTTCACGCCAAGTATGTATAATGCCGCCCTATGTTCAGACCCTACGCCCTTTATGTCGGCCTGCGTTATACCCGCGCCAAGCGCCGTAATCACTTTATCTCCTTCATCTCGCTGACCTCCATGCTGGGGATCGCACTGGGGGTGATGGCATTGATTACCGTACTGTCGGTGATGAACGGTTTTGAAAAGGAGGTGCGCGAGCGGATTCTCGATATGGTCGCGCATCTGACGGTGACCGATTACCGGCGCGGGATCCCCGATTGGCCGGACGTGGCCCGTGCCACCGAATCCAATCCAAAGGTGATCGGCACCGCCCCCTTTGTGGAAGGCGAGGGCATGCTGATCCGGGGCAAGGGGGTCAATGGCGCGCGGATTCGCGGCGTGTTGCCCGACCAGGAGCCGAAGGTGTCGGCGGTCGGCGGCAAGATGGAAGTCGGCCAGTTGTCGGATCTCAGACCCGGGGCGTTTGATGTGATTCTGGGTCGCGATCTGGCCCGGATTCTGGGGGTGGACGTGGGCGACAAGATCACCATGGTCACACCCAGCCTCAACGTGACCCCGGCCGGCATGGCCCCGCGCATGAAACGTTTCGAAGTGGTCGGACTGTTTCATATCGGCATGTATGAGTACGACAGCGCGCTGGCGGTAATTCACATGGAGGATGCCCAGCGCCTGTTCCGAATGGGCAATCGGGTCACCGGCGTCCGGGCCAAACTGGACGATCTGTTCGCGGCACCCCAGGTCCGTTATGAGCTACAGGAGGAGGCCCTCAGCGGGTTTAACGTCCGTGACTGGAGTTCCTATCACGCCAACTGGTTTCGCGCGGTCAAGATCGAAAAGCGGATGATCTTCCTGTTGCTGCTGCTGATCATTGCCGTAGCGGCATTCAACATCGTCTCCACGCTGGTGATGGTGGTCACCGACAAGGAGAGCGACATCGCCATTTTGCGTACCCTCGGCGCTTCGCCGGGACACATCATGCGGATATTTATGGTCCAGGGCACGGTGATCGGGGTGATCGGCACCCTGCTGGGCACGATCCTGGGGGTCAGTCTGGCGCTCAATCTGGATGTGGTGGTGCCCTGGCTGGAAGGCCTGTTCGGGATCCAGTTCCTGGATCCGGGGGTCTATTACATCAGTGAACTGCCCTCGGATCTGCACTGGGATGATGTCGGGATGATCACTACGGTGTCGTTCCTGCTCGGCATCCTCGCCACCCTTTACCCGGCCTGGCGCGCCAGCCGGACCCAGCCGGCGGAGGCCCTGCGTTATGAGTGATCCGATTCTGGCCTGCCGCAACCTGACCAAGGTGTTCCGCGAGGGCAGCCGCGAGGTGGCCGTGCTCAAGGGCGTGGATCTGGCCGTCGCCCGGGGCGAGCAGGTGGCCATCGTCGGCGCCTCGGGCTCCGGCAAGAGCACGTTGCTGCATCTGCTGGGGGGACTGGATCTGCCCAGCGCCGGCGAGGTGGAGGTTAACGGCGAGAATATGGCCAAACTGGATGACGCCCGACGGGGACAACTGCGCAACCGCGATCTGGGCTTTGTCTATCAGTTTCACCATCTGTTGCCCGAATTTACCGCGCTGGAGAACGTGGCCATGCCGTTGCTGATCCGCGGTCTCAGTACCGCGGACGCGAGTGAACAGGCGGCGGCGATGCTCAGCGAGGTCGGCCTGGGCGATCGCCTGCGCCATAAACCCAATGCCCTCTCCGGTGGCGAGCGCCAGCGGGCGGCCATCGCCCGGGCACTGGTGACCCGCCCCAAATGCATTCTGGCCGACGAACCCACCGGCAACCTGGACAGTCAGACCGCCGAGCAGGTTTATCAGCGGATGCTGGAACTGAATACCGCGCTGGGGACCAGCTTTGTGGTGGTAACCCACGACACGGCCTTTGCCGAGCGCATGGACCGGGTGATGCATCTCAAAGACGGCATTCTTGAATTATAATAAAAACAGTGTCTTATAGAATAAACTTGATGTTGACTTAAAGTTATTTGTCAACATTGTTCGCGTCCTGATCCCGGCGTCTCAGGGAGAAGCGCAGCCTGCGATCGCGCAGATAATTGCGCAGCCGCAGACGCCAGAGCAGCCGGATCACGCCATAGCCCAGCGCCGCACTCACCAGACCCACCACGAAACTGCCAAGCAACAGCGGTTGCCAGATCACCCCCAGCTCACTGCTGAACCACTCCCAGGAGGGGGCGAACTGCACGGCCCGGATCGGCGTGCCCAAAAACCAGGTGCCGACCTTGTAACTGAAGAAAAAGATCGGCCCCATGGTAAAGGGGTTGGTGATCCAGACCAGGGCGACGGCGAGGGGCAGGTTGCAGCGCACGATGATGGCCGCTGCCGCGGCCAGCAGCATCTGGAACGGCACCGGCACAAAGGCGATAAACAGCCCCACGGCAAAGGCGCTGGAGACGGAGCGACGGTTCAGGTGCAGCAGATTCGGATCGTGGAGCAGATTGCCGAACACCCGGTTTAACTGGACATGGTTGCGGATCTTGTCGTGATCCGGCATATATTTTCTTATAAACTTGCGTGGCATGTCTGGCGATTCAGGGAACGTTGTCAGCCGGGCTATTATCCAGTAATTGTATTACAAGCGATAACCTTTTATGCGATCAGGGACGATAGCATTTCTTCTGGGCATTCTCTGCCTGCAATGGTTCAGTGTTCTGCCGGCGCCGGGCTGGATCGGCCTGTTGCTGCTGTCGATCCCCGCCGCCCTGTGGTTGCCGCTGCCCTGGCGTCTGCTCGGCTGGGGCGTGAGCGGTTTTCTCTGGTGTCTGTGGAGCGCCCATCACATTCTTGGCGTCAGCCTGCCGCCCGAGCTTGAGGGCCGGGATATTCAGGTGGAAGGGCATGTCGCCGGTTTGCCCGAATTTTTCGAACGCCGCACCCGGTTTGAATTCGTGGTGAGCCAGCTGTGGGTGGATGGCGAGCGACGCCAGTGGCCGGCGCGGATCCGCCTCAGCTGGTATGGCCGGACCCCGCCGGCCCTGGAGGCCGGTGACGCGTGGCGCCTGCAGGTGCGGCTCAAGCGGCCGCACGGATTTCGTAATCCCGGCGGGTTTGATTACGAGCGCTGGCTGTTTGCCCAACGCCTGCGGGCCACCGGCTATGTGCGTCATGAGTCCGTCGCACTCGAGCAGCCCGTGCCGTTGCGTTATCGGCTTGATCGTTATCGACAGCGGTTGAGCGAACGGTTGCAGAGCGCGTTGCAGGGACCGGCCGAAGGGCTGTTTCTGGCGCTGACCGTCGGCGATCGCCGGGCCATCGAGACGGACACCTGGGAGGTGCTGCGGGTGACCGGTACGGCCCATCTGCTGGCGATCTCGGGCATGCATATCGGGCTGCTGGCCGCGCTGGTGTTCTGGCTGGCCCGCCGGCTCTGGCCGCTGGCCGGCGAGCGGGCGTTGCTCTGGCTTGCGGCGCCGCGGGCGGCGGCGTTGCTGGCCACCCTGGCGGCCACGTTTTATGCCGCGCTGGCCGGGTTCGCCATTCCCACCCAGCGGGCGTTGATCATGTTGCTGGTGGTGATGCTGGCGTTGTGGCGGATGCGTCCATTACCGCCGGGCCGCACCCTGGCCTGGGCCGCCTTGCTGGTGTTGTTACTCGATCCGCTGGCGGTCCTCTCGGCGGGGTTCTGGCTCTCGTTTGCCGCGGTGGCGCTGATTCTGTATGCCCTGGGCGGACGCCGGGAACGGCTGGCCCGACCCTGGCAGTGGTTGCGCATCCAGGGCTGGATCAGCCTGGGCCTGGCTCCCTTATTAATACTCTGGTTCCAGCAGGTATCGCTGATCGCCCCGCTGGCGAACCTGGTGGCGATTCCCCTGGTGAGCCTGCTGGTGGTGCCGCTGGCCCTGCTGGCAGTGATCGGACTGCTGCTGGCTCCGGGCCTCGCCGAGGGACTGATCGGGGTGGTGAGCGGGTTGCTGGCGGGGTTGCTCGAGCTGTTGACGGCGCTGGCCGCCTGGCCGGGCTCCCACTGGCAAAGCGGGGTGGTCAGCGGCATCGCGATCCTGCTGCTGGCGCTGGGTCTCATCGTGTTACTGGCCCCGCGCGGCCTGCCGGGGCGCTATCTCGCCCCGTTGTTGTGTCTGCCACTGTTGCTGGGCGCCTTTGCCCGGCCCCCGCCGGGGCAGGCATGGCTGACCCTGCTGGATGTGGGCCAGGGCCTGGCGGCGACGGTGCAGACCCGTTCCCGGCTGCTGGTATTCGATACCGGGCCCCGTTACAGCGCGCGGTTTGATACCGGCGCGGCGGTGGTGGTGCCATATCTGCGCCAGGCGGGCTATCGGCGGATCGACCGGCTGGTGATCAGTCACGGCGACAATGATCACATCGGCGGCCTGGCGTCGGTGCGTCAGGCCCTGCCGGTCGGGCGGATCGATACCAGCGTCCCGGCGGCGATCGAGGGCGAGGGCGTGCATTCCTGCCGGGCCGGGCAGCAATGGCGCTGGGACGGGGTTCATTTTGCGTTTCTGGGGCCGGTGGCGGACAGCCGCGCCGGCAATGACGCCTCCTGCGTGCTGCGGATCGAGGCGGGCGGCCAGGTGGCGCTGCTCAGCGGGGATATTGAACAGGCCTCGGAGCGTGCCCTGGTGCGCCGGCAACGCAGCAAACTGGCGGCCCGGATCCTGGTGGCGCCGCATCACGGCAGCCTGACCTCTTCAAGTCCGGCGTTTGTCACCGCGGTCGACCCCGACTATGTGCTGTACCCGGTCGGTTATCGCAACCGCTACCGCTTTCCGCGCCCGCCGGTGGTCGAACGCTATGCCCGGCGGGGCGCGCGCCAGTACCGGGTGGATGAAGAAGGGGCCCTGCGCTTTGTGCTGGGGGAGCCAGACGGGCCGCGCAAACGGTTCAGTTATCGTCACGCCAGTCGTCGCTACTGGCACGATCCGGGTGGTGGTGAGCGAGAGTCGAAGGAGTGATCGGGGCGGCATGGGCGCGATCACGGCGATCAGCATCGGTGGTTTAATTTCGTCCCGAGTGACCCCCGCACTTTCAGGGGTGGCCGGTCTTTGTTAAAGTTAGCCGCAGTTTTTACATCTCCTTGTTTATCATCAAAAAGGACGTGCTACGTGTTTGAAATGATCCAGGCGGGCGGCTGGTTGATGCTGCCGATTCTATTGTGTTCCGTTATTGCGTTGGCCATCGTCGGCGAGCGTTTCTGGACCCTGCAACAAACGCGTATAGCGCCGAACTATCTGGTCGCGCAAGTCTGGCAGTGGTACAAAAACCAGTCACTCGACGAAACTCAGCTCCAATCCCTGTCACGTAATTCACCTCTGGGTCGGATTCTGGCAGCCGGACTGGTCAATCGCCAGCATCCGCGCGATATCATGAAAGAGAGTATCGAGGAGACCGGTCGTCAGGTGGTACTGGAGCTGGAACGCTATCTCAATACGCTGGGGACCATCGCCTCGATCACCCCGTTGCTGGGTTTGCTCGGTACCGTCATCGGCATGATCAAGGTGTTCGCCGCGATTACCACCGAAGGTGTGGGTAACCCGTCGGTACTGGCCGGCGGAATTTCCGAAGCATTGATCACAACCGCGGCCGGCCTGTCGGTTGCCATACCCAGTCTGATTTTCTACCGCTATTTTCGCGGCAAGGTCGAAATCCTGGTCCTGAAAATGGAAGAGGAGGCGATGAAAGTCGTTGATGTCATGCATGGCGATCGGGAAACCGGTCAGGATACCGCGGCATGATACTGCGTCACGATCGCAACAAGGAACCGGAACTGAATATCACTCCATTGATCGATGTGGTATTTCTGCTGCTGATCTTTTTTATGGTATCCACCACCTTTGAGAAAGAGTCGGAGATCAGCATCGAGTTACCCGAAGCGGCGGGTGAAAAAAGCGAGGACGAACGCTTTACTATTGAGGTTACTATCGACGGTGAAGGTCATTACTTTATTAATGAAAAACGGACCCGCGATGAACAACTGTCAACTTTGAAAAAAGCGTTGCGGGACGTGCGTGCCGATCACGAAGATCCCCGGCTGATACTCAGTGCCGATCGTAATACACCACATCAGGCCGTGATTCGGGCCATGGATGCGGCGCGCCAGATAGGGCTGGTGAATCTCACCTTCGCCACCAAACAGAACGAAGAGAAGTAGCCGCTGATGCGTTCGTCACCCGGTGACAGTGCCGATGGTTATGTGATTTATCGTCGGCTGCTTAGGCATGCCTTCCCGTACTGGAAAGTCTTTTTGCTCGCCGTGTTCGGTATGGTGATATTCTCCCTGAGTCAGGGGGCCTTCGCCAAGCTGATCGAACCGATGGTTGACGGCAGTTTTGTCGACAAGGATCCGGCGATGATCAAATGGATACCGATCCTGATGATTATCGTCTTTGCCATACGCACAATTGGCAGCTTTTTATCGGAATACGGTATGGCCTGGATCGCCCGCAGTGTCATCCAGAATCTGCGCAGCATGGTCTTCAACAAGTTGCTCTGCCTGCCCATCGGCTATTATGAAACAACCTCGTCCGGCGGCCTGTTGTCGAAGATGGTATATGATATCGAACAACTGGCGGATGCCGCATCGACAGTCGTAACTACCCTGATCCGTGACTCTCTGACCATAATCGTCCTGCTCGTTGTTATGATGTATCTGAGCGCCACGCTGACCCTGATCTTGCTGGTGGCTATACCGGTGATTGCCGTGGCCGTGGTGTTGGTCAGCAAACGTTTTCGTAAGCTCAGTCATCGAATCCAGCGCTCCATGGGTGATGTTTCCAATGTTACCGAGGAGACCATCGAAGCTAATCGTGAAATCAAGATTTTCGGCGGCCAGGAATACGAGACCGAACGATTTGAAAAGGTTAATGCCTACAACCGCCGCCAGCATCTCAAGCTGGTCGCAACCAATGCCATCAGCTCCCCGCTTATTCAACAAATTGTGGTAACGGCGTTTGCCGGGATTGTCTATATTGCCACCAAGCCGGGATTCCTTGACGAGATGACCGTTGGTAAATTTATGTCCTTTATGTTGTCAATGATTCTGTTATTGCAACATGCCAAGCGTCTGACCACCATTAATGCCAAGTTGCAGCGCGGTATCGCTGCCGCCTACAGTGTGTTCACTTTTGTGGACAGTGAACCCGAACCGGACAGGGGCACCCGCGAACTGACACACGTGGAGGGAAGGGTGCAATATCAATCGGTGACCTTCAGCTATGAGGGCATGGAAAACGAGCCGGTGCTGTCCGATATCGAACTGACAATTGAGCCGGGCGAGAGCGTCGCCTTTGTCGGCCGCTCCGGTGCGGGTAAATCCACTTTGGTCAGTCTGTTACCCCGGTTTTATGAAATCAAACAGGGCCGGATTTTAATTGACGACGTTGATATTAAGGATGTCACCCTAACCAGCTTGCGCAGTCAAATAGCTCTGGTTAGCCAGCAAGTCACACTTTTCAATGATACGATTGCCCATAATATCGCCTATGGCGCACTGGAACATGCGGATGAGACCGCGATCCGTGAAGCGGCCGAGGCGGCCTATGCCCTGGACTTTATCGAGCGATTGCCCGAGGGGTTTGATACCGTGGTGGGCGAGAACGGCGTACTGCTTTCCGGTGGACAACGTCAACGACTGGCGATTGCCCGGGCCATACTTAAAAATGCACCTATACTGATTCTGGATGAGGCGACTTCGGCGCTGGACACCGAATCAGAACGTTATATCCAGGGTGCTATCGAGCATCTTATGGAGGATCGTACCACACTGGTGATTGCTCATCGGCTGTCAACCATCGAGAGGGTCGACAAGATTGTGGTACTGGAAGCCGGACGGATTGTGGAAGTCGGCCGGCACGATGAACTGCTTGCCAAAAACGGACAGTACGCCAGTCTCCATGGCATACAATTCAGCACCACTTGATAAATAAACGGACTCAATACGTGTTGCAACAGAAACTGCAAGTCATTTGGGAAAAACGCTCGCTATGGGCGAGTTTGTTATTGCCCTTGAGCGGGCTGTTTTGTCTGGTGGTGGGATTGCGTCGTTATGCTTATCGCAAGGGGTTCCTGTCCCGGACACGGATGCCGGTTCCGGTGATTGTGGTCGGTAATATTACGACCGGCGGTACAGGCAAGACACCACTGGTGATTGCGGTGATTAGTATCCTCAAGCAGGCCGGCTTTAAACCGGGGGTTATCAGCCGCGGCTATGGCGGCAAGGCCAGCTCCTGGCCGCAACAGGTTCGTCCGGACGCGGATCCGGTGATAGTCGGTGATGAGCCAGTGATTATTTCCCGTCGCACCGGCTGTCCCATGGCGGTTGGACCCGACCGGGTCGAGGCAGCCCATTCGTTGCTGGCGCATCATGACTGCGATATTTTGATCAGTGACGACGGGCTTCAGCATTATGCCCTGGAAAGGGAAGTCGAAGTGGTGGTGGTTGACGGTGTGCGCCGTTTTGGCAACGGCTGGTGCCTGCCGGCCGGTCCGTTACGCGAGCCGGTATCGCGCTTGAACGAGGCCGATCTGATTGTGACCAACAGTGTCCCGGTGGGTGATGAATATCCCATGGATTACGTTGGACGCCAGTGGGTGAATGTTAAGGATAACAGCCGCACCGCCGAGATGGCGCAGTTTGCCGGCCAACGCATCCACGCTATTGCCGGGGTTGGCAATCCGCAACGTTTTTTTAATATGTTACGTTCTGAGGGGTTGGATGTTATCGAACATACCTACCCGGATCATCATGTGTTCCGGTCCGATGATTTTGATTTTGAGGAACGACAGCCGATTCTGATGACCGAGAAAGACGCGGTTAAATGTGAAAGACTGGAACTTGATGATGCCTGGTATGTGCCGATTCAGGCAACTATTGAGAAAAAATTTCATTACCATCTTTTAAATGTACTGGAGGCCAAACGTGGACACAAAACTGCTTGATATCCTGGCCTGTCCGGTTTGCAAGGGCACGCTGGTTTACAACAAGGAAAATCAGGAACTCATCTGCAAGCTGGATCGTCTTGCTTACCCGATACGTGATGATATTCCGGTTATGCTGGAAGACGAAGCACGGCAATTGAGCCCTGACGAAGAAGTTGAGTAATGTCTCCGGCAATCAAGCCCGGAGTGAAGCTCATGAACCACTGTAGTGTCTGTGATAAACAGCGCTTGTAGGACGGAAATACGTTAGATAGTGATTCTGTCGTGGATCAGGGGAGCTCGAGCGCCAGATACTGAGGGTGAAATTCGTATTTGTCGCGTGTCAGCACCGGGACCGTGAACGTCTCCTGTACCCGGCGATTGCCTTCGCCGTGTTGATTGGATTGTACGGGTTTGTTCGGGTTGCAGCTTTGCAGCACGATGGCGGGTCCGTCATCCAGAACCTCGATAATCTGACATGGAATGCCCTGGTGTACGACATGCAACCCGATCATGCCGCGCAGCTGTTGCAGGGTGATTCTGAGTTCACTCATTTTGTTTTATACCGCTTGTTGTGTTTGTTCGGATTAATGCAGAGCTCATGCCGCGTAGTCTTTGAGTCGCACCGGCTGACGTTTGGCGCCCCAGTTCCCCGGCCGGGATTCAAATACGCCGGCACAGGCGGTGCCGCACTGGTTACATTTACCGTCGGCAGTCAGATTCCATTCGCCCAGAACATACCAGTCACGGCCAATCAGTTTGTTTCCGCAATGATGGCAATAGGTGCTGCCGCCGGTTTCATCATGAACATTACCCGTATAGACATAACGCAGCCCGTTTTGCATGGCAATGTTGCGAGCCCGCGTCAGGGTGGCGGTCGGGGTTGGCGGGATGTCCATCATCTTGAAATCGGGATGAAAGGCGCTGAAGTGCAGCGGCACATCCGGTCCCAGTTCGTCGACAATCCACTGGCTCATTGACTCAATTTCCTTGTCCGAGTCGTTTTTATCGGGAATCAGCAGGGTAGTCAGTTCCATCCAGACATCGGTTTCGTGTTTGAGATATTTAATAGTATCCAGTACCGGCTCCAGGTGACCGCCGGTCAGTTTGTAATAAAAGTTCTCGGTAAAAGCTTTGAGATCGACATTGGCCGCGTCCATATGTTGATAGAATTCGACTCGCGGCTCCGGCGTGACATAACCGGCCGTCACTGCCACCGATTTAATGTCCCTCTCATGACAGGCTTTGGCCACGTCGATGGCATATTCGTGGAAAATGACCGGATCATTATAGGTATAGGCGACACTGCGACAGCCGAGCTGCTCCGCGGCGCTGGCGATCAGTTCCGGGGAAGCCTCATCAGCCAGGGTATCGATCTCGCGGGATTTACTGATATCCCAGTTCTGGCAGAACTTGCAGGCCAGATTGCAGCCGGCGGTGCCGAATGACAATACCGGTGTGCCGGGCAGGTAATGGTTCAGCGGTTTTTTCTCGATGGGATCGATGCAGTAGCCGCTGGAACGCCCGTAGGTGGTCAGCATGATCTGGTCGTCGATATTCTGGCGGACAAAACAGAGCCCGCGCTGCCCTTCGTGCAGCTTGCAAAAGCGCGGACAGAGATCGCACTGGATGCGACCATCATCGAGTTTGTGCCAGTAGCGGGTAGGGACGGTATCTTGCATGGTATTCGGCGACGGCTTCCAAAGAGTGATAGTTACAATATAGGGTGTCTCAGCCTGAATTCAAATACAGCCGGCAATCCGGCGAGTTTCGGGAACGGCCGGATTGCCAACGGCCGCCGGGAATCTGCTAAAATCGCGACTCAGTTTTTCAGGTGCTTGAAAAAAATGGAAAAAGTCAGTGTGTTGTTTGTCTGTCTGGGCAATATCTGCCGCTCGCCGACCGCCGAGGGGGTTTTTCGTCATCTGCTGCGCCAGGAGGGGCTGGACGGACAGATTGTGACCGATTCGGCCGGGACCCATGCCTATCATGTCGGATCGCCGCCGGATCAGCGCGCCCAGGAGACCGCCCGCGGTCGCGGAATCGATCTCGGGGATCTGCGCGGCCGCAAGGCGCTGGCTGACGATTTCGAGAAGTTCGATTATGTGCTGGCGATGGACCGTGAGAACTACCACAATCTGGCGAAGATCTGCCCGCCCGAACATCGCGATAAATTGCACATGTTTCTCGATTTCGCCCCGCAGCTGAACGAATCCGAGGTGCCGGATCCCTATTACGGCGGGCCGAAAGGATTCGATCGGGTCTTCGATATGGTGGAAGCCGCCTCGCGCGGGTTGCTCGCGGACATTCGCCAGCGCCATCTCGGGTGAAAACATAAAGATATTCACCACGAAGACACGAAGGCACGAAGAAAAACCAAATCAATTGAAAACACTTCGTGTCATCGAGCCTTCGTGGTGATATTTTATAAAAGACAGGAAAGCAGACGCTCCTGCCGATGCGGAAAATGTCAGGTAGCACTGCGCTCAACCTGACCTATGCCTCTGCGAACCTTTTAGGAACAGATATAGATATTTAACCACGAAGGCAGGAAGGGACGAAGAAAACAAATCGCTTGAAAACAAACACTTCGTGTCTTCGAGCCTTCGTGGTGAGGCTTTTAAATCAGGCAGGATAGCAACGCGTCTTCGACTTTGTCCCAGTCCGGATCACCCTGCATGATGATTTCAATCCGGTTTTGCGGCGGAGTTTCCCGGGGGCTGACCTGCATGTCGCCCTCGATGCTGTTGAACAGATAATCGCCCTGATCCGTTCTTAGCGAGGCCTTGATGCGCTCTGCGCTCATGGCTGTAAGCAGGCTGTTGATTTTCGGGTAATCGAAGCGCAGCTGCTCGGCAAACAGCCAGCCACAACCGGCAAACTCGCCGCTGCGGTTCTCCAGCCGCCGCCAGGACTCGCCCGCCTCAAGTTGAACGGTCTCGATTTGCGTGCCGGCCTCCGGCGCTGCGCGGGCGTGTACCAGGGAGCGGCCGCTATCTTGCCGACGGGCATGGGGCAGATCCAGCCAGGCGAGTTGCAGTTGTCCGTGTGAAACCTGGCCACTGGCGCCGGGCTGGCGGGTCTCGACCAGTTGAGCGAAGGCGGCCAGCTGCGCATCATCACACTGGTCCACCTTGTTGGCCACCAGCACATCCGCGATATCAAGCTGTTCACGGTAGTATTCATTCTCACGGTAACGGGGATTATCCAGATGCCGGGGATCGATCAGGGTAATACAGGCGCGCATAGCGAGCGTCTGATCAAAGGGCGGTTGGGTCAGTTGCTTGATAATCTGTTTCGGGTGACCGATGCCGGTTGGTTCGATCAACAGACGATCAGGCCGTGAGTTGGCCAGCAGGGCATTGATCCCGACCTGGACCGAAACACCGGCGGCGCAACACATGCAGCCGCCGGGTAACTCCTTGATCGCCACCCCGTCCTGTTCCAGTATCTGTCCGTCGATGCCGATCTGACCGAATTCGTTTACCAGCACGGCCCAGCGCTCTGTTGCCGGTTTGTGCTTGAGCAGATGCAGGACCGCCGTGGTCTTGCCGACCCCGAGAAAGCCGGTAATGACATTGGTGGGAATATGCCGGATTAATTCAACCATAAAAGTCTCAGACAATAAGTCGCTTGCGGGTCAGCACCACGGCGAAATAATACCCGATGAGGGTATAGCCGGCCAGAACCCCAAGGTGGAGTAATGGATGCTCCACCGGATTGCCGGCGATCAGTGGTCGGGTCAGTTCCACCGCATGGGTTAACGGCAGGAGATAGACGATGGACTGCATCACCTCGGGCAGGGTCGAGATGGGATAGAAGACCCCGCACATTATAAACATCGGCGTAACAGCCAGCACGAAGTAGTAATTGAAAAAGTCATAGCCGGGCGAGAGCGCGCTCATGATAATGGCCGGTCCG
This sequence comes from Thiohalophilus thiocyanatoxydans, assembly GCF_004366735.1. Taxonomy (GTDB): domain Bacteria; phylum Pseudomonadota; class Gammaproteobacteria; order UBA6429; family Thiohalophilaceae; genus Thiohalophilus; species Thiohalophilus thiocyanatoxydans. Next base: position 583,432 of record NZ_SOQX01000002.1, on the reverse strand, counting down.
GCGAAACAGAGTCCGGTTAGAAACACCACCGGAATGGCCCACAGGGCGTGCCAGCTGTGCACCGCACCCAGCAGGGCGGCGACCAGCAAAATGGCAATGCCGCTGAACACACTCTTGGTGCCACACCAGAGCATTTCACCGGCCAGAATGTCATCGATATCCAGAGGCGTGGTCAGGATCGCTTCATAGGTGTTTTGCGGCACCATGCGGGTGTAGACCGAGTACATCCCTTCAAACGAGGCGGTGGTCATGGCGGTGGAGGCGATGATGCCGGAGGCAAGAAAGGTCAGATAGGGCATGTTGGCCATCTCGCCGATGAAAAAGCCGAGCCCGAACCCCAGGCCCAGCAGATAGAGCGCCGGTTCACCGAAGTTCATGACGATCGCCGGACCGATTAGCTTGCGCCAGACCAGGATGTTGCGCCGCCAGATGGTCAGCGCGCTGCGCCGGATAATCGGTAACTGCCAGTTCATCGCGTTCATGTATCGCGCAACTCCCGGCCGGTCAGCTTGAGAAACACGTCTTCGAGATCCGCCGGACGATGCAGGAAGATGAGATCCTGCTGGTTCTGGAGATGATCCAGCAGAGGGCGCGGATTATGGGCATAACAATAGTGTGAGCGGCCGATGTGTTCGATCCGGCAGAGTTGCTCGAGCTCACTGCTGTCGGGCAGCTCGCCGCTGATCTCGATCACTTCCGGTTCCACATGGCGTTTGATCAATTGTGCCGGGCTGCCCTGGTCCAGAATCAGCCCGTGATCCATCACCACCAGCTCGTCACACAACCGTTCTGCCTCTTCCATGTAATGGGTGGTGAGCACCAGAGTGGTACCGCGATCGCGCAGCTCACTCAGTTTGGCCCAGATGACATGCCGCGCCTGGGGATCCAGACCGGTGGTCGGTTCATCCAGAATGACCAGCTCGGGGTCGTTGATCAGGGCCCGGGCGATGGTCAGTCGCCGCTTCATGCCGCCGGAGAGATGCTCGGTTTTGGCATCGGCGCGTTCGCTCAGGGCGGCGAATTCGAGCAGTCTGTCGATCCGGCTTTCGATTTCGCGTCGGGGAAGTGCAAAATAGCTGGCATAGATCTGCAGATTTTCACGCACCGTAAAGTCGGGGTCCAGATTGTCCTGTTGTGGCACCACCCCGATACGCCGACGAATCTCGCGCGCCTGTTGCTGAATATCCAGATCAAAAACGGTTAGTTGACCGCCGGTGGCCGGCGACAAACCCAGCAGAATGCGCAGGATAGTGGTTTTGCCGGCGCCGTTGGGACCGAGAAAACCGAAACACTTGCCGCGCGGAATAGTGAAGCTGACATCCTTCACCGCGGTAAATCGGGCAAAATGTTTTTCCAGGTGCCGTGCCTGAACGATGGGCTGCATCTCAGTTTCGCTGCGGGTTGTAGTCAATGGCATTGATATAATAGGTCACGCTGCCGCCCGGGGTCTCGACCCGGACTTCATCATCGACTGCCTTTTTCAGCAGTGCCCGTGCCAGGGGCGAGTCGATACTGATATCGCCCTGATCCGGCGCCAGCTCGTCGGGTCCGACAATACGGTATTCTACCGTTTCTCCGTTGTCGCTCTCCAGCGTTACCCGGGCACCGAAAAAGATCTGTTGCGGATTGGAGGGAGCATCCGGGGCAATGGTCAGTTCCGGAAGGCGTTTTTGCAAATAGCGGATACGCCGGTCGATTCCGCCCAGTTCCTTTTTACGATAAATGTATTCGGCGTTCTCGGAGCGATCCCCTTCGGCGGCCGCCGCGGCCAGCGCCTGGGTCACTTCTGCGCGCCGATCCCACAGGCGGCGCATCTCCTGCTGCAGCCGATCGTACCCCTCCCGGGTAATATAGGGTGAGGCTTTGGGTTGGGGAGGGCGGTAACGTCCCATCTATATCAAGTTCCGAGTTCCGAGTTCTAAGTTCCAAGTACTAAGTACTAAGCACCAAGTTCTAAGTTCTAAGTTCTAAGCACTAAGCACTAAGCACTAAGTACTAAGTACTAAGTACTAAGTACTAAGTACTAAGTACTAAGTACTAAGTACTAATGATGACGGGCCTGTCTGGAGGACAGGCCGGTTTTTCGTGAACCTGCATTAAGTTTCAGGTTGGTGTTGAATTCGGGCTCGCCTTTCATGCCGCAGGTGGTGTAATCCGCGTACAGGGCGTCATACAGTTGCTGTTCGTCGAGGTCGAACAGTTCCCGCGCGCCCTGGTAGATCAGGCGAAACAGTCGGGGCAGGGCGATCTTGTGGGTCTGCCCGGTGGTGGCGTATAACCAGTCCGACAGCCGGAGAAACCGATCGAAAGGCGCCTTGTCGAGCAGCAACGGGCGGGTCCGGTTGAACCGCCCCGAGTTGCCGATCATGTCCCAGTAGCGGGCAAAGCGGCTCAGCCGTTGCATGGTGGCAAAGTCGATATCCCGGGTACTGAGAATATTGTACGGCGGCGCGGGATTAAAGCGCAGTTGATAGTTGTCGATGTGACGAATAATGGGCGCGCCGCGCAGCCGTTTGAGTATGCCGACCTGGATTTCATGCGGATTGAGTTCAATCAGTCGATCAAAACCCCGGGCGATACTCGCCACATCTTCACCGGGCAGGCCCAGGATCAGATCCGTATGCAGGTGCGCGGGAGTCTGCTCGCGCAGAAAGCGGATATTCGCCTCGGCCTTGTCATCATTCTGGCGGCGACTGATGCGTTCCTGTACCTCGGGATTGAACGTCTGGATACCAATCTCGAATTGCAGTGTTCCGGGCGGGAATTGCTGAATCATGGTTTTCAGTTGCTCGGGGAGATGATCCGGAATCAGTTCAAAATGCAAAAACAGCCCGTCGTTGACTCGTGCCAGGAAGAATTCCATGATCTTCAGGCTGCTGGCCACCTTGAGATTGAAGGTGCGATCGATGAACTTGAAATGCCGGGCACCGCGTTGATAGAGATCGTCCATGTGGGCAAGAAATTGGTCCAGATCGAACGGCCAGGCGGTTTTATCCAGTGCCGAGAGACAGAATTCACACTTGAACGGGCAGCCGCGCGAGGCCTCGACATAGATGAAGCGGTTGCGGATATCCTCGTCGGTATAATAGGGGTAGGGGAAGGCCAGATCCGCCAGTTTGAACGGTTCCGGCTGCAGGACCTTCTCCTCCACCGTTTCGCCATCCAGCAGGCGGTGACAGAGTCCGGCAAAAGCCCGATCCCCCTGGCCGCTGACTATATGATCCACCTCGTCATAAAAAGGCAGGGTGGTCTGTTCATAGCTGACCTCCGGCCCGCCGACAATAATGATGAGATCGGGACGCACCCGACGCAGGATGGCGATCAGCTCCCGGCTTTGCGCAATATTCCAGATATAAACACCCAGGCCGATGATTTTCGGATTATCCGCCAGCAGCTGCTCGGCAATCTCGATGGGGCGCTGATTGATAATGAACTCCCGGATCCGGGCACGGGGTTGCAGCTCGCCAAGATTGGCGTACAAATAGCGCAATCCCAGCGAGCTGTGAAAATAGCGGGCATTGAGTGTGCAAAGGGTGATATCAGTCATGCCCGGTCTCTTGCGCTTTGCGTTGACGTTTGTGTAGCGCCTTGTTGATGGCGCGCGAGGCGGCGATCATGCCGAACGTGGCGGTGACAAAGACCGCCGAACCGTAACCGAAGCGGCAATCCAGGTTAACGCCGTGAATCCCCGGCTTTTGATGACTCACGCTACCGTCCTCTTTGGGGTAGAGTTTATGCTGCGAGGAGAACACACATTCGACGCCGAAACCGCGCCTGGGGTTCTTGCTGAAACCGAAACGGGAGCGCAGATTGTTGCGCACTTTGGCGGCGAGGGCATCGTTGTAGGTTTTGCTCAGATCCGCGACATGGATCAGATTCGGGTCAGTGACGCCACCGGCACCGCCGGTGGTGATAATCGGCAGTTTGTTGCGTCGGCAGTGGGCAATCATCTCGGTCTTGAATTTGATACTGTCGATGGCGTCGATAACGTAATCATAGTTTTTTTCAGGTGAAAGATAGTCGCGCAGATTGTCGCTGTTGATAAAATCATCGATCACATCGACCTGGCAATCGGGATTGATGTCCCGGATCCGCCGGGCCATGACCGTGGATTTTTTCTCGCCGAGGGTGTCATTCAATGCCGGCAGTTGCCGGTTGATGTTGCTGGCGGCCACCGTATCGTAATCGATCAGGGTCAGTGTGCCGACACCGGTGCGCGCCAGCGCTTCCACGGCCCAGGAGCCGACCCCGCCCAGCCCGACCACGGCAATGTGCAGTTGCGCCAGCCAGGGATAGAGTTGCTCGCCATACAGGCGGCGCAGGCCGCCGAAGCGTTCATCATAGTCGTCGTGGGTCATGGCTCAGTGCAATCCGAGCACGGCTTCGGCATTGGCGGTGGTTTGTCGCGCCACCTCGGTGGGATCGGCATTGCGCACCTCGGCCAATGCCGCCAGGCATTCGGGCAGGTATTCGGGACTGTTGCGTTCACCGCGATGGGAGGCGACCGTCATGTCCGGCGCGTCGGTCTCCAGTACGATCGCCTCCAGGGGCAACTCACGGGCCAGTTTGCGCAGTTTGTTGGAGCGCTCGTAGGTGAGCATGCCGCCGAACCCCAGTTTGAAGCCCAGTTCGATATATTGATGCGCCTGTTGCAGGCTGCCGTTGAAGGCGTGGGCGATACCGCCCCGGACCGGGATCTCACGCAGGGCCTTGAGGATCCGATCGTGGGCCTTGCGGCAATGCAGCAATACCGGCAGCTCGGTATGCCGGGCGAAGTCCAGCTGGGCGCGCAACAGGGATTCCTGGTTTTGCGCGTCCGGGTTCTCAATATAGTAGTCCAGCCCGATTTCGCCGACGGCAAGGGGCCGGCTCTCCTCCAGCAAGCTGGCCAGTTGATCCAGATGTGCCGGTTTGTGCGCCTCGAGATACATGGGATGCATGCCCAGCGCCGGATAGAGACCGGCGTGTGTCTCGCACAGCGCCAGCAGTCGGGACCAGCTCTCGGCAGTTACGCCTGGGACCACAATCCGCCGCACACCCGCCTGTTCGCAGCGGGCAAGGACCTGCGCGCGATCGCTCTCGAAGCGGCTGTCATCGAGATGGCAATGGGTGTCGATTAAATCCATTTGGCTATTCTAGCGGCTCAGCGGGTCGAGTGTAAATAACTGAAACAAAAGGGTTTTTGAGGTGTTCGAGGTAAATTCTCGCGCCCCGGTCCGGCCCGGCCCCCTGGAAACCTGCACATGAATCCCTATAATGGTGTATAACCGAGTTCTATACTCAAGTAAACCGCAAGGAGGTAAGTGATGTCGACAGGTACATTCAAACCCAAAGCCGATCCGTTGAATCGGCCGGATGACGCCACCGGCTTCCGTATCGGCTGGAAGTACAAGACCAAATTCGAACGGGGCCATTTTGACGATGAGATGACCTACGGCGAAGCCAAGAAAAAGGCCGAGGAGTTAGCCGCCAAGGAACCGGAAAAAACCTTCTGGCCGGAAATCATGTACGAATAAATCGCTTCGCAAACCGGGCGCCTGCCCGGTTTTTTGTTTACCCTATTCGCTGTTTTAGCCGACCCCTCCCTCTTCCAAGTGTATCGCGCCCGCCTTGTTCATCGGGCTCCCGCAAACCTGGCAGCGAGCCGTCCTTTTATCCCTGTCCCGGAGCAAACCCGATGGATAAAACATCGAACAACTTTTTTTATCGAAACGATTCTGCTATAGATTGAAAAGATTATGTGTTCTATGCCAAGAGGAGACACCATGGCGACGAAGAAAACGGGAGCAGGTTCGGGGTTCAGAGAGTCGGTGCGTACCCGCGCCAGTGATGCGCTGAAGGAAGTGGAGAAAATCCGTGAGCTGATGATGAAAGAAATCCATGAGGGATTCGACAAGGTCAGTGACAAGGTTTCTTCCGCCGCCAAATCGACCTCGCAAAGGACGGAACATTTCCGGCACCAGGTTTCCGACATTCACCCACGGGAATATTGGGAGAAGACGGTCAGGGAGGTCGAAGAACTGAGAGATGAGTTGATCACCGGGGTTTCGGATCGGGTCAACCAGTTGCGCAAGGCGACGGAAAATGCGTTCGCTAAATCCGGCAAGAAAACCAGTAAAAAGAAAGCCGAAAAGAAATCAGCAAGTAAAAAGAAAGCCGCAAAGAAAAAGACGGCCGGAAAAAAAGCCAGTAAAAAGAAAACAGCAGCCAAGAAGACGGCTAAAAAGAAAGCGACCAGGAAAAAAGGTGTCAGGAAAAAAACAACCAAAAAGAAGGTCGCTAAAAAGAAAGTCAGTAAGAAAAAACCGGTCAGGAAAAAGGCGCGTGGTTAGGCGATGGCCATTTCTGGACGTCCGTCATAAACCCGCCAATGACGGCCGTCCAGCTCCTTCAAGGTCGATAGTGTAAACAGGACTCCTCACTCCGCGTCTCTTTTAACAATAATATCTGAACACCGGGGTTGCTAACGGATTTGTCATAGTGTGGTATCTGCCGCTAGAATCAAGCTGCTGGTCACAAATATGACAAATGTAATGCTGGAAACCTTTGCACAGCTTGGTATCGCCATCGCGATCGGCCTGATTATCGGCCTCGAACGGGGCTGGCGAGGTCGCGAAGTGGAAGAGGGTATGCGGGTAGCCGGCCTGCGCACTTTCGGCCTGATTGGCCTGTTGGGCGGATTATGGGGCTTGTTAGGTGATGAGCTTGGTATCGGGCTGCTTGGTTTTGCTTTTGGGTCCCTGGCCGCGTTGTTGATCGTCGGCCATGCATTGGCCGTCAAGCAAACAAACGATTTCGGTATTACCACGATTATCGCTGCACTGATCACCTTTGCGCTGGGCGCGCTGGCGGTGAGCGGCTTTTTGCATGTCGCCGCCGCCGGTGCAATTGTGACGGCGCTGATTCTGAGTCTCAAGTCCCTGTTACACGGCTGGTTGCGACTCATTGAGTATGATGAGCTGTCGGCGATCCTCAAGCTGGCGCTGATCTGGATTGTGATTCTGCCGTTGTTGCCTGACCAGGGTTATGGACCCTGGCAGGCAATCAACCCTTATCAGATCTGGTGGATGGTGGTATTGATTGCCGGTATTTCGTTTGCCGGTTACATGGCGATCAAAACCGTCGGCTCGCACAAGGGCTTGCTGATCACCGGTTTTCTGGGCGGCCTGGTCTCCTCGACCGCCGCGACGATCAATTTATCCAAACTGGCACAGAAGAAAGCCCGGATAACGGTGATCTGCGCCGCCATTTTGCTGGCGGAGACCATCATGTTTCCGCGAATGCTGCTGGAAATTACGGTAGTCAACCGCGCCCTGCTGGTTCCTGCATTGTTGCCGATCCTGTTGATGACCGCTGTTATGCTGATTGGCGTCATTGTTATCTGGCAGCGTAAAGCGGCGTCGGGGGAGGCTGAATTACCCGTCACCAACCCTTTTCAAATCAAGATGGCCCTGCAGTTCGGGTTGCTGCTGGCGCTGGTGATGTTTCTGGCGCAGGCCTTCATGGCCTGGTTGGGTGATGCCGGTATCTATCTGGTTGCGTTGATCTCGGGGATCGCCGATGTGGATGCGATCACGTTGTCATTGGCCTCGATGGCCAGGTCGGATCTGGCGCCGGAGACCGCCGTGCGCGGTATCGTGATCGCCGCCATTGCCAATACCTTGTTCAAGACGGCACTGGCACTGGTGATTGCAGGCCGACAAATGTTATGGCGTCTTTTGCCCGTGGCGCTGATTGCCTGTATGGCGGGCGGGGCGAGCCTGTTCTGGCTGTAGGGACAATACGTATCAATACGCTTGTTGTGTACTGTGTTGATCCCAATAAAAAAGGAGACCCATGGGTCTCCTTTTTGCCGGGGCGGTCAGATTGCTAAACCTGACTGTCCGGTTTATCCGAACCGGTATGCGGGGTATCGTCGCCTTGTTGAGTTTGCCCGGAATCGGCTTTTTTGTTCTGGCCGGGGGCCTGGTCCCGATCCGATTCCTGTCCGGGCTTATTGGCGGTTTCTACCTGAACCAGTGAGCCTGACCGGGAACGCTCTTCAGCCTGTTTGGGATCGGCGGAACGGTCGCTCGTGGCTTTTTGCTCGGGCTGCGGCTTGTCGGCATTGGACGTGGGTGAGGCAGGCGCTTCGGCCGGCTTGCTGGTGGCGCGCTCTTTTGCTTCACTTTGTTGTTCCGCCGGCTTCACCCTGGAGGTGTTGTCGCCGGTTTTGTCACTGGCGCCGCTGACCTCGGGTTGTGCCGGGCTTGTCGATGCCTCGGGTTGCCGGGCAGAAGAACCTTTGTTGTCCTCCGCTTTCTGCTGGGGAGCAGCCGACTGAGGGGAACCGCTGGCTGTCTCGTTCTCCTTGCGTCCTGGCGAGTTATCCGCGGGCCTGTCCTGCGCCTGCGATTCATTGCCCCGGTTGTCATTCTCGCCGGACTGCTGCGCTGCGGAGGCGGCCTTGTCAGCCTTCTCTTTGTCGGCTTTGGCCGGCGCACCGCGGTTGTCGTTGCGATTGCCGTTATTCTCGTTTTTGTTCTCGCCTTTATTCTCGCCTTGCGAGGACTGATCGCCACTGTCGGCGGACGATGCAGAAGAAGGACGCCGGCGACGTCGGCCACCCCGTCGGCCCCGGCGACTGCCGGAACTGCGTTGCTGCTGCTGTTCACCTTGTTGTCCCGCCGTGCCACTGCTTTCCGGCGACTTCTGTTTGCTCTCCTTGCTCTCTTTGTTTTCCTTACTCTCCGCTGCCGGCTCGCTGGCGGGCTTGTTCTTGCTGCTGTCAGTCTGCCTGGCCGCGGCCGGCTTGTTCGAGCCTTGCTGGCCTTGTGACCCGCTTTGCTGAGTGCGCCGACTCTGTTGTTGACCGCCGGTTTTGCGCCGTTGACCTTCGCCGGCACTGGTTTTGCGGCGGGGACGGGGTGTCGTGCCGGATTCCTGGCGCGGTTTTTGAGGCCTGGGTTCATCACTGCCGAACAGGAGGCGCCACAACCGGACAAACAGACCGGGCCCGCTCGGTGCGGCGGCGGGCGAGGCTACCGGCCGGGGGGTGGCCGGCTTGACCGATTTGACCGCCGGCTCTTCGGGCGGAATGGCGGTTGAACTGACCGAGGTGGAGACCGCTTCAATGCCTTCCTCATCATGGCGCTCGACCAGCTGAAAACTCTGTTTGTTCTCTTCCAGTGACGGATCATCGTCGCGGACGCGGGTCACTTCGAAATGCGGTGTCTCCAGATCGATGTTCGGAATCAACAGGATTTTGATCCCGTGGCGATTTTCGATCTCCTGCAGCACATCGCGTTTTTCGTTCAGCAGGAAGGTGGAGGCATCCACCGGCAGCTGGGCCACGACGCGCGCGGTCTTTTCCTTCATGGATTCTTCTTCCACCAGGCGCAGGATCGACAGCCCCAGCGACTCGATGCCGCGAATGGTGCCGTGTCCGCTGCAGCGCGGGCAGATGATCTGGCTGGATTCGCCCAGCGAGGGACGCAAACGCTGGCGGGACATCTCCAGCAGACCAAAGCGTGAGATACGCCCGACCTGGACCCGGGCTCGATCCGCCTTGAGGGCTTCGCGCAGCCGGTTTTCCACTTCGCGCTGGTTCTTCGCGGGACTCATGTCGATAAAGTCGATGACCACCAGGCCGCCCATATCGCGCAGACGCAGCTGGCGGGCGATCTCCTCGGCCGCTTCGAGGTTGGTGTTGAGCGCGGTCTCTTCGATATCGGCGCCCTTGGTGGCGCGCGAGGAGTTGATATCGATGGAGATCAGCGCTTCGGTATGGTCGATGACCACCGCGCCCCCGGAGGGCAGACGCACCTCGCGCTGGAACGCCGATTCGATCTGCGATTCGATCTGGTAACGGGTGAACAGCGGCACCGGATCCTGATAGAGTTTGATCTTGTTCAGGTTGTGCGGCATCACCTGGGCCATGAACTCACGGGCCTGTTCATAGACCTTGGGCTCGTCGATGATGATTTCGTTGATGTCGTTGCGGAAATAGTCGCGAATCGAGCGGGTGATCAGGTTACTTTCCTGGTAGACCAGAAACGGCGCGGATTTCTGTCCGGCGGCTTCCTCGATCGCCTTCCACAGATTGAGCAGGTAATCCAGGTCCCACTGCAGCTCTTCGACATTCTTGCCGACGCCGGCGGTGCGGATGATGATGCCCATGTCCTGGGGAATTTCCAGCTGGGCGAGGGCGTCGCGGGCTTCATTGCGATCGTCGCCCTCAATGCGACGAGAAACCCCGCCGGCACGCGGGTTATTGGGCATCAATACCAGATACCGTCCGGCCAGGCTGATAAAGGTGGTCAGGGCCGCGCCCTTGTTGCCGCGCTCCTCCTTGGCCACCTGGATGACCAGTTCCTGGCCTTCCTTCATGGCATCTTTGATATTGAGCTTGCCGCCGGGATCGACCCCTTCGCGGAAATATTCGCGGGAGATCTCCTTGAGGGGCAAAAAGCCGTGGCGTTCGGCGCCGTAATCGACAAAGGCCGCCTCGAGACTGGGCTCGATACGGGTGATTTTCCCTTTATAGATGTTCGACTTTTTGGATTCGCGGGCGCTGGTTTCGATATCCAGATCGTAGAGGCGCTGGCCGTCGACCAGTGCAACACGCAACTCTTCCGGCTGAGTTGCGTTAAACAACATTCTTTTCATTGTATAACCTTTATGCGTGCGTGCGCTCTGACCCCGGTCGCTTATACTTCGGACCGTGGGCAATGCCACAACAGACCTTCGCACGAACCCGGCATCGCCGACAGCCGGCGTGACTCATCAAGATCCACTCGGGTCACGTGCTGGTCTGCCCACCCGATCGCGAAACGTGTCGCGGCCCCGGGGAGCGCGTATGTTCATCCTCGGCTATTCGTCGTGTTAACAGGTTGCGAATAGCCACATTTGTCTTGCAGTTATCACCTGCGCGAAGCAGATGATGGAAAACCGGTTTTTGACCGTCTGCGCCGCCCTATATAGTCAGTCGGAGATATAGTAGCGGCAAACTCCCACAATAATCGGAAGTTAGGCGAATATATCAGTGTTGCGCCAGTGCATCAATCGCTGGAGGAAAAATGCTAGAATAGGCCCCATCATGGCGACAAATAGCAGTAATCCGGGCCCTACCGAGGTCAAACTGGTCACAATCGGGCCCGAACAGGCCGGCCAGCGCATCGACAACTATCTGCTCACCCGGCTCAAGGGGGCGCCCCGCAGCCTGATCTACCGCATCCTGCGCAAGGGCGAGGTCCGGGTCAACAAGGGGCGGATCAAGGCCCCTTACCGGCTCAAGGCGGGGGACGAGGTGCGCATCCCGCCGGTGCGCCTGGGCGAGAAAACCGTCACCACGCCGGCCGAGCGGGTGCTGCGCCAGGTCGAATCGGCGATTTTGTACGAAGACAAGCGGATTCTGATTCTCAACAAGCCCAGCGGTCTGGCCGTGCATGGCGGCAGCGGGGTCAGCTACGGGGTGATCGAGGCCCTGCGTGCCCTGCGGCCCGACGCCCCGTTCCTGGAGCTGGTGCACCGGCTGGATCGCGACACCTCCGGCTGTCTGGTCATCGCCAAAAAGCGCAGCGCCCTGCGGACCCTGCACGAGCTGCTGCGCGAAAACCGGATGAACAAGTATTATATCGCCCTGGTTATGGGTCCCTGGCAGGGCGGGGCATGGCGTGTCGAGGCGCCGCTGAAAAAGAATGTGCTGGCGTCCGGTGAACGGATCGTCCGGGTGGATGAAACCGGCAAGGCCGCGGCCAGCCTGTTTCGGCCCCTGGCGGTCAATGCCACGGCGAGCCTGGTCGAGGTCAAGCTGGAGACCGGGCGTACCCACCAGATCCGGGTGCATGCCGCCCATCAGGGGCACCCCATCGCCGGCGACGAGAAATACGGCGATCCGAAATTCAACAAACAGCTGCGCGAGGTGGGACTCAAGCGGCTGTTTTTACATGCCCACCGGCTGGTATTTGCATTTGATGATGACGGTCCCCATATTGACGTGACAGCGCCGCTGGACACGCATCTGCAAACATTACTCGCAAAACTGAACCTGGAGTTTCATGAATAACACGCAACTGATTGTTTTCGACTGGGACGGGACCCTGATGGATTCAGAAGGGGAGATTCTCACCTGCATGCGCGCCGCGATCCGTGATCTGGATCTGGCGCCGCGCAGCGATGATCAACTGAAAAACATCATCGGCCTCGGATTGCAGGAAGCGCTGCGCGCCCTCTATCCGCAGGGCCGCCCCGAAGAGTTGATTCAGCTGACCGCCCGCTATCGACACCACTTTCTGGAAAGCGAACGCGAACCGTCCCAACTGTTTGCCGGCGCGCGGGAGATGATCGAGGAGCTGCATTGCGCCGGTCACTTTCTGGCCGTGGCCACCGGCAAGGGTCGGCAGGGACTGAACAAGGTGCTGCAACAGACCGGGCTGGATGAGTATTTTCACACCACCCGCTGTGCCGATGAGTGTCATTCCAAACCCCATCCGCAGATGCTGCACGAGATCATGGATTATCTCGGCGTCGAGACGGACGCGGCACTGATGATCGGCGATACCGAATACGATTTGCAGATGGCCAGCAATGCCGGTGTAAAATCCCTGGCAGTGAGTTATGGTGTCCATGAGCGTCAGCGCCTGCTCGATTGCAAGCCGCTGGACTGCCTGGATAGCATCGGCGATGTTCACAACTGGTTAAAGGAACGCAGCAACCTGGCCGCGTGACAACAGACTCCTTAACAATAGCGCCAGCGGCGCGATAACATGCACGAGAATGGAAGGGATAACATGAGCGACGAACAAAGCAGTCAAGACTCAGCCACACAGCAATGGCAACAGGATGTCATCAACCGTCTGGCATTCGCCGCGCTGAATGAACAAAAAAAGAGCCGCCGCTGGAAAATCTTTTTCGTGCTGCTGTTCTTCTCCTATTTGTTTCTTGTCTACTTCACTACATTTGTCCCGACGGAATCGGCTCGCGGCAGTATCATAAGTAAAAAGCACACGGCCCTGATCGAGGTCAACGGCGTAATTGCCGATGATCAGTCCGCCAGTGCCGATAACATCGTCACCGGACTGCGCAACGCCTTTCAAAACGAGAAAGTTTCAGGAATCATCCTGCGTATCAACAGCCCGGGAGGCAGTCCGGTTCAGTCCGGTTATGTCTATGACGAAATAGCCCGACTGCGTGAACAGTATCCCAATACCAAGGTTTATGCCGTGATCACCGATATTGGTGCTTCCGGGGGATATTACATTGCCGCCGGGGCGGATGAGATCTACGCCGACAAGGCAAGTCTCGTCGGTTCCATCGGAGTCATTATGAACAGCTTCGGTTTTACCGAGGCGATCGACAAGCTGGGTGTCGAACGACGCCTGTACACGGCGGGTGAGAGCAAGGGCTTTCTGGATCCGTTCACTCCTGAAAAGCAGGAAGAAGTTCAGCATGTAAAGGGTATGCTAAATAACATACATCAGCAATTTATCGAGACCGTCAAGCAGGGGCGCGGTGACAGATTGAGTGATGATCCTGAGATTTTCAGTGGATTAATCTGGACCGGCGAGGAGAGTCTCGAGCTGGGATTGATCGATGGCCTCGGCAGCAGTAGCTATGTTGCCCGGGAGGTTATCGAGGCCGAAAATATTGTTGACTACACCCCGCAGCCTGACTTTTTTGAGCGCTTTACCCGGCAACTCGGTGCGGCCATGGCCGGCACTATGAGCAAGACGCTGGGTTTGGAAGGCGGCCGTATACGCTAAAAGATTCAGTTTCGCTCTATGGTGATGGTGGTGAGCGGGCAGTGGAGTGTAGTGACTTCGTCACTATATCCATTTCCAAAAGATCATCCCAGAGTCTTGACCACGTTGGCCAGTCATGATTGCCTGCAACCGTATGAATATTCTCTGGCGGCAGGAGTTGTTTGAACCCGTTGTACTTGGGTGCAATATCATCCTGTCGTCCATAACCCAGATAAATATTATCCAGCGTATTATGTTGTTCAAAGTCGGCCAGACGATCCCAGTAAGTATAGGGAACTTGTTGAGATTTGGCGGGTGAGTGATCTCTGTCGATAAATTGAAGTATGCGATACATGGGATCCCGTTCTTTGTTAACGCCGGTGTACGGGGATAGGAGTATCACTCCTTCAATTGTTTCCGGATGGTCCAGGTAGTAAGAGAGCGCAAAATAACCCCCGAATGATATGCCCAGTAACCAGATTGACTGGTAGCCATTTGACTGAACGGGGGTAATAACATCCGCCATGAAGCGTTCGGGAAAATTGCCGCGTATCAGATATGCAGCATTTGCATCGACCGAAAGAAAGTCATGTGTCAGTCCATTTTTGTGTGCGATATCGATAAAACCATGGTCTTCAAAGTCAGCGCGGTCTCCCCAGAGCCCCGGTAGTAGAATTATAATTTTCCGGTTGTCATTGTCCTTGGAATGATGCCAGGTCATTTTCATTGGGTTATTTGCTTGCGGAATAAATGAGCAGGAAGTAAGAAGCACAGAACAAAGTAAGTAAAATAACGATCTGGCGATGTGGAAGTGCAGGAACATGAGTCTATGGGGATCCTTGTGTGAACTGGTCCTGTCCAATCAAGCTATGCTACAAGCTTATAGCTTAACCAAGCTGATAATGACATTAAATATAAGTTGTATGTGGAAGTACTTGCAAATGTCGTTCCCCATAATTTGCTTCTAGCCATAACCCTCAATGAGAAATGGTTTCATTTCATTGTAAGGTAAAAGAGCATAGACAGACTCTTGACGGGGTTAAATCCTGTCTAATATAGTATTTCTATACTAAATATTGCATTGCTGAAGGTGAAAGTGCACTCCAGCAAGGCATATTAGTTTTGTTTAATATTCTTTAAAAGAAAACGATCATGGTTAAATGTCATCTTTCGAAAATAATGGGTGAAAGAAAACTGAAAATATCAGATGTAGCTCGGGATACAGGGATTAGCCGGGGAACAATCACCCGCTTGTATCAGGAAACGGCGCAGCGTATCGAGATTGACGTGGTTAACAAGTTGTGCCGATATCTCGATTGTCAGATTAGCGATTTGTTTGAAGTGACAAATTAGAACACCTGACACTCAGAATGACTTGATTATTCGACCGGCGCTATTACTTGTCGGTGCTACAAAAGAATAGTATAAACTTATAAGAGGTCTTAGTCGTGGGGATGACGAATTTTGAAAATGAAATTGCAGGATTGATCATTGAATCACTTAACCTGGAAGATATCGAGGTTGATGATATTGATCCCGAAGAACCTTTATTCAATGAAGGGCTTGGGCTGGACTCAATCGATGCACTGGAGTTGTCGGTTGCATTGTCCCGGAAATATGGGATAAACCTTCGCGCGGACAATCCCGATATTCAAAAAATATTCTCTTCTCTACGTATGCTGACATCATATGTCGAATCTAACGCCACTATCGGCAAGTAACCCTCGTTGATGTTATTTGCATATGCATTGTCTTCATCTTGATCATGTCTATGATTAGGTCATCTTTTTATGTCTCACGGAACCATGCCTGCCTGGAAGGGCATTTCCCAGGGAATCCGATTGTCCCGGGAGTTGTGGCGCTGAATCTGATGTCAGAAGAGCTAATTAAAGAAGTCGATAATGTTTATGTATGTGGTTTTCCGCAAATCAAGTTTCATTCTCCCATATTTCCTGAGCAAAAGGTTGCTGTTCAGTTTATTCATAAAAAAGATTTTTTGTACGACTTCATCTGCGATGTGGATGGTACAAAAGTGATTTCAGGAAAAATCAGGCTTGTATCCAACGGGTGTAAAAATGGTTGAAACCTGGGATGCGCAAAAAGAGCGTAGTAATCCTTTTTTACTGAAATTTATCTGTAAATTCGCGCTCAATATGCCAAGGTCTATTGCTCGTTTGTGGTTATGGCCAATCAGTCTTTACTTTCTCTGTTTTTCGCCGACTTCTCGTGCTGCTTCAGCGGACTACCTTCGTCGCAATCCAAAAACGTCAAGTGATATATTTTCAATTTACAAGCATATCTATACGTTTGCCTCGGTGATTCTCGACCGAGTTTATTTTATTACTGGTAAATTCGATAAATTTAGTATCAGCTACGACCTGGACCCCGAAGCACTCGCGGCGCTTGAAGACAAAAGTGGAGCAGTCTTTCTGGGCGCGCATATCGGTAGTTTTGAAGCTATGCGTTGCCTTGCGCTCAAGCAGGCAGACCTTGAACTGAAAATACTAATGTATCGTGATCATAACGCGATGATCACTCGTGTTCTCGATGAGTTAAATAGTGATATTGCCGGTTCTGTCATCAATATCTCAGACCAAAATGCCTTGTTTCAGGCGCAAGAGGTCATTGAGAATGGCAGTGTTGTTGGTCTGCTTGGTGACAGGGGAGTGCCCGGCGAGAAAATGACTCGATGCAGCCTGTTTGGAGGAGAAGTTGATATTCCATCTGGTCCATTTTCCATCGCACTGATTCTGGGTGTGCCGATTATTGTGGTTTTTGCGACTTACGTTGGCGGTAATCGATATCATATAACCCTCACGAAATTAAGTGAGGCGGTAATGGCGCCAAGAAATGAAAGAGATGCACTTATTCGGAATTTGACAGATGATTATGTTGTTCAGATTGAAACGGTTCTGAAACGTTATCCTTATAACTGGTTTAATTTTTATGACTATTGGGGTGCCCTGTGAGTCGGCTGTGGTTTTTAATTCTCATAGCAAGTTTTTCCTGCCTGGCCCAGGCCGACTTTCTCGACCGGCGACTGGGTGAAATATCTGCACAGACCGAGATGACAGCAGAGTTCACCGACATCTGGCGCGCCGAGTATCTTGATGAAGATGTTGTGAGCCACGGCAAGTTATATTTCAAGAGCCCGGATCTGTTAATTAAAGAGGTGATTTCACCTGAGCCCGCGACCTATACGGTTTCCGGGGAGTCTGTCAAAGTTGAGCAGGGTGAAACGGTAAAGCACATCCAGCTATCTGATCATCCCGAGCTTGGAATGGGTATCTATGCACTGAGGATGCTATTGCAGGGTAACCGGAAGGGTCTTGATAGAATGTTTCTGTATCAGTTTCGCCATTCTGATAATAGTTTTGAGTCCTGGGTTATTGAACTTTTTCCGAAATCAACTTACAGCAAGGAAAAAGTCAGAAAAATCGAGGTTGCAGGTGAGAAAGGTGAGCTTCGCGAAGTTAAAGTCATCTATACAAGCGCTGACGTTTACATAACCCGCATCAAGGCGAATGAATAAAACAAAACCCATAATATTCCATGTTATCTGGTTTGCGGCAGTTACGCTCCTGTCAATCTACCTTGTTTTTAACTTGCATACAATTACTGATATCAAGCAGTTCATCCCGGCTGATAAAGAAGATAGTACATTTCATACCCTGCAAAGTGAACTATTGAGTAGAAGTGAGTCTTCATCAATACTTCTAAATATTCATGGGGCGAATGCTGAAGAATTGGTCAGGCTCAGTCGTGGTTTGCGAGCTGAATTCACTGAGACTGACAGCAATGTGATACTCCAGAATGGCGAGGAAAGCTTTGATACCACCGGTATTGAAATACTAAATGAGAAACGTTTTCTGCTGGTTGATACTGACTGGTCTGTCGAAGGTCTGAAACAAGCACTCAAACAACGTATATCTGATCTTCGTCACGGTCAGGGTCCGGTGATTGGGCAGTTGATCAAGTCAGATCCCTACTTGTCTGTTAAAAAATATTTTCAATCTATAGAACGCCCGACGACCTTAGATAAGCAATATCCGGTATGGTACGCTCACGATACCGGCGCAATACTGCGTGTTGACTTCAGAAACGAAGATGTTGATCTTGATACGATTGAGCAGACTCAGGAAATACTAAACAGTATATTTCAGGAGTTGTCACCCCCGGAAAGCGCCCGTCTGGAAATGACAGGACCTGGCGCCATTGCTGTTGCCACACGCGAGGAAATCCGAACCGTCACTCAAAGATTGAGCTGGGTTGTTCCTCTCTTATTGCTGCTTGTATTCTGGATTGCTTATCGGTCAGTCTTTCTGGCCTGGTATGCCGGAATCCCACTGGTAACTGGCGCTCTGGTTGCCCTGGTCGTTACCCAGGTTGTCTTTGCCAATGTTCATGGTGTTGTCATCGCCTTTGGCATTACGATGCTTGGCGTTGCGCTGGATTATCCTGTTCACCTGTTCAGTCATAAATATCCGGATGAGGCACTACGCACCTCAGCCAGCCGGATCTGGCCGGTTTTGCGCCTGGGGGGATTCAGTTCTGCCGGGGCATTTCTGGTTTTACTATTCAGTGGCTTTGAAGGACTTTCGCAGCTGGGTGTTTATGCCGGTTCTGGACTGATCACCGCATTGCTCGTAACACGGTATTTTCTGCCTGTACTTACCAACATGGGTAATGTGAAGCCCAGGCTATTTGTGTTGCATCAAAATATGCCAATGTCGTACACAATCATCATTTTGATGTTGATTGTTATTTCTGTGTTAGTGCCCTGGATACAACGTGATATCCACTGGAACGATAGCGTGGATGCCCTCAGCCCTGTATCCCAGGAGAAAAAGAAACAGGACGCGAAGTTAAGGGATATAATTGGCGGGATGGAAGTGTCGGATATTTTTGTGCTTGAGGATGCTGATCTGAACAGATTGCTGGTGTCTACTGAACAACTATCAGAAAATCTCAGTGATCTGGTCAATGAGGGAATTGTCAGCGCTGTCTTTCCTGTAACAGACTTTCTGCCCTCAGCCACAAAGCAGAAGGCTCGACAAAAAGCTATCCCGCAAAGTCAGGAGCTGCAGCAGCGAGTACGATATTCGGTTGAAAACACACCGTTCAATAAATCAGCCTTCCAGGAATTTATTGAGCTGGCTGAAAAAGCGAAACAGCAAGATATTATTTCCTATGAGGAGATATTGCGCTCGCCGGCCGGGCCTATTGTCCGGCAAGGACTTATAAAAACCGGTGATAGTTGGCTATCTGTTGTTCGTGTTAGTGGACTGTCGTCACCAGAGCGATTTACTGACTGGCTGGATGAAAATCCGAACGTTAAAAAATATCATATTAATATCAGAGAACAGGTGAGTAATTTATTCGGGAAATACCGAGAGAGAACTCTGTCCGGAGTTATTCTCGTGCTTATTATTCTCGCTGTTATTGTTTTTGTTTACTGCAGGAATTTCATAACTTCACTGCGTCTGATCTCTCCGGTATTCATCGGCGTCGCCGGCGGGCTTGCAGCAGGACTGCTGGTCGGGCAAGGTCTGAACATATTCCATTTGATGGCTGTATTTCTGGTGATTGGAATGGGGTTTGACTACAGTCTGTTTTTCAATCATGGTCGTGGTAATAAAGATGTTTTTTCCCGAAGTTTTCACGCCATCAGTATCAGTGCGGTTACCACGGTAACTTTGTTCATTTTTCTTGCTCTTTCCCCGATACCTGTTTTGTCCGCCATGGGGAGCGTCATTGTCGCAGGAATTCTATTGAGCTTTGCCTCGGCCTGGTTGGTAGCCGGACTTGATTGACAATGGTAAGCCGTTCTTTTATACATCTATGACTCTATTAGTCGAAAAAACAGTCCATATTTGTGTTCTTTGTTGTGAGATAGTCAATTATGTCATTGATTGAACAAAACGAGATTCGCCAGCGGATTCCTCATGCCGGCGACATGTGTCTCATCGAGACTGTCAGGGAATGGAGCCAGGATGCGATAACATGTATATCCAGTACACATGTTGATGCCAAAAACCCATTGCGTCATAAAAACCAGCTACCTATGTCCGCGTTGATTGAATATGGTGCTCAAGCGATGGCAATACACGGCAGTCTGGTCAATGAGCAGCAGGGTGAGCCTCAAGGCGGCTATCTTGCAGGTCTCAAAGGAGTTCGCCTTGCCGAGGGTGATTTGTCCGGCATTCATGATAAACTTGTTATTTTTGCTAACAAGATCTACTCCGACGGAAAGAATATGATTTATGATTTTTCAGTGTCTGCTGGTGAAACTGAACTGGCGTCGGGCCGTGCCACGGTCTTTGGTGGCATCGTAACCGGAGACCAGCCATGAGACGCGCACTTGTCACAGGTGGGAGTGGAGACATTGGCGGGGCGATTGCCCGATCTCTTGCTGAGGCAGGCTGTTTTGTCTATGTTCACGCTAACTCCAATTATGAACAGGCCGAACGTGTGGTGGAGGACATCACTCATAACGGCGGCCAGGCTTTACCTGTGCAATTTGATGTTACCAACAGGGACGAGGTTAACCTCAGGCTTGAAGAGATTCTTGAGGCCGGCCCCATTCAGGTGCTGGTCAATAATTGCGGTAGTCATAATGATGCAGTAATGGCCGGAATGCAGGGTGCACAATGGGATAATGTTATTAATGTAAATCTCACCGGTTTTTTTAATGTAACCCAACCCCTTCTTTTGCCGATGATCAAGACCCGTTGGGGGCGAATTATCAATATTTCATCCGTTGCCGGGGTTATGGGCAATCGAGGCCAGGCCAACTATGCTGCCGCCAAGGCGGGCCTCATTGGTGCCGCCAAAACTATGGCCCAGGAAATGGGGTCGCGTGGTATTACCGTAAATGTCGTCGCGCCGGGTATTATCGAAGGAGCTATGACACAGGAAATATTTGATAAGGAAGCAATTAAGCACCTGGTACCGATGTCCCGATCGGGGAAGCCAGAGGAGGTTGCCAACGTGGTTACTTTTCTGGCTTCTGAATCTGCAAGTTATGTTTCCGGCCAGGTTATTGGCGTGAACGGGGCAATGGTATAATCAGGGTATCTTGTTTAACGACTGATGCGCGACAGCCATGCCTTGTTATTGGTGGCTCTTGAATATAATAAACCTGTGATATACCAGTGCAATAAAACGGCTTCACCAATATATTTCATAAACATGTTTCTTGAGCCGGCCGGTTTTGCCGGGCAAAGGTATACCTGAAATCCGAATTGTCGCGCCATGTAGCCTGCACGTGCCTGATGGTATTGACTCGTGATCAGTATAATTTCCTGATCTTTCCCGGGCAGATTTTCTCGTAGTTCTGTCAGGTTCTCCAGTGTATTGCGTGATGCTCCTTCTGTATGCACCAGTTCAGGCTTTACACCCTGTCTTATCAGGTATTTTGCCCCGGCACTGGACTCGCTGATTTCCATATTCGCGGTTATTCCGCCCAGCAGGTAAAATTGAAGCTGGTGGTTCTTATGATAAAGCTGGAGTGCAGTATCCAGTCGGTGAATGTATTCTTGATCCGGCTGGTTGTCTTTCAGTCGTTTACCAAGGATCACTGCATAATTTCGGTCTTCCGGGCACGTTTCCTCTCTTGCCGTCTTTTTGATGTACAAAAAAACACCCAGTAGCGAGATGCCCAGGGTCAGGATAATGACAAGTAGAGAGAGCAGGCCCATAAGGTATCCGGCATACTCTGGTTTACCCTGGTATTCGGGCAACAATCGGGGCTTGATTGCCGAGCGATAGAGGCCTTTTGGATACATTCCTCTTCGGAACAGGTGCCGGGCTACCATCAGCGTTATCAGACTGATATCTCTTACTCCCCGGAAGTGGCTGGGTCGCGCATTCGGGGTATAAACAGCGGGAATGGTAACAGCCTGACTCTTGATTCCACGCTGCGCTGCCTTGATTAAAATTTCACTTTCAAAGACAAAGCTGCTGCGCTTCGACGTGGATATTTTAAGATCTTCGAATAGTCGGGCCGGGTAAATCCTGAATCCGGACTGACTGTCTGACAGCGGGTATCCCGCAGCCCAGGCCAGCCAGAAGTTGGCAATCCGGTTGGCATAATAGCGTTTTGCCGGAATTGCCGACTTGTCCGCCAGCCGAGCCCCGATAATGATATCGTCCGGGTATTGCTCCAGTTTACTTAGCAAGCGGGGAATATCCGATGGCGAATGCTGGCCGTCCCCATCAAGTGTGACGTAATAGTCAACCTGGTGTTTTCTGGCTTCCTGTATACCTTGCCACAGGCTGGCCGCCTTACCCTGGTTTTGTACATGTTCAATAAGTAAGACAGGAAGGTCTTTAACCACCTGTGAGGTCTCATCCTGTGAGCCGTCATTCACTACGATCACAATATTAGAAAAATCTAATGCACTTTTGGCAATATTGCGTAGCGTCCTGGCTTCGTTATAAGCCGGAATGATGATGGCGTAGTTGCTGGACATGTGGCGGAATCTTTTTATACACTATTTTTGTGCTACCTTAGCATAAATCGCATGTCAAAAAATATAAACAGGAGGGTAAATGAAATTCTCAAAATGGATGATGACGGGGTTACTGGTGGCTATCACCGTGCTGGCGGGTTGTCGTTCGAATCCGGTAATGAATGTTGATGAAGCCGCGATCTCACTTCAAAACGAACCCGAGATGCAGCAGGTTGAAAAGGCTATTATTCGTGCTGGCAGCACACTGGGCTGGAACATGAAGAAGACAGCACCGGGAAAGATGGAAGGTCGTCTCATGATCCGCAGCCATGTTGCGGTAGTGGATATTACCTATGATACCAAGAGCTATTCGATTCGTTACAAGGATTCCGAGAATCTGGATTACGACGGTACCAATATCCATTCCAACTACAATGGCTGGGTGCAGAATCTGGACCGAAATATTCAGCAGCAACTCATGACTCTGTAATTGAGCAGGGCTTGTTTCTATAAAGGGCGGTATCACCGCCCTTTTTTACGAACACAGTATATTGGTTGCTCCCGGCATCCGGTCGTCATGTTCGAATGACGACCGGATGTGGTATGGGCTTAATGATGCAGTATCTCGCCTTTCAGGGAATAGGCGATCGCCAGAACATCTTTTTGGGTTTGCGCGTCGATCTGCTCCTCTTCGAGTGCTGCCATAATGTCATCAACTGCCGCCAGATATTCTGTCGCATTGATATTCATTCCACGGTGCGTCTCCGGCATCGAGCGCCCCCGGTATTCAGCATTCCCACCGCTACCGGCTTCGAGAAATGCACACAGATGTTGCTTGGTCGTCGCCAGTTTTTCCGGGGTGTCCAGATAGGGACGAAAGCGCGCCCGGATGGTCGGGTTCTCCATGTGGTTGGCGACAATTTTCTCTACCAGGGTATTGATACCGTTACTGCCCCCCAGACGTTCATAAAGTGATGCATTTTCCATTGTCTGTCTCCTTATGGTTTGCGTTCAGATCGTTTGTTTTACTGCACATTAATAGACCGGTCGGTCTATTTTTTACACGGCATTTCCCGGCAACAGCAGTGCTATAAGCATATTGATCTCCTAGGCCGAGGCCATGCGGAAATAGAAATCCAGCATTTCCCGCAACGGCGCCGGGTCACGTCGCAGACGGGTCCGTAAAGCCGCGCCTTCCCAGCAGTTGACGAGCAGTTCCGCCAGTTTTTGCGGGTCGGTATTTTCAGCGAGTTCTCCGCGTTCTATCGCCTCCTCAAGGCTGACGGCGATACGCTGGGCGATCTCGAAGAAACACTGTTCCACCTTCTGACGAAAGACCTCGCTGACCCCGGACAGCTCCTGGCCCAGTCCGCCCAACAGGCAACCCAGGTAGCCCTCGGTGCGATACTTCTCCTCGCTGAGTTCGAAAAAACGGCGCACCCGCTCCAGCGGGGCGAGACTTTTGTCACCCAGACAATGGTCAAGCCCGGCATGTACCTCTTCCATGTAGAGGTCGATGGCCTGAAGCCCAAAGTCCTCCTTGGAGTTGAAGTGGTGGTAGAAGGATCCTTTGGGGATCGCCGTCGCTTCCAGTACCGCCGATATCCCGAGATCGTGATACCCGTGGCGCAGCAGCATCGTCATGCCTTGTTGAAGTAAGAGCTGTTTGGTGTCGGTTGCCATGCTGTCTCAGATCGCTAATAGACCAGTCAGTCTA
This sequence comes from Thiohalophilus thiocyanatoxydans, assembly GCF_004366735.1. Taxonomy (GTDB): domain Bacteria; phylum Pseudomonadota; class Gammaproteobacteria; order UBA6429; family Thiohalophilaceae; genus Thiohalophilus; species Thiohalophilus thiocyanatoxydans. The sequence goes on along the minus strand of NZ_SOQX01000002.1, from coordinate 559,541 downwards.
CAATAGTTAATTAATAGCACAATCGGGCCTGTGGTCAAGGCGGATACAGAGCCCTGTCTGTGGGATAAGTGAAATAATATTATAAAACAAAGACTTGAGGGTAACTCTTCAAAGCCGGATGAAGTTGTCTGGCGAGCTGTTTGTTGCGGCGCAAGGAAAGCCGGGGGAGGGGGCCTGGCCGGACCGGAGCAGCAGGTGCCGACCGGTGCGCTAATTGCCGGAAACGGTGAAAGGGAGGAAAACGTGACGTTGCTCGTCCCACTCGTAGCCTGTGATGGCTTCGCTTCCTTCGCGGCCATATAACACCGTGTTACCCCTCAGGTGGATTCTCAGATCCAGCGGATTCACGCCATAGGCCCTGTGATTTTCCGTCTTGATACTGTCAAGGAGGGTAGCTTCCCAATAGTCGCTGTGTCGGTGAAACCACAACAGCAATTCGTTGTTACCATCCGTGACCAGCATGAATATATCGTTGTCGGATTGTCCGGTTACTTTTCCCTCTTTTCTGTCGATAACCCGCCAGCCATCCGGTGCCCGGGTGATTCTTGCCAGATTTGAAGGTGATGTTCTATGCGGTAGCCATCCGTTGGCGGCTCCTCATCGGCGACGCAGAGTGTACTGTAGAACGGCATGCTCAAAATGATGGGCAGGTGTCGAACAATAAATGATAGAGACATCCCGGACATATAATTACCGAACTAAATATCTGTTCCTAAAAGGTGCGCAGAGGCGTAGGTCAGGTTGCGCGCAGCGCTACCTGACATTTTCCGCATCGGCAGGGTGTCACGCAGGCTAACGCCAGCGTGACCTACACAATTAGCTGAGTATAAAGTGTGCATGAATTTGGAACAGTTATTTAGATGATCCGAAACCCTTCTTCTTCCAACATGCGTATCAATCTGATCAACGGCAGCCCGATCAGGGTATTGGGATCGTCGCCTTCGAGTCTGTCGAACAGGGCGACGCCCAGCCCTTCGGATTTGAAACTGCCGGCGCAATTGTAGGGCTGTTCCCTGTGCAGATAGTTCTCGATCTGACTGTCGTTCAGCTGACGAAAGTGAACCTTGAAGGGCACCACGTCACACTGGGCGTGATCTGTGCGACTGTTATAAAGACACAGGCCGGTGAGAAAGTTGACGGTTTTACCGGACGCGGCGCGCAGTTGTTCGATGGCCTTGTCGTGACCGCCGGGCTTGCCGAGAATTTCGTCCCCGATCACCGCGACCTGATCGGAGCCGATGATCAGCGCCCCGGGAAATTGTTCGGCCACCGCGCGGGCCTTGGCTTCGGCCAGGCGCTCGACCAGTTGTTCGGCGGACTCCCCGGCCTGCGCCGTTTCATCCACCTCAGGGGAGGCGGTATCAAACGGCACACCGAATTTTTCCAGGATCGCCTTGCGAAACGGCGAAGTGGAAGCGAGAACCAGTTTATTACTCATAGACAAATATCTTAAATTTTAGTTTTTAACCACCAAGACGCCAAGACACGAAGTAATTATTATTGGTTTTCTTCGCGTCTTGGTGTCTTCGTGGTTAATTTATTTTGTTTATTCGATTTCCACCAGCGCCTCATCCGGGTTGACGCTTTCGCCCTTGGTGACGTGGATGGCCTTGATGATACCTTTAATCGGCGACTGGATCTCGGTTTCCATTTTCATCGCTTCGGTGATCAGCACTGGATCGCCGGCTTCGACCTCGTCACCGACGCTGACCAGCACATCGACGATGGTGCCGGGCATGGAGGTCGAAACGTGCCCCGGAGTCGTGGCGCGCGGGCGTTTGCCGGCCGCGGAGCGGGCATGGCCGGTATCGCCGCCTTCACCACCGAGAGCAATCTCATCCAGCGATTCGAGCAGGATCTCCTCGGGCACGCCATCCACGGTCACGTAGTAGGGACGCAGGTGTTCCTTGGGATAACCGCGCCCGGTGACCTTGATGTGATAACTCTCGCCGTGCAGAGTGACATTGAACTCGGTGGCGGCTTTGTGTCCGTTGGCGTTGTTGACGTTGGGGGGTTCCAGCGGTTCGGGGATCAGCTTGCCGTCCTCGCGCTGTTGCAGAAAATCGCGGCCCAGTTCAGGAAACATGGCGTAGGTCAGCACATCCTCTTCCGATTTGGCCAGGGGGCCGATCTCCTTGCGCAGTTTCTCCATTTCCGGCGGGATCAGATCGGCGGGGCGGCATTTGATTACCTCTTCATTACCGATGGCCATGTGCTGCACCTGCGGGCTGATCTCACCCAGGGCCTGGCCGTAGCGGCCCTGCAGATAGTGTTTCACCTCGTTGGTGATGGTCGCATAGCGCTTGCCGCCAAGCACATTCATCACCGCCTGGCTGCCGACGATCTGCGAGGTGGGCGTGACCAGGGGCGGATAACCCAACTCCTTGCGCACCCGGGGGATCTCCTCGAGCACCTCGTTCATGCGGGTCAGGGCACCCTGTTCCTTTAACTGATTCGACAGATTGGAGATCATGCCGCCGGGCACCTGATTGACCTGTACACGGGTATCGAGGCCGGTGAATTCGCTTTCGAACTGATGGTACTTCTTGCGTATCTCGCGAAAGTAAAACCCGACCTCCTGCAACAGGGGCAGGTCCAGGCCTGAATCGTATTCGGTATCCCTGAACGCGGCGACCATGCTTTCGGTGGGCGGGTGGCTGGTGCCGCCGGAGAAGGAGGAGATGGCGGTATCAAAACCGGCGGCGCCGTTTTCCACCGCCTTGTAGTGACACATGTCGGCCAGCCCGGCGGTGGCGTGCGAATGGGTAAACACCGGGATCTCCAGCTCGCTGACCAGCGCCGAGACCAGTTGCGCAGTCACATTCGGGGTTAACAGCCCGGCCATGTCCTTGATGGCGACACTGTCGCAGCCCATCTCCTGAAGGTCTTTGCCCAGTTGTACAAACCGATCCAGAGTATGTATGGGGCTGGTGGTGTAACAGATGGCGCCCTGGGCGTGCTTGCCGCTTTGCTTGACCGTCTCGATCGAGACCCGGATGTTACGCAGATCGTTCATGGCATCGAAGATGCGGAAAATATCCATGCCGTTGTCCGCGGCCCGGGCCACGAACTCGCGCACCACATCGTCGGCATAGTGGCGATAGCCGAGCAGATTCTGACCGCGCAACAGCATCTGCAGCTGCGTATTGGGCAACGCCTTGCGCAACTGGCGCAGCCGCTCCCAGGGATCTTCTTTTAAAAACCGCACACAGGCATCGAAGGTCGCGCCGCCCCAGACCTCCAGTGACCAGTAACCGACCCGATCCAGCTTCTCACAGATCGGCAGCATGTCCTCGGTGCGCATACGCGTGGCGATCAACGACTGATGGGCGTCGCGCAGAATCGTGTCGGTAATCTTGACCTTGGGCATGGAAAATTCCTAATTCTCGATGTGTGTCATTCCGCCGAAGGGCGGAATCCACTCTCTCTATGATTTCACAATCAGAATATTAGAGTAACTGTTTATATAGATCACGCCACTGTGAGTTTGTTTCTTCAATCAGCCGTATTTTCCAGGCTCGATTCCAGTTCTTGAGTGATTTTTCACGTTTGATTGCCGATTCCATACTTTCATGAACTTCATACCAAACCAGAACTGTTACATCATATTTTTTGGTGAATCCATCAACGCTATGAGTCTTATGTTCCCAGACGCGCTTTAACAAGTTTGAAGTTACTCCAGTATACAATGTCCCATAGCGTTTACTGGCCAGTAGATAGACACAGGGCTGTTTCTCCATAACGGCCTCTTTCCGAAACTGGATTCCGGCCTGCGCCGGAATGACGATAAATTGAAAGTTGATCTTTTTCTGACGCTGAAGCCTTGCATCTTTTTAGAGCCCCATGTTCGCCGCGATTGCCACGGCGATGGTGGCGGCGATGGCGCGGTCGTCGCGCCGTTCGGAGTAGTCGATCAGCTCCGGATGGGCTTCGACGAAGCCGGTATTAAAGTGTCCGGATTGGAATTCGGCGTTGCGCAGGATTTCCATGTGATAGGGAATGGTGGTTTTGACGCCGTAAACGCCGATATCCTGCAACGCGCGTAATGAGCGGTCGATAACCCCATCCCAGGTCGGTGCCCAGACAATCAGTTTGGCACACATGGAATCGTAATAGGGCGGGATCTCGTAACCGGTGTAGATGGCGCCGTCGGTGCGCACCCCGGGGCCGCCGGAGGCGAAGTAACGGGTAATACGCCCGAAGCTGGGCAGAAAGTCGTTTTTCGGGTCCTCGGCGTTGATCCGAAACTCGATGGCGTAGCCGTGACGCCGGATATCCTGCTGGCTGAAGCTCAGGGTCAGGCCCGAGGCGATGCGGATCTGCTCCTGGACGATGTCCACCCCGGTGATCGCCTCGGTCACCGGGTGCTCCACCTGCAGGCGGGTGTTCATCTCCATGAAGTAGAAATTCTCCTCGCTGTCCATCAGAAATTCCACCGTGCCGGCATTGGTATAGCCGACCGCCTCGGCGGCGCGCACGGCCAGATCGCCGATCAGCTGGCGCTGCTCGTCGTTGAGCTGGGGGGAGGGGGCGATCTCCAGCAGCTTCTGGTGGCGACGCTGGATGGAGCAGTCCCGCTCCAGCAGGTGGATCACGTTGCCGTGCTGGTCGGCGAGGATCTGCACCTCGATATGCCGCGGGTTGCCGATGTATTTTTCGATGAAGACCTCGGCACTGCCGAAGGCCTTCTCCGCCTCGGAGATGACCCGACCGTAGCTGCGGCGCAGTTCCGGCTCGTTGTCGCAGCGGCGAATACCCCGGCCGCCACCGCCGGAGGTGGCCTTGAGCATCACCGGGTAGCCGATCGCATCGGCCACCGCCACGGCGTCCTCCAGATCGGTGACATTACCCTCGCTGCCGGGGGTGACCGGCACGCCGGCCTGGCGCAGCAGGTCGCGGGCCTGGGTCTTGTCGCCCATCTGGCGGATCACCCGTGCCTCGGGGCCGATAAACTGGATATTACGCCGGGCGCAGATCTCCGCCAGTTCCGGATTTTCCGAGAGAAAGCCGTAGCCGGGGTGCAGGGCGTCACAGCCGGTGGCTACGGCCAGGTTGACCAGCCGATGGGCGTTGAGATAGCCGGCCACGGTGTCCGGGCCCAGGCTGTAGGCCTCGTCGGCCTTTTTGACATGCAGGGCATAGCGGTCGGCCTCCGAATAGACGGCCACCGATTTGATGCCCAGTTCCGTACAGGCCCGGATGATCCGCACCGCGATCTCGCCACGGTTGGCGATGAGGATTTTTTTGATCATCTAATGCCTTGAAAATAGTGTGTGAACAACGTTGGCGCCGGGCATTCACTGTTTATGTGAACGCACCGCGCCTGTCAAGCAGCCGCCCAGGGTGGCGGCGCGAGGGAGCCCGAATCGGGCCTTTGGGGATGTGGGCGAGTTCACGGAACAGCCCGATATACAAGGAATTTTTTGACACCATGACGGCACACCGATACAATTCGCGGCTTATGTCAAATCGGCAAGATCGGCTGCCGGTGCAGGTTGACCCCTATCGCCTGGCTGAACAAGGTCGGGAATATGACGGGGTGTTACCGCTGCGCCAGATGAAGCGCCTGTCGCCCTTGCTGGCGACGGATGAGGGCGGGGCGACGGTCAGCTTGCGCTTTGGTGTCGATGAGATGGGCGTGCGTTTTCTGCAGGGTTCGATCCGCGTCAGTCTGCAGTTGCGGTGCCAGCGTTGTCTCGAACCGATGGCATGGCCGGTCGATACCGAGCTGGCGCTGGGGTTTGTGGACTCCACGGCCGAGGCGGACCGCCTGCCGGGCGGCTATGAACCGTATATAGTAGAATCGGTCCCGCTGGTACTGGGCGATATAATCGAGGACGAACTGCTCCTCTCACTGCCGCAGATACCGATGCATGATTTGGACAACTGTCCGGCTCAGGAATATGTTGAGCCCCAGGACGAACAGGACGCACAACAGGACAAGGCCGGTCAGGACAATCCGTTTCAGGTCCTGGCCGATTTGAAAACACCGGATAAAGATTAAACGAGGTAATCCCGATGGCTGTTCAACAGAACAAGAAATCCCCTTCCCGGCGCGGCATGCGTCGTTCGCACGATGCGCTGGGCACCGCCGCGCTGTCGATTGAACCGACGACGGGGGAAACCCACCTGCGTCACCATGTCAGCCCCGATGGCTACTATCGTGGCCGCAAGATCATCGACAAGGGCGAGTAAGCCGCTCCGTCGCGCCGGCAGTCTGCCCCGCAGACGGGTTACCATGACACGATAATAACAGGGACACGGGACATGGAGTATTCCATGTCCCGTCTTTGCTTGGATCGCTGAAATTCAAATTGACAGTTTGATGACCAATACATCAATCACAATTGCACTGGACTGCATGGGCGGCGATTTTGGCCCGGATGTCGTCGTGCCGGCGGCTTTCAAGGCGCTCTCCCGCCATCCGGAACTGAATCTGATTCTGGTGGGCCAGGAAACGGTGATCGAACAGGCTATCCAGGCACAAAAGAAGACCAGCGAGCGCTTGTCGATCCATCATGCGACCGAGATCGTCGGCATGGACGAGTTGCCGTCCCAGGCCTTGCGCGGCAAGAAGGACTCTTCCATGCGTGTGGCCATCAACCTGGTCAAGGAGGGCACTGCCCAGGCCTGTGTCAGTGCCGGCAACACCGGTGCGCTGATGGCCACCGCCCGCTTCGTACTGAAGATGCTGCCCGGCATCGATCGTCCCGCCATCTGCACCACCTTGCCGACCATCGAAGGTCACACTCATGTACTGGATCTCGGTGCCAATGTCGATTCCGACGCCCAGACACTGCTCGAGTTTGCGGTAATGGGGGCGGCGTTGACCAGTGCGGCCAACAACCAGCATCAACCGACTATCGGCCTGTTGAACATCGGCGAGGAAGAAATCAAAGGCAATGAACGGGTCAAGGAAGCGGCACGCCTGCTGGGCAACAGTCATCTCAATTATATCGGTTACGTCGAAGGAGACGGCATCTTCAAGGGCGCCGCGGATGTGATCGTTTGCGACGGCTTTGTCGGCAATGTCATGCTCAAGACTACCGAAGGCGTGGCCAAGATGATCAGTTATTACATGAAGCAGGAATTCAAACGTAACCCGCTGACCCTGCTGGCCGGTCTGATCGCCATGCCGGTACTCAAAGCGTTTAAAAAACGCATCGATCCCCGAGAATACAACGGAGCCAGTCTGCTGGGCTTGCAGGGCATTGTGATTAAAAGCCATGGCAGTGCGGATGCCTACTCCTTTGCCACCGCGATTTCAGAAGCGGTGCTGGAAGTGAAAAAAGATGTGCCGACGCGTATTACCCGGGTGCTGGAAGGTCAAGTAGCAGAGAGGCAGACAAGTTGATCTATTCACGCATTAATGGCACCGGCAGCTACTTGCCTGAAAAGATCCTGACCAATCAGGATCTGGAAAAAATGGTGGAAACCTCGGACGAATGGATTACCGATCGTACGGGGATCAAGGAACGCCACATCGTGGAAAATGAAACCACCTGCGATCTCGCCGAGCAGGCCTCGCGTCGCGCGATTGAGGCGGCCGATCTCGAACCGGCGGACATCGATATGATCGTGGTCGCCACCACCACGCCCGATCGCGTATTTCCCAGCACCGCCTGCCTGTTGCAGCAACGCCTCGATATTCACGGCTGTCCGGCATTCGATATCCAGGCGGTCTGTACCGGTTTCGTTTATGCGTTAAGCGTGGCCGATCTCTACATCAAATCCGGCACGGTCAAAAATGCGCTGGTGGTCGGCGCCGAAACGCTTTCCAATATTATCGACTGGACCGATCGCAGCACCTGCGTGCTGTTCGGTGACGGCGCCGGCGCGGTGGTGCTCTCCGCCAGCGACGAGCCGGGCGTGCATTCCACCCACATTCATGCCGACGGCCAGTACAAGGAGCTGTTGACCGTCCCGGCCGGGATCGCCGAACATCCGGAGCAATTCAAGGACGGTACAGCCCGCATCCAGATGAAGGGCAACGAGGTCTTCAAGGTGGCGGTCAATACACTGGGTCGTATCGTCGACGAGACCCTGGCGGCCAACAACATGAGCAAGTCGATGATCGACTGGCTGGTGCCGCATCAGGCCAACATTCGCATCATCGCCGCCACCGCGCGCAAACTGGATATGTCGATGGACAACGTCGTCGTCACCGTGGGAGAACACGGCAACACCTCGGCCGCCTCGATCCCGCTGGCCTTCGACATCGCCGTGCGCGACGGACGAATTAAACGAGGTGAACTGATCATGCTGGAAGCCTTCGGCGGCGGCTTCACCTGGGGCTCGGCGCTGCTCACATTCTAGGTTGGTGGAAATTAACGCAGAGTTCGCGGAGGCGCAGAGGCGCAGAGACGAGAAATATAATGTTGAATGTTGAATGTTGAATTTTAAATTTTGAATTGTAGGCAGGCACTTGATTCAACATTCAAAATTCAGCATTCAACATTACGTAACATACTCCGCGGCTCCGCGCCTCTGCGCCCTCCGCGTTTGTTACCAGAGAATTCGAAAAGAGGTAAGAAATGACACTGGCGTTTGTTTTTCCCGGGCAGGGCTCACAATCCGAAGGCATGTTGAAGGATCTGGCCGAGGCCTATCCATTGGTGGGTGAGACCTTCGCGCAGGCTTCGGACAAGCTCGGTTATGACCTGTGGCAGATCGTGCAGAACGGACCGGCCGAGGATCTGAATCGGACCGATATCACCCAGCCGGCGATGCTGGCGGCGGGGGTGGCGACCTGGCGGGTCTGGCAGGCGCAGGGCGGGGCGATGCCGGCGGTCATGGCCGGTCACAGCCTGGGCGAGTACAGCGCGCTGGTCTGTGCCGGCAGCCTCGATTTTTCCGATGCCATCGCGCTGGTGGCCGAGCGCGGCCGCCTGATGCAGGACGCGGTCCCGGCCGGCGAGGGCGCCATGGCGGCGATTCTCGGGCTGGATGATGACGCGGTGCAGCAGGCCTGCGCGGATGCCGCCGACGGTGAGGTGCTGGCGCCGGTCAATTTCAACTCGCCCGGCCAGGTGGTCGCGGCGGGGAACAAAAGCGCGGTCGAGCGCCTGGTTAACCTGGCCAAGGAGCGTGGCGCCAAGCGCGCGCTGCTGCTGCCGGTCAGTGTGCCGTCCCACTGCAGCCTGATGCAGCCGGCGGCCGACAAGCTGGCCGGCGTGCTGGAGCAGATCCAGGTCAAGGTCCCGCAGACTCCGGTGATCAACAATGTGGATGTCGCCGCACCCACCGACCCGGCCGCCATTCGTGACGCGCTGGTGCGCCAGCTCTCCAACCCGGTGCGCTGGGTCGAAACCGTACAGAAAATGGCCGCCGACGGCGTGGATCGTCTGATCGAATGCGGCCCCGGCAAGGTGCTGGTCGGCCTGAACAAACGGATCGACAAGAGCATGGCCGCCGAAGCCATCTTCGATAGCGCATCCCTTGATGCGGCGCTGAACACGGATTGAAGGGATTAACCACGAAGGCTCGAAGACACGAAGTGATTTAATAGGGTTTCTTCGTGACTTCGCGTCTTCGTGGTGAAAATTAAGCAAGAATTGGGAGAGAACCTATGAGCCTTGAAAACGAAATTGCCTTTGTCTCCGGTGCCAGTCGCGGTATTGGCAAGGAGATCGCGCTGGAGCTGGGGCGTCAGGGCGCGAAAGTGATCGGTACGGCGACCTCCGAGGACGGTGCCGGCAAGATCACCGCTTATTTAAAGGAGAACGGGATCGAGGGCATGGGGGTGATGATGGATGTCACCGACTCGGCCAGTATCGATGCCGCTCTCAAGCAGGTGGAAGCCAGCTATGCGGCGCCGAGCATTCTGATCAACAATGCCGGCATCACTCGTGACAACCTGCTGATGCGTATGAAAGACGAGGAGTGGGAAGATATTATCAACACCAACCTGAATTCCATCTTCCGTCTGACCAAGGCCTGCCTGCGGCCGATGAGCAAGGCCAAAAAAGGCCGGATTATCAGCATCGCCTCGGTGGTGGGGGTTTCCGGCAACGCCGGGCAGGCCAACTACGCGGCGGCCAAGGCCGGGGTCATCGGCTTCAGCAAATCGCTGGCCCGGGAAGTGGGCTCGCGCGGCATCACCGTCAACGTGGTGGCCCCCGGGTTCATCGACACCGATATGACCCGGGCCCTGCCCGAGGCCCAGCGTGAGGCGCTGCTGGGGCAGATCCCGCTGGCCCGGCTGGGGGAGCCGGCGGAAATTGCCAAGGCGGTCGCCTTCCTGGCCTCACCCGGCGCGGCCTATATCACTGGCGAGACACTGCACGTCAACGGCGGGATGTATATGGCCTAGATTACTGTAAGTTGATGAATTTAATAGACTAATACGGGTGTCAAAGTGCGGGGTGTTTAACGGTCTGGAATGTGGCATATTGACCATGATTTCACTACAATAGCGGCCGCACACAGCGCTCAGGGCTGAAAGTTTCAAACATTAAGAGGATGAAAACACATGAGCAGTGTTGAAGAACGCGTAGAAAAAATCGTAGTTGAACAATTGGGCGTGAAGGCGGAAGAGGTCACCAAAGAAGCGTCTTTCGTTGATGATCTGGGCGCAGATTCACTGGATACCGTGGAATTGGTGATGGCTCTGGAAGAAGAGTTCGAAACCGAGATTCCGGATGAAGACGCCGAGAAGATTACCACCGTTCAGCAGGCCATCGATTACATTAACAACAACGTTAAGTAATCGACCTGCTAAGCGTTTCTGCAGGCCGCACCACGTTAAACTGTGAGTGCGGCCTTTTGCTTATATTCCGTCTCGCCATCAATAGCAACGACTGCTAAGAGGACTCACCGTGTCAAAACGTCGTGTTGTTGTCACCGGCATGGGTATGTTGTCGCCCGTCGGTAATAACGTCAAAACAGCCTGGGAAAATATTCTGGCCGGCAACAGCGGCATCGGTCCGATTGACCATTTCGATGTGTCCGGGTTTGCAGTACGTTTCGGCGGTTCGGTTCGGGATTTTGATGTTAGCAGCATCATGTCCAGCAAGGATGCGCGCAAGATGGATACCTTTATCCATTACGGCATCGCCGCGGCCATTGAGGCAATCGAGCACAGCGGGCTGGAAGTGTCCGAGAGTAACGCCGAGCGCATAGGCGTGTCGATCGGGTCAGGTATCGGCGGTCTGGGTACGATTGAAAAGAACTACGAAGCTTTCGAGAAAGGCGGTCCGCGCAAGTTCTCGCCATTTCTGATTCCCGCTTCGATCATCAACATGATCTCCGGCAACCTGTCGATCCGTTACGGCTTCAAGGGACCGAACATCGCCCTGGTCACCGCCTGCGCCACCGCGACCCACAGCATCGGCGATGCGGCGCGTCTGATCGAATACGGCGATGCCGATGTGATGATCGCCGGTGGTGCCGAAATGGCGACCACCCCCTCCGGGCTGGGCGGTTTTGCCGCGGCCCGTGCCCTGTCCACGCGTAACGACGATCCGCAAACCGCCAGCCGCCCCTGGGATCAGGAGCGCGACGGGTTTGTTCTGGGTGACGGTGCCGGTGTCGTGGTGCTGGAAGAGTACGAACAGGCCAAAGCACGCGGTGCGACCATTTATGCCGAAGTGATTGGCTACGGTATGAGCGGTGATGCGTATCATATGACCTCGCCGTCGGAAGGCGGCGAGGGGGCGGCCCGCTGCATGAATGCCGCATTGAAAAACGCGGCCATCGATCCGCAGCAGATCGATTACATCAATGCCCACGGCACTTCGACCCCGGCGGGCGATGCCGCGGAAGTCGCCGCCGCCAAACGCACGTTCGGCGATCGCGCCTACAAACTGGCGATGAGTTCCACCAAATCGATGACCGGCCATCTGCTGGGCGCCGCCGGCGGGATCGAGGCGATCTTCACCTGCCTGGCGATCCGCGATCAGGTGGCTCCGCCGACGATCAATATTTTCAATCCAAGCGAGAACTGCGATCTCGATTTCGTCGCCGGCGAAGCCCGGCCGATGAAGATCGACACAGCACTGTCCAACTCGTTCGGCTTCGGCGGCACCAACGGCACCCTGGTCTTCTGCAAACCGACTTAGGCCCTTCGGGCCAGGTTCTAGTTACTAGCAGCTAGCAGCTAGGACCTGATTACTGTCGACCTGGGACACAAAGTCGGTTTAGTGACTGTAAGGTGGTTCAGCGAGAGACTCTCATGCCAAGCACCGAAACCAAACAGGTCGACCTGCTGGCATTACACCGCCTGAACCCTGAACGCTATCCCTTTTTGTTGCAAAGCGCCGTGATGGCGGAACCGCGGCCGGTGACGGCGCGCTATGACATCCTGTTTGCTTTCCCGGGTGACAGTTACGCCCTGTGGTCGGATAATCGCATTACCCGCAACGGGCAGTCTTATAGTGAAGGCGATTTTCTTGAATTACTGGATCGGCTCTGGCGCGAAGAACAACTCGATGCGGGGATGTCTGATGATCTGCCCTTTACCGGGGGCTGGTTTGTTTATCTGGGCTATGAACTGGCCGGACAGATTGAACCGCGGCTGACCCTGCCAATGGATAGTGAGCAACCCGTTGCGGTGCTGACACGGATTCCGGCGGCGGTGATCCATGATCATCAAACGGGGCAAACCACGCTGCAGGCCGAACCCGGTCAGGAGTCGAAACTGGCGCAAATGGCGCAGGATGTTGAACATGTCACCGGACTGGCGCGTAATGCGCTGCCGGCAATCTCGGTCAAAATGGAAGCGGATGATCCGCAACATTATCTGCGCGGCGTCGAGCGAGTAAAACATTACATCGTCGAAGGTGATGTGTTTCAGGTGAATCTGTCGCGCGGTTGGCAGGGTAGCGTGACGCCGTCACCGGCAGCGGATCTTTATCAGCAGTTATGCCACGCCAACCCGGCACCATTTGCCGCCCTGGCGCAATTGCCGGGGTTGAATGTCATCAGTTCCTCGCCCGAACGACTGGTCAAGGTTGCTGACGGGTGTATCGAAACCCGCCCGATCGCCGGAACCCGGCCACGGGGCAAGGAGCAACACGGCGATACAGCCAATCTGCAGGAGCTGATCGGCCATCCCAAGGAGCGCGCCGAACATATTATGCTGATCGATCTGGAGCGCAATGACCTGGGACGGGTCTGCGAGCCGGGCAGTGTCGAGGTCGACGAGCTGATGGGGCTGGAAACCTACGCCCATGTGCATCACATCGTCTCCAATGTCACGGGCCGACTGCGCAGGGACGTAACCCCGGGCAAGGTGATTCGCGCGGTATTTCCGGGCGGCACCATTACCGGCTGTCCCAAGGAGCGCTGCATGGCGATCATCGCCGAACTCGAACAGGTCCCGCGCGGTGCCTATACCGGCTCACTGGGCTATCTGAATCATAACGGCGATCTCGATCTGAATATTTTAATCCGCACCATTACCCAGCAGCATGAACACATCGCTTTACGCGCCGGCGCGGGCCTGGTGTTCGATTCGATTGGGGAAAACGAGCTGCAGGAAACCGAACACAAGGCTCGCGGTATGTTGCTGGCACTGGGGAGTGAGCGCTGATGCTGGCCTGTCGGATTAACGGTATCGAGAGCCGCCAGCTGGCGATCACCGACCGCGCCTGTCAGTACGGCGACGGGCTGTTCGAGACCCTGGCGGTGCGCAATGGCAAGGTCGAGTTTCTCGACGCCCATCTGCAGCGGCTGGCCGACGGGGCACAACGTCTGGGTATCCCGATGCCCGATCCCGCTCTGTGGCGCACCGACATCCGGGAGATCGTGAGCGGCCGCCAGCAGGCGGTGCTGAAATTGATCCTCACTCGCGGTTCGGGTGGACGGGGTTATCTGGCGCCCGCTGATCCGGTGGTCAGTCGCATTGTGATGCTCCACCCCTGGCCGGCGCACCCGGTCGAGTATGTCGAACAGGGTGTGCGCTTGCGCTTTTGCAGCATCCGCCTGGCCGAGCAACCGCAACTGGCCGGGATCAAGCACCTGAACCGGCTGGAGCAGATACTCGCTCGTCGCGAGTGGGATGCCGAGACGATTCAGGAAGGGGTGATGCTGGATACACAGGATCGGCTGATCGAGGGCACCATGAGTAATCTTTTCTGGCTAAAGGGTGACACACTGCATACCCCGGACTTATCAGCCTGCGGCGTACAGGGTATTATGCGCCAGCAGATCATCGACCTGGCCCCGACCCTGGGATTGAGTGTGGCGATCGGTCATTATCCCCGTCAGGCACTGGACGAGGCGGATGGTCTGTTTTTGACCAACAGCGTGATCGGTCTCTGGCCGGTGCGACAACTGGAAGCGCGTTTGTTCGATTCCCTCCCGGGGCTCAAACAGATTCAGGATAAACTCGACGCAGTACGATGGCAGCATGCGGAAACTGATTTTTAGACTGGCAGGAGTCATGGTAGTGCTTGCCGTGGTGGCGGGCAGCTGGTTGTGGATGGATTATCGTCAATATCTCTCCTCTCCCTTACCCTTGCCCGATGAGGCACCCCTGGTATTCGAGGTCGAGCCCGGTTCAAGCCTGAAGCGGATTGTTAACGATCTGGCCGAGCAGGGCGTGATTGAAAAGCCCCGTTATATTCTCGCCAACGCGCGCCTGACCGGGAACGGCACCCGTATCCATGTCGGGGAATATCGCCTCGAGACGGGTATGCAGGTCAATGATTTTATTAACATGCTGTACCAGGGCAAGGTTATTCAATACTCCCTGACCCTGATCGAGGGCTGGAACTTCAAACAGATGATGGAGGCCATCCAGACCACGCCGCAGCTGGAACAAAAGACACTGGGCTTGTCGGACAAGGTGATCATGCAGGCTATTGGCCACGAGGACAAACATCCCGAAGGGCGGTTTATGGCCGATACCTATCGCTTTACCCGCGGCATGAGCGATGTGGACATTCTCACACGAGCGTATAACGCCATGTCGAAATATCTCGCGGAGCAATGGCCGAAGCGCGCTGATGACTTGCCGTATGATACGCCTTACGAAGCACTGATCATGGCGTCGATCGTCGAAAAAGAGACCGGCGTACCGGACGAGCGTGACACCATCGCCGGGGTGTTCGTCAACCGGCTGGAGAAAGGCATGCGGCTGCAGACCGATCCCACCGTGATCTATGGCATGGGCGACGATTATGACGGCAATATTCAGCGTCATGATCTGCGCACCGACACCCCCTACAACACCTATACCCGGGGCGGGCTGCCGCCGACGCCCATCGCCATGCCGGGGCGCGAGGCGATTCATGCCGCCCTGCATCCCGAGGATACCGAGTATCTCTATTTTGTTTCCCGGGGTGACGGCAGTCACTACTTTTCCAAAAATCTGGAAGAACATAATCAGGCGGTGATCAAATACCAGCTCAAGGGGCGCAAGCGTCCCTTCTCTTCCTACAATAACGACAAAGAGGAAAAGCAATGAGCGGTTATTTCATTACCGTCGAAGGCGGCGAGGGTGTTGGCAAAAGCAGCAACCTGGGGTTTATTGAAAGCTGGCTGCGCGAAGCGGGCAAAGATGTGGTCATGACCCGCGAACCGGGCGGCACCGCGCTGGGCGAGAAAATCCGCGAGCTGTTGCTGGATGCCGGGCAAAACAACATGATGGTGGATACCGAGCTGCTGTTGATGTTTGCCGCCCGGGCGCAGCACCTGGAGGAGGTGATCAAACCGGCCCTGGCCGAGGACAGATGGGTGGTCTGTGACCGTTTTACCGATGCCACCTACGCCTACCAGGGCGGCGGGCGCGGTGTCGATTTTCAGCGCATCGCCCAGCTGGAGCAGTGGGCGCAGGGCAATCTGCGCCCCGATCTCACCCTGCTGCTGGATATGCCGGTCCAGCAGGGGCTGCAACGGGCCGGGCGGCGCAGCGCGCCGGACCGCTTCGAGCGGGAGCAGCAACACTTTTTCGAGCGGGTCCGGGAGACCTATTTGATCCGGGCCCGCCAGGAACCCGGCCGCTTCCGGGTGATCGACGCGGCGCCGGCCCTGGAACAGGTGCAACAACAGATTACCGCGGTATTATCGGTCCTGATATGACGATTCCGGTTACACAATGGCACGCCGCTGCCTGGCAGCAGTTGCAGGCCAGCCGCCAGCAACAGCGGCTGCCTCATGCCCTGTTGCTCAGCGGGGAGGCGGGCATTGGCAAGGCCGAATTCGCCGCCCAGGTGGCCGCCTCGCTGCTGTGCGAGCAGCCCGCCGCGGATGGCCGGGCCTGCGGTCACTGTCACGCCTGCCAGCGGGTGGCGGCACAGACCCACCCGGACCGGATTCAGCTGGCACCGGAGGAGCCGGGCAAACCGATCAAGGTGGACGCTATTCGCCAGCTCATCCAGGCGCTCTCCCTGACCGGCCATTACGGTCGTTACCGGGTGGTGCTGATGGAGCCGGCCGAAGTGATGAACTCCAATGCGGCCAACGCCTTTCTCAAGAGTCTGGAAGAGCCGCCGGCCAACACCCTGCTGATCCTGGTTACCTCGGCCCCGGCCCGCCTGCCGGCGACCATTCGCAGCCGTTGCCAGCCTCTGCGGCTGAAAAGCCCCGACAGCGCGGCCGCCGCCGCGTGGCTGAGCCAGGAATCCGGCGACAGCAGCCAGGCGGAGATTGAACTGGCCCTGCGCCTTACCGGTGGCGCCCCCTTGCTGGCGGCCCGGTACCTGCGTAACGGCTGGCTGGGGGAACGCCGGCGGCTGCTGCAGGCGCTGGCGGGTTGTGCCACCGGCGAGACCTCCCCCCTGGACGCCGCCACGCTGGCCACCCAGCTCCTGAAGCTGGATCGACAGTTACCGATATACTGGATGTATTACTGGGTTGCCGATTTTATCCGCCTGGCCTATGATGATAACAATATTAAAAACAATGACATGACAAGCGATTTGCAGAAACTCCCCAGACAGGTGGAACAGCAGGCCCTGCACCGGCTGCTGGGCAAGCTGCAACAGGCCCGGCGCCTGACCGAAACGACCGTCAACCCGCAGTTACTCTGGGAAGACCTGATGATCGACTGGTCCAGCTTGTTTGCCGACCAGCGCGGCTAACCGACCAACGCGAACGAGGATTTTATGGCAGCAGAACCTCCCAAAGCGCCCGGTGGCGGTCGACAGGGTATTCTCTCGTTGACCATCAAGGACAAAAGCGCGCTTTATGCCGCCTATATGCCCTTTGTCAAAAACGGCGGGCTGTTCATTCCCACCAGTAAAAGCTACAACCTCGGCGACGAGGTCTTCATGCTGCTGACCCTGATGGAAGAGAAGGAAAAATTGCCGGTCGCCGGCAAGATCGTCTGGATCACCCCCAAAGGCTCCCAGGGGAACCGCGCCGCCGGCATTGGCGTGCAGTTCAGCGAACAGGACGGCGGCAACGCCCGCACCAAGATCGAAACCTACCTGGCCGGCGCCCTCAAATCCGATCGGCAGACCCACACGATGTAAACAACAGGGCCGAGGGACGAGGGCCGGGATAAAAGGCCCGTTTGTTTTCCTCGTTACTCGTACCTCGTACCTCGTTACTTTTCTGTTGTATCATAGACGGCCAAATTCACCGGTGATATTAAAGCTTTATGTATCTGGTCGATTCCCATTGTCATCTTGATCGTCTCGATCTCGAACCCTTCGACGGCAAGCTCGAAGGTGCGCTGCAAAACGCCCGCGAGCACGGGGTGGAGCACATGCTGTGCGTCTGCATCAACATGGAAAACCGCACCGAGGTGCTGGATGTCGCCCGCCAGTACGACTTCATTTCCGCGTCCGTGGGCGTGCATCCCAATGAGGATGAAGGCCACGATCCGGAGGTCGATGAATTGGTCGAACTGGCGGCGGATGAGAACATCGTCGCCATCGGCGAGACCGGTCTGGATTACTTTCGCAGCGAAGGCGATCTCCAATGGCAACGGGACCGTTTCCGCCGCCACATCGCCGCCGCCAAACAGAGTGACAAGCCGCTGATCATCCACATGCGTGACGCCACCGATGATACCTTGCGCGTCATGCAAGAAGAGGGCGCCGACGAGATCGGCGGCGTCATGCACTGTTTCGTCGAGGACTGGGAGACCGCCAAAAAAGCGCTGGATCTCAACTTCCACATCTCTTTTTCCGGCATCGTCACCTTCAAAAACGCCAAGGCGCTGCAGGAAGTGGCGAAAAACGTCCCGGCCGACCGCTACCTCGTCGAAACCGACTCCCCCTATCTCGCCCCGGTCCCGTACCGCGGCAAAAGCAATCAGCCCGCCTGGACCCGCCACGTCGCCGAATTTATCGCCGAACTGCGCGGGACGGAAGTTGAGACGATTGCTGAACAGACAACCCACAATTACTTTGAGCTTTTCAGACATGACAGACAGTAAATATGAAGTGGGCGAAAGCCCGATCCACGGCAAGGGGCTGTTTGCCACGGCGCCGATCAAAAAAGGTGAATTCCTGGGGAATCTCAAGACCCGTGCGGCGAAAAAGGACGGGCCCTATGTGCTGTGGTGTGATGATGGCAAGGGGCGTGAGGTGATCTGCGATTTTCGCTTTATCAATCACTCGCGCAAGGCGAATGTGGCCTATTACGACGATCTGACCGTGATGGCGCTCAAGAACATCAAGCCCGGTGAGGAGCTGGTGCACAATTACGGGGATGAGTGGGAAGATTGAGGATGCGGTGGCTCCGCATTGCCTGAGCCACCCTGCAATCCGGGTCGGTGTAAATAACCTGATAAATCTATAAAAACAAAAAGTTACGAGTTATTTCTCAACCCATTTCTCTCCGCTTTTCCGATACTTTTTCTTGACTGCACTCCAGGCCACCTTGTGCGCCGTGGCCTCACGGTCGTCCTGATCCGCATATTCCTCCCAGGCGTGGTTGAAGGCTTCCTTGTAGATATGCTGAGCCTTGTTGGGCAGGTGATTGCGCACCGAATCGGGGAGTTCATCAATACGGTCGTAGGGCATGGTAATAAGTTCTGAGTTCTGAGTTCCGAGTTCCGAGTGCTTAGCCTGAATGCCGGATACCGCGTTGCTATATCCGGCCTACCTCTAAGAACTAAGTACTCAGAACTCAGAACTCAGAACTCAGAACTAAGCACTATCGCCCACCGGGCGAGGTTTGCCCTGTTCGTCGATGGCGACGTAGGTGATTTCGGCTTCGGCGACGCGGTCGCATTCGTCGGTGCCGCGGCTGCGTTCGGCGAAGCCTTCGATCATGACCCGGATGGAGGTGTTGCCGACGTGGATCACCCGCGAATAGAGGCTGACCAGGTCGCCGACGTAGACCGGGTTGATGAAGCGGAATTCGTTGACCGCGATGGTGACGATGCGCCCGCGGGCCCGGCGATAGGCGGCGATGCTGCCGGCAATATCCACCTGGGACATGAGCCAGCCGCCGAAGATGTCGCCGGAGGCGTTGGTGTCGGCCGGCATGGCCATGACCCGGATCTGGGGTTCTTCGCCCCGGGGCAGTTTGTCGGAGTGCAGGCTTTCGCTCATCAGTGGCCCTTGTAGAAGCGGTCGATGTCATCCCGGAACTTGTCGATCAACTCATTGCGTTTGAGTTTCAGGGTCGGGGTGATCAGACCCTCTTCGATAGTCCAGGGCGCCAGGGTTGCCTTGACGCAATAGATATTCGCATAGCCGGGAAAGTCGTGCAGCTGGTGATTGATCTTGTCCAGCAGCAGCTTGATGATGGTCTCGTTCTCCAGGCTGGCGCTGTCATCGGGATCGAGGTTGTAATCACCGGCGATTTTCTGCCAGCTGTCGGGATTGAGGACGGTGATACAGCTTAAAAAGGGTTTGCCTTCGCCGATGACCATGGCCTGATCGAAGAGGGGATCGCTGGCGATGGCCATTTCGATATCGGCCGGCGGGACCTTCTCGCCGTTGGCCATGACGATGATGTCCTTGATGCGCCCGGTGATATAGACAAAGCCGTTGTCGATCCGCGCCACATCGCCGGTATGCAGCCAACCCTGATCGTCGATGAGCTCGCGCGTGGCCTCCTCGTTGTTCCAGTAGCCTTTCATGATGCCGGGACTGCGCACCAGCAGTTCGTCGTTCTCGCCCAGTTGGACTTCCACATCGTCGAGCACCGTGCCGACACTGGCGGGATCGTTATTGTCGCGGCGATTGACGGTCGCTACCGGACTCAGTTCGGTCATGCCATAGCCCTGCAGCAGCGGCAGACCCAGGCCGATAAAGGTTCGGGCGACATCGGTGGGCAGCGGCGCGCCCCCGCAGACGGCGATGCGCAGCCGTCCGCCGAGTTTTTGCATGATTTTCTTCGCCACCAGCGCTTTAAAAACGGGCCAGAGCAATTGTCCCGGACGCCAGTGATCGCGACCCTGCTGGTGTTCGAACATTTGCCAGCCGGTGGCCACCGCGCCGAGAAACAGTTTGCGGGCCAGGGGGGATTTGGTTTCCAGCTGCGCCTTGATCTTGTTGTTGACCCGTTCGTAGATCCGCGGCACCGAGACCAGAATGGTCGGCCGGATGCTCACTAGGTCCTCGGCCAGTTGTTCAATGGAGCGTGCATAGGCCACGGTGGAACCGGCCACCATGGGCAGATAATAACCCGCGGTGCGCTCGAACATGTGTGACAACGGCAGGAAGGAGAGATACATGTCATCGTTATAAAAGCGCTCGCACTTCGCGCAGGCGCAGGCATTCCAGAGAATATTCTCGTGGCTCAGCATCACCCCCTTGGGTTTGCCGGTGGTGCCCGAGGTGTAGACAATCGAGGCCAGATCCCGGGGTTCGATATCGGGCAGAGCCGGTCTGGTGTGTTTGTCGGGGAGCCATTGGTCGATGGCAGTAAGGCGGTCAGCTTCCTGATGGTCAAGATAGTGCAGGCTGATAAAGCGTTGGACCGTACCGAGGCGATCCATGACACCCTGCAGCACTTGCCAGTGTTCCTCGCCTTCGAACAGCAGGCATTTAACATCGGCATTGTCGATAATGTAGGCGATGTTGTCGGGACGATCGTTGGTGTACAGGGGCACGACCACCAGGCCCAGCCCGAGGGCGGCCTGCTCGAACTTGACCCATTCGGGGCAGTTGCGCAGGATCAGCCCGACGCGCGCGCCACTCTCCAGGTTTTCCCGCGCGAGCGCCGCCTGCCAGCGGGCGACGTCATCGGCCATTTGTTGCCAGTTGATATCCTCCCATTGTTCACTCTCGGTGTAGTAGTGACGATAGGCAATGCGTTGCGGACTGCGCCGCACCCGTTCCTGAAACAGGCCGTGCAGGTTGCCGGCGTCTTCCTGGCTGATCAGATCGCTTATTTGACTCATGCGCTGTTCCTGTTAATCCATCAGTGGAACTGAGACCAGCCGCTGTCGGGGGTGAAGCGGGGGCCATAACGTTGCTGTAACTGGCTGAGCATCTTCTCCACCTGCTCGTATCCGCGTGAATTCGCATACTGCAACGGGCCGCCGCGGAACGGGGCGAAGCCGGTGCCGAAGATCACACCGGCGTCGGCCAGATCCGCATCGTCGATCACCTTATCGCGCAGACAGGCGACCGCTTCATTGATCAGGCGCAGAATCATGCGATCCTGAATGTCGGCCGGGGGCGTATAGCTTTTATCAGGCTTCGGTTTGACCGGCTTGCCTTTTTTGAAGGTGTAAAAGCCCTGGCCGCTTTTCTTGCCCAGGTTGCCCTTGTTCACCAGCGTGCGCAGCGCCTCGGGAACCTGAATCTCCATTGACTCGGAGAGGATCTCCGCAACCTTGAGACAGATATCCAGCCCGACCGTGTCGGCCAGTTCGATCGGCCCCATCGGCATGCCGAATTTGACCGCTTCATCATCAATGACTTTCAACGGGATACCTTCGTCGGCGAGCGTGACAGCTTCCATCAGATACGGCATCAACACCCGGTTGACCAGAAAGCCCGGCTTGCTGGCCACCGGCAGGGGCAATTTGCGTATGGATTTGGTGAAACTGCCGGCCTGATTCACACTCTCTTCGCTGGTTTGTTGACCGTGGACGATTTCCACCAGCGGCATTTTGGCCACGGGATTGAAAAAGTGCAGCCCCACCAGTCGCTGCGGTTTGTTCAGTGCCGTGGCCAGTTTTTCCAGCGGGATGCTGGAAGTGTTGGTCGCAATCAGGGCGTGTTCCGGCAGCTTCGGTTCGATGTCGCGCAGCAGATCCTGTTTGACCTGCACGTCCTCGAAGATCGCCTCGATCACAATATCCGCACGCTTGAGGCCATGGCCATGGGGATCGGGGATGAGCCGATCCATGGCGCCATTGATCGCAATGCGGGCCTTCAGTTTGCTTTTGTATAACGTGTGCGCCGCCTTGATCACCCGGCCGATGGCCTCGGTCTTCTGGTCCTGGATCGTGACCTGAAAACCCTGCATGGCGCACCAGGCGGCAATGTCGCCGCCCATGACCCCGGCGCCGATCACATGCACCTGTTTGGGGGCATAATCGATCTGTCGGCCGAGGGATTTCATCTGTTCCTGCAACTGGAACACCCGGACCAGATTGCGCGCGGTCTTGCCGACGATCAGCCGGGCGACGGATAACGCTTCTTCCTTGAGCATCTGCTGGCGGTCGTCGAAATGGTTCTGCCACAGATCGAGTAAGGCGTAGGGCGCCGGGTAATGGGCCCGCGGCGCCTTGGCGGCGACTTTTTTGGCCATGTATTTGGCCAGCCAGGGACGCAGCCATTTATGGTTCAGCCACGGCATCCAGAAGGGCAGTGTCTGTTTGGCCGGTGGATGCAACACGGTCCGGGTTGCGGCATTGAGCAGATGACGTTTGGGTACCGCATGCTGGATCAATTTCATCCGTTTGGCGGCACGCGCCGAGAGGGTGCGGCCGGTCAGCATCAGATCCAGGGCATTGAGCGGGCCGAGGGTCTCGATGCTGCGCACGGTCCCGCCAAAGCCGGGATGGATCCCGAGCTTCACTTCCGGCAGGCCGATACGGGTGGCCGGATCCTCGTCGGCGATGCGATAGCGACAGGCCAGTGACAGTTCCAGTCCGCCGCCCAGACAAAAGCCGTGGATCAATGCCACCGTCGGGCAGGGCAGATGCTCCAGTTTATTGACGATCGTGTGGCCGCGCTCGATGGCGGCCTGGGCTTCGCCCTGATCGTTGAATTCGGTGAACTCCTTGACGTCAGCGCCGGCGATAAAGCCATTGCTCTTGTCGGATAACAGAATGACCCCGCGCGGGGGTTTGCTGAGCAGTTGATTCAGTATCTCGTCCAGTTCGTTAAGGACGTCGGCCGAGAGGGTATTGGTACTGCTGTTGGCCTTGTCCAGATGCAACCAGGCAATGTGCTGTTCATCGTGGACGACGTGCCAGTTCTGATAGTTTGTCGTTGCCATTATTTTTTTATCCTGTTTGCGTTACGCGGATTCGATCAGCATGGCGCCACCCTGGCCGCCGCCGATGCAGAGGCTGGCCATGCCGCGTTTGGCATTGTGTTGTTTCAGGACCTGCAACAGGTGCAGCACGATACGCGCCCCGCTGGTGCCGACCGGATGACCGAGGCTGATGCCGCCACCGTCCACATTGAGCCGCTGCTGATCGACGCTGCCCATGGCGCCGCGCAGACCCAGTTCGCTCTTGCAGTAACTGCTGTCCTCCCAGGCGCGCAGACAGGCCAGCACCTGGGCGGCGAAGGCTTCGTTGATCTCCCAGTAATCGATGTCTTCAGGTTTGAGTTTGTGGCGTTGCATCAGCGGTGTCATGGCATGCACGGGACCGAGGCCCATCTGGGCCGGATCCAGTCCCGCCCAGTTGGCGTCGACAATCCGGCCGAGCACCGGCAGGTTGTGTTCCTTGACCGCCTTTTCACTGGCCAGCAGCAGCATGGCGGCGCCGTCGGTCACCTGGGCGCTGTTGCCGGCGGTGACGTTACCGAACGGCTTGTCGAATACCGGCTTCAGATTGCCCAGTTGTTCTACCGTGCTGTCGGCGCGGATGCCGTCATCATGGTCGTAGACCTTGCCGCGAGTGTCATACAGCGGCTCGATCTCGTCCATCCGGCCTTCCTTCTGGGCGGTGGCCAGGCGATGATGGCTGCGTACCGCGAACTCATCCATCTCCTGGCGGCTGACGCCAAAACGCCAGGCCAGGTTTTCGGCGGTCTGGCCCATGGAGAGGCCGACCACCGGATCGGTGAGCCCGCGCAACAGGCCGATGACCGGTTTGAAATGTTGCGGGCGCAACTGGCCGAGGGTCTTGAGCCGCTGGGTAAATGTTTTGGCGCTCATCCAGGCGCCCAGCCAGCCGACCATCTCCTCGGTCCAGAGCACCGGGGCGTGGCTCATTGCTTCGACGCCGCCGGCCAGCACCAGATCGGCACGGCCGATGGCGATGTCCTTGGCGGCACTGTCCAGCGCCTGCATGCCCGAGGCGCAGTTGCGTTGTACGGTCCAGGCCGGCACATGCTCTCCGAGACCCAGCCGCAGGCTCACCACCCGGGCAATATTCGCTTCATCGGGGCCGGGCATGACGCAACCGGTGATCACCTCGTCGATCAGGCCGGGATCAAAGGCCTGGCGTAACAGCAGTGGGCGGGTGCAACCGAGCAACAGATCGGCGGCGGCAAACGGCCCCGGTTTGTTGCGCGCCTTGAGATGCGGGGTGCGGCTGCCGTCCACGATATAGACCGGGCGTTGGCCGCCGGCACCGCTACTGCTGGCGGTCTTCTTGCGGGTGGCGGCTTTTTTCGTGGTTTTTTTCTTTGCTTCTGCCATGGAGTAACCTTTGCTATTTGAGGTCGGGGCCGAAATCATCCACCTTGATCACCTCGCGCCGTGCGGCATCGGCGGCACGGACGGTCTCGGCCTCCTGTTCACTGATAATAGCCTGTTTGAGCGCGGCGTGTAACAGCCCCTCCAGACCGTGGTAATCCGGCTCGTAATCGGTCAGTTGATCGCGGATCCGTTTTTCGATGGGTTCGGCGGCAATCACCTTGTGCAACGCATCCTCGATCCGTTGCAGAGGCTCGTCACTGGCATGGGGCTGGTACAAGCCTTCGCCGAGTCGCTCGCGGGCCTCGCCGGGATTGATCAGCAGGCGGGCGACACCGTGGCCGAGTTTGTCGCCGGGCTGCTTGAAGTGTTGTCCCCAGGGAAAGACCATCCAGCGCATCACCCAGGCAATGGGACGATTGGGAAGGTTTTGCAACAACCCGTCGAAGGCGCGCTGCATTTCAAACAGCGCATGCTGACAACACCAGTGCAACAGCGGCTCGTCCTGTTTCGGATGGGCCTGATCCTCGAAGCGCTTGAGACAGGCCGAAGCCAGATAGAGCTGGCTGAGAATGTCGCCGAGGCGGCCGGAGAGTTTCTCCTTGCGCTTGAGATCGCCGCCCAGCGTGAGCAGGGCGACGTCGGTCATCAGCGCAAAGGCCGCACTCATGCGGGTCAGTTGCTGATAATAGCGGCGTACCGGCCGGCGACCGGGCGCCCAGACCAGACGCGCGCCGGTCAGCCCGTGGAACAGGCTGCGGAACATGTTTTTGGTCGTAAAGCCAATGTGGCTGAACAGGGCGCGATCGAAGTTTTCCAGCGAGGCGTCGGCATCTTCCATGCCCATCGCTTCCAGCTCCTTGAAGATATAGGGGTGGCTGCGGATCGCGCCCTGGCCGAAGATGATCATGGTGCGGGTGAGAATGTTGGCGCCTTCGACCGTGATGCTGATCGGGGTGGACTGATAACCCCGGGCAAGAAAGTTGCGCGGGCCCAGACAGATGCCGGCACCGCCCAGCACATCCATGCCGTCGTTGATCACCTGACGCATGCCCTCGGTCAGATGGTATTTGACGATGGCGGAGATGACCGACGGTTTTTCGCCATGATCCAGCGCCACGGCAGTCAGTCCGCGCGCGGCATCCATCATATAGGTGTAGGCGCCGATCCGCGCCAGGGCCTCCTCGACGCCTTCGAAACGGCCGATAGGCAGCTTGAACTGGCGGCGAATACGGGCATAGCCGCCGACCGCGCGGGTGACCAGCTTGCCGGCGCCGACGCTCAGCGCCGGCAGGGAGATCCCGCGTCCGTCGGACAGGCATTCCATCAACATGCGCCAGCCCTGACCGACCCGATCCTGGCCGCCGATGATCCAGTCCATGGGAATGAACACATCCTTGCCGCTGTTGGGTCCGTTCATGAACGTCACATTGAGCGGAAAGTGACGCCGGCCGATGTTAACCCCGGGGGTGTCGG
The DNA here is from genome assembly GCF_004366735.1 of Thiohalophilus thiocyanatoxydans. Taxonomy (GTDB): domain Bacteria; phylum Pseudomonadota; class Gammaproteobacteria; order UBA6429; family Thiohalophilaceae; genus Thiohalophilus; species Thiohalophilus thiocyanatoxydans. The sequence goes on along the minus strand of NZ_SOQX01000002.1, from coordinate 533,387 downwards.
TGGGAATCAGCGCCAGCGTAATACCCAGATCGTCCTCGTCACCGAGCAGGTGATCGGGATCATAAAGGTGAAAGGCCAGTCCCAGCAGCGTGGCCACCGGTCCCAGGGTGATATACCGTTTCTCCCAGGTGACGCGCATCCCCAACACGTCTTTCTGGCCCTGAAAGTCCTGGCGACAGACGATGCCGTAATCGGGCATGGATCCCGCATCGCTGCCGGCTTCGGGGCTGGTCAGGGCGAAGCAGGGGATCTCCTCGCCTTTGGCCAGCCGCGGCAGGTAATGGTTTTTCTGCTCCTCGGTGCCGTATTCGAGCAGCAGCTTGGCCGGGCCCAGCGAGTTGGGCACCATCACTGTCACCGCGCCGGTGATACTGCGGGTCGCCAGTTTCATGACGATGGCCGAGTGGGCCAGGTTGGAATAGTCGAGGCCGCCGTACTCCCTGGGGATAATCAGGCTCAAAAAGCCCTGTTCTTTTATATACTGCCAGGCCTGCTCGGAGAGATCGTAACGTTCGCTGGTGATCGTCCAGTCATCGAGCATCTGGCAGAGTTTTTCCACCGGCCCGTCGAGAAACGCCTGTTCCTCGGCCGAGAGAATCGGCGCCGGCAGGCTGCGCAGTTTGCTCCAGCGCGGACGGCCGCTGAACAGTTCGCCGTCCCACCAGACCGATCCGGCTTCCAGGGCTTCACGTTCGGTCTGGGACATGCGTGGCGAGACCCGTTTGAACAACGTCAACAAAGGCCGGGAGATCCAGTGTTGTCGCCAGCCTTTGACTTTCCGGGTCACGCTGTTCATGGGATGTCTCCTTTGCGCATGATGCTGCCATCCACCGTCATTATTTAGAGTCACGTTCCTGGTAGAACGTTCACTCGTGTAAAGACTTTATCCCGTTCCCGCCGGGTTCGTGTCGTTTATGGCACCGCCTCTCCCGTATACCCGGGGTTTGACGTCTGCGCCCTCGCGCAGCGAATCGTTACCTCACTTGCCGGTTTGACGCTGTGCTGATGTAAAACTTTCATCCTTTTCCTGACTTTATGCGTCCCGGTCGGGTTCAGCAAGCCCGGTTAACGGCTTAGTCCGTACCCGTGTTGGCCATTTGCAGACCCTGTACAATTTTCGCCCATGGCGTATAAAAATGGGGTGAAAAGCGGATGCCGCCACCACGCCGGGCGCACAGCACGTGTTGTTCCATTAACCTGCTATAGAGTTGCTCGGCCGGTATCTGCCTGTGTTTGAATACCACGATTCCTGCATAACGTCCTGCTTGCGTATCGGTGAGTAGTTCGAGGTTGGGAAACTGGCCAATGGCCTCGAACATACGCTGGCTGTTTTCCAGCACCTGCTGTTCGATCGTTGCCATGCCGATCGCCTCGAGCAGGGAGAGGCTGGCATCCAGGGTGTGAATGCAGAGCATGTTGGGACTGCCGCATTCGAAACGGCGCGCGCTGTGCGCCGGTATCCAGTGCGGGTTATCGAAGTCGCCCATCTCTTCGACCATGTGCCAGCCATACTCCAGCAGTTGCAGGCGTTCACGGCTTTGCGGTCGGGTGTAAAACAGGGCCAGCCCTTCGGGGCCCAGCATCCACTTGTGCCCGTCGGCCATGACAAAGTCGGCGCCGCAGGCCTGCACATCCATTTCCACCGCGCCGATGCTCTGGATCGCATCGACGCAAAACAGGATGTCCTGTTTGCGGCACTGTTCACCCAGTTGTTCCAGGTTGACCCGCAACCCGGAGGCATACTGGACCGAGCTGATGGCCAGCAATCGGGTGTTCGAATCCATGGCGTCGATCAGGGCCGCTTCCGGTGACTTGTCACCGTGCAGGTTAACCTGGCGCACTTCCACGCCACGGGGCTTTAGCGATTCCCAGACAATCCGGTTGGAGGGAAATTCCTCGTCGCTGATGACGATATTCTCCCCGGGCTGCCAGCTCAGGCCATAAGCCACCATGGAGAGCGCTTCGGAGGTGTTTTTCACCAGCGCAATATCCTCGGCAGCGGCATTGATCAGCCGGGCCAGACGCTCGCGCACCCGGGTTTCGGTCGTGACCCATTGCGGATAGTGCAGGGAACCGACCCGGTTGTTGTCGCGGGCAAAGGCTTCCACCGCCTCACGGGTTCGTCGGGGCCAGGGCCCCACCGCCGCATGATTGAGATGAATCAGATCATCCTGCAGGTTGAACTCCTGCTCGATCAACGCCGGAACATCACTCATCAGGATAAGCTACTCCATCTCGATAATCACTCAACCAATCGGCCAGGGACTGGCCTCCTGCAGCCTGCAGATTACATCCCAAACAAACAACCTCTCTGTGGGAGCCGAGCCCTCTCGGCGATTTTACCTCGACGAGATCGCAGCACCCTGTTCAACAATCGGCCAGAGGGCTGGCCTCCTACTGACAGGGATTACGATTCAATCCGCTTCACGTTCAATACTACAGCAATGGTGCGTACTTTGAATATCGTCGCTGCTGAGAATGGCGCCGGTCACCGGATTGGGGCGATAGGTGGTGCAACCTTTTAAACCGCTCTCATACGCCAGACGATAGAGATCAACAAACTCCTCAAACGGGTAATCCTGCGGGACATTGATGGTTTTGGAGATGGCGTTATCCACATGTGGCTGCAGTTGCGCCTGCATCTTCAGATGATCCCGCGGAGCAATCTGCAGGGCGGTTTGAAAATAATCGGGCGTCGGCTGATCGGGGTGTTGTTGTCGCCACTGCCGCCACGCATCGTCCTCGATGGTAAACTGGTTGAATTCACCGTCGTGGTTCAGTACCCGGCGACTGGCGCTCAGATCATAAACCGGCTCAATGCCGCTGGAGACATTCCGGGCAAACAGACTGATGGTGCCGGTCGGCGCAATCGCCACCAGATGACTGTTGCGAATGCCGTATTGCCTGATCTGCTGTTGCAGTTTGTCGGGCAGGCGCCGGATAAAGGGGCTGCGCAAGTAATCGTCCGCCTGAAAAAACGGAAATGGCGTTTTCTCCCGGGCCAGCTCGATGGAGGCGGCATAGGCACTGTGACACAGGTGTTGCAGAATCGCCTCGGCCTGTGCGCGTCCTGTGTCACTGGCATAAGCGAGTCCCAGCATCATCAGGGTGTCGGCGAGGCCGGTGATGCCGAGCCCGATGCGCCGGCTGCCGCTCTCATAGGCCTGATGCCGGGCCAGGGGAAAGCGGGAAATGTCGATCACGTTATCCAGAAAACGGACAGCCAGACGGGCATCGGCCTGAAGCCGTGCCATGTCGATCTGCGCCCGGGACGAGAATGGATCCTGTACATAGCAAGTCAGGTTCAATGAGCCCAGATTGCACGCGCCGTAAGGGGGCAGGGGGATCTCGCCACAGGGATTGGTGGCGGCGATGGTTTCCCGATAAGCGAGATTGTTCTCCCGGTTGATGCGATCATAAAACAGTACCCCCGGTTCGGCATACGCATAGGTTCCACGCATGATCTGCTGCCACAACTTCTGCGCGTTGATCCGGCGGACGATTTTGCACGGGACCGGTTGTTCGTAACCGGGCCATTCAGCCAGCAAGTCCGCTGTGCCGGCGGCCGGATCCTCGAGTGGAAAGATCAGCGGCCAGTCATCATCGTTGCTGACCGCCTCCATGAATGTATCCGTTACCAGCACCGACAGATTAAAGTGGGTGAGGGCGCCGCTCTGCTGTTTGGCGTGAATGAATTCCTCAATATCGGGATGATCACACCGCAAGGTGGCCATCATGGCGCCGCGTCGCGCGCCGGTGGAGAGTACCGTGGCACACATCGCATCCCAGATCCGCATGAACGAGACCGGCCCCGAAGCGACCGTCCCGCGATGGTGGGCGACGAAACCGCGCGGCCGCAGGGTGGAGAAATCGTAACCAACTCCACCACCCTGTTGCATGGTGATGGCCGCTTCCTTGAGGGCATCGAATATTCCGTCCATCGAATCCTCGATGGTGCCCATCACAAAACAGTTGAACAGGGTGACATCCTTGTCGGTGCCGGCGCCGGCCAGAATACGACCGCCGGGCAAAAAGCGAAAATCCTTTAATAATTCATAAAAGCGCTGTTGCCAGAGCTCGATCGATTCTGTTTCCGCCTGCGCGGCGGCCAGCGCGACCCGCTGCCATGTATCGCTGATCGCCGTATCCACGGGATTACCGTCCAGGTAATAGCGGTACTTGGTTTCCCAGATATGGTTGGCGATGTCACTTTGCATAATGGCTAACGAAACAGGCCGGTAATCTTACCGGCCTGAAGTGGGTTTTAGTGAAGTTCCAGATTGGGTAAATACTCGGGAAGATGTTTACGAATGTCCGCCGGTTTATACTGGGTCAGATTCTTGTCCAGTTGCAGAGTCAGACTACGACGGGTGTTGTGGTTCAGGTTATCACGCAACAGCCCGAGAAAATTCGGAGCGGCGACAATAATCAGTTGCCGGAACTTGTTCTTACTGTGTGACTTGTTCAGATGTTGCGTCACTTCACGGGCAAAGTTGATGGCTTCCTGGTGTTTGGGATCGGTCTCCTGAGTCATGGCATGCGCAAAACTGCCGTTAATCCCTTTGCCGTTCTGTTTGCCGGGCAGGTCGGAGGTGATCTCCTGTTCATGTTGTCGGCTGGCGGGGTGAGTAAAAGTTTCCAGTTCTACCAGGGGTGAGGATGCGCTGTCGGCAAGAAAAAGACGCGCCCGGCTGCTGTCGGCAACCAGAATCCAGGTCTTGGGCATAAATAACTCCTCCTTCGGGTTAGACATTAATACAAAAAGGCGAAAGTGGTAATGCTTGCAGCTTCATGTTTTGTGCACGGCTATCCCAACTGCCGATGACGCTTGCACTCAATCCGGATCTCCGGCCCGGGTTGGTAAAAACGGTAATGTCATCAATGCGCGGTATCACGCCAGTAAAACGGGTTGTGGCGTACGGATCAAAAGCGAGTTCGTTGTTGAATATATATAAGGAGTGAAGGTACTGCTCACTCATGGGTTCAATGCCCTCCCGCTCTCAGCGTCTCTCCGGCCGGCGAACAGGGCCGGTCCGACTCCAGACAGAGAGAGGAAATCAATCGGATCCATATTACTAACAGTGTAGCTCTTCAGCGCGCCTTGTCACATTCCGGACTGCTTTTTCCATCGCCGGCAATAGTGCCGGTAAGTGATTGAAAAATCGTAGTGATACTCCGGGAACGACGCGGTTCGGGCGCTCTGGTCTCAAGCGGCTTGACGGGCCAGCGCGGCGTCAATCGCCTGACAAAATGGCTCAAGATCAGCCGGCTTGCGCGAGGTAATCAGGTTACCGTCCACGACCACCGGTTCATCGACCCACACCGCACCGGCATTGAGCAGATCGGTACGCACCGAGGGCCAGGAGGTGAGGGTGCGGCCGCGGACCTGGTCCGCCTCGATCAGCAATTGCGGGCCATGGCAAATTGCCGCCACCGGCTTGCCGGTACTGACAAAGCCCTCGACAAAAGCCACGATTTTCTCATTTGTCCGCAGGCGATCCGGACCAAAGCCCCCGGGAATGACCAGGGCGGCATAATCGTGCGGATAGGCCCCGCGGGCATCGATGTCGATATGGGCGGCGAAACCGCCGCGTTTGCCGTGCACATCCACCCCGGCCTCATCACCCATCACATCGATCGCATGGCCGGCCTTTTTCAGGTGTTCGTAGGGCACCTGAAACTCCGAATCCTCAAAACCTTCGCCAACAATAAAAACCAACTTGCTCATTATGGCCTCCGGGACGGTGAGTCTTGATCTGGCGTAATCGTTATTTACAGTAAAGCTGTTTTGCAACGATCCTGCAGGGAAATTTTCAGATTTTTACCCGCAAAGATTCAAGGGCGATAAAGGCCGTCCAGCTGTTATACACTGGGTACAGTTGATGCAATTTTTCTAAATTTAAATGGAGGTACTATGTTACAGAGCGGCCAGATGGCACCGGATTTCTGCACCCCGAACCAGGACGATAAAACCGTCTGTCTGGGTGACTTCAGGAATAACAAACATGTCATTGTCTATTTCTACCCCAAAGACGATACCCCGGGCTGTACCATCGAGGCCAACCAGTTCACCGAACTGGCGGATGAGTTCGCGCAACAGGATACGGTCATTCTTGGCGTCAGCAAGGATGACTGTGACAGCCACCGGCAATTTATCAGCAAGTTCGGCCTGCGCGTTGATCTGCTGGCCGACACCAGCGGCGAGCTGTGCGAAAAATACGGTGTCTGGCAGGAGAAGGAGAAAAACGGCGAGAAGAAAATGGGCGTCGTGCGTTCCACCTTCGTGATCGACAAGACCGGCAAACTGGTCCATGTGGAATACGGCGTGAACCCCGAAGGGCACGCCCAGGCCATGCTGAAGACAGTCCAGGAGCTGTAAAATAACTTTCTTTTGGGATGCGCCCGGCCAGGTCAGTCTATCGGGCACGCATCCCTTGTTGTCACCTCGCTTGATAATATAAGGATCTTCTTATTTTATTGCGGGCAATAAAGCATTTGACTTGTGTGTAGCTCACACCTTTTACACTGATCAGTAATTTCCATGCTGAACCGGGTTCGAAAACCGGCCTTCAAACCCGCACCCACGGCTTTAGTGATTGCAGGTTGAGCGCTGCGTCAGAAGGTGTTTTCAGAAAACAGTGTGGGAGTCAGAATGTCGTATCTCCATGCACGTGGAAACTTTTAATTACAGACTCATAGAAGGGGGATGTTATGGACGTCAAGATTATCGCCACAAAAGAGTGTACGCACAGACCCAATCTCGAACATGAACTTCAACAGTTAGGTGTCGAGTACGAACTCATCTTTGTTGAAGACGCACCGGATGTTGTTAAACAGTTCAATATTCGTCACTCTCCGAACCTGGTGCTGGATGAGGAAGTGGTGTTTCGCAGTCAGCCGAGTGAGGAGGAACTCAAAGCGGCTCTGGGATTGACCAAATAAGGTGATGAATTCAGCACCCGGGAAAAGCGATGGTCAATCGCGCATGACTATTGAATACTTTTCCCTGGCGTTAAAACAGGACTGAAAGCTTATTGCCTACATAACGGGTGACGTATCATGCAACAAGAGCAGGATAAACTCAAAGATCCCGTTTGTGGCATGTTGGTGCCGCGTGATAAATACGCGGTTGATTATCTGGACATGCATTTTGCCTTTTGCTCACAACAATGCCAGAGCCGTTTTCTGGCCAATCCAAATCTTTATATTGGCAAACCCGGCCACCCGTCACATAAAGACGAGGTGATCAAACGGCGCCGTTTGAAATTATCCGAAGCGTTGTCCTCACAGCAATCCGAAGAACTGGTCAAAGAATTGGGCAGTATGATGGGTATCAAACAGGTGACTGTAATGCAGGAGGAAGTGGAAATCACCTATGATCTGTTACAGGCCACGGCGGAACAGGTCGAACACAGGATTGTTCAGCTAGGCGGTCGTCCTGGTAATGGTATGGCCGAAAAATTACGTCGCGCATTTGTTCATTACCTGGAGGAGACCGAAGTCGACAGCCTTGAAGGCAGTTCCTCATCGCATGGCCATCATCACTAATAACCCCGAATCGCAAGACGCCTGTCTGCAAGATAACAAGGCACTGGATCTGCGCGAACCTCAAAGCCATTACTGCAGGGGAAAGGGTGTATTTCTCCTGACAGCTTTGATAGGGTGAAAAAGCTGACAGTTTCCCGGAGTCGGCGCGCGAACCAATCGGCAAAACAAGGGTCAAAATCAGTGTCATCCGACGTATAATCAATCATGTTTTATAAGATACTGAAATTATTAATTTTAGCGCTGGCGTTCGGTGTCTCTGCCGCGCAGGCCGGCCCTGCCGTGGCGGCTGAACCGGCAGTGACGCCGGCCCTCGAGCGCCCCGTTGTCACCCTGCAGCAGGCCCCGGATCACGCCAGCATGGCAGATTGTTGTGGGGAACAGGCCGGCTGTCAGCATTGCTCGGACAACAGCTGCGAGAGCGGCAGCTGCGGTTCCTGCTCGCATTGTGTTACAGCCCTGTTACACGATCTTTCTGAATCCTCCGATACTGATCCAGCCTATCGGCAAATTCCCGTAAAATTCTTTCTCTCTTTCTATCAGGCGACTGAACCCCGTCCTCCCCGAACCTGAACTCCTGTCTACCGTGTCCGCCTGGGCGGACATGCCGTGTTGCTATTTTTTATTCTGATTCCGGCACGCTGATGCGGCTTTGCTCAGTTGTGCTATACGTTATGGAGAAAGGGAGATGTTCACATGAACAAATATCTCGAACCGAAAAGCCCACGCTCGCCCGGCCGCCGGCAATTTTTGCAGGGCGCGGCGGCGATGGCCGTCCTCGCGGGACTGGGCCGGCTGGCGCCGGCCTATGCCTGGCAACAGACAGGTAACCTGTTGGCAGATAAAACCGTGTCCGGCAATACCGATATCTTTGATCTGACGATCGATCATACGCCGATGAAAATCGGATCTCGGGAAGCCAACCCCATTACTATCAACGGCTCCGTGCCGGGTCCGCTGATCCGGATGCAGGAGGGGCGTGAGGTGATGTTGCGCGTCACCAATAACCTGTCAGAGAGCACCTCGATTCACTGGCATGGCATTTTGCTGCCGGAAAACATGGACGGGGTGCCCGGTGTCAGCTTCCCCGGCATCAAGCCCGGTGAAACCTTCGTTTATCGTTATCCCGTCAAACAGAGCGGCACCTACTGGTACCACAGCCATTCCGGCCTGCAGGAGCAGCTCGGCCATTACGGGCCGCTGATTGTCGATCCGGCGCAGCCCGAACCCTTCGAGTATGATCGGGACTATGTGGTCATGCTCTCGGACTGGACCTATGACGATCCCTATCACGTGCTGGCCAATCTGAAAAAAGCCGAAGGGTATTACAACTACCAGAAACGCACGATCGGCGATTTCTTTGACGATGCCGCCAGCATGGGCTGGGGCCCGGCGATGGACAAATGGAAAATGTGGGGCCAGATGCGCATGAGTTCCCGGGACATTATGGATGTCACCGGCAGTGTCTATACCTACCTGATCAACGGTCTGCCGTCCGAGTCCAACTGGACCGCGCTGTTCCGTCGCGGCGAGAAGGTCCGGCTGCGTTTCATCAATGGCTCCGCCATGTCGTTCTTTGATGTGCGCATTCCCGGCCTGAAAATGACCGTGGTCGCGGCCGACGGCCAGAATGTCGAGCCGGTGCCGGTCGATGAATTTCGTATCGGCGTGGCCGAAACCTACGACGTCATTGTCGAACCGGATGACGAACGAGCCTATACCATCTTTGCCGAGTCCATGGATCGATCCGGCTATGTGCGGGCGACCCTGGCCCCGCGCGAAGGAATGACCGCGTCGGTACCGGAGCCCCGTCCGCAACCGGTGGAACGCGGCATGAAATCCATGGGCATGGAGCATGGTGATATGCAGATGGATATGTCTTCCAACAGCGAGATGGATCACAGCAACATGTCAATGGATGGGCAAGCGGGCAGCAGTGGAGGCATGGATCATAATCAGGACAACATGTCGATGGAGCAGGGCAGTGATATGCAACATGACATGAACGATGCTGAGAAAGCCTCTGACTGGGTGCTGAAAGATCGCAAAATTACCCACGGGCCCGATAATCATGGATCCGGGGCGGCGATGGTCTCACCCAATCCGATGAACCGGATGGATGATCCCGGGGTCGGACTGGATGATGTCGACCATAAAGTTCTGGTCTACAACGATCTGCGCAGTCTGAAAATCTGGCCGGATCAACGTGAACCCGAACGGGAAATCGAGCTGCATCTGACCGGCAACATGGAGCGTTATATGTGGTCATTTGACGGCGAGAAGTTCTCCGAAGTGGATGGCCCGGTGCAGTTTCATCACGGTGAACGCCTGCGCCTGATTCTGGTGAATGACACCATGATGGACCATCCCATCCATCTGCACGGAATGTGGATGGAACTGGAAAACCGGCATGGCGAATACCGGCCACGCAAACACACGCTCAGTCTCAAACCCGGCGAAATGCTTTCTGCGCAAATCACCGCGGACGCACCGGGCGACTGGGCATTTCATTGTCACCTCCTGTACCACATGAAAGCGGGTATGTTCCGCGTGGTATCGGTCAGTTAATCCAGAGGAGGCAAAACAATGAAACGCTTATTATCAAACGTGATCCCGTCGGCCATCGCCATGGTTTTGATGTTGCAACTGTCGATCGTCTCTTTGGGCGCACAGGCAGAACCCAAACCGAAAAAACCCGGCTGGCCGATCCCGGTACATGATTCGACAAACTACAGCAAGTTACTCATCGATCGGCTTGAATATGCCTGGGGTGACGAGGAGGATACCGTCAACTGGGAAGGCCAGTACTGGTACGGCGGCGACACTAACCGTCTCTATATAGAAGGTGAAGGTGAAGATGTCGTCAGCGGCGGTGAAGGCGGGGAAATCGAAACCCTGGATGTCCTCTACAGCCGCATGGTTGCGCCGTTCTGGGATCTCCAGATGGGCGCCGGTTACCAGAGCGAATACGGTCCCGGTCCCGACAAGGAGCGTGGCTTCGCCGTGTTCGGCATTCAGGGCCTGGCGCCATACTGGTTCGAGATCGACGCCAATCTGCGGCTGAGCGATGACGGTGACACCTCGGCGGATCTCGAGGCCGAATACGACTGGCTGCTGACCCAGCGAACCATTTTGCAGGGCCGGTTTGAGACAGCGTACTCAGCCAACGACGTGCCGGAATTCGGTATCGGCAAGGGGATCACCAATGCCAAGTTCGGCTTGCGCTTGCGGTATGAATTTCGTCGAGAATTTGCGCCCTATATTGGCGTAAGCTGGAACAAGTATCTTGGTGACACGGCAGATTTGCGTGAAGCCGAGAGCGAAGATACCGACCACTCAGCCGTTGTGGCGGGCATCCGCATGTGGTTCTGAAAACGTCAGGCATGGAGCCAAACCAAGGCCCCGGGGAAAACCCCCGGGGGCTTGGTTGACCGAACCAGACAGGTCTCTGGGCCCGAATCCCGTTGCCTTCTTTGGTTCGCATAATGTATATTATGTTAAATTTAAGATATGACGCTAATGGGCTGATATTCAAGAACTTCCACCCCTCCTGGTTTGCGACATAATGCCCAGATTGACCACTCAGGTGGTTCAATCCGCACTGTACACCAGGTTCAGATCCTCGGTTATCGACCGCAGGCGCTTGTCTCTTGTCCAGAGTTGTGTCGAGCCACTCAGGGTTACAGCCGCCAACAAGTGCGCGTCGATATAGCCGATCCCCCGGCCCATCAGCGTGTGGCGTTCGATGAAGAACAGTACCTCCGCCTCGCTGGCGACCGTCGCTTGTGGCAGATTCCCGAGCAGTTGCAGCACCTTGCCACGGTTGCGTAGATTGCCGCACGCCAGCTCACCAAGCACAAAAGGATGCATCAGCACCTGGCTGTGGTTCAGCAATTCCTCCAGCGTGGCATCACCGACGCGCAGGTGATCCACCCACACCGAGGTGTCGACCAGAATCATGCCGGATCGGACTGCCGGCGCGGCACGGACTCCAGTTGCGGCTCACTGCCGCCCAGCTGCGCCAGGCGCCGGGCGCTCTCTCGTTCGATCAGCGCGCGCAGACCCTCCCGCACCAGGGCGGCTTTTTCGGTCATCCCGGTAATACGCCGGGCCTCGTCCAGCAACTGATCATCAATATTCAGGGTGGTACGCATGAAAACACCTCATTCGATGGCACTGCATCAAAGAATACACTATTTGATGCTGTTTGTCGTGCCGCTGGGAAATGGTGTGGCGGGTATTTGGTCCTGGCTGGCCCTGAAAAAAGTTGCGTCACATAGGCTGCCGCCAATGTGACCTACATTCTGCGGACTGCTATCTGCCGACTGCCGACTGCTATCGGTGCAATCTGCCGACTGAGACCAGCCCCGGAACCAATTCCCAACCAGTCTGTCTACCTGTATACGTCGATAATCAGATCGGTTATGCAATCGCCTGGCCCGGTACGGCGTGAACTTGGCAAGGCAGGAGAATCAGGACATGAACAGACGCCGCTTCATCACCACACTCGCCGGCATCAGCTCGGCTACCCTGCTTGCGCCCCGGCTCCTGCTCAGTGCAGAGGAACGCCAGGCGGCGATCGAGAAAATCACCAAAAGCGAAGCCGAGTGGAAGCGGATCCTGACGCAGGAACAGTTCGATATCCTGCGCGAGGACGGCACCGAACCGGCCTTCTCCAGCCCGCTGGACGACGAAAAGCGCAAGGGCACCTATGTCTGCGCCGGCTGCGCACTGCCGCTGTTCACCTCCGAGATGAAATATGACAGCGGCACCGGCTGGCCCAGTTTCACCACCACCCTGCCCGACGCCGTCGAAACCAGTCTCGACTTCAAAATGGTCTGGCCGCGCACCGAATACCATTGCGCCCGCTGCGAAGGTCACCAGGGCCACGTATTTGACGACGGCCCGGAACCCACCGGCAAGCGCTGGTGCAACAACGGCCTGGCCCTAAAATTCATCCCGGCATAGTCACTCACTAGTACTAAGTACTAAGTACTAAGTACTCAGTATCTGCCAACTGCAAACTGCCGACTGCCAACTGTCTCATCACTTAAATTGATGTGCTATTTCCCCGCAAAGGGTCCATAGTGGATCGTAGTCATCACTACACACCCTGTGGATTGGCCAGCCGGTTTCAACACAGACTCGTGTTCCTGCAAGGAGTGGCTCAGAACGTATGAGCATACAGGCAGTCAGTGATGATCCACAGGAGAGTCACCATGAATACATTCTTTACCGCCCCCTACAATGCCTCCACCCGCACTAATTATCTCAAAGCGATCAACACCCATTACCTGACATGGGGCAAGCTCCAGAGCCAGCCCCAGCACGAACCGGAATCGCACAAAAACCAGGTGGAGCCCATGCCCGGCAATGCGATGAATAAAATCAAGACTATCAAACTGAACCCGTCCCATACGGCCAGCAATCACAGCAAACAGGACGCTTGACGATAACCGGTCCACCATTGAGCTAAACCAAATGTTCCGGATACCAGTCCAGAGATATTGCTTCGTTACGTTGTTCCTCGCAATGACATCTCTACTTACGGTCATTGCGAGCGAAGCGAAGCAATCTTTTGAACAAGTGTTTGGGTATTCGGAAACACTATTTAGGCCTGATACAGCGCAAGCTGAGATCAGGCCCACCGGCGGAAAACCCGTCACCAGAAAGACGCAATAACCCAATACGCCTCAACGGCACTGGAAACAGCATGACCCAATACGCAATACAAGCCCGGGATAGCGAACCCACCGGTTACGACACGCCCGAACGTCACACAGAACTCCATGAACAGGACTGGAACCGCGAAAAGTCCACCGCCCTCGCCGCCAACGAAGGCATCGCGCTGAACGACGACCACTGGAACGTGATCATGTACCTGCGCAAGCAGTATCTCGAGCAGGGATCGCCGAGACATGCACGCAGCCTGGCCCGGGAACTGGATCGGTACTTCGTTCTAAAAGGCGGCAGCCGCTATCTGCGCCAGCTGTTCACCGGCGGCCCGGTCACCCAGGGCAGCCGCCTCGCCAACCTGCGCGCGCCGGCCAACACCACCGATCTCTCATTCGGCACCAATTTCTGACAGAAACCCAACGACGTAACGTAACTTGCACAGGGAGGTGCTTATGCTTCATCAATAAAGGAATAATCCATGAGTAGAAACCAGAAAAGCACGAAAGAAAACAAGAAACAACCGTTATTAACCGCAAAAGAAAAGCGCTTCGCCAGGCGAAACAAAGACCCGATGCCGAATAGCATCGGCACCGCCATCGACAACAATAGCCGAAAAACTGTTCATCAAAAGGAACATTAATGCCTGGTAGCCAGTGAGCGAGTCAAACCGATTGACTGAACGTCAAACCAGGGATAAAGCGGGTTACTCGCGAGTGCCGTTATCCAGGTGACCGACCTTGACCAGAATCAACGTGGGCTCTTCGACACGGGGATAGTGTTGACTCATATGGGGGCTGCGTAGCCAGCTCCCGGCCGGGTATTCACCGTGTTCGTCGATAAACCGCCCTTCGAGCACCACGATCTCCTCACCACCCCAGTGAGTATGGGGCTGGAAGACCTCATTGGCCGGCCAGTAGACCAGGGCCGTGCTCTCGGTGCCATACGTGTGCAGTGGCAAGACGCTCAGGTTGCCGATCCCGGGCTGCCAGTGCTGCTCCTCGGGGCGCAGGACGACAGGTTGCGTATCCGCTTTCTGGAACTGATCCAGCTTCACAAACAAGGTGCAGCCTTGCTCGGTATACGGTCTGTGCCGTGATCCCGGCGGGTTACGCAGGTAAGATCCCGCCGGATAATCACCGTTCTCATCAGAGAACACCCCATCGAGGACATAGATCTCTTCCCCCATTGGATGGCTATGCGCGCTAAAGGACGAACCGGGCTCAAAGCGGACAAAGCTGGTCGTGTGGCCCGACTCGGCCGCCTCGCGCTCCAGATGAATGCGCGACACGCCATCCGCCGGGCTCGTCACCCATTGCTGCTCCCCGGCCAGCACGCAGGCCACCTGGGAAAAGTCCATATTAAGACGATACGAATCGGCCATCTTTTCACCTTTCAATATCCCGGGAATTGAGGGGGCCGTCTATTTCGATCAGGGAACAGGCCTACGGTCCCCGTTTAGTTAGCTTGCATAATACTAAAGCAGCGCCGCCTGTTGAGCGAGTTTCTTGCTGGAGACCGGCAGCAATGTAGGTCAGGTTGCGCGCAGCGCTACCTGACATTCTCCGTATCGGCAGGGGTGTCACGCAGCCTAACGCCAGCGTGACCTACAGGATTAGCCAGCTGAACAATGGCATCGACGTCCCGCGTTACACGAATCGGAGGCGCCGCGGGATCGGTAATCAGCAAGCCTGTCGCGCAACCGCCCAGGAACACCATCTCCTCCGCAAGCTCGCCCAGCTTATCAACGGCGAGCATCAATATTTCAAGATTCGGGTTTTTTTCTCTAGCCATAGTGTTCCAACCGCTTTTTTAATTCCTTTTTAGCGATATCGCGTTCTCTGGCCCGACCACCGCGAACCGCGTCCACCAGGGCAAGCATCTCATAGAGATCAGAATCATGTTTTGCCGCAACCGGCGCTGACTTGTATAAAGGCGAAAAGGACTCACCCCGTACTTCGCCTTCCGGATCGGGCCAAACCGGCGGCGGTTCCTTCTCCGCCATAAACCAGGCATCCATGGGCGCAGCCGCATGGGCGGTCGGCATACCCCGGTTCAATCCGCCCCGGTCCGGGACGAACACATACTGAATACCATGCAATAAGAAATCTTCCAGATTCCGGATATTCGGCCATATAGTGTCGCCCTCTTTCACTGCCAGCCTGGCAGCCAACGCCCGTTTGGCGGCTGCATGCACTTCCGAGGGGCTCATTCCCAGCTCAACAGCTAACTTATTGAATGACCAGTGCTTTTTACCCAAAGTGACCAGCTTCAGTAAAAACAAAACATCCTGTGGCTTCAAGTTCATCAAAATATTCTCTGTTCGCGATTCGCGAATTGAGAATAGCATTTCCAGATACTGTGTCAAGCGGCCAAAAAAGACGACGGTCACACAGCTTGTGGCGGTCAGCCCCCGCTCAGCATATCCTGCAGATTGTCACAAAAGGCCAGCTTGCGTGGGCCGGAGACCGCATAGCCGATTCACCAGTCGTTCACAAAATATGAACGACAGTTCAGTATTTCTGAACTTTTAATGCCACTCTCATAACTATCTGTTTTTATGTGATTATTTCCCAGCCAGGGGTGGCAGCCAAAAATCATGCTTGATTTTCAGCATAGAAAATACGATATTAGTGAACAGACGGGTAAATCCTATTATGTGCCTGGTATGTTCCCTTCCAGCGGTTGGCAAGAATACCAGGAACCTAGACATAATAGGGGCCGTCTTTTTTATGCCTGTTCACTTCCCAAGTATTCGGTTTCAAAAGCGATTTTATCGGCAAAGTGCCGATACCAATCCAGATCGCCGTGTTCATATTTTCGGTAAATTCCCCAACAAAACGAATCGACTGCCTGTAAACCAGTATTCGCTTTCGAATCTTCATGACTGATATTAAGCGGGACATTCAAGGGTAATTTCGCCTCCAGCTAATATGCCAGATACTGATTAAAATCCTCAATCTCAGCTTTATTTTTACTCTTATCCACGACCATCGTGACTGCGGGATTTGCTGCGCTCAAATCGATTTGCTTAAGTAAGAAATTAGCCAGGAAATTATAAAGTTTCTTCCGGCCGGATTTACTTGTTAGATAGTCATATACACGGCGTTTATTGAGTGCAACTGCATATATCCGCCAGTCCTGGCTCCTGATTTTCTGATAGAAATATGCCTTGATTGTGAGCGCATCATGAGTAGCATGTAATTCCTCGGCCACGCGTTTATTTTTGCTTTTGTGGTTGATTTTGTTCCTCAGCGTCTTTCGAACAGCCGCTTTAAAACTATTCACAGCGGCACGGTTATCACAGACAAGCAGCGTGATCACAAACTTTTCCGATGGGCGTTTGTCACCATAATCAAACCCCAGATCACCGGATTCATCGAGATAGATAAACATAAACGTCCTTGTTAATACGTGATATGCCAGTATAGCTGGATTTTTAAATCCTGAAAAATGCCGGTAAAGCGCTTCCTGGGCCTGAATTTTAAGCTATTATTTTCTGATTTCAACAACCTGAAAGGCTTGCGTGAGTCAGACCCTCTCAGCTCTCTGGTCTTCCCTTCTACTCTCGCGATCTCCTTGATCCCGTAGAGTGCCGGATCCACGTTGCTTGATCCCGCCTACCACTGCCGACTGCTATCTGCCAACTGCGAACTATTATTTACCAACTATCTTTTCAAGTTTCTTGGCAGACACCGGCAGGGAGGTTCCGAGCTCCTGGGCAAATAAGGACACGCGCAGCTCTTCCACCATCCAGCGGTAGGTCTCCCACTCAGGATCAAGGGTTTGGTATGGTTCATCGCCGATCTGCGCATACACCCGGTCCCAGTGCTTCTGCACCTCGCCCTGGCGTTGTTTATCCGCCGCCAGCGAGCGTTCCAGTTTGTCCAGCCGTAAATTAATGGCCTTGAGATAGCGCGGCAGGTGTTTCAGCCATTGTCGCGGGGTGGTGCTGATAAAGCCCTCGTAGACCAGGCAATCCAGTTGCTGGCGGATATCCTTGACGGCATCGAACCAGGCCAGTGGAATATTGCCCTGCAGCCGTTTGGCAACGGTATGGTATTGCTCCAGAATCTCGAACAGCCGATCACAGATGTTATTTGACACGCTCATCAGGTTGGCTTTGGCCTCTTCAACCCGGCGATTGAACTCATCTTGTGAACGAATATCCTCGCTATCTTTCAGCAGGGCTTCATCGATGATGGCGTTTTCGAGATCCTGCAACAGGCTTTGCTTGTCACCGATCGAGGTATAGAACAACTGGATCTTATCGATGTGGCGCAGGTTCTTGCGCAGGTATTTCATCTCCTTGCGGGCCACCAGTCGGAACAGTCGGCGCAGTCCCGGGCGCTGTTCGGCCGCCGCCTGTTCGGGATCACTGAACAGGCGCACCGACACACTCTCGCCCTCTTCACTGCCATCCACCAGCGCCGGGGTAGCGCGGATCGTCAGCCCGTGTTGCTCCAGCTCCACGACCTGCGGCAGATCCCCAAAGTCCCACTGGTTAATATTTTCCTTTTCAAACTCGGATGTAGGAAGCTCGGCCAGCACGCCCTCGCTCAGGGTCGACAGCTCTTGCTGCAACTGCCCCAGATCCCGGCCGACGCCCAGCACCTGGTTGTCCTGATCGATCACGCGAAAGTTCATGTGATAAAAGTCCGGCAGGTTAGCCAGTTGCCAGGCATCACTCTCTATTGTAGCACTGCTGATTTTTTGCAGATGCGCGCTCAGGTTGTCGAGTAACGGCCGGTTGCGATCGTAGCCCGAGGCGAGAAAGCCATCCGCATAACCGGGCACCGGCACGAACTGCTTGCGCAGCGCCTTGGGCAAACACTTGATCAGGGCGATCACCTTGTCGCGCAACAGGCCGGGGACCAGGTAATCAAATGTCGCTTCCCGTAATTGGCCCAGGATGGCCAGCGGGACGATCACCGTTACCCCATCCTCGGCATGGCCGGGTTCAAAGTGGTAATCGAGATCGAGCGTGACCCCGTCGACCTCCATGGTCCCGGGGAACTGTTCCTCGTTGATGTGTTCCGCTTCATGGCGCATCAACGATTCTTTCTGCAAATACAATATTTCGGGGTGGGTTTGCTGCACGGTCTTGAGCCATTTTTCAAAGGCCTTGCCGCTGTAAATCCCCGCGGGAATGCGCTCGTCGTAAAATTCATACAGCGCCTGGTCATCCACCAGGATATCCCGACGCCGACCACGGGCCTCCAGCGACTCGATCTCCTCGATCACCGACCGGTTATAGGCAAAGAACGACGCGCGAGTTTCATAGTCCCCCTGCACCAGCGCCTCGCGGATGAAGATCTCCCGCGCCAGCACCGGGTCGATGGGGCCATAGTTGATCCGCCGTTTGGGGCAGATCGTTATTCCATAAAGCGTGGTGCGCTCAAACGCCGCGACCTGGGCCGCTTTTTTCTGCCAATGGGGCTCGGAATAACTGCGCTTGAGCAAATGGGCCGCGAGCGCTTCAATCCACTCGGGCTCAATCCGGGCCACCATTCGCCCGTACAGGCGGGTGGTTTCCACCAGCTCGGCACACATCACCCACTTGGGTGGCTTCTTGGCCTGCCACGAGCCCGGGTGGATATGAAACCGGATATTGCGCGCGCCATGAAACTCGTTGGATTCGATGGACTTGTTGCCAATATTACCCAGCAGCCCTGACAACAGGGCCCGGTGGATGGCGTCATACCCGGCCGCCGTGGTATTGAGCCGGGCGCCCTGCTCTTTGAACAGCGTATGGATCTGCTGGTAAATATCCCGCCACTCCTGCATCCGGTTGTAGGAGAGAAAATGCTGCTTGCAGAACTTGCGCAGTTTGTTCTGGCTGAGGTGCTTGCGCTTCTCCTCGTACAGGTGCCATAAATTCAGATAAAACAGAAAGTCGGACTTTGGCCTGTCTTTTTTCTGTTTGTGCTTTGGTGTGTTGGCGTTCTTATCCGCTTCCTGGTCTTCCGGCGGGAAATAAATCAGCCGGTGCTGCTCATCGGCCTGTTGTTGCTTGTCGGCCGGGCGCTCGCGCGGGTCCTGCACACTCAGGGCACTGCCGATGATCAACAGCTCCTGCAGGCAACTGAACTCGCGCGCCGCGATCAACATGCGACCGATCTTCGGGTCCACCGGCAGGCGGGCCAGTTCCTTGCCCAGCGGCGTGACCGTCTGCTGTTCATCGACCGCACCGAGCTCATAGAGTAACTTGTAACCGTCCTTGATGTAGCGGGCATCCGGCGGCTCGATGAACGGGAAATCGTCAATATGCCCCAGCCGCATCGCCTCCATTTGCAAGATCACCGCCGCCAGGTTGGTGCGTTTGATCTCCGGATCGGTAAACTCGGGCCGCGCGTTAAAGTCTTCCTCCGAGTAGAGGCGAATACACACCCCTTCAGCAATCCGGCCACAGCGGCCCTTGCGCTGGTTGGCGCTGGACTGGGACACCGGCTCAACGGGCAGGCGCTGAATCTTGCTGCGATAACTGTAGCGGCTGATCCGCACCGTGCCGGTATCGATCACATAATGGATGCCGGGCACGGTCAACGAGGTCTCGGCGACATTGGTCGCCAGCACAATACGCCGGTGTTTGGCCGGGCTGAAGACCCGGTTCTGTTCCGCGCCACTGAGGCGGGCATATAACGGCAGGATCTCGGTCTGGGGGGGATGATGCTTGCGCAGCGCCTCGGCCGCCTGGCGGATCTCCCGTTCGCCACTGAAAAAGATCAGAATATGCCCCGGGCTTTTGCCCTGCGCGGTATCGATCGCCGCCAGCTCATCCACCGCCTCCAGCACGGCCTGTTGCATGTCTTTCGGTGTCGCCTCGCTGTCATCGCCGGCGTTCTCGCTCGTCGGTTCATCCAGCAGCGGCCGATACCGCACCTCGACCGGGTAGGTCCGGCCCGAGACCTCGATGATGGGCGCATTGTCAAAATGGCGGGAAAAGCGCTCGGTATCGATGGTCGCCGAGGTAATGATCACCTTCAGATCCGGCCGTCGGGGCAACAGCTGTTTGAGATACCCCAGCAGAAAATCGATATTCAGGCTGCGCTCGTGGGCCTCGTCGATGATCAGGGTGTCGTACTCGTTCAAAAACCGATCGCCCTGGATCTCGGCCAGCAGGATCCCGTCGGTCATCAGTTTCAGGTAAGTATTCGGACCGACCCGGTCCTTGAACCGGACCTTGTAGCCCACCGTCTCGCCCAGCTCACTCTGCAGCTCCTCGGCCACCCGGCCGGCAATACTGCGCGCCGCCAGGCGTCGCGGCTGGGTGTGGCCAATCATCCCGGCCACGCCGCGGCCCAGTTCCATACAGATCTTGGGCAACTGGGTCGTCTTGCCCGAGCCCGTCTCCCCCGCCACGATCACCACCTGGTGCTGTTCAATCGCCTCGCGGATATCCTCGCGCCGCTCACTGACCGGCAGATTTTCCGGGTAAGTCGGCACCGGCAGGCCGATCAGTCGCCGGGCACGCCGCGACGCCGAGCCTTGAATATCGGCGGCCAGCTTCTGCCATTGGGCGTCACCGGCATCACCCTTGCGCTTTGACTGCTGCAGTTTCTTCAAACGCCGCCGAAAACGGACCTGATCGCGCAGCATGCAGCTGGCGATTAAGTCAGATAAGGATTCGGTAGTCGGTTCCGCAGGCGCTGTCATCGGGGGTTATCGGGGGATAATTGGGGTAATCAAAGGACGGTATGATACCAATTTCAGTCAGGGTCGTGCCATCGTTGCCGGGCAATTTCGATCAAGAATAAAGGGGTATTGTATTGAATGGAACAGACCTCATAATTTTTGCGAAGCAAGCAAAAACCAACTGGTCTATGGCGGCATTTAGCTTTATTTACATCAACATCGACTCTAATGCGTTTAATTTATTTTCATAAAATCTCTCACCCCAAAGACTCAGACTTTTCTGCTCAACCGGCTTTAGAAACCGTTCGACATCGTCAGCAGCATCTTGCCAATTAATCGAGGCAATCTTGTCTCTCAACTTGCTGATAAGCCATTCCTGATTTACGTTCAGTTCTTGATCTTTGTGGGGGCCATATTGGTACAAAGCATTTTTAAGCAAAATGAGATTCGGGATAATCCCCTGAGCGATATACCAGTTAAAATCATACCAATCCCGCCCCTTCAGGTAATCCCTGCATAATAAAGCATGAATCTTCAGTGCAAAGTTACTACCTGGATCTTGATGGCATACTTCATAGTCAACCGGGAAATCCAGGTAGGTGTAATCAAAATCAGAGCCGGCCGGTGGATTGCAGTCAATTTCCAGTTTAATTTTTAATTTCTTTTCGCTGTGATTGACAAAACTCAGGTTCAGCTGGTTGGCAATGGAGCTATCCTTAATCAACGCCGCCTTCACGTTCTGGTCCATGCGGTTTTTATC
This sequence comes from Thiohalophilus thiocyanatoxydans, assembly GCF_004366735.1. Taxonomy (GTDB): domain Bacteria; phylum Pseudomonadota; class Gammaproteobacteria; order UBA6429; family Thiohalophilaceae; genus Thiohalophilus; species Thiohalophilus thiocyanatoxydans. The sequence goes on along the minus strand of NZ_SOQX01000002.1, from coordinate 511,774 downwards.
CAGCACTTCCGGCTCGATGCCGAACTCTTTGCATGTCTCGGCAAGATTGTTCAGGTAAGGCTGCCAGGTAAAGGTAGGATCGGGCTCCAGCAGGATAAAGTCGATGTCTTCCGAAAAGCGCGGTAGGCCATGCAGAATTCTCAGACTGGTCCCACCCTGGAACGCGGCGACGTCAAAAAAACCTTCCCGCCATAATGCGAATAACAAAATTTCCTGAACAATTTCCTTAAGCGCATTCTCCTCTTCAAGAGGACTACCCGGGTTATAGGTTTCCAAACGTTTTTGAATCAATTCAATCATAATCCCAGCGCCCTTTTCAGTTCCGTAAGGAAGGCCTGTTCCCGCTTGCCTTTGTATACATCCATCAATCGCGAAATATCCAGACAGGTCACGGTACGTAGCTGTGGTTCATCGATCCGCAGTCCACTGGTTAAAAAATCGAGCCCCTGCCACTCGAATTTGCGCAAATAGACCAGGTCCATCAAGGCCCGTAGCGGTTCGGCAATTAACGCGACCTGATGGTGCAGCTCGTGCCGGGCCACCGACTGCAGAAAATAACCGCTTTTCACCGTCATACGTCGGAACTCGAATCTTCCCAATTGCACATTCTCGTAAGTCACGGATTTTCCGCCATGAGTCATGCTCAGCACGGTGTGCACCGACTCCGGAATCCAGCCATGAAACCCCAATGCCGATTCGGCAGAAATATAACTGCCGGGCAGCATTTGCTGGGCCAGGACAAAAGGATGCAAAGAATGTTTTCGGTAAATCGGATTCAGAACATAGAGCCCGCGGCGAGCCTTGATTAACTCCCCTTCCTTGAGGGCACGATTCACCTGACCATAGCGACGAGCATCACTGCCGCCTAACAGGCGCTCGACCTGGCGGATGGATAATGGCCGGTCAGCCAGACCGGATTGGATAATCTTTTCTGTGAGGGGAACCATATGAATAATTTACAGTAACTTCCATATTTTGCAAGTATCTGTAAATTATTATCCCCGGAAAGGCGAAAGAATCCCTAACTTATTGTTTTTATAGGGCTATAGAATGGCGTACTGAATATGAGGAGAATTGCCAGGCGATCTGGGACCAACCATAAGCGCGTGGGTCCCGTCCCCCTGCTCACCGGCGTAGAACTGGTAGCGATTGATCCCCAGACTCAGCGCCTGACGCAAGGCGCATTGACCGCCATGGGGGCGACGGCGGTAGAGGATGTACGAGCAGAATCGGTCATAACGAGCCAGACAAACTGTCTCCAGATATCAATATATGGTGACAGTTTGTCTCAAAAGGGTTTGGTTTATTCTTCTCTACAGACTGCTATCTGCCAACTATCTCTCCTCGTCCCTCGTAACTCGCCCCTCGTCCCCGTACCCGCAGGGTACCTGTAGCGCGACAGGAAAAGAGGCACACCGGTCGCCGATAGAATCGCCTCCTACAACTTCCCTGGTCTTGCACCCTACTCTCGCGAGGTCCTTGATCCCGTAGAGTGCCAGATCCGCGTTGCTTGATCCGGCCTACCTCTGCCAACTATCTCTCCTCGTCCCTCGTCACTCGTCCCTCGTCCCTGCCCGAAGGGCCGTAGGAGGGCATTCCATGCGCGACGGAATAGAGGCAACCCGGTCGCCGATGGAATCGCCTCCTACTAAGTACTCAGTACCTGCCATCTGCCAACTGCCAACTGCAAACTATCTTTTCTTATGACGAACAACTCATATGCGACACCCCACCGAGCTCACTGAACTCAGGGGGCTTCAGGAGATAGTATTTCGCTTCCACCTCTGGCGACTGCTCGGCGTAAGGTTGGGTCATCACGGCTTGAAGTTCTCTGATCAGCGCGTAATCCCCCCGGGCCGCTTGCTGATAAGCCGGGGCAAGGAACCATTCTCGCAGACTGTATTTTGGATTCACGCGTTTCATCTGGGCTGAAATCTCTTCCAGCGTGCGCGGCGTCTCGGTCACCCGCGATGTCCATTTGCTCAGCCACTCGGCCCAACGCGTTTCCAGCTCGTCATTCAACTGGTTGTAGAAGCTCTTTTTAAGCGGGCCAATCTCATCCGGTATCGACGAGAGCTCGCGGAAAAAGAGGGTGTAATCGACCGAGGTTTGCAGCATGAGGTTAGCGAGCTCATTGAACAGGTCGACGTCCAGCGACCCCATGCCCAGCTTGGTCGCAAACATCGTTTGCAGTTCTTCCTGCATCACATTGGCAAAGCCGTTGCGAATCTCGTCAAGCTCTTGTACTGCCTTGTGATCCGATTCCAGTAACGGCCTCAACGCCGTACAAAAACTCTCGAAGTTGCGTTCCGCGGCCACGGGTTGATTCCAGAACGCGAAGTGCTCCCCGCCGCCCGTCCAGGGCTGGTAGTAAGGATCAAACACTTCCATGAAGCCGAAGGGACCGTAATCCAGGGTAAAGCCACCGGCCGCGCAGTTGTCGCTGTTGAAATTGCCCTGGCAATACCCGACCCGGATCCAGTTGGCCACCAGTGCGGTCAGGCGGCGGCGAAATTCCCGCGCGAGCAATACCACTTTCTCACTGGTACTCCGATCCGGGTCGATGACCTCCGGGTACTCCCGGTCGATCAGGTGCAACACCAGCTGCTCCAGTTCCGCCAGCGCCTCGGGGTGTTCCTGCTTGCGCGCCCGGCGACCAAACAGCTCGAGCTGGCCCACCCGAATGAATGACGGGGCAACGCGCGTCGAGATCGCCACCGCTTCAGAGACCATGCTGTCGGGCTCGTGTGAGCGTGAGCCTTCCGAATACCAGGGTCGCTGCACCTGCTCCGTTTTCGACACATACAGGCTCAACGACCGGGATGTCGGCACCCCCAGGGCGTGCATGTGCTCCTGTGCCAGGAACTCCCGAACACTCGAGCGCAACACCGCGCGACCGTCCGCGCCGCGGCAGTATGGCGTGCGACCGCCCCCTTTGAGCTGCATCTCCCAGCGCCGGCCCCCGTTCCGATCAGGCATGACCGCTTCCAGCACCGACATGGCACGGCCATCCCCATAGCCATTACCGGTCCGAAACGGGCACTGTGCGGTGTACTCGGTACCGAAGATAGAAAGGGCATACCCCGTGGCCCAGCCCACCGGGCGCATCGGTGCCGGAACCGTTGAGAGGTCCCCGCTGAACACCCGCATGAAATCGGCGGACTCGGCCAGGCTGTCCGCCAAACCCAGTTCCTGGAAAAAGTCCCAACTGTGCGCGACATACTCGGGGTTTTCGATTGGCGTGGGTTTAACCGGGACATAATGGCCCGAGAAGACCTGACGCGGGGCGTGATCCGCGCCCTTTTCATTCGCCTCAGGATCGCGATTGAGCGTATCCATGAAGGAATAGTCGGCGAGTTCAGCGAGCTCTTCCAGCGTCGCGACACTGGGGGTAGATTGCTTCAATACTTGATTTTTCATAGGGTAATTAGACACTGTTTAAACTGATCGTCACTATGCCATGCATACACAGGCGTTGTGAATAAGACCGTACATCAACGCAGGGGTTCAAAAGGAAACCGTGTCTGACAACAAGCGACGCAAATATCAGAAACAATGGTGCCGTGAAGGTTGTTGGTATTCTCTAACAAATTTAGGCAAGATTTCTTTCTGATGGCGGCGGGGTTTTTGCACAGGATGTGGTTTTGTATCACAAGCAGGTTGATCAGGCCCTTTTCTGCCGACTGCCATCTGCCAACTGAAAACTATTTATAATCATTTCTGACATGCTTTCTCTTTCATGAGGCGGTTGTACTCACTACTGTTACTGGCGTATTCCTGCCTCCAAAAGCTGCAGACTTCATTCTGAGTCCGGGCAATACTTCGTTGTCGCTCGGCTTCAATTTTTGCCTGACGTTGCCGTCTTTCGGTTTCACGACGTTGTGCCTCTAACTGACTTTGTCTCTCAGCTTGTCGTTTTTTGGACTCAACAGCTTGTTTTTTCGTCATCTCTTCCATAGCAGCAATTGCCATATTCGCTTCATAAGTCAAATAAGCTTTTACCGCTAAAAGATTCAAGAAAATAGCCAAAAAGATTCCGCCAAATACAGCCCAGAACAGGCGTATATAGTTAATAGGATTCTCGTTTTCCATTTATTTGGATCGCTCCCGTTCTGCGCCACGAATAACTCTAACTTTGATTCTTCTCTGTCGACTGTTATCTGCCAACTGCCAACTATCTTTTTCTTTTCATCCCTGAAAAGGAGCTTTTAAGGCCTGTTTGAGCCTGAATTTTGAGGTTTTTGTTATTTATTTCAATAAATTGTACTGGTCCGAGCCAGTTCAGCTCTGACTGCCAGACTTGTTCATTCTTTTTTCTCAGGATAGGCTCTCTCTTGCGCTTCTTTTCTATACGATTCTAACGGACTGCTAAATATATAATAGATATAAAAGGTTATTAGTGCACCAACCAAGCCATACATGGCCAAGCGCATAAATATATCTTTCTCAGTTATAGCTGCAAGTATGAATGATATGAACATAAACCCTGAACTAATCAAAACCAAGCGTTCGAAATAACTACTGGCCTTTCTGATGCTTTCCTCGTGAGTACTGCATAATCTTTTTATGAAGCACCATATTTTATCTGTATAATGCTGCCCGACAAATAGAACTACTATAAAAATCAACAGCATAAATAATAGCTCAGGATTCCCCAATTTCTGCACCCACGTAATTCATCATAATTATATACAATAAAAAAAGAAATTCTTTCATCGCATCGATCTAAATCATTTTCATTCAGTTATAAGCTCGAGAATACTGCAAAGCCCATTAGCGTAAAACCAATAGCGAATGATATTCCACCTAAAATAGCTAAAATACTTCTAGTTATTTGAAATGGATACAAAGGCTCCTTCGCTTTTTTGTCATACATATAATATTTAAGTCTATTAAGATAAATATACTTAGAGCTTATGACTACGGCCATAAATAAACATAAGGTTATTATTGTTGATATTATAAAACCCCAAGATAAATATAATACGCAACCAGAATAAAATGAATTTCCATTAATGATTATTGCGCCTAATGTTAAAGATAATGCACCAACACACAAACCAATTAATAATTTGCAGAAATTTATCAAATGTGACTCAGTATCTAACTGATGCGTATTATATTGGTTTATTTCATCCTGCGATGGTTTTCTTTTATTCATGTTTTATCTTCCTGAGAAATCATACTAGGATGATAGGCATTCGCTTTTTTAGAAATGTGGTCTGGACTTAAATTTTACTTCCTAAAATTCAAATACAAGACCTGTCTAATTTCGGGGCAGAACACTCATTTCCGCATCCATTTTCGACCGACAATAAAATAGGTATACTGCGCCCCCCGATTTCTCTTTTCATGCTCATATTGATTTTTACTATTTAATTCTTTTACTTATATAATCCTGAGTTTGACTAGCACTCAGCTCAGTTGTTGATGGCCCAGTACGGACGAAGAAACGTTCTACATCACCGTCTTTGACGAACACAGGAGATGGTGATTTTGAACACCTTATGACCAGTACTCGATCCCCATTATGATCATCAAATTGCATATGCATATAAGTCAGAGATTGAGGACCCATTTTTGACTTAACGATATTTACCAGATGCAAACTCATTTTGTCTTCATTTGGAAATTTATCGGCCTCGATACCTACTGGAACACCATCATCTGAGATACCGATGATTAATGTCCCTCCATATGTATTAAGAAATCCCGCCAGCGTTTTTAATGCGCCCATTTCCATTCGCTTGTCAGACTCGCCTGTATGCAAATTTATACGAAGTGTAGATTTAAACTCTATAGAACCTGATTCTCCACTATCGATTATGGATGCCAAATCAAATACATCCACACCTTCATCGTCCTTTTGTCCTTGCGTTAATTTTTCATAGCCCTCGCGAATAATTTGCGCCATTAGTTCCCGACGCTTTTCAAGAAATTCCCTATATTCCATATTTTCCCATTCTGGAGGTAATGCATGAAATCGATACATTGCTTCAAGAGTCGATTTTGAAAATCTATTTTTTAATTTAGGAAGATATTCAGAGGGTGAGTCATCAGACGCTTTTATATTATCTGACCACTCTAAGTAGGCATAATTAGCAATCTGGTTCGTTTCCCGCGTACTAGTTATACCGATTTTTGCAAGATAATTCTTAGGAAAAAGGTGATGTCTCTCAATTGCAGAGCGTTGCGCTTGCAAAGACGGATCAAGAAGCTCTGCAATTTTTGCATCAGAAAACAGGACTGGCGCCTCTAACAATACAAGGGAGGCATTATAAGCAAACAATGATGGGCTTCTTGGTGACGATGTAGCCAAATCGTTAGGTAACGTAACTGACCAGTAGTCATTTGTGAGCGTAATATTGCATATATGCTGAAGCCTTTTGACAAACTCCTCTGGACTATCTACATCGCGTAATCTGGCCAGATCGAATTCCATAGCTGACTCCGGCGATCCAGTAAAACGTCCAGTTACGGCTGACATAAAAAACCATTGAGCTATTACTTTCCGTAGTACATACGGGTCAACACCGATTTCAACTCGTCCTATTAAATAGAGTATGTAAGAAAACAATAGATTATTTTTCGAGCTAATCATTTTTCCATTACGGAAACCTGCCATACGAATACAGGCTAAAAAATCATGCCAGAACTGAACATCCAGTGTCCAAGCCTGGGCGCGCTTAAGATTTTCAAACTGCTCAATACGACGTTCTGTACTGAATTTTTCAGTCTCTAAGTCTTTTCCTCGTAGAATAGAATAGACATAGCGAAGTCGCGCTCTTTTAAATGCCACACCAACACTAACTCGTAACAATTGGTCTGGATCAGGTTCTATAAAGTGATTGAAAGGCGAGGCAGTTCCCTTTGTTGGCTTACGGGCATCCTTACAAAACTTTTCAAGTTCTGAACGCCCTTCGTCCCAAAAAACTGACATAAGTGTCAGAATAAAGTCTGATTGATTAAGCGGCGTTCCTTTACTATTAATTCTTACAAATACATCTGAAACATCTTCTTCTGAAATATCTGCTGCGAGTTCAAGAGCTGTAAACGGGAACGTCAACAAACTTTGTAATTTCGTTAATGAATTTTGTATTTTTTCTGTCTCTTCATCACTTACTTCTTTTGTCGCCTTCAGAGCAGTTAGATACTCAGTGGCAACCTTGAAGATATTAGTGTGACCAGCCCATATTTGTGAAATGTCAGGAATAAAAGATTTATCACGTTCAATGGCAGCATCAACTACCTCAAAGCGCTCTTCAGTTGGATTGAATGCAATTTTAATTCGCTCACTATCATAATTCTCACGAACAACTTCAACACCTTTTACTACAGCATACAAAGATGTGAGTCTTTGTTGCCCATCGACAATCACTAACCGTGGTGGCTTTTGTTTGTTATCAGTACCGATTGTTTTGTCATCAGCCAACCCATTGCGCCAGAGTAATAAATAACCCACCGGGTAACCACGATACATGGAATCAAAAAGATCGCGAACTTTCGCATTTTTCCAAACAAAAGGCCTCTGAATATCTGGCAGACCTATTTCACCAAGTTCGATATATTTTACCAACGACCCCAAATCATAATCGACTTTTGTGAATACTGTGTCACTCATACTAAACTCCAACTTTGTGATAATGTTTCTGCCTGCTTGAGGACGAGGTCTATTGCCTCATCAGCCTTGTCGGGCGGGTATTTGTAGCGGCGGAGCAAGACGCGGACCATGTTGCGGAGTTTGGCGCGGACGCTGTCTCGGACTTGCCAGTCGACGGTGGTGCTTTTGCGTAGCTTCTCGACCAGTTCATGGGCGATTTTCTTAAGAGTCTCATCGCCCAGCTCGCGCACGGCGCTTTCGTTGTTGGCCAGGGCATCGTAGAAGGCCACTTCATCCTCGTTCAGGCCCAGTTCTTCGTGGCGTTTTACTGCCTCCTGGAAGTCCTTGGCCATCTGGATCAGTTCCTCGATGACCTGGGCAGTTTCGATGGCGCGGTTGCGGTATTTGGTTAAGGATTCCAGCAGGCGGTCGCTGTATTTTTTCTCCTGCACCACGTTGTTACGGGTATGGGAGCGGATTTCGTCACGTAGCAGTTTTTCCAGTAGCTCCACGGCGAAGTTGCGCTCTTTCATGTGGCGCAGGTCGGAGAGAAATTCATCATCCAGCAGGCCGATATTGGGTTTGTCGAGACCGGCGAGCTGGAAAACGTCCTCGACGCCCTCGGCGATGACGGCGTTGTCGAGGATCTGTTTGAGCATGGAATTGCGTTTTGCTTCGTCGCGCTTTTTGTCCACCGATTCGGTCTTGCTGATAACGGATTTGACGCCGTTGAAGAAGGCAATTTCGGTTTTGTACTCCTCCGCCTCATCCAGTGTACCGCACAGGGCCATGGCCTTGCTCATCGCCAGCACCGTATCCATAAAGCGCTTTTTGCCTTCCTCCAGGCCCAGAATGTGGTTGGCCGCCGGGATGAGCAGGGCGGTGCCTTCGGTCTCATAATCGCCGTAATCAAAGCCCTGAAACATGCCGCGGACGATGTCGACTTTTTCTACCAGCACGGCGAAGGCTTCCTCGGCCATGTGGGTCGGCCGGCCCCGGCCCTTGGCTTCGGTGTATTCCTTGAGGGCCTGCTTTAGTTCGTTGGCGATTCCGATGTAGTCCACTACCACGCCGCCGGGCTTGTCCCGGAACACCCGGTTGACGCGGGCGATGGCCTGCATCAGGTTGTGCCCGCGCATGGGCTTGTCCACATACATGGTATGCACGCAGGGGGCGTCGAAGCCGGTGAGCCACATGTCTCGCACGATCACCAGTTTCAGCGGATCGTCGGGGTTCTTGAAGCGCGCTTCCAGGCGCTTTTTCTGCTGTTTGTTGTAATTGTGTGGCTGTAACAGTTCTTTGTCCGAGGCCGAGGCGGTCATGATGACCTTGATGGCGCCCTTTTCGATATCCGTGTCGTGCCAATCCGGTCGCAGGGTGGTGAGTTCATTATAGAGGTGGGCGCAGATATCGCGGCTCATTGCCACGATCATACCTTTGCCCTCGATAAACGCATTGCGCTCCTCGAAGTGGCGCACCAGATCCTCGGCCACTTCCTTGATGCGCGGCTGGGCGCCGACCAGCTTTTCCAGCGCCGCCCACTGGCCCTTGGTCTTCTCGCGCGTGCTGACGTCCTCTTCGTCCTCCATGACCTCTTCGACATCCTCGTTGAGCTTTCCGATTTCGGCCTGGTTGATGTCGAGCTTGGCGAGGCGGCTTTCGTAATAGATGGGTACGGTGGCGCCGTCATCCACCGCATCCTGAATGTCGTAGATGCTGACGTAATCGCCAAAGACCGCGCGGGTATCCTTGTCCTCGGTGGAAATGGGTGTGCCGGTAAAACCGATAAACGAGGCCATCGGCAGGGCATCGCGCATGTGTTTGGCGTAGCCGTATTTGTATTTGCCGGTTTTCTTGTCCAGCACCGCCTTGTGGCCGTACTGGCTGCGGTGGGCCTCGTCGGAGATCACCACAATATTGCTGCGCTCGGTCAGCGCCGGATGGTGATCCTCGCCATTGACCAGGGAGAACTTCTGTACCGTGGTGAAGATGATCCCGCCCGACTGGCGCGACTCCAGCAGCTCGCGCAGCTCCTCGCGGCTGTCAGCGCGCACCGGGTCCTGCTTGAGCAGCATGCGGGCGGCGACGAAATTCTCGAATAACTGATTGTCCAGATCGTTGCGGTCGGTCACCACCACCAGGGTGGGGTTCTGCATCTCCGGCTGCTGTAACAGCTTGCCGGCATAACAGACCATGGAGATGCTCTTGCCCGAGCCCTGGGTGTGCCACACCACCCCGGCCTTGCGCGAACCGGGCACCACTTCTTTGCCATAGGTCGCCCGTTCTTCCTGTACAGCTTTGTATTCAGGGTGCGAGGCGATCACCGTCACCCGCACCGCCTCGCGCACGGCATGGAACTGATGATACCCGGCGATTTTCTTGATCAGGTTGTCGCCATCCTGCTCGAACAGCACAAAATGGCGAATGTAATCCAGCAGCAGTTCCCGATCGAAAAAGCCCCGAACTATTTTCTCCAGCTCGAAATCGACCAGTGGCCTGTCGTTTTCATTCTTGATGGTACGCCAGGGCATGAACCGTTCGGCACTGGCGGTCAGCGACCCGATGCGGGCAACCGGCCCATCGGAGATTACCAGGGCCTCGTTGAATAGGAACAGGTCGGTAATTTCATTCTTGTAGGTTTGTAGCTGGTCGTAGGCCTTCCAGACATCGGCGTTTTCATCGGCCGGATTTTTCAGTTCCAGTACAGCGATGGGCAGGCCGTTGATGAACACCACGACATCGGGACGGCGGTTCATCTTGGTGCCGAGCAGGGTAAACTGGTTAACAGCGAGAAACTGATTATTGGCAGGATTGTGAAAGTCGATCAGCTGAACGTGGTCGGATTGCGTCTCACCGGCCTGGTCGGTGTACTCTACCGGCACCCCTTCCAGCAGCCATTTCTGGAAGGTGTAGTTATTGCGGATCAGAACCGGGCTTTCGGGTTTGCCCAGCGGATGGATGACCTGCTCATCCAACACCTCGGAGGGCACGTGGGGGTTGATGCGTCGCAGTGCCTGATGCAGCCGACCAGTGAGGAGTACCTGCCGGTAATCCTCCCGCTCCGGGGCCTCGCCGTCGGGAGCGATATCCGGGCCATGGGCGGTCTCGTACCCCGCTTCGTGGAACCAGTTGAGGCAGAGTTGTTCGAGTTGATCTTCGGTAATCATGTCCCTGCCAGTTTTATCTGATTTCCAACCCGCTCATATGTGCGGCCTGTTAGCCTATTTAAGTGATATACCAAACCTCCACCATAATATCTTGGTTTAGTACCATTAAACCCAAACCCACCTCGAAGTTCACTATTATTTTCAAATGCACTTATAAGCCCTGTAATCTGCTGATCACTCAAATTATCAATATAAGGTAACAGCTCTGCCATTGTATTTGCATTATCATAACTAGTGCATTCATGTGCTGTTTTTATGTACGCATCAATCATCTTATCTTGCTTTATAAGAATTTTTGCAATTCCCATTGCTGTACTTTTCCAATCACTTCGCAATGCTTGAAACTTACCTATAAATCCATATGGGTCTCTACCTATTTTTATAGCAACTATCGGCACGCCTCTACCAAAAGCAACGCCTACTTCCTGATCCGTCCAGTCGCTTTCGTGAAAATTCTTCGTCATTAAGGCAACAAATGAATCCATTGAAAACAAAGCGTTTTCTATTTCATTCTGCCATTCTTTTGTTGGGTGTATGTCCTGATGCGCCACGAATGCCGAGACACCAAACAATTTTAGCTTTTCTTTCACTCCCGCCACATCGGCCTTGACTTCCGACTTGTGACTAAGAAAGACACGATATCTGCCATCTTCCCAGATTCTCCCCTCTGATTCAGGTGGCACCGTTTTCTTATTCGACAAAAGAACACCAGATTCTTTACGCCAATCATGGTCTTCGGCTATCTCCATTTCGAGGATTACGGCATCTATATATTCATTTTCAGAATTATGTGATTTACCTAGATCCTGGCTAATTCTATTTTGATACTCTTCTTTTTGATTTATTACTCTTAAATATAATGACTCTGGTAGAACTAAATAGACACTATGTCCATACATTCCTCCATTCCAATTATCATACCCACTCTCCTCATGTATCCTAATTTGTGCGTTCACAATAATTTCTTGCAGCTCTTTATTTCCTTCTTGTGCATAGACTTTTGAGAGCATAGCTAAATAGCGCTCTATATTTCTGGGTAAACCGTATTTTGATTCAATAGCACTCATATCTGTAATTCTTCTATCTAGTCACCTTTAACTTCTGCTTCTTCGTCCAAGTTGACAAACATCTTTCCAATCAAATCAATTTCGCTTTTTGTATGATGACCAGATATAGGAATAAAACTCACATCTTCATCTTTCAATATATCGAAACAGTTCTCGCCTACAAATGGGTTAGCGATAATGCCGTCAAAGAAAAGTTGATATAAAAGAACCCAATATTGATCCAACTCATAGAGATCGGAGCTATCCAAGTTATCGACAAACTGCTTTGTTTCACCCTCAAAAACACCGACCTGGTAAAGCATGAGTATTGCCATGCAATCTCTAGTCTCCAAAACTTTCTCTACTGCGTCATAACAAATAACCAAGTCATTCTCGACAAGATAATAAAGCGCCCAACACATACCATCGGAACGCCTGTTTATGGCATTTTCTATAAGAATTTCATTTAAGTTCCGTGCATAAGGCGTGCAATCTATTTTTTTTAGCTCGACTAAATGATTGAGCAACGGTAACAATAAAGGATAAAACCGGGAAATATTCAATAGATATTCAAAAACAGGCTGGACGGCATATTCGTCTAATCTATAAATAATATTTTTTACAGCAAACTTGAGCACACTCCCATCTGGCGTTTTTTTCTTGAGCTGAACCGCAAAATCAATATATCTCAGAGCTTCACTTGCTCCGTAGTGCTTACCTGTTTTCGGTGGATCGTTAGGTGTTCCAGCAGGCATCCTTGTACTCAACTCCACCACCCAATCTGAATCTATTGGGGCTGGTAACTCGACAATTTCTGTTTTTTTTAGATTTAGAGTTAGCTTGTACTTTCTAAGCTCATCATTGAGGTCCCGGAAGAAATCTTGACTTTCTTCATATTCCTCACAGTAGCACGTGAAATCATCTATATATCTATAATATGTATATTTACTGCTCAGATTCTCGTCAATCTTCGCCAAGATTGCTTCCGATACGACATTCGATGTACCAGGCCCTATTGCCACTCCCTGCGTTTCATTTCGCTTTATCATCCTTTGATGGTAATCGAGCCGGTTAAACCATAATGCTTTATGAGCTGGATTCTTGTGTGGAGCATGTGACTTTGCATAAGAAAACCCAACCGTTGCCCAAGGTATAGCATGGGTATAGATACTTGGAAAACAATTCGAAATATCCGTGTGAGCTCGAAATTTTTTACCAAAACCAATAGTAAGTGACCTGTTGGTCTTTTCTAATGGCTCTTCATAATCCATCACTAAAGCACGCATATCTGCGTGCACTTCAGGCTTAATCAAACTGTTTTCATTGTCGCATATATATTTTAGCTCGTTCCAATTATCACATATGCAGTTTACAAGGTGCGCATATGGCATAGGATGAGGAATTGCCAATGGACGAGAAACATTGTTATACCGCGTTGCATAATACTCAATCTGATCGTAACCACCTTGTCTCAACGCTTCTGCTACAAGTCTCTTCGCTACATGCGGGGTGAATTGACGCGTTGAAAATATGGAAGGAAGTTCCTCACTTTTACTTTTTTGATTCGGAAAGTAGTTCCAGCGCGTTAACGCCTCATACATATAATCCGAATCAACGCTCACGCCACAGCCTCCGTTGTCGATTGGGCACCCTCGACGCTGACTTCGCCTGTGAGTAGTTTTGGCAACAGCACGTCTCTTATTTCAGGCAACAACCTATTTTCTTCCCCATTTTTCTTTGCTTCACTCAAATAACCGCCAGACACCTTATCAAATGCTTTCAACAACTCATGTGGATAGTCCAACCATTTCTGTTCAGCTATAGCTTTTGCATTAGCACGCTGCCTACCACTCGTACCCGTCATAGTCTGTATAGCTTTAGTTCTAAATGATTCTTGGCGTGCAATAATATAACCCAGCGATAAAGGTCGATTGTCTTTTGGCCTCATCACTATGTACTCGGTTGATCCCCAACCAACCTGATCCTCATCAAGAAAATCAACAAATGCCGTTTTACCGTTTTCTAAACATGGTGTAATTCGTGCCAACAAAGTGTCGCCATTGATAAATTTAGTTCCACTCCCCATTTCTCTTAAATATACATCTTCTGCTATATGCCCTTGAGTTGGAACGTTTTTCATATCCAAGTAAGGTGCTAGCTCCCCTTTTTTAAGAGTACGTTTGGGATTAAATTCTAGTATCTGACCCAAGTTAGTTACGCCCCACCCTTTCGGTATTTCACCGAGTTCTGAGACTTCTAATTCGTCGGGGAAGAGTGCTGCTGTCTCGGCGAGTTGTTTGTATTGTTTTTTGCTGAGTTGTTCGAGCTCTTCGTCGGTTTTTCCGCTGATCGCGCGCATGGCGGCGCGTTTGGGGTCCTGGCCGTTTTGTTTGGCCTGTATTTTAGCCTTGACGGGCTCGAAGTCGACGAACCAGGATTTGAAAATAGCCTGGGCGATTTGTTCGAGGGTTTGGTTGATTTGGCGGTTCAGTTCGATTTTGTCAGATAGTGAACTCAATATTTCTGCAATTGCATCTTCACTTCCAGGGTGTCTAGGGATATTTAAATTCTTCAATACAGGTATTCTGACATTACTTACAGTAGATCCAGTCCCTTCATTCCAGGATATTTCATGTTGTACAGCAGGCGACTGTAATGCAAACAATAAATACTTACTATTTACATCTTTTTTTGGCCTTAATAATACTTGCCGTTGGCCCAGACAGCATTTAACTCCCTCTGGAATCATGCATACTTCACCCATAGGGGCTTCTCGCGTAAAAACAATGTCTCCGGGCCGTGGTTCCGCCCTTTTTATCCTTTGTTTGAAATGCTCCTCATTAGTAAAACTTGGATCAGAAAGGTCTAGCCTACCGTTCCTAATGTTCTGATTACGCAGTACTATTAGCCCACTATCTTTCCACTTAGGTGTTGAGTGTGGGCAGTCAACAACAAGTTCACACATTGATTCAAGGATATCAGTTTGAATATCCATTCTACGATCCCTTAACCATATTCATCAGCTTTTGGTACTGTTTTTTCCATGATGCTGGCGGAGACTTACAAATCCCATCTTCCCTAGAAAAAGCACAAACATTTGGCATCATATTTTTTGAACAGATGTTTGGGTTCGTGTGCCTACAGCCCACTGTTTGCGTTTCTGTATCTTCGTCATTTAATGGGGCATGAAAGGTATCTGGATTTTTATTACTCATACTTCGTATCCTAGACCCGCCAAATTCTTTTTGATCTCAGCTTCCAGCGTGTCACTCTGCTCGAACTGTTCCTTGAGCTGTGTGGTCAAGCGCTGCATTTTATCCGCGAAGGGTTCGCCGTCGTCTTCCTCTTCCACCGCGCCGACGTAGCGGCCAGGGGTGAGGACGTAGTCGTGCTTTTTAATTTCGTCGAGGGTGGCGCTTTTGCAGAAGCCGGGGATGTCTTCGTATAGAGATTGCTTCGCTTCGCTTGCAATGACATCGTTGCGCCAGGCATGGAACGTGTCGGCGATCTTGCGGATGTCGTCTTCGCTGAAGTCGCGCAGGATGCGGTCTTTCATGTAGCCGAGGCTGCGGGCGTCGATGAACAGGACTTCGCCGCTGCGATCGCGCAGTACGGGGTTGTTGCCTTTGTCTGAATTCGGGTCGGCCAGTTCCTTTTGTTTGCCGCCCTGCTTGGTCCTGGCCAGGAACCATATGCAGGCGGGGATCTGGGTGTTGGTGAACAACTGGCCCGGCAGCGCGACCATGCATTCGACACGGTCGGCCTCGATCAGGTTTTTGCGGATTTCACCTTCGTTATTGGTGTTGGAACTCATGGAGCCGTTGGCCAGCAACAGCGCCATGCTGCCGTTGGGCGCCAGGTGATAGAGCATGTGCTGCATCCAGGCGAAGTTGGCATTATTGGCCGGCGGTGTGCCGTACTGCCAGCGCGGGTCGTCTTCCTTCACGCCGCTGTTCCACTCCTTCATGTTGAAGGGCGGGTTGGCCATGACGAAATCGGCGCGCAGATCGGGGTGCTTGTCGCTGCTGAAGCTGTTGGCCGGCTCGTTGCCGAAGTTGAAGTCGATGCCGCGGATGGCCATGTTCATGGCGGCCAGGCGCCAGGTGGTGGGGTTGGACTCCTGGCCGTAGACCGAGATGTTGCCCAGCTTGCCGCCGTGCTGCTCGATGAACTTTTCCGACTGCACGAAGAAGCCACCGGAGCCCATGGCCGGGTCGTAGACGCGGCCCTTGTAGGGTTGCAGCATTTCGACGATGAGCCCGACGATGGACTTGGGGGTGAAGTACTGGCCGCCCTTTTTGCCCTCGGCCAGGGCGAACTCGCCGAGGAAGTATTCGTAAACGTGGCCGAGGATGTCCTTGGCGCCGAGGCTTTTGTGTTGAAAGGGGATCTCGGAGATGTGATTGATCAGCCCGATCAGCACGCTGGCGTCGATGTGGCGCTGGGCGTAACGCTTGTCGAGTACGCCCTTGAGGCGGGGGTTTTCCTTTTCGATCGCCTCCAGCGCGTCGTCGATTAACTTGGCGACCGAGCGGAACTCGTATTCCTCCTTTTTGCCGTTGGTGATCGTGATCTTGCTGCCCGGCGACAGGTTGGCGTTATCGCGCAGGGTTTTCCAACGCGCCAGGGCCGGCACCCAGAAGACGTTCTTTTCGGTGTAGTAGTCGCGGATTTCCTGCTCTTCGCGGATGGTCTGTTCGTACTCCTCGTCCGAGTCGTAATTCGCCCGCAGGACCCCGTAGTCGTGATCCTCGTCGCGCAGCATATCTTCGACTTCCTGGCGACGCTCATCGAAGGCATCGCTGACGTACTTGAGGAAGATCAGCCCCAGCACCACGTGCTTGTACTCCGCCGCGTCCACGTTGGAGCGCAGGCGGTCCGCTGCATTCCAGAGCTTTTTATCGAGGTCGTTGAGGAATTGTTGTTCTTCTTGCTTCATGCGGGTCCTTTGATTAGCGATATCTCTAGCCTAGCTTAGAGTCCTTATTAATAGTATCAGGGATACCCCTTAGTCGAAATCGGCCTTTAGGCGATTTCGACAGGTACGAGGGGCGAGTTACGAGGGACGAGGAGAAGGAATAGTCGGCAGCTGGCAGATAGCAGTCGGCGGGCCCTTCGGGCAGTGACGAGGGACGAGTTACGAGGGACGAGGAGAAGGAATAGTTGGCAGTTGGCAGATAGCAGTCGGCAGTAAAGAACAATTCAAGCCATGCAAGCTAGTCATGGCGTATAATTAACATCAAAAAACAATCATAAAATATTGTTTTTACGGTGTTATTTCCATATTCGCATCATTGATTTTGCCCCGGGTGGCCGGGGCGCTGTGGCCCCGGCAGTGGACCACCACCACCAGCCGCCCCGCTCCGTGTGTCACGACTCGCACAGCGCCGGAAAACCTTGTTAGACTCTCGGCCATGCGACATTACCGCCAATGGATATCCCGCCAGAGCTGGCTGATCGGACTGCTGTTCGGCAGTCTGCTGATGATGTTGTTGTTCCCCTCCCATCTACATCTGCACCACCTGGATGACGCCGCCAGCGAGCATGGGCATGTGGTCGATCGGCATTTTCTGACCGATATCGGCAGCCATGGGGAGACGGGTTCCGATTCGACGCCGCTGAAGAGCGGCCCGGGGACGCTGGTCAAGAAGTTCAGCGACCTCTCCCTGGATGTTGCCCTGCTGATGGTGCTGGTCCTGTTGTTGCCCCTCACGGGCAGGACACTCAGCCGGGCCCGAAAACAGTTTACGCTTCGACCGCCCCGTTATTATTCGCTCTCTCCCCCGCTGCGCGCCCCGCCGCAATACTGAAACTCCCCTGCTTTGCTGTTTTGATGCCACGGCCTATTTCTGTGCCGTGTGTGACGGTTCTGTGTGTTTGCCTGCCTGATCAGGCTAGCGCAGACCACTGATGAGAATTTCTGGAGTACGTAGTGATGGCGATTCGAGCGCTATGGGTGGGCCTGTTGTTGATGAGCCTGCCGTTTTCGGTTCCGGCGGCGTCGGCCGAGGATGAGATCACCCTGTCCGAGACGATCGTGCGGGTGTTGCAACACAACCCGACGATCCAGGCGATGGATTACCGGGCAGGCGCGACGGCGGCGCGCATTGAACAGGCGAGCCAGGCGCCGCCCTGGCGGGTCGGGCTGGAGCTAGAGAATGTCGCCGGCACCGGTGTCTACAGCGGGACGGATCGATTGCAGTCCACCCTGAGCCTGGCGAAGGTGCTGGAACTGGGTGATAAGCCTGAACAGCGGACGGAGGTGGCCCGGGCGCGGGCCGGGTTGTTGCAGGATGAGCTCTCCGCGCAACGGCTGGATATCGTGGCTACCGCCTCGCGGCGTTATCTGCAGGTGTTGATCCTGCAGCAGCGCATTGCGTTGATCGAACAGGCCCGCCAGACCCGCCAGCAAACCCTGCAATCGGTCAGCCAACGGGTCGAGGCCGGGCGCTCGCCGACGGCCGAACGTTTTCGGGCACAAAACGCCCTCGACCAGACCCGACTGGAACTGCAACGCCAGCGCCATGCGCTCGAGGTGGCGCGCTTGAAGCTGGCCAACATGTGGGGCGCGGCGTCGGCCGGGTTCGGGGCGCTGTCGGCGGATCTGTACGATCTGCCCTCGCCCGAACCTTTCGACACCTTGAAGGCCCGGCTTGCGGCCAATCCCCGTATCGCGCAGTTTGCCACCGAGCAACGCCTCGCCGAGGCCCGCTATCGTCTGGCACAGTCGCGCCGCTCGCTGGATGTTCAACTGCGTGGCGGGGTGCGCCACCAGCGCCAGACGGACGACGCGGCGTTGGTCTTCTCCTTCAGCGTGCCGCTGGGCAGCGGCTCGCGCGCCGAGCCCTATATCGACGAGGCGCAACAACGCCACCGGCAACAACCTTACGAACAGGAACAGCAACGCCTGGCCCTGCTCTCGGCCCTGTACGAGGCCTATCAGGAGATGCGTTATGCCTATACCGCGCTGGAGACCTTACAAGAGTCGATCATCCCCGGGGCCGAACGCGCGTTGCGCGATTATCGTCGCGGTTATCAACGCGGGCGCTATTCGCTGCTCGAATTGAATGATGCCGAGCAAGCGCTGATCGACAGTCGCCTGGAGCGGGTTGCCACCGCCGCCACCTATCATCGTGCCCGGTTCGAGATCGAACGCCTTACCGGCACGGCTGTACAGACAGGAGTTTCCCAATGAGTTTGCCCAAAAAATCCCCGGCGATCGCGATCGCCGTGATCGCCCTGCTGGCGCTGGCTGTGTTGCTGGTGATGGTGTTGGATAAGCCGGAGTCAACGGCCGCCGGTAATACCTCGGCCCATGGCGGCCAAGCCGATCACGAGGAAGTCCCGCGCGGTCCACAGGGCGGACGGCTGCTGGAGCAAGATAACTTTGCGCTGGAATTGACCATAGTCGAACAGGGCGTGCCGCCGGAGTATCACGTTTATGCCTATGCCGACGGTGAGCCGCTGGATCCCGATAACGTGGATCTGACCATCACGCTCGATCGCCTGGGCGGACGTCAGGATCGCATTGGCTTTAAACCGTTTGAGGATTATCTGCGCGGCCAGCAGACCGTTGTCGAGCCCCACTCGTTCGATGTGACGGTCGAAGCCAGTTATCAGGGAGAGGAGTACCGCTGGCAATTTGACAACCACGAAGGGCGCACCACGATCCCCAACGCGATGGCGGAACTGTCCGGTATCGCGACCGAGACCGCCGGGCCGCAAACCCTGGAACGGGTGGTCACGCTGCACGGGCGGGTGCAGGTCGATCCCGATCGGCTGTCCCAACTGCGCGCCCGCTTCCCCGGCGTGGTGCAATCCATCGAGGGCGATCTGGGCACGCGGGTGAAACAGGGCGAGACCCTGGCCGTCATCCAGAGTAACGAGAGCCTGCAAAACTACACCCTCAAGGCCCCCATCGACGGGGTGATCGTCAAACGCAATCTGCAGATCGGCCAGGCCACCGGCGACGCGGTGCTGTTTGTGATCGCCGATCTGTCGCAGGTCTGGGTGCAGCTGGATGTCTTCGGCCGCGATACCGAACAGGTCGAAGTCGGTCAGACCGTGCATGTCGGAAATCTGGAAGGGTACGAGCGCGAGGGGGTGATCGACTGGATCTCGCCCCTGGCGGAACATGCCAGCCAGAGCGTGCGCGCGCGGATCGTGCTGGACAATCCCGACGGCCGGCTACGACCGGGCCAGTTCGTGCACGGCGAGGTGGTGGTCGAACAGGAGGAGGTGCCGCTGGCGGTACGTCATTCGGCCATTCAGGACTTTCGGGACTTCAAGGTGGTGTATGCCAAATTCGATGACACCTACGAGGTGCGCATGCTGGAGCTGGGACGCCGCGACGCCCAATGGGTCGAGGTGCTCGGCGGCCTGGAACCGGGCACGCCGTATGTCACGCAAAACAGCTACCTGATCAAGGCGGACATCGAGAAGTCCGGCGCCACGCATGCGCACTGAGGATTAAAGTATGTTGAATCGAATTATTGCGTTTTCCCTGGCGCATCGCTGGCTGGTGCTGGTCGCCGTACTGCTTGTTACAGCGCTGGGGATCTATAACTACCAGCGCCTGCCCATCGATGCGGTGCCGGATATCACCAATATCCAGGTGCAGATCAACACCGATGCGCCGGGCTATTCGCCGCTGGAGTCCGAACAACGGATCACCTTCCCGGTGGAGACCGCTATGGCCGGCCTGCCCGGGCTGGACTATACCCGTTCCCTCTCCCGCTACGGCCTGTCGCAGGTGACGGTGGTGTTCAAGGAAGGCACGGATATCTATCGCGCCCGGCAACTGGTGAACGAACGGCTCTCCGGGGTCAAGTCGAAGCTGCCCGCCGATATCGAACCGGCCATGGGGCCGATCGCCACCGGGCTGGGCGAGATCTTTATGTACACGGTCAGCGGCGATAACCATTCGCCCATGGAACTCCGCACGGTGCAGGACTGGATCGTGCGCCCGCAGTTGCGCCAGACCCCCGGCGTGGTGGAAGTGAATACCATCGGCGGTTATACCAAGCAGTTTCATGTGCTGCCCTACCCCGACAAGCTGCTGGCGCATGATCTCACCCTGCAGGATGTGATGCGGGCCCTGGCGCGCAACAACCGCAACACCGGCGCCGGCTATATCGAACGCTTCGGCGCGCAGTACACCATTCGCTCGCCGGGGCAGCTGGCCGACCTGGACGCGATCCGGGAGATTACCGTGGCCAAGCGCAACGGCGTGCCGATCCCGCTGGCCAGTGTGGCGGATGTGAAACTGGGCAATGAACTGCGCACCGGCGCCGCGACCCGCGACGGCCAGGAGGTGGTACTGGGCACGGTCTTTATGCTGATGGGCGAGAACAGCCGCGAAGTGGCGCAGGCCGCCGCGCAACGCATCGAGCAGATCAAACCCTCCCTGCCCGACGGGGTGGAGCTCAACGCGGTCTACGATCGCACCAGCCTGGTGGACAAGACCATCGCCACCGTGCAGAAGAACCTGGCCGAGGGCGCGTTGCTGGTGATCCTGGTGCTGTTTTTGTTGCTCGGCAACTGGCGCGCCGCGTTGATCACCGCGGCGGTGATCCCGCTGGCGATGTTGATGACCGTCAGCGGCATGGTGGGCTCACGCGTCTCCGGTAACCTGATGAGCCTGGGCGCGCTGGACTTCGGCCTGATTGTCGATGGCGCGGTGATCATCGTGGAAAACTGTCTGCGACGACTGGGCGAGTACCAGCGCATGCACGGCGGGCTGCCCAACCTGAAACAGCGCCTGCGGGTGGTGCAGGAGGCGACCACGGAAGTGATCCGCCCCAGCGTGTTCGGGGTGACGATCATTATGATCGTGTATGTGCCGATCTTTGCCCTCAGTGGCGTGGAAGGCAAGATGTTCGAGCCCATGGCCTTTACCGTGGTCACCGCCCTCTTCTCGGCGTTGATCCTCTCGGTGACGGCGGTCCCGGCCGCGGTGGCCGTGTTTGTGCGCGGGCCGATCAACGAACAGGAGAACCGGGCGATGCGCGGCCTGCGCCGCGTTTACGAACCGGTGCTGAATCGGGCGCTGGCGAACAAGTTGCCCGTGGTGGTGATGGCTGTCGCCCTGGTGGGCATCGCCGCGCTGCAGGCCACGCGCATGGGCAGCGAGTTTGTCCCCGATTTGGATGAAGGCGACATTGCCATGCATGCCCTGCGCATTCCCGGCACCAGCCTGTCGCAGTCGATCGAGATGCAACAGCATGTGGAGGCGAAGGTGCGTGAGTTCGCCGAGGTCAAACATGTGTTCAGCAAGATCGGCACGCCCGAGGTGGCCACTGATCCCATGCCGCCCAACGTGGCCGACACCTTTATTATTATGCAGCCGCGCGAGCAGTGGCCCGATCCGCGCAAACCCAAGGCGCAACTGGTGCGCGAACTGGAAGCGGCGGTCACCGACCTGCCCGGCAACAAGTACGAGTTCACCCAGCCGATCCAGATGCGCTTTAATGAATTGATATCGGGGGTGCGCGCGGATCTGGCGGTGAAGATCTACGGCGATGATCTCGACACGCTGGTCGAGCTGGCCGAACAGATCGAGACCACCGTGCGCGGCGTGCCGGGGGCGGCGGATGTGCGCACCGAGCAGACCACCGGGTTGCCGTTGCTGACCGTCACGCCCGATCGCGAGCGCCTCGCGCTGTACGGGCTGGACGTCGCCTCGGTCCAGGAGGTGCTGCAGACCGCCACCGGCGGCAGCAGCGTGGGTCAGATCTACCAGGGCGATCGCCGCTTTGATCTGGTGGTGCGCCTGCCCGAAGATTTGCGTACTGATCTCGATGCCCTGGCACGCTTGCCGATCTCCCTGTCAGCCGATACGCAGCGCGAAGTTGAAGGCGACGCCGACATGCTGGGGGTGGGCCACGGCCTGGAGGAGAGTATCCCGCTGGGGGAAGTGGCGACGATCGATTTTCAAACCGGACCCAGCCAGATCAGCCGCGAGAACGGCAAGCGGCGCATCTTTGTTACCGCCAATGTTCGCGGCCAGGATCTGGGCAGCTTTGTCGATGCGGTCAGTGAGGCCGTGCGTTCCGAAGTCGATCTGCCCGCCGGGTACTGGATCGATTACGGCGGCACTTTTGAGCAGCTGATCGCCGCCGCGCAGCGGCTGTCGCTGGTGGTGCCGTTGACGCTGTTGCTGATCTTCGGCCTGCTGTTCATGGCCTTCGACTCGGCACGCGATGCGGGGCTGGTGTTCAGCGCCGTACCGCTGGCGTTGACCGGCGGCATCGCCGCCCTCGCCCTGCGCGGCATGCCCTTGTCCATCTCCGCGGCGGTCGGGTTTATTGCACTGTCGGGGATCGCGGTGCTCAATGGCGTGGTGATGCTCTCTTACATAAGACAGTTGCGTAACCAGGGCATCGCGCTGGATCAGGCGATTTTCGACGGCGCCATGCGCCGCCTGCGCCCGGTGATGATGACCGCCCTGGTCGCCAGTCTCGGTTTCGTGCCCATGGCCTTCAACGTCGGCATCGGCGCCGAAGTCCAACGGCCCCTGGCCACCGTGGTGATCGGCGGGATCGTCTCTTCCACATTACTGACCCTGGTGGTGTTGCCGGTGTTGTATCGGTTGGCTTATGCCAGACAGGCATAAAGATAGTTTGCAGTTGGCAGATAGCAGTCGGCAGTCTGTAGGCCCGATAAAGCGAAGCGGTATCGGGCAAATAGCCTGTTCCAACTTCATGCGCTTTATACTCTGGCTAATCCTGTAGGTCACGCTGGCGCGTTAGCCTGCGTGACTCCCCTGCCGATACGGAGAATGTCAGGTAGCGCTGCGCGCAACCTGACCTACATGGCTGGTAGCCGAGGTAGGTCGGATCAAGCACCCTTTGGAGCATGAACTACGCGGACCGATACATTGACTCTAAACAACTGTTCCAACTTCATGCGCACTTTATACTCTGGCTAATCCTGTAGGTCACGCTGGCGTTAGCCTGCGTGACTCCCCTGCCGATACGGAGAATGTCAGGTAGCGCTGCGCGCAACCTGACCTACGTTTCACAGCCCTTCGGGCAGGACCAAGGGACGAGTTACGAGGGACGAGGAAAGATAGTTTGCAGTTGGCAGATAGCCGTCGGCAGTCGCAGAAGTAGGGTGCGTTCTACGCACCGTTAACCTCGCATCAAGAACGAGGTGCGTAGGACGCACCCTACCCGGGTTTAACCCGCAGGTCGGATCAAGCGCCCTTTGGGGCATAAACTTCGTGGATCCGGCGCTACGAGCAAAGGGACAAGGAAAGATAGTTGGCCGTTGACAGTGAAGAGCCGGTTCAAGGACAGCGCGAGCACCGAGGTCGCTTTCTTTAATTGGCCGCCTTGAGGAAGACCATGATGTCCCGGGCGGTCATACCCGGCAGATTCGCTACCTTGCGCATGTGCATCACCGACACTTCCCATTCGTAGTCCTGGAGCTCTTTGGTGTCCCGCATGTTATGACAGCGTGCGCAATTGTTTTGCCACGCCTCGGCGCCCCGGGCGAATTGCTGCGAGTCGTTGCCGGCTTCCTCGGCCTGCACGATACCGGCCGTACCAAGTACCAGGGCGGCGGCAGCAAGCGCCGCTTTGACTGTTGTCTTTGCGCATAGAAGCTTCATGATCGTGTCTCCGCATTAAACCCTGTTAGAAACCGTAGGCGAATTGAACGAGGAACTGCTCGTAATCCTCGCCCTCGTCCGGACTCACCGATTGATAGGCCGTCTTGAGGATGGCGCTGGGCGCAAGCAGGTAGTTCAGACCGACCGTCCATTCGCTGCGCGTTTCCTCTATCCATGGGCCGTAGCCGTCCCCACTGTAGTCACTGTAACGCAGGACCGGCTCCCATTTGCCAAACTGCCGCGCCCCCTGCACGTACCAGGCCTCCCAGTTCGTCTCAGGCAGGGTGCTTGTACTGCCGGCGCCGTGTGCGCCCGCCCCAAGGTGCTCGCCCAGGGAGGAGTCCAGATACTCGGCCCGAAACTCCCAGGGCGCCCGGGTGTAGGCGGCGTCCACGCCCCACAGATCGAGATCGCCGTCGGTCACCGCGCCCGCATCGGCCTCCTCACCGGGGATTTCGGCGCTCAGGAACGAGACACCGAACTCCAGTTGCGAGGCGGGCAGGAAGATCCCGAAGCGGCCGCTGAGCGCCTTGTTGCTATTATTATCCGCGTTAAAGCCTTCGAGCTCGGGACCGTGGTGGCCGCCCTGCGGCCCGTTGCCCACGGCCAGGGCATAGCCAAATATCGCACCGCCCAGCGGGACGCCGCCGCGCGCCTGGACCCCGACATCGCTGAGCGGCTGCACCCCGCCATGTCCGAATCCCGCCGGGGCGTTCGGCAGCTTGTTGATCCAGGTCGGATGCAGGCGCTCCTGGAACTGGCCGACTGGACTCAGGAATTGCCCGGCCACGAGGGTGAGCGAGTCATTGACGAAGTAGTTCAGATCGACATACTCCATGGCCACCGAGGTTGTCCCGTCATCCCCGAGCTCGATCTGCAGCTCCGCCTCAAACAGCAAATTGTCTTTATACAGCCAGTGAAAGACCGGGTTGAAATGACCGACCGAGAATTTGTCGTCGGTATCGTCCTGATTCGAGGACTCGAAGCCGACGTCGGCGTAGCCGGCCAGGTGCCACTTGCTGTCGGCCCGCTCTTCGGCACCCGCCTCCAGCTCGATCGCCTCAAGCTTCTGTTCCAGCGTCTCGATCCGCTGCTTGAGATCGTCGTCAGCGCCCAGGGCCACACCCGGAACCACCAGGGCGGCCCCCAGCGTGGCGACCACCGCCCGGGTGCACGCCGTTTTTTTGAATTTATCCATTGTCTCACCCTCTTTGTTCGGGTTTCCCATGTAAGAAGATATGCGCGGGGTCATGGTTGGCCGTTGTGTCATCACAGGTCGCGCGAAGTGTGGCTGATGCAAGCCGATCGCGATAGACCGCGTGTATGACACACAATACTTGCAGGTTAGCGCTGCGAGCGCGGGGTACGGGGTGTTGCTCGATTGTCCATGCAGTCATCGGATTCCCGCCAACCGGTGTTGGCATTCAACCTAAACCTGGCAATCGCTAATACAAGGCTGAGCTGATTTAGAGTGGATTTGGCAAACTATCTCATCAACGTAGATCAAATATGGGCAGAATGCCAGCAGGTGCCAATAAGCACAGGGACGAGGGAAGATAGTTGGCAGTTGGCAGATAGCAGTCGGCAGAGGTAGGCCGGATCAAGCAAAGCGGATCCGGCGCATTCGCTTTAAGCCGCATCGTTGTGTAATGAATGTAGCTTTTCGAGTGTGTCGGGGTATTCACGCACCATCAGGATCAACGCCGCGGCCTGGGCATTGGGTTTGGCCCGGCCCTGCTCCCAGTTTTCCAGGGTTCGGGTCGAGACGCGCAAATGGCGGGCGAATACGGCGCGCGACACGTTCAGTTTTTCGCGTGTCTCGCGAATGGTATCGGCGGCAATTTCCAGGGGCGGTAATTCGTCGATTTCATGAGAGCGCAGTGTGATCTTGCCTTCACGCTCCTGGCTCATGGCATCGACACCCTCGATCAATTCATCAAACAGTTTGCGTTTATGGGTCATTGCTTTCTTCATAAAACGAGTGTACGCGAATTGCGTACAGACACAAGGTTTGACGAAGCCTAGGCTATATCAAGGGACAAGAAGAGATAGTTGGCAGATGGCAGTCATCAGAGAAGAGCGAGATTTACCCCCTCTACGCCTGTAGTCAGAGAATTTGTTAATATTCATAGCCTTACAAGCTATTTCAAGATGTAACCTTATCCTAAAATAAGCGAGCAACTTGTTTTAACTTCCACCCGGGATGCTTGACGTCACACGTCCCGCCTTCTAGTATTTGCCTATGATACGGAGCTTCAGGGACAGGGCGATTACCACTGACAGGTGAGCTTGATGACTACCCCGACGAACAAATTGCCGCCGATTCATCCCGGTGAGTTTCTGCGCGAGGATATGGACGAACTGGGCCTCTCGGCACGGGCACTCGCCGAGGCCATTGATGTGCCGCATAACCGGATTGCTGCCATCCTGCGTGGAGAACGGGCGATTACCGCCGATACGGCCCTGCGCCTGGCCCGTTACTTCGGTACCAGCGCCGAGGTCTGGATGAACCTGCAGCAGGCCTACGACCTGAAGAAAACCGAACTCGAGCGCGGCCAGGAAATTCGCAAAGCGGTTAAACGGAATAAAGATAGTTTTCAGTCGGTAGTTGGCAGGTAGCAGTCGGCAGAGAAAGGCCGTACGGTCGCCGCGCATTGGTATGGCCGCCTTTACTTCTCCCCTCGCCTGAAATAGCTAAAATTAGCTTTGTTATTCATAACTCTTTTCGTTATTTTTAAAGTGCAGCCCCCGGGTAAATCCTCTCCCAACCTCCGAGTTGGTGATGATCCTGGGGTTTTTCATTTCCGGGCCGATGAATTCTCTGGTGCGTCACCTCATTCCTGGGGTCTGCGGCACTCCTACAGGCGATTTTGGCAAGGATAAATGGAGACGGTTCTACGGTCTATTTTATATCCAACCTGGATTTGGCTTCCTCGAGTGAATATTCGCGTCCTGCCTCCAGATCAGTCAGCCCTGCTACCACGGCGTGCATGAAGGCCTGATCTTCTGCGGATTTGTCGCCATCGATGATTCGACCGGGATTGACCTTCAGTCCGGTTGCGGGAAGTCCATCTTTGGAAAATTTGCCTGTCATCACTACCGTTCCCCAATTCGCGATTCTGGACTGATAATAGCACTCGTAGAATAGCCCGGGAGGCTCACATGTTGATATATAAACCACTTGAAATATATATCATATCTTATTGTTTTAAATGGATTATTCAATCCGCATCCTCGTAATCGATGCTGATCCGGTCCCCGGCCACGGGGCGAAAATGGGTGTCGGCGTAGGCGACGTGGTCCGGGTGGTTCCTGTAACTGTCCGCGACCTCGCGGTGGGCGAAGCGGATGACCCAGCAGTGTTGATATGTGGCGTCTTCCTGCAGGGCGTTGCCGGTGAAGACGCGGCGCACGCCGGGGATGTTGCTGAGGGTGTCGCGACCGATCTGCATCAGCTCGTCCACCTGTTCGGCCGTGGTGCCCTCGGTGTTGTAGACGATGACGTGCTCGACCTCCTGCCAGGGCTCGGCCTCGGCCAGGACGGCGGCGGCCTTGCCGTCACTGCCCCACTGGCGGATGCGTTTTTCGCACTCTTGCTGGATGGCGCCGATGACGCCTTTGACCAGGCCGGTGTAACCGCAGCCGCTATCTGCTTGGGCATTGGCGCGGATCTGTTTGCCGGCGGCATCGGCCAGGGCGGTGTAATAGTTGATCTTGGTGACGCCGTTGGCGATCAGATCCTGGAACTGTTGATCGGAGAGACCGGTGCCGCCGTGAATGACCAATGGGATCCCAAGCGCGTCGTTGATGGCGCCGAGGCGTTCGATGTCCAGGTTGGGTTCGCCTTTCATGCGCCCGTGCACGGTGCCGATGGAGACGGCCAGAAAATCGACGCCGGTGCGCTCGACATACTCCTTGGCCTCCGCCACTTCGGTATAGCGGACTTCACCGGGATGGCGTTCGGCGTCCTCACCCTCGACGCCGGCGACGTAGCCCAGTTCGCCTTCGACCGGCACCCCGCAAGCGTGGGCCATCCCGACAATCTTGCGCGTGTAGTCCACGTTGCCTTCAAAGGGCCGGGTGGAGGCGTCCACCATGACCCCGGTGCAGCCCAGGTTGATGCCCTGCACCGCGCTCTCGTAGGTGGCGCCGTGATCCAGATGAATGGCGACCGGTACATTGGCGCGGCGCGCGGCCGAGACCACCGCCGGCATGAGGGTGGGAAAGTCGAAGTAATCAAAATGGGATTCGGCCAGACTCAGGATCACCGGCGCCTCGCAGGCTTCGGCGGCGTTGAGAATGGCGTGCAGAAAATCGAGACTGACCAGATCAAAGGCCGCAACGGCATACCGTTCACGGTGGGCATGCTGCAGCATGTCACGCATATTGACCAGGGGCATGGGACAGACTCCTTTGGCAGTTGAGCTCGGGTTGCCGTAGTCTGCCCCAGAAGACTGAATCAGTAAATATCAATCCTGTTATGACAATTCATCATCTTTTTATTATAGATAATCATCTATAGCTGAAACTCACCCTGCCATTGTCCCTGGCGATAATCGATGTCGAGCCGGCGGGGCGTGACCTTCTTGATCGCGGGATTGTCGAATGTCCGGCGCGCCGGATAGTTTCTGGCGAACTCTTGTGGATCGCACCACTGGGCCTCTACCGAGCGCAGGACCACCTTCAGTGACGGATTGATCGTGATGGCATCATCCGCGCTCTGTTCGGCCGCCTGATGAAACAGGACCCGTTTTTTGACCATGCAGGAGAAATAGAGCTGCATTTCGACGAGCATGGGGCTTGCCCCGGCCTGTAATGCCCGCTCGGCCCGCTCAGTCCAGCGGACCTGGAAGTCACGTCCCAGATAGGGCGTGTTGTGCACATGCCGATAAGGGTGTAACAGCTGATCGAGTCGTCGCCAGGGCGCAAACAGTTCGCCGACGCCCAGATAGCTGTGATTAATCAATAGACTCCGCATGCTCAACGCTCCTGTCAGGTAACTGTGAGACCCAGCTTAGCAATACTTGAGCGATCGTTCAATTACTTCCATACTGACACATCGAGCCCCTGTGCCCTCCTCTGCTACCCGGGACGTCGATCCAGTTCGTCCTTGACCCTGAAGCATACTTCAGGGTTTAGACTTTCACTCAATGGAGGTTCAACGATGAATAACCTGAGCATCGGCCAGCTGGCCAGCGCCGCCGGGGTAACGGTGGAAACCCTGCGCTTTTACGAGAAGCAGGGATTGTTGTCGAAGCCGCAGCGGACCGACAGCGGCTACCGGCAGTATCCGCCCGATTCGATCAAACGGGTCCGGTTTATCCAGCATGCCAAGCAGGTGGGCTTCACGCTGAACGACATAGGTGAATTACTGGCCCTGCGCCAGGATCAAAATACCGCCTGTGCCGACATCAAGAGCCGGGCGATCCGCAAGATTGAGGAGGTCGACCAGAAAATCCGGGAGCTTGAACGGATTCGCGACGCCTTGCAGCGCATGGCGCAAAAATGCAGCGGCGCCGGGGCGTTGAGTGATTGCCCGATCCTTGAGGAGCTGGATGATCAGGAGGAGAACAACGGATGAGCATCGAACTGGTTTATGAAAAAACCTGCCCGAATATCGCCGGGGCCCGCGAACAATTGTTGCGAGCCTTTGGTGAAGCCGGGCTGACGCCACGCTGGCGGGAATGGGAGATCACCGATCCCGCCGCGCCGGGGCATGTTCACGGCTACGGCTCTCCCACCATCCTGGTGGACGGCCAGGATGTCAGCGGGGCCGGGGTGTCCGGCGACGATCTCTGTTGCCGTCTCTATAGCCAGGGTGAGACAGGCCGACAACAGGGTGTGCCGGCACAGGCGGACATCGTTAACGCCTTGCGGAGCCGCGCTTCCACATCATCCACCTTCCCCGCGGCATGAAACTGAACAATTGTGTTTTTGTTATCAGGAGGTGAATCATGAGCGACAAACGTCAGATCGAAATATTCAGTGCCGGTTGCCCGGTCTGCCAGGAAACGATCGACCTGGTCAATCAACTGGCCTGTTCGTCCTGTGAGATCAGCGTGCTGGCGATGCACGACAGCGAGAATGCGGCACGGGCCAAATCGCTGGGGGTGCGTTCTGTGCCTGCCGTGGCGGTCAACGGTGAACTGGTTGCCTGTTGCCGGGATCGCGGCGTTGACGCGGCGAGCCTGAAAGCCGCCGGGATTGGTCAACCGCTGGGCTGAGGAAGCTATCTTTCAAAGGGTGTCACGCAGGCTATCGCCAGCGTGACCTGCGTATCTGTTGGAGGCGATTCCATCGGCGACCGAACCTTTCGGAGAGGACAGGTCGCGGCTACAAGCCCCTCCTACAACAACAATACATTTCTCTCTGGTTTCTCTGCGCCTTGGCACCCACACAACGGGCATAAACGCCTCCGCGTTAGCCCCGTAGGTCAGGTTGCGCGCATGCGCTACCTGACATTCTCCGTTTAAGAGATGTCACGCAGGCTATCGCCAGCGTGACCTGTGTATCTGTTGTAGGAGGCGATTCCATCGGCGACCGAACCTTTCGGAGAGGACAGGTCGCGGCTACAAGCCCCTCCCACAACGGCCTCCGGCCGCCGCGAGGTTGGCATGTACCTCAGGAACGCGCGTCGATCAAAGCCTGAACCTGATCGGCGATGTCGTACAGATAGAGATCCCGGAACATGTGATTGGCGCCGTCAATCACTTCCAGTTTGACCTTCTCGCCGTCGGCCAGCGGTTCAACGCGTTTCTCGAGTCCCTTGACCACGTTATCCTCGGTGCCGGCGATGACCAGAACCGGTTTGTCGATCTGTTTTAACAGCCCCGGGGTGTCCTTGCGCTCATCATCCTTGTAATAGTTGACAAAACTCTCGGCGCTGACCGTGGTGTCCTCGCAGTAGATGAAGTCGGTGTTTTTCAGCAGGGTATCGCCCTTGCCTTTTTTGACCAGCTTTTTCGCCTTGTTGAAGATCGGCTGCAGCGCGGTATCGTAGCGTTCCTTGTAGTTTTTACGCTCGTACTTCATGTCCCACATCTGCGGCGCAATCAGCACCACTTCTTTCAGGGCGGGATCATTCTGTTCGGCGGCGAACCAGGCGGCCTGGTTACCCCCGCGGGAATGGCCCAGTAGAGTGATATTATCGGCGCCCTGCTCCTTGAGCCAGTTCAGCCAGTGAGCGACTTCATCCACGGCGTCGGTATGCTTGTGACGATGCGTGTCGTCACAGTCGTACATACCTTCACGATCACTTTGTCCCAGGCTCAGGTTAATGGCCAGGGAGTTGATACCGTATTCCTTGAAGACGTTCTGCAGTCCCTTCATGATCTCCATCTGGCCGTGCGCCAGGGTGCCGTGGACCATCAGTACCACGCCCTCCTCCAGGCTGCTGCCGTCGGCCTGGACCAGTTCGGCATTGAGTTTGAGATCCTCATAGTCAGTCTGAACCTGTTTGGCCTGGGCGGCGCCGCTGCCCAGGGCCATGGTGATCAAAAGCAGGGTAAATATGTCACGTAAGCGCATTGTCTGATACCTCCGGTAAACGTTTTGGTGTTAGTTGTTATATTTGAAATGACGAACGGTTTTTATCGCCAGCAGCACCAGTGGTGCGCCGTGCAAAACAAGATCGAAAATATCGATCGGCTTGCTCAGGGTGCCGGCAAACAGCATCTGCAGTTTTTCAACCAGATGCGGTTGCGGCGAAAAAGGCGCCAGCCCCAGCAGGACGGCGATAATAATCAGGGTGGGAAACGGAATTTTATCCAGCCATTTCATCAGGGACTCCGGTTAATAAATGTTCGGGACAATGGATCAGATCCTCGGGGCGATCGATATCCTGTTTCGGTTCAAGCGCGATCCACTGCAAACCAGCCGCGTCGAGCTGCCGGATGGTCTGTTCGAACACCCGCTCGGTGCTCCAGTCGATGTCGCTGAAAATCAGCGGTGAAAACACTTTCAGTCCCAGCAAGACATAGCCACCGTCATGGGCCGGGATAATCACGGCATCCTGTGTATCCAGTGCCTCGATCACCGCACGCAGATCGTCCGGGGTCAGGGCGGGACAGTCGCAGCCAACCACCAGCACCTTTGGATAGCACGGCAGGTGGTCGGAAAATGCATTGGACATGCGCTCGCCCAGATCGTTCCCCTGTTGCGGATGCAGGCTCAGTGTTGTGCGATCGCCGGACCGGCGAAACAGCGGGTGTTGCGTATCGGGCTGGCAATAAAGCTGGATCGCAACATTCTCAAGCTGAGTCACTGTATTAAGTGTCTGTTCCAGAAGTCGCGCATGCAGTTCGGCCGCGCCCTTTTCTCCCAGCGCCGGGATCAGGCGGGTCTTGACCTGTCCCGGAACCGGCGCCCTGGCGAAGATCATGATGGCGGTGGTCGGTGCGTCTTGTTTCATCGATACAGCTTCGCCAGTTTATGGGGATCGCCACCCAGCGCATAGCGCAGCCGCAGGCGCCACATCAAAAAGACCGTGCGCCAGATGCCGCGGGTTTCCCAGCGTCGGCTGGAGGTGATCAGTTCCTGTTTGAGACAGTTCGGTCGGACATGGCGCTTGAGCCGACGGCTGATCTCGATATCTTCCATCAACGGCTGCTCGGCGAAGCCACCGATTTTTTCAAACAGCGCGCGGGTGACAAAGATCCCCTGATCGCCGGTGGCGATACCGCTCAGGCGCGAACGCCGGTTCATCATCAACGCAATCAGCCGAAACCGAACATCCTTGCCGTCGAGGCGCACATCGAAACGACCCCAGGCCAGGGACTGGTTGTCGATGGCCGCAGCGATGATCTGATCCGCCAGCTCGGGGATTAACGTGTCGGCATGCAAAAACCAGAAGATATCCCCCCTGGCCTGCGACGCGCCCACATTCATCTGATGGGCCCGCCCGGGATCGCTGTTAAGAATGCGATCCACCTCCGGACGGGCCATGTCCACAGTGTCATCGGTACTGCCGCCATCGACCAGAATCACCTCATGCCCGCGCGAACGCAGCGGCTGTAACAAAGCCAGCGTTTGGTTGATACTCCCGGCCTCGTTCAGGGTCGGGATGATGATGGAGAGCCGTTGCACGTGTTATTGCCTTCATTGAATAATTTTTTACCGCAGCCCCGTAGGTCAGGTTGTGCGCATGCGCTACCTGACATCCCCGTTCGAGAGATGTCACGCAGGCTATCGCCAGGTGACCTACGTAACTAAATCAAAATATATAAAGCATCATCCCTGTTTTTGATCACCCCACCCCGACCCTCCCCTTGCAGGGGAGGGAGAGGAGGCAGAACCTTCCTCTCTGCCTTTCCTGTGTAAAAGAGAGAGAAATATAGATCATGTCAATCACCTTCCGGGCTTCTCTTGAAGGAAGTGAGAAACAAGCAAGATACATTTCCTCAAAAGTTAATTGCCCGCCGCATTGTTCCCTCCCCTTGCAGGGGAGGGAGAGGAGGCAGAACTTTCCTCTCTGCCTTTCCTGTGTAAAAGAGAGAGAAATATAGATCATGTCAATCACCTTCCGGGCTTCTCTTGAAGGAAGTGAGAAACAAGCAAAATACATTTCCTCAAAAGTTAATTACCCGCCGCATTATTCCCTTCCCTACAAGGGGAAAGTTACTTGCCCGCCGCATTGTTCCCTCCCCTGCAAGGGGAGGGTTAGGGTGGGGTGTTCAATAGCAGGTTGCGCGCATACGCTACCTGACATCCCCGTTCGAGAGATGTCACGCAGGCTAACACCCGCGTGACCTACGGACCTTCCTTCATTTAACAATTCCTCACCACAGAGACGTTTATGCCCGTTGTTTGAGTGCGGAGAGACAAGTTTGAATGTTGGATTATGAATTTTGAATAGCAGTGCTCCGTGTAATTCAAAATTCAACATTCAGAACTCAACATTGTTACACCTCTGCGCCTCTGCACCCAGACAACGGGCATAAACGTCTCCGCGTCAGTCTCTTTTTCATCGGAAATGTTGAGACGTCAACAACATCCCCGACCGCTGATAGTGGTGTGATGGCTTCCGCCTTTGGTCTGGGCGGCGGGCCGCCGGGTGCCAGCCGGGGCACAGAAGGTATTCGGTTCACCCGGTTGTGCCGGGGCGATGCCGATGAAGTCCTCGCCGTAGGCGCCGCTTTCGGTTAGCAGGCGGAAGGTCTTCTCGCAGACGGCGATGCGCGCGCCGCGTGGATAAACATGGCCGTCGTCGTCACTGACCGAGCTGTGCGGTCCGCGATAGATCACGGCATGACCGTAATCGAGACACTCGGTGGCTTCGGGACGTGTGGCGGTCAGGGTCACGGAACGAAACTCGATCCCCTCCACCACCTGCCAGGGTTCGGCTTCCCATTTGTCATAGGCGACGGCGACAAAACCGGCATCGATAAAGGCGTTGAGAAAGTCCTCTTCCTGATATGCGCCGGAGATACAGCCGCTCCACAGCTCACTATTCTGTTTCAAATGCTCGGGGATCGGCTCGTCGCTGATGATATCGGAGATGGCCACCCGACCGCCCGGTTTGAGGACACGGAAGATTTCCTCGAGCATCTGCTGCTTTTGATCATCGGCGACCAGATTGAGCACGCAGTTGGAGATCACCAGATCGACGCTGTTATCGGCGACCAGGGGATTGTCGCGCCGTTGCGCCTGTTGCCAGGCCTGCAGGCGTTCCAGATCGGCCGCAGTGAACACCGGCTGGGCCGCCAGATAGTCTTCCATGGCCTGCACATCCAGCGCCAGGTCCTGGATATAGCCTTTGAGAAAGGTCACCCGGTTATTGCCGAGTTTTTCTTCCATTTCAGGTTGATATTTGCTGGCCAGTAGCAGCATATCGTCATTCATGTCAACGCCGATGACATGGCCCTGCTCACCGACCAGCTGCGCCGCCATATAACAGATCTTGCCGCCACCGGCGCCGAGATCCAGCACCACATCGCCCTCGCGTACATAGCGCGACGGATCGCCGCAACCGTAATCCTTGTCGACGATCTCCTTCGGCAGGATTTTCAATAATTCAGTATCGTAATCCACCGGGCAGCAGAGTGCGGTCTGAACCGACTCGGCACCTTCGGAATAGCGTTTTTTTACTTCAGCATGTACATCCATCTATGTTTCCTCACTTGGTTCGGAACAGTCACTAGTATCTAGTGACTAGCAGCTAGTCACTGCTATTGATCCCTGTAGGTCAGGTTGCGCGCATGCGCTACCTGACGCCCTCCGTTCGAGAGGTGTCACGCAGGCTATCGCCAGCGTGACCTACATAACTTTTCTCAAAAGATTGCTTCGCCAAGTTTATGCCCCGCAGGGGTGCTCGCAATGACCGAAAATAGAGCGGTCATTGCGAGGAACAACGTGACGAAGCAATCTCTCTGGACTGGCATTAGCCCTGTAGGTCAGGTTGCACGGATGCGCTACCTGACGTCCTCCGTTAGAGAGATGTCACGCAGGCTATCGCCAGCGTGACCTACGCAACTTCAGCATGTACATCCATCTATGTTTCTTTATTAATAATTTTTTCACCGCAGAGACGCAGAGGTCACAGAGAAGTTTTTGACTTTGTAGGAGGCGATTCCATCGGCGACCAATCCTATCGGAGAGGACAGGTCGCGGCTACAAGCCCCTCCTACAACAACAATAAATTTTCCTCTGCGATCTCTGCGTCTCTGCGTCTCTGCGGTGAATCATTTTTCAATTCAAAGCACCACCACAACTACTCCCCTGCCCGGCGGTGCAGCCGTAGCAGTGATCGGCAACGGCGATGGATCGGCCGGCCAGGGCGTCGGCGGTGAGGTCGCGGATATGCGGTCGGGGTTTGCCCACGTTGGGCAACGGCAGGTTGAGCATCTGGTTGAAATCACAATCATAGGCATAGCCCTGCCAGTCGATGCTGATGAGAGTGCGACACATAACGTTTTCCAGATTGGCGTCCTGATAGGCGCTTTTGAGCAGTTGCATATATTCCTCGAACTGGCCTTTGGAGATCAGCGTACTGCCAAAACGCTGGATGGGCAGGTTGGTCAGGGTGAACAGGTGAGTGAACTCCACAGACTGTTTGGCCAGTTCCCGTTTGTAATCGGCTTCCAGCTGCACCTGGGGCGGCGGCAGGAACGGGCCGGTGGGGTTGTAGACCAGATTCAATACCAGGCCGCTGTCCGCTTTGCCATAACCGACCGCGTTGAGTTGTTGCAGTGCGTCGATGCTGCGGGCGTAGACGCCGTCGCCCCGCTGGCCGTTGACATTGGCTTCCTGGTAACAGGGCAAGGAGGCGACGATCTCCACCTGATGGTCGGCCAGAAACTGCGCCAGATCGGCCTGCCCGTCTTCCTGCAGGATGGTCAGGTTACAGCGATCGATCACCTGCATCCCCAGTGACCGCGCCTGTTCGACCAGATAGCGAAAGTGCGGATTGAGTTCCGGCGCACCGCCGGTGATGTCCAGGGTTTGCAATGTATTAGTCCGCAGAAACGTTACGATGTCGTCCACGGTCTCGCGTTGCATGACTTCCTTGCGCGTCGGTCCGGCGTTGACGTGACAGTGCAGACAGGCCTGGTTACAACGGTAACCGAGATTGATCTGCAACGTGGTCAGCCGATCCCGTTTCAGGGTCGGGAAGTCGGTTTCTTGCAATAACGGTAAGGTGGCGTGCATATAACGGCCTTTTGTTCAGTTGTGGTGTTGTCGGGTCAGATGAACCGCCAGAAAACCGCCCCACAATATTGTCCCGGGTATCAAACGTTCCATGACGCGGGCTGTCGGTCCACCGCCAGGGAAAAAAATGGTACTGCGAAAACGGGTGTCCGCCGAGGTGATACCCGCCTGTTGCAGCCAGTTTATCACATCCGCCCGATTGTCCCAGCGGGCACCGGCATAGGCCCCCCGCCCGGCCTTTTGTCGGTACAACAGGCTGTGGCGATTCAACAAACCCAGTACCACACCGTGTTGACTCACGCGCCATAGCTCCTGCAGGGCGGTGACGGGATTGTCCACAAAACACAAACTGGTAATGGCACTGCCATAGTCAAACTGTTTATCGTCAAAGGGCAGGCGTTCGGCCGTGCCTACAAAATAGTCGATCCCCTTCGACTGCTCACGGGCATACGCCAGCATGGCCGGATCGGGATCCAGGCCGGTAACAGCCAGGCCGGCCTGATGAAAACGGCGCGTAAAATGGCCGGTGCCGCAACCGACATCCAGCAAACCGGCGCCGGGTGTCGGGTTTAACAGCTTGCGCAACAGCCCAAACTCCCGATCGCTGATCCATCGGCCGCGCGAGGTGTGATACCAGTGGTCATACTTTTCGGGCGTGATATTCATAACGTAATCGAAGGTTATCCGGGCAGGCGTTGCAGCCAGCGCACCAGTCGCCGGGTCAGCGGGCTGAACAGTTTCGCCGCATAGGCGGTGTTGACCGTGCGACGATGGATTTGTGCCAGCGTCGGATAGGCATGAATCGCCGCCGAGATGTCGCCGATTTTTGCCCCGCTCTGC
Organism: Thiohalophilus thiocyanatoxydans; assembly: GCF_004366735.1. GTDB lineage: Bacteria > Pseudomonadota > Gammaproteobacteria > UBA6429 > Thiohalophilaceae > Thiohalophilus > Thiohalophilus thiocyanatoxydans. The sequence continues at coordinate 473,863 of NZ_SOQX01000002.1, read as the reverse complement.
ATGGCCAGCACCAGTTCATGGATCAGTTCGCCGGCCTGCGGTCCCAGAATGCTGGCACCGAGAATTTTTCCCTTGCGGGTAACCAGTTTGACCCGCCCGGCGGTTTCCCGTTCCGTCAACGCGCGATCGACTTCCTTGAAATCAAAGCGCAGGACGGTGTGTTTGATCCCCTGCTCCCGGGCCTGCTGTTCGGTGAGCCCCACCTGGGCCAGTTCCGGATCGGTGTAAGTGACCCACGGCAGAATGCGATAGTCGGCCTTCTTGGGAAAACGAAACACAGCATTGCTGATGATAAGCCCGGCCTGGTACTCGGCCTGATGGGTGAAGGCATAGGGGCCGGCCACATCGCCACAGGCATAGATGTGTTTTTGCGAGGTACGCAGACGTCGATCCACCATGATGCCACGTGGTGTCGTTTCAATGCCGGCGCGCTCCGGATCGAGGCCTTCGATATTGGGTCGGCGGCCGGTGGCGACAAGAATTTTGTCGACCCGAACGCGATCATGGTTGTTATCGATAATCTCGTACTGATCGTTTTGGTGTTCGATTCGCTCGATATCGCTGTTGGTCTGGATTTGCAGCCCTTCGTCGGTCAGTTGTTTCTGCAGTAAATCCACCAGTTCCGTATCTTCATGCGCTAACAACCGGGGACCGCGTTGCAGTAACGTCACCTGGCTACCCAGTCGACTCATCGCCTGACCCAGCTCCAGGCCGATCGGCCCGCCGCCGAGTACCGCCAGTGACGCGGGCAGTTGTTGCAGATCGAACAGGCTTTCGTTGGTGAGCAGATCGTCCGGGTTGATACCGGGGATCGCCGGGATAAACGGGCGCGAACCGGTGGCAATGACAAAACGTCGTCCTTCAATCACCCGTTCCCCGACCTGGACGGCATGGGGCGAAATGAACCGGGCCGGCTCGCCCAGTAACACCTCGCAACCATAGGCGCGAAAGCGTTCGGGATCATCGTGCTGTTGAATATGATCCACGATTGAATTGACCTGTTGATTCACCTTACCGAGGTCGATCGGGAATGATTGTGATGGCAGACCGAACTCCCCGGCCCGGCGCATCAGGTGCGCGACTTTCGCGGCCTTGATCAGCGCCTTGCTCGGTACGCAGCCATGATGCAGGCAATCGCCGCCCAGCTTCGCCTGTTTTTCGATCAGCGTCACATTCAGGCCGAGCTGGGAAGCCACGCTGGCGATCACCAGCCCCCCCGCGCCGCCACCGATAACAATCAAATCTCGTTTGTTTTGCATTAAAACGTCAATACCTTGTTTGCAGTAGCCGCCAGGATCAAGACGCAATGCGCCGCCTCCAGGCTTTGCCGGTTTCGGGGATCCGCTGCGCTTGAGCCACTCTACGAGAGGGATCGCGTCCGGGTAACTTTTATTGAGTCGCGGGGAGGCATGGATCCTTACAGGCCGGCCATGGCCGCCTGCGCATCCCATTGCTGCACCTGCCTGAGAATCGATTGCGAATCGGTCGCGTCAGGATCGTAGGCCACGGTCAACTCATGTTGATGTTGTGGACTGAAATGGACCGATACCACGCCGTCGCTTGCCGCTACCGCCTCCTCCAGTTTTGTTCGCTGCTCGACTGACAGATCGGGATGAACGTGTATCATAATGTCTGTAATGTCCATATTCTGCTCCTTTACCGCCGCCGGGCGGTTATGGTGGGAATAAGCCGTGCCTTACGACTCAATATCCCGCTTTTTTTGTTCGAACTCTTCTCGATCGATCTCACCTCTGGCGTAACGCTCTTCGAGTATCTGCCGCGCCGTTTTCGATGGCGGCAGAGGCACATTCGTCTCCGGGCCGCCTATCAGCCATTTCACGATGGCGATGAGCCCCGCGAGGATCAACAGCCAGAACAGGATCATCACAATCCAGCCAAATCCTCCCCCCCAGCCAAACGGGCCAAACTCATTCATCATTCTCGTCCCCCCTTAAAACAAATCAAACAGCACTTCCAACAGGATAGAACGATTCGACCCGGGATGAGCGGCTTTTGCCGGCAAAGGCTCAAATTAACCCGGGCCCCGGGGGACTCGCTTTTGCCCCGACCGGGTGATGAACCGTCGATCCGCCCCCGCACCGGTTCGCTGGCCCACCTTCGCGCCCGGTCAGGCCCTTAATTCTCGTCGGGGTAATCGGCGATAGCGGCCCCTGTTGCCGCCACCGCGCCGTTTTGCGCCTTACCGCTGAAAAAATTCGCCAACCCCCTTGACTCTTTCAAGTATTCTATTAATCTATTGAATAGTCGTAAAGCGTAAACAGGAGCGCCCAACATGACACTCAGCGCCATTCTCGCCGGCCTGGCCACAGGCATCATGCTCGGCATCTTCGGCAGCGGGGGCTCGATTATCACCACCCCGGCCCTGCTCTATCTGCTTGATGTCGCACCGAAATCGGCCATTGCCATGAGCCTGGGGATCGTGGCTGTCACCGCCACCCTGACCGCCCTGCAGCACTGGCGGGCCGGCAATGTGAACGGCAAAGTAACACTGGTGTTCGGGATATTCGGTATCGTCGGCACCTATGCCGGCGCCCGCCTGGGGGTCATCACCCCGGTGGTGTTGCAGCTGAGCATCTTCGCCCTGGTCATGTACGCCGCCGCCTGGAAAATGTTTCGCCCCGCCAACCCCCCCCGCTCGGCCGGTGCCGCCGCGGTGGATCTGGCCGACGCCGAGGGCTGCACCTCCAAACGCTGCCTGAGCCATGTGGCGATGCACGGCATCGTGGTCGGTGCGCTGACCGGTCTGGTCGGTGTCGGTGGCGGTTTTCTGATTGTCCCGGCGCTGGTCATTCTCTCCCGGCTGCCCATGAAACAGGCGATCGGCACCTCGCTGGCCATCGTGGCCGTTAAATCCTATGCCGGCTTCGGCGGGTACGTGGGGGATGTGCCCATCGATTATAACCTCATGGCCGTTTTCATCGTGGTGGCCGTCATCGGCAGTGTGATCGGTACCCGCCTGGCACGCCGGGTTTCGGGCGACGTGTTGAAAAAAGGTTTCGCGGTTTTCCTGACGCTGGTGGCCACCTACATCCTGGCCAACCAGATACTTGCTCTGAGCACCTGATAAGGAGGTCCCACCATGAAGACGCTATACCGTTTCCGACTGTTAGTATTACTTCGGCTTCTCTGCTTTCAAAAAGTCATAACATGGTCGCTTGCTTTCACCCAGCCGGCCAGGGATTTCATGGAACCTTTTTCGATGCCCGGGATCAGCTGATCCGCGCTGATCCCGCAATCGTCCACCGCCATGCCGCAGGCGCGCACGGTCAGGCCGCATTCGATCAATTCACCCAGCAGTTCCTCGAGATTGACCGCACCGTCGGGGACCGTGTGATCACGCCGTCCGACCTGGACACCGTCATCCAGCAGATGGACCTGGACGGTCATATCCTCGGCCAGGGCGGCGCCGGCAAAACGCAGGGCGTGCCACGCCTTGTTGTCGGATTGATAAGGTGCGTTCTGGATGACTATGGTAGTGATGGTCATAACTCTCTCCTGGTTTAAACCGATACAGGTATGGGACGCAGCGATTCAGGACACCGGTTAACGGTCCGCTTGTGCCTGCTGTTCCAGCGTCTGCAGGTAATCCCGGATACGTTTGGCATTAACGCCCCGGTCGATTTTGCCCAGGCGGGAGTGGGAGCGGACATCCACGCGCGCGCCCTCTCCGCTCTCCGTGATCCGAACAGCGATGTTGTCCTTGAAGCCAAACAGTAACGTGGTATCGACCGCCTCGATCTGTTTGTCGAATTCATTTTCCGCGACGATCTCCCAGCCCTTCTGCCGGGCTATCTGCAGTGCCAGTTCGAATGCCTCGGCCGGGGCCATGTCCAGTTCCAGCGGTTGCAGATCCGGATAGCCCTCGCGTTGCAGTCGTGCCGTCGCCGCTCCCGGGTAGGCGGCGGGATTGGCAACGTCCCAGAAGGCGGGCGGGTTATCCGGATCGGTGGTGATATCGTTGATCGGCGGATAAACCCGGGCCGCGTATTCAAACTGCGCGTAGGAGAGCACCAGCGGCAGGCTCAGTACCGCGCCCAGCAGTGCGACAGCAAAACCGCGACGCCGCGCGCCCGGCCGGGTTCGCCACAGACCGATCAGGGCAAGTAGCAACCCGACGACCGCGACGTAGCTGGCCCACTGAAAAACATCAATGGCCGTCACAAAGTGAAAGCGCTCGCTGCGATAGCCGTAGATGGCGACAGCTGCGATCACGATGGCGGCCACACCACCGAGCAAGGCGAGCCAGGCTGCGATCGATCGAGACGGGCGGGTAAACATAGGATTGTCCTCCAATACTGATTTTTAGCGATTCGCGTTTTCAGTTGTTATGGCGCCAGGCGCGGATCAGCGCCGCGGCGGCCTGGTCGATCTCGTCAGTCGTTGTCGGTGTCCCCACCGACAGGCGCACGGCCCCCCGGGCCTGCTCGAGGGTAAGGCCCATCGCCCCCAGCACCCCGCTGACCTCTTTGCTGTCGGCATGGCAGGCCGAGCCGGTCGAGGCGGCAACGCTCTGCGCCGCCCGCGCCAGCACGGTTTTGCCATCGATGTTGGGAAAGGAGACGTTGAGGGTGTTGGGCAAGCGCGCCTCGGGGTGGCCGTTGAGCCGCAGATCGGGAATCGCCTCGCGCAACAGGCCGTGCAACCGGTCACGTTTCTCGCGCAAGGTCGCGGCGCTCGTGTCGAGATGTACCCGGGCCCGTTGCGCGGCCCGGCCCAGGCCGGCGATATAGGCCACATTCTCGGTCCCGGTACGCCGACCCTGCTCCTGGGCGGCGCCGAACAGAATCGGCGCCAGCGGGGTCCCCTCCTTTATATATAGGGCACCGATCCCCTTGGGGGCGTAGAACTTGTGGCCCGCCAGGCTCAGCAGATCGGCCCCCAGCGCCGTCACCTCCACCGGGATCTTGCCCGCCGACTGGGCCGCGTCCACATGCAGCAGCACCGATCGCTCGCGGGTGATGGCGCTGATCGCCTCGATGGGCTGGATGGTGCCGACCTCATTGTTGGCGTGCATGACCGAGACCAGCACCGTGTCGGGGCGAAGGGCCTGGCGGATCGCCTCGGGATCGACCCGGCCGCACGCATCGACGGGGATCACCGTCACCTCCCAGCCTTCTGAGGCCAGATGCTGTAACGGCTGGCTCACCGACGGATGCTCCACGGCGGAGGTGATGATATGCCGACCCCGTTGCTGTTGTGCCCGGGCGGCACCGAGCAGCGCCAGGTTGTTGGCCTCGGAGGCGCAGGCGGTAAAGACTACTTCGGATACCTCTGCCCGAATGAGATCCGCCACCTGCTGGCGCCCCTGCTCGATCACTGCTTTGGCCTGTTGACCATAGGGGTGCGCGGAGGACGGGTTGCCGAACGTCTCGCCCAGGACTTGCGTGATAGTCGCCTGCACCTCGGGATCGACCGGGGTCGTGGCGTTGTAATCGAGATACACGGGCTGCATGGGCTTACTCCACCGGGTAGCCTTTCTCGTTCCAGTCGGTCATCCCGCCCTTGACCACGTGCACATCGCCGAAACCCTGCTGCGCCAGCAGTTGCGCCGCCTTGGCGGAACGACGATCAGTGCGACAGACAGTGACGATTGGTCGCTCCAGGTAATCAGTCAGCTCGTCCAGTCGCCCGGACAACGCTTCCAGCGGGATGTTGCGCGCGCCGGGGATATGCTGCTGCTCGCCGGTGAAATCCTCTTCACTGCGTACATCCAGCACCAGCACATCGGCCTGTTGATCCAGTTGCTGCTTGAGCTGATCCACCGTCTGCGACGGGCGGCGACGCAAGCGCCCGATCCAGCGCGGCAAAAAGGCCACCAGCGCCAGCAGGCCGAGGGCCAGCAATCCTTTTTGGATCATCCCCTCGCCGCCGGCGATCGCCTCGCGTCCGGCGTAACCCAGATAGGTGTAGGCAGTCGCGCCGGGCAACATGCAGATATAGGAGGCAATGATGTAATGCAGCAGGTTGATGCGGGTCAGGCCCAGGGCATAGTTCAACAGGTTGAAGGGAAACAGCGGTACCAGGCGCACAAAGGCGACAAAGCGCCAGCCCTCCTTTTCCACGCCGGTTTTCAGTTGCGCCATGCGCCCGCCGGTCTTGCGTTCCACCCAGTCGGCGGCCAGGTAACGGGCAATCAGAAAGGCCAGTGTGGCCCCGAGGGTCGCCCCGGTCAGGTTATACAGCGTCCCCAGCACCGGACCGAACAACGCCCCACCCGCCAGGGTTAATACAGAACCGGGCAGAAACAGCACGGCGGCCGCGGCGTAGATCAACATGAACAGCAGCGGGCCGGCGGCGCCGGTCCCGTCGAGCCACATCTCCAGCGCCTCGGCGTCGAACTGATCCCGGTAGCTGATGGCAATGCCGATGGCGACGATCAGGACTGCAAGCAATCCGAAGCGAAGCAGTTTACTGTTCATTGCCATCACCCCACTGCCGACGGTTGATGGCGTAATCGCTGATCTTGCCCTTGAACGGCAGGATCAACATACCATTGAGCCAGCTCACCTGTTGCGGCTCACGGAATTTGCGAATACCGATGGTCATGCCGTCGTGACCGCCGCGCGGTTGATCCCGGTAGGTACCGAACAGCCGATCCCACCACGGCAGGTTGAAGCCGAAGTTGCTGTTGGCCTCGTCATCCTCCACCGAGTGATGCACGCGGTGCATGTCGGGGGTGACCACGAACCAGCGCAACACCCGGTCCAGTTTCAGCGGCAGGCGGATATTGCCGTGGTTGAACATGGCGGTGGCATTGAGCAGCACCTCGAAGATGACCACACCCACGACGGGCGGCCCCAGCACGACGATGGCGGCAAACTTGATCAGCATGGAAAGAATGATCTCCAGCGGATGAAAGCGGGCGCCGGTGGTGACATCGAAATCGAGATCGGCGTGGTGCATGCGATGCAGACGCCAGAACAGCGGTATGGCATGGACCATAATATGCTGCAGCCAGACCACGAAATCGAGCACAATGACTGATGCGACCACCGCCAGCCAGTACGGCACCTCGAAATAGTTAAAGATCCCCCAGCCCTGCTCGCCGGCAAAAAAGGCCATGCCGACCGCGGCGGCCGGGAACAACAGGCGCAGGACCACGGTATTGAGGACCACGATACCCAGGTTACTGCCCCAGCGCACCGTCTTGGAGGCAGTCAGGCCGCGACGCGGCGCGACCACCTCCCACAGACCGATCAGTGCGAGGATGCCGAAGAAGAAGCCGAGCCGGATAAACGGCTCATTGCCCAGAATAAACTCGTCGATGCTCATGGTGCCGATTCTCCATTGCTGTTTACTGCTTTTAATAATTTATTATTGAATTGATTGGATTATTGCCTGTCAGAAATGGCATGCTATACTGACAAATACAACTTATCAAGTGATTACTTGAATAATAGATTATCAGCGTGGTGATGCATGTCAAGCGGCAATTTCAAACACGATCTGTTTGCCCAGTTCGCCCGGGTCGGCAAGGCTCTGGGCAGTGGTAACCGTCTGGAAATCCTCGAATATCTCGCCCAGGGCGAGCGCAGCGTCGAGGACCTCGCCCGGGTCGCCGGGCTCTCCGTGGCCAACACCTCCCAGCATCTGCAGCACCTGCGCCAGGCCGGGCTGGTCACCACCCGCAAGGAAGGGCTCAAGGTCTATTATCGTCTCTCCAGCGACGATGTGCTGGATCTGATCGACGCCCTGCGCCGGGTGGCCGAGCACCACGTGGCCGAGGTGGATCGGTTGATTAACAGCTACCTGACGGTCAAGGACGATCTCGAGCCGATCCCCCGTGACGAGCTGCTGGCCCGGGCCCGGGATGGTCATGTCACGGTCATCGACGTGCGCCCGGCCGAGGAGTACGCCGCCGGCCATCTGCCCGGTGCGGTCAACATCCCCCTGGGCGAGCTGGAGCAGCGGCTGGCGGAACTCGGCGAGAACAAGGATCAGGAGATCGTCGCCTACTGCCGGGGGCCGCACTGTGTGCTCGCCTTCGATGCGGTGGCGCGGCTGCGGGAGAAAGGCCTCAAGGCCCGACGTCTGCAGGACGGCTACCCCGAGTGGAAAACCGCGGGGCTGCCGGTGGAAGAACAAAACCCGACAAAATAGACAGGTGGGGTTATGCGGTTAGCTCAACGAATCACGCCGGCGTGCCTGTTTCTGGCCCTGTGTTTCACGACGCCATTGCAGGCGCAACTGAGCCGGGGTGAAGATCCCGACACGGGCCTGCGCCACTGGCAGTGGCAGGAAGCCGGTATCCATTTCAAACTGACCCAGCGCCTGCCGGATCAGACCCGCGCCTTTTTTGGCGCCCGGGGTTTTGACAGGGAAGCCCGCGAGCGCATTGCCCTCGCCTGTGTTTTTCAAACGGAATTTCGCAATACGGCGGGAAATGATCAGCCCCCCGTCGAATATGACCTGAGCGAATGGCGGGTTCATACCGATGACGGGACACAGCCGTTAATGGTGCGGGAAACCTGGAAGCCGATCTGGCAGGAACACGACGATCTGCCCAAAGCCGCCCGGATTGCGTTTGAATGGGCGCTGCTGCCCACGCAACAGGAATACGCCGCCGATGATTACAACTGGGGCATGACCGCGTACGGCCTGGCGCCCGGCAGTGAGTTTGATCTCGAATTCAGCTGGCAACGCGGTGACCAGCAGTATACGCGCCGTATCGATGCCATCGAATGTCCGCCCGACATCCACCCACAACCCGACTGAGTTCTCTTTATGCTGTCAAAACCGTTCCCGTTTTTATTAACCCTGGTCTTGCTTGTCACCTCGGCGCCCCTGGCCGCCGAACGCCCGCCGTTGATTAACGATCCCGCCCCCGCCCCTTCCTTCACACTGGAAGACATGGATGGCAAGACCTACAAACTGGAGGACTACAAGGGACAGGTGGTCGTGGTCAATTTCTGGGCCAGCTGGTGCCCGCCCTGCCGTGAAGAGATGCCCTCCATGGAGCGCGCCTGGAAACAGCTGCAGGAAGAGGATATCGCCATGCTGGCGATTAACGTCGGTGAGGATGCCGATACGATTTTTACCTTTACCGCCGATTATCCGGTGAGTTTTCCCCTGCCGATGGATCAGGATTCAACCGTGATCAATGAGTGGCCGATACAGGGCCTGCCCACCACCTTTGTTCTGGATAAACAGGGGCGGATTGTGTATCGCGTCGTTGGCGGTCGCGAATGGGATGATCCGGAACTGATCGACATGCTCATCGAACTGCAAAACCAGTAAAGCGATTATCTCATGCAAAGCCAACCCGAGTTTTTGACCCTGCGCCGACACCTGGAGCAGACCATTGTCGGCCAGACCGCGCTGATCGATCGGTTGATGGTCGGCATGCTGACCGGCGGGCATATCCTGCTGGAGAGCGCCCCCGGCCTGGCCAAGACCACCGCGGTCAAGGCACTGGCCGCCGGCGTGCATGCCAGCTTTCAGCGCCTGCAGTTCACCCCCGATCTGCTGCCGGCGGATATCACCGGCGGAGATATCTTTGACCCGACCAAAAGCGAGTTTCGCTTTGTGCAGGGACCGCTGTTTCACGAAATCATTCTGGCCGACGAGATCAACCGCGCCCCGCCCAAGGTGCAGTCGGCGTTACTCGAAGCGATGGAAGAACATCAGGTCACCATCAGCGGCAAGTCCTGGCCCCTGCCCGATCTGTTTATCGTCATGGCAACCCAGAACCCGCTGGAACAGGGCGGTACCTATCCCCTGCCCGAAGCGCAGCTGGATCGCTTCCTGTTGCATGTCATCGTCGACTATCCCGATGCGGACGAAGAGTTGCAGATCCTGGAACGGGATCGCCAGCGCCACTTCAGCGAGGAAACGCCTTCGATCAACACCCGGCTGGATCCGCAAACGGTATTGAAGGCGCGTCAGGAAGTGGCGGACATTCACATCGAACCGGCACTGGAACGGTATGTCGTGGATATTGTGCAGGCCACCCGCAATCCGGCCCGCTGGGGCGAGGATCTGAAAGAGACGATTCAGTTCGGCGCCTCACCACGCGCCACCCTGGCGATGGTGCGCGCGGCCTGTGCCCATGCCTATCTGCAGGGGCGCGAGTATGTTCTGCCCGACGATGTTCTGGAGGTGGCCGGGGACGTCCTGCGTCATCGCATTATTCCCAGCTATACCGCCCGGGCGCGGGGTCGGGACGCCCAGAGCCTGATTGAACAGCTGCTGGATGTGATTCCGGTTCCCTGAAGCCGATGCCCCTCCCCTGGTTGACCCAGCTTCGCCGGTATCTGCCACCGCTGTCCCCCGTCACGACAGCGGCCAGTGATCAGCCGTTGCTCGCAGCCGGGGATTTACAACCGCTGCGGGCCCGGGCGTCTCAGCCCCACCCCTCGTTGATCCGCTTTGAGCACAATGTTGCCCAGCCGCGCATCGGGGATCGCCTCTCCCGGTTTCGCGGCCGGGGCTTTGAGTTTGAAGAAAACCGCGTCTATCAACCCGGCGATGAGCAACGCCTGATCAACTGGCGACTCTACGCGCGACGGGGCGAACTCTACAGCAAGGTGTTTGTGGAAGAGCGCCGCCCCGAGGTTTTTGTACTGGTGGATCGCCGTGCGGCCATGCGTTTCGGCACCCGGGTGCGCCTCAAGGCGACCCTGGCCGCGCAGCTGGCGGCCATTACCCTGTTTCAGGCCCGCCACCGGATGATCGCCGCCGGTGGCGTGGTGCTGGAAGATCGTGCGCGCTGGTTTTCACCCGCGCAGGGCGCGGCGGGATTGGATGCCCTGCTTGAGGCGATTAGCGCGCCCTGTCCGCCACAATCCTTCGATCGGGAACAGGAATCCCTGCCCGAGGTTCTGGCGCAACTGGCGATGCGCCTGGACGACGGCTGTTTCATCCTGCTGTTGAGCGACTTTGCCGATCTCGATGTAGATCACAACACGGCGATCCTGCAGCGGCTGGGCGAAAAACACACGGTCCAGGCGATCCGGATCCATGACGCGGTGGAAGCCCGCCTGCCACCGATCCAGCCGTTATTGATCGACGATCCCGGTTTCGAGCCGCTGGTGGTCGACGGCCGCGAGGCAAACCATGACGGCCGCTACGACGCTGCGGTGGCGCGCCAGCAACAGCTTTTGGACGACTGTTTCAGCCAGTGCCGGATCGCCGCGTATCATTGCGAAGCCAGCGTGGATTGGGGTGACTGTTTACAACAGGCCGCCCGGGGAAGCGCCGGACATGGATAAGCAGTGGGCCGGGATCATCGAACCGGGCGCGCCGCCGACGGACGAGACGCAGCTGTTGTGGTGGCTGCTGCCGATCCTGATAGCGGGATTGCTCACACTGTATTATCGGCAACGGCCGCGGCCGGCCATGCGCCGACAGTTACGCCATTTGCGTCGGAGGCTCCGGGATAACCGTCTCGATCGGCGCAACGCCGGATTCACCATTGCCGATTGCCTGCGCCGGGGCCGGGCCACGACCCGGCTGGATCGACTCGATTTCGGTACCCAACAGGCAAACTGGCGCGCGTTTCTCGACAAGCTGCAACACGCGCAGTATCGTCCCCGCCCGCCCTCACAAAGCGAACTGGATACATTGCTGGAAGATGCAATGGCCTGGTTGCGTCGATGAACGATTGGCCGACCTTGCAGTTCGACGCGCCGCTCTGGTTATGGCTGTGGCCGGTCAGTATGGTGTTACTCGGCGGCCTGTTACAGCGCGGTTATCTTCATGCCCTGGGCAGCAGTCTGCGCCGCTACGCGAGTGGACGCTTTCGGCATCCGCAAACCGGCCTGTTACGCCGGCTGTATCGCTCGCCGGCCGGCGCGGCACCGCGTTATCGGCTCTGGCAGTGGGCCGGTTACGGTCTGTTTCTGCTGGGCGTGCATCTGGCGCTGGCCAAACCCTTCTATCAGGGCGAACAACTGCCGCAACCGCCCAGTTACCGCGACGCCATGTTTGTCATCGACAGCTCCGTGAGCATGGTCCTCAAGGACTATGTCATCGATGAACAACGGGTTGATCGCATCACGATGCTTAAACATGTCATGCGACACCTGATCGATCGTCTGCAGGGCAATCGCATCGGCGTGGTGGCCTTCTCCGAACAGGCTTACACCCTGGTACCGTTAACGGCCGACTATCCCGTCCTGCGCACCCAGATCGATCGCCTCAAACCGGCCAGTCTGACCGGGCGCACCAGTCATCCCGGTCGCGCGCTGCTGTATACCCTGGACACGCTTGAACAACAACAGGATGACGACAGCGAGCAACGTCCGGTGCTGATCCTGGTCTCGGACGTGAACCGCCCTGATCGGCAAATCGATCCGCGTGTGGCGGCCGAATATATCGCGTCACAGGGCTATCGCCTGCATGTGATCGGTATTGGCGGGGCCAGTTATGCCGCCGATGATGAACAACAGGGCGGCCTGATTTATCACCCGTCCAACTTTGCCCTTCTCGAAGCGATCGCCGAACAGGGGAATGGCAACTTTTACTGGGCCAGGAACACGGACAGCCTGCAGACGGCCATTGAGGCGATTCAGAAGGCGGAGCAACGGGTTATCGAGGCCGAACCCCGCCATGTGCCCATCCCCCTCTATCAATGGCCCCTGCTGGCCAGTCTGATAGTGCTGGCGCTGCTCTCTCTGCCGATCCGGTTCGGGAGGCGCCCATGATGGGGGGGCTGGCCGATCTGGTCTGGCGGGAGCCGGCCTGGTTTGCCGTGGCGCTGGTGCCGTGGCTGTGGCTGCTCGGCCGGTATCTGTGGTCGGCCACCGACAGCCGGGCCTATGCCGATCCGGCGCTGCTGCCCTGGGCCCGGGTCGAACAACACAGGCTGCAGCGCTGGCGGCGTCACTGGCGGGAACTGCTCTCCGTGCTGGCCTGGCTGTTGCTGGCCGCCGCGCTGGCCGGACCGCGCCTGCCGCACTCCCTGCACAGCGAGGAAACGGATCGCCTGCCGGAGTTGATGGTGGTGCTGGATGTCTCCCACTCGATGAGCGCCGACGACATCTATCCCACCCGGCTGGAACGGGCCCGGCTCGAGCTGCAGGATCTGCTCGAACGGCTCGAGGGCTGGCGCATCGGGATGGTGGTTTATGCCGCGCAACCGCATCTGCTGGTACCGCCGACCCATGACAAGGCGCTGCTGCGCCATTATCTGCCGATCCCGCGCACCGGCCTGTTGCCCGTCGAAGGCAGTGATCCGGCCTCGGCCTTGCAATTTGCCGCCGGCACAGGCGTGACGAATGACGTACCGCGTCACCTGTTGCTGATCAGTGACGGGGCGATGGTCAGGCCGGACAGTGAAAGTGAACAGGCCTTGCAGGAGACGGTCACCGCATTGCAGCAAAACGGGCACCGTCTGTATATCCTGGGTGTGGGGAGCGAGTCCGGTACAAACCTGACCGATCCGGACGGTGGCTGGCTGGAACAGGATGGCCAGAGCGTGCTGTCACGCCTGCAACGCGCACGGCTGGAAGCGTTGGCCGAACGTGGCGGCGGCCGGTATGCCACGGCACGGGATGATGATCGTGACTGGCAGCAGCTCTATGACAACGGCCTTGCCGGAACCCTGTCCGACTCACTGAGCGAACAGTCGGACGGCCTGGTGATCTGGCGCGAACTGTTTGCCTGGTGTCTGCTGCCGGGTCTGGCATTGTTACTGCTGGCCCATCTTCGCCTGCCACGTCAGAGACCGACAGCCGGTTCTTTGTCCCTGCTGCTGGGGTTCGTGCTGGTCGCCAATCTGTTCGGTGTGCCCAACAACAGTTATGCCGCCCAATCCGACGCTCTGCAACAGGCCTGGCAGGCCTTTGAACAGGAAGACTACGCCAAAGCACAGAAGGCCTATCGACGGGTCGCCGGTTACCGGGGACGCATGGGCGAAGGCAGCAGCGCCTATCTGCGCGAGGAATTTCGCACCGCTTTGCAGCAATTCACCCGCGCGGTCGCGATGGCACAAAACGCTACGCAGCGGGCCGACGCCCTGTTCAATCTGGGCAACAGCTACGCCCGGCTCGAGCGCTATACGCAAGCGGCAACGATCTATGCTGATGTGTTGCGCTATCAAACCTCGCATACCCGGGCGGAACAAAACCGGACCCTGGCTGAAAAACTCGCCCGGGAACAGGTGGCGCGTGAGCGCCGCGACGAGCGCGGTCGCCAGGGACGCGGCACCCGCACCCGCGAGCTGGAGGAAGATGAACAGCTCACCCGCGGCAATCTGACTCTGAGCGATCAAAGCGAGTCCGAAGGCATCGCCCTGGGCGATGCGCACAGCGACGAGGCCGCGCGCCGTGAATCGGGCGGCGCCACGCTGTCGGATGAGACGATCATGGAGCGCACTGATCCGCAGTGGGACTACGCGGTCAACGCGATGAGCCAGCTGGCCAGTCGCGCCAGCGGGATGGACAGCGAACCGGCACGCTTCTGGCAACGCCTGTTTGAAAGCGAAGCAGGCTATCCGGCCCCGCTTGAGCAACCCGAAAACAAAGCGGGAGTGCGGCCATGGTAGCGCGTATCGGCCGACCCCTGTCGCTGCGACGGCTGTTCATCCTGTTAGCCGCCCTGTCGACGGCCCACGCCGCCAGCGCAACGGACAGCGGTTTGACGGTCAGTGTCGATCGGCACACAGTCGAATACGGCAAGTCCGTTGTATTGACCGTGCGCAGCACGGAGCCGGATACCGATCCGGGCGCCATCTCGTTAGCCGCACTGGAACCGGACTTTGCCATTGAACCGATCCGCGGCCGTTCAGCCACTGAAACCGATACCCCGATGCGCCAATGGCGGCTCTATCCGCGCCGCCCCGGCGAGCTGATCATCCCGGCGCCGGATAACGCGGCTCGCCGCGACCCGGTGAGGCTGAACGTGACACCGGCGGTGGATCCGCGTGACGGTCAGCCCATCCGGGTTACCCGCGAGATATCCGGCACGGATGTCTGGTTACGTCAGGCGGTGCATCTGACAATGACCCTGGAAACCGCCTCGCCGATTATTATTCTCGAGCGGGAGACGCCCGCCCATGACGCGCTGGCGATTCATGAGCTCGCCACAACCGAACGGCCG
The DNA here is from genome assembly GCF_004366735.1 of Thiohalophilus thiocyanatoxydans. Lineage (GTDB taxonomy): Bacteria > Pseudomonadota > Gammaproteobacteria > UBA6429 > Thiohalophilaceae > Thiohalophilus > Thiohalophilus thiocyanatoxydans. The sequence continues at coordinate 458,803 of NZ_SOQX01000002.1, read as the reverse complement.
GTTGACCCGCAACAACAACGTTATCGCCATACCACCGGCTGGGTCGCCCACCCCCTGCGCCAGGGCGAACAACGGCTGCAATTACCGCCGCTACGCTATGTGCGCGACGGGGTGACGACACACCGTTTCTACCCGCCGGTGTTACAACTCGCGGTCCGTCCCCTGCCGCCCTATCTGTCACCGCAGATGCCGATCGGAACGTTGTCACTGCAGATCGACAGGCCGGATCGGTTTGTCTTCACCGACGAATTGCACGATCTGAAAGTGACATTACAGGGCCGGGGAATCCGCCGTCAGGATATGCCGCAACTGGAACGGCAACTGGCCAGCTCGGCCGACATCACCCTTTACCCGGCGCAACAGGCCTATCAGCAGAAAACCGACGCGGGCCGGCTGATTGGCCAGAGTGACTACGCGATCCCCTTCAGCATCAAACAGAGCGGACGGATCACCCTCCCCGATTTGCGGCTCGACTATTTCGACCCGAACACAGGCCGGATAGTCAGCCGGCAAGTCGCGGGGCAGGCCGTCTATGCCATGAATCGCTGGCTGTTTTATTTGCTGATCGGAATCGGATTAGTGGTCCTGGGGATCAGCATCCGAAAATCACTGCCCCCGTTAACCCGGCACCTGCGACGTCTGAAAGGTTACACCCGGGTCATCGGATTATTGCCGATGGCCGATTCCGATGAACGTGTGGTTCAACTGCTGCGGGAGGTGGCCCTCGGCGAGGGCTGGCCGGCCAATCTGACGCTGGCGCAGTGGTTGCAATACTGGCAGAATCATTATCGGCCTGACACACGTCTTGACCGGGCGATTGAGGCGTTAATCTTAAAACGCTATGCCGGCGAGCCGCTTGATATCCGGCAGGTGCGGGAACAGCTCCGCGCGGCACTATCCCGGCAACATGCTATTCCGGGCTGGCTTGGTCGACTCACACCGGTCAACGAATGACACCTGAGCGGCTCCACGTTTTACTTGCTCCAGGGAGATAGGCGCAATGGCAACAGACGATTCAGATCTGCAGCACGGAAATTCCGACACGACCCCACCTGACTGGCATGCCCTGCCCGGCGAGGACGTTTTTGAACGTCTTGCCAGCGCCTCGCAGGGACTGGATAAAACAGAGGCCGAACAACGCCTCAAACAGATCGGACCGAACCGCTTGCGTGCCCAGCAAAGCGAATCGGCCTTGCGACGCCTGCTCAGACAATTTAACAACGTCCTGATTTATGTTTTGCTCGCTGCCGGCTTCATTACTCTGTTACTGGGTCACTGGATCGATAGCGGTGTCATTTTCGGCGTCGTGATCATCAATGCGTTGATCGGGTTTGTCCAGGAAGGCAAGGCCCAGAAGGCGCTGGCCGCCATTCAGCAACTGTTGACCCGCCAGGCGCGGGTCCGCCGCGAAGGTCAGGTTAAAACGCTCGATGCGGAACAGCTGGTGCCCGGTGACGTGGTGCTGTTGCAATCGGGTGACAAGGTGCCGGCCGATCTGCGCCTGTTCAAATCCCGCCAGCTGCGTATTGATGAATCCCTGCTGACCGGCGAATCGGTGGCGGCGGAGAAGACCAGTGAACCCGACAAGGCCGAAAGCTTGCTGGCGGATCGCCATTCCATGGCCTATTCCGGCACCCTGGTCACCTATGGCCAGGGCACGGGCGTGGTGGTGGCGACCGGCAACGAGAGCGAAGTGGGCCGGATCAGCGACATGTTGCAGTCGGTTGTGACACTGACCACGCCACTGCTGCAAAAAATTGCCCAATTCTCCCGCTGGCTGACCGGCGCCATTCTGGTCATCGCTTCGGCCACCCTGGCCTATGGAATATTCATCAAGGATTACACCAGCGGCGAGATGTTCCTGGCCGCGGTCAGTCTGGCGGTAGCCGCCATCCCCGAGGGGCTGCCGGCAATTATGACCATTACCCTGGCCATCGGCGTACAACGCATGGCCCGGCGCAATGCCATTATCCGCCGTCTGCCGGCGGTCGAAACCCTCGGCTCGGTGACGGTGATCTGTTCCGACAAGACCGGCACCCTGACTCAGAACGTGATGATCGCCCGCAATGTGGTGACAGCGAAACAGAACTATGAAATCAGTGGTAACGGTTACGAACCATACGGCGATTTTTCTGTTGATCGAAACAGTATCGAGGTGGAATCGGATCCGGTGCTGTCGGAGCTTACTCGTGCTGCCCTGCTGTGTAACGATGCCAAAGTCGAGAAAGTCGAGGGGCAATGGCAACTCCATGGCGATCCCACCGAGGGGGCGCTGGTGGTAATGGGGATGAAAGCCGGTCTCGATCCACTCTACCAGAATGAACAATGGCCACGGGGCGATGCCATTCCGTTTGAATCCGAGCATCGTTTCATGGCAACACTGCATCACGATCACGCCGGTCATGGCTTTATCTATGTCAAGGGTGCACCGGAACAGATTCTGTCCATGTGTTCGCGTCAACGCACCGACGGGGAAACATCGCCGTTGGATACACCTTACTGGCATGAACAGATGCATCAGCTGGCCGAAAACGGCCAGCGGGTGCTGGCGATCGCGTTTAATACCACCGACAGTGACCAGCGCGAACTGAACTTTAACGATGTCGAAGCCGGGCTGACCCTGTTGGGGATGGTCGGGATTATGGATCCGCCGCGCGATGAAGCGATTGAATCGATCCGTCAATGTTATGCGGCGGGGATCCGGATCAAGATGATCACCGGCGATCACGCCACCACGGCGCTGGCCATCGCCCGCAAGATGGGTATTGTCGCCGGCGACAGCAAGGCATTGACCGGCGCCGATCTGGATCAAAGTGATGATGCGGCATTGCAGAAGATAGTCCGGGAGACCGATATCTTTGCCCGGGTCAGTCCCGAGCAAAAACTGAGGCTGGTGGAAGCGCTACAGACACAGAACAATGTCGTGGCCATGACCGGGGATGGCGTCAACGATGCCCCGGCACTGAAGCGGGCCGATGTGGGCGTGGCCATGGGTAAAAAAGGCACCGAAGTGGCTCGCGAGGCGGCCGAGATGGTACTGGCCGACGATAACTTTGCCTCTATCGCCCGGGCCATCGAGGAAGGCCGGATTGTTTATGATAATCTGAAAAAATCGATCATGTTCATCCTGCCGACCAACGGCGCTCAGGCCCTGACCCTGGTCGTCGCCATATTGCTGGGGATGATGTTGCCGATTACGCCGGTGCAGATCCTCTGGATCAACATGGTCACCGCCGTCACGCTTGCGCTATCTCTGGCATTTGAACCGGCCGAAGGCCAGGTGATGGCCCGCCCGCCGCGCGATCCGGAAGAACCGATCTTTACGCCGTTTTTGATCTGGCGGATATTGTTTGTCTCGCTGATTCTGGCTGTTGGAACTTTCGGTCTGTTCTTCTGGGAACGCGGCCAGGGAACCGGCCTCGACGAGGCACGCACCATGGCGGTGAATGTGCTGGTGCTGTTTGAAATGTTCTATCTGTTAAATTCCCGCTTTTTAATCGAAAACTCGCTGACCTGGCGAGTCTTCATGAACAACCGCTATGTACTCTACGCCATCGGCCTGCTGATCCTGCTGCAGCTGGCCTTCACCTACTGGGGACCGTTGCAACTGTTGTTCAGTACCACGGCGCTGGCCTTGACGGATTGGGCGCGACTTATTCTCATCGCCGCGTCCGTGTTCTTTATCGTGGAACTCGAGAAGTGGATAATTCGTCGCTGGATAAAAACAGGCACACTACGATGAGCGCAGACAGACACTCAACAGACTCTTTACCGCCTTAGTGAGTTCAATACCAATACCGTAAGAGTATGGAATAACGATGCCTTTATAATACTCACCAGCCAGGAGGTTCCGGATGCACACATCCGATAGCACGATTGGGTCGCACGATTTGAAAAACATTGAAATCGATATAAACCGCCCGACACCGCTGTTTCTGGACAAGAATCACGAAGTCTACTGGCTGGGCATTACCCAGGAAACCGCATTCCGCTGTAACAGCTACCTGATACGCGATGGCGATCAGGCCCTGATAGTGGATGCGGGCAACCGGAGTTTTTTCCCCCAGGTTCACGAGCGTGTCGCCCAGATTCTGGAACCGCAGGCGATAACGGGGCTGATTTTCTGTCATCAGGATCCCGATGTGGCCGCCTCAATCTGTGAATGGCTGGAACAGGCGCCCGATGCCCGGGTCTATACCACTCCCCGCACGCAGGTACTGTTACCCCATTACGGGTGCAGTGATTATCCCTATGTCGATGTCACAACCACATCGCGCCTCACACTCCCCTCCGGCTCGGCATTACGGTTTATTGATGCGCCGTATCTTCACTCTCCGGGCGCCTTTGCAACCTATGACGAACATGCCCGCTATCTTCTGTCGGGTGATATATGGGCCGCACTGGACACTGATTGGACGCTGGTGGTCAGGGATTTCGAACAGCATCGCAATTTACTCGATCTTTTCCACCTGGACTACATGGCTTCCAATGTCGCGGCACGGGGGTTCGTAAACCAGCTCGACAAGCTGGATATCGAAGCGATTTTACCTCAACACGGTTCGATCATTTCGCCACCCGATGTCCCCGCTGCCCTTGACTATTTGCGCAATCTGCGTTGCGGTACCGATATTGCCTATCCGGATCTCACCCCATGAACAATTCAGACCAAAAAATCGACGCGCTTCAACAGCGGATTGCCGAACTCGAGCGCAAGAATCACTCCTATGCCGAAGCGCTCTCCCAGGCGGAACGGATCCGCCACCAGTGGGCCGAGGCAATGGAAACACTCAAACGTACCAGCCGTGAACTGAAAACCGCCAATGACGAACTTTCCTTGCTGCATAAGGTGGCCGCCACTGTCAGTGAGACTGTGTGGCTGGACGAATTACTGGAGCACACTCTCGAACTGATGACCGGGTTGGTCGATACACCCGTTGATTGCGGTATATTCCTCATCAACGACGACAAAATGGAGCTGGCTGCCTCTCGCGGTTCCACTCAGCCCTTCCTGGATGCGCATGAGGGAATGCGTGTCGGTGACTGTCTGTGTGGCCAGGTTGCACAAAGCGGTGAAATGATTGTTACCGAAAACTGTGTGAATGATTCGCGACATACCATCCACTACCCGGGGATCCGGCCCCATGGGCATCTTATTTTACCGCTGAAATCCAAAGGCGAGGTTGTTGGCGTCTTCTACTATTATCTGCCCCAGGAGCAACCACTTCCCCAGCGTAAATTGACTCTGTGGCAGGCCGTGAGCGCGCAAGTGGGAATAGCCATCGGTAATGCACGCCAGCATGAAAAAACCCACGACGAATCCGTTCACGACTCACTGACCGGCCACGCCAACCGGCGTCATCTTGAAGTGAACCTCAAACGGGAGTGGGCCGCGGCCCGGCGCGGTACAAACATGTTGTCCGTTATCATGCTGGATCTGGATCACTTCAAAAATTATAACGACACCCATGGACACCCGGAGGGTGACAAATTACTGATCCAGGTTGCAGATATTATACGTCAATGTATCCGCGAAGAAGATCTCCCGGTCCGCTATGGTGGTGAAGAGTTTCTGATCCTGCTGCGCAACAAGGATCGCCAACAGGCCGCCGACGTGGCGGAACGGTTGCGCTCCCGTATCGAACAGCAAACCGAGATAACGGTCAGTGTTGGCGTCGCTGTCTTCAGTGAAAATGATGACGACCCCTGGAAAATGATTAAACGCGCGGATAACGCCCTCTACGCCGCTAAACAGAATGGTCGCAACCAGGTCATCACACAGGAGACGTAAACAGTATCAAGATGAGTATGAAAAAGAAGAAATACGGGGTAATTCGAATCTATCAATACACTATCGCACGGAATCGCCCTCACGCCTGATAATTCCGGACGTTTTTAGGCAGCAGGTCAAAGCCTGTCAAGTAATGGTGCCCGGGGCCGGAATCGAACCGGCACGGTCGCAATGACCGAGGGATTTTCTTACCACTACAGCTTTCGCTGCCGCGTACTTAAAACGCATTTGTGGCCTGGACTTTACCTTTACCCTATTCTAAGCTTGATAGAACTTAGGCAGGAGCCGTCAAGTCTCTACACTTTCCCGAGATAGTTACGAGTGACGAGGTACGAGTAACGAGGGATTCCCGAACTGTCGGTACTCGTGACTCGATAGTGCTTTATCGGGCTTAGCTCGGGATTGCCACCACCCTGCGTGCTGAGGTTTCCCCGAATTTGACTCCATTCACGCCGGCCGTTTCCGAGCCGGGTGCTCAATTTTTTAAGTCCCTTGCGTCTACCAATTTCGCCACCCGGGCTGCGGTGTGACGGGATATATTCTACATGCATATGCATCAGATTTGAAAGCTCAGAAAAAGATGCCTGGCCTGAAACTGTATTCCCGTGTTGAGGGGCGCGCTTATATATTATTGATTATTAAGAGAATATTCTGGTTCGCGCGGCAAGTTGGGAGTTTAACGGCTCACGACACGATTACGCCCGCCGTTTTTGGCTTCGTAGAGTGCTTCATCGGCGCGGTGGAAGAAGGAATCCTCATCATCCTCTTCCCGCAGTGTGGTCACGCCGGCGCTGAGGGTAACCTGGATATGCTGATCATCGTCGATTTCGATCGGGTTGTCTGAAACACTCGAACGCAGCCGTTCCATGACAATGTTTGATCCGGCCAGGTCGGTATTGTTCAGAATAATCATAAATTCTTCACCACCGTAGCGGCCCACGAAATCCTCACTGCGCAACAGACCCTGTATTTTCTCACCCACCTCCTTCAGTACCTTGTCACCCGCAAGGTGCCCGTGGGTATCATTGATCTGTTTAAAATGGTCCAGGTCCACCATCGCCAGGCTCAGGTTGGTCTTCTGAGAACGGGATTGCGTCAACATCCTGGAAAATATTTCCATAATGGAATTTCGCGTATGCACGCCGGTCAATTCATCCGTCGTGACCTGATCACGTAACTGCGCGCCTTCGGTGCGAAGCGTATTCAGCGAAACCTGCATCTCCTGGATATGTTCGACGTGGTAGGAGTGAATGGCAAGTGACATATCGAATGCAGTGATGCGCCGGGCAAATGACTCAAGCTCACGACGGTTTGCGCCGGGCTGTTCATTCGAAGCCGGAATCTTATCAATAATTATCCCGAGCAGTTTGGTATATGCGCTCTGATATAACGTCGTCGGCAGGCCGACCTGTTTGTGTATCGTGCCGACATGTATACGTTCCTCAAAATAGTTCGGGGTGTCAAACTCAACGCCAAGTGTGTAAAGATAATTGCGTTGAGATTTTTTCAATCGCGCAATCAGAACCTTATCCTCGAGATAAGGCCGAAAACGGTCATGCGAGAGCATGAAATCGTAAAATTTATCCACAATCTCATCGACATTGGGCTGAATAACATGGCGCTGCAGTATGTCGGCAAGTTTTTTATCCCCGGATGATAATTCGAACAATTCGAGAAATGACTTGCGGGCGTCATAGCTCAGGTTGAATGGCGGGATATTGGTCTGTTTGTTCATCATCAATGAACAGGGCTTTTTTGTTATAAGCAGAGGTTAGCGGGCAATTTTAACCGGGATGGCGCCAGAAATCCACGGCAAGGAAAGATGGAGGCTGGGCCCGGAGTCGAACCGAGGTACACGGATTTGCAATCCGGTGCATAGCCACTCTGCCACCCAGCCGTAGGGGTATTTTACCGGACTCTGCCCGGGGTTTACACAAAAAAACCCCGGGAGCGGCCGAGGTTTCCAGGGAATCTGGAGCGGGAAACGAGACTCGAACTCGCGACCCCAACCTTGGCAAGGTTGTGCTCTACCAACTGAGCTATTCCCGCTTGAGAGAGGCGTATTTTAGCGATACGGCGCGCGCTGTCAAGACTTACGCGGACCGGTCCCGGGTCAAACTGGGCCAGGCGGCGTGCAGATAGAGGAACATGGACCAGAGCGTCAGCCCCGCCGAGGCGTAGAGCAGCAGATAACCGATCAACATGGTCGGAAAACGGCCAATCGGCTCCTCGAACAGCAAAAAACAGACCGCCAGCATCTGCGCGGCTGTCTTGAACTTGCCAATGATGGAGACCGCCACCCGGGTCTGGCTTCCGATGTTAGCCATCCACTCGCGCAGCGCCGAAATGGTGATTTCCCGGCCGATAATCACGGCGGCCGGGATGGCCAGCAGGAAGCCGGGATGCTTGCTGACCAGCAGCACCAGGGCGACGCCCACCAGCAGTTTGTCGGCCACGGGATCGAGAAAGGCGCCGAAATGCGATTCCTGATCCCATTTACGGGCCAGATAACCGTCGAACCAGTCGGTGATGCTGGCCAGAATGTAGAGCGCGGTAAGCAGATAGTTGCTGATGCCAAAAACCGGCACATAGAACAGCACGATGAAGAACGGAATAATTCCAATCCGCAACAGGGTCAGCTTGGTCGGCAGGTTCATCGGCATGGGTCAGTATCCGTCTTGATGAAATGTATCATAGATTTGTTGCGCCAGTTTGCGACTGATGCCGTTGACCGCGGCCAGATCCTCGACGCCGGCGCGGGCGATCTCCTGCAGACCGCCGAAACGGTGCAGCAGGTTTTGCCGGCGCCGGGGTCCGAGGCCGGGGATCTGCTCCAGCGTCGACGTGCTGCGGGTCTTCTGGCGGCGTTGCCGGTGCCCGGTAATGGCAAAACGGTGGGCCTCGTCACGGATCTGCTGAATCAGGTGCAGGGCCTTGGAGTCGGCCGGCAATATAGTGTCTTCCCCGCCGTCTGACAAGTAAAGGGTTTCCAGTCCCGGCTTGCGGCCCGGCCCCTTGGCGATCCCAATTAGCCGTACACCGGGAACCTGAAGCTCCTCCAGCACGTTGCGGGCCGTCTGGACCTGCCCCTTGCCGCCGTCGATAAACAGGATGTCCGGCAGCTTGCCCTCCCCCTCGCGCAGCCGCTTGTAACGCCGTGTCAAAGCCTGTTCCATGGCGGCGTAATCATCGCCGGGGGTGATGCCTTCGATGTTGAAACGCCGGTAATCGGATTTGAGCGGGCCATTAATATCGAACACCACGCAGGAGGCCACGGTCGCCTCCCCCATGGTATGGCTGATATCAAAACACTCCAGTCGCTGTGGCTGTTCATCCAGTTGCAGCGCCTCCTGCAGGGCTTCAAAACGCTGCAGCTGGGTGGCCTGGCTGTTGAGACGCTGGCCCAGTGCCTGGCGGGCGTTTTGCGTCGCCATATCCCGCCAGCGGGCCCGGGTACCGCGCAGCTTGTGGCTGATCGTGACCCGCCGGCCGGCCGCCTCGCCCAGGGCGGCCTCGATCAGGCCCTGCTCCGCGGGGGGATGACTGACAATGAGCTCGGCCGGGATGTCCTCGGGACGAGAGAGATAATGCTGGGTCAGAAAGTGGCTGATCAGCTCGCTTTCGGGCTGTTCCGGGGCGAGTCCCTCCAGATGCTTGGGGAAGTAGCTGCGATTGCCCAGGTTCCGCCCCTGGCGAATGGTAAAAATCTGCACACAGGCGACCCCGCCCTCGACGGCAGCGGCGATCACGTCCAGGCTGCCGCCGCTGTCGCTGTCCATGTACTGCTTGTCCTGAATATGCCGCAGGCTGGCGATCTGATCCCGATAGCGGGCCGCCGCCTCGTAATCCAGTGCCTCAGCCGCCTCGGCCATGCGTTGCGCCAGGGCGTCGATCACCACACTGCTCTTGCCCTCCAGAAATAAAATGGCGTGACGCACATCCTCGGCGTAATCGGCCTCGCTGATCAGGCCCACACAGGGCGCGGTACAGCGTTTGATCTGATACTGCAGGCAGGGGCGCGAACGGTTGCTATAAAAGGAGTCCCGGCACTGGCGCACCGGAAACAGCTTTTGCAACAGACTCAGGGTCTCGCGTACCGACGGCGCGCTGGGGTACGGCCCGAAATAGCGTCCCTTACCCCGTTTCGCGCCGCGATGAAACGTCAGTCGCGGATACGGATGCTCGGTGGAGAGATAGATATAGGGGTAACTCTTGTCATCGCGGAACAGGACATTGTAGCGCGGGCGCAGCGACTTGATCTGGGTGTTTTCCAGAATCAGCGCTTCGCTCTCGTTGCTTGTCACCGTGACCTCGATCGCGGCGATCTGCGCCACCATCACCCGGGTTTTGGGACTGTCCAGATTGGTCCGAAAATAACTGGACACCCGTTTTTTCAGATCCACCGCCTTGCCGACATAGATCACCGTGCCCCCGGCATCGAGCATGCGATACACGCCCGGCCTGTTGGGCAGGCCCTTGATAAAGGCTTTGGCGTCAAAATCGGAGGTAGTCGCGCTCATGAAACTATTTTAACCGCAGAGACCCGGGAATAAGAACAGATTGCACCACAGAGGACGCAGAGGTCACGGAGAAATTAATGGGTTATAGCTCCGGACACAGAGATTAATGTTTATAAAACATTGCGCGGCCTGAGTCTGACAGTACATGTCGGCCTATGGTATTGAGAATAAAGAAAAATAAAATTTTCCTCTGTATCCAAACAACAGGCATAAATGCTCTGCGCCTCTGCGGTAAAAATTCAATCCGTCAGTTTACCAATCAGCCGGAACACGTCATGAAACATCTTTTCGGTCAGTCGGCCGGTCTGGGTGTTGTAGCGGCTGCAGTGATAGGAGTCGACCAGCCAGCGCCCGTCGGGCAGCTGATAATGGGCTGCATGACCGAACTTGTACTGCGACTGTTTCAGATCCTGTGCCTTGAGCACCGCCTTGTGGGCAATGCCGCCCAGCGCCAGAATCACGCTGTTGCGCGGCAGACTGGCCAGCTCCTGGCGCAGATAGCCGTTACAGGTATTCATCTCGTCGGTGGTCGGCTTATTCTCCGGTGGCAGACATTTGACCGCGTTGGTAATCCGGCACTGCTTGAGTTTGAAGCCGTCCCCCAGGGCGATCGAATCGGGCCGGTTGCTGTAACCAAATTCATACAGCGTTTTGTACAGCAGGATACCGGCAAAATCACCGGTAAACGGGCGCCCGGTGGCGTTGGCCCCGTGCATGCCGGGTGCCAGTCCCACGATCAGCAGACGCGGCCGCTTGCTGCCGAACGGGGCAACCGGACGGGCATGGTAGTCGGGATAATCGCGACGGACCTGTTTCAGAAACCCTTTCAAGCGCGGGCACTGACTACAGTCGGGATCGAATTCGGCCGGGGCCTGGTTACTGGACATGTTTTTACTACGACAGTTAAAACAGCGGTGAAAAGATAATTATAACGGATTCTGGCGGGACAGGTTACTGGACCTGGCTGCTTTCAATCACGCCGTGGCGCATCGCCAGGCGGGCCAGTTCAATATCGCTGTGTACCCCGAGCTTGGTATAGAGGCGTTGGCGGTAGGTACTGATGGTTTTGGGACTGAGACAGAGCTGGTCGGAAATCGCGCTGATCTTCTGCCCCGCCATTAACATCATCAACACCTGCAGTTCCCGCTCCGACAGGCTGTCAAAGGGCGAGTCGGTTTCGTGCTCGGGAAACTGGGACAGGGCAAGTTGCTGAGCGATCTCGGGGGTAATATAGCGGCGTCCCGCCAGGGTTTCATGGATCGCATGGCTGATTTCATCCACCCGGGCCCCCTTGGTCAGGTAACCGACCGCGCCGGCTTTAAGCAGACGCTGGGCGAACAGATCATCCTGGTGCATGGTGACGATAATAATCCGCAGCGCGGGATTGTTGCCGAGCATCTTGCGGGTCGCTTCAAGACCGCCGATCCCGGGCATATTGATGTCCATCAGGACCACATCCGGATCGAGTTCCGCGACCATTTTGATCGCCTCTTCCCCGCTGGTGGCTTCACCCAGAATTTCAAAGTCCGCCACATCTTCCAGCAACCGGCGAACGCCGGTACGGACCAAGTCGTGATCATCCACTAAAAGGATTCTCGTCATGAAACTCGCCTCCCACCCAGTCAGGCGCGGTATGGATTATTATGCAGTGAATGTAACCCAAACACCGTAAAATTTGTAGTTCTTTATAGATCGCCCCGTCGTTGCGCCGCAATAACCGCTTTTATCAGATGGTTTTATTGTCCCACTACCGGCCCTGTCTCAGGCGGGCGCCTGGTGCAGATCAGGTTCGCGCGTTAACGAGTCTTCCGCGGAAAATACATCAGCCTCTCTCTTCACAGCCCCGACTGATTTATTAAAAATAGACAAATCGCCTCCTCTCTGCCATAGCTAATCAAGACACGGTGTAACCCGAAGGATACATGGCACAAAGCAACGCCCACAGGCAACGCGATCGCTGCAAGTCATACCAGACTGGCCTATGCTTACATAACCATCAGGAGTAACAGCTGTGAATCAACCAACCGATTTTGAGAAAGCACTCAAAGACCCGATGCTGATCTATCACAGACCGCATGAAGTTCTGGCTGATCAACAGTTGAGTGATGAACAACGCCGGCAGATTCTCAAACGCTGGGAACAGGATGCGCGCGAGCTGGATGTCGCGCAGGAAGAAGGCATGACCGGCGGCGAGAACAGCCTGTTGGATGAAATCCTCAACGCCCTGGAAACCCTGGATGGTGACTCGACATCAGCCGAGGCCCCGACCAAGCAGGGTAGCTCGATCGACTAATCCGGGGTGAGCCCTGCTTCTGTTCAAGGTTGTGTCACGCAGGCTATCGCCAACGTGACCTACGAGGCTAGCCCTTCTTTTCCAGATTGCCGGACATCGCTCGCGCTTTGTCCGGCCTACATCAGATAAAACCACCTCGTCCCTCGGCCCTTAGCTTGTTGCCCAGTTGTAGGCCAGGTTACGCGCAGCGCTACCTGGCGCCCTGCCTCTGCTCAGGGTTGTGTCACGTAGGCGAAATCTGGATCCGTCGCGTTGCTCCTTAGATCCAGGCTACTCGGTAAATGGACTGGTATTCGGAACACGTAGTTAGTTTTAACTAGCACCTAGCCCCTAGAAACTAAAAAAGGGCCCGTTAAGGGCCCTTTTTTAATTGGCGGAGAGGGAGGGATTCGAACCCCCGGACCGTCGCCGGTCAACGGTTTTCAAGACCGCCGCTTTCGACCACTCAGCCACCTCTCCAGAACAGTTGCTAGTCTCTAGGGGCTAGGTCCTAGTCTCTAACTCCCTAGGACCTGGCCACTAGCTTTTCCTAGTCACTAGCCCCTAGCACCTAGTCACTAGCTTTGAGGGGGCGAAGAATACCCTATGAAAGGCGAAGTTTCCAGAGGGGCGCGGGCTTGAAATCGGATCGATATGGCTTGATATCGGGAACTAATCAGGTATGCTGTAGTCCATTAGTCAGGCTTAATTTTGAATAAGGATGGGTTAAACATGTACCAAGAACGCACTGCTACCCGGCCGATTGGGTCGGCGATAGAGACCAACAAGGTATTGCGCAATACTTACGCGCTGCTGTCCATGACCTTGATCTTCAGTGCCGCGATGGCAGCGATCAGTGTGGTCTCGCAGGTTTCTTATGGTATCGGGCTGATCGCGACGATCGCCGGCATCGTCATGCTCTGGTTCGTCCTGCCGCGCACCGCCAATTCCGCCACCGGGATTCCGGTGATTTTTGCCATCACGGGCCTGCTGGGCTTCGGTCTGGGGCCGATCGTGGGCTATTACCTGGCCGCGAACCCGACGATTGTCATGACCGCGCTGGGCGGCACCGCCGTGATCTTCCTGGGTCTGTCCGCTTATGCGCTGACCACACGCAAGGATTTCAGCTTCCTGGCGGGGTTCCTGTTCGTCGGCTTCTTCGTGGTCCTGGCCGCGGCGCTGGCGAACATCTTCCTGGAGATTCCGGCGCTGTTTCTGGCCGTGAACGCCGCCATCGTGCTGATCATGAGCGGGTTCATCCTGTTCCAGACCTCCTCCATCATCCATGGCGGGGAAACCAACTACATCATGGCCACGGCCGGGATTTTCCTCTCCCTGCTGAACATGTTCCAGGCGCTGCTGCATCTGCTGGGTGCCTTCGGCAACGAATAAACGCCGCCCACGGCGACGTCAAAAGCCCCGATATTTCGGGGCTTTTTTTGGTCTGAAATAAGCCCCGAATGGTGAGAAAATCACCGCTTCGGGCGAATTTAAAGGAGGCTTTCAATGGGTTGGGAAAAAATCGCCACGGCGGTGTTGCTCGGTGCCATGCTGATTTTCATCTTTCCACGCATGCGCCATGCGCTCAACAACGCCCCCAAGGGCTCCGCCGAGGACTGGAAAGGCTTTCTGTTCCCCATCGCCCTGGTCGTGGGCTTCGTGGTGCTGCTGATCCTTCTGGTCAAATAATCGCCACCTACTCCAGGCGCTGCAGCCCGCCCATATAGGGTTGCAGTGCCGCGGGAATGGCGACCCGGCCGCCCGCGTCCTGATAGTTTTCCAGAATCGCCACCAACGTGCGCCCGACCGCCAGGCCGGAGCCGTTGAGGGTGTGGACCAGCTCGGGCTTGTTCGTCCCGGGGTTACGCCAGCGGGCCCTGAGCCGGCGGGCCTGGAAGTCCTCGAAATTGCTGCAGGAGGAGATCTCCCGGTATTTCCCCTGCCCCGGCAGCCAGACCTCCAGATCGTAGGTCCGCGACGCAGAAAAGCCGATATCCCCCGTACACAGATCGACCACCCGGTACGGCAGTTCCAGTCTCTGCAGCACCGCCTCGGCATGGCCGGTGAGCTCCTCGTGGGCCGCCAGTGAGTCTCCCGGGCGCACGACCTGCACCAGCTCCACCTTCTCGAACTGGTGCTGGCGGATCATGCCGCGGGTGTCCTTGCCGTAGGAGCCGGCCTCGCTGCGAAAACAGGGGGTATGCGCCACGTATTTGCGCGGCATGGTTTCATCCTCGATGATCACATCGCGCACGATATTGGTCACCGGCACCTCGGCGGTGGGGATTAGATAGAAATCCTGCTCGTGGTGCAGCTTGAACAGATCCTCCTCGAATTTGGGCAGCTGGCCGGTGCCGCGCAAGCTTTCCGCGTTGACGATATAGGGGACGTAGGTTTCGGTATAGCCGTGCTCGGTGGTGTGCAGATCGAGCATGAACTGGATCAGCGCCCGGTGCAGCCGGGCGATGCCGCCGCTCATGACGGCAAAGCGGGAGCCGGTCAGCTTGGCCGCGGTATCAAAATCGAGACCGCCGATCTGCTCGCCCAGATCCACGTGATCCTTCGGTTCAAAATCCAGCTGGCGCGGTTCGCCCCAGCGGCGGATTTCCACATTGTCGTCCTCATCCCGGCCATCTGGCACATCAGGCTGCGGGATGTTCGGAATGCCAAGCAGGATCGCGTCCAGCTGCTGCTGGACCTCCTGTAACTGTGTTTCGGCCGCCTTGAGCCGATCGCCCAGATCGGCCACGGCTTCGAGAATCGGCGCGGCATCCTCGCCTTTGGCCTTGGCCTGGCCAATGGCTTTGGATTGGGTATTACGTTCGGCCTGCAGCTCCTGGGTTGTCACCTGCAGCTGTTTGCGCTGCTCTTCCAGTGACTCGATGGTTTCCGTCTCCAGTTGATAACCGCGGCGGGCCAGCTGTGTGGCACAACCTTGCAAGTCGTTACGTAAGCGTTTGGGATCCAGCATGAGAAAACCTTCTGTTTATTGGGCATTCACCCGGGCATCCCAGATGACGATATGACCGGGTTTGATAAATTCATTCAGGTGTTCCACGATCGCCGCGGCCTTGTCGGGCGTATCGAAGAACTCCACCACCACAGGCAGATTAAGCGAGAGATCGAGCAGACCGGAGTGATGTATTTCGCCTGATTCGCCAAATCCGGAGATACCGCGAAACACGGTGACACCGCTGGCCTTTTCCCAGTCATGCAGACGTCGCATCAGGGTATCGAGCTGGGCCTCGCCTTCGGTCAGGTAGATCCGGACCATGGTGACCGCTGTTTGATTCATAATTGACGTCCTCCCAACATGCCCACCCAAGCGGCCAACAGACAGAGCGTGACACTGAGCAGGATGTTCATCCCCGCTTTAATCAGCGCGCCACTTTCGATCAGATTCAGGGTTTCCAGGGAAAAGGTCGAAAACGTGGTAAACGCCCCGAGCAATCCGATCAGTAGCAAGGCGCGCCATTCGGCACCGAGACTGGCCCGCTCCAGCAAGACAATATACAGAAACCCCATTAACAGGGATCCCAGTACATTGACGCTGAGCGTCCCGTAAGGAAACTCCCGGCCCAACAGCTGATGTACCCCGCCGGAGAGCGTAAAGCGCAGCACCGAACCGATGGCGCCGCCCACGGCAATGGCGAGAATCTGAAGCACCGATTAATCCCTGATCAACAAAGGTACATGATAATCAAAATCCGACAGCCCGGCAAAAACGATATTGCGCCTTCTTGCCATGCACTACTGAACACACCGAATCCACTGACGCCACTTTAAAAGTCGATCCGTATTGTCTATTCATTTTTCGGTGGGTTCGGTGGTTAGCCTGCACTGAACGCTTCACCACACTCACTCCGAACCCCGGGCTTTTTTATCCAGATCGCGCAGGTGGGCCAGTTTCTCGGCGATCTTGATCTCCAGGCCGCGATCCACCGGGTAATAATAGCGTCGCTCGCCGAAACTTTCGGGAAAATAGGTCTCGCCGGCGGCATAGGCTTCGGGTTCATCATGGGCGTAACGATAAGCCTTGCCGTAACCCAGCTCTTTCATCAGCCGGGTCGGCGCGTTGCGCAGATGAATGGGGACTTCGTCCGAACCGGCCTGCTGGACATCCGCCCGGGCCTGGTTGAAGGCGGTATAGACGGCATTGCTCTTGGGCGCGCAGGCCATATAGATCACCGCCTGGGCGATGGTCAGTTCGCCTTCGGGACTGCCGAGCCGATCCTGAACATCCCAGGCGTGCAGCGCGATCGTCAGTGCCCGCGGATCGGCATTGCCGATATCCTCGCTCGCCATGCGCACGACACGCCGCGCAATGTAAAGCGGATCACAGCCCCCGTCGATCATGCGCACGAACCAGTACAACGCGGCGTCCGGATCCGAACCGCGTACGGATTTGTGCAGCGCCGAGATCTGATCGTAAAACGCCTCGCCCTGCTTGTCGAAACGGCGCAGGCCGCTGCCCAGCACTTCGGCCAGGGTCTGCTCCGTGATCCGGGCGCGGCCCTCCTCTTCCTCGGCCAGCTCGGTGGCAATCTCCAGTAGATTGAGTGCGCGCCGGGCATCGCCATCGGCGGCCTCGGCCAGTCGCTGGAGCAGTTCGGGGGCGATCTCCAGCTGCAATTGCGCCAGCCCGCGTTGCGGATCGCTCAACGCCCGTTGAATCACCTGCAGAATATCGTCACTGTCGAGCGCCTTGAGTACATAGACCCGGGCGCGGGATAACAGGGCGTTGTTCAGTTCAAAGGAAGGATTTTCGGTGGTGGCACCGATGAACGTGACGGTACCGTTTTCCACATAGGGCAAAAAGGCATCCTGCTGGGATTTGTTAAACCGATGTACCTCATCGACAAACAGGATACTGGGCCGGTTCTGTTGTTGCTGTACTTCCTGGGCATGGGCAATGGCGGCACGGATCTCCTTGACCCCCGACAACACCGCGGAGATGCTGAGAAATTCGGCATCGCAATAGCGGGCGATCATCCGCGCCAGGGTCGTCTTGCCGGTGCCGGGCGGTCCCCAGAAAATCATTGAATGCAGCTTGCCCGATTCGATGGCCTGACGTAACGGTTTGTTCTCACCCAGCAGGTGCGACTGACCGGCGATTTCATCCAGAGTGCGCGGGCGCATGCGATCAGCCAGCGGGCGCCAGGCCAGTTCGCCACTCTCCTGCCCGGCGTCGCTGGCGGTATTAAACATGTCGGGTGTATCGGACATTCTAATCAGGCTCGTTGCCGGGTATTCAAACGCATAATGGGCTTCGTGGATCTGCCCCCTGGCGTACCGAATTCACCCGGCCCAGCGGAATACATACGCGATCCGTATTTCATGACCATGTCCGATCCAGTCAGCCTACCCGCTGTCGTCGTGATGAGCAGGTTATTACACCGCAGTATAGCAACGAGGCTACTGCTCGATGACATCCACCCCCTCAGGGGGGGTAAAACGGAATGTTTCGGCGGAGAACCCCGGGTTACGCCGGATATCGTCAAATTCCAGCCGGGTGATGCGCCCGAAACCGTCTTTCAATTCCATAATCCGGATCTGCGTCTCGTCAAACCCCAACTGGACCTCATCGAACTGGTTCTCTGAACTTTTGGGCGTCAGGCGAAACCAGATCAGGTTATTATCGTCACTACGATATTGGTCTGTCTCGTACTGGCGTTGCAGCTGTTGCGGGTTACTTAAAATCATCGCCGGCGTATCGCGCAACAGATTCTGTTGCTGTTTGACAATGACCTGTTCCAGATCGGCATCATAAGACCAGAGCCGTTTTCCATCGGCAATATAAAGCTGTTCATAGGGCTCGCGGTATTGCAGATAGAAGCGATCCGGGCGCTGGATTTTGATCACCCCGCTGCTCTCTTCCTGCAGTTCCTGCTCGGCATTGAACAGGCGCTGTACAAAGTCCGCTTCGAAACTGTCGAGGTTACCGAAATAGTCCTCGATAGTCGGCGCCGCCTGGGCGTTGGTCCAGGACATGAGGCCGGCAATAATAAGTAGTAATAAACGGGTTGGCATGTGTTGTATCTCTGTTAGGTCGTTAGGTCGTTAGTGCGTCAGGGCGTCAGGGCGTCAGCGCGCGAGATTACATCATGATTTTCCGATTTCCGCTCTCACGATTTCACGCCCTCACGATCTCACGTTCTCACCCTCTCGCGCAGTCTCGCTCTTCCCCTCTCACTCTCTCTCGCCCTGACGCCCTCACTCCTTGGGCGGTGGTGGTGCCAGCACATCGCGGTTGCCGTTGGATTCCAGCGGCCCGACCACCCCGGCCTGTTCCATGGCCTCGACCAGGCGCGCGGCCCGGTTATAGCCGATACGCAGGCGACGTTGTACCCCGGAGATCGAGGCGCGGCGGGTTTCGGTGACGATCTGGACCGCCTCATCATAGAGCGGGTCGGCTTCGGCGTCATCACCGCCATTGCCGCCGGCACCGCCGCCGGTGTCGGGCGGCCCGTTGAGCACTTCATCAAGATACTGGGGCTGACCGCTTTTCTTCAGATTGTCGACCACGTTATGCACTTCATGATCGTCCACGAAGGCGCCGTGAATGCGTACCGGCAAGCCGGCGCCCGGCGGCAGGTACAACATGTCGCCGTGGCCCAGCAGCTGTTCGGCACCCATCTGATCGAGAATGGTGCGTGAATCGATACGCGAGGAAACCTGAAAGGCAATTCGCGTCGGAATGTTGGATTTGATCAGGCCGGTCAACACATCGACCGACGGGCGCTGGGTCGCCAGAATCAGGTGAATGCCCGAGGCGCGGGCTTTTTGCGCCAGGCGGGCGATCAGCTCTTCGACTTTTTTACCGACCACCATCATCATGTCGGCCAGCTCATCCACCACCACCACGATATACGGCATGGGTTGCAGTTCCTGCGCTTCCAGCTCGGAGTCGGCCGGGTGCAGGGGATCGAGGATCGGTTGCCCCGCCTCTTTGGCCTCGCGCACCTTGCGATTGAAGCCGGCGATGTTGCGTACCTTGAGCGCCGACATCAGCCGGTAACGTTGATCCATCTCCGCCACACACCAGCGCAGCGCATTGGCGGCCTCTTTCATATCGGTGACCACCGGCGCCAGCAGATGCGGAATCCCGTCATAGACCGACAGCTCGAGCATCTTGGGATCGATCAGGATCAGCCGCACATCCTTGGGGCTGGCGTTGTAGAGCAGGCTCAGGATCATGCCGTTGAGGGCCACCGATTTGCCCGCGCCGGTGGTCCCGGCCACCAGCAGATGGGGCATGCGGGCCAGATCCGCGACCGTGGGGTTGCCGCTGATATCCTTGCCCAGCGCCAGGGTCAGCGGGGATTTGGCATCGGCGAATTCGGGCGCCTTGAGGGTGTCGCTGAGGCGCACCACTTCGCGCTGCTGGTTGGGGATCTCCAGCCCGACCGTGGTCTTGCCCGGAATCACCTCGACCACCCGCACGCTGATCGCCGACAGGGAGCGGGCCAGATCCTTGGCCAGGTTGGTGATCTGGTTGACCTTGACCCCGGCCGCCGGCTGCAGCTCGAAACGGGTGATCACCGGCCCGGGATGGACCGCCACCACCTCCCCCTCGATGCCGAAATCCTGCAACTTGAGCTCGACCTGGCGGCCCATCGCCTGCAGGGCCTCTTCGGAGATCTCGTTACGCTCGTCGGGTTTGACGTCATCCAGCAGCGACAACGGCGGCAGCGCCCCGTCCTGATCACTGGTAAACAACGGCACCTGACGTTCGCGCTCGACGCGCTTGCTCGGCGCCGCCGGTTTCTCTTCCCGCTGGATCACCGGGGGAATCCGTTTGGCCTCCTTGTCCTTTTGCTTTTCGACCTTGGAGACAAACTGCTGTTGATGTTGTTTACGCGCACGATACGCCTGCAGCCGCTCCAGCAGCCGGGTGAATGCCGCGCGCACCCTGTACAGCCCCCGCAGGGTCAACGCCCCGAGACCGTCCATCAGCCAGAGCCAGGAGAGATGGGTAAACAGCGTCACCCCGCTCAGAAACAGCGCCAGCAGCAACAGGGTCCCGCCGAGAAAGCTGAAGGCCCCGATCATATTGACCGCGACATATTCCCCCAGGATGCCGCCGCTGTTGGCCGGCAGGGAACTCAGACCGCCCACATCGTGCAGCGCCGCCAGGCCGCAACCGGCCACCAGGGTCAGCAGAAAGCCGCCCACGCGCAGGCCCAGTCCCCGGATATCGAACGGCTGGACATTGCGTCGATCCCGGTACAGACGCCAGCCGGCATAGGCGACCATGAACGGAAACAGATAGGCGAGATAGCCGAACAGCGTCAAAAAGACATCGGCCAGCCAGGCGCCGGCCGGTCCGCCGAGATTGGCAATGCGCGAGTGTACCCCGCCGCTGTGCGACCAGCCCGGATCGGTGGGGTGGTAACTGTACAGCGCCAGCAGAAAGTAGAGCGCGGTAAAGCCGAACACATACAGGGCGCCCTCTTTGAGCGCACGCTGCAGGTGGCCGGCCAGCGGCGGACTCTTGGCTTCGGCGGCTGTTTTCTTGGCCTGGGGCAAAGTTTATCTTCTTTATGAAAAAGGTATTATAAGTTACTAAATTAAAAGGATATATGCAATACAAGAATGCTATTGCAAGGCGGCCAGCAGCAGCTCACCGGCGCGGACATTGATCCCGGCGGCCAGCGCCGGCTGCGCCTCCCAGCCCGGTTCGGCCAGTCGCAGGATATAGGGAAGCAATGGCGCAGACAACGCTTGCGAGGCGGTTCTGGGAACCGCGCCCGGCATGTTGGTCACCCCGTAGTGAACCACATCCTCCCAGAGGAAGGTGGGGGCCTCATAGCTGGTAGGCCGGGTGGTTTCGATACAGCCGCCCTGATCCACCGAAATGTCGATAATCACGCTGCCCTGGGGCATCCGGCGGACCGTCTCGGCCGACACCAGGTGCGGCGCTCTCGCCCCGGGAATCAGTATCGCGCCGATGAGCAGATCCGCGTGCTGCACCGCCGTCTCGATGGCGCTGGCAAAGGCGTGGCGCCCGGTGACATTGGGGCCGATAAGCCGGGCCTGCTGCAGCTTGTCCGGATTGCGGTCGAACACGGTGACCTGCGCGCCCATCCCCGCCGCCATGCGCGCCGCGCTGGTGCCGGCCACGCCGGCGCCGAGAATCACCACCTGGCCCCGCTCGGTGGCCGGCACGCCGCCCAGCAGCACGCCCCGGCCGCCGTGATGCTGATAGAGCAGGTTACTGCCGGTCTGACTGGCAATCCGCCCGGCGATGTCGCTCATCGGTGCCAGCAGCGGCAGCGTCCCGCTCTCGCTGACCGTCTCAAAAGCGACCGCGGTCAGGCCAATCTCCTGCAGGGCGCGGGTCAGTTCCGGTTCGGCCGCCAGATGGAGGTAGGAAAACAGCAGATGATCCGGGCGCAACAGCGCCAGTTCCGCCGGCTGGGGCTCCTTGACCTTGACGATCAGTTGCGCGGCAGCATACAGCTCGTCCGCGCTGTCAATGATCTGCGCCCCGGCCTGACGATACGCCTCGTCCGTATAACCGCTGCAGCGGCCCGCATTGTGTTCGACAAAGACTGTATGCCGATGGCGAACGAGTTCGGCCACCGCATCCGGAATGAGAGCGACCCGCCCTTCCCGGGCCTTGATTTCAAGGGGTATCCCGATCTTCATGTTGCGCCTTTACCCTCCAGCCGGCATTCCGTAGACTAAGCGGGGTTCCGAAAAACCGCATATCGCATCATCGCGCTCTTCGCGGAGCAGCGTCCCTGATGTGCCCTTCCGGAACAGTGATCCTGTGCTATTGCACCCTTCGACAAGCTGAACCTGTACCGGTTTCGACTGTCTGTTTAGGAAATCGAAGAACAATCCAATTTTGCCTCCGGAGTCTAACACATGAGTGAAACCAAACACTGTCGCCTGCTTATTCTGGGATCCGGTCCCGCCGGTTATACCGCCGCTGTTTATGCCGCACGCGCCAATCTCAATCCCGTACTGATCACCGGCATGGAACAGGGTGGCCAATTGATGACCACCACCGAGGTGGATAACTGGCCGGGCGACGTCGAAGGTCTGCAGGGCCCCGGACTGATGGAACGCATGAAGCAACACGCCGAACGTTTCGACACCGAGATTGTGTTCGACCACATCAACAAAGTGGACCTGAAACAGAAACCCTATACGCTCACCGGCGACAGCGGTACCTATACCTGCGACGCGCTTATCATTGCCACCGGCGCCTCGGCCATGTATCTGGGTATCCCCTCGGAAGAGACTTTCCGCGGCAAGGGCGTCTCCGCCTGTGCCACCTGTGACGGTTTTTTCTATCGCGGCCAGAAAGTGGCCGTGGTCGGCGGCGGCAACACCGCCGTGGAAGAGGCGCTGTTTTTATCCAACATTGCCGACCATGTAACCGTGATCCACCGCCGGGATAAATTCCGTTCGGAAAAAATCCTCTCCGACAAGCTGCTGGAGAAGGCCAAAAACGGCAACGTGTCGATCGAATGGAACCACGAGCTGGATGAAGTCCTGGGCGACAACTCCGGGGTCACCGGCCTGCGTCTGAAGAGCACCGAGGACGGCGGCACGAAAGAAATTGACGTTATGGGTGTCTTCATCGCCATCGGCCACAAACCCAACACCGATATCTTCGAAGGCCAGCTGGAGATGGAAGGCGGCTACATCAGCGTGAAAAGCGGCACCAAAGGCGATGCCACCGCCACCAGCGTGCCAGGCGTCTTCGCCGCGGGCGATGTCAGCGATCATGTCTACCGCCAGGCCGTCACCTCCGCCGGCACCGGCTGCATGGCCGCCCTCGATGCCGAACGCTACCTCGAAAAAGAGGAAAACGCCTGACGGGCAATAGCTGACGCTCTGGGAAATAACGCGGAGGACGCGGAGGCGCGGAGACGCAGAGAAAACATTTTGTTAAATCTGTTCAGCACATATTCTGTAAACAAAGCAGTTCAATGATGTCGACAGACAGCAATAATTTGTACAAATTAATAAAACTCCGCGACTCTGCGCCTCCGCGTCCTCTGCGATATATTCCCATTGAACTCAAAAAATGAATGACATGACAATCCGGATACTGGAAAGTCTCGCCGAGGTTTCCGCCGAGCAATGGAACGCCCTCTCTGACGGGCGTTTTCCATTTGTGCGGTATGAATTTCTGCGCGCGCTGGAGAAGCATAACGCGGTCGGTGAGTTGTACGGCTGGTATCCGCAATATGTGCTGATCGAGGAAGACGGCGTCCCGGTGGCCGCCGCGCCGATGTATATCAAGGACAACTCCTACGGCGAGTTTGTGTTTGACTGGGCCTGGGCCGATGCCTGGCACCGGGCCGGGCTGCGCTATTATCCCAAGCTGGTCGTTGC
This sequence comes from Thiohalophilus thiocyanatoxydans, assembly GCF_004366735.1. GTDB lineage: Bacteria > Pseudomonadota > Gammaproteobacteria > UBA6429 > Thiohalophilaceae > Thiohalophilus > Thiohalophilus thiocyanatoxydans. The sequence continues at coordinate 434,868 of NZ_SOQX01000002.1, read as the reverse complement.
CATCCCCTACACCCCGGCGACCGGGCCGCGTCTGCTGGTGCGGCCGGACAGGGACTATGCAACGTATGCCTCACAGCTAATCGATGCGGCAACGGCCCATGCGCAACAGAGCGGCATGTCATCCCTGCACTGGCTGTTTACCGACGAACGCGATACGCGACAGTTTCAAAATGATTCACGCTATCTGATGCGCCTGGATTGCCAGTTCCACTGGCAGAATCACGGCTTTCGCGATTTTGACGATTACCTGTCCCATTTTACCCAGCAAAAGCGCAAAAAAATCCGCCGCGAGCGACGCATGGTTGCCGAACAGGGGGTCGAGATCGAGATCCGCCATGGTCACGAGATGAGCGAACAGCACTGGGATATTTATCACCGCTTTTATCGCTCCACCTTTGAACGCAAAAGCGGTATCCCCACCCTCTCCCGCGAGTTCTTTATGGAGCTCGGCCAGAGCATGCCGGATAACGTGGTTGTGGTCATGGCCCGATACCAGGGGGAATATGTAGCAGCCGCGTTCAATATCCGCGGCAGCGATACCCTGTATGGGCGGCACTGGGGCTGCAACCGGGAATTTCACAGCCTCCATTTTGAAGCCTGTTATTACCAGGGTCTCGACTACTGTATCGAACATGGACTGCAACGGTTCGAGCCCGGTGCCCAGGGTGAACACAAGATCAGTCGCGGATTTTTACCGACCCCGACCTGGTCGGCCCACTGGATCGCCCATGAGGGGTTCCGCGAGGGGCTGATCCGCTATCTTGATCATGAGCGCGAGGCCGTGGAAGACTACATCGACGAATTGCAGGATCATTCACCCTTTAAACAAACCGATTAATTGCGACCATGAGCGCGCCTTACTGGTTACCGCCCCACCAGCCCGACTGGTTTCCCGATGTGGAGGAAGCCCTGCGCGATCCCGATGGTTTGCTGGCCATCGGTGGCGATCTCTCACTGACTCGCCTGCTGAGCGCCTATCGACACGGCATCTTTCCCTGGTACAGCGATGCACAACCGATCCTGTGGTGGTCACCGAATCCCCGCTCGGTCCTGTTCCCCGAAGAACTGAAAATCGCCCGCAGTCTGCGCAAAACACTCAAAAAAGAACGTTATCAGATTACCTTCGATACGGCCTTCTCTGATGTGGTACAACAATGCGCCGAACCCCGCGTCGATGAGTACGGCACCTGGATCACCGATGAAATGCAGCAGGCTTATCAACGCCTGCATGAAGCGGGTTACGCCCATTCGGTCGAAGCCTGGTATCAGAACAAACTGGTCGGCGGACTCTACGGTGTCGCGCTGGGCAAGGTCTTCTTTGGCGAATCGATGTTTGCGCGCATGACCGATGCCTCCAAGGTCGCCTTCGTCACCCTGGTAGCCCATCTGCGCCAGTGGGATTTTCAATTGATCGATTGCCAGGTGGAAACCGCGCACCTGAACAGCCTGGGCGCCAGAACGATTCCCCGGCGGGAATTCACCCGTTATTTGAACGACTATTGTGCCCCGCTCGTGGCCGAACACTGGACAACCGATTTACAATGGATCAGGCTGTTACAGGAAACCGGTCGCACCGATTTTTAACCAGGCGTTCCGAATGCCCGTTCACTTTAACTTTAATCGGTACTGCCACGCCTCATACCTGTATTGGTATTCGAAACGCTTATTTAACACAGACAAATCGTGTAAATTCTGATGAATGATCGCCAGAGCTTCCACCCGTTACTGAACGAGCTGCAGTTTTTTGCCAGCCCGGAACATCCCTGCAGCTATCTTGACGGTCGCACGGCCACCTCGATCTTCGTCGATCCCTCCCTGCTGTTGACGCCACAGCACTATTCGGTACTCGCCACCATCGGCTTTCGCCGCAGCGGCAATTACATCTATCGCCCGCATTGCCGAAATTGCCGGGCCTGTGTGCCGGTCCGGATTCCCGTCGAACAGTTTCAACCGACGCGCAGCCAGCGCCGTACCCGCAGGGCCAATGACGATCTGCAGCGGGTGATACGTCCTGTTGAGTTTATCGATGAGCACTATGCGTTGTACCGCCGGTATATGCAGCACCGCCACCCCGGAGGCGGTATGGACGAGGATGATCCCGATACCTATATGCGGGTGCTCGACTCCTACTGGGCCAGTACCGAACTGCTGGAGCTTCGCGATGAACAACACTTACTGGCCGTCGCGGTAACCGATCGACTCGCGGACGGCCTGTCGGCGGTCTATACCTTTTTCGATCCCGACGCCGCGCAACGCGGTCCGGGAACGCAGGCCATCCTGCAGCAGATCGAACTGGCCCGCGAACGTCAACTGCCCTATCTCTATCTCGGTTACTGGATTGGCGAATCGGAAAAAATGAATTACAAACGCCGTTTTCAGCCCCTGGAGGGGTATGATGGCCACCAGTGGCGAACCCTCGACACTGATTAATCCTCAATTAATCAATCGGATAGCTCGAATTAAAGCCGACAGCGCAGCCGGTCGATATATGCGGTAAGACCATCTGAACTCCCGTGTCATCGGGTTGTCTTAATAGACAGGCACGCCGGGTTCCCAACAGAAGGAGGTGCCTTGTGTTGAGCTTCATCTACCACCTCGCGAACAAGTTCGAGCTTGAACAGGGCTTTCGGCCCAACGTATTAACCATGAATCACCAGCATTTTGGCCGGTTAAAAGCGGATCTCGCGGCCATTCCCGATCTGGACATGATTACCCGGCTACTGGGCATGGAGATCGTGCTGGATGATGAACTGGTCCATCCCCACGTCTACTGGACCGCGACAGACTGGCGACGCGCCGTGGCGGTCTGAGTCGCCCACTACCGCTGTCCCCCCTCCCCGGCCTTGAAACGGTCGAATCCGTCGCTATCGACGTATTTACTTTGAAAATTGGTCCCGAATCAGGCATCATTCGCGCTGTTTCGGGAGAGTGAGAATATTTACTGAATGGCTAAAGAAGATCATATTGAAATGGAGGGCACGGTGGTGGAAACCCTGCCCAATACCATGTTTCGAGTCGAACTCGAAAACGGTCACGTTGTGACCGCGCATATCTCCGGCAAAATGCGCAAGCACTATATTCGCATCCTGACCGGCGACAAGGTCACCGTCCAGCTGACCCCCTACGACCTCAGCAAGGGCCGCATCACCTTCCGAAATCGCTAGGCCAGGCCTGCGGCCTGGCAGGGGCCAGGTGCTAGTCGCTAGTAAAACAACCCCCTGTTCATAAGCCTGTAGGCCCGATAAAGCACCCTTCGGGCATAAACTCCGCGGTATCGGGCAGATTGCCGGACATCGCTCACGCTATGTCCGGCCTACATCTCTGGCTCGAGCCTTGTCACGCAGGCTATCGCCAACGTGACCTACGAGCAGGAAACCAGCCCCCTCTTATCTAGAACCTGGCCCCTGTTACAGAATTGCCGGACATCACTCGCGCTTTGTCCGGCCTACACCTTACTTCTAGGACCTAGCCCCTGTTACTGAGTGGCCAGCTCGTCCTTGCTGTCCATCTCGAAGCTCAGTTCGTCGTTGTCGACGCTGATCCGGATGTGCCCGCCGTTGGCCAGTTTGCCGAACAGCAGCTCCTCGGCCAGCGGCTTCTTGATATTTTCCTGAATCAGTCGCGCCATCGGCCGGGCGCCCATGGTCGGATCGTAGCCGCGCATGGCCAGCCAGGTACGGGCCTCGGCATCCACTTCCAGCGTCACACCCTTCTCTTCCAGCTGGGCCTCGAATTCGAACATGAACTTGTCGACCACCTGGCTGATGATGTCCGGGCTCAGCTGCTTGAACTGAATGACCGCATCCAGGCGATTGCGGAATTCCGGGGTAAAGGTCTTCTTGATCGCCTCCATGGCGTCGCTGGAGTGATCCTGCTTGGTGAAGCCGATGGAACTGCGTGACAGGTTTTCGGCCCCGGCATTGGTGGTCATGACGATGATCACGTTGCGAAAATCGGCCTTGCGTCCGTTGTTGTCTGTCAGCGTACCGTGATCCATCACCTGCAGCAGCAGGTTGAAGACATCGGGATGGGCCTTTTCGATCTCATCGAGCAGCAGGACCGCATGCGGATGCTTGTTGATCTCCTCGGTCAGCAGGCCGCCCTGGTCGTAACCGACGTAGCCCGGAGGGGCGCCGATCAAGCGGGAGACGGTGTGCCGTTCCATGTATTCGGACATATCGAAGCGGATCAGCTCGATACCGAGAATTCGCGACAGCTGCTTGGTCACCTCGGTCTTGCCCACGCCGGTCGGACCGGAAAACAGGAACGAGCCGATGGGCCGGCTCTCGTTGCCCAGGCCGGCCCGGGAGAGCTTGATCGCCGCCGAGAGACTGTCGACCGCCTCTTCCTGACCGTAGATAACCAGCTTGAGATCCCGTTCCATGTTGCGCAGGGTCTCCATATCGCTGGAGGAGACGGTCTTGGGCGGAATCCGGGCGATCTTGGCCACGATGGCCTCGATCTCTTTGACGCCGATCGTTTTCTTGCGTTTGGACGGGGCCTGCATGCGCTGATTGGCCCCGGCCTCGTCGATCACATCGATCGCCTTGTCCGGCAGATGCCGATCGTTGATATAGCGCTCCGACAGCTCCGCCGCCAGGCGCAGGCCCTGGTGGGTGTAACGCACGCTGTGGTGCTCCTCGAAGCGCGACTTGAGCCCTTCGAGGATCTGCACGCACTCTTCCACCGTTGGCTCGGGGACGTCGATCTTCTGAAACCGGCGGGACAGGGCCCGATCCTTTTCGAAAATGCCGCGGTATTCCTGATAGGTGGTGGAGCCGATGCATTTGAGCTCGCCGGAGGCCAGCACCGGTTTGATCAGGTTGGAGGCGTCCATCGCCCCGCCCGAGGCGGCGCCGGCGCCGATAATGGTGTGGATCTCGTCCACGAACAGCACCGCGCCCTCCTGTTTGTGCAGTTGTGCGAGAACGGCCTTGAGCCGCTTTTCAAAATCGCCCCGGTATTTGGTCCCGGCCAGCAGGGTACCCAGGTCCAGTGAATAGATGGTGCTGTCGCGGAGAATCTCCGGGACCTCGCCGTCGACGATCTTCTTGGCCAGCCCTTCGGCCAGCGCGGTCTTGCCCACTCCGGCCTCGCCGACGAACAGCGGATTGTTCTTGCGCCGGCGGCACAACACCTGAATGGTGCGCTCCAGTTCGTTCTTGCGCCCGATCAGCGGATCGATCCGCCCCTGACGGGCCAGCTCGTTGAGATTGGCGGTAAACTGCTTGAGCGGATTGCTGGCATCGTCGCCGCCTTCCTCGTCGCCGAGGTTTTCCGAATCCACCTGCTCTTCGTCCTGCACCTTGCTGATGCCGTGGGAGAGGTAATTCACCACCTCCAGGCGATTGACGTCATGCTTTTTCAGAAAATAGACGGCCTGGGATTCCTGCTCGCTGAAGATGGCCACCAGGACATTCGCCCCGCTGACCTCCTGCTTGCCGGAAGACTGCACATGAAACACCGCCCGTTGCAGCACACGCTGAAAGCCGAGGGTGGGCTGGGTCTCGCGGTCGTCATGGGGCGGCAGCAGCGGCGTGGTCTCGTCGAGGAATTTACCCAGGTCCTTGCGCAAGGCCTCGATGTTGGCGCCGCAGGCCTTGAGGACCTCGATGGCGGACGGATTGTCCAGCAGCGCCAGAAGCAGGTGCTCCACGGTCATAAATTCGTGGTGCTGCTCCCGCGCCTGTTTGAACGCTTCGTTCAGGGTTTTTTCCAGGTCCTTGTTCAACATGACGACCTCCTCGCCTACTGCTTAGTCGGAATCCGACTCGAGGGTACAAAGTAGCGGATGCTCATTCTGCCTCGAATACTCGTTGACCTGCTCCACCTTGGTTTCGGCAACATCGCGGGGATAGATACCGCAGATGCCTTTGCCCTTGGTATGGACGTTCAACATGATATGGGTCGCCTTTTCACGATCCATGCCAAAAAATGCCTGCAATACATGAACAACGAACTCCATCGGAGTGTAGTCGTCATTAATCAGCACAACTTTATACATTGGCGGGCGCTTGACTTTGGGTTTTGCCTCGTCAAGGACCAGCCCTTCATCCTGGTTGTCACGGGTATGCTCTTGATCACTCATAGGTCGATTTTAGCCGATACAGGCCAGGGATTCACATCCCCCGTTTTTGTGGCTTTGTCGGATGAAATTCAACTCACTTTGACTATAGTCAGGGGGTGAAGTTGCACCCGGGTCGGGCCCGGGGCAGTGCAATTCCATGACAATACAAGGGGTAACCGGGTTGCCCCGTCGATGGACGAGGAGGCTGAAAGACTATGTCGACAGGTACAGTAAAATGGTTCAGTAATGCCAAGGGATACGGGTTTATCGCCCCCGAAAATGGCGGAGACGACATTTTTGCCCATTTTTCCGCCATTAGCATGGAGGGCTACAAGACCCTGAAAAAGGGCCAGCAGGTTGAATTCGAGTATCAACAGGGCCCCAAAGGGATGCATGCGACCACCATCACCCCCCAGGACACCGGTACCCACTGATTCGGACCGGCCACGGGATTCACTCATCAGCCAATAACCGCTCTTTTAGAGCGGTTATTTTGCCTGGCCCGGCTCTGCCCGGTCACGCCATTTGCGCGATCAGCGCATCGCCGAAGCCCGAGCAGCTGAGCAGACTCGCGCCCGGGACCAGGCGTTCAAAATCATAGGTCACGGTTTTATTGGCAATGGCGCGGGACATCCCCTGCACCACCCGATCGGCCGCTTCAACCCAGCCCAGATGACGCAGCATCATCTCCGCGGAGAGGATCAGCGAACCGGGATTGACCTTGTCCTGGCCAGCGTACTTGGGCGCCGTGCCGTGGGTCGCCTCGAACAGCGCCACGGTATCGGACATATTGGCGCCCGGCGCGATGCCGATGCCCCCTACCTGGGCCGCCAGGGCATCGGAAATGTAATCCCCGTTGAGGTTGAGTGTGGCGATCACGTCATAATCTTCCGGGCGCAGCAGGATCTGCTGCAGGAACGCGTCGGCAATCGCATCCTTGACGACGATCTCGGTGCCGGTGTCAGGGTTTTTAAAGCTGCACCAGGGGCCGCCATCAATTTCTTTTGCCCCGAACTCCCGTTGAGCCAGTTCGTAACCCCACTGCTTGAAGGCCCCTTCGGTGAATTTCATGATATTGCCCTTGTGCACCAGGGTCACCGAGGGCCGGTCATTATCAATGGCGTACTGGATCGCCTTGCGTACCAGCCGCTCGGTGCCTTCGCGGGAAACCGGTTTGATCCCGATTCCTGAACTGTCGGGGAAGCGGATTTTGTTAACCCCCATCTCCTGTTGCAGAAAATCGATGACTTTTTTCACCTCCGGGGTACCGGCCTGCCATTCGATGCCGGCATAGATATCCTCGGAATTCTCGCGGAAAATGACCATGTCGGTCTTTTCCGGTTCGCGCAGCGGACTGGGCGTGCCGTCATAATAACGGACCGGGCGCAGGCAGACATAGAGATCGAGATCCTGACGCAGCGCCACATTCAGGGAACGGATACCGCCGCCGATCGGCGTGGTCAGGGGACCCTTGATGGCCACGCTGAATTCACGAATCGCCGCCAGGGTCTCGTCGGGCAACCAGACATCTTCACCGTACAGGCGGGTGGACTTCTCCCCCGCGTAGATCTCCATCCAGTGCAGCCGGCGCTCGCCCCCGTACGCTTTTTCCACCGCGGCATCGATCACCTTCTGCATCACCGGGGTGATATCAACCCCGATCCCGTCGCCTTCAATATAGGGAATAACGGGATTGTCGGGCACATTCAGGGAATTATCCGGGTTGACCGCGATGGCCTGACCATCGGCGGGGACGGCGATCTTCTCGTAAGCCATACCTCTGTCCTGTGAATCGCAAATGAGTTTCGGATTATATCGGATAAAGGCGCCGGACAGAACGGTTCGGGCCCACTAACTCAGCCGGGTGCGGTAAACGGCGATGTTATGACTGGACCGGCCTGCGAATGTCCGATCACCCGGGTTTCAATCGGTACGCGAAATGCCTATTCCGGGGTAATACGCCGCCGCTCGAAGTCGGGGATTTCGGGACGGCCGATATAATAGCCCTGCAGGTAATCCAGGCCAATCAGCTCCAGTATATTCATAACCGATTCCGTTTCGATAAATTCGGCCACGGTCAGCTTGCCCATGGCCTGGGCTACATCATTCATCGATTTGACGATCGCCCTGTTCAGCTCATTGCTGTCGATATCCCGGACAAAAGAGCCGTCGATCTTGACATAATCCACCGGCAATTCCTTGAGATAGGCAAACGACGAATAGCCAATACCAAAATCATCCAGCGCGGTACGACAACCGAGACTGCGAAGCTTCTCCAGAAACGACGCCGTCAACTCAAGATCGGCCATTGCCATGGTCTCGGTAATTTCGAAAGTAATACGGGTGGGATCGATCCCGGTTTGTGAGATTCTATCGGTAATAAAATCAATCATTGCCTCATTATCAAATGAGCTCGCAGACAGATTGATCGACAGATTACTGTCGCCACTGTCTTCACTGGCCAGATACCCCACGGCATGGTTGACGACCCAGCGATCGATTTCCGGCATCATGCTGAAACGTTCCGCCGGTGGTATAAACCCACCGGGCATAATCAACTCGTCCTGCTCATCAAGCATGCGCAGCAGGGCTTCAAAACGGCTGATCTCACCGGTACCGGCATGCATAATGGGTTGCAATGCAAATACGAACCGGTCATTACGCACCGCTTCCTTGATGCGTCTTACCCACCCCATATCATCGGAAATATTATCCAAATTTTGTTTATCTATATCGCTATACAGATGTACTTTATTACGCCCCGAACGCTTGGCGGCGTTACAGGAAAGATCCGCCCGGGCCAGAAGCTCGTCCCTGGTTACATTTTGTTCGACCATAGCTACGCCGACGGAACAACCGACATCGGCCAGGTTGCCATCAAAAGAAAAACGATACTCACCCAGCTTTTCGCGAAACGCATCAGCAGCTTTCAATGCATCATACTGTTCAACATCATAAAGGATAACCGCAAATTCATCGCCACCGATACGCGCCACCAGATCCGTATCGCGGCTGCGTTTTTTCAGCATCCCAGAAACCTCGATTAAAAGCTTGTCACCCGCCATGTGCCCCATGGTGTCATTAACGTACTTAAAGTTATCCATGTCGATATATAACAAAGCGACATCGCCATGCAATCCTCTTGCCGCGCGCTGCACAACTCTTTCCAGTTCCTGCAAAAAGAAATAGCGATTGGCCAGCCCGGTAAGCGAATCATGTTCCGCCAGGTGGCGCAGGTTGCTTATCATGGTCATGCGCTCGCTCACGTCATCAACCATCGCGGTATACAGTTGCTGACCTGCAACATTCATCTCGCCAATTTTTATCGACATCGGAAAGGTTGTTCCGTCACGATGCAACCCAACAGTGTCGATCTCCGAGTTTGTCTGGGAAATATTGCCCTGGCAGAGACGACCAACAAATGAACCCTTGCGCGCCTGAATTGCTTCCGGAAAAAGCTGCTTGATATTAGCGCCGATCATCTCTTTCGCCCCGTAACCAAACAATTTTTCCGCTGACTTGTTGAAGCTTTCAATCACCCCGTTTTTATCTATGGTGATAATACCTTCGGCAGCACTGCCCAGTATCGACTCCAGCCTCGCCTGTCTGGAGTGGACCTGCTCCTGCATGTTATGAAATGCATCGACCAGAAGTTGAGTTTCCTGAATACTGGAACTCATTATCGGATAAAACGACTCACCACTGGCCTCGGCATTCATTGCATCGGCAACCACCCGCACAGGACGACGTATCAGTCGTTCAAACATCAAATACCCAAGCAATATCAGGATGACAAAAATTACCGCAGACAGCCAGATAACCAGGTTAATCCGGTTCACAGTTTCATCGGTACGGCCGATTATCTGCGTTGATTGTTGTTTGACTCTTTCGCTTAAGTCACTGACCAGCTGGTTCAACGCGCCAAACTCCGGCTGCAATTTTTCATGCAGAAACAACTGATCAATTCGCCATTCGTCCGACATTAATGTTGGCTTTATACTGTTAAATTCCTCTTCATAGATGGAATGGATACGATTCATCTGCTCGATCGCAATCTCGACCTCAAATGGCAAACCTGTCTGCTCATTCAGCTGCTGCAGCTCGGTCAACAAGCCCCATACTCGCTCAACAAAAATATCCCGGTCACTCAGGGTTGCCTGCATGGCAGAACGTGGCGTGTCAAACATCCCGCTGCGTGAGAGCACAAACATGCGAAAGGCACTGATTTTCTGAATCCAGGCATAACGCAACTCAATGAGCAATTGCCTGACCTGCCTGTATTCCCGTGACAGCTCGGCATCCTCCATGCCGGTCAAGGCGGTCCCAATACTGGTAACAAACTCATTATTCAGGGGCAACAGTTTATTGTTCAGGTTCTCGGCAAACGGAAATCGCAGGCGGGTATCGACGATCACCATATTGTAATACCCGATATAGCGTTTGATTTTCTGGAAATCCTGTTTCAACTTCACGGTCAGCGCTGCAAATGAGTCCTGTTCGTTTTTTGCGATCTCCTGCCAGTCGTTATGCCGGGATGATGTCGCAAACAGCTTTTCGATCTGGCTGTCGACCTGCTCGATCTGCGTCATCAGTTTCTTTTCGACATCCCCCTCGTCAGCATAAGCGATTACCGTGCGCTGATAGACCCGCTGCTCCAGTTTCTGCAGGCCGGCGCGGATCTCATTGATCCGGCGTTCCATCTGGCGGATTTCTGCCACGCTCTGAATTGTTTCCTCGGTAATCTGACCGACCTGGTTCTGGGTATAGACAATGATCCCGCTGAGCACTGCCAGCATCAGCAAGGCCATGACCACAAAACGTCTTTGCAGGGTGGATTGAAACATACGGGTGGCAAAATTATTCACAGTGGGGTTTATCGGCTGTCGAAATTAATAATTGAGCCCTTTACCGGGACTTTTTTTGCTGTAAAGTGCCAGCAATGTTGATTGGCTTCAACAAACCCTTTGGCGTGGTTTGTCAGTTTAGCGGCCAGACTGCTGACACAACCCTGGCCGACTATATCTCGCTGCCCGGTGTGTACCCGGCCGGGCGTCTGGACAAGGACAGCGAAGGTCTGATTCTGTTGACCGATGACGGCAGACTGCAAAACCGGATCAGCGACCCGGCCTTCAAGCTGCCCAAAATCTACCAAGTGCAGGTCGAGGGTGAACCCGATGCCGCCGCACTTCAACAAATACAGCAGGGGATTGAATTAAAAGACGGTCTGAGCGCCCCGGCCGAGGCTGCACGGATCCCCGAACCGCCGGCCTTGTGGCCCCGCCAGCCCCCGGTGCGTCACCGGGCGTCAATCCCCACCGCCTGGCTCGCCCTGACCCTGCGCGAGGGCCGCAACCGCCAGGTACGGCGCATGACCGCCGCCGTCGGCTACCCTACCCTGCGTCTGATCCGGTATGCTATCGGCCCCTGGTCACTCGACGGGCTCCAGCCCGGACAGTGGCGGGAGATTGAGCAACCCTGGCCCAGCCTGCAACAGTATTGCGAGTCCCATGACATTTCAGCCCCACCTGACCGTCGCCGCGGTCATCGAACAAAACGGCCGCTTTCTGATGGTCGAGGAAGACGTCGAGGGCCGGATCGTCCTTAACCAGCCGGCCGGCCACGTGGAGGCCGGTGAAAGTTTCCTCCAGGCGGTCAAACGCGAGACCCTGGAGGAGACGGCGCATCACTTCGAACCGCAGGCGGTCACCGGAATCTATCGCTGGATGCATCCGGATAACGGTATCACCTTTGTGCGCCATGCGTTTTGCGGTGTCGTCGGCGAACCTGATACCGATCTTGCGCTCGATGAAGGTATCCTGCGCGCGCTCTGGCTCGGCCCGGACGAACTGCGGGCGCAAGCGGACAAACTGCGCAGCCCGCTGGTCATGCAAAGCATCGAGGATTATCTGAACGGACAGCGCTATCCTCTCAAACTGTATCGAGACATCGAGTAGCGATTCATTTTTTTAGCGCTCCGGGAGAAAACGCGGAGAACGCGGAGGCGCAGAGAAAAATAAGTATTTCAGAAACTTTACCTGTCCGATTGATTCCGCTGTCACCGATTAATATCACGTTTTACTTTTCAGTGTATTCGGTGACGTCGGTGTTTCGGTGGTTTAATTAAAGCAACCAACAAGTTATTAAGATCATGGCAGCAATGGATATCATCGTGGGCATGTCCGGCGGGGTTGATTCGTCGGTGGCGGCACTGTTGTTAAAGCAACAGGGCCATGCCGTGCGCGGGGTGTTCATGAAAAACTGGGAAGGTGACGATGAGGACGACCACTGCGCCGCCGAGGAAGACCTCAAGGATGCGCAACAGGTCTGCGAAGCACTGGGCATCCCGTTACAGGGTGTGAACTTTGCCGATCAGTACTGGGATCGGGTGTTCAGTTATTTTCTGCAGGAGTACGGTGCCGGGCGCACGCCCAATCCCGACATTCTCTGCAACCGGGAGATCAAGTTCCGGGCGTTTCTGGATTATGCCCTGGCGCAGGGCGCCGAACGCATTGCCACCGGTCATTACGCGCGGATCCGCGAACAGGATGGCCGGTTTTATCTGTTACGTGGCAAGGATCACAACAAGGATCAGAGTTACTTTTTATATACCCTGAATCAGGAACAGCTCGGCCGCAGCCTGTTTCCCGTGGGCGAACTGGACAAGCCGCAGGTCCGCTGGCTGGCCGAACAACAGGATCTGATCACCTATAATAAGAAAGACAGCACCGGGATCTGTTTTATCGGCGAGCGGGATTTTCGGGCCTTTCTCAAACACTACCTGCCCGCCCGGCCCGGCGAGATCCGCACGCCCGAAGGCGATCGGCTCGGCCGTCACGAGGGGTTGATGTATTACACCCTGGGCCAGCGTCAGGGGCTGGGGATCGGCGGGGTCAGGGGCTATCCGGATGCCACCTGGTATGTGGCCGACAAGGATCTGGAGAATAATGTGCTGATCGTCGTCAATGGCCACGATCATCCCCTGCTCTACAGTCAACAGCTGAGCGCCACCGATCTGCACTGGGTCGCCGGCAGTGCGCCGCCCATCCCCCTGCAATGCACCGCCCGGACCCGCTATCGCCAGCCGGACACGGCCTGTACCATCACCGCTTTACACGACGGCGTCTGTGAGGTCAGCTTTGCCGATCCCCAGTGGGCCATCACGCCCGGTCAGTCGATCGTGTTCTATCAGGACGAGGTCTGCCTCGGCGGCGGCATTATTCAGAATTATCAGCGGAGTCAGGCATGAACCGGACAGAAGAACAAACCCTGGCGTTAGCCGCGGTGTTTCAAACGGCCCAGCTGGTGCACAACATCGCCAGCAGCGGCCGCTACGACGACGATGATCTGCAGGTTTGTCTGCAGGGGATCCTTAACACCGATCCCGATTCGGTCACCGATGTCTTTGGTCCACCTGCGGTTTTGCGTACCGGATTGCAGACCCTGATCAATCAACTGGGAGCCAGCGCACAAACCCGCAAGGTCGAAATCGCCCGCTACGTGATCGCGCTGCTGCACCTGCAACGCAAACTGGACAAAAACCCCGCCATGCTGGGTCAAGTCGCCGAAGGGATCGAACGGGCCCGCGCCCAGACCGAACACTACGCCCTGACCCATACCAACGTGCTGGCCAACCTGGCCGGCATCTACAGTGATACCGTGAGTCACATGACACCCAAGATCATGGTCAACGGCGAACAACAATACCTCTCCAACCCCGACAATGTCAGTCGTATCCGCGCCCTGCTGCTGGCCGGCATCCGCGCCGCCGTACTCTGGCGTCAGGTCGGCGGCAACCGCTGGCAGATCCTCTTCAAACGCAAACGCATCGTCGACACAGCGCAACAGTTGCTTCGCCAGTAGATAGTTTCTGGAAATTAACGCGGAGAACGCGGAGTCGCAGAGGCGCGGAGAAAACAAATTCAATTTATTAAAATCGACGTATTTTTCTGAACTTGTATTACTGCACCAATTTCAACCATACAATATTAAAACCTCTGTGCCTCCGTACCCAAACGACGGGCATAAACGTATCTGCGATCTCCGCGTTTTCTTTCCCGTCCGTAAAAAAACCCGGTTTATTCCAGATCAACACTGCCAGCAATTGCTTCGCCAGTAGATAGTTTCTGGAAATTAACGCGGAGTTCGCGGAGGCGCGGAGGTATAATTATACAAATGATTTTATGTAAGTTAGTTTTACCGGAACAGAGACAGGGATTTCCTTATAATTTAGCTAACCCTGTTCAAAGTAAGCGTCATCAATCAGACTCAGTAAAGTGATCTGTCCGATGAAGCAAAATTACTTTCTCCGCGCCTCTGCGCCTCCGCGAACTCCGCGTTGTCTTTCCCGCCCCTGAAAAGAGCCGGGTTTGTTCCAGCGGGCCGGGCTTTCGCGTATAATCGGGGCAGTATCATTCACCGGCAAAATCATCGTTTTCTCCGAAGGAGCCCGTTACATGAGCAACAGTTTCAACGCCCGCGCCACGCTGTCCGTGAATGGCCAGGACCATGAAATTTACCGCCTGGATGCGGTTCAGGGCGCCGATCGGCTCCCCTATTCGCTGAAGATTTTGCTGGAAAACCTGTTGCGCCATGAGGACGGCAAGGTGGTCAGCGCCGACGATATCAGGGCGATGGCGGCCTGGGATCCGCAGGCGGAGCCGAGCCAGGAGATCGCCTATACCCCGGCCCGGGTGCTGATGCAGGACTTCACCGGGGTGCCGGCGGTGGTGGATCTCGCTGCCATGCGCGACGCCATGCAAAAACTGGGCGGCGATCCCGAGCGCATCAACCCGCTGCAGCCGGCGGAGCTGGTCATCGACCATTCGGTGCAGATCGACAGTTTCGGCAACAAGGATTCCCTGCGGCTCAACGCCGAGATGGAATACCGTCGCAACCAGGAGCGTTACAGCTTTCTCAAGTGGGGCCAGAAGGCCTTCTCCAACTTCAAGGTGGTGCCGCCGGATACCGGCATCGTGCATCAGGTCAATCTCGAATACCTGGCCCGGGGCATCTTTGCCAAAGAGAACCACGGTGTGCTGCAGGCCTACCCCGATACCCTGGTCGGCACCGACTCGCACACCACCATGATCAACGGCCTGGGCGTGCTGGGCTGGGGTGTGGGCGGCATCGAGGCCGAGGCGGCCATGCTGGGCCAGCCGGTCTCCATGCTGATTCCCCAGGTGGTCGGTTTCCGGCTCAACGGCGCCCTGCCCGAAGGCGCCACTGCCACCGATCTGGTGCTGACCGTGGTCGAGATGCTGCGGGCGCACGGAGTGGTGGGCAAGTTTGTCGAATTCTTCGGCGAGGGACTCGAGCACCTGTCACTGGCCGATCGCGCCACCATCGCCAACATGGCCCCCGAGTACGGCGCCACCTGCGGCATCTTCCCCATCGACGGCGAAACCCTGAAGTACCTGCGCCTCACCGGTCGCGATCAGCAGCAAGTCGATCTGGTGGAAACCTACAGCCGCGAACAGGGGCTGTTCCACGAGCCCGGTCAGCCCGAAGCCGTCTACAGCAGTGTGCTTGAACTCGATATGGCCACGGTCGTCCCCAGTCTGGCCGGGCCCAAACGGCCGCAGGATCGGGTGGCATTGAGTGACAGCAAGCGTGAATTTGAAACCGCGCTCAAGGCGCTCAAGGACGAACGCAAAATCCACAGCAAGCCGGTCACGGCCCATCTGGATGGCGAGGACGTGACCCTGCAGGATGGCAATGTGGTCATCGCCTCGATCACCTCCTGCACCAACACCTCCAACCCGTCGGTGATGATCGCCGCCGGGCTGGTAGCGCGCAAGGCGCACGCACGCGGGCTCAAGGTCAAACCCTGGGTCAAGACCTCGCTGGCACCCGGCTCGCGGGTGGTCACCGGCTACCTCGAACAGGCCGAGCTGATGGACGATCTCGAATCACTCGGTTTTCACGTGGTCGGCTACGGCTGCACCACCTGCATCGGCAACTCCGGTCCCCTGCCCGAGGCGGTCTCCAGAGCCATTGTCGAAGGGGATCTGTCGGTCTGCTCCGTGCTCTCCGGCAACCGCAACTTCGAGGGCCGGGTGCACGCCGAGGTGCGCATGAACTACCTGGCCTCGCCGCCGCTGGTGGTGGTCTACGCCCTGGCCGGGCGCATGGACATCGACGTCTACAACGAGCCGCTGGGCCGGGACGCCGACGGCAACGAGGTTTTCCTCAAGGATGTCTGGCCGACCCAGCAGGAGATCCAGGATCTGATCCTCAACAGCGTCAACAGCGCCGGGTTTACCAGTTCCTATCAGGATGTTTACAACGGCGAGGATGCCTGGCGCGATCTCAGCTCGCCCGAAGGCCAGCTGTTCGACTGGCAGGCCGATTCCACCTATATCCAGAACCCGCCCTACTTCGAGGGCATGACCCGCGAACTGACGCCCGTCAGCGATATCCGCGGCGCGCGCCTGCTGGCCCTGCTGGGCGACTCGGTCACCACCGACCACATCTCCCCGGCCGGGGCCATCAAGGCCGACAGCCCCGCCGGTGAGTACCTGCAGGCCAAAGGCGTGGATCCCAAAGACTTCAACTCGCTGGGCTCGCGGCGCGGCAACCACGAGGTGATGATGCGCGGCACCTTCGCCAACATCCGCCTGCGCAACCTGCTGGCCCCCGGCACCGAAGGGGGCGTCACCCGCCATCTGCCCGACGGCGAGACCATGAGCATCTATGCTGCGGCGATGAAGTACCACGCCGAGCAGGTCCCGCTGGTCGTCATTGCCGGCAAGGAGTACGGCTCCGGCTCCTCCCGCGACTGGGCGGCCAAGGGGCCGCGCCTGCTCGGCGTGCGCGCGGTCATCGCCGAAAGTTACGAACGCATTCACCGCTCCAATCTGATCGGCATGGGCATCCTGCCGCTGCAGTTCAATCCCGGCGACAGCGCCGGCTCCCTCGGCCTCAGCGGCGAGGAGCAGTTCGACATCACCGGCCTGCAGGACGGCACCGCCAAACAGGTGAATGTGACCGCGATCGCCCCCGACGGCCAGGCGATCACTTTCACCGCCCGGGTGCGCATCGACACGCCGCAGGAGATCGAGTACTACCGCAACGGCGGCATCCTGCAGTACGTACTGCGACAGCTCGCTGCCTGAATCCGCGAAACAGCTGGCATCACTTAATCGCTCGATGACACGAGCCGCCCGGTTGAAACCGGGCGGTTTCATGACCATGTAGGGACTAAAGCAACAGGACATCTTGCCGCCAAAGGCAAGTGAATGTCGCAAACCCTTAATCAGGAGGTCAGTGTCGTGCAAAAACCGTCTTACGGACCGAAAATCGGAAGTCATCTGGGCAAGCCGATCTACCAGTCCATCGAGCGCAACGGCCAGCGTTATGAATACGATCGCCTCGCCTGGTGTAATGATGAAGGCTGTCCCCTGGATCAGCTGGCGGCCAACGAGGTGCTGTTCAAACCGGGTCTGATTTACCGCCGGGCGGGTTAAAAGAACGCAACCCAGCGGTCGCAAAGGCCACAGAGTTATTATTTCATTGTGCCCAGACCCCGGGCATAACGATGCCGGGAAAGTCTGTCTACCCGATTCTGTTCATCAACCGTGGCGTTGAAGATGGACAAAATCCGGCTCTGTTTTTCGTGCATTGACGCGATGCCATAGTTTTTCCTCCGGGACTTCCGCACCCCAACAACGAGCATGAATACCCAAACAGCGGGCATAAATCTCCTCCGGGTGAATTTTACGAACAGCGGACAGTGCCCACTGAATCGTGTAAAATAGCGGCTCTGTTTCAAGAGCCCGACAGGAACCCGAATGGAGCTGACCAGCCTGACCGCCGTTTCCCCGATCGACGGCCGATATGCCAGTAAAACCCGTGACTTGCAACCGATCTTCAGCGAGTACGGACTGATCCGTCAGCGTGTGCTGGTCGAGGTGCGCTGGCTGCAACAACTGGCCGCCAGCGACGCCATCCCCGAGGTCCCGCCCTTCTCCGGGCATGCCCGCAATATCCTCGATGCCATCGTTGATGACTTTGCAGTGGACGATGCGCAACGGGTCAAGAATATCGAAAAGACCACCAACCACGACGTCAAGGCGGTGGAGTATTTCCTCAAGGAGAAGATCGCCGGCAATGCCGAGCTGGAAGCGGTCAGCGAGTTCATTCACTTTGCCTGTACCTCGGAAGATATCAATAACCTTGCCTATGCCCTGATGCTGCGCGAGGCGCGCAATCAGGTGTTGTTGCCGCAACTGGATGAACTGATCGACACCTGTCGCGAACTGGCACACCGCTTCGCGGCCATCCCGATGCTCTCGCATACCCATGGCCAGCCCGCCTCGCCGACCACCGTCGGCAAGGAGCTGGCCAACTTTGTCGCCCGTTTCAAACGCCAGCGTCAGCAGATCGCCGCGGTGCCGATGCTGGGCAAAATCAACGGCGCGGTGGGCAACTACAATGCCCATCAGGTGGCCTATCCCGAAGTCGACTGGCCGGCCTTCGCCGAGGCGTTTGTCACCTCGCTGGGACTGGAATGGAATCCCTACACCATCCAGATCGAACCGCACGACTACATTGCCGAGTTTTTCGATGCCATCGCGCGCTTCAATACCGTCTTGCTGGATATGGATCGCGACATCTGGGCCTATATCTCCCTGGGCTTTTTCAAACAAAAGACCGTGGCCGGCGAAGTGGGCTCGTCCACCATGCCGCACAAGGTCAATCCCATCGACTTTGAAAACTCCGAGGGTAATCTGGGCATTGCCAATGCCCTGTTCGATCACCTGGCCGCCAAACTGCCGGTCTCGCGACTGCAACGGGATCTGACCGATTCCACCGTGCTGCGCAATCTGGGCGTCGGTATCGCCCACTCGCTGATCGCCTATCAATCCAGCCTGCGGGGATTGAGCAAACTGGAAGTCCATGAAGCCCGGCTGCAGGCCGTGCTGGATGACAACTGGGAAGTGCTGGGTGAGGCCATCCAGACCGTCATGCGCCGTTACGGAATAGAAAAGCCGTATGAGAAGCTCAAGGAGCTGACCCGTGGCCAGCGCATCACCCCCGAGGGGATGCGTGAGTTCATCCAGCGTCTGGAGATTCCCGAACATGCCAAACAACCGCTGCTGGAGATGACGCCGGCGACCTATATTGGTAACGCCAGCGAACAGGCCAGCGGCGTCTGACCCCGATGGCCATACGCACTCCGCTGGGCCAACTCTCCACTGCCGATTTTTTACAGGACTACTGGCAACAACGCCCCTTGCTGATTCGCCAGGCGTTTCCCGATTTTGTCCCGCCCCTGAATGCGGACGAACTGGCGGGGCTGGCCTGCGAATCCGACATCGAATCGCGTCTGGTGCTGGAAAAAGACGGCCCCGCCCCGTGGCATCTGGAAAACGGGCCGTTCACCCCGCAACGCTTTGCCGAACTCCCCCCAAGCCACTGGACCCTGCTGGTGCAGGATGTGGACAAATACATTCCCGCCGCGGCCGAACTGCTGCAGGCGTTTCGATTTGTTCCCGACTGGCGCATGGATGACATCATGATCAGTTATGCCGCCGATCAGGGCTCGGTGGGGCCGCATGTCGACAATTACGATGTCTTTTTGCTGCAGGCCAGCGGGACCCGGCGCTGGCAGGTCAATACCCGGCCCGTCGCGGCGGAGAACTTCGTGCCCGGCATTGCCCTGAATATTCTGCAACAGTTCGAACCCGAACAGACGTGGTTGCTCGAACCCGGTGACATGTTGTACCTGCCGCCCGGCGTGGCCCACCACGGTATCGCCCAAGGCGAAGGCATGACCCTCTCCGTCGGCTTTCGCGCCCCCTCCTATGCCCAGCTGATCGGCAGCTTTGCCGATGACTACGTGGAAGAAGAGGCGAGCCCGCGCTTTTATACCGATCCCGGCCGTGCCCTGCCCGATCATCCCGCGCACCTGGATAGCGAATCACTGCGCGAATTGCGCGAGATCCTGCGCCTGCGGTTTTTATCCGACACACAACTGGACGAGTGGCTGGGTCGCTTGTTAACCGAGGCCAAACAGGCCGATAGTGTTGTGCCACTGGACAAGCCCTTGAGTCAGCAGGCGGTTGAGCAGGCGCTGGTCCGGCAGTCGGTACTGGTACGCAATCCCTGGGCCCGGCTGCTCTATACCGATGACGGGCAACAGCTCACCCTGTTCGCCGCAGGCCACAGCCTGACCGTGGTGCATGAGCTGTTCGAGCCGCTGCGCTGGTTATGTGATCACGAGGTTTACGATCTCTCGGATGTGCCTCGCTGGGGGGCCGATCCCGCGTTTATCGCCCTGCTGAGTCAGCTGATCAACCTCGGGGTAATCCTGATCGATGAAGCGGACTGAGTTCAATCTCGCACAGCCGACCTTCGCCGAGGCGCGCCCGGCCATCGAAGCCGTCCGCCGGCGGGTCTTTATCGAGGAACAGCAGGTACCCGAGGAACTCGAGTGGGACGGCCAGGATGAGCACGCCAGACATCTGCTGGTGACAGCCGGCGACGGCACCCCGGTGGCCACGGCCCGACTCCTGCCAGAGGGTCACATCGGTCGCATGGCAGTGCTGCCAGCCTGGCGGGGTCAGGGCGTGGGCGCGGCAATGCTCCGACGCCTGCTGGAGATGGCCCGCGAGCAGCACCTGTCCCGGGTATTTTTGAACGCCCAGCTCGGGGCTGAAGGGTTTTATGCCAAAGCCGGATTCCACAGCGAGGGGGAGACCTTCATGGATGCCGGTATCCCGCATAAAAGAATGGTTCTGGAACTGGCCCGGATCGACTAGAATTTTACCATGACACAGATTCACGACACCCCGGCGTTAACCCGTGCCGAGATCGGCGAGCAGACCGGCGAGCTGACGATCGACGACAGCCAGGATAATTATCAGACCCTGCTCAACATGCTCAACAAGGGACGCCGCAGCCTGTCCGTCTACAGCCGGTACCTGGACGGTAAACTCTACGACCAGCAGGAATTCAATGAGGCGTTACGCCGCCTGGCGACGCGTCATCCCCAGTCACGGATCCGCATTCTGATTCGGGATATCGATCCCCTGGTCAAATCGGGCCATCGACTGATCGAACTGTCCCGGCACCTGAGCAGCTCGATGGAAATCCGGGAAATTCACAAGGAGTATGCGAACAATCTCGAAAGCTTTTTTATCGTGGATGAACGGGCGGTACTACACCGCCAGCAGGCGGATCGTTACCAGGGCATTGTTAACTACAACGATCCCAAGCTGGCCCACTACCTGTTGCAGCACTTTAATGAAGTCTGGGATCACAGCCAGGTGCCGACCGACGCGCGTCGGCTCCATTTGTAACATCATTTCACCGCAGAGACGCAGCGTGAAGCCTGTTTTATTCCTGATCAAACGTTTCCTGTTCATGCCGCTGTTATTGGCCGGGCTACTCTGTAGCCCGCCGCTGATCGCCGCGGCGATGGAACTGGACGTAATCGATCTGCGCCATCGCACGGCGGAGGAAGTGGTCCCCATGGTCAAACCGTTTGTCGCCAAAGGCGGTACGGTAAGCGGTACCGATTACAAATTGATTGTTCGCACCACACCACGCAATCATGAAGAGATTCGCCAGCTGCTGGACAAGCTGGACACCGCGCCGCGGGAATTAACTGTGTACGTCTCCACCGATTACCAGGCTATCGAGGCCGAGCAGTCAATTACGGCCCGGGGCCGGCTGGGTAACGGTTCAGTCGAAGCGCGCGCCGAGGCGCCGGACCCGGATAAAAAACGCGGGGTCATTGAGGGTGGCCGGGAAACCGGGGACGGCATCCGCGGCGGGGTCGACCTGTCCCGCTCCCGAACCCGCTCGAAGGCGCCGTCCGCGCAGACCATCCGGGTTCAGGAGGGCCAATGGGCCACCATCCACACCGGTCAGGCCAGGCCGATCCGCGAACAGACCACCAATCCCGACGGCACCGTCACTCGCACGACCCGTTATCACACGGTCCGCCGCGGCGTTCAAATCCGTCCCCGGCTCAATGGCGAACAGGTACAGCTGTTTATTCGTCCGCAACGCGCCGCCGTTAACGACACCCGTAACGGACGGATTGATGTCAGTGGACTGACGACGACCGTGAATACCCGTCTCGGTGAATGGGTGGAACTGGGCGGCACGCATGAAAGCCGGCAAAGCCGGCAGCGCGGTACCACCTACTCCCGTCGAAGTGACAGTGAACGGCGCCAGCGCGTCTTTGTTAAAATCGAACTCCAGCCGTAACTCACGAGGTTGTTGTGAACCAGACTTATTCGATAGCCTATTCCATTTTTCCGGTTTCCCCCGAAGCCCATCTGTTTCGAGTTCGCTGTCGCGTCGATCAACCGGATCCGGACGGCCAGCGACTGAGCATGCCGAACTGGATTCCCGGCAGTTACATGATCCGCGACTTTGCCCGAAACATTGTCTGGCTCAACGCGACTGATCGTAACCATAACCCGGTGACGGTAGAGAAGCGGGACAAGGCACGCTGGCAGGTCGCGCCCTGTGACGGGCCCTTATATATAGAATACGAGGTCTATGCCTGGGATCTGTCGGTGCGCGGCGCGCACCTGGATACCGGCCACGGCTACTTCAATGGCACCAGTGTCTTTATCGCCGTCGACGGCCAGAGCGAGCAACCCTGCCGGGTCGATATTGCCCCGCCGGCGGGCACGGCCTATGAAAACTGGCGGCTCGCCACCACCCTGCCGCGCCTGGATGCGGAGCTGTACCAGTTCGGCAGCTATCTGGCCCGTGACTATGATGAGTTGATCGATCACCCGGTGGAGATGGGCCAGTTCGATCTCGCCTCCTTCGAGGTCGCCGGCACGCCGCATGACATTGTCATCACCGGCAAACACCGCGCCGATCTGCCCCGCCTGTGCCGGGATCTGGAAAAAATCTGCACCACCCACGTCGCTATGTTCGGCGAGCTGCCCCCCATGGAGCGCTACCTGTTTATGGTGATGGCCGTCGGTGAAGGTTACGGTGGACTGGAGCATCGCAGCTCCACCAGCCTGTTATGCAGTCGCGAGGATCTGCCGCAGCCGGGACAGGAAACAATGACCGACAACTATCGCAATTTTCTCGGCCTGTGCAGCCATGAATATTTTCATCTGTGGAATATCAAGCGCATCAAGCCAGCGGTCTTCATGCCCTACGATCTGAGTCGCGAAACCCCGACCCGGCAGTTATGGGCCTTCGAAGGCATCACCTCCTATTACGATGATCTGGCGCTGGTGCGCAGCGCGCTGATCGAGCCGCAAAGTTATCTCCAGCTGCTGGGCCAGACCGTCACCCGCGTCTGGCGCGGCGCGGGACGTTTCAAACAGAGTGTCGCCGACAGCAGCTTCGATGCCTGGAACAAGTTTTACAAACAGGATGAAAGCGCCCCGAATAACATCGTCAGTTATTACAGCAAAGGCGCGTTGATTGCCCTGGCGCTGGATCTGACCCTGCGCCGGGTAACGGATCAACAGCGCTCACTGGACGATCTGATGCGGCGCCTCTGGCAGGAATACGGCAAGGCGGGGATCGGTGTGCCCGAAGGCGGGATCGAACAACTGGCGGCGGATATCGCCGGGCGGGATCTGAGCGAGTTTTTCAGCCGTTATGTCTACGGCACCGAGGATCCGCCATTACAGGAGCTGTTCGCCGATCTGGAGATCGATTTTCAACTGCGCCCCGCACGCAATGCCGATGACAGGGGTGGTGAGCCGGCCGCGGAAGAGATCAGCAACCGGCCCCAACCCTGGCTTGGCGCACGGATCGTCGACGACAATACCGGTGCCCGGCTCAGCCATGTGTTCGACAACGGCCCGGCGCAAAAAGCGGGCCTCTCCGCCGGGGATGTGATCATTGCCTGGGACGGCATCAAGGTCGGCAAAACCAGCCTGGAGCCCCGGCTGGAGAATTACCCGCTTGATACACCCGTCACAATACACGCCTTTCGGCGGGATGAACTGTTTGAAACCCGACTCCGTCTGGAACCGGCGCCGGCCGATACGGTCTATTTAACCTGGCAGGCGGATGCCAGCGCGACACAATCGTCGGCCCGTGCAAACTGGCTGCAACTTGCGGATGAAGCGGCTTCGACAAAACAGGCTGTCAATCAATAAAGCCCCGGGCATTGAATCGCCTGTACGCCCTTATTTTGATAACCGGCATAACAACAACCTGGCACAAAACAACACATGGAACCGACCTACGACCCCTATCAGGACCCCCTCGACAATCTGGTCAAGCTGACCCACATTGTCTATCTGTTGCAGGCATTGGCGTATGTCACGGCAATCACCTATGTCATCGCGGTAATTGTCAATTATGTCAAACTGGATGACGTGCGCGGCACCTGGCTCGAATCCCATTTTCGCTGGCAAATCCGCACTTTCTGGTACGGTCTGCTCGGCTTGATCGTCGGTGCCATCACTTACTTCATTGTGATCGGCTGGCTGATCCTGCTCGCGACTTTTTTCTGGGTGGTGTACCGCATTGTCAAGGGCTGGTTGTACCTGTATGAAAAACGACCAATGACCCCGCCGACAATACCGCCCCAGGCAAGCACCTGAGAGTCGCTTGTGGTATTGTGCGTTGCGTTGCGCCACAGCAAACCTGACAGTTATGTTCACGGCATAAAAACCCGTTGTCTGTAGAAGGATAAAACGCGACCCATGAGTCTGCTGGGACTGGTACTCACAATCTTTGTCGGCAGCATGCTGGCTGCACTGGTCTCCCGCTTCGGGCGACTGCACGCCGCGTGGCTCTCCGGCGTGGTGGTGGTGGTGGCGTTGATCCAGTTGCTGTTTTTGATGACACCGGTCATTGACGGCGAAACCACCATCGAACGCTGGAGCTGGATACCGACGGTGGGGCTGGATCTGGTCTTTCGCCTCGACGGTCTGGGAATGCTGTTTGCCCTGCTGATTCTGGGGATCGGCCTGCTGATCGTCATCTATGCCCGCTACTATCTCTCCGAGCGGGACTGCATGGGACGGTTTTACGCCTATTTGATGCTGTTCATGGGCGCCATGCTGGGCATCGTCCTGTCGGAAAACATCATCCAGCTTTTGATCTTCTGGGAAATGACCAGTCTGTCGTCATTTTTGTTGATCAGTTACTGGCAGGAGCGCAGCGACGCCCGCAACGGCGCGCGCATGGCGCTGGCTATCACCGGCGCCGGCGGCCTGGCGATGTTCGGGGGCTTTGTACTGCTGGGCGAGATGGTCGGCAGTTATGAACTGTCCGTCATCCTGGATTCCGGTGAACTGATTCGCAATCACCCGCAATACCTGACGGTGTTGATCCTGATTCTGCTCGGCGCCTTTACCAAGTCCGCCCAGTTCCCGTTTCACTTCTGGTTGCCCAATGCAATGGCGGCCCCCACCCCGGTCTCCGCCTATCTGCACTCGGCCACCATGGTCAAGGCCGGGGTCTTTTTGCTGGCGCGGTTTTTTCCGGCCCTGTCGAACACCCCGGAGTGGTCCTGGCTGGTGGGCGGCGCCGGGCTGATTACCCTGCTGGTCGGCGCCATCGTCGCGCTGTTCAAACACGATCTCAAGGGACTGCTGGCCTACTCCACCATCAGCCATCTGGGCCTGATCACCTTGCTGTTCGGCATCGGTACCCCGCTGGCGGCGGTGGCCGGGGTGTTCCATATCATCAATCACGCCATCTTCAAGGCGTCGCTGTTCATGGCCGCCGGGATCATCGATCACGAAGCCGGCTCGCGCGACATGCGCCAGCTCAACGGCCTGTGGAAGTACATGCCGCATACCGCCCTGCTGGCGATGGTGGCGGCCGGGGCCATGGCCGGGGTGCCCCTGCTCAACGGGTTCCTCTCCAAGGAGATGTTCTTTGCCGAGGCGGTCAGCGCCGCCACCTATCTGCAACTGGGCTGGATACTGCCCGCGCTGGTGACGCTGTCGGGGATTTTCGCCTTCGCCTATTCCATTCGCTTTATTCACGATGTGTTTTTCAACGGCGAGCCGATCGGGCTGCCCAAAACGCCTCACGAACCCCCGCGCTGGATGAAAGTGCCCGTGGAGATGCTGGTGGCGTTGTGCTTGCTGGTGGGGATCCTGCCGACCCTGACCGTCGAACCGCTGTTGCGCATTGCCGCCGGCGGGGTGCTGCAGGCACCGCTGCCGTATTTTGATCTGGCCATCTGGCACGGTCTCAGCCCGGCACTGTTGATGAGCCTCATCGCCCTGATCGGCGGCTTGCTGGTATACAGCCTGCGTTACCCGCTGTTTCGCTTGCATGATCGTTTCGAGCCCTATGTTCAGGCCAGCAAGGTATTCGACGCCCTGCTGCGCGCGCTCCACGCCCTGGCAGCCGCGATTACCCGGCACACCGATATCGGCTCCCTGCAACGCATGCTGGCCTGGTTTGTATTCAGCGCGCTGGTGCTGGGGATCAGCGGCTTTGCGGCCGGTGACGGTATCCTGCGCGGCCCGCGCACTACGCTGCCGCTCGATGGCGTCAGTCTGGTCGCCGCGGCGGGCGTCATTGCCGCCGCGCTGGCAACCGTGCTGCTGCATCGTCGACGGCTGTTGAGTCTGATCGTGATGGGCGCGGTGGGGCTGATCGTGGCGCTGATTTTCGTCAAATTCTCTGCCCCGGATCTGGCCCTGACCCAGCTCTCGGTGGAGGTGGTCACCATCGTCCTGCTGCTGCTGGCCCTCTACTACCTGCCCCAGCGGCAACTCCCGGAATCCGGGCTGTGGCGCCGCGCTCGCGATGGGCTGCTGGCGCTGGCCGCCGGCGGCGGCGCCGCCCTGTTGAGCTGGGCGGTGTTGACCCGGCCCTTTACCAGCATCTCCGACTACTTTCTCGACAACAGCGTCAGCGGGGGCGGTGGCACCAATGTGGTCAACGTGATCCTGGTCGACTTCCGTGGCTTTGATACCCTCGGCGAGATCACGGTCCTGGCGCTGGCGGCACTGGGGATCTACGCCATGCTGGAGCATCTGAGCCTGAGCGGGCCCACGGTCGATCGCCGCGGCCGGCCGTGGGATCGGGACGTCCACCCCGCCATCATGGGCTCCCTGACCCGGATATTGCTGCCCATGGCCCTGCTGGTCTCACTGTTTATTCTGCTGCGCGGGCACAATCTGCCCGGTGGCGGTTTCATCGCCGGGCTGGTGACCGCCGTGGCGCTGATCACCCAGTATCTGGCCAACGGCGTTCGCTGGACCCAGGCGCGCCTGCCCGCCAACATGCACCCGGTGATCGGCGTCGGGCTGTTGCTGGCCACCCTCACCGGGCTGGGCAGCTGGTGGTTCGGCTATCCGTTTTTGACTTCCACCTTCAGTCATATGCACTGGCCGATCGTCGGCGAGTTTGAACTGGCCTCGGCCATGCTGTTCGATCTGGGCGTTTATCTGACCGTGGTCGGCGCCACCTTGCTGATTCTGATCTTTATCGGCATGTTGCACAGCGGCGATGATACGGAACACAAACCCGCCGGAGAGTCAGCCTGATGGAAGCACTGTTATCGCTGATCATCGGTGTGCTGACCGCCTGCGGCGTCTATCTGATGCTGCGCGGACGCAGCTTTCCGGTGGTACTGGGACTGACCCTGCTCTCCTATGCGGTCAACGTCTTTCTGTTCGCCATGGGCCGGCTGACCATCGGGCAACCGCCGATCATTCGCGAGGGTATCAGCCAGTATACCGATCCCCTGCCCCAGGCCCTGGTGCTCACCGCCATTGTCATCAGTTTCGGTATGACCGCCTTTGCCATCGTGCTGGCCCTCAAAGCGCGCGCGGAACTGGGCAATGATCACGTGGACGGGCGCGAGTCATGACGACCCATCTGGTTATCGCACCCATCCTTCTGCCGCTGTTAAGCGGCATCCTGTTGCTCCTGCTGCGCCGGATCACAGTCCGCTGGCAACGGGGCCTCGGTCTGCTGGCCCTGCTGGCCCAGGTGAGCGTGGCCGTGATCCTGTTACAGCACGTGCTCGACGGACCGCTGCAGGTCTATGCACTGGGCAACTGGCAGGCCCCCTTCGGTATCGTCCTGGTCGCCGATCCGCTCGCCGCCTGGATGGTGCTCATCACCGCCCTGCTGGGCCTGTTCGCCCTGCTCTATGCCTGCCAGGGGGCGGATCGGGCCGGACGCCATTTTCATGTGCTGTTTCAGCTGCAACTGTTCGGTCTGCAGGGGGCGTTTCTGACCGGGGATCTGTTCAACCTGTTCGTCTTTTTCGAGATCCTGCTGCTCGCCTCCTACGGGCTCTTGCTGCATGGCAGCGGCCCGCAACGAACCCGCGCCGGCCTTCACTTTGTGGTCATCAACCTGGCCGGCTCCACGCTGTTTCTGTTTGCCGTCGGCACCCTGTACGGCGTCTTCGGTACGCTCAACATGGCCGATCTGGCTGTGCAGATCCGTCAGGTCACCCCGGAGCAGATCGGGCTGGTGCGCCTGGCCGGGCTGCTGCTGTTCGGGGTGTTCGCGCTCAAGGCAGCGCTGGTGCCGCTTCACCTCTGGTTGCCGGCGGCCTACTCGGCCGCCACCGCCCCGGTGGCGGCGCTGTTCGTGATCATGACCAAGGTCGGCGCCTACGGCATCTTGCGCCTGGACACCCTGCTCTATGGTCAGGGAGCCGCCGCGGACCTGCTCGATGCCTGGCTGTTGCCGCTGGCCCTGACCACCCTGGTACTGGGGACCCTGGGTGTAATGGCCAGCACCGCCCTGCGCCGGCAGATCGCCTGGCTGGTGGTCCTCTCGGTCGGCAGCCTGCTCACCGCCTTTGCCCTGGGCGGCGTCAACGGGATTGCCGCCGGCCTCTATTATCTGCCGCATACCTGCTTTGCCGGCGGCGCCTTCTTCCTGCTGGCCGACAGCATTGCCCGGCGCCGCGTGGACGCCGGGGATCGGTTTGCCCCCAATGGGGTCCTGGTGGATCGCCGGCTGCTCGGCGGGCTCTTTTTCATTCTCGCCCTGCTGGTGGCCGGGCTGCCGCCGCTGTCAGGCTTTGTGGGCAAGTTCCTGATCCTGCGCGCGGCGCTGGACAGCCCGGCCATCGCCTGGGTACTGGCGATCGTGCTCGGTGGCGGCCTGTTGACCATCATTGCCCTGGCGCGCTCGGGCAGCGTGCTCTTCTATCGTTCGGTGCCCGGTGACAACCCCGCTGAGAAGCGGTCTCAAGCCGCGCGGCGTTTGAGCACGGAACTGCTCCCGGTCGGCGGCCTGGTGCTGTTGTGTCTCGTCCTGGTGATCGGCGCCGGGCCGGTGGACGCCGTGACCCGCACTATTGCCGAACAACTGCTGCAGCCGGAGATCTATATTCGCGCGGTCCTGGGAGGAAGCGGCACATGAGACAACGTCTGTTACCCCATCCCGTACTGACCCTGGTGCTGGCGCTGATCTGGCTGCTGCTGGTCAACAGCTTTGCCCCCGGCCATCTGCTGCTGGGGTTGCTGCTGGGCTGGGCGATCCCGCTGTTTACCCGTCACTTCTGGCCGGAGAAGGTGCGCATCGCCCGGCCCCTGGTGCTGTTCAAATTCATTGTCATCGTGCTGTTCGATATCATCGTGGCCAACCTGATCGTGGCGGCGCTGATTCTCGGCCGGCCGAAGAAACTGCGCCCCGTCTTTGTCGAGCTGCCGCTGGATCTGCGCAACGAACTGGCCATCAGCATGCTGGCCAACACCATCACCCTGACCCCGGGCACCGTGTCGGTACAACTGGCCGAAGATCACAGCCATCTGCTGGTCCACGCCCTGCATGAAACCGACAGCGAGGCGCTGGTGAAAAAGATCAAACAGCGTTATGAAGCGCCGTTAAAGGAGGTGTTCGAACCATGATCGAAACCGTCATTCCCATCGCCTTTACCCTGGTGGCACTGGCCGTGGTGCTCAACTTCTGGCGGCTACTGTTCGGGCCGGATGCCCCGGATCGGATTCTGGCGCTGGACACCCTGTATGTGAACACCATCGCCCTGCTGGTGCTGTTCGGTATTTACTCCGCCAGCAACATCTATTTCGAAGCGGCCCTGCTGATCGCCCTGATGGGCTTTGTCGGCACGGTGGCACTGAGCAAATACCTGTTACGCGGCGACATCATCGAGTAACCGTATGATTGAATACATCATCTCAGCATTGATACTGATTGGCGCGCTGTTCACCTTCATCGGCTCGCTGGGCCTGGTGCGTCTGAAAGACTTCTATACCCGCCTGCACGGCCCCACCAAGGCCACCACCCTCGGCGTCGGCAGCCTGCTGTTCGCCTCGGCGCTCTATTTCAGCCGCGGCGGTGAACTGAGCATGCACGAGATCCTGGTCACCCTGTTCCTGTTCATCACCGCCCCGGTCAGCGCCCACCTGCTCGCCAAAGCCGCCCTGCACCTGCAACTGCGCTCCCTTGCCGAACCGCCGGAAGCTGAAAGCAAAAGAGATTAACGCAGAGGCGCAAAGGCGCAGAGGAACGCAAAGAAAATGATTTATAAATCAAATCATGATTTATTCCATTTTCTTAAATTCTGCAGAATTAGCAATCCGTCAGGAAGCAGAACTGTCGTATCAGAGTATTAATACTTACTCTATAAACCGACAGGATGTCATGGATGAGTTGCCGGATCCTGTTTAGATAGATTAATTATTTATTCCTCTGCGTATCTCTGCGCCTTTGCGCCTCTGCGTTGAGATCTTTTAGTCTCTGACATCAAAATAGTGCAGGCTGAAGAGCTGATCGGGATCGGTCCAGACCTGGCGGCTGGTGAAGCCGGCGCGCCCGGCCAGGTCGGTGAATTCCTCGACGGTATATTTGTAGGAGCTTTCGGTGTGGATCGACTCGTCCTTGTCGAAATGGAATTGCTGATCGCCGATTTTCAGCGTCTGCGCCCGCTGGCTAATCAGATGCATCTCTACCCTGCCCTGATCTTCATTGTAAAAAGCATGATGCCTGAATAAAGCCGGATCGAGTTCAGCGTTGAGTTCCCGCTGTATGCGGTGCAATAAATTCAGATTAAACGCCGCGGTCACACCCTCACTGTCGTTATAGGCGGCATTGAGAATCGCCGGATCTTTTTTCATATCCACGCCAATTAACAGGCTCCCCTGATCACCGGCCACATTATGCAGGTTACGCAGGAACACTTCTGCCTGCCCGGGATCGAAGTTACCGATACTGGAACCCGGAAAGAAAATCAGTCGTCGGCCGTCGTCCGGACACCAGGGCAAATTCAATGGCGCGGTGAAGTCCACACAGGCGGCATACACATCCAGCCAGGGGTAATCATTCGCCACCTGTTCGGCGGCCTGAAAAAGAAAGTCTCGGGAGATATCCATTGGTAAATACGCGGCGGGCTGCAGTTGATCCAGCAGTAGCCTGACCTTGTCGCTGTTACCGCTGCCCGGCTCGATCAACAGACACTGCTCGCCGATCAGCTCGGCAATCTCCGCCGCGTGGGTTTGCAGCAACTGTTGTTCGGTGCGGGTCGGATAATACTCCTCGGTACGGCAAATGGCGTCGAACAGTTCCGAGCCCCGCTCGTCATAAAAAAACTTGGGCGAGATGCACCGGGGCCGCTGTTGCAGTCCGCTGAGTACTTCGCCGAAAAAATCGGCCATAAGCGGATGTTCATCATAAAAACGAATCCGCGTTTGCGGTATGCCCGACATCAGAGATCCTCCGCGAGGCGAAACCCGCTGAACTGCCATTGATCGGCGGGGTATAAAAAGTTGCGATAGGTGCGGCGAATATGATCGGCCGGGGTGACGCAGGAGCCGCCTTTGAGCACATACTGGCCGCACATGAATTTGCCGTTGTATTCGCCCAGCGCGCCCCCGGCCTGCCGGTAGCCGGGATAAGGCCCGTAGGCGCTCTGGGTCCATTCCCAGACGTCGCCGTACATCTTGCTCAGGCCGGTTGCGATCGTATCCGGCGCGAGCGGTTGCAGATAACCGCTGCTGCGCAGATTGCCCTCGACGGGCAGATTCTCCGCCGCGGTCTCCCACTCCGCCTCGGTCGGCAGACGCTTGCCGGCCCAGCTGGCATAGGCGTCGGCTTCGAAATAATTGACATGTGCCACCGGCGCATGGGGATCGACCGGCTGCATGCCGCCCAGGGTATAGTGCCACCACTGACCGTCGCGGTTCTCCCAGTACAGCGGGCCGTGGAATTGGCCGGCTTTGATCGCGGCCCAGCCGTCGGCCAGCCATAACTCCGGGCGTTGATAACCGCCGTCTTCAATGAAGTCGATGTATTCGCCGTTGCTGATCGGGCGCGCGGCGATTCGAAACGGCGATTGCCAGATATCGTGCCGGGGACGCTCGTTATCAAAGGCAAAGCCATGCTCTTCGGCGCCGAGTTTTTTCAACCCGCCGGTAACGCGGATGAACGTGAGCGGTTGCGCCATCCCTTCTGGCAGATCACATTCGCGGTAGGCGGGACGCAGGGGGTTCATACCAAGGATATGTTTGATATCGGTGAGCAACAGCTCCTGGTGTTGCTGTTCGTGATGCAGCCCGGTGAGAAGACGTTCGCGGATTCGGGTGTCGGCTTCGGCACGGCCCGAGTCGATCAGCTGCAACATCGCCGCGTCGACATGTGCACGATAGGCATCGATCTCCTCGACGGTGGGACGCGATAACAGCCCGCGCTGCGAACGGGGATGATAGACCCCGACCTGTTCGTAATAGGAGTTGAACAGCCGCACATACTCGGGATGAAATTCCCGGTAATCCTCGCCATACGGTTTGAGCAAAAAGGTTTCAAAAAACCAGCTGACGTGCGCCAGATGCCATTTGGGCGGGCTGACGTCAGGCATGGTCTGTACGCCGTAATCCTCGATAAACAGCGGCTCACAAATCAGCTCGCTGGTCTTGCGCACCCGTTGATAGGCCGAGCGCAATTCCTGGCTGTCTGTTTGCGGCGCGATGGGTTCCATCGAGGCGACCATATAAATCCCCTGCTGTCGTTATCTGTTTATCGAAAGCTATTCCGGATGAACATTACCATCGAATCATGCCAAACGACAGCTCAGGTTCCAGTACGGGGATCGGATTGTAACAACTTTAACAATTTGCCGTTTTTATCCAGCTTGCGCAGTTCGTCATACCCGCCGATATGGCGATCGCCGATGAATATCTGCGGTACCGTTTCCCGTTTGCTGCGTTTGAGCATCTCGCGCAACCTGCCTTTGGCCAGATCCACCCGGATCTTCTCAAAACGAATCTTGCGTTTGCGCAACAGTTGCTCGGCGCGCTGACAATAGGGACAGGCTTTGGTGCAGTACATTTGAACCCGGATCATGCCTGTGTCTCATCCCCGTCCGGCGGCAGATAGCGGATGTTGGTGATATCGATCGCCTCGAAGTGCTCATGCAGCCAGCGCCAGGTCATGCGCTCGGCCATCTTGATGGCGGTTTCGGGGGTATCCCGATGGCGGATCGAGGTGGCGATCAGGGTCAGCTTGACCTGATCCGGGGTGAAATGCTCGCCCAGACGCAGCAGGGCATTGTTCTGGCCGGGGCGCACGGTAGGCATGGTGTAGGCCAGTGCCTGAATGGACTCAAAGCGGAGATTGGAAAACACCGGTCGCAGACGAGTCTTGATCTCTTCACGCACCAGGCCGGTGACCAGCCAGGTCATACTCTCCACCGCATTGAGCAGATCCGGCTCCACGCCACCGTGTTCGAGAAAATAATCCAGCGCCGGGTAATAGCCCAGATCATGCTGCTGGGCATAGCGTGCCACCTCGCGCGCCAGCTCTTCGCCGACCACCGCCGGATTGGCGACCATGTGCTGTTCCAGGACCTCCAGAGGCACCTTGACGACCAGCGACAGTGCGACGCGAGAGAACTTCAGTCCCATCGGATCAGGACTCGCCCAACAGTCGACCGGCGTGTTCAAAAAACGGGATGCTGACCGGCTCAATCTTGCGCCGCATGACCGAACCGACCGAGTCGGTGGCGGCAAAAATGGGATTCACCACCGGCACCCCCATTTGCGCCAGCACCAGGGCCGACTCGGCCAGCTCCCGGCTTTCGGGGACCTGCTCGATCACCTCGCGGGCCGGTGCCGGCAGTTGTTGCGGTTCCTCGCAACAGCGCCGGGCCGTCTCCAGAAGCGTGTCGACCTCGCGGCACGGTTCGCAGCCCGGATGCAACGGGGCAAAGTACTCTTCCATCGCCTCGAGCAGGGCCACCACCACATCCTGGTTGGCTGGCTTTTTCATCACCTGGCTGGCGGTCTTGAGAAAGGCCTGTCCGGGCGTATCCAGTGTGCGCCGCAGTTGCCGCGCCGCCGGGTTACCCTGCTCGATCAGGGCATCGAGCGCCGGTTGCAGCGTCTCGAATTCAGGATGGGGCGTCGCCGGCTCGGGCAGCGCATCCGGCAGCGTCTTGAGAAAGCCGACCAGATAGGCGTTCTTGCGCTGTCCCTTGGCCCACAGATCCTGTTTGGTCGCCTCGTCAATCAGTCCCGGCTGCAACACCAGACGCACCGACTCGACGATATCGCGGGGCTCTTCCTCGAAGGGCAGAAATTCGAGCAGAAACTCGGCCAGCACCGGCCCCATCTCGCCCTGCACCACCGTCTCGCGGCGCAGCATGCAGCGAGCGTTCTCCGAACAGGGCATGGCCCACCAGGCGCGCCGCGCCAGATCGTCGGTCAGCCCCTCGGCGTGGACCACGGCCACCACCGCCTCGGACTCGCCCAGTTGCAGCAGCTTGTCCAGACTTTTGTCTTTGGTCTGGCCCATGCGGGTCCAGCGGCGCAGGAACACCGGGTAACCGCCCGGCGAGCCCAGCACCTGGGTGGAGATGAGCTCCTTGACCTGCTTGAGGTATTGCTCGTCCCGGCAGTTGGGATTGAGTGAGACCGTCGCCTCGCCCTTGTCGGACAGGCCGTAGACGATCATTTTTGACTCATCGATCCGGATCGCCTGCAGATCCTGGTTGAGCAAGACATTCAGGCGCAGCGCGTCTTCGTTGGAGAGTTCCATAGGTCTATTGTACCAACTCGGTGTGGATCAGTTCAGCTGAATACGCTGGCCCCAGGGCACCGGTGCCTTGCCCTTGACCAGCCAGATGACCGGGAAGTCCGGTTCGTATTTGGGAAACGCGCCCCGGGCATCGGTAAAATAGATCAACAGCTCCGGATAGCGATCCTGACGCTGGGCCCACTCGAACACCGGTATGAACGAGGTGCCGCCCCCGCCGGTGATCGACACCGGTTTGGTGAATTCATCCCACGGCTCATAGACCCAGGGCCCCTCGCCGGCCAGCTCGGAGTCACAAGCCACCAGCGTAATGCGGGCGCGCATCTGGCCCTTGATGGCATCAATTTCCGAGATGAATTCCTGGATCTCGGCATCGGAGATGGAGCCGCTGGTGTCCACGGCCACCACAATATCCACCTGCTGACTGCGCAGGCTCGGATAAACAGCGGGATCGCCGCGCCGGGGATTGGGCCGGGTATAGCTGTAGTCGTCACGCGCCACCGAGCTCATATAGCGGGCCAGCAGCGCCCGCCAGGGCAGCTCCGGCTGCAGCAGAAAGTCCACCAGCCGGGCCATATCCTCGCCCAGTTTGCCGGCCTGCATGGCCGACTGGGCCGCGCCGGCCAGGCGCTGTTTCCACTGGACATTGAGCGCTTCTTTCTCACTGTGTGACAACGGCACCGGCTGGGGCGCGCCCTCGGGGGAGTCGGATTCATCCGGCTCCGGGCTCGAACCCCCGCCCTTGATCTCGTCCTCGTCGAGCTGCGGGCTCGTACCGTTGCCGTCGGATTCGCTGTCGCTATCGTCATCCGCGTCACTGTTGCCGCCCTGGCCCTCGTTGGGCTGTGAATCGGGTTCCTGGTCGTCCTTATCGCCGCCCTGCTCGCTCGGCTGGTCCTGCGGGGACGACGGGGTTTCCGTGGGCGGTTCCATGTCGCCCTGCGGATTCTCCCCGTCCGAGTCCGATTCGTCGTAGACATGCTGGTCCTGCGGTGTCTCGTTCTCGAAGTCGTCCAGCATGGGGTAGATCTCTTCGGCGGTCATGCCGTCGAACATGGGCTGGTAGAGGGCGTTGGGTGGCGGCGTCAGGCCGTCTTTCATCAATAGCGGATTGATCGCGAAATCGCAGGCCAGATCCCAGCGATGGCGCACCCGGTGCTGGCGACGCGCGAAATGGGACAGGGCACAGTGCAGGGCTTCATGGGCGAGCACAAACTGGGTCTGGGCCAGACTCAGATCGTTAATGTACTCGGCGTTGTAATAGAACTTGCGCGCGTCGGTGGCGGTGGTCTTGCACCAGCCCGGGTCACCCTTGACCATCGGCAGGCGCAATACCAGCGCCCCCAGAAACGGTTTGTCGATGATCAGTTTGGTGCGCGCGGCGGCCAGCTTGGTTTCCAGATCCTGCTCGCTCATAACCTTCGACAACCCGTCCCGGTTCAGTTGTAGAGCATGACGTCAGCCACGGCATTCGACCATTTGGTAAACTGCGGCACGTTGAAAATATCCTGGCCGATGGCCCGGTGCATATCGGAGACCAGCATCACCCCCATCTCCTTTTGCGGGAAGGCGTTGGCATACTCGATGATGTTGCCGTGCACCTCCATGGACTCCTCGCTGTCGCGGGCCTTGATGGCACGCCCGACCAGCGACGCCGCCACGGCGTATTGCAGATCGATCTCCTTGGGCGCCGACACCGGCTCACCGCGTACGATGGCGTCGATATCCGGCAGCTGATCCAGATTATTGATAAAGGCGTTCAGCTCGATCCCGGCGGCCGGTCCGACACACGCCTGCAGGGTACCCAGGCGCACATCGTTCTGATGTTCAAACTTGTGCAGGGCGCGGCTGGCAAACTCCCAGGAACGCGGCGACGGAAACGCCATGGGGTTGTGCGCCGGATCGAATTCGAACAGCAGCTCGGGGCGAAAGCGCACGAAGGCGATAATGCGATCGTCGACGCCGTGTTGATAGGCCCAGGCCACCCAGTCGTCCAGGTTAACCTCGAACTCGAAGTGCGAGAAGCGGTTGGCCAGCGGCGCCGGCATGGTATAGGTCACCCCGCGATCACCCTGGCGGTTGCCGGCGGCGAAAATGGCCCAGCCGTCGGGTATCTCGTACTCGCCCAGACGCCGATCGAGAATCAACTGATAGGCCGCCGCCGAAACACTCGGCGTGGCCGAGGTGATTTCATCCAGGAACAGAATGCCCTGGGGACCATGGCGTTCGGCATCCGGCAAAATCGCCGGCACCGCCCACTCCACCGTCTCGCCGTTGCGAAACGGAATCCCGCGCAGATCGCTGGGTTCCATCTGCGACAGACGAATGTCGATCAACGGCACCTGATGCCGCTCGGCGATCTGGCCGATGATCTGCGACTTGCCCACCCCGGGCGGGCCCCAGATCATCACCGGCGTGTGCTGCCCCTCCCGGGCACTGAGAAATTCCTTGTCGAGAACCGTCATCAAATGTGCTGGACGCATAAACTAAACTTCCACTTTTCAAATTAACTATAAATAACGCGGAGGTCGCGGAGACGCAGAGTCGCAGAGTAAAACGATTATTAATTCTCAAACTTTGAACTTGCTCAGTTCAAAACGCTCTGGCTATGAGCTTTAACTACTGACTCATGATTGTTTTTTGTAATCCACAAAACTCTTTGCGTCTCCGCGTCTCCGCGTCTCCGCGACCTCCGCGTTACTTCCACCGCTCTATCAAAAGCCCGCCTTGGCGTACCATTTCTGGGCTTCTTCGGCGTCCTGCGGGACGCCCTTGCCCTCTTCGTACATCAGCGCCAGGGTGGTCATGGAGCCGGCCAGGCCCTGGTCGGCGGCCTTGCGGAACCACTCCACCGCCTGGGCTTCATCCTTGTCGACGCACTCGCCTTCCAGATACATGAACCCCATGCCGTGCTGGGCCAGGGCGTGGCCCTGTTCGGCGGCGGCGCGCATCCATTTGAGCGCCTGTTCGTCGCTGCGCACCACGCCCAGGCCGTTCTGGTACATGATCGCCACCCGGTGCTGGGCTTCCGGCTCGCCCTTTTCGGCGAACGGCATCAACATCGGCATGGCGCGCGAAAAGTGCTTGGCCTCGAAGGCGGACATGGCGCTGGAAAATTCCACTTCTTCGGTGCTGGTATGTTCAGACATAATATTGGGCTCCCGCTGCGGGTTTGTCGCTTTAATGCATGTGTCCTGTCACACGTCTAATGGCGTCTTCAGAGCCACCGAGCCGCGCCACTGCAAGGCGCAGCGCGCAGGCAATGGCGCGGCTCGGTAGCTCCCTTTGGGCAAGGCGTCATTAGACGTGTGACAGGACGCTAGTATATCCTGATTCACTTAACCTAGTCACGCACTCGGTTATTATTCCCTTGTGAAAGTGGCCATCTCCCTCTATCGGGATATACGTGATAAATCAGGGTTTTTGTACACTACCCTCACAGTGGCGTCCGTCAGGTGACAACTGACCCGGGCGGGGGGCGCTGGAAAAACAGGATTTACGCGCCAGAGTCTGGTATATTTCGCGGCCATTCTGCGCAACCCGGCGGGTTGGCGCAATACGGCGACAGAAATGCCACTGACTGAATTTCGGTCCGGCTCCGACGGTTGAAACGCCGCGGGCCGGAACCTACTGATACCAACGTACTGCGATAATCTGCTGAATATAGAGGAGACGCTCAATGAACCAAGACTACTACGACGCTGTGACCAAGATGGAAAAAGAAGGTGTTGATCCGGAATACATCCAGGGTTGGCAAGGTGGCTTCCTGAACAATCCCGGACGGGAAGAGCAGCGTGTCACCGAGGCCTACAGTGCCGGCTACGAAGACGGCAAGGCCAAGAACACCGACAACTTCGCCAAGTGGAAGAAATAACCCACGGACCAACGGCAAGTTGAACAAAAAGCGGGCTACGGCCCGCTTTTTTTATGTCTGAAATCTTTCACCGCAGAGACGAAAAGACCCTGATTTTGAATGTTGAATTATGAATTTCGAATGGCGAAATCCCGGCTAACTCAGCACTCAGCACTCAGCACTAAGAACTCAACTATGTAAAGAGATTCGGCATAGCACGGCGCAGCTGTTTGACGATCTCGGGCGCCTCGGCGTCGATGATCTGCTGGCCGATCCACTCCTTGTCCCGGTCGTTGAGCAGCGCCTTGACGAACTCCCCGAAGATCCGCTTCATGCCGAAGCTGGGACCGTTCTCGGCGGAGTAGTCACATTCGGCGTATTCGGCCATGCGATGATTCACCAGGTCGATGAATGCCGCACGGTAGTCGCCGCCGCCCATCACGTCGCGCATGTTGTCTTCGTAGTGCTTGGCACACTTGCTCACCAGCTCGGTCATGAAGGCCTGGCGCTCGTTCTCGTCGAACTGCTCGTAGGTCATGCGATCCGCCAGATGAACGCTGAATGCGAGGTATTCGGCGATGATCTCCATCCGGTGCTTGAGACTGTTGGTCTCGAAATCGGCCTTCTCCAGGTTCAGGACGCCGTTCATGGCGATTTTCCAGAGGTTATAGGCCAGTGCGCCGGCGATCTGATCGAAACTGTGGCTGACCTCCTTGTTATGCCAGCGGGTCTTTAAACGTACCATTTGAACCTCACATACAAATTATCAGGGTGCGCTCTGTGCACCGGGTTCCGCGCCCGGACAGGGGAGCGAAAAAACTTTAAAAGTCATATATAACACATTGAATTTCAAGGGGTAGAACCTGAAAGCTCAACATGCTAACCTGTAATCCAGAGTATTTTACTAAGTTACTTGCCGGAAAAACAAGATTATACTCCGGTTTGGGCGTCGAGGAATAATGAAACCGATGGGGTCGAAGATGGAAAATCTGCAAGAGACTGTACAGCGCAATTGCCATATCGCCGATGCCAGCCATGCCGGTGACTATACCCTCTGTATCTATCTCATGAAAATGCGCGAATTCTTCCGCTGGGAGGCCGGAGAAGGCTTCTCGGCGTCACTGGACAATCGCCAGGTCGGGCGCTGGCTGCGCGAGCGCGAGGCGCTCTGGGAGAGCCTGGAGAGCGAGGAGTTTGCCCCCATGCGCATCGGCGAGCATGAATACGATCCGTTTGACTCCGGCGCCATCAACGCAGCCCTGCGCG
Organism: Thiohalophilus thiocyanatoxydans; assembly: GCF_004366735.1. Classification (GTDB taxonomy): domain Bacteria; phylum Pseudomonadota; class Gammaproteobacteria; order UBA6429; family Thiohalophilaceae; genus Thiohalophilus; species Thiohalophilus thiocyanatoxydans. The sequence continues at coordinate 394,756 of NZ_SOQX01000002.1, read as the reverse complement.
ACGACGATCTGGTCTACAGCGGCGGCCTGGGGATCAACAACAAACCCCATTTTTTCCTCGCCCGCCTCGAGCGCTACGATCAATACAACGGTTATAGCCTGTATGTCGCCGACAAGGAGCTGGCCCGGGATCTGACCTCCCCGCCCGCCATGGCCCAGGGCAACAATATCTACATCCGTCGCGAATCGCTCAAACGCATGCTCTGGGAAAAGCTCGAGAGCTGGAACTGGAACCAGCCCGACAACGCCATGGGCAAGGCGCTGGGCTATTACGATTTCAAAGGCGATGTGGACCAGGCGCTGGAGGCGATGACCGATAACGAGCTGGAAACCATCCTGCTGCATGAAATCGGCGAGATCCGCGCCGGTGAACGCCTCGGCCAAAAATGGGAAGAGTTGCTGATCACCCTGCCCTACACCAAAGCCGAGCTGATGCTGCGCGCGGTACGCGATCATCTGGCCGACGCCATCACCACCCTGCCCGCGCTGCTGGAAAACGGGAACGAACCCTCCCTGCATTTTTATTTCGGCAACCTGACCCACATGCGCAAGCACCTGTCGCCGTCGCTGATGGATGCCTACCGCCACTGGCAGGAGAGCGGCCATCGTGCCCGGCTCGAAGAACTGGCCGGGCGCAACGAGGAACACTGGTCGCAACTGACCGAGCAAATCCTCCAGATCGAGCCCGATCCCGAGCGCCAGTACGTGGCAGCCATCCAGGACCTGATCGAAAACAACCGACTGTGAAGATATAATTTTGAATGTTGAATTTTAAATTTTGAATAGGGGCCCGCATTTAATTCAAAATTCAACATTAAGCATTCAACATTACCTTGCGCCTCTGCGTTAAGATCTTAATCTGTTAAATTTAGCCAGGTCCGACAATGTCCGCCAAGATGGAATTCACCCCGCCGCCGTTGAAAAGTATCCGCGAGGTCCAGCCCAACAGTTTTATTTTCGAGCAACACAATGCGCTGTCGGTCGAGTTGTGCCGGGAGATGATCGAACGCTTCGAGCAACATACCGATGAACAGTACCCGGGGCGCATCGGCCAGACGGTGGATGAGAACAGCGGGGTGAAAAAGACCACCGATCTGGTGGTCAGCGGCAAGGAGCACTGGAAGGACGTGGATCACGCCCTGTTTCAGTCGCTCAAAACCGCCCTGCTGGAATTTCGCGAGACCTTTCCCTATTTCAAGGGGCCGTTCAAGGACATGGGCTACGGTCTGCAGCGCTATCAGCCCGGGGAGTATTATCACTGGCACATCGACGGCGGCAGCCACGATTTTGCCATGCGCCAGCTGGTCGCCCTCTGGTATCTGAACGATGTCAGTGACGGCGGCGAGACCGAATTTTTGTACCAGGACATCAAGGTCAAACCGCAAACCGGCAAACTCATCCTGTTCCCGCCCTTCTGGACTCATGAGCACCGCGCCTGTGTACTCGAACAGGGCGTCAAGTACATCGCCACCACCTGGGTGGTGTTTGCCTGACGGCCACGCAGCCCATGCAGCCTGTCACGCCGCAGACACCGGCGCAGTTCGAAGCCTATTACGATCTGCGCTGGCGGATCCTGCGCGCCCCCTGGCAACAGCCGCGCGGCAGTGAACGCGACGAGCTGGAAAACATCGCCACCCATCGCATGATCATCAATCAGGACCAGCAGGTCCTGGCCGTCGGCCGCCTGCATGCGCTGGACAGTGAGAACGGACAACTGCGCTACATGGCGGTCGCTCCCGCCTACCGGGGACAGGGGCTGGGCAAACAGATGCTGTTATCCCTGGAAGACGCCGCCCGCCAGCAAGGCATGACGACGCTGGTATTGCACGCACGCGAACCGGTGGTCGGTTTCTACCAACAACACGGTTATGAACTGCTGGGACAAAGCCACACCCTGTTCGGCGAGATCGTCCACTACGAAATGCACAAAGCCCTGACCGGGAATCCCGCGTAGGCCCGATAGAGCGATAGCGGTATCGGGCATGTGCCGGATTGCCGGACACCGCTATCGCTATGTCCGGCCTACCTCCTTCACCACGAAGACACGAAGACACGAAACACCCTTGATTGAAATTTCAGGACTTATCCTTCCGTGTCTTCGTGGCTCCAAGGTTTTGATCTTCCTCGTCCCTCGGCCCTGTTATAAAGCGGTGTCCGGCAAATGCCCGATACCGCTGGCGCTTTATCGGGCCTACCTGCTGAAGATTCACCACGAAGACGCGAAGACACGAAACACCCTTGATTGAAATTTCAGGACTTATTCTTCGTGCCTTCGTGGTTGCAAGGTTTTGATCTTCCTCGTCCCTCGTAACTCGTCCCTGTTATAAGCCAGATTGCCGGACACCGCTACCGCTCTGTCCGGCCTACCTGCTGAAGATTCACCACGAAGACACGAAGCATCCTTGATTGAAATTCTTCGTGTCTTCGGGCCTTCGTGGTTACCGGGTTTTGATCTTCCTCGTCCCTCGTCACTCGTCCCTCGCCCCTCTTCTTTTAATGAGGCAAGGCCCGCGGCACCCGCACCGGCCGCTCCAGCCACTCTTCGAAGCGGATGTTGATTTGTTCGAAATGCTCGGCCCACCAGGCGGCGTTGATCTTCAAGGCGTTCGCGAAGTTATCCGGTTCGGTCGGCAGATGCGGGCGCAGGGCGCGGTCGACCTGCGCCAGGGCCGAATGGCGCACCGGTCCGTAGGGAATATGCCGGGCCTGTTCCGCCAGTTGTTCACTGCTGGTGGCAAAACGGAGAAATTGCTCGGCCTGCTCCTGGTTGCGGGTGTGGCGCGGTATCCCCAGCAGGTCATAGCTCCAGATCTGATGATCCCAGATAATTTGCAACCCCGGATTGCGCTGGGCCATGGCGTCGTAAACCCGTCCATTATAGGCGGTAGTCATCACCACCCGTCCGGCTTCCAGCAGTCGCGGTGCCTGGGCGCCGCTGTTCCACCAGACAATATTCGGCTTCAATCGATCCAGTACGCTGAACGCCCGTTGCAGGCCCTCGTCAGTCTCCAGTACCGAATAGACCTGATCCGCGGGGACCCCGTCACTGATCAGCGCCCACTCCAGGTTGGCCTTGGGCGTGCGGCGCATGCCGCGGGGACCGGGGAAGCGTTCCGTATCAAAGAAATCCTTCAGACTCTCCGGCGCCCTCTCGCCCTCAAACTGCTGCCGGTCATAAGCGATAACGGTCGACCAGACCACGGTGCCCACGGCACATTTTTGAATGGCCTCGGGAAAAAAGTCCTCCTGCAACGATTTGCCGTCCGGACTCTTTTTCAATAGCGTCGGATCGAGCGGCTGCAGCAACCCCTCCTCGCAACCGCGCAGGGCATCGGCCGGCTCCAGGTCGATCACATCCCATTTGACGTTGAGTGAGCTGACCTGATCACGGACCTCCTCCAGTCCGCCGTGATAATCGAGCACATTGACCCGGGTATTGAAACGCCGTTCAAAAGGATAGACAAAGGCCAGCATCTGGCTGCGCGTGTATGCCCCGCCCCAGCTGACAAAGGTCAACGGATCCTGGTAGGTATTACTTTGCGCCTGCACTGTCCCGGCACCCGGGACCAGCAGATACAGCAGTGTCACCGCGCACAACAGGGAACGGCCAGAGGCGCTTGTGCGTAATGAAATCATATGCATTACCAGTAAATACCAAAGTTGATGTTAAAGCGGGTTTCCCAACGGTTACCTCCCCCACTCGCCAACACATTATCCGCGTCACTGGTCCCTATATACGGCATATTCTTGCCACGAATAATATCCACGTAGGTGTAGGTCGGTCCGGCATTGATCAAACAGCCGGTGGTATTGATATAGGAATCATCAAAGCCGTTAATCTGCTTGTCCAGCATACTGAAATCATTGTAACAGGTCAGCAGCTGGATACCCGGCCAGTTGACCGGCAGATTATAGGCCACGTTGGCCACATAAACATGGCCTTTGGCGGCGATCTCGTAACTGTCGGCAAAGGCCCCGAGGGTGATCGTCTCCGTTGAGACGCCGGCGGGATTTTTCGGGTTATATTCATAGGTCGCGGCCTGCAACTGGAAATTCCAGCGTCCGCAGTGCGTATCCAGATGGGTTGCCGCGGCCCAGTGATCGCCGTCTTCGGCGGTATCGGCGTTGTACAACTGTCCCGCCTGGCCGGACAGACCCAGCTCATAACTACAGCTGCCCTGCGGATTGACGGTATAGGTCAGCCGGGCATTGACGGTATTGCTCTCCTGATTGGCCGTCGCGCCGGTTGTCACCGGATCGTAGGAATAGCGCTCCAGATCCCCGGCATTGCCCAGCTCCGCATTCTTGAAAAAGGCCAGTTGCGTATCCCAGCCGTCCCGGCTGTATTGGTACTTGATACCCGAATCATAATCATCGGCCAGCCCCAGATAATAGGGCACGCCGAACCAGAAGTTATGCGCGCCGTAGGGCAGCAGCCCGAAGGGAACCCGGGTAATACCGCCCTGGATTTCGCTGTGATCGCTCAGTTGATAGCCCACATAGCCGTGATGAATGGTGTTCATATAACGATAAAAACGGTATTCGGCGGAGAAAAACAGCCTGTCGAACTCCCCATTGACGTTAAGCCGGAACAGATCCAGACCGGTATCCCCATAGCGGTTTTCCAGATCATCGCTGTGTTCACCGTTGAAGTAATTAAATCGCAGTGCGCCGCCCAGTTTCACCGGCGTCTCCTCGTCTTTCTCACTCGCCTGTGTCGCCCGCTGCTTATCGGCGAGACCTTCATCCTGCGCGGTTTGCCGTTGCTGCTCGAGCGCCTCGATCCGCTGTTTGAGCGCCTCGATCTCGGCGCCGGTATCGCCGACCGCCGGATCCGAACAGATCGACAAGGCAATAAAAAAGCAAAGACCGCCCGCAAGCCGAGGCATCGCGGCCGGTTGTCGTAGAGGGAAATTCAAAAACTGCGTCATACCTGTATTTATTTTCGTTGTCAGGACTATCCGCGTAGGCCCGTTTTTGACTATAGGATCCCCGCAGCGGAAATGCCAGAAAACCGGCCCGATTACTCCAGCAACGCCTGTTTTTCCGTACCCTGTCGCCAGAAAACATGATCAACACCGGGGTTATCCAGATCGGGCAGGCACGCTTCAGCGCCTGTCCTGCCAAACGTGCTCAAAAGGGTTTCGATTCAGCCGCGAGGCTTTCGGTGTACAGCAGGAAATGCGAGACAATGCCCGCCTTGCCGTCTGCGACAACGGCTGGCGGGAACAGAACAGAGGAGTTACATGAAATGGGTTTCGGTCATCTCGCCGTTGGTGTCGATCACCACGGTTTCAACGTGCGGCGCCTTGCTGAGAATGTAGGCGGCCATCATTTGTGCCATATTGCGATTGTCCGTCTCCAGCGCGGTCAGCAGCTTGTCCGCGGCGATCTGACAACGCTGCTCCGGATCCGGATTATCCAGCCAGTCCCGGCCCATCTGCCAGCCGTTATCCATGTCCGCATCCATTTTGTCAAAGACCGGCCTGGCTTCGTTGAGCATATTGTCCGGTATTTCCAGCGGAATACTTTGCCCATCCGCCATTATATTCAAAATCATTACGTGCTCCTGTTTACCAGCGCGTCGACCGGCATGAATTTGATACCATTGTAACGAATCCCTGCCACAGAGACACCACGTAATGCTTGTGACAATACCCGAGGTACTCGATCAACAGCGTCTCGACTATATCCGCTCGGTGCTGGACAACGCCCGCTTCGCCGACGGTAAACTCTCCGCCGGCATGGCGGCCCGGCGGGTCAAACAGAACGAGGAGCTGGCCGCCGATGCACAACAACTGGAGCAGCTGAACAATCTGGTCATGGGCAACCTGGTCAAACATCCGCTGTACCAGTCCGCCGCCCTGCCGGCCAAAATTGCCGCCCCCTACTACGCACGCTATCAGTCGGGCATGGCCTATGGCGATCATGTGGATGATGCCGTCATGGGACCGGCCCAGGGACGCTATCGCTCCGATGTGTCGACCACGGTATTTCTCAACCGTCCCGACGAGTATGACGGCGGCGAGCTGGTGATCCGCACCAGTTTCGGCGAGCAGACGATCAAACTGCCGGCGGGCCACGCCGTGGTCTACCCCTCGTCCAGCGTGCACCACGTGAACGAGGTGACCCGCGGCACCCGGCTGGCGGCCGTCACCTGGGCGCAAAGCATGATCCGCGACCCCGCGCAGCGGGAGCTGCTCTACGGCCTCAACCAGGCCCGCGAGAGCCTGCTGCAGCAGCGCCCCGACGACGACGAGACCCGACAGGTGGATATCGCCTATTCAAACCTGTTTCGCATGTGGGCCGAGATCTGACCCGTTTTAGAACAGTGGAAGAAACGCGGAGTTCGCGGAGTCGCGGAGGCGCGGAGAAAACAATTTATTCACTCTGCGTCTCCGCGCCTCTGCGAACTCCGCGTTAATTACAATGAAACTGAAAAGTGGATAGATGTTAGAATTTACATGAAAAACGGGGCCTAAGGCCCCGTTTTTATTAGCTATTTTCGCAATAAAGAGCGATTAGCTGAAGGCCTTGGAACCGACCTCTTTGTGCGCTTCATCCAGGACGTCCATGGCCAGGTCGCGGTACTGCTGACGGTAACCGTCCAGGGTGTGACCGGATTCCGGGGCATAGTAGTCCTTGGGATCCACGCCGTGGGTCTGTTCGTATTCGATGAATTGCTTCTGCATTTCGATCAACTTGGCGATCTTTTCTGCTTTTGAGCTCATAGCGGTTACCTCGCTCTCTATTTATATAAATAGTATCTGAATTCGTGATTGTGGCTCAATTTAGCAGGCCGGGCCCGCCACGCCTATATCACTTTTGGTCTATGCCGGAATTAATACCCGCCCTTGCGGCGACTTTCCGGCAGTCCGGCGACCTTACCGCCCTGCTTGGAGGGCATTTTGGGGAACAGGGAGAAGGTATCCTTCTGACCGATTTTGGCACCCCATTTTTCGCCCATCGCCTTGAGAATGGTCCGCTCATTGGGCTGGTTACTGGCATTGTTGATGTACTCATCACGCAGGTAGTTGATGATGTCCCAGTGTTTTTCGGTCAGTTCACCCAGCCCTTCCTCATTGGCGATGACCTGAGCCAGCTCCTCGTTCCACTCGTTGTGATCCAGCAGATAGCCGTTTTCGTTGGTTTCAATGGTCTTGCCGTTCAGTTCGTAAGCCATTTCGCTTTGTCCCCTCTCAAATCAATAGATCATACCAAAATTACAATTGCTGAATATTAAAGGGCGCTTATTAAACCAAAAAACGCCGACAGGGTGAATACTTTTCGTGAGTTTTCGACCATATTGGCCGCGATTCAAACCGCCTTGATACCTTTTTGCGGCACAAACAGGCCGCAGCCCAGCTTGCGGTGGGGTCCCAGCCCCGTCTCCTGCAGCCGGACCGAATCTTCCGGGGTGAGATCGGCCAGCATCAGTCCGCGAGTGTGCAGCGGGCCGTCCGGCGTGCGAATATCCCGCTCGATACTGGCCATCATTTTCTTCACCTGCACATCCAGTTCCTGCAGTTCCCGGGCCACCTGCTCGAGAAACTCGTCTTCGCTCAGTCCCGGGCGGGTCGCCACGTTGCGTGCGAACAGGGTCGGCAGATCGCTCAGCAGACGGGTTTTGGCCTCGCCGACGGTCAGGCTGTAGCCGTCGACCTCCAGGGTACTGCCGGACAACTGCCTGGCGTCCTCGACCCGCTCACGCGGGACGCGCAGGGTCATTTTCTGACGCCGGGAAAGATAGATCGGGGCATCGGGATCCGCCGGGCGTTGCCAGCCGTTGCCGCTTTCGGCGCCGTAGATCGGATGGACACCGACCTGCTCCTCCTCCGCCAGCCAGGGCAGCGTCTGCTGCAGGGCCTCGGCCAGCGGATAGGCGTGTTCCGCCGGCAGACACGGGCAATCTTTCACGGCGAAAACCACATCCACCACATTATCGGGGATCACAAATTCCTGCTGTTCGTCGTTTTCTTCATTCCAGAACACGTCGGACCACCTCGGGTTGATTCAGTTTGTGCGGGAGGTAAAGACCGCTTCCAGGCGCTCTTCCCAATTGGCCGGGGTATCCTGAAACGGCGGCTTCACGTCCATCCGAAAGAACATCTCCCCTTCCTTGGCTTTTTCCACGATCACTTTTTCCAGTTGTTCAAAACTTTCCAGATCGTGGTTTTGCAGTAACACTTCACTTAACCAGAGCATAATCCTGTCCTGTTGCTGTAAGTTGATTGTTCTCTTGCCAGGCCGCAGAGACGCAACGCCATGTTAATTTGACATCCTGTTTCCGTTGCGAGCTCGGCGTCTCTGCCAGAGCTTACTGTTGATTTTGCTGTTCTCTCGCCAAGACGCAGAGACGCAAAGTAATGTAATTCAATGCCCTGTTCCCGTTGCGGGCTCTGCGCCTTGGCGAGAGTCACGCTTTTCATGTCTCGCTGATGCGATCGTAATAGCGCGCCCGGTACAGCAGCCGCGGTTGCGCCGGGTCGTCGTCGAATCCGCTGCGGCTGTGCAGTACGTTGTTACAGACGATCCCTTCGCCCGGCGCCAGCCGATGCCGGAAAATATAGTCCGACTCGCTGGCCAGAAACTCGCGCAGGCAGGCCACGGCCTCCCGGGTCAGGGTATCGGCTTTCCATTCGATGCTGCGCTGGCGATGGGTATAGCGCATATGCAGACTGCCAGTGCGGCCATCGACGGAAAAGACCGGCCCGCTGCGGGCGCCGCGAATTTCCACCCCCTGCTCCACATTGGGCGGAATGGTCATCGCATCCGCCGCCATCAGGGCGGAGATATAGGCGGGTTCGGTATCTCTCAAGTGGATATAGGCGATTTCATGATCCAGCAGGGCATTCTCGCCGCCGCTGGCCGCCGGACGCACGCAGTGCAGCAGCATGGCCCGAATCATTTGATCGCCCTTATTATAGTATCCGTCCGTGTGCCAGCTCAGCGGCAGGTTGCTGTAGGGAATATAGCCCTGCTGGCGCCCCTCGGGGATCACCTGCAATGCGGTCAGGCTGTCCTCGTCAGCGCACAGATTGCCATCCAGATGCTCGAGCCCCAGCTGCCGGCCCAGGGCGCGGATCGGTTCACGCCCCGTCTGCGCCGGGTCGATCGCGTAGATCGCCATATTGCAGCGCTGGATCCGATCGCGCAGGGCCGCCAGCTCGGCCCCGGTGAGTTGCGCGGGATCGGCGACCGGCACCCGCAGCCCGTCGGTGCTGGCCGGATAGCCGGCCAGGCGCCGGTCCCGCCATTGCCGATAGGCGCGCGCATTGTCGAGATCAAACGCGGCAACATCGACACCCGCGTTTTTTATTGGTGCATTAATGATTTGCATTCTGGCTGTTCATCAGTAGAATACGCCCACATTTTACGAGGCGTCCCGACTGTTTTACTCGGGTATGTAAAAATATTGCCGGCATGGCAATGACCACCTTTTATATAGGCCGGAATGAATCCGCAGCGGATTCCGTAATCCGGCGCTGCGCCTGACAACCGGTCGATTGCAGGGTGTTGATTAGAGCATACCGCGACCGCAAGACGAATACCCAGCTGGTAATACAGCGCAACACACTGTATTACTGGTCCCTGGAACAGGAACCGGGACGGCAATTGTATATAGACGGGCTGACAGCCCCTAGATGTAGTATCGGTGGATATACCCCATAAGGGATAACCCGGGGGGTCCAATTCACCCCATCAGTACGATACTCGTCACAAATATTGCGGCATAGACTTCGCAGTAACTTTGAAAAGATGTGTTAATCCCACGGCTTGGTGGGGTTGTAAGGCAAAACGTAAAACGGCTTATTTGGGTAACCCCTTAAGGAGAACACCATGGCTGCAAAGAAAATGTATGACACTCCGATGCTCGATGAGCTGGAGAAAGGCCCCTGGCCCAGCTTTATTTCCGGCTTTAAGCGTCTGCGCGACGACCATCCCGACGAACGCATTAATGAAATGGCCAGTTCCCTGCTGGGGCAGCTGGAGCACTCTTACGAAACCCGCAAGGGTTACTGGAAAGGCGGTACCGTTTCTGTATTCGGTTATGGCGGCGGGATCATTCCGCGCTTCTCCGAAGTTGGCGACGCATTCCCCGCTTCCCGCGAATTCCATACCCTGCGCGTTCAGCCGCCGGCAGGTAACTACTACACCACTGACATGCTGAACCAGCTCGGCGACAGCTGGGAAAAACACGGTTCAGGCCTGGTCACCTTCCACGGTCAGACCGGTAACATCATGTTCATCGGGACCACCACCAACGGTACCCAGCACTTCTTCGACGAAATCAACGAATACGGCTGGGACCTCGGCGGCGCCGGTCCGTGCGTCCGTACCGCCATGTCCTGCGTTGGTTCCGCCCGTTGCGAACAGTCCTGTGCCAACGAGCACGGCATTCAGCGCTGGCTGGTCAACAACTTTACCGATGACGTGCATCGTCCGGCCCTGCCCTACAAATTCAAGTTCAAGGTTTCCGGCTGCCCGAACGACTGCGTTAACGCCATCGAACGTGCCGACTTCGCCGTAATCGGTACCTGGCGCGACGACATGAAAGTCGACCAGGAAGAAGTCAAGAACTTCGTCAAGGCCAAGGGTCGTGAATACGTTATCGACAACGTTGTCACCCGTTGCCCGACCCAGGCACTGAGCCTGAAAGACGACGACACGCTGGAAGTGGACAACCACAACTGCGTACGCTGCATGCACTGCCTGAACGTCATGAACAAGGCACTGTCTCCCGGCGACGACCGCGGTATCACCCTGCTGATCGGTGGTAAGCGTACACTGAAGATCGGTGACCTGATGGGTACCGTTATTGTTCCCTTCATGAAGCTGGAAAGCGAAGAAGACTACGAACGTCTGGTCGAAATCGCCGAGGAAACCATCGACTTCTTCGCCGAAAACGCCCTGGAACACGAGCGTACCGGTGAAATGATCGAGCGCATCGGCCTGGTCAACTTCCTCGAAGGTATCGGTATCGAGGTCGATCCGCACATGGTCAACAACCCGCGTCAGTCTTCCTATGTTCGTACTGACGGTTGGGACGAAGAAGCCGAGAAATGGTTTGCCCGCAAGGCTGAAGAAGCAGCAGGCTAACCAGCAAGGTTGACAGATTAAGTAAGATTAACTCAATCAGGAGAGAATGATGGCATACGAAGACATGCGTCAACCTATTGAATCTGGTTGCCCTGACGGCTTCCAGTACATGCATCCGGTAATGCGCAAGAACTTCGGCCTGTGGAAATTCCACGAACACCCGAAACCGGGTGTTCTGCGCCACGTCGCCCATAGCGGTGATGAAATCTGGACCGTCAAGGCCGGTACCCAGCGTATTCTGGATGTTTATTCCCTGCGCAAGCTGACTGAAATCGGCGAAAAGTATGGTGACGGTTACGTGCGCTTCACCATCCGCAGTAACATCGAATACATGGTCTCCGACGCGGCCAAGGTTGATCCGTTGATCACCGCCCTGACCGACGCCGGCTTCATCGTTGGTGGTACCGGTAACTCGGTTGCGATGATCTCGCATACCCAGGGCTGGTTGCACTGCGACATCCCGGGTACCGACGCCTCCGGTGTGGTCAAGGCCATGATGGATGAGCTGGTCGACGAGTTCCAGAACTGCAACATGCCCAACCGTGTGCATATCACCACGTCTTGCTGCCAGATCAACTGTGGCGGTCAGGGTGATATCGCCATCAACGTTCAGCATACCAAGCCGCCGCGCATCAACCATGATCTGGTTGCCAATGTGTGTGAGCGTCCCTCGGTTGTTGCCCGTTGCCCGGTTGCCGCGATTCGTCCGGCCATGGTTAACGGCAAGGCATCTCTGGAAGTGGACGAGAAGAAATGCATCTGTTGTGGTGCCTGCTTCCCGCCCTGCCCGCCGATGCAGATCAACGATCCGGAACACACCAAGCTGGCTATCTGGGTTGGTGGTAACCACTCCAACGCCCGTAGCAAGCCGACGTTCCAGAAGCTGGTTGCCTCCGGTATTCCGAACAACCCGCCGCGTTGGCCTGAAGCGACTGCACTCGTCAAGCGCATCCTCAAGGAATACAAAGAAGGTGCGAAAGACTGGGAGCGTATCAACGACTGGATCGAGCGTATCGGCTGGCCGCGTTTCTTCGAAGTAACCGGACTGCCCTTTACCAAGTATCACATCGATAACTGGCGTGGTGCCCGTAACAGTCTGAACGCTTCAACCCACATCCGCTTCTAAACCAAGGGGACGTTAATCAGATGAAGTATGTTATTCAGGTTAACGAAGGCCCTTACAATCATGAAGCCTCCACCTCGGCCCTGAACTTTGTCAGGGCCGCGCTGGATGCCGGTCATGAGGTCTTTCGTGTATTTTTCTATCATGATGGCGTAAATAACGGTACGCGTTACACCACACCGCCGCAGGATGATCTGAACATCGTGAACACCTGGTCTGAACTGGCCAGCAAACACGAACTGGATCTGGTGGTTTGTGTCGCAGCTGCACAACGCCGCGGTATTGTTGATGAAGGCGAACAGAGTCGAAACGGTAAGGACGGCAATAACATTGCCCCCGGTTTCCGTATCTCTGGTCTGGGACAGCTGATCGAAGGCTGTGTACAGGCGGATCGTCTCATGGTATTTGGCGACTGATTAGGGGTGCCTCATGTCTGATGTGAAGAATTTTTTATATCTGAACCGCCGGGCGCCCTACGGTACGGTCTATGCCTGGGAATCCCTGGAAGTCGTACTGATTGGCGCCGCTTTTGAACAGGACGTTTCACTGGCTTTTGTTGATGATGGTGTTTACCAGATCATGAAAGGCCAGGATACATCCGGGCTCGGCATCAAGAACTTCTCGCCGACCTACTCTGCTCTGGGCGACTACGATGTTCAGAAGATTTATGTTGAAAAAGAGTCGCTGGACGCGCGCGGTCTGACAGTCGAGGATCTCCTCGATCTGAAATACGAAGACGAAGATGACGACTGGGCGGAAAAAGATTCCATCAAGGTGGTCTCTGCCGAGGAACTCGCCAAACTGATGGATGAGTCCGACGTCGTATTGAGCTTCTAAGTATAAGGTGAGAAAAAAATGCCGATTTTACACACTGTAAATAAATCGCCTTTTGAGCGTAACTCCCTCGACAGCGCCATTAGTCACGCTCTCAAAGGCAGCTCTGTCATGCTGTATGAAGACGGGGTTTATGGTGCGATGAAGGGCACAGCATCCGCTGACAAAATTTCAGGTGCCATGAAAGATGTCTCTTTCTATGTTTTGGGTCCTGATCTGAAAGCCCGAGGCATCGACGAAAGCAAGCTGATCGACGGCATCAAGGTTGTCGACTACAGCGATTTCGTTCAGCTGACTGTCGATAACGACAAAGTCAGCGCATGGACTTAATGAGCAATCCACACACAGTATCTTAATAGGAGATAAACGATGGGTACTATCAACGTAGGTGGCAAAGAGCTGGAAGTCGACGAAGAAGGTTATCTTTCCAATCTGGCCGACTGGACTCCGGAAGTTGCCGAGTATATGGCAAAAGACGAAGGTCAGGATCTGACCGAAAACCATTGGGAAGTTATCAATTTCCTGCGCGAATACTATGAAGAGTATCAGATCGCGCCGGCAGTTCGTGTACTGACCAAAGCGATCGGCAAGAAGCTGGGCAAGGAAAAAGGTAACAGCAAGTACCTGTACGAACTGTTCCCCTATGGCCCCGGCAAGCAGGCATGTAAATATGCCGGTCTGCCCAAGCCGACAGGTTGCGTATAAAGCTCTGACGCGACGGAATTCGAGGGGAGCTTTACTCCCCTCTGTTCCATTAACCTGATGTAAATCGATAATTACAACGAGATAACGTAGAGGGAACAGTAGCATGTCGGCGCTGTCCGTGACTTACGCAATACTATTTTATGCGGCAACCCTGCTTCTGGTTGTTGGTTTGGTGCGCAAGATTGCCTTGTATGCGCGTACACCGGCACCATTAAAGATTCCCACGACACCGGCCCCCGTAAACCGCACCGGTGTTGTCTTGCGAATGGTACAAGAGGTTGTGCTATTCACAAGTTTGTTCAAGGCAACCAAGTGGACCTGGCTGTTCGGTTGGTTGTTCCATTTAGGTTTACTGCTCGTTTTACTGCGCCATCTGCGCTACTTCCAGGCTGAAACCTGGTTCTGGGTTGATCTGATTCAACCGTTTGGCAAATATGCCTCTTACGCCATGGTCGTCGGCCTGCTCGGCCTGTTTGCCCGGCGCATCTTTGTGGATCGCGTGCGTTACATCTCCGCACCGTCCGACTATCTAATGCTGCTGTTGCTGATTGTCATCGGTATCAGCGGCATGCTCATGACCTTTGTCACCCATACCGACATTGTCATGGTGAAAGGCTTTTTCCTGGGCCTGCTACGTTTCAGCATTGAACCGCTGCCGAGTGACCTTTTATTGCTCACTCATCTGACACTGGTTGCCCTGCTGATGATCATTTTCCCGATCAGCAAGCTGTTGCACGCACCGGGCGTTTTCTTCAGCCCGAGCCGTAACCAGGTCGATAATCCGCGGGAAAAACGCCATCTGGCGCCGTGGGCCGCTGATCTCGAAAAGTAAATACACTGGAAAGTCGCTAGAGGATTACTGACGTGGCAGACTTCGAAACACCAGAACTGCGTGAATACCCGATTATCCCCAAGCTCAAAGAAGGGGTAATGGAACACAGCAAGCCGTATGTGGCCAAGGTCCAGTTCCAGGAAGCCCTGGGCTTTCCCGGCGAGCTGGTGGATAACTGGGAAGAAAAAGCACTGGAAAAACTCGATGATCTGAGAGGACGCTACCGTTCCCTCCAGGTCTATCTGGATTCCTGCGTCAAATGCGGTGCCTGCACCGACAAGTGTCACTATTATCTTGGCACCAGCGATCCGAAAAACATGCCGGTGGCGCGTCAGGATCTGCTGCGTCAGGTTTACCGCCGTTACCGCACATTTGCCGGGAAGTACTTCCCCAAACTGGTCGGCGCGAAAGACCTGACCAAGGATGTCCTCGACGACTGGTACAGCTATTTCCATCAGTGCTCCCAGTGTCGGCGCTGTTCGGTATACTGCCCCTACGGCATCGACACCGCCGAAATCTCCATGGCTGCCCGTGAAATCATGGATACCATCGGGGTCGGACAAAAATACTGTAATGAAATTATCGGCAAGGCCGCGACGGTGGGTAACAACCTGGGTCTGCCGGAGCCGGCTCTGGCCGATACGCTGGAAGGCCTCGAAGAAGAAGTTGAGGAAGATACCGGTGTCCCGGTCAAGTTCCCGCTGGATCAAAAAGGCGCGGAAATCCTGCTGGTCACCCCCTCCGCCGACTTTTTTGCCGAACCGCATGTGGACGGCCTGATCGGTTATGCCAAGGTCTTCCATGAAGCCGGAGTGAGCTGGACCATGAGCTCCTACGCTTCCGAGGCGGCCAACTTCGGTATGTTTATCGGCAGTTATGAAAACATGCGTAATCTGTCATTACGTATTCGCAAGGCCGCCGAGGATCTGGGCGTCAAACGCATCGTATTCGGTGAATGCGGCCATGCCTGGCGTGTTGCCTACAGCTTCCTGAATACCCTGGCCGGACCCTTCGACTTTCTGGATCCCAACTATCCGGTGCCGCAGCACATCTGCGAATTCACCTATGATTTGATCCAGAAGGACAAGCTGAAATTCGACAAGTCCGAAAACGATCACATGACCCTCACCTTCCACGATTCCTGTAACGTGGCGCGCGCCTCGCGCATGGGTGACAAAGCCGGGGGTCAGTTCGATATTCCCCGCGCGATCATTCGGGCTGCCTGCAATAACTTTGTCGACATGCCCGCCGACGCCATCGGCGAAGCCACTTTCTGCTGTGGTGGCGGCGGCGGCCTGTTGACCGACGATCTTATGGAGCTCCGCGTCAAAGGCGCCCAGCCGCGTATGGAAGCCTACAAGCGCGTCGTGGAAGACAACGGCGTGACCAACGTGGCGGCGATCTGCGCGATTTGCAAAAGCCAATTTACCAAGGTCCTACCCTACTACGGGTTCGGTATGACTGACATTGTCAGTGTTCATCAGCTCGTCAGCGAGGCACTCATTCTTAGTGATGCGCCGAGTGACGATACTGAGAGTAACGCTGAAGCAGAAGCTTAATTTTTTTACGATTTGACGGTAATAACCGACATCGCATAGGAGAACAGGCATGGCGACTTCCCAAGACGATATGAACACCAAGTTAACCTTCCGTCTATACAAGGATGGTGAAACCAATGAGGACTGGGCTTCCTGGTCGGACAAGATCTTCAAAGAAGATACTTCACACAAATGTCCGACTTACGTACATCGTACGCCCCCCTGTCAGGGAAGCTGTCCGTCAGGTGAAGACATTCGTGGCTGGCTGGATATCGCCCGCGGTATCGAGAAGCCCCCCGAAGATATGGACTGGCAGGAATATGCATTCCGCCGTTTGACCAACGCCAACCCGTTCCCTTCCGTCATGGGCCGGGTTTGCCCCGCGCCGTGCCAGGACGGCTGTAACCGTAATGAAGTTGAAGACTACGTCGGCATCAACTCCGTCGAGCACTTCATCGGCGACACTGGCCTCTCCAACAAGTACAAGTTCGAAGTTGGCGAAGATAACGGCAAGAAAGTCGCCATCGTTGGTGGCGGCCCGGCCGGCCTTGCAGCGGCATTCCAGCTGCGTCGCAAGGGCTATGGCGCAACCGTTTTCGATAACCACGCCACCCTGGGCGGCATGATGAAATACGGTATCCCGGGCTATCGTACCCCGCGGGATGTACTGGACGGCGAAATCGATCGCATCACCGAAATGGGTGTCGATGTCAAACTCAACACCTGGGTTGGCAAGGATGTGACCGTCGAGCAGCTGGAAAAAGACTACGACGCCATTCTCTGGGCCGTGGGCACCTGGACCGGCCGCAAACTGCCGATCCCCGGCGCCGACAATGCGCAGAATGTGCTGACCGGTGTCGACTTCCTCGAAGCCTTTAACGACGGTCGTCTGCAACTGGTTTCCGAAAAAGTCGTGGTAGTCGGTGGTGGTGATACCTCTATCGACGTGGCCTCCGTTGCCCGTCGTCTGGGTCACATCAGCGAAATCAACGAAAAAGATCGCCCGGAAAACATCGTTCTGGGCCATACCGCTCACGACGTGGCCTCTTCCGCCACCCGTCAGGGTGCACAGGTCATGCTGCTGTCCCGTTCACCGGTCAAGGACATGGCCGCCGCCGAGCACGAAGTTAACGATGCCCTGCGTGAAGGTGTCGATATTGTCGACCGCGTTAACCCGATGGAAGTGATTCTCGACGACAAGGGCCGTGCCAAGGCGCTGCGGGTACAGAAGCTGGAAGATGACGGCAAGACCCCGGTCGAAGGTTCTGAATACGATATCGAACTGGATCTGCTGGTCTCGGCCATCGGTCAGGGCGGCAAGCTGGAAGGCTTTGAAGAGCTGGGTAACGAACGCGGCTTCATCGACGCCGATCAGCACTACCAGGTTCCTGGCAAACCGGGACACTTTGTCGCCGGCGATATCGTGCGTCCGCATCTGCTGACCACCGCCATCGGCCAGGCTTCCATCGCGGTTGACAGCATCGACCACTACCTGAAAGCGGAAAACCTGGGCAAGCGTCCGAAGGTCGACAAGCACCACTTCAACCTGCTCAACAAGCTGCGTGAAGCCGGACTGGAACCCAATGATTATACCCATGAATCAGAATGGGGCACCGCCGCCGCGGAATGGGCCGTGCATAACTATGAAGACCGTTCGGCGCATGAAATCATCCCCGCGGATGAACTGTTCCTGGGTCATTTCCACTACACGCCGCGTCTCAAACGCCATGAAGATGTGCCTTCATCCGACGATGTACTGGGTCACTTCCAGGAACGTGTGAAGGGACTCTCCGAAGAGCAGGCCCGTGAAGAAGCCGATCGCTGCATGAGCTGTGGCATGTGCTTCGAGTGTGATAACTGTGTTATCTACTGCCCGCAGGACGCTGTCTATCGTGTGCCGAAAAACCAGCACACCATGGGCCGTTATGTTGCCACCGATTACTCACGCTGTATCGGGTGCCACATCTGCGCCGATGTTTGCCCGACCGGCTACATCGATATGGCAATGGGTGAATAACAACGAATAGAGGTAGTAACGGTGTCACTACGACAGTTGATACAAACAACAATAATGGCAGGGCTTCTCGCCCTGCCCTTTACTGTGCTGGCAGGTGATGCGCCTGCGCCTGAAATTCCCAAAGCCAAAGAAAAGGCGACTGAGGAATATGGTTGCGTTGCGCCGGTCGAATATATGCGTAAAAACCATATGGATGAGCTGATGCACAAGCGCGACGATACACTGCGTGAAGGCATCCGGACCGACAAGTTCAGCCTGGCGGAATGTATCAACTGCCACGTCACCCCGGATGAAGACGGCCAATTTGCCAGCTTCGGTGAAGACGAGCATTTTTGCAGCACTTGCCACAACTATGCCTCGGTCAGCGTCGACTGCTTTAGCTGCCACCGGGATACACCGGAAGATACGGATTACCGGCACAGCTTCAATGTCGGCAATAATCCGCATCACGGCAAAATGGCTCTGAAAGGGAACAAACTCTCCGTCGAAACCTTGAAGGTATTGACTGAAGGAGACCAGGAATAATGACCAATAAAACATATAACGCGGACCTGTCGCGCCGGCACTTTTTCAGTAAAGCGGCCGCCGCGGCCGGCATGGCGATCGCACCCGGGGTTTTCCTGCGCCAGGTGCATGCCCGCCCGGCGGAACAGGCTGCGACCAGTGAGAAGCGCTGGGGTATCCTGATCGATACCGACAAGTGCGCAAAAGGTTGTGACAGCTGCGTCACCGCCTGCATGAATGAAAACGGCTGGGGCGAGATCAACAACAGCGAGGAACATTCCAATCCTCACCAGAAGGCCCAGTGGATTCGCAAGGTCACCGTCAAGGACAAACAGACCGGCCATGTCCAGTCACTGCCCCTGATGTGCCAGCATTGCGAAAATCCGCCCTGTGTCGATGTCTGCCCCACCGGCGCCTCGATGAAACGGGCTGATGGAATTGTGCTGGTCGACAAGCATACCTGTATCGGTTGCCGCTACTGCATGATGGCCTGTCCCTACAAGGCGCGTTCTTTTATCCACGAGGATCTGGAAGATCAGAAAGTCGTGGCGCCGCGTGGTAAAGGTACCGTTGAGTCCTGCACCATGTGTGTCCATCGTGTCGACGAAGACGGCACGCCTGCCTGTGTCGAGGCCTGCAATGCCGACAATCACAACGCCATGTACTTTGGCGATCTGAAGGATCCCAACAGCGAAATCTCACGGCAGCTCAAGCAATATGGTGGTGAGCAGTTACGCGCCGATCTGGGTCTGAACACCGGCGTTCGCTACCGGGGTCTATAACAAAATCTACAAAGCAGGTTGTCAGTCGAAATGAAAAAAGCACAGTTCATGGAAATTGAAGGCCGGAGCTTCGGCTACCTTGCCCTCCTCGGCATCCTTGGCGCCATCATTCTGGTCGCACTGGGTGCCTGGTATGTCATGGAACATCATGGCCATTACGTAACCGGCATGAACAACGCCATCGTATGGGGCACGCCGCATATCTTCGCGATCTTTCTGATCGTCGCGGCCTCGGGGGCACTCAATGTGGCCTCGATATCCTCGGTATTCAACAAAACGGCCTACAAGCCGCTGGCCAGGCTCTCCGGACTGCTGGCCATCGCCCTGCTTGCCGGTGGTCTGATGATCCTGGTGCTTGATCTGGGACGCCCTGATCGCCTGATCGTGGCCATGACCTACTATAACTTCAAATCGATCTTTGCCTGGAACATCATTCTGTATAACGGCTTCTTCGTCATCGTTGCCGTCTATTTGTGGATGATGATGCAGCAGAGCATGAACAAGTACAGCAAACCGGTCGGGATCGCCGCATTCCTCTGGCGCCTGATCCTGACCACCGGTACCGGCTCGATTTTCGGCTTCCTTGTGGCCCGGGATGCCTTTGACGCCGCCATCATGGCGCCGATGTTCATTATCATGTCCTTCTCCTTCGGTCTGGCGATCTTTTTGCTGGTACTGATGGCCTCCTACCGCTGGACCGGCCGCCCGCTGGGCGACGCCCTCTTCCAGCGCCTGAAGAATCTGCTGGGCGTGTTCGTCGCTGCGGTGCTCTACTTTGTACTGGCCTACCATCTGACCAACCTTTACGCGACCGAGCATCACGGCATCGAAGCCTTCATCCTGCGCGATGGCGGCATCTACACCCAGCTGTTCTGGATCGGCCAGATCGTGCTCGGCAGTCTGCTTCCGCTGCTGCTGTTCTATCACCCCAGCTGGGGCAAGAAGCGCAGCCTGGTCGGTTTGGGTGCCGTACTGGTCATCATCGGCGGCCTGATTCAGCTGTATGTGCTGATCATCGGCGGCCAGGCCTACCCGCTGGAAATCTTCCCGGGCAAGGAAGTAATCGAAAGCAGCTTCTTTGACGGCCAGGTCGCGCAATACACGCCCAGTATGTGGGAAGTGCTGCTGGGACTGGGTGGCATGGCCGTGGCTCTGATCATGGTCGCCCTGGCGGTCAAGATCCTGCGTTTCTTGCCCACCAGTCTGGCCGATGAGGATGTTGATCCCCACCACTCCGCCTGATTTTAATCACCAGCGTCCTGTACACAGGACGCTGGTAAAATCAGGCAGGTACGAGGGGCGAGTGACGAGGTACGAGGACTCCTCCGATTGCCTCCAGAATTCTTAGATACTAAAGCACTCCTCGCTTTTCACTCGCATTCGTTTCGGGACAACATGCGCGTGATATGCTGATTCCTTTCAAAGGCCCCGTCCTGTCATGAACCGCCTGCTCATTTCCGCCGCCCATAAATCCTCGGGGAAAACCACCCTGTCGATCGGGCTGTGCGCGGCGTTTCGGCAGCAGGGGCTCGATGTCCGGCCGTTTAAGAAGGGGCCGGACTATATCGATCCCATGTGGCTGGGTCAGGCGGCCGGGCGGCCCTGTCATAATCTCGATTTTTACACCATGTCCCGGGACGAGATCCTGCAGACCCTGCAACAGCAGGCCGGGGCGAGCGATCTGGCGCTGATCGAGGCCAACAAGGGGCTGTATGACGGACTGGATATCGAGGGCAGCAACAGCAATGCCGCCCTGGCCCGCCTGACCGAAACCCCGGTCATTCTGGTCATTGACGTGCAGGGCATGACCCGGGGGATCGCCCCGCTGATCCTCGGATATCAGGCGTTTGATCCCCAGGTCAATATTGCCGGGGTGATCCTCAACCAGATCCGTGGCAGCCGCCACGAAGCCAAACTGCGCGCCGTCATCGAACATTACACCCACCTGCCCGTGGTCGGCGCCGTCTATCATGATGCGCGCCTGGCCATTACCGAACGCCATCTGGGGCTGATTCCCAGCAATGAAAATGCCGAAGCCGCCGACAAAATCGAAGCCATCGGCCAGCTGATTGCCCGGCAGGTGGATCTGGCGCGGCTCCAGAGCCTTGCCGGCCAGGCCCCGGCCCTGCCCGCGAGCGAGCCGCTGACGGGCCCGGAACCGGTCCAGCCGCCGGATATCCGCCTCGGCATCGCCCGGGACGAGGCCTTCGGCTTTTACTATCCCGGGGACCTCGAGGCCCTGGAGCAGGCCGGCGCCGAGCTGGTGCCCATCGATACCCTGCGCGACGACCGGTTACCGGCGATCGATGGCCTGTTTATCGGTGGGGGTTTTCCCGAATCCTGTCTGAGCGCGCTGGCCGCCAATCGGCCGCTGCGCGAGGCCATCTACAACGCCATCGAGGGGGGCCTCCCCGCCTATGCCGAGTGTGGCGGCCTGATGTATCTGTGTCGTCAGATCCGCTGGCAAGAGGAGAGCGCGCCCATGGTCGGGGTCATTCCCGCCGATGTGGTCATGCATGATCGCCCCCAGGGACGCGGTTATGTCCGTCTGCGCGAGACCGACGACAGCCCCTGGCCGGACGCCTCCGCCGCGCCCCGGGGCGAATTCCCCGCCCACGAGTTTCACTATTCGAGCCTCGAGAACCTGAGCCGGCCCCAGCGCTTCGCCTACGAGGTCGTGCGCGGCACCGGCATCGACGGGGCCCATGACGGGCTGATCCACAAAAACCTGCTGGCCTGTTACGCGCACCAGCGCGATACCGCGCGTCACCATTGGGCGCGGCGCTTTATCGACTTTGTCCGCCACACCCGCCAGAACGGAATTGATGTATAATTGACTAAATGACTGGGATATTTGACCATCCGGTCTGTGAATCACTGTCAGACAATCGAAATGAAGGAGTTCTCTTATGATTACGGTGACGCCCAAAGCCGCTGAACAAATCAAGCAATCGGCCAAGCAGAACCAGATGGAAGGCATGCCCATCCGTATCGCCGCCAAACGCGATGACGCCGGCTCGATACAGTACGCCATGGGATTCGCCGATCAGCAGGATGAGAATGACATCAGCTATACCTCCGAAGGCGTTACGGTGATGGTGCCGCCGGACAGCGTGGAACTGCTGCAGGGCGCCACCCTGGACTTTGTCGAGCTGGAATCGGGCGAGTTCAATTTTATTTTCCTGAACCCCAACGATCCCGAGTATGTCCCGCCCCAGGAAGGCAGTGGCAGCTCGCATTACTTTTAATTCAAGCAGTTAAATCGCCTCGTCAAGAGGCTTATCCGCCTGCACATAGCCTTGCTATCGGGGTCTGCCGTATACTATGTCGATGATCGATCCGCCTACAGGTCATACTGAACCGGCCGGTGACAGTGAAACGTCCGGCGCTGACGCCACTGCCCTGCCCCCGCGCGAGGGCATCTGGCGCAGTCGCCTGTGCGGCGCGATTTTCGGCATTGGTGCGGTCCTCATCATCCTGGGCATCGCCAGCACCTGGCTGTTGTACGTCAACCATGCCGGCTCCACTCTGGTGATCATCACCCTGGCCCTGCTGGTGGGCGGTCTGGGATTCATCGCGCTTCTCATCAGGCTGGTGCAGCGGACCCTGCTCACCCCCCTGACCCAGTTACGCCACTGGACCGCACAACTGCGCCAGGGCAATCTCGCCGCCCGGCTGCCGGGGGAGGTGCCCAACGACTTCAAGGGGCTGTTCGGTGACTTCAACACCCTGGCCGATGAGCTGGAAGTCCTCTCGCTGGACATGCAAAGCCAGGTCCGCAAACAGACCAAGCATATTGAGCGCAAAACTCACTCGCTGGAAATCATCTATGATGTCGCGGCCAGTATTAACATCTCCCGGGATCTCGATGATCTGCTGACCCGGTTTCTGCACACCCTCAAAGATGTGGTCAATGCCCGCGCCGCCGTCGTGCGACTGACGGACGACAACAACCAGATGCGACTGGTCTCCAGCATCGGACTGGATGAGGATCTGGTCAAACGCGAACAGTTTATCCCCTCGGAAGAATGTCTGTGCGGCAGCTCCTTCACCGAAGGCAAGGTGCTGTTCCAGACCGACCTGCAAAAATGCAACAAGATCATCGGCCGCAACTTCTTTGATAGCGAAGACGTCGGCATGATCGTCGTCCCCCTCCAGTACCGGGGCAAGACTCTCGGGGTCTACAACCTGTTTGTCAGCCAGGAGGACTTCGCCGAGCCCGAGGATATCGAAGATCTGCTCACCAGCATCGGCCGACACCTGGGGATGGCGATCGACAAGGCCCGCTCCGAAGACGAGGCGCAACGTCTGTCGATCATGGAAGAGCGTACCCGGCTCGCCCATGAGCTGCACGACTCCCTGGCCCAGACCCTGGCCAGCCTGCGCTTCCAGATCCGCGTCCTGGATGAAACCATCCGCCAGGGCGAAGAACCCTCGATCTGGTACGAGCTGGAAAAGATCGAAAACAATATCGACGAAGCCTATGCCGAATTGCGCGAACTGATCACCCACTTCCGCGCGCCGATCGACAAGCGCGGCCTGGTGCCGGCCGTTGAACACCTGGTGGAGCGTTTCCGCAACCAGTGCGATATCTCCATCTACCTGCAAAAGGAGTGGAATGTGCTCTACCTCCCGGCCAGCGTGGAAGTGCAGGCATTGCGCATTATCCAGGAAGCGCTCAACAATATCCGCAAACACAGCCAGGCCCATACCGTCCGTGTTATTATGCGCAGTGATGTCAACGGTGACTGCAACATCCTCATCGAAGATGACGGCGTCGGCATGAATATCCTGCCGTCCTCCGATCGTACCTCCGGCGATCATCTCGGTCTGAGCATTATGGACGAACGGGCCAAACGCATCGGCGGCACTGTCCGCATTGAAAGCGAACCCAACGAGGGCACCCGGGTCTTGCTGCGTTTCCGTTATCCCGAAGTCCAGACCGTTGAAGTACCGCTACAACTACAGGGTTGAGTATGAGTCTGCGCGTTCTGTTAATTGATGATCACACCCTGTTTCGCGTGGGTCTGGAAGGCCTGCTGGCCAGCCGGGGCATCGAAATCGTCGCCTCGGTCGGTTCCGGCCAGGACTGCCTGCGACTGGTCGAGGAACTCAAACCCGATGTGGTCCTGCTGGATATGCGCATGCCGGGCATCGATGGGCTGAGCGTCCTCAAGGTATTGCGGGAGAATGACGAGAATCTGCCGATTGTCATGCTCACCACCAGCAGCGATGAAGGGGATCTGCTCGAATCCCTGCGTGAAGGGGCGCAGGGTTATCTGCTCAAGGACATGGAGCCCGATGATCTGGTTCTGGCCCTGCGCGATATCGTCAACAACGGCAAGACCGTGGTGGCCCCCGATCTCGCCCCGATACTGGCCAAGGCCGTCCAGGGCAGTCACAGTGACGAGGAAGGCGCCAGTACCAGCCCGTTTGACGAACTGACTCCGCGGGAGACGGAAATCCTCGGCCTGCTGGCCGAAGGCCAGAGCAACAAGGCCATCGCCCGCAACCTGGGGATCTCCGACGGGACGGTCAAACTGCACGTCAAGGCCATCCTGCGCAAACTGGATGTTCACTCCCGGGTTGAGGCCGCGGTCATGGCCGTCGAATACGGCCTGTCTCGCGCCACCCCGGAATAACACTCCCGCTCGTCGATCACCGGCGGTTATTCGAGACCGATCTGTAATCCGCGATGACATCAAAAGCCCTGAAGACAGCAACAACGAAGGCACAGGCCGATCGGTTTTACTTGCCCGGTCTTCTCAAAGCATTCGACGGATTCAGGGATTCACCTGGTTTATATCTCTGACAAACTACATTTAATTTATTGGACAGGCTGTAACGATGAAAAAATTTACCGAACTGCTCGCCGAGAGCGCCAAACATGTCGATGAACTTTTCCCCTGGGATCTGGAAGAGCATCTGCAGGAAAACCCCGACACCCTGATCGTGGATGTGCGCGAGCCCTACGAATACGACACCATGCACATCCCCGGCTCGATCAATGTCCCCCGCGGCATACTCGAGACCGCCTGCGAATACGACTACGAGGACACCGTCCCCGAACTGGTCGAGGCCCGCGATCGGGATGTCGTGGTCGTCTGCCGCTCCGGCAACCGCAGCATCTTCGCCGCCGAAGTTATGCAAAAACTCGGCTACAAAAACGTGGTCTCACTCAAAACCGGCCTGCGCGGCTGGAGCGACTACGAACAGCCCTTCTACGACAACAACGGCAACGAAGTGGACGAAGACACCGTCATCGACTTCTTCACCCCCAAACTTAGCCCGGAACAACTGAGCAAGAAATAATCTTTTTTTTAGAATCCGATTAAAAACGCAGAGGACGCGGAGGCGCGGAGACGCGGAGGAATAAAATTATCGTTAATCACGAAGGCGCGAAATCCCGAAGAAGATATTGCTATAACTTGTAATTATGGAACAGGCGGGCTTTTAACCGGAGATCAAGCAATCAACCTGGTAACAAGATAAAAATGATTTTCTCCGCGCCTCTGCGCCTCCGCGTCCTCCGCGTTAATTCCCAACAATCTGGCTAGTCATCGTACCGCTTGCGGTCCTTGCGGCGGCCGTGGGGGCCGGACTGCTGGACGACCACGCCCTGGATGGCCTTGAGTTCGATCGGGCGTTTCTCGTGCATATACTCTTCATTGAGCGGCTGCAGATAGTACTGTTCGTTTTCCAGAACCAGCTGACGAAAAATATAGCCGTTTTCGATCAGGGCAATGACGTAACTGCCGTCGCGGGCGACGCCGGTCGGATCGACCAGGATGATACAACGACGCCGGAACTCGGGTTCCATGCTGTCGTCCACCACCTGCAGGGCATAGGGCTCGGCGCCGCCGCAGCTTGACTCGGCAGCGGATTCAATCGCCCTCTTCATATCTTGTTGCATGGCTCACCTCACGGATGTTCGAGGCCGATTATAGCGCGAATCGCGCCGTGACACAGCCGCCCAATTCCCCTGCCGACCTGGTGGTTATCAGACGTCCCGTGGCGGCGGCCCGGACTGTAACAGCTCATGCTGCTCTTTTTGCTGCAGCGCCCACATGTGACTGTACAGACCGTCGCGTGCCAGCAGCGTGGCATGGGTTCCCCGCTCAAGAATCTGGCCCGCTTCCATGACCAGAATTTCATCCGCGTCGACAATGGTCGAGAGGCGATGTGCCACCACCAGCGTCGTATGCTGTTCCGCCACTTCCCGCAGTGCCGCGAGGATCGCCTGCTCCGACTGACTGTCCAGCGACGAGGTGGCCTCGTCAAACACCAGAATCACCGGGTTCTTCAAAATCACCCGCGCAATCGCCACGCGCTGTTTCTCGCCCCCGGAGAGTTTCAGTCCCCGCTCGCCCACGATGGTGTCATAGCCCTGGGGAAGATTGACGATGAAATCATGGATATGGGCATGGCGCGCCGCCTGTTCCACCTCTTCCCGGCTGGCGTCGGGGCGGGCGTACTGGATATTGTAGAAAATACTCTCGTTAAACAGCACCGTGTCCTGCGGGACAATGCCGATGGCGGCACGCAGGCTCTGCTGGGTAACCTGACGAATATCCTGATCATCGATCACGATCCGCCCGGAGGAGACATCGTAAAACCGGAACAGCAGTCGGGCCAGGGTCGATTTGCCGGCCCCGGAGGGCCCCACCACCGCGACCTTGCGTCCCGGCTCTATCGAGAAGGTGATGTCCTTGAGAATTGGCCGGTCTTCATTATAGGCAAATCCGACGTGTTCAAACTCGACCCTGCCACGCGTGACCTGCAAGGGCCGGGCATCCGGGGCGTCCTGGATCTCCTCTTCGCGTTGCAACAGCTTGAGCACCAGATCCATATCCGCCAGCGTGTATTTGAGCATCCGGTAGATGATCCCCAGGGTGCCCAACGGCATGAACATCTGCAACATCAGGGTATTGACCAGCACCAGATCACCCAGACTCATCTCGCCATCGACCACGCCGTGACCGGCGTAAATCATAATCATGGTCAGGCCAACGGCGATGATCGCGCCCTGACCGAAATTGAGTAACGACATGGAGGTCTGGCTCTTGACCGCCGCCGCTTCCCATTCGTTGAGGGTAT
Organism: Thiohalophilus thiocyanatoxydans; assembly: GCF_004366735.1. GTDB lineage: Bacteria > Pseudomonadota > Gammaproteobacteria > UBA6429 > Thiohalophilaceae > Thiohalophilus > Thiohalophilus thiocyanatoxydans. The sequence goes on along the minus strand of NZ_SOQX01000002.1, from coordinate 367,225 downwards.
CGTGATACCGCTGCACTTCGAACTGTTCGTTATTAAAGTACTTGACCGTCTCGTAGTTCAGCAGGCTGTCGATCGCCTGGCCATTGGCCTGCGAATCCATGGTGTTCATGCGATGGCGAAAATTCATACGCCATTCGCTGACCAGCAGGGTATAGCCGACATACAGACCCACGGTTAGAAATGTCACAATGGTAAACTTGATGTCGTACTGACCCAGTAGAATGACTGCCACCATCAAAAACTCGGCCAGGGTCGGCAGGATATTAAAGACCATGTAGTTCATGATCGAACTGACACTCTGGGCGCCCCGCTCCAGGTCCCGGGTAATATTCCCGGTGCGACGATCCAGATGAAAACGCAGGGAGAGCTGATGCAGATGCTTCAGAACCTGAAGCGACAGCTTGCGCATGGCGCCGTAGCGCACCCGGGCGAAGACCGCGTCGCGCATCTCATTAAAAAACGAACTGCCCAGACGTAATGCGCCATACGCCAGAAACAGCACAATGGGCAATACCAGCGCCTGCCCCTCCTCCGTATCCAGGGTATCGACGATCTCCTTGAGCAGAACCGGGATCCCCACCGTCGCCACCTTGGCCAGCACCAGACTCAGCAACGCAACCAGCACCCGACCCCGATACTCCCACAAATACGGCACTATACGCCGCAGATTACGCAGATCCTGACGATTCTTATGCGGCGCGCTCGTGTAACGTGGAATAGTCATGGATGATTAGCAGTTGGCAGTTGGCAGTTGGCAGTTGGCAGTTGGCAGTTGGCAGTTGGCAGTTGGCAGTTGGCAGTTGGCAGTTGGCAGTTGGCAGATTTTTAATTCGGTATCTATCGTTGTCAACGAGCCTCTTGGCGACTTACGACTTACGACTTACGATTTATGACTGCAAACTGCAAACTGATAACTTTTTTTTAATTCTCATGCCCGGTCGGATCAAACCATTTGAGCTTGTCATGCAGGGCCACGACTTCGCCGACGATGATCAGGGTCGGTGGTTTGATATCGTTGTTTTTCACCAGGTCCGGCAAGGTCGCCAGGGTGCCGAGATGCACTTTCTGCTCCTGGCTGGTGCCTTTTTCCACCAGGGCGGCCGGGGTTCTGTCCGCCAGACCGTGCTTGACCAGGTTTTCGCAAATCGCCGGAAGACCGTGCAGGCCCATGTAAAACACCAGTGTCTGACCCGGCCGGGACAGGTTCTCCCAGTTGAGGTTGATGCTGCCGTCCTTGAGATGGCCCGTGACGAAAGTACAGGACTGAACATAATCGCGATGGGTCAGCGGAATACCGGCATAGGCGGCACACCCGGCGGCGGCGGTAATCCCCGGCACCACCTGGAAGCTGACCCCCTCTTTCATCAGGGTTTCGATCTCCTCGCCGCCGCGGCCGAAGATAAACGGATCGCCGCCTTTCAGACGCAGGACCTTCTTGCCTTCCTTGGCCAGCCGCGCCAGCAGGGTATTGATATCTTCCTGTTGAATCGTGTGCTTGTTACGCTCCTTGCCGGCATAGATAAACTCCGCATCGCGGCGCACCATATCCAGAATGCCCTGTGACACCAGCCGGTCGTAGACCACCACGTCGGCCTGCTGCATCAGTCGCAACGCCTTGAAGGTCAGCAGATCCGGATCGCCCGGCCCCGCGCCGACCAGATAGACTTCCCCTTCCAGCGAAGGTGCCTGGCCCGAGGCGACTGCCTGTTCGAGCAGCGCCTCGGCCTCCTGCTCCTTGCCGGCCAGCAGACGATCGGCCACCGGCCCTTCCAGGATCGCCTCCCAGAAACGGCGTATCTCAGTAATGGAACCGAAGCGTTGTTTGACCTTTTCCCGATAACTTTCCAGCAACGTGGCCAGTTGCCCGTACGCGGCCGGGATGACGGTTTCCAGTCGCGAACGCAGCAAGCGGGCCAGTACCGGTGACGCGCCACCGGTCGAGATGGCAATCTGGACCGGCGAGCGATCGATGATCGAAGGCATGGTAAAACTGCACAACTCCGGCGCATCCACCACGTTGACCGGGATGTTCTTCAACTTGGCCAGTTCGGAGACGCGGCGATTCACCGCCTCATCATCGGTCGCGGCGATCACAATATAGGGATGATCAATATCCGCATCGTCAAAATCACGGGCAATGTGTTCGAGATCCCCGGCCTGCTGGCGTTCGACCAGCTCCTGGCACAACGCGGGCGCGACCACCGTGACCCGGGCGCCGGCACGCAGCAGTAAAAAAACCTTGCGCGCGGCAATCCCGCCACCGCCCACCACCAGACAGGGCTTGTCCCTGATATCGAGAAAAATCGGTAAAAATTTCATATTGGAAAAATCCGGAATAACCCGTTGAAATAGCAGGATATTTTACTATATATTGGCGCTTCGCGCATTATTTTAATTTCAATGGCCTCTCAACCCCGGGAACCCGCATGACCGCACAGGACAACAACGTCGTCTGGCACGCCGCCAGCATCGATCGCGAACAGCGCGAAAGCCTGCATCACCACAAAAGCGCCGTCCTGTGGTTTACCGGCCTCTCCGCCTCCGGCAAATCCACCCTCGCCCATGCCGTGGAAAAAGAGCTCTACGCCCGGGGCTGTCACAGCTTCGTGCTCGACGGTGACAACGTCCGCCACGGCCTGTGCAGCGATCTCAGCTTCTCACTCGAGGACCGGCACGAGAATATTCGCCGTATTGGCAACGTGGCCAAACTGTTCATCGAGGCCGGAGTCATCGTCCTCACCGCCTTCATCTCCCCCCTGCGCCAGGATCGGAACATCGCCCGCAATCTGATGCCCCACGGCGACTTTCTGGAAATCTTTTGCGATGCGCCGGTCGAAGTGTGTGAAAAACGCGATCCCAAGGGGCTGTATCAAAAAGCCCGGGACGGCAAGATCCCCGAATTCACCGGCATCAGCTCCCCCTACGAAGCCCCGCTCAAACCCGAGCTGCACCTCGATACCGGCGAACAACCCCTGGAAGAGTCGGTCCAGGCCGTCATCAACCTGCTGACCGAACGGCATATCATAAAGTGCTGAGAGTTTAGTTCTTAGTTCTGAGTTCTGAGCGTAGGCCCGATAAAGCGCAGCGGTATCGGGCGTTTGCCGAACGCCACTTTATGACAGGGCCGGGGGCCGGGGGACGAGTGACGAGGAAGATCAAAACCTTGCAACCACGAAGGCACGAAGACACGAAGGATAAATTCTGAAATTTCAATTAAGGAGCTTCGTGTCTTCGCGTCTTCGTGGTGAAGCTTCAACAGGTAGGCCCGATAAAGCAAAGCGGTATCGGGCAATCCACAAGATAGGAACAGATTTGACGAGGATGCCACCCTACGGCGGGATAGCGCGTAGGTCACGCTGGCGACAGCCTGCGTGACACAACCTTGAACCGAGCAGAAACACCAGGTAGCGCTGCGCGCAACCTGGCCTACGACTCACGGCGGGGAGAGAAATACTAGCCCCTAGAACCTAGAGACTAGAAACTGATTTGGTCGGGACGGCAGGATTTGAACCTGCGACCCTCTGCACCCCATGCAGATGCGCTACCAGGCTGCGCTACGCCCCGACGGTTTGAAGGCGGGAATCATACACCACATCAATCTCAGGGCCAAGGGACGAGTTACGAGGGACGAGGAAAAACACCCTGTCCCGTAAACTGTTGGGAGCGCCTTCGGCGCGTGGATTGTGCGGGTGGAAAGGTTTGTCGCGGTCGTAGCCCGCTCCCCGGCGTCCTCCGGACGCAGGGACGAGTATGTAGGCCCGATAAAGCGAAGCGGTATCGGGCGGACCTCGTCACTCGTCCCTCGTAACTCGGCCCTTTGGTTTATCTTGAAAGAATCGAGGCGATTTCCTCGAGTTCCATGCGCATCTGGCGCAGGGTTTCCTTGTCGGTCCGGCTGCCTTTTTTGGGCTGGTTGTTGCTTTCGGTCAGTTGCAGACGCGCGCCGCCAATGGTGTAGCCCTGTTCGTAGAGCAGGCTGCGGATCTCGCGGATCATCATCACATCCTGACGCTGATAGTAGCGGCGGTTGCCGCGGCGCTTGACCGGCTTGAGCTGGGGGAATTCCTGCTCCCAGTAGCGCAGCACGTGCGGTTTGACCGCGCACAGCTCGCTCACCTCACCGATGGTGAAGTAGCGCTTGCCGGGGATCGGGGGAAGTTCGTTATTGTTGGTGGGTTCCAGCATATGCTTCGACTCTGGCCTTCAGTTTTTGTCCGGGTCGGAAAGTCACGACTCGCCGTGCGGTTATCGGGATCTCTTCCCCGGTCTTGGGGTTGCGCCCGGGACGTTGCTTCTTGTCACGTAAATCGAAATTGCCGAAGCCGGAGAGCTTCACCTGCTGGCCGTTTTCCAGCGCATTGCGAATTTCCTCGAAAAACATCTCCACAATTTCCTTGGCTTCGCGCTTGTTCAGCCCCAGCTCTTCGAACAGTCGCTCGGCCATCACCGCTTTTGTCAGCGCCATAATTGTTATTCTCTAAGTGTAGCCCCAAGTTCGCGATTCAGCGCCGTCAGTATCGTGCTGATCTCGCTCTCGACATCTGTGTCCTTAAGAGTGCGTGAAAGATCCTGCAAGGTCAAGCCCAGAGCCAGACTTTTTCTTCCAGAATCAATACCTTCGCCCACATAGACATCAAACAGCTCGATGTTTGCCAGGCGCTGGGAGCCCGCTTTTTCGATGCAATCCTTGACTTTCTGCGCGGATATGACCTCATCCAGCACGATGGCAATATCCCGACGAATAGACGGGTATTTCGACAGCGGCGCGAACGCCGGCAGCCGGCGGTCGGCCAGCGCGGCCTGGGCAATCTCGAACAGATAGACCCGCTGCGCCAGCCCCAGCGACTGCTGCAACGCCGGATGCAGCGCACCCAGACGCCCGACCGGCCTGCCCTCGCGCAATATCACGGCCGCCTGGCCGGGATGCAGCGCCGGGTGGGTCTCATCGGCGTCGAAGCGGAATTGATCGGCGTTCCCTGTCTGTGCCAGCAACTGCTCAACGTGTCCCTTGCAATCGTAAAAGTCGGCCTGGCGGGTGGCGCTGCCCCACTGCGGTGGCTGCAACGGCCCGGACAACAAACCCGCGAGTACCGGTTCCTGTTCTAATTCAGCGCCTTGGAAAACAAACCTCAGACCCTGCTCGAACAATAATACCCGATCCTGCTGACGATTCAAGTTATATAGCGCAGTTTGCAGCAATCCCGGCCAGAGCGAGGTGCGCATCGCCGCCATGTCGGCCGAGATCGGATTGGCCAGCTGCAGGGCCCCGGCCTGCGGATCGAGCTGTTGCTGCAGCTTCGGATCCACAAAGCTGTAGGTAATCGCTTCCTGGTAGCCCCGATCCACCAGCAACCGCTTGTAATGCCCCGCCGGCCGACGGGATTCCGGCCGCTCCCCCATCGCCAGCGTAATCCGCGGCCGACTGGCCGGCAGATTGTCATACCCGTGGATCCGCCCCAGCTCCTCAATCAGATCCACCTCCAGATTGATATCAAACCGAAACGACGGCGGCGTCACCTCCCAGATTATCTCGGCCGAAGAGGTTTTTTGATCCCCTCCCCCTAACCCCCTCCCTGCGGGAGGGGGAATAATCTGATCGGCTCCCCGCTCCATCCCCTCCCCTTCAAGGGGAGGGTTAGGGAGGGGTGATCGATCCTCGCCCCTCGCCCCTCGTCCCTCGTCACTGCCCGAAGGGCCAGGGAGGGGTGATCGATCCTCGTCCCTCGTCCCTCGTCCCTCGTCACTGCCCGAAGGGCCATCCTCGTCACTATCGGCCGGCTGGACCACCATCCCGAGACGCGTCAGAATATCGACCACCGCGTCCCCGGCAATGTCCGCCCCGAGAATCCGGCCGATTCGGGCATATCGCAGCCTCACCGGCGCTCTGACAGGCAATTGATCGGCCTGCTGGACATGGACCACCGGCCCCGCCTCACCGCCACAGATGGCCTGCAGCAGCGCCGTGGCCCGTTCCAGCGCCGGGACCTGCAGCTGCGGGTCCACCCCCCGCTCGAAGCGGTGCGAGGAGTCGGTATGCAGGCCATAGCCCCGCGCCTTGCCGGCGATAGCCTGCGGCGCGAAGTACGCGCTCTCCAGAAAAATATCGACCGTCCCCTCGCCCACGGCGGAGTCGGCACCGCCCATGATTCCCGCCAGCGCCACCGGCGCGGTCTCATCGGCAATCACCAGCGTCTCACTATCCAGCTCAATGGTCTGCTCATCCAGCAAAGTCAGGGATTCACCGGCGTCGGCATAGCGGACCTGGATGCCGCCGCGCAGCTTGCCCAGATCGAAGGCATGCATCGGCTGCCCCAGCTCCAGCAGCACGTAGTTGGTCACATCCACCACCGGGCCCAGGCTGCGCAGGCCGCTGCGACGCAGCCGCTCGGCCAGCCACAGGGGCGTCCCGGCCTGTGGATTAATTCCTCGCAACAGCCGCCCGGCGTATTGCGGACAGGCCCCGGCGGCTTCCAGCGTCACGTTCAATGTGTCTTTGATCGGCGTGGCGCATTCGCCGGGCTCGGGCCCTTCGACCGCCAGTTTGTTCAGCACACCCACTTCCCGGGCGATCCCCGCCACGCTCAGACAGTCGCCGCGGTTGGGGGTCAGCCCCAGTTCGATAGTCACATCGTCCAGCTGCAGATAGTCGCGAATCGATTCGCCCACCGGCGCATCAATGGGCAGTTCCATCAACCCCTCGGCACTGTCTGCCAGCCCCAGCTCCTTCTCGGAGCAGAGCATGCCCTGCGACGGCACGCCGCGCAGCTTGGATTTTTTGATTTTCAGATCGCCCGGCAGCTTCGCCCCGACCAGCGCCGTCGGCGCCTTGAGGCCCTCGCGCACATTGGCCGCGCCGCAAACGATCTGCAGCGGCTCGTCCGCACCGACATTCACCGTCGCCACGCGCAGCTTGTCCGCATCGGGATGGGGTTCCAGCCCGATCACCTCGCCGACCACCACCTTGTCAAAGGCCCCGGCCACCGGCTCGATCGCATCCACCTCCAGCCCGGCCATCGTCAACTGATGCGCCAGCGCCTCGGTATCGATATCGGGATTAACCCACTCGCGTAACCATTTTTCACTGAATTTCATGATGTAATCTCATTTTTTACCGCAGAGACGCAGAGAGCGTAGAGAGCGTAGAGAAGAAAATTATTTTTTGTATCACACCCGAATCCATCGAATCACAATGTTTATCCTTGGATATATACCCAAAGGACCTGTGGGAGGCGATTGAAGCACATGGAAGTGCAACCACCCAAAACACTCGCCTTACTCGCGGGGTGGGCTCTGTCGCGGTAGGCATGGTGCCCTGACCTATCGGAGATAGGTAGGGTACTCATAATGAAACCCAAAGGGTTTCTATGAGACACGCCGTAAGCGACCCATCGGCGACCTGCCGAAATTCAACAAGTCGCGGCTACAAGCCCCTCCTACAACAAATAGTCCTAAGAACTAAGAACTAAGAACTAAGAACTAAGAACTAAGAACTAAGAACTAAGAACTTTTATATTCTGCCAACTACAAACTGTCATCTACCAACTTTATATAATTTTTTCTTTGCGCCCTCTGCGTCTCTGCGGTGAGGCTCTTTTAATTGAATTGCTTCAAAAACCGCAGGTCGTTTTCGAAGAACAGCCGCAGGTCGTTCACGCCGTAACGCAACATCGCCAGCCGCTCCACGCCCATGCCGAAGGCGAAGCCGGTCCAGGTTTCGTTGTCGATCTCGACATGGTTGAACACGTTCGGATGCACCATGCCGCAACCCAGCACTTCCAGCCAGCCGGTGTGGCTGCAGACCCGGCAGCCTTCGCCGCTGCACATCACACACTCGATATCCGCCTCGGCGGAGGGTTCGGTAAACGGGAAATACGAAGGCCGAAAACGCACGGCCAGATCGTCGCGCTCGAAGAAGCGGTGCAAGAAGTCGTTCAGAATTGCCTTGAGATCGGTAAAGCTGACATTCTCGTCGACCATCAAGCCTTCCACCTGATGGAACATCGGCGTGTGGGTCAGATCTGAATCGCAGCGATAGACCCGCCCCGGCGCGATCACCCGCAACGGCGGTTTATTCTGCTGCATGACGCGGATCTGCACCGGCGAGGTGTGGGTCCGCAACAGCCGGCCGTCCTCAAAATAGAAGGTATCGTGCATGGCACGCGCCGGATGGGATTCGGGAATGTTCAGCGCCTCGAAGTTGTGAAAGTCATCTTCCACTTCCGGCCCCTCGGCCACCTCAAAACCCAGTTGTGCGAACAGATCCTCGATGCGCTGCAGGGTCAATGTCACCGGATGCAGGCCGCCGGTCTGCTGACCGCGCCCCGGCAGGGTCACGTCGACTTTTTCCTTCGCCAGCTTCTCGTTCAGCGCCGCGTTCTGCAGCGCCTCCCGCCGCGCCTCGATCGCCTGCTGGATCTGCTGCTTGGCCTGATTGATCGCCTGGCCCGCCTTCGGCTTCTCCTCCGGCGGCAGCTTGCCCAGCGACTTCATTTGATCCGTGATCAAGCCCTTCTTGCCCAGATACTGCACCCGCACCTGGTCCAGCGCCTGCAGATCCCCGGCCGCATTGATGCCCTGTTCGGCATCTTTGATAAGTTGTTCGAGTTGTTCCTGCATCGGATTCTATTTCTATCTTATCTTGTCTTGTGATGGTTTTATTAATATCCCCTCCCCCTAACCCCCTCCCTGCGGGAGGGGGAACCGATCTTCGCGATTAGCAAGATCATTCCCTCCCCTTCAAGGGGAGGGTTAGGGAGGGGTGATAAAGTTCAGCCCCAGCAATACACCTTGTTACTCGCCCCTCGTACCTCGTCCCTGCCCGAAGGGCCAAGGAGGGGTGATAAAATTCAGCCCCAGCAATACACTTGTTACTCGCCCCTCGTACCTCGCCCCTGCCCGAAGGGCCTGGGAGGGGTGATCAAATGAAATCGAATTGCTTCGATTACACCCTCAATGTTGTTTATTACATCGTTATTCCAAAACCGCAGAACGATATAGCCACATCTTTTCAGAAACTCGTCTCTTTCTCGATCCTTTTCTTCTTCAAGTTGGTGCTGTCCACCATCAAGTTCGATGATCAGTTTTGCCTCAAAACAGGCAAAGTCGACAATATAGGGTTCAATGACAACCTGTCTGCGAAATTTATACCCATCTAGCTGCTGCTTACGTAAATATTCCCACAACAATCGTTCGACATCAGTCGAGTTGTTTCGCAATCGTCTAGCTAGCATCCTAAAGCTCATGTTTTCCTCCATGAAAACGTATTTCGAACCTTTTTCCTATAACCCTACAGGTAGATACCAGGTACTGGGTGCCAGGGCTTGTTTTTTATCCCCTCCCCCTAACCCCCTCCCTGCGGGAGGGGGAACCGATCTTCGCGATTAGCAAGATCATTCCCTCCCCTTCAAGGGGAGGGTTAGGGAGGGGTGATAGAAAATCAGCCCCAGCAAACCCTCCTCGTCACTCGTACCTCGTCCCTGCCCGAAGGGCCAGAGAGGGGTGATATAAAATCAGTCCCGGCAAAACCCTGGCACCAGGCCCCTGGTAACTCGTCCCTGTCCGAAAGGCTCAGCGCGTAGAACACACCCTACCTTACTTTTCTATTCAACTGTTCTTCGAGTCTTTGTGTCTTGGTGGTTAATATTTTTTATCGTCCTTGAAATGAAAAAAGGGAAGACCAGCCGGACCGGGCTTGTCTTCCCTTATTTGCAATACGGCTTCGCCGCTCCTGGACATCCCTGTCCTCGCGGCATTAGCACATCCATGTGCGTTAGTTCGACAAGTTGGCCTTGGCTTGTTCTGCCAGCGCCGCAAAGGCGCTCTTGTCAAACACGGCCAGATCGGCCAGCACCTTGCGATCGATTTCGATCTCGGCCTTTTTCAGCCCGTTGATGAACCGGCTGTAGGACAAGCCGTGTTCGCGGGCGCCGGCGTTGATGCGGGCGATCCACAGCGCGCGGAACTGGCGCTTGCGCTGTTTGCGGCCGATGTAGGCGTACTGGCCGGCCTTGGTGACGGCCTGTTCGGCAACCCGGAAGACGTTTTTACGGCGTCCGCGATAACCCTTGGCCTGATCGATTACTTTTTTGTGCCGCGCATGGGCGGTCACACCACGTTTTACTCTTGGCATTTATCCTTACCTCGGGTTAGCTGTAGGGCATCAGGCGACGAATCATCGCCACGTCAGCGTCCGCGACCTGTTCGATCGTGCGTAAATGACGCTTGCGCTTGGTGCTCTTCTTGGTAAGGATATGGTTCTTGTGCGACTGGGCGCGCTTGAACCCGCCTGAGGCGGTGCGTTTAAAACGCTTGGCCGTCCCCCGGTTAGTCTTCATCTTGGGCATTTTTCAATACTCCGCATTCGTTAATAAATAAATTAACCCGTCAACACGACGGATCATTTCTTTTTCGGGGCAATCACCATCACCATCTGCCGGCCTTCCATCCTTGGGAATTGCTCGACGGAGGCTATCTCGGCCAGGTCCTTCTCGATACGTTCGAGAAGGTGCCTGCCCAGCTCCTGGTGAGCCATTTCACGACCGCGAAACCGCAGCGTGACCTTGGCCTTGTCCCCGTTCTCCAGGAAACGTATCAGGTTGCGTAGTTTGACCTGATAATCCCCCTCTTCCGTCCCGGGACGGAACTTCACTTCCTTGATCTGAATCTGTTTCTGTTTCTTCTTGGCGGCGTGCCGCTTTTTGTTCTCTTCAAACTTGTACTTGCCGTAATCCATGATCCGGCAGACCGGTGGATCGGCATCCGGTGCAACCTCCACCAGATCCATTTCGGCGGTTTCCGCCATGTTGAGCGCATCTTCCAGCGACATCACGCCGGCCTGTTCACCCTCCGAATCAATTACCCGCAGCTCAGGCGCGGTGATGTCGTCATTGATTCGTGTTTTTTTCGTCGCGATACTTTAATCCTCCAATAAAATCTCAGGTACGAGGGACGAGTTACGAGTAACGAGGATATTCTATCACCCCTCCCTGACCCTCCCCTTGTAGGGGAGGGAATGATCTTGCGTATCGCAAAGATCCAACCCCCTCTCTCAGGGAGGGGATCAGGGGGAGGGAATAAAACCTCGTCCCTCGTAACTCGTCCCTGGCTACTGTTCTAAAAGACTACGGCCGCGGCTCGCGATTTCCTGTTCGAGGTGCCCGATGAATTCATCGAGGGGCATGCTGCCCAGATCCTCGCCGGTTCGCGTGCGCACGGCCACAGTAGAATTTTCAACTTCCCGATCCCCGATGACCAGCAGATAGGGAATGCGCTGTAGCGTATGTTCCCGGATTTTAAAGCCGATCTTCTCATTTCTCAAGTCAGCTTTGGCCCGCAAGCCCCTTGCGCGCAAGGTTTTTTCGATCTTTTTGACCGTTTCGGCCTGTTTGTCGGTAATTCCCATCACCACCACCTGCTCGGGGGCGAGCCAGGCCGGGAAGGCGCCGGCGTATTCTTCGATGAGAATCCCGATAAACCGCTCCAGCGAACCCAGGATCGCCCGGTGCAGCATGACGGGGGTATGGCGGTCGCCGTCCTCGCCCACGTACTCGGCGCCCAGCCGTCCCGGCATGGAGAAGTCCACCTGGATGGTCCCGCACTGCCAGACCCGACCCAGACTGTCCTTGAGCGAGAATTCGATCTTGGGCCCGTAGAAGGCGCCCTCGCCCGGCTGCAGGTCCCATTCCAGGCCCTTGTCGTTCAGGGCCCGCTCCAGGGCGTGCTCGGCCTTGTCCCAGACCTCGTCGGAGCCCACGCGCTGCTCGGGGCGGGTGGAGAGCTTGATCAGCACTTCCTCGAAGCCAAAATCGCGGTAGACCTCGAACAACAGATCGATAAACGCCGAGACCTCCGGCTGGATCTGATCCTCGGTGCAGAAGATGTGCGCATCGTCCTGGGTAAAGCCGCGCACCCGCATCAGCCCGTGCAGCGTGCCGGAAGGCTCGTTGCGGTGGCAGGAGCCGAACTCGCCCATGCGCAGCGGCAGATCCCGGTAGCTCTTGAGCCCCTGGTTAAAGATCTGCACGTGGCAGGGGCAGTTCATCGGCTTGACTGCGTAATGGCGGTCCTCCGACTCGGTCGTGAACATCATGTGCTGGAACTTGTCCCAGTGGCCCGACTTCTCCCACAGGGAGCGGTCCACCACCTGCGGGGTGCGGACCTCTTCGTAATCGTGCTCGCGCAGCCTGGCGCGGATGTACTGCTCGACCTGCTGATACAGCGTCCAGCCCTTGTCGTGCCAGAACACCATCCCCGGCGCCTCTTCCTGGGTATGGAACAGGTCCTGCTGGCGGCCCAGCTTGCGGTGATCGCGCTTTTCGGCCTCTTCCAGGCGATGCAGATAGCCCTTGAGCTGCTTCTTGTCCGGCCAGGCGGTGCCGTAGACCCGCTGCAGCATCTCGTTCTTGGAGTCGCCGCGCCAGTAGGCGCCGGCCAGTTTCATCAGCTTGAACGCCTTGAGCCGGCCCGTGGAGGGCACGTGCGGGCCGCGGCACAGATCGATAAAGTCGCCCTGGCGATAGAGCGACAGCTCTTCGCCTTTGGGGATGTCCTCGATGATTTTGGCCTTGTACTCCTCGCCCATCTGGCGGAAGAACTCGACCGCCTCCTCGCGTGGCATCACCGTGCGCTCGACCGGGATGTCCTGTTTGGCCAGCTCGGCCATTTTCTGCTCGATCTTCTCCAGATCCGACTCGGAGAAACCGTTTTCGTAGGCGAAATCGTAATAGAAGCCGTCCTCGATCACCGGGCCGATGGTCACCTGGGCGTCCGGAAACAGCTCCTTGACCGCCTGGGCCAGCAGATGGGCGGTGGAGTGGCGAATGACCTCGAGCCCGTCCTCGTCCCGCTCGGTGACGATGGCCAGCTCGGCGTCGTGATCGATCTTGTAGGAGGTGTCCACCAGCTTGCCGTCGACCTTGCCCGCCAGAGCGGCCTTGGCCAGACCGGCGCCGATATCGGCGGCCACGTCGGCAACGGTAACGGGATTGGCATAATCGCGCTGACTGCCGTCAGGCAGGGAAACAGTAGGCATGTCGTGCTCCTCATCTTCTCAGTGGCGACCGGTACCAGGGGCCGCTTGGTGCATCTTGCGCCGACCCCCACAATGGGCCGGCAAGAGGGCTTCGCCCTTACAAGGTACTAGGGGCTAGTAACTAGGGGCGAGTAATTCAATAATTTGTTCCTGCCCACCGGGCAGGACTCAAGGCTTTTACTAGGACCTAGCGCCTAGCCCCTAGTATCTGGATTTGGTAGTCGCGAGTGGACTCGAACCACCGACCCCCACCATGTCAAGGTGGTGCTCTAACCAACTGAGCTACGCGACTGGAGAGGCGGGAAAGATACAGAAATGAACGACTTATGGCAAGCCTCAAATGCGGGGGAAACGGCCTCTCAGCCTCGGTCCCGAGGCTGGGTATATACCGACCGCTCCGTCCCGTTCGAACCGGGACAAGGGACGAGGAAAGCAAATTCAGTCCCAATGGGCTGTAAGAGCGCCTCCGGCGCGACAAACCGTGCCACGCGGCAAGATCTATCGCGGCGCAGCCGCCCCTGCAAATCTGGCGGCCAACAATCCGGCCAAATCCAGGCCGAAAATCACACTCAATAGTTTCACATGACTGATCCAAAAGATATTTTTATGTCTTGATTCCGGCCAAAAAACCGGCCAAAATCACCTCATGCCAACGCTCCTGCAAGCCTGCTCGCCCTATGTGCCTTCGGATAAGGCGCTGCGGAACAGCCCCCTGCCCGATATGGCCCTGGCCATCAATGCCGCCTCGGCCAAGCTGGCCGGCCGCGTGGCCGAAGAGACACGCCGAACCCTTATCCGCCATATGGCCGTCATCAACTCCTATTATTCAAACCTGATAGAAGGTAACCGGACTCTCCCGCATGAAATCCGGGCCGCACAGCAGGGGGAATTTTCCGCCGATCCCGCCAAACGGGATCTACAACTCGAATCCCTGGCACATATCGAGGCGCAAAACTGGCTACAGGACCAGTCCCCCGGGCTGGATAAGCTCTTCACGGCGGATTTTATTCAGGCGATTCACCGGCAATTCTATCGGCATATCCCCAACACGTTCCGTGAACTTAAAAATGAGCAAGGCGAAGTGATCGAGCAGGTCATCCCCGGCGACTGGCGCAGCAAACCGGTTACGGTAGGACGCCACCATCCCCCGCCCCCCGAGACATTGCCGCAGTTTATGCAACAGTTCTGTGAGACCTATCATCCGAGCCGGTACAGCGGAGATCGTAAAGTGATCGCCGTGATGTGCGCTCATCACCGTTTGGCCTGGATCCACCCGTTTGCCGATGGTAATGGTCGCGTGATGCGACTTTTTACCGATGCGTCTCTTCGAGCACTGGGTTTGGAAAGCGAAGGTGTCTGGTGTTTGAGCCGCGGCCTGGCCCGATCGTCCACGCAGTACAAGGCAGCCCTGGCACACACCGATATGCCCCGCCAGGGAGATTACGACGGCCGTGGTCAACTTAGCGAATCGGCCCTGCTCGCGTTTTGCCAGTTCATGCTGGAGACAGCACTGGATCAGATCCAGTACATGGACGAGCTACTGGCACTCGATGCCATACAGGCGCGTATTGCAAGCTACGTACAGGCCAGAAACGACAACCGGGTCTCGGGAATGGGACAACTCAAGGAAGCCGCGTCGCTGGTTCTCTATTCCGCCTTCCTGCAGGGCAGGCTAAAACGTGCCCACGCACTGGAGCTCACCGGCATGCCCGAGCGCAGTGCCCGGCGTCTGTTGTCCCAGCTCAAGCAGGAAGGCCTGCTGACCGAAATCAGTCCCCGTTCGGATCTTTACTGGGCAATTCCGGCCCATGCCGAGCCCTGGTATTTCCCGCAACTGGCACCGGCGTAAAACAGGCTCGCAACCCGGCGCAAAAGCTCAATTCCCGCCGCATATCAGATAGGCGGCCATATGTTGATCAGTTTTGGCATCGTATACAAAGCTCGCCCGATCTCAGGTCAATGATGTTCGGCTGTAAAAACCCGGGTGGCCGAGGAACTGACCACGCTGGAATGGGTGCGCTGGTTGAACCACCACCGACTGCTGGAAAGCATCGGGTATCTATCCGCCGGCGGAAGCTTACGACCAGTAGCTTGGCGAATCGATCGCTGCAGCGGCTTAACTTAAACCAAACAGCCTCCGCGAAAACCGGGGCGATTCACTCAGCACTCAGCACTCAGCACTCAGCACTCAGCACTCAGCACTCAGCACTCAGCACTCAGCACTCAGCACTCAGCACTTTATTTTTACGGCCACCGCACCCGCAACCCCAGAAATTCCGCTGCCTTGAACAGTGCCTCGTCCCCGGTGACCAGAATCGCTTCGTTACCCGCCGCGCAGGCAAGGTGTAGTGCATTCAGCGAGCGTAAAGCGGTCTTGCGCGTCAGCAGCCAGTGGTTGGCCCGTTCGAATTGTTGGCCGGTGAGTGCTTTGACGATGAAACGCCCCTCATCACAATCTTCATTAAACGCCGCTTCGATTCGATTGGCCTGGACCTCGCTCAACTCACCGGTTCTGACCCAGCGGGCCAGCGCCGAGGCGAGCTCCAGCTTCGTCAATCGGCTGATCAACACCGGCGACCGCTGCGCACTGAACAAGGCCTGCACCTGTTGGCTGGCCGGCTCCTGGCGGTAATAAGGCAACAGCGCGGAAGTATCGATATAAAGCATTAATACCGTTCCTGATCCCGCAGTTCGCGCACCACCTCTGCCGCCGTCGTCTCCAGCGGCGGCAAGGATTCCCGCAGCTGCTGCCTGTCGGGGAAGCTGATGCTTTTCGCCCCCATACCCACCAGGCGCGCGGCAGGCGCGCCTCGCCGCAGGATAATAACCTCCTCACCGGCCGCCACCTCATCCAGTAGCTGCGCAAACCGCTCCCGCGCATCCCGCACATTCACCGTCGACATAACCCACCTCCTTTTGATGTACACAATAAGTGTACACAAAGAACCCCGTTCCGACCAGTCCCACCAGGGCTCAAAACCAAAATTGCAGCCTGACTGTCATCTGCAAACTGTCAACGACTCCCGGCTCGCCCTTCCCTGGCCACAGAAACTGTAGGAGGCACTTGTAGCGACGACTTGCCTGGCTTCGAGAAGTCGCGGCTGCAAGCCCCTCCCACAACAGACAGTCCTTAGTCCTTAGTCCTTAGTCCTTAGTCCTTAGTCCTTAGTCCTAAGTCCTAAGTACTCAGAACTCAGAACTTTTATATCCTGCCGACAGCCAATCTTCATGACCATGCCGTACACGAACGATAAAGACATCATCATCTTCATCGACGGTGTAGATAATCAGGTGGGATTCAAAAGGATGCACACGAACAGGAGGAGTAATTTCATATCGCTCGCGTGCCGCTTTGGGATTCTCTGCAAGAAACTGAAAACATTTCTCCAGCTCGTCGTGATAGCGTTCGGCCTGTAACAAACCGAACTGTTCAATCCCGGCGACAAAAACCGCAATGGTATCTTCTTCCGCCTTGCGACTGAGCTTGTAAGCCATCAAGTGGCGTCAGGTTGTTGATACTTTCTTTTGAGCGGCGGCGCGTAGCTCATCCATAGAACGCTCCCCCTCCCCACTCTCAATCCCCTCGGTCACCAGGGACTGCATCCGGGCAATTTTCATCGTCTGATCCTGATCCCGACGAATCAGATCGCGGACATAATCACTATGATTACTATACCGCCCGGACCGGGCCTGCTTCTCCACCCAGTCTTTCATTCCCTCAGGCAGCGAAATATTCATCGTGGCCATAATCAACACCTCCTTTACTTAATATGGCAAATATTGCCAATGTATGTCAAACAGAAGGCGGTAAAATGTAAGTCTATTACATACCCTTTTTCACATTTTATTTATGCGTCTTTAAGCACGACACGCTTCAACACTATCGCGGCGTAGCCGCTCCTACGCTGCCGACTCAGCACTCAGCACTATTTTATCCTGCCGACTGCCGACTGCCGATTGCCGACTGCCAACTTGTTTGCACTCAGCACTCAGCACTCAGCACTGTTTTATCCTGCCGACTGCAAACTGCGACTGCCAACTTGTCTTATTCATAATGCGTCCAGAGCCGAAGGACCTTGACCACGCGCTCCTCCTCCAGAACCTGATACACAAGGCGGTGTTGAATATTGATTCGACGTGAACAGGCGCCGGACAGATCGCCGACCAGCTTTTCGTAGGGCGGTGGATTTTGGAAGGGATTACTCTCCAGAACGGCGAGTAGCTCCCGGGCCTTGTTCTTCAGCCCCGAAGCGGCGAGCTTTCTGGCATCTTTTTGCGCTTGTTTGGTATAGATAAGCGTCCAGCTCACCAATCCAGTTCCCTGGCACATTCATCGACAGGCTCATCCATGCCTGACTTGATCGACTCGCGCATACCGGGCACGGACAACAAATGCAGGGTTTCCGCAATGGCGTTCCAATCCTCTTCCGAGATCAGAACCGCATTGGTCCGCTTGCCGGTGATCACGGCAGGCTGGTGTGATTCAGCCACCTCATCAATCAGGCTGTAAAGTCTGGCCCGGGCCTCAGTAGCAGTAATGTTGCTCATATCAATTACCTCTACCGAAAACGTACGTTATAACGTGCGTTTTGTCAATACAGCCAACCTGCCTCCCCTTGCCCGAAGGGCCTGCAGGAGGTGACGCCCCCGACGGCGAGTTTTGCCTCACTTCGAAAAGTCGCGGCTGCAAGCCCCTCCCACAACAGACAGTCCTTAGTCCTTAGTCCTAAGTACTCAGAACTCAGAACTCAGAACTCAGAACTCTTATATCCTGCCAACTGCAAACTGCCGACTGCCGACTTTTATTTATCCCACAACCAAAAAACGGCGCCGAAGCGCCGTCCAATTCAACATTCAAAATTACTTGTGGGAGGCGATTTAATCGGCGACCAGTCTGCCTCACTCATACAGTCGCGGCTGAAAGCCCCTCCTACAACAGACAGTCCCCAGCACTCAGAACTAAGTACTAAGTACTAAGTACTAAAGATTCCCGATTTCCAATACATTCTCCCCCGCCATCCCTACGGCATTTTTGTAGACGAGATCTTCAATCCCGCACTGAGGATTAAAGCCTTTCACCGCGTCCAGCAGTACATCCCGGATGGTTTGTTGATCGAAGCTTTGTACCGCCGCATCCAGCCGTTTCAGGTAGGCCTCCAACCGGCTCCAGTCGAGGGCGTCTTCTTCGGCGCGCATGATGGCCGGGTGGCAGGTCTCGCTGACGTTATCGCCGATCAGCAGCTCTTCAAAAAGTTTTTCGCCGGGACGCAGGCCGGTGATCTCAATCGCGATATCGCCGTCGGGATGTTCCTCATCCCGTACTTCCAGGCCGCTGAGTCGGATCATGTGCTGGGCCAGATCCAGGATCTTGACCGGCTCGCCCATATCCAGCACAAAAACGTCCCCGCCCTGCCCCATGGCCCCGGCCTGGATCACCAGCTCGGCGGCCTCGGGAATGGTCATAAAGTAACGAATAATCCGCGGATCGGTCACGGTGACCGGCCCACCGTTCTGGATCTGGCGCCGGAACAGCGGAATGACCGAACCGGACGAGTCCAGCACGTTGCCGAAGCGGACCATGCTGAACCGGGTCCCGACATCCTGGCGCCGGCTCAATGCCTGCAGGATCAATTCGGCAAAGCGTTTGCTGGCCCCCATGGTATTGGTCGGGCGCACCGCCTTGTCGGTGGAGATCAGGACGAACGATTCGACCCCGGTATTGATGGCCGCCTGTGCGGGATGCAGGGTGCCGAAGATGTTGTTGCGGATCGCCGCCACGGGGTTCATCTCCACCATGGGCACATGCTTGTAGGCTGCGGCGTGATAAAGGGTCTGCACCCCGAAGGCGGTACACAACCGCTCCAGCCGCGCCTGATCGAGCACCGAGCCGAGCACGGGCAAGACCTGGCGTTGTGCCACCCGATCCGCTGACGAGCCCTGATAAGCGGGCGCATGGATCAGCTCATGATCGATGTTGTACAGGGCGTATTCGTTCTGCTCGTAGAGCAGCAACTGGCGGGGATGGTGTTTGAGGATCTGGCGGCACAGCTCGGAGCCGATGGAGCCGCCGGCGCCGGTGACCATCACCACCTTGTCGCGCACATTGGCCTCGATCAGCTCCGGACGCGGCTCGACATGATCACGGCCCAGCAGATCGTCGATCTCCACCTCCTTGACATCCTCGATCTTGACCCGCCCGTCGGCCAGTTCGGTAAAGCCGGGCAGGGTTTTCACATGCACCGAATAGGGCTCGAGCCGCCGGATGATCATCTTGCGCCGGCTGCGCGGCGCCGAGGGCATGGCCAGCATGATCTCACGCACCCGCAGACGTTTGATCAGTTTGTCCAGCGCGGAGAAGGCAAACACCGGCAGGCCGTTGATCTGATGGCCCTGCAGCGCCGGATTGTCGTCGATGAAGGCCACCGGCCGGTATTGCTGACTAAAGCTCAGCGCCGTGGCCAGCTGGATCCCCGAGGCCCCGGCGCCATAGATGAGCACACTGATGCGTCCGTGCACGGACGCGTCGGGTTCCGACTGCAGGCGCAGGAACCACCAGCGGGCCAGCATGCGGCTGCCGCCGATAAGCAGGATCGCCACCAGCCAGTTGATCAGGATCACCGAGCGGGGAATGCTCTCGACCCCGCTCAAAAACGCCAGCACCGCCCAGGTCAGCGCGTAGAGGGAGACCGCCTGCACCACCACCCAGATCGCCTTGAGCCCGATATAACGGACAATGGCCCGGTACAGGCCAAAACGGATAAAAAGCGGAATCGCCAGCAGCGGCGCCGCCAGCATCACCCACAGCACCGGCGGCTGCGGCACATACAGCGTCCCCAACCGCAATGAAAACGCCGCCCACAGCGCCATAATCAACAGCAGGGCATCCGATGCCGCCATCACCAACTGCTTGTACGGCCGGGGCAAATCCCCCAGCCAACCGGTTATTCTTGTTATTGTCATACCCATATCCGTATTGTAGACAAATGAGACTCAATTCTCATATCGGGGAAAACCCTGATAACTTTAACATAATTTAACCACCCCCGGCCCCCGTGCGTTCGCCAGCGGCCCGACTCCGATCACCATCCAGACTGACCGGAGAATACCACATGCTCAAATTTTAACCCCTGCGCCAATCCAACTCTACGAAGTTCTGAGTTCCGGGTGCTGAGTACTGAGTCACAACAAAGCACTGAGTACCGCCAACTACCTACTTAGTCCTCAGAACTTAGAACTTAGAACTTAGAACTCAGAACTCAGCACTGTGGTCTCTTGACACCCACCCCAACAAAGTTACAATTAAAAGTGAAACTTACGAGATAACCACCATGGAAGCCAGCACCAAAGATCTACGCCTGCATACCGCCCAGGTCCTCGCCGCCATCGAGCGCGGTGAAGAAGTCATTATTACCTACCACGGCCAGCGCCGCGCCGTGCTCACGCGCTGGCAGGAGGCGCAAGCCGACCGGCACAGACCGCAAACCAATCCCGCATTTGGCCTCTGGGCGGATAAAACCGACCGTGTCGAGAACGAAATTCGCCAACTCAGACAACGACGGGATTTGCCATGATCCTGGTGGACACGGATGTCCTGATCTGGAACCTGCGCGGCAACCGCAAAGCCGCCGATCTGCTCGACACACATACCGGCTTTACCCTGTCCGCCGTCAGCTATATGGAACTGGTCCAGGGCGTGCGCAACAAACAGGAATTGCGCAGCATCAAACAGGCCCTCGCCTTCTGGGACGCCAGGATCATCCATATCGACGAAGGGATATCCAATCGCGCCACATTTTTAATCGAACAACATGCCCTGGCCAATGCCATGCAACTGGCCGACGCCCTCATCGCCGCCACCGCGCTCGAACAGGGACTCGAACTCCTGACCGCCAACGACAAACACTACCGCCACATCGACAACCTCGAACTCACCATCTTCCGCCCCTGACACCACCCGACGACCATCGCGGCACTACCGTTCCTCACTGTCGACTAAGTACTAAGAACTAAGTACTCAGCACTCAGCACTCAGCACTCAGAACTGAATAATTGCATCCCACCAAAAATAACTTATAATATAAATTATATTAGCCTGTTTGGAGGTACTGATGGGACAAGTCACTATCTACCTTGACGACGAGAATGAGCGCCGGCTCAAAACCGCTGCCAGAGCCGCCGGCATGCCGGTCAGCCGCTGGGTGGCCAGCCTCATCCAGGAAAAGACGCGTACCGAGTGGCCCGAATCGATCAAACAGCTGGCGGGCAGCTGGACCGATTTTCCGGATTTGGAAACGTTGCGTGGCAAGCCGATTCCCGATGCCCGCCGGGAACCACTCTGAATGTACGCCCTGGATACCAATACCCTGATTTACTTCTTCAAGGGGATCGGCAACGTGGCCCGGCGGTTACTGGACACCCCGCCGGCCAGCATCGCCATCCCGGCCGTGGTGCTCTATGAAATCGAAACCGGGATCGCCAAATCGAGCCAGCCGGAAAAACGCCAACAACAACTCGACCCGTTGCTCGACGCCGTCACCCTCCTGCCTTTCGATCGTCTCGCCGCCAGCCAGGCCGCCACCCTTCACGCCCGGCTGGAACAAAGCGGGAGCCCCATCGGCCCGCTGGACACCCTCATCGCCGGCACCGCCCTCGCCAACAACACCATCCTGGTCACCCACAATACCCGGGAATTCAGCCGAATCCCCGATCTGCAGCTGGCAGACTGGTACGAATAAGACAAAGCCGATAGTCGCAGTCAGCAGCTTCTGCCGGATGGCTTTTACAGGAGGCGGTGTCATCGGCGACCGGGTGTGCCATTTTTCCCTGGTCGCGGCTGAAAGCCCCTCCCACAACAAACAGCACTCAGCACTCAGCACTCAGAACTCAGAACTCAGAACTCAGAACTCAGAACTCAGAACTTAGAACTCAGCTTGACCCTGTCCCAATACTGGACTATATTTTTTATATGCACATAGCACACATAGTGAGGTTGCCGATGTCTCAACTCCATTTTTACGTTCCCGATGAGATAGAGAAAAAACTGCGTGAGCAGGCCCGGCAAACCGGCCAGCCGCTGTCGCGCTATCTGGCCAACCTGATCCAGCGACAACTGGCTGACAACACCGACTGGCCTCCGGGTTATTTTGAAACGGTCTATGGGGGCTGGGAAGGTGAAGAGCCTCTGCGCCGAACCACTCAGGGCGATTATGAACAACGTCCGGGACTGGAATGATGGTTCTGCTGGACACCAACGTCTGCATACACTTCCTCAACGGCAACCACCCCCGTATCCTGCAACACTTCCAGTCACACAGTCCCGACGAGATTGCCCTGTGCAGCGTCGTGAAAGCAGAGCTGCTCTATGGCGCGCAACGCAGCGCAAGAGTGGACGCCAATCAACAGCGATTACGCCAGTTCTTTGCTCCCCTGCGCAGCGTTCCCTTCGACGATACCTGTGCCGAACACTATGCCCTGATTCGCGCCGATCTCGCTGCCCAGAGCACCCCCATCGGCCCCAACGACCTCATCATCGCCGCGACAGCCCGCGCCCACAACCTCACCCTGGTCACCCACAACACCGCCGAATTCAGCAGAGTCGCCGGACTAACAACCGAAGACTGGGAACAATAACCCGACAGAACTCTTATATTCTGCCTACTGCCAACTGCGACTGCCTGCTTTCCCACAGCACTCAGCACTCAGCACTCAGCACTCAGCACTCAGCACTCAGCACTCAAGATTATTTCCGTCACACCACAGCAATGCGGGTAAACGGATGATGTTGTATAATCAGATGGAAGTTGATATTTCACAGGTTACACCATGAGCAATCTGGCCTTCCCCTACACATGGAGCAACCCAAACGCCAGCGAGCAGGCGCTTCTGGCCAATGCCCTGTTGCGCCCGCGGTTCGCCGATCTGGTAACTCTCACAAACCGTTTCGGTGAGGAGGCATTGCTTGCAACACTTGAGCGGCTTGGCGCCAATGGTGAGATTCCAAAACCGGTCACCGATGAGCTCAGAGGCATGCTCGCCAATATTTCAAAAGGGATCCATGAGCACCGCCGAACACACGCTCCCCAACCGCAATAGCCTGCCGCCAGCGACCTGGGAGCTCTTTTCACGCCTGAGCCTGGTCGGCGACATCGCCGGCTTCACTCTGGTTGGCGGCACGGCCCTGGCAATCAATGAGCAACACCGCCACAGCGAAGACCTGGACTTCATCACGTCCCACACACGACTCGACCGGCAGGCGATACAAGCCATCGTGGACGAGCTCCACACCCAGGGTTGCACGGTATCACTGCAAGACAACCCGACACAGCGACTGGAGTTCGAGAACGACGGCCTGGACCTTTTCGACTACCACCGCGACTATGTCGTCGATGGCGTCAAACTCAGCTTCTTTACCGCAGACACAGAAACCCGCTGCGCCCTCAAGACGCAAAATTCCACCCAATACGGGCAAATCAGTGTCGCAGACACCTCGACCCTGTTTCGCACCAAAGTGCTCCTGCTAACCAAAAGGGTCACAATGCGGGACATCTTCGACCTGCACTTCCTGCTCATGTACAAGGGTTATACGCTCGACGCTCTGGTTGGCATCCTCAACGAGTGCCATCCTACCTACCCTTACGAGACAGTTCGCTCACGCCTTCTCAAGCAAAGCTTCAGTATCACCGATCCTGGTTTTGATGCACTTGTCGACAAAGATCTCCCTGTCGAGCAACTGACCAAAGATCTTGCCCGGCTTATCGAACAATACGAAGTAGCGCTTACCCAACAACTACTGGAGGATGAGACAAAGTAAACCGCCGCGATATAAACACTATCGCGACCGCAACACCACAGCCGTGCGCGTCAGGCCCCGCCCAAAGGGCATTGCAGGAGCCGAGCCCCTTGACGACCCATCACGACGATCGCACCACCATCAATATTCAAGAAGTCACGGCAGCAAGCCCCTCCCACAAAAGACAGCCCGCAGAACTCAGCACTCAGCACTCAGCACTCAGCACTCAGCACTCAGCACTATTATATTCTGCCAACTGCAAACTGAAGACTGCCAACTTTGTTTATTGCAAACTGATAACTGTCGACTTTTATTACTCCAAAACCAAAAAAACGGCGCCAAGCGCCGCTCATCAATTCAACATTCAAAATTAAAAACTCAAAATTTCAGCCTTCTGTTTGCTCAGCACTCAGAACTCAGAACTCAGAACTTTAATCTATACCCGCTGTACCGGTCCCGGATAACACGCAACCTGATCATCATTGGTCAGCAACAACAGCCCTTCCATCTCGGCCTGCGCAACCAGCAGCCTGTCGAAGGGATCACGGTGAATGGCGGGTAAGTGGCTGACAGCCATCGCATGCGTGCTGGTGATCGGTAATTCAGCATAGTCGTGCTCCACCAGCCCCCGGCGGAGCAACGCTGGATCGACCCGAAAGTCGGATCGACCCAGACCATGTTTGATCACAACTTCCCAGATACTCACTGCACTGAAATACAGTTTGTTCTCGGCTTGATTAATCAGCTCCACCGCCTCAGGTGACAGCCTGTCCGGCTCGCCGGCCGCCCACAACAACAGATGCGTATCAAGCAGCAGATTCATCGTCATCCAGACCGAATTGCGAAAGAATCGCCGCCTCGCCCATGCGATCAAAATCGTCCGGCACCTTAATCTGCCCCGCCAAAAAACCCAGGCGGTTTACCTGGCCCGGCTCGGGCGCATCAATCCGGGTCACCCGGGCGATCGGTTTACCCGCCTTGGCAATAATAAACGGCTTGCCCTGACTCACCCCTTCCAGCAGCTTCGAAAGCTGACTCTTCGCCTCATGAATATTTACAATTTCCATGTGAGTATCACCCAATCAGATTAACTTAGTCTGATTAGTCTAGTTCACTATAACTCAAGGATCAACATTATCTATATTTTTTATATGGTATTTAATCATTCAAAAACACAAAATTGCAGCCTCACTGCCATCATAATACTAAGAATTCAGAACTCAGAACTCAGAACTCAGAACTCAGAACTGTTATTTTCTGCCAACTGCAGACTTTTATTAATACCCAAACAAAAAACGGCGCAAAGCGCCGCTCATCAATTCAACATTCAAAATTAAAAACTCAAAATTCTGGTGTTTCTGCCAACTGCAATCTGCCAACTATGATTTAACAGTGCATAACGCCATCACTTCCCGAATCACTTTACAAGTCAGTTCGATTTCGGCATCCGTCAGCGTCGGATGCACCAGAAACATCAAACTGGTCTCACCCAGTTCTTTGGCCACAGGCAACCGGCTCTCCGGCCGCCAGCCGGTATTGTCGAAGGCTTTTTCCCGATAGATTTCAGAACAGGACCCGGTAAAACAAGGCACGCCCCGTTCGTTAATCGCCTCGATAATGCGATCACGATGCCATCCGGACTGCAGTTTCTCGGGGCGAACGAACACATAGCATTTATACCAGGCATGTTCGATATCCTCCGGAACAGTCGGCACCCGTAACGCGTCACAGGTCCGGGCAGCGTCCAGGATCATTTCAGCATTGCGCTTGCGCGACGTGTGCCAATCACGCATCCGTTTTAACTGAATGCGCCCGATGGCCGCCTGCATTTCCGTCATCCGCCAGTTCGTCCCGAAGGACTCATGCAACCAGCGAAAACCCGGCGGGTGCTCGCGGTGGTAAACTGCGTCATAGCTCTTGCCGTGATCCTTGTAGGCCCAGGCGCGCTTCCAGAGGGTTTCATCATTGGTGGTGAGCATCCCCCCTTCGCCACCGGTGGTCATAATCTTGTCCTGACAAAAAGACCACGCGGCGACATGCCCGAGGGTACCGACCGGCCTGCCCTTGTAGATTGCACCATGAGCCTGCGCGCAATCCTCAATCACAGACAGATCATGGCGATTGGCCAAATCCATAATGCCGTCCATATCGCACGGCCAGCCGGCCAGATGCACACAGATCACAGCGCGCGTGTTCCGCGTCAAAACGCGCTCAATACTCTGTGCGGTGATGTTCTGTGAGTCCCGATCCACTTCCGCAAACACCGGCGTCGCGCCCACGGCCACAATCGCACTGGCCGAGGCGATGAAGGTGCGTGGCGTCACCACCACCTCGTCTCCCGGTCCGATACGCAATGCCTTCAGCGCCAACTCCAGGGCCACCGTGCCGTTGGCCAGAGCAAGCGCATACCGTGCACCACTCCAGTGCGCAAACGCCTGCTCAAAGAGCCGGCCCGCTTCGCCGGTCCAGTAATTAACCCGGTTTGACAGCAGTACCTGCTGTACTGCTTCGGCTTCCTCCTGGGTAAATGAAGGCCAGGGAGAGAATGGTCCGTTTAGCATAGGTAATCTTTTATCAGCCGGTCAGAGTCTGCCAGATATAGCGGATATCGCCTGCCAGACTCCAGTTTTCGATGTATTCACGATTGATTCGGACTTTGTCCGGAAAAATGACCTCACGATTATACGCTTCCGGGTCCGTTTGACGGGCGAGAAGGGTCTCTTCATCGCGATACTTCAACGTCGCCGGACCGGTGATGCCGGGGCGAATCGAAAGCACCACCTTATCCTCATCGGCCAACCTGTCGGCAAAACCCGGCACGTCCGGCCTCGGACCCACAAAGCTCATATCCCCCAAAAGCACATTGATTAGCTGAGGCAGCTCATCAATCTTTGTCTTGCGCAAAATTCGACCAACGCGGGTTATTCGGGGATCGGCGCCCGTCGTCACTGTCGTCTCTACACCGGCCACATTGCGCATGGTGCGGATCTTGATAACGTTAAACAGTCGCCCGTTTCGCCCGACCCGCTGCTGGGTAAAGAAGCCGTTCTGCCGGGTATCAATCGTCGCCGCAATCCAGGCCGGGACAATCAGCCAGAAGGTCAACACCAGGCCGCACGAGGCGCCCAGCAAATCAAAGGCGCGCTTGGTCGCCGCCTGTCGCGTGGACAGTGCCATCAAACGTACCCGTAACGCGCCAGCGTTTGATGGACCAGCCCCTCAAGCCGCTGTAGCGCGTCGTCATTCAGGGCCGCCCGCCCCTTGCCGATACTGTCCGCCCGGACACCCGCGACCGCCTGTTTAACCTGCTCCGAGGGCGACTCAATGCCCAGAAATTCAATAACGCGGGCAAACTCCCTCTCGGGTTCACGGACAAAATCCTCATAGGCGATTTCCAGCCAGCGATCGGTCGGCATGGCCGCAAAGGCGTCGGCCGCCTTATCGACGCAAGCCTGCCACTGCAGGGCGCAAACTTCATCCAGGGGATGTTTTACCAACAACTCATCCATCCCCTCAAGTTGTGGCCCCCAGAAAGCCAGGCGTTCTTCCCGGGAAACAAGCCGATAGAATCGATTCCAGAGATATCGACCGCCGTAGTACGGCAGATCGGAAAGCGGCACAAACCGAGCCTTGCGCATCAGATACGGAATATCCAGCTCCGCTTTCCAGCGTTTCATGGCGGAACCGACCGCATCCAGTCCATCGCGCCGGATAAACAGATATTTGGCCTCAGGGAGCACGGCATCCACAAACGGCACACGCAGTGAATTGGCACAGGTCTTCTCAACAACAAACTCGGCTTGATAGTTGCGGGCCACCCAATCGAACTGGCGACGGATAGAGTTCGTAACAGCAGGCCGGGCCATGTCAGGCGTAAACACATCGGAGTCGTGACGTACGTTGCCGTGGCGCCAGATATAGTTGATCTCGTCGCACGGCCAAGTTGCTACATCCGGCAGAGTACATAAGATTTCACGTAGCATGTTAGTGCCGGAACGGGGGGCACCCACGATCACGACCGGAGTCCAGTCAGGACCAGAGCATATATGCTTTAATTGCCCCATGAATCCAGCAGCTCTTTCCATTGAAACCCCAGCGCCTCATAGGTTCGGTATTGTTTAAGATAATCCAGTCCGGCTCTTCCCAGGGCATCACGTTTATCCTGTGTCAGATCGCGCATTTTAACCACAGCTTTTGCAATTGCCTCGCTGTTTTCTGGAGGCACGTGAAGTCCCGCTCCTGCCTCAGCGATCACGCTGTTCTCCGCGCCCAAGGCATGCACCACTGGTCGAGCGGCTTTAAGGTACTCAAAGACCTTCGTGCTGTCGCTACCAATCGCAAAGGACGGGATATCCAACAAACCGGCATAGGCAACATCAACCACACTAAGGAAAGCGTGCAATTGCGGCTTCGGTATCCAACCCACAAACGTGACATTGTCAAGCCCGGTAGCCTGTTCTCGTAACCACTGCTCGTCTCCACCGCTCCCGGCTAATACGAAATGCACTCTCTGACCACACAGAAGTCTCGCCGCACCCAACAAATACTCCAAGCCATAGACACGACTCAGACTCCCGGCATACCCTACCCTGAACACATCGTCCGACGGCAGGCGCTCACGGATGGAAGAACTTAGCGACTCATGTGCATTATCCGCTTCGAGCGATACTCCATTGGGGATGGCATGAAATTTCCCCTTTGCCAAACCGCGCCGTTCCATAGTTTTACGTGCTTCCTGATTGACCGCCACCACGGCATCAGCACTGCGATATGCGATTCGTTCAGCAAGCATCATCAGCCACACAGCGGGGTTCAGGATCGCGGTACGCCTGGTCTCCAGAATGACATCCGGCCAAAGATCACGACACTCGAAAATGAGAGGAATCTCCCGTTGCTGCGTAAAATGCCGACAGGCCCAGATCCAGTAAGGCGGTGGAGATGAACACACCACAGCATCAACCGGCTCAGGGACGATAGCGTCAAGTCGACGCAGCCGCATAGCGAATTGTGCATAGTTCCACAGCCGCTGTACGCTGGAGCGGTACACCGGCATCTTCAGCCAAATCATCCGTACGCCATCGACATCCTCCACATGCGATTCGCCCTCAATCACAGGCAATTTCGTCAGCTTGTGACTAAATCCCGAACAGACGATAGTAACCCTGAACCCGTGCTCGAGTAGCGACCGAGCAACGTAATACGAACGAAAATTTGGCCCGTGATGGACGGAGCCCGCATTGTGATTAACGATAAGGATATGTCTCATGGCATCACCATCATTGGAAGCTGAACTCAGTTAGCAAAACGCCGGGCTCCCGAATTTCGATTTCCAGAACTGGCAGTGGGGTTTTACACATGTAATAGCGGGACTCCCAACCCATAACCAACTCGCACCGTACAATTGGCACGTCGGCTTTCACGTGCAACATGCTGCCCTCTCCCTCAACTCCATACCCCGAGATGCGCCACTTTCCAGGACGCAGCCGCCAGCGCAGCACGGCAGTTTTGGCAAAGCCGTCAACCTGGTCGCGAACGTGCAACGCTCCGGGACTTAGGGACACGGCCCTATGATGGCGGGCACCGAGCCAGTCACGATAGGCAGCAGCTACCTTCACCGTCTCACCAAGGGTCCTAACGGGCTCTAGATCATCGACTTGCAACCACTCGGCCCGCAAAAACCGTCCCGCGCGCGGCATCTGATCTCGACCGTCAAATTCCACTGTATTGTGAGCTGCGGTAGACGGGAAATAGTCATCCCAAGCCGCATCGCTGTTATAGCTGTAGGAGCCGCCATCACGCAGCCAGTTGACACCATCACACCACAAATCAATGTGCAGTGCATCGGAGTGCCGGGGTCTAAATCGATAGCGTGGGTAATTCAGATAACAGGATACGCCATCAGAACGCATTACCGCATACCCCCCATCATCGAACTGCGCCGAACCACATGCATCAAGTCTCCCATCAGGCTTGGCAATACCAAACATGCGGGCAAGCACATCATGCTTTTTGTCCGCCGGAAAAACCCGTGCAGAACAAAAAAGGTTACTGGCCCATTCTAAATCAGGACGAAAATCCCGATGATCAGCATCTGACAATGGCAATAGCCGTGCACCATCGTTGGCACCAATGTTTGGTGGTTCACCGTTAATCGGATTCACAAAACATACTAACCATCGGGTCGCGGCATCGGCTCGTTTATAAAACCGTTCCGACATCAACGGCAACTTCAAATGTCGTCGCCATGTCTCAGCAGCACACAGGGTACTCAGCGCCAGTCGGTGATAATTCGTTGAATATTGGCTAAAACTGCCATCGGGGGCAAAGAGCGCTCTGACTCGTTCCTCGAGAACACGACGACCTTTAGTTGCCCAACGCCAGGCCCGACGGTCTCCTGCAACGTAGTACAGCCAACTCCCCCCGATAAAAAGTGCTGTTGCTTCGGAAATAGCATGGTTATTCGCTTGACCCAAGGCATAGGACAAGGTAGGTCGTATCCGCAGAAGGTGAAGGCGTACCAAGTCCATGATGCCTTTCGATGGTCGTTCGATCTGCTCTAATAGTAAAGCAGCGAACGCCAAATGAATAACCCGGATAGAAGCCTCCTGCCCACACTTCCAGTTTGGCCCCAGGTAAGGCGGATTGGTTTGCAACCAGTCGGATAACCAGGCGTTCAGTGTCACCGCTGCACCTAAGTCACCATGCTGTAAACGCTGTGCAAGCAGTGTCACCCAGTCGAAACGAGACAGTTCCCAGATCGCCTTGATGTCGCCTATCTCATCAGAAAAATCGGGGATTTCCCACCAGGGACGACCCGGCTCAGGTACACGCACATGAGCCTGAATACTATACAGCCAATCCGGCGGGTCACCTTCCAAGGGTATGTCATGCCATCCGAATATTCGCCAGGGGGGCAGGTCACATAGGGCCACATTCAAACGCAAAGGTTTAATATCGCTCGAGAAGAACGGGCCGTTCGGAATATCGGCTTTTAGTCGGCACACCGAGTGCAGACAAGTGCGCAAGCCCAAACGGTAGACCAAAACCCGCAAGACATTACGAAGACCCAATTGCCTGAGCAATACAGCACGTCTACGTAAAAAACGCATCTTTATAGCACCACTCAACACACCATCAAAGTAACAGTTCAAGAGCAGCCACAATTCGCTCGCCGGTCTTGCCGTCCCATAATGGCGGAATGGTTCCGGATTTCCACTGGCCCGCGAACAGCCGATCCAGCGCGGGCTTGAGCTTGTCAGGAGCGGTGCCGATCAGCTCGTTGGTACCCAGCGTGATCGTCTCGGGCCGTTCGGTCGAATTGCGCAGGGTCATGCAGGGCACCTGCATCACTGTGGCTTCCTCGGTAATCCCGCCCGAATCGGTAATCACGGCTTTGGCGTGTTTGACCAGGTAATTGAATTCCAGATAGGGCTGCGGTTCGACCAGGTGAATATTGTCGGGCAAGTCCAGCACCTCACGGAGGGTTTTCGCGGTCCGGGGATGCACCGGAAACAACACGGGCAACCCTCTGGCGCCCTTGCTGATGGCCGTCAGCAACTTTGCAAAGCCCTGCGCCTCGTCGACATTGGCCGGTCGATGCAGGGTCACAACAAAATACTCCCCGGCCTGTAACGCCATCTCATTCCAGAAGTCAGGCGGCTGCAGGCGATCCATATTGATCAGCAGCGTATCGATCATGGTGTTGCCGACAAAATGAATCCGCTCCTCCCCCACACTGGCATTGCGTAAATTGTTATTGGCAATTTCGCTGGTGGTGAAAAAATGGTTGGTGATCGAGTCGGTCACCATGCGGTTGATCTCCTCGGGCATGCTCCAGTCTCCGGAGCGGATCCCCGCCTCCACGTGCGCCACCGGCACGCACAGTTTTTGCGCCGCTATCGCACAGGCCATGGTGGAGGTCACATCCCCCACCACCAGACAGAGATCACTGCGCTTTTCTAGCAGCAACGCCTCATAGCGCACCATAATAGCGGCGGTCTGCTCCGCCTGGGTCCCGGAACCCACTTCCAGGTTCACATCCGGCTCGGGAATTCCCAGCTGGGCAAAAAAATCGCCCGACATGCGGGCGTCATAGTGCTGGCCGGTATGCACCAGCCGATATCGCAGCGGGCCGCCGGATGCTTCGCGCAAACGCAGTGCCTTGATAATCGGCGCAATCTTCATAAAATTCGGCCGGGCACCAGCGATAATATCAATAATTTTCAAAATATATCCTTTAGAGAAACTTTTATGGTTTTATCAGCGTATTCAACTGAAAATGGGGTCATCCATAGATTACTTCCATCTCCCGGGCCACCAGGGAAAAGGACCTGTCCGTACTGAAAATACTTCATTGACCAGATATCTTTTTTAAACCGGCGCACAACCTGCCAGTTTTCCCCATCCGCCGAGCCCCATACCTCTGCATGACGCGTCGTATTAACTTGACTGGGTTCAACAGCAGTAGAAAAGAAAAGATACTCCCCCACCTTGCACCCATAAAAAACGGAACTTTCAACTGCCGCCAGCTTTTCCACATTTTGCCCTTTGCGATCCATGCGATAAATATAGTTTTTTTCATCAGGCGCATCCGAACCGAAATAAATATACTCATTAGTAAACAAAAGCTGCACAGCTCGAAACCGCTGACTGCCTCCGGCGACTTTTCGCAGCGTACAGAAATCGTCATCCGTGCGCCAGATACCAGCCTCATGGTCCATATCACCCGTAGTCACCCACAGGGTGTTTTCGTATGGGTCATGAAATACCCCATGAACGTGGCGAATACCGGAAAACCGCCAAACATTTTGCCAATGCTTTTCATATTCTCTAAGCTTCCAGATATGCACCGGCGAGCGTTCCGGGTTAGAACGATATTCTCCGTAATAAAATGCATTGTTCGTCGAACAAAGAGAAAGTGGCCTGGAACCATTCAAGCGCCCCAAATTGCTTGTGACCCCGGCCTGAGAATAATAAGTATTTCGATTTGCCACAATCAGCATGCATGAATCTCTAATCGCAAGATGATGCACCCCTTTCCTCAACAGTCTGCAAAAAAGCCTGGAAGACATAATCGCCTTCTCATAATGACTCATGGGCAAGTCAACCACTTGCTTCCATGTAGCTCCGCTGTCTTTGCTCTCAAAAAACAGAGAGCCCCGGGCAGCAAGAATCCTTTCGCCTGAAACAAATACCACACGACCTGGGATCATTACATCGCTCGGCATGTCTGATTAATCCTGAAATTCCGATATAAAATATATGGCCGGGTGGCAAGGGTAATAAGAATCCGTCCAGTCTGTAACCAAAGCCAATTCTTGAGGTTAAGTCGATAATTCCGATGATCTTTTATGTAACCCCCATGGGCAATTGCTTGGCCGCAGCACTTCTCGACAAGCAGAATCTCCCTAGGATGCAGTTCATTTATCCATTTTTGCGTGTTTTTAGTTAGAAGAGGTCCAAGGGTTTCTTTTTTCCAACTCATTTCCTTGTCTGTAACCAATCTTTCAGCGGCCTTATCGAAAGAGAGCATTCTTTTGTCGTAGCCAAGGCCTAGTTTCCGGCACAAATTGAACAGCACTTTTTCAGGAGAAGACAAAAGTTCTTCATAACAAATCTCATGATAGTTGTTGCCGAACAGTTTAGGACCTAGTTTAGTACCGATGGAAAATTGCACCCTATTGGCAAAAACATGCTTCCATACGTGGGATTTTTGGGACCAAGCTGCCTTTTTCTTGGATGCTAGCACGTCCCTGGGATCACGAAACACATGGATTACATGTGTATCAGGCAAGATTTCAGCCAGAAGCGGTAGAAATTCCACAGCCCTTGGGTCCTTGTCTCCAACCCAGTTCATGTCTTGCGCATACGAGAATAGCATCTCTCTGTACACAGCCGCATCAAGGGGACCACCGCTTTCTTGTGCCAGAACAAGAAGGTTTGATGCATCAAGACCAGTCCTGGCAAAATACTCATCTTCTGTCAAGACCTTTGAGGCGGCATGTACTCCATGCTTTTGGTAAATCGTGTTAAGTTGATTGGTGAAAACCATACGCCGAATAAAAGAGGTTTCTGGCAAACAAGACACCTTGGGGTGAGCCGCAAACATGCTTTGCACAAGCGAAGTCCCCGAACGACCAACACCCACAATGAAAAGCTTAGATATGGTCATAAATTAGTGCTTTGCTTCAATGTTATTTCTTCGAACGTCCGCGCATGAACCTCAGCCATATGTTCTATTGTATATTCCTCCTTGGCCTTTGCCTGCAGATCTTTTCCCCATTTTTTCAACAAAGAAGGTTTGGCATGCAGTAATTCTATAAATTGGTCCAATTCTTGGATATCATTGAAAGAGATAAAAGGCTGGCCGGTTTCTTTGGCCAGAAATAACTCAGGGCCATGATAACTATCATTATCAATAACTATACCTTTCCCATGACGAGCAGCATTCATAATCAATAGGCCGACATTTCCCGGGGATACAACTATATCAGCCCAATCAAAATGAGAATCGAGTTCGTGTCCTGTAGTCCTGCCGTAAACCGAAAGTTTACCTGCTTTAGCCAATTGTTTATAACCAGTTAATTTTTCCATGCCGGGCCCAACAATTCGGATTTTCACGTCAGTCCTACGATCAGCAAGCTGTATTAATCGCTCGAGTTTTTTACGTGGTTTATATGTGCCGACAAATAACATTTTTATTTCTTGTTTTTTTTTATCATATTTTCCATGCCTGAATTCAGATTTTGATACCTCGCTATTGTTAAAACTTACCCCTGCAACAGTGCATTCTTTCTGTAGCCGTACCACAACTGCTTTTGTGTGAACGAGACAACAGGCAGAGTGTTTGAATAGTTGTTTTCTAATGACTCTGACAACCCCTGATTCAACCTCGCCAAAGATAAGACCCCACCATACCCATCGCTTCCAATAATACGGACTAATCAGATAGAGGACGATTCTAGACACATGTCTTAAATTGGCACTAACGCATACAATATCCCACCTACGACTACGAATTATCTTAGCAAGGCCGGGTTGCCATACGAGACCAAAATATTTAACAGAACTAATTTCTATATAATTATATCCCACCCTTTGCAGAGGCGGGCTTAAACCGGCAGGATCACAAGGCTGAGCAACAACTGTCAAATCGATATTATTATAGGCACTAAGCTCCCGCAAGAAAGCTTCCCTATAATCAGGCGCGTAATTTAAAATCATCAAAACTTTCATGATAAAATAAACGTAACTTCAATTGTTAATATGTGCAAATCAATTGCTTTGGCAAGAAGGCGAGTCCAGGACATCTACATGGATTCTCTCACCGCAAAGTTAGAGAAGCATGTATGTAATCATATGCTCAGCTCTCCCTCTCACTAACCAGTGGGGTTAAACTTGCAAATTGGTTTCGCTTTTGTATAAAGACAATGAATCAGATATTTTTCGGGTTTAGCTGTGATTTTGTACTAACATTAAACAGCTTAGTATTATAATAAATAGCATGTATCAAAACAAACAACATCATCACATGATGAATTGAAAAAACTCGTGCGACCAGGCTAAATACTAAAAGCATGGAGACAATAGAAATCAGCCCATCTATTAGACTATCAGGATATATTTTTTTGGAAATGAGTCGGAATAAAAAATGAAAAAACATTGAATAAAAAAGCAACGTACCAAATATGCCGACCCCCATTAATAAATCAATGTATGTTGTATGAGAATATGCGCGCATCCCAATCCTATCCTGATATATCGAATAACTCGCATCCAAACCCTTGCCAAAAAAAGTCAGATTATGGCGAAGATAGTCAATTCCTTCATAAATAAGTATGAGGCGAAGTCCTGCGGCGCCGGTATTTTGAATTTTATAGCCTTCGGTCAGAACTTCATTAGCAGTGGAAATATTACGGTCGATTCTATCAGTTAACTTTGATGAGCTATTTATAGTTATAAGAATTAACACAGATATTAATGCTATAATAGAAAAATTCTTGCTGAAAGAAAATAATTGAAGCCTCACCAGTTTACGCGCAGTCCTTATTAAGCCATACATAGCAAGCACGCCTAATATCAATACAAAACCTCGAACAGACCCTACTGCAACAATTGGAGATAAAAAAAGCGGGATCAATAATAACCATTGCTTTTTTTGATTGATCAGCCATCCAAGAAATGAGAAAATTGCTGCAGTACCATAAGTAAATGCCACGGCACTAGATGAAACACCAAGAAATTGGCGCTCAGCTGCAGACCAGTTAAAGAAAAAACCAATCAATACAGCTGAAGCTGCGGTTATTACATAAGTAAGTATAAATTTATTGATCCGATCCACAGATGAGCAGTACAACCAGATACCTGGTAGCACCATAGCAACTGCAGCAACACGTACGGCTCGACTGAATGTAACGTCTGGGTCTATACTCCAGCCAATCGATGCCAAACAAAAGATTGAAAATATTATGTAAAGAACCACATATATACTCAAATGTACTCGCTTTTCGCTTAGAGCAACTAATATGGTAGCATGTGAAAAAAACCATGCTGGCAAATATGAATAAGCGAAATACCGACCATGAAGTAGCATTGGCGCATAAAATATCGACAACATATAAACAACTAATAAAGTGTTTAGAAGCACGTTAGCCTTAATGGCGTGCAAACCATCTGGATATTCTGAATTAGTTGTTATTTCACGGTAAATCAAAATTGCTACTCTCTTCCCTTTATTGCAGATATGAGCTGAGCTGCGGCAACATTCCAGTTTCTATCATCTAAAAACTTTTCCGATTTTTCTGGCTGCCAAGATTTTAATAGCGTCTCTAGCCAATTCTCGTTTTCACATGACGATTTTAAAGGTGAAACACCTCCCAACTCATAACAATCAATCATTTCAGCCAAGAATGTTCCTTCTTCAGTAACAATAGGCTTTCTAATAGAAGCAGATACATACACACTATAAGATACTGACAAATCATCAAGTGCGCGATAAAAAAAATCTATATCATTCTTGAGATACTGTTCTCGAACTGAAATTGTCTCGTCCAATAATACAATATGTTCATGGTTAATAATTTCATTTCGTGCCCACTGAAAACGTTCGTCATGAATTAACCCAATAGCACCAACTACCACAACACCCACAATTACGCCAGCATGATTATAACGGTCTACAAAATTACTGACAGTTAAAAAATGTATACATTTAGTACTTGGTGAACTTACACACAAACCAATATAAACTTTTTTCTCAGGATTATTTAATTCCAATTTGTAACGAAGAGAACGAATTGCATCTTGCACTTTTAAAGTTTCCCTATTTACGGGCAAATCAGATGGCCTGCCAAAACAAGTCCAGTCTATATTTTTAGTATCAGATATTTCTTTTTGTGCATATTTTAGAAGCAACGGATCCGTAACGAATATGCATGTTGCAGCATTTTTTATACATAAACGCCGAATGTTTGTTAACGTCTTATAGTGACACGATGATTCTTTGTCCACATTATGGGCAATCCAGATGACATGCCCACCAAATATTTTAACAAGCAGAATCGTGGCTAACTCGGACAACAACCTAACAATGGTTTTAGGTAATGATGGATAATCATTAAGGTAACGAAATATATAACCATTGATAGGCTTCTTTTTTATAATCATCCATAAAATCAATAATGGAGCTTTAATCGGTGAGCCGGTTATTGCCGTAGTTTCAATTCCATATTCATCAAGTCCTTTAGACCACGCTCTATATTTGGTGTCATTTTTCTGAAAAATATACATTACATGTCACGCAATCACTGGCGCCCACTAGGTTTTAGCAGCGAATCCCATGCCATCATCTGGTTTTTTGAGGCCAACACTTTCATACTCTCTCGAGCGGCCGATCCAAAATTTATTCGCAAATTAACATCCTCAATCAGTTTCTGTATTTTCTCTGCTAGATCTGATGTGTCTCCATTGCGAAATACGAGTCCTGTTACTCCATCCTCAATATGCTCTAATGCTCCAGGTAAACTGTCTGAGACTATACATGGTAGTCCAAACGCCATAGCTTCAAGTAGTGCATTTGGTGTGCCTTCATATGTCGAAGGAAAAACAAATATCCCTGCAGATAGGTAAAATGGGGACGGGTCATCTACGAGACCATGAAAAAGGACCCGATTTTGCAAACTGTGCGTGTAAACGAGTGAATTCAAGTTATTCCGCTCCGGGCCTTCTCCCAGCAAGTCGACAGTCCATCCACCTAGTCCTTCCCCCAGCAGCGCGATAGCTTCAATCAACAGTTCCTGGCCTTTATGTGATTTCAGGCTACTTACATTGAGGATCTTGGTAGACTGCTTTAAGTGAGCGGAAGAATCTGGTACGACTACTGGATTGGGAACATAGGTGAGTTTATGTCCCGGAACATAATCTCGCATATACTCCAATGCTATTTGAGAATTTGCTGTAACAATATCCGCATATCTATAAAGCATTCTACGTAACCAGGGCCAAGGCCAGCCAAAAAGTTGTCGCGAAGGGTCATTACGTTCAGAAATAATGACTCTTTTGCCAGAACCAAAGCATGCTAGTATAGTTCTTATGTTTGTACGAGTTTGGAATGCAAGGATAATTTGTGCATCAGATTGTACTAATGCACTTCGCAACCGTAGAACTCGGGGGATATTATTCAGCAACCCAAAGATTTTGTTACGTGATTTAGCAGTACCACCAAGTACAATACGCTGTGCATTGGAAGGCACCGTATAGAAATCATGTTCAGGACCACGCATCGTAACCAACTGGACTGTTCTACCTTGTTTAATCCAATAATCTACCAGGTGTAATGCGACTCGCTCTGCACCACCTCCGCCGAAGCCGGAATCAAAAACTATGACAATATCAGCCATATATTTCTCATTCTAGATAGCGAGAGGATTCATTACGTTACTTTGTAACAATAACGCGTAAAAACAAGCTTCGTTTTTTTTCGGTTTTTGTAGATCTCGCTCGATAGCATCATGCAGTTGGGATTGATACGTGCCTATTTTGCATTCTCTTTGATCTCCTTTACCAAACCGTCTCGGAATCGTAATAAAACGGCGATGTACTCTATTACAATTTCTTGAACCGAGAGAATAAAGGGTTTTCACCGTATCAGAATCAAAAATTTTGGTTATTTTT
The DNA here is from genome assembly GCF_004366735.1 of Thiohalophilus thiocyanatoxydans. Lineage (GTDB taxonomy): Bacteria > Pseudomonadota > Gammaproteobacteria > UBA6429 > Thiohalophilaceae > Thiohalophilus > Thiohalophilus thiocyanatoxydans. The sequence continues at coordinate 328,235 of NZ_SOQX01000002.1, read as the reverse complement.
GAAACTGTTCTTGGTGTATAGTGTCGGACTCCATGCCAAAGAAATGTCATCTGACATCCAGCAGAAGGCATTAAATGAACTTGAATAACAGGCTTACCAGCGCTATTAATATAATCGGAAATCTGACGAAAAAAAGTTAAATCTTCATCAAAATGTTCCAAGGCACTCTGGGTAATAATTAAATTTGCCGATTGTAAGTACTCAGACATAGAAGACGAATCACCTACAACGAATTTAAACCTATTGTCTTTGGATAATTCACGCCAATCCTTATGGGGCTTAATATCAATTCCAATATATTCAATTAACTTATCCCCCAAGCACTCCTTCAACAAGCTACCATAACGTCCGCTTCCACAACCCACTTCAACTGCGCTCACCTGACTCCCGAGCTCCATTGCTAACTGCTCCCATGGTAGCTGAAGCCAAAAAAAATCACTCATACGTCTTGCGGGTGACGCAATTGAACTTACTTTTTGCCAATTATGGTCAGGATTTTCAAGATCAAATGTCTTGACATTGAGATTTGGATCCAAGTTTCGCTGTGGCATGCTATTGTTGATAATATTATATATCATCCACCGAATTTTCTCTATTTTGCTTAATCCGCGATCTGCGTTAAGGGAGTGCCAAGATGATGATTTACGCATTATAGCCCTTTTTTTAAATCCACAACATATATACTAAATGTGATTCTTGATTTACTACCAACATAGTATTCAAGACACTTATAAACAGATGGGTTATATTGTCTGATGTCATTCACGTTATAAACATGCAGATGCTAGCCAGACAATATATAATTCACTATTCTTTGACGGGTAAGGGAAACAAAATATTATCAGTAGATATCCTAACAGATAATTAAATTATAATTTTTTACGTATTACAGCGAGTGCTCTTACACCAGACAATCCCTGACTCATACTATCGTAAAACTCTATAGATTCTACTGTATTCTCAATTAATTTCTTCTCATCTTCTGTTGCAACCGGAGAATCCCATACACCAGTGCTTCGCAATTTTTCAAGGTAATCGATAGTTTTACCTATAGGATGTAGTTCTTCTACCCAACTCGGCTGAAAATGCAAATCCTCAATAATATAAAACCCTCCAGGCTTGAGCTCAGAAAACAGGAAAGAAAATGTGACTTGCTGATGATAGGATGCATGTAATGCGTCATCAATTACCACATCAAAGCCGCCATCAGAGGATGATATCTTCGCAAGATCTTCCCTGTTACTTTGGTCACCTCTATATATCTTCGTCCATGCACCATGAGCATTAGTAAAGTCCTTATCATCAAACCCATACACATTAGCTGCGGGAAAGTACTTGCTCCACATATCGAGAGAAGGTACAGAAGAAAATTTGTTACCCCCAATAATGTTTTGAACTGAGTGACACAGAAGCCCAATTTCCAGTATACATTTTATTTTTTCCCTTTCTTTGTCAAATAAATCATCATAAATACGAGTATATAAATGCTTTTTCGTACCTTTATCAGATCCTGCACTATCTGATAATACTGTTAATCGATTTTTTCGTAGCTCATCTCTGGCCCATAAATTTATATTTACAAATGACTTTGGAAATAAAAATGCGAATTGTAGAATTTTTAATAACTTTTTAACCATATGTTCTCAGCCTTATACTTTTATATGGAGCCATGTTTTCAATAAACACATCTGATCACAGCTCTTGATGCTCTTTTGTGTAATCCAATAGCCGTTTCAATAACCTAATATGCCCAGCTATTCTTACCTTTTCTGGATAATAGCTATAATCAATTTCGTCTTGCTCAAACCCAGAAACAGAATTCTTAACCACCCACTGCAGGTATTGCCTAACAGCAGAAGTTAAATCCTTCTCATTGTGCGTAAGATTTATCTTATTAATAGCAGCAGAAATATCATTTTCATTGCTCGCTATGAAAACACCCGGGGCACTACGATACGAAGGGTTGCCAAATGCAATTACAGGCGTCCCTCTAGTAAGGGCTTCTATGCCCACAATACCCGTTAAAGTACAAACAGCGACGGCATTATCAATTAATTGAAACGTATCCTCTTCAAGAGGAAGAAGGAAGGTATTCGTTAAGGCATCGATATCAGAATAAAAACCTTTATGCCGGTATCGCTCATCAGTTATATTCGTGAAGGTTGATGGATGCTCTTTCACATACAACCTATATCCTGGAGGTAAAGCGAGAGAAATTGCCCGTATTGCATACCATTGCTGTGAAAAACTCATCCCTTCTGGTAAAGAAGTTCTCTCTGGTTGGCGATGCATGAAAAATACTAAATACGGGGCATCTATCTCTGTAGTATTAACAAATTGGTAATATGACTTAAATAGTCGCCATTTTTTTAATAGCGATACTAAGTGAAACTTATGGTCAGATATTTCTTTTCGCCATGACCAATATTTACCTCCCCTTGCCTCTATACGCTCTTTTTCATAATATGGAATCGCATCTTTATAAGATTGGTTTTTGTATTTTATAAATTGCTCAACTTCAGCTGACAATGTGCTGGTAATTTTATTTTTTTTATCTACTTCGAACAAAGGCACACACTTACGACTATCTATCCCGGATATCAACCAATATCTCCATGGTATTGGTGCTTCCTCTACTATATATACAGGTATACTAATATATTCAGCCGCCATTGCAAGAGCCCATACTCTAGGGTGGTGCGGCGTAGAAAAAAGTAATAGAAATTCTGGTTTTTTACTATTCAAGTAAACAAAAGAACCATATAACATTTTTTCTATACGACGTAGTTCATTAAATAAGCTTACCCCATACCTTCTATTGCGGCATCGCTCACAAAGCAATAGCGTACGATGATCATTTATCAATGAAATTAATTTATCGATATACACATCTGGAAGATATTTTTTATTAGATTGAACAACCTCTTCGATTTCGTCATACGAGGTACTTATTTCAGGAAAATTATTTTTACTCCATCGCGATTTATTCCTAGGACGCGCATACACCACACTGACATCATGTGATATTTCATATTCTGATATTATTTTCTCTAATTCCTTCGCTGGTATATACCCTGGATCAATTATAAATTTTACTTTTTCTACACTCATACATTTATAACCTGAATTCAATTTGTATATGCAATTCAATTAGTTTGGCGCGAGGCAAGCCACATTAGACTATATGACTTCGCTCACCGCTCAAGGTTTGAGAACACACATGAGCAATACACGCAGCTTACCCTGCAACAACAGCATCAATTTTGCGCACTATGAAAGTTGGTTCTTACTTAAACAAAGGTCGATAATTCTATCGGCGTATATGTAACCACCATGAGGTATGCGTTGCACCGCAACCAGGGATATCGGAAATACCTCGCGCACAGCCCATCGCTTCTGTCTTCAGCGCTCATACGGTCAAAGTTTGACCTCACACCGATAATGCTACCTGGCGCCTTGTTCGCCAGCTCCTGTGCGAAGACTGGAGTCCCGAGAATATCTGTTGTTGTCTAGCTCAGGAAGCCGATCTGTCAGTCACAAGCCCATTTACCAATATATCCATCGCCGATTAGCAGGCTGACGGCCACTCAATCGGCATCTGCGTTGCCAGAAGCAACGCAAGAAGCACTTTGCTCCCTATTCATTTCGCCACCAGATCCCGAACAATGTCTCTCCATCCACCGACGAAGGCTATCGTCGAGTCACACCGCTATTTCGGCGATTGGGAATTCTATACCGTTATCGATAAAACACCATCAGGCACTGGTAACGCTGGTAGAACATAAATCACGCTTTAAGCAGCTCGCCAATGTGGCGCGGAAGATAGCTGATGCCGTCTACGAAGCAATACCTCAATTACTCAAACCTCTGGCACACTGGGTTCATACGATCACAGTCAATAATGGCCGGGAATTTTCTCAGCATCAAAAAAAATCGCCAAGGCACCCAATGCGTAATTCTACATTGCCCATCCCTTCGCTTCGTGGGTATGTGGCTTGAATGAAAATACGAATGCACTCACTCCGCTAGCATTTTCCCAAGAAGCATAATTTTACGAGAATCACTCAACAACATGTTGACTGCGTAATGGATAATCCCAATAATCGCACACGGTAATGCATTAGTATCGAAACCACGAATCAGGTATCTTTCGTGATTAAACTTGATGATGCACTTTCAATTTGAATACGCGACTTTACAAAGGAAATTCATAATCAAAATGTCTAAAAACATTAGACCAGATTTCCTCTACCAGAGCTTTAGACTCATCATCATATATATCTCTTATATTCACTGGAGAATTTTTTTTTGTATGCGGAAATGGTATCACTGACGGAGGAAGCTTAATAATATTTGAAATTTTTTCAATATCAGCCTCAAGCGTCTCAAACCTACCGATATAATCTACTGCTATATCACCATCAATCATGTAGATTTTATCTCCAGGGATTTCATAATTTCGCTCAGGCAGTGAGTTCTGTTGTATGCCCTTATTGCGCTCATATAATACCCCCCTCAAAAAATTCTTGAATTGCCCATTACTATTACTATTATTTTCAAACAGTTCATTTTCTTTGCCGGCTGCAAGAGACCATGCAGATTCATTAAATCTAAAAAAAGAAACCGCATGAGTATACGGATTACGCAAAAAAGCGAATTTAAAATAATTACTCCACTCCTCCGGAGCATATTGTGCAACCTGGATAGCAGCAGCATGCACGCTCTCTGTTCCCAATTTCTTCGCTATATTCTTTCTAAGCGCATAATCGAGAACTGGCCTTTCAAATAATTTGCCATCATTTTCCCTGCGCTTCAGCGCCTCAGAAATCATTTGCAAGCCGTATTCATTGTTAATCTCTCTAAAAACTCTTTTGTTGTATGGAATACGATTATTCAATGCGTCATTCCAAGCATCGAGCATCAAGTCGTCATCACCAAGAAACTGACTCAAATAGACAGCAATCGATGAGCCAGCGACCTTAGGGGTATGCAAAAAAATATATTTATATTTATGACTGATTATCATGAAAAACCTTGTCTAAAATTCTTGAATCATACAAATTGATTCATATATAGCTTTACCTTGTATAGTTACTCTCTTTACTATGTTAATGAGGATAGATTAACTTCTGGCTTGGAACGCTGGCACGGGAACAGGCCCCTCTAACCACTCTTTAGGATCAATACCATTATTTCGAGCCTCTGCAATACGTTTGAAGCCATGAGCGAAAGCAGAAAGCACTATGTTCACTGCAGCTTCATCTAGTGCTGCTGAAATATTAAACGTAGTTAACATCAGTACTCCTCGACGCGTAACTTCCTGTAACCAAAGAGCTTTTGTTGCCGGGTCATCTTCGCCATTTTCGTTAATGAATGCAAATGTCGCCCAATGTGGATGTCCCTTTAAGATGAAGGTATCTTTTAAACCCGCCGCTTCAGCCATGATCCGTGCGCCATCAAATAGTTTGGTACCAGCAGCAGTCATGCGTGCATATGCATCACCGTGTTCAAGAATATCAAGGACTTTCAATGATGCAGCCATAGCAGACACGTCACCAGCAAAAGTAAAGCTCACGAAAGCATCTTCGAAAACTTTCATAACATCACGGCGTCCTACGATGCAGCTAATTGGCCAGCCATTACCCATAGCCTTTCCGAAGGTAGCCATATCAGGCGTTACGTCGAATATCTTTTGTGCGCCACCAAGCTGAAAATGGAAACCGGAACATATTTCATCAAAAATAAGTAAGGCACCATGCTTATGCACAATCTCTTTTACCTTTGCCAGGTACTCACGATCAGGCCAGTTAAAATTGACCGGTTCCATTATCACGGCAGCGAACTCTCCGGATTTGCTCGCTAGTAGCTCCTCAAGTGCATCAAGATCATTATAAGGGAATGGGTGCGTCAGTTCCTGGACAGTTTTTGGTACGCCTGCGTTGCGTGAAGTAGAACCAATAAACCAGTCTTGCCAACCATGGTAACCACAAACTGCGACCCGATCTCTTTCGGTATAAGCTCTAGCTGCTCGTATTGCACCTGACGTGGCATCAGAACCGTTCTTTCCATATCGAACCATCTCTGCGCAAGGGATCAGACTGCAGAGCCTTTCTGCAAGCTCCACCTCAATGGGATGAGGCAATGTGAAACAGTGGCCATGAGTTGCTCGTTCATAGGCAGCGCGATCTACTTCATCATGTGCATACCCTAAAATATTAGGCAATAAGCCTTGGACAAGATCAACATATTGGTTACCATCCACATCCGTGACAACCGCGCCTTTGCCGTTTTCCAGAAAGATTGGCGTTACACCCCTGATGTGATGACGCCAACTCTTTGAGTAGGTTTGTGCACCACCCGGTATTACTTGCTCACTGCGTTCCAACCAAGCAAAGCTTTTGCCCAAAGATAGCGGCGGTGCGGCTTCAGCAGTAGCGGTGTTGAATATTGACAGATAATAACCCTCATTGATTATCGCTTTTCCTGGTTCTGCACCACTTTCAGTAACGGTTGACATGATTTCCTCGAAGTTGAAGGGTCCTGGACCACGCCGGTCTAGACAAGCCCACACTAATCGTACAAATTCAAGATCGTCCGGATGGTCAACAGACCAACGCATTGATGGGTTAATTGGCGGCTGGTGTGATACATCCAGTTTGACTACATCAGGATTTCGACGAATCCATAAGGTAACATGCTCAAGATCAGGTTCATCAACTGCGAAAGTTGATGCCAGATTCATAACCGATGTAGTAAACACCTCCACATCCTGACCATCGGGCCTTGTGTACGGGTTTGTATTACTGGCATATTCTGCATTTGAATCAAGGAAAGTATACACTACTTCATCGACGGTATCCGGCGAGTGCAACGGACAATCACCAGTAACTCGCACCACGATATCGGCTTCAGATGCGTCAGCCGCTTTGATATAGCGACTAAGAACATTTTCTTTAGATCCACGGACGACCCGATAACCTAGATTCCGACCAAATTCGGCAATGACGTCGTCAGCCGGTTCGCTACTGGTTGCGATGACTATTTCATCAAGAGATGTTGCGCCTTGAAGTTGGCGTAATAGGCGTTCCAATAATGGGACTCCCGCGACATCCATCATGGTCTTGCCAGGCAACCGGCGAGATCCCATGCGCGCCTGTACAATTGCTACTACTTTCCCTGATTTTTTCATAATTCTACTTTGCTGATGTTTGAATAAGGGGATACTCGGCAATAAGCTCTCTTTCTTCCATATACCAACGTGTCTCATGGATGAATTTCATGCTACGTATTTCGGTTGATGCAATTGTTATGTCACTGAGTTCTTGCATTAAACTCGCAAGATCCGAAAATCGTCTCACCCCTAATGGTTCAAGAATTCGTCCTAGTGGAACATGCGCCCAAGCAGACTGCTTTTTCGGCATGAAAGATATTTCCGATTTGAGTCTAGTGCGCAAGCGAAATATTTCGGCATTTTTGTCAAATCCTCTAGCGACGACACAACCATCTGGATTAATTTGTATACCGCCAATAATAAATTTAAAGACGGAGGGCTTCAATGCTGTCAATGTTGTTTCAATACTAGATTGCCAACTATCATGCCAATAGTCGTCTGGCCATTTAAATACGCAATATTCCAACCCGAGGTTTTGTGGCAAGACCCAGTAGTGCAAGCTATCCTTAAGGATTTTTGATATTTCCTTTTGAACAGAAATCAGCGCTTCCGTGAAATCTTCTTCGAAGGGTAATCCAGATAATAACGCATAAACTTCTTGTGCTTTGGGTCGTGGATTTCGTGACTCAAGGCTTTCCGGATTAAAAAGGGATCTGGAAATTTCGAGTTGTGTTTTATCAAAATCTGATGCAAGCCATGTACGCTTTCCAACAGATTGATATGCTTCTCTGAGATCAGAAAAATGCTTGTTCAACTTATACATTTATTTTTATCTCTTTCACACAACAAACTGGGCACGAACCAACCGTATACTATATTAAGCTTGAAAAACTAAGAATATTGGCTACTTCTTCTTCAGTCAAAAGGTCCTGATCCGAGCGTAACGGGGCATTAAGGCGTGGAAAGTCATTGTACTTACTATACTCATGACGTGTTTCATCTGACATAAGATCTACTGTATCAGGTAGAACGACATAAACGTGATCATCATATACAGTGCGAGGCGCTTCATTTTCTGTTACCAACTCTTCATAGAGTTTTTCGCCCGGCTTTACACCAATTTCTATAAATTCAGGTGACTCATCACCACTTACAACTCGCGCAAGTGTCATTATATCATTACTACCCATATTCAATACAAAAATTTCACCACCCAACATCTCAGATGCTGCATACAAACAAAGATCTACCGCCTGTTCCATAGTAATGAAAAAACGAGTCATCTGTTTTGATGTTATAGTAATTGGTGAACCATTTTCGAGTTGTCTTTTGAAGATTGTCAAGACTGAGCCGTTCGAATTAAGAACATTGCCAAAACGCACACAGGAGAATCGAGTTTTATGTTTTCCAGCGTGATGGTTAGCCGATACAAACAAACGCTCCCCCAAAAGTTTACTTGCACCCATTGTGCTGGTTGGATTAACTGCTTTGTCGCTACTTGTAAAAATCACACGATCGACATCTGCAGCAATGGCCGCCTGAATCACATTGTGCGAACCTTCAATATTCGTTTGCATCGCCTCGAAAGGGTTATACTCCGATAAATAAACATGCTTCAAGGCAGCGCAGTGAAAGACAATATCAACACCTTCAAAAGCCATTCTAAGACGGTACTCATCTCTGATGTTACCTAAGAATGAACGTAAACGACCTTCAGCTATTTCATTGAGCTCCTGATCAAGTCTAAAAAGACCATCCTCACTTTGATCAAGAGCACAAACAGTATGCCCCAAGCTTAGAAGACGGCGTACTAGTTCTGACCCTACGGATCCACAAGCACCTGTTACAACAATTCTAGAATTAGTTGAAATCATACTCTCTATCATAATAATACCAATATTTAGAGTTTATTCGACATCAGCCCATTTTAAGCCTGCTCCACACGCAACATTTTTGAGCAGTCTTTTACCAACTAGCTTATGGATTTCGAACGGTGCAATTGAATCTGACGGACAAGGTCTCAACACAGTCAGATCATTTAATTCAATTACCTTCCCCATCTTAAGATCATGCGCAGCCCTAACACATCGGCGCTGTACAATTGCTGTTTCACGCTCATTCGTCTCGATTTTCTTAGTTCCATCACCCAAGGAGGCTTCAAGCTCTCTTGTTCGGTCGACCATTTCTCGCCAGGATTGAGGGTCCATAGCAAACGAATGGTCCGGTCCTTCTCGCTTATTGGAATCCGTGAAATGCTTTTCAATCACGCGCGCTCCCAAAGCAACGGCACCTAGCACCGAAACATGGCCCGGCATGTGATCACTCAGCCCTAATATAACTCCGGGGTACATCTCCGCATAAGTTCGTAACACATTTAGTTGAAGATTGGAATAGTTATCGAGTCCAGCTGTATAGTTTGTATTGCACTGCATCAGCACCAAATCCGGTGTATTCTCTAAAATCACATTAACTGCGCGTTTGACATCAACTATGTCCGAGGCTCCTGTCGCAAGTAATATAGGCTTTTCCTTAAAAGCTATATGCTTGATAATATCTAGCCACGTTATATCTCCTGATCCTATTTTATATGCAGGCACAAATGTATCCACGTAATCTACAAGCTCAAGCGAGTAGGGGCTCGTCAAGAAGGAAATGCCTACTTCATCACATGTTTTTTTTAATTCAGCAGTCCATTCTCTATTCAATGAAGCATCTTCATAAGTCTGATATACAGACTTTTTCCATGCCGCTTGATGAGATTGTTTTTCACCCAACTCTTTGAATCCATAGTCACTTACTAGTGAGCCTGCCGTGTAATGCTGAAACTTAGCTGCAGCAGCACCAGCCTCTTTCGCCATATAGATAAGTTCTTTAGCCCGATTTAGATCGCCGTCGAAATTTGAGCCTATTTCAGCAATAAAGTAAACAGGCTCAGAATTATCTATTTTTATATCGTCAATAAGTATTGATGTACTAGGTGTATGATTCATTACTTCACCTTCTTAATTATCATGAAACAGTAAAAAGTACAGACGGTTGTTATATAGTATCCATTTCCCGGAAGATCTGATTTTCATCAATGAGCTGTTCGTAACTTCCATGCGCTATTACTTCACCACCCTGAAGAAGATAGATCTGTTCGCACTGGCGCACGGTACTAAGCCGATGGGCAATCATGATGATGGTCTTGCGGTGACCTAGGTTGTGCACCGCGTCCATCACCGCCCTCTCGGTGAGGTTATCCAAGGCGCTGGTGGCCTCGTCAAATACCAGTACTTCCGGATCGTGGTAGAGGGCACGGGCAATGCCAATGCGCTGACGCTGGCCGCCAGAGAGGCGCACACCGCGCTCGCCCACCACGGTGTCGTAGCCCTGAGGCATCTCACTGACCACGAAGTTGTGCAATTCGGCGATGCGCGCGGCGTTCTCCACGGCGACGGGGTCAATCCGCTCTGGTGGCAAACCGAAGGCGATATTGGCCGCCACGGTGTCGTCAGTAAGGAAGATGCTCTGAGGTACGTAACCTATGTTGCGCTGCCAAGCGCGCAATTCTTCGCCACTAATTGGCTGGTCGTCGATCTTCAGGTGACCTTGTTGCGGCTCCAGTAGGCCAAGGATGAGATCGACGGCGGTGGTCTTGCCTGCGCCGGTGCTGCCCACCAAGCCGACGGTTGTGCGTGCCGGGATGGTAAGACTAAGGTGGTTCAACGCGGGCTGTTCGGCCTGCGGGTAGGTATAAACGATGCCGTCTAGCGTGATGCGCTCCTTCAGCGACAACACTTCCTCTGTCTCCGTACGCACCCTAGCAGTGGGGAGGGCACCAACTTGCTCTGTCTCTACCAGATCACGGTGCAATGCCTCCAAGGCGGGTTGGCCGAAACGCAGCTTGGCAAGGGCGCCGTAGATTTGTTGCAGGGCTGGCATCAGCCGCATGCCGGCAAAGGCATAGAGAGTAATAAGGGGCAACACGTTGCCCAGTTCGCCCTCCTCCACTGCCAGCAGGACCAGCAGCAGTACCAGCATGCCGCCTAAAACCAGCGCTTCTAAGGCAAAGCGAGGCACTTGATTTATGATCTGATTTATGGCCTGGACACGAGCAAAACGGCTGGCCGGGCCAGCGAATCCACGGATGTAGCCGTTCTCCAGCCCGAGGACCTTGACATCCTTGATGCCGCCCAGTGCCTCCTGGGCGATCTGGAAGCGCTCCTGGTTTGCCTTTACACGCTCAGCGCCGATGCGGCCAATGTAGCGGCGCAGTACGCCATAGATGAGGCCGTATACGCCACCGAGGACCAGTACCGCGACCATGGCAACCATCGGATTCACCATCACCACCAAAGCAATAAGAAAGAAGGCGACAATACCATGGGCCAACAGGTTCACCGCTGGCAGTAGAACGACACTGATAACCTGTTGGACTTCGGAGAGTATCGATTTACCGAGATCGGCGCTATGACGGTTCAGAAAGAAGCTGTAAGGGCGCCCGAGGTAGCCGCGCAGCAGGCGAATGCTGATAGTGTAGTTGCGCATGTGAGTGAAGCGCGCCATAGCCCAGTGTGTCAGCGCCTTGAAAATGAGACTGCCTACTACCAGCACAAAGACAACTCCACCGAGGAAGAGCAGGAAGGTATCGGTACTAGTAAAACCAAGGCTAGTGTAGACGGCATTGAGATATAGATTTGTCTCCACCACCTCCGGGTTAGATACCACTGATATAAATGGCATAATCGAAGCGACGCCAATGACATCCAGCAAGCCCATGACCAGCATCATGCCGAACAACAGCACGGCGTTGCGGCGCTCGCGGGCGTCAAGCAGATCACGGATTTTGCGGTAGGTATCAAGCATTGAGGTAGTGATTCAGTTAAAGTTTTTTCGCCGAGGGGGCTCGGACAGAAATAAAGTTCTTAGTTCTTAGTACCTACGCATGTTATAAACGTAGGTCACACTCTTCGGGAGGCAGCAGGTATTTGATGTCGTACAGGACATGGTTTTCTTTCCCGAGTGAGCGTATGGCCTGCGGTCCCATTTTTTTGAACTGGTCATGGGCGACGGCGATGATGATGGCGTCGTAGGGGCTGGACTCCCCCTCTCCCTGGCCCTCTCCCCCGGGGGGAGAGGGAAGTTTTGTGAGTAGTTCGAGGTTGTATTCGTGCCGGGCTTCATCCGCATCGACCCAGGGATCGTGGACATCCACCGTGGCGTTGTACTCTTTCAGCTCCTGTACGATATCGATGATACGGGTGTTGCGCAGATCGGGGCAGTTTTCCTTGAAAGCAAATCCCATAACCAGTATCCGGCTGCCCTCGACCTGGATGCGTTTTTTGAGCATGGCCTTGACCAGTTGCGAGACGATGTGGGCGCCCATGTTGTCGTTGAGCCGGCGGCCGGCCAGGATCATCTCGGGATGGTGGCCGACGGTCTGGGCCTTGTGGGTAAGGTAATAGGGATCGACACCGATGCAGTGGCCGCCGACCAGGCCGGGACGAAACGGCAGGAAGTTCCATTTGGTGCCTGCAGCTTCAAGAACCTGCAGAGTATCGATACCCAGTTTATTAAACAGAATGGCCAGCTCGTTGATCAGGGCGATGTTGACGTCGCGCTGGGTGTTTTCAATGACCTTGGCCGCTTCGGCCACCTTGATGCTGGACGCCTTGTGGGTGCCGGCGGTGATGATGCCGGCGTAGAGGTTATCGACAAACTCGGCGATCTCCGGGGTGGAACCGGAAGTGACTTTTTTAATGGTGGTCACGCGATGTTGTTTGTCGCCGGGGTTGATGCGTTCGGGGCTGTAACCTAAATAAAAGCCGGCAGTTGGTTGAGCGTAGTCGGCAGTTGGCAGTTGGCAGTTGGCAGCATGGAGATAAGTTAGCCCGGAATATTTTTCCAGAACCGGGGCGCAGTCTTCTTCGGTGCAGCCGGGGTAGACGGTGGATTCGTAGATGACGATGTCGTCTTTTTTTAACACTTTGCCGATGGTCTCGGAGGCCTTGATCAGCGGGGTCAGATCGGGGCGTTTGTGCTCGTCGATGGGAGTTGGCACGGTGACGATGTAGACATTGCATTGGGCCAGGTCATCGATATTACTGGTGAAACTCAGTTGCCCGGCTTGTGACAGTTCGTCGCTATCCACTTCCAGGGTGGCGTCATGGCCGCGCTGCAGTTCCGCGATGCGTTTGGCATTGATGTCGAAGCCGACGACGGGCTGTTTTTTTCCGAATTCCACGGCCAGGGGGAGGCCGACGTAGCCGAGGCCAATGATCGCGAGCTTCGCATTATTAATGCTGAAGCTCGAGTGCTGAGTACTGGGTTCTGAGTGCTGAGTCATATGAATTAGTTCTTAGTTCCGAGTTCTTAGTACTTAGTACTAAGTCGTAAGTCGTAAGTCGTAAGTCGTAAGTCGTTAACTGTAACTGACAACTGCGGCTGCCAACTTTGTTTATATTTTATGATAGTCGCGGTACCAGTCGACGAAGTTTCGGATGCCCTCTTCGACGCTGGTATCGGGTTTGTAGCCGGTGTCGTTGACCAGGTCCTGGACGTCGGCGTAGGTGTCGGGGACGTCGCCGGGTTGCAGGGGAAGCAGGTTTTTTTCGGCTTTTTTGCCCAGGCACTCTTCCAGGACTTCGATGTAGTGTTCCAGCTCGACCGGGTTGTTGTTGCCGATGTTGTAAACCCGCCAGGGGGCCATGCTGGTGCCGGGATCGGGGCTGTCGCCGGACCAGTCCGGGTTGGCGGTTGCGGGTCGGTCGAGTACGCGGATGACGCCTTCGACGATGTCGTCGATGTAGGTAAAGTCGCGGCGGTGCTTGCCGTAGTTGAAGACGTCAATGGGCTCGCCCGCCAGGATCTTACGGGTAAACAGGAACAGGGCCATATCCGGCCGGCCCCAGGGACCGTAGACGGTGAAAAACCGCAGGCCGGTGGTCGGCAGGTTGTACAGATGACTGTAGGTGTGGGCCATCAGCTCGTTGGCTTTTTTGCTGGCCGCGTAAAGACTCAGGGGGTGGTCGACATTGTTATGCACCGAAAAGGGCATGTTGGTGTTGGCGCCGTAGACCGAGCTGGACGAGGCAAACACCAGGTGTTCGACGCCATTGTGGCGGCAGCCTTCGAGGATATGACCAAACCCCACCAGGTTGCTGTCGATGTAGGCCATGGGATTTTCGATGGAATAGCGTACCCCGGCCTGGGCGGCGAGGTTGACGACCCGCTGCGGCTTGTGGGTGGCAAACGCCTCCTCGATCGCCGCCCTGTCCCCCAGATCGATGCGCAAATGGGTGTAGTTGGGGTGGTCTGCATGACGGGCCAGACGGGCCTCTTTGATGGCCGGATCGTAATAGTCATTGTGGTTATCTATTCCCACGACTTCGTCGCCGCGCTCCAGAAGCCGGAGGCTGAGCGCGGAGCCAATGAAGCCGGCCGCGCCGGTTACGAGTACTTTCATTGTTGGCAATCCTTTGTTAGCAAATTCAACACTTTATTAATGTTAAATTTTGAATGTTGGATTTTTAATTTATGTGTGCTTCGCATGCTGAACGGCTTATATAATTTTGAATTTTGAATGTTGGATGTTTAATTTATGTATGCTTCGTCGCATGCTGTTCATTTATATAAAACAGCAATCTCATCAATTAAAAATTCAAAATCAAGCATTCAACATTGTTCTTAATTTATTTTTTCCGGCCGTAGATGTCTTCAAAGCGCACGATATCATCCTCGCCGAGGTAGCTGCCGGACTGAACTTCGATGATCTCCAGCGGGATGCTGCCGCAATTTTCCAGGCGGTGTTTGACGCCCAGCGGGATGAAGGTGGATTCGTTCTCGGTGACCAGAAACTCTTCCTCACCCCGGGTCACCCGGGCGGTGCCGGTGACCACGACCCAGTGTTCCGCCCGGTGATGGTGCATTTGCAGTGACAGGGCCGAGCCCGGTGCAACAGTGATGCGTTTGACCTGATAACGCGTGGCGGCGTCAATGGACTCGTAATTGCCCCAGGGCCGGTAAACCTTGCGATGGGTGAGGTACTCATCGCGACTGGCGCCTTTGAGATAGTCGACAATCTGTTTGACATCCTGCGAGCGGTTTCTGTCCGCGACCAGTATCGCATCGGCGGTTTCCACGACGATGGTTTCTTTCAGGCCGACCGTTGCGATGTGCCGCTGATTGCTGAACAGCAGGCAATCCTCGTTATCCAGGGCGTAGACATCGCCTTTGATGACATTCCCCTCGGGGTCCTTGTCGGAGACTTCCCACAGCGTGGACCAGATACCGATATCCGACCAGCCGGCGGACATGGGCACCACCACGGGAGACAATGTTGTGCTGGCCGACTCCCCGGTGAGCTTTTCCATCACCGCGTAGTCTATGGAATCGCCGGGGGACGCCAAAAAGGCCGTCTTGTCGACGCGGACAAAGTCCCGATCATCCTCGCGGCCGGCGAATGCCTGTTGCACGGCGTTGTATATGGCCGGCGCACAGGTTTCGATCGTGCGGTTCCAGACGCCTGCCTGCATCATGAACATGCCGCTGTTCCAGAGGTAATCGCCGCTGGCCAGGTAGGATTCGGCCGTGCTCTGATCCGGCTTTTCCACAAAGCGGTCAATCGTGCAGGCGACCGGATTGCCGTCAACCGACTCGCCTTTGCGAATATACCCGTAGCCAGTCTCGGCACTGACCGGCTCAATCCCGAAGGTCACCAGCTTACCCTGCCCCGCCTGGGTAATGCCGTGACGCAGACTCGCCTGGAAGCTGGCCTGGTCCAGAATCACGTGGTCCGCGGGCATGACCAGCATAATGGTCTCCGGATCCTGTTCGGCAATGGCCAGTGCGGCCAGGGTCAGCGCCGGGGCGGTATTGCGGCCCTGGGGCTCGAGAATGATCGCCTCGGGCGGACAGTCGATCTGGCGCAGCTGCTCGGCAATAAAAAAGCGGTGTTCCTCATTGCAGACCACAATCGGCGGCAGCATGGTTAACTCGTCGGTGTCCCGATCCAGTCCCTCCAGGCGGCTGACTGTATCCTGTATCAGGGTCTGTTCGGAGAACAGGGCCAGCAACTGCTTGGGATAATGTTCCCGGGAGACCGGCCACAAACGCGAGCCGGTTCCGCCGGACAGGATAACAGGCTGCAAGGTTGGCATTAGATACGGCCTGCTGCTTTCGAACGGTGCAAAATAAAGGTGACCCTGGAGCTGTGCTTCGAGAAATGGTGAATGTTGAATTTTTGATTTTGAATTGTCATTCGCCTCATCTATCTATTTTATAACAGGCGCTTGATTTGACGATCTTTGTCAATAACCTGACTAGTTGCTCGGATTCATCAATGAGAGATTTCGTCTCATCATCCTGTCTGACCAAATAGCCTGTTTCCACCAGCAAGTCAATCCAGTATTTGGTTTCTCTGGCTTCTTTGCTCGCTATAGCCATTTTGGCAGTAAAGTCATTTCGACTCTGACCGGCCTGAGCCTCATTCACATTGGCACCAATCGACGTCCCGGCGCGTAATAACTGTTTGGACAAAATATACTCACGATTAGCCGCCAATTTTTTGTGTATATTGATCACCCGAACCGCAAACGCGAATGACTTTTCCAGAACGGCATTTTCCTTTGCCATGATAAACCTCCGATGTTGCTATTAATTTTGAATTTTAAATGCTTAATGTTGAATAGTTGTCACGGCTGTTATTTATAAATTCAACATTCAAAATTCATCATTCAGCATTGCCTTCCTCTAGTCGCTGTTAAACAGATCCCGCGTGTATACCTTGTCTGCGACATCGGTCAGGTTTTCTGACCGGCGGTTGGCGATGATGATGTCGCAGGTTTGTTTGAATTCGTTCAAATCCTTGATGACGCGGGAGTTGTAAAAGTTGTCATCTTCCAGCGCCGGTTCGTAGACGACGACTTCGATGCCCTTGGCCTTGATTCGCTTCATCACGCCCTGGATGGCGGAGGTGCGGAAGTTGTCGGAGCCGCTTTTCATGACCAGGCGGTAGACACCGACGGTTTTCTGCTTTGATATCCCCTCTCCCTTGCCCTCTCCCTGAGGGAGAGGGGATGTGTTGTTGAGTCGCCTGAGGATGCTGTCGGCGACAAAATCCTTGCGGGTGGTATTCGCATCGACAATGGCCTGGATGATGTTACCGGGAATATCCTGGTAATTGGCCAGCAGCTGCTTGGTGTCCTTGGGCAGGCAATAGCCGCCGTAGCCAAACGAGGGATTGTTGTAGTGGCTGCCGATGCGCGGATCCAGGCAGACGCCGTCGATGATGTGCCGGGTGTCGAGGTTATGGGTCTCGGCGTAGGTGTCCAGTTCGTTGAAGTAGGCGACCCGCATGGCCAGATAAGTGTTGGCAAACAGTTTGACCGCTTCGGCTTCGGTGCTGTTCATGAACAGCACCGGGATGTCTTCTTTTACCGCGCCCTGCCTGAGCAGGTTGGCAAACGTTTCGGCCCGCTCGGATTGTTCGCCAACGATGATGCGCGAGGGGTAGAGGTTATCGTGTAGTGCTTTACCTTCTCTCAAGAATTCTGGTGAAAAAAACAGACTCACATTTTTCAGGTCGCAATCGGAAGTCGGAAGTCGGAAATCTTCAGACTTTAACCCGGCTGTGTACCCTACGGGTACTGTTGATTTTATGACCATCGTGGTGTCGGGGTTGATGGCCAGGACGTCTGCGATGACGGACTCGACGGTGCTGGTGTTGAAGTAGTTGGTTACCGGGTCGTAGTCGGTCGGGGTGGCGATGATGACGAAGTCGGCGTCCTGATAGGCCTCGTTTTTGTCCAGCGTGGCGCGCAGGTTGAGGTTGTTGTTCGCCAGGTAGTCCTCGATCTCGGTGTCGATGATCGGGGATTTGCGCGCATTGATGAGTTCGACTTTTTCCGGATCGATGTCCAGGGCGACAACCTCGTTGTGCTGGGCCAGCAGGATGGCGTTGGAGAGACCGACGTAGCCGGTGCCGGCGATGGCCACTTTATAGTTCTTAGTTCTGAGTTCTGAGTTCTGAGTCATAAAAGAGTTCTAAGTTCCGAGTTCTTAGTACTTAGTCATAAAAGAGTTCTTTGTACTTAGTACTTGATTATTCACATTGTTTGGCGACTGAGGCTCTCAGGCCAGAGATTATTTTTGATACTTCAACCGAGCTCTCGTACAAGTGTTCAAATATATTCTTGTTTATATATCCTACGTCGAGAGCAACGTATAACTGGGAGCGGACTTCGGCACAGGAGGCTTTGGCGACAACCAGGAATTGGTGAAATTCTTTTGACCCTTTACGCTCGAAACCTTCCGCGATATTCGACATAACCGATACAGCTGCTCGTCGAATCTGGTCGCGAAGGGCAAAGTCTTTGGAAAAACTGCCTTCGCCGGTGGTTTTATAAATTGTGGCAGCCATGTCCCTGGATTTTTGCCAGGCTACCAGGTCTTCGAACCGTTTTATTCCGCTCATTTTTACTCCTCCCTGAATAAAAGATAGTGCTGAGTGCTGAGTGCTGTGTTCTTAGTACTAAGAGCTAAGAACTAAAATCTACATTACCGTTCCCGTGGTCGAGGTTCTTGCCTTTGCGATGAATTCGGCGAAGAAGGCGGCGAAGATGCCGAGCATGAGGCCCAGGATGATGGACAGGGCCATGACCAGGCCGGGTTTGGGTTTGATGGGATTTTCCGGCGATACTATTTCGCCCACCATTTCCGTCTGTTGGGTCCTGGGTTCGCTGAGTGCCTGTTCCAGTTCGGCCAGTCTCTCTTCCAGTTCCGGGGTGGCACGGATGATGTTGCCTTTTTCAATCATCAGCACGGCGGCCTGTACCGGTTGATCGGCGCGTAACCGATTGATCTGCAGGTCCAGTTCATCGAGTTGATGCTCAAAACCGCTCAGGCGGCGCTGGAGTGTATCGCGGCGTTCCTTCACGGGAGAGCTAAGATCATGGAAACGGTTGCGATGCTTGTCCAGCAGGTTATTCACTATCTTGTCGAGCTGTTCCTGGCTGGTTTCTCTGTCAGTATTCGTAACAACCAGGGTTGCCGTGTTATTAGATTTTTTCTCAACAGAATCCAGTACTGGAGATTCCGCTAACAGGCGTTGTTTCATTTCCGAAAATTCCTCAACATCGCCAACACTTCCGACTTGTCCAACCTGAATCATTGCCCTACTTTCATAGACCGGTTTTGTCAGTAGCAGATAGATGACGGCTACGACAATAACCAGTGCGAATACAGCGATCACGATTTTTTTGCGCCGCATCAGGGTGTTCCAGAGATCGATGAGGCTGATTTCGTCGTCAGGGTAGTAGTATTGTTGTGGAGACGGGGGCTGATTCTGGGGTGGTATTTGGTTATTGTTGTTCATTATAAATCCAGTTCTGAGTCAAGAAATAGTTCTTAGTTCTTAGTCGTAGGCCGGACATAGCACCCTTCGGGCATAAACTCCGCGGTGTCCGGCACGAGCTGCCCGATACCGCGTTGCTTTATCGGGCCTACGGGCTATCGGCGACGGTTGTGCCCTTTCTCCCGAGTCGCGGCTGAGTCTCTCACGGCTCACTGTAGAACCCCTTCGGGTTTCATTCAGCATTACTTCGCGTTGCTCAGGTCTTGTCTCATAGAACCCCTGCGGGTTTTATTATGAGTACCCTACCTATCTTCGATAGGTCAGGGCACCATGCCTTCCGCGACAGAGCCCACCCCGCGAGCAAGGCGAGTGTTTTGGGTGTTAGTACATCCATGTACGTCAAGCCCCTCCTACAGGTGCTATCTCGCCGGGACGATGTCGTGGGTTTCGACGGTGACGCGGTTCTGGCGGCCCAGCATGTCCAGCAGGATGATGACCCGTTCGGTGCCGCTGGCTTTTTCAAAAACGCCGTTGAGGCCGGTAAAGGCGCCTTCCACGACCTGAACCTTGTCGCCCGGCCGCCAGGCGGGTTGGTCGCCCGGTTCACCGAGCAGAATCTGTTCCTGCCGGTGGATGGTGTCGATCGCCTGTTGCGAGATGGTCGCCGGTTCGTTGCCGAAGCGGACCATGTTCAGCACGCCCAGGGTCGAGCGAATGGGGGCGAAGTCGTCGATCCCCCGGGCCAGCTGGACGAACAGGTAGCGGGGAAACAGCGGCTCGATAATTTTTTGCCAGCGCTGGCGTCGACGTTTGGCCTCGGCCATTTTAGGGAAATAAGTGGTATAGCCCTGGCGCTCGAGATTCGCCACGGCCAGCGATTCTTTTTGCGGCTTGGTCTGGACCACGTACCAGTGATGCATCCTTACACTTCCCCTTCTTCGAGCGGCTTGAGAGCGGCGACCTCTTCGCGCAGCTCCTTGAGTTCTTCCAGCAGTTGTTCGTGTTCCTGCTGTTTGCGTTTTAAAAAGCGCAGGGTCACCCGCGCTTTCTCTTCCAGCCCCTTTGGGGTCAGAAGATAAGCATACTGCAATTTGTGCGGGTTTTGGCGGAAATTGCCGACCTTGACCCAGCCTTTATCGATCAGCGCCTTGAGGCAGTAATTGGTCTTGCCCAGGCTGATGCCCAGCTCATTGGCCAGCTCGCGCTGGTTAATGTGCGGGTTCTCTTCCAGCCGTTTTAACAGCTTGTAGCGGGTTTCGTCGGTTAGCATTAAAAAGAGTTCTGAGTGCTGAGCGGGTTTGCCCGATACCGCGTTGCTTTATCGGGCCTACAAGCTGAATTTAGAGTCGTAGGCCGGACATAGCGCTAGCGGTGTCCGGCGCGGATTTGCCCGATACCGCGTGTTATATCGGACCCACGAGCTGGGAGCGGGGCATTTGGGCACGCTACCGCCCTGTCGTACAGGTTATTCCCACAACATAATAAAGGTTTCTAGCTTAACTTACGGGCCAGCTTATAAAAATCGCTTTGTTCACCCGTTGAACGTGATAGTAGATGAGTCGCCGGTGAGTGTAAAGAATCATTTACAGAACGGGTATCAGGGTTTTCCCTACCTGCTGAGTTCTGAGTTCTGAGTTCTGAGTGCTGAGTGCTGTTTGTTGTGGGAGACGATTTCCATCGGCGACCGGTTGTGCCCCTTCTCCCGAGTCGCGGCTGTAAGCCCCTCCTACAAAGAACAGTCCTAAGTCCTAAGTCCTAAGTCCTAAGTCCTAAGTCCTAAGTCCTAAGTCCTTATGATAACTGCCAGCTTTTTTTGTGCAAAAAAATGCCCGCCGGGCATCCTTGCCGGGCGGGACTTTGGGTGTGATATCCCTATCACGTACAACGTCCTTGTTGAGAAACAACATAGTGCCCCCTTCCCGAAAAAGCTGTAGGACGGGACCGATCGTGTTGTAGGAATCGGCTGAAAATGGTGTAGGACAAAATCGAAGTTGGCAGATGGCAGATGGCAGATGGCAGAAATTCTAATCGGGATCACGCCCTAACAACTATCCAGTCAACGACTTACGACTTAAGATTTACGACTGCCAACCGCAAACTGCCATCTGCCAACTTTCTTTACCCCGCCGCCCTGGCCTTACGCCCCTTGCCTTTGCCCTTCCCGCCCTGGCGGCGTTCTTTGCGCTGGCCGGAGTCGTCGGGCAGGCCCATCTGGGCGTTCTGGATGTGGTGGATTTGATCGCGCAGGCGGGCGGCGTCTTCGAATTCGAGGTTCTGGGCGTGCTGGAACATCTGCTGTTCGAGGCGCTGGAGCTCTTTGGCCAGTTCCTTGGGGGACATGCTGGCGTACTGGATCTCCTCCTCGGCCACCTGGGCGTATTTGCGCGCGGAGGCGGCGGCCGGACCGTAGGCGCCTTCCATGATGTCGGCCACCGCTTTTTGAATGGTGGTCGGGGTGATGCCGTGTTCTTCGTTGAAGGCGATCTGTTTGGCCCGGCGGCGCTCGGTCTCGTCCATGGCGCGCTGCATGGAGCCGGTGACGTTATCGGCGTAGAGGATCGCCTTGCCGTGGCTGTTGCGCGCGGCGCGGCCGATGGTCTGGATCAGGGAGCGCTCGGAGCGCAAAAAGCCCTCCTTGTCGGAATCCAGGATGGCCACCAGCGAGACCTCGGGGATATCCAGCCCCTCCCGCAGCAGGTTGATGCCGACCAGCACGTCGAAATTGCCCAGGCGCAGATCGCGGATGATCTCGATGCGCTCGACGGTGTCGATATCCGAGTGCATGTAGCGCACCCGCGTGCCGTGTTCCTGCAGGTAGTCGGTCAGGTCCTCGGCCATGCGCTTGGTCAACGTGGTGACCAGCACCCGCTCGCCCACGTCGGCGCGCAGCTTGACCTCGGAGAGCAGATCGTCGACCTGGGTGGTGGCCGGGCGGATCTCGATCTCGGGATCGACCAGGCCGGTGGGCCGCACCACCTGCTCCAGCACCGCGCCGGAGTGATTCAGTTCGTAGTCGGCCGGGGTGGCGGAGACGTAAATGGTCTGCGGCTGCAGGCGCTCGAACTCCTCGAACTTGAGCGGCCGGTTGTCCATCGCCGAGGGCAGACGAAAGCCGTATTCGACCAGGTTCTCCTTGCGCGAGCGATCGCCCTTGTACATGGCGCCGATCTGGGGAATGGTCACGTGCGACTCGTCCACCACCAGCAGCGCTTCCTCGGGCAGGTAGTCGATGAAGGTCGGCGGCGGCTCGCCGGGGTTGCGGCCCGACAGATAGCGGGAGTAGTTCTCGATGCCGGAGCAGTAGCCCAGCTCCTGCATCATCTCGATGTCGAAGCGGGTACGCTCTTCCAGGCGCTGGGCCTCGACCAGCTTGTCGTTGTTGCGCAGCTGCGTCAGGCGCTCCTTGAGCTCCTCGCGGATCTGCTCGATGGCCTTGACGATGGTCTCGCGCGGGGTGACGTAGTGGGTCTTGGGATAGATGGTGGTGCGCGGCACCTTTTGCAGCACCTCACCAGTGAGCGGATCGAAATAGCTGAGGTTTTCGATCTCGTCGTCGAACAGCTCCACCCGCACCGCGTCGCGATCCGAGTCGGCCGGGAAGATGTCGATCACCTCGCCGCGCACCCGGTAGGTGCCGCGCTGCAGCTCCACGTCATTGCGGCTGTACTGCAGCTCGGTCAGACGCTTGAGCAGATCGCGCTGATCGATGCGATCGCCGCGCACCAGGTGCAGCAGCATCTTCAGGTAGGCATCGGGATCGCCCAGGCCGTAGATGGCCGAGACGGTGGCGACGATCACCACGTCCTTGCGCTCCAGCAGCGCCTTGGTGGCGGAGAGGCGCATCTGCTCGATGTGCTCGTTGATCGAGGCGTCCTTCTCGATGAAGGTGTCCGAGGACGGCACATAGGCCTCGGGCTGGTAGTAATCGTAATAGGAGACGAAATACTCCACCGCGTTCTCCGGGAAAAAGTCCTTCATCTCGCCGTAGAGCTGGGCCGCCAGGGTCTTGTTATGGGCCAGGATCAGGGTCGGGCGCTGGATGTCCTGAATGACATTGGCGATGGTGAAGGTCTTGCCCGAGCCGGTGACCCCGAGCAGGGTCATGCCCGCCTCGCCGGCGCGAATGCCCTTGATCAGGCCGTCGATGGCCGCGGGCTGGTCGCCGGCGGGCTCGAATTGGGATTTGAGTTGAAATTTTTTGCTCATGCGATTCAGTCAGGAGAAGGTTTCCAGTATATTACACGCCTTTGTCAAGCAACGCTGTCGATGAGGCCGTACCATTGGATATCAAGCTCTCCGCCCGGGTTCAACGCATCAAACCCTCCCCCACCCTCGCGGTCACCGCGCTGGCCAACGAACTGAAGGCCCAGGGCAAGGACATTATCGGGCTGGGTGCCGGCGAGCCGGATTTTGACACCCCCGACCATATCAAGGCTGCGGCCATCAAGGCGATCCAGGACGGCTTTACCAAGTACACCGCCGTGGACGGCACGCCCGGCCTCAAGCAGGCGATCATCACCAAATTTATCCGCGACAACCGGCTCGATTATGGGCCGGACCAGGTGCTGGTCTCCTGCGGCGGCAAGCAGAGCTTCTACAACCTGGCCCAGGCGCTGCTCGATAGCGGCGACGAGGTGCTGATCCCGGCCCCCTACTGGGTCTCCTACCCGGACATGGTGCTGCTGGCCGACGGCAAGCCGGTCATTATGGACACCACCATCGACCAGCAGTTCAAGATCACCCCCGAGCAGCTGGAAGCGAGCCTCAACCACAACACCCGCCTGCTGGTGCTCAACAGCCCCTCCAACCCCACCGGCATGGCCTACACAAAGGCCGAGCTGGAGGCGCTGGGCGCGGTGCTGCGCGCCCATCCGCAGGTGCTGATCGCCACCGACGACATGTACGAGCACATCCTGTGGCGCGACGAGCCGTTCAGCAACCTCGTCAACGCCTGCCCGGACCTCTACGAGCGGACTATTGTCCTGAACGGCGTCTCCAAGGCCTATTCGATGACCGGCTGGCGTATCGGCTACGCCGCCGGCCCCGAGCCGATCATCAAGGCGATGAAGAAAATCCAGTCCCAGAGCACCTCCAACCCCACCTCCATCGCCCAGGTGGCGGCCCAGGCCGCGCTGGACGGGGACCAGAGCTGTATTGGGGAGATGCTGCAGGCCTTCAAGACCCGCCACGATTACCTGGTCGACGAGCTTAACCGGATCGACGGCATCAGCTGCCTGCCCGGCCAGGGCACCTTCTACGCCTTCCCCGACATGACCGGCCTGATCGAGCGGATCGAGGGCGTCAACGACGACATCGGCCTGGCCGAGTTCCTGCTCGACAAAGCCGGCGTCGCCATGGTCCCCGGCTCCGCCTTCGGCAGCCCCGGCAACATGCGCCTCTCCTTTGCCACCAGCCTGGATAACCTGCAGGAGGCGGTGAAGAGGATCAAAAGCGTTAGTTAAATAGTTCTGAGTTCTTAGTTCTTAGTTCTTGGTCTTTCCTCGTCCCTCGTACCTCGGCCCTGTCCTTCAAGCGCCAGCGCCTGAAGGACCTGCAGGAGCGGCTTCGCCGCACTTTATACTGCTAACTGCGACTGCAAACTGCCAACTTCTCTTTTGTAAGATTTTTCCTACATAAATTTCAGCCGATCCCTACACGAACTGGCTGCGTTATCCTACAGGCCCGGCCTTCCGCCCGGCGGGAGTATGGCGTAAGTTAATTTTCAACAAGGATGTGGGGGCTGACATGGATGTCATACACGCCAAGTCCTGTTGCCGCATGGATCGCGGTGGCGGGCATTCAAATTTCACTATCCCGGCCCGGGGCTTCACGCTGCTGGAGCTGATCGCCGTTATCGCCGTGATGTCGATTCTGTTCGGACTCGGGGTGCCGGCACTGGGCCAGTTCCAGGCCTCGGAACGCGGTCTCGCCCGGATGAACGATCTGGCCATCAGCCTGGCGCTCACCCGCTCGGAGGCGATCAAGCGCAACCGGCAGGTCGTCCTCTGCAAAAGCCCGGACGGGGAATATTGCCGGCGCAAGGACGCCGGCTGGCACGACGGCTGGATCATCTTCATCGACCGGGATCACGACCGCCGGCGGGACGACGACGAGCCGATTCTTCACACCCAGGGTCCTGGCAGCGCTGGTCAGACACTGACCTACGCCGCCTTCGGCTCCAGCCACTATGTCACCTACCGCCCCAGCGGCATGACCCGCACCAACGGCACTTTCACCCTGTGCGACGAACGCTATCCCGACAACGCCCGGGCGCTCATTCTGATGAAAACCGGCCGGGTACGCAGCAGCCGGGTCAAGGCCAATGGGGAACCGTTAGAGTGCTGAGTGCTGAGTGCTGAGTGCTGAGTGCTGAGTTCTGAGTTCTGAGTTCTGAGTTCTGAGTTCTGAGTTCTGAGTTCTGCAGTAGCGTAGGCCGGATTACTCATAGGTCTACCTGACAATCGACCCGAGAGAAGTTGGCAGTCGCAGTTTGCAGTTGGCAGGCAGCCAAAATAAGGGGCTAGAATCTAAATAAGCGTTCCGAATACCAGTCCAGAGAGATTGCTTCGTCACGTTGTTCCTCGCAATGACCCCAATATTTTCGGTCATTGCGAGCGAAGCGAAGCAATCTTTTGAAGCACGTGACCTGGTATTCGGAACGCTTATTTAGTCACTAGCACCTGGGATCTGGAACCAGCCAACGAAGCCGCCATAACGTGAGGGCAACCGGAATATTAATATGAGGAAGGATCGAGCAGGTTAGGAAATGGCTCCCCGGCTCTCAGGGGCTAGTTTCTAGGACCTAGCAGCTAGCACCTGGAATCGACCAACGAAGCCACCATAACGTGAGGGCAACCGGAATATTAATATAAGGAAGGGTCGAGCAGGTTAGGAAATGGCTCCCCGGGACGGGCTCGAACCGCCGACCCAGTGATTAACAGTCACTTGCTCTACCAACTGAGCTACCGGGGAACAGGCCGCGTATCTTACTGGCCCGACCCCGGCGGGTCAAGTCCGGGATCAGTTGGCTAACTGTCTAAATTTCCAGCAATTTCAGGCCTTTCGGGCGATGCCCGAAAGGCAGGGACGAGGGACGAGGATTTTCTCCTCTGATCCAGTGAGCAACCTGTGATCCGTGCGCAGAAAGACTCCTTCGCCGGAAAACGAGTAGGCCCGATATAGCGATAGCGGTATCGGGCAAAATTCGCCGGATCCCGCGGAGTTTATGCCCGCAGGGTGCTTTGTCCGGCCTGTCGCCCAAAGAAAGTTGATAGTTCCCAGATGACGGTTAGGTAGAGTGCGTTCTACGCACCGATCAACTGCTCATTCAGCGGCACTGCTCCAGAGAGGGGAAACTGATTTTTATCCCCTCCCATGCCCTTCGGGCAGGTACTAGGTACGAGGGACGAGGAGCTAGTTTTTGTATCCCCTCCCCCTAACCCCCTCCCTGTGGGAGGGGGGACTGATTCTTCGCTATTAGCAAGACATCCCCTCCCCTTCCAGGGGAGCATCCGAGGGCATAAAGGTTAGGGAGGGGTGATATAAAATCAGTCCTGGCAAACCCTCCTCGTACCTCGTTACTCGTCCCTCGTCACTGCCCGAAGGGCCAGGGTGGGGTGTTATAAAATCAGCCCTGGCAAACCCTCCTCGTACCTCGTTACTCGTCCCTCGTCACTGCCCGAAGGGCCAGGGTGGGGTGTTATAAAATCAGCCCTTGCAAACCCTCCTCGTACCTCGTTACTCGTCCCTCGTCACTGCCCGAAGGGCCAGGGCGGGGTGATATAAAATCAGCCTGGCAAATCCCCTGGACCCGGAATCGTCACATAGGCTTCGCCAATGTGACCTACGGCTACGATCTGGCGGATGACTTCCTCGTACCTCGTACCTCGGCCCTGCACATCAGCTCAAGAGCTGATGTGCTTGACGTAGTCGAGCAGATAGGCGCGGAAGTCGTCTTTGAGTTCGGGATGTTTGAGGGCGTATTCGACGGTGGCTTGCAGGTAGCCGAGTTTGCTGCCGCAATCGTAACGCTTGCCTTTAAAGGCATAGGCGAGGACCTGTTCGTCCTTGAGCAGGTCGGCGATGGCGTCGGTCAGCTGGATTTCACCGCCGGCGCCTTTTTGTGTGTTCTCCAGCAATTCAAAAATGTGCGGGGTGAGGATATAACGGCCGACCACGGCGAGGTTGGAGGGAGCTTTGTCCGGCGCGGGTTTTTCGACGATCTCTTCGACGCGGGAGAGACGATCTTCCAGCGCGGTGGATTTGATCACGCCGTATTTGAAAGTCTCTTCGATCGGTACTTCTTCCACACCCAGGATGCTGCTGCCGTAACGGGTGTATTGTTCCACCATCTGTTGCATACAGGTTTTGTCGCCGCCGTCGATGAGATCGTCGGCCAGAATCACGGCAAAGGGATCGTCCCCTACTACCGGTCGGGCACACAATACGGCGTGGCCCAGGCCGAGTGCTTCGGCCTGGCGCAGGTAAATGCAGCTGACATGATCCGGGACGATGTTGCGAACGATTTCGAGCAGCTTGGTCTTGCCCTTTTCTTCCAGTTCGTTTTCCAGCTCGTAAGCTTTATCAAAATGGTCGGGGATCGCCTGTTTGCTGCGGCCGTTGATAAAGATCATCTGTTCACAACCGGCGGAGATCGCCTCCTCCACCGCGTACTGGACCAGCGGCTTGTCAACCACCGGCAGCATCTCTTTGGGACTGGCTTTGGTCGCCGGCAGAAAACGGGTGCCGAGACCGGCAACGGGAAAAACCGCCTTTTTGATTGACTTCATTAGCGCATGACACCTTGAGTTATCCGGTGCATACGATAGCAAAGACGCCATCGTTCGGGCAACTCATTCAGTGCTGAGTTCTGAGTTGAAAGTAAAGTTAGCAGTCGCAGATGGCGGTTTGCAGCTTATGGTGCGTGGAACGCGCCTTATTTCTATTATTTCCGATCATTTTCCTCGACATGCTGAAGGCAACGCCACAGTCGTAGGCCGGACATAGCGCGAGCGGTGTCCGGCACTCCTGAGTGCTGAGTGCTGAGTGCTGAGTGCTGAGTGCTGAGTGCTGAGTGCTGAGTGCTGAGTGCTGAGCAACAGTATAGGTCAAGCTGCATATAGCGCTATCTGACAATCGGTCGCGGGAATCGTCACACAGGCTTCGCCAGTGTGACCTACGGATTTTGAGTGCTGAGTTCGGAGTTCTTAGGACTTGGGACTTGGGACTTGGGACTTGGGACTTGGGACTTAGGACTTAGGACTTAGGACTTAGGACTTAGGACTTAGGACTTGGGACTTAGGATTTGGGACTTAGGACTTCCGACTGCCGTCTGCCAACTTTCTTTCCCATAAAAAAGGCGCACAGATGTGCGCCCTGGTGTCAGGACTCATTGGTTTATCGTGGACTGTTATTCCTCGTGACCGAGGGCGGCCTGTTTGGAAGCCAGTTTGAGGTTCTCCCGGTTTTTGGCGAAGATGCCGGGACCGACGCCCTGGACCTTCATCAGATCCTCGATCTGTTTGAAGGGACCATGTTCCTCGCGGTACTTGATAATCGCCTCCGCTTTCTTTTGACCGACACCGTTGATGTTGGCGGACAACTCCGCGGCAGTGGCGCTGTTGATATTCACCGGCTCAGCAAAGGCGAAACCGGCGGACAGCATGCTCAGGGTAAGGACCAGGGTTTGGATCAGTTTTTTCATGTTGAGACTCCTTTCTCGGATGGTTTGTCTGTCCTGACGATGATCAGTATTGTCGGCCCGACCCGTGGAATCAAGCCGCGGGGTGTCAGAATTTTCGGAAAGGTTTGTAGGACAAGTCCTACACGGCAATTTTGAATGTTTAATGTTGAATTTTTAATTAGTTGGCGTGGCTGTGCCACACCAAAATTAAACATTTAAAATTCAACATTCATAATTTTTCTATCAACTGCTAACTGCCAACTGAAGACTTTGTTCTATCTCGTCCAACGCCTGCATCGGATCGTCAGCCTGGGTGATGGGGCGGCCGATGACGAGGTAGCTGCTGCCGGCGGTCATGGCGTCGACCGGGGTCATGATCCGGGTCTGATCGCCGCCGGCGCTGCCGGCGGGCCGGATGCCGGGGGTGACAAGCTGGAAGTTTTCGGGCAATTGCTGGCGTAACCTGCTGACTTCCTGCGGGGAGCAGACCACGCCGTCGAGTCCGCTCTGCGCCGCCAGCGCGGCCAGTCTTTCGACATTCTCCATGGGCTCGCCGGGCAGCCCGACTTCATGCAGATCGGCCGATCCCATGCTGGTCAGGATGGTCACACCGATTAACAAGGGCTGGCTGGCGGATCCGGCAACCGCCTCGCGGGCGGCCTGCAGCATTTTCGAACCGCCCAGGGTGTGTACGTTGATCATCCACACACCCAGATCAGCGGCGGCGGCACAGGCTTTTGCAACGGTATTGGGGATGTCGTGAAACTTGAGATCCAGAAAGACGTCGAAGTCGCGCCGGACCAGTTCGCGGACCAGTTCAGGTCCTTCGGCGGTGAACAGTTCCTTGCCGACTTTCAGACGGCAGCGTTCGGGCGAGACCTTGTCGACGAACGCCAGCGCGTCGCGGGCATTGGCGTAATCGAGCGCCACAATCACCGGTGATGTACAGGCCACCTTATTCTCCTTCTACTCCGTGAATCGGTCTGATGGTGTTCCAGTGTTTGCAACTGGGACATTGCCAGTGCAGGGATTTGCCGCTGAAGCCGCAGTGCTGACAGGTGTACACCGATTTATTGGCGAGGATCTGATCGGTCACTTCCTTGAGCACATGCAATTTGTCCCGCACGGATTCACTGGCCTGGCCCATATTAAGTTCAATCAGGCGATCCATACCGCGCACCGACGGGCGCTGCTTGAGAAAACGGGTAATGAACTCGGTAGCCGCCTGCTCACCGTCACGCATTTCGATCAAATCCGCCAGCACCAGCATGCAGGAAATCCCGGCATACTTCTCCAGCAGGGTGTTGAAATAATTGATCGCGTCATCGGTACGTTGCAGCGCCCTGTAACATTCGAGCATCGGCTGGATGACTTCGGAAAGATATTCGGGGTCCTGCTGTTCGATCCGCTGATAGGCCTTGAGCGCGGCTTTGTAGTTGCCGGCGCTGCGCTCGATATCGCCTTCCATGATGCTGGCGCGGACGCACTGGCGATCCTCGTTCATGGCCCGGCGCAACAGTTTCAGCGCGCGTGACGGTTCGCCCTGGCGCAGTGCCTGGTCAGCCTGCTCGCAGTAAAACTGGGCCACCATGTACGCGAGATTAAGCCCGGCGCTCTGTTCCAGTCGTTGCGCGGCCTTGATCGCATCGCCCCAGTCTTTCTCCTGCTGATAGATTTCCACCAGATGATGCAGGGCCGCCTCGGAATGGGGGGCGCTGTCGACCAGTTCGCCGAACAGGGATTCGGCGCGGTCCAGCAAGCCGGCACGCATGTAATCCTGACCCAGTTCAAACAGTGCCAGAGCACGCTGGGACTTGTTCAGGGTCGGTCGGGCGATCAGGTTCTGATGAATGCGGATGGCGCGATCGACTTCCCCGCGACGGCGAAACAGACTGCCCAGGGCAAGATGGGTTTCCACGGTTTCACTGTTGACATCCAGCATCTGGATAAAGAGGTCAATGGCCTTGTCCTGCTGCTCATTGAGGATGTAGTTCAGTCCCTTGATATAGTCGCTTGGCAGCTCCAGGCCACTATCATTCTCGCGCTGGATCCGGCCACGCCGTCCCAGCCACCAGCCGGACAGCGCTGCCACCGGCAGCAATAAAAAGAGGATCTCAATACCCATCAATGATCGTCGCGCAGCGGAATCGAACGCAGATTGTTGATTTCTTTTTCAGACATGTCCACCGCCTTGCGCAGGCGGGCGATCTCCCGTTTGTGGCGCAGAATCACACCGGTACTGGCCAGTACGCCCAGAATTGCACCGATAATCATCGCCACCAGCATGGACAACGAGAGGGGAATGGAGAGCGTGTCAAAATAGTAATTGAACGCGACCGGTTCGGCATTGAGCACGGCAAACACCAGTCCGGTGATCACCAGAAGCACAATGATGGCAATATAAATGATCTTGAGCATCGCTTATCCTCATTCATCCCGGTTCTGAGTTCTGAGTTCTGAGTTCTGAGTTCTGAGTTCTGAGTTCTATGCATGTAGGCCCGATAAAGCGGAGCGGTATCGGGCAAAATCTGCCGGACACCGCGGAGTTTATGCCCGAAGGTTGCTATGTCAGGCCTACCTTCTGGCCCTTCGGGCAGATACCAGGGACGAGGAGCCAGTTTTTTATATCCCCTCCCCCTAACCCCCTCCCTGTTGGGAGGGGGAACCGATCTTCGTTATTAGCAAGATCATCCCCTCCCCTGCAAGGGGAGGGTTAGGGAGGGGTGATATAGAATCAGCCCCGGCAAAATCTCCTCGTCACTCTTACCCAGTCCCTCGTCCCGGGCCGAAGGCCCTTGAAACTAAAAAGGCGGCAGGAGCCAAGCTCATGCCGCCTTTGGTGTTATAGCCAAAACGGAATAACAGTTCAACCTGGCTGGATTTCAACCCGTTCCATGCTCTCGTTGACCCGCTCGCGCAGCTCCTTGCCGGGCTTGAAGTGCGGGACATATTTGGCTGCCAGTTCGACCGAATCCCCGGTTTTGGGGTTACGGCCGATACGTGGCGGCCGGTAGTGCAATGAGAAGCTGCCAAAGCCACGGATTTCGATCCTTTCACCATTCGCCAGTGTAGTACCCATATGATCCAGCATGGTTTTCACGGCCAGTTCAACATCCTTGTAGGCTAATTGACTTTGTTTCTGCGAGAGAATCTCAATCAATTCTGATTTTGTCATAATCCGTCCTTCAGGCCAGGCTACCAGCCATCCCGGTTGTCGCGTTATTCGTTATTGTCCATCTGTTCCTTGAGCAGATCACCCAGGGTCGTCGTAGCGCCGCTGCCGCTGCCGCTGTAATCTTTCACAGCTTCTTTTTCGGCATCGGAGTCGATAGCTTTAATCGACAGCGAGATTTGACGGTTCTTGCGATCCACGCCGGTGAACTTGGCTTCCACGGTTTCGCCTTCCTTGAGGACGCTGCGGGCGTCTTCAACGCGGTCCTGGGAGATTTCCGAGGCGCGCAGGTAACCTTCGATGCCGTCACCCAGGTCGATCACCGCACCCTTGGGATCCACTTCGCCGATGGTGCCCTTGACGATACTGCCCTTGGCATTCTCGGCCAGGAAGTTGGAGAAGGGATCCTTGTCGAGCTGTTTGACGCCCAGGGAGATGCGTTCACGTTCCGGATCCACGGAGAGAACCACGGCTTCGATCTCGTCGCCCTTCTTGTAGTTGCGCACGGCATCCTCGCCCGGCACGTTCCAGGAGATGTCGGAGAGATGGACCAGGCCGTCGATACCGCCGTCCAGCCCGATAAAGATACCGAAATCGGTGATGGACTTGATGGTTCCGCTGACCTTGTCGTTCTTGTTGTGCTCGGCGGCGAAGGCTTCCCAGGGATTTTCCTGGCACTGTTTCATGCCCAGGGAAATACGCCGGCGCTCTTCGTCGATATCCAGCACCATGACTTCGACTTCGTCACCCAGCTGCACGACCTTGCTCGGGTGGATGTTCTTGTTGGTCCAGTCCATTTCGGAGACATGCACCAGGCCTTCGACGCCCTCTTCGAGTTCGACGAAGCAGCCGTAGTCGGCGATGTTGGTGATCTTGCCGAACAGGCGGGTCCCTTCGGGATAACGGCGCGAGATATCGACCCACGGGTCGTCGCCCATCTGTTTCAGACCGAGGGAGACGCGCATGCGCTCGCGATCGAACTTGAGCACCTTGACTTCGATCTCGTCGCCGACCTGGACGATTTCGCTCGGATGCTTGACCCGCTTCCAGGCCATGTCGGTGATGTGCAACAGGCCGTCAACACCGCCCAGATCGACAAACGCGCCGTAATCGGTCAGGTTCTTGACCACGCCCTTGACCACGGCACCTTCCTGCATGTTTTCCAGGATGGCGTCGCGTTCGGCGCCGCCTTCTTCCTCGACCACGGCACGGCGGGAGACCACAACGTTATTACGGCGCTGATCCAGCTTGATAACCTTGAATTCGAGATCCTTGCCTTCGAGATAACTGGTGTCCCGAACCGGGCGGACATCGACCAGTGAACCGGGCAGGAAAGCGCGGATGTGATCCAGCTCGACGGTAAACCCGCCTTTGACCTTGTCGGTAATGACACCGGTCACGGTCTCGCCGGCTTCATGAGCGGCTTCGAGTTTCTTCCAGGTTTCGGCGCGTTTGGCTTTCTCGCGCGACAGACGGGTTTCACCAAAACCGTCCTCCACGCTGTCCAGGGCCACTTCGACGTTGTCGCCGATGTTGACCTCGAGTTCGCCGTCTTCACCGGCAAACTGGGAAAGGGGAATGACACCTTCGGATTTGAGTCCGGCATTGACCACCACAAAGTCGTCGCTGATATCGACGACGGTGCCGGTAATGATTGCGCCGGGGCGCATCTGGGTCTTGTTTAAACTTTCTTCAAATAACTCTGCAAAGCTTTCGCTCATGTTGGATTAAACCTCAGGTCACCGCGTGACCTTGTATCGTGCAGTCGAGACTGCGGGGTTGATTAAACACACAGACGAAACCCCGGGGGCTTCGTCCACTCTGGTTACCGGACGTTGACGTCAAACCGTTCTCGACACTGCTCCAGCACCTGATCGACCACCTGATTGATATCCAGTGAGGAGGTGTCCAGCACAAGGGCATCGGTGGCCGGTTTCAGCGGCGAGGAGCGGCGCTCGGTATCACGCGCATCACGCTCGGCGATCTCCCGAAAGAGGTCGGCAACACTAGCACTTATTCCCTTTTCTTTCAACTGTTTATAACGCCGTTCGGCGCGCACTTCGGCGCTGGCGGTGAGGTAGATCTTGAGCCCGGCGTCGGGGAACACCGTGGTCCCCATGTCCCGCCCGTCGGCCACCAGACCGGGGGGGCGGCGAAAGTCGCGCTGGCGCTGCAGCAGGGCCTCGCGAACCGGCCCCAGCGCCGCCACTTTGGAGGCGTCGTTGCCGCACTGCTCGGTGCGAATCGCGTCCCCGACCGCCTCGCCGTCCAGCTTGGCCAGCACCTCGCCGCTGTCCGGCTGTACCTCGAAAACCACATCCATCTGCAAGGCGTAGTCGGCCAGGGCCGCCTCGTCTTCCATGGGAATCCCGCGCCGGGCGGCCCCCAGGGCAACCAGGCGATACAGCGCCCCGCTGTCGAGCAGGTGCCAGCCCAGGGTGCGCGCCACCCGGCTGGCGATGGTGCCCTTGCCCGAGCCGCTGGGCCCGTCCAGGGTCAGTACCGGCACCTCGCTCATGCCCCGCCCTCCTGACTGATGGCCAGACCGGCCCCGGCCGCCCGATCCACAAACCCGGGGAACGAGGTGGCTACATTGGCGCAATCGCGAATCGTAATCGGCCCGCTGGCGCGCAGCGCCGCCATGGCAAAGGCCATGGCGATGCGGTGATCCCCGTGGCTGTCCACGCTGCCGCTGCCCAGCGTGCCGCCGCGGATCCGCATGCCGTCTTCGGTGGGTTCGGCGTCGATGCCCAGCGTCTGCAGGCCGTCGGCCATCACCTGGATCCGATCGCTCTCCTTGACCCGCAATTCGCGGGCCCCGGTGAGCACCGTTTCCCCCTCGGCGCAGGCGGCGGCGATAAACAGAGCCGGAAATTCGTCGATGGCCAGCGGCACCTGCACCTCGGGGATGGCGATCCCTTTTAATGGGGCGCTGCGCACCCGGATGTCGGCCACCGGCTCGCCGCCGACGCTCTGTTCATTGTGCAGGGTGATGTCCGCGCCCATCTGCTGCAAGATCGTGATCACCCCGAGCCGCGTGGGGTTGATCCCCACGTGCTCGAGGGTGATATCCGAGTCCGGGGCGATGCTGGCGCCGACCATAAAAAAGGCCGCCGAGGAGATGTCCGCCGGGACGTCGATATCCCGGGCAACCAGCTTGCCGCCGCCGTCGAGGCAGGCGCTCGCCCCCGCATGCCGCACCGGATAGCCGAAACCCTGGAGCATGCGTTCGGTGTGATCCCGGGTCGGTGCCGGCTCAGTGACGCAGGTTTCGCCGTCGGCGTACAGCCCGGCCAGCAGCAGAGCGGATTTGACCTGGGCGCTGGCCACCGGCATGGCGTAGTGAATCCCCCGCAACGGCTGCCCGCCGTGGATGTGCAGCGGCGGCGTCCCCGCCTCGCTGGTGTCGATGCGCGCGCCCATCTCCCCCAGTGGTTCGGTGACCCGTTTCATCGGCCGGTTGCTCAGGGAGGCATCGCCGGTCAGGGTGCAGTCGAACGGCTGGGCCGCCAGCAGGCCGGCCAGCAGGCGCATGGAGGTGCCCGAATTGCCCAGATCCAGCGGCGCGGCCGGCGCCCTGAGCCCGTGCAGTCCCACGCCGCGAATCACCACTTCCCCGTCGTCGGGTCCGTCGATTTCGACCCCCATGGCGCGAAAGGCGTTGAGCGTGGCCAGATTATCCGCCCCCGACAGAAAGCCGCTGACCCGGGTGGTACCCTCCGCCAGGGCGCCGAGCATGATACTGCGGTGGGAGATCGACTTGTCGCCGGGCACACGAAACTGGCCAGCCAGTTTGCCGCCCGGCGCGACGGTAAACCGGTCCGGTGAATCACTCTGGGTCATGGAAATGAACTCGCAGTCCTGAATTATTTGTTACAAAAGGCATCCCGCGCCTGCTTGGCGCGTTCAAAAGTCTGTTTAATGGCATCGCTGTCCGCCTGCTCGATGGCCCGAGTCAGCTGTTCCAGATCGCGGATAAAGTGCTGCAGGGCCGCGACCAGCGGTTCACGGTTGGCCGCGCAGATGTCATGCCACATTTGCGGATCACTGGAGGCGATGCGGGTGAAGTCGCGAAAACCGCCGGCAGCATAATCGAAGATCTCCCGGCTGTCATCCTGACGCGCCAGGCTGTCGACCAGGGTGTAGGCCAGCACATGGGGCAGATGGCTGGTCGCCGCCAGCACCGCGTCGTGATGAGCCACTGCCATGGTCATCACCTGGGCGCCGCAGGCCTCCCACAGCTGGCACACGGTGGTCACGGCCGCCGGATCGGTGGCCGCCTCGGGGGTGAGGATCACACGGCGTTGGTCAAACAGCTCGGCGAACGACGCTTCCACCCCGCTCTGCTCGGTCCCGGCGATGGGATGGCCGGGCACAAAGCGCGCCGGCAGGCCGTTGAATATCTGCCCGGCATCGCTCACCACGCTGCCCTTGGCGCTGCCGACATCGGTGATGATCGTGTCCGGGGAGAGGGTCGGGGCGATCTGCTCGAGCACCGCGCGCATCGCGCCCAGCGGCACGGCCAGCACCACCACGTCCGCTCCGGCGCAGGCTTTGGCCAGATCGGTCTCGGTGCGATCGACCACCCCCAGTTTGCGCGCGATTGCCAGCTGATCGGCATTGCGCCCGGCGCCGACCAGGGTCGTTACGGCATTGGCCCGGCGCAGGGCGCGGGCCAGCGAGCCGCCGATGAGGCCGACGCCGATGATAGTCAGTTGGTTGATCACGGGGGTGCTCATTCGCCTGCCTGCAGAATCTCGTCCAGGGCGTCGATACAGCGCCGGTTCTCTTTCTCGCTGCCGATCGAAATGCGCAGATGTTCCGGCAGATCATAGTTGGCGACCGGGCGCACGATGATCCCCCGGCGCAATAACTGCTCGTTGATTTCGGCGGCCGGCCCGACCCGCACGGTGACAAAGTTGCCCGCCGAGGGAAAGTAATCGAGCCCCCGCTGATCGAACGCCTGGTAATACTGTTGCAATCCCCGGACATTGAGCGCGATGCCGCGTTGCAGATGGGCAGTGTCGGTCAGTGCCGCGCTCACGGCCGCCAGCGCCAGATGATTCACATTAAACGGCTGGCGCACCCGGTTGAGGTAGTCGGCCACCTCGGGATGGGAGACGGCGTAGCCGATCCGTAGCCCGGCCAGCCCGTAGGCCTTAGAGAAGGTCCGGGTCACAATCAGGTTGGGGAACGTCGCCAACCACTGCAGCCCGTCGGGGTAATCGGCGATGCCGGTGGCCGGATCGGCGGCATATTCATAATAGGCCTCATCCAGAACCACCAGCACATGGGGCGGCACCTGCTCCAGAAACGCCTGCAACGCCGCCCGGGTCAGCCAGGTACCGGTCGGGTTGTTCGGGTTGGCGATAAATACCAGCCGGGTGCGATCGGTGATCGCGCCCAGTATCGCTTCGAGATCGTGCCCCCCCGCCCTGGCCGGCGTGACCACCGCCCTGGCGCCGATGGCCCGGGTCACCAGCGGATACACGGCAAAGGCGTGTTGCGAGAAAACGACCTCATTGTCCGGCGTCACAAAGGCCCGCGCGATCAGTTCGAGTACATCGTTGGAGCCGTTACCCAGGGTGATCTGCGCGGCGTCCAGATCAAAATGGTTGCACAACGCCTGCTTGAGAATAAAACCGTTGCCGTCCGGATAACGGCTCAGTTCCGCCAGGTTATCCCGGATCGCCGTCAACGCATCGGGCGACGGACCCAGCGGATTTTCATTGGAGGCCAGCTTGATCACATCCGACAGCCCGTATTCCCGCTCCAGCTCCTCGATCGGCTTGCCCGGCTGATACGGCGTCAGCTCCCGCACACCCGGGGCAGCCAGATCACAGACATCAAATTGTTCGGTAGAGATCGTCATATTCCGGAACATCACTCTTTTAAGGAATCTTATTTAACCGCGGAGGGCGCAGAGGTGCGGAGCCGCGGAGTTCTGAGTTCTGAGTTCTAAGTTCTAAGTCCTAAGTTCTAAGTCCTAAGTCCTAAGAGCAAGTGTCAGGTAGCGCTACGCGCAACCTGACCTACAGCTAGAACCTCGCCCCTTCTCTTGTGGGAGGCGATTTCATCGGCGACGGTCGTGCCCCTGCTCCCGAGTCGCGGCTACAAGCCTCTCATATGATAAACAGATCCAAGTCCTGAGTCCTAAGTCCCAGGAATTTAGTTGTAGGTCACATTGGCGGAGCCTATGTGACGCTTCCCGAGCTGCGATCTCCGCGTTTTTCCAGAGAGCCTGCTTTTAGTCGGTTGCCGGACACCGCTATCGCTATGTCCGGCCTACTCAGCTCAGAACTCAGAACTCAGAACTCAGAACTCAGAACTCAGAACTCAGAACTCAGAACTCAGAACTCAGAACTATAATACCGCCCGCGGATAAGACCCGAGAATTTTCACCAGACTGGCGCTTTCTTCGAGTTCATCGATGGCCTGGCGGACATTGTTGTCTTCGATATGGCCCTCGATATCGATAAAGAAGGCGTAATTCCACATCCCCTGATGCGAAGGCCGTGATTCGATGCGTGACATGGAGATGTTGTGTTGGGCGAAGGGCGCGAGCATGGTGTACAGGGCGCCCGGCTTGTTCCGGGTGTAGACCAGCATCGAAGTCTTGTCGTTGCCGCTGGGCGGTGTCTCGCGCTTGCCGACCACCAGAAAGCGGGTGGTGTTCTCGGGATGGTCCTCGATATTTTTCGCCAGATAACCGAGCGCGTAAATATCCGCCGCGCTCTCGCCGGCGATGGCCGCCGATTCCGGATCGGTACTGGCCAGGCGGGCGGCTTCGGCGTTGCTGCTGACGTCGATCTGCTGCACTTGCGACAGATGCATGTCCAACCATTTGCGGCACTGGGCAAGGGATTGCTGATGTGAGTAAACCCGGTGAATGTTGCGAATGTCCGGGTTTTTACTCAGCAGATGGTGGTGAATGCGCAACTCCACCTCGCCGCAGATCGACAAGGACGAATTCATGAATTCGTCGAGCGTATGATTAATGACGCCCTCGGTGGAGTTTTCCACCGGCACCACGCCATAGGAGGCGTTACCCGACTCCACTTCGCGAAACACATCACCGATGGTGCCCAGCGGCAGGGTCTGCACCGAATGACCAAAATGTTTCAGCGCCGCCGCCTGGGTGAAGGTCCCCTCCGGGCCGAGAAAGGCGATGTTCATGATCCGCTCCAGCGCCAGGCAGGCGGACATGATCTCGCGGAACAGCCGCGCCATCTCCTCGTTGCTCAGCGGCCCCTGGTTGCGTTGCATGACGCCGCGCAGCACCTCGGCCTCGCGCTCGGCGCGATAGAAGACCTCCTCCCCTTCGGCCTGCTTGGTACGCGCCACTTCCTCGGCGAGGCGGGCCCGCTCGGTGATCAATGCCTGGAGCTGTTCGTCCAGTTCATCGATCCGCTGGCGCAGGGATAGAAGGTCGTCGCTCAAGTTCCGCTCCCGGGTGTCAGTCGATCAGACGCACTTTTAACACGCCACCAATACTGCACAACTGTTCGTACATGGTGTCATCCACATTGCCGTCGATATCGATCAGATTATAGGCGAGATTGCCGCGTGATTTATTAATCATATCCACGATATTCAGATTCTGATTGGCAAGCACCGAGGTGATCTGTCCAACCATGTTCGGTTCATTGCGGTTGACGATCGCGATACGCTGGCCTTCGGTGCGTTCCATATAGACTTCCGGAAAGTTGACCGAATTGCGGATGTTGCCATGCTCCAGATAATCACGAACCTGTTCGGCGACCATAATCGCGCAGTTCTCTTCCGCCTCGACGGTGGAGGCACCCAGATGCGGCAGGGCGACAACCCGCTCGTGATCTTTTAGCAGATTGCTCGGGAAGTCACACACATAGGCGTAAACCTTGCCGGCCTTGATCGCGGCACTGACCGCCTCATCATCGATAATGCCGTTACGCGCGAAATTGAGAATCACCACGCCGTCGCGCATCATCTTGAGCCGTTCGG
This sequence comes from Thiohalophilus thiocyanatoxydans, assembly GCF_004366735.1. GTDB lineage: Bacteria > Pseudomonadota > Gammaproteobacteria > UBA6429 > Thiohalophilaceae > Thiohalophilus > Thiohalophilus thiocyanatoxydans. The sequence goes on along the minus strand of NZ_SOQX01000002.1, from coordinate 287,953 downwards.
CATTGATCAAATTCCGTGTTGCATCGACCAGCGGCACATGGAAGGTAATGAAATCCACCTTGGAGACCAGCTCGTCCATGCTGCCGGCTTTTTCCACTTCCGAGGACAACTGCCAGGCGCCTTCCACGGTAATACCCGGATCGAAACCGACCACGCGCATGCCCAGTTGCAATGCCATGTTGGCCACGTTACGCCCGATGGCGCCCAGGCCGATCACGCCCAGGGTGCGCCCCGGCAACTCGAAACCGCCGAAGTTCTTCTTGCCGGCTTCCACCGCCTTGTTGATTTCCGCGTCGGTGCCTTCAACGGAACGGGCAAAATCCCAGGCCGGTCCGATGTTACGACAACCCATCAGCATACCGGCCAGCACCAGCTCTTTGACCGCGTTGGCGTTGGCGCCGGGGGCGTTGAATACCGCGATACCCTGATCCGACATCTTGTCGACCGGAATGTTGTTCACCCCGGCGCCGGCACGACCGATCGCCTTGAGGCTGTCGGGAATCTCCATCTCGTGCATCTTGGTCGAGCGCACCAGGACCGCATCGGGATGGCCGATTTCGGAGGCGATTTCATACTTGTCCCGCGGCAGCCGTTCCAGGCCGGCGAGAGAGATATTATTCAATGTCAGAACTTTATACATAGGACGGATTGATTACCTTTGGTTATCTGTTTCTGTGTGTCTTGAATACTAGCAGCTTACCCTGGACTTATATCTCAGGGCCGAGTTACGAGTTACGAGGGACCTGGATTTTTATCCCCTCCCATGCCCTTCGGGCAGGTACTAGGTACGAGGGACGAGGGGCTAGTTTTTGTATCCCCTCCCCCTAACCCCCTCCCTGTGGGAGGGGGAACTGCTCTTCGCTATTAGCAAGATCATCCCCTCCCCCTGGCCTTCCGGGCTGGTACCAGGTACGAGGGACGAGGGGCTAGTTTTTGTATCCCCTCCCCCTAACCCCTCCCTATGGGAGGGGGACTGATCTTTGCTATTAGCAAGATCATCCCCTCCCCTTCCAGGGGAGCACCCGAGGGCATAAAGGTTAGGGTGGGGTGATATAAAATCAGCCCCGGCAAACCCTCCTCGTCACTCGTACCTGGTACCTCGTCACTGCCCGAAGGGCCAGGGTGGGGTGATATAAAATCAGCCCGGGCAAACTCGCCTCGTACCTCGTTACTCGTCCCTCGTCACTATTCTTACCCGTTGCGTTTTTCAAAGTCGGCCATAAACTCAACCAGCGTGTCGACACCGGCTTCGGGCATGGCGTTGTAGATGCTGGCGCGCATGCCGCCGACGGAGCGGTGGCCTTTCAGGGTGGTCAGCCCCTGTTTGGCGGCCTCTTCCAGGAACGTCTTGTCCAGATCCGGGTTGGCCAGGGTAAACGGTACGTTCATCCACGAACGGCAATCGGGGCGGACCGGGTTGGCGTAGAAGTCAGAGGTGTCGATCGCCTGATACAGCTTATCCGCCTTGCGCTTGTTGATCTCGGCCATGCCCTGCAGACCGCCCTTCTCTTTCAGCCATTCGAAGACCAGGCCGGCCAGGTACCAGCCGTAGGTGGGCGGCGTGTTGGCCATGGAGCCGGCTTCGGCATGGACCTGATAATCGAACATGGCCGGGGTCTTGTCGAGGGTCTGGCCGATCAGATCCTTGCGCACGATGACCACGGTCAGGCCGGCCGGACCGATGTTCTTCTGCGCGCCGGCATAGATCACGCCGTACTTCGAGACATCGATGGGGCGCGACAGGATGGTGGAGGACATGTCCGCCACCAGCGGCACATCGCCTGTTTCGGGAATATAGTTGAATTCGACACCGCCGATGGTTTCATTCGGCGTGTAATGCACATAGGCGGCATCGGCACTGATCTGCCACTCATCCTGTGCCGGGGCGCTGCTGAAGCCGTCGGCCTCGGTGGTCGCCGCGACATTCACGTCACAGAACTTTTTCGCCTCACCGATCGCCTTTTTCGACCAGGCACCGGTGTTGAGGTAATCGGCTTTGGTTTTGTCGCGCAGCAGATTCATCGGCACCATGGCGAACTGGCTGCTGGCGCCGCCCTGCAAAAACAGAATCTCGTAATCGTCCGGCACCGCCATCAACTCGCGCAGATCCGCGGTGGCCTTCTCGGCGATGGACATGAATTCCTTGCCGCGATGGCTCATTTCCATCACTGACATCCCGGTACCATGCCAGTCAAGCATCTCCTCGCGAGCGCGCTCCAGGACTTCCTGGGGCAGCATCGCCGGACCGGCGCTAAAATTAAATACACGTGACATACACAACTCCTGATTTGCCTGATTTTCTAAAAAAACAATTTAACGCAGAGGCGCAGAGGCGTAACGATATAATTTTGAATGTTGAATTTTAAATTTTGAATTGCGAATTTGTATTTAATTCAACATTCAACATTCAGAATTCAAAATTGCATTTCTGCGTTGGGTTTTATTCTTCAATAACATCCTCTTCATCGCTGATCTTCGCGATCCGTTCGATGCCGGAGAGTTTTTCGCCTTCGCCGAGGCTGATCAGTTTTACGCCCTGGGTGTTGCGGCCCATGATCGAGACTTCGTCGACTTTGGTGCGCACCAGGGTGCCGCGGCTGGTAATCAGCATCATTTCGTCTTCTTCACCTACCAGTTCGGCGCCGATGACTTCGCCGTTACGCTCCGAGGTCTGGATCGACTTGACGCCCTGGCCGCCGCGACCGTGGCGGGGATAGTCATCCACGGGCGTGCGCTTGCCGTAACCGTTTTCGGTGGCGGTAAGGATGTGGCCTTCGCTGGCGATGATCAGCGAGATGACGTGCTGATCGGATTGCAGCTTCATGCCGCGTACCCCGACCGAGCTGCGGCCCATGGCCCGCACATCCTGCTCGTTGAAACAGATCGACTTGCCGGCGGTGCTGAACAGCAACACATCCTGATCGCCGCGGGTCAGTTCCACGCCAATCAGATGATCGTTATCGCGCAGTTCGATGGCGATGATGCCCGAGGCGCGCGGGCGTGAGAAATCGGTCAGCGGGGTTTTCTTCACCGTGCCGTTGCTGGTGGCAAAGAAGATGAACTGTCCTTCCAGGTATTCGCGAATCGGCAAAATCGCATTAATGCGTTCGTCTTCTTCCAACGGCAACAGGTTGACGATGGGACGCCCGCGTGCGGTGCGTCCGGCCTGCGGCAACTCGTAGACCTTGAGCCAGTAGACCTTGCCGCGGCTGGAGAAGCAGAGAATGGTGTCGTGGGTACTGGCGACGAACAGCTTGTCGACAAAGTCCTCGTCCTTGACCGAGGTCGCCGCCTTGCCCTTGCCGCCACGGCGCTGCGAGGTGTAGGCGGAGATCGGCTGGGCCTTGACGTAACCCTCGTGCGACAGGGTCACGACCACGTTCTCCTCGGTGATCAGATCCTCGATGGTCAGATCTTCCTGACTGGCGATGATCTCGGTGCGTCGCTCGTCGCCGTATTGATCGCGCATCTCGGTCAGTTCATCGCGGATGACCTGCATCAGCTTCTCGCTGCTGGCCAGAATCGCCAGCAACTCCTCGATCTGTTTGAGCAGCTCTTCATATTCGTTGAGGATCTTGTCCTGCTCCAGGCCGGTCAGGCGATGCAGGCGCATATCGAGAATTGCCTGGGCCTGAGCATCGGACAGCCGATAGCGGCCGTCGACCAGACCGAATTCGGGTGCCAGCCCTTCCGGCCGCGAGGCTGCGGCGCCGGTGCGCTCCAGCATCTGGTTGACCACGCCGGGTTCCCAGAGGGTGGCCATCAACTGTTCCTTGGCTTCGGCCGGATTTTTGGCGGCCTTGATCAGGGCGATGATCTGATCGATGTTGGCCAGCGCAATAGCCAGCCCTTCGCGCACATGCGCCTTCTCCCGCGCCTTGCGCAGATCGAACACGGTGCGCCGGGTGACCACTTCGCGACGATGACGAATGAAGGCGGCCAGAATCTGGTGCAGATTCAGCAGCTGCGGCTGCCCTTCGACCAGCGCCACCATGTTGATGCCGAATACAGTCTGCATCTGGGTGTGCTGATAGAGATTGTTGAGCATCACTTCGGTGACTTCGCCGCGACGCAGTTCAATGACCACGCGCATGCCTTCCTTGTCCGATTCATCGCGCAGTTCGCTGATGCCCTCGATTTTTCGTTCCTTGACCAGTTCGGCAATACGTTCCAGCAGGCGGGCCTTGTTGACCTGATAGGGCAACTCGGTGACCACGATCCGTTCGCGTCCGTTGGCCATCTCCTCGACCTTGGTCCGCGCCCGCACATAGATGCGGCCGCGACCGGTGGCATAGGCTTCGGCAATGCCGCGCGCGCCGTTGATAATACCGGCGGTGGGAAAATCCGGTCCCGGAATGAAATTCATCAGTTCCTGGATGGTGATATCCGGGTTGTCGATCATCGCCAGCGTGGCGTTGATCACTTCGTTGAGATTATGCGGCGGAATATTGGTCGCCATGCCCACCGCGATCCCGGCGGAGCCGTTGACCAGCAGATTGGGGATGCGCGCCGGGAGGATCTCCGGCTCGTATTCGGACTCGTCGTAGTTCAGGGTGTAATCGACGGTCTCTTTTTCGATGTCGGCCAGCAACTCATGGGCGATTCTGGCCATGCGCACTTCGGTATACCGCATGGCTGCCGGCGCATCGCCGTCCACCGAGCCGAAGTTGCCCTGGCCGTCGACCAGCATGTAGCGCAGCGAGAAGGGCTGGGCCATGCGCACGATGGTGTCGTAGACGGCGCTGTCGCCGTGGGGATGGTATTTACCGATGACGTCACCGACCACGCGGGCCGATTTCTTGTAGGGCTTGTTCCAGTCATTGCCCAGCTCACGCATGGCATACAGCACGCGGCGGTGAACCGGCTTGAGGCCGTCCCGCACATCGGGCAGGGCGCGCCCGACGATGACACTCATGGCATAGTCCAGATAGGACTGCTTCATCTCCTCCTCGATGTTGATCGGGAGGACTTCCTTGGCAAATTCGCTCATGCGTCGCTTTCGGTCAGGTTAAAAGTGGCTCGATTGATTTTTGAAGCGTTTCTGAGCGATTACTATACCATAGCAGGGTCACCCACTGCATCTTTGTAAAAGCGCGTGAGAAACCGGGTGTGGCCGTATCGTGGAAAACCGCCTTGCAAAAGGCCTGTTTTTAGGGCTTGGCCAGAGGGGAAATAATCAGCGGTGTTGGCCCATGTGGCGGGCCAGTTTGGCGCTATCGGGACGTTCGATGATACCCCGCTCGGTCACGATGGCGTCCACCAGCTGTGCCGGCGTCACATCGAACACCGGATTCCAGGCCGTGGCGCCCTCCGCCGCCACCCGCTGTCCGCCACAGGCGAGCAATTCGGCGGGATCCCGCTGTTCAATGGGAATCGCTCCGCCCTCGGCGACGGCCATGTCGATGGTGGAGGTCGGCGCCGCCACCATGAATTTGACCCCGTGCTGGCGCGCCAGCACCGCCAGCGAATAGGTACCGATCTTGTTGGCCACATCGCCGTTGGCGACGATCCGATCGGAGCCGACGATCACCCACTGCACCTTGCCCTGTTGCATCAGCCAGGCCGCCGCGCCCTCGGCCACCAGGGTTACCGGAATCTGATCCTGCAGCAGCTCCCAGGCGGTCAGTCGGGCGCCCTGCAACCAGGGCCGGGTCTCGTCGGCGTAGACCGTCGCCAGTTTGCCGTCGGCCCGGGCGCTGCGAATCACCCCCAGCGCCGTGCCGTGACCGCCGGTGGCCAGCGCCCCGGCATTGCAGTGGGTCAACACGCTGCTGCCCGGTACGATCAGCGAGGCACCGAACTTGCCCATTTTCAGATTGGCGGCGATATCCTCTTCATGAATGGCGCGCGCTTCCTGCAGCAACACCTCGAACGGATCGCCGTCCAGCCCGGCCAGCCTGTCCCGCATGCGGGCGATGGCCCAGTGGAGGTTGATGGCCGTGGGGCGGGCCCCTTCCAGTTGCTGCAAATCTGCTTCGATGTTGTCACGCCAGTTTGTCGCTGACTCGGCATAGCGCTGCCGCGCCGCCAGCGCCACGCCGTAAGCGGCGGTGATGCCGATGGCCGGCGCCCCGCGCACCACCATATCCCGGATCGCCTGCGCCACCTCGGCCACGCTACGGCAGTACAGATACTGGTGTTGTTGCGGCAGCAGACGCTGATCCAGCAGACAGACCGCCTCGTCGTCCCACAGTACCGGTTTGAAGGTGTCGTATTGTTCCAGCATAAAAACGTCGGGGTTATTCCAGGGCAACCATTGTAATCCGTCAAGCTACCTGAAGACACGGCAAAATGTTTCAGGAATAGACAAAACTCGACAATAGTCCTTTTACCCTCTCGGTCCTCTCGCCGAGCCGCAAAGACGCAGAGAAACAAATAACCCCATTACAAACTCTGCGCCTCCGCACCCAGACAACGGGCATAAACGTCTCTGCGAGAGATTATTTTTTTCAGTGAGCCCGGCGCGTGGAATGTGCATCCCGTTCGACTGTTCTCTCGCCGAGCCGCAAAGGCGTAAAGAAAAACAAATATTTCCATGGCGGACTCTGCACCCAGACAACGGGCATAAACGTCTCTGCGAGAGATTATTTTTTTCAGTGAGCCCGGCGCGTGGAATGTGCATCCCGTTCGACTGTTCTCTCGCCGAGCCGCAAAGGCGTAAAGAAAAACAAATATTTCCATGGCGGACTCTGCACCCAAACAACGGGCATAAACGTCTCTGCGAGAGTTCATTTTCAGATGCGCAGGGCGGGCACTCTGCCGGGTTCAGCTTGTTCTCTCGCCGAGGCGCAAAAAACTTGCAGCCGCGAATCCAATGCCTGTATCTTTCCCGGCATGAAAATTGACACGCTGTTATATGCACGCTGGATTCTGCCGATCGAACCGCAGGGCGTCTTGCTGGAAAACCACGCCATTGCCATTGATAACGGACGCATCGAGGCCATCCTGCCCGCCGAAGAAGCCGCGCAACGCTATAGCGCCGACACGATCCGCCATCTGGATCAACACATTCTGTTACCGGGGCTGATCAATCTGCACGGTCATGCCGCCATGACCCTGATGCGTGGCCTAGCCGATGATCTTCCGCTGATGGAGTGGCTGCAACAGCACATCTGGCCGGCGGAGCAACAATGGATCGGCAAGGAGTTTGTGCACGACGGCAGCCTGCTGGCCTGCGCCGAAATGCTGCGCGGCGGCACCACCTGCTTCAACGACATGTACTTTTTCCCCGAGGAGACGGTGCGCGCGGTGGAACAGGCCGGGATGCGCGCCTGTGTGGGGCTGATTATGATCGACTTCCCCACGCCCTGGGCGCAAAACCCCGATGAGTACCTGAGCAAGGGCATCGCCCTGCACGATCAACTGCGCGGCAACAGCCTGATCACCACCGCCTTTGCACCGCATGCACCCTATACGGTCTCCGACGAAACCCTGCAACGCATTCGCACCTACGCCGAAGAGCTGGATATTCCCATCCACATGCACGTGCATGAGACCGCCCACGAGGTTGCGGAAAGTCAGGACCGGGATGGCAAACGCCCGCTGCAACGCCTCGACGAGCTGGGTCTGCTCAATCCGCATCTGCTGGCGGTGCACATGACCCAGGTAAATCCGGACGAGATCCCGCGCCTGGCCGAAGCCGGGGTGCATGTGGTGCACTGCCCCGAATCCAATCTGAAACTGGCCAGCGGTTTCTGCCCGGTGCACCAGTTGCAGCAGGCCGGGATCAACCTCTGCCTGGGGACCGATGGCGCCGCCAGTAACAACGATCTGGACATGTTCAGCGAAATGCACAGCGCCGCGCTGCTGGCCAAGGCCGTGGCCGGCGACGCCAGCGCCCTGCCCGCCGAGGCGGTGCTGCGCATGGCCACCCTCAACGGCGCCCGGGCGCTGGGCCTGGAGCAGGAGATCGGCTCCCTGGAAGTCGGTAAATCGGCCGACCTCATCGCCGTGGATCTCGGCGCCCTGGAGACTCAACCGATCTACCACCCGGTCTCCCAGCTGGTCTACGCCGCCGGCCGCGAACAGGTCACCGACGTCTGGGTCGCCGGCCGCCAGCTGCTCAACCAGCGCGAACTGACGACCCTCGACCCGAATGCCGTGCTGGAGCGGGCTGCCGAGTGGCAGCAGCGTCTGGCTCCTCTGGACTGACAAAAAGTGCCGAGGGACGAGGGACGAGGCTTGGATTTGATCCCCTCCCCCTAACCCCCTCCCTGTGGGAGGGGGAATTGATCGTGCTGATAGCAGGATTATTCCCTCCCCTTCAAGGGGAGGGCCAGGGAGGGGTGATGTAAATTCAGTCCTGACAAAATTGCCTCGTCACTCGTCACTCGTCCCTCGTACCTCGGCCCTGCGAATTTCTGTATACTATTTATATGAGCCAAATACACACCAACGTCGATCACCAGGAAATCGCCAAGTTCGAGGATCTGGCCTCGCGCTGGTGGGATCCCCATGGCGAGTTCAAACCGCTGCATGAAATCAATCCCTTGCGTCTGGAGTACATCGACCGGCGCGTGAGCCTTGCCGGCAAACGGGTCGTGGACGTCGGTTGCGGCGGCGGGATTCTCTCCGAGTCCATGGCGCAGCGCGGTGCGACGGTCACCGGGATTGATATGGGGGAAGCGCCGTTGAGCGTGGCCCGACTGCATCAGCATGAGTCCGGCGTGGAAGTCGACTATCAACAGATCACCGCCGAGGAACTGGCCGATCGGGAAGCCGGCGAATACGATGTGGTTACCTGCCTGGAGATGCTGGAACACGTGCCCGATCCCGCCGCGATCGTTCGCGCCTGCGCGCAACTGGTCAAACCCGACGGCCATGTGTTTCTCTCCACTATCAACCGCAATCCCAAGTCCTATCTGTTTGCGATCATCGGTGCCGAATATGTGCTCAAGCTGTTGCCCAAAGGCACGCATGATTACGCCAAATTCATTCAACCGGCGGAACTGGAAAGCTGGGTGCGTGAAGCCGGGCTGGTGACTCGCGAGTTGACCGGCATGAGTTACAACCCGCTGACCCGAACCTATTCCCTGGGACACGATGTCAGCGTCAATTACCTGCTGCACTCCCAGAAGTCGTGATCAAAACGGTCCTGTTTGACCTGGACGGCACGCTGGCCGACACCGCGCCGGATCTGGCCCATGCCCTGAATGCCGTGCGTCTGAGCCACGATCTGCCCGCCCTGCCCTATGAGGTGATCCGCCCGGTCGTGTCGCACGGCGGCAAGGCGCTGATCGAGCTGGGCTTTGGGGAATCGGCGCCGCACGTCGACTTCGAGGCCCTGCGCCAGCAACTGCTGCAGATTTATCGTACCAACCTCGCCACGCACACGGTCCTGTTTCCCGGTATGGCCGGGCTGCTCGACAACCTCGAGAGCCGCGGCCATAACTGGGGCGTGGTCACCAACAAGCCCGGCTGGCTGACCGATCCCCTGCTGCAGGCGCTGGGCCTGGCCGAACGGGCGGGTTGTATTGTCAGCGGCGATACCCTGCCCCAGCGCAAACCCGATCCCGCACCACTGTTGCATGCCTGTAAACAGTGCGCCAGCGAGGCCCATGAATGCCTGTATGTCGGCGATGCCCGGCGGGACATCGAGGCCGGGCGCCGCGCCGGAATGCAGACACTGGTTGCCCTGTTCGGCTATATTGGCGAGGATGAACAACCCGATACTTGGGGCGCCGACGGGCTGGTGGAATCGCCTGAAGCAATCCTGCAATGGGTGAGTTAGACAATTTTGAATGTTGAATTTTGAGTTTTGAATTAAATGCGATGTCCTCAATTCAACATCCAAAATTCAAAACTCAAAATTGAAACATAAGTGGGCAGGTCACGTTGGCGACAGCCTGCGTGACAACTTTTCAAAAAGAGAACGTCAGGTAACGCTGCGCGCAACCTGACCTACGACGGGATTAAACAATTTTGAATGTTGAGTTTTGAATTAAATGCGATGTCCGCAATTCAACATTCAAAATTCAAAACTCAAAATTGAAACATAAGTGGGCAGGTCACGTTGGCGATAGCCTACGTGACAATTCCCCATGAAGAGAACTGGAGTGAACAATGTTGAATTTTGAATGTTAAATTTTAAATTTAAGCGCAAGTCATCAATTCAGCATTCAAAATTCAACATTTAAAATTCAAATATGAGTCAGGAACTGATTTACGCCTCGATTGCTGTTGGCTCCCTGCTGGTCGGGGCGCTGGGGGTCTATCTGTGGTTGCAGGGACGGATCAATTCGCTGCAGCGGGAAAACAGTGAACTGAGCACCACGCTGGAGCTGGAGCGCCGGCATGCCGAGGAGAAGATCAAGGCGCTGAAAGAGGCCCGGGAACAGCTCAGCGATACCTTCTCGGCCCTCTCCAGTCAGGCGCTCAAACATAATAACGAGGAGTTCCTGAAGCTGGCGCAGCAAAAGCTGGAGAAGTTTCAAAGCGAGGCCAAGGGCGATCTGGCGCAGAAGGAAAAAGCCATCGAGGAGCTGGTCAAACCGATCCGCGAATCACTGAACAAAACCGAACAGCAGATCCAGAATATCGAAAAAGAGCGCAAGGAGGCCTACGGCGCCCTGCACAAGCATATCGAAACCATGAATCTCACCCAGCAGGCGCTGCGCGATCAGACCCATAACCTGGTCCAGGCGTTGCGCCGACCGGAGGTGCGCGGTCAGTGGGGCGAGCTCACCCTGAAACGGCTGGCCGAGCTGGCCGGCATGGTCGAGCATTGCGATTTTTATCAGCAGGAAAACGTCAAAACCGACGAAGGCCGCCAGCGCCCGGATATGATCGTGCGCATGCCCGACGGGCGCGAGATCGTGGTGGATGTCAAAACGCCGCTGGACGCCTATCTCAGCGCCATCGAAAGCAGTACTGACGAAGAGCGCCAGCAGCACATGCAGCGTCATGCCAAAAACGTTCGCCAGCGTATCAACGAACTGCACAGCAAGGCGTACTGGAGCCAGTTCAGCCAGTCACCGGAGTTTGTGGTGCTGTTTATCCCCGGCGATCAGTTTCTCAGCGCGGCGCTGGAAACCGACTATCAATTGATGGAAGATGCGTTGAGCAAGAATGTGATTCTGGCCACCCCCACCAGCTTTGTCGCCCTGCTGCGCGCGGTGGCCTACGGCTGGCGCCAGGAGCAGCTGGCCAAGAATGCCGAACATATCAAGAAGATTGGTGAAGAGTTGTACCAGCGCCTGGCGACCTTCACCGGCCACTTGCAAAAGATGGGGCGCAGCCTGGATACGACCGTCAAGCATTTCAACAGCACGGTGGGATCGTTTGACAGCCGCATCCTGCCCAGCGTACAGAAGTTTCGCGAGATGGGCATCAGTTCGAACAAGGAGATCGAGGCACAGGAACAGGTCGAAAGCGGGGTGCGTCAGATCGAAACCAACCCCGACGAAGAAACCTAGTCCTTCTCGAGGTTACCCTTGATACCCGAACCGAGTTCTTCCATTTCTCTGCCGGCCCGTTCCACGGCATCGCCGGTTGTATCTTTAAGCCGCTGCTTGAGCGTCGGCCCATCAAAGGGGTTACTCAATATCGGATTCCCTTTGCCAATATTGACGCCGAACCACAGCCCCAAGGCCAGTCCGATGATGATCCCCGAGAGGATCAGCTTCAGCTTTTTCATGTTGTTATCCCCGATTTGCCAATAAAACAACCATACCACAGACTATTATCATGACAAGTGACCGACTGCCCGATGCTTACGCGCACTGCGCGGCAATGGCCCGTGATCATTACGAGAATTTTCCCGTCGCCAGCCGGCTGTTGCCGGGGCGTATTCGCCCGGCCGTTACGGTCATTTACGCTTTTGCCCGCACCGCGGATGATTTTGCCGATGAAGGGGATCTCAGCGCCGAACAACGTCTGGCAAAACTCGATGATTATCAGGCACGCCTGCAACAGCTGCAGCAGGGCCGGGTAGCCGATGACCCGGTGTTCATCGCCCTGCAGGATGTTATCCGGCAACATCAACTTCCCGTGCAACCCTTTGAGCGCCTGTTGCAGGCCTTTCGCCAGGATGTGCAGAAAACCCGTTATGCCGATTTCGGGGAAGTGATGGACTATTGTCGCCTGTCGGCCAACCCGGTGGGCGAACTGCTGCTGCATCTCAATCGCGCCGCCACCGAGCTCAATCTCGGTTATTCCAACGCCATCTGCACCGCCCTGCAGTTGATCAATTTTCTGCAGGACATGCATCAGGACTACACGGAGAACAACCGGATCTATCTGCCGCAGGATGAGATGCAACGTCATGGCGTGACCGAGGCCCACCTGGCCAATCGCACCACCGATTTTGCCATGCAGGCGTTGATGCGGGGACAGATCGAGCGGGCGCGGCGCCTGCTCGAATCCGGCGCGCCCCTGGGGCTGCGGCTTTCCGGACGCTTCGCGTTTGAACTGCGGCTGATCATCGCCGGCGGCGCCCGCATTCTCAAACATTTGCACGAGAGTCCGAACGATGCGTTTGCCCGCCCGCGACTGACGCCCCGTGACGGATTCGCCATGTTCGTTCAGGCCGCCTTCCCGCGTCTGGGCCGACGCCAGCGGCCGGGCAAACCCGGCTGCGGAATCTGATAAACTGAGCCCATCATGACGCCCGAACAGTATTGCCAGGAAAAGACCGCGACCAGCGGCTCCAGTTTTTATTACAGTTTCCTGTTTCTGCCCCGCCATCGCCGGCGCGCCATCACCGCGCTGTACGCCTTTTGCCGGGAAGTGGATGATGTGGTGGATGCCGACAGCATGCCGGAGATCCGGCGGGTCAAGTTGCAGTGGTGGCGCTCGGAAATCGAGCGTCTCTACAGCGGCCAACCGCAGCATCCGGTCACCCGGGCGCTGCAAGCGGCCGTCCGCGATTTTGATCTGCCACAGGAATATTTTCTGGAGATCATCGACGGCATGGAGATGGATCTCGATCAGCAGCGCTATGACACCTTCAAGGAACTCTCACTTTACTGTTACCGGGTCGCCAGCGTGGTCGGCCTGTTGTCGGCGGAGATTTTCGGTTATCGCGATCGGCGCACGCTCAAATATGCACGGGACCTCGGCATGGCCTTCCAGCTGACCAACATCCTGCGGGATGTCGGCGAGGATGCCCGCCGCGGCCGCATCTATCTGCCCCGGGAAGATTTACAGCAGTTCGGTGTGAGCGAGGACGATCTGCTGCAAGGCCGGGAGAGCCCCGACTTTTATCAATTGATGGCGTTCGAGGCCCGGCGGGCCCGCGACTACTATCAACGCGCCCATGATCATTTACCGGCGATCGATCGCCGGGCCCAGCGCGCCGGACTGGTCATGAGCGCCATCTATGAAGGCCTGCTCGATGAACTGGAAAAAGACGGCTTTCATGTGCTGACCCAGCGCCTGAGCCTGACCGCGCTCGCCAAGCTGTGGCTGGCCGGGAAGACCGTCTGGCGGGAAACATGGCGTCGCCGGCAGCCGCCCGTGGCGGACACGGATTAATGAGGCGCGGCGAATCGGTGATCATCGTCGGGGCCGGCTGGGCCGGCCTGGCGGCGGCGGTCCGCCTGGCCGGTCTCGGTCATCGGCCGCTGCTGCTGGAATCGGCGCGTCAGCCGGGCGGACGGGCGCGCAAAGTCGCCTTCGCGGACCACGCGGTGGACAACGGTCAGCATCTGTTCCTCGGGGCGTACCACCGCACCCTGGCCCTGTTACAACAGATCGGTGTGCCGGAATCGGCTTTCGAGCGCCGGCATCTGCATCTGCTGGTCTGCAACAGCCACGGGACGGGACTGGAACTGCGCGCGCCGCGCCTGCCCGCACCGCTGCATCTGCTCGGGGCCCTGCTCGGCGCCCGCGGCCTCAGCTACGCCAGTCGCCGGCAAGCCCTCAAATTCGGCTGGCGGTTGTGGCGCAACCGGCTGGGAGGCGACACCGATCAATCCCTGCTTGCCCTGTTGCAGCAGACCGGTCAGCCCCCCGAGTTGATCCACAAGTTCTGGAACCCGCTGTGTCTGGCGGTAATGAACACGCCGCTGGCGGAGAGTTCCGCCGCGTTGTTCGTGAATGTGCTGCGCGATGCCTTTTTGCATCAGCGCCGGGATTCGGATCTGCTCTACGCCCGGCGCGATCTCGGCACGCTGTTTAACGAACCGGCCATGCAATATATCGAACAGCAAGGCGGTGAAGTCCGTCTGGGTCAACGCGTGAGCCAGTTGCTGATCGACGATCAACAGATCAAGGGGGTTCGCACGGCCGCTGGCGAGCTGCACGCCGATCAGATCATACTCGCCGTGCCGCCCCACGCGGTCAGCGCCCTGAGTCAAGCGCAGCCGGCACTGGCGAGTTTACAGCAACAGTGTGAGGCGTTTACCTATGAGCCGATCTGTACCGTCTATTTGCAATACCCCGCCCGGGTGCAACTGCCGCAGCCCATGCTGGGGCTGCTCGGCGGGCTGGGCCAGTGGGTTTTCGATCGCGGCATCTATGATCAGCCGGGTCTGCTGGCAGTGGTGCTGAGCAGTCAGGGCGAGCATCTGCAGCTGGACAATCCGCAGCTGATCGAACGGCTGGCGCAGGAGCTGGCCGCCCTGTTTCCCGACTGGCCCGCCCATGAGCAGGCGTATGTGCTGCGCGAGAAACGCGCCACCTTTGCCAGCCGGGTCGGGATCAATGCACAGCGTCCCGATCATCGCACCGCGGTCAGCGGTTTATGGCTGGCCGGGGACTACACCCGCACCGGGTACCCCGCCACACTCGAAGGGGCGGTACGAAGTGGGGTACAATGCGCGGCTCTGGCCCATCAGGCCCTCCCGAACCCGGAACAAGACACTTCTCCATGACAACCGCACTTTCAGATTATCAACCCGCCCCGGACCTGCTGCAGGATCGGATCATTCTTGTCACCGGTGCCGGCAGCGGTATCGGCGCCGAACTGGCCGCCTCGCTTGCCGCGCACGGTGCCACAGTCATTCTGCTGGGACGAACCATTAAAAAGCTGGAACAGGTCTATGACCGCATCGTCGGCACCGGTCACCCGGAGCCGGCGATCGTGCCGCTGGATCTGGAAGGGGCCACGCCCGATCATTATCAACAGCTGGCCGAGACCCTCGACCAGGAGTTCGGCCGCCTGGACGGTCTGGTCCATAACGCGGCGCAACTCGGCGCACTTGCGCCGGTGGAACATTATGATGTGACCTTGTGGGCCCGGGTGCTGCAGGTCAATCTGAACGCGCCCTTCTTACTGACCCGGGCCCTGCTGCCGCTGCTGAAAAAATCGCCCGCCGCCTCGCTGATCTTCACCTCCGCCAGCGAAATCCAGGGCGGCCGCGCCTACTGGGGCGCCTACAGCGTGAGCAAGGCCGGCGCAGACAACCTGATGCAGATCCTGGCCAGCGAGCTGGAGACCAACACCCCGATCCGGGTCAACAGCCTGATCCCCGGCCCGGTACAAACCCAGACCCGACGCACGGCCTTCCCCGGCGAAGATCCCAACCAGCATCCCGAGATCGAGACCCTGCTCCCCGCCTACCTCTACCTCCTCGGCCCCGACAGCCAGACCGTCAACGGCCAGATCCTGTACGCGCAAAAAGATGCCATTTCTTGATGCCTTGATAACAAAACGCGGAGTTCGCGGAGGCGCGGAGAAATAATTTTGAATGTTGAATTTTAGGTTTTGAATAGCGGACAGTTCCATAGATCAGGTTGCGCATAGCACTACCTGATATTCATGCCTCAATACTGATCCCTGTAAGCACCGGGGGCGACGTAATCCATCACTGATTGGACATGGAACGCACGCAGTCGTAGGCCCGATAAAGCGAAGCGGTATCGGGCATTCCGCAAATTGCCGGACACCGCGGAGTTTATGCCCGCAGGGTGCTATGTCCGGCCTACCACTAGATCATTTTTACTCCGCGTCTCTGCGCCTCCGCGCCCTCCGCGTTAATTCCCAGAGCATCGAAAAATGAGTGAGCAGGTCACATTGGCGGTAGCCTACGTGACAATCCCACAAGAAAAAGCGTCAGGTAACACTACGCGCTACCTCCTCGGCCCGGACAGCCAGAACGTCAACGGCCAGATCCTGTACGCGCAAAAAGATGCCATTTCTTGATGCCTTGATAACAAAACGCGGAGTTCGCGGAGGCGCGGAGAAAAAGCATTTTGTGAAGACCTTTCTTGTGAGTCGCACTCAATCTCACAACGATATTTCAAGTCAGACGGAGTCACAGAAAACTCTGCGACTCCGCGTCCTCTGCGTTATTTCCCAGAGCGCTGAAAAGTGGCGTTACTCCCACAAGTCAACGTGCACACCCTGTTCTTCGAGTTTGTCGGCGCGGGCGGAGATGTAGCGCTGGAAGTTGGGCTGTTCCTTGTAGGCGCCGGACGCTACGTAGTCCATGACTGACTGCACATGGAAGGCTTTCAGATAGGCTTCGGCACGGAATACTTCCTTGCCGTCGGTATCAAAGAACACCAGCGTCGGGGCGTATTTAATGTCCAGTTCGCCAGCCAGTTCTTTGGCCGTTTTGGTCTCGCCGTTGGGCCCGACGACTTCTTCCTCACTCCACATATCCAGCCGTACCACATCAAAACGATCCAGCTGCTCGCGGGTCGCTTCGCGGGGATAGATGTCGCCGTGTAACTCATCACACGCCTTGCAGGCTTTTTGCTCGAACATTAGCAGCAGGGGTTTGTCTTGACTGGACAGTTTTTGCAGATTGTAGGGTGGATCCTGCAGGAATTCGGCCTGATGTAACTCGCCGCTGGCCTTCTCGCCGCCCTGTTCCTTGTAGTATTCGCGAAAGCTCAGCTGGTTTTCTTTCTTCTCACTGATATATTCCAGCGCGGCCATGAACTTGTCAGGCGCATAATAGCCGTTGACGCGCAGTGCAACCTTGCCGTTTTCATCCATCATCAGCAATGTCGGCGTGAACATTACCTCGAGGTTCTCGGCGAACTTTTTCTCGGTGAGCATGTTGCCGTTCAGATCGGTCACTTCCCGATCGCCCCACATGTTAATGGCGATCACATCGAAGTTTTCCCGGGTCATCTCGGCAATCTCCTTCTGACCGAAATTGTCCTGCAGCAATTTCGCGCAGTAAGGACAGCCGTCCTGATAGAAATAGAGCATCACGCGCTTGTCTTCCTGCGCGGCCTCGTCGATGTCCTCACGAATATCCAGGAATGAATTTTTGAACCAGGCCGGTTTCTCGTGATAGCCCGGATTGTTCATCCCTTCATCCAGCCCCTCGCCTTCGGCGGCCTGGCCGGGTTGTCCGGCGAGTAGCAACACTACCACCGGAACAAGGCTCCAGAATCGGTTCAACAGCATGTTACCCCCCTTTTTGAATCGCAATGCTGATTATTTATAGACCGCACTGTTACCCAGCCGTTCCGTAAAATCAAGCAACCACCGTCGGGAACCGCCCTGTTATCAGCTTGCCACCCGAATAACGCTTCAAGCTATTGTTTTAATTGTATTTATTATTCCGATCCGCAACGCGATATCCGGCCCGTCGGGGAGCCCGTTCGCGTTCTGGCCGGCGCTGCCGGGACAGGGCCTGGCGGTCGAACCGGTTATCCCGCCGGCCATGACAAAACGGTCGGAATTTGAACACGGTCACGCGCCGGCACTGTGAAGCCGCGGGAAAGGGATTATACTAGTCCATAAGTTCGCATACGGGAATCAACTGGATGAACTACCTGCAACAACTGGAAAAGGTGCTCGAAACCCGCTTCAAGCTGGCCACGATGGAAACCTATGACACGGATCGGGTCATTGATCTGTTTAACCAGGTAAACCGTTTCAGCAACAAGGCGATCTATATATACCAGGCCGGAGAGAGCATGCATCGCGTCGGTGCCGCGCACATCTCGCTCCCCCATACCCGAACGCCGCTGGAAGTGCTGGAACACATCGATACCACGCCCCATTACGGCATCTACATCCTGCGCGACTTCAACAGTCCGCTCGAGGACAAGAAAGCGGTCGACAAACTCAAACAGATCGGCACCAGCAACACACGTCGGCTGGTAATCCTGCTGAGCGAATACATCGATCTGCCCATGGAACTCAAACCCTATACCCTGCGCGCCAAACACCGTATCAAGCAGGCCAGCTGATAGCCCGCGTCCCGCGGGCGAGTTCCGAGGGACGAGTCACGAGTGCCGAGGAAATCATCCCGATCCGCCAGACCGCAGGAGCCGATGAACCTGTCGAGATGGTATGGTTTGTCGTGCCAGAGGGGCTCCTACCGGGATTCATGTAACCTGTACCACTTTTCAAATATGCCCTGAGAATAACGCGGAGCTCGCGGAGGCGCAGAGTCGCGGAGAAAAGCATGTCAAAAACACATCTTTGACATTGTTAGCTTGTATATCACTGCTTGCACCCGGCCGTCGCGTGACAATTCAAACTCTGCGACTCCGCGGGCTCCGCGTTGATTCCCAGTGAGTAAGAAAAAGGAATTACTGGCTGGTTCGTCTCCAGGTCTTTTTACGAGTTTGTTTTTTGCTGGCGGTTTTCTTGCGGGTTTGTTTTTTTGCCGGGCGTGATGGTTTGGGCAGGGCTTCGTCCATGCCGACCAGCTTCAGGACATTGTTGAGGTCTTTTTCGCCCAGCTCCTGCCACTTGCCCTGCGGTACCCGACGCGGCAGAAACAGGTTGCCGAAGCGGGTGCGAATCAGCCGGTTGACAGTGACGCCCACCTGTTCGAACAGGCGCCGGACTTCCCGGTTGCGCCCTTCGTGCAGCAGTACGTAATACCAGTGATTGACGCCCTGCCCGCCGCCGTCGACGATGTCGTCGAAACGGGCCGGGCCGTCGTCCAGCTGGACGCCCGTGCGTAACCGGCGACGCGTCTCGTCGGAGAATTCGCCCAGCACGCGCACCGCATACTCGCGTTCGATCTCATAGGAGGGGTGCATCAGGCGATTGGCCAGCTCCCCGTCTGTGGTAAACAGGATCAGGCCGGAGGAGTTGATGTCCAGGCGACCGACGACGATCCAGCGGCCGTTTTTCACCGGCGGCAGTTTGTCGAACACCGTGGGGCGGCCTTCGGGATCGTTGCGGCTGCAGATTTCGCCTTCGGGTTTGTTGTAGAGCAGGATGCGGCGCGGCGCGAGATCGAGGGTACGGCGCACCGGTTTGCCGTTGAGCCGGATCTCGTCCTCCGCTTCGACCCGGTCGCCGAGTTTGGCCGGCTGGCCATTGATTTCAATGCGGCCCTGCTCGATCCAGGATTCGATTTCCCGGCGTGAGCCGTAGCCGGCCTGGGCCAGGACTTTCTGTACGCGTTCGGCCATGGGACGTCAGTGCTCGGCACTCAATACCCGTTCAGATCGGGTCGCTTCTTCCTGTCCAGTTTCCTCTTCGCTGTCGACATCGGCTTCACGGTCGGTATCGGCCTCTTCATCCTGCAATGCCGCTTCCGCCGGCTGTTCGGCTTCGACTTCGGCTTCGGCTTCGGCTTCGGCTTCGGTATCGGTATCGGTGTCGGTATCGACGTCAGCCTCGCTGTCCGTCCCGGCGAGGTCATTCATTGTCGAGGCTTCTTCCGACTCGCTGTCAGCGGCGGCGTCCTGTTGCCCCTCATCACCCCAGTCAAGTTCGGCGTTGATCGAGTCAATATCCCGCAGCTCGGCCAGCGGCGGCAGATCCTGCAGGCTCTTGAGATTGAAGTAATCGAGAAACTCGTGGGTGGTGGCATACAGGGCCGGCTTGCCCGGCACATCCCGATGGCCCACCACCTTGACCCATTCGCGCTCCTGCAGGGTCTTGATGATCTGGGTGCTGACACTGACACCGCGTACTTCCTCGATCTCCCCGCGGGTGATCGGCTGGCGATAGGCGATCAGCGCCAGGGTCTCGAGTACAGCGCGCGAATAGCGGCTCGGCTTCTCTTCCCAGAGTTTGGCAACCCAGTTGGCGTAATCCTGTTTGACCTGAAAGCGATAGCCGGAGTTAATCTCACGCAGCTCCAGACTGTGTTCGGCGTAATCCTCCTGCAGGGCGGCGATGGCCGCCTTGATCGCGTCGGCGTCCGGCCCGTCATCCTCGGCGAAGACCGCCTGCAACTGGCTCAGGTTCACCGGATCGTCAGCGGCAAACAGTATGGCTTCGATAATGCGTTTGAGTTCCTGTTCAGTCATGGATCGTTTCGGCCCCGGTTATTCCTGGTTATTCACGGCTTGTTTGGCTTTGACATGAATCGGTCCGTAGGCTTCGGTCTGGACCATTTCGATCAAGTGTTGTTTGAGCAGTTCGAGGATCGCCAGCAGGGTGACGACCACGCCGCTGCGCCCCTCTTCGATGGTAAACAGCGCGTTGAAATCGGTAAAGCTGTCGGACCTGACCGCCCCCAGCACCCGTGACATGCGTTCACGCACCGACAACGGTTCCATCCTGATATGGTGATGCTCGTACATGGAGGCGCGGCGCATGACGTCGGTAAACGCGGCCAGCACATCCTTGATGTCGACCTCCGGCGGCGTGCGCACCACCTTGAGATCGGGCGCCCTGACCTCGGCGGGGAATACATCGCGCCCCACCCGGGGCAGCTCGTCGATATCCTCGGCGGCCTTTTTAAAGCGTTCGTACTCCTGCAAGCGGCGCACCAGCTCGGCGCGCGGATCGCCCTCTTCCTCTTCCTCGCTGACCGGCCGCGGCAGCAGCATGCGCGATTTGATCTCGGCCAGCATGGCCGCCATCACCAGGTAGTCCGCCGCCAGCTCCAGGCGCAGCTCGGTCATCAGACCCACATACTCCATGTACTGGGCGGTGATGGTGGCGATGGGCAGATCGAGAATCTCCAGGTTCTGGCGCTTGATCAGATAGAGCAGCAGATCCAGCGGCCCGGCGAAGGTTTCCGCCAGAAATACTTCCAGCGCATCGGGCGGAATATAGAGATCCTTGGGCAGCGCGGTCATCGGCATGCCCTGCACCACGGCAAACGGCATCTCCTGCTGTTCCGGCGTCTCGGGGTTGTCGTGGTGCTCGATGGTCTCGGTCATGAATCAGCGATACTCCAGGCCCATGGCCTGCCGGACTTCCTGTAATGTCTGGCGCGCGGTATCCCGGGCCTTGTCGCAGCCCTCGGTGATAATCTTGCGCACCAGCCCCGTATCCTCTTGATATTCCATGGCACGTTCGTGGATTGGCGCCAGCTCCGTCCGGATCGCGTCGATCACCGGTCCCTTGCACTCCAGGCAGCCGATGCCGGCGCTGGTGCAACCCTGCTGCACCCACTCGCGTACCTCGTCGTCGGAGTATACCTGATGGAGTTTCCACACCGGGCATTTTTCTGGATCGCCGGGATCGGTGCGCCGCACCCGGGCCGGATCGGTCGGCATGGTGCGCAGTTTTTTCTCGACTTCGTCGGGATCTTCGCGCAACGAGATCGTATTGTGATAGGACTTGGACATTTTCTGCCCGTCCAGGCCGGGCATCTTCGGCGCCGGGGTCAGCAGGCTGTCGGGCTCGGGCAGGATGATCCGGCCGCCGCCTTCCAGATAGCCGAACAGCCGCTCCCGATCGCCCAGGGAGATGTTCTGCTGATCGTCCAGCAGTGCCCGGGCGGTGTGCAGCGCCTCGTCATCGCCCTGCTCCTGAAAGCGGCGACGCAGCTCCTGGTAGAGTTTGGCGTTCTTCTTGCCCATTTTCTTGATCGCCGCCTCGACCTTCGCCTCGAAACCGGGCTCGCGGCCATATAAATAGTTAAAGCGGCGCGCCACCTCGCGGGTCAGCTCCACATGGCTCACCTGGTCCTCGCCCACCGGCACCAGGCCGGCCTTGTACGTCAGGATATCGGCGCTTTGCAGCAGCGGATAGCCCAGAAAGCCGTAGGTGGCCAGATCCTTCTCCCGGAGCTTTTCCTGCTGATCCTTGAAGCTGGGTACCCGCTCCAGCCAGCCCAGCGGGGTAATCATCGACAACAGCAGATGCAGTTCCGCGTGCTCCGGCACCCGCGACTGGATAAACAGCGTGGCCGAGCCCGGATTGACCCCCACCGAGAGCCAGTCGATGACCATCTCCCAGACGCTCTGCTCGATGATCCGCGGATCCTCGTACTCCGTAGTCAGGGCGTGCCAGTCGGCGACAAAGAAAAAGCATTCGTACTCGTGCTGCAGCTTGATCCAGTTTTTCAGCACACCGTGGTAATGGCCCAGATGCAGGGCGCCGGTCGGCCGCATGCCGGACAGCACACGTTGTTTCTGATTGGGCAAGGCAGTCAATTCAGGCTCCAGAATAGAAATCGAAGATCAGTAATATGGCACATTCGGGCAACGGTCTCGCCGCCGGCGATCATGGGGATTGTCATCATTCTTGTTATTTTCCGGCGCTGCCGATCCCGGTTGCCGGCAGGGCGGGCATTATACCCTGTTGGCCCCGCCGGCAGGCAAATCGGCTTGCTTCAGTCCGTCTCGAAGGGGGCGCTTTCGCCCTTGCCGCGACGCACCACCTTCGGGACCTCGTCGGTCATGTCGACCACCGTACTGGGCTCGAAACCGCAGTGGCCACCATCGATGACCAGATCCACCTGGTGCTCCAGCTGCTCGCGAATATCTTCGGGATCGGTCAGGGGGAGCGTCTGATCAGGCAGGATCAGGGTCGAACTCATGATCGGCTCGCCCAGCTCCGCCACCAACGCCTGGGCGATAGCGTTGTCGGGAATCCGGATACCGATGGTACGCCGTTTGGGGTGCAGCAGCCGGCGCGGCACCTCGCTGGTGGCGTTCAGAATAAAGGTGTACGGGCCCGGGGTGTAGCTGTTGAGGATCCGGAACAGGGTGTTGTTGGTCAGCTTGGCATAGGTGCTGATCTGGGAGAGTTCGCCGCATACCAGGGTGAAGTTGTGCTTGTCGTCCACCTGGCGAATGCGCCGGATCCGATCCATCGCCTTCTTGTCCTCCAGGTGGCAGCCCAGGGCGTAGGCCGAGTCGGTGGGATAGACGATCACCGCCCCCTGGCGCAGCAGCTCCACCGCCTGGCGAATCAGCCGCGGCTGGGGATCGACCGGATGAATCTGGAAAAACTGGCTCATGCCGCCTCCCCGATGCAACGGGCCCAGGCCTCGCTGTCCCAGACTGGCCGGCAGCCGGGTGGCAGCTCGGGCAGGCGACCGATATCCCGGTAGGGGTTCTCCGGGCCGTGGTAGTCGGAGCCGCTGGAGGCGGCCAGGTTCCAGGTCTGGCTCAACTGGCCAAAGCGCAGCATGTCGTCCCGGCTGTGGCTGCCCGAGACCACCTCCAGTGCCGCCCCGCCCAGCCCGGCAAACTCGCCCAGCAACTGGCGCAGCCGGGTGGCACTCAGTTTGTAACGCGCCGGATGGGCGATCACCGCCAGCCCGCCGGCTTGCTGAATCCACTCCAGCGCCTGCTCCAGCGTCGCCCACTCGCCCGGCACGTGGCCCGGCTTGCCCTTGACCAGATAGCGCTTGAACACCTGCTTGAGGTCCCGGGCATGGCCCTGTTCCACCAGATAGCGGGCAAAGTGGGTGCGCCCCACCAGCTCGCCGCTGGCGTACTGGCAGGCCCCGGCATAAGCCCCGGCGATACCGGCCTTCTCCAGCCGCCGGCCGATCTCCTCGGCCCGCCAGCGGCGGAAGCCCAGCTGGGTCTCAATGCCCCCGCGCATCGCCGGATGGGTCGGATCGATATGCAGCCCGACCACATGCAGGGTCTGGTGCGCCCAGCTCACCGACAGTTCGATGCCGGGGATCAGGCCGATCCCCTGCGCGCGCGCCGCCGTCAGCGCCTCGTCGAGACCGGCGGTGGTGTCGTGATCGGTCAGCGCCAGCTGATCGACGCCCTTCTCCACCGCTGTGGCCACCAGCTCGGTGGGACTCAGCGTGCCGTCGGAGGCGGTCGAATGGGTATGCAGATCGAAACGGTATGTCATGATGGCCTGTCGCAAAAGTCTGATCAGAATCGGGACAATCGCGCCCGACACCGGTGTTCAACAAGCCCTAGTGTAACGCGTCCGCCCCCAAAGCGAGACCCCCATCGCGCCGGGCCCGCCGGACGTCGGCTGCCGGGATCTTGTGCCTGTGTTAAAATAACTGACCTGATGACCAAGCGAAACACGAACACCGGATGAGTATTGTCGAGATCGATCTGAATGCCCTGAGCGACGTGGTGGATGAAGTCACCGCGGCGCTGGAGCAGGCCTATGCCGAAAACCCGATTCGACCCAGCGATCTGGCAGATCCCCACCAGATTGGCGAGAACCTCAAGCAGTTCGCGCGAACCGTCCAGCAGGTCGATGCCGAGTATCACGGCAACAGCGACGGCAAGTCCCGCGAAGCCCTGACGGAGAAGCTCGACGATCTCAGCCAGCTCGGCGATTACGGCCTTGCCCAGCTCAATGCCCTGAGCCAGTGGGCGGGACTGCTCGAACTGGAGGAACTACAGGTGACCCTGGACGAACTGGCGATTCCCATCGCCCTGTGGACCGCGCGCAACATCGGCAGCCTGCAGGAGTTGCGCAATGTGGTCGACGCGCTGTCACGCATCGCCAACCAGACCCAGGATTCCGATTTTCTCGCCGAACTGAGCGGTATCATGGATGAGATCGCCAATGCCGCCGCCCCGCAGGTCAAGGCCGACGAGGACAAAAGCCATGCCGGGCGACCCTGGCGCGTGCTCAATCTCAATCACGGCGTCGTCGCCACCCGGACCCACGATCCGGCGATCATGGAATCGGTGTTCGAACAGATCCTGTTGCGTCTGCCCGAGGACGCCCCGACCTTTTTCCGCGAGGGTATGGAACAGATGGATGTGATCGACTATCCGGGACATGTGCGGGAAGTCATGGAAAAATATTACAAAATGACCAATAATCCGACGCTGCACTGATACCGTCAGACCATATTCATCCACAGCTGGATCGCCATGAAGTTTCTGTTTGATTTTTTCCCCATACTGCTGTTTTTCATCATCTATAAGCTGTATGGCATTTACCCGGCTACCGCCGTAGCGATTGCCGGTTCCATCGTGCAGAACGCCTTCTACTGGTATCGGCATCGCAAATTCGAGAACATGCATCTGGTCACCCTGGCGCTGATCATTATTCTCGGCGGCGCCACCCTGCTGTTTCAGAACAAGGCGTTTATCATGTGGAAGCCCACCGCGGTCTACTGGGCTTTTGCCGTGGCCTTTTTCGCCAGCCAGTTCATCGGGGAAAAACCGTTGATCCAGCGCATGATGGGCCACGCCATCGAGGTGCCGGCGCGGATCTGGCGTAACGCCAACCTCAGCATGGCGCTGTTTTCGGTGCTGCTGGGGGTGGCCAATCTGTATGTCGCCAACTTCTATTTTGTCGCCGAACAGGCGCTGCTGGCGGCCAGCGATCAGGCCGTCAATCTGGAAAACTGCGCCGCCACCTATAGCGGCGCGGCAGTGGAACTGTGCCAGCAAGCCAAATCCATGGAATCGATCTGGGTGAACTTCAAACTTTTTGGTATGCTGGTACTCAGTGTCGTTTTTCTCATCGGACTCGGTGTCTACCTCTCCCTGCATGTTACGGAACAGGAAGAGACCACCACTCCGTCAGTCGAACCTGGCAAGGACAGCTGAATGTTATACGCCATCATCGCCCAGGATAATGCCGACAGTCTGGAACCGCGTCAGGCCGCACGCCCGGCGCATCTGGAACGTCTGCAACAACTCAAGGATCAGGGACGCCTGATCCTGGCCGGCCCGCATCCGGCCATCGACAGCGAAGACCCCGGTCCGGCCGGCTTCAGCGGTTCATTAATCGTCGCTGAATTCGCCTCGCAGGCCGACGCCCAGCAGTGGGCCGACGCCGATCCCTATGTCGCCGCCGGCGTCTATCAATCGGTTACCGTCAAACCTTTCAAGAAGGTGTTTCCGTAACTCCCGTTCTCATCAAGAAAGGAAGATTTATTATGTCTAAACGCAACATCTTGTCATTATCCGCCGCCATCCTGGCATCCGGATTGCTGCTGAGCACCGGCGCCCGAGCCGCCGATCCCGTTGCCGTTGTCAACGGCGAGCCGATCTCCCAGCAAACCTACGAACGCTACCTCAAATACCGCTCCCAGCAGCAACAAGGTCAATCCGGCGAGATTGATCGTGAAGCACTGATCAACGAACTGGTTAACCGCCAGCTACTGTTGCAGGAAGCCAAAAAACAGAACCTGGACCAGAATCCGGATGTCGCCTTCCGCATCCAGCAACTGCAAGCCGATGCCCTGATTCAGGCGCTGATCCAAAAAGAGGCGCAAAACAAGCCGATTAGCGACAGCGAACTGAAAAAAGAGTATGACCAGCGCGTGTCCTCCAGCGATGCCCGGGAATTCAAGGCCAGTCACATCCTGCTTGAAAGCGAAGACGAAGCCCGGGCCGTCATCAAGGAACTGGACAGCGGCGCCGACTTTGCCGACCTGGCCAAAAACAAATCCACCGGCCCCACCGCCGACAAAGGCGGCGACCTCGGCTGGTTCAACGCCAATCAGATGGTTCCGCCCTTCTCGCAGGCTGTAGCCAAGATGGACAAAGGCACCTACAGCAAAACACCGGTCAAAACCCAGTTCGGCTGGCACGTTATCAAGCTGGAGGATGAACGCGCGGTCAATCCCCCGGACTTCGAAGAGGTTAAGGATCAACTGCGCAGCATGAAATCCAGCCAGCTCATCCAGCAATACGTGATTCAACTTCGGGAAAACGCCGACGTCGAAATCAAGTAAGCCAAAAAGCCCCGCAATGCGGGGCTTTTTTCTATCCGGAACCATTTAACCCGAAAAACAACATCCGGGCTGTAACAACGCATCCGTATTTACCCGGTTGTGTTGTTGTGGTTAACTTATATCATATTTAAAACCACCGGCCTCTCACTACACGGCTATCGGAGACCCTGATTATGTTATCGAACAAGCGTCCGTTACTATTCGCCGCCGCCTTTGCCCTGGTCATGCCCACATTCAGCGCGCAGGCCGACGATGAGCCTGAACATTTTGAAGGCGAACCGTCGAGAACACTGGAAGAAGCACTCAACAACCTGAGTGTCTATAACAAAAAACTGGAAAAACTGCTCGACAGTGGAATGACCCCTGAGAAAATGGGCGAGGTTCACCAGCTGACCTATACCCTGGAAAATGCCCTGAAACGCATCGAAGATGAAGTCGATGATCTGGCCGAGACCCTGGAAGAGGTCCACCTGGCCTCGGAGCGGGCCGAGGATGATACCGTTATGGAAAAAGGCAAGATCTATCTGGACGGGTCCGGCAAACTCATCAGGGAGTAGGGAAAGTGCTGAGTGCTGAGTGCTGAGTTCTTAGTTCTTAGTTCTTAGTTCTTAGTTCTTAGTTCTTAGTTCTTAGTTCTTAGTTCTTAGTTCTTAGTTCTTAGTTCTTAGCAGTGTAGGTCAGGTTGCGCAGAGCGCTACCTGACAATCGACTGTCCGCGGATTCCCGACTCCTTTATTAAATCAGCTTAATGCGCATGGCCTTCGTGCTGGTGGCCGGCATTGTCGGCCTGCTCACGCATGGCCGCGTATTCCTGTGCACTGAGCTTTGGCAGATGTTTGACAAAGGCAACGACCGCCCAGAGCTCTTCGTCGGAATGTGTTTCACCCCAGGCCGGCATCCCGGTCATCCTGATCCCGTGTTTGCTCACCCAGAACAACTCGGCCAGGCTTCGCTTACTGGCCCGCCTGGCCAGTCGCGGCGGTTTTGGATTCAATCCGGCCCGGATCTCACCGGGGTCCACACCCGGCGCCGCATGACATGTGACACACATGTCGTCGTAGTGCACAAAACCCCTGCGTAATAACGCCTGATCCGGTTGATGCACAGACTCCGGCACCTCGATCCCCTGCGCCTCGCGCTTCACGGCATTCTCGCGCGTGGTTGTCAGTGCCCAGCGTACCAGTGGCGAATCCGAAGTACTGGCCGCCACGTCATACGCTCCTCCGTAAATTACGCCCAGCGCCGCAGCCGCCATAACCACAACCATCACGATAATCGTCACAAGTACTTTTTTCATGGCAATCCTTTCCCGGTTTTGGATTTCGCGTTAAACCATATCAAAGAGAGAGGAAAAGCAGAAAGACCGGTTTTATACGAAAAAGGCTTTACTCCGGTAAATTTCAGAGTAAAGGCTCTGTCGCATCCGACCTGCCGGTTTTGAGCTGCCGGAACATAAACAACAGTGCTCCCATCAGCAATACCGCAGCCAGCACATGGAAAAATGTGCCGATCGCTTCGGCCCGGTACAGCACACCCCATTTCGCAAACAGGAAATTCCAGTCATGCACGCCCCCGCCGACCAGCGGCATCCGCATGTCGCGCGCATCGCTCATGTAGTGTGCAGCATACATGAGGCTCTCCGCGAACCACACGCCCCCGACACCCGCCTCGAAGGCCTTGTCCTGTCGCCAGAAGTAGACCGCAATCGCCACCGGGAAAAAAAGCTGCCCTATGGTGCCACCAAGAAAATGCCCGGTCTGCCCGAACGGCGTGAAGATCAGATGCCCCGCCTCGTGGAACGCCAGATTGACGTGATCGATAAAATGGTACTCATAAGAGAATATCAGCCAGGCCGAATACGGCAACAATGCGATAAAAATAATCCAGCGAAACATGGCTTACCCTTTACGTGTTTGTAAAAAGCGCATCAAATCCGGGAGTAGCACACCTGCATCTGACAGGTACAGATTCGCGCCAGGGAATAAGTATACTGTCCCCCGACTTCTGTCCCCCGACTTCCCCCGATCAACGTCGATTAATATTTTAGGCATAACGTTTATAAAATAAGCCAGTCCCGCTTGACCGCAAAGTTAGAGGGCATGTTTCCTCCGAGATAGATAATTGTGCAAATACGGGACTAGAAGCTTGAGTCCAACCAAGGAAAAAATAACGAAGGTTGTAAGCCGAAAACCATGGCGACTAAAGATGGAAATATTTGGGTGGTTTGTAGAGAAGTCGCATACAGAATTCACATAATCAAAGCTACCACCACGATCAAGACAACTGTCAATTGCCAGAAGGTCGTAAATTACCGGAATAACAAACCAAATAGAAAACGCGAAAAGCACTAAACCGGTAGCTGAGCTTAACCGTGAAGGGGTTGATTCTTGAGTGCGGAATGCGGCCACAAAGCAGGCTACAGAGACAACTAGGCTAACAAGAAAAACCGAGCCCCAAAGGTTTGCATTTAAGAGGGCGCGTACACCGACAAACAACGAGGCGGCCTGCAAGACACCCATAAGGCCATAGATAGATGCGAGCAAAAACACTACGCCCAATACAGTACATAATGTCGCGCGCATGACCATAAGTTGGGATGCCCTCTAACAGTTAGTTATGCAGACGTCTGTCTTTTACGGGGTTAGACAGATGTCTGTCTATTCCAGCCCCGGATCCTGATATTATAGAAATTAGCCATAATCGTAGCAGGGAGAAAAATATATTTCGAGCTTGGCAGGGTATTGTCTGGTCGAGATATCAGGGTTTTCTCAGCTCCGTCTAGTCGTTTCCCATCCCGTCATACGCCGCCGAGCATCGCAGTGGAAGGAGGATTAGCCCGTCAGGGTGGCGGCAAGGATGCCGCCACTCGCCAGTCGGCACACGGACGTGCCGTCTGGCGAGCCCGACTGGAATGAGAAGCGCAGGGAACCGGTTCAGCCATTGGAAATGGCTGGAGCGGCGGCGTTTTCGGGGGAGCTTCTTTGGGTACTTTCTAGTCGGTACAAGAAAGTACCTCGCCGCGCGGGCGCGAGAGCCCGCTTTCAAGATTCAGCTCGCCCGGAGGGCGAACACATTTTGATAGACGCTGGATGCTTGATCACCCCTCCCTACCCCTCCCCTTGGAGGGGAGGGAATAAAGTCTGAGGTGCGAGAGCCCGCTTTCAAGATTCGGCTCGTCCGGAGGGCGATCATTTTGATAGACGCTGGATGCTTGATCACCCCTCCCTACCCCTCCCCTTGGAGGGGAGGGAATAAAGTCTGAGTCGCGAGAACCCGCTTTCAAAATCCAGCTCGCCCGCAGGACGATCATTTAGGTAGAAACTGGATGCTTGATCACCCCACCCTACTTTATGCCTTCGGTGTTCCCCTTGGTGGGGAGGGAGTAAGATGAAAGCCCGATACCGCTTCGCTATATCGGGCCTACAACTCGCACAAAAACATCCATTCCCCTATTTAATCAAATCCAGAAACGCCGCTTCATTCAGAATCGCTACGCCCAATGATTCCGCCTTGTCCGCCTTGGAACCGGGATCCGCCCCGACTACCACGTAGTCGGTCTTCTTGGAGACACTGCCGGTGACCTTGGCGCCCAGCGCCTGCAGCGCGGCCTTGGCCTCATCACGGCTCATCGATTCCATCGTCCCGGTCAGAACAAACGTCTTGCCGTTGAGCGGCAGCTCTTCGGCCGGTTTGACTTCGATGTTTTGCCAGGTCACACCGGTCCGGATCAGTTTGTCGATGACTTGCTGATTATGTTGCTGTTTGAAGAAGGTCAGAATACTCTCGGCGACGATCGGCCCGATATCCGGCACTGCCATCAGTGCCTCCTTGTCGGCCTGCATCAGGGCAGCCAGCGAACCGAAGTGGTTGGCCAGCGAGCGCGCGGTCGCCTCGCCCACGTCGTGAATCCCCAGCGCATAGATAAATCGTTCCAGGGTTGTGTTGCGACTCTTGTCGAGCGCATCGATCAGATTTTGCGCCGATTTGTCGGCCATGCGTTCCAGCTGGACCAGTTGCTCTTTTTCCAGGGCAAACAGATCGGCAGGATCATGCACGTGATCTTCATCCACCAGTTGTTCCACCAGCTTATCCCCCAGCCCTTCGATATCCAGCGCGCGACGCGAGGCAAAATGTTTCAATGCCTGCTTGCGCTGGGCGGCACAGAACAGGCCGCCGGTACAATAGGTGACCACTTCGCCTTCATGACGCACGGTTTGCGAGCCGCAGACCGGACAGGTTTTTGGCAGGTGGTATTTTTTCAGTTTGCCTTCGCGTTTCGATGTGACCACGCTGACCACCTGCGGGATCACATCGCCGGCGCGACGAATGATCACCGTATCGCCGACGCGCACATCCAGCCGTTCGATCTCGTCCTGGTTATGCAAGGTGGCGTTGCTGACGGTCACGCCGCCGACCTGCACCGGTTCGAGACGCGCCACCGGGGTCAATGCCCCGGTGCGCCCGACCTGTACGTCAATATCGATCAGTCGGGTCATCTCCTCCTGCGCAGGAAACTTGTGCGCGATGGCCCAGCGCGGCGCGCGCGAGACAAACCCCAGCTGCTCCTGTTGATCGCGACGATTGACCTTGTAGACCAGCCCGTCGATCTCGTAATCAAGGCTGTCGCGCTTTTCCTGCATCGTCCGGTAGTAATCCAGACAGCCCTGGATGCCCTCGACTACCCGGGTCTCGGGGTTGGTACGCATGCCCCATTCGCGCAGCTGATCCAGAATGGCGCTGTGGCGATCCGACAGTTCGGCGCCCTCCACCAGCCCGGCGCCGTAACAATAAAACGACAACGGCCGTTTGGCAGTGAGTCGCGCATCGAGTTGACGCAGGCTGCCGGCGGCGGCGTTGCGCGGATTGGCGAAGGTCTTCTCCCCGGCTTCCTCGCGCGCTTTGTTGAGCCGCTCAAAATCCTGTTTGGCGATGATCACCTCACCGCGCACTTCCAGACGTGCCGGGTAATCAGAACCACGCAGCTTTAACGGAATGGTCTCGATGGTGCGTACGTTCTGGGTGACGTCCTCGCCGGTGGCGCCGTCGCCGCGGGTCGCACCGCGCACCAGTTTGCCGTCCTCGTACAGCAAACTGATGGCCAGCCCGTCGAGTTTGGGCTCCACCGCGTATTCGACGCTCTCCACCCCAAGCTTGTCGCGGGCACGGCGATCGAAGGCGATCACCTCGTCCTCGTCAAAGGCGTTGCCCAGCGACAGCATCGGCAGTTCGTGTTTGACCTCCGCAAAGGCGGACAGGGGCGTGGCCCCGACCCGCTGGGTGGGCGAGTCAGAGGTAATCAGATCGGGGTGTTCGGCTTCCAGCCCCTCCAGCTCGCGCATCAGGCGATCGTATTCCGCGTCGGGGACCTCGGGGTCATCCAGCACGTAATAACGGTAATTGTGATAATCGATCTGCTCGCGCAGCTCGTTGACGCGTTGCCGGACTTTGTCGCTGGCATTCATTATGCGTGACACTCTGTATTTGACATTATTCTGTAGAACAAACCACGAAGTCTCGAAGACACGAAAGAAGCAAACCTTCGTGGCTTCGTGTCTTCGTGGTTAAGCTCTTTTTCTCGCCCCTAACTAGCTCGTCCCTCGGCCCTTGCCCTTGCCCTTGCCCTTGCCCTTGGGGTGTTGCTTTTGCAGCCCGGCCATTTTGCGGCGGAACAGATACGCCTCGATCTGTTCCTTGAGGTGGCCGGTAGTTTGCAGGGTCAGGACATTGCGTCGTTCGTCGCACAGATCGCCGCCGAGCTGTTCGGCCAGCTGGCGGCCGGTATTGAGCATCAGTTCGAACGACTTGCGCGCATCCATCGGTCCGGGCAGTTGCATGAACAGCGACAGACCCGGGGTTTGTAACGCTTCCATGGTATTCAGATCGAATGTTCCCGGCTCAACGGTGTTGGCCAGGCTGAAAACGGGCCGCCCATTCGCGGCGCCATCGGGATAGCGGTGGAAAATCTGCATCTCGCCGTGTTCCAGATCATTATCCTGCAGGGCGGCGAGCACTTCCTCCCCGGGGAAATAATGACCGGCTTTGGCCATGACGTTGAGGGCGATTACCAGCGACTCACCCTCTTCCTCCACGGCATCGACGGTATTCAGGTTACCCAGGTTGGCCACGTCGACATCGTCGTCGCGCCGGGCTTGCCAGGACACCTCTGACAGGGCCTGCAGCTCCGCGTCATCCAGTTCCTCGTAATACGGATCCCGTTCAGGAAATGGGTTCTCTTCCTCGATGGCGGAACGTCGTAGTGAGGGGAAACGCAGGGCGGGAAATCGCAGAAAACCGGGCCAGTGCAAACCCTGACCGGAGCGAATACGCGTCACCAGATAGACAATCACGATAAACGCGATGCCGATTGCAAGAAGTGTCAGCCGTAGCGGGTCCATATCAGCACGACCTTGTCATAAATATGCGATGAATACACCAGTACCGCCAATTAACTCTGGCAGTCACAGAACAACGTATCAGAAATCAATCCGCCAATGAACGCAAATAAACGCAAAATACTCCTGTACTGCCAAATGTTTCAAAGATTCGCGTTCATTGGTGTTCATTCGCGGATTGCATTCATTCTATGTTTTGGCGAGGGTCACGCCGAGGCCAGCTTGGCCGCCTCGTCCACGTCCACCGCAACCATCCGCGAGACACCCGGTTCGTGCATGGTCACGCCGGTCAGGTGGTTGGCGACTTCCATGGTGACTTTATTGTGGGTAATGAAAATAAACTGTGTCCTGTCCGACATATGCTGCAAGAGATCGCAATAGCGGGTGACGTTGGCGTCATCCAGCGGCGCGTCGACCTCGTCGAGCATGCAGAACGGCGCCGGATTCAGCTCGAAAATGGCAAACACCAGCGCGACCGCGGTCAGCGCCTTCTCGCCGCCGGAGAGCAGGTGGATGGTACTGTTGCGCTTGCCGGGGGGACGCGCCATGACGGTGACGCCGGTCTCGAGCAGATCCTCGCCGGTCATCTCCAGGTAGGCGTGACCGCCGCCGAACAGGCGCGGGAAGAGATCCTTGAGCCCGCTGTTGACCTTGTCGTAGGTCTCCTTGAAGCGGGTCCGGGTCTCCTTGTCGATCTTGTGGATCGCCTCTTCCAGGGTCTTCAGCGCCTGTACCAGATCCTCGTTCTGCGCATCCAGGTACGCCTTGCGCTCGGACTGCTGCTCGAACTCCTCGATGGCGGCCAGGTTGATGGGGCCCAGACGCTGAATCTTCGCTTCCAGTTGTTCGACGTGCTCCTGCCACTGGCTCACTTCGGCTTCCCCGGGCAGCTCTTCAAGCAGCTGGGCCAGGGTAAAGCCTGATTCGTTGATCTGCTCTTCCAGGGTCTGGCGGCGAACCGTGAACTCCTGCTGACTGATACGGATCTGTTCCAGCTCGCCGCGCAGGGTTTGCGCCGTCTGTTCGGCGGCGACCCGCTGCTCTTCGAGCTCGCGCAGCTGGTGTTCGATCGCTTCCATCGCCTGGCGGGCTTCACCCAGTTCGGTCTCCACCGCCACGCGCTTGTCGAGTTTGTCCGCCAGCTCCTGCTCCATCTCCTTGAGCGGTGCCTCGCTTTCGGCCAGGGCCTTTTGCAACTCTTCACGGCGCCCGGAGAGCTGGGTCAGCTGGTTATTCAGCCGCTCCAGCGCCTGACGGGTCGAGTTGAGTTCGGTGCGCTCTTTTTCCGCGCGCAGTTTGATCTCGTGCGCTTCGCTGCGCATCTGCTGGGCCTGGGTGCGGGCCTCTTCCAGGGCTTGGCGCAGTTCATCACGCCGGCTGTTGAGCTGCTCGCGCTGCTGTTCCAGGCCGGACATGGTATCCAGGTGCTCCTGCAGCCGGCCGCGGCTGGCCTGCAGTTCCTGTTGATCCCGCTCCATCTCCGCGCGCAGTTCCTGCTGCTCTGTCTGCAGGGCCTGCTGGCGGGCCTGGACCTGTTCCATCTGCCCCTGGCGCGCCTTGAGATCGGTCTGTTGCTCCGCCTGGCGACGGCTGGCCTGATTCAGTTGCGCCTGGGCCTCGTCACGTTCCTGCTCCAGCTCGCGCAAGCGTTCGCGCTCCTGCTCCATCTGCTCCTGCAGCGCCTGGACCCGGGCGTTCTCTTCCTGGATCTGGCTGTCCAGGCTCTTGAGTTCCTGTTCGCGCTTGAGAATGCCGGTTTTTTGATCCTGTTCCTGATCCTTGACCACCCGCAGCCAGTTGGCGCCCAGCCAGATCCCCTCGCGGGTCACCACCGATTCATGCGCCGCCAGCTGCGCGCGCAGGGCCAGCGCCTCGGCCAGGGACTCGGCGGCATAGATGCCGCCCAGCAGGGCATCGAGTTGCCACGGGGCGCGGACCTTCTCCAGCAGCGGCGTGCCGTGTTGGGCGGCGCCGGCCGGGCCGGGGGCGTTGGTGTCGAACAGGGTCAGGGTGCCTTCCTGGAGGCTGCCGAGCATGTCGGCCAGCGGATCGACCCCGGCCACGCAGACCGCTTCCAGATGCGCGCCCAGCACACATTCGACCGCCCGCTCCCAGCCGGTATCCACCTCCATCTCTTCGGCCAGACGCGGCGCATCCTGCAGTTGCTGGCCGCTCAGCCAGTCATTGACCGCGCCCTCGTCCTTGCCCAGCGCCGCCTGTTGCAGCGCCTCGAGCGAGGCACTGCGACCGCGCAGATCCTGCAAGCGGCTGCGGGCCTGATCCAGATCGGTATTCACCTGATGACTGGACTCGCGCAGCGTGGTGATCTGTTCCTGTTTGTCCGTCAGCGCCTGCTGGGCCTGGCTGACCGTCTCGCCGGTCTGTTCCAGCTGCTGTTGCAGCTGCTCGACTTCCTGCTGCAGTCGTTCGGGAGACTGCTGTTGCAGACTCTCTTCGGCCTTTT
This sequence comes from Thiohalophilus thiocyanatoxydans, assembly GCF_004366735.1. Classification (GTDB taxonomy): domain Bacteria; phylum Pseudomonadota; class Gammaproteobacteria; order UBA6429; family Thiohalophilaceae; genus Thiohalophilus; species Thiohalophilus thiocyanatoxydans. Next base: position 252,416 of record NZ_SOQX01000002.1, on the reverse strand, counting down.
CCAGCCGCTGCTGCAGCTGGGTCAGTTTCTGTTCCAGATGCTGGATGCGGGTGCGCTCCACGTCCGCCTGGCGGGCCGGCTCGGCGGATTGCTGGTTGAAGTCGTCCCACGCCTGTTGCCACTCCTGCATCGCCTGTTCGGCCCGTTGCAAGGCTTCGTTGGCGCTCTGTTCGCGCTGCTCGGCGTTTTGCAGATCGGGCTCAATGGTCTTGAGGCCGGCCTCCAACTCGTCGATCCGTTTGCGATCCGCCTCAACGTGGACCTGGGCGTCGTTCCAGTCCTTTTCGATCTGTTGCAGATCCTGGTCCTGCTGGGTGCGACGCTCCCTGGCATGCTGGATGGACTGTTCCAGCCGGGCGATGTCGGCGCCGATGCTGTAAAACCGGCTCTGCACCTCGTTGAACGTGTCGCTGGCCTCGGTATGCTGGCCGCGCTGCTGCTCGATCTCGGTTTCGATATGCCGCTGTTTGGCCACCGCCCCTTCCAGCGCGGTCTCCTGTTCGCGGATTTTGTTGTCGCTCTGCTTGGCCTGCTCGTCGACCCCCTTCCAGCGCAGGGCCTGTAGCTGGGCGCGCAGCAGACGCTCTTCCTCTTTCAGGACCTTGTAGCGCTCGGCAGTTTTGGCCTGGCGTTGCAGTTTGGCGAGCTGCTTGTCGAGCTCCTCACGCAGATCGTTGAGCCGATCCAGATTCTCGCGGGTGTGACGAATGCGGTTCTCGGTCTCGCGGCGGCGCTCTTTATATTTGGAGATGCCGGCGGCCTCCTCCAGGAATACGCGCAGCTCCTCGGGCTTGGCCTCGATGATGCGCGAAATGGTGCCCTGCTCGATAATGGCGTAGCTGCGAGGCCCCAGCCCGGTACCCAGGAAGATGTCGGTGATGTCCCGGCGACGGCAGCGGGTGCCGTTGAGATGGTAAATGGACTGCCCGTCGCGGGTGACCGTGCGCTTGATGGCAATTTCACTGTAATTGGCGTACTGCCCGCCCAGGCTGCCGTCGCTGTTGTCGAATACCAGCTCCACCGTGGCCTGGCCGACCGGCTTGCGCGAGGTGGAACCGTTGAAAATGACGTCGGCCATGGAATCACCACGCAGATGCTTGGCGGAGGACTCGCCCATCACCCAGCGCACCGCGTCGATGATGTTGGATTTACCACAACCGTTGGGCCCCACCACCCCGACCAGCGAGCTGGGCAGGGGGACGGTAGTCGGGTCGACGAAAGATTTGAAGCCGGAGAGTTTGAGTTTGGTCAGTCGCATCGGGGAAAGATACAGTACCCTCATATAAGGAGGCAAGATTGACAAACTGGCAAAACCGCCTTCTGAATTTCGCCGTGGTGCCATCGACAACAAACAGCTTCAACGCAGAGGCGCCAAGGCGCAGAGGACCGCAAAGGATTTCAATACGTTAACTGAACAGAGCCGAGAGCCAGGGGCTGTTTTTTTATCCCCTCCCCTTCAAGGGGAGGGTCAGGGTGGGGTGATATATATCAGCTCATTCAAAATTACCTCGTCACTCGTACCTCGTTCCTCGTCCCTGCCCAAGCTTGCCAGCCAGGCAAGCTTGGGGTATGGTTTCGCGCCATGCCCAGCCAGCCCAGCAAAACCCTCGAAACCTTCGACAATCCGATGCCGGAGCGGGATTATACCATCCGCATCGAGGTACCGGAGTTTACCTGTCTGTGTCCCAAGACCGGGCAACCGGACTTCGCCACGCTCTATCTGGAGTACGTGCCCGAAGCCAAATGCGTCGAGCTCAAGTCGTTGAAGATGTATGTCTGGGCCTATCGCGACGAGGGCGCCTTCCACGAGAAGGTCACCAACACCATTCTCGATGATCTGGTGAAGGCTACCGAGCCGCGCTTCATGCGCCTGACCGCCAAATTCAATGTGCGCGGCGGGATCTATACCTCCGTCGTCGCCGAACACCGCCAGAGCGGCTGGCAAGCGCCCGAGGCCGTCACGTTACCGTGACAGCAGGGCCGAGAGCGCAAAAGCATTCACCACCAAGACGCCAAGACACCAAGTTTCAAATTGATAAATAACGCGACCCAAACACTTCGCGGCGATCAATTGGACAACGGCCGGAAAAAAAGTGAACACCATGACTGCCTCTTCAGCATTGTATGTCGGGATTGATCTGGGGACGTCCGGTTGCCGGGCAACGGCGATCAATCGTGATGCGACGATTCTCTACACGGCCAGCACCGATCTGCCGCCAGCCCGGGCCGAGGGCAATGCCCGCTATCAAGATCCCGGGCTCTGGTGGCAGGCGGTGGAGCGAGTGCTGGACGAACTGTTTGAACAGATCGATCCCGCCCGGGTAAAACGGATCGCCGTGGACGGCACCTCGGGCTCGGTGCTGGTGACCAATGCCGCCGGCGAGCCGTTGCACGAGGCGTTGCTGTACAACGATCAACGCGATCCGGTTTACGTGGAACATCTCAAGGCGATGGCGCCGCCGGATAATCCGGTACTCAGCCCCAACGCCGGACTGGTCAAGCTGTTATGGCTCAGTATGCACGTCGATAAAAGCGCCCTCGCCCACTGCCTGCACCAGGCTGACTGGATTGCCGGCAAACTCACCGACCGTTACGGCATCAGCGATCTCAACAACTGCCTCAAAACCGGGTTTAACGCCGAGCACCACACCTGGCCGCGCTGGATGGATACTCTGCCGCTGGACAACGCCTGGTTGCCCGACGTGCAGCAACCCGGCGAACCCATCGGTCCGATCAGCGCCCACATGGCCAGACGCTTCAACCTCTCGCCGGAAACACTGATCGTCAGCGGCACCACCGACAGCACCGCCTCGTTTATCGCCACCGGTGCCAGTGAACCAGGCGACGCGGTCACCGTACTGGGCTCGACCCTGGTGCTGAAGGTTCTGGGTCCCTCGCCGATTCTCTCCGCCCAGTATGGCGTCTACAGTCAACCCCTCGGCGATCTGTGGCTGGTGGGCGGCGCTTCCAGCAGCGGCGGCGCGGTATTGAAGCAGTATTTCTCCGACGAGCAGCTGCAGGCAATGACGACGCAACTGGATCCGCAACAGCACACCGGACTCGATTACTATCCCCTGCCGGCTCCGGGAGAGCGTTTTCCCATCAACGATCCACATCTGAGCCCACAGCTGGAGCCGCGACCCGACGACGATGTCACGTTTTTTCAGGGCCTGCTCGAAGGCATCGCGCGGATCGAAAAACAGGGCTACGAACGCCTGGCCGAACTGGGCGCCCCCTTTCCCAAACGCATCCTCACCTCCGGCGGCGGCAGCGTCAACGACGCTTGGACGCAGATCCGCCAGAGCCTGCTGGGTCTCCCGGTGGAAACCGCCCCCAACACCGAAGCGGCCTACGGCAGCGCGCTGATCGCCCTGCGCAGTGACAAGAACTGATAACCACCAAGACACGAAGACACCAAGTTAACCCTGTTTGTTTGTCACGTCGCTTGCAGTACGATGCGCATAAATCAAAACAGGCCGAAATTACAATAAGCGTCTCTCTATCTGATTCAATACGCCAGAGAATTGCTTGCCGGTCTATTATCAAAATATATTAAAAAATCATTTACTTCGTGTCTTGGAGTCTTCGTGGTAAATCTTTTCTCTCCCAGGAGGCCAAATGATCAGTAATCCGTTTACCGGCGCAAGCTATCTGCTGCGTGGTTTGAGCCTGATTGGCAAGCCCGGCGTGAAACGCCATGTTGTGATTCCCCTGATTATTAATATCCTGATCTTTGCCGGTCTGATCTGGCTGCTGGCCGCGCAGTTCGAAGTACTGCTGGCGTGGCTGATGCCGACGTTGCCTGACTGGCTGGCCTGGCTGGACAGTCTGCTCTGGTTTATTTTTGTCATCACCACCGGCATCGCGGTGTTCTTCAGTTTTACCGTGCTGGCCAATCTGGTCGGCTCGCCGTTTAACAGTTTTTTATCCGCCGCGGTGGAGAAGAACCTGACCGGGCGCTCGCCGATCAGCGAGGCGGGGGTCTTCGAGGAGACCGTCAAGGCTTTGACCGGTGAAGTTAAAAAAATGCTGCTTTTCGCCGGGATCGCCATCGTTTTGGTGGTCATCACCCTGATTCCGGTGATCAATCTGGTCGCGCCGGTACTGTGGGTCATCTTCAGCGCCTGGATGCTGAGCATCGAGTATCTCGATTACCCGCTGGGCAATCAGGGACTGAGTTTTCCGGATATCCGCCGGGTAATCCGGCAAAAACGGTTCTTATCCCTGGGCTTCGGGGGCGCGGTCATGCTGGCGACATTGATTCCGGTCTTGAACTTTCTGGTGATGCCGGTTGCGGTCGCCGGAGCGACGGCTTTGCGCATCGAGCAATTCAATCGTCACCCCGTGGAATAGCGGCAACCCGGTTGGTATTGACCAGGCCGGGTTTTCGGGCAACACACAACACCTTATCCCTGCCCGGGTATGACAAACCCAGCAAAAAAAGCCGGACAGTTGTCCGGCTTTTATCCAATCACCGGATACTGTCTTCTCCGGCGTTCTTTTCATTCTGGTACTGATTATAGGCCAGTTCGCTCTGTTTTCTGGCTTCCACGGCCAGATCGGTCGCTTTCTCCAGCTCGCCTTCCGACGCCACTTTTTCAGCCTCTTTCATCAGATCGGCTGTATCACGCCAGGCGTATCCCACCCCGAGAACTTTCTCATACGCCTGTTTGGCCCCGGCGATCGCCTGCTGATACGTCTGTTGCTTTTCCTCAGAGGACATACCGCCGGCACAGCCCACGAGCAGCGATGCCGTTGCAACAACAACAATCCAGGTTTTGATAGTGCTCATCGGTCTTCTCCTTTTCTCTCCTGCTGACGGTACTGCTAATCTCAACATCAGTTTTAACAGACCCAACCCATTTTTGGGTTGCGCTGTATTGAAGTTAGACTATAGCGGGAGAAGGAAGATTCATCCGAAGCGCATTGCACGGGTTAATTTTTTATTTGTGACAATCGAATTTCGTGATTAATAAAAAAGATTTATTCCACATCATAAACTGATTGTTGGCGGATAATTGTCGGCCAGAAACCGGGCGATAGTTTACTACTGCACTTCGTTGGGTAATTTTTCGGGCTTCAGACTGATCCCGGTATCCTCAATACGTTCATAAATATCTTCTTCCACCAGCGAGCGTTTATTCACCGTCACCGTATCCCCCTCTTTGACCATGGTGCTGGTCAGGGATTCGTGAATCTGCTCGCCGTCGGCATCGTTGAAGTTAATCGTCACCATCGTGTAGTAGGACTCCTCGCAATCATTATGGATGCGCGCTTCCCACTCCACCCAGATATGGCCGTAACTGGGTTCATCAGAAACGATCTCATGCTCCACGGCTTCCAGACACTCGGCGGCAAGCGCCGGCTGCCCGCCAACAGCGATCAGCATTAAAACACCAACAATCTGTCCAATTTTCATTTCAACTCCGTTCTGTCGGCAAATCTTTTGCATTCAAAAATAAACGAATTAATCATGGTAACTTTTTTTATAGAGCAATTCCTATGCCACTACGGGGTACAGAACCGGAATCCGGTATTAATAACCGGCTGGCCGGCTCAACCCGCCGGTTGTCGGGATTCCGGCTCGGGTCCGGGTGCCGTGCGTGATAAACTGGCCCGACCCGGACAGACTGAAGGCACAGCATATGAGCGGGCTTTGACCCCCTGTCCGCGCTCATGTGTCAGAACGACTCACTCATAACCCGCGAGGCATTGCGTGTCACCACGACATTACAACCTGCGTACCGCCCTGTTGATTTTTGTCCTGCTGCCCCTGCTGACATTCAGCGCCCTGGCCGGCTGGTATTCCTTCCGCGTTCTGGAATCCCAGACCCAGGCGCGCATGGAGGAAGAAATCGAACTCGTGGCCCGGGCGATTCGCCAGCCGCTGATCTATGCCATTGAGCAGGGCCGCGAAGGTGCGCTGGTCCAGGCGCTGGAGTCGACTCTGCGTATCAGCCGGGTCTATGGCGCCTATGTCTACGATGCCGACGGCAACCGCCTCGGCACCAGCGGCCCGACCGAACCGGCCGCCGCCAGCGGCCGGGTCGCACAGATGGTCACCGAAGGCGATCGGCGCGAAGAGTACAATCGCGTGACCGGCGGCGAGGATGTCTATTCCTATTTTTTACCCCTGTCCAACGATGCCGGGCAGATCACCGGCATGTTGCAGGTCACCCGCCGGGCCAGCGAATTCGAATCCTATATTACCCGTCTGCGTTATCAGGGGCTGGCCGTTTTGATCATTACCGCAATGCTGTTGACCGTGGTGATCTATTACGGCCATTACAAGGCCTTCGGTTCTCACATCAGCGCCATGCTCACGAGCATCGGTCGGATCGGCGCCGGCAAGCGGGAGCAACGGGTTCCCACCGACGGCCCGCGCGAGCTGCATGAACTGGCCGTCGGTCTGAACCAGATGCTGGAGAGTCTGATCAGCCAGGAAGCCGTCGTGGTCCGTCAGAAACAGGAACAGGCGGTACTCGAAGATCGGTTGCAACGCTCGGAGCGCATGGCGGCCATCGGCCAGCTGGCCGCCGGGGTGGCCCACGAACTGGGCACACCGCTGAATGTGGTCGACGGCAAGGCCCAGCGTGCGCTGCGCCTTGCCAATCTGGATCCGGCAGTCAACGAGTCACTGCAAGAGATCCGTCATGAAGTGCGCCGCATGAACTTTATTGTGCGCCAGCTGATGGACTTCGGACGCAGCAATCCCTTGCAGTGTCAGCCCGAACGCGCCGACCGGGTAATTCGGGCCGTGCTCACCCAGGTGGCCAGCGATGCCCGTTACCGGCATATCGATGTCAGTATGACCGAACACGCTCCCGTCCCGACACTGAGGATTGACCGCCTGCGGATGGAACAGGCACTCTCCAATCTGCTCCACAATGCCGTACAGTCAGCGGCACAACGGGTACAGATCGGCTGGTTTGCCAATGAACAACAGGTCGGTTTTGTTATCGATGATGACGGACCGGGTATTGCCGACGCGGATCGGGAGCGTATCTTCGAACCGTTTTATACCACCAAGAGTGTCGACGAAGGCACGGGACTGGGACTGGCCGTCGCCCATGCCGCGGTCAGCGACCATGACGGCCGGATCGAAATCGAGACCAGTCCGCTCGGGGGCGCCCGTTTTCGCATTGTGCTGCCCCGGCCACAAACCGGAGATAACAATGACTGACACGACTAATTCGCCTGACATCCTGGTCGTGGAAGATGATGCTTCGTTGCGCAAATTGCTGATCGAGGAGTTGCAGGATGCCGGCTACCAAACAGCGGGCGCCCCCGATGCCGAGCAGGCCTGGCAATGGCTCAGGGACAAACCGGTGGATCTGGTTATCAGTGATCTCCGCCTGCCCGGCGCCGACGCCATGGCCTTGCTGCAGCAGACCCGACAACTACCAGTTGCACCGGGATTTATTATTATCACCGGCTTTGGCACCGTCTCCCAGGCCGTCGATGCCCTCAAGGAAGGCGCCGATGACTTTCTGACCAAGCCGGTGGATTTGCAACATCTGCTAATGAGTGTGCAACGGGTCAACGAAACCCGGCGCCTGCGCCTGGAGCTGACCCGCTACCGTGAACTGCTGGGCAGCGGGGACTTTCACGGCCTCATCGGTCGCAGTGCCCCGATGCAACGCCTGTATACCCAGATCACGCAAATCGCCCGGGCCGCCGGCCCGGTGTTGATCGAAGGTGAAAGCGGCGTTGGCAAGGAGCTGGTGGCGCGCGCCCTGCACGCCGAAAGCGAGTCTGCCGACGGTCCGTTTATCGCGGTCAATTGCGCCGCCATTCCCGCCGAACTGCTCGAAAGTGAACTGTTCGGTCATGCGGCGGGCGCCTTTTCCGGCGCCCAGAAGGCACGTCGTGGCCTGTTTCTGGAAGCCAGCGGCGGCAGCCTGTTGCTGGACGAGATCGGTGAGTTGCCGATCGGCATGCAGGCCAAACTGTTGCGCGTCCTGCAGGAACAGCGCCTGCGGCCGGTGGGCGCCGATCGCGAAGAACATGTCGAGGTGCGGATTCTGGCCGCCACCAACAGCGATCTGGAACGCGAAGTCAGCGAGGGCAACTTCCGCGAGGATCTGTTTTATCGGTTGAATACCTTTGCCCTGCAAGTCCCGCCGTTGCGTGAACGCGGCGAGGATCTGGAGCTGCTGACCGCCCGCTTTATCGACGAGTTCGGTGCCCGCCTGGATCACCCGATTCAGGGGATTACCGATCGCGCCCTGCAACAGCTCAAGGCGTATCCGTTTCCCGGGAATGTGCGCGAGCTGTCCAACATTATCGAGTGGGCCGTTACGTTCTGTCACGCCAGTCAGATCGATATCGAACATTTACCCGACCGTCTGCTCAAAAGCGCCGAGATTAAAATCGACGCCCAGCTGCCCGATCTGCTGGCGAGCAATGAGACGGAGCTGTTGCCACTGCAGGAACTCGAACGTCGCTATATTGAACACGTTATCGAGCAAGTTGACGGCAACAAGCGGCGGGCCGCGGAAATTCTCGGTATCGGCCGACGCACCCTTTATCGCCGTCTTGGCGAAAATGACGAGAGCTGAGTTCACCCCTGGCGCCCGAGCCGGCACATGTGTCAAATCGCCACACTTGACCCGCCCCGGGGGACCGATACAGGCCTGCCGGCCTGATCGATCTTTATCCATCCCGCCCCGCAACAGGGGCCGAATCAATTTTATGCCTTCACCAGGCAGTTGATCCGCCGGGATTTTTATTCCTGTCGCCCGATTTTTCACAGTTTTGCCAGACATTTCGCACTCACCCGGCACAGTGCTTGCAACCTGTTCGGGTGAGTGCAAAATAAACCGAGGAGTTTAAATTATGTTGATTAACAGAAAATCACTGCTGGTGGCCCTGTTCGGTATGGGGCTGACACTGGGCATGAGCGCCAACACCTACGCCCAGGCCCAGGGTGGAGCCCAGCAGCAACAGCAGCAAGGGGGTCAGCCGGCCGCCAAGGATATTGACGAGGCCTCCCTGAACAAGTTCAAGGACGCTTTTGCCGAAGTCAACTCGATTCGTGAATCGTTCGCCGGCAAACTGGAAAATGTTGAAGATTCGAAGAAGGCCCAGGAACTGCAGCAGGAAGCCCAGGAAAACATGGTCAGCGCTGTTGAAGACGCCGGTCTGTCTGTTCAGGAATACAACCAGATCTTCGCCGCGGTTCAGCAGAACCCGGAACTGCAAGAGAAGGTGCTTGGCGATCAGTAATTTTCCTCGCCTGACCTGAAGCGTATAAAACGCCCCGCACCGCGGGGCGTTTTTTTATCCGCTGAACACACTCATCACCAGGGCCACGATCAGCAACAACAGTATGGCCGTCTCCCAACGAGCCAGACGTATCTCCAGCACCTGCCAGATCGCTAATTGAGCCAGTTGCTGCCACCCCTGTTGCACCCGTTGCATCAGCACGCTGCGCCAGCGTGGCAACACAACCTCGCCCAACCAGTAACCGCCGCCCACGAACCCGTTCAGAACGGGGCGTATGATCACCAGAATGTCGCCCGGCGGCAGTTTCGCCCGGCCACGCCCGAGCTTGCCGAACAGCCAACCCGCCAGCGCCGCGCCGAGCAGCCAGCCGATCGCCGGCCACAAGGTTTCAACTGAAAGGCGCAGCCCGCCGGCAAGCCAGCTTAGCGCGGCCGCATTCAGCAGGATCAATACAGCAATCCGGGTACCGCGGGACATTGCGTTGCTCATCACGCGCTGCCGGGTGAGGGCCTGCATAGCGAGTACCACCACCGCCATCCCGCCGGCGTAAAGGGCCATGCCGGATAGACCACCGTTTGCCGGAACAACCGCCAGCAGCATCAACACGGCCATGACCAGATTCACCACCGCGAAGCCAGATAGAGTGGCCGGCGCGCGGTATTGACCGATCAGCGCCAGCGCTCCCAGCGCCGGCACACAGGCGAACAGGACAAAATGCCAGATCGGCGCGAAGGCCGTGATCGACTCGGGCCGAATCAACAACATTGCCAGCACGGCAAGCCACAGGCCGAAGAATAACAGCACAACATGGGCCCAGCGGGCCGCCTGACGCGATTGCAACAACCCCGTGATGAGGGCATAACCGCTCATCGCCAGCGCAAGCCACTGCACGACCTGACCGACAGCCGGCCAGTGCAACTGCCCCAGCGGCAGCAGTCGCAACCACGCCAGCAACCCGGCACAGAGCATGAATGCCAGCACCGCCAGGCGCAGCAAGGGCCTGGCAGTCACCCAGACCGGGGCCAGCCAGAGATGCAGTCCGATCAGTCCCGCCTTGATACCAAAGCCCGTCAACATCAGGGTGAACAGGAAGATCTGATCGGGCATGCCGGCCAGCGTTTGACGCAGCGGGGCAAAACCCAGATCGACATCGAATTTCGCCAGCAGCAACAACAGCTCGAAGATCACCAGATCACTGATCACCAGCAACACGACCAGCACATGCCCGGCCCGTCGTCCCGCCGTCGACGCGCCACACATCAACATGCCGTAGAGGGCATAACCGGCCAGCGTTGCCGCACTGAAAAACAGCAACACACCGGCGGATAACACCAGCACCAGTAACGCCGTGATGAACAACAGCAATAACAGTTCAAACAACAAACGCCGGCCACCCGAACCGTGCATCGCGGGCGCCTGAAACATCACCGGCCCCAACAGCAACACGATCAGTAACAAAAACAGCCGCGTCGTGGTATCGCGCGCGAGCACACTGTCCAGCAACACCCCGGGCAATGGCAGGACCGCCTCGACGCCGGGCAACACGACCAGCAGCAAGGGGAGAAACAGCGTCAGCGGTAACAGGCGACGGGCGACATACGCGGTTGGCGGGTAAACCCGCAATAATCCCAGGATGATCGGCCACAACAAGGTCAGTGCCAGCAACACATTGAGCAACAGAGCCATGGCTAATAGAACTCCCGCTCGATAATCAGTTTGGCCCACGCCAGCGGACTGAACGGTGTGGCCGCCAGAATCCCCACCAGCAGCGCGCTGGCGCCCGTCACCAGGGTGGGAAACAACAATGCCCGGGCGGTTTCACGGCGCCCGAAATCACGTGCCTGCGGCCATCGCTCGGGGGGAGTACCGAACCAGGCGGTATACAGCACCGGCAGAAAATAGGCCGCGTTGAGCAGGCTGCTGATCACCAGCACCCCGATCACCCAATCCTGGCCGGCCTCGATCGCCCCCAGGCTCAGATACCATTTACTGATAAACCCGGCCACCGGCGGCAGGCCGATCATGCCGAAGGCGCCAATGGTGAAAGCCGCCATAGTCCAGGGCATGCGCCGGCCCACGCCCGACATCTCGCTGATCTTGTGAATGCCCAGGGTTTCGGCCAGATTGCCCGCGCAGAAAAACAGCGTGATTTTCATCAACCCCTGGTGGACCAGATGGACGATGCCGCCGATCGCCGCGACGGGGCCGGCCAGCGCCACGCCGATCACGATATAGGAGACCTGGCTGACCGTCGAAAACGCCAGACGTCGTTTAAGATCGTCCTGGTACAGCGCGCGGATCGATCCATAAATAATGGTGATCGCCGCGACGATCGCCAGCGGTACCGCCACCCCCAGTGACGCAGCGAACTGCACGCCAAACACCTCATAGACCACGCGCACGATCCCGAACGCCCCGGCCTTGACCACCGCCACCGCATGCAACAGGGCGCTGACCGGCGCTGCCGCCACCATCGCCTGCGGCAGCCAGCCGTGTAACGGCACCAGTGCCGCCTTCACACCCAGTCCGGCGATTAACAGAATAAAGATCAGGATCAGCGCCGGATGATGACGTTGTTCCAGATCGGCCACAAAGCCGCGTGGCGTGAATTCCAGACTCCCGGTCAGGGTGTACAACCAGACCGTGCCCAGCAACAACAACACACCACCGACGATGGTGTAGATCAAATAACTTTGTCCCGCTCGGCGTGCTTTGTCGCTGCCGCGGTGTACGACCAGAGGATAAGTGGACAGGGTCAGCAGTTCATAAAACAGCAGGAAGGTAAACAGATTGGCCGCCAGCGCCACCCCGACAGTGGCGGTAACACACAGGCTGAAGAAGCCGAAGAAGCGGCTGCGATGCGGCGCGCCTTCCAGATAGCCGATGGCATAGATCGTGGTCAGCAGCCACAATACGCTGGAGAGTGTGACAAACAGCATGGCCAGCGGGTCGATGCGTAACGCCAGATCGAGTTGCGGTATCAGGGTCAGCCGGGTTTCAAAAAGTACGGCGTAATCAAAATAGATATGGCGCAGAATCCAGCCCACCAGGAGCAGTTTGACGACAGCCCCGCTCAAATTGAGCACGGTACGCAGGCGCACGCTGCGTTCGGGCAAGGCGAAGATCACCAGTCCGGGCAGCAGCGAACTGCCCAGCAACATCAGCGGCACCCAGTCATACCAGTGATTCATGGCCCCACCCCGAACGGATTCCCCGTTGCCAGCCAGGCCAGTAGCGGGCTGACCCACAGCCCCAGCAACACCGTCCCCACGGCCAGTACCAGTGCGGTCCACTCCATCACCGGCGGCACCGCGTTGGCCTCGTGCGACACCGGCGCGCGGGTAAAGGCAAAGCCGATCACCTTGAACAGATAGGCCGCCGCCAGCATGCCGCCGATTAAAATGATCACCACCCACCACCACTGGCCGGCTTCAATGGCCGCCTCCAGCAACAGCCACTTGCCGATAAAGCCGCCGCTGGGCGGCAGTCCCATGAGGCTGATCCCGGCAATCGCAAACGCCGCCAGACTCAGCGGCAGGCGCTGCACCACCCGATCCAGATCGGCGATGCGATCATGGCCGCCGAACAGCACAATATTGCCGGCCGCCATGAACAGGGCCGCCTTGGCCAGGGCATGGGAGAGCGCCAGATAGATCACCGCCTGCCACGCCGCGGGGCCGACCGCCGCCGCCAGTGGAAAACCAAGAAACAGATAGCCCAGTTGCGCCACCGTCGAATAGGCGATCAGTAATTTGAGCCGGGTCTGACGCAGCGCCTGCAGCGAACCCCACAACACCGCCAGGGCCCCCAGCAGCCCCAGCAGTTCCGTCACGCCCCGGCCCGGATTCAGGGGTTCGAAAATTTCCAGCCAGAGACGCAGCAATATATAAAAAGACGCCTTGACCACCAGCGCCGACAACAGGGCGCTGACCGGCGAGCTGGCGCTGGCGTGCGCCGGTGGCAACCAGAAATGAAACGGAAACAGCGCCGTCTTGAGTATCAGGCCAACGGTCATGAGCACCAGCGCGGCCAGCGTAACCGGCTGCGCGCTCGCCCGTTCGCCAAGCAAGGCGATATCGACACTGCCAAAGGCGTGATACAGCAACGCCACCCCCAGCAGATAGAGCAGCGATCCCAGCAGGCTGACCAGCAGATAGCGCATCGCCCCGCCCAGGGCCGCGGCACTGCCGCCCAGCGCCGCCAGCGCCACCGCCGACAGGCCGAGCAGCTCCAGGGTGACATACAGATTGAAAATGTCCGCGGCGAGAAACAGCCCGTTGAGCGCGGTCCACAAGCCCAGCCACAACGGCCAGAATGCGCGGGCGAGTTGCGGCCTGGCGTGAAAATAGCCACCGGCGTACAGGCTCACCCCCAACCCGACCGTGGCGCTCATCAGCAGCATGATCAGGCTCAGCCCGTCCACTACCAGATCGATCCCCAGCGGCGCACCCCAGCCGCCGACGGGATAGCGTTGCGGCCGGGTCAAACTGAATGCCAGCGCGATGGCAATAACAAACACGGCGACGGCGGTGGCAATCCCGAGCCCGGCGGCCCGGCGACGAAAAACAAAGCTCAGCAGCGCGCCGATGAGCGGCAAAAAAATCAGCAGCACAGGCAACAGACTGACATGCTCGGCAGCCATGCGCGGTTACTCGCTGTCGGGATCCGGCAGACGGGGCTGCCCGGTGGTTTCGACAACCCGACGCAGCAACACCAGCGCCAGCGCGGTCGCCGCCACCGCCACCACGATACCGGTGATCACCATGGCGTGGGGCACCGGGTCGGGCGGCCCGTCCGGCGCCCGGCGGGCCAGTGCGGTCAGCACCAGAAATACCCCGCTGCCCATGATATTCAGCGCCAGAATTTTGCGCAGCAGATGGGCCCGCACGATCAGGGCGTAGAGTCCCAGGCTGAACAGCCCGAGGCCGGTCACCGCATAGAGCACGGCGACGCTCATCGGGACGCTCCAGGTTCACCGCCGAGAAACAGCGCCATTAGGGTGACCCCGATGCTCAGGCCGGCCAGCGCCTCGATCAACAGGATCAGCGTGCCCGCGACCGGCAGCGGGTAGCCAAGCAGCACGCCGCTGGCGGGTACCACCGCCAGCGCCACCAGCACGAACATCCCCACCCCGGCGATCAGCAGCAGGCGCAGGCGCCATCCCTGCCAGCGCACCGGCAGGCGCCAGCCAGTCAGCAACAGCAACACCCCGGCGGCGCCCAGCACCGCCCCGGCCTGAAAGGCGCCGCCGGGGCCGGTCGCCCCGCGCCACAACAGATAACCGGCCATCAATACCATCAGCGGCACCAGCTGTCGCGGCAACGCCGCCAGCATGGCGCCCGGCGTCTCGTCGGTGGGGGGCACGGCCGGGGAGAGTGACCAGACACCCAGGCAGGCCAGCAGCAGCACCGCCATTTCCAGCAAGGTGTCATAACCGCGGAAATTCAACAGCACGGCGGTAACCGGATGGTCCACACCGCTGACCGCCATTTGCGCCGCCACCTGCGGCTGCAGCCCGGCGCTGCGGGGCGGCAGGCCGAGCAGCACCCAGGCCAGGGCCGCGAACATCCCCACCAGCAACAGTGCGACACTGAACCGCAACCACGGTGCTGCACCGCGCGGTGTCATGACGACGCATCCTCGTCCTGTTTCGCATCGAGGGCGTCGAGCCGCGCCAGGGTCGAGAGCAGTAACGCGCCGGTCAGGCCCGCCCCGATCGCCGCCTCCGCCAGGGCCACATCCGGCGCATCCAGCCGCACCCAGACCAGCGACAGTACCAGCCCGAAGGCGATGAACAGCACCACCGCCCTGAACAACCCCTTGCAGGCCAGCACTCGCCAGGCCAGCCACAGCAGCACCAGCATCAGCAGCCCGTCCAGCGCCCAGCCCAGCAGGGTTGCTATTGCCACGGCGTCACTCCCCGGCGTTGGGCGGTGCGCGCGACCAGATGACAGGACAGCGTGGAGGCTACCAGCACCAGCAGCCAGACCAGTATCAGTTTGCCGACCACCGCCCAGGCGGGGGCTTGCAGCGCGAGGGCCGCCACGATCAACCCAAGGCCGACATTGTCGGCCTTGGTCAGGGCGTGCAATCGGGTATACACATCGGGAAAGCGCAACACACCGAGTGTCCCGGCCAGAAAAAAGATCATCCCGGCGATCAGCAAGAGCAGGCTCAGCCCGTCAATCAGCATCAAGATCCTCCCCGGCGGCGCGCCAGTTACGGCGCACAAAGGTGACCACCGCCACCACCGCCAGCAGCGCAAAGACCAGGGCCACATCGCGCAACGCCGGCGCACGGTCCGCCTCGGCCAGCAGCAACAGACAGGCCACCGCCGTGGTGCCGAACAGTTGCGCCGCCAGCATGCGATCCGCGGCAGTCGGCCCGCGCAATACCCGCCACAGCCCCGCCACCAGTGTCAGTAGCAAAAACAGCGCGCCGCCAAGATAGACCAGGGTCATCGGCTAACCCTCTTCAGGTCGGTTTTCATCACGGAACAACCCCGCCACTTTCTGTTCCAGAATCCCCAGATCGCGTTGAAAATCGCCGCGTCGATCCAGCAGATGCACCCACAGCTTGTCGTCCACGATCTCCGTGCACAGGGTCCCCGGCAGCAGACTGATCACCCCGGCCATGAACAACCGGGATCGGGGCAACGCCAAACGCAGGGGGTATTCAATGACAGCGGGTTGCAACGGCCGGGCGGGCGACAGGGCACGCCGTGCGACATCGACGCCGCCGACCAGGGAGCGCCAGATAAAATAGGGAACAAAACGCAACGCGCCCGGCAAGGACCAGGCCACCGGGGGCGCCAGTGACACGCTGAGCAACGCCGCCGCCACCACCAGTACCGCCCCCATGCCCCAGGCCTCCGCCCTGCCCTCGGTGAGCAGCCACCACAGCAGGGCAAACAGCAGCACGCGTTTGACCCGGGTCATCACCCGGGCGCGGGGTTGTTCATAAACCGCCGATTGGCGCATCGACCTCTCCCATACAGACCTGCCTTCCCGGTTACCGGATCGGGGTGAGACTCGCCGGCTGCTTCGCGCCTGACTTTCGGCAGGTCAGTTTTGCCGGAACAGCCGCGGATTACGTTCGGTGAATTTGCCGATCCAGTCGACAATAAAGGAGCGTTCCCCCCGCTTCATATACCACCAGCCGAACACACTAATCAACAACGCCCCGAGGGTATCCACGATCAAATCCCACATGGTGTCGGTCAGCCCCGTATCATCACCAAGCATCGGCTTTTGCATATTGGTGCCGACAAAGTGATCCATGGAAAATTCAAAAATTTCCCAGAGGGCCCCGACGGTCACGGCGAACAGAAAGGCAAACAGTGCCATAAACCCCGGACGCAGATGCAGATCGATGCGTCGGTTCTGGTTCAGCACATAGATCAACAAAAAGCCGAGCAGTCCCAGCAACAGTCCCGAACTGGTGTGCAGGGCAATATCCCACCACCAGAGGCGATCGTAATAACGGCGTATCTCCCCCAGAAACAGGGAAGCGAACACAAACAGGACCGCCAGCAACTGGAATTCCGCCGGTACCGTGACACGGAAATGACGCCCGAGCATCGCCGGCGACAGGGTGATGCCGATAATCGCCGCCACCAGAAACGCATTGATCCACAAACCGTTATACAGGGTCAGCACCAGTTCCACGGCCATGATCAACTGCAAAACGATCACCGTGCGCCGGTAAATCCGCGTCGCGCGCTGACTGCCCAGAGGTTGCACGGGATCTGTCCGGGGCGATTCAGCCATCGGGAGCCAGCCGTTGTTGCAAGCGGCGCACACCCTCTTGCAGTCGCGCCAGCGAGGTCGTGTAGGCAAAACGGACATGCCGTTGCGGCTGGTTATCGCCAAAATCGTTGCCCGGCGTGATCGCCACGCCGATCTCCTGCAACAGAGCTTGTGCGAAGGCGAAGCTGTCGTCGGTAAACCGGCGGCAATCGGCATACAGATAAAACGCGCCCTGCGGCTCGACCTTGATATCGAAACCGATCTCGCGCAGTGCAGGCAGTAGAAAATCACGGCGCTGTTCGAACGCCTCGCGTCGCTGCTCGAGAATATCGAGCGTCTGCGGCTCGAACGCCGCCAGCGCCGCATGCTGGGCCGGGGTCGAGGCGGAGAGAAACAGATTCTGCGCCAGTTTGTCGATTCCCGGAATCAGTTCGCCCGGGGCTACCAGCCAGCCGATGCGCCACCCGGTCATGCCAAAATATTTGGAGAAGCTGTTGATCACAATCACCCGCTCACTGCAACCCAGCGCGGTCGGCGGGCTCTCGCCATAGATCAGACCGTGATAGATCTCATCGACGATGACCGTGCCCCCCTGGCGCTCGACCCAGTCGATGATTGCCTCAAGCTCGGCGGACGGAATCAGGGTCCCGGTGGGGTTGGCCGGCGAGGCGAGCATCACCACCCGGGTGTCGGCCTGCCAGTGCTGTTGTACCAGTGCCAGGCTCAGCTGATAGCCGGTGTCGGCCTGCACCGGCACCGGCTGCACGCGGGCATCGAGAAAATGGGCAAAGTTGCGGTTGCAGGGATAACCGGGATCGGCCAGCATCACGCCCTGCCCCGGTTCCAGCAACACCCCGAGGGCCAGCAGCAGCGCCCCGGATGCCCCCGGTGTGACCACGATCCGCTGTGCCGGCACCGACACGCCATAGCGGTCCTGATAAAACCCGGCGATCGCCTCGCGCAGGGCCGACAGCCCCACCGCTGGCGTATAATGCACCTTACCGTCGGCGATCGCCCGGGTAGCCGCCTCGACCACCGGCGGCGGGGTGGGAAAGTCGGGCTCGCCGATCTCCATGTGCACGATATCCCGGCCCTGTTGCTCCAGCTCGCGGGCCTCGGCCAGCAGAGCCATCACCCGAAAAGGCTGGATACGATCGATTCGACGGGATGGCGTCTCAGACATACCTGAACTGTAACCCTGTCACCGGGACAGAGAAACCCTGTGCGCGCTATCGAAGGCTACCGGCGGTGAAAAAGCCACCACCGAAGAGACCGGAGACACTGAACCGGTAGCGAACCGGTCGCGACACAACACCTGAACCCGGGGAGTCCGGTGGTTATCGCATTACCGCGTTAGCCGGCATGCACCCGTTTGACCAGCGCCATATCCAGATACCGGGCCCCATCGATGACCGACGACGATCCGGACAGCACCCGAAACGGCTGCTGCGGCTCGCCGAAACTGTCCAGCACCAGCTCCGCATTGTCGAAGTCGTGGTCCCGGGTATAGTCGTTGACCGTAATGATCGTCTTGAGCCCGGCGCCCTTGCTCGCCAGGATACCGTTGTGCGAGTCCTCGAAGGCGATGCACCGGGCGGGCTCGAGCCCCATTTTCGCCATGGCGTACTCATAAATATCGGGCGCCGGTTTTTTTGCCGGCACCACGTCGCCGGCGGCGATCACCTCGAACCACTGCAGCGCATCGGGCCCCACGGCGTTCTCCAGCAGGGCCGTCACATTGGCCGGGGTGGTGGTGGTGGCGATGGCCAGCCGGTAACCGGCCTCGCGCGCCTCGCGCAATAACCGCTCGACCCCCGGGCGCAGCGGAATGCCGCCCTCGCCCAGCAAGGTCTCGTAGTGCCGGGTCTTGGCCTGGTGCAGCTCGGCAATCCACTCGGTGGGATCGCCGGGCAACGTTGCCGCCGGCTGATACTGCTCAAGATAATGGCGCATCCGCTCCTTGCCGCCGGTGATGCTCAAAAGCGCCCCGTAGGTGGCCACATCCCATTCCCAGTCGAGCCCGGCCTCGGCGAAGGCCCGGTTGAAGGCCACCCGGTGGCCGTCCCGCTCGGTGTTCGACAGGGTGCCGTCCACATCAAATAACAGTGCTGCCAGTTCCGCCATCGTTTTTCACTCTTTGCGCTGCCTCAAAAGCGCGCCAGCTTACCTGAAAGCGGCGCGTTTGCCACCTGTCAGGACCGGCATATTTCCATGAATTTCATGCGGTTAAATACCCCCTGAGCGCCCCCTCAAAAAAAACAGCGCCAGGGGACGCCGCTTTTATTGCACCCCCGGACGGATTCTGGTAGAAAAGCGCGTTATTTTTACGCAAGAGTGTCGCCAGGGAGACAATTGCACATGGCCGCAAAGAAAAAGACCGCGAAGAAGAAAACCGCCAAGAAAGCGACGGCGAAGAAGAAGACCACCAAGAAAAAGCCCGCCGCGAAAAAATCCACGGCGAAAAAGAAACCCGCGGCCAAAAAGAAGACCGCGGCGAAGAAGTCAACGACCAGTAAAAAGGCGGTAGCCAAGAAAAAGCCCACTGCCAAAAAGACTGCGAAGAAAACCGCGAAGAAAACCGCGAAAAAGAAGGCTGCGCGCAAATCGGTCACTGAACACGCCGGTGAAATCACGCCCTATCAAATGAAGAAGGGCGAGGAGTACATGAACGAGCCGATGTCGCAGCACTTCCGTGAAATCTTGCAAAACTGGAAGCGCGAGCTGATGGAAGAGGTGGATCGCACCGTCCATCACATGCAGGACGAGGCCGCCAACTTCCCGGATCCCAACGATCGCGCCAGCCAGGAATCGGATTTCACCATGGAACTGCGCACCCGGGACCGTGAACGCAAGCTGATCAAGAAAATCGACGAGTCGCTGGTCAACCTGGAAAACGGTGAATACGGTTACTGTGAAGAGTGCGGTATCGAAATCGGCGTGCGCCGCCTCGAAGCCCGCCCCACCGCCACACTCTGCATCGACTGCAAGAGCCTGGACGAAATCCGCGAACGGACCCGCGCATAACCAGCAAAGGGGGGCCGCCGGCCCCTTTTTTGCCTCTCTTTCCACCGTGTTGATCACACACGCGGAGTTCGCGGAGGCGCAGAGACGCAGAGATTTAAAATCTGTTTCTTGTGTGTCAGCGCAGGAGTGCGAAATCCTGGAGTACACAATTTCAATACTCGCGACGAACAGAAAATTTTATCTTCTCCGCGCCTTTGCGCCTCCGCGTCCTCTGCGTTAATTTACCGATAATCATTTTTACTCGAATCTGGTATCTGTGACATGTCTGTGACCGTTTATGAAGCCATTCACCAAAGGCGCTCGACCCGTGCCTTTGTTGATAAACCGGTGGCACGCGAAACGCTCGAGGCGATTCTGGAAACGGCGCGCTGGGCACCTTCCGGCGTCAATACCCAGCCCTGGCAGGTCTGCGTGTTACAGGGTAAAACCAAACAGCGCCTGGGCCGGGCTATCATCGATGCTCGCGAACGTGGTCAGGAAGCGACCCCCGATTACCAGTATTACCCGCGCGAATGGGTCTCGCCTTACAAGGAACGGCGTAAAGCCTGCGGGCTGGCGCTGTATCAGGCACTGGAAATTGGCCGCGAGGATCACGACAAACAGAAAGCCGCCTGGTATCGCAACTACCGTTTTTTCGATGCCCCCGTCGGCCTGCTGTTTCTGATCGATGCCCGGCTGGAAAAGGGATCCTGGCTGGATATGGGAATGTTCATCCAGAACGTGATGATCGCCGCCAAAGGTTTGGGCCTGGACACCTGTCCCCAGGCCTCGCTGGCCGAATACCCGGACATCGTCCGCCAGCAGCTCGATCTCCCGGCCGGTTTACAGGTCGTCTGCGGCATGGCCCTGGGCTACGCCGATCCGGATCATCCGATCAATCAGTACCGGCTGGAACGTCTCGAGGTCGATGAGTTTACGCGCTGGTATGAGTGAATCGCTTCCCGGGACCGGTAAGCGGAACTAAAGACCGTTGTTCCACCCTGCCCCGTTATCAACAGTTGGCATAAAAAAAATTCAAGATGTTAAACTCCGTGTTCAATCTGCCGCTAAGTTCAAGATGATGTCTCAACAGTCCCCCACTTACCTGGAAGAATTTCGTGGCAGCTTCACCAGCATGCTGCGCTGGCCGCAACTGGAGCAGCTCTGGCAAACACTGCGTGAGCAGGAGAAGGCCTGGTATATCTATGCCGTCGGCGAACCCCCGCCGGAGCAACCCGCCAATGCCCGCGAGCTCGATACTTTCATCACGGAAATCGACAAATTGTTACGCACCGAACATGACGAGGATTACTGCGGTATCGTCTATGCCGACAAGCGGGACGATCCGAGCTTCATTAAAATCTACGATCCCAACAACCTCGGCGTTTCCTGCGGCTTCAGTACCAATCCGCCTCTGCCCGGCTGGGTGCTGTCGCTGAGCAAACCGGTTGATCTCAAGGCCGCCATGCCACCGCCGGGTAATCGGCGCCGCTGGTGGCAAACCCTGTTCAAACCCCGTCAGAACCCGGCCAGCTGAACCGGCAATCCGGCTACCGGACTGATAGAGCAGGCCCTGGCCCTGAACCGGTGTCACGAACCCCGATCACCTGAACCTTCTTTCATCAGATCGGTTCCGGGCCTTCCCCGGACACACGCCCGCGAAGACCGCCCTGTCGGTTCGACAGTGACCTTGCGACGAAACTCATCGACAACGTGTTCCCGAGATTGTCGAGCGACGTCATCCATATGGCGTCGTACACCACTCAACCCCTTCCGCTTCTCTGGCTGACGCGCGCGGAAGGCCCGCCGGCATCACGCTGCCTGAATCGTTATTCAATACTTGTTCCGCGAAACTTCAGGACGTCAAGCCGGCTTCCGCGACAGTGCCGTACACAGCGATGCCCCGACCCGTTCAACGCCACATACAATAAATCAGAATTTTATAATTTTATAAATTACCATCCATTCTGCGAATTGCACTTGGGGATTGCGAAATAACTGCTAATGTTGAATCATGCAATATGGCTTTTACTTTTGCCCCAGGGAAGTGCATAGTTAAAGCGCAAAATTCTGGACTGCAACGGTCCTTCAACAACAACAATCCACTATACCTAACACTCAAGGGGGTAACGTAATATGGAGGCGAAAACTATTTGGCTATTCATATTCGTTGCACTGTACTGGGGTTACTGCATTTTCTGGGGTATCAGAGGTGCAATGACCGCCAAAACCGCGTCGGACTACTTCATCGCAGGACGAAGTATTTCGTTGTGGGTTTTTGTACTGGCTGCAACGGCAACATCCTTCTCCGGCTGGACATTCATGGGCCACCCCGGACTGTTGTATCGCGACGGGTTCCAGTATGCCTATGCTTCGTTCTATGCCATCACCATTCCCTTCACCGGTGTGCTGTTCCTCAAGCGGCAATGGATCCTGGGCAAGCGCTTTGGCTTCGTTACGCCGGGTGAGATGTTCGCCAACTATTTCAAGACCGATTCAATCCGGCTGCTTGTCGTCCTGGTCGCACTGATCTTCTCGGTCCCCTACCTGGGGCTGCAGCTGCGTGCGTCCGGCTTCCTGTTCAACGTGCTGACTGACGGCATGCTCGGGGTTGAGGTCGGCATGTGGCTGTTGTCCGCGGTGGTACTGATTTACGTCGCCTCCGGCGGGCTGCGCGCGGTAGCCTATGTGGATACCCTGCAGGCCATCATGCTGGCAGTGGGGATCGTCGCCATTGGTATTATTGCGCTCAATTATGTCGGCGGCTGGGATCGGCTCAACGATGGTATCGCGGCCCTGTCGCAGTTCGACGAGAACCGGACACCGGCCGGCTACAGTCACTACATTGCGATTCCCGGCGTGATCCAGTTTGTCTCCGGACTCGGAGTGGAAAATCCGGTCGGCGGCGCCTGGACCGCGATTATGGTGCTGACCTACATGTTCGCCCTGATGGGGATCCAGTCCTCGCCGGCGTTCTCCATGTGGGCCTTCTCCAACCACAATCCGAAACCGTTCGCCCCGCAACAGGTGTGGGCCTCGGCCTTCGGGATCGGGATCATCCTGATGGTCTTCACCGCCATTCAGGGGCTGGGGGGCCACTTCCTGGGGGCCGACACGGCCTTCCTGGCGGCCCATCCGGAGCTGGTCAATAACGCCATGGCCGAAGGCCTGCACGGCGTGGACCTGATGGAATCGGAAGGCAAACAGGGCATGCTGGTACCCCAGTATATTTACCTGCTGGGTGAAGCGACGCCCTGGTTTGCCGGTCTGCTGGCGGTCTGTGCCCTGGCGGCCATGCAGTCCACCGGCGCGGCCTATATGTCCACCGCCGGCGGCATGCTGACCCGGGATCTGCTCAAGCGTTATGTGCTGCCCCGGGCCACTCACGTCCAGCAGAAACTGTGGGGCCGGATCGGCGTCGCCATCATCGTGTTTGCCGCACTGATGGTCGCCACCACCGCGACCGACGCCCTGGTGTTACTGGGCGGCCTGGCGGTGGCCTACGGCTTCCAGATGTGGCCGGCGCTGATGGCGGTTTGCTACTTCCCGTGGCTGACCCGCCAGGGTATCGTGCTGGGCCTGATTGCCGGTCTCATCGCCGTGACCCTGACCGAGAAAATCGGCGCGGATCTGATGCCCTGGGGCCGCTGGCCGTGGACCATCCACTCCGCCGGCTGGGGAATCATCTTCAACCTGGGCATTGCCGTCATCGTCTCCTTCTTCACCCAGAACAAGGCGGACCATGACCACAAGATGACCTACCACAGCTTCTTGCGAAGCCATGCCAGTGTACCGGCCGCGAAGAAGAAACTGGTCCCGACCGCCTGGATCATCACCCTGGTGTGGTTCTTCTTCGGTATCGGTCCGGGTGCGGTCATCGGCAACACCCTCTTCGGCAACCCGAATGACCCCAGCACCTGGCTGTTTGGCATGCCCTCTATCTGGACCTGGCAACTGCTGTGGTGGGCACTGGGTGTGTTCATGATGTGGTTCCTGGCCTACAAGATGGAAATGTCGACGGTCCCCGAACGGGAAGTCGAAGTCCTGCATGAAGACATCGGCGATGTTCACCTGGATGTGGATAAACCGTAAACTTCATAACAGGTAAAGGATAAAGGGAGGGCTTTCTAGCCCTCCCTTTTCTTTCCCCTTCCCGATTTTTATAATACGATACCGTATGCTTTATTTTATTATTTCAGTACTGGTACTTGCCGGGCTGCTGTTTATCCCCGTCAGCAAACTGATCTGGGTGTTCAGCGTACGACGCCTGCAACGCAAGACCAAAACCGAATTAACCCAGGCGGAGATCGACGGGCAGCTCAATCGCGCCCGCTTTCTCAGCATTTTTCTCTGCCTGATATTTTCTTTCCTGTTTAATCTGCAAATCACGGGGCTGCCTGCCAATGGATGATCCGGTCTATCGAACACTCAAGGCACTCGCCATCGGCCTGGGACTGCTCTGGCTGGGCTGGATGGTCTATGAAGGTCTGGCACGGGAACATGTTCCCGGCCAGAAAGCCTACGAGGCGGCCAACCGCCACTTCGAGGATGGTCGCTTTGAGGAAGCCATTAAAGTGTATGATCAGGCCCTGGAGGAAAACAGCGAGTTGCTGCCGGCCCTGCGCGGCAAGGCGCGCAGTCTGATGCAGATCGAACGCTACGATAGAGCACTTTCGCTGTTCAATCAGGCAATTGAAGGCGATCCCGAGTTTGCCCCGACCTACGCCAACCGCGGCATTCTCAATGACCGGATGGGACGCTTCGAAGAGGCGATCAAGGATTATGAAAAGGCCCTTGAACTGATGCCGGAACTGGCGGAAGGGCCAAACTGGATCACCCGTTTTTTAAGGCTGCAGCCGGAGAAACCACCGACCATCGATGATCGGGTCCGCTATCTGAAAGAACAGCTGGCACTACCGGAAGAAGAGCGCAAGTTGCGTGATCCCGAAAAGGATGAACAGCAGCGCAGTTACAAGATGTAAGGCTCAGACAACGCCGATAATATCGACCAGTAATACCCGGATGCAGAACAGCAGGGCGATGGAGCCGAACAGCAGATGGCCGATCTCCGTCTCCCCGCTTTCATCCCGGTAAGTCAGGCCGTGATAGGCAATCAATCCGGTAATCAGGACAAAGAACCAGTCAAGCATAAACACTTCTCCGAACACTTATTATTATCAGTCTGCAGATACAACAATACACCGTTCCCGCCCGTGATGATAGCGTTTGCTGTCCAGTGGTGCTGTGAGCTCAGCCGTCTCGCCCTGCCCTTTCTTTCGGGCTCCGACCAGAAGCAGGACCACCGAACACGCCGAACAACTCAGTCACGGGAAAGTTTTTTTCGCCGCATTCAGTCTCTCACCGGGGATATCAACACCTGTCACACACGACAGGCACAGGCCTTAATAACAGGGCGGGAAGTAGCACTGCGCGCCGAACAGCATCCATTCAGGGGAGTGACTGGCGAGGACGATGAGAAACAACAGCAGCAAAACCAGGCCTGAAAACAGACGCAGGCCGCGGCGCAAGCCGGATCGAGCGGTCGGCGACAACATCGTCTCCGTCGTGGTCTCATCAGGTGTTTGCTGCTGCGCCTTTTTTAACACATCCCGTGCGTAATGCCGAACCCAGAATGGTACTTCCTCGCGGAACATATAACGGGCAAAGTCCTCGTCCAGCTTTTCGGGGCGGGCATGTTCGCCATACCAGGCATAATAGGCCAGTTCAAACAGCCTGAATTCACTGATATCCAGCATCCCGACGGCGTCCAGCAGCACCTGCCGATCCGGTGGAAGCGGTTTGTCGGGGAAAAGAAACATGCGGGTACCTGTGGCGCAGGTTTGGTCATGTCCCGTGAGTATAGTATATTCGGTTAAAATGATCGGTGATGGACTGCATGGGCGATCCGGCAAAAACACAACTGAGTACATTGCCATTGCTGCGCGATTTGCCCGACGCGGACCGGGCCGCCCTGCAAGCCATTGGCAACCGGTACCGGCTCGAGGGTGACACAACCCTGTTCCGGGAAGGCGATAACTATCCGGGCAGACTCTATTTGCTGATCGAGGGGCAGATCGAAATTCGTCGTCAGGATGGCCTGCAATTTGAAGCCGCCCCCGGCGAATTGCTCGGTCTTTCCAACTACCTCGACAAAAGCCCCTATCACTCCACCGCCACCGCTCTCACCCCGGTGGAATTGCTGGAGATTCCGGATGCGGCTCTGAAGCAACTGGAAAGCAGCCACCCGGCCATTGCCGATCTGATCAGCCGGACTATTGCCGAGCGCATTCGGACGCGTTCCTGGCGTACTCAGGTCGAACAGGGGCCGCTCGCCCAACCGGTGCGAACCATCATGAAATCTCCGCTGTCGACCTGTCACACCGGCCTGAGCCTGCGCGAAGCCTTTCTCGTCATGCAGGAGCGCAAAATCGGCAGTCTGGGCGTGCTGGACAACAATGACGAGCTGTTCGGTGTACTGACCTATGCCGGCCTGGCCGAGGCCCTCGCGCTGAAAGGCGCCGGTCCCGGGCACCCGCTGGACAAGGCCGCCTGCGATACCCCGCGCACCATTGCCGCCACGGCACCTGTCTGGCAGGCCCATGATCTGCTCTCGAGTTACAACACCAAGTATTTGATCGTGACCGAAGAGACGCGCCCGGTCGGTCTGGTCTCCCAGACCGATCTGCTGCGTTCGCTGATCAACGCAGACAACAGTCTGCTCGAGCGCATTGATCAATCCCGGACACTGGATGAATGCCGCCAGCACTATGACAATCTGTATCAATACGCCAGCCAGTGTCAGCAGACCAACCGTTACGCCAGCCAGGCCGTGCGCCTGTTAAGTCATGCCCATCTACGCCTGCAACGGCGGGTCGTGGAACTGACCCTGGACGAGATGGCGAGCGAACACGGTCCACCGCCGTGTCGGTATGCCCTGCTGATTATGGGTTCCGGCGGCCGGCAGGAGATGCTGCTCAATCCGGATCAGGACAATGGCCTGATCATCGACGATCGGGATGGGACACCCGATGCCGCGACGCTCAAATGGTTTGAACACTTCGCCGAAAAGCTCAATCCCAACCTGGATCAGGCCGGCTACATTCTCTGTCCCGGCGATATCATGGCGCGCAACCCGATGTTTCGCAAAACGCTTTCCCAGTGGCAACAGCAATTCACCCATCTGGTTAACAAACCCAATCTCAAGGGCGCCGTCTGGTCCAATATCGTATTTGATTTTGACACCCTGTACGGCGATGACAGCCTCACCTATACCCTGCGCAGTCATCTGTTAAATGCGCTACAGGACAATACCCGATTGCTGGATTACATGGTCGAACACGATGCCGAAGGCAAGCCCGCCATCGGACTGTTCAACCGCCTGGTAACCTCGGACACGGAGCAGGACAGGGGCAGTATCGATATCAAACGCAACGGCCTGCGGATCATCGCCGATGCCGCCCGGGTCTATGCCCTGGCCAACGGGATCACGCAATGCAATACCCTCGATCGGCTCAAGGCGCTGGTACACCGCGGCGTGCTCAGTGCCGATCTGGTGGATGCCGTCAGCTTCGCTTACGAGGAGCTGCTGGACATGATTCTGCAAAACCAGATCCGGCAGAAACGAACGCAGCAGCCGCTGGATAAACGCATTTACCCCGAGCAACTCACCGACCAGGTGCGCTCCATGCTGCGCATGTCCATGCGCGCCATCAAACGCCTGCAGGACCGCCTGCAGGGTCAGTTCGGGCGTGCCGCGTTCTAGACATGGCCACGCCCTCGCTACTGCAGAGCCTGTATCGCAAACTCTTCGACCAGCGTGGCCCGCCGGCCGATCCCCGTTTGCGTCGACTGTGGGACGCCTGTCGTCTCACCACCCGCCGTTCGCTGCTGAATACCCCCGTCAACCAGTGCCGGTTTATAGTGATGGATACGGAAACCACCGGCTTTCATGCCTATGCCGGGGATGAAATTGTCTCCATCGCCCTGCTCGAATATGACGGCTTGCGGCCCACCGGCCGGGAGTATTATCAGCTGATCAATCCGCAACGTCCGATTCCGGATGAATCGCAGCGGATTCACGGTATCAGTGACACGGATGTCAAAAATGCCCCCACTCTCCGGCAGGCCCTGCCCGAGATTATCGAGTTCCTGCAGGACAGTGTGCTGGTGGGACATCATTTGCAATTCGACCTGCGCTTTCTCAACCGCACGCTGCACGCATGGCTGGGGTGCAAGCTCCGCCACCCCACCCTGGATACCATGCTGATGTTCCAGGCCTGGAGCGGGCGCCTGGGCCACTACGAACTGGAACAGGTGGCGCGGGCCTGCCATATCGAGGTCCGGCAACGGCATACGGCCCGGGGCGACGCGCGTACCGCCGCCGGCATTTTCGAGGTGCTGGCCGGGCGCCTGGTCGATCCCAAATCGCCGGTAAAATCGCTTATCAATCAGCAGGTTAACGACGAGTGATCGGCCCGGTGCGGAACCGAAATGCTTGAAGCGCCGCATCAGTCCTGTTAAAAAGAGTGCATGACAACGTCACTTGCCGAGACCCTGTTACACCATCCCCTGAGCCGTCGTATCGGCTGGGTGCTGTACGCCATCGTGTTCTATATGGCTGGCGAGAATTTCGTCATCTGGCTGCTGGAGCCGCACAATTTCACCGGCGGCGCCCGCTGGCTGGGCGTGGCGGCTTTCCCGGTATTGTTGATTGGCTTCTTTTTCATTCAGCGCCATCTGGGCTGCGCCAGCGGCCACTGCCCGGTGGACGGAACCAGCACCAGGCGGTCGAAAGACAATACCTACCAGCCACCCCCGGGAATATAAGACAACCGACTTTAGTTCGAATAACAATTATCAGGAGTCACGCCATGTCCCAAGAGAAGATATATGACATTCCCGCTGATTTCGCCGCTCGGGCCAACATCAGCGAGGCCGATTACCAGGCCATGTATCAACGTTCCATTGACGATCCGGAAGGCTTTTGGGCGGAACAGGCGGAAAAGTTTCTCAGCTGGTACAAACCCTGGGACAGGGTACTGGACTGGAGTTATGACGCCGACAACCTGTATATCAAATGGTTTGAAGGCGGCAAACTGAACGTCGCCTACAACTGTATCGATCGGCATCTTGAGCAACGTGGTGATCAGACCGCAATCATCTGGGAAGGCGACGATCCGAATGATGCCAAACACATCACCTATCGGGAACTGCACGAACAGGTCTCAAAACTCGCCAACGTACTGAAAGAGCGCGGTATCAACAAAGGCGATCGGGTTTGTATCTACATGCCCATGATTCCCGAGGCCTGCTATGCGATGCTGGCCTGTGCCCGTATCGGTGCAGTCCACTCTGTCGTGTTCGGCGGCTTCTCCCCCGAATCGCTCAAGGATCGGATTCTGGACTCGGACTGCCGGGTGGTGATTACGGCCGACGAAGGCGTGCGCGGCGGCAAGCATGTGCCGCTCAAGGCGAATACCGACAAGGCGCTGGAAGCGTGCCCCAACGTGCACACGGTACTGACTGTACAGCGTACCGGCGGCAAGACACAGTGGCACGAGAAGCGGGACATCTGGTACCACGAAGCGGTGGCCAACGCCTCCGCCGA
This sequence comes from Thiohalophilus thiocyanatoxydans, assembly GCF_004366735.1. GTDB lineage: Bacteria > Pseudomonadota > Gammaproteobacteria > UBA6429 > Thiohalophilaceae > Thiohalophilus > Thiohalophilus thiocyanatoxydans. Next base: position 222,830 of record NZ_SOQX01000002.1, on the reverse strand, counting down.
CTGCCCGCCCGAGGAGATGGATGCCGAGGATCCGCTGTTCATTCTCTATACCTCCGGCTCCACCGGCAAACCCAAGGGGGTGTTGCACACCACCGGCGGCTATCTGCTGTATGCCGCCATCACCACCCAATACACCTTCGATCTGCACGAAGGCGATATCTACTGGTGCTCGGCCGATGTCGGCTGGGTCACCGGCCACAGTTACCTTGTATACGGCCCGCTGGCCAACGGCACCACCACCCTCTCTTTCGAGGGCGTGCCCACCTATCCCGATGCCTCCCGCTTCTGGCAGGTGATCGACAAACACAAGGTGAGCGTGTTTTATACCGCTCCGACCGCCATCCGCGCCCTGATGCGCGAAGGCGACGAACCGGTCAAAAAGACCTCTCGTGACTCCCTGCGCCTACTGGGCACCGTGGGCGAACCCATCAACCCGGAAGCCTGGGAGTGGTACTACAACGTCGTCGGCGATGGCCGCTGCCCGATCGTCGATACCTGGTGGCAAACGGAAACCGGGGGGCACATGATTACCCCGCTGCCCGGAGCCACCCCGCTCAAACCCGGCTCCGCCACCCGCCCCTTCTTCGGCGTCAAACCCGGCATCATCGATACCGAGACCAACAAACTGGTCGAGGGCGACGGCGAAGCTACAGGGGCCCTGGTGATCACCCGACCGTGGCCCGGACAGATGCGCACGGTCTACGGCGATCATCAACGTTTCGTGGAGACCTATTTCAAGACTTATCCCGGTTACTACTTCAGCGGTGACGGCGCCCGGCGCGATGCCGACGGCTATTACTGGATCACCGGGCGCATGGACGATGTACTCAATATCTCCGGCCATCGCATGGGAACCGCCGAAGTGGAATCGGCGCTGGTCTTGCACGAGAAAGTCGCCGAGGCCGCGGTCGTCGGCTATCCCCATGACATCAAGGGCCAGGGGATCTATGCCTATGTCACTACCGTCAAGGGCGTGGAACCCAGCGATGAACTGAAGGCCGAACTGCTGGATCTGGTACGCCAGGAGATCGGCCCCATTGCCAAACCCGACATCATCCAGTGGGCACCGGGACTGCCCAAGACCCGCTCCGGCAAAATCATGCGCCGGATTCTGCGCAAGATTGCCGAAAACGATCTGGATAACCTGGGCGATACGTCCACCCTGGCCGATCCAGCCGTGGTGGACGATCTGATCGAGAATCGCGCGAATAAATAGCGACTCAAACTGCCCGGAAGGCAATGTGCCGATCCGGGCAGTCTCCGGGAAGATGCGTTCATGACAAAGCTTGTCGAATAGACTAGCCTTAGATCATCCAGTTCATGGGGTACCCGATGCACGCACGGCGATCGATTCTATTAACCTGTCTCTCGTTTCTGCTCCTGATCAGCCCGCCCGCGACAGCGGATACCGCCCTGCCGGATAAACTGAGCCTCAGTGAATGGGAAGTCCCCTGGGGCGGAAGGCCTCGGGATCCCTACGTGGCCCCGAACGGCCAGGTCTGGTTCTGCGGTCAGGATGGCAATTACATCGGACGCTTTGATCCCGAAACGGAAAGCTTCGAGCGTTTCGAGATCCATGACGGGACCCACCCCCACAATCTGATCGTCGATAGCGACGGCTTTATCTGGTATGCCGGTAACCGTAACGCCATGATCGGCAAACTCGATCCCGACAGCGGCGATATCACCCGCTTTCCCATGCCTGAAGCGATTGATGATCCGCATACACTGGTATTCAACAAGCAGGGCAATATCTGGTTTACCGCGCAGCACAGTAACATCATCGGCCATCTCAATACCCGCAGCGGCAAGGTACGATACATCAAGGTCGACACCCCGCGTGCCCGCCCTTATGGGATCAAGGTCGATCAGCATAATCGTCCCTGGATTGTGCTGCTGGGAACCAACAAGCTGGCCACGGTCGAGCCGGATGACTTTACCCTGAAGGAGATCACGATCCCCCGTGAAAGTGTTCGCCCCCGGCGCCTTGAAATCACCAGCGATGGCGCTATCTGGTTTGCCGATTATCGCAGCGGCTACCTCGGCCGCTATCAGCCCGAACAACAGGCATTTGACGAGTGGCTGATGCCGGGCGAGGAAGCAAGCCAGCCTTACGGTACGGCACTCGATGCGCAGGGGCGGATCTGGATCGCGTTAACCGGTGAGTACCCCAACCGGATAGTCGGTTTCGACACCCGCAAAGAAAAACCGGTCAGTGCCAGTACTGTACCCAGCGGTGGCTCGATCCGGCACATGTATTATCACCCCGACGGGGATGTCTTCTGGTTTGGCGTGGACAGCGGCTATCTGGTCAGAGCCCGTTATCAGGCTACAAGCGGGCTTCAATGAAATTACTCAATCAGGTACAGGAATATCTGTTCAATACGCTCTGGGAGATTGATCCGCAAAGCCTCTCCCCCTGGCCTCGACGCGGTATCGGCGCACTGCGGATCACCTATCTGATTGTCCGGGATCTGCTCGCCGGTGAACTCAATCTGCGCGCCATGAGCCTGGTCTACACAACCTTGCTGGCCCTGGTCCCGCTGCTGGCGGTCAGTTTTTCGGTGCTCAAGGGCTTCGGCGTTCATAATCAACTCGAACCCATTCTTCTGAACATGCTCTCGCCGCTGGGTGAGCGCGGCGCTGAAGTAACGGACCAGATTATCGGCTTTGTGGAGAACGTCAAGGCAGGCGTGCTGGGCTCGGTCGGGCTGGTCCTGCTGCTATATACTGTCATTTCACTAACCCAGAAAGTTGAACGCTCCTTTAACTACACCTGGCAGGTGAGTGAAAGTCGTTCCATGGCCCGACGTTTCAGTGATTACTTCAGTGTCATTCTGATCGGACCATTACTGATGTTCGCCGCCATCACCCTGACCGCTACCGTTAGCAGTAGCACGTTATACACCAACCTCGAACAAGCGGCATTTATCGGCTGGTTGTTAAAAAGCTTCAATCAGCTATTGCCCTACCTGCTGGTCATTCTCGCCTTTACCTTTATCTATGTTCTGGTACCCAACACCCGGGTGCGAGTCCGCTCGGCACTGGTCGGAGCCAGCGTGGCAGGTTTTCTGTGGCAGACGGTCGGCTGGGGCTTCGCCGAACTGGTCTCTTCCTCTCCCAGCGCCATTGCCATTTACTCCGCGTTCGCCACGCTGTTTTTATTTATTATCTGGCTGTATATCAGTTGGTTGATACTTTTGGTCGGTGCCAGTATCGCCTTTTACTACCAATACCCGGAACGTCGTTGGCGGGAATCCGTTCAATTGCGACTGAGTAACCGCCTCAAGGAGAAGCTGGCCCTGACCACCATGGTCGCAATTGGCCGCCGCTATTACCAGCAACAACTGGAGTGGACGTTGCCGGAGCTGGCAAAAAGCCTGAATATCGTTGAACAAAGTCTGCAGCCGATTATGGACAGACTGGTGGAGTCACAGCTCCTGATTCGTACCGAACACGATCCGCCCCGGTACGTGCCTGGACGGCCACCGAAGCAGATCGATCTGCAGGCCATCATCGGGTCGATCCGTGAGGCGGATGAGAACTTGATAATCAATCTCGGTCGTTTACCGCCGGATCCCCAGGTTGACCGCGTGTTTGACGATTATCAACAGGCTGCCGAGCAACAACTGTCACAGACCACTTTGCACAGTTTAATCAGCCAGGATAAAGCCGAACCGCCGGCCGTTTAACCCGAAAGCTACGGGCCCGACAGCGACAGGAAAGACGCAGAGAAAGATAAGTATATTATCGGGCCCGGGTGTTTGATTGTTTAATTATTCTCCGGCCTCTGTGACGCCGCGACCTCCGCGTTTACTCCAGTGCAACAGAGTATTGGCACAAAAAAAGGGCCCGAAGGCCCTTTTTTCGCAAGTGCCGGTCGCCCTTACTGGCCGACGGCTTTCATGCTCAGGCGGATGCGGCCCTGTTTGTCGATTTCCAGGACCTTGACCTTGACCAGCTCGCCTTCCTTGAGCTTGTCGCTGACGTTCTCGACCCGTTCCTCGCAGATCTGCGAGACGTGGACCAGACCGTCCTTGCCGGGCAGGATGGTGACGAAGGCGCCGAAGTCCATCAGCTTGGCTACCTTGCCTTCGTAGACCTTGCCCACTTCGACATCGGCGGTCAGCTGCTCGACCTGGCGGCGGGCCTCTTCGGCGGCCACCTGGTCGTTGGAGGCGATTTTGACCACCCCGTCATCGGTGATGTCGATGCTGGTGCCGGTCTCCTCGGTAATCGCCCGAATGGTCGCGCCGCCCTTGCCGATCACGTCGCGGATCTTGTCCGGGTTGATCTTCATGGTGATAAAGCGCGGCGCATAGCTGGAGAGCTCCTCACGCGGCTTGTCGAGCACGGCATTCATCTTGCCCAGGATGTGCAGACGGCCTTCTTTGGCCTGCTCCAGCGCGGCTTCCATGATTTCACGGGTGATGCCGTCGATCTTGATGTCCATCTGCAGGGCAGTGACACCGCCTTCGCTGCCGGCGACCTTGAAGTCCATGTCACCCAGGTGATCCTCGTCACCCAGAATATCGGTCAGCACGGCGAATTTGTTCTCTTCCTTGATCAGGCCCATGGCGATACCGGCCACCGGCGCCTTGAGCGGCACGCCGGCATCCATCATGGAGAGGCTGGACCCGCACACGGAGGCCATGGAGCTGGAACCGTTGGATTCAGTAATTTCGGAGACCACGCGCAGGGAATAGGGATACTCTTCCATATCCGGCATGACCCCAATAACCCCCCGCTTGGCGAGGCGGCCGTGGCCGACTTCGCGCCGTCCCGGGTTCCCGGTACGGCCGGTTTCACCCACGCAATAAGGCGGGAAGTTGTATTGCAACATGAACGGCTCGCGGTAGGTGCCTTCCAGCGCGTCGACGACCTGGGAGTCGCGATCGGTCCCCAGCGTGGTCACTACCAGTGCCTGGGTCTCGCCGCGGGTAAACAGGGCCGAACCGTGGGTGCGCGGCAACACGCCGGTTTTCACGGTGATATCGCGCACGGTACGGGTATCGCGCCCGTCGATCCGCGGCTCGCCATTGATAATCCGGCTGCGGACGACTTTCTTCTCCAGCTTGCCGATGGCGCCCTGGACGTCCGATTCGCTGTAACCGCCCTCTTCGTCGGAGACCAGTTTTTCGAGAATTTCGTTACGAATCTCGCCCAGCCGGGTGTAACGCGGCATCTTTTCCTTGATGGTATAGGCTTCGTTGAATTGGGCTTCGCCCGCGTCGGCGACCGCTTTGTGCAGTGCTTCATCCACGGCCGGCGGCTGCCAGTCCCAGGCGGGGGTGCCCACTTCAGCGGCAAATTCCTTGATCGCCTGGATTGCGGTCTGCATCTGTTCATGACCGTACATCACGGCCCCCAGCATCACCTCTTCGCTGAGCAGTTTGGCTTCGGATTCGACCATCAGCACGGCGTTTTCAGTGCCGGCGACAACCAGATCCAGCTCGGACGTTTCCAGCGCCTCGCTGCCCGGATTCAGCAAGTAGTTGCCGTCCTGGTAACCCACCCGGGCGGCGCCGATCGGACCATTGAACGGGACGCCGGAGATGGCCAGCGCGGCCGAGGTGCCCAGCAGGGAGACGATATCGGGAGCGGCATCCGGATCCAGGGAGAGGACCGTGGCAATAACCTGGACTTCGTTGGCAAAACCTTTGGGAAAGAGAGGGCGAATGGGGCGATCGATGAGGCGGCAGGTGAGGGTCTCGGCTTCCGACGGTCGTCCCTCTCGTTTGAGGAAGCCGCCCGGTATTCTGCCCACGGCGTAGGTCTTTTCCTGATAATTGACCGTGAGAGGGAAGAAGTCCCGCCCTTCAACGGCCTCTTTTTCGGCCACCACGGTCACCAGGACCACGGTCTCGCCCATACTGATCTTGACGGCACCGGTCGCCTGGCGGGCAATCTCGCCGGTTTCCAGGATTACGCTGTGATCACCGTATTTGAATTCTTTTTTAATAACTGCCATGAATAGTCCTTCTACCGGCGTGATTACTTGCGCAGACCCAGATTCGAAATCAGCTGACGATAACGTTCCAGATCCTTGTTCTTCAGATAGTCCAGCAGCTTGCGCCGCTTGCTGACCATGCGCAGCAGCCCCTGACGGGAATGGTGATCCTGCTTGTGGGTCTTGAAGTGGTCGGACAGCTCGGTAATCCGCGCCGTCAGCAAGGCAACCTGGACTTCCGCAGAACCGGTATCACCGGTAGAACGGGCATATTCGTTCACAATCGTGGACTTATGTTCGGCACTTAAGGCCATTCGCAAGCTCCTGTTATACAATCATTTTGCCTAAAAATCAGAGCGCGTATTCTACCCGCGCCCCGGTCAGTTGTACAAGTATTCGCGGACAAAAATGCCCGCTTTTTTAATTTAGCGCACTTTTAAAAAAAACCGTTAAACAGCTCAACCGCCATGGCTGACCAGCCGCTGCGGTGCAACCCGGCCATCGGCCAGAATCCGGCCGACACCGATAAACCGGGAACCATCCCCGACGACCAGCCGCACCAGGCCGCTGGTTGGCGCCTGGGGAATCTGGACCGCCTGCCCCTGACGCAGGTAATAAGCGGTATTGTCGGTCAACACCAGTTCCGGCCACTCGCCCAGCGCCGCCTCGACCGGCAACAGCGCCTGATCGAGCGCCGCCAGGCCGGACTCCGCCCGGTGTTCCAGCTCGCTCAGCGGCACCGCCTGGTCGATGGAAAACGGCCCGGCCCCGGTACGTCGCAGTGCGCAGAGATGGGCCCCGCAGCCCAGTTGACGGCCGATATCCTCAACCAGAGTACGGATATAGGTTCCCTTGGAACAGCGCACATCCAGGATCAGCTCATCGCCGTCCTGACTCACCAGCTCCAGCGCGTAAATGGTGATTTGCCGCGGTTCCCGGGCAATTTCCTTGCCCTGATGCGCCAGTTTATACAACGGCTCGCCATTGACCTTGATCGCCGAGTGCATGGGCGGTATCTGTTCGATTTCCCCCACAAACCCGGCCAGGACCGCCTCGACCTCGGCCCGGCTGTAATTCCCGACCGGGTTGCGCTCCAGTACTTCGCCTTCGGCGTCGGCACTGGTGGTGGTCACCCCCAGTTTGCAGGTCCCGATATAATGTTTGTCGGAATCCAGCAAAAAGGCGGAAAACTTGGTTGCCTCGCCGAAACAGAGCGGCAGCAGGCCACTGGCCAGCGGATCCAGGTTGCCGGTGTGACCGGCCTTGGCGGCCTTGAACAGCCGCTTGACCTGTTGCAGCGCGGCGTTGGAGGTCAGGCCGACCGGCTTATCAAGTAACAAAATGCCGTTGACGGAACGGCCCTGGGGACGACGTCTTGCCACGTACTACCTCACTCGTCGCGTTGTTTGTCGGATTTGACGGCTTCATCGATCAAGCGCGACAGCTCATTGCCCCGTGCCATGGATTCGTCATACACAAAACGCAACACCGGTACCGTACGCAGGGTCATGGAGCGGGCCAGTTCGTGACGCAAGAAACCGCTGGCCCGGTTGAGAATCTCCAGGCTGGCGGCAATATCCTGTTTATCGTCAAAGACGGTAATAAAGACCTTGGCGTGCGACAGATCCCGGGCGACCTCGACCGCCGAGACGGTCACCATGCCGAGGCGCGGATCCTTGATCTGATGCTGGATCAAGGTTGCCAGCTCGCGCTGCATCTGTTCACCGATGCGCCGGGTACGGCTGAAGTCTGCCATGAAGCGTTTATCTCCGGGTATCGGGTTGGCGGCTGATTAAAGCTTGCGGGCGACCTGGGTCCGTTCGTAGACCTCGATCTGATCGCCGGTTTTGACGTCGTTATAGTTCTTGACGCCGATACCGCACTCCATACCCTGTTTCACTTCGTTAACGTCATCCTTGTAACGTCGCAGCGACTCAAGCTCACCTTCATAAATCACCACGTTGTCACGCAGGACACGGATCGGACTGTGTCGCTTGACCACACCCTCGGTCACCATACAGCCGGCGATGGCGCCAAGCTTGGGCGAACGGAACACATCGCGCACTTCGGCCAGCCCGATGATCTCTTCTTTGGTTTCGGGCGAGAGCATACCGCTCATGGCCGCCTTGACCTCGTCGATGAGATCATAAATGACACTGTAGTAGTGCAGATCGACATCTTCTTCATCGATCAAGCGCTTGGCAACCGCGTCGGCACGGACATTAAAGCCGATCAGGATGGCGCTGGAAGCCACTGCCAGATTGACATCGGACTCGGTGATACCACCCACGCCGCTGGCGACGATCTTGACCTTGACCTCCTCGGTGGACAGTTTTTCCAGCGCGTCGGTAATGGCTTCGACCGAACCCTGCACATCGCCCTTGAGCACGACGTTGACAACGCCAACCTCGCCCTCTTCCATCTGCGAGAACATGTTTTCCAGCTTGGCCGCCTGTTGACGGGCCAGTTTGACATCCCGGAACTTGCCCTGGCGATACATGGCCACTTCACGCGCCTTGCGTTCATTGGGCACCACAACCGCTTCATCGCCGGCATTGGGCGTACCGGAGAGACCGAGAACCTCGACCGGAATCGAGGGACCCGCCTCTTCCACCTGTTCGGCCTTTTCGTTGAGCATCGCCCGCACACGGCCGTATTCCAGACCGGCCAGCAGGATATCGCCTTTACGCAGCGTTCCCTTTTGTACCAGTACGGTGGCAATGGGACCCCGCCCCTTGTCGAGGCGGGACTCAACGATCACCCCTTGCGCATTCCCCTCGCGGGTTGATTTGAGTTCCAATACTTCGGAGACCAGCAGAATCGCTTCCAGCAGGCTTTCGATACCCTCGCCGGTTTGCGCCGACACATGTACAAACATGGTGTCGCCACCCCAATCCTCGGGGATCACGTCCAGCTGAGCCAGTTCATTCTTGACCTGGTCGGGATTGGCCTCGGGTTTGTCCATCTTGTTAACCGCCACGATCAACGGCACCCCGGCCGCCTTGGCATGCTGCACTGCTTCTTTGGTCTGCGGCATCACGCCGTCATCGGCGGCAACCACCAGAATAACGATGTCCGTCGCCTGGGCACCACGGGCGCGCATGGCGGTAAACGCCGCATGGCCCGGGGTATCAAGAAAGGTGATATCGCCGTTGTCCTGTTCCACATGGTAGGCGCCGATATGCTGGGTAATCCCGCCCGCTTCGCCGGAGACCACCTTGCTGCGCCGAATGTAATCCAGCAGCGAGGTTTTACCATGGTCGACATGGCCCATGATGGTCACCACCGGCGCGCGATGAACGGCTTCGCCGACTTCGTCCTCGACCACCAGATCCTCTTCGATCGCATCGGCCTTGAGCAGTTTGGCAGTGTGACCCATCTCCTCGACCACGAGGGCCGCGGTATCCTGGTCCAGGACCTGGTTGATCGTGACCATGGTCCCCATATTCATGATGACCTTGATCACTTCAGCCGCCTTGACCGACATTTTCTGGGCCAGCTCGGAAACCGTAATGGTTTCCGGCACGGCTACCTCATACACGATCGGGGCATTGGGGCGTTGAAAACCGTGCTCCCCGGACGGCGTCGCCGAAGGCCGGGATTTGCCGCCGGAGCGCTTTTTACGCTTGCCTGATTTGTCGGCCGTGACATGCAATTCCTGACGACCGTAGCGGGTGGCCCGATCTTCTTCCTCGCGGGTGCGCTCCTTGCCTTTTTTGGCCTTGGCCGGACGCGCGCCCGGTTTGGATTCCTTGTTTTCTTCCGCCTGTTTGCGGGCAATTTCTTCCTGCTGCAGACGTGCGGCCTCTTCATCCGCCTTGCGCCTGGCTTCCGCTTCAGCCTCGGCTTCACGAGCCTTGCGCTCTTCTTCCTCGGCACTGCGTTTGGCCTGCAACTCCGCTTCACGTTGTTTTTCGGCCTCTTCGGCCTCACGCCGTTCATCTTCCAGCTTGGCTCTTTCCGCAAGAACCTGTTCGGCCTTTTCCTGCTCCTGCTCAAGCACAGTGCTGCGCTTGACATAAGTGCGCTTCTTGCGCACTTCGACAGTGACTGATTTGCCCTTGCTATGTCCGCCGGTTTGGCGAAGTTCGCTGGTGGATTTGCGATTTAAAGTAACTTTTTTCGGCTCTTTCAGGCCATCGCCTTCGGCGCCGTGTTTATTACGCAAAAAGGACAACAGTTCCATTTTTTCGGCATCCGTAATCGTCGCATCAGCATCGGATACCGGAAGGCCTGCCTCTTTAAATTGATCCAGCAGCCGATCTACCGATATGCCTACTACTTCTGCGAACTGTCGGACGGTTACATCTGCCATATACTCTCTCTCCTGCTCCTCAGCGTTCCGGTTTGTCTCAGTTACTTTGTTCTTCAGCAAACCAGGGTTCGCGCGCTTTCATAATTAACTGCGCTGCTTTTTCTTCGTCCATCTCATCAACTTCCATCAGTTCATCCACTGACTGCTCGGCCAGGTCTTCCATGCTGCAGATCCCCTTGCCGGCCAGCTTGTAGGCCAGACTCTGATCCATGCCTTCCATATTCAGCAAATCTTCGGCCGGTTCCGTGCTATCAACGGTTTCCTCACTGCTGATGGCGCGGGTCAACAATACATCCTTGGCACGGCCGCGCAGCTCTTCGACGATTGAATCGTCGAACTCCTCGATTGCCAGTAATTCATCCATGGGCACGTAGGCGACTTCATCAATGGTGGTAAAGCCTTCCTGTACCAGAATGGAAGCCACTTCTTCATCCACATCCAGCAGTTCCATGAACTGTTTCTGAACGCGTACCGACTCCTCTTCGCTTTTGGATTCCATATCGGCGACGGACATGACATTCAATGTCCAGCGCGTCAATTCACTGGCAAGTTTGACGTTCTGACCGCCCCGGCCGATTGCCTGGGACAGCTGCTCCTCGGCAACGGCGATATCCATGGTATTGGTATCTTCGTCCACCACAATGGATTCCACATCGGCCGGCGACATGGCGTTAATAACAAATTGCGCGGGATTCTCGTTCCACAAGACGATATCGATACGTTCGCCGGCCAGTTCGTTGGAAACGGCCTGAACCCGCGAGCCACGCATACCGACACACGCGCCAACCGGATCGATTCGTGAATCATTGCTGCGTACCGCAATCTTGGCCCGCGAACCGGGATCGCGCGAGGCACCCAGGATGTCTATCAGTCCTTCACCGACCTCCGGGACTTCAATCTTGAACAGCTCAATCAAAAACTCAGGAGCGGTACGACTGACGAACAGCTGCGGTCCGCGCGCATCGGGGCGAATCTCCTTGAGATAGCCCCGAACACGATCGCCCGGACGGACGGATTCACGCGGGATCATGTCTTCGCGCGGGATAATGGCATCGGCATTGCCACCCAGATCGAGATAAACATTTCCTCTTTCGACCCGTTTGACGACCCCCATCACCAGCTGGCCGATTTTGTCTTCGTATTCCTCAAGGACCTGCGCCCGTTCGGCTTCACGGACTTTCTGCACGATAACCTGCTTGGCGGTCTGGGCGGCGATACGACCGAATTCGATTGACTCGACCTGCTCCTCGATAAATTCACCGGTCTGGATATCCGGATTCTCATACTGGGCGGCGCTCAATGTCGTCTCGCGCTCCGGATGCTCCATGGCATCGTCTTCCACCACCTCCCAACGCCGGAATGTTTCATAATCACCGTTGGTTTTATTGATACTGACGCGCAAATCAACGTCGGTGTTGTAACGCTTCTTGGTGGCAGTCGCCAGCGCGCCCTCGATGGCTTCAAAGATGACGTCTTTGTCCACACCTTTTTCGTTGGACACTGCATCAACTACCATCAGAATTTCTTTGTTCATAACCCAGCCTCTAGAAGCAAATCAAAATGCATGCTTAACTGTTCAAATTCATTGTCAATCTTTTGTGCCCGGCGATTAATGACTGTGAATAATCGCATCGTAATCCGGTACCAGATTGGCCTTTTCAATTTCATCCATTGTCAGCTCATATGTCTGACCGGCGTCGTCCGTAATATGGACAACCTCGCCTTCCACCTTATCGATACGCCCGGCCAGCTTGCGTCGCCCTTCAACCGCGTGACGCAACCGCAGCTTCACCTTCTCACCGAGAAACCGGGTGTAATGTTCCGGCGTGAACAGGGGGCGATCCAGTCCCGGTGAGGAAACCTCGAGATTATACCGGCCGCGGATCGGGTCCTCGACATCCAGCACCCCGCTGATCTGGTGACTGACCTGTTCGCAGTCGGCCAGGGTAACGCCCTCTTCCGAGTCGATGAAAACCCGGACCACGGAATGTTTTCCCTGCGTCTGATGCTCAACCCCCACCAGCTCGTAATCCAGCGCCTGCACGGCGGAGGCGATCAGCGTGGTCAGCTTGTCTGTTGCCTGTCCCATTTTCGTTACACCCGTAAACAAAAAGTGGGCGCGAGGCCCACTTCCTGAATAACACCAAATTCGTGCCGGATTGTAACACCTTATATATAGGCCAGGCAATCCTGCGCAGAGAAATTTACCGCGTCACGGCGCGCCCTGCAAGGGTTCAGGGCAGATAACCGCATCCCGATTACGTACAGACCGTCGGGAGCCGGATCGACCCCCGACGAAAACCGGGCCCCCACTTCAGGGAAACGCCGGGATGGTCGGTTCCACGTCGCGGACCTGGGCTTCAGGATGGTGTTCCTTGACCCGCGCCGAAATGGCATCCACCTGTTCCACCGGCACATCCACCATCATCAGCAAGTGACCCTGCTCAAGCTGGCTGGAAAACGCCTTCAGCCGGGTGTTGGGGATATTCACGGCCACCATGGTGGAGGCAAACAGACCAATCAGCGCGCCGCCAACAGTAATCGAGCCGACCGACCAGACCTCCAGACCGGAGACGATATAGCCCAGCATCACCGCCAGTGTGCCGAGCAGCACGCCGGCAAAGGCACCGATAATCGCCCCCAACTGGGCACCGTGGACCAGATCGCTCTTTTGCAACAGGGAGGCCTCGGGCAAATCGGCCAGATCCACATCCTCGCGCGCCAGCACATGAATATGGCGTTCCTCGATTTTCGACAACAACAACTCGTTATGGACCGTCTGGGCCGACTTGACGTCGGGGAGAATGAAATATAACCGCCTTCTCATTGCGCACCTCCTTCCTCGGGATTCGAGGGTTGGCCGGGCATCAACCCGAGCAGGGAGAAGAACCTGTCTATTACAATCAAGTATAGTTGACCCAGGCGCTGTGAACAGTGTCGGCAGATCACTGATTATTATTTTTTATCTTTTTTAATCAATATGATAGGCTGTTTTTATGGCAAGTTTGCAATTTCTCGGTGCCATCGGCGAAGTCACCGGCTCGGCCTATCTGCTGCGCAGCGCGAAAAGCACCATCCTGCTGGAGTGTGGCCTGCATCAGGGCCGGGGGGCCGACGAAGCCAATCAGGCGCCCTTTGAATTCCGCGTGGAGGCGATCGATGCGGTGGTGCTCTCCCATGCCCATCTGGATCACAGCGGGTTGTTGCCCCGGCTGGTCAGAGAAGGGTATCGGGGACCCATTTATATGACCCGCGCGACCCACGATCTCATTGACATCATGCTCCACGATGCCGCCTTTTTGCAGATGAAGGACACCGAGTGGGAGAACAAACAGCGCCACAAGGCGGGCAAGGCACCGCTTGAGCCGCTGTATACCGAGCAGGACGTCGAAGCTACCCTGCAACTGCGCCAGACCCTCGACTACCGGCAACGCATCCCGATCAGCCCGGATGTCCAGCTCCAGTATCATGACGCCGGCCATATCCTCGGCTCGGCTATTGTGGAGCTCACTGTCGAGGATGCGGGCACCACCCGGCGACTGGTCTTCTCCGGCGATCTGGGTAATATCCATCATCCGTTGCTGCAGGATCCCGAATATCTGCAGCAGGCCGACACCCTGCTGCTTGAATCGACTTACGGGGATCGCAACCACCGCAGTTACGAGGAAACAGTGGAGGAATTTCAGCAGGCTCTGCAGGCCGCCGCCGAAGCCGGCGGCAATGTCCTGATCCCCGCTTTCGCCGTGGGACGGACCCAGGAGATCCTGTTCTGGCTGGGCAAGTTTTATCGCCAGGGACGCCTGCCCCAGCAACAGATTTTTCTCGACAGCCCGATGGCCATTGCCGCCAGCGAACTCTATTTTCGTTATTTGCACCTGTTCAACGACGATGACGCGCAGGCCTTGGTCGATACCGCCCACCATCGCTGGGAGGAGTGGCTACCCAATCTGCGCTGTACCCGCACGGTCGAGGAGTCGATGCAGATCAATACCATCCACGGCGGCGCGATCATCATCGCCGGCAGCGGCATGTGTACCGGCGGGCGCATCAGCCATCACCTGAAAAACAACCTCTGGAAAAACAATACGCATCTGATCATCGTCGGCTTTCAGGCCGCCGGAACGCCCGGCCGCGCCCTGGTCGACGGCACAGAACGGCTCAAATTGTTCGGTCGCGAAGTCAATGTAAAAGCCCCTGTCCATACCCTCGGCGGGTTCAGCGCCCACGCCGACCAGCAACAACTGCTCGAATGGGCCGGCCACTTCAAACCCCGGCCCAGGCTCTATCTGGTGCACGGCGAGCAGGACAAACGCGAAATCCTGCAGGAGCAGTTCCGGCAACACTACGACTGGAACGCCCGCCTGCCCGCTTACAAGGAGAAAATCGAGCTGTAAGTAATCCCTCTTTTTTAATCTCTGGAAAGTAACGCGGAGGTCGCGGAGCCGCAGAGGCGCGGAGAATGCAAATAAATAATTTGTTGCTTGCTTGATGTCATTATCTGCCGGAATAACAATGTCTATCCGCATGTCTTGTTATTCCTTCCTCGTTACTGCGCGGGTTGATCGTACCCAGCATGCACCTTACCCGGTCTATTAAATCGCGGGACAACTTTCCTTCCGCTGTTGACTGCCATCTGCTATCTGCCTGCTGCCAATTTTTAAAAATTTTCTCTGCGGCTCTGCGACCTCCGCGTTTTATTCCAGAACCCAGGACAAGTGACCCGCCGCAGGGAGATTCTCACTCTCGACCCAGCTGTGCTAAGTTAGGTAGTACCTATTGAACAAGGACGGGAATCCTCATGCGTATTGCACTGATTGGTCTGGGCAAGATGGGGGCCAACATGGCCCGGCGGCTGTTGCGTCAGGATATCGAGGTGGTCGGGTATAACCGCTCGCCCGATATCGTCAACCAGCTGGCGGAGGAGGAGAACCTGATCCCCGCCGAAAGTCTGGAAGCGGCCATCGCCCAGCTGCCGGCACCGCGTATCGTCTGGCTGATGCTGCCGGCCGGCGAGATCACCGAGCAGACCCTGCAAACCCTGCCCGGCCTGTTGCAACCGGGCGATATTGTCGTCGATGGCGGCAATGCCAACTACCACGACAGCCAGCGCCGCGCTGCGGCACTGGCCGAACAGCAGATCGGCTATGTGGATGCCGGCACCTCGGGCGGCGTCTGGGGGCTGGACGAAGGCTATTGCATGATGGTCGGTGGCGAGCGCGCCCATGTCGAGCCGTTGATCCCGGTATTACAGGCCCTGGCACCGGCCCGCGATGCCGGCTGGGCCCATGTCGGCCCCCCCGGAGCGGGCCATTTTACCAAGATGATTCACAACGGGATCGAATACGGCATGATGCAGGCCTATGCCGAGGGCTTTGCCCTGCTGCAGGGCAAAAGCGAGTTCGAACTGGATCTGGGCCAGATCAGCGAGCTGTGGCGTCACGGCTCGGTGGTGCGCAGCTGGCTGCTGGATCTGAGTGCCGGTTTCCTGCAACAGGATCAACAGCTGGCGAATATCAGCCCCTATGTCGCCGATTCTGGCGAAGGGCGCTGGACCGTCATGGAGAGCATCGATCAGGGCACCGCCGCCCCGGTACTGGCTCTGGCGTTGCAGATGCGTTTTGCCAGTCAGGACGATACCGCCTATGCCAACCGGATTCTGGCCAAGATGCGTGAGGCCTTTGGCGGTCATGCGGTGAAATCAGAATGATCGATCTAGAGCCCTGTACTTTTATCGTCTTCGGCGCCACCGGCAATCTGGCGCGCACCAAATTGCTGCCCGCGCTCTATCACCTGGAAGAGGCCAACCGCCTGCCCAACGACATGTGTATTGTCGGCTTTACCCGCCAGGCAATAACCGAAGCGCAATGGCATGACGAGGTTACCGAGCTGCTGCGCGAGCGGGCCCGGGACGGGCTCAACAACGAGGTACTGCAACGGCTGATCGAGCGGCTGCATGTTTTCAGTGGCGACATGACCAGCAGCGAGTCATTACAGGATCTCAAAGCGTATCTTGAATCCAGTCCGCAAATTCCGGCCAATCTGGTCTTTTACATGGCGATCCCGCCCTCCTACTACTCCCGGGTCAGCCAGGCGATCGCCGGAGCCGGGCTGAATAACGAGGATCAGGGCTGGCGCCGGCTGGTGATCGAAAAACCCTTCGGTTATGACGTGCAAAGTGCGACCGTGCTGGATGAGAACCTGCAAAAGTGCTTTCACGAAAAACAGATCTTTCGTATCGACCATTACCTCGGCAAGGGCATGGTACAGAATGTCCTGGTGTTCCGCTTTGCCAATCTGCTGCTGGAGCCGTTATGGAACCGCAATTATATCGATCATGTGCAGATCACTCACTCGGAAACCCAGGGCATTGCCGGACGTGCGGCGTTTTATGATCAGGTCGGTGCCATGCGCGACATGATCCAGAGCCATCTGTTGCAAATGCTCACCCTGGTGGCCATGGAGCCGCCCGCCAACCTGGATGCCGAGTCCCTGCGTGATGAAAAGGCCAAGGTACTCAAATCCATTCGCCCGATCCCCAAACGGGCCATCAATGCCCACGCCTATCGCGCGCAATATACTGGGGGCATGCTGGACAATGAGAGCGTGGCCGGTTATGTGGAGGAAGACGGGGTACCGCCCAACAGCACGACCGAAACCTATGCCTCACTCAAACTCTATATCGACAACTGGCGCTGGCGTGGTGTGCCGTTCTATCTGCGCACTGGCAAGCGGCTGGCCCAGAACAGTTCCATGATCAGTATTCGTTTCAAGCATCCGCCGCAACAGTTGTTTCGCAAAACCCAGATCGAAAAACTCAAGCCCAACTGGATCCTGCTGGGCATCCAGCCCCAGGAGTGCCTGCGCATGGAAATGCAGGTCAAGGAACCGGGGCTGGAGATGCAGACCCATACAACCCGTCTGGATGCCAGCTACTGTGGCGTCAACAGTTATTCACTGGATGCCTACGAAACCCTGCTGCTGGATGTCATCGAAAACGACCGTTCCCTGTTTTTGCGTTACGACGAGATTCAACTGGCCTGGGAAATCGTCGATCCCGTCGTCAAGGCCTGGGACAGTGAAAGCGAATACATTCAGACCTACCCCGCCGGCAGCTGGGGCCCGCCCGAAGACACCCGCCTGTTCGACCACGAAGACCACTACTGGCGCAACTCGCTGGATGAAGAGTAAATCGGCAGTGTAGAGATACTTACAGTTCAGGAATTGTTCCTGGACGGCGGAATATAACGCAGAGGACGCGGAGGCGCAGAGGCGCGGAGAAATGATTTTTTTAAATAATCCTTATTCTTTGCTGTATAGCTTCTCCTTCACACGAAGCCATATCAGAAACAAACTACTTCTTATGCACCCTGTATCCGTTTCGAACACGTTAAGTAGCTCATAAAATGCATTTAATCTGCTGATATAAAAACCAATAAAACTCTGCGTCTCCGCGTCTCTGCGTCCTCCGCGTTGGTTACCAGGACACTGAAAAAAGAATAATCCCTGAGTGTATACGGAGGGTATTTATCGATTACCCGCGTACCACGCCGCGCCGAGCAGGCCGGCGCGGGGGTTGGTGATTACCCTGACCGGCATACGTTGTAATAATTCGCTCATCGGTGGCTTGTTGTTAAAGGCGGCGATAAATCCGCTCTGGCTAAGCGGTTCAACCAGGCGGGCGGCCATTCCGCCGGCCAGATAGACACCGCCGGTTGCCAAACCGACCAGTGCCAGGTTGGCGGCGCAACTGCCGTAGAGGCGAAAAAACAGTTCCAGTGCCTGCACGGCGGCCGGATCCTCACCGCTTAGCGCGCGACGACTGATCGCTGCCGCCGGATCCGTGGCCTCGCAAACCATGCCGGTATCGACCTGCCGGCGACGGGCAACATAACGATAGATCCGCAACAGCCCGGGACCGGACAACAGATGCTCATAACTGACCCGCGAAAGCTCCTGGCGCAAAAAGTGCAACAGCCCGTCCTGCTCCTCGTCAACGGGGGCGAAGTCCATATGCCCGCCCTCGGACGCCCGGACCTGAACTTGCCCCTGAACATCCCCCAGCAATGCCATGCCCAGACCGGTCCCCGCCCCCAGGATGACCCGATTGCCTGACAGGGACTCGCCTGTCTGCAACACGTGATAATCCCCCTCACTCAGCACCGCCAGCGCGTGGCCGTTGGCGGCAAAGTCATTGATCAGGTGCACCTGGAGGATGCCAAATCGCTGTTGCAGTTGCTGACTGTCCAGGGTCCAGGGCAGATTGGTCAATCTTGCCCGGTGCGAGTGGATCGGACCGGCGATGGCAAAACAGGCTGCTTCAATGGCCTCACCGGACGCATGCTCGTGAATGAATTGCGCCAGTGCCGCTTCAAAGTCCGGAAAATCCTGCGCGAGATAGTCAACCTGCTGCCGCAGAGTCACACTACGGACATCGACTTGCGCCAGGGCCAGACGACAATGGGTCCCGCCAATGTCACCGGCGATAACCTGTTTCATAGCGCTTCGGGCAGCTGGCTCGCTGCCGCCTGATCCAGGTACCACTCGACCCGGCCTTGTGGCGCCAGTTTCTGGACCGGGTAGCGCTCATCGCCATCGCCGCCGAGCACCTGTGCCACAACCGGCGCCTTGCTCTCGCCGCTCACCAGCAACATCAGATTGCGGGCCGCGTTCAGCACCGGATAGGTCAGGGTGACCCGCCAGCTGTTGAGCTTCTCTACATAGACACTGACTGCCGGGGTATTGGCAACGGTCAATGCCGAACTGTCGGGAAACAGCGAAGCAATATGCCCATCATCTCCCATGCCGAGCATGACAAGATCAAAACAGGGAAACCCGTCGGGGCTGCGGTGCACCCTCTCCAGAACCCGACGGTATTCCTCAACGGATTTTTCGATATCCGCCTCGACCCGGATCGGGTGGACATTATCGTTCGGAATGGGAACATGATCGATCAATGCCTCTTTTACCATCAAATAGTTACTCTCCGGGTGATCTGCGGGCACATCCCGTTCGTCTCCCCAGTAAAGATGGATCTTGTCCCACTCAAGCTCCTCCTGCTGTAACAACTGATAAACCGGCTTCGGCGTCGAGCCGCCGGCCAGCGCCACATGAAAACTGTTCCGCGCACGAATTGATTCCCGGGCCAATTCAACCCAACGTCGTGCGGCGGCACGAGCGAGCTCTCCCGGTTCGAGGTAAATCTGATACGGCTGTTGTGATTTCAAAACACCCTCTTGTGCGCGTTGCTTCGTTGTTCAAATCGACATAAACTGTTGTGTAACTCCATAGCTATAACTTGGCGAGTTCCCTCTACGATGTCAAGACAGCAGCCCCGGAATCAAAGCCAGGAGCAGGGTTACCAAAAGGCCTGCGAACTGCTACATCAATGCCGAACCCGGGTCGGCTTTCTTGCCAGCCCCAGCAATAATGACAATTACCGGCGTATCTGGTCCCGTGACGGCGTGATTCTCTCCCTCGCCGCCCTGCTCACCGACGAACCGGAATTGGTCGAATCCGCCCGGGAAACGCTGGAAACCCTGGCACGCCACCAGGGACCTCATGGCGAAATCCCCAGTAATGTCGATCCGGCGGCAAACCGGATCAGTTATGGCGGCACCACCGGCCGGGTCGATGCCAGCCTGTGGTTTGTCATCGGTTGCGGGGAATACTGGAAAGCGACAGGAGACAGGCCGTTTATCGAAAAGATGGTGCCGGTACTGGAGAAAATCCGTTTCTTACTGGGCGCCTGGGAATTCAACAATCGCGGATTGCTTTACGTCCCGCAGGCCGGAGACTGGGCCGATGAATATCTGCATTCAGGCTACGTATTATATGATCAACTACTCTACCTGCAGGCCCTGAGGACACTGCGAACCGTACATCAGGATCTGCAAAAGACTGTTGATCATGCATTGCAGGATCGCCTCGCCCGTCTCAAGCACCTTATTCAGGCCAATTACTGGCTGCATGACGGGGACGGCATTCCCGACGACGTCTATCATGAAATCCTGTACAAAAAGGGCCGCGAGGCCGCGCCCGGCTGTGCCGGACGTTACTGGATGCCTTTTTTCTCCCCTACGGGCTACGGTTACCGGTTTGACAGTTTTGCCAATATTCTGGTCTCGCTACTCGATGTCGCGGATCCGGCCCAGTCCGAGGCCGTCGATCAGTTCATCGAAGACATTACCCCGCAAGAGCTGGCCCTGCTGCCGGCATTTCATCCGGTCATTCACCCGCCAGACAGGGACTGGAAGGAGTTGCAAATGACCTTCTCCTATACGTTCAAGAACAAACCTTACGAATACCATAATGGCGGACTATGGTCGATGCTGACCGGCTTTTATGTCGCCGACCTCGCCCGGCGCGACAAACAGCCCCTGGCGGAAAAGTACCTGCACGGTATTAACCAGGCCAATGCGCTGGTCTGTGACGGGCAGAAATGGTGCTTCCCGGAATTTGTTCACGGCAAGAAACTGATAGCCGGAGGTACACATCGACAAGGCTGGAGTGCCGCCGCGGCAATTATCGGCAGCCAGGCACTGCAGGGAAAAAACCTGTTCCGTATAGACCATGACTGAGCCCATTCTGATTTGTACTGATCTGGATCGCACCCTGATTCCCAACGGCCAGTATCCGGAATCTGACAGCGCACGGCCCTTGTTTGGCAGCATCGTGACAAGGGAAGATGTCTTTCTGGCGTATGTCTCGGGCCGAGACCGGGTTCTGCTTGAGGAGGCCATAAGCGAGTGGGAACTGCCCCTGCCTGATTATGCCATTGGCGATGTCGGCACCTCCATATACACGGTTCACGACAACAGCTGGGCACTGCTGGAGAGCTGGCGGGAGGAAATCAGCCGGGACTGGGGAGGTTACCAGCGGGAGGATATTGGACAGTGGCTGGCTGAAATCGATGTTCTGACACTCCAGGAGCAGAGCAAACAGAATGATTACAAGCTCAGTTATTATGTGCCTGTCGATGTAACGATTTCAGCACTGCTGGAGGAGATCCACCAGTGCCTGGATAAGCACCCGATCCGCTATAACGTCATCTGGAGCATCGATGATGCCAAACAAATCGGCCTGCTCGATATTCTCCCGCAACGCGCCAATAAATTACAGGCCATCCATTTCCTGATGCAACAATACGGCTTTGATTCCACCCGGACCGTGTTCTCCGGGGATAGCGGTAATGATCTGGAAGTCCTCTGCAGTGATATCCGGGCCACACTGGTCCATAACGCAAGTTATGAAATCAAGCAACAGGCCCGCAAAATGGCCGATGAGAATGGCTATGCCGATCGTCTGTATATCGCCCAGGGTGGCTTTCTGGGTATGAACGGCAATTACGCCGCCGGCATCCTCGAAGGCCTGGCCCACTATATACCTTATACATTAACCTGGATGATTGACGGTTCTCCCAACGATACCGACAATTAACGCGGAGCACGCAGAGCCGCGGAGGCGCAGAGTTAAGAACCAATATCGTCGTGCCACAAAAAATTCATGAAGAGAATCCCAAACAAGAGAAACATTAAATTCTCTTCTCCGCGCCTTTGCACCCAAACAACGGGCATAAACGGCTCTGCGTGCTCCGCGTTATTTCAAATCCTTCCTAATCATTTGGAATCCGGACTTTGTCGAGAAAGTTGTAGTATTCGATCCCTTCAATAATTCCGTCTGCATAACTGTTTTCAGTGAAATAGATTCGCGGCTTGTCGCGTAGTTTATCCAGCTCGGGGCTGTGGTTGGCAACAACCACACCAAGAGTACTGCCCTGCAGCATTTCTTCGTCATTGCCGGAATCGCCCACCACCAGGATCCGATCCAGCGGGATCCCCCATTTTATAGACAGATAGCGTATCGCCAGACCCTTGGAGGCGCGAATGGGTAATAAATCCAGATGGGTTTTTTCCGACAGGATTGCCTTGGCATGCAGATCGTGACGACGTAAATGACGCTTGATTTCCCGGACGCCCGGCGCTTTTTCGGGATCCAGCTTATAGCTTATCTTGTGCTCGCGTTGTTCGCTTTCCGCTGCCAATTCAACGCCAGGGCATTTTTCCATAGCCTTGCGCAGGACGCGGGGTTCCCAGCGATAATCCAGATTCCTCCGCCAGGCATTATCCTCCACAATACGTTCACCCTGGTGTGCGTAATGAATTTCCGTGCCGACCGAGGTCACCAGAATGTCCGGTGTCGGCAGGTTATAACGCTTGATAAAATTCAAAGTCGAGTCCAGGGTTCGTCCGGTAGCCAGCCCCATTCCGATATATTTTCCGCTCTCTGCCAGATAAGTTAACAGGCGTTTAAGTGCTTCTTTATCGCCAAACAGGGCATTATCAATGGCAGTGAAGCCAATGCGATCCAGCGACACAAGACGGGTTTTTCCCGTTGGTACAAAATTCGCGCGATAGTGATGTTCACGAAAGCCGCTGATTTTCTCCAGGTAGGTCTTGGCATGTCCTTTCCAGCTGTAATGCCGATGAGATCCTTCATAACCCTCTCTGGACCAGATCCGCCATTGTTTCCGATCTGCCAGAACGGTTAGTAAAGCATTAGCTATATCTTCACTGTCATAGGGATCGATCAAAACCCCATTCTGACAATTGGAGACAATCTCGCTCGGTCCGCCATCATTGGTTGCCACAATTGGCAAACCACTGGCCGCCGCTTCTATCAGGGTCAGTCCAAACGGCTCTGTTAACGCGGGATTAACAAACACACCATAAGTCTGAGCGGCCAGCCGATAGAGTTCCGGAACATCATCCGACTTGTGATGTTTAGGATAGGCGACCTTGCCATACAGATCATACCTGTCAAACAGCAACAGCAATTCTTTGAGAACTTCTCTGGGACCTTTTTCCATCTGGCTAATGTCATCCCGATTTCCGGCAATGATGACCAGATTGGCTTTTTTTTGCAGTTCGGGTGATTCGCCATAGGCCTTGACCAGGGTGGTGATATTCTTGCGCTCATCCGCACGGGAAAGAGCCAGAATCATGGGCTTGTCGGGCTTGAGCAGAAAGCGTTCAAGTTGCTGAAAAATTTTCGGTCGTGCTTCACCTTTCTCTGGCGGTCGGTACCGGCTGATATCCACGCCGGGGGGGATTACTTCCATGCGCGAGGGGTGGTAATTGTCGTATTTGGCGTACTGCTCCTCGATCTCCTGATGGGTACTGGCCACAATCATTGCCGCCGTGCCCAGGGCAATTTCCTCGGCTTCAATCCGTTGACTGAGGTTGTACTGGGATTCGAGTTTTTCCCGTTTAATCCCCTTGTTCAACAGTTGTCGATGCTTTTCACGCCCCAGAGAGTGGCCAGTGAAGATCATTGGCGATCCAAGCAGACCGGCCACCCGGGCAGCAACCAACCCGGCATCGGCATAGTGTCCGTGGATAAACTCCGGTACCTGACCTACCGAACGAATATGTTGCAAGGCATGGTCGATAAACTCATCCAGATGGGACCACAAAACTTCCTTGCGCAGATAACGCCGGGGGCCACAACGCAAACGGATCAAATTGGCCTTGTCCGATAATTTCTCTTCCGGCCGACTGTAATCAGAAGAGACTTTCGGGTCTTCGACCAGCCGGGTGAGCAGATCAACCCGAGCAACATCATCACGCTCTGCCAGCGCCCTGGCCAATTCCACCACGTACAGAGTCTGGCCACCGGTATCCGCATCCCGTCCAAGCTCAAGGTTTTTGGCCCTGATCAGACCATGCACACTGATCAAAACAATGTAGAGTGGTTCTGAACTATCGGTATTATTATTCATAACATCCAGTGATAGTGGTAATAATGATAGAACTCTTTATCCTGACTGACAGCGCCACGCAATCGGCAGATTGCTGCCGCGAACTCGACTGCCCGCTCCAATGTAAGGACATAGGGCCAACCCCGGAGCAGGCCCACCAGCCATACGGCACTGAACCCGTCACCCGCGCCGACCGTATCAACCATCCGGTTCACCTCGATCGGGGCGATATTATTGGTCTTCTCGGAGGTGATTAACATGGCGCCCGCCGCGCCCCGGGTAACAATCAGTGCCTGCAAGCCGTAGTTTTCCAGCATTGCACGTGCGTTCTCTTCGATCTGTTTTTTTTCGTCAATCGCACAGCCGGTCAAGGCCTGCAGTTCCGTGTCGTTGAGCTTGAGCCAGTTTATGCCCTGCAGGAGGGCATCAATCTGTTCTTTGTTCCACCAGGGTGCACGCAAGTTGATGTCGACGAAGATCGATGGCGCCATCTGGCGCAACAGGAAGAGGCTTTCTGCCGAGGTGGGCATGCGATTTATCAGCGAGCCATGATACAGGATGCCATAGGACGTATTCGCATACAGATTCCTGACCATCGACGGTTCGATATGGTCGTAGGCGACATCCTGCACAATGTCAAAGGCAGGCTGTCCCTTTTGCAGGCTCACCTGCACACGGCCGGTGGGATGATCCGGGTCCTGGTAGACCGCCGAGCTATCCATTGACCACTCATCCATGGCGCGCAGGATCCGGTCACCGAGTTTGTCCTGACCGACTCGACTGATAAACAGGGGCGACAGCCCCAGTCCTTGGAGATGCCAGGCTACATTGAACGGTGCCCCGCCGAGCGCGGCAGTGCCATCCGGAAACATGTCAAACAATACTTCGCCGAAAATGACAGGTCGCACCGGGCCTGATAACCTTGTCATTGTCATTGGCCGCGCCAGCCGTGAGTCAGACAATCATAACCGGCACGCGGAATATCTGCGAGGCGGTTCCCCTGGATGCCGCCATGCTGGCATAATAATTGTAGGGTATTTGCGAGAATCGACGACATCGCTATAATCATCAGCCACTCAATTCCTGACCATTCGGATTAAGAATCCATTTATGTCCATAGAACATATCATAGAACGCGCTTACGAGATTCTCAATCAGTCGATCGTCCAGTATCAGGGCAAACCGATCGGCACAGTGGCGGCACTGAAACATACCCACCTGGCCGCCGCCAACTACGAAGAGTGCTTCATTCGCGACTTTGTCCCCTCCGCGCTGGTGTTCCTGGCCGACGGCAAGCCCGAGATCGTCAAAAATTTTCTGGAAGCGGTACTGGAGCTGCGAACCAGCGAGCGCACCGTCGCGGGGCATGAAATCCAGCCCGGTGTCATGCCGGCCAGCTTCACCGTCGCCACCGATTTCGATGGCAATGAACACCTGCAGGCCGATTTCGGTGAAAAGGCCATCGGGCGGGTTGCTCCGGTGGATTCCATGATGTGGTGGCTGATCCTGCTGTTTATCTACACCCGCAGCACCGGGGATGACTCACTGGCCAAGCGGCCCGATTTCCAGCAGGCCATGCGACAGATTCTCCATCTGTGCCTGAAGGATTCCTTTGAAGTCACCCCCGCACTGCTGGTACCGGACGCCTGCAGCATGATCGATCGGCGCATGGGAATCTATGGCCACCCGCTCGAGATTCAGTCGCTGTTTTATGGTGTACTGCGCATTATTCATTCCCTGCTCGAGGAAAAGGATCCGGAGAGCGATTCCTCGCTGGTCAACACAGCGTTGACCCGCGAGCACGCCCTGCAAAGTTATGTCCGCCTGTTTTACTGGCTGGACCTGCAACGCCTGAACGAAATTCACCGCTATACCACCGAAGAATTCGGACACGATAGCGTCAATGTACTGAATGTCTATCCCGAATCCATCCCGGACTGGGTCATTGAATGGATGCCCAATGACTGCGGCTATCTGGTCGGCAATATCGGCGTCGGGCGTATTGATTTTCGTTATTTTTCCCTGGGCAACCTGCTGGCCATTATGTTTGGCCTGGCTTCCGAGGAACAATCCGAGCGGATTATCCGCCTGTATGAACAGCGCTGGCCGGATCTGGTCGGCGCGATGCCACTCAAAATCATCTACCCCGCCATGGAGGGGCTGGAGTGGCAGGTACGAACCGGCAGCGACCCCAAAAACGCCCCATGGTCCTATCAAAACGGCGGAAACTGGCCGGTGCTGTTGTGGCCGTTTATTGCCTCCGCACTGAAGACCGGACGCGGCGACCTGGCTGAACGCGCCTTCCAGGTTGCCCTGAACAAACTGCCGCTGGATGAATGGCCGGAATACTATGACGGACGTACCGGGCGGCTCATCGGACGACGCTCCAACAAACACCAGGTCTGGACGGCGGCCTCGCTGATCGTCTCCTACAAAATGCTGGAGAACCCGAAAATGCTGGATCTGTTCCCGCACTGATCCGGGTTTGGAAGAATTGCGCCGGGCCGTAATCCACTATCTTTAAAATGTGGGATTTCAATGCCGGGCGTGGCGGGACAGCTCCAGCCCCATCCGGTATAATCCACATTTTTGCAAACAAGTACTGAATGCCATGTCAGACGAACCGGTTGAACTTAATGCCGCTGAACTGCGACAGAAACTGAACCTGGAAACCGGGCAGTTACCCTGGTCCGAACTGCAGCGTCATTTCGCCCGTGGCGTGGTGGTGGTTGCCGATTCGCAACTGGATCTGATCGAGGTCGCCGCGGCATTCGCCGAAGATGACAAGACGCGCATCGAGCAATGGATTCAGCACAAGCAACTTGCTCGCGCCAATGACGAGCACGCGCTGAACTGGAGTGAACAGCAACCGGACTTCTGGAGCGTGGTCGTCGCACCCTGGGTCATCGTCCAGGAAATCACACGACACTGAAAGTGCCGCTGTCCCGGACAGTCTACACCCGATACGTAATGTCCTCGCGCAATACCTGTTTAAGTACCCCGATCACATGCTCGAGCAAATCAGCATCGTAGGGACGGGCGGGAACTTTTCCCCATATCGGCGCCGGCCAGGCCGGATCCGACTGATGACGCACAATGTGATGCAAATGCAGTTGCGGAACAACATTACCCAGCGCCGCGACGTTGAGCTTGTCCCCTTTAAAACCTGTCATCAGCGCCTCGCCCAGGCGCGAGGACTCATGCAGCAATTGCTGCTGATCCCCGGGGGATAATTGGTAGATCTCCCGAATATTCATCCGATCCGGCACCAGAATAAACCAGGGATAGTTGGCATCCTGCATCAACAGCAGATAGGAGAGCGGGAATTTACCCAGTATCAGACAATCAGCTGTCAGTCTCGGATCGATATCAGTCATAGGCAGTATCAGACGGCGGGTTTGCGCACTGCGCGATCAGGGCCAGTTTCTGCGTCCGGCTGAGTTTTTTGATGGCGGCCTCGCGACTGGCGGCCGTTGCACGGCTGGGGCAATACTCCTGATATACCAGGGTAACGGGCCGTCGTCCACGGGTATACCGGGCCGCCAGCTTGTCTCCCCGGTTATGTTCTTCTACTCGTCGCAGTGGTTCGACAGTAATGCCGGTATACAGACTCTTGTCATTACACTGCAGGATATAGACGCACCACCGCTGCGCTCTATCATCATGATTATTTTGCTGCATAAATAAAGCGACTCACTCATGCATTGTTTCGACACGAGTACGATTATGCCTGATCACCCCGGTTTTCGCGACTCACTTCGAAGTCGGGCGCCCCTGTCGGTCAACTGTTATCAGGCATCGGCCATATCCGGTAACGGGACATCCGGGGCGGGCGACTCTTCAAAACGACCGAAGAGTTCTTCCTTCGCCTGGGCGTATTGAGCGTGAGTGATGACCTGGTTTTTGCTCAGACGCCTTAACATGCGCAGTTCGCCGGATAATTGCTGTTGTGTGGACAGTTCGAAATTTTCATCCAGTTCAGTGATACGTTGCACCAGACGCTGGACGAACTGTTCAAATTCGTTGCGCGAAGGCTGGTTTATCTGAAGCTTTAGCAGCGGGATATTGGCATGTCGGGAGAGAAAAACCTGTTGCCGACTGCTGTATTTCCAGAACAGATAGAGTTGCCCGATAGTCAGCAAACTACCCAGTACCAGTGTCAGAAGTAAATAGCCGTCGGCGGCGCCGGGCAGATAGTACTGTAATAACCAGAACAGGACGAGTACACCAGACAGGGTTAACCCACTGCCAGTCAGCCAGGACCAGCACCAGGCAAATCTGCGCTGACTGTTTGGATCCAGTGCCAGCAGGTCAATACTGTATTCACGCTGTCGCTTGTTGCGTTTTTCGCGGATCCGCAGCGCTCGGTCGTCCAGTAGTTGAATCGTCTGTTGCCGGCCTAACAGACCGGTCTGCGCAAACTTCATCGTAATCTGATGCGCCATAAGGCCCTCTCAATCGAAGGTTTTGCAGTACCCAGCCCCTGGATAACCCTCACCCTGCGGCCAGAACCAGCAGGTGGATTCCGGATCAGCGTCCAGGTCGGACGATCACGGTATCGGCCAACAAGTATGGCAGGCGATTAAGATAATTCCAGAAAAATAAAGTGATTAAGTCGACAGTTTTGTCTGCCGCCGCCTGACTCTGCGTTGCGAGTACCACTTGGGTACTGCCGTGTTGCCGCGTCGGCCACAGGATGTGGTCATCACGCTCACAGGGCGGGGATTGACGGGATCGCCGGGAGGGCCGCCGCAGTGATTAAAGTCAAAGTACCGGCCATGCACAACGCCTGTTGCAGTTCAGGCGTTGTAGACGCGATACCCCTTCAGATAGTCGGAAAATTCCGCCAGTACGGCGATGCCGGTACGCTCGGCTTCGGCGCACCACTGCTGCAGCCAGTGCAGGCGCAGGGCCGGATTCTCCGCTGAACGGGCCCACAGCTCCTTGAGCCGTTGTTTGAAGCGATAGACCGTCGCCAGGGTCTGGTTTTGTTCCAGAGCCGCTGCCAATACCCGGTTGTCATGAGCGTCCAGCTGCACATCCTCACGGGTCATCCAGCGGCGCAGACGCCGATACAGTTTACGATAGGAGTGGTCCAGGCTACTGCGTTCGGCCCGCAACACCGGCTTGATGACCTGGCAACCGTAGATCTTGAGAATATGAAAACGGTTACGTACGACCGCGCGCACGGTCTCCCTATCCGGGTACTGCTGGTCCGTCCGGCTCATGGCCCGGGGCGCCACACTTCGTACCCGGGCGAGCCCGAGCCTGCTCAGCAGGCGAATGTAGACCCAGCCGATATCCACTTCCCAGGGTT
Organism: Thiohalophilus thiocyanatoxydans; assembly: GCF_004366735.1. Classification (GTDB taxonomy): domain Bacteria; phylum Pseudomonadota; class Gammaproteobacteria; order UBA6429; family Thiohalophilaceae; genus Thiohalophilus; species Thiohalophilus thiocyanatoxydans. The sequence continues at coordinate 193,492 of NZ_SOQX01000002.1, read as the reverse complement.
TGTTCGCCAGTTTGGCCGAAGCGGCATAGGCATGATGATTATTATGCAATTCCTCCCCACCGATAAACACGCCCCACGGAATGATGTTACGCGACGCATCACCGGTTTCGAAGTTGCGATAGCCCCAGAAATGACCAATCCCGTTAATTACCCCGGCGGCCCAGATTGGATTCCAGAGCATTTGCACGGCGAAAACAGTGATCCCGATGGGACCGAACAAACTGAAGTTGATTAACAACAGGAATATGATCCCGGCATACGGATAAGCTGTATAAACATGCCGTTCAAGCCAGTCATTCGGGGTCCCCTTGCCATACTGTTCCAGAGTTTGCTGATTGGCCGCCTCGGCGCGATACAACTCGCTGCCCTGCAGCAACACCTTACGAATCCCTTTGACCTGGGGACTGTGCGGATCTTCGTCTGTTTCACATTTGGCATGGTGTTTGCGATGAATTGCCACCCATTGGCGGGTCACCATCCCGGTGGTCAACCATAACCAGAAACGGAAAAAATGGCTGATAAGCGGATGCAGCTTCACACTGTTATGCGCCTGGGCACGATGCAGAAAGATTGTCACACTGGCGATGGTGATATGGGTGACAATCAGGGTCCACAACACCAGCTGCCAGGGTTGCAGCGACCAGATTCCTTCAAAAAAATTTGTCATAACACACTCATATTAGACGAGACCGAATGGTTTCCCTTGTACAGGGCAACAACATTCCGCTCATCCTGTTCGAAACGGGACTCGGGAAAGGCTTTATTAACAGGCAGATAAACAGGTATGCGCGCATCAGACCGGAAAGCGGATCGATAAAAGGCGGTGAAATAATGTAACTTCAAGACTGTAAACTCTGAACTGTGGATATCATATTACCTGACGCACTTACAATATAGCCTTATGTACCCCAAAAACAACCGTTCGTACAGAGAATTTATGCCCGAGTAAAACGGTTATTTACCACGCCACTGGACATTGTAAAGGTCATGGCGACGATCATGCAGATTCTGGACCGTGCCGCTATTGCGTGCCACTTGCAGGGTTTCCGGGCGCAGATCGGCGATCGCCACTGTCTCGACATTGGGCGTGGTGTCCGCGGCAATGCCGTCGCGGGCAAAGGGAAAATCGCAAGGGGTCAGGATACAGCTCTGGGCATACTGAATATCCATGTTATGGACATTCGGTAGGTTACCCACATTGCCGGACATCACCACATAACACTGGTTTTCCACCGCCCGGGCCTGACAACAGTAGCGCACCCGCAGATAACTCTGGCGCTCGTCGGTACAAAACGGCACAAACAGGATCTGCACACCCTGATCGGCGAGATGGCGACCCAGTTCCGGAAACTCCGAGTCATAACAAATCAGTACGCCAATCGGCCCGCAATCTGTCTCGATGGCATTGACCGCCCGGCCACCCTCAATATTCCACCAGTAGACCTCGTTTGGTGTCGGGTGGATCTTGGGCTGTTCATGCACCCGACCGTCACGCAGGAAGACATAGGAGATGTTCTCCACTTGCCCGTCCTCGACCCGGGTCGGGTGGGATCCGCCGATAATATTGATATTGTAACGCAGCGCCATATCACGTAATGCCTGGACAAAGTGCGGCGTATATTTGGTCAACGCCTCGATCGATTCGGAGGGGCGCAGCTGCTGATCTTCGATGGAGAGCAATTGCAGGGTGAACATTTCCGGAAATACCACGAAATCTCCCTGGTAATCCGCCACCACATCAACGAAGTATTCGACAATCCCGAGAAACTCCTCGAATGAACGGACTCGCCGCTGCATGTATTGCACAGTACCGATACGTATTGTATCGGGCAGGCGCTCACCATAGCGCTTGCTACGTTCATGCTCTTCTTCCTGTTGAACCTTGGGATTGTGCCAGACCAGATGAACCGCATACCCCAATGAATCGCGATCCGAATCCAGGTAATTTTGGATAATATCGATAATTTCAAAGCCGTTGCGCAGTTGAAAAGAGAGCACCGGATCACGGACTTTCTTCTGCTTGACCTGCTCAACGTATTCTTCGACCGAGTTGAAACGCTTGATGCGCCTGGCCAGCGTTGGCAGACGCCCGGCGAATACAATTCCTTTCAGCCCCAGTGATTCACAAAGTTTTTTTCGTTCGTTATAAAGACGATTGCCGATTCGATAACCGCGATAATCGGGATCGACCACAACTTCCATGCCATAGAGCCATTCCCCCCTCGGATCATGTCGCGAGGCATAGCCATTGCCGGTAATTTCCGCCCAGGTATGCGGACGCAACGCCACCTTGCCGGAAATCCGGAATGTGGCACAATAGCCGACCACCTTGTCGTCCACCAGCACCACAAACTGTCCGTCCGGATAGTTGTTAATCTGGCCCCGGATCGAGCCTTCCGAATAGCCGGACTGACCGGTGCTGCTGTTATAGACCCGATCCGTCAATGCGGCAATCGCCTGCACATCCTGATTGGTTGCGTTGCGCACCGTCAGGTGACTGCGGGGATTTTTAAACGGGGTCGAGCCGCCTTTTTTATTTGCCATAAATCGAATACCTGTCAATGTCGTTCCGGGATAGCATGCCCCCGATATCACTCACGGGATTATTGCATATAGGCATAGTTCTCTTCCCGTTGCAGGCGAATAATTTCGGCATCGGCCATCGGTACCATTTGAACAAATCCGTGAATATCTTCCGGTGCATAGCCATGGCCCCGGGCGGCAATCTGGCACATACGGATATCGATCACATCGCCCACTGTCAGGCTCCGGGCACGGGTGACCAGTTCCTTGTACTTGAGATAGTTTTTAACTGCAAAAAACGGAATTTCATCCCCATGCAGGACCAGGACGATCGAGGCGGAAAAGGGATCGGCCTCATAAACCTGGCTGAGATAACTGGCCCGATCAAAAACCTGTTCCAGCTCTTTGCGAGACGAGACCGCCACATCGTACACGACTTTTTGCGGTTGATAGTCCTGCTTCACCGCCTCGGATGTCCCCCAGGGCGCACGCTCGTCCGCTGTTGCTATCAGGCTGGTCAATAACATCACGATTAACAATAGCATTCTGTTCATAACAGACTCCTGTTCGTCAGCATGCAGTGAATGATTTCGGCATTATGCCGGATACCGGGGGGCGTCGAACAGCACGATGCGTCTCTACCCCCCCCCTCGGGGACGGGATCCATCATGATTCGTCAGAACCACAGGAACAGCGACAGGAACAGTCAGCCTCACGCCGAGACCGATCAACCATACCAGGGCGCGCACTCGGGAATGTCGCGATCATCGGCCAGCTCCTGCAAACGGGCTTGCCAGGCTTGCAGTCCGGCTTGCCAGTCACTCATAAACTGTTCCAGTGACTCGATAAAATCAGCATCTGCCCGGAGCTGGTTAATCGTGCAATGCACCAGGACCTGACCGCTCTGTTTATCGCCATCGGCGGTGACGGTCCACTGCAGGGCATTGGGACAACCCGGCAATGTAAAGCGTACGCCGTCACGCAGGATCTCCTGATGAATCGCAAATTCACCCCAGAGGCAATAAATCCGGCCCCGCTCGCCCTGATGCGACAGAACACGATCGATCGACGCACACCATAACGGCAGGGTCTCTATGCGCAGGTAACGTTGTAACTCATTGGCCGTGAACGGCATGTTGGCGGTGGTCAGAAATTCCATCACACAAACTCACAAACGCAGGGGCATGTTGAATTAATTCGTAAACCGTTTTTTATCAAAACCGCGGCCCTCTCGCCGGGCCTTCATCATAGCAAAGCGGTGATTGAATGCCAGCACCGGATAATCTGCCTCCACGCAGGAGGAAATAAACCGGTGATCTCCCCCTTCAGGCTGCCCTCTGCGGCCATTAGAAGGTAAACTAGCCGTTTTTTCAGCGGTTTAACCCATCATGTCCGATTACGCCCTGTTTGCCACCGCCCCCCTGCACCTGGAATCGCTCCTGGCCGAGGAGCTGCACGCGCTGGGGATCGAGCAGGCGCAGGAAACCCGGGGCGGAGTCCGTTTCCGCGGCACCCTCGAAGAGGCCTACCGGGTCTGTCTCTGGAGCCGGGTGGCCAACCGTGTCCTGCTGGAACTGGACAGCTTCACGGCCGACTCGCCCGAGGCCCTTTACCGGGGCGTGCAACAGATCGACTGGCGCGAGCATTTCGGGATCGCCGATACCTTTGCTGTCCAGTTTCAGAGCAATCAGTCGACCATCACACACAGTCAGTATGGTGCGCTCAAAGCCAAGGATGCCGTGGTCGATCAATTCCGGGAGCGGGACGGTGAGCGGCCGTCCGTCGACACCGGCTGGCCCGATGTGCGGATCAATGTCTATGTGCAGCGCAACCGGGCCAGCGTCAGCCTGGATCTCTCAGGCGATTCCCTGCACCGGCGCGGCTATCGGCGAGCCGGGGGGGCGGCACCGCTCAAGGAGAACCTGGCGGCGGCGATTCTGCTGCGCGCCGGCTGGCCGGCGATCGCCCGGGAACAGGGCTCGCTGCTCGATCCCATGTGTGGATCCGGCACCTTGCTGATCGAGGGGGCCTGGATCGCCGCCGATATCGCCCCGGGGCTACTGCGTGAGTACTGGGGGTTCAGCGGCTGGCGCCAGCATGATCCGACGCTGTGGCAGAAGCTGTATGCCGAGGCGCAACAGCGCCGCGAGCAGGGCCTGGCCCGACTGCCGGCGATCCAGGGCTATGATATTGATGCGCGGGCCATCGACGGCGCCCGGCAAAATGTCCAGGCCGCCGGACTGGACGCTGCCATCGACCTGCATTGCCAGTCGCTGCAGCAGCTGCACCCCGCCGCCGATCTGAAACCCGGCCTGGTGATCGTCAATCCCCCTTACGGCGAGCGATTGGGCAGCGATTCCGATCTGCCCCGGGTGTATCAACAACTCGGCCAGACGCTCAAACAGCAGTTTGCCGGCTGGCAGGTTGCCCTGTTCACCGGCAACCCGGAACTGACCGGCCAGTTACAACTACGCAGTCTGCGTCGCCACAGCCTGTATAACGGCCCCATCGAATGCAAACTGTTCCACTACCAGGTGGATAAGCAACACGACATCAGCCCGCGCGGTTATCCCCGGCCGTTAACGCCAGCCGAGTTCACCGATAATGCCCGGATGCTGGCCAACCGGCTGCAGAAAAACCGCAAACAGCTGTCACGCTGGCTGGCACGTGAGAATATTCACTGTTATCGACTGTATGACGCGGATATGCCCGAATACGCGCTGGCCATCGATGTTTTCGAAGGCGACCAGCGCCGGGTCCATGTACAGGAATACGCGCCGCCGCGCAGCGTGGATAGCGCCAAAGCCCGGCAACGGCTGCGTGAAGCCCTCGGGGTGATTCTCGATAGCCTGCAGATCGACGAACAGCAGCTCTTTTTCAAGGTACGCCAGCGTCAGAAAGGCACGGCCCAGTACGAAAAACTGGCCGAGCAACGCCACTTTTATCCGGTGACGGAAAACGGGTGTCGTTTCTGGGTGAATTTCGAGGATTATCTCGACACCGGCCTGTTCCTGGATCACCGCCTGGTGCGCGCCCGCCTCGGCGAGCTGGCCGCGGGCGGCGATTTTCTGAATCTGTTTGCCTATACCGGCACCGCCACGGTCTATGCCGCCCATGGCGGCGCCCGCAGCACCACCACGATCGACATGTCAAAGACCTATCTCGACTGGGCGCGGCGCAATCTGGAACTCAACGACCTGAACGGCAGCGAGCATCGCTTTATCCAGCGCGACTGTCTGGAATGGCTGCAACAGGCGGTCACGGCCCCGCAATACGATCTAATCTTTCTCGATCCGCCCAGCTTCTCCACTTCCAAGCGGATGCAGACGAATCTGGATATTCAGCGTGATCATATCTGGCTCATCCGCCAGTGCATGAAGCGGTTACGTAAAGGGGGTGTACTGCTGTTTTCCACCAACCTGCGCAATTTCAAGCTGGATGAAACCGCCCTTGGCGCGCTGGAAATCACCGATATCCATCGCCAGACGCTGCCGCGCGATTTCGAGCGCAATCCGAAGATTCATCACTGCTGGGAGTTTCGCCACCGCCATAAGTCAGTGTTATCACTGAAGCAGGTCGATAACTGAAAAAGTGCTCCGAATACGCGCCCGCTTTGACATCCCGTAAAGCATCCCGCAAGGCGCGGGAAGTGTAATGCTGTTCGAAGCCGCTGTTTAGCGCATCCCTGCTTCGTTTTCACATTGACCGATCTCCTCGGTGCTTTTGTCGAATGCCGCTTGTAGCCCGTCAAACACACATCCGGCATACCCCACGGCGGAATCATTAAAATTCTCTGCCGTGAGGTTGGCCGGCAGCGCCTCACTGCAGGTTTCGACCAACCGATTGACCTGTTGGATACATTGCGCTTCGGTGGTCTCAAGGCAACTGACGAAGGCCTCGCTCCGACAAGGGGCCAACAGATCGTCGTGTGATTGCGCCACATATTGCTCACGACTGAGCTGCTCCTCGGCAAACACAGGCCCGGAGAGCCCGGCCAATACCAGGTACAGCATTGTCCCGGCTGCTGAACAAGCGTTCCGAATCCCCACGCAGGTACGCGCTGCCGACATGACTCCCCGGATCGTCGAGTCTGCCTGGAGGTATTTACGGCGTACCCCGAAAAACGCGGCAGTACCGATCAAGGGCCATGTGGTCGGCCATTCGCCACGCCTGTTTAGCGGGAATCCCGGGGGAAAACGGTCGCTGGATAACCCGCTGTCGATCGCCTTTTCTTGTCTCATTGTTTTTCCCTGTTTTTCTGCCCGTGCCTTCGGTCGAAAATAACTGTCGGAGCAGCTATGCTGGGTAAAGGATTATGCGAGTAACATTCAACATGTGGAAAGCCGCTCAACGATTAATGTCTCTGCTGTTGCTGGTCATTATTACCGCTCCGGCAGCGGCCGAGGAGACATCGACCCGAAGCGTACTCCAGCTCAGCATCGAGGATGTGATCGGCCCCGCCACGGAAGATTATATCACCCGGGCCATCGAGAGTGCGCCCGGCGAACAGGCCGGGCTGATTCTGATTCGCATGGACACGCCGGGCGGGCTGGATAGCGCCATGCGCGGCATAATCAAAAGTATCACCAGCTCGCCGATCCCGGTTGTGACCTATGTCGCACCCACCGGTTCGCGCGCCGCCAGCGCGGGAACCTATATTCTCTATGCCAGCCACATCGCCGCCATGGCGCCGGGCACCAACCTGGGCGCGGCCACACCGGTAAAACTCGGCGGTTCCGGCCAACCGGGTGACGAGAAACCGGCATCGGAACAGGAGTCGGATAAACCGGACCCGGGAAAATCCGCCAGCGAACGCAAGGCGATCAATGACGCCGTCGCCTATATCCGGGGTCTGGCCGAATTGCGCGGTCGTAACGCCGAGTGGGCGGAACAGGCGGTGCGTCAGGCCGCCAGCCTCTCCGCCGGGGAAGCCCTGGAGAAAAACGTCATCGATCTGGTGGCGCGCAGCAACACGGATCTGCTCCAGCAACTGGACGGCCGCAAACTCGATGTTCTGGATCAGGAACAGGTACTCAATACCCGGAATATGCCCGTCAAAACCCGCAATCCGGACTGGCGCAGCCGTTTACTCAGCGTCATCACCAACCCCAACATCGCCTATATATTGATGCTCATCGGAATTTACGGGCTGATTTTCGAATTCTCGAACCCCGGCGCCATTGTCCCGGGCACGGTCGGCGCCATCGCCCTGTTGCTGGGTTTGTATTCCCTGCAATTACTGCCCGTCAACTATGCCGGTATGGCGCTGATAATACTCGGTATCGCATTAATGATTGGCGAGGCCTATCAGCCCAGCTTCGGCATCCTTGGTATTGGCGGGGTAATCGCGTTCGTATTCGGCTCAATCATCCTGATTGACACCACTGCGCCCGGTTACGGGATCAACCCGGGGGTCATCGCCGCATTTGCCCTGAGCAGTGTCTTGATGTTCGTCGTCGTGGTCGGTCTGGCAATGCGCTCCCGACGACGACCGGTTGTCAGCGGCATGGAACAGCTTCTCGGCGGGACCGGCAAGGTCATCACTGTCGACGATCACCGGGCGACGATTCTGATCCACAGCGAACATTGGCAAGCAGTAAGCGATCAACCGTTACAACCCGGCCAGCGAGTCCGGGTCACTGCTGCCGAGGGGCTGACGTTGACCGTCGAGCCTCTGAACGAGTCTACCCACTAGGAGAAATAACATGACGGATTACACGCTCTATATCATTATCGCACTGGTCGTCATCTTCCTGTTCAGTGCAATCCGTATCCTGCGCGAATACGAGCGGGGGGTTATTTTCACCCTGGGACGTTTCTGGAAAGTCAAGGGACCCGGTTTCATCATCGTCGTGCCGTTAATCCAGCAAATGGTCAGAGTGGACCTGCGGATTATCGTCATGGATGTCCCCAGCCAGGACGTCATTTCCCAGGATAACGTTTCGGTGCATGTCAATGCGGTGGTTTACTTCCGGGTTGTCGATCCGGAGAAAGCTATCATTCAGGTCGAGGACTATTATTCGGCCACCAGCCAGCTGGCCCAGACCACCCTGCGCTCCGTTCTGGGACAGCATGAACTGGATGAGATGCTCTCCGAACGCGACAAACTTAATGCCGACATCCAGAGAATCCTGGACGAGCAAACCGACGCCTGGGGCATCAAGGTTAATAACGTGGAGATCAAACATGTCGATCTGGATGACAGTATGATCCGTGCTATTGCCAAACAGGCCGAGGCGGAACGGGTACGCCGCGCCAAGATCATTCATGCCGAAGGCGAGCGTCAGGCCGCGAATGAACTCGCCAACGCCTCCGAGATACTGGCCAAACAGCCCTCGGCCCTGCAGTTACGGTATATGCAGACCCTGACCGAGATTGCCGGCGACAAGACCAACACGATTGTCTTCCCCCTGCCGATGGATATGCTGGAAACACTGACCAACGCGATTAAAAAATAGGCGCCGGGTATCCCGCAATCTTTCCAGATCGGGATGAGACTCGCACACCTCAGGGATGACAGGCAGGTTATTGAAAGGCCCGGTACACACTGAAGCAGCACTGAACACGAGAACCGGAAACTCCCACTGTATCTGTTCAGCTGCTTTCAGTGTCATTGAGTGCTTTGCGTTCCCTTGCCGGTATCTCCCCGGGACTCCAGACACGGAATCATGAAAGTCATATCATCAGAAACGTGATTTGCACAGGGTCTCGTACGCCGCATTGATAGTCTGCAGACGCCGCGCCTCCCCGCCCCTGTCAGGATGGTGCAGCATGGCCAGGCGCCGATAAGCCTGTTTGATTGCTGTTTCATCCACCGGATCTGCCAGGCCCAGCTCGGCCAGCGCCGCCGCCCGGTTATCAAAACGGGTGTATTCACGCCAGAAGGTGGCGAGCAATGCTTCAATATCCTCTGTGGAGGTGTTATCCAGGTTCGCCAGATCCAGATAATAGGTGGCGAGATTATCCGGTGTAGCCAGTGCGGCCTCACCGGCCTGATAATCCCGCAGGCAGATATTCAGTGGTCCGATATCAAGAAAAGCCTTTTTCTCGGAATAACAGGATTTCTGCAAATGATAGAGCGCATGAAACAGCAAAAAGTGCGCCTTGAACAACGCCTCCGGCGGCGCCGGCCTGTCTGATAAAAAAGTAAAATAGCCCCGGGCTTTCAGCTCTTTTAACAGGGCATATTCACTGATTCCGTCGGGATGGTGTTCGAGCAGTACTTCCAAATCGATATAAAAGGTGTCTGGAAGGCGATCCTCGGCACGGGAGTGATGAGCAGGCATGTGATCGGTACGCAGTTATTCTTGATCCAGCTTCAATTGCAAGTTAACCCCCTGCGAATCGTGGTCAATCTGAACAGTGTTAAGCGCAGGCATGCGTTGTGCCAGATAGGCAAAGGCCGCGGTAATCATGCCCTGATCCTCCTTCTCGAACGCCTGCAAAAGATGCATGGCAACATAACGGGCGCGTTGCAGGTTGTCCGGTTCCGGAACATATTTTTCCGCCAGTCGGATACCCCGGCTCATATCCTCGTCCATTTTATCCAGAAAGTCCCGCTGCCTGCCCGGCAGACGGGTATTGCGATCAAATTCCTGCACGATCTTGCCGTCGATTTTCAGAGTCAGTAATGATTGCATCGCTTTATCTTGTCTGCACAATACGACGGTACCGGTAAGTTCCGCCGTTGCATGGCCGCTCAGGCGTCGACATTCATATCCCAGAAGGCATGTTGTTTATCCAGGAACTCATCATAGGGAATATAGTGCGAACCATCACAGGAGAAAGTCAGACCGACCAGGCCATTGAAAATATTCAGCGTGCCTGAACGTAAATACAATGTTTCATCCATAAAGCGCAATTGTTTGAACGCCTTCAACACTTCACTGATCTGGGAGGACGGCACGGCGGCCTCGGTCGAATAGGTCTGATGCGGGTAGGCCAGACAAATGTCCGGATCGATCAACGAATCAATATCAAGCAGGCGATAGCGATAGGGATCCTCCATTTGCCAGATAATGGCCCGACTGCTGGAAAAATGCAGAATCACGTGAAATACGCCGTGCCCGGTCATCAACTCCTCGACCACTGATAAAATCGTGTCGAACTGCTTGTCCATTTCGCTATCGACCCGTGACTGATGAAATACCGTGCCACGAATCGAAGGATCACCCTTGATCTGTTGCCAATAGCGCGGTTCCTCGTACAGCTCCCGGGTCAGAGGCAGATCACGCAGATCGAAGTCGGCACCAAGGAATCCCAGTACCTTGCCGTCACTGTTTCGCACCAGCTGAATCGCCGTCAGCGAGGGCCGCATGGCGCGCAGACTGATATAGGCATCGGACAACAGAAAACCGGAGCTGGGGACCGCTTCACACATATAGGGGCGCGAGGAGCGATCCCGGCCGTAATCATTTTCAACAACCCCGTCAGGCGAGACATTATCGCTGATCTGGATAGCATCAGTGTCCAGGACATACAGGAATTTGCAGTGGGGCACCGTCTCCAGTTTTTCCTGCAAGACCGCATCCAGTGCCCGCCGATCCCCCCAGACACGGCTGCAGGCCTCGGCGATGGCATACAAGGGAGATTGCAGCAGTTTTGTCAGCGATTCACGCTGACGAACAATGCTCTCTTTCAGAGCGGCTTTGGGATCAGTCACAACACTATCCGGTCAGGTTATTAAAATGATGATTCAAGCTGGCGCAGGCGTGAACGCAATTCGCTGACCTCGTCCAGCAATTCCAGGGCCAGGGCGACACCGGCAAGATTAAGCTCCAGATCATGATACAGATGCATGGCCTTGCGCGCACGAGGCAGCTGGGTCGCCGGAAATTGCCATTCGACCGAACGGCTTTCCAGCGGTTCGATAATCCCCTCTTCGACCAGCGCCACGATCAGCTCGACCTGTACCTCGCAGGCACCACTGAGTTCATCCAGACTGAAGGTGGTGCTCTCGTCAAGAATAATACCGGATACGGATTCCTGATGTTCCGTCATGATTCACACTCCCAGACCTGCCCGCGGGTTGAAATCAAATTCCTCGGCCATTTTCTGATAGAACGCCTTCGCCTTGTCGCTGTCGGCCGCCGGTTGAACAATATTCAGTGTGACATAGAGATCCCCGGGTGTTTTGCCCGGAATACCCCGGCCCTTGAGCCGCAACTTGCGCCCGCTTTGCGAATCGGGCGGAATCCGCATATCCACCTCGCCGTCGGGTGTCGGTACCTTGACCCGGGCACCCAGCGCCGCTTCCCAGGGCGCCAGGGGCAGATCCAGATAGAGATCCCGCCCCTCGACGCGGTACAGGGGATGCGGCTTGAAGTCGACTTCCAGATAGAGATCCCCCGCCTGGCCACCTCCCATGCCGGGATGGCCCTGCCCGCTCAGCCGGATATGCTGGCCCTGGCGGACCCCCTTGGGAATCCGCACATTCAAACTGCGCTCGCGGGTACGCACATGCCCCTGATTATCCACTTCCGGCGCATGCAGGGTCAGATTGCGCACGGTGCCGTGAAAGGCGTCCTCCACATCGATCAAGACCCGGGCATGATGATCCTCGCCGCGACTGCGAAAGCCGGCGCCACCCATACCCCCCATGCCGCCGCGCTGGCCGAACAGGGTTTCGAAAAAGTCACTGAAAGAGTCGGCGCCGGCGCCGCCACCGAAGCCGCCGCTGAATTCAAACCCGGCATCCCAGTCCGGCGGCGGCCGAAAATCCTGGCCGCCCTGCCAGTTGGCGCCCAGCTGGTCGTAGGCGGCCCGCTTTTCCGGATCCTTGAGTACCTCATAGGCTTCCGCCATCTCCTTGAAACGATCCTCGGCATCCGCTTCCTTGCTGACATCGGGATGATACTTGCGCGCCAGTTTACGATAGGCACGCTTGATCTCGTCCTGTGTCGCATTACGCTCGACGCCCAGTATCTGATAATAATCCTTATATTCCACCTTCGGCTCCCGTTAAATTAAGCGTTCCGAATACCGGTACAGGTATGAATGAAGTATTGTCACGCCTTCCCGGGCCGTCGACCACAAGGACCGTGGCCAACGAGCCTGCAAGGATGTATTCACGGCAGGCGCGGCAGTACCGATTAATGCCAGGTTGATCGGGCAATCGGAACACCTGGTTTCACTACAGCTTCCTTATGACTAGGGGGTGCCAAGTGAAATTTCAAGCAACCTCGCTATCAATTCTTTGCCGTCAGCTTTGTCCCTTCAGGAGGAGTCCTTCAGTTTGGCGAATGCGGCGGCCATGGTGGTATTGGCCTGCTTGCCGGCCGGCTGCTTCTCCGTTTTGCCGGGCTTTTTACTGGCCGCTGGCTTGCTGCGGGAATTGCTATCACGTTGCCCGGCCGCCGGCTTGCCGGGCTCATCGGCCAGGCGCATCGACAGGCCCACCCGATTGCGCGCAATGTCCACCTCCATCACCTTGACCTTGACCACCTGGCCGGCCCGGACCACCTCGCGGGGATCGCGCACGAAACGATCGGCCAGGGCCGAGATGTGGACCAGCCCATCCTGGTGGACACCGATATCGACAAAAGCCCCGAAGTTGGTCACGTTGCTGATCACCCCTTCGAGCAGCATACCCGGTTGCAGATCCTTGAGCGTCTCCACGCCCTCCTTGAAGCTGGCGGTTTTGAACTCGGGCCGCGGATCCCGTCCCGGCTTGTCCAGCTCGGCAATAATATCGCGCACCGTCGGTTCGCCAAACTGCGCATCGATATAGTCATTGGCCGCCAGGCTGTTGAGAAAACGGCTGTCGCCGATCAGCGAATGAATATCCCGGCCGTGATGTTGCAGGATACGTTCGACCAGCGGATAGGCTTCGGGATGCACCGCCGAGGCGTCCAGCGGATTGCGGCCCTCGCGAATCCGCAAAAACCCGGCGGCCTGCTCAAACGCCCGCGGCCCCAGACGTGGGACCTCGAGTAACTGCTGGCGATCGACGAACGCCCCGTGTTGTTCCCGATGCGTGACGATATTGGCCGCCAGCGAGTCACTCAATCCGGCCACCTGCGCCAGCAGCGGCGCCGAAGCGGTATTGATCTCCACCCCCACGGCGTTGACACAATCCTCCACCACCGCATCGAGCTGGCGGGCCAGCTTGCTCTGATTGACATCATGCTGATACTGGCCCACGCCGATCGACTTGGCGTCGATCTTGACCAGCTCCGCCAGCGGATCCTGCAGGCGCCGGGCAATGGAGACCGCGCCGCGATAGGCCACATCGAGGTCGGGAAATTCCCTGGCCGCCAGCTCCGAGGCCGAGTAGACCGAGGCACCGGCTTCGCTGACCATCAACGAATGGACGGCCGGTTGCGGATACTGACGCCTCAGATCTTGCACCAGTTTGTCGGTCTCCCGCGAGGCAGTGCCGTTGCCGATGCTGATCAGTTCCACCTGATGTTCGCGGATCAAGCCGGCCAGGGTCTCGATCGAAGCCTGCCACTGCTTCTTCGGTGGATGCGGAAAAATCGTGGTCGAGGCGACCAGTTTGCCGGTCCGGTCCACCACCACGACCTTGACGCCGGTGCGCAGGCCGGGATCCAGTCCCATGGTGGCACGCGTGCCGGCCGGCGCGGCCAGCAGCAGATCGCGCAGGTTTTCGCCGAAAACGCGAATCGCCTCTTCCTCGGCGCTCTCGCGCAGGCGCATGAACAGTTCACTTTCCATCTGCAACGCCAGCTTGACCCGCCAGGCCCAGCGGGCCGATTCCAGCAACCAGCCGTCGGCGGCGCGGCCCCCATCGCGCAGCCCGAAGTGGCTCGCTACCATCGCATCGCACAGTCCCATGGCGCTGACGTCCTCCAGATCATCCTGGCCGGGGACCCTTAACTTCAGGCGCAACACGCCTTCGCTGCGACCGCGAAACAGCGCCAGCGCCCGGTGCGAGGGGATCGTCTGCAGCGCTTCGCTGTACTCAAAATAGTCGGCGAACTTGGCCCCTTTTTGTTCCTCGCCGGGCACGACACTCGCCACCAGCTGGCCCTTGTCCCGAAGCACGTCGCGCAGTTGCCCGAGCAGATCCGCCTGCTCGGCGGCGCGCTCCATGAAGATCTGCCGGGCCCCTTCCAGCGCCGCGTCGGCCTCTTCCACCCCGGCCTCGGAATTGCGATAGGCGTCGGCCAGCGTGGCCGGATCCCGGGTGGGATCCTCGAGCAGCGCATCGAGCAAGGGCTCCAGCCCGGCTTCGCGCGCGATCTGCGCGCGGGTCCGGCGTTTGGGTTTGTAGGGAGCGTAGAGATCTTCGAGCCGGGTCTTGGTCTCGGCCGCCGTCAGTGCCGCCTGCAGCTCATCGGTCAACTTACCCTGCTCGCGAATCGATTCGATCACGGTGGCCCGGCGATCCTCGAGTTCCCGCAAATAGCCCAGCCGTTCGTCGAGCTGGCGCAGCTGGGTATCGTCGAGTCCGGCGGTGGCCTCCTTGCGATAGCGGGCAATGAACGGCACGGTGGCGCCGTCGTCCAGCAAGCGCACCGTGGCCTCGATCTGGGCCGACCTGACGCCGAGCTCGTCGGCAAGTCGTTGGATAATGTTCATGCAGCAGACAACCTGTGAATTCGGTTAACAACAGAACCCGGATCTTAACAAAGCCACCGCAAGTGCAGGTTTTTAAATCGGCTTGATCTGATTACCCAAACACGCTAGCTAAATTAAGCGTTCAAAATACCAGCACCGATTAAAAGTCAAAGTGATCCGGCATTCGGAATACCGCTATTGCCGCAACACGGCTTGAAAGCGGCCCGACACTGATCTAGATCCGCAGTACTGGAGATAAACCAATCCCGGAAAGGAGGTACACCATGGCAGAAGAAACAACCAATACCCTCACACTGCGTCCCGGAAAACATGACAAACTGGGCCTGTATCATTGTGGCGTGACTTATGAGGGTTTTGTTGTTGCCGGTGGCGAGCCGCGTAACATCAAGGATGGCGAGGAGATCACTATTCAGCGTGTCCCGCTCAAGGTGAAACGCGACGGCAGCGACTACACCTTCATGCGCGCGGCCTGATCGGGTCCGCCGCGCCGCCGGCGGCGAAGTTGCCAATATCACGGATTACAGGCCGCGAACATACTCGATCATTCGCCGGCGCAGCTTCGCATCCGGCAGGCGCCCGTAACCGGCCCCCATGTTCTCGCGCATATGGGCCACCTGCGAAGTGGCCGGAATCGCGCAGGTCACGGCCGGGTGCGAAATAATGAATTTGAGAAAGAACTGGGCCCAGTTCTCGCAATCGATTTGTGCTGCCCACTCCGGCAAGGGTTGCGAAGCAAAACGATCGAACAACCCGCCGCCCTGAAACGGCCGATTAACGAGCACGGCAATCCCCCGCTCCTTTGCCAGCGGCAACAGCCGTTGCTCCGCCTCCCGGTCCAGCAGGTTGTAAGTCAGCTGCACAAAATCCAGCAGCTCTTTTTCCATGACTTTCGCCAGTTCCGCATGGCGCCGTCCGTGCGAGGTGGTCACGCCGATGTAACGAATCCGTCCCGCCGCTTTCCACTCCTTGAGTGTGGCCAGGTGCGTCTCCCAATCGAGCAGGTTATGCACCTGCATCAGATCGAATCGTTCCACGTCCCATAACAGTTTTGAACGTTCCATCTGCCGCACGCCGGCACGCCAGCCACGGGTCCAGACTTTGGTGGCGGCAAACAGATCGGGATCATCGTCAAGACGTTCCAGACATTTACCGACGACCTCTTCCGCCGTACCGTACATGGGCGAGGAGTCGATCAACGTCCCGCCCCGCTCGAAAAACATGCGCAGGATCCTCTCCCGCACCCGCATTTGCGCGGTGTTATCCGGATCGATCCCAAAGGTCAGCCAGGTTCCCATGCCAATCGCCGGAATCATTTCCTCACTGGCGGGAATGGGGCGCAGGATTTTATCCGCTCCGACAGCCCGGCCCAGCTTCGGCCACAGCAAAGGCAGGGCCAGGGCGGTACCGGCCCGTAACAAACGTCGACGCGCCGGCGAGAATATCCGCTTTTTCATCTTCATCGTCATACCCTAAATAAACCAGCAGGATGAACAACGGCGACAGAACCAGGAACATACTCCGTCGTATGACGAAGCCGGATTCGTTCACCGGCTCACTTTGACCCGGGCCGGCTCAGTAAACCGGCACCACCGAGTCGAGCAACTGATCCTGCAACTGATCGATTTTCTCCAGCCGCTCACGGGCAATCGCCTCCACCGCCGAACGAATGGACGTCAGTTCACTCCCCGCCATCAATTGCAGTCGCACTTCCAGCAACCAGGGCTCACGGATCGGCTGACCAATCCGACTGACCAGAAAACACTCCGCCGCCGCCACCTCCGGCAACGCATCCACCAGATCACGGGCCATCGCCTGAGCGGTCAGGTTATACAGCTTGCCAACATGAGTGACCGGATTTTTCCCGGCTGCCGCCTCCATGTTCATGGGTCGGCCCGGCGTAATCAGGCCGTTGGTGCGATTACCCCGACCGACCTCACCGTCATCCCCGGCCTCGGCGGAAGTCCCGGTCACGGTCAGATAGAAACGCTCCTGCTCCGGCGCATCGGCCGTATTGACGTTAACCTGCAACGGCAGAGCGGTGATCCCGGCCGCCTTGTTGCTGACCAGCTCCACGATCGTTTGTTTGTAGGCCAGGTACTCGTCGGCATCACGGACATGGCGGTCCACGAGTGCGCAGGCTATCGTTAACTCGATGCCCGCTTGCTGTCGAACCCCCATTATCTTGATATCCTCGCCCAATGCAGGATAACGGTGTTTGATTTGCGGGCTGTTGAGGTGCCGCTCGGTGGCGTAAACCAGCTGTTCGAGTTCATCCAGCGGCGCATAACCGACCCCGCAGGAGGTGTCATTCGCCAGGGCCACACCGGTGCGCTGCTGGCGTTCATACAGTTCCACCAGTTCCACCGAACCATGACGTATCAGAGGATGAATCACCGGTGCCGGTTCATGTTGCAGGGCATGCAGATTCTCCTGCAGCCAGCGATGCACCGTCTCCTCGACCAGCTCGCCGATCGGCACACGGTGGCCTTTGTAACTCGAGGTGGCCCGACCGGCGAGGAAAATTTCCATCGGCACGACAATCTCACCGCCACCGAAAGCGGGATGGGATTCACCGCCCCATAACAGCGCCTTGTCCACGTTATGATGCAGCATCAGGCCGAAATGGTCGCGATAATAACGACACAGGGCCAGGCTGAGCGCCTCGGCCAGCGCATCGCAGATGGTATCGGGATGGCCCAGCCCCTTGCGTTCAACCATCTCCACGGCAAACCCGGCCGGGCTCAGATCCTCCCGGGTTGTTATCACTGTCTCAACCATCCTTGCCTCCTGTTATCCGCTTCGGGGCAGCGCCAGCATGGATGGATGGTCGCCATATCAATTAAAACGCCGTCTTGAAGGACTGAACAAATGCGTCGTAGAGCTCTTGCGGCAGATGATTAATTCCAGCCGCCGCTTTGCGTCCGCCCCCGGTGTCAAACTGCCGGCACAATTCATCCGCGCCACACTTGTTGTTCAACGGTGCGCGCACACTGACCAGAAACCCGCCCTCGGGCCGCACGGTCAGCATGGCGTGCGCACGATCCGGATACTGTTGTGCCAGATCATTGGCATAGATCCCGCTTACCCGGCGCGCCCAGGGAGCATCCGGCAGGACGTAGAGCGCATGATGCGCATCGACATAGTCGGGCCTTAGCGCCTGCACGCGCTCAAAATCCGAGTAATAGGCCTCCTGCAAACGGGCATAGCCGGGCTCATCGTGAATAAAGGCGAACGGATCGACGTAGCCGGCGACAAGCCGATACAGCTCATCCGGCGTATAAACCAGATCCGCCAGACTGGCGCCGTAACCGTTATAGTTGAGACAGGTTCCGAGTAACTTGAGTTCTTCCAGCTGTTCCTCGCTCAGATTCAACGGCGACGCCGCCTGTCGGGCCGCAGTGAACAGGTTGTCACCAAAGGCGGCGGCAACCGCCCAGGGCAGATAGGCGTTTTCCAGATAACGGTTCACCAGCAAGCCGCTGCATATATTGGCCTCGGTATCGATATGGGTCTCGAGATCGGAATGTTGCGGTATCTCGCCGGCATAGTGGTGATCAAAATAGAGAACCCCGGCGCCTGCCTCGAGAAGCCGAATCAGATCGTCCCGGTTCTTGTCCAGCGAGATATCCAGTACCGTTACCTGATCGCCGGCAGCGGCTTCAACTTTTTTCAACAGTTCAATATCCCGCTTGACGCCGGTCACCAGCTGACTTTCCAGCGGGTTAGCCAGGCGCAATTGATGCAGGGCGCAGATACCATCGGCATCGCCGTTAAAGACGTCGATATACGCCATAATGTTCCTTTTTTGTTATTAGCAGAAAAAATCAGTCGACAGGCAACTATTCAAAAAATTCTTTTTCCATTTCCCGATAAATATAATTGGCGTTGGCGCGATGATTTTCTTCATACAATTGGGTGCCCTCCCAATCCTCGAAATGACTGTTGTTGACCGCATCCTGCAGGGACACACCCTGCTCCACCGCTTCGCGCATCTCCTTGCGTAACTGTTGTACGTAATTACGGGTTTTGCTCACCATCGGAAACGGTTCGGTCTGCGGTCCGCCATGACCGGGAATCATCAGCCGCACATCGGGGAAGTTATCCAGCAACCATTTTTGACCTTCCAGAATCTGCTCGCTGTCCCCGT
Organism: Thiohalophilus thiocyanatoxydans; assembly: GCF_004366735.1. Classification (GTDB taxonomy): domain Bacteria; phylum Pseudomonadota; class Gammaproteobacteria; order UBA6429; family Thiohalophilaceae; genus Thiohalophilus; species Thiohalophilus thiocyanatoxydans. The sequence continues at coordinate 174,279 of NZ_SOQX01000002.1, read as the reverse complement.
CACCCATGTAGGTCGTACGTTGATTAAATGCCAGATCGGAAATCCAGACAAGCTCCTCGGCCGGCTGGTAAACCACCAGGTCGCCGTACGAGTGATGTCGGCCGGTATTATAGATCTCGAATCGTTGTTCGCCCAGCTCGATAACTTCTTTGTCAAACCGCGACTGCTCGATATACTGGTCTGCCCCGGGCGGGGAAAAACCCCGCATATCCTCAGCCAGCTGATCACGCCGATAGGCTACCGACTCTTCCAGAGTCGAGGACTTGTTGTATTCACGGGTACCCGGATGGGCGATGATCGTTACCTCTTCCAGCGCCTGGAAAGCCGCGGCGCCGTACGCGTGATCGGGATGATTATGGGTAATGATCAGATACCGGATCGGCTTGTCCGTCACACTGCGCACGGTGGCGATAAGCCGCTGTCCCAGCAATGGCGTTCCCAGGGTGTCGATGACAACCACACCCTCGTCGGTAACGACAAAACCGGCGTTACCATTCCAGCCCCGGTTGTCCTCATTCAGAGTCGAAATTGTCCCGAACAGAAAATAGGTCTGCCCGGTCAACTGATACACCGGCAGCGGGGTATCGGCATCATGGTTCTTCTTCAATGAGAACTGCGGCAGTTGCCGGGTATCAATCACATTCTCCGGCAGACGCCATTCACTGGCTACCGCCTCGGGATTGACCAGTTCCCCGTTGAGTGTTGCGGCGCCGACGGTTCCCGGCAGAAACAGCACCAGAAACAGTGCGCCGGTCCATTGCCGTACTTTCCATACCCTTTTACACATAGTGCTTCTCTGGTTTGTGTGATCCTGCTTACAGGGTCGCTTCGCGGGCGGATAATTTCAAGTATCGCCCGCCCCAATCACCCCATTGCCAGCATGATGATTCTTGTTACACTGAGGTGAAACGGTCCAGGGCGAGCAGCCCGGGCAGGACAAATAGCCTATATTTTCAGAGTCGATACAGGATACGGGCAGGAGAGAGCATGCATATCAAACAACTGTTGAATGAATGGGCCGGCAGCGCACGCCCTGAAGAACCGGTAATCCGCAGTACGATCGAACTGCCACTGGAACAGGGTGCCCGTCTGCTGGCCCTGCAGGAGATGTATCCGGGCCGCACGCAGGAACAACTGTTGCTCGATCTTATCACCACCGCACTGGATGAGCTGGAAGCCGCCCTGCCCTATGTTCCCGGTGACAAAATCATCAGCGAGGACGACCACGGTGATCCGATATACGAGGATGTCGGGCCGACGCCCCGTTTCCTGGCGCTGACCCGCAAATATCGGGAGCAGCTGCAAAACCGCGAGGCGGAGCCGTCAGCCCGTAACTGAGGCCCCGCTTTGCCCTTCTGCGCCGTTGTCGCCCTGTCTATCCGACAATGGCGTCATTCTCGCCGCTATTTAAATAGTATAGTACGTCTTGCGCCATGCCACGGCGGTTCATGCTGCCGCTACCGCCCTGTAACGCCCGGTCCCGATAACCATGTTTGCCAACGAACTTAGCACCACACAGTTTATCGCCATTGCCATTGTGCCGACCCTGTTCGGTATCGTGGTGCACGAGGTCGCCCACGGCTGGATGGCCAACCGGCTCGGCGATCCGACGGCTGCCATGCTGGGTCGACTCACATTGAATCCCATCAAGCATATTGATCCTGTCGGCACCATCCTGGTCCCGCTGATACTGATCTTCACCGTCGGCTTCGCCTTCGGCTGGGCCAAACCGGTACCCATCGACTGGCGTAATTTGCGTCACCCCCGGCGGGACAGCGCCTGGGTCGCCGCCGCCGGCCCCGGCGCCAACTTCCTGATGGCCATCGGCTGGGGCATGATCGGCAAACTGGCCACGCTGTTACCTGCCGGCGGGGAGAACATTGCCCTGCCGCTGGTCTATATGAGCATGTTCGGCATGTTCATTAATATTCTGCTGATGGTGTTTAACCTGATCCCGTTACCCCCCACCGACGGGGGGCGCATTGCGACCAGTCTGCTGCCGCCGCCGCTGGGCAGGGCCCTGAGCCGGGTGGAACCTTTCGGTATTGCGATCCTGCTGGTCCTGCTGCTGACCGGCGTGTTGTGGCGGGTCATCACCCCGTTTATCAGTGCCATACTGCAACTGATTCAACGCCTGCTCGGCGGTTGAGCGGCAGACCGGGCCTGAGCCCCGGTCGTTCAATCGTGTTTGCCCCCTTGTTTTCAATCACGGCGTCCCGATATTGATCACACGAACATTAATCAGGAGAGTACTCATGGCAACGCAGGCACATTTCACCCTCGGCCAGGTCGTTCATCACCTTAAATTCGACTATCGCGGCGTCATTGTGGACGTGGATCCGGTATTCGAGGGCAGCGACGAATGGTACGAACAGGTCGCCCGCAGCCAACCGCCCAGGGATCAACCCTGGTATCACGTGCTGGTCGACAACGGTGACCACATGACCTATGTGGCCGAACGCCATCTGGAAGCCGATGACAGCGGGGATCCGATCCGTCATCCGGCGCTGGAGAGTTACTTTACCGATTTCAACGGCAGCAGCTACCAGCCCCGTCAGTCGCTGAACTGAGTACCGCCAGCGCGTCGCCGTGAACGATTCCAGTACGCTCACTCTGCGTCGCGCCACGGCGGCGGATCTGCCCGCAGTCAACAGGGTGATCGAGGCGGCCGTAATGGGCTGGGCATTGCCCGACCGGGTCAAGCGTCTGGCAATGCCCAGTTATCGCTATGCTCCCGATGATCTGGCCCATCTGCAGTTATGGGTTGCCGAGACACCCCGGGGGATTGTCGGCGTGGCGGCACTGGATACCCCGCAGGCGCGTGAACTGCCCGCCGGCGCCGACTCCGGATTACTGTTGCACGGTCTCTATGTGCACCCCGATCACCAGCAACAGGGCATCGGCACACAGTTGTTACAAATGGCCGAACAACAGGTCCAGACGCGCCGGCTCGGCGGCCTGCTGGTGCGTGCACAACGCGAGGCCGGCGACTTTTTCATGCATCAGGGCCTGCAGGCGCTGGATAGCGACGATCGCGAACAGGCGTATCAGCACCGCTACTGGAAACCGCATCCTGCCTGAGCGTCTATATCCACTTCGGCGCCAGGGACAAAGAATTTGCCCGAATCGTGCGCACGGCGCCCCCTGCGACGGGCGGATTTGTTATGCTGAGCGCCGTTTAAAACCCCGGTATCTGTAATAATGAAGTGGTTGATCCGTTACTTTTTCAAGACCCTGCGCCTGGTGCTTTCCCCCATTATCCTGCTGCTCAATAAACTGACCACCCCGCGGGGTATCACCCGCGATCCCGAACAGCAGCAACAGATCGACGCGGCAACCCGGCAGCTGGCGCTTTATCAGTTTCGCAGCTGTCCGTTTTGCATCAAGGTGCGCCGCGCCGCCAGGCGCCTGTCGCTGAACATTGAACAGCGGGACGCCCTGCACGATCCGACCCATCGCACTGCCCTGCTCGAAGGCGGCGGCGAGGTCAAGGTTCCCTGCCTGCGCATCACCGAACACGATGGCCAGGTGCGCTGGCTGTACGAGTCGAACGAGATCATCGCCTATCTGCAGAGCCGCTTCGCCGCCTGAGTCTGAACAACCTTCCACTACTGTTTCGAACGCCCGGCCTCGTCGCCATTGTCGATCCCGTCATCAATGAGCGGCACAAAGGCGACCCCGAGCACCTTGCGCTGCTCGATTTTGCCGGCCGCATCGCGAGTCACGACCATTAAGACCTGATAACCGTAGGGCGGGCCGACCGGGATCACCAGCCGGCCGCCCGGTTTGAGCTGTGCCACCAGCGCCGGTGGAATGTCCGGGGCCGCGGCGGTGACAATGATCCCGTCGAACGGCGCTTTCTCCCGCCAGCCGTTATAGCCGTTGGCACAACGCACTTCGATATTGGTGTAACCCAGCCGGGTAAATCGCTCCCGCGCCGTCTCGGCCAGTCCACAGAACCGCTCCAGGCTGTAAACCTGCCGGGCCAGTTGCGCCAGCACCGCCGCCTGATAGCCCGAGCCGGTGCCAATCTCCAGCACCACGCTGTCGGGCGTCAGATCCAGCAGCTCGGTCATCAGCGCCACGATATAGGGCTGGGAGATGGTCTGGCCGTCGCCAATCGGCAGCGGGCCGTTGTCATAGGCGCGATCCCGGTAGGCGGGCGAAACAAACGCCGCCCGATCCACCTCGCCCAGCGCCTGCATCACCGCGGGGCTGAACCGGCTGCGGCCGGTATAGTCGGCGGTATAGCGCGCCTCGGCCGCGATGGTATCGAGCATCTGTTGTTGGGCTTCCTGCATGGTGAGCTTGCTCAGGTGCCTTCCTGCCAACTGGCCAGATAGGCCTGCTGGCTCGGTGTCAGGGTATCGATTTCAATCTGCATGGCGGCCAGTTTGCGCCGGGCGACCTGCTGATCGATCGCCGTCGGCACCGCATGGACGCCCGGAGTCAGTTTGCCCCGCTGCCGGACCAGATGCAGCACGCCCAGCACCTGATTGGCAAAACTCATGTCCATCACCGCCGAGGGATGACCTTCGGCCGCGGCCAGATTGACCAGCCGTCCTTCGGCCAGCAGGCGAATCCGGCGTCCATCTTCCAGCGTATACTCCTGCACATGTTCCCGCGGTCGACTTGTCCCGCGGCTCAGCGCTTCCAGGGCCTCCAGATTGATCTCGACATTGAAGTGGCCGGCATTGGCCAGCACGCAACCGTCTTTCATCACCTCGAAATGGGCTGTGTCGATGACCTGTTTATCACCGGTCACCGTCAGCATAAAGTCCGCCTGTGCGGCCGCCTCCAGCAGGGGCATCACCCGGTAGCCGTCCATCGCCGCCTCCAGCGCGCGCAGCGGCTCGACCTCGCACACGATCACCTTCGCCCCATGGCCGGCGGCACGCCGGGCCACGCCCCGCCCGCACCAGCCATAACCGGCCACGCAAAAGGTCTTGCCCGCCAGCAGGATATTCGTGGCGCGGATGATCCCGTCCAGGGCGCTCTGGCCCGTGCCGTAGCGGTTGTCGAACAGATGCTTGGTCATGGCATCGTTCACCGCCAGCACCGGCACCTGCAACGCCCCGTCGGCCGCCATGGCCCGCAGACGAATGACGCCGGTGGTGGTCTCCTCGGTCCCCCCGATCATCGTGGCCAACAGCTCCGGGCGCGAACGGTGCAGCTCGCTGATCAGATCGGCGCCATCATCCAGCGTCACCTGCGGCCGGTGATCCAGAACGGCATGAATATGCTGGTAATAGACCTCGTGCGATTCCCCGCGCCGGGCGAAGACCGGAATATCGTCATGCTGCACCAGCGAGGCAGCCACATCATCCTGGGTGCTCAATGGATTACTGGCGCACAACACCAGTTCGGCGCCGGCCGCCTTGAGCGTGCGGGCCAGGTTGGCGGTTTCGGTGGTGATATGCAGGCAGCCGCCAAGACGCAAACCCTGCAAGGGTTTTTCCCGCGCCAGCTCCTGCATCAGATCCCGGATGACCGGCATTTCGGTCAATGCCCAGTCGATACGCGCGCGCCCGGCGTCGGCCCGATCCGGATTGGCAATGTCCGCCATGGATGATCCCCTCGCCTGTGTGTCCCCAATCTTTTTCAGTATAGCGGCTCGAACAAACCGTGCCCAAGCGGCTGTCGGTCTGACCTTCACTGCGTTGCGAGGACCACGTGACGCTTCACCCGATCCTCGACAATCCTCGTCTGGAGGCGAACAGTCCGCAGCGGGCGTATTATTATCCGGGCCGGCTCCCGGTATCGATACTTGAGATACACCGCTTTATCCCACAGATAAATGTAGATAAAACGGTCAAATTAGCTTTAATGTAGATAACAGGATTAAACTTTAACAGCCTGGATTAAATATGGTCAGTGTCACGCGCAAACATCCCGAAATCGCCGCCGGCAGTCCGGTGGATATCGACGCGTGGCTGGACAGTTTACAGGCCAACTACAGCGCCGCGGAGCTGGAACAGATCCGGCAGGCGGCCGCCCTGTCACGCCATGCTCATGAAGGCCAGAGCCGGGCGTCGGGGGAACCCTATTTCATGCACACTCTGGCGGTCGCCCAGATCCTGACCGAGCTGAATCTCGACGCCAGCAGCATCAGCGCCGCCATGCTGCACGATGTGGTGGAAGATACCTCTTTCACCCTGGAAGAGCTGCAAACCCGATTCGGCGAGGATGTAGCGCACCTGGTCGACGGTGTCACCAAAATGGACATCATTGCCACGCTGCGTGGCGGCGATCTCCAGGAGCAAAAAGAACACCTGCAAGCGGAGAATCTGCGCAAGATGCTGCTGGCCATGGCCGAGGATGTGCGCGTGGTATTGATCAAACTGGCCGACCGCCTGCACAACATGCGCACCCTCTCGGCCCTGCCCGGCGACAAACAACGCCGGATCGCCCGCGAGACCATGGATATTTTTGCTCCGCTGGCCAATCGCCTCGGTATCTGGCAACTCAAGTGGGAACTGGAGGATCTCGCCTTCCGCTATCTGCGTCCGGCCGACTATAAACAGATCGCCGAACAACTGGCCGAGCGGCGCAATGAACGTGAACAGTATCTGACACAATTTGTGGATCAGCTGCAGAAAGAGCTGGACAAGGCCGGGATAGACGCCGAGGTCAAGGGCCGGATCAAACATATCTACGGCATCTGGAAAAAAATGCAGCGCAAGCAACAGGCCTTTCACCAGATTTACGATGTGCGAGCGGTACGCATTTATGTGGAGACGATTCCCGCCTGTTATGCGGCGCTGGGGATTGTCCATACATTGTGGAATTATCTACCCGGTGAATTTGACGATTACATCGCCACGCCCAAGGAAAACAACTACCGCTCGATCCACACGGCCGTAATCGGACCGGAAGGCAAAACCGTGGAAGTACAGATCCGTACCCGGGATATGCATCAGGAATCGGAATACGGCGTTGCCGCCCACTGGCGCTACAAGGAGGGCATCAAGAGCAATCAGGCGTTCGATGAAAAAATCGCCTGGCTGCGCCAGTTGCTGGAGTGGAAGGAAGATATCGTCGAGGCCGGTGAATTTGTCGATCAATTCAAGTCCGAGGTATTCGCCGATCGGGTCTATGTGTTTACCCCCAGGGGCAATATCATCGATCTGCCCGCCGGCGCCACACCGCTGGACTTTGCCTACCGGATTCATACCGAAGTCGGGCATCGCTGCCGGGGCGCCAAGATCAACGGTCGCATGGTTTCCCTGACCCAGCCGTTGCATACCGGCGATCAGGTGGAAATACTCAGCGTCAAAAAAGGCGGGCCGAGCCGCGACTGGATGAATCCCCAACTGGGGTATCTGGTAACCAGCAAGGCGCGCCAGCAGGTGCAGCGCTGGTTTCGGCTACAGAATCTGGACCAGAATATTGCCGACGGACGCAGTATTGTCGAGCGGGAACTCAAACGGCTCGGATTCAGCGATATAGGCTATGAGAAACTGGCCAACCAGATGGGTTACAAACAGGTGGATGAGTTTCTCGCCGCACTGGGACGGGGGGATATCAAACCCGGACGCATCGCCACCGCGGCACACCATCTCAGCGAGCCGGCGCCGAAAAGTGAGAGCGACGCACCCTTGCTACGCAAGCCGCGCGCCCGTCCCGCCACCTCGGACATTGAAGTCCACGGTGTCGGCGATTTGCTGACCAAGTTCGCCGGTTGCTGCAAACCGGTACCCGGCGACGCCATTGTCGGCTTTATCACCCAGGGAGAGGGTGTCTCTATTCACCGGCGCGATTGTCACAATGTGCTGCGCGCCATCGCCGAGCATCCCGAACGATTCGTGGAGGTTGACTGGGGCCGGCGCGCCAGCGGCAGCTATCCGGTCGACATCGAAATCCAGGCCTATGACCGCCAGGGGCTGCTACGTGATATCACGACGCTGCTGGCCAACGCCGGGGTTAACGTCACCGCGACCAATACCACGACGCACAAGCAGAGTCACACCGCAACACTGACCATCACCGCCGAAGTCCCCGACATCGATGCCCTGAGCACCGTGCTGGCGCGCATCAACCAGCTCAACAACGTCACCGAGGTCCGGCGCAAGACCAAGTAAAATTATTCACCGCAGAGACGCAGAGAAAAGCTTAACCACGAAGACACGAAGACACGAAGACACGAAGACACGAAGACACGAAGAAAAGATTGTTAGAGTCAAAATCCGTTTCAAATTTTTGATATAAATCTATTATCACTTCATATAAATCAACTCTGTGTTCCTCTGCGTCTCTGCGGTGATATCGTCTTTAGAATAACCCCATCTGGTCCCCGCTTTTGGGCGGCACCCGGAATTTGGAGCAGTCCAGTTCCAGGGTGCGCCGGTTCAGGCCCTGTTTTTTACAGGCCAGGGCAAAGCGGTGCGCAATCAGATCGGCATACTGGCCGCTGCCGCGCATGCGTTCGCCGAATTCGCTTTGATAGTCACGTCCGTCCCGCAGGTCGCGGATACGGTTCATCACATGCCCGGCCTTGAGGGGATAATGTTCCTGCAACCACCGGACGAACAGATCCTTGAGCTCATGCGGTAAGCGCAGAATGACATAACCGGCCGATTCAGCACCGGCCCCGGCACATTGTTCGAGAAGCCGTTCGATCTCGTTGTCATTGAGCACCGGAATAATTGGTGCCATTAATACTCCGACGGGAATCCCGGCCTGCTGCAGGCGCTGTACCGTCTCCAGACGACGTTGCGGCGCGGCCGCACGGGGCTCCAGTTGACGGCTCAGTGTCCTATCCAGAGTGGTGATGGAGACAAAAACCTTGACCAGCCCCGTTTCGGCCATCGGGGCAAGCAGATCGATATCCCGCTCGATCAGTGCCGATTTGGTAATAATCGACACGGGATGACGATATGCTTTCAACGCCTGGATAATCTCACGGGTGATGCCCAGTTGCCTTTCCACCGGCTGGTAGGCATCGGTATTGGCCCCCAGGGCTATCACTTTGGGCACATACTTGCGCTTGCCAAGTTCGTTTTTCAGAAGATTGGCCGCATCGGGCTTGGCGAAGATCTTACTCTCAAAGTCCAGTCCCGGCGACAGATCCAGGTAGGCGTGGGTGGGCCGGGCAAAGCAGTAACAACAACCGTGTTCACAGCCCTTGTAGGGATTGATCGAATAGGTAAAAGGGACATCCGGCGAGTTGTTCGAATTGATGATGGTCCGGCTGGTGTCGGTGAACAGCTCGGTGCGCAGCGGCGTACTCTCCTCCGGAGCCCAGCCGTCATCGACGACTTCGCGCTTGAGTTCAACAAAGCGTGAAACAGTGTTGCTGCCGGCGCCGCGCCCCTTGATATGTGAGGAGGTGTTCGATGACATTGTTAACCGGTTTCTGCTTCAAGGGTGTAACGTGATTCAGTGCAGCGACGTATCCGCCAGAGCCTGTAGCGGTTCTCCGCGCAGTCGAAAGATCTGCCACTCCTCCTTGGCAGTGGCACCAAGCGCCTCATAAAAGGCAATCGCTTTTTCATCCTCCCCCAGCACCCACCACTCCAGGCGACTGCACCCCCGCTGCAAGGTCAACCAGGCAAGATGCGAAAGCAGGCGCTTGCCGATGCCATGCGCGCGCCAGGTTGGCTCAACATACAAATCTTCCAGATGCAGGCCACACCGCCCCCGGAAAGTGGAGTAGTTGTTGTAAAACAGGGCAAATCCGGTTGCGGCCTCATCGACATAGGCCAGGATAACTTCCGCCTGTGGCTGTGGACCAAACAGTGCATTATGCAGATCCTGCTCGGTGGCCACTCGCTCGTGGCCCAGTTGCAGATGTGCCGCAAGGGCATCGATCATGGCATGGATGACAGGAATGTGTTGGGGCCCGGCTTCAATAATCTGTATGTCTGAGCTGTGGCGCATAACCGCATCCTGCTGGCAGGTGAAGGGACATTCGCCGTCAGTTTTCCTGAGCGGCCTGGACCTTGTGCTTGGTTTTCATCATATCCTTGTGCGAAACATATAACAGATCAGAAATTTTTCGAATCATATGCTCTTCGTGGGCATCCAGCTCATTATCCGCATAGGCAATCGTCCAGAGATACTCCACAACCTTGATCTTCTTTTCTTCCGGAAAATGGCCGTGTATCAGGCGGGTAAACTGATGAAAATCCGTCGCCTGCTTCGCCTCTTCCCTGGCCAGTTCGAACAGGGTCCGGGTTTCCGACTCGGTCAGCTCGAATTTGGTCCGCAGCGCGTCCTTGACCGCCTGGATCTCATCATCGGTGGTTTTGCCGTCCTGCTGCATCATCTCGATCAACAGTGCCGCGGTGGCCAGTTTCAGCTGGTGTTCAGTATCTTCCGGTTGTTCCGGTGAAATATTCTGTTCAAAGAACTGTTTTATCGCATTGAGCATGGCATATCGACTTTATTAATAACCTGAATAAATTTTGACCTTTCCTGGGGTCTTTGCTCAGTCTATCAAAGCTCTTACAACAGAAAAAGTACTCCGCCCAACTCTGTTTCTCTTTTGCCACGCCTGCATGAGCTATACTTGGTATCTCAACTATTTGTCGTATACACGGAGGTGTATCATGACTATGGCACGCACGCTGCAGGAGTATCTCGCCCACAAAGGTATCGCGTATGATCTGTTGCCGCACAGACGCACGGATACAAGTATCAACAGCGCCCACAGTGCGCATATCCCGGCGGATCGACTGGCCAAACCGGTAATTCTGGAGGACGAAGACGGCTATGTCATGGTGGTGATTCCGGCTGATCGGCATCTGCGAATCGGGCGGCTTAATCAACTGCTTGACCGGCGAATGGGGCTCGCGACCGAAGCCGAATTAACCCCATTATTCGGTGATTGTGATCCCGGCGCAGTGCCACCACTGGGTGATGCCTATGGGTTGCCCACAATTGTGGACGAAAGTCTGGATCTGTGCCCGGATGTGTATCTGGAAGCCGGCGATCACGAGGATCTGATTCATTTGAAAGGTGCGGCCTTTCGCCGACTCATGCGCGGGTCCCAACATGCGCGTCTTTGTTAGGTATGAGAGACCGATAGAAAGTAAGGAAAAGATCCCATTCAGTCAAAAGGCTGACTGGCAGCCAACGCTGCCAGTCTGTTTACGCTTTAGTAAACAATGCTACGCGCCAGGACAATCATCAACACGAAAAAGCCGAACAGGCCGGCAAACAGATAGGTCAGGGTACGCTTAACGGCTTTATCTTCCATTTGCAAATCCTCATTATTAGAATGTTTTGCGGTTATCCGACACGCCTGTTAACAAGCTGCCGGTACCATTTTAAAACCGCCCTCAGTTTAGTGATTACACTCCGGCACGGACACTTCATATATTTAATTCATGGATAAGCCAATTTTTGAGCAAAATACTAGGGTATTTTACAGGGAATTGCATCTTCCCGGGAAAACACTACACTGGGAGTAATCAATCAAAAATCCCAACAGGAGGAAACATGAATCCAAACATGGGGACTGCCGACCGGACCATCCGGATCATCATTGCCATTATCATTGCCGCGTTGTATCTGACCGATGTCATCTCCGGCGTGCTGGCGATCGTCCTGGGTATTATTGCCCTGGTGTTCCTGCTCACCAGTATTGTCGGCTTCTGCCCCGTTTACGCGCCGCTGAAGATCTCGACCAAAGGCAAGGGTTAGGAGCCCGGCGCAAACCCGTCTCGACCAGAGACTGTTCTGCTGACGCGGGGCACAACCTGCTCCGCGCGGTGGATTACTTCACCACCAGTTCGATAGTGGCATCGACTGTCACTCGCAATATCTGTCTTCCCGGCTCTACCTCGGGGGCAGACCTCTTCTCCTGCATTGCCGATTGAGTGCGCATTTGCATCGGGCGCACGGTTTGATCATCCCTGTTGATAGCCATTTTCACCAGACGGTACTTCTCGCGACCAAATTGACGGGTGATGTTCTCAGCGCGCTGCTTGAAGCGTTCAATCGCCTGTTCAATCAGGGCTTGCTCCGCCTTTTCACGCTGCGGCCGCGAGATGTCATAGTTCAGCGAGTCAATGCTCAGATTAGCTTGCAATTCTCCGAGAAGCTGACTTAGCGCCTCGATATCCTCGCTTTTGAGCTGCATCGCCTGATGGACCCGCCAGCCGATCAAGCGCTGCTTTTGATAGCGGGGATGGGTCTGATAGGTCAGCGTGCGTACCTCGATACCCGATACCTGTTTGCTTCGTTCGACCGCCTGCTTGATTTTACGATTCACGGTACTGGCGAGTGCCGCCTGATCCTCACCCTCTTCCCGCGCCGACAGCTCGACGATCAGCGTATCGTTATCAATCTCTTTTTCGGCGGTGACGGCAAGATGAATCCGATCGTAATGCGTCTCCTGATCCGCGCTGGCCGACGCACTGAGCAGCATCAACAGCACGGCCAGGCTGTAGATGATGATGTTCTGTCGTCCCGGCATCGTATTCTCCTGTTCTATATTGTTTCACGGATAGCGGTGGTATTTTTAAACCGTATAACTATAGTCAGTAACATACCACAGGCACAGATAAAAACAGGAGTCACCGTGCGGATTGTTATTATTCAGGGCAACCCCGATCACTGTGCCCGGCACTACGGTCACGCGCTGGCCGAAGCCTATGCCGACGGCGCCAGAGAAGCCGGGCATGAGGTGACGACCATCGAGGTGGCTGCCCTGACGTTCCCCTTGCTGCACAATTTCAATGAGTTTCACCAGGGCGAAACACCCGCGGCGATTGTCGAGTGCCAGGAACTGGTGCGCCGTGCCGAACACCTGGTCATCATCTATCCCCTGTGGCTGGGCAGCATGCCGGCGTTACTCAAAGGCTTTTTCGAGCAGCTGTTTCGCCCCGGCTTTGCCGTACAACCGCTGGATGGCGGCCAAAGCTGGAAGAAACTGCTCACGGGCCGATCCGCGCGGGTGATCGTGACCATGGGCATGCCGGCACTGGCCTATCGCTGGTTTTTCCGCGCGCACAGTCTCAAAAGCCTGGAACGCAATATCCTCAAATTTACCGGGATTAATCCGGTGCGCGAGAGCCTCATCGGGATGATCGAGGGCCGTCCCGCCCACCGCCAGCGCTGGCTGCGGAAAATGGCCCGGCTTGGGCGGGCCGCTCGCTAAATCAGTATTCTGAAGAACCATCCAGGCAAACGAGCAGCAGCGCCGACTAACTCCGACAAAGTGATCGGCATACAAAACGTCTATTCAGCCAGGCCAAATATTACCCGCCCCCTCTTTTCAGGCAGCGGGGTGTGTTATCATCGCGCCCTTCTTTGCACACTCCTGACCCCGGAAGTCTCCCTTGATTACAACCGCCAATATCACCATGCAATTTGGGGCCAAGCCCCTGTTTGAAAACATCTCCGTCAAATTCGGCAACGGCAATCGCTACGGCCTGATTGGCGCCAACGGCTGCGGCAAATCCACGCTGATGAAAATACTCGGCGGCGATCTGGCCCCCTCTTCCGGCAATGTCTCGGTGGACGAGAATGAGCGGGTCGGCAAACTGCGCCAGGACCAGTTCGCCTTTGAAGAACATACCGTGCTGGATACGGTCATCATGGGCCATGACCGGCTGTGGCAGGTGAAGCAGGAACGGGATCGTATCTATTCCCAGGCCGAAATGAGCGAAGAGGACGGCATGCAGGTCGCCGAGCTGGAAGTCGAATTCGCTGAACTGGACGGCTATACCGCCGAGGCCCGCGCCGGCGAGTTGCTGCTGGGTCTGGAAATTCCCGAACAACAGCACAGCGGCCTGATGAGCGCCGTCGCCCCCGGCTGGAAACTGCGGGTGCTGCTGGCCCAGGCGCTGTTCGCCGAGCCGGATATCATGCTGCTGGACGAGCCGACCAATAACCTGGATATCAACACCATTCGCTGGCTGGAGCGCGTGCTGAATGAACGTAACAGCACCATGGTGATCATCTCCCATGATCGCCACTTTCTTAACAGCGTCTGCACCCACATGGCCGATCTGGACTACGGCGAACTGCGCGTCTATCCCGGCAATTATGATGAGTACATGACCGCCGCTACCCAGGCCCGCGAGCGGCTGTTGAACGAAAATGCCAAGAAGAAGGCGCAGATCGCCGAACTGCAGACCTTCGTCAGCCGCTTCTCGGCCAACGCGTCCAAGGCCAAGCAGGCCACCTCGCGCGCCAGACAAATCGAGAAAATCGAATTGGAAGAGGTCAAACCTTCCAGTCGACAAAGTCCCTTCATCCGTTTCGATCAGGCCAAGAAACTCTATCGCAACGCGCTGGAGGTCAATGACCTGAGCAAAGGTTTCGACGGCGAGACCCTGTTCGACAATCTGAACCTGCTGATCGAAGTGGGCGAGCGCCTCGCCATCATCGGCCCCAACGGTATCGGCAAGACCACCCTGCTGCGTACCCTGGTCAATGACCTGGAACCGGACAGCGGCACGGTCAAATGGTCGGAGAACATCAACATCGGTTACTACGCCCAGGATCATGCCAGTGACTTCAGTCACGATCTGTCGGTATTTGACTGGATGAGTCAGTGGAAACAACCCGGCGATGACGAACAGGCCGTGCGCGCGGTGCTGGGGCGGATGCTCTTCTCCCAGGACGAAATCAAAAAATCGGTCAAGGCCCTCTCAGGCGGTGAACAGGGTCGCATGCTGTTCGGCAAGTTGATCATGCAAAAACCCAATGTGCTGGTCATGGACGAGCCGACCAATCACCTGGACATGGAGTCCATCGAAGCGCTGAACCTGGCCCTGGAAAACTACCCCGGCACGCTGATCTACGTCAGCCACGACACCGAGTTCGTCTCCTCGCTGGCAACCCGGATCATCGAACTGTCCGCCAGGGGCATTACCAACTTCAGTGGGACTTACGATGAATATCTGCGTGATCAGGCCACCGCCGGGGTGGCGCCCCGGCTAGGGGCCAGGGGCTAGAAACCAGGAACCAGGGCTATTTCAGTGGCGTAGGTCAGGTTGCGCGCAGCGCTACCTGACATCCCAAGTCATGTCACACCTGATTCATAGGTTTTGTGCGTTCTTTGAGTTCCTCGGATAACCCCTGGATATCCGCCTCATCAACCAATCCTGCCTCGCGCAGCATCATAAGCTGCATTGCCGCTTTTGCGCGACTGTGGTCATCAAAAAGCAAAGCAATCTGCTTATCGTAGTTCTCAATTAATTTATACAAATAATGATATCTTCCATGGTTTGTTGGAATATCACTACACGTCAACCCCTCCGAAATATCTTGCAATATACTCCCGCAGAAGCGTTCCAAAGCCGCTTTCTTGAATTTCTTCCAGTCCGATTCAGAGATCATTTTTTATTTTTATGCGTAACGATTTGGGTAAGGGGCTGAGCGAGTAGCGAGGTCCCGACGACCGAAGGGAGCGTTTTTGACCCGCTTGTTAGGCGATACCTCACACACTATAAGCATCTCCGTAGGTTAGTATAACTGCGGCGGCACCTATGAAGGCACTAGTTAGATAAAAACTAGGCTTTAAATTAGAGAACCTAAATTCTTCATATTTTTTGGCCATGGTCACTAGAACGCTAATAATGAATACCACTAACGCAGTCCATGCTAATACTCCCGAAATAGCGGGGAAATAGAACACAGAAAAACCGACGACTATTAAAAGTATGTTCCTTAAAGCACCGCCAGAGACGCTGACTATATAATCAAACTTAGTTAGTTCCTGAAACGGCCGCGTTAGTAACACGGCAGCTACAATTAGCAATGATACGAACCCAAAAATCGCAAGAAGTAATCCTGTCACGACATAAAATTGCATGTTAATACCAGTTATTCATATTTTCGACTAACAGTGGTTTATACAGACGTCTGTCTTTTACGATAAAAGACAGACGTCTGTAATATCAGGTCCCGGTCCAGAAAAGACAGATACCCCTGATTCTAGCAGCACTCCCCTGTTTTTCGACTTACAACCCCATGATTTACAAAGATATCAGGGTTTCCCTGACCCTGGCCAGACGATTTTGGATTCCCGTCAGACGCCGCCGAGCATCGCAGTGGAAGGAGGAATAGCCCGAAGGGTGCGCGCATGGTGCCCTGACCCATCGGAGATGGGTAGGGTACTCATAATGAAACCCGAAGGGGTTCTATGAGACAGGCGCGCACTCGCCAGTCGGCACAGGGATGACGTCCATGGATGGACTAATGTCGCGGGAGGCAGGGATGCCGTGAGCGACCGTGGCCGTCTGGCGAGCCCGACTGGAGCGAGAAGCGCAGGGAACCGGTATAGCAATTGATAAATTGCTATACCGGCGGCGTCTTTCGGGAGCGGTTTTTGGTGACTTTTTGCCGCTTCAAAAAGTCACTCGCCGCGCGGGCGCGAGAGCCCGCTTTCAAGATTCAGCTCGCCCGGAGGGCGGACATTTAAAAAGAACCTGGATTTAGATCACCCCTCCCTAGCCCTCCCCTTCAAGGGGAGGGTATAAAAACAAGAGACGCGAGAGCCCGCTTTCAAGATTCAGCCGCCCGGAGGGCGAACATTTTTAAGGAATAGATTCCGGGTCGCGCCTCCGGCTTGCCCGGAATGACGAGAGTGCCGGAGGGCGGACCTTTTTTACCTTGCGGGGTCAGGTCTTGTTTTTTGCTTCTTGAAAGTCAAAACGCAAGGCCTGACCCCGAACCCACAATCGACAGAAGAGAGCGAATTTTACCCACTTGTTAAATTGCATGTGGCTTGAACCTTTGAAAAATTAAAGCACCAATTGCTATCACACCGACAATAAGACTATAGCCACCAAAGAGCGCCGTTACTAACGAAAGAGGCAGTGTATACCTGAGCTTAAGTAGTTTAGTTCGCAGGAAATAAACCCCTAGAATGATTGCTGCTAAAACCATAAGAAAATTCAGGCCAAAAAAGCCCCAAAAAATCCAAAATGGATCACCTGGCGCAGCATACGCTTCAGATGTTTGCCTGAGCGAATCAAGGTTGCTGATGATCTTAAAGGCAACATACACAGCATGTGCCAATAAAATTACCCCGATCATCTTCTTGATTAGCACAACCTCTCCCTTGCAATTTAACGTCTTAACCCAGCCGCGCAGTTTACTGCGTCGGCTGGGTTGATTTGTTAGGGGGCCTACACTTACGACACCAGAACATCGAGATGCAGCCAGTGGCCCCTCCAACCCAATAGGGGAGCTGCATTGCAGCAATCAACAACCACTGCAAGCCAGGTTTTGCTGGATCACCTTCCTGCCCGAGGACAAGGCAAGGAACAATTGGCATTGCCACAAAGAACAAAAGCTTTCCAAATAATTCGCCGCGAAGCCCTAGATATGCCACAAAACCAAATAACGCTGGCGCCACAACAAAATTGACTATCAGTGGGTCTACACTCTCTTTTCCAAGCCAATAACCACCCAACTGGCTGTAGTAAAGGAAAAACAGGATAGCTAGAAACCCTACCCACATCAGATTTCTGTATCCAGGATTCATGGCCAACCCCTTTTGAGTCCTAACACCTACCGACGACTGAAAATACAGATACCCCTAATCCTAGCAAGCATTCAACTTTTTTTCGACGCAGGAAACATGAATTTTTCTGCAATATCAGGGTTTTCCCCTACTATCGCTAGCCGGTTTTAGTCCCGTCAGACGCCGCCGAGCATCGCAGAGGAAGGAGGATTAGCCCGAAGGGTGCGCTCATGGACGAGCGCACTCGCCAGTCGGCACACGGAGGTGCCGTCTGGCGAGCCCGACTGGAGCGAGAAGCGCAGGGAACCGGTGTAGCAATTGATAAATTGCTACACCGGCGGCGTTTTCGGGAGCGGTTTTTGGTGACTTTTTGCCGCTTCAAAAAGTCACTCGCCGCGCGGGCGCGAGAGCCCGCTTTCAAGATTCAGCTCGCCCGGAGGGCGGACATTTAAAAAGAACCTGGATTTAGATCACCCCTCCCTAGCCCTCCCCTTGAAGGGGAGGGTATAAAACAAGAGGCGCGAGAGCCCGCTTTCAAGATCACAGTTCGCCCGGAGGGCAAACATTTTGATGGGACTGGATTCTGATCACCCCTCCCTATCCCTACCCTTGAAGGGGAGGATATAAAACAAGAGGCGCGAGAGCCCGCTTTCAGGATCGCAGCTCGCCCGGAGGGCGGACATTTTGATGGGACTGGATTCTGATCACCCCTCCCTATCCCTCCCCTTGAAGGGGAGGATATAAAACAAGAGGCGCGAGAGCCCGCTTTCAGGATCGCAGCTCGCCCGGAGGGCAAACATTTTGATGGGACTGGATTCTGATCACCCCTCCCTATCCCTACCCTTGAAGGGGAGGGTATAAAACAAGAGGCGCGAGAGCCCGCTTTCAAGATTCAGCTCGCCCGGAGGGCGAACATTTTTAAGGAATAGATTCCGGGTCGCGCCTCCGGCTTGCCCGGAATGACGAAAGTGCCGAAGGGTGATCATTTTACCGCCGCGCGAACCAGATGATATGCCGCGCACCCTTCTTGCCATGAGCGCGCACGGTCACTTCCTCAACCTCGAAACCAACCTTTTGCAACCGCTGCATAAACTCCGGCGCCGGTCCGGCTGACCAGATGGCGAGAATCCCCGCCGGAGCCAATGCCGCATACGCCGCATTCAACCCGTCCATACTGTATAACCAGTTATTGTTCTGGTGGGTCAGACCTTCCGGACCATTGTCCACGTCCAGCAATATTGCGTCATAGACCTGCGGGCTGCGTTTGAGAAGGTGCGCCACGTCCCCGGCATAGATACTGACTCTTGGATCTTCCAGGGGGTGACCGGCACAGGCGCCGAGCGGCCCCCGGTTCCAGGTCACCACCGCCGGCACCAGTTCGGCGACCGTAATTTGTGCCTGTTGGCCAACATGGCGCAGTGCAGCCGCCAGGGTAAACCCCATGCCCAGGCCGCCGATCAGCAAACGGGGGTGTTCCACGCCCAGACGGATGCAGCTTTGTTCGGCCAGCACCTCTTCGGAGCCATGAACCCGACTGCTCATCAGCTCACCGCGACCGGCAAGCTTGATCGAGAATTCATCGCCGCGTTGATACAACTGCAATTCGCCCCCGTTGCCCGGCACCGCCGAGGTATCCAGCCGCTGCCAGGGCCTCACAGTACGCGCTTCAGGTCAAAGGCACAGGATCGAACCCAGCCACTCACTTTTCATCATCCAGCAGGGACTTGAGATCGGCGAAGGGATTGAATGTGGCACCGGTCGGTTTGTTACTCGAAGCCGAACTACTACCCTGTTGCGCTTCGAGCTGGCGTTGGTGTTCGTTGTCATGGCAATACAGGCACAACAGTTCCCAGTTGCTGCCATCAGGCGGATTATTGTCATGGTTATGGTCCCGGTGATGGACTGTCAATTCACGCAGATTCTTGCCGCTGAATTCACGCCCGCAACGTCCGCATACATGCGGATACATCTTCAATGCCTGCTCGCGATAGCCCTGCTCCCGCAATTCGCTGGCGCGGCGGGCGTCGGCAACCACTTTATCCAGTTTACTGCTGTCTGATTTTGCCATACTGTTCTCCACATACCGGGCAGCCTCACCCGGCTTGTCTTTGTCATGTTTGTTGCACAAACAGGGTCCGGGTCGGGTAGGCAAACTCTATCCCTTCCTCCGCGAATCGTTCGAAAATCGCCAGATTGATCGCCTGCTGAATGTCCATGTACTCATTATATACTGAACTGTTCACATAATAGACGCTTTCAAACAGCAGGGCCGAGTCACCATACTCCTTGAAGTGCGAACGATCGAAACGGGTATTCTCCCGCTGTTCGATCACTTCCTGGATAATTTGCGGAATTCTGGCCAGCTTGTCGCGCGGGGTCTGGTAGGTGACACCCAGGGTAAACAGACTGCGACGCTCATACATACGGCCGTAGTTGCGGATCCGGCTGCCGAGCAAATCAGAGTTGGAAAAGACCAGTTGTTCGCCACTAAGGCTGTGCAGCCGGGTGGTCTTCAAACCGACGTGCTCGACCGTGCCGGCCATATCTCCGACAACCAGAAAGTCTCCCACGTAAAACGGCTTGTCCAGTACGATAGACAGGGAGGCAAACAAATCACCCAGGACGTTCTGTAACGCCAGGGCCACGGCGATACCCCCGATCCCGAGCCCCGCCACCAGCGCGGTGACATTCACACCCAGGTTGTCGAGCACCAGCAGCAACACGACCACCCAGATAACGACTGTTGCGATGAAACTGAGAAAGCCCAGCGTCGTCGCGGCAGCCGGATCACGACTCACCTGTTTCTGCTGGTATCGATCGAGCAGTACTTTGACCGCCGCCACAACCCATATCCCGCCCTGGATCAGCAGGGCCACGGTCATTACCCTGTTACTGAGATGGCGTGAGGCATCCGGTATGTCGAGAGCGTAAAGCCCGGCAAACAGCCCCAGGATCAGGATAAACAGCAAGTGGGTTCGTGCGGTTATGGCCTGCATTGCAACCCAGATGGGCCGACCGGTCCGGGTTGTCCGGCGTTCGAACTGGGCACGCAACAGAGCACGGGCAATAGTGGCGACAAGAATCGTCGTCCCGCTAATAATCCCGGCGATCAGCCAGCTGAGCAGGCTGTTGTCAGCGAATTCGACCTGCAAAAATTCCATTAGACCATTGTCCCGTTATTATTATAGTTACGGTTGACTATAATCAGTGCCCCCGTGCGTAATCAACCGCAGTCGTCACTAAATACACGTTTATTTATCAGGGGAAAGCTGACAATCGGCGACATCACAACGTCCAAGCAGCATGGCCATAAATGTTTCGCGCAACTGCGGGCTGCTGTCCCGGAAAAAGCGATATTCCACGTGGCTGTGCGGTTCCCCGGCATCGAACTCGATTCCCCATAGCGGTCTCACCCCGGCCGGCAACATACTGTAACGCATATCCCCGAGGACATTTTCCTGTCCCGGATCAAGGGCGACAAAACAGTCCGAGAAGCGCTCAAAACGTTGTATATCCCGCGCCAGGGCAGTCTCCGCATCAAGCTTTGGCAGATCAACACGCCGGTTAAAACGGACTACCGAGTCGCCGGGATAGATCCGGTTTTCGGCCAGCAAACCGACTCTTACCGCGTCCACGTAGATGCGCTCCTCGTGCCTGTACACCGAACGCCATAACAAGAGATTCCCCAGCGTCGGTTTAACCACATGGCGCCGCGGTTCATGAGAGCGTTCCGCGGTCAGCTCCGCCATTACCTCCTGGGCGCGTTGTTGTTGTATGCCGGCAAAGCCCAGATAACCGGCACACAAGGGCAATACAACCAGCGCCACTCGCCGCCCCGGGAGCCAGAGCCCCAGCAACAGTCCGATCAGCAGAATCAATGTAAAAACCGGATCAACGATAGCAATGAGGTTCAAGGCGATCCGCTGTTCGGAAAAGGGCCAGAACAACAGCGTCCCATAGCTGGTCAGCGCATCCAGAACGCCACTGAGGCTGAATCCCGCCAGACAAAAGAGATAGAGCCGCTTGAATGATAGATGGTGACGCAGTAATGGCCACAGGATCAGGGCGGCGACAGCCGCTCCAAGGGGAATAAACAGCAGTGAATGGGTAAAATGGCGATGATACTCGATACTCAACAGCGGATCTTCCGCCGAGCGGATTAAAATATCCGCATCCGCCAACAAGCCGGCAAACAGGCCGGCCAGTGTCGCCACTTTCTTTTCGGTTTTACGGGCAACTGATTGGGCCAGCACCCCGCCAAGCAAACTCTGGGTCAGAATATCCATGGCGGAAACTATACCTGAAAGTCTTAATGTCGTTAATGAAAGACACGGAATAAACAGCTGATAACCGATCTTTTCATGCGTCAATATCGAAATTGGTACTTGCAGTCAGGATTGGCACTGTTGAGAATAGCGACAGGTAGCTTTGAAGAGGCGTGTGATGGTTCTGGCAACAAGCGTGGTAATAGTCAGTCTGTTATTACTGATCTGGAGTGCCGATCGGTTTGTGGACGGCGCGGCGGCAGTGGCACGCCACCACGGGATGCCACCGCTGCTGATTGGCATGGTCATCGTCGGGTTTGGCACCTCGGCACCGGAGATGATGGTCTCTGCGGTGGCGGCCTGGCAGGGAAACCCGGGGCTCGCGCTGGGTAATGCCTATGGGTCCAATATTGCCAATATCGCCTTGATTCTGGGGCTGACAGCCCTGCTCAGCCCGATCGTCGTGCATTCTCAGGTAGTACGCAAGGAACTGCCGGTTCTTACCCTGGTCACGCTTCTGGCCGCATGGCAATTGTGGGACGGCGCACTGAGCCGCCTCGATGCAATAGGGCTGTTACTGGTGTTTGCCGGGCTGATAGGCTGGGCGATACGTGCGGGGCTGCGCGAACGGGATGATACGCTCGCCCGGGAAATGGACTCGGAACTGGCCACCCATCCGCTACCGCTGAAACGGGCGTGGATCGCGCTGGGCCTGGGTCTGCTACTGCTGATTGTCAGCTCGCGCGGACTGGTATGGGGTGCGGTGAGCATCGCCCAGGGTTTCGGGGTCAGCGATCTGATTATCGGTTTGACCGTTGTCGCGTTGGGCACCTCGTTACCGGAACTCGCGGCCTCGCTGAGCGCCATCCGCAAAGGGGAGCATGATCTGGCGCTGGGGAATGTCATCGGCTCCAATCTGTTCAATACCCTGGCGGTAGTCGGGATTGCCGGAATGATCCAACCGATGGCGATCCCGAATGAGCTTCTGATCCGTGACATGTTCGTAATGGGGGTATTAACTCTGTCGTTGTTTGTATTCGGTTTCCGGTTAAAGGGTGCGGGGCGCATTAATCGGTTTGAAGGAGGCCTGCTGCTCGTCGTGTTTATCGGCTATACGGGCTATCTTGTCATGCAAGTGGCAGGGGGAGGTTAACCAGGCGATTGACGGTTATTCCTGCACGCCTTTTGCCAATACCACCCGGTTTTTACCGTCATGTTTTCCCTGATACATGGCGTTATCGGCAAACTGAATGGTTTTATCAACACCCAGTTCATCACTGTACTGACAGGCCCCGAAAGTAATCGTTACCTGATGAACAAGACTGTTTATTCTCATCGGCTCGGCCAGACAATCACGCAAATCGCTCAAAACGGCCTCGGCCTCCTCCAACGTCACATTGGCCAACATAATCAAAAACTCCTCGCCACCCCAGCGGCTGACCACGTCGTGTCGCCGCAATCGTTGTTGCATACGTGACGCGAACTCCTTCAATAAAACATCACCGGCATGATGACCGAAACGATCATTAATGTTCTTGAAATCATCAATATCACCCAATGCCAGAACAAAAGGCTTTTTATCACGTTGAAACCGACTGACCTCCTCCTTTATCGCCTGAATCATTGCATGACGATTAAGAAGTCGTGTCAGAGAATCATACGTGGCAAGCTCCTCATAGGCTTCTGTTAGCCTTTGAAGCTGTCTTTCCGAGTCATTGACGCCCTTGGAATAATAATGCGCCAGGTAGGCAACCAGCGCCACGGTGGCAACCAGGTTGCCGATATGCAACAAGCGAGTAACATGAACATCCAAATGATATACGGGAAACATGTTAAGCGGATCGACGTAAAATACAATCATCAACCCAACAGGGACAGCAGACAACAGAATTTTTTCAGCAAGGGGGCGAGTCGGCTTGATGAATAGCAATGGGGAAATAGCAAACATGTAGTAATAAAAACCACTGCTCCACCCGACAAGAAATATAGCCAAACTGGCGTGGGAAACCACCTCGATATAGGTCAACCACAAAGCCAGATAATAATGGTCATTGCGATTGAGATAAAGCGCCAGCAAAAATACTACCAGACTGAACACATTGAACAGGTAAAGTTCATGGATATTCAGCCAGAAGAAGACAAACAGAAACAATCCATGCAAAAAAAGTCCTGCCACATAGACATGCTCGGCGGCGTACAGGAAGCGGAATTCCTCATGACTAACCCGGGATATACCAAAGGTCCGGTGATGCGAGGACTCCTTTCCGTGCGGCAAACTTCCCGATTCTGTGGCCCTGTTATCATCTGGCTGCATGCAAATATCTTTATCTTTCCTGAACGGCGTTCTAAATGCCCGAACACCTTGACTTTATCGACGCTGTCATTTGGAATACTTATTTAGATTAGAACACTTCACTCTCTTGCGACAGGTATTGACCGAAATTCCTCTCGGAAAAACTTACTTGATTGCCGAAAAGAAGAACACAGAGGGAGCTGTCTGTCTCCTGTGCGGCGTCAATCAGCTGCGCCTGTTCTAATCGGGGTTGTTGTATACACCCGGAAACGGAACTGGGCCACTTCCCTGCTCCCGACACGTCCCTCAATCGACCGAACGGCGGCGCGAATCACATAATTCGTCGCCGACTTTCGCGATTCAGTGGTAACTGTGGGACATAACACACACTGGTCTTCGGGGTGGCACACAAATATTCTTTTGCATTACAGGTGCGGGAAGCAGGGCAAAGCGTCGCTCCTCGAAACCAACTCTGACACAATATTAAAGTGGCTTTGTCTTGCGCGCCAACCGCGTGCGCCAAGCGTCTCAAGTGTTCCAGGCTGGTGCAAAACCTGAGACCGGGGGCGAATCAATTTAAATACGACAACCCCGGACCAACGAGATATTCCATTAAAATACAGTTATTTGGCTAATGAAGCGACACAATCACTCATCTGGCATGATTGTTGAAACAGGTTTGCTGTAGCACAGGTTCAACAGACTTGATCACACCCTGGAGGTGAGCGCCATGAACAGTCAGTTTAATTACGCCACGTTCGTTGAGTTGTTTCTGAAATCCGACCAGACCGCTGAGTCATACGTTGTTAACCAATTCGAGCCGCCGGCGACTACAGAGCCGGTTGCCACCGATAACGTGGTATCTCCTCCCGCCTGATGGCGAAAACCTCAATGCGGATTCAACTCCGCCTTTGGCGCAGCCTTCCCCGGGCTGTGCCTTTTCTTTTTTCTGGATCCTTTTTCTTTAACCCTTTTAACATGAGGCGCAAATCGGGACTATACTTCGCCCACCCCATTACGGGTTTGCCACAGTCATGTCATAACCCGGTTCCAGACTTACCCGCTTACGAGTCGCTCAGGAGATCAGCCATGCAAATGCAGGATATCCGGCAAATCGCTAAACAGCACGGCCTGAAAACTCGCGCCGGAACAAGGTCGAGCTGGTGCGGCAGATCCAGGCTGCCGAGGGCAACTTCAACTGCTTTGCCACCGCTGTCAACGGGCTCTGCGACCAGCAGAATTGCCTGTGGCAAGAGGACTGTTTTGCCGCAGCAAAAAAACGTCTGAATTGAAAACGCCCGACGACGTCAGACCATGCGACTATCCTGCAGAGCCTGTTCATACAGTGCAGCGTAGGCCGACGCGCTGTGTTTCCAGGAAAAATCCTGTTGCATGGCAAACTGTTGCAGCTGTCGCCAGCTCAGCGGTGTCTGATAGCCCCTCACAGCCCGCTGCAGGCTTTCCTGCAGCGCCGGCACGCTAATCTCCCGCATGACAAATCCGCTGCCCTCACCCCGTTGCAGCGCCTCACCGCTGGCATCAATGACGGTATCCGCCAACCCGCCGACCGGGGTAACCAACGGCAGGGTGCCATAACGCTGACTGTACATCTGGTTAAGCCCGCAGGGCTCAAAGCGCGAGGGCATTAAAAACAGGTCTGCCCCCGCCTCAATGCGGTGGGCCAGCTGTTCATCGTAACCAATTGTTACCGCCAACTGCCGGGGATATTGTTTTACCGCCTGTTGTAACGCCTGTTCATAGCGTTTGTCGCCACTGCCGAGTATCACCAGTTGCACGGGCAGGTTGAATAGCCATGGCAGGCTGTCGAGAACAAGATCAATCCCCTTCTGTTCCACCAGGCGGGTCACCATCCCGATCAGCATGGACTCGCCGGTTTGCGGCAGACCGAAGTGCGCCTGCAGAGCTCTCTTATTGGCCTGTTTATCCAGCAGATGCCGCCGGTTATAGCGTTTGACAATCAGGCGATCCGTACCCGGGTTCCAGGTACGGGTATCGATTCCGTTGAGAATGCCGCTGAGTCGATCCGCCCGGTGTGCCAGAACGTCTTCCATACCATGGCCGAACACCGGGGTCTGGATCTCCCGGGCATAGGTCGGGCTGACGGTGGTAATCCGATCGGCATAGATCAGTCCTCCTTTGAGGAAGGAAAACCGACCGTGATATTCGAGGCGGGTAAAATGCCACAGGGACTCGAGCAACCCGAGTTCGTCAAAGGTTGGGCGATCGAACAGCCCCTGATAAGCCAGATTATGCAGGCTAAACACACTGGCAGGGCGGTCGGTCTGCGATTCAAGATAGACCGGAATCAGACCACATTGCCAGTCGTTGCCGTGGACAATATCCGGCTGCCAGTCGAGACCGGTCTGGTCGCCAGCCAGACGCGCCGCCACTTGATCAAACAGTGCAAACCGTTGTGCATTATCCGGCCAGGGTTCGCCGTCATCATCAAGGTAAGGATTGCCGGGGCGATCGAACAGCGGCGGACAGTCCACCAGCCAGGTAACCACACGACTGCCCGGCAGGGTGGTCTGCCACAGGGTTACCGGGTAGTGATCGATAGTCAATTCAATCAGGCGACGTGGCCGCTGAGAAAGATTCTGCAACAGATCACGATAGGCCGGTAACAACAGACGCATATCGTGCCCCAGTTGTTGCAGCGCGCGCGGCAAACTGCCGGCCACATCGCCCAGACCGCCGGTTTTGATCAGCGGGTAGGCCTCACTGCTGCAATACAGAATACGTCGTGAAACCATTAGTCGGCGATATATTCAAGTATAATCCCGGCCAGCGGCGGCAGGGTCAGTGACAATGAATCGGGGCGCCCCATCCAGCTGACACCGGTGGTATACAACTCGCCCAGATTACCGACATTGCTGCCGGCATAAAATGCCGAGTCGGAATTGTGAATTTCACGATAGCGCCCAGCCTTCGGCACACCTATACGATAACCCTCGCGCGGCAACGGGGTAAAATTCAGTATCACGATCACAAAACGCTTATCGCTTTTTCGAATAAAGCTGATAACCGATTGCATCGAGTCATGACAATCGATCCATTCAAATCCCTGATAATCAAAATCGTAAGCGTGCAGAGCCGGTTCCCGCCGATACAGGCTGTTGAGATCACCAACCAGTTTTTGCAGACCGTGGTGCACGGCATATTCAAGCACCTGCCACTGCAGTTGTTCCTTGGCATTCCATTCGGGTCCCTGGCCGAACTCGCAACCCATAAACAGCAGCTTCTTTCCCGGATAGGCATACATAAAAGTATAGAGCAGCCGCAAATTGGCAAACTTCTGCCATTCATCGCCCGGCATTTTATACAGTAACGAAGATTTTCCGTGTACCACCTCGTCATGGGAGAAAGGCAGAATAAAGTTCTCGGTAAACAGGTAAATCAGCCCAAAAGTCAATTTATCGTGATGATAACGTCGATG
Organism: Thiohalophilus thiocyanatoxydans; assembly: GCF_004366735.1. Lineage (GTDB taxonomy): Bacteria > Pseudomonadota > Gammaproteobacteria > UBA6429 > Thiohalophilaceae > Thiohalophilus > Thiohalophilus thiocyanatoxydans. The sequence goes on along the minus strand of NZ_SOQX01000002.1, from coordinate 146,839 downwards.
AATCGGATCCTGGGAAAAGTATTCCAGAACATCATGCATCCATCCCATATTCCATTTCATGGAAAACCCCAACCCGCCCAACTCAACAGGTCGAGTTACCTGCGGCCAGGCGGTGGACTCTTCGGCCATGATCAGGGTGCCGGGGACTTCACGATGGGTTGCCGTATTCATTTCACGCAAAAATTCGATGGCCTCGAGATTTTCGTTTCCGCCGTGGATGTTGGGCAACCATTCATCCTGCTTGTCTTTGGAGTAATCGAGATACAGCATTGAGGCAACAGCATCGACCCGCAGTCCGTCGAGATGATATTCATGAAGCCAGAAAATGGCACTGCTGATCAGAAAATTACGCACCTCATTGCGTCCGTAGTTGTAAATCAGCGTACCCCAATCCGGATGTTCACCACGCCGGGGATCTTCATGTTCGTACAGGGCACTGCCATCGTACTTTGCCAGGGCAAAGGCATCACGCGGGAAATGGGCCGGCACCCAGTCAAGCAGCACACCAATATCATGTTGATGACAATAGTCGACAAAATAACGAAAGTCATCGGGGCTACCAAAACGGACGGTCGGTGCGAAATAGCCGGTGGTCTGATAACCCCAGGAGTCGTCAAAAGGATGCTCAGTCACCGGCAGTAATTCAATATGGGTAAAGCCCAGGTCGTTGATATAAGGCACAATCCGGTGCGCCAGTTCCCGGTAATCCAGATAGCCGCCCTGATCATCCCGCTGCCAGGATGCGAGGTGAATTTCGTAGATACTCATCGGTTGATGCAGCCAGTCATATTCCTGGCGCTGTGTCAGCCATGCGTCGTCCTGCCAGTCATACCGGCTTTCGAATACTACTGAAGCGGTATTGGGCCGCAACTCGGTTTGTTGCGCATAGGGATCGAACTTCTGCTGCACCTCACCACTGTCGCGATTGCGGATCTCATACTTGTACAGCTCACCAACCGTCAACTCCGGAATAAACAGCTCCCATACCCCGCTACTGTTTCGCGAGCGCATTGGATGACAGCGACCATCCCAGCGGTTGAAGCTGCCAATCACACTGACCCGCTCGGCATTGGGCGCCCAGGTGGCGAAGCGGATGCCGTCAATGCCGTCGATAGTACAGGGATGGGCACCCAGGATACGATAGACATGCAGGTGCTTACCGGCAGAAAACAGGTCAAGATCATAATCGGACAATAATTGACCAAAAGCATAAGGATCATGCATCAGGCGGGTGATTCCGTCGCTGTCGATCTGTCGCAGGCGGTAATAACGGGGCAGCTGGGCGGCATCGCCCCGCCACTCAAAAATATCACTGTTACCCACCCGTTGGAAAAGCGCGTCATTATCATCCAGTCTGAGCTCCCGGGTATGTGGCAACAGAACACGAATAAACGTCTTTCCGTCCTGTTCATGGCGTCCCAGCACGGCAAAGGGATCGTGATGACGGGCCTGCAGAAGACGCTGCAGATCGGCTGTGACGCCTGGCTGGTTGTCGGTTCGCATACCCGTATTCGATGTGCTTGATATCATCCAATTTCCATATTTGCTCACTGCCCTGACACAGTGACACCGTCATTAAAGCATAGGTGATTCAATGGCGATACGAAATCCGCTCCCTCCTGACGGATTGCCAGATCTCTGTCATTGTACTCGCTGGAATATGCCTTCCCGGTCCTCCACCCGGGTTAACTGGCAAAAACCCGGATAATCTGCTTTTCAAGCCGGACAATGGCGATTATGCTTGATTTGTATGTCACTGTAGTCGGGTCAACCGCAGACCATCAGGCTATCCCGGCTGAGCGACTCTGCCTCCGCTGTCTTCGAACTGGCTCAGAAATTGCTATAGTGAATCACTGGCATACAACTGGACGCGCGCTGCCGGACCCCGAAACCGGCTTTATAGGGTCAATTACCAAATAAGGAAGCTGTTATGCGTCATGGCCGTTCACCCCGTTTTGTCAGTCGTCTCACCCGTGACACCCTGGCCTTGATTATGGCCGGAGGACGCGGCAGCCGGCTCAAGCAATTGACCCTGTGGCGCGCCAAGCCGTCGGTCCCTTTCGGGGGCAAGTTCCGGATTATCGATTTCCCGCTCTCCAATTGCATCAACTCCGGTATCCGGCGTATCGGGGTGTTGACCCAGTACAAGGCCCATTCGCTGATTGTCCATATCCAGCAGGGCTGGGGAATGCTGCGCGGCGAGTTTGGCGAGTTCGTCGAGCTGCTGCCCGCCCAGCAACGCATCGAAACCTCCTGGTACGCCGGCACTGCCGACGCCATCTACCAGAATATCGACATCATCCGCAATCATAACCCCGAATATGTGCTCGTTCTGGCCGGCGACCATGTATACAAGATGGACTACGGCGCCATGCTCGCTTTTCATGTGGAACAGCAGGCCGACATTACCGTCGGCTGCCTTGAGGTACCGTTCGAAGATGCCTCGGGTTTCGGGGTCATGGATATTGACGAGACACAGCGTATCCGCCACTTTCTGGAAAAGCCGGAACATCCCCCCACCCTGCCCGACGACCCGGGAAAATCGCTCTGCTCCATGGGCATTTATGTCTTTAACAAGGATTTTTTGATCGAGCGCCTGCTGGAAGATGCCGACGATGTCCAGTCCAGTCACGACTTTGGCAAGGATGTGATTCCCGGCCTGATTGACAACTACCGGGCCTATGCCTACTCCTTTCGTGATCCGGTCAGTGGCAACAAAGGCTACTGGCGGGATGTCGGGACCGTGGACGCCTTCTGGGAGGCCAACATGGAGTTGATCGGCATTACTCCCGAGCTCAACCTGTATGATCTGGACTGGCCTATCTGGACCTATCAGGAACAATTACCCCCAGCCAAGTTCGTGTTCGACGAGGACGGGCGCCGCGGTGAGGCGATCGACTCGATGGTTTCGGGCGGCTGCATTATATCCGGGTCGACCGTACGCCACTCGCTGTTATTCTCCAGCGTGCGGGTGGAGTCCTACTCTCTGATCGAGGACTCACTGATTCTGCCCGAGGTCGGGATCGGCCAGCATTGCAAGATTCGCCACGCGATCATTGAAAAAGGCTGTGTCATACCCGATCACACCCAGATCGGAGTCAACCCGGAGGAAGACGCCAAACACTATTATATTACCCCAAAAGGCGTGGTACTGGTCACACCGGAAATGCTGGGACAGCAGATTCATCATGTCCGCTAAGCCCCTCAATGTCGTCATCTACTGGCATATGCATCAGCCGGAATACCGTGATCTTCGCACCGGTCACTATCACCTGCCCTGGACCTATCTGCACACCATCAAGGATTATGTCGATATGGCGGCACACCTGGAAGTCAACCAGGCAGCACGGGCGGTGGTCAACTTCACTCCGACCTTGCTGGAGCAGATCGACGACTATGCCAAACAGATAGAGAGCTTCTTCCTGCATGGAACACAAATCCGGGATCCGTTGCTCGACGCACTCGCCCAGCCGATCATGCCCAGTGACCGGGAGCAACGTCTATCGCTGATCAAACAGTGTCTGCGAGCCAATGAAACCCGGCTTATCAATCGTTATCCCAACTATCAACGTCTGGCCGAGTTCGCCAGCTGGCTGGATGAACACCCCGATGCCATTGTTTATCTGCATGACTATTTTTTGACGGATATTCTCACCTGGTTTCATATCGCCTGGCTGGGCGAGACCGTGCGCCGCAACAACCCGCAGGTACAGGCCCTGATCGACAAAGGGGCCAGCTTCAACCAACATGACCGTCGGACCCTGTTGCAACTTATCGGCGATCTCTGCCGGGATGTGATCGGACGTTATCGCCGTCTTGTCGAGCAGGGTCAGGTGGAGCTGTCGATGACGCCCTACGCCCATCCGATTGTCCCCCTGCTGCTGGATATCCATTCCGCCCGCGATGCCCTGCCGGAAGTTGAACTTCCGGCAGTGGAACAGTACCCCGGCGGCAAGGAGCGGGTTGACTGGCACATTGACAGGGGGCTGGCGGTATTCGAGCAACACTTTGGTTTTCGCCCCACCGGCTGCTGGCCGTCGGAAGGCAGTATCAGTGAGGCGACCATTCGCACTCTCAGTGACAAGGGATTTGCCTGGCTGGCCAGCGGCGATACAGTCCTGCATAACAGTCTACAGGCATCCGATGCGCCGATAGATACACAATGTCTGCATACCGGTTACCGCTATAACGACACCTCAACCTGTTGTTTCTTCCGCGATGACGGCCTGTCCGATCTGATCGGATTTGATTACGCTACCTGGCATGCCGATGATGCGGTAGCCAACCTGATTCACCACCTGGAAAATATTGCCGGGGCCTGCCAGCAACACCCCAATCCGATCGTCTCGATCATTCTGGACGGGGAAAACGCCTGGGAGTTCTATCCGGAAAATGGCTATTATTTTCTGGATGCCCTGTATGCCGGCCTGGCTGAAAATCCGGCAATACATCTGACCACCTACAGTGCCTATCTGGCGGATCAACCCGAGATCACATCCCTGGATCGCGTGATCGCTGGCAGCTGGGTGTATGGCACTTTCTCCACTTGGATTGGCGACGCCGGAAAAAACCGCGCCTGGGAGCTGTTGGTCGACGCCAAACGGGCCTGTGATCAGCAACTGGCCGCCCGTGAGTTCACGCCCGAAGTACGGGAAAAGATTGCGGTGCAGCTGGCGATTTGTGAAGGCTCCGACTGGTTCTGGTGGTTCGGTGATTACAACCCGGCCGAATCGGTACGCGACTTTGATCACCTGTACCGCATCCAGCTGTCCAATCTGTACAGCTTGCTGGATCTGGAACCGCCGGAGAGTTTGGGCGAGCCGATCTCCCTTGGCGGCGGCCAGCCCGCCGCCGGTGGTGCCATGCGACGCGGCCAGGAAGAAGACTGAGTGCATCCGTTGTACCGACAACGTCGGGGCGGTGTTTTGCTGCATCCGACTTCCCTGCCCGGACCGTTGCCCCGCGGTCAGATCTGTCATGATGCCTATCGCTTTATCGATTTTCTGCAGCAGACCGGTGTCACCATCTGGCAAATGCTGCCGCTCGGCCCTACCCATACCGACGGCTCGCCCTATCTGGCACTCTCGGCACATGCCGGAAACCCCGAGCTGATCAGTCTTGACTGGTTGAAGGATCGCAAGCTGCTGGACAACCCGGCGCAGGTCACGGACTTCGTGCAACACCGCCAGCAACTCGAACAGGCCTGGGAGCAATTCAACAAGCGAAAACCCCGAGCACTGTTCGCGGCCTATGAAGCATTTGTTGCCCGCCAGTCCCACTGGCTGGATGATTACAGCCTGTTCATGTCGATTCGTGAATCGCAACAGCACCGCTCCTGGACCGAGTGGCCGGCCCCGCTGCGTGACCGCCAGACTGCCGCCCTGCAGCAAAGCCGGACCGAGCTGGCAGAGAGGATCGATTTCCAGTGCTTTTGCCAGTTTGTTGTCTCTCAACAGTGGCACGATCTGAAACAGTACGCCAACGCGCATGATGTAAAACTATTGGGTGATATACCAATTTATGTCTCCCTCGACAGCGCCGATATCTGGGCACAGCGAGGGTTGTTCACCCTGGATGCCGAAGGTCATCCGCAACAGATCGCCGGTGTACCACCCGATTATTTTTCCAAGACCGGGCAACTCTGGGGCAACCCACTCTATCGCTGGGATATCATGCGACAGGATAACTTTCTCTGGTGGCGGCAACGCATGCAGACCCAGTTGGCGCTGTTCGATGTCGTGCGGATTGATCATTTTCGGGGCTTACGTGCATTCTGGGCTGTACCCGCCAACGCAGAAACCGCGATGGAAGGGCACTGGGTGGAGGCCCCCGGGGATGAATTGTTGGAGGCGCTGCATGAAAACTTCCCCGAGCTCCCGCTGGTGGCCGAGGATCTGGGGATGATTACCGAGGATGTCCATGCGCTGCGTAAAAAGTTCGGCCTGCCCGGCATGAAAATTCTGCAATTTGCCTTCGATGGCGCTCCCAACAATCACTACCTTCCCCATCAGCACGAATTCGAGTCACTGGTCTATACCGGAACTCACGATAATGACACCACCCTCTCCTGGTATAGACAGCTGGATGAAAAGAGCCGCCGTTATGTCCGGGAATATCTGGGGTTAAATGCCGATACGACTATGCCCTGGCCGTTGATCCGCAGCGCCCTGGCCTCGGTCAGTTGCCTGGCAGTCATACCGATGCAGGATTTCCTGGAGTTGGGCAGCGAAAATCGAATGAACACCCCCGGTACCCTGGAAGGTAACTGGCAATGGCGCTTCGACTGGGAACAACTGCCCGCCGATCTCACCGCAAAACTCCACCACCTGCTACATCTGTACGGACGACTGTAAATTATAGAAAAAAATAACGCAGAGGCGTTTATGCCCGTTGTTTGGGTGCAAAGACGCAAAGTTCGCCAAGATATCCTCAAAAATAAACTGCAGGTCACACTGGCGAGAGACTGCTTGATACCCTCCGAACGGAGAGAATGTCAGGTAGCACTGCGCGCAACCTGACCTACATTGCTGCGACGTCGAATATTAAATGTCAAATATTGAACTTCAAGTCATCACTTTACACGTAATTCAACATTCAAGACTTAACATTAAAAATTATTTTATCTTTGCGCTTCTGCGTTAATACTCTCAGATCCAGAGCATATACCCCATTTCAAATGGATGGCTTAACAGCTCATGCCAGGGATATATTCGCAGTTTATAGTGATTCAGACCGGAATTATTCGGTTTGAGATACAATTCGAAAACATGCTCATCGTCCTGTAGCCCGGTATGCCTGAACTGGTGTTGTTCGGACGAGACGAACTCCCCACCGTCGTTTCTGCCTCCCACAACACATTCGACCACGACATCCTCCGGAACCAGGCCATTCAGTCCGGCATGCACCACGATGGGTAATGAATCGCCATCATGTATCTGTTGGCGAATATCATCGACACGTCGAATACTGACATCACCCCACTGTTCACGTACTTTTGTTTTCCAGTCAGAGAGCTTCCGGGCTGGCGCACAATCCTTCGCGGATAAACGTGAATACTGGTAACGTGCCGGGGCGTAAAAATTCTTCACATAGTCCACTACCATTCGCTGCGCATTGAAGCGTGGCAAGCAGCTTTTCATGGAGGCTTTCGACAGCTTCACCCAGCTGGACGAGTAGCCCTGACTTCCGTAGTCGTAATACAAGGGAATCACCTCGTTTTCCAGAATATCCAGCAAATCCGCGGACTCTTCCTGATCGCGTAGAGTGTCATCAGCATTACTGGCATGAGGATGAATCGCCCAGCCGTTTTCGCCATCGAAACCTTCGCCCCACCAGCCGTCCAGCACGCTCAGATTAATCACACCATTGATTGCGGCCTTTTGACCGGAAGTCCCACTGGCTTCGAGAGGATATTCCGGCGTATTGAGCCAGACATCGACTCCGGTAACCAGCTTGCGCGCCAGCGCCATATCATAACCTTCGAGCATGATAATCTTGCCAATAAACTCGGGGCGCAGGGAGTATTCATGTATCGTCCGGATCAGTTCCTGTCCGGGCTTGTCCCGGGGATGCGCCTTGCCGGCGAATACAATCATTACCGGACGTTTTGGATTGTTCAGCAATCGCGCCAGGCGTTGTAAATCGGAAAATAACAGGGCGGCACGTTTATAGGTCGCAAAACGCCGGGCAAACCCTATAACCAGAACATTTTGTTCCGGTTCACCGGTATAACTTGTCAGGCGTTTTAATTGTGCCTCACTGAACCCCGCGCGTTGAAAACGCCGACGAGTGCGTTTATTAACATCCTCCAGCATTTGTGCTTTCAATTCCTGGCGCAGACTCCAGTAACGATGATTGGGAATGGTATCGATACAATCCCAGAACGTCGGATTGTTCAGTTCACTGTGCCATTCCCGAAAACGCATATCAAAAAGGTTAACCCATTCACGGGCCAGAAAGGTGGGCACATGTACTCCGTTTGTCACATAGGAAATCGGATTTTCGTCAGGCGGTATCTGCGGCCAGACATAACCTTCCATACTTGAAGCCACACCACCGTGAATCCGGCTAACCCCGTTATGAAAACGTGATCCGCGTAACGCCAGAGCGGTCATATTGAAACTGGTGTTATTATTCGGTGACTGACCCAGCGCGAGAAATGTTTCCGGGTCAATGTTCAATGATTTTATGTAGTCCTTGAAGTAACGGGTCATTTGATCGGCTTCAAAGATATCATGGCCTGCCGATACCGGCGTATGCGTCGTAAAGACCGTCCCGGCCGCAACCAGCTCCAATGCACTATTGAAGTCCATGCCTTGATCAATGTATTCCCGACAGCGTTCCGGTATCTGAAATGCGGCATGCCCTTCATTGATATGCCAGATTGTCGGTTCAATGCCCAGTGCGCGCAATGCACGAACGCCGCCAATGCCGAGGACGATTTCCTGCTGAATACGCGTCGTGCTGTCGCCGCCATACAGCTGGAAGGTAATACTGCGATCCTCACTACTGTTCTCTTCCAGATCGCTGTCAAGAAGATACAGCAGGATATGACCGGCACGCGCCATCCACACCTTGAGCTTGACAGGTCGCGCCTCTATCTCCACCTGTACGTAAAATGCGTTACCGTCACTGTCGCAGGCCGGCTGAACGACCAGTTCGTCAAAATTGGTCGGCGTATACTGCGCCTGCTGACTGCCATTGCCATCGATAAACTGGGTAAAATAACCCTGTCTATAAAGAAGACCGACGCCGACAAATGGCACACCCAGATCGCTGGCGGCTTTACAGTGATCACCGGCGAGTATACCCAGCCCTCCGGAATAGATCGGGAAACTCTCATGCAGTCCGAACTCGGCACAGAAATAGGCAACCTGATCCGACTCCGGGTCAAGATGGGCAGTGATTGCCGGACTAACCCCTTTTTCATGGTAGGTGCGAAAGGAAGACATCACTCTCGAGTACTCTTCCATGAAAAGATGGTCCTTGATGGCTTCATCCAGTTTGTTCTGTGCAACGCGCCGCAAAAAGACCTTCAGGTTATGATTACAGGTCTCCCAGAGCTCATCATCCAGACGGTAAAACAGGCCGCGCACGTCGCGATCCCAGCTATACAAAAGGTCATTTGCCAGTTCCTCCAGGCCACGGAGTTTCTCCGGAATATTGGGTCGGACTTCCAGCTGGAATAGCGTCTCACTCATAAAGGGTTCCTTACCTTTTATCGTAAAGGTGAATTGTCGAACAAGTATAGAACATCATGTAATCACATTCGGGCCGCTTCGACCGGTTTTTTGGCAGACAGGAAGCAGGTTTTCTCCCACCTCCACCAGAGGTTGTAAAAATTCTTCCGTGGGCAGTTCCAGTTGACCGGTAGGCGGCTCATACTGTTCGAAATAGAGCCGCAGGGTGGCTCCATCGGTACCTGTACCCGACAGGCGCACCACTATCCGCGCCTGTTCACCAAAGAGAATGCGAATCCCCTGGTGCTCGCTGAGACTGCCGTCCACTGGATCCTTATAACAGAAATCGTCCGCCCGGGTGATGACAAAATCAGCAATTCGCTGTCCGGGTAATTCCGTCAGCTGTCCACGCAAATCGCTAACCAGCTGTTCGGCAATACTGCTGTCGATATTTTCATAATCATACCGGGCATAATAGTCCCGGCCATACTCTTGCCAGTGTGAGGCGACGATCGCCGCCACTGATTGCCTGCGCACCGCCAGCAGATTTAGCCAGAACAGAATCGCCCAGAGCCCGTCCTTTTCACGAATATGCCCGGAGCCCGTGCCGAAGCTCTCCTCCCCACAAAAAGTAATGCGTCCGTCATCCAGCAGGTTGCCGAAAAACTTCCAGCCGGTGGGCGTCTCGTAGCTGGTTACCTCCAGCCGTTCGGCAACCCGGTCAACCGCCCGGCTGGTCGGCATGGAGCGGGCCACGCCGAGGAGACCTTCACGGTAGCCGGGGATCCGATGCGCGTTGGCCACCATCACCGCGAGACTGTCGCTGGGGGTGACAAAAAACCGGCGGCCCAGAATCATGTTCCGATCACCGTCTCCGTCCGAGGCAGCACCCAGATCCGGCGCGCCGTTCTCCTGATTCATGATGGCCAGCAGCTGTTCGGCATGGGCCAGGTTGGGATCCGGATGCGCGCCACCAAAATCGGACAAAGGCTCGGCGTTAAGCAGACTGCTTTGCGGTGCGCCCAGGCGCTGTTGAAAAATCTCGCGGGCATAGGGGCCGGTTATGGCATGCATGGCATCATAGGCGATGTGCAGTTCACCGGCGGCAAACTGCTCGCGAATAAGTTCAAAATCAAACAATTGCTCCATCAGATCAGAGTAATCCCCGACCGGGTCGATAATCTCGATGCGACTGTCGCCAAACTGATAGGTTGCGCATTCATGAAGCGGTACGGGATCCAGTTCGGCAATATGGTATTGCTCGAGGCTGGACGCCAGCTGGTAAATCCGGTTGGTAAGCCTCTCCGGCGCCGGACCACCGTTACGGGTATTGAACTTGATACCGAAATCACCCTGCGGTCCGCCCGGATTGTGACTGGCCGAGAGAATAATGCCGCCATCGAGCTGATACTTGCGTATCAGCAGTGACGCCGCCGGCGTGGACAAATAACCGTGCTGTCCCACCACTATCCGGCGAAAACCGTTGCCCAGCGCCATGCGCAAGATGGTCTGAATCGCCGTGTCGTTGTAGTAGCGCCCGTCGCCGCCGATCAGCAGGCTGTGGCGCTGATCCGCAGCCAGACTGTCAAAAATCGACTGGGTAAAGTTCTCCAGGTAATGGGGCTGTTGAAAATGGCCCACCCGCTTGCGCAATCCCGAGGTGCCTGGCGCCTGATCCTTGTAGGGTGAGGTACTTACTGTTCTGGTCTGCATACAATCATCTCTGGCCGGGTGAATTTCAGAACCGGATCCGTACCGAATCCGAGAGCGCTTTATAGCACGATTCGGCCACAGGCAGTCTACCCGTACAGCCGCCAACAGGCTGTCTGAGCCCCGTGCCGGCCCTGCTCCGCGGGACCCGGGGGGTTCTTAACCCCGGAGACGGTTTTGCGCCGCTCCCAGGCCGCTCCCCCCCTGAAATCCGCTTCAGTCTGTGCTAGGATCACGCATTATTAACGCAATCGGGCTTCTTTCATTCCCACTTATCAGGCTCCCTGACCGTATTGGTGTTTGATCGACAGTACCTCCAAAAATCAACAGCATTTCCAAGGAATACCTATGCAAATCTCCGAAAACAAGGTCGTCACTATCGACTATACCCTCAAAGATGACACCGGCAACGTGCTGGATTCCTCTCAGGGCGGCCCGGGCCTGGCCTATCTGCATGGCGCCAGCAATATTATTCCCGGCCTGGAAAACGCCCTGGCAGGCAAGGCAGAAGGCGATTCACTCAACGTCAGTGTACAGCCGGAAGAAGCCTATGGTCAGCGCGATGACAGCATGATCCAGACCGTGCCGAATGACATGTTCGAAGGCACCGAAGTCCAGGTTGGCGCGCAGTATCAGGCCATGACCCCGGAAGGCCAGCCGCTCACCATCACCGTGATGGACATCAAGGATGACGGAGTGGTCATCGACGGCAACCATCCTCTGGCGGGCCAGAACCTGCACTTTGACGTGACCATCACCGAAGTTCGTGATGCCACCCAGGAAGAGCTGGACCATGGCCACGTCCACGGCCCCGAAGGCCATGACCACGGCTGACAGATCGACCATGACCATAAAAAAAGCCGGGCATTGCCCGGCTTTTTTTTCGGCTGTCGATTAATTCAGCAAGCACAAAAAGTGTAGTCTTCCGCCTTCGGAATGAGCTTCTCAGGCGGAGACTTGCTGGCTGGCCTTGAGTTCCCGAACCTGCTGTTTCATCAGGTCGACGATGGCATAGATACCGACATGGCGATTGGGTGACAGGTGTTCATCGAGCTTGAGCCTTTCAAAAAATTCGTCCACATCCAGCGCCTCGATCTCATCCGCCGTGCGATCCTCGACAAGCTGGATCAACAGGGCCAGTACGCCCTTGATAATGCTGGTATCGCAATCACCATGGAAACGAATCAGTTCCGGGTTATCCGGATTCAGATAGGCATGAACCCAGACCTGGCTCATGCAACCCTTGACCTTGTTGTCCTCAATACGGGCTTCTTCCGGCAGGGGCGGCAATTTTTCACCCAGCTCGGTCAGATATTGATAACGTTGATCCCAGTCACCCAGTATTTCAAATGTGTCGACGATATCGTCAAGTGACGTCATGCCTGCTCCTGTCGGTCGAAATCAGACGCTGAAGGACTCGCCGCAACCGCACATATCCTTAATATTCGGGTTACGAAACTCAAAACCTTCGTTAATGGCATTGGTTTTCATGTAGTCGATTTCAGTCCCGTCAATATTATCCAGGCTCTGCTTATCCACAACAACCTTCACACCATGACTTTCGAAGACAACATCGTCATCACTGACTTCATCGGCATAATCGACAACGTAGGCAAAGCCGGTACAACCCGATTTTCGGGTACCCAGACGCAGTCCGATTCCACTGCCACGCTTGCCGAGCATGGATTCGACGTGTTTGGCGGCACTTTCGGTTAATGCAACAGCCATAATTACCTCCTGTTTACAACAAGCCCAGGGTTAAACGTGCTTCTTCAGTCATGCGATCGATGGTCCACGGTGGATCCCAGACCAGCTCAACCTCGGCATCGTTAACACCTTCAACATTCTTGATGGTTTGTTCCACCTGTCCCGGCATGGAGCCGGCAACCGGACAACCCGGTGTGGTCAGGGTCATGGTGACAAAAACCTTGTTATCCTGGTCGATATTCACTTCGTAAATCAACCCCAGTTCATAAATATTCACCGGGATTTCCGGGTCGTAAATCGTCTTCAGCGCTTCGACGATTCGCTCTTCCAGGGGTGCGTCACTGTCTGCAACGGATGCACCGCCCCCGCTGCCTGTTTCAATTTGTGGCTGAAACAAAACTCGTCTGGCGCTCATTATGCCACCTCTTCAGCTTGCAACTGTTCACTGACTACCCGATCCAGCGCATTATGCAGTCTTTCATGTACATGCTGTCGCAAAGGCTCGATTTCAATGGTATCGATAATTTCATCGGCAAAACCGAGGCACAGCATTTTCTGGGCCATGGCGGTCTCAATGCCGCGTGCGCGCATGTAGTAGATCTGCTCCGGCTCAAGCTGGCCAACGCTGGTACCGTGACTGCATTTGACATCATCGGCATAAATCTCAAGCTGCGGCTTGGTGTCCACTTCAGCGTTTCGGGTCAGCATGAGATTGGCATTGTGCAGATGGGCATCACTCTTCTGGGCGTCTTTGGCAACCAGAATACGACCATCGAAAACGGCCCGGCCTTTGCCATACAAAATGCCGCGGAAATTCTCCTCACTGGCACAATGTGGTTTGGCATGATCGATATCCAGATGGAAATCGGTCAGCTGTTTTTCCCCCACTGTGTACAGTCCGTTGAGGCGGCACTCCGCTTCCTCATCGAGAAACTTGACCTTGTATTCGGTACGGGCCCAGGCACCACCCAGTGCCAGGGCCGTGCCACGATAGCGGCTCTGCTTCTGTTGAGAAAGAAACAGGTTACTCAGATGGTAAGCCTGACTGCTTTCATCCTGAACCCGATGATGTATCAGGGTCGCCGATTCATTGAGAATAATCTCGCTCAGATTATTGTTGAAATAAACGGACTGGCCGGTGCTGACAAAACGCTCGATCAGGGTCGCCTCACTGCCAGGCTCCATCACCACCAGATTACGCGGATGGGCAACCACGGCATCTTCCAGGGCCAGGCTCAGATACAGAACTTCGATGGGCTTGTCCAGCTTCACATTTGAATCAACATGAATAAAGACCCCATCGTTGATCAGAACGGTATTCAGGGCTGTAAACAGATGTTGAGAGTGGTTGGCCGTTTGCCCGAACCAGGTCGCCAGCAGATCCGGATCGGTCGTCAACGCCGCGCGCAGACTGCCGACGCGAACGCCGTCGGGTAATTCGCTGGTCTCGGAAAGATGCGGGACGCAACGGCCGTTGGCAAAGACCAGCCGGTAACAATCCATCTCCGGCAACAACCAGTCCTCCAGGTCCACCGATTGCAGTGCGGTGAACGGGTCGTTTACGGGCTGAAAATTCTGCTTCAACAGGCCATCAATGCTGGTATAGCGCCACTCTTCCTGCTTGCGATACGGTACCGGCAGGGTATTGATGGCCTGACGTGCCTGTTGCCGGGCATCGTCGAGCCAGCCGAGTTTTTCGCTCGGCAGATCGACCTGGCCGGAGTGCGCCAGATCTTCAAACCATTGACGGGACTGTTCGTTACCTGCACTCATGCGGCTGCTCCCTCTTTGAGCCAGCTGTAACCTTTCTCTTCGAGCTCATGCGCCAGTTCCTTGCCGCCGGAACGCACGATACGTCCTTCGGACAACACGTGCACATGATCCGGCTGGATGTAATCCAGCAGGCGCTGGTAATGGGTGACCAGGACCACGGAGCGTTCCGGGCTGCGCAAGGCGTTGACGCCCTCGGCAACAATGCGCAGTGCATCGATATCCAGACCGGAGTCGGTTTCATCCAGCAGTGCCAGTTTCGGCTCCAGCAGGGCCATTTGCAGAATTTCGTTACGCTTTTTCTCACCACCGGAGAAGCCGGCGTTGACACTGCGCTTGAGCAGTTTTTCATCCAGCTTGACCATTTTGGCTTTTTCCTTGACCAGCTGCATGAACTTGACTGAATCCAGCTCTTCTTCGCCGCGCGCACGGCGGATAGCGTTTAACGACTCTTTGAGAAACACCATGTTATTCACGCCGGGCAGTTCGACCGGATACTGCATAGCCAGGAATATGCCCTTGTGGGCACGCTCTTCGGTTTCCAGCTCCAGCAGGTCTTCACCCTCATACAGGATTTGTCCCTCGGTGACTTCATAGCCTTCGCGCCCGGAAAGGACGTAGGACAGGGTACTTTTACCGGAGCCGTTGGGACCCATGATGGCATGGACTTCGCCAGTACCGATTTCCAGGTTCAGACCGTTGAGTATCGGCTTGTCTTCGATACTGACGTGCAAATTCTTAATCGACAACATTTCGTTATCCTCCAAAACTTGACTGGGTTAACCGACGGCACCTTCCAGGGTGACGTTAAGGAGCTTCTGTGCCTCGACAGCAAACTCCATGGGCAATTCGTTGAATACTTCCTTACAGAAGCCGTTGACGATCATCGACACGGCGTCTTCTTCAGTCAGGCCGCGTTGCCGACAATAGAACAACTGGTCTTCACTGATTTTCGAGGTGGTCGCTTCATGTTCCATCTTGGCAGTGGGATTGCGCACCTCGATATACGGATAGGTGTGCGCGCCGCTGGTGTCGCCGATCAGCAACGAATCACACTGGGTGTGATTGCGGGCGTTTTCCGCCTTGGGCGTCATACGCACCAGCCCCCGGTAAGCGTTCTGACCATGGCCGGCGGAGATGCCTTTGGAAACGATGGTGCTCTTGGTGTTACGTCCCAGGTGAATCATCTTGGTGCCGGTATCGGCCTGTTGCCGACCCCGGGCCACAGCCACGGAATAAAACTCGCCGGTGGAGTCGTCGCCGCGCAGAATACAGCTGGGGTACTTCCAGGTGATGGCCGAGCCGGTCTCAACCTGGGTCCAGGAGATGTGTGAGCGTTCGCCGCGGCAATCACCGCGCTTGGTCACAAAGTTGTAGATCCCGCCCTTGCCTTCGGCATTGCCGGGATACCAGTTCTGGACCGTGGAATATTTGATCTTGGCATCGTCCATGGCGACCAGCTCGACCACCGCGGCATGCAGCTGGTTTTCATCGCGCATCGGCGCGGTGCAGCCTTCCAGATAACTGACGTAGCTGGCCTCCTCGGCCACAACCAGGGTGCGTTCGAACTGCCCGGTGTTGGCCTCGTTGATCCGGAAATAAGTGGACAGCTCCATCGGACACCGCACGCCCTTGGGAATGTAGACGAACGTACCGTCGGAGAAAACCGCGGCATTCATGCAGGCGAAGAAATTGTCCGTATGCGGTACCACGCTGCCCAGATACTGTCTGACCAGTTCCGGATAGTCCTGCACGGCTTCGGACATGGAGCAGAAAATGACGCCGGCCTCGGACAGTTTCTCACGGAAGGTGGTCGCGACCGAAACACTGTCGAATACCGCATCGACGGCGACCCCGGCCAGGGCCATCTGCTCTTCCAGCGGAATCCCCAGCTTGTTGTAGGTATCGATCAGCTCGGGATCGACCTCGTCCAGACTCTGCGGGCCGTCGCCAGCTTTTTTCGGCGCGGAATAGTAGGAGATGGACTGATAGTCGATCGGCGGATAGTTCAGATGGGCCCAGCTGGGCTGCTCCAGGGTCAGCCAGTGCCGATAGGCCTTGAGGCGCCACTCCAACATCCACTCGGGCTCATTTTTCTTGGCCGACAGGGCCCGAATGACGTCTTCATTGAGACCCGGGGGAAATGTATCGGACTCGATATCGGTAATAAAACCGTGTTCGTAGCCACGATCAATCAATTCATCCACTGTGTTGGGTGTCGCCGTCATCCTCGATAACCTCCGGACTATTTCCGAGTAATTTACTAGGTTTTATACTAACCTGATGATGAAATTTCAACGCCTTATCTTGTAAGGTTATATGTTGAGTATTTTACTTGGTTTTTCACCGGAAAGCAGCCTCACCAGGACAATTAATGCGATTTGTGGGCAACAGGCACCAATTTAAAGGCGAAGCTACCCTGCAAAAATCGAGGCATTGATCCGATTACAACAGAAAGCCCGACTCGACACAGGCACCGGCCCATGGAGATCGGCACTCCCGTCGCGAAATGGACGGACTATTTTACCTTGGGAACAGCATTATTGCGAACATACAGGCGGCTTTCATGCGCTTCGCACTGGCGCCAGCCCAGGCCGCGGCGCCCTCTTTAGTTTTCGCCCCGCCCTTTCAGGAATAACACACTAAAAATGCGAGATAAGGGAACAAACCCGACAGCCCGACAGCGAAAAGGCCGGAGAACCCGCCTTTTTCGATTGTTGGGTAGCGGGGAGAGGATTTGAACCGCTGACCTTCGGCCCTTATTCGATCCAGCGAGCCCGACGGCAGCGCAGCGTGTCGGGCTCGCTGGTTTTCTATCGGGCCGAAGGCATAAAAAAAGGCCGGGTCTCCGGCCTTTTTCGATTGTTTGGTAGCGGGGAGAGGATTTGAATCGCTGACCTTCGGCCCTTATTCGATCCAGCCGAGCCCGACGCGCCGGCGGGCTCATAACCCGAAGGCATAAAAAAAGGCCGGGTCTCCGGCCTTTTTTCGATTGTTTGGTAGCGGGGAGAGGATTTGAACCTCTGACCTTCGGGTTATGAGCCCGACGAGCTACCAGACTGCTCCACCCCGCAATCGATGGCGCGTAGTCTAACGACTACCCATATCCTTTTCAAGGAAAGATGCAAAAGTCACTGAATAAAAAAGAAATTTCCGCATTGCGCAGCGTCGCCGGCAGGACCGGGTCGCAAACCCTCAATGGGATCGATCGGTTCCCGGCCACACGGCGGATTCTGCAACCGGGCCGGGTGCACTTTGCAGCCTCCCTGCCCGGCCCGGTTAGCGGGGTCAAGCTATCTTGTTGTTTTTACTGGAATAAAAAAAATGGCACGAAAGCTGCTAAAGATAATTATCAATGATAAGCGCAGACTCGATTCACCATTTATGAGGATTAACTTTATGCAGCATACACGTCGTCTCTTCCTCAAGGGCACGATGGCAGCCGGCACCCTGGCAATCGCTGCGGGGGCCAATCTGTTGACGCCGGGCAAGGTCCTGGCGGCCTGGCCGGAAAAAGCCTTCACTGCCGAGAAAATGGACACCGCTCTGTCCGAACTGGTCGGGGGTACAGAACTGATCGAGAGTGACAAGATCACCCTCAAAACCCCGGATATTGCCGAAAACGGCGCGGTGGTCTCGGTGACAGTCCGGACCGAACTGCCCGATGCGGAAAGTATCTCGATTTATGTCCCGGTTAACACCTCCCCGTTGACGGCCAGTTATGAGCTGACTGACAAATTTGACGGGGAGATCAGCGGCCGTATCAAGATGGCCGAGACCTCCGATGTGATTGCCGTGGTCCAGGCCGGCGGTAAACTCTATTCCGCCAAAAGAGAGGTCAAGGTCACTCTCGGTGGTTGTGGCGGTTAAACGCCCCGTCAGTCAAAACAGATTTCAAGGAGTTCGTACTAATGGCAAACGACATCAAAATCCGCGCCTGGACCGAGGGCGACAAGGCCAATGTCAAGGCAATCGTCTTTCATCCCATGGAAACCGGTCTGCGCAAGGACAAGAAAACCGGCAAAAAAATCCCGGCGCATTACATTACCGAGGTTGTGTGTGAACACAATGGGAACACCGTCCTCAAATGCAACTGGGGGCCTGGCGTCTCCAAAAACCCATTCATCTCCTTTGGCTTCAAGGGCGCCAAAAGCGGGGACACTTTCACCCTCTCCTGGAAAGATAACCAGGGTAAATCCGCCAGTCAGGAAACCAAAATCAGTTAATCACAACCGTCTCTTCTTCAGGTGAAGTCAGGCGCACCTTCGGGTGCGCTTTTTTTCAGGTGCCAAGTTCTAAGTTCTAAGTTCTAAGTCCTAAGCCCTAAGGCTGGAGACTAAAAGCTGGATAACTGATCCAAAAATCAGCGTCATTTTCATTTCCGCACTAATCAAAGCGGTAGTGGAATTTGGATGGCTAGATAGAGGGGTAGATCACTGTTTCAGGTTTTTTTTCACCAGGACCTGGCACCTGGTACCTGAAAAACGGGCGCCATTGGCGCCCGTTTTTTTTATTTACGGCTTGACGTACAGATAGCCCTTCTGCTGCAGGTGAGCAACATGTGCAACACCTGAGGGAATAACTTCCGCATAAGTGTTGATCTTGTTTTTGTCGATCTTCTTGCCACGGATGGTGTTGGCGCAGATCTGGAATTTCACACCACGGTTGGCCAGACCGGCGACGGTATCTTCAAAGTTGTAAACGTTGCCGTTTTTATCTTTTTTACCCATGGCGCCGTCTACCAGAGAAAACGCGCCGCTGCTGTGAGTGACCACAATAACTTCGACGTTTTCATCTCCAGTCGCGTTCAAATGGTTCTTGACGTTACGCAGAGCACCGGTCGCCGTATGAATATTGTTCACATGGTAGACGACCTTTTGCTTGTCATAGCCGTTTTTGGCGCTGCCGGCCTGGGCGGTAAAGGCCAGACCCAGCAGGGAAACGCCCAGTACCAGGCTCGTTGAGAGATTCGATTTCATCATACTCATTCTCCTCATGATTTTAGAATCGTTATGTTGGTGTTCTCTGGATGTTGCAAGTATTATTCCAACTATCCGGAAAACATATTACTACCCGATTTTCAATAACTTGCATGAGGAATATAGTACTATATACTGATTTTCTTATCCTGATCCGTTGCAGAATGCAGAATATGACAGGGCGGAAGAGTGTAATTTACACCGCTTCCTCCTCGGTCTCGAGACGGCGTAACTTCCGCCAGAGGGTTGTTTTATCGATACCCAGTACCTCGGCGGCCCGGGTCTTTTTACCATTGAAACAGCGCAACACATGATGAATGTATTCCTCTTCCAGTTCAGTGAGGGTACAGAATGCCTCCTCGGAAAAGTGAACCGGCAATTGCGAACCCGTCTTCGGCACGTTCGTGCCTTCCCAGTGCAGAACCGGACCCTCGGCAAGAATCACGCTGCGCTCAATGGTATTGCGCAATTCACGCACGTTGCCCGGCCAATCGGCATCACACATCTTTTGCAGTGAAGCCTTGTCGAAACCCTGAACCTGACGGGAGTAGCGATCGGCAAACTCCTGGACAAAGGCGTCGACCAGGGCAGGAATATCCTGACGCCGTTCTGAAAGAGAAGGAACGTGAATATTGACCACATTCAGACGATGATAAAAATCATGTCGTAAATGCCCTTCTTCCACCATTTGTTCCAGATTCCGGTTACTGGCGGCAATCACACGGACATCCACCGGTACCGCTGTATTGGCGCCGACACGCGTCACTTTGCTGCTTTCCAGTGCTCGCATCAGCTTGATCTGCATAGTATCCGAGATATTACATATCTCATCGAGAAACAGGGTCCCTCCATCGGCCTGTTCCATCAGGCCGTATTTTCGTTGCGTGGCACCCGTGAACGCGCCTTTTTCGTGTCCGAACAGTTCACTTTCCAGCAAGGTGGTAGTCAACGCGCCACAGTCGACCGCAACAAACGGCGCATCCTTGCGCGGGCTGAAGTCATGCAGAGCCCGGGCAACCAGCTCCTTTCCCGTGCCGGAATCCCCGGTGATAAGAGCGCTACAGCTGACTTCAGCGACTTTTTCGACGGTATTAAACAGAGTCTGCATCGCCGGTGTATCACCAATCATACCAAAACGATGACGCTCTTCACCCAGTCGTTTTTTCAACAGTCGATTTTCATTACGCAGACGCACCGACTTCAGAGCACGCTCAACCAGGAGTTTCAACTCGGTAAAATCAAACGGTTTTTTGATAAAATCGGAAGCGCCGCGCTTCATGGCCTCGACGGCATTCTCCACAGAAGAATAGCCGGTCATAACCAGTACGGGAACCTCGCTGTCTATCTTGCGAATTTCACTTAACAGCTCAAAACCATTCATCCCCGGCATACGCAGATCGGTAATAACAACATCCGCGCCCTGCTTATTGAACAGGGCGAGACAATCCGCCCCATTTTGAAAAGCGTCACAGGCATAACCCGCGTTATCGCAATTACGTTGCATGACCCGGCAAGTCACTATGTCATCGTCAACAAACAGAATACGTGGCGTCTCAGCCGACATTTCTTGCCTCCAGTATTTCAAAGGTATCGAGTTCCTGCAGCTCACTGCGTCGGGGTAACCTGATATGCACCCGCACACCGGCATGCCGTGAGTTTTCAAGAGTAATACTTCCGCCATGGCGTTTTATGATGCCGTAACTGACAGACAGGCCGAGCCCCGTCCCTTCACCTTCCGGTTTGGTACTGAAGAACGGGTCGAAGATCTTGGAGAAGTTCCCGGCCTGGATACCCTCCCCTTCATCGACGATCTCGACATCAATATACTCCTCGCTCGAGCGCCCCGAAATATGTAACCGGCATTTAGGCGGTGTCGCCTGAATCGCATTGAGAATAATATTGACCAGCACCTGCTGCAGCTGACGCGCATCACCTTCCATTGTCAGGGGTGTCTCTATCAGACTTTGTAACTCGATCTCCTCGGATTCGATGCGGTGGCGCAAGAGTTCCAGCGTCTCGTTCAATAATGCCGCCATATCAAACTCTTCAAATTTCGGTTCGCTCTGTCGCGCAAAATTCAGAATTCCCTGGACAATACGGGCGCAACGCTCGCCCTCCTTCTGCAGCAGCTGTAAATCGTTGCGTTTTTCGGCATCTTTCTCGGGCAGTGACTCTTCAACCAGGGAGGCGAGCGACATCATATTCATCAAGGGATTATTGATTTCATGACCGATCCCGGCCGCAAGCTGCCCGAGTGACGCCAGGCGTTCTGACTGGCAGGCGGCACGGACAGCGGTTTCGCGTTCCTTTTCAGTACGATCCAGGCTCTCGGCGAGATAGTTGAAGGCCTTGCCGGCCTGACCTATCTCGTCGCTGCGACCGGATTTGACTTGAACCCGGGCATCGCGCTGGCCGTCGGCAAAGCGCCGGATAATCTCGGCCAGCTGATGTACCGGCGCCGTCAGACGACCGGAAGCCCAGACTGCCACCAGCAGGCTGATAAACAGCAGGGCACCAAGCAGCATCCAGATCGACTTGCGCATATTGTTAATTGGCGCATAGACCACCTGGGGATCGGCCTCGATAACCAGTAACCACTGGGTTGGCCTGTCCGGATAAGGGGCGAGTTTCTGATAAAACAGCATCCGCTCTCGGTTACGTAACAGGGATCCGTTTGTATCGCCTTCCTTGATAGCCCGCCAGTCCGCCGGATCCAGCTCAGAGGTCAGGCGATGTTCGGAACCGAGTTGATCAGCGAAACGTTTATCATCATTCGGATGATAGAGATAGATGCCATCCCGCCGTTCATCGGGGGATAATTCCACGATATAGGATTTACCCGGAAAGCCCCCGAGTGAGGACGTCATGGTGGAGTCCAGGCGCGACCCCCACATATTGACCACCAGCACCCCCTCGAAATCCCCGAGTTCATCCAGGATCGGAACCGAATAGCGGACCATGGCGGGACAAAAATCTTCATCCCTGGCGACCTGGCCAAGTTCAAAATCGGACATAATCACCCGATTACCGGCGGTTTTCGCTTCCCGGAAAAACGGTCGATTAGCCTGATCGGCAATAAACATTCGGCCGCTCTGTTCGTCGGTATAGACCGGTTCGACCGGCTTGCCCTCCTTGATCTTGACCAGGGTCTTGCCTTCGGCACTGATAAAGCGCACGGCCTGGATACTGGAAACCGATTTCTGATAGTTAAGCAGAAATTGTTCCAGGGCTTCGGCTCGCTGTTGATAGACCCCTTCGGAATACCGCTGGGGGGACTGTGCCACGGCCGCAAACTGCCGAACCGATGGCACGCGACCCAGACCACTGGCAATGGATTTTTGATTATCCAGAATCAGTTGCAGTTCGCTTGCCATTTTGTCGAGCGAGCCGTGCAGCTGGGTTTCGGTGCGGATGGTCACTTCCCGTTCCATGCGTTCGACGACGCCAAACAGCAGTATCAGCAAGGGAATGCTGGTCAACAGGGAGAGAACAATGAAGAACTTGTGTCGCAGATGCATGGCTGCAAATTACCAAATCAGGTGCAAGATGCAGCAATTATGACAGAAGCCTGAGCGACGGCAAGCTCAAATTGGTGAAAGTTTGTACATTAACCCGCGCTAATATAGTAGGCGGATCTTATTGTATTGCAGATTGCACCTGTTAAGCGCGGTGGCGATGTAACAGCGGGCGCAGCTGATAACGATAGACAAAGCCGGGGATCGCGAAGACCACGAACATACAGAAGGTTACCGCATAGAATTCCCAGTCCTGGGGATAACGTTCGCCTGTGGCTTTCTGTTCCAGACCGACCGCGATCAGGCCGACCAGGCCATAGAGCACCAACCATTCAACAAGCCGCATCCAGGCCCGTTTGAGCCCGCCTCCCGGTGGGGTGAACAGGAAAAAGAAACGTTCGCTCGCCCAGGGCAGATTGGCCGCAATGATAGCGCTGACAAGTAAAACCCAGATAGATACTGCTGACATAAGACCGCCTACGTAAGTGAGGTACCATTATGAACCAGACAGCGCGGCCAGGCAAAGTGCCAGCAGGCCGCCCGGGAAGAGTCCCAGCAACAGGACACCCAGGCCATTGGCACTGAGCAGCAGGCGCATATCCAGAGCGACTTCCAGCCTGGCGGTATCCACGGGCTTGTCGAAATACATCAGCCGAATCACGCGCAAATAATAAAAAGCCCCGATGATCGAGAAGATCACCGCCACCACGGCCAGCCACACCATGTCCGCCGCGATCACTTCCTTGAGTACCGACAGTTTCGCCCAGAAGCCGATAAACGGCGGGACCCCGGCCATGGAGAACATGACGATCAACATCATGAAAGCAAACCAGGGACTGCGCTCATTGAGCCCCTTGAAATCATCCAGTTTGTCGGCCTCGAAGCCTTCCCGGCTCAGCAGGATAACCATGCCAAACCCGCCCAGGGTCATCAGCACATAGGCCAGGGTATAGAACATCGCCGCGGCATAGCCCTCGGCCGTGCCGGTCAGCACCCCCAGCATCAAAAACCCGACATGCGAGATGGTGGAATAGGCGAGCATGCGTTTGATGTTGCTCTGGGCAATGGCGACGATATTCCCCACGCCCATGGAGAGCACCGCCAGAATGATGAGGATGTCCTGCCATTGGGCATGCAAGCCGCCCAGTCCGTCCACCAGCAGGCGCATCAGCATCGCAAATGCGGCGATCTTGGGCGCGCTGCCGATAAACAGGGTCGTGGGGGTGGCCGCGCCGTGATAGACATCCGGCACCCACATATGAAACGGCACCGCGCCCAGCTTGAACGCCACCCCGACGATGAGAAAGACCAGGCCGAAAGTCAGCAGCAGTTGCTTTTCCGTCTCGGGAACCTGCCGGGCGACTTCGGCCAGATCGAGGGTACCGGTCACGCCGTAGATCATGGAAATGCCGTACAACAGCATGCCCGAGGCGATGGCGCCGAGAATGAAATACTTCATCGCCGCCTCGGAGGCGGTAACCGAGTCGCGTTGCATCGCCACCATGGCGTACAGCGACAGCGACAGCAGCTCCAGGCCCAGGTAGATGGTCAGGAAGTTGTGCGCCGAGGTCAGGATCATCATCCCCAGAATCGCAAACAGACCCAGGACAAAGAATTCACCTTTGAATATCTGGCGTGTTTGCAGATAATCGCGGGAATAAGTAAATGTCACCAGTCCGGCGATGAAGATACAGGCCTTGAGCACATCGGCCATGGGATCGCGGACAAAGGTATCACTGAAGGTCAGCACCCTGCCCTGAGTGAAATCGGTCACAATCAGAATGAACGCCACCACCAGGGTCGCCTGGGTCAGCAGATAGGTCACGAAGCGCTGGCGATCCGTCAAAAACAGATCAATTACCAGAATCAGGCACGCCATCGAGAGTATGAATATCTCGGGCAGTGCCGGGGCAATATTGGGCATGGTAAAAGTCATCATCACTCTTGCCGTTATTATTGAATGACCTTGGACTGGGTCATATGCAGTAACAGGTTCTCGACACTGGCATCCATCACTTCGAGCAATGGCGCCGGCCAGATCCCCAGGGTCAGGACCGCCACGGCCAGGATCGCCAGGATCAGGAACTCGCGTCGGCCGATATCCTGCAGCGCCGCCACATTGTCATTGGCCACGGTGCCGAAGATCACCCGCTTGACCATCCACAGAGTATAGGCGGCGCCCAGGATCAGGGTCAGAGCGGCCAGGAAGGCGTACCAGAAATTGGCCTTGAAACTGCTGAGGATCACCATGAACTCGCCGACGAAGCCGGAGGTGCCCGGCAGCCCGGCGTTGGCCATGGCAAACAGCACCATAAAGGCGGCGAAGACCGGCATGGTGTTGACCACCCCGCCGTAATCGCTGATCTGCCGCGAATGCATCCGGTCATACATCACGCCGACACAGAGGAACAGCGCCCCCGAAACAAAACCGTGGGAAATCATCTGCACAATCCCGCCGGAGATCCCCATCGCCGCGCCGCTGTAGCTGCCGGTATTGTCGTAAATCTGCCAGGCAATAAAGAAACCGAGCGTCACGAACCCCATGTGCGAGATGGACGAATAGGCGATGAGTTTTTTCATATCCTGCTGCACCAGCGCCACAAAGCCGATGTAGACCACCGCGATCAGCGACAGGGTAATCATCAGCCAGGCCAGCTCCTGGCTGGCGTCCGGGGTAATCGGCAGCGAGAAGCGCAGAAAACCGTAGGCACCGAGTTTGAGCATGATCGCCGCCAGGATCACCGAGCCGCCGGTGGGCGCCTCCACGTGCGCGTCCGGCAGCCAGGTATGCACCGGCCACATGGGCACCTTGACCGCAAAGGCGATCAAAAACGCCAGGAAGATCAGGATCTGCGGTGTCATACCCAGCGGCTGCTGATGGAAATCGAGAATCGCGAAGCTGCCGGTCTGGAAATAGAGATACAGCAGCGCAACCAGCATGAAGACCGAGCCGAAAAAGGTATAGAGGAAAAACTTGATCGTCGCATAGATGCGGTTCTGCCCGCCCCAGACGCCGATGATAATGAACATCGGAATCAGCATCGCTTCCCAGAAGACATAGAACAGCGCCGAGTCGAGGGAGGCGAAGACCCCGTTCATCAACCCTTCCATGATTAAAAAGGCCGACATGTACTGGGCGACGCGCTCCTTGATCACTTCCCAGCCGGCGATCACCACCAGCACGGTGATAAAGGTGGTCAGCAGGATCAGCGGCATGGAGATACCGTCCACACCCAGGTGATAGAAGATATCCCAGGATCCAATCCACTCATGCCGTTCGGTAAACTGCATCGCGGCCGTATCGGTGTCGAATCCGGTATACAGCGGGATCGAGATCAGGAAGGTCACCACCGACCAGAACAGCGCCGTCAGTCGGGCCAGTGGCGCCTGCTTGTCACTGCCCGTAACCAGCACCAGGATCCCGCCCAGAATGGGGATCCAGATCACAAGGCTTAACAATGGCCAGTCTGAGAACATGCGTACGACCCTTTTTATTTATTCTTTATTGGTTAAGAAACACAAACAATCCGAGCAGCACGACCACCCCGATGATCATGGCAAAGGCATAGTGGAACAGATAGCCGGTCTGGATATGGCGTATGCGCCCGGCAAACCAGCCCACCAGCGCGGCCGAACCGTTAACCGCCAGGCCATCGATCAGTTTGACATCACCGATGCGCCACAGCTTCTGGCCCAACTGGCGCCCGCCGCCGGCAAACACGATCTCGTTGAAACGATCCGCGTAGTATTTGTTATCCAGCAGAGTATGCAGCCACTGGAAACGGGCCTGAATCCGGCCGGGAATCTCCGGGCGTTTCATATACAGGAACCAGGCGGTGAACACGCCGGCGGCCGCCAGCCAGAACGGCCAGGTCACAAAGGCGTGCAGCGCCATGGCCCACCAACCGTGGAAATCGGCGGCCCACTCGCCCAGCGCATCGTGCTCGGGCAACACGAAGATTGCCTCGCGGAAGAAATCCCCGGCGATCATGTCACCCATGAAAATGGCACCGATGATCACCGAGGGGATCGCCAGCAGAATCAGCGGAATAGTTACCACGGGCGGGGTTTCATGCAGATGCGAACGGGTATGCTCGTCCATGCGCTCCTTGCCGTGGAACACCAGAAAATACATGCGGAAGCTGTATAGCGCGGTCACAAATACCCCGGTCAACACCGCAAAATAGGCAAAGCCGGATCCGGCGATTTGTGAGTGGGCCACCGCCTCGATGATCGAGTCCTTGGAATAGAAGCCGGCGAACAGCGGCGTACCGATTAGCGCCAGCGAGCCGATCAGCGAGGTAATCCAGGTAATGGGCATGTATTTGCGCAGCCCGCCCATCTTGCGCATGTCCTGCTCGTGATGCATGGCGATGATCACCGAACCGGCGGCCAGGAACAGCAGCGCCTTGAAAAAGGCATGGGTCATCAGATGGAAGATCCCCGCAGCATAGGCCGAGGCGCCCAGGGCCACGGTCATG
Organism: Thiohalophilus thiocyanatoxydans; assembly: GCF_004366735.1. Lineage (GTDB taxonomy): Bacteria > Pseudomonadota > Gammaproteobacteria > UBA6429 > Thiohalophilaceae > Thiohalophilus > Thiohalophilus thiocyanatoxydans. Next base: position 119,498 of record NZ_SOQX01000002.1, on the reverse strand, counting down.
TAACCCAGCTGCGAGAGGGTCGAATAGGCCACCACCCGTTTGATGTCGTTCTGCACCAGGCCCAGGAAGCCCATGAACAGCGCGGTAATGGCACCGATCACCAGCACCACGGTCAGCGCGGTCTCGGAAAACTCGAACAGCGGCGACATGCGCGCCACCATGAAGATCCCGGCGGTGACCATGGTCGCGGCATGGATCAATGCCGAGATCGGCGTCGGGCCCTCCATGGAATCGGGCAGCCAGACATGCAGCGGCACCTGGGCCGACTTGCCCATGGCGCCGATGAACAACAGGATGCAGATGACGGTAATCACCGACCAGGCATTGTCGCCGAACAGGGTGATGGTCTGGCCGTCAACCTGCTCCACCTGGCCGAACACGGTGGCGTAATCCAGGGAGCCGAAGTACATCAGCACCGCGGCGATCCCCAGCAAAAAGCCGAAGTCCCCCACCCGGTTGACCAGAAAGGCCTTGAGGTTGGCGTAAATCGCCGTATCGCGGGTATACCAGAAACCGATCAACAGGTAGGAAACCAGGCCCACTGCTTCCCAGCCGAAGAACAGCTGCAAAAAGTTATTGGCCATCACCAGCATCAGCATCGAGAAGGTGAACAGGGAGATATAGCTGAAAAAACGCTGGTAACCGGGATCCTCGTGCATGTAACCGACGGTATAGATATGCACCATCAGGGAGACGAAGGTGACCACCACCATCATCATGGCGGTCAGGTTATCGATCAAAAACCCGATCTCGAAGCGGATACCCTCGCTGACCATCCAGGTATAGACCGACGCGTTGTAGACCTCGGCCCCGTCGATCACCATGTGTTTAAACGTGATCGCGGAGAGCACAAAGGCGACGGCGACGCCGATGATGGTCACCCAGTGGGCGCCGGCACGACCGACTCTTTTGCCGAACAGACCGGCGATGATTGCCCCGATCAACGGTGCCAGCACGGTCCAGAGATAGACATTTTCCATATTATTCATCAGCCTAGCCTTTCATGCTGTCCAGTTCGGTGACGTTGATGGTGCGCTTGTTGCGGAACAGCACCACCAGGATCGCCAGCCCGATGGCCGCCTCGGCCGCCGCCACCGTCAGAATAAAGAACACGAACACCTGACCCGCGGTATCGCCCAGAAAATGGGAAAAAGCGATGAAATTCATATTCACCGCCAGCAGCATCAGCTCGATGGCCATCAGCAGGATAATGATGTTTTTCCGGTTGATGAAAATTCCGGCGATACTCAAACCGAACATCACGGCACCCAGAATCAAAAAGTCGGATAACGCTAGCATCGCACTCTCACCTATTTTTTCTCTTCGGACTTCATTTTAACCATTCGTACCCGGTCATCGCGCTTGACCGAAACCTGGCTGTCCGGATTCTGGTACTTGGTTGTGGGCCGTTTGCGTAGCGTCAGGGTAATCGCCGCGATAATCGCGACCAGCAGAATGACTGCGGCAATCTCGAACGGATAGACGTAGACGGTATACAGGACACTACCCAGCTCCCGTGTATTGCTGTAATCGGCGCCATGGCGCTCCGGCGCGGCCATTTCGTCCAGACTGAAGTTCTCCGGTCCGACCACGCCGACCAGCATCACCACCAGCAGAATAGCGACGCCGATTCCCACCGGCAGATAGCGGATGAAGCCTTCCTTGAGCAGGGCCGTGTTGATATCCAGCATCATCACCACGAACAGGAACAACACCATGACCGCCCCGACGTAGACCAGCACCAGGGTAATGGCGAGAAACTCCGCCTCCAGGAGCATCCAGATGGCGGCGCTGGCGAAAAAGGTCAACACCAGAAACAGCGCGGCCCGCACCGGGTTGCGCACGGTGATCACCATGGTCGCGCCAAAGACCATGATGATAGCAAATATGTAAAAGATTAATTTTTCAATCATATCGTTATTATCTTTTAATTGTCTTCTGTCGTTAGCAGAGCTTAACGGTAAGGCGCATCCTCGGCCCGGGCCGCGGCAATTTCTTTTTCGTACTTGTCACCGACCGCCAGCAGGCGATCCTTGGTCATATTCAGGTCACCGCGTTTTTCACCGTGATATTCAAAAATATGCGTTTCGACGATTGAGTCCACCGGACAGGACTCCTCGCAATAGCCGCAAAAAATGCACTTGGTCAGATCGATGTCATAGCGCGTGGTGCGGCGTGTGCCATCATCCCGTTCTTCGGACTCGATGGTAATCGCCAGCGCCGGGCAAACAACTTCACACAGTTTGCAGGCGATACAACGCTCTTCCCCGTTGGGATAACGACGCAGGGCATGCAAGCCCCGAAAACGCGGCGACAGCGGAGTGTGCTCTTCCGGATATTGCAGAGTGACCTTGCGTACAAACAAGTGCCGCCCGGTCAGTCGCATGCCCCGGAACAATTCCAGCAGGAACAGACTCTTGAGAAACCGTACTGCGGTATTCATCATAATCCCTCCTGCTCCTAGTCAAACCACCAACCGAAGCCGGTCAGTATCATCAGCCCGACCACCATCAACCAGACGATGGTGATGGGGATAAAGACCTTCCAGCCCAGGCGCATGATCTGATCATAGCGATATCGCGGGAAGGTGGCGCGGAGCCATAAGTAAAAGAACAAGAAAATGGCCGTTTTGATCAACAACCAGTGGACGCCGTGCCCCAGTAACAGGCCCAGTCCGGTGATCTCGAACCAGGCCTCGGGCAGCCAGCCTTCAAAGGGCGACAACCAGCCGCCCAGGAACAGCACCGCGGCCAGTACCGAGATCAGAATCATGTTGGCGTATTCGGCCAGGAAAAAGACCGCGAACACCATGCCGGAGTATTCCACATGGAAACCGGCTACGATTTCCGATTCCCCCTCGGCCACGTCAAACGGGGCGCGGTTGGTCTCGGCCACCCCGGAGATAAAATAGATCACGAACATCGGCAGCAGCGGCAGCCAGAACCAGTGCAGCGGACTGCCAGACTGGGCCTCGATGATGGTACCGATATTCAGACTGCCGGCGGCCATGATTACCGTGACCAGGGCGAAACCCATGGCGATTTCATAGGCGACGATCTGCGCGGCGGAGCGCATGGCGCCCAGCAAGGCGTATTTGGAGTTGGAGGCCCAGCCGGCGATGATTACGCCATAGACCCCGACCGAGGTGATCGCCAACACATACAACAACCCGGCATTGATATCCGCCAGCACATATTCGGCATTAAAGGGAATCACCGCCCAGGCGGCCAGGGCCGGGCCGATGGAGAGAATCGGCGCGATCACGAACAGCACCTTGTTGGCGCCGGTGGGAATGATGATCTCCTTGAAGATCAGCTTGAGCGCATCGGCGATGGGCTGCAGCCAGCCACGCGGTCCGACCCGGGTCGGGCCCATACGCACCTGCATGGCACCGATAATCTTGCGCTCGGCAAAGGTCAGATAGGCTACCGCCAGCATCAGCGGGGTAACGATCATGACGATTTGCAACATGATCAGTACCGCCGGCTGGGAAAACCACCAGACCGAGAAATCGGCAACTGACTGATACGCTGAATTAAGCCATTCCATTTGTTTCGTCTTAACCCCGTTGCAATTCAATCGGCCCGTAGGCGCGGGTCAATGTTTCGCTGCCGGTGACACCGTAGGGAATCAGCACGCATTGCGCGGGCACCGCCTCGTCGATTACCAGTGGCAAGCGCACTTCACTGTTGTCCTGTTGTACGAGGACATACGCCGCATCACCGACGCCGGCCGCATCGGCGGTTTGTTCATTCATATAGGCCGCCGCGGCGATAGCGTCGGTCGTCTCCTGAAGCGGTTGCGCCCGGCGTACCAGCGAATCGACCGCATAGATGGGCAGGTGCCCGATGCGCTGCAAACCGGAACCGGCCGGCGCCAGTTGCGGGCATTGCCAGGCACTTTGATTGTCCATCGGCGGCTCACCGCTGATAGCCCGCAGCTCGTCCCGCACCTCCTCGGAGGTCACCTGGTCGAAGCCGTCAAACTCAAACAGATTGCCCAGCACGCGCAGCACCTTCCAGGCGGGCTTGGCTTCCTCCAGGGGATCGACCGCGGCGCCGAAACTCTGCCAGTGACCCTCGGTATTAATAAAGGTGCCGGACATCTCGATAAACGGGGTTACCGGCAGGATGACATCGGCGCAGGCTTTGAGACTGTCACTGATGTAGGGTGACAGCGCGACTACAAAGTCACTTTCCTGCATGCTCCTGAGCGCCTGACTGCCGTAAGCCGAATCGAGCTCGGGCTCGACGTTCAGCAAGACCATGGCGCCCTGGGGTTGTGACAACATCTCACCGGCGTGGCGTCCCGGTGACGCGATCGTTTCGCCGCCGGCCTGACGATGGGGCACGGCGCCGGCCAGCCAGGCGCCGGCACTGTTGGCCCCCTCGGTCAGATAACCGAACTTCGCCCCGGCAAGCCGTCCGATCAGTTCGGCCAGACTCTGCAGTTCGCCAAACTCGTTCTGCCCCATGGCCTGCGTCCCGAGCAGCACGACCGCGTTGTCGGCGCTATGCAGGTGTTTGGCGATCGCCAGATGATCATCGTGGCTGGTGATATTTTCCAGCCTGGTCGCCAGATCCGCCGGGGCCGGTTCGCCACTGAGGGTCAGCAGTGCCCTGGCGATCCCGGCCAGGGTCTGTGGCATGTTATCCGGTGCAGTGACGATGGATTCGGCCAGCGGAAAGTTGACGTCATAGTCGATCGCATTGACCGACATGATGTTGGCCCCATTGAGGGCCGCCTTGCGCAGCCGATGGGCGATGATCGGCTGGTCCTTGCGCACACAGGAACCGATCAACAATCCCGCCTCGACCTGTTCCAGTTCGGCGATCGTACAACCCAGGGAGGGATAACGCGGTGCTATATCACTCCGGGAGAAATCGAGCTGACGCAGCCGATGATCAATATTGTGGCTCCCCAGGCTGCGCAGCAGTTTTTGCAGCAGATACATCTCTTCCAGGGTCGCGCTGGGTGAGGTCAGTGCACCGATCTGTTCACTGCCCCGACCCTGTTGTACCGTTTTGATGCCCTCGACCGCGTAATTGAGCGCAATCTGCCAGTCCACCTGCTTCCATTGATCGCCCTGTTTGATCAGGGCATGGCGCGCCCGTTGCTCGTGATACAGACCGGTATAACTGAACCGATCCCGATCCGAGAGCCAGGTCTCATTGATGGCTTCATTCTCGCGTGGCAGGACACGCATCACCGTATTGCGGCGAAGTTCCACCTCCAGGTTGGAACCGACACAATCGTGCGCGGCAATCGTCTCGCGTTGCTGGTTCTCCCAGGGGCGGCCGCGATAACGATACGGCTTGGAGGTCAGCGCCCCGACCGGACAGAGATCGATCACATTGCCGGACATCTCCGAAGAAACAGCGCTCTCCATATAGGTCCCGATCCGGGTATCCTCGCCCCGCCCGTAGGCGCCCAGCTCCATGATGCCGCCGATCTCCTGACCGAACCGGACGCAGCGGGTACAATGAATACAGCGGGTCATGTCGGTGGCGATCAACGGACCGATGTTCTTGCTCGGCACCACGCGCTTTTTCTCGGCAAAACGTGACACATCCTTGCCGTAGCCCATGGCGATGTCCTGCAGATCGCACTCCCCGCCCTGATCGCAAATCGGGCAATCCAGCGGGTGATTGATCAACAGGAACTCCATGACGCTCTTTTGCGCCTCAATCGCGAATTCCGACCTGGTGAAGACTTTCATGCCCTCGGTGACCGGCGTGGCACAGGCCGGCAGCGGCTTGGGCGCCTTTTCCACCTCCACCAGACACATGCGGCAGTTGGCCGCCACGGACAGTTTCTTGTGATAACAGAAACGCGGAATGGTAATCCCGGCCTCATCGGCCACCTGGATCACCATCGTGCCCGGCGCCGCCTGAAGCGGCATTCCGTTGATTTCAATGTTGATATCGTCTGACATTCAACCGTTGCCTGTTAACGTTATGAGCGTCCACCGACCAGGCATTTGCCATGATCGATGTGATACTGAAATTCATCCCGGTAATGCTTGAGAAAACTCTGTACCGGCATTGCCGCCGCGTCTCCCAATGCACAGATAGTGCGCCCGGCAATGCGCGAGGCGACATCATCCAGCATATCCATGTCTTCCTGGCGGCCCTGCCCGTGTTCGATGCGGTGTATCACGCGTGACAACCAGCCGGTACCTTCGCGACAGGGCGTACACTGGCCGCAGGACTCTTCGAAATAGAAGTGCGAGAGCCGCGCCAGCGCATCCACCATGCAGGTGGTCTCATCCATCACGATCACCGAACCGGCACCGAGCATGCTGCCCGCCTGGGCCAGCGAGTCGTAGTCCATGTCGGTATCCATAATAATGTCCGCGGGCAAGACCGGCACCGACGAACCGCCAGGAATGACCCCCTTGAGCTTGCGTCCGTCACGCATGCCCCCGGCCAGCTCCAGCAGTTCGGCAAACGGTATCCCCAGCGGCACTTCGAAGTTGCCGGGGTTGTTGACATGGCCGGAGACGCTGAACAGCTTGGTGCCGCCGTTGTTGGGCTTGCCCAGCTCCAGAAACCACTGGCCGCCATGCTCCAGGATCACCGGGACCGAGGCCAGGGTCTCGGTATTATTAATGGTGGTCGGTTTGCCATACAGCCCGTAGCCGGCCGGAAACGGCGGCTTGAAGCGCGGCATGCCCTTCTTGCCTTCCAGGGACTCCAGCAGCGCGGTCTCCTCGCCACAGATATAGGCACCGGCTCCCAGGTGATTGTGCAGTTCAAAATCAAAGCCGCTGCCCAGAATATTCTTGCCCAGCAGGCCGGCGGCGCGGGCCTCTTCCAGTGCCGCCTCGACCCGTTCATAAGGCTCCCAGAATTCGCCACGAATGTAGTTGTAACCAACCGAGGCGCCGATGGTATAGCCGGCGATAATCATGCCCTCGATGAGCTGATGCGGGTTATAGCGCATGATATCCCGGTCCTTGCAGGTCCCCGGCTCGCCTTCGTCGGAATTGCAGACGATATATTTCTGACCGGGCGCATTGCGCGGCATGAAGCTCCACTTGAGTCCGGTGGGAAAGCCCGCCCCGCCGCGGCCACGCAATGAGGAGGTTTTCAGCTCCTCGATAATCTGTTCCTGCGGCGTCTGCTCGGCGAGGATTTTTTTCAGCACCTCATAACCGCCGACACTGCGATAGTTCTCCAGTGTCCAGGGCTTGTCGAGATGCAACGTGCGGAAGCAAACTTCATTTGCCATGTATTACTCCCCCACCCGGCTGGTTGTTATTGTTGTCATCATGTTCCGGTTTCAATCGAGGCCGTCGAGAATTTCATCAATGCGTTGCGGCGTCAGTTTGCCGTGGTAGCTGTCTCCGAGCTGGAACATCGGTGCATCGACACAGGCACCGAGGCACTCCACTTCCTTGACGGTGAAACGCCCGTCATCGGAGGTTTCACCCGGACCGATACCCAGTCGTTGCTGCAGATGTTTGAGCACATCGTCCGAGCCGCACAATTTGCAGGAGATATTGGTACAAACACAGATTTTATGCCGTCCGACCTGCTCCAGTTCATACATGGAGTAGAAGGTTGCCACTTCATAAACGGCAATGGGCGGCATCTTCAGATATTCGGCGGTCGCCTCGATCAGGTCTTCGCTCAGGTAACCACCGTTTTGATCCTGCAAAATGCGCAGTGCCGCCATTACCGCCGATTGCTTCTGATCCGGCGGGTACTTGGCGATCCACTGATCGATCTCGGCACGTGATTCGTCATTAATCAGGGGCAGCTTGCTCGCGGACTTTTTATGTTGCGCCATCATCGATCGATCTCTCCGAATACAATATCCATGGTGCCGATAATCGCCACCACATCCGCCAGCATATGCCCCTCGCTCATTTCATCCATGGCGGCCAGATGGGAAAAGCCGGGGGCACGGACTTTCAGTCGATAGGGTTTGTTAGCACCATCGGAGACCAGATAAATACCAAACTCGCCCTTGGGATGCTCAATGGCGGTATAAACCTCGCCGGCCGGCAGCGTGTAGCCCTCGGTAAACAGTTTGAAATGATGGATCAACGCTTCCATGTCATCCTTCATTTCCTCCCGCCTGGGCGGAGCGAACTTGTGATCGTCGAGTATCACCGGGCCGGGATTGTTGCGCAGCCACTCAATGCATTGCTTGATGATCCGGGTCGACTGGCGCATCTCCTCGATCCGCACCAGATAACGATCATAGCAATCGCCATTGACGCCGACCGGAATATCGAAATCCATCCTGTCATAAACTTCATAAGGCTGCTTCTTGCGCAGATCCCATTCAATCCCGGAACCCCGCAACATCGGGCCGGTAAAGCCCAGCTGCAGGGCGCGCTCGGGCGACACCACACCAATACCGACGGTACGCTGCTTCCAGATGCGGTTGTCGGTCAACAGCGTTTCGTATTCGTCAATGTTGGTGGGAAAACGCTGGACAAACTCCTCGATAAAATCCAGTAACGAGCCGCTACGTGCTTCATTGATACGCCTGGTCTCGGCTTCGTCCTTGTACTTGCTGCTCTGGTACTGCGCCATCTTGCCGGGCAAGTCACGATACACACCGCCGGGACGGTAATAGGCGGCATGCATACGCGCGCCTGAGACCGCTTCGTACATATCCATCAAATCTTCGCGTTCGCGGAAGCAATACAGGAACATGGTCATGGCGCCGACGTCGAGCGCATGGGTACCCAGCCACATCAGATGGTTCAGGATCCGGGTCAGCTCGTCAAACATGACCCGGATATACTGCGCACGCAGCGGCGGTGTAATATCCAGCAGTTTTTCCAGCGCCAGCACATAACCGTGTTCATTACACATCATGGAGACATAGTCGAGCCGATCCATGTAGGGAATGGTCTGGTTATAGGGCTTGCTTTCCGCCAGCTTTTCGGTCGCACGATGCAGCAGACCGACATGCGGATCGGCGCGTTGAATTACCTCGCCATCCATCTCCAGTACCAGGCGCAATACCCCGTGCGCGGCCGGATGCTGGGGCCCGAAATTCAGCGTATAGTTTCGGATCTCGGGCATGGATTACTCCTCTTCTTCCTGCTGCAGCCGATCGGCATAGCGGTGATCGTCACGGATCACCCGTTGTTGGACAACCCGAGGCTCGATACTGACCGGCTGATAGACCACACGCTGTTTTTCCGGGTCGTAGCGCATTTCCACGTTCCCAATCAACGGGAAGTCCTTGCGGAACGGATGCCCGATAAAGCCGTAGTCGGTCAGAATACGGCGCAGATCGGGATGCCCTTCGTAAACAATACCGTACAGATCAAACGCCTCGCGCTCGAACCAGTTGGCCGCGGCCCAGATATCCACCACCGACGGGACCACCGGTGGTTCGTTATCCAGCATGACTTTCAAACGCAGGCGATGATTATGTTCAATCGATAACAGGTGGTAGACCGAGGCAAAACGCGCTCCCTGCCACTGACCTTCGCCGCCATACTCGCTGTAATCCACCCCGCAGACATCGAGCAACTCGGCAAATGCGAATTGCGGATCATCACGCAAGGTTACGGCCACATCCAACAGCTCATGCCGGTCGGCAACGATCGTCAGCTCGCCCCACTCCACATCACAGGACTGGATACGATTGCCAAATTTATTCCGGGCCTGTTCGGCCAGTTGTCTGTAGTATCTGGACATATATAAGGGATCAGCGCGCTATGGTGTTGGTTCTTTTTATTTTGTTTTGCAACTGCATGACGCCATACAGCAACGCTTCGGCCGTGGGCGGACAGCCCGGCACATAAATATCCACCGGAACAATGCGATCACAACCGCGCACCACCGAATAGGAATAGTGGTAATACCCGCCGCCGTTGGCGCAGGACCCCATGGAGATCACCCAGCGCGGCTCGGCCATCTGGTCATAGACCTTGCGCAGGGCCGGTGCCATCTTGTTCACCAGGGTGCCGGCGACGATCATCACATCCGATTGCCGCGGGCTGGGCCGGAAAATCAGACCCATGCGATCCATATCGTAACGGGACGCTGCGGCATGCATCATCTCCACGGCGCAGCAGGCCAGACCGAAGGTCATGGGCCACATCGAGCCGGTGCGCGCCCAGTTGATCAGCCGATCCGCCGTGGTCGTAACGTAACCTTCTTTGAGTAACCCTTCTATTCCCATTCCAGGGCTCCTTTTTTCCATTCATAGATGAAGCCGATAACCAGAATCCCCAGAAAAATCGCCATGGCCATGTAGCCGAAGAGACCGATCTCCTCCAGCACCACACCCCATGGGAAGAGAAATGCAATTTCCAGATCGAAAATAATAAACAGAATCGCCACGAGGTAATAACGCACATCAAACTTCATGCGCGAATCCTCGAATGCCTCGAAGCCGCATTCATAGGGGGAGAGTTTTTCACTGTCAGGACGGCTCGGCGCCAGGACAAAGCCCAGCACAATCATCACAACGCCGATGGTTAAACCGACAATCATGAAAAGGAGAACCGGCAGATAGTTCTCTAACATTGGATATGTTCCTCCGCCGAATCCCGCAGTGACTGCGGATGCATTTTAAGCCGTCTCACCGGACGACTTTGTTTATTATTTTTCTATCGAATTATTTGCCCGATCATCAATGATCCGAAGCCGAGCCAGTCTAGGCTAGCCACAAACTTTGTGTCAAGTTTGCATAAAGCACGAAAAACCTTGTACATCAAAAAGTTAGCTTATTTTTAGGGGTCTATAAAAATTATCAGTGGCTAGGTACTAGGGGCTAGGTCCTAGAAAAGCGCTGTGAACTCTTTCTCGCGGCATTGGTATGAATAAAAGGTTGTGCTTTTCCTAGCCCCTAGAACCTAGAGTCTCACAAACAAAAAGGCCTCCAGAGCGCTGCTCTGGAGGCCTTTTTGTTTGTGTTGGTGCCGAAGGCCGGACTCGAACCGGCACGGCTTACGCCACTACCCCCTCAAGATAGCGTGTCTACCAATTCCACCACTTCGGCAAGGATTTACGGGCTTAGTCCGATTTCGGTACATCCGCCGGGGCCCCGTTGTCTTGCTCCGGCTCATCTTCTTGCGGAGCAGCCGGCACGCGGCTTTCCTGTTCCTGCGACTGCTGCTCGCTCTGATCCACGATACTTTCACTTTTGCCGACATCGCCGGCCAGGGTGAACAGCGCCAGGGACAGGGCGAAAAACAGAAATGCCAGCACCCCCGTGGTGCGGGTCAGGAAGTTCGCCGCCCCGCGCGAGCCGAACACGGTACCGGAGGCACCGCTGCCAAAGGCGGCGCCGGCATCGGCGCCCTTGCCCTGTTGCAGCAGCACCAGCACGACCAGTGCCACGGCCACAATGACATGCAGTACCAGAATAATGTTATACAACATACCTTCAGAGTCTCCCGGATTTGCCTAACCGGCTGCCTTGCAGATGGTCAGAAAATCCTCCGCTTTAAGTGAGGCGCCGCCGATCAGGCCGCCGTCGATATCCGGCTTGGCCAGCAGTTCGGCCGCGTTGGCGGCGTTCATGCTGCCGCCGTATTGAATGCGCAGCCCGTCCGCGACGCCAGCATCGTGTTTGGCAACCTGCCCGCGAATGAAGGCATGGACCTCCTGGGCCTGTTCCGGGCTCGCGGTCTTGCCGGTCCCGATGGCCCAGACCGGCTCATAGGCGATCACGCCGTCGGCCAGCGCCGCCACCCCGGCGTGCTGGATTACCGCGTCGATCTGGCGGGCGACGACCTGCTCGGTGATGCCCTGCTCCCGTTCTTCGAGGGTCTCACCGATGCACAGGATTGGCCTCAGGCCCGCCTGACGGGCCACCTCGAATTTTCCGGCCACCAGCTGATCGTCTTCGCCGTAGAGGCTGCGACGCTCCGAGTGGCCGACAATGACGTACTTGCAACCGAAATCGAGCAGCATGGCCGCGGAAATCTCACCGGTAAACGCGCCCTTGGCCTCGGTGCTCAAATTCTGAGCGCCCCAGGCGACGGGGGTCCCCTCCAATTGCAGCTGGACATCGGCCAGATAGACAAACGGCACGCAGACGGCCACTTCCGCACTCTTAACGTCACCAATTCCCGCCTTGATCCCGTCCAGCAGGACCCGGTTATCGGTACGCGAACCGTTCATTTTCCAGTTGCCGGCGATCAGTGGCTGACGCATGCCCTCTCCTTTCTTCTCGTTCGGTTGACCATATAAAAGAGCGCGAAAGCTTACCGTTCAGGCCGCAATAAATCAATGAAAAACCGGGTTATTTGGCGGATGAAAAGGGGTTCGCGCCTCGTTCCGGGCGGTTCGCGGCGCTCAGCCCGGGGCGCACTCAGCCGGGGCCGAGTGCCTGTTCCACGACCCCCGCCAGCTCGCGGGCCACTCGCGTCACCTGGGCGGCATCCTGGCCCTCGACCATCACCCGCAGCAGCGGTTCGGTCCCCGAGGCGCGCAACAATACCCGGCCATGGGCAGCCAGTTCCGACTCGGCGGCGGCCACCGCCGCCTGCACCTCGGGGGTACCCAGCACGTCGACTTTGCGGGCCAGGCGCACGTTGATCAGCTGCTGGGGGTACTTGTGCATGCCGGCCACCAGATCGGTCAGGCTCCGCCCCGACTCCACCACCGCCGCCAGTACCTGCAGGGCGGCCACGATCCCGTCGCCGGTAGTGGTTTTGTCCAGGCAGATGAGGTGGCCGGAGCCCTCCCCGCCCAGTTGCCAGCCCTGCGCCTGCAGCTGCTCCATCACATAGCGGTCCCCGACCCGGGCCCGGGCAAACGGGATGCCGGCGGCCTGCAGGGCATGCTCCATGCCCAGGTTGGTCATCAGGGTCCCCACCACCCCGCCCTCCAGGCGTTGCATGCGCTGGCGGTGGGCGGTGATCACGTACAGCAGCTCGTCGCCGTCGATGATCGCGCCCTGGCTGTCGATCATCAGCACCCGATCCCCGTCGCCGTCGAAGGCGATACCGAGATCGGCGCCCTGCAACTGGACATTTTTCTGCAGCCAATCCAGGTGGGTGGAGCCGCAGCCGTCGTTGATATTCAGTCCGTCGGGATTGTTGCCGATCACCGTCAATTTGGCACCCAGTTCGGTGAACACCTTGGGGGCAATCTGGTAGGTGGCGCCGTTGGCGCAATCGAGCACAATGTGCAGGCCGTTGAGATCGAGCTGCTCGGGAAAGGTGCTTTTGCAAAACTCGATATAGCGCCCGGCGGCATCGTCGACCCGGGCCGCCCGACCGAGCTGGTCCGGCGCGCGGGTGACCAGTTCCTGGTCGATCATCGCCTCGATGGCCAGTTCCACCTCGTCGGGCAGCTTGCTTCCTTCGGCGGAGAAGAACTTGATGCCGTTATCCGGATAGGCGTTATGCGAGGCACTGATGACGATCCCGGCACGGGCATGCAGGGTGCGGGTCAGATGGGCGATGCCCGGCGTCGGCATCGGGCCCAGCAGACAGACATTCATGCCGGCGGCGGACAGCCCCGCTTCCAGGGCCGATTCGAACAGATAACCGGAGATGCGGGTATCCTTGCCAATCAGCACCTTGCCGCCGCCATTGCCCAGCACCCGGCCGGCCGCCCAGCCCAGTTTGAGGATGAATTCCGGCGTGATCGGAAACTCGCCGACCCGACCACGCACCCCGTCGGTACCAAAATATTTACGTGACATCGCACTCCATTCCTTTTGTCGCCGGAGTGATCGCCCGGCCCCTGTTTTCAGCGATTATAAAGCAACAACGTTGCCATACTCAGGCCTGTTGCACAGCGCGGCACATCGCCCGGGCATCGGCGGTCTCGCGCACATCGTGTACCCGCAGAACCGCCGCCCCCAGCCAGCCGGCCAGCGTTGCCAGGGCGAGACTGCCCGCGAGGCGCTCTTCCACCGGGCGCTCGTCCAGCAGTTTGCCGATCAGCGATTTGCGCGAGACGCCCACCAGCAGCGGATAACCGGTATCGACAAAACGCCCCAGATGGTGAAACAGCGTCAGGTTATGTGCCACGGTTTTACCGAACCCGAAACCGGGATCCAGAATCAGCTTGTCCTGCCCGATCCCCGCACGCTGGCAGGCGTCGATCCGCTGCAGCAAAAACGCCAGAACCTCCTCCACCACATCCTCATACTGCGGACGGCTCTGCATGGTCCGCGGCTGCCCCTGCATATGCATCAGGCAGACGGGCACCCCCAGTTCCGCCACGGTCTCCAGCGCGCCGGGGTCCTGCAGCGCCCGCACATCGTTGATCAGGCTGGCGCCGGCCGCCACCGCCGCGCGCATCACCGCCGGCTTGCTGGTGTCCACCGAGATCGGGATATCACTGTCGCGGCGGATCGCCTCGATCACCGGAATCACCCGCGCCAGCTCTGTCTCCTGCGAAACGGCCGGCGCGCCCGGGCGGGTCGATTCGCCGCCGATATCGATCATGTCGGCGCCTTCGCCGATCATCTGTCGCACCCGCTCGATTGCCGCCCGGGGCCGGTTGAAGCGGCCGCCGTCGGAGAAAGAATCGGGGGTCACATTGAGAATCCCCATGATCAGGGGCCACTGTTCGGGACTGAGATCTAACGACATGCTGATGGATTCACCCTGACCCGTCGCGACGGGTCATTTGTTTTGCTTATCTTCTGGCGTAGTTTACCAGCATTCACCGACCGGGATCGGCCACATGCAAACCATGGAACGAAAAACGCCCCGTGAGAACGGGGCGTTGATCGCGCTTGACGGCGGTATGCTTCAGTGTTCGCCGGCCGGACCACCGATCTGGCCCTCCCCTTTGTCGGTGCGGGAGGTTTTCTTGTCCTCGTCACCGGAGGGGCTGTGCGGCGGTTCATGATCATCATCCCAGTCGGCAGGCGGCGGTGGCTCATTGCCGGCCATAATGGCGTCGATCTGCCGCTTGTCGATGGTTTCATACTTGATCAGGGCCTGCGCCATCAGGTGCAGCTTGTCCATATTGTTGGTCAGTACCGTCTTGGCCCGCTGGTAGTTGTGATCGATGACGGAGCGGATCTCCTCATCGATAATATGCGCGGTCTCATCGGAGAGATTCTTGTGCTGGGTCACCGAATGACCGAGGAACACCTCCCCTTCATCCTCGCCATAGGTCATCGGCCCGAGGCGATCGGAGAGTCCCCACTTGGTCACCATGTTGCGGGCGATCTCGGTGGTACGCTGGATATCGTTGGAGGCGCCGGTGGTGACGTGCTCGTGGCCGAAGATCAGCTCCTCGGCCAGGCGTCCGCCGAACAGCGAGGCAATCTGGCTCTGCAGCCGCTCCTTGGTGTAACTGTAGCGATCCTCTTCGGGCAGGAACATGGTCACGCCCAGCGCCCGGCCACGGGGAATAATACTGACCTTGTAGACCGGATCATGCGACGGCACACTCAGCCCCACGATGGCGTGACCGGCCTCGTGATAGGCGGTGAGCTTTTTCTCTTCCTCGTTCATCACCATGGACTTGCGCTCGGCGCCCATCATGATCTTGTCCTTGGCTTTCTCGAACTCTTCCATGCTGACCAGGCGCTTGTTGCCGCGCGCGGCAAACAGGGCCGCCTCGTTAACCAGGTTGGCCAGATCGGCCCCGGAGAAGCCGGGTGTGCCGCGGGCAATCACCATGGGCTCGACATCATCGCCCACCGGTACCTTGCGCATGTGGACCTTGAGGATATGTTCGCGGCCACGCATGTCGGGCAGCGGCACCACCACCTGGCGATCGAAACGACCGGGACGCAGCAATGCCGGATCCAGCACGTCAGGACGGTTGGTGGCAGCGATGACGATCACGCCCTCGTTGCCTTCAAAACCGTCCATTTCCACCAGCAACTGGTTAAGCGTCTGTTCGCGCTCGTCATGCCCGCCGCCCAGACCGGCACCGCGATGACGGCCGACCGCATCGATTTCGTCGATGAAGATGATGCACGGCGCCTGCTTCTTGGCCTGCTCGAACATGTCACGTACACGCGAGGCACCGACGCCGACGAACATTTCCACAAAGTCGGAACCGGAGATGGTAAAGAACGGCACCTTGGCCTCGCCGGCGATCGCCTTGGCGAGCAGCGTCTTACCAGTCCCCGGCGGACCGACCATCAGGACACCGCGCGGGATCATCCCGCCCAGCTTCTGGAACTTGCCCGGATCGCGCAGGAATTCGACCAGCTCCTGCACTTCATCCTTGGCCTCGTCACAGCCGGCCACATCGTTGAAGCGGATATTGACCTGATCGTCACCCAGCATGCGGGCCTTGCTCTTGCCGAACGACATGGCCCCCCGGCCACCGCCGCCACCCTGCATCTGGCGCATGAAGAAGATCCACAGGCCGATGATCAGCAGGAACGGGAACCAGGAGATGAAGATCTGGGTCCAGATGGACTGCTCGGGCGGCTTGGCCTTGATTTGCACGTTGTGCTTCATCAAATCGCCAATCATCGCGCCATTGTCCGTTTCAGGACTGTAGGTTTTGAACTTCTCCCCACCCTGAGTACGGCCGGTAATGTCCCGTCCCTGAATGGTGACCTCCATCACCTGACCGCTTTTCACATCCTCCATGAATTGCGAATAGGGCTTTTCAGTCGCCGGGGTTGTCGTGCTCATATTCTGAAACACCGACATCAGGATAATCGCCACGATCACCCACAACAAAATATTCTTGGTCAAGTCGTTCAATGGTCTACCTCATGGCCTGCCATCACAGGCGTTTGCTGTCATGCAAAATACACTACTACACATTATAGCCCCTCGCCAGCAGATAAATCTCGGGAGATCGGGCCCGTGAAGCCTTCGGTTTTCGGACAATCAGTTTTGCGAAATGTTGCCGGATTTCGCGTTTAAATTCATCCAGGCCTTCGCCAGTGAACGCCTTGATCAGCATATCCCCGCCCGGCTTGAGGACTTTTTGCGCCAGCTCCAGACTCAATTCGGCCAGGTACATGGCCCGCGGCTGATCGACGGCTTTCATACCACTCATATTGGGGGCCATGTCGGACATTACAAGGTCCACCGGGCGCGCGTCGAGTGCCGCGAGCAGGCGCTCATAGACCGGCTCTTCGTGAAAATCCCCTTCAATAAATTCGGCCCCGGCGATCGGATCCATGGGCAGCAGATCCAGCGCAATCACCCGCCCCTTGTCGCCGACTTGTCGCGCGGCATATTCCGACCAGCCGCCGGGGGCCGCGCCCAGGTCCACCACCGTCATGCCGGGCTTGAGCAGTTTGTCCCGCTCGTCGATTTCGATCAGCTTGTAGATGGCACGACTGCGCCAGCCCTCCTGCTGCGCCTTTTTCACATAGGGATCGTCAAAATGCTCATTGAGCCATTTTTTACTGGTTTTGGAACGAGCCATGGGAATTCCAGTCGTCAGTTAGCAGTTGGCAGTCGTCAGTGGGGGTATGAATTGGTACAATTTACGGTCTTCACCATCTGGATTCTCAATTTTCATGTCCCTGACCAGCAACCAGAAAAAATTCCTGCGCCAGCGCGCCCATCACCTCAAGCCGGTCGTCATTGTCGGCCAGCACGGCCTGGGCGAGAACATCCTCGCCGAGGTCGACAATGCCCTGGCCCATCATGAGCTGATCAAGGTACGGGTCAATGCGGCCGATCGCGAAGAGCGTCAGCAACTCATTGAACAAATCAGCGCACAGAGCCAGGCCGAGCAGGTGCAACTGATCGGCCATGTCGCCGTTTTCTACCGGCCGGCCGAAGAGCCCAAAATTCAGCTGCCGCGCTGAGTATCCGGCTCCAGCCCGAAGATCACCAGTACCAGCCCCGCCAGACTGTTGAACAGAAACAGGCTCGAGGAGATGCCGTGCAGCATCCCGAAGCGTTGCTGCGCCGCGCTGCCTGCTTCCAGTCCCGCCGCCTTGAGCTCGGCCATCATCGGCTGCAAGACAAACTCGCCAATCACGATCACCAGCAACATCACCAGCAGCAAACCGCGGCGCCATTCGCGCCAGCCCTTCGGCGTCGGCTTGCGGGTCTGAATCAACAGCAACAACACCGCGCACACCAGGCCCACATAACTCATGGCGGTAAACAGCTTGCCCGCCAGCATCCCGGCCAGCGCCCGATCCTCCAGCACCGAGAACAACATCGGCGCCACCAGATAACCGGCAATCCACATCCCCCCGACCCACAGGGTCAGGGCAATGCGTTCAGGAATCGCGTAATTCATCGACATCATCCTGTAGAGAGTTCACTGGAAAATAACGCGGAGGACGCGGAGGCGCAAAGACGCAGAGGAAATAAAACCATTTTGAGTTTTAAATGTTGAGTGCTGAATTCAATACCAAACCTAATTCATAATTTAAAATTCAACGTTCAAAATTATTTCTCTCCGCGCCTCCGCGCCCTCTGCGTTTATTCCCAGTGCCCCGGCTAAATGTACTTGACCGACACGATTTCGTAGTCGCGGTCGCCGCCCGGTGCCTGGACGGTGACTTCGTCGCCTTCGATCTTGCCGATCAGGGCGCGGGCGATGGGGGAGGTGATGGAGATCAGGTTCTGTTTGATATCCGCTTCCTGCTCGCCGACGATCTGGTAGGTCACTTCCTTGTCGTTCTCGATATCGTACAACTCGACGGTGGCGCCGAACACGACCTTGCCGCCGGCGTTCTTGCCCACCGCCTGCACGTCGATGATTTCGGAGTTGGACAGGGCCGCCTCGATCTCCTTGATCCGGCCTTCGATGAAACTCTGCTGTTCACGCGCGGCATGGTACTCGGCGTTTTCCTTCAGATCGCCGTGCTCGCGCGCGGTAGCGATCGCCTCGATCACCTTCGGGCGCTGGACGCTTTTGAGATCCTTGAGCTCGGCGCGCAGTTTGTCGGCGCCGGCGGCGGTCATCGGTTGACGACTCATGCATTCATCTCCTGATGCAGATCCTGCAAACAATGTACCTTGATATTTTCCAGATGACGCAGCGCCTCGCAGGTTGCTCGCGCGCCGGCCACGGTCGTAGTGTAGCCCACCTTGTGGTTCAACGCCTGGCGGCGGATTTCGTAGGAGTCCGCAATCGCCTGCTTGCCTTCGGTGGTATTCACGATGAAATTGATTTCATCATTCTTGATCATATCGACGATATCGGGACGGCCCTCATTGACCTTGTTGACCCGTTGATTGGTCACACCGGCTTCACTCAACACGTCCGAGGTGCCGCGGGTGGCCACCAGGTTGAAACCGAGCTCGACCAGATCCCGGGCCACGTCAACCACCGCGCTCTTGTCCACATCGCGGACGCTGACAAAGGCAGTCCCGGCGGCCGGCAGGGCCACGCCGGCGCCCAGTTGGGCCCGCCCGAAGGCTTCCCCGAAACTGCGCCCCACACCCATCACCTCGCCGGTGGATTTCATCTCGGGACCCAGCAGGGGATCCACGCCCGGGAATTTGATAAACGGGAACACCGCTTCCTTGACCGAATAATAGGGCGGAATCCGCTCGGCCGTTATACCCTGCTCCGCCAGGGTCGTGCCAGCCATGCAGCGCGCGGCGATCTTGGCCAGCGGCAATCCCACCGTCTTGGAGACAAACGGGACCGTGCGCGAGGCGCGCGGATTGACCTCGATGACGAAGATCTTGTCACCCTGCACGGCGAGCTGGGCGTTCATCAGGCCGACCACCTTCAGCTCGATAGCCATGGCCTTGACCTGTTCGCGAATCCGATCCTGAACCGCCGCACTCAGACTGTAAGGCGGCAGGGAACAGGCCGAGTCACCGGAGTGAACGCCGGCCTGCTCAATATGCTGCATGATGCCCCCGATCACCACGGTCTCGCCATCACAGACCGCATCCACATCCACTTCGATGGCATCGTCCAGGAAACGGTCCAGCAATACCGGGGCATCGGGATAGACTTCGACCGCCGTGCGCATATAGCGATCCAGATCCTCGGGCTGGTAGACGATCTCCATCGCCCGGCCACCGAGCACATAGGAGGGCCGGACCACCAGCGGGTAACCGATCTCCTCGGCCAGTTTCATGGCCTCCTCTTCACTGCGCGCCGTGCGATTGGGCGGTTGTTGCAGGTTAAGCTTGTCGATCATCGCCTGGAAGCGTTCCCGGTCCTCGGCCAGATCGATGGAGTCAGGCGAGGTGCCGATGATCGGCGCGCCGGCCTCTTCCAGATCCCGAGCCAGCTTGAGCGGTGTCTGGCCGCCGTATTGCACGATGATGCCGGTGGGCTTTTCAATTTCGATCAACCCCAGCACATCTTCCAGGGTCAGCGGCTCAAAATAGAGCCGGTCCGACGTATCATAGTCGGTGGAGACGGTTTCGGGATTGCAGTTGACCATAATGGTCTCGTAACCGTCATCGCGCATGGCCAGCGCGGCATGCACGCAGCAGTAGTCGAATTCGATGCCCTGACCGATGCGGTTGGGCCCGCCGCCGAGCACCATGATCTTTTTGCGATCGGAGACATCGGCCTCGCACTCTTCCTCATAGGTGGAGTACATGTAGGCGGTATTGGTCGCAAACTCGGCGGCGCAGGTATCGACCCGTTTGTAGACCGGGCGCACATCCAGCTCGTAGCGATGCTGGCGCAGCACCTTCTCGCTGACCCCGACCAGTTTGGCCAGGCGGGTGTCGGCAAAGCCCTTGCGTTTGAGTTCGCGCATGCGTTCGGCGCTCAGTCCCTTCATGCCGCCCTCGCGAACCTGTGCTTCGAGCTGAATGAGCTCTTCGATCTGGACCAGGAACCAGGGATCGATCGCCGTCATCTCGTGCACGTCTTCGACGCTGAAACCGGCCCGGAAGGCATCGCCCACATACCATATACGCTCGGGTCCGGTATTCTTTAACTGGGCACGGATCTTCTCCAGCGCATCGTCGTCGTTGAGATCCACCATTTCATTAAAGCCGTCGGCGCCGGTCTCCAGACCGCGCAGGGCTTTTTGCAGCGACTCCTGCTGGGTACGACCGATGGCCATCACCTCGCCCACCGATTTCATCTGGGTGGTGAGACGGGCTTCGGCCTGAGGGAATTTCTCGAAGGTAAACCGCGGTATCTTGGTCACCACGTAGTCGATACTCGGCTCGAAGGAGGCCGGTGTGGCGCCGCCGGTAATCTCGTTCTGCAACTCGTCCAGGGTATAGCCGACCGCCAGCTTGGCGGCCACCTTGGCAATCGGAAAACCGGTGGCCTTGGAGGCCAGCGCCGAGGAGCGGGAGACCCGGGGGTTCATCTCAATGATGATCATGCGACCATCGTCGGGGTTGATGGCAAACTGTACATTGGAGCCGCCGGTATCCACCCCGATCTCGCGCAGCACCGCCAGCGAGGCGTCGCGCATGATCTGGTATTCCTTGTCGGTCAGGGTCTGGGCCGGGGCCACGGTGATCGAGTCACCGGTATGCACGCCCATCGGGTCGAGGTTCTCGATGGAGCAGATGATGATGCAGTTATCCTTGTGATCCCGCACCACCTCCATTTCGTATTCCTTCCAGCCCAGTGCCGACTCCTCGATCAACAGTTCGTTGGTCGGCGACAGCTCCAGACCGCGCTCGCAGATCTCGACAAACTCCTCCTTGTTGTAGGCGATGCCGCCACCGCTGCCGCCCATAGTAAAGGAGGGACGGATAATTGCCGGAAAACCGATCTTCTTCTGCACCTCGTTGGCTTCGTCCATGTTGTAGGCCACTTCCGAATGGGGCAACTCGAGTCCGATCTTGCGCATCGCCTTGCGGAAACGATCCCGATCCTCGGCCTTGTCGATGGCATCCATGGAGGCACCGATCAGTTCCACGCCGTACTCCTCCAGCACCCCTTCGCGATCCAGATCCAGGGCACAGTTCAGTGCGGTCTGGCCGCCCATGGTGGGTAACAGGGCATCGGGACGTTCGCTGGCGATGATGTTGCGCACGGTGGTCCACTCCACCGGTTCAATATAGGTACGGTCGGCCATCTCCGGATCGGTCATGATCGTGGCCGGATTGGAATTGACCAGAATGACGCGGTAACCCTCTTCCTTCAGCGCCTTGCACGCCTGCGCGCCGGAGTAGTCAAACTCACAGGCCTGACCGATAACAATCGGCCCGGCGCCGACGATGAGGATGCTTTTGATGTCGGTACGTTTTGGCATTTTTTTACTCTATATTCGGTCCGCGAATTAACGCAAATGGACGCAAATGAATGTTATTAAATTGGTTCTGTTTACCTGCAAAATCCATTTTGTAGTATTGAATTAACGTTTATTTGCGTTCATTGGCGGACTCAATCAGTTCGATGAACTTGTCGAACAATGGCGAAAGATCATGCGGCCCCGGACTGGCTTCGGGGTGCCCCTGAAAACTGAACGCCGGGCGGTCGGTGCAGGCCACGCCCTGTAGCGTGCCGTCGAACAACGAGCGGTGCGTCGCCACAACATTCTTTGGCAGGGATTCCTCGTCGATGGCAAAGCCATGGTTCTGGCTGGTGATCATCACCTGCTTGCTTTGCAGGTCCTGGACCGGATGGTTGGCGCCATGGTGACCAAACTTCATTTTGACGCTTTTGGCGCCACTGGCCAGCCCCAGCAACTGATGGCCGAGACAGATGCCGAATAGCGGCACGCCCTTGTCGAGGATCTGCCGGATCGCCTCGATGGCATAGTCGCAGGGCTCGGGATCGCCCGGTCCGTTGGAGAGGAAGATCCCGTCCGGGTCCATGGCCAGCACGTCCTCGGCCGGGGTTGTCGCCGGCACCACCGTCACCCGGCAGCCGCGATTGACCAGCAGGCGCAGGATGTTGCGCTTGACGCCAAAATCATAGGCGACCACCCGGTAGGGGAGCGCCTCTTCAACCATGGCGGGGACATTGGGATACCCCTCGCCGGGGTTCCACACCCCTTCCAGCCAGTCATAGGCCGTGCCGGTGGTGACCTCTTTGGCCAGGTCCATCCCCTTGAGGCCGGGAAATTCCCGCGCGGCCTGCAGCGCCTGTTTCTCGTCAATGCTGTTGCCGGCCATGATGCAGCCGTTCTGGGCGCCCTTTTCGCGCAGGATGCGGGTCAGCTTGCGGGTATCGATGTTGGCAATCCCGACCACGTTGTTGCGCTGCAGATAATTGTCGAGGGTTTCCTGGCTGCGCCAGTTACTGGCGACCAGCGGCAGATCGCGAATGATCAGGCCCTCGGCGAATACGGCGCGGGATTCTTCGTCCTCATGATTGGCACCGACGTTGCCAATGTGGGGATAGGTCAGGGTAACGAGCTGTTTGGCGTAGGAGGGATCGGTCAGAATCTCCTGATAACCGGTCATCGCGGTGTTGAACACCACCTCGCCCACGGTCTGACCGTCTATGCCGATCGAATCCCCGTGAAAAATGGTACCGTCTTCCAACGCCAGCAGTGCCGGTTTTTTCAAGAATCCTCCCTTGCGCGTGGCGCCTGCAAAAAGCGGGAGATACCAATCTGGAGTCTCCCGCTATGCAAAATTTCGATTCAATTTGTCGATCTGACCTTAAATTCAGACCCTTTCTATTCTAACCAACTGGTCTTGTAACCACAAGTAACGAGGGACGAGGGACGAGGAACGAGGAATAAAAACGGAAACACAACCACTTGATTTTGAAAAGAAAAACTGACCCAACGGGCAACCCGGTCTGCCCGGAGCACAACGAATAGGGGGATTGTCGCCTCGTCCCTCGTACCCCGTCACTGGATATGGCGTAAGCCCAGCACATCCTGCATATCGAACAGGCCGTGCTCATGTTGCATGATCCAGTTGGCCGCGCGCACGGCACCGTGGGCAAAGGTCATCCGGCTGGAGGCCTTGTGGGTGAGTTCGATCCGTTCCCCCTCCCCGGCAAACATCACGGTATGCTCACCGACGATGTCGCCGGCGCGGATCGTTTCGAAACCGATCGTCTGCCGCTCCCGTTCGCCGGTATTGCCTTCGCGACCAAATACAGCACACTCGCCCAGATCCCGGCCCAGGGCATCGGCCACCACCTCGCCCATACGCAGGGCGGTACCGGAAGGGGCATCCACTTTATGCCGGTGGTGCGCCTCAATGATCTCGACATCCACACTGTCACCCAGCACCCGGGCGGCGATATCCAGTAATTTGAAAGAGAGATTGACCCCGACACTCATATTGGGGGCAAAAACGATGCCGATATGCTCGGCGGTATGGGCAATCTGCTCTTTTTGCTCCTCGGTAAAACCGGTCGTACCAATGACCATGCGCTTGCCGGCGGCACGGCAGATATCCAGATGTAACATGCTCGCTTCGGGACGGGTAAAGTCGATCAGTACGTCAAACTGATCCACTATCCGGCTCAGGCTGTCATCGACCTTGATCCCGAGCTTACCGAGACCCGCCAGCTCACCGGCATCCACGCCGACCATGCTGCTGCCCGGCCGATCCACAGCCGCGCTGACTTGCGCATCAGCATTTTGATGCGTTGCCTCCAACAAGGTCCGGCCCATGCGGCCGGACGCCCCGGTGATTGCCACCCTGGTCATATGTGACTCCGTTTATCGACATCGAAAAGACTGAAGCAGTGAATATTAGGGGGTTAGCCGTCCGGTTTCAAACCGGACGTTATTTGTCTTTATTGAAGAATCCCATAAGACGACGGGATGGCTTGCCGGCATCCTGTTCGTCTCTGGCCTGGCGCTCCATTTCCGCGATCTCCTGCTCGCGCCGCAGCCGCTCCTGTTCCAGCATCTGCCGAATCGTCTGCTTGTGGTCATCGCTGATATCCAGGTTGAGGAACTGATCGTCCTTGCGCAACAGGTAGCTGCCCAGTTTGTCGAGAAATTCCTGGTTCAGGTGGCGGGCCTTGAGCACATGCTTGATCACCCCCGGCTGCTCAAAATTGCTCATCAACAGGTTGACCGACGAGGTCTCGATGTCACCAACAAAATAGATACTGATGTTCATTGGCCCCTCGAGCTTGAAATCCGCGCCCAGCAGTTCGTAGTTGTCGTCCTTGTACTCCTTGCGATCGTGGCGCAGTTTAAAGCTGTCGAGAACTTCCTGCTGACGCAGGACCTTCTCCTTACCCTCGAGATAAAAGCGTACCGGTTCGGGCAGCTCGGCCTTGCAGGTGAGGGTAATTTTCCTGGTCTGGCGCGTACTGTCGATGGTGATTTTGTAGTCGCGCTGAAACAACGTACAGAAGTTGCCCTGGGGCAGAAGCGGGTAGCGGGCCCGGGTTTCAGGCTGCAGATAATTGAGATGTTTTACCAGCTCATTCAGGTACTGGTAGATCTCGGCCATCCGCGGATGGATCTCGTCCTGATAGGACTGTTCCAGCTGTTCCCAACGTTCCTTTTCGCGTGCTTCCCGGGCACGCTGGTCGTTGGCCTGGTTCTTCAGATCGTCGAGCAGCCCCATTTCGACTCCAGAATTTATTGTTATACCTGAGGGTATCGACCCGCAGGCTTCTTCCTTGAAGACCGATAATATCAGGATTTCATGTCTTCAAAGAATTTTTTCACCCCATCCAGCCAGGAGGCGGCACGCGGGCTGTGCTTGATCCCGTCTTCCTGCATGGACTCGTCGAGCTGCTGCAGCAGCTCTTTTTGCCGGTTGGTAAGGTTGACCGGCGTCTCCACCGCGATGCGGCACAGCAGATCGCCGACGGGACCGCCGCGGACCGATTTGACCCCCTTACCGCGCATGCGAAACTGTTTGCCGTTCTGGCTTTCCGGCGGCACCTTGAGCTTGACCCGCCCCTCCAGGGTCGGGACTTCCAGCTCGCCGCCCAGGGCGGCGACACCGATGCTGACCGGAACTTCACAATGCAGATCGCTGCCATCGCGCTGGAAGATGGGATGTTCCTTGACGTGAATGTGCACATAGAGATCGCCGGGCGGGCCGCCGTTCTCGCCGGCTTCACCTTCCCCGGCCAGACGGATACGATCGCCGTTGTCCACCCCGGCCGGGACCTTGACCGACAGCGTGCGGGTTTTCTCGACCCGGCCCTGACCATGGCAAACAGTACAGGGATCGGTGATGATCTCGCCCGTACCCTGACAGTGCGGACAGGCCTGTTGCAACGAGAAAAAGCCCTGCTGCATCCGCACCTGGCCCAGCCCCCCGCAGGTCGAGCAGCTGGTCGGTGAACTGCCCTTCTTCGCGCCGCTGCCGTCACACTCCTCGCAAGCGACATGCGTGGGAAGCCGGACGCTGACCTCGGTGCCCTTGGCGGCTTCTTCCAGGGTCAATTCCAGGTTGTAACGCAGATCGGCGCCGCGATAGACCCGCTGGCCGCCACCGCCGCCACCAAAAATATCGCCAAACACGTCGCCGAAGATGTCACTGAAGCTGGCACCCCCGAAACCACCGCCGCCAAAGCCGGCGCCGCCGCCGGCCGAGCCATCCACGCCGGCATGACCGAATTGATCATAAGCCGCCCGCTTTTGCGGATCGCTCAGCACGTCATAGGCTTCGCGGGCCTCCTTGAATTTTTCCAGGGACTCTTCGTCATCCGGATTACGATCCGGATGATATTTCATTGCCATCCGTTTGAATGCCTTTTTGATTTCATCATCGCTGGCATTCTTGGAGACGCCCAGTGCTTCGTAATAGTCGCGTTTAGCCATAATCATTATTACTTTGTAGTGAATGAACGCAGTCCACATTCAATGTGTCACTGCATGTATCCTGAAACCAGTTCATCAAACGCAGTGCCGCGCCTGATAAATCGCAAAATATCCGTCTACGAGAGTTGTCGCCACCGAAAACACCGGATCAACTAAATAGCTAACGCTATTTTACAGTGTCTTTCAGTGTATTCAGTAGTGATATTCCCGTCATCCTGTAACACCGAAACTTAAACAGCAATTGGCTGGATACAGTTTCCTGCATCCAGCCAGTGGATCGTCTGCCGGGAAAGAGGCGACTTATTTCTTGTTGTCGTCCACTTCCTCGAATTCGGCATCGACCACGTCTTCCTCGGCCTGTTCACCGCTGGCTTCGGAGCCGGCTTCCGCGCCGCCCTGCGCACCGGCAGCACCCTGTTCGGCATAGAGCCGTTCGGCCATCTTGGCCGAGGCATCGGTCAGCGCCTTGGTCTTGGCCTCAATCTCGTCCTTGTCGTTGCCGTTCATGGCTTCTTCCAGATCCTTGATGGCCGCCTCGATCTTCTCCTTCTCGTCGGCTTCCAGCTTGTCACCCAGCTCTTCCATGGACTTGCGGGTGGAATGGATCAGGTTATCGGCCTGATTGCGGGCATCGACCGTTTCGTGGAATTTCTGATCCTCGGCCGCGTGAGCCTCGGCATCCTTGACCATCTGTTCGACTTCCTCGTCGGTCAGGCCGCTGGAGGCCTTGATCACGATCTTGTTTTCCTTGCCGGTCGCCTTGTCCTTGGCAGAGACATTCAGGATACCGTTGGCATCGATATCGAAGGTGACCTCGATCTGCGGCATACCGCGCGGCGCCGGCGGAATATCCTGCAGATCAAACCGTCCCAGCGACTTGTTGGCGTCGGCCCGTTCGCGTTCACCCTGCAACACGTGCACGGTCACCGCGGTCTGGTTGTCGTCGGCAGTCGAGAACACCTGGTTCGCCTTGGTCGGGATCGTGGTGTTCTTTTCGATCAGCTTGGTCATCACGCCGCCCAGGGTTTCGATCCCCAGCGACAGCGGGGTGACGTCGAGCAGCAGCACGTCCTTGACGTCGCCGCCCAGTACACCGGCCTGAATGGCGGCGCCCAGGGCCACGGCTTCGTCCGGATTCACGTCCTTGCGCGGATCCTTGCCGAAGAACTCCTTGACCGCTTCCTGCACCTTGGGCATGCGGGTCTGACCACCGACCAGAATGACATCATCCACATCAGAGGCGGACAGGCCGGCATCCTTGAGCGCGGTCTTGCACGGCTCCGTGGAGCGGGTGATCAGCTCCTCGACCAGTGATTCGAGCTTGGCCCGGGTCACCTTGACATTCATGTGTTTCGGACCGCTGGCATCGGCCGTGATATACGGCAAATTGACTTCGGTCTGTTGCGAGGAAGAGAGCTCGATCTTGGCCTTTTCCGCACCTTCCTTGAGACGCTGCATGGCCAGCGGATCGCCCTTGAGATCGATCCCCTGATCCTTCTTGAACTGTTCGGCCAGATAATCGATCAGGCGCTTGTCGAAGTCCTCGCCGCCGAGGAAGGTATCCCCGTTGGTCGAGAGCACCTCGATCTGGTGCTCGCCGTCGATGTCGGCGATTTCGATAATGGAAATATCGAAGGTCCCGCCACCCAGGTCATAGACCGCGATTTTCTGATCGCCACGCTGCTTGTCCATGCCGTAGGCCAGGGCCGCGGCGGTCGGCTCATTGATAATCCGCTTGACGTCCAGCCCGGCGATCTTGCCGGCGTCCTTGGTGGCCTGACGCTGGGAGTCGTTGAAATAGGCCGGCACGGTAATCACCGCTTCGGTCACTTCCTCGCCGAGGTAGTCCTCGGCCGATTTTTTCATCTTCTGCAAGACCTTGGCGGAGACTTCCGGCGGCGCCATTTTCTTGCCATGGGCTTCCACCCAGGCGTCACCGTTGTCGGCCTTGATGATGTTGTAGGGCACCATGTTGATGTCTTTCTGGACTTCATCATCCTCGAATTTGCGGCCGATCAGGCGCTTGATGGCGAAGAGTGTATTTTCCGGGTTGGTGACGGCCTGACGCTTGGCAGACTGGCCCACCAGGATTTCATCGTCCTTGGTATAGGCCACGATGGAGGGCGTGGTGCGGTCACCTTCTGCGTTTTCGATTACCTTGGCCTTGCCGCTTTCCATGATAGCGACGCAGGAGTTGGTGGTGCCAAGGTCAATTCCGATTATCTTACCCATTGTTCGGTTCTCCACATTTTGCGAGTTGTTCGGGTTCTAAAATTCTGTTGTTGCTTTGTAAATGGGGGCTCTGGCGTCAACTTCAAGCCTGCTCATCGACCTTTGTGCCCCTAGTTGTTCGCCTCGGGAGCCCGGGAGACAATCACCATGGCCGGGCGGATCAACCGGTCGTTGAGCATATAGCCCTTTTGCATCACATTGATTACCGTATTGGGGGCCTTGTCCGGCGTTTCAACCGTCGACATGGCCTGGTGGCGCTCCGGATCGAAGGGCTCGTCCTGGGGATCGATGGGCTGGATATTGAATTTATCCATCGCCCCCTCGAGCATGCGCAGGGTCAGCTCGGTCCCCTCCTTGATCTTCTCCACGCTGGCCTCTTCCTGCTCGGCCGCGGCCACGCCCATCTCCAGGCTGTCGCGCACCGCCAGCAGTTCCTGGGCGAAGCGCTCCACGGCGTACTTGTGGGCGTTTTCCAGCTCCCGCTCGGTGCGCCGGCGCAGGTTGTCCATCTCCGCATTGGCGCGCAGCAGGTTCTCCCAGTTCTCCTGGGCGCGGTTTTCGGCCTCGGTCAGCTTGGCCTGCAATTCCTCGACGCTGTCGGCCTCCAGGGGCGCGCGGGAGTCGCTCTCAAGCTGCGCCTCCGCCTCGTCGGGGTTGTCCTGGGGCTGTTTATCGGTCACGTCTGTGTCACTCATGCTCTACTCCGAAGCGTTGCAATTACCTGAAAATTGTTCGAATCTGTTTTGAATTATGGGGGAATATGGGGATGATTATTCCGAGGTCAAGAGTGATCCCAGTAATTTGGCGGTCACATCCACCACCGGAATCACCTGATCATAGGCCATGCGGGTCGGCCCGATGACCCCCAGTACCCCCACCACCTCGTCCTGCATCTTGTAGGGCGAGGTCACCACCGAGCACTCGCCGAAGGCGGCATAGCCGGACTCCTCGCCGATAAAGATCTGCATCCCCTCGGCGTGAATGGATTTGTCCAGAATGTGCAAAATATCCTGTTTGGTCTTGAGCGCCTCGAACAGCTGGCGCATCCGATCCATGTCGCCCATTTCGGCGTAACTCATCAGATTGGTCTCGCCGTGTACCACGTAATCGGCACTCTGGCTGGTCTGGATCACCTCGTCGGCCATCTGCACCGCCAGCTGCATGATCTGGTGCATGTCGTCGCGGATCTCTTCCATATGCTTGAGCACCTGCGAGCGAATGCCCTCGAGATCGTGCCCGGCGAATTCGCTGTTGAGATAGTTGGCCGCCTGCTGCAGTTCCGAGCTCGTATAGCTGCGCTCCGTATGGATAATCCGGTTCTGTACCTGTTGATCATTGACCACCAGGATCACCAGCACCCGATTGTCCGAGAGCGGCAGAAATTCGATATGCCGTAACTGCACCGCGCCGGGACGCGGCAACATGACCAGCCCGGCCATGCGGGTCATGCTGGAGAGCAGATTGGAGGCGCGATCGATCAACGCCTCGGGATCATCGATACGATACAGCTCGTCCCGAAACCGCTCGATCAGGCTGCCGCGCAGCGGGCGCACGGTCAGCAGATTATCGACAAACAGCCGGTATCCGCGTACTGTAGGAACGCGACCGGCGGAAGTATGCGGCGCCTTGACCAGTCCCATATCTTCCAGATCCGCCATCACATTGCGCACGGTCGCCGGGCTGAGGTTCATCCCCGACTCACGGGACAAAATCCGCGAGCCGACCGGCTGACCGTCCTGGATATAACGTTCTATCAGCGTTTTTAGCAGCAACTGGGCGCGATCATTTATAATCGGATCGTTCGTCACGGTACATCCCGGTCTGGTTTAAAAGGGGTTTGGTTAGCACTCGTCAGCATAGAGTGCCAAGCTTGAATTTGCAACTTGTCAGGGCGGCTGTCAATGCCGCCGAAAGACCGAAAACTGGAATAAAAAGAATGGGTAACGCCTTCAATACCATCGGACTGATTGGCAAGTATGCCGACCCTGCGGTGGCCGCCGCGATCGTGAAACTGGGCCGGTTGCTGGAACAACACCAGTGCGAGATCCTGATTGAGGAAAGCACCGCCCGGCACATCAGCGAATGCGATTATCCCCGGGTCACGCTGGAAGAACTGGGGCAACGTTGCGATCTGGCCATGACCATCGGCGGTGACGGCACCCTGCTCAACGCCGCCCGCTCGCTGGTGGAAAGCAATGTGCCGCTGCTGGGCATCAACCTCGGCCGGCTCGGCTTTCTGGTGGATGTCTCGCCCGACGAGATGGCGCATCAGATCAGCGAAATCCTCGCTGGCAAATACGAGGAAGAACGGCGGATTATGCTGACCACGGTGATCCACCATCACGAAGGCCCGCCCAGCCAGAGCGACGCGTTCAATGATGTGGCGCTGCATAAATGGGAAGTGGCCCGCATGGTCGAGACCGAGACCTATATCAACGGCCGCCTGCTCAACAGCATGCGCTCCGACGGGCTGATCATCTCCACCCCCACCGGCTCCACCGCCTACGCCCTGTCGGCCGGCGGCCCGATCCTGGAGCCGGCCATGGACGCCATGATCATCGTGCCGATCTGTCCGCACACCATGAGCTACCGGCCCATCGTGGTCGACGGCGACAGCGAGATCGAGGTGGTGGTCAAAGACGATCCCCACTCCCACGCCCAGGTCACCTGCGACGGCCAGATCAACCTGGGGGTCGTCTCGGGCGAGCGGATCCTGATTCGCAAAAAGGAGACGGTGGTTCGTCTGATCCATCCCTGTGAGCACAATCATTATGAGATACTGCGCCGCAAGCTGCACTGGGGCGAACATTTCTGAGCGTGTGATAAGGATGGGTTCGGCGGTATGTTGACACATATTCATATCTGGAACGACGTACAGGGACGTACTAATACCCACGGCATTCGCTGCGCTCATGGGGCAGGCCCTGTCGCGGGAGGCATGGGCAAGGAATTGCTCCCGGCAATTCCCTGCATTTCCTCCATCCCTGGAGGTCATGCCGGGAGCGACCTTACAATTATTCAGTAACTGTCTGATATGCTTACACACATTCACATATGGAATTTCGCTATAGTCGAAAAACTCGACCTGGCCATGGACAGCGGTCTGACGGTCTTCACCGGCGAGACCGGGGCCGGCAAGTCGATCCTGCTCGACGCCCTCGGCCTGGCGCTGGGGGATCGGGCGGACAGCGCGGTGATTCGCCACGGCGCCGAGAAGGCCGAGATCAGCGTCACCTTCAGCACCGTCGATGCCCCCGACGCCGAAGCCTGGCTGGCCGAACGCGAGCTGGCCAGCGAAAACGAGTGCATCATTCGCCGTACCATCAGCAACAGCGGCCCTTCCAAAGCCTTTATCAACGGCAAGCCGACGCCGATCCAGAGCCTGCGGGAGCTGGGCGAGATGCTGGTGGATCTGCACGGCCAGCACGAACACCAGTCGCTGCTCAAACGCGACATCCAGCGCCAGCTACTGGACGACTACGCCGGTCATCAGGGACTGTTGCAACAACTGCGCGAGGTCTATCAACGCTGGCAACAACACAAAAGCGAGCTGGACAATCTTCTGAAGGCCAGCGACGAGCGTGACAGCCGGCTGGAGCTGCTGCGTTTTCAGGTCAACGAACTGGAAGTCCTGGCGCTGGGCGAGCAGGAGCCGGCGGAACTGGAGCAGGAACACAAGCGCCTGGCCAATGCCAGTCGCCTGCTGGAGACCAGCGAACGGGTCAGCCAGCTGCTGCAGGACAATGAGGAGACCAACGCCAGTCAACTGCTCAGCCAGTGCAGCAGCGAACTGCAACAGCTGGCCGACACCGATTCCCAACTCCAGGCGATCGCCGAACTGCTCGACAGCGCGCTGATCCAGGTCCGCGAGGCCGGCAGCGAGCTGCGCCATTACCTCGATGCGCTGGAGCTGGATCCCGGTCGTCTCGAGTGGGTAGAGCAGCGCCTGGCCGACATGCATGCCCTGGCGCGCAAACACCATGTGGCCGTCGAGGAACTGCCCGGGGTCCTGCCTCAACTGCAACAGCAGCTCGACGCCCTGGAACAGGCCGACGTGCAACTGGATCAGCTGCAAAAGGCGCTGCAAGAAGCCGAAAACGAATACCGCCAGCTGGCCCGGCAGTTAAGCGACGGTCGCCAGCAGGCCGCCGGGCGCCTGGCCGAACAGGTCAGCCAGAGCATGCAGACCCTGGGCATGGAAGGGGGGCGCTTCGATGTGCAGCTGGAACCCCGTGAAGACGGCTTCTCACCCAACGGCCTGGAGCGGGTGGAATTCGTGGTCAGTGCCAACCCCGGCCAGCCGCTGCGCCCGTTAAGCCGGGTCGCTTCCGGCGGCGAGCTGTCGCGCATCAGTCTGGCGATTCAGGTCATTACCGCCCAGGACACCCGGATACCGACCCTGATCTTCGACGAGGTGGATGTCGGTATCGGCGGCCGGGTGGCGGAGATCGTCGGGCTGCAACTGCGCGAACTGGCCGGCCATCGTCAGGTGCTCTGCGTCACCCACCTGCCGCAGGTCGCGGCACTGGGCGAACACCACTTCCAGGTCAGCAAACGGGCCGCCTCCGACGTCACCATCAGCGAAATCGCTGAACTGACCCCCGAACAACGGGTCGACGAAGTGGCGCGCATGCTCGGCGGCATCGAAATCACCGACCAGACCCTCTCCCACGCCAAGGAAATGATCGACCGCGCCCAGGCGGGGTAAAAGAATTTTACCGCAGAGACGCAGAGGACACAGAGGACACAGAGATATAATTTTTAATGTTGAACTTTAAATTACGGATACGCATTTAATTCAGAATTCAACATTAAAAATTCAAAATTACTTTGCACCCACACAACGGGCATAAACGTCCTCTGCGTCTCTGCGGTGAGTAATTATTTCGCTTTTTTCTGACACTCGGGGCAGATGCCGTATATATATAAAGAATGGTCGGTCATGGCGTAGCCGAGTTTGTCGGCGATGGCGTGCTGGCGCTCTTCGATGGTCTCGTCCATGAATTCGTCGACGCGGCCGCATTTGACGCACAGGATGTGGTCGTGATGGGTGCCTTCGTTGAGCTCGAACACGGACTGGCCGCCCTCGAAGTGGTGGCGGGTCACCAGCCCGGCGGTCTCGAACTGGGTGAGCACGCGGTAGACAGTGGCCAGGCCGATCTCCTCCCCACTCTCCAGCAGCGCCTTGTAGACCTCCTCGGCCGTCATGTGGCGCACCTCGCTGTCTTCAAGGAAATTCAATATCTTGAGTCGCGGCAGGGTCGCCTTGAGGCCCGCTTTTTTCAGATCCTGGCTTTCCATATCACTCTCGCTACAACGTGGCTGGCGCATGATGTATCATGCGGGCCAAGTATAACCGTATCCGGGATAGAAATGCGAAGCCTTCTCATTATGATTTTGCCGGCCCTGCTCCTCGCGAGCGGCTGCTCGGTCTACAAGATTGACATCCAGCAGGGCAATACCCTGGAAGCGGAACAGGTCGAGGAACTCCAAACCGGCATGAGCCGCGAACAGGTGGCCTACCTGCTGGGAACCCCGCTGATTCAGGATCCGTTCCATGCCAATCGCTGGGACTATGTCTACAGCTTCAAGCCCGGCGGCGGCGAGCCCAAGAGCCAGCATCTGACGCTCCACTTCGACAACGGAACCCTGAGCAAAATCGACCGGGACCAGTTCCGGGACTATAAAGAGCTCTACAGCCCGACCAACGAGGGCCTGCCCGATACCGCCAGCCAGAGTAGCGGGGGCGGCAACACGGGGCCGGCGCCACCGCGCACGCCGCCCGGCGGCGGCCTGCCGACACCCTGAGGACGCACAGGTCCGAAAAGCTCAGTCGGTGGACTCCTGGCCCGGGTCCGTCTCCCCCGGCTCTTTTTTGGCCGCGCGTCGCCGACGGGACTCCTTGGGATCGGCGATCAGCGGCCGGTAGATCTCGACCCGATCCCGCTCGCGCAGCTCGGTATCACCGCGAGTGATCTTGCCGAAAATACCGACCTTGTTTTGCGCCAGATCGATTTCGGGAAACTGCTCGAGAATCCCTGACAGCTCAATCGCCTGCTGCACGGTTGTCCCCGGCGCCACGTCCAGCGGGATAATCTCCTGCATATCCGGCCTGGCGTAGGCTACCTCCACCGGCAGTTTCCTCTCCTGCTCAGCCATAGACCACTTTTGCCCGTTCAATAAACGAGTCCACCAGGGTTCCCGCAATTTTGTTGAACAGCGGACCGAAGGTCATACTCATTAACTTGTTGGAAAATTCAAACTCCATGTCCAGCGACACCTTGCAGCCAGCGTCACCCAGCGGCTCAAAACGCCATACGCCCTTGAGGCTTTTGAACGGTCCTTTCACCAGACTCATTTCGATACGTTCGTGAGGCTGCAGCTCATTGCGGGTCGTAAACGATTTATGCAACCCGCTGTGAGCGATTTCCAGACTCGCTTCCACGTGTGCCTCGGTACGGTGATGCTCCTCGGCATGGTGGCACCAGGGCAGAAATTCCGGGTAGGTGACAATATCATCGACCAGGGCGTACATCTGATCCGGGCTGTAAGGCACCAGCGCGCTTTTATTGATGGTCTGCATGAGACTTTGATTTATCTCCGGTTTGCTATCGGATCTTAAATAACGCCGATCAAGTTGAGGAAGACCAGCAGAATCGCCGCCGGAGTAACAAATTTGACCAGGACACGCCACAGATTATAGCGCACCCCGTCGCCCAGTCCGAGCTCATCCCGGCTGGCCTCCCGGCTCATGAACCAGGCTGCGAAGAGAGCGATAAACAGTCCGCCCAGTGGCAACATGATGTTCGTGGTCAGAATATCCAGGATATCGAAAACCCCGTTCTCCTTGAGCTGGCCGGCAAACTCAAACTCGAAGGCCCAATCACTGAAGGAGAAGACGCTGACCACCCCCAGTAACCAGGTGAGAATCCCGGCGTACAGGGTTGCCGTGACCCGGCGCCAATGGAACGTCTCCACCAGCCAGGTGACCACCGGCTCCAGGAGGGAGATGCTCGAGGTCCAGGCAGCAAAACTCAGCAACACGAAAAACAGCGTCCCGAACAGGACGCCGGCGGGCATGTGGCCAAAGGCCAGCGGCAGACTGATGAAAATCAGCCCCGGCCCGGCGCCCGGCTCCATCTGGTTGGCGAAAATAATCGGGAAGATCGCCACCCCGGCCAGCAACGCCACCCCGGTGTCGGCAATCGCGATCATGAAAGTGGTGCGGGTAATCGATGCCGAACTCGATAGATAGGAGCCGTAGACCATGATCGCCCCCATGCCGAGACTCAGGGTAAAAAAGGCCTGTCCCATGGCGGTCAGCACCCCGCCCCAGCTCAGGGCGGAAAAGTTTGGTCGGAACATGAAATTCAGACCCTGCATGAACGCCTCGCCCTGACTCATGGCATAACCCACCATCAGCAGCAACAACAGGAACAGCGCCGGCATCAAAAGCTTGACCGCCGACTCCAGGCCGCTTTTGACCCCGCGGGCGACGATCAGCATGGTCATGACCATAAACAGGGTGTGCCAGAACAGCAGGGTTTCCGGATGGGACAAAAATCCATCCAGAAACAGGCTTTCGACGCCGTCAGCGGTTGCCCCCGTAAAGGTACCACTGGCCGAGCGGAATACGTAGGCCAGCGACCAGCCGGCCACCACGCTGTAATAGGAGAGGATCAGGAAGCCGGCCAGCACCCCCAGCCAGCCCAGCCATTTCCAGTTGGGATTGTGCCCCGACTCAATGGCCAGATCGTACATAGTATTGATGGGACTCTTGCGGCCGCGCCGACCCAGCATGATTTCCGCCATCATCACCGGCACCCCGATCAGCACGATGCAGGCCAGATAAACCAGCACAAAGGCCCCGCCGCCGTTCTCGCCGGTGATATAGGGAAACTTCCAGATATTACCCAGACCAACGGCCGACCCGGTTGCCGCCAGGATAAACGCCCAGCGCGACGACCACTGACCATGCATTGATGTCCGTGCCATAAGCTACGCCCCGTTATTCTCGTTGTTGTGCCCGGATTTTCGGTGAATTCGCCCCCCGGCTCAAGCTTGACGCCGGCTTTTATGCCCGCGCGGCTATCTGCCCCGCTCCCCCTCCGCTATAATGCGCGGCCATGGCCAAACAGCAGAAAAAATCCGCCCGCCCCAGCAGCACCATCGCGCTGAACAAAAAGTCCCGCCACGACTATACCCTGGAGGATCGCTTCGAAGCCGGCCTGGAACTGCAGGGCTGGGAAGTCAAGAGCCTCCGCGAGGGCCGGATTCAGCTGCGCGACAGCTACGTGATCCTCAAGGGCGGCGAGGCCTGGCTGCTCGGGGCCGTGATCAGCCCCCTGCAGACCGTCTCCACCCATATCCAGCCCGAACCGCAACGCACCCGCAAGTTGCTGCTGCATCGCGAGGAGCTGAACAAGCTGATCGGTGCCGTCGAACGCAAGGGCTACTCCCTGATACCGACCGCCATGTACTGGAAAAAAGGCCGCGCCAAGCTGGAAATCGCCCTGGCCAAGGGCAAGCAGAGCCACGACAAACGCGCCGCCATCAAGGAACGGGACTGGCAACGGGACAAACAACGGATTATCAAAGGCGTCAAATCCTGAGTTATTGACCCCACTCGTTTCTCCTCGCCCCTAGTCCCTCGTCCCTCGTCCCTTGTTAATCCCCGCAGAGCCCCTATATATGTACGGAACTATCGGCTAGAATAACAGTCGAAAGGACACTCCAACGGGGGCGACCTGGATTCGACGTGGGTTGCGAAACCGGAGGTGCATGCCGAGGATGCAGGTTTCCTCGTAAATCCATCTGCAAAAATATAGTTGCCAACGACGACAACTACGCACTCGCCGCTTAAAACCCGGTAGGGTGCCCTCTGACTGAAGCCGTGCCTGTGCGTTCAGATTCCAGGGGTCATATCTCACAGGATCGCGTCAAAGCTCGTCCGGGGCCGCGACGTTAAAACCTAACCGGAATCGCCGTCAGTTGGCCCTGCCCGTCGGGTTGCTGCCGGTTAAAACAATAGACGCGGATAAGCATGTAGAGCCGATGGCAGAGGACTTGCGGACGCGGGTTCGATTCCCGCCGCCTCCACCAAATAAATAAGGGTTGCCGACAGGCAGCCCTTTTTTATTTGTAGCGGCGGTGTGGATGAGGCCCGCGTTTCGGGTTGCCTCGAACCACTGGGAGTGGTTGAGGTACACATGAGGAACCAACAGCGTTCTATGTGTGCCGTAGCGAAGCGTCGGTATACTTGATGGAACTCCGTCAGAAGGTTCCAGGTATCGATTCCCGCCGTACCCGGAATCTCCTTCGAAGCTTCATCGGCATACCAACGTTTCGCTACGGCACCTCCACCGACAAAAGAAAAAGCCACCGCAAGGGTGGCTTTTTCTTTTGTCGGGAAAGTGGCACTAAGGATCCGACCGACGATTTACCCGCTCCCAATCCAGCAGATCCTGAAACTCCCTGGCAGAGACGGCTCGACTGAAATAGTGGCCCTGGGCGATCTTGCAGTTTTGCTCACTTAACAACCGGCAATGAGCTTCTCCTTCCACGCCTTCGGCTATAACAGTAAGCTGAAGCTTTTCCGCCATGGCCAGAATCGCCTTGACGATAGCCGTATCATCGGCGTCGTTGACAATATCGCGAATGAAGTTTCTATCAATTTTAAGTTTATTGACCGGCAGCCGCTTGAGATAGCCGAGCGATGAATAGCCGGTACCAAAATCGTCGATCGTGATCGAGGCGCCATATTCCTGCAATTCTGTGAGAATACGTATGCTCTGCTCGGCATCGTCCATAAGAACCGACTCGGTAATCTCCAGCTCCAGATCCGATACGGCTAACTGGTAAAATTCACAACTCATGAGCACATGATTCACCAAATCACCACGCTGTAACTGAATACCCGATACATTGATCGCAATTTGCGGAATAACATACCCTTGATCACGCCAAAGTCGTAATTGCCGGCAGGCCTCGGTGATCACCCATTCTCCAATCGAGACAATCAGGCCAGTCTCTTCGGCAACAGGAATAAAATTTTCAGGGGGGATTTTTCCCAGCTCGGGATGTTGCCAGCGCAGTAATGCCTCCGCGGCGATTATTTTTCCGTCTTCAAGCAGATTCTGAGGCTGATAATAGAGTTCCAGTTGTTCCTTTTTCAGGGCATCGCGCAGGTTGGTTTCCAGTGTCAACCTTTCATACGCTCTGAGCGAAATATCCCTGGTGAAAAACTGAAACCCGTTACGTCCCTGCTCCTTGGCACGGTACATGGCCGCGTCGGCATTTTTAAGCAACGTCTCGACATCCGTACCATCGGCGGGGCTGATACAAATTCCCATGCTCAGAGTCAGATGCAGATGATTATCATTGACGATAAACGGCTCAACAAAAGCCCTGTTAAGTTTCCCGGCAAAATAGGCTACATGCTCTTCGGATTCGACATCCTCCAGCAACACAATAAACTCATCGCCGCCCAAGCGGGCGACCGTGTCGACCTTGCGAACATTGTTCAGCAGGCGCAATCCGGCATCAACCAGCAACTGATCACCAAATGCGTGACCGAGAGTGTCGTTAATATTCTTGAATCGATCCAGATCGATAAAAATGATCGCCAGGCGATTATTTTCACGCCGGGATCTCTCCAGTGCCTGCGTGAGACGATCCGTGAACAATACCCGATTGGGCAGTGTGGTCAGCGGATCATGGTAGGCCAGAAAATCGAGTTTCTCCTGCGATTGTTTAATGGCGCTGATATCGGAAAAAATCGAGACATAATTGACAACCTCTCCCGCCTCGTTACAGATGGTATTAATCGTCTGCCAGGCGGGAAATACCTCCCCGTTCTTACGCCGATCCCAGACTTCACCCCGCCATACACCTCTTTGTTCGAGGCTGGTCCAAAGCTCGGCATAAAACGCACTGTTGTGAATCCCGGAACTGAATATCCGGGTATTACAGCCCAATAGCTCCTCTTTTTGGTACCCCGTGATGTGGGTCAGGGCGTCATTGATTTCAACAATGCGGTTGTCCTTGTCCGTGATCACGACACCTTCACTGGTACTCTCGAACACCACCGCGGAAAGTCTTTGCCGGTTGTATTCCTCACGCCGTTGGGTGACGTTAAAAAACATGAAAATAATTTTACCGGCATGCCCACTCTGGTCTGCGATGGGGGGTGACCGTTACATCGTAATAGTCATCCTCGATAACAAATTCTGTATGGGTCGCACGTTGCCCTTGTTTGATCAGCTTTTTCAGTTTGTCTTGGCTGGCTTTATAGGGGCAGCCTTTTATCCATGTAAAGAAATTATTTCCAATCACCTGACTGCCATCACCCAGTAGCAGCCTTTTCGCCTGTTCGTTATACATATCGATCCGCATGGTGTCATCGGTTACGATAATGGCGGCGTCAACGGTATTCAGCACTTCGCTGATTTCCGCATAGGCAATATGTAACGCTTCGGCGTTTGCCCGCTGATGCTCCAACATAGCCTGAAAGGCGTCCGCCACCCTACCGAGCGGATCCTGGCTGATCAGAGTATCATCATCGAGTTCGGCGGGATTGGGGGAAGTTGCACCCACCAATGGCAGCAGCCGCTGCAATCTGTCACGCAAGTAGCCGATGGCATTCATCGATCAGAACTCCAATCGCCACGTTTCTGCTCATTATTATCGGCAACCCGACGGGTCTGGATTGGCTGACAGAATCTCAGATTAAACATTATCATTTGCTAAACAGCCTAGCTTAAAGCCCACATAAACTCAAAGGAATATAATCGACCCGCTGGAAAACAGCCGATACCAATCAAATACCTGATGAATCAACTCGGACACAACACGACACAAACGTTCGCGTCACTTATGACGTCCAAATCACAGGCGGCTCAAGCAACTTCGAGGTTGGATAGGGAAAGGAACTCGCGTTAATCACTGACACAAGTGCCAGTATCCCAGCGGAAGTAACGGGCGTGCGCCTTCTTGTGCAAATAGACGCCAAGGAGGATACCTACCATGGTCATCACCGCGGGAATCTTGCCGGCACCCAGCTGAACGAAAACCATGCTCGGGCAGGCGCCGCAGACGGCCCAGCCAAAACCGAAAAGCATGCTTCCGGGGACCGTGCCGGGCTGAAAGAATTTTTCCGGTTTGGGGATTCGCCGGGCCAGCAGGATAAACGCCAGCATCGACAATGCCACGGCACCGGCAAAGGCATACAGCATACGCAGGTCATCCAACACGAACATCTGGTGTAACTCGTCATAGTCGCCGAAGCCGATACGCGCAACGACGTAGCCCATCAAACCGCCAATCAGCCCATACGACAGATACATTTTTAATCGGGATTGCTTCATGCGATCGACGCCTCCATCAATAACGACAGGCCGATAGCGCTGAGCATAAAGACCACGGTGGATAACAGACTGGCGGGAATCAGGCGGGAGCAGCCGCTCAAGCCATGCCCGGAGGTACAGCCGCCTGCCATCTGAGTCCCAAACCCGACCATCATGCCGCCGAACAACAGTGACAGCCAGATTTCCAGCGGCCCGCCAAAGATCCGGCTGTGGGTATCACTGAGTTGAAACTCGAGTTCAAACTGACCGCTGGTCAATGCGGCGATCAGCCCCCCGCCGAACATGGCGAGCAAAAAGATCAGATGCGCGGTCCAGGGGGTGTAACTGACCGTCGTCGACGCTGTCGGCACATCCTCCTCGGGCTCGCTGGCGTCCTGGCCGGGGGTTTTCTCGTCCATGGCGGAGGCGCCAAACTCGGCCAGTGTCGCCGCCAGCAGCGCGTTTTCGATCTCACCCTCGTCCGCCTGCTCCAGCTCGGCGGCGGAACGCCCCAGCTCGCGATCTTCCTTCCAGCCGACCACCTTGGCCCAGCTGCCGGAGACACCCAGCAGCTTGCCAATCAGCAGAAAATAACCAATGCTGACACCGCCCAATGCCAGCGCACCAAGCCACCAGGGCCAATATGCCATGTCTCAGGTCTCCCTGGATCGAAACGGATTAAACCGACGTAAAAACCCGACGACTTCGTTCATTTCCGGCTCGGCCTCTTCCGGCGGGGGATTACCGGAAGCTGGCGCTGTTTTTTCAGCGGGATGGGTCGCCATGTATTTGTTCAGAATATTGCGGCATTCGCTAAAACCGGCTTCCTGAGCCATATCAATCGCACGCTTCCCTTCCCGGTTTGTGGCATAAGGATCGCAACCGTATTCCAGCATCAGATTGACCAGTTCCGGATTGCCGACCGCCACCGCGGCCATCAGCGGGCTGAGACCTTCCTCGGTCTTGAGTTCGTAGGAGGACATACCGGTCTTGATCAGCGAGCGAACTACGCCGACCCGCTGTTTCTGAATAGCGTTAAACAGCGCCGAGGCGCTGATCTGCTCCTTCGAGCGCCGTTCGACCATCTTGCCGTTGGGTAACAGGGTCAGCGGGACCGGCCTGCCCTCCATCGCAAGCTGATAACGGGCGCACTGATCAAAAACGTTCTCGCAATAGTGCTGTTTCCATAGCTTCAGTGATGCATCAGCGGCAAACTGGGCATAGAGCTGACAGTTGGTAGCGTGTGAACATCCCATGGCATTCCCCCCCCGGAAGCCGGTTAGCGGGTGACGGGCTCGATTGCCGAAACTCCCCGAAATGTGTGCTTCTGGATAAATTGTCGGCGAACAAAATGTGATCTTTAACACATTTTGAAGGGAGATTAATCGAACCGGGCCGGTTCAGGCAACCTATGGGAGGGCGTTTCGGGAGTGCGCGCCGTCCATCCCGGCCCGGGTCCGGCGTAAATTTACCCGTACAGGAGGAGAAACTCCCCGGCCCGGGGATACTCAGAAGGTTACCAGGCGACTACCCCGGCAGCTGACAGGCCACCAGGGCCAACGGGCGGGGGCTTTGGACCTGAACCGGTTTCTCGGTCCCCCGGAACCGGACAGCGGCGGCCCCGATCGGGGCGGACGAAGGCCAGGAGCCCGTTTTATGACACTGTGGCGGTTTTGTCAGTCTGTTTGTCGTGATTAATGAACATGGCCAGCCAGTCGTGCAACAACAGATTTGCCTGACGTTTTTCGTCAGGATATAACATCCCGGCATTGGGCAATTCATAACGTGCCAGCAACCGCTCGACCCCCTGATAGCCGATCACCTCGGCCAGCCTGGCGTCATGATAGACCCGCACACTCATACGCAAATCACATACCAGGGATGAAACGCCTTCAAAGCACTGGGACAACTGCAAAAGCTGGGTATAGGGGCCGAATTCAGCCACCTGGATGTCCAGCCGGTGCTGCGCATGCCGGATCTGATAGTGACCGACATGTTCCTGTGGTAAATCGGGAAGCAACTGGCGCAAAAACCGGTAGTTCTTTTCGTAGAACCACATGGGTTGCTGCCGGCGATGCTGTGCAATGGTATGACTCATCAGGCTATTTCCACTGTCTCTCCAGAGTCTGTCGGCTCCAGGCCTCAGGACTTGACCTGCATTCAGGTTACCATCGAAGACGCTGGATGTGTAGACCGGCCAAAAGATTCCGCGACGCGGGATAATGCGAGTCGCCAATGCAGTGTGAACCGCGAAAGAGCTGTCAAGAGATAAAAAAAGGGCCACCGAAAGAAATCCGATGGCCCGTCAGGAGCTGTTTGCGCAGCGGTGAGTTAATCAAATTCCATCACTGATTCCAGTCTTTCCATGTCATTGACCATTTTCCACTGCCCCCCGCCTGACTCGACGCGCTTTTCCCATTCGGCCAGACGATCCATGTATTTCCGTGGATCCACATTGTCACTGGCCAGTTTTATCACGTTTAACGCAACCACATTAAACCCGTCAAGCTGCAATGCAATATCCCGGACATAACCTTCCTTGATATCTTCTTTCATGTCCGAAAAAATTAAAATGGTTTTACTTCCCGGACCA
Source organism: Thiohalophilus thiocyanatoxydans (assembly GCF_004366735.1). Classification (GTDB taxonomy): domain Bacteria; phylum Pseudomonadota; class Gammaproteobacteria; order UBA6429; family Thiohalophilaceae; genus Thiohalophilus; species Thiohalophilus thiocyanatoxydans. Next base: position 75,839 of record NZ_SOQX01000002.1, on the reverse strand, counting down.
ACTTCGTTGAGGTGTTCAACTGCCTGCAGAATACCCCCGGTGATATCAGTATAGGAACTCGGCTCAACTTCCTTGACAAACTGGTCGATGGTTTCCCGAAAAACACGCCGCTGTGTATTGGCCTGACTTGGGCGTGTATCGAAGGTTTGCCGGTGCACGATATCTTTTTCACTGAAACTGCCCGTATCAATGCGGGCAACCGCAAAGGTATCCCCCGGCTCCAGCTCGCTCAGAACATAATTGATAATTCGCTGCGCTTCTCCCAATTGCTCTGTATAGGTACCTGAGGTATCAAGCAACATATAGACACCGTGATCCCGTTCCTGATTGTGTCTAGAGCAACCTCCGGCGACGACCAGAGTAGCCACCATCATCATTATAAGCAAACGATTATTCTTCATTCCACTCTCCCTTAGTATGCGGATGCAGTGTCAGCTTTTTTGCCTTGACTGTCTTTTTTTTTCGATTCGCGGTCTGTGGCAAGTAGTCGTTCAATCAGCAAAGGCGCGAAAATCAACAGATCGTAGACATTCTCCAGCACTTTTGCGGCATAACGGGCGATATTACCCACAAACCGCAGCAGCCAGGCCAGAGTGCGCAACAACGCGACACCCAGAATCCCCAGGACCGTGCGCAGCGAATGGACAAAGGATTCCAGTGGAATTGCCACAAACACCAACGCAAAAGGCAACATAAACCCCAGCCCCATCTGGGCGGCAGTAGTAATCCACAAGTACCCGTCCTGCACGGCCTCTTCACCGCCTGTCAGCATCGAGGCCTGTTTCATTTCGACCAGCCATTCACGCATATAGGCCAGCCCCGCTTCGACCGAGGCCAGCACAAACAGGATAGTGAAGGTTATCCAGATCATGCGCACACGCATTTTGTCCGGCAATGCACCTATGATCGGAAACAGGCGCGTAATCCGCAATGACTCCATCAGAAATATTCCCATGGCTATCTCAACCAGGATGATCACCAGTGCGGCGACATCCGAAGTTGGCATGCCGATAATCTCGCTTTTGGCGCCGACCATTTCCGACATGGGCAGGGCGATCAGATTAAAGTTAATCATGGCGCCGCCAATGGCAATAACCAGCACAAAAGCCGAGACAAAGAACTGGGTAATAGAGGAGGACGACAACATTTCCAACGCACGGTTACTGCGTTTCTGGATATTTTCATACTCTTCCATATGCCGATCGATTGTGACGGAACGCTGCAACAGACTGTTGACGTTCTTGTCGACCTTGGCAAGTATCTGCTTGACGTTGCGCCAGTGCGGCATCATGTTATTTAACAATTGATGCCGTTTGTGGCTGGCCTTTCGATACTCCTCCAGCGCCCGGGTATTGGCCTTGACCAGCGACTGATGGATGTCCTCGAGCACATTGCCCACCATCGGGTCCCCCTTGGTTGTGGGAATTTTGGCCACCGCTTCTACAGCCTTGACCCAGGCCGGGGGTTCCGGCGGCACTTCCGTGCTCTCCTTGTAATCTTCGTCGATCTTGGTGATCTCTTCACTCAATTGACGATGCAGGGAGGGATACTCGGCCAGGTCTTTGCGTACACTTGCATCAATACGCTCAAACTCTCTTTCAACAATACGCTCGGCGGCTTCCCTCCCCTGATTCAGCAGCACCTCACGATTACGTTCCAGCAGGCGGCTCTCCGCGCGCATAATTGATGCCGAGGTCAGTCTCAGCGCGCCGTGCAGAATCTGGCCGAATGAACGGATAGTACGATGCGCGTGGGTACGTGCGGCCCATAAAACAAAACTCAGAATGATGAACCAGATCAGCGCACTCAGAAGAATACTGGGTACAATCATGAATATCTCGTTTAGCATTATTATCTCCTTGCATCACATCCGAGCAGAACAAGCTCGCTCCAACACGACATGGTAATGGCATTCAGCGGGGCAAAACCGATAAGCGGATCACAGAATGTCCGCGGTTATTTTATTTATCAGTTACTTATTCAACAAAGTATAGAACACCCGCTGAATGTTGCGACATAGAAAAGCGGCAACGTGTCAGTGACTGAATAATTTGTGCGCTGTGCCCGCAAAAACCCCGCGTGCGGCATAAAATTCACTTCCTGGTGGCCGCGGAATCAGGTGCTCTTTTGTCCATCCCGGGGGAAAATTCAATCAGGCGGAATGTGATTCGAGTGAGTGTAAATCTTGCTTGATCCGGACTCGAGGCGAGGAGGTTCTGTCGCAGGCGGGGATCGAACCGGTGCGCGTTGGGTTCCCTTTCCGGCAGTGCTACAATCTGCGGCCATCAGCCCCGATAGCTCAGCTGGATAGAGCGTCCCCCTCCTAAGGGGAAGGTCTCAGGTTCGAATCCTGATCGGGGCGCCAGAAATTCAGCAGCAATGCATGCGCTTCATCACCCGGCATAAGGGACAAGGAAGCCGGCAATTAACGGGGGACGAGACGCAGCTCACCGGCTCCCTTGTGTACTCGTTGAAACAGGCGGCAGGCTGGCTCGATTCAGCCGGTACTCCAGGCCCGTGGCTTGATCATGCCGGCCACCTTGCAGGCCTGCTTGACGTAGCCGTAGGGGAACAACTCAAACAGATGGGCCTTGGCCGTTTTCTTGTCAAAGCCTTCTTCCTTGACCAGATAATCCACCACATGGCGCACATCGGGTGCTGTCTGGTGCTCGGCCCAGTAGCGGCGCATGAACTTGAGTACCGCAAGGTAAGTGTCGTCCAACTCCAGTCCCTCTTCCTCGGCCAGTTCCTGGGCGACCGCTTCGTTCCACTGCTCCGGGTCGATCAAATAACCTTCATTGTCCCGTTCCAGTTCAGTCATGGTCGTCATGGAAGGATCTCCTTTTGCTTTACCGCTATTTAATGTAGTAAAAACGATATAAGTATCATCTAATGCAGTCAAACGATATTATTTGCACTATAATATCGATATTATCGATATAAGAGGCTTGTTATGGACATTGATCAGGCACGCACCTTTCTCGCGATTACCGCCAACGGCAGCTTCCTGGAGGCCGCCAAACAGCTGCATCTGACCCAGTCGACGGTCAGCGCCCGCCTGCAGCGGCTGGAGCAGGAGCTGGGCGCCCGGTTGTTCGTGCGCAACCGGGCCGGCGCCAGCCTGACACCGGCCGGACGACGATTTCTCGACTATGCCAAACGGTTGGTGCTCACGGCCGATCAGGCCCGCGCCGAAGTGGGACTACCGGAACGCTACCGGGCCAGCATCCGGATCAGCGGGCGTATCGCCCTGTGGGAGGGGTATTTGCCCCAATGGGTCGGCTGGATGCGCCGGCAGGCCCCGGATGTGGTGATTCACAGCGATATCGGCTTCGAGGAGGACATCATGCGCGGCCTGATCGAGGGCAGTCTGGATATCGGGCTGATGTATACCCCGACCCACAGCCCCGGCCTGGTGGTCGAGGCGCTGTTCGACGAGACCCTGATTCTGGTCAGTACCCGGCCCGACGATACCGGCCCCGGCGAGGATTACGTCTATATCGAATGGGGACCGGGCTTCTACGCGCGCCATGCACAAAGTTATCCCGAACTGGAAGGGCCCCCGCAGATTGCCAACATCGGCTGGCTCGGTATCCAGCTGATCCTGACCAACGGCGGCAGCTGCTTTTTGCCGGCGCGCATGGCCGCCCCCTTTATTGAAAGCGGTAAACTGCATCACGTCGCCGATTCGCCCGAATTCCGGCATCCGGCTTATATGGTCTACCCGCGCCAGAGTGACCATCCTGTCCTGGAACAGGCCCTGGACGGCCTGCGCGAACTGGCCGCCAGCCAGCATGTGATCGAGTGAGCCCCTCTGTCGCAACGGATAAACGCAGGGCAGCTATAACAGAGATTTGATTGATCCTGTTCTGCCGTGCCGTTTTTTCCATGGAAACACCCGTGTATGCTAAATAGATGTTCCGAATACCAGTACAGAGAGATTGCTTCGTCACGTTGTTCCTCGCAATGACCTCTCTATTTTGGGTCATTGCGAGCGAAGCGAAGCAATCTTTTGAACAAAATGATCTGGTATTCGGAACACTTATTTAGAGGATAAGCAATAACAACGATAAATATGTCTGAACACGCCACGCTATTAATTGCACTCGGCGCGCTGTTGCTGCTGGGCATGGCCACCGACGGGATCGGCAAGCTGACTCGTCTGCCCCGCGTCACCCTGTTGTTGCTATTCGGGTTTGCGGTCGGTCCCGGCGGACTGGATCTGCTGCCCGATCGCAGCGAACAGTGGTTCGAGCTGATTACGACTATCGCCCTGACCATGATCGGTTTCCTGCTCGGTGGCAAACTCAGCCGCCAGGGTATCTTCCGGCACGGCCGCGCGGTGATGGGCTATTCGGTGCTGATTGCCCTGCTCACCAGCGGCGGGGTGATCATCGGCCTGCTGCTGTTGAATACGCCGCCCCCGCTGGCAGTGTTGCTGGGCGCGATCGCCGCCGCTACCGACCCGGCCACCACCATCGAGGTCATTCGCGAGAGCGGCAAGGACAACCGCATCACCCGCACCCTGCTGGGGATCGTGGCGGTGGATGATGCCTGGGGGCTGATTATCTTTTCCGTGGCGCTGGCCGTGGCCGCCGTGTTGACCGGCAACGGTTCACTCTATCAATCGATTCTGCACGGAGTCTGGGATATCGGCGGTGCGTTGCTGCTCGGCCTGGCCATCGGCATCCCGGCCGCGTTGCTGACCGGGCGCCTGCGCCCGGGCGAGCCGACCATTCTCGAAGCGCTGGGGGTCGTGATCCTCTGCGCGGGACTCACCGACTGGCTGGAGGTCTCGCCGTTTCTGGCCGCCATGACCCTGGGCATGGTGATCGTCAATCTCGCCCGGCATCATACCCGCCCCTTTCACGTCATCGATGATTTCGATCGGCCCTTCCTGGTGCTGTTCTTCGTGCTGGCCGGCGCCCAGCTGGAGCTGCTCGGCTTGCTGGAGATCGGTCTGCTGGGAAGCGCCTATGTCCTGTTGCGGGTTGTCTCCCGCTTTGCCGGCGCCTGGAGTGCCGGCGCCTGGCTGCATACACCGGTCAATGAAAGCAACCGACTCGCCCTGTCACTGATGCCCCAGGCGGGCGTGGCCATGGGCATGGGGCTGGTCGCGGCCGAACGCTATCCCGAATTTTCCGAAACTCTGATCAGTGTGGTCATCGGCAGCACCGTCCTGTTTGAAATTCTCGGGCCGATCCTGACGCGGCGGGCACTGCAGGCAGAGACGGGAAAGAGGTCTTCTGAATAACTCAACCCGATATCCCTGTGTAATGACAACATATGCGTTCAGAACGAAAAACCGGTGTGCACCTTGTCCCAATGCGCTATCTCCCCGACTCAATGATTATCAGTGCAGCAGCCATCCAGCTTTACGGCCGGACAGGCCGGGCTGCCGGTACAATCTGGTGCGCCTTTGTTGTTCCAATCAGCGAGAGTGGTTTCCATGCGCGCCTGCAGTTTTTTCAGCTCTTCGATTTTACGCCGGTTCTGTTCAACATGGTTTTCCAGCATCCGGTACAGCAATTGGCAACAATCACATCCCGCCTGTTCATATTGCGTCAGCAGTTCGGAAATTTCGCTCAGGGTTAATCCGATAGATTGAGCCTGACGTATGAATTCAAGCCGCCGGGCATCCTCGGCATTGTACAGCTTGTAACCGTTATGATTATCCCGTACGGGTAGCAGCAGCCCGATACGTGAATAGTAGCGAATTACATGAGGTTCTACCCCAGCCTGCTTGGCCAGTTCGTTAACTTTCATGATCCATCCCCTTGTTGCAGAGTCGAATGCCGAAAAGCATGGGCCTTAAATCGGCCGGTCTATTAGCGGCATTCGGCTGTTTATCCCGTGATATACGTTATTGCGACAAACACAGCCTGGGCGCGCAGAGTGCTGCACGTCAGCCAGGATAGCGGGAATCAAATACGCAGACGTTGTGTGTCCAGATAGACCCGTCTGTTCGGATCGGCGGGAGGTGGATGGTATCTGAAATAGTCATATTCAATTGTTGGCGGAGAAAACCCGGGGTGGTTGCTCAGGACAACCCATTGATCGAATGAGGGCTCGGGGAAATGACGCTGCTCCAGCCCGGCAGGAGGAACTGTCAGATCAATCAGAGTAACCAGCTCGGTTTCACAGTGACGGTGATTCGGCACCGAGCCATGATCATGTTTATGTTTATGGGAAGCATGTCCCGCGTGCGCGGTCTGCTCTGGCGGGTGGCCATGTTCATGCGGCAGGGTTTCCGCCACGGCCTCGCAACAGGGCTGCAACACGGCAAGCATCCAGGATGCCAGCCAGAGAAACAGAATAGGCCGGGTCAATGTTCTGACCATTCCCCGCCAGGGTTGAGTGACTTGATGCATGCCGGTAGTTTTCACACCATCAAGTATAGCCAGTCTCCACCCAAAGTCAGGGTTACCGGCCCGGTTCAATAAATTAAATTCCAGAGGGTCTTTAGCCGGGAGGCGATCGGTACCAACTGTATCCTCCTCACACCACCTGCTGCTTTCGCCCCAGCAACCTGGCATTAATCGCCACGATCACCGTGCTCAGGGACATCAACGCCGCGCCCATGGCCGGGGAGAGCATGATCCCGGCCGAATAGGCGACACCGGCCGCCAACGGGATAGCGATCACGTTGTAGCCGGTCGCCCAGAACAGGTTCTGAACCATCTTGTTGTAGGTGGCACGCGACAACGCCATGATCGCGGCCACATCGCGGGGATCACTGCGCACCAGAACAATATCGGCCGACTCGATCGCCACGTCGGTGCCGGCGCCGATGGCAATCCCCAGATCCGATTCCACCAGTGCCGGGGCATCGTTGACGCCATCGCCCACCATCGCCACCTGCAAGCCGCGCTGTTTCACTTCCCGGATCTTGTCGGCTTTCTCATGGGGCAATACCTCGGCAAAATAATCGTCCAGCTGCAATTCCTCGGCGACAGCACGCGCCACGGCCTGACCATCGCCAGTCAGCATCATGCACTGGATACCGAGCTGTTTGAGCTGCTGTATCGCCTCACGGGATTCGGAACGGACGATATCGGCCAATGCCAGCGCGGCGACGACGTCGCCTTCGACCAGCAGATACACCACCGTTTTACCCGCTGCGGTGACTTTTTCGACCGGGGAGTCGTCGATCTCGATCTGGTTGGCACGTAAATAACCGGGGCTGACGATCAACGTCTCCCGACCGTCCACACTGGCCCGCACCCCCTGCCCGGTAATGTTCTGGACATCCGAGGCCCGGGCGCCGGATACGCCCTTCTCTTTGGCCGATGCGACCACACCACGCGCAATCGGATGCTCGGAGTGACTCTCCAGTGCCGCGGCAACGCGCAATATCGCGTCTTCCGGCCAGTCATCGTTCAGCGGGATGATATCGGTAACCCCGAATCGTCCTTCGGTCAGGGTCCCGGTCTTGTCGAAAACAATCGCGTCCAGATCCCGCGCCCGTTCAAAACTCGCCCGGTCGCGGATTAACAGACCGTGACCGGCGGCCATGCTGGTACTGACCGCCACGACCAGCGGAACAGCCAGCCCGAGTGCGTGCGGACAGGTGATGACCATCACGGTGACCATGCGTTCCAGGGAAAATTCAAAATCCCGGCCCAGCCCCAGCCAGGTCAGCAAGGTGAGAAGCCCGGCGGAGAGTGCGATATAGGTCAGCCACTGGGCGGCGTGATTGGCCAGGTCCTGGGTCCGTGAACGGGAACCCTGCGCCTGGCGGACCATCTCGATCACCTGGGAGAGATAGGTCTCCTCGCCGGTCTTGCGAATTTCCAGGGTGATCGCCCCCTCGCCGTTGATCGAACCACCGATGACCTCTTCACCCGGGCCTTTGCTCACGGGTTTCGATTCACCGGTGAGCATCGATTCGTTGAGACTGGTTTTGCCCTCGACAATTGCCCCGTCGGTAGGCACCTTCTCGCCGGGTTTTACCACGACGCGATCCCCCTGCCGGAGTTCGGTGACCGGCACGTCATCCAGGTTGCCGGCCTCGTCAAGCCGATGCGCCTCGGTCGGCATGAGTTTGACCAGCGCTTCCAGCGCGCCGGAGGCCCCCATCACCGACCTCATCTCGATCCAGTGACCCAGCAGCATGACGTCGATCAGGGTCGCCAGTTCCCAGAAAAAAACCTTCCCGGCCAGCCCGAACACCACGGCACTGGAATAAAGATAGGCGACAACAATCGCCAGCCCGATCAGGGTCATCATGCCCGGCGCACGTTTGCCGATCTCCGAGAGGGCTCCGCTTAAAAACGGCCAGCCACCGTAAAAAAAGACTCCGCTGGAGAGGATGAACAGCAGGTAGCTGTCCCCGGGAAAGGCCAGGGTCGCGCGCAAGCCCAGAAATTGCTGGATAAGCGGAGACAGTGCCAGTATCGGCAGCGTCAGCCCCAGCGATACCCAGAACCGGCGCCGAAAATCCGCCACCATCGCGCCATGATGATCGTGCCCCGACGAGGAGTGTGAATGCCCGCTATGGTTAGGCATAATCAGTCGCTATTGCCGCTAATCTCACGACGCTTTTGTTCGTATTCCTGCAGATCGATCTCGCCTCTGGCATAGCGTTGTTTGAGGATATCCAGGGCTTTATCGGACTGACCCGCGGTGGAAGATTTATTATCCATCAACCAGCGAACGGCAACAATGATCGCTACAATCAGTATAATCCAGAAAAAGATACCGATAAAACCGCCTCCATGACCGAATCCGAAACCCAATCCGCCGTCCATCATAACTGTCCCCGTAATACTGAATTAGATTACCCGCTCAAAACGGCTTGAAGGTAAACTCGACTTCTTCATAACCATTGCTTCTCGGGCGATAAATCTCAACCGTCATATTGTAGGTTGAATCACTTTTCAAGTTGAAAAAATTGCCATAACTCACCGTTCCACTGGTAATCATCTTCTCCATCGGCATGGTGATATTTTCACCTGACATAAACCCTTTTTTGTCAATTTTGGCAATAACGGTTGCATCCTTGATGCGGCTATTGTTCTCCTTGTCAAAGATGGCAACCATAACATGGTAATCATTACTGCCCAGTGAATCGATGCCACCATGCAGACTCTTATCCCTGTCAACAAGATACGGCTCTTTGGTTATCCGGGCTCCAGGAACAATACCAAGATAGACCTGATAAGTCTCGGACGTGGTATGCAGGTCGGTGTTTTCCGCCATCGCGTTCAATGAGAAGACCAGAAACAGCGCTAATATTCCTGTCAGGGTATTTATACGAAAATAATTTTTCACGTCACTCTCCCGTAATTCAAGTCTGATTATTCTTCCATCATATCGAGCTGCATATGATGCATTTCAATGGTATTGATTAGATGATCCTGGTGATGATCCATGTGCCCGCTTTCATTGTCGTGCATCATACCCATCCCCATGTGGAAGCGGTCAACACCGGACTCTTCCAGGGCTTCATCCATCATTTCCCGGTGCTCCCGGATGAGCTGTCTGCGCTTTTCCGCGTCCTGTTCGTGCATCAACCGGTCCCAGTGCTGCTGCATACTTTGCGCCTCTTGCCGGGCATCAAAATTCTTATCCGATTCAGCTGCGACGCCGACTCCGCTTCCCGCAAGCAGGAAAGAAACCATTAATATCCTTAACACAGATTGTTTTATCACTTTATCCTCCTGTTACTTTTCAACATAACCCTGAAACACCACATCGACCTGCAGACTTCGCCTGTCGTTTAAATGTCTCACTCCTGACGGTGTGATAATCAATTTTCTGTCACTCAACAATGGCCATTTGATGGCCTTCGCCCGCCGGAAGTTCGATTTCGTTCGTCACCTTCAGGCTTGCCTGATCGACCACCCAGATAATCGGCTTTTTTCTGCTGGACACATAGACTTTACCCGTACCGGTGATCGTGTTCAGATGATAGGGAGCTGGCGACAGCGTAATCGATTGTTTACTACCGTCCCGGATATCCACGGCAAACAGCTTGTTGTCCTTTTTGCTGCTGACAAACAGAATGTTTCCGTCATCGCCGATATCCAGCCCGTGCACATCGCCGCCGAGACTGTATTCATTCACAACCTCTCCGGATTGGATTGACACCACCGACACCTTTCCAGCGCGGGGATTCGTCACATACAGTGTTTTTTGATCCCCTGAGAACACCAGATGTTCCGGACCCGGCCCCGATTCCAGGGTACGCAGTACCTTCCATGATCCCAGATCGATTTCAACAATATTATTGGATGCCGTATTGCTGACATAGGCACGATGGCCCTCTGTTGTCACGACGGCATAATTCGGGACATTACCGGTTTCAATGGTTTTGATAACCTTGTTCTCCTGCAAATCCACCACGCTGACATACCCCCGCATCCCGTGCGTTGACAGTACATAACGCCCGTCAGGCGTGATGGCCTGATGATGGGTCCAGCCTGCCACCGGAATGGTCGACATCACATGACCGTGTACAGGGTGTATCAGATAAAGCTGACTGTTAGGCGCATCTTCAGGCTGATCGGGTTTTAGCGCCGTCTCATTCAGGCTTCCGGCGATCAGATACTCGCCATCGGGGGTGGCCACCAGGCCGTGCGCATTTTCCACGCCGCTATAGGAAGCGGTAATCCGGTCTGTTTTGGCATCAACCTGGATAACCTGGTTGCCGGTGCCCAGCGGAATATAGACCTGCGGTGCTGCCAGCAACCAACCACTATATACCGTTAACAGCGCCGCAATAGCGATACGATCGATTCTGTTTCTCATCATTTTGCTCCTGTCCATGACCTAGTTATTGTCGACCAGGATTCGCAAATAGTTCACAATCGAATGGATCTGTTCTTCAGTCAACGCCGGATTCCCGCCCTTTGGCGGCATTGAGACCGGACCGTCCGTGCTTTCGACACCGTTGATGATCATCGCTACCAGTTCCTGATCCGACTGTTTTGTCCACAAGCGGTTTGAAATCATGCTCCTGACGCCCGGCATGGCCCCTTCGCCATCGTGGCCATGGCAGACGACGCAATTGTTCTCGTAGAGCGACTTGCCGGCTGGCATTTCCGCCCTGACCACGGTATAAGCGTCAACCAGCAGAAGAGCGACCACCAGGACCCCTCCACTGATAAACGTGCAAATCATTTGCCTGTCACAACAGAGGCTGTCATTAACGACCATAACCCGCCCCGCCCGAGAACGCCTCAACCAGCTGATGTACACTGTTTTCACTGGGCACGCCGTTCTCGAGTTCGTCCCAGCGTTGTATGACGCTCTCCATACACGCCTGCCAGTTCATCAGCTCTTCCAGTCGCGCCCGGTTTCTATGCAGCCGGCTTTGGATAATACTTCGCACCGTCGGGCAGGGTGTCCGGCTTTGCCTGGCGTGTGCCAGAATCGCGCTGATCTCCTTTAAGGTATAACCCAGCGATTTTGCCTTGCGGATAAATATCAGCCGGGCGATATCCTCCGAACTGTATACCTTGTACCCGTTATGCCGATTGCGCCGCGGCTGGATCAAGCCTATCCGGGTGTAATAACGGACCACCTCCGGCTCGAGCCCCGCTTCACCGGCCGCCGCCTTGACCGTCATCTGTGCCTGTTGCTCCGGATTGGAAATTTGCTCTCTCCCCGCATCTGCAGAGTCACTCACAGGTTTGAGTCTAGAAGGTGTGAGCCGCACACAGGTCAAGCTGCCCGCTACATATCAGAGAATGCTTATCCGGGAAATAGCCGATCCGACTGTGAGGCGTATCAAAAGAAATTACATTTTGTGTCGGATTATTCGCTGCGTCGAACCTGTCAGGCCCCTGAACGACCCCGAACAACTCATCGGGCGTGACAAGACGCTAGCTGTTTTGGTAGCGGGCTGCCGCGAAGGAGTTGCCGGGCGATCACGCCTGGCAGCTATAACCGTGAAGACGCAGCCCTTCTTCGAGATAGTCGGCGATATAGGGGATCGCAATGATCTGCTCGGGAGAACTGGAGGCCAGATTCTCCACCGCCGTCTGTAGCGCGGCGTCCCACTCCGCCAGGGCGTAATCATCCCGGCCCAGCCAGGCGAGCGCCAGCAACTGGGCCTGCTGGTCCGGCTCCATATCCGCGAGGGCGTATTGCAGTTCCCGGTAAACAGGATCCGCCCGGTGATCGGCCAATACCTGCAGGGCCCAGTCATCACCGGGATTATTCGGCATCTCGGGGATCACCACCGATTCCTTGGCGTGAAACTCGCGGGCCAGCTGGATAATGTTGCAAATCCGTTCAGGATTGAGTTCAAACATCATCGCACCTCCTTCTGGTCACAACCCGAGTCTGGCACAAAACAACGATGATTATGCGGCGATCATTGGCGCACGCCCGGCGTCTCGATAGGCAAACCGTTGCCGCGTGCACTCATATACACTTCCAGATCGATATACTCCTGTGAACCCGGCTCGTAAGGCATCGCCCGCAGCGTGCCATAACAGCCGATAAACTTTTCGTGCAGGCTCATAATATTACCGTCGGTAACGCGGTAAATGGGAAAGCCGTTGATCTGGGCCTGATTGAGTATCTGCCCGCGCAATCGCTGTCCGGCATAGGTCTCGTGACAATGCACGCAGGCCATGTCACGCTGTCCGATACGGGTATGGAAAATCTCTTTCCCCGCCTCATAGTGTTCACGCATCGGCCCGCTCACATCCACATTCATCTTTTCGCCCCGGGCGCGATGGCGCACGAAGGTCTCCAGGGCGATCAATTCGTCGGCATCATAAAGCAACGGAAACTCTTCCTGATGATAGGCATAACACTGGTTGATCCGGCTTTGTAATGTGACCGGGCCATGCTCTTCATCATAAATCGGATAGGCGGCGATGCGTTCGGGGTCCAGCTTCTCGCCATCATCGCCGTGGCAGCTGGCGCAGGATTTGCCGTTAAAGCCCGGTTTCTGAAACAGCTCCCGTCCTCGATCCACTGTTGCCATGCCCGGGTTGGCGAAGTCATCATCCTGCATCTGTTTGAGTTCCTCACTCAACAGTTCGTAACTGGACTGCGGCTCCAGCGCAAACAGCGATCCCGGGATCATCAACAGGGCAAAAGGTACAATTTGCATATACCACTTTGTCATCATACCCCTCATTTTAGCGTCATAAGATAGGCAACCACGTCTTCCACTTCCTGGGCGGTAAGCACCGTGGTCTTGTAGGCTGGATGGGGACGGTGATATTTGTCGGGTCGCTTGTAGAAAGCCGGCATGATGGTATTGGGATTGACCCGTTGCTCGTTCACGATCCGCAGACGCAACTGACCTTCGCTCAACCGGGAGCCGACCCCGTTGAGTGGTGGCGCGACGGTACCGTGCATGGGCTCCTCGGGAATCGGCATCAGGTGACAGGCCAGACAATTACCGCGATCGCGATCGATCACCACCGCCTTGCCCCGCTGTGGGTCACCCTGCAGGCCACCGAGCGGTTCGGGTATAGCCAGGCCCTCCGCTTCCCACTCAACATACTCCTCGCCGTGTATCGGTCCCGACAGGGAGAAACCGACAATGCCAACAAGCGCCGTCAATACCGGCCTGAAATTGAAAAGTTTCGCTATCACACTAACTATCATGGCAGTTTAAAATTATAGTCGCGTACGAACGCTAAAGAGTTGATCTGTATCAACATTGAGGCATTGCTGCTTCGGATAAGCATTACGCCATCAAGCTCTCGAATCCGCTTGTCATGCCGAAAGACCAGTGCCCCACCAGACCAACTCATTAAACCATCATTTCAACAGATCGATGACTGATGCATTTATCGGGTTACGACTTGTTCGCCAATTACAACGTTTTGAGATCCGCCGAATCCTGCAACCACCCGTCCAGCCAGCTCACCAGCAAGTGCCGGGCAATATCCGGATCACGTATCTGCCCGAGCACAGCACCGGCCGGCGCATCCAGGAGCTGGCCTCCCTCGTCGAGAAATACGCGCCCTACACGCTGTATTGCCTCATCCCCCACATGATCCAGGTAAATCTCCCCGAGCGGATTTCCGCCGTCGATCACCAGCCGCAAACCAATATAAAACAGCTCACCAACATAAGTGATCTCGGCCATAGCCTGTCGCTCATGATCCGGGCCCGTGATCCCCAGATGCCGTCCCGCGTGATGAAGCTGCGATACAAATGCCCAGTATTCGTTATCGAACTGCCTGTAGAGCTGTGCCACCCGATGGATGCGCTCTGATACTTCGTCATGCTCCATTCTCTGCCTCCGATTGTTATCTGTTCAGTCTCAGCATAGACCGGGATGAGCCACCTGTCCTGTAATCACTCCGTAAAGATTAGGACTCTAACAGTGACGATCCTGAAAACAAAACAGACTCCCATGCAAGAGAGAGCCGATTTTATTTTATAACCCAATCCTAACAGGCAAAACGCATTGGGAAGGTCCGATGAACCCGCAGGGATTCAGGCGTCGCAGCCGCGGGCGCGCCGACATTCCGCGCAGGATCCGCCTGCGTGTCGAACCGGCCATTCGACGTCGGCGGTTCGAATTCAGCTGGTACAACGGCTAAAATCATCAACTTGGCACTCATAAAACACGCTTTTTGTATCGGTGTAGCCCGGTTTTCTGCTATTTTCACCGGCAGAATCATACATCGCTCGGCGCTGGTTGCGGTTCGCTCCCTGCCCGCGGTTTGGGTGGAGAATTTTTGACCAAGGAGAGAAACATGCTTAAAAAACTTGCTGTCGCTGTGCCGTTCCTGTTGCTTGCCTTCCCGGGTGCCTCGCTGGCTGATACCTATATCGGGATTGGTCACCACTGGGGAGACTATAAAAACGAAAACGAGGTCAAGTCAGATCCCACTGGTCTGAAACTCACGATAGGCAAATATCTGCTGCCGGTGATCGCCATCGAAGCGCACTTTCTCAAAGGTATCGGCTCGGATGCTATTAAAGTCTCCGGTCTGGATAATGGGTCCCAAATGGAGCTCGATCGAGCAGAGTCGTTATTTCTGCGAGGTGACTTGCCTCTGGCCGAGCGGGTGAACCTGTACGGCCTGGCCGGTTACTCAACAGGCCGGCTTGATGCCGCCGGTGGCGGGTATGACGTCACCGACAAAGCAGACGGGGTCTCGTATGGCGTCGGCCTTGAGATTGTCGGGCAAAATAACAGCTATATTTCCGCTGAATACATCCAATACCTTGACGAGAGTGATAACGGCGTTGATTTTGAATACAAGGGCGTCAACGTCAATCTCGGTATGCGGTTCTGATACCTGTCTGTCATTCTTCGGCTGCGCCGACAGGCACAGGGAGACGAAAAAACCCATTCCAGTAAGGAATGGGCTTTTTGAGTGGCGCGACGCGAACGAGCAGCGCGAGTTGCGAAGGCCCGATGAAACCCGAGGGGGTTCCGGGGCCGCCCGGAAGGATTGACGCGAGGCCTTCCCTGGCCTCACGCCCTGCGGGCGACACTTTGTGTCGTCCACAAAATTGCCGGGAGCAATTTTGAACAACTGTGCGGAGCACCGTTGGCCCGAAGGGCGAGCCCCAGGGATGGGGCGAGTAAATCGGCTGGTCGCTCCCGGCTTCCTGCCTCCCGCGACATTAGTACATCCCTGTACGTCATCCTGCCGATTTGTCGAACCAACCAATTTGTAGTCGGAGGTTCAAATCCTGCTGGTACAGCGGATAAAACAAAAAGGGCCACCCGAAGGTGGCCCTTTTCGTTTTATATGGCGCGCCCGGAAGGATTGATGGCGCACATCCCTGTGCGCCACCCCTTCGGGGCGGCCTGCGGCCGTCCAAATTCGCTCCCGGCGAATTTGTCGAACACTATTTATAATTTCGCGGTCGGAGGTTCGAATCTCCATACCAGGCCGATAACGACAAAAGCCCGCATAAAGCGGGCTTTTGTCGTTATATGGCGCGCCCGGAAGGATTCGAACCTCCGACCGCCTGGTTCGTAGCCAGGTACTCTATCCAGCTGAGCTACGGGCGCTTTAGAACAGGGGCTAGGTGCTAGATACTAGTTGCTAGGAAAACCACCCAAACCTTGGAGAAGGCGCAATATACTGATTATCGGGGCCGGTTTCAAGCCGGATAACTTCTAGCCCCTAGCAACTAGCGCCTAGAAACTGAATAAAAAGGCCGCCCGTCAGGGCGGCCTTTTTATTCGATATGGCGGAGAGAGAGTCCGCCGTGTTTGTCTACAATAGCGTCCATAGAAATCAACCTTAGCATTACTTAACAAGCACTTACTGTTCGACAGTGTCCGAACATATCCGGTAAAATCCAGTTAGATTGGGGGACCTGGTGGGGGACCCACGGAACACTGGATTGGGATATATATGGCCATTCACAAACTAACCCCTCGCAAGGTCGCAACCGCCGGCCCAGGCAAATACGAGGACGGCGGCGGTCTGCGTCTGGTGGTATCGAAGTCAGGCGCCAAGAAGTGGGTTCTGCGGTTCACCCTCAACGGCAGGCGTCGCGAGATGGGCCTGGGTAGCTACCCGGATGTTTCCCTCGCTGATGCTCGCCTCAAGGCTTCTGAATGCCGCTTGCAGGCTTCTTCGGGGATCGATCCCATCGAGGTCCGCAGAATCGAGCAAGAGACCGTGCCCACCTTTACCACCTGTGCGGCACGGTACATCCGGGCCCACAGGCGTGGCTGGAAGAATGCCAAGCATGCCCGGCAGTGGGTCAGTACTCTCCAAACCTATGTCCGGCCCGTTATAGGGTCAAAGCCGGTGGATGCCATCACCACCGAGGATATTCTGGCGATTCTTTCCCCGATCTGGACGAACAAGACAGAAACCGCCAAACGAGTTCAGGGTCGCATGGAAAACGTCCTGGACTATGCAGCTGCCCACAAGTACCGGGATTCACTGAATCCCGCCCGCTGGCGCGGCCACCTGAACAAGCTGTTGCCGAAGCCCTCGAGGGTGAGAGAAGTCAATCACCACCCTGCTATGCCGCATGCCGAAGTTCCCGCGTTCATGGCGGAGCTGTCACAGAAGGAGAACGTATCGGCTATGGCGCTACAGTTCCTCATCCTGACTGCCACGCGCACCAACGAGGTATTGAACGCCAATTGGGACGAAATCGACCTGGAAGGGGCCGTCTGGACTATACCTGCTGCCAGGATGAAGGCCCGACGGGAGCACAGAGTCCCGCTCTCAGATGCGGTCATCGAAATTCTCAGCGCTCTGCCCCGCATTGAAGGCAATCCCTATGTCTTCCCGGGGAGCCAACATGGGCGCCCCCTGTCCAACATGTCGCTACTACAACTAATGCGCGGGATGGGATATGGAATCAATGGCGCACGTGGCGACTATGTACCGCACGGTTTTCGGTCCAGTTTCCGGGACTGGTCCGGCGAGGTATCAAGCTTTCCGCGCGATGTGGCGGAAATGGCTCTCGCACATGTTATCGAGAATAAAGTCGAGGCCGCCTATCGACGTGGCGACCTGTTTGCCAAACGCCGGAAGATGATGCAGGAATGGGCGAATTATGTAACCTCACAGCAGGCAGACATAATTCCAATAAACAAACAAGCCAGGACTTCCTGAAAATCAGGGGCTGGGCGCTACATCTAGTTATCATTTTCATTTTTATTATTAAGTCGGCGACGTCGCTCCCTGGCCTTGTAGATTACCCTTAGCGCCATTTTCTCCAGCTTATCCAGTTCATTTGGCGAAATTTCACTTTCATCACAGATATTAGACTCGACAGTCGCCTCAGATGGTTTTTCTTGTCCCTTGTCACTTGAATATTCAAGATGCAAGACTCTCGGGCAACCATCCGATCGTATTATTTTTCCCTCTTCATTCTTAATGTAATTATTGTTTTTATTGTCGCCACTCATATGTTTAGGCTCCTATATCAAGGCTCATAAAGATATGATTGAAACTCAACAAACACCTGCCGGATATTGCTGACGTTGCCCAGCTCGGCGATGGCGTCACCGACACTGTAGTATTTGAGTTCGATCAGCACGGGGAGCTTGTCGGTATCCAGCTCGCCGACGCCGCGTTCAATATAATGATTCAGCACGAATTCCAGGAACTCTTTCTGACGGTAGTCATAGCGGGAGAAAATGAGCTCCTTGTGTGACTCCACCCGCTCGGCTCGGGTCACTGGCGGTTGTGCGTAGGCGATATACGCCAGCACGTCGTACAGGTCGCTGTTCTCGGCTTCGATCATCTTGCCGATTTCACGTAGCTGCTCGACGCCGTAGCCTTTTTCCTCCAGGCCGTTCAGCAGGGCCTTGCGGGTATCCGGTCGGCTCCACAACTGGCGCAGCTCGTCCTCGTTCTTGAACAGCTCGGGCAGGTCGCCGAAGAGCCGTTGCACGAATTCAGCGGCGGAGATCGGCTTGCCGTCGGGGCTCCAGAAGGTGGTCGCGCTCATGTGCTGCAGGGTGCGTTCCTTGCCGTCGGCCAGTTTTACCTTCACCTTGCGTTGCTTGTCGCAGACACAGGGCGATTCGCCGCATACAGGGCATTCCTCGGGCGGTTCTTTGGGACAGACACAGGGGCTCTGTCCGCAAACCTCGCAGGGCCTGGGCGGTTCGATCACGCAGGTACAGGGCACGTTACCGCAGCGCGGGCAGGGATCCGGGGCCAGCGGCTCGCCGTCCCATTCCTCGTCGTTGAAATGCTCGTAGGCCTTCACGAAGTCATGAATGGTGAAATAGTCCTTGCCGTCGAACAGGCGCGTGCCGCGGCCGATGATCTGCTTGAACTCGATCATGGAGTTCACCGGCCGCATCAGCACAATGTGGCGCACGTTGCGCGCATCCACGCCGGTGGAGAGCTTCTGAGAGGTCGTGAGAATTGTTGGAATGGTTTTCTCGTTATCCTGGAAGGCCCGCAGCCAGCGCTCGCCCTCGGCGCCGTCATTGGCCGTGACGCGCTCGCAGTAGTGCGGATCCTTGATGGTCTTCATCTGGTTGATGAGATCGCGTACCGCCAGGGCATGTTCCTGGGTGGCGCAGAATACCAGGGTCTTCTCGCGCGGGTCGATGCTCTCCATGAACAGCTTCACGCGGTACTGCTCGCGCTCACGAATTTCGATAACCCGGTTGAAGTCTTCCTCGGTGTAGCGCCGGCCCTCTTCGATCTCGCCCTCGATGACCTGATCGTCCGAGGTGAAGACGTAATCATCCAGAGTCGTGGCGATCTGCCGTACCTTGAACGGGGTTAGGTAGCCGTCGTTGATGCCCTCCTTGAGGGAATAGATATACACCGGGTCGCCGAAGTAGGCATAGGTGTCAGTGTTGTGGGTGCGTTTGGGCGTGGCGGTCAGGCCAAGCTGCACGGCCGGGCTGAAATGCTCCATGATCTGGCGCCAGTTGCTCTCGTCGTTGGCCCCGCCCCGGTGGCACTCGTCGATGATGATGAAATCGAAAAAGTCTGCCGGGTAATCGTAGAAGTTGTATTGCGGGTTGCCCTCGGCATTGCGCCCGGTCATGAAGGTCTGGAAGATGGTGAAGAAGATGCTGCCGTTTTTTGGCACCCGGCCCTTCTTGCGGATGGTCTCCGGGTCGATGCGCACTAGCGCGTCATCGGGGAAGGCGGAGAAATCGTTAAAGGCCTGGTTGGCGAGGATGTTGCGGTCGGCCAAGAACAGGATGCGCGGCTGGCGTCCTGGCTCGCCACTCGCCCGCGCCGCCAGGCTCCAGCGGGCATGGAACAGCTTCCAGGCAATCTGAAAGGCGATGGCCGTCTTGCCTGTGCCGGTGGCCAGGGTCAGCAGAATGCGGTCACGCCCCTCGGCGATGGCCTCCAGAGCCTTGTTGATGGCGTTGTGCTGATAGTAGCGTGCCTGCCAGAAGCCGCCCTTGTCCTCGAAAGGCACCGCACCGAAGCGTTCGCGCCAGAGATTCCGCTCGGCAAAGGCTTCATGCCAGAGCGCATCCGGTGACGGAAAGGCTTTCGCATAGCCTTCCTCGCCGGTGTGCATATCCACCCGGTAGATACCGACCCCGTTGGTGGAGAAGGCAAAGCGGGCCTGCAAGCGTTCGGCATAGCGCTTGGCCTGGCCTAATCCTTCGGTGTCCGGTGAGGTGCGTTTCTTGGCCTCGATCACCGCGAGCTTCTGGCCGCGATACATCAACACATAGTCGGCAATGTCCTGCTTGCCGCGCCGGCCGCCGCCGATCAGCCGCCCCGGCGCGATCACCTCGCGCCGTACCCGGCTGCCGTCCACCACGCCCCAGCCAGCCTCCTTCAGGGCCGGGTCGATCAGTTCGGCACGGGTCTCGGCTTCGTTCATGCCACCGCCTCTTCAGCCTCTTTGTGCATCTCGGCTGTCAGCTCGCCGGTGAAGGCCTTTTGCAGCAGGGACTGTTTGAGTTCGGCGAGAGCAGTTAGTTTCTGTTGGTAGATAGATTCAAGCCGTCGCGTCTCAAAACTGAGGTCATCCAGCATGCTCGACAAGTCTGTTTGTTTATTTAATGGCGGAATGGATAGTTTTAATTTCTTCATGTCGCGAATGTTAATTTGCATTAACGCAGCTCCATATGTTTTCTCCTTAATCTGTTCTTGTACACTGGGTGACTTCAGTAAGTAATATCCGAATTCTTGAGTGAGAACAGAAGAATTAAATCGAATTGGAACAATGCCTCTAGTTACATTCGCTCCCGCTAACTCACTAGCCGCAATAGAAACAACGCCCGTGCTCCCTCGCACACAGAGAAGCAGATCATTTCCTATCAACGTAGTCCTTTTATATGACTTAGCTAGATCTGGATTGATATGTTTTAAATTATCTAGCGTAATGACTTTTTTTGTTAAATCGGTTGGGCGAACTACGGGCAGTCCATTTGGAAATTCTTTCCCTGGCTGAACGATTCCATAAGAAAGTGAGCATGTTTCATCAACAACGTTATCTAAGGTATCTTTGTGCCATTTTCTGGCATCTTGACTGAAGATCGCATTCAGGTAACTGTCAAACAATTCACGGGCATTGGCGAGGTTCTTTTCGGTATTGGCTATGGCCGCTTCAGTCCCCGCGAAGGCCTCATCGAGAATGGCGACGATGCGTTTTTGTTCGAGAAGCGGCGGTACAGGCACCGGAAAGTTAGCTATGTCTTCTTTGCTGAATCCAGCTTGCGCTGATCTTGCGGCGATATTCATTAATGGCCGTTGGAAAAGAGCGGAATTTAGAAAGTAATAAAAATAGTTTCTGTCAATCACTTCATCGTCAGGTATCGTTTTAATAAGTGCAACATTATATGCACCCGACTTGCCTCTATGAATTTGGCCTACGGAGGCGCCGTACCTTCCAATCAAAATATCATCTTCGGAACAGGTGCGAATTTTCTTCGTGACAGGAATATAAACTGCTTTGTCATCACTCTTGAAATCTCTTATTTGTAAAAGCCTCACATATCCTTCCTGAGGTACAGATACAAATTGCGATTTCGGTGGCTGTGATCCACCTTGAAAGCCGGAGACCTCTTTCAAAGGTTTCGTATTCCAAGTTGACGTCATAACATCCCCCGTATCCCTTCCAGGATTTCCTCGCTCTCCCTGTCTAGGGTTTCGATCTCGTTGATGATGACCTCGGGATCGCGCAGGGGATCTTCCTCGGCCTTGTTGGGGTTCTTGACCGACAGATCCCAGGTTTCCTGATCAATGTCTTCAATATTTACCGTCCAGGATTCATCCGAGTCGGCAAAGCTGGCCTGCAGTTCGACGAATTCCTTCAAGTCGTCGTCGTTGAGCGGATTGGTTTTGCCCAGGCTGCGGCCAGGGTCGAGGTGGTAGTACCAGATATTTTGTGTCGGCGCGCCTTTCTCGAAGAACAGCACTACAGTCTTTACACCAGCGCCAAGGAACGTCCCGCCGGGGCAGTCGAGGATGGTGTGCAGGTTGCAGTTCTCCAGCAGCTCTTTGCGCAGGGCGCGGGAGGCGTTGTCGGAGTTGGATAGAAAGGTGTTCTTGATAACGATGGCCGCCCGGCCGCCGGCCTTGAGATACTTGATGAAGTGTTGCAGGAACAGAAAGGCCGTCTCGCCGGTCTTGATGGGGAAGTTCTGCTGGATCTCCTTGCGCTCCTTGCCGCCGAAGGGTGGATTGGCAAGGATCACGTCGAAGCGGTCCTTTTCCTGGATGTCGCTGAGGTTCTCGGTCAGGCTGTTGGTGTGCTGGATGTTGGGCGTCTCGATGCCATGCAGGATCATATTCATGATCCCGATGACATAGGGCAGGCTTTTCTTCTCCTTGGCGTAGAAGGTGCGGGTCTGCAGTGTCTCCAGGTCTTTTGTGGACAGCTTGGGTGGTTTGTTACCGTCAGGACCATCCGGCCCGTAGCGTAGGTAGTCGTGAGCCTCGCACATAAAGCCGGCCGAGCCGGCGGCCGCGTCGTAGATACGCTCGCCGATCTTCGGTTTGGTGACTTTTATCATCGCGCGGATCAGCGGGCGCGGGGTGTAGTATTCGCCGCCGTTACGCCCGGCGTTGCCCATGTTGCGGATCTTGGCCTCGTACAGGTGTGAGAGCTCGTGCTTTTCCTTCTGCGAGCGGAAGCTCAGGCTATCGATCAGCTCCAGCGCTTCACGCAGGCTGTAGCCACTCTGGAACTTGTTACGGATCTCGCCGAAGATCTCACCGATCTTGTACTCGATGGTATCCGGCCCGGAGGCGCGCTCGCGAAAGCCCTGCAGGTAGGGAAACAGCTTGGTGTTTACGAAGAGGATGAGATCTTCGCCGGTCTCGGCGTTGTCGTGGTCAAATGAGCCGTCGGCCTTCTTCGGCGCCGCCCACTTCGACCAGCGGTAGTCCTCGTCAATGATGAAATCGTAGGACTTGCCTCGCAGCTCGGCCTCCATGGCCCGCTCCTGCTCCAGGTCATCCAGGTACTTGAGAAACAGCATCCAGGAAGTCTGCTCGGTATAGTCCAGCTCCGTCGCGCAGCCGGCCTCTTTCCACAGCACGTCATCGATATTTTTGAAGGTTTGCTCAAACATGTCGGCGAGGAACTCTATAAGTTATTGTTTTTATTGCCAATTAAGATTCGATTCGGGTACTGGTATCAAAAGGAGCACTACCATTCACATAAATCATCTATAACTGCTTGAATTTCCACCATTGTGGACTTCAAAACATGGTGGATATACTACATGGGATGCAGATAGACAGAAATAGACAACCTTTTAATCTCTACTGCTTACCAGAGCTTGCCTCAGGGAAAACCCTGAATCTCGATACCAGCCCGTGACCACTACCCCCTCAGAAAAACAAGAAGACCGTCTGGGGATTTACCGGCGGCTGTCCAATGCCTGGAAGATGGCCAGCATTGATCGGGATATGGCATATCAGGAGCTTGTACTGGCCCCGGTTTTTGACGGGTTTGCCCCTGTCGGTGCAGCTATTCTCCTCTCGGTTCTCTGTTATCCGGAGGAGCAGGACAAACGTTCATCATTTGTTGATGCGATAAGCGCACGGATGTTCAAAACTGGCACCAAACCGAGGAGCCCAGAACGAAAGGAACTCCGGGCTACACCCGGAATTTCATCCCTTCTCGACCTGCCTAACAAGCGCATTGAACAGATTCTGAACGATGGGCTACGCCGTTTTCACTCCCGAATGCGCGCTGGGTGGGTGCTTGGTCAAAAATTAAGCTCTAGCGAAGACCCGAATACCCAGCTTCCCCTTCGGGATCTCATGCTTACAGCTGCCCGGCAAAATACCCGGACCTATCCGGCTTTCGACTCAAGCACTGGTGACAAAGAACAGGTTATCACCAGCTTCAGACAACGGGTCATGACCCCGGCCCGCCCGGTCGCCCACCTGGCCCTGGAAATCCACAATCTGTTTGTCAGAGACAACACAAGGAAAATCGGCCTGTTGGAACTGGTCAACTCTGCAGAAACCTGGCTGGCTGAAACTATCGAGAATGCCGAAGTGCACCGGGTATTGTTCGGCGATCTCTTTCCTTCCCGTTCAAGCACTTACCTACCCGGTCGGAGCAAAAACTATTGTGTCCCCCCTGCGGAAATGATCGCGGTCCTGCCGTTCATCGATCCGATTACGCCGGAAATTGGCTGGGATGCCCTGAAGAATCTGGAAAGGCTCAACTAGCCCTCCGTCCAGAATTAACTGTTCCTTTACTGTTCCTACGATTCGTTCTCCCCCTCCCCTAATCTCCTCGCCCATGGACTTCTTGATAACCCATGAGGAGGTATTAGACGATGAAGACCATCCTTCGGCTTCCGACCGTAGTCGCCCGCACAGGCCTGTCTCGCAGCACTCTGTATCTACGCATTGCAGAGGGCCGGTTCCCCAGACCCATCTCACTGGGCGGCAGGGCTGTCGGCTGGCTTGAATCTGACGTCGCTGAGTGGATCGAGGCCCGGGTCGAAGAGAGCCGGAAAGGGGATGTGGCATGAAGACACAGAATCCGCTTTCCAAAGGCCTGAAATCGACCTCGCTGCGAGCTTCCGTAGATGCGCACTGCTACATGTGCATGGGTGGCGAAAAAGACGACACAAGGACCCAGAAAAGTGTCGTCGAATTGATCCGGGTGTGCAGTAGCGAGATTTGCCCGTTGTGGTCTGTGAGGCCGTTTACCCGCTCGAATTCGGAGGATAAGGCAGGTAACTGATGCTGACCGCTGCGAAAAAGAGGCCTGAAGATCAGACCACGGATGAATGGTTGGCTGAGTATGGTGGAACCAGCCATGCTTCAGCGGATGGAATGCGTCCACCAAAGCATCCTCCTGGAGCCAATAGCAGTGCCAACGAAACTACTCACCTGTTCCGCTTTATCGGCCATCGCACGACAAGAACAGGCAGTGTTGTTCTGGAATTCGAAACCCTGGATGGTCAGCTGCAGGCCGTGAAATTTTTTAATGTGAGCATCAAGAGCCGGCGGGGAAACACCTACCCCGCAGGCATACATGGTCAGTTCGATCCGCCAGAGCGTGGAAAATTCCGTCGATTCTGGATGGAAGCTGTAGGCCAACCACCCGGCAGGTGGTGTCGTGTCCACAAATCACTCCGTAGCAAACTAGGAAAACTTGTTTTCACTGGGGAAATTAAACATTGCATTGATAGGAAAGGGATTGGTTATAACAAAATCACAAACCTCACCTGTGTACAGGAAGGTGAACTGGCACAACTCAGTCACAAATTGGGCACAATCTAGGCACAATCTAGGCACAAATCGGGCACAGAGACCCAGCACACATACCGGGCACAGCATCATTCTGAGACCCTTGCAGTGATTGGGTTTCCAGCGATTTCACCGCATAGGGAAATACTACATAGCGAATAAGTGCACAAAAACACAGTTACCCAGGCACACAGAACACACTGCTACATCTATAGATCTATCTATATCCATGTAGTGTAATTCTGGGATGACTATCGAAATGTAGTGTTCAGAAGTTTGGAGAGCGAGAAAATTAAGTTTTGCGATCAGTACGCGCGCGGACCTGAACAGCAATGGCAGTGTTGGGAATTACTCTCAGCACACTCCCTGAATTATCAATGGCTATCATCCCAGCTATCACCTATGCCTTAGCAAAACTGAGCAAATAATATACAAATTTTACAGGAATCACCCTTCCTGGCGGCGAGGCTCTCCGACAGGCTTTTGAGGTGTCGTAGGAATAGACCTGGTAAAAGATAGTCAGCTTGCCGTCCTGGGTGACGACAACAGTTTGCGTGGGGGAGTCGAGCAGGTCAGCGTCCAGCTACTCCTGCCCCATCAGGTTATGTGGAGTTCTTTTTGACCATCGATTCCATCGACGACCTTTGCTCCGATGTGAGTGGAAGTGAACGGCCCGTACTTTCCTCGTACTTCGCGAACATGGCCAGGATCGGATCCCAGTTCTTGTCGAACCTCGTCAGAAATTCGCTTGAGGGCTCGGGCGGTAGCAGAGGTATGGGGACGGTATTTTCGTCCCGCATCGACATTGGATAGGAAAATACGCGCTGCTTCAGCAAGCTCTCAGTCGGTAAGTCCTTGTTCGGCTTCTTCTCATCGGGCATCGCTTATATCCTTGATTGCGGTGTTGTCGTTTCGTTATGGGTGGTTAATCTGTCGACCCCGACCCGGATTTCGCCTGTGGGAACTCCACGATAATGGTTCTCGAAGGTGTCTCTTGCCTGGGCTTGTTCAGCAGGTACGGCGGTGGCGGGCTGAAAGTCGAGAGACATCTGCTCTGACTGAGCCGCACGACATTGGCGCTCTTGTATATTGCTGGTTTCTCGCTCATAGTCTGCGTATAACCCTTAGGTCTCGCCTACTTCTCATTCAGCTTCTTGCGCCGATCCCTCGCCCGATACAGGTTCACTAGCGCCTGTTTCTCCAGCTTGTTCAGCTCGGAGTCGCTTAATTGCGTCGAGGTGTTTTCGGGCTTCTGCTTCGAGGTGTTCGATTTCTTCATGGTCAGATCCTCTTTCTCCAGGCGGCGGGTCTGCTTATCCAGCACCCGCTTGATGGCCTTGGCATCACCAAAATAATCGGTGTGCGTGATACTGTCAGAATAGCAACCAAAACAGTGTAATCACATAAGTTGAAACTTTATAAGTATTAGCCGGAACCCACCTGTTTCTCTAGCTCCATCAAACATCTAGGCCATCAATTTTCATTACAAATCAAACATCCCCTTTGATTTTATTTATATAAGACTCAGGGTCCTCAATCACATCGTCGTATTCAGACTTATGTATTCGTTTCGAATCATAATCAATCTTGACATCCTTGATAAATTGCCTGAAGTCATCATTTTGCTCAGACAATTTATTCATCGTTTCCCAATCCAACTGAGGCCTATATTTGGCATGATAGAGAATTCCCGATGAATCAATATCATTAAGATCAAGGTGAATCACACCAATACCGAATGACATAGATAACCGCTCAAGCTCTGAGAGCAATTCATCATCTTGTTTTATTTCTGCAGCAATCAGATACCCTTCATTTGCCCACGACGAATTGGAAACAGCCTGAAAAAAAGCTTCTCTGTAATTACCTTTAGTTATCGATTTTTTTAGCTCAAAAGAGAACAGCTTTAATGCATTGTTATCTGATATACGATTGAACTCTATTAGATCGGGATTCCAGTCTTCCAAGGGAAGATGAAAACCCACGAGATCCGGATGGCTCCACTCACTATATCCATGCTTCTTAGATTTCTCATGAAATATAGTTTTGGTAAGTATGCTTTTCCCCCGACTAAATGTGGGGTTCGTATATGCAAAATAACTAACCAGCGGATGGAGATCTCTTTCGGTATATTTAGATTTAGGCTCTTTTTCTTTTCTTTCTGATACTTCGATTTTTTCTATTATGTCATCTGGCAACTGGCTAGCTCTTGACTTAAGAAAAAATCTGGCGGGTCTGCTTCCAATTTTAATAAATTCAGTTCTAGGATTATCCCTTACTTCCACAAACAATCTTGCACCAAGTGTTTGCCATGGGGTTTTACCTGTAGTGTTCAACCGTTGATCCAAACCCTTACTCTTACCAATTTCCCATATTTCCTGATAGGTTAGCGGCTTGTCTGCATCCACCAGAACTTCTACAGCGTAATCTGTAAATGTAAAACTCATCCCCATCTCCCTCGAAAACTAGCAGATCGTTATCGGTTTATGGTTGTATCCTGTTTATCCAAGAACGCAGACAATCTAGATGATTCATTAGCTAGTTGTTTAGATAGCCTATACTCTTCGGAAACCTCAGCTGGCGCCAGCAAATATCTCAATTCGCCTTCCTGGTTTAACAAAATTTTTGATAGCTCATCACCAAAATTCATTTTTTTCTTATTGGCTTTAACCAAACAAACCATGCCGCCCAGCATGAAATTATACAACCTGACATTTTGTTTCTTTAAATTCAAAGGTGCTCGGTATGCAAAAACCTCATCATCTTGCTTATGGATCAGCAATCGCACTAAAGCGACATCAAACCATGAGGGAATTTCTATTTCACCGAATGCAATTTTCTTAATTTCATCTTGATAGCTGTAAAGATCAATTTTTCCATATTCCTCAGAGGTAATACTGTATTTCCAGAGAATTCCTGCACAGAATCTTAAAATTTTATCTTTGTCGATACCGTGACATTCTTTTATGCCAAATCCTCTATTAATTGAGCCTTTTCTTATATTAGCAAACACAATAGCGGCATATTCTTCCAGTCTACCCAACTCCCCATCGCAGGTTGCACATAGTATGTTTTTATCGAATGTGCCTGATTGAGTAGGATGAAAAGATCCATCTGTCTTAACCGCTGTAGCATGGCTTTTCCCAGTCTGCACTTCTTTACAAAACACTTGAGGAATTAAATGTGCTCGAATGGTGTTTTTTTCACCGCATTTGCTACATGGCATCCGATTCCACCTGATTCACTATTTTAGGAAGATAGCCTCAGGCCTCTAAACACTAGAGCTCAAGGCTAGAGGCTTTCTATCAGTGCGATTTGATTTGCGGATAACGATTGGTTCTCAGCAACCAGATATTTTTGAAATTATAGAAAACTATGATCACAGTAACCCGAAGGAACTGCTACGGCTACAAAAGGGGGCCAAATGGGGGACTATGCGTATGAATGCAATATTAAGTTATTGTTTTTTATAGGATTATAATTATAAATTGGCGGAGAGAGAGGGATTCGAACCCTCGATGGAGCTATTAACCCCATACTCCCTTAGCAGGGGAGCGCCTTCAGCCACTCGGCCATCTCTCCGGAACCCCGTTTTACCGGGGGAGCAAAGGATACTAGGGCCGGGGGCCGAGGTAAAGTCTCAGCTGCCGGACTCCCGGGTGCTGCCGTCATCTTCGCTCTTGATCCGCTCGTAGATCTCCTCACGGTGGACGGAGACATCCTTCGGCGCATTGACGCCGATACGTACCTGGTTGCCCTTGACACCCAGGACTGTCACGGTCACTTCGTCGCCAATCATGAGTGTTTCACCCACCCGTCTGGTCAAAATCAGCATGTTAATCTAACTCCTTTTCGGATAATTCGGTCATTTCTGTCCTTCGGTCGGCCTGATAGCGGGCAGGCTCCCGTTGGATATCGTCAACTGATCACTAAACTTTAATAAAATCAAAACCGGTAAAAGATCGTTATTTCACGATCCCCGACCGATTTACAGAGTCATTTCCTGCTCAAGCTGGAAAGCGCTATGCAGTGCCCGTACACCCAGCTCGAGATACTTTTCCTCGATGACGACGGAGATTTTAATTTCCGAGGTGGATATCATCATGATATTGATTCCTTCCCTGGCCAGGGTTTCAAACATCTGACTGGCGACACCGGCGTGGGAACGCATCCCCACACCAACCAGTGAAATTTTAACAATGGATTTGTCACCTGCAACCTCACGCGCGCCCAGCTTGCCCGCAACGTCCTGTAGCAGTTTCAGGGTTTTATCATAATCGTTGCGATGCACGGTAAAGGTAAAATCGGTGGTGCCGTCGGCGCCGACGTTCTGGATGATCATATCGACTTCAATATTGGCGTCACCAATCGGGCCCAGAATACTGAACGCCATACCGGGTTGATCCGGAACGCCCAGAATCGTCAGCTTGGCTTCATCGCGATTGAAGGCGATGCCGGAGATGACAGGTTGTTCCATATCCGCTTGTTCCTCGTAAGTGATCAGTGTGCCAGGGCCCTCTTCAAAGGACGAAAGCACTCTTAGATTGACATTATACTTGCCGGCAAATTCCACCGCGCGGATCTGCAGGACTTTCGAACCCAGGCTGGCCATCTCCAGCATCTCCTCGAAGGTGATACGCTGCAGGCGCCGGGCATCAGCGACGACGCGGGGATCAGTGGTGTAAACACCATCCACGTCGGTATAGATCTGGCATTCGTCGGCCTTCAGGGCCGCCGCCAGCGCCACCGCGGTGGTATCGGAACCCCCGCGACCGAGGGTGGTGATATTGTTCTCCTCATCCCGTCCCTGAAAGCCTGCCACCACCACGACCCGGCCCTGATCCAGATCGGTGCGCATGCGGCTTTCATCGATATCCAGGATCCGCGCCTTGGTATGCGCGCTGTCGGTCAGAATATGCACCTGCGAGCCGGTGTAGGAGCGGGCCGGATAGCCACGGGCATTGAGGGCCATACTCAGCAGGGCAATGGTCACCTGTTCACCGGTGGAGACCAGCACATCGTACTCCCTCGGATCGGGCTGGTCACTCACCTGGCTGGCCAGCTCGATCAACCGGTTGGTCTCGCCGCTCATGGCGGAAACGACCACCACCACGTCGTGGCCGGCCTGACGACTGGCGATCACCTTGTCGGCGACATTCTCGATTTTCTCAACCGTACCAACCGACGTACCGCCGTATTTTTGAACAATAAGAGCCATTAAAACCTTTACACGGTGCCCAAAGGGCGCAAATTAAACACTAGTTGACAAAAGATTGAAAGGCGCATCCCCGCCGGAGACAGGAAAAAGGCCTCGATCAACCCGCCATCGGACAGAAAAATAAAAAAACCGGCCAGGTGCGACCCGACCGCCCCCCGGGGCCAGGCGCCTTCAGCCGGCCAGCTGGGAGCGAACCCAGTCCGGGACACTGGCCAGGGCGGCATCCAGTCCTTCGGGCTGACTGCCGCCGGCCTGGGCCATGTCGGGACGGCCGCCGCCCTTGCCGCCAACCTGTTGCGCGACCATATTCACCAGTTCGCCGGCTTTGAGTTTATCGGTATTGTCCTTGCTCACGCCGGCAACCAGCGCCACCTTGCCGTCGCTGACGGTGGCCAGCACCACGGCCGCCGAACCGAGTTTGTTCTTGAGCTGATCCACGGTGTCGCGCAGCGATTTGGGATCGGCGCCGTCGAGCCGGGCCGCCAGCACCTGGAGCCCGTCGATCTCCCGGGCCTGGGCGGCAAGATCAGCACCCTGGTTGCTGGCCAGTTTGGTCTTGAGCCGCTCCACCTCTTTTTCCAGCTGACGGTTCTGTTCCAGCGTCTGGTGTACCCGCTCGGCCAGTTGCTCGCGGGCGCCCTTGAACTGGGCAGCGATTTCATCCAGCTGCGCTTCGTTCTCTTCCACCCACTGCAGGGCCCGCTGACCGGTCATCGCCTCGATACGCCGTACCCCGGCGGCCACGCCGCCCTCGCTGACGATCTTGAACAGGCCGATATCGCCGGTGCGCGCCACATGGGTGCCGCCGCACAGCTCCATGGAAAACTCGCCCATGCGCAGTACCCGGACTTCTTCCCCGTATTTCTCGCCAAACAGGGCCAATGCGCCGGCGGCCAGGGCCGCATCAGGGGTCATGACCCGGGTCTCGACCGGATGGTTGCGGCGGATGTGTTCGTTGACCAGCGCCTCGATCTGCTGCAGCTGTTCGCGACTGATCGGCTCGAAATGGGCAAAGTCGAAACGCAGGCGCTCGGCGTCCACCAGCGAGCCCTTCTGGGTGACATGCTCGCCCAGCACCTGGCGCAGCGCGGCATGCAGCAGATGAGTGGCCGAATGGTTATAGGCCGTGGCCTGACGGCGCTCGGCATCCACGCTCGCCTCGACCTGTTCGCCGGTTTTAATCGCGCCCTCGGTCACCTTGCCGAAGTGCAGGAACACCTTGCCGCCCTGTTTGCGGGTGTCCTCGACCGTGAATTTACCCCCGTCCGACTGCAGCCGGCCACGATCGCCCACCTGGCCACCGCCCTCGGCGTAAAACGGCGTGCGATCCAGCACCAGCATCCCGGCCTCGCCCTGGCCCAGTTCGTCCACCGGCTGGCCGTTTTGATAAATCGCCTCGACCGTAGCCGGGCCGGCCAGCTGCGCGTAGCCGGTAAACTCGGTCTCGCCTTCCACCTGCACGGCCTCGCCGTAGTCGACGTCGAACTGACTGGCGGAACGGGCCCGTTCGCGCTGGGCGGCCATCGCCTTATCGAAACCGGCCATATCCAGTTGCAGACCGCGCTCGCGGGCGATGTCATTGGTCAGATCCACCGGGAAGCCGAAGGTGTCGTAGAGCTTGAAAATGGTCTCGCCGGGGATCGTCTTGTCGGGCAGCCCGGCGATCGCCTGATCCAGGATCTGCATGCCCTGTTCCAGGGTTTCGGCAAAGCGCGCCTCTTCCTGCTTGAGAATCTTCTCCACCATCGTCTGCTGTTTGACCAGCTCGGGATAGGCCTCGCCCATCTCCCTGGCCAGCGACTCCACCAGCTGATGGAAAAAACCCTGCGGCGCCCCCAGCTTGTGGCCGTGGCGAATCGCCCGGCGGATGATGCGTCGCAGCACATAACCACGGCCTTCGTTGGAGGGCATCACGCCGTCAACGATCAAAAAGCTGCAGGAGCGAATGTGATCGGCGATCACCTTGAGAGAGTTATCCTGCCTGTCTTGACAGCCAGTGACTTTCGCCGCGGCGTCGATCAGGCGCTGAAACAGATCGATCTCGTAATTGCTGTGCACGCCCTGCATGACCGCAGCAAGACGCTCCAGCCCCATGCCGGTATCGACCGACGGACTGGGCAGCGGATTGAGGGTACCGCTCTTGTCCCGGTCGTACTGCATGAAGACCAGGTTCCAGATCTCGATATAGCGATCGCCGTCCTCGTCGGGCGTGCCGGGCGGACCGCCGGGGACTTCGGGACCGTGGTCGTAGAAAATCTCGGTACAGGGACCGCAGGGGCCGGTGTCGCCCATGGACCAGAAGTTGTCGCTCTCGTAACGCTTGCCGCCCGGCTTGTCGCCGATACGGGTGAAGCGTTGTTCATCCACACCGATCTCCTTGAGCCAGATGTTCGCCGCGTCCTCGTCGTCCTGATAGACGGTCACCCATAACTTATCCGCCGGCAGTTTCAACACGTCGGTCAAAAATTCCCAGGCATACCCGATCGCCTCGCGCTTGAAATAATCACCGAAGCTGAAGTTGCCCAGCATCTCGAAAAAGGTGTGATGGCGGGCGGTATAGCCGACGTTTTCCAGATCGTTGTGCTTGCCGCCGGCGCGCACACAGCGCTGGGAGCTGACCGCCCGCTTGTAGGGACGCGACTCCTGACCGAGGAAGGTCTCCTTGAACTGCACCATACCGGCATTGGTGAACAGCAGGGTCGGATCATTGGCCGGCACCAGCGGGCTGGAGGCGACGACTTCGTGGCCCCGCTCGCGAAAGTATTCCAAAAAGGCTGTACGTAATTCAGCACTGCTGTTCATCATGGGTCTTCCAGTCTCGCTGCATCAACAAACGGTTCAGTTATCGGCAAAGTATCTACATCGTTGACTCTCGCAAAGACGTTTATGCCCGTTGTGTGGGTGCAGAGCCGCAAAGCAAAATTAATCTCTGCGAGCTCTGCGTCTCTGCGTCTCTGCGAGAGATATATGGCAACAAACAACTGAAATCAATTGCCTGAAATGTCAGTCATCATCCCGTACCACGTTTTGAATCTGCTCGGTGGTAAATCCGCGCTGCTGCAAAAAGCGCATCTGCCGGGCTTTTTCCCTGTACTCCTCGGGTAAAGCAGCGCCGAATTTCCTGACACGCACCTCCCTGGCCAGATCGATCCAGACCGGGCTGCGTTCATCCAGGTATTGGGAGATCAGCGTCTCGCTGACACCTTTTTGCGACAGTTCGGCAATGATCTTGCGCGGCCCGGAGCCCCGGGTCTGCCGGGAATGGACGAACGCTTCCACGAACCGTTCGTCACTCAACAGGTTTTCATCCGCAAGGCGCTGCAATGCCGAAGCGACTTCCTCTTCGGCATACCCCTTGCGCACCAGCTTTTGCTGCAGCTCACAGGTACTGTGTTCGCGGCGGGACAACAGATCCATCGCCGCTTCACGGACGCTTTTAGCCATACAGCCGAACCGGCGTCACCGCCATCAGGCTTGTTCGGTTTCGGCCTCTTCCAGCGCGGCGTCGCCCTCCACATCGGGCGCGGCTTCCGCCTTACCTTCGGCCGGCTTGGGCAGCAGCTTGTCGCGGATCTGGGCTTCGATATCCTGCGCCATCTGCGGATGCTCCTTGAGGAAGTTGCGCACGTTATCCTTGCCCTGACCGATGCGCTCACCGTTATAGCTGTACCAGGCGCCGGATTTATCCACCAGCCCTTCCTTGACCCCGAGATCGATGATCTCGCCCTCGCGGGAGATGCCTTCGTTGTACAGCAGGTCGAATTCCACCTGTTTGAACGGCGGCGCCACCTTGTTCTTCAGCACCTTGACCCGGGTCTCGTTACCGATGACCTCGTCACCCTTTTTGATCGAACCGATACGCCGGATATCCAGGCGCACGGAGGCATAGAACTTGAGCGCGTTACCACCGGTGGTGGTTTCCGGGCTACCGAACATAACGCCGATCTTCATCCGGATCTGGTTAATGAAAATCACCAGGGTATTGGAGCGCTTGATATTGCCACTCAGTTTGCGCAGCGCCTGGGACATCAGTCGTGCCTGCAGGCCGACATGGGTGTCGCCCATATCGCCCTCGATTTCCGCCTTGGGGGTCAGTGCCGCCACCGAGTCGACCACCACCACGTCCACCGCACTGGAGCGTACCAGCATGTCGGTGATCTCCAGGGCCTGTTCGCCGGTATCCGGCTGGGAAACCAGCAGATCGTCCACGTTCACGCCCAGGCGCCCCGCATACTGGGGATCCAGCGCATGCTCGGCATCCACGAAGGCCGCCGTGCCGCCGTGTTTCTGGCATTCGGCGATCACCTGCAGAGTCAGCGTGGTCTTGCCCGAGGATTCCGGACCGTAGATCTCCACCACCCGGCCCTTGGGCAGGCCGCCCACGCCCAGGGCGATATCCAGCCCCAGCGAACCGGTGGAAATGGCCTCCACATTGCGCACCGCCGAGGTGTCGCCCATGCGCATGACCGACCCCTTGCCGAACTGTTTTTCGATCTGGCTCAGTGCGGCGCTGAGTGCCTTTTTCTTGTCTGCATCCATGATGTTTCTCCCATAACTTGTCGAATGAAACCCTATCCCTGGTCCCACGCCCACTCGTAACCCGACGCCATTATTTCACACAATCCCGACGATGGCCTAGCCTCGATTTGCCCCGGCCCGAGGTCGCCCGAACACCGCCTGCCGGTCTTTACAACGCCGCGACCGAAAACACCGAAGCCACGGAATAACCTGCATATGTCACAGGCTTTTTCAGTGGCTCCGGTGGCTTCAGCACAGCCGGTGGTTTTCCCGAAGGTCCTGATCGTTCAGCGGCCAGCGTTGCAGGATCCGATATTCGACCCCGGTCGGCCGGGTCCGGGATTCGACCAGTACGAACTCGCTGACCGGCCACAGTAGCGGTTGTTCAATCGCTTCACTCAGCGGCGGCCGACGCAGCTTGCGCACCAGGGTCAGATGGGCCTGCCAGGGACGCGAATCGATCCGAAAGCCGCATTCGCCCAACCCCGGCTGCAACCGGCTCACCAGGGTGATCAACCCCAGTGGGGACTCCTCGGGGGCAATCCAGCCGACCCGGGGACGGGGCCAGTGGCCCAGGCGGGAGAGGGCCAGGGTAAAGGGCGGCGTCTCGAGCGTGGTGGCAACCTTCTCGGCACAGCGGCGCTGCTCGGTGTCGGACGGGCCCAGATAAAAGAGTGTCAGATGGATCTGTGCTGCCGTCAGGCAACGGGCATGCTGATCAGCGAACTGCTGCGTCGCCACCCGATGCAACCGCGTGGCCAGCTCCGGTGGCGGCCAGAGGGCCAGGAACAACCGTTGGCGGGCCTCAGCCACCGGTCAATTCGAGCACGCCTTCCAGCGCCCGGGCCACCGCCTGGCGGCGGACCGCGTCCCGATTGCCGTTGAACTGCCGGGACTCACTGCGCACGTCCGGTTTGCCCGGCGCAGCCTGTTGCGCCCAGCCGAACCAGATCAGCCCCACCGGCTTGTCGGGGCGACCGCCGCCGGGCCCGGCAATACCGCTGACCGACAGCGTCAGGCTGGCCTTGCTGTGATGCAGCGCCCCTTCGGCCATGGCACGCACCGTCGCCTCGCTCACCGCACCGTGTTCGTCCAACACGTCGGCCGGGACGCCCAGCAGATCCTGTTTGGACTGATTGGTATAGGTGACAAAACCGCGCTCGAACCAGGCGGAACAACCCGGCACATCGGTCAGCAGCTTGGCAACCCAGCCGCCGGTACAGGATTCGGCCGTGGCCAGTTGCAGATGGGCGTCCCCCAGCCGCTCACCGATCCGGTGCGCCAGTGCCAGCAGGACCTCGTCGCCCGGCACCCGACTCATCGGCCGCACCCGGGCAGCCTGTCGGCCGGCTCATTCTTCATCCAGAACACTGGTAATAATGGCGCCGATCTCATAACCGTCCCCGCGACGCTGTTTGGCCATGCGCACCACCCGCACCACGGCATGCAGCGGCGCATTGATCTGCGGGTCCGATTCGACATAAATCTCGACCTGCGTATCCACCGGTATCTCGTTGGCGGCAATAAACATCAGTCCCCGTCCACTGAGATTGGCCAGCCGCCCGATCGCCTCCTGCTCGCTTCCTTGCGGCTTGAAGCGGATATCACAATCCACCTCCACCCGAATGAAATCGCGCTTTTCGTCATAATCCCTTGGCATTCCGGTCTCTCCTCCATCGATTACGCCGGTTCACCGACGTTCTTATTATGGGAGAAACTGTATGGCAGCTGTCGAATCGGCGCAAGCCGATTCAGTGACGAGGTACGAGGGACGAGTGACGAGGAAAAATCAATAAAGGCTTTTTCAACTTTATCCTGTATGCCCGGCGCCATGCCTTCCTTGCTCCAAAAAACCATTTAATAAATTCTCCGCGTCTCTGCGACTCCGCGATCTCCGCGTTGATTTCCAGGGCCTCGAAAACGCCGGGCAGTTTCCCGAACGCAGCAAAGTCGATAAACTCACAGCCCATGTCGAGCACCGCACCCACTTCCCGGCACACGCCGATGATGCAGCAGTATCTGCAGCTCAAGGCGAGCTATCCGGATATTCTGCTGTTTTATCGCATGGGCGATTTTTACGAGCTGTTCTACGACGACGCCAAACGCGCGGCTCGTCTGCTCGACATCACCCTCACTCAGCGCGGCCAGTCGGCGGGCCAGCCGATTCCGATGGCCGGGGTGCCCTATCACGCGGTGGAGAGTTATCTCGCCCGACTGGTGCGCCAGGGCGAGTCGGTGGCCATCTGCGAACAGATCGGCGATCCGGCCACCAGCAAGGGACCGGTCAAGCGCGAAGTGGTACGCATCGTCACCCCCGGTACCCTGACCGACGAGGCCCTGCTGGAAGAACGTCGCGACAACCTGGTCGCCGCCCTCTATGCCCGCCAGGATCACTATGGGCTGGCCTGTCTTGATCTCAGCAGCGGCCGCTTCAGCGTCCAGCAGCTGCAAGGCAACGAGGCGTTGCACTCGGAGCTGGTACGTCTGCAACCGGCCGAGCTGCTGGTCGAGGAGAGCTTTAACAGCGACCCGCTCGATTCCCGGGTGCTGGCCATCAAACCCCGTCCACCCTGGTTCTTCGATCACGACAGCGCCTATCGCCTGTTGTGCGAGCAGTTTCAGACCCGGCACCTGGCCGGTTTCGGCTGCGATGACTGGCCGCTGGCGATCGCCGCCGCCGGCGCGCTGTTGCGTTATGTGCAGGAGACCCAGTGCGGCGTGCTGCCCCATCTGCACGGCCTGATCAGCGAACAGCGGGAACAGAGCCTGCTGCTGGATGCCGCTACCCGCCAGAATCTGGAGCTGGAACAGAATCTGGCCGGCCAGCACGCCCACACCCTGGCGGGGATCATGGACCGTTGCGTCACCCCGATGGGCAGCCGCCTGCTGCGCCGCTGGATCAATCGGCCATTGCGGGCTCAGGCCCGGCTGCGCCAGCGCCAGGCACTGATCGGCTTATGGCTGGAAGACGAGCGTTATGCCCCGCTGCGCGAACTGCTCAATCAGGTCGGCGATATCGAACGGATTCTGACCCGGGTGGCTCTGAAGTCGGCCCGGCCGCGGGATCTGCGCCAGTTGAGCGTGGCGCTGGCGGTGCTGCCCGAGCTGCAGCGGCAGCTGGGCGAGCTGGCGAGCGACAATCCGCTGCTCGACGAGCTGGCCGAACAGGCCCGGCCGTTTCCGCAGATCGTCGCCCTGCTCGAGCAGGCGCTGGTGGAACAACCACCGCTGCTGATCCGTGACGGCGGGGTGATCGCCGAAGGCTATGACAGCGAGCTGGATGAGCTGCGCGATCTGCAGCACAACGTTGGCGATGTGCTGGCCGAGCTGGAGCAGCGCGAGCGGGACCAGTCAGGCATCCCCACGCTCAAGGTCGGCTACAACCGGGTTCACGGTTATTACATCGAGATCAGCCGCGCCCGGGCCGAATCGGTACCCGCCCATTACCAACGCCGCCAGACCCTGAAGGCCGCCGAGCGCTATATCACCCCGGAGCTCAAAGCGCTCGAAGACAAGGTATTGAGCGCCAACGAACGGGCCCTGGCCCGGGAAAAGGCGCTGTACGATCAACTGCTGGATCGGCTCAACACCGAGCATCGGGATCTGCAGGCGTGCGCCGCCGCCCTGGCCCAACTGGATGCGCTGGGCAACCTGGCCGAGCGCGCGGCGGCACTGAATCTGCGCTGCCCGCAACTGGTACCCGACGAGGGGCTGCAGATCAGCGCCGGCCGCCACCCGGTCATCGAACAGGTGCAGTCGACCCCGTTCACCCCCAATGATCTCGAGCTGGATGAGACGACCCGCATGCTGATCATCACCGGCCCCAACATGGGCGGCAAATCCACCTATATGCGTCAGATCGCGCTGATCACCCTGCTCGCCCATATCGGCAGTTATGTGCCGGCCGAATCGGCGCGGATCGGGCCGGTGGATCGCATATTCACCCGCATCGGCGCCGCCGACGATCTCGCCGGGGGACGCTCCACCTTTATGGTGGAGATGACCGAAACCGCCAACATCCTGCATCACGCCACCCGGCACAGCCTGGTATTAATGGACGAGATCGGCCGCGGCACCAGCACCTTCGACGGACTGGCCCTGGCCTGGGCCAGCGCCCGGGATCTGCTGACCCGGATCCAGGCCTATACCCTGTTCGCCACCCACTATTTCGAGATGACCCGGCTGCCGGAGCTGCTGCCGCACTGTCGCAACGTGCATCTGGACGCCCGCGAACACGGCGAGCAGATCGTTTTTTTGCACCAGGTCAAACCCGGTCCGGCCAGTCGCAGTTACGGCCTGCATGTGGCCGCCCTGGCCGGCGTGCCGCGCGCGGTGCTCGAACAGGCGCAGGCCAAGCTGCAACAACTGGAACAGGGCGAGCATGTTTCCGTCCCGCCACCGACCACCCCGGAACCCGACGAGCATCCCGTCCTGTCCACCCTGCGCCAGCTGGACGCGGACGAGCTGTCACCCCGCCAGGCGCTGGAACAGATCTACCAGCTGAAAAAGTTACTCGGCCCGTAAGCCCGGGCTCGCACCTCGCCCGCGTTTCACGCTACCATACTCTTATTGAATTGCCCGTCGAACCGATATCCTGGAACGGAACCCGGGTTCGACCTTGCTGAACAGATTAAGGAGCATGCACATGACTTACGTGGTCACCGACAACTGTATCAAATGCAAGTACACCGACTGCGTTGAGGTGTGTCCTGTCGACTGCTTTCACGAAGGTCCCAACTTTCTGGCGATCGATCCCGAAGAGTGCATCGACTGCACCCTGTGCGAACCGGAGTGCCCGGCCGAAGCGATTTTCGCCGAGGACGATGTGCCCGCCGGGATGGAAAACTTCATTGAACTCAATGCCGAGCTGTCCCGGGAATGGCCGGTGATCATGGAAATCAAAGATCCCCCGCCCGATGCCAAGGAGTGGGACGGCGTACCGGACAAACTTCAGTACCTGGAACGCTGAACCATTTCCGCGTCCGGGCCAGTTCCCATGACGCCAGACAGCCTGCATGACCGCGTGGTGGTCCTCCCCTACCACGCCGATCCCCTGCAACAACTCGCCCGGGATCTGATCCGCCACCACCGTGAACAGCTGCCGGATCTCACCGGGGTCACGCTGCTGGTCGACGATCCCCAGGTCAGCGGTCCGCTGCGTCGACAATTACTGGACGCCGCGACCGAACAGGGCTTCGGCGGGCTGGTGGGACTGGATATCCGCCCGCTGCGCGACTGGGTGCAATCGTTTGTGCCCGATACCGTCCGGGTCTGTTCCGCGGTCAGCGCCGAACTGCTGCTGGTCGAGGCGCTGCGCCCCTATCAACACCTGTTCAACCAGGCCAGTCCCTGGCTGCTGGCCAGCGAACTGCTGGAACTGTTCCAGGCCCTGACTCTGGGCGAGATCGGCCTGCCGGCCGATTGCGACAGTTTCATCGACCGGCTGCAGAACGCCTACGGGGTGCGCGACAGCCTGCGCCAGACCCTCGGCCGCGAGGCCACCATTGTTCACACCCTGTGGCACGCCTGGCACGAGCAGCTGCGCGCCCAGGGCCTGACCGACGCCGACTCCGCCCACCTGCTGGCCCTGCGCCACAGCCTGGAGCACCTCGACACGCAGCATCAGCTGTGGCTCGCCATCGCCCGCCCGCCGGCCCCGGCGGAGCAGCAGTGGCTGCAGAGCCTGTTGCAGCGCGAACAGCTGCACCTCTATCTACAGGGCCAGATCGCGACAGCGCCCACCGGTTATCCCGATCAGCATCTGCAACCCCTGGCCCAACGGCTCGCCCTGCCCGCCACGCCCCCGCCCACGACCGCCTATGTCCGGCTGCTGGAGAGCGTCTTCGACCAGAACGATCCGCCCCTGCG
This sequence comes from Thiohalophilus thiocyanatoxydans, assembly GCF_004366735.1. Lineage (GTDB taxonomy): Bacteria > Pseudomonadota > Gammaproteobacteria > UBA6429 > Thiohalophilaceae > Thiohalophilus > Thiohalophilus thiocyanatoxydans. The sequence goes on along the minus strand of NZ_SOQX01000002.1, from coordinate 35,159 downwards.
GGAGAGCGCCCGGCAACTGGCCGAGGCGGCCCCGGAGAGCCCGGCGCGGGAACGGCTGGCGGTACTTTTGGCCGACAATGCCGAACACGAGGCGCGGGCCATCGATCTGCAGGTGCGCCAGTGGCTGCTGGCGGGCAAGACCCGGATCGCCATCATCACCGAAAACCGGCGTCTGGCCCGGCGGGTGCGCGCCCTGCTGGAGCGCGCCGGGATTCAGCTGGCCGACGCCGCCGGCTGGGCGCTCTCCACCACCAGTGCCGCGGCGGCCCTGGAGCGCTGGCTGGAGTGTCTGGAAGAAGACTTTGCCCATCTGCCGCTGCTGGATCTGCTCAAATCGCCGTTCGTCTTCGCCGATGCCGATGCCGAGCAGCACCGGCTGGCCACCTGGCGCCTGGAGCAGGACCTCATTCGCCACGAAAACATCGCCCGCAATCTCAACCGCTATCGCGCCCACGCCCACGACCGGCGTAAACGGCTGGCCAACCAGGCGGACATCACCCCGTTACTGGATCTGTTCGATCGGCTGGAGGCCGCCGCCGCGCCGCTGCTGGCCCTGCGCCGGGGCCGCCATCCGGCCGCCCGCTGGATCGCCGCCCTGCAACAGAGCCTGCAGCGGCTGGAAATGGACCGGGCGCTGGAACAGGACGCCGCCGGCAGCCGCCTAGTGCAACTGCTGGAGAAGCTCGCCGGCGGGGTCGATGCCGGCGCCTTCGAACTGGCCTGGGGTGAGTTTCGCACCTGGCTGGGCCGACACCTGGAACGCACCCATTTTCGGCCCCGCCCCACCCAGCAGCGGGTGCGCCTGCTGGGGCTGGCCCAGAGCCAGCTGCAACAATTCGACGCCCTGATCCTGGCCGGCGCCGAACAGGAATCGCTGCCCGGCCATCCGGCCATCAGCCCGTTTTTCAATCAACAGGTGCGCCACGAACTGGGGCTGCCGCAGCGCGAGACCCATTACGCCGAGCGCTTCTATCACATCCGTCGCCTGCTGGAAGCCGCGCCGGCGGTACTCGTCACCGCCCGCGCCGAACAGGACGGCGAACCGGTGGTCATCAGCCACTGGCTGGAACATCTGCTGACCCTGCACCAGCAAGCCTGGCCCGATCAGTCACTGCTGGCCACCCCCCTGGCCGCGCAGGCCAATGCCGCCGAGGCCTTTCAGGTAGCGCACGAACCGGCCGTACCCCTGCCGTCACCGAGTGTCCAGCCGGTGCCGGTGCTGGAGGCCGGCCTGCTGCCGCCGGGCTTCTCGCCCAGCGATTATCAGCAGCTGCTGGACTGTCCCTATCAGTACTACGCCGCGCGCGCCCTGCAGCTCAAACCGCCGGAGGAGATCCGCGAGGCGCTGTCCAGCGCCGACTATGGCGAGCGGGTGCATCGCTGCCTGCAGGCCCTGCATACCCCGGTCGCCGGTCTGCCCGAACCGTTCGACGCGCCGTTCGAGCCGGCCAACCGCGCCGCCGCCATCGCCCGGCTGGAGGCGATTTCCGAGGCGGTATTCGCCGATGTACTGGCCGACAATTTTGAGCACCAGGCCTGGCTCGCCCGCTGGCGGGCCTTCATTCCCGGCTATCTCGACTGGCAGATCGCCCGCCGCCAGGGCGGCTGGCGGGTGAGCCAGACCGAACTACGCTGTGAGGGTCAGCTGGGGGCGGTGGCGATCCGGGGACGGCTGGATCGGATCGATCGCGCCGATGAGGGGCAGGCGATCCTCGATTACAAGACGGGGCGCAGCCTGCCCAAACCGGCGGAAGTCCGCAGCGGCGAAGCGATCCAGCTGCCCTTCTATGCCCTGCTGCAACAGCAACAGGCTCCGGAACAGCCGGTGCTTGAAGTGGCCTATCTGCATTTTGATAAAGCGGACAAACCGCTCAAACTGAACTGTTCGCTGACGGCGGACGAATTGCAACCGCTTGGCGAGGCGGTCGGCGAACGCCTGCAAACCCTCGTGAACCAGATTGAGGCGGGTCAGGGGCTGCCCGCCTGGGGGGATGCGGACACCTGCAACTATTGTGATATGGCACTGTTATGTCGAAAACCGGTCTGGCAGACATAAAAAAAACGGGACGACCCACCGATGCGGATGCTGATCCACCCCGGCGGCCATCCCGGCTCAATTCCCTGCGGGCACTCCGGCCCGTTGCTTGTCCGGGCAGTTCCGGTCTACGCCCCGGCCTGCGCCGGCGCGCTCGACTGCTCCGTGTCACTGCCACAGTCATCCCTGCGGTTCATCCTGAGTGGGCTGTCCTGCCCCCGACACGTCTCCCTGTGCGACGTCCGCTTGGCGGCGGGCGCACATGTCGCACGCCGCCAGTGCATCGAATAAGTCTAGCTGGACGATCCCCGATTACAAGCCCGATCAACCCGGCCAGTGTGTCCCGGCACAGGAGCCGGCTATGAGCGGCGCCGCGACCCCTGCCCTGGTGGGCAACATCACCGTGCAGGCCTCGGCCGGCAGCGGCAAGACCTATCTGCTGGTCAGCCGCCTGCTGCGGCTGTTGCTCGAGGGGGCCGAGCCGGACGCGATCCTGGCCATCACCTTCACCCGCAAGGCGGCGGCCGAAATGCAGCAGCGCCTGCTGCAGCGGTTACAGCAACTGGCGCTGTGCGACGACGCCACGCTGGATCATCAGTTGCAGGCCCTGCAGCTGGAACCGAGCCCGGCCCTGCGCCAGCAGGCCCGGCAACTCTATCAACGGCTGTTGCAAACGCCCTATAGCGTACGCGCCACCACCTTCCACGCCTTTTGCCAGGAGCTGCTGCGCCGCTTCCCGCTGGAGGCAGATGTCCCGCCCGGCTTTGAACTGCTGGAGCGCACCGCCGCACTGCTCGACGAGGCCCGCGAGGCGTTGATGGTCAACGCCGCCCGCGAACCGCAGAGTCCGCAAGCTATTGCCCTGCGCCAACTGTTCGACGAGCTGGGCCTGTCCAACACCCTCGGCGCCCTGCGCCAGTTCGTCGGGCATCGCAGCGACTGGTGGGTCTATACCGCCGGCCAGTCCGATCCGATCGACTGGGCCTGCCGGCAGTTGCGCGACCAGCTGGACATCGATCCCGACACGGATCCGATCGCCGACTTTTTTGCTGATGCCGGGCGTTGCCAGCGACTGGCGCGCTTTATCGAACTGTTGTCAAACCACCCGAACCCCACCAACAACAAAACGATCCAACAACTGCAAGACGCACTGGACGAACAGGCGGATATAAGCGCCCGCTATGTTGCGGTATTGCAGACCTTTCTCACCCAGGACGGTAACCCGCGTAAACGGGATGCCAACCAGACCCTGCGCAAAAAACTGGGCGATGCCGGTGCGGAGGAATTGATCGCGTTGCATCACCAGTTATGTGATGAGTTGTTGCGTGTTCAGCAACAGCTGGCGGCGCAACGCAACTACCGGGTCAACAGCGCCTGGTACCGGGCCGGCGTCGCCTTGCTGGATCATTACCAGCGCATCAAGCGCGAACAGCGGCTGCTCGATTTCACCGATCTGGAATGGAAGGCCTATCAACTGCTCAACGATGGCGACAATGCGCTGTGGGTGCAGTACAAACTCGATCAGCGCATCGCCCATCTGCTGGTGGACGAGTTCCAGGACACCAACCCGACCCAGTGGCAGCTGTTGTTGCCCTTGCTCGAAGAGCTGGCCCAGGAGAGCGAACGCCAGCGCAGCGTCTTTTTAGTCGGGGATACCAAACAGTCGATCTACCGCTTTCGCCGCGCCGAACCGCGGCTGTTCGACACCGCCACCGAGTGGCTGGAGCGTCGTCTGGGCGCGCAGCGTTATCCGCTCAATACTTCCTGGCGCTCGGCCCCGGCGATTATGGACTTCGTTAACCAGTTGTTCGGCGACGATCCCCGCCTGCACCAGCAGATCCCCGACTTCCCCGAGCACCACACCCGTCATCAATCGCTGTGGGGCGAGGTGATTCTGCTGCCGCCGGCCAAAGAACAGGAGGACGAGGCTGAAACCGAAGCAAGCGCCGACACGCCGCTGCGCAATCCATTGTTGATGCCGCGCCCCGAGCCGACCCACACCCGCCACCGCCAGGAGGCACAGACGATCGCCGAGGAAATTCGCCACCTGATCGACACCCGCCTGCCGGTCCAGGCGAGCCCCGACGCGCCGGCCCGGGCGATCGATTACGACGACATTCTGCTGCTGGTGCGCTCGCGCACTCACCTGCCCGAGTACGAACAGGCGCTGCGCGAGGCGGGCATTCCCTATCTGAGCGGCAATCGCGGTACCCTGCTGGAGAGCATCGAGGTGCAGGACATGCTCAACCTGCTCAACTGGCTGAGCATGCCCTTCGACAACCTGGCACTGGCCGGCATCCTGCGCTCGCCGCTGTTCGCCGTCGACGACCGGGATCTGATGCAACTGGCCGGCGAGGCACCGGGGAACTGGTTCGAGCGGCTGGCGCTGCAGGTCGCCGATCAGCCCCCCGAGGCCCCGCTGCGCCGCGCCCACGATCACCTGGCCCGCTGGCGCACCCTGGCCGGACGCATACCGGTGCACGATCTGCTGGATCGCATCTACAGCGAGGCCAATGTGCTGGCCCGCTATCGGGCCGCGTTTCCCACCCACCTGGTGCCGCGCGTCATGGCCAACCTGGTGCGCTTTCAGGAGCTGGCACTGGAGATGGACAGCGGCCGCTATCCGAGCCTGATGACCTTCGCCCAGTGGCTGCGGGAGTTGCGTCAGAACGACGACGATGCCCCCGACGAGCCGGCCGACGCCGGCCGGCAGGCGCGGGTGCGCATCATGACCATTCACGGCGCCAAGGGACTGGAGGCGCCGGTGGTCTTTGTGATCGACAGCGCCCGCGCCGAGCCGCGCGGCAAGGCTCACGAGGCGCTGGTGGAATGGCCGGCCAACGCCCCCCGCCCGGCCCATTTCCTGCTGCGCCCCGGCAAGGGCTGGCAGGACCCGCTCAGCGAGGCGGTGATCGAGCGGGCCGAAAGTGCCGCCCGCCGCGAGGAGGCCAACCTTTTATATGTGGCGCTCACCCGCGCCCGCCAGCGACTGTATATTTCCGGCAGCCTGCCCAAACGGGACGAAACCACCAGCTGGTATCAGCAGATCGCCGGCGCCTTTGACTTGCAGCCCGATCAGATCGAGACCGTCCGGACCCTGGTCACCCGCAACGAACCCCCGCCGACACCGGCGCCGACGCCCGCCGCCGAGGCCGAGGTCGTCCCCGAACCGGATCCGCGCCTACGCCGGCCGCTGCCCCTCGGCGCCGGCGACGCGGCGCTGGCGCCCAGCCAGCAGGGGGCGGAGAACGGCGGCGGTGTCGAGGATGAAGACGGGCGCACGCGGGGTATTGTCATCCACCGCTGCCTAGAGTGGCTCTGCCAGGACCCGGCACTGCCGCGGGAGACCGCGCTGCAACGGCTGGCCGGCGAGGCCGGCGCCGCGCAACTGGCCGAGTGGTGGGACGAGGCGCTGGCCGCCTTTTCGGCCCCGCAACTGGCCGAGGTTTTTCAGCCCGCCACCGAGGTGCAGTGCCGCAACGAACTGCCGCTGCTCTATCGCCAGGGGGAACGAACCGTCAACGGCATTATCGACCGGCTGTTAATCGAGCCCGGCCGGATTCATCTGATCGATTACAAGACCCATCGCGCCGCGCTCGACAATCCCGCGGCCGTGGCCGCCGGCTATGAAGACCAGATGCGGCTCTACGCCGAAGGCATTCGCCAGCTGTGGCCCCATCATGAACTTCGAATCAGCCTGCTGTTTACCGTCGCTGCGCAACTGTGGCCAATGCAGGTATAATTCGCCACACGTCCCGCCCGTCCGGGGACGTTTTCATCCTTCTCCGTTCAGCAACCGACAGGACAGACCATGAGCCAATCGCAGTACAGTTTCGATGTCAGCGCCCAGACTTTTCAAGCACAGGTGATCGATGCCTCCCATCAGGTGCCGGTGCTGGTGGATTTCTGGGCCACCTGGTGCGGCCCCTGCCAGAGCCTGATGCCGGTGCTGGAAAAACTGGCCGAGGCGTATCAGGGGCAGTTCATGCTGGCCAAGGTGGAGATCGATCAGCAACAGGAACTGGCCGCCCACTTCGGCGTGCGCAGCGTGCCCACGGTCAAGCTGGTCAAAAACGGCCAGATCGTCGACGAGTTCACCGGTGCCCAGCCCGAAGGCGAGATCCGCGCCCTGCTCGACAAACACATAGAAGGCAAGCCGGACACGCCCATGCAGCAGGCCATCGATCGCTATGAAGCAGGCGAGACGGAACAGGCGCTGCAACAGATGCAGCAGATCATTCTCGATGATAAAGAGAACATGCAAAATCGGGTGCGCTTCGCCGAGATCCTGATCCAGGAAGAACGCTACGACGACGCCCGCCAGTTACTCGACAGCCTCTCCGTCGATGTCCAGATGAGCCCGGAAGTCTCGGCGCTCTATTCCAAACTGGAACTGGCCGAAACCCTGGCCGACTCGGACGATATCCCGACACTGGAAAAACGCATCGAAACCGATCCCAAAGACAGCGAAGCCCGCTATCAACTCAGCGCCCGCTACGCCGCCGAAGGCCGTCACGACGAAGCGATGCAACAGCTGCTCGAGATCGTCAAACGCGATCGCACCTACAACGACGACGCCGGACGCAAGGGACTGTTAAGAATGTTCGAACTGCTCGGCAACCAGGGCGAACTGGTCAGCAAATACCGCCGCCTGCTGGCACAGGCACTCAACTAGTCAGTTTGGTGTAATTAACGCGGAGGACGCAAAGGCGTTTATGCCCGTCGTTTGGGTGCAAAGAACGCGGAGAAAGTAATAATTTTGAATTTTAAATGTTCAATTTTGAATGGAACCCAGTTCTGAAACCCAGAATTTAAAATTCAACATTCATAATTATTTTCTTAGCGTTCTTTGCGCCTCTGCGTTGGATCTTTTCAGTTCGGTGCCTTGCCATTGAGAATTGCGGCGAGGCGTTTGGGGGGGACGAAGCCGGGGACGATCTGCCCGGATTCGAGCACCAGTGCCGGGGTACCGGAGACACCGATCTTCTGCCCCAGCTCAAAATGACGGGTGACGGGCGCGTCACAGCTCTTGTTCGGAATCGCCTCGCCCTGCTTGGCTTTGGTCAAAGCCGCTTTTTGATCGTCGGCGCACCAGGCGGAAACGGCCTTTTGATAGGAGCGGGATTCGAGACCGGCGCGGGGATAGGCCAGGTAGCGGATCCGGATACCCCGCTCGTTGTAATCATCGACCACTTCATGCAGCTTGCGGCAGTAACCGCAGTCGATATCGGTAAACACGGTCACGGTATGTTCGGCGTCATCCGGACCGAAAACAATCATCGACTCCTCGCCCAGTGCCTCAATGGACTCGGCCACCGACTGCTGACGGTACTCGCGGGTCAGGTTACGCTGGTTGTCGAGGTCGATGACTTCGCCGTCCACCACATACCGCCCATCGGAGGACATGTAAAACACCTGCGGAGGAATCGTGACCCGGTACATTCCTTCGACGGGTGACGGCGCGACATTCTCGGCTTTGACATCGTCGAAACGTTCCATGATTGCCTTGCGCGCCTGCTCAAGCTCATCGGCACCGGCATGGGAGAACAGCCCCAGCAGGGCGGCGATAACAACAACACGGGAAAATTTCTGCATAAGAGTGACAACCAAGGGTTAGTGTGTATAACGCGTGGGATTATATCCGATTCACGCCCGGGTGTGGGTTATCTGATAGCCAAAACGGGGAGAAGTTCCACAAAAATCAGTGCTGAGTGCTGAGTGCTGAGTGCTGAGTGCTGAGTGCTGAGTGCGAAGCAGTGTAGGCCAGGTTGCGCGCATCGCTACCTGGCATTCTCCGCTCGGCAGGGTGGAGGTTGTCTCTCGCAAAGACGCCAAGACGCAGAGAAATATCCTCTTTAAATCTTCAGCGGCTCGGCGCCTTTGCGAGAGTCGAATATCTTCGTAGCCGGGTGTCACGCAGGCTATCGCCAGCGTGACCTGCGCCACCCGGAACTCAGCACTCAGCACTCAGAACTCAGAACTCGTCACTCTCACCCCCTGGGATGATGTTGAGCGTGGAGTTCCTGTAAACGGACTTTGGCGATGTGGGTATAGATCTGGGTGGTGGAGAGATCGCTGTGGCCGAGCAGCATCTGTACCACGCGCAGATCGGCGCCGTGGTTGAGCAGGTGGGTGGCGAAGGCGTGGCGCAGGGTGTGCGGGGAGAGCGGCTTGTCGATCCCGGCCCGGCGCGCGTAATCCTTGATCAGGTACCAGAAGGTCTGACGGGTCATGGCGTGGCGGCGGTTGCTGATAAACAGCGCGCCGCTCAGCTGACCGTCGAGCATGGCGGGCCGCCCGTCCTGCAAGTAGCGCTGCAACCAGCCCAGCGCCTCCTCGCCCAGCGGCACCAGACGCTCCTTGTCGCCCTTGCCGGTGATCCGCACCACCCCCTGCTGCAGATTGAGCTGCCCCAGCTGCAGATTGACCAGCTCCGAGACCCGCAGGCCGGTGGCGTACAACACCTCGAGCATGCAGCGATCCCGCAACCCCTTGGCGGTGGCGGTATCCGGCGCCTGCAACAGGGCGTCGACGTCCGCTTCGCTGAGACTTTTCGGCAGCGGCCGCCCCAGGCGGGGTGCCTCGATCAGGGCCGTGGGATCCTCGTCGATACGCTGCTCGCGCCGCAACCAGGCATAGAAGCGGCGCAGGCAGGACAACAGCCGGGCGGTACTGCGCGGACTGCGTTTGTCCTCGAGGCGCTGGGCGAGATAGCCCTGAATCTGTTCGCGATGCACATTGAGCAGCGAATCGCGACCCTGCTGCGCCAGCCACTGACCGAATTGCCCCAGATCGGAACGGTAGGCCGCCAGTGTATTTTCGCGCAGCCCCCGCTCCATCCACAGGGCATCGAGAAACTGCTCGATCAGGGCCTGCTGTTGTGCCGGATCACTCATGCGGTGAGCACCACACCCTCGTGTTGCAGCAACCAGCGCTTGAGCCGGATCGGCTGGCCGGCGGTCTTGCCGGCAAAGCCGCCAATCCCTCCGCGCGCCACCACCCGGTGACAGGGAATATAGATGGGAATCGGATTTTGCCGACAGGCATTGCCCACCGCCTGGGCACAGCCGCCGATCTCCGCCGCCAGCTGGCCATAGGTTTTGACCTTCCCCGCCGGAATGGCCCGCAACGCCCGCCACACCCGTAGCTGATAATCGCTGCCGGCAAACTGGAGCGGCCACGCCAGCGGCGCCGCGGCATCGACAAAATAGGCAGCCAGCTCGGCGGCCACCCGTTTTTCCGCATCCCGGCTCGCCGCCGGTAGCCGTTGAAGCGGACGCGCATGTAAATCGATGCCGGTGATGACCTCCCCGTTCAGGGTGACAGCCAGGGTCCCCGGCGGCACGGTGATCTGAAAGCGGGAGATGGTCATATCAATACCCGAATTTATACCGGTGAGAACACGCCCTATTCTGTCCGGATAAGTGCGCGGATACCAGTCCGAACTGCGCTGTTTCCACGATCGTTCAGGCATAAACAGGATAGAACCGCGAGGCCGCCAGCCCTTCGGTGGCGCCGGCCATCACCGCCAACCCGCCCTGCTTCGTTCTGCCGACCGCTCCATGGCGGCGCATGATTCACTCTGTGCGTATCGTGCCTCACCCGGGCAACGCGAATCCCGCCCTTTGAGTTTACTGCGGCGAACGGGAGGCCGCGGGCGCCTGAAACCGGTTTGCCGCGGCGTCATCCGTGGCAGGTGCGGCGGCGTCACCACTGCGTCCGCCTTCCAGCAACCACAGCTTTTGCAACTCCTGGCGCAACACTGCTTTGCGACTTTTATCCTCGGTCACCCGCAGCAGGTGTTCAAACAGCGCCCGGGCATCGTCCACCAGGCCCGCCCGCGACAGGGCGACCCCGGCCTGATAGCGGGCGGTCTGCGCCCAGGGATCCATGGCATCGGCGCCGATCAACATGGCGGATTTAAGATACAGACGGGCCGCCTCGGCAAACTGTTCCCGGGACTGATGGGAATCGGCCATCCAGTAATAAAGTTCGCGTTTACGTTTGGTGTCGGTGGTCAGTTCTTGCAGTATCGCAAAAAGATCCAGTGCCTCCTCATGCGCCCCGGCGGTCTGCAGATCGAACACCACTTGCAACACCTGATCCAGCTGTTGTTCCTGCGGCTGTGTCATCGACGCCAGAAGATCCTGCAGGGTCTGATGGCCCTTGCTCACTTCACCTCCCAGCACCAGAATACGCGCGCGGCGTAATTGCCAGATAAACGCCTCTTCGTCTTCGGGCACCTGTTCGATACTCGCCATCAGGGCCGAGGCGCGTTCGATCTCCGAACGCGCCAGCGCAATGTCCACCAGCTCCAGTCGAACGCTGAGCGGAATAGCCGCAACCTGCCGAAACTGTTTGCTGTCGAGAAACAACGCTTCCATCAGCGCGGCGCCGCGCGAACGCTGGCGCATCAGGGCAATGAACGCTTTGGCCGCGCGCTGGCGGCTGGCCGCGGTCTGCCCCTTGAGCATTAATACCGCGTAATAGGATCGGGCGCGCACCGGCTGCTTGCGCCGCGCCTGCTCCGCGGCCTTGAACCAGGGCGCGTCATCGCCGATCAGAAACTGTTGCTGGTTGCCCAGATAGGTGGCCAGATCCACATAGGCGTTCCAGAGGCTGTCGGCGTTATAGTCGAACAGACCGGGCGGCAGGGGTTCTGTACTATGCCCGGCCAGCACATGCTCCAGGGCGTTGGCGGTGGTGATCCGATCCCCGCTACGCCGGGCCGCCTCGGCGATCACCGCCCATAAATGGTGGCGGTTATCGGCCTTGACCCATTTGCCGCGCAGGTGACGCAGGCCGGCCTGCATGACTGTCTTCGGTGCACGCACGTCACCACGCAACTGGGCCAGCAGCGTCAGCATGCCGGCTTCGGCATCCTCTTCGCCGGCCAGCAGTTCTGGCACCTCCCCGGGGCGATCGCTCATCAGCAGAATCCGCGCCTGCAACAGGCGGTCTTCACGGTTTTGCGGGGGATAGTCCTGATAAAACTGGCGACTGGCCAGATAGGCGTCTTCGGCCAGCCCCAGACGAATGTAACTGATCATCACCAGTTCCCGCCAACGGCGCAGCCATTCATCCTCGACCGGCTCAATTAACCAGATCAGCTCCTGCAACACCGACAGGGCCCGTCGCGGTTTATCCAGTTTCAAAAAGGCGTTGGCCCGCTCGGTCATGGCCCAGCGCACGGCCTGCTCCGGCATATTGCGGGGAAAGCCGGTCAACCGGCTGGCCAGTTGCTGCCACTGACCGCTCTGGCGATAGATCCGAACCCGTTCGCGCTCCAGCGCCAGCCATTCGCTCTGTTGGGAAGGCATGGTCGGTTGCAGCTCATCGAGCAACTGCATCGCCAGGGTGGCGGCGCCGCTGTCGGCCAGGGCGCGTACCTCCTGCAGGGATTCGTCGGCGGCCAGCGGCGGCGCGATCAGCAGCACCAGCGCAGCAAGTATCCCGCGCCAGCGCGGCCCCCGCACGCGGGATTGCCGTCGCCAATACAAAAAAACGGGTAACCCTGGCGGGTTACCCGTTTTTATGATTACCGGCGCGCGGTAGTTCGAGCGGACTGCCATGCCGCACCAGTTTACTTGGTGAGCTTTTCCTTGATGCGGGCAGACTTGCCGGCACGTTCGCGCAGGTAGTAGAGCTTGGCACGACGCACATCGCCGCGACGCTTGACCTGAATGTCGGCCAGGGTCGGGCTGTAGACCTGGAAAACACGCTCAACACCTTCACCGTACGATACCTTGCGCACGGTGAACGAGGAGTTGAGGCCGCGGTTACGCTTGGCGATCACCACGCCTTCATAGGCCTGCAGACGTTCGCGCGTACCTTCCTTCACTTTTACCTGAACGACGACGGTATCGCCGGGGCCGAACTCCGGGATTTCCTTGTTCATCTGTTCCGCGTCTAACTGGTCGATAATGTTACTCATGCTCATCGCTCCCAAGCTCGTGCCTCGTTATTCAATATCCTGCTCGTGGATAAATTCCGCGAGCAAAGTCTGTTGTTCCTCATCCAGTTCGAACGTCTCGAGTAAATCGGGACGTCGCAGCCAGGTTCGACCCAGCGCCTGTTTGAGCCGCCAGCGCTCGATGGCCTTGTGATCGCCACTGAGCAATACCGGCGGGACTTGCCTGCCTTCTATCATCTCCGGCCGGGTAAACTGCGGAAAATCCAGCAGCCCGTCCGAAAAAGAATCCTGTTGCGCCGAATCCTCGTGGCCCAGCGCGTCGGGCAACAACCGGGTGATTCCGTCCATCATCACCATGGCGGCCAGTTCGCCGCCACTGAGAACGTAGTCACCGATGGACCACTCCTCGTCGACCTCGGCCTGAATCAGCCGCTCGTCGATCCCTTCGTAGCGACCACACACCAGTATCAGGTGCGAGTGGCGGGACAACGCTTCGAGTCCGGCCTGATCCAGTTTGCGCCCCTGCGGTGACAGGTAGATTACCCGTCCCGCGGCGTCGCCGCTGCCACGTGCATCACGAATCGCATCACGCAGCGGCTCGAACAGCATCACCATCCCGGGGCCGCCGCCGTAGGGGCGGTCGTCCACCGTCTGGTAACGGTCCGCGGTATAGTCGCGCGGATTGTAGAGTCCCACCTCGACCAGACCGCGGCTCAGTGCCCGGCCGGTGATTCCGGCGCCGGTGACCGCGCTGAACATCTCCGGAAACAGGGTGACAAAATCAAAGCGCATGTCACTTCACCTTCATACCGTTGCCCGGCATGAATCAATAATCCGGATCCCAGTCGACGCGTATCACGCCCTGCTCGAGATCCACGTTTTTGATCACCTGTTCGCGGATAAAGGGGATCAGCCGTTCGTGTCTCTCGCCGTCTTGCTGCGACTCGACCACCAGCACATCATTGGCGCCGGTTTCCATCAGGTTCGTCACCTGGCCCAGATTCCGCTCGCCCAGGTTGATAACCTGCAAGCCCAGCAGATCCCGCCAGTAATAATCGCCCTCATCCAGTGCCGGCAGCTGGGCCCGGGTCACGGCGATCTCCTTGCCGACCAGCGCCGCGGCGTTGTCGCGATCCGCGCACGATTCCAGTCGGGCGATCAGCGTCTTGCCGTGCTGCTTGCCCTGTGCCACCGGATAGGGCCGCCATTCGCCCTCGATCGACAGATACCAGGGGGAATAACGCAAAATGTTGTCGCGAGGTTCGGTATGGGAATAGACCTTCACCCAGCCCTGGACACCAAACAGGCCACTTATATGCCCCAACACAATCATGTCATCGGCATGTTGCATGGCCTGTCGCAGTCCTCCGCCCGGCATGGCCCGTCTTCGGGATCCAGGCGGTGTTACAGCGTCTTACGCCGCTGTGGCCCGTTTCTGCTGTTCCTTGACGAGTTTGCTGACCCGTTCGGAAGCCTGGGCGCCCTTGCTGATCCAGTGAGAAATACGCTCACTGTCCAGGTTCAGACGCACCTCGTTACCGGTGGCCACCGGGTTGAAGAACCCCAGGCGCTCGAGATAGCTGCCATCCCGGCGGTTACGGGAGTCCGTGACCACGATGTGATAGAAAGGGCGTTTTTTAGCGCCGGCGCGTGCCAAACGTATGGTTACCATCGCGACTTATAACCTCTTGTACCAAATAAATTGAGGCCGTCACGACTCGCGGTCGGACAGCCTTCCCGAAAAGAGGGGGGCATTGTACTGAAAATGGCGGAAAAGTGAAGGGTTTAGAGCCATTTTGCGGGAAAATTTACCCGCCCCGGTCACTGACTACAGCGTCAGCCATTGAAGCCCCTGAATAAAACGTGTCTTCGGCGGTTTTCGCCCTGTTTCGAGGCTCGGGCTGTACCCCGCACGCCTTCCGGGCGGTTACATCAACCCCGGCGGCAGGTTGCCGCCCTTGAGGCCGCGCATCATCTTGGCCATGCCGCCGCCTTTCATTTTCTTCATCATCTTCTGCATCTGGGTAAACTGCTTGAGCAGCCGGTTGACGTCCTGGATCTGGGTGCCGGAGCCCCCGGCGATGCGCCGCTTGCGTGAGCCCTTGATCAGATCCGGTTTGCGCCGCTCCGCGGGGGTCATGGAGCGGATGATCGCCTCCATGCGCTTCATCTGCTGCTCGCCGGCCGCCGCATCCATCGCCCCCTGGGGCACATTGGGCATACCGGGCAGCTTGTCCATCAGGCTGGAGAGCCCGCCCATTTTTTTCATCTGCTGGAACTGGGCGAGAAAATCCTCCAGATCGAAGCCCTTGCCCTTCTTGAGCTTGGCCGCCATCTTCTCGGCCTCGTCCACATCGATCTGGCCCTGGGCCTCTTCGACCAGGGAGACCACGTCGCCCATGCCCAGGATGCGCGAGGCGATCCGATCCGGATGAAAGGGCTCCAGCGCGGTGGTCTTCTCGCCGGTACCGAGGAACTTGATCGGCTTGCCGGTGATCTGGCGAATCGACAGCGCCGCCCCGCCGCGGGCGTCACCATCGGTCTTGGTCAGGATCACCCCGGTCAGCGGCAGCGCATCGTGGAAGGCGCGCGCGGTGTTGGCTGCGTCCTGACCGGTCATGCTGTCGACCACGAACAGGGTCTCGACCGGCTGGACCGCCTCGTGCAGACGCCGCACCTCGTCCATCATGGTCTCGTCGATGTGCAGTCGCCCGGCGGTATCCACAATCAAGACATCCTTGTGCTTGACCTTCGCCTGCTCCAGCGCCCGTTGGGCAATTTTCACCGGATCCTCGTCACTGGCACTGGGGCAGAATTCGGCCTCCACCTGGCCGGCCACGGTCTCCAGCTGATCGATGGCCGCCGGGCGATAGATGTCGGTACTGACCAGCATGACCGATTTTTTCTGGTTCTCCTGCAGCCAGCGAGCCAGCTTGCCGGCGCTGGTGGTCTTGCCCGAGCCCTGCAGGCCGGCCAGCAGGATCACCGCCGGCGGGGTCACGCTCAGATCCAGACTGTCGTTGGCCGCGCCCATCAGCGCGACCAGTTCATCGTTGACGATCTTGATCAGCGCCTGACCCGGGGTCAGGCTTTTGAGCACATCCTCGCCCAGCGCCTTCTCTCGCACGTGATCGGTAAATTCCTTGACCACCGGCAGGGCCACATCGGCCTCCAGCAGGGCCATGCGCACCTCGCGCAGAGTGTCCTTGATATTCTCCTCAGTCAGCCGGCCGACACCCCGCAGGTTACGCACCGTCTGGCCAAGTCGCTCGCTCAGACCATCAAACATACTGCCTCACTTGAATTGAACCCGACCGCTGCAGCGGCCACGGGAGGATTATAACGTGAAACGACTGCCCGCCGAGAGGCGATTGAGGTGATGGGTGGTGATAACGCGGCGACACTCGTCATAAATCTCGTCCTCGTCACCCGGCTTGTTGTGGGAGATGTAGATCTCGGGCCGGTGGCGCAGCTTGAGGAGATCTTCCGCCAGCAGCGAGGGGCAATAATGGCCGGCACGGCGGCAGATGTCGATATCGCGATCCGGGAAGGCGGCCTCGACGATCAGCATGTCCAGCCGATCCAGCTGGTTGAGCCGGGCCCAGAAGGTGTCATTGGTGGTGGTATCGCCACTGAAAGCGAATACCCGCCGGGTATTGCGCACGATATAGCCCACTCCGGGGACCACGTGATTGACCGGCACCATCTCGAACTGCAGCTCCCCCACTTGCCGGCTTTCGCCCGGCTGCATCGGCTGATAACGCAGCACCGGCCGATCAGGATGCGGCAGCGCGGCAAAGTCGGGCCAGATGACATTGTTGAAAATGTGCGTGCGCAGGGCATCGAGGGTCGCATCCAGGGCGTGGATGGTCAGCGGTTCGTGCAGATGCTCGAACACACTGTCCACCAGCAGGGGAATGCTGGCGATGTGATCCAGATGCGAATGGGTGAGGAAAATATGCCGCAGATCGGTCATCTGCTCCAGGGTCAGATCGCCCACACCGGTGCCGGCATCGATCAGAATCTCCTGGCCCAACTTCATCGTGGTGGTACGCAAACCGTCGCCGACACCGCCGCTGCAACCTAAAACCTGCAATTCCATCTAGTTAAGCCCTAACTCCGCCAATCTGAATCATGCTTCACCCCTTTTTATAACGAGTCCAATGATGCCATTTTCAAGTAAACCAAAATGCCACCAGAGTCACAAGTCTAAGAGCTTGATAATCAGCCATTTTATAGGCTTAACGCGACGATTAGCCGACAATGGCGGCAATTCGCCCCGCCGACGCCTATCCGCAACCCGATCCGGCGACCGTGCACCGTGAACGCCCTGTCCGATCCACGCCGCGCCGGAAGATATATACTTCCTTCACCGATCGAGCTGTGCGATGATTTGCCCGTGATGAATTCCCTCGCGTTGAATCTGTTCTTGCCCGGCGTGGCCGGCATACTCCTGTACCTGCTGGCCGGCGGCCTGCTATGGCAACGTCTGATCGGCGGCGCCATGGCGCAGCAGGCCGCCCGCTTGCGCCCGTTGCTGATCGGCCTGGTGGCGGTGGCGCTGCACGGCAGCCTGCTCTGGCAACTGTTGTGGACCGATGCCGGTCTGGATGTCGGTTTCTACACCGTTTTCAGCCTGGTGGGCTGGCTGGTGGCGCTGTTACTGATTCTGTCATCGTTCACCCGCCCCATCGAATCCCTCGGCATCGTCGTCCTGCCGTTTACCGCCCTGACCGTGCTGTTACGCCTGCTCAGTGACGAACACCAGTATCTGGCGCGGGATCTGAGTGCCGGTCTGGAATTTCATATTCTGATCTCGATTCTCGCCTACAGCCTGCTGAGCATCGCCGTGGTGCAGGCCATCCTGTTGTATTTCCAGGAAGCGCATCTGCACAACAAACAGCCGGGCGGTATCCTGCGCGCGCTGCCGCCGCTGGAGACCATGGAAACCATGCTGTTCCAGATGATCGGCCTGGGCTTTATCGTGTTGAGCGTTTCACTGCTCAGCGGCGGCTTCTATCTGGAGGATCTGTTCGCCCAGCACCTGGTTCACAAAACCGTGTTGTCGATCATCGCCTGGATCCTGTTTGCCATCCTGCTCTGGGGACGCATCCAGTTCGGCTGGCGCGGACGCGTGGCCATTCGCTGGACCATTGCCGCCTTTATCGCCCTGATGCTGGCCTATTTCGGCAGCAAGTTTGTTATCGAGCTGATCCTTCATCAGGCGTAAACAACACGCCGGGACCACGGCACCTGAAACCTTGACACTGTCAGCCATGTCCTGCGTAATCCACTTACTCCCAAATCCGCAAGAGGCAGCGCGTTCTTGAACGAATTACCCCTTGGTATGCTCATCGGCATACTCGTCTTTCTGTTGATTATGTCGGGATTTTTCTCCGGCTCCGAAACGGGGCTGATGAGCCTCAATCGCTATCGGCTGCGCAACCTCTCCGAAAAACAGCACAAGGGAGCGCAACTGGCCGAACGCCTGCTGACCCGGCCCGATCGCCTGATCGGGGTCATTCTGCTGGGCAACAACTTCGTCAATATCCTGGCCTCGGCGATTGCCACGCTGATCGGTATCCGGCTGTTCGGCGAGTCGGGCATCTGGATCGCGACCATCGCCCTGACCATTGTCGTACTGATCTTCTCCGAGGTCACACCCAAGACCCTGGCGGCTTTCAACCCGGAGCGCTATGCCCTGCCCGCCTCCTACGTTCTGGCCCCGCTGCTGAAAATCTTTTACCCGCTGGTCTGGTTGATCACCCGCCTCTCCAACGGCCTGCTCCGGGTGTTCGGGGTCCGACTCGATGAAGCCGGGCGCATGACCCTGAGCAGCGAGGAACTGCGCGTGGTGGTCAGCGAGGCCGGCAGCATGATCCCGCAACGCCATCAGGAGATGCTGCTGAGCATTCTGGATCTGGAGAAAGTCAGCGTCGATGACATCATGGTCCCGCGCAACGAGATCGTTGGTATCGATCTGGCCGACGAGTGGGAGGAGATCGCCCAGCAACTGACCGAAAGTCAGCACACCCGCATGCCGGTTTACGAAGGGGATATCGACCATGTAATCGGCATGGTGCATCTGCGCCGGGCCGTGCGACTTTTCCAGCAGGACGAGCTGGACAAGGAGAGCTTTCGCAAGATCATTCGTGACGCCTATTTCGTCCCAGAAGGTACGCCACTGCACACCCAGTTGCTCAATTTTCAGCACGAGCGCCGGCGTATCGCGCTGGTGGTCAACGAGTACGGCGATATTCAGGGATTGGTGACCCTGGAGGATATTCTCGAAGAGATCGTTGGCGAGTTCACCACCGATCCGGCCGCCTCCAGTCGTGACATCCATATCCAGGACGACGGCACCTACCTGGTCGACGGCAGTATCACCATTCGCGAACTCAACAAGGCGCTGGAGTGGGAGCTGCCCGTTGAGGGCCCCAAGACCCTCAACGGCCTGATCCTCGAATACCTGGAACATATCCCGGACCCGGGCACCAGCCTGCTAATCGCCAACTACCCGATCGAAATCGTCCAGACCACCGGCAACGCGGTGAAAACCGTGCATATCGATCCCAACTGGCAAATCGTCCCGCCAGACAGGGGGAAATCAGGCACAACCTGAAACCAGTGGGTGCCCCGGCCGGCCGAACCCGCGCCCGGTTGCCGGTGGATGTAAGGCCATAAATTGCAGACAGACGGTCAAAATCGGGACTATCCTGCGGCGCAGTTGTATAATAACATTAATAATCAACTATAATTCTACGATAAATATCGTTTTTTTATTCACGCCACTACACCGGGAGCCGAGTCCTACGTGTCCAAGCTGACGCTGTCATTCAAGGGAAGCATGCTACGCGTCTACCCGGTGCTCAAGGGCAGCATGTTGATCGGTCGCGATCCCGACTGCACCATCCATATCGACAGTCTGGCGGTCTCGCCGCAACACGCACGCATCGATACCCGGGATCAGACCTCGGTGCTGTTGGATCTCGACAGCGAAGGCGGCACCTATGTCGGGCAGGAGAAGATCGCCAAGCACCTGCTCAAGGACGGGGATGTCATCCGCGTCGGCAAACACACCCTCGCCTACAAATACGAAGACGATCCCCACATGGCCAGCGCGGAGCAACCGCCCGGGATCGAGGAAGTCGCGCCGTCGCAACCGGCCGAACCCGAAGTCAGCCATGAATCGCGCCAGGGCTGGTTGCAGATCCTCAATGGGCAGAACCTGGGCAAGACCCTGAGCCTGAACCGTTCCATGACCAACCTGGGCAAACCGGGCATCGCCACCGCGGTCATCACCCGGCGCAACGACGGCTATTTTCTCTCCCACCTGGAAGGCGATCATCCGCCGCTGGTGGACAACCAGCCGCTGGGCGAACACAGCCACAAACTGCAGGACGGCAACACCATTCAGATCGGCAACATCAAGATGCAGTTCTTTCTGGACTGAGCATGACCGGCTCCTTTGAACGGCGACACTTTACCCGGATTCCCTTCGACGGCGAGGTGCAGCTGATCGATCCCGCCGACCACCGGCAGTGGCAAACCGATATACTCGACATCAGCCTGCGCGGCGCGCTGGTTCAACGTCCCGCCAACTGGCCGGCTAACATCACGCGCGTGTTGATCCTGCAACTGCGACTGAGCGATGCCGTCCATCCGGCTTTCGAGGTCCGGATCACCCACGACGAAGCAGATCGCCTCGGCCTGCACTTCGAACAGATGGACCTGGACAGCGCCAGTCACCTGCACCGGCTGCTCGAACTCAACCTCGGCGATCCCGCCCTGCTCGAACGCGAACTGGCCGAACTGCTCGAGTCTGATTGAATAATCCCCTTCTCTCATCCTCTGGGAAATAACGCGGAGGTCGCAGAGGCGCGGAGACGCAGAGGATTCAATGAATCGTTCTTCTCGCAGCTTTACAGTATTTCTAACGAGTCAAAAAACCACCAAGACACTGAAAACACCGAACTAAACCGAATCAATGCATTCGGTGTTTTCGGTGATCTTCTCTCGTCATCCGGGAAATAACGCGGAGGTCGCAGAGGCGCGGAGACGCAGAGGATTCAATGAATCGTTTTTCTCGCAGCTTTACATTATTTCTAACGAGTCAAAAAAACCACCGACACACTGAAAACACCGAACTAAACCGAATCAATTCATTCGGTGTTTTCGTTGGTCTTCTCTCGTATCTGGGAAATAACGTGGAGGTCGCATAGGCGCGGAAACGCCGAGGTACGGATTATTATTTTCTCCGCGACTCTGCGCCTCTGCGAACTCCGCGTTAATTAACCGAATCGTTTAAAAGAGATCCAGCAGTTCTTCCAGCCGGCTGACGGCGGTGATCTGCAGGCCGTCAATGGGTTTGCGCGGGGCGTTGCCCTTGGGGACGACGGCGCGTTTGAAGCCGTGCTTGGCCGCCTCGTTCAAACGGTCCTGACCGTTGGGGACGGGACGGATTTCGCCGGCCAGGCCGATTTCGCCGAACACCACCAGATCCTGTGGCAGGGTCTTGTTGCGCAGGCTCGATATCACCGCCAGGATCACCGCCAGATCGGCGGCGGTTTCGCTCACCCGCACGCCGCCGACCACGTTGGCGAACACGTCCTGATCGGCGCACACCACCCCGGCATGGCGATGCAGCACCGCCAGCAGCATGGCCAGGCGATTGTGTTCCAGCCCGGTGGTCACCCGGCGCGGGTTGCTCAGCTGGCTGTCGTCGACCAGCGCCTGCACCTCCACCAGCAGCGGCCGGCTGCCCTCCAGGGTAACCAGAATGACACTGCCGGGCACCGCCTCGTCGTGGCGGGATAAAAAGATCGCGGAAGGGTTATTCACCTCGCGCAGCCCCTTGTCGGTCATGGCGAACACGCCCAGCTCGTTGACCGCGCCGAAGCGGTTTTTCATCGCCCGCACCAGCCGGTAACGGCTGCCGGAATCGCCCTCGAAATAGAGCACCGTATCGACCATGTGCTCCAGCACCCGCGGGCCGGCCAGGTTGCCCTCCTTGGTCACGTGCCCGACCAGAAACAGCGCGGTGCCGGTCTGCTTGGCGTAGCGCACCAGCTGCGCCGCCGACTCGCGCACCTGGCTCACCGAGCCGGGCGCCGAGGTCACCTCGTCGGTATAGACCGTCTGGATGGAGTCGATCACCAGCACCCGCGGCTGCTCCTGCTGGGCGATGGCCAGAATGTCCTCGATGCGGGTCTCCGCCAGCAGGCGCAGATCGCCGGCGGCCAGTCCCAGCCGCTGGGCGCGCAACCCGACCTGCTGCAGCGACTCCTCGCCGGTGATGTACAAAGGCGAGAGCTGTTCGGCCAGACTGACCACGGTCTGCAACAGCAGGGTCGATTTGCCGATCCCCGGATCGCCGCCCAGCAGCACCACCGAGCCGGGTACCAGCCCGCTGCCCAGCACCCGATCGAACTCGCCGATCCCCGTGGCCACCCGCGTCACATCCTCGGCGCCCACCTCGGCGAGGCGCTGCACCCGCTGGCCGCTCGCCTCGCCGGTAAACCCGGTAAAGCGGGCGCTGCGACTGCCGCCGCCCACCGCCGTCACCTCCACCAGCGTGTTCCACGCCCCGCAGTCACCGCACTGCCCGGCCCATTTTGGTGCCTGGCTGCCGCATTCGGTGCAGGAATAGACAATCTTGCTCTTGGCCATAGGGGGTTAGATATCCGCTCTTGAGATCAGGGGACATGGTACCATGAGCCAGCCTGTCGCGATCCCCGCGCAACCCCGGCACATTTGCCGCGAAAGACAAACGTCATCCGCCTGTCACACACTGCGGGGAGAATGGACGGCACACTATTTGAATACCAGTACAGGAATAGAAAGACTCGACAACCACATGGATGGAGCATTATGTCAGCCTTCAAGGATCGCATTACCTATCAAAAACAACTGCTCGCCAGCCTCGCGGCCGAGCCGCTGACCGCCCTCGCCGTAGAGGCGGCCACTGTCTGGCAGGAACCCGCCCGGCTGGATCAGGTGCTGTGGCAGGGACTGGAACGACTGCCCCACTGCCACATGCTTTATGCGGTGAACACCCAACACATCCTGATCTCCGCCAACGTGGAGAACAAGCAGCTCGATACCCAGTGGCGCGGTCTGGATCTCACCGGCCGGCCCTATTTAAAGCGTACTCTGCCCTGGCAGGGCTTCACCCTGTCACCGGTCTATACCAGCCGTCACAGCCTGCGCCCCTGCATCACCGCCATCCAGGCCGTGTGTCAGGGTGACGCGATCCTCGGCTTCATTGCCGCCGACTACCACGTCGACGATTTGCACAGCCAGCGCGGCAACCCCCCGGCCTCGGCCGGCTGGAGCCAGTACAAGGGCGACCCGGCGATCCGCGGCACCGTGTTCCAGCAACAGCGCAGCATCAGCGCCATGGACAAGGTACTCGGCGAAGTAATGAACAGCATCGCCGACATGCTGCGCCATCACGGCATTTTTCACGTCAAGATCCACTTCTCCAGCTCCCGCGCTTCCTTCTGGTCGCTTGACGATCCGTATGACTACAACATCCACATGCTCGATGAGATCGTCGATCCCGAACGCTGCCTCGCCTACCCGCGCCGCCCCACGCATGAGCGCACCCAGGTCAGCTTCGAGGACATCGGCCGTGTGCTGGATCAGTTCAAGGCCCTGCGCCACGCGGACGAAACCATCTACCTGCGCTCCGCCTCGTTCAACATCATCAACGGCATGGTCGGGCTCACCTTCTCCTGTGACGGCTCACACTACATCCACTTCCAGCAGTTTCTGGAGATGGACAGCCGGTTCTGGTTCGGGGAGGCGGTGGCGGAAGCGGGATAAAATATCTCAACGCAGAGAACGATTAAGCGAAGTTGGCAGATGGCAGATGGCAGATGGCAGATGGCAGATGGCAGATGGCAGATGGCAGATGGCAGATGGCAGATGGCAGATGGCAGATGGCAGATGGCAGATAAAGTGTAGGCCAGGTTGCGCGCAGCGCTACCTGGCATTCGTCGGATCGGCATGGTATCTCTCGCAGAGACGCCAGGACGCAGAGAAAGATTAAGCGAAGTTGGCAGTTGGCAGTTGGCAGTTGGCAGTTGGCAGTTGGCAGTTCAGGATTGTGGCTGCATGTAAGTCTATTGCCCCAGAAAAACGGGTTATTCCTGAAATGTTAACCAAGTATTAAAATCGGTTGAGAATCGTTAATATCATAGTCTGAGATCCTCTGCCGTACGCACAAGATTTCGGAGGTTACAATGCGATTAAAACTATTCCTTCTGCCCCTGGCATTTTTCGTTATCACCGCATGCGCAGGCAACCCCGAGAGTAATGCTGCCCGGCAATGTGAACGTGGCCTGAAAACCGCCTACCAGGAGCTCGACTTTGCCAAGGCCAAGGGCTTTAGTGGCACCATGGAGTACACCAAGGCCGCCAGCCTGCTGACGGCTGCCAAGGTACAGTCTGAGTTTGGTAAATACCCAAACTGTATCGACAAGGTCGAGCGGGCCCGTGCCTATATCCGGCTATCACAGAAATAGTCCTGTTTGACGTAAAAACGTCTCACCACGAAGACACGAAGTCTGTTTATTGAGTCAGGGCAATCGCCTTCACTCCTGTCATCGTGAAAAACACGGAGTTCGCGGAGACGTTTGCACCTGTCGTCGGGGTGCAGAGGAACCTTGAGCACAGTTGGCCGTTAACTCACCACAAATACATGCTCGATTGTTTGTTCAGGATGGATAGCTCATACCGCTCGGTACTGGGCGCCTGTGCTATCCCGTAGCAGACATGAAGTGGTAAAAGATGCTCTTCGCGCGGATGGCAGAAGCGTGCGCCCGGCGCCTCTTCCCAATGAATTAATTGCTCATGCCGTTTAAATTCCGGCAGTTCAGGGTCTTCGCACACGTTCTGTAACCACACTTCAAACGCCTTGTTGAGCCGATCAGATTCGGCGTTTTCGGGCGCGAAGAAGGCTTCCATGTTGTGAAACGAGAACCCCGAGCCGATCACCAGCACATTGCGGCTGGCCAGACTTTGCAACGCACTGCCCACCTGGATATGAAAAGCCGGATCGAGACTGTCGGCCAGCGACAGCTGCACACAGGGAATATCCGCCTGCGGATACATAATCTTGAGCGGCACGAAAACCCCGTGATCAAAACCGCGCGCCTCATCCAGCCGGGCTTCGATATCCCCCTCGCCGAGCAGGCGATACACCTCGCGCGCCAGGGACGGTTCACCGGCACACGGATACGCGATCTCGTACGACTCCGGCGGGAACCCGTAGTAGTCATAGATCAACGGCGGTGTGCTACCTGCAGTGATGGCCGGAACCGGCTCTTCCCAATGGGCACTGACCACCAGAACCGCCTCCGGGCGCGGAATGTTTGAGGCGATATCCTGCAGACACGATACCATTTGCCCATGCCCCGGATCGCCCAGCAACGGCAACGGGCCGCCGCCATGAGATATAAAGAGTGCGCGGGGTAATGGCTTCATAGGTCTAGCTTACAAGAACAAAGGCGATATGACTTGCGACAAATGCTAACGCGAACAGTCCTCGTTTGCCACCGCCCCCATTAACGCTAACCACCGATAATTCACACCAATGAGCTGGAATACTGCCCCCCGATCCTCGAAGTTATATATCAGTTGCCAATTCTTCCGGTTCGAAGTTGTAGGACTGGCTGCGCCATTGTGACCAGATGCCGATATCGAAGCCGTAGATCAGGGTAACCTGGATCAGGTCCCGGTCCATGGCCTGGGGATAACCGGCAATAACTGTCCGGGCCATCTGGCGGGCGAGTTCTGAATCATCCAGCACATCGCGCGCGACAAACACCTTAACGGTCACATGGTTCGTGGTCGTCGAATCATCCGAGGCCATATTGTGGATCGTCGAGCCCATGGTCACATTGGCAAAGCGCACCAGCGGGTTTTTTATCAGGGTTGCATGAATCGAGAGCATTTCCTTCAAGGGTGAATCATCCGCCAGTTTCAGAGTGAAAGCCGGCACGACAGCGGCGGTAACAAACAGAACCGTGACCACAACAAGATGCGGCTTCCAGACCGGCCCCACAGCCTGCTTCGGCGCGGCCGCATTAACCACATAAGTTCCCACAACCAGATCATGCAGGGACTGGCGTGTCACCCGGTTGAACACATACAGATAGACAATAGCCAGACCGCCACCAAAGATGATGACAGAAAGCGGGAAAGCCAGATAGATCAACGCCTCCCCGCCGAGCTGAATTCCATTAAGAAAAAACGGCAAACCAAGCACGACATAACGCGCAAATGAGCGAAGCAACCCGATGGGATTATTCCCCTCATCCACTACCCGGATCCCCAGCAGGCGCTTGCCCAGGGTTTGTCCGTTACCAATCGAGCTGTTCAACACCCCGAAGTAAACCAGCGCAATCGCAAACCCGAGCAGCCGACCCAAGCCGCCCAGTTCGATAAACAGCTCACCAAACACCTGCCCGAGGGCAAACCCCACTACGCCCAGAACAAAAACATCCACAATCAGCGCCCCAATCCGGCGCCAGAACCCGCAAATCCATTTGGTTTCTTGTTGTTCTTCCATTCCCTTCCCCTTTGTTAAATGAAACAGCTTGGAAGCGTCATCTCCCCTTTGAAAACGTTTTTAAGCGGTTATTTCAGCTGTGATTTGACCCATTCATTTCTTCTATCAGTAACTTACGCAGGTTCGATCCCGCTTTGCGCTTTGTTGCCACTCTGAGCCGGCTTTTCCATTAAATTCGTTACGTCGGGTTTCCAGCTGCCCCCGGGAACAGGGATTTGATCGACTCCAGACTGCCCAGAATTCCGGTTGCCTCGTACGGTACCATCACACGATCGCCTTCTTTGGCAATGTCAGGCAGGGTATCCAGATACCGCTGGGCAATCAGGTAGCTGACGACGGTCTGGGCATTGAGCTCGGCATTTGTCTCCTTGCCTGCGCTCAGCACCTCCTCGATGGACTTGCGTTCACCCTCGGCCCGCAGAATAGCGGCCTGTTTATCGCCCTCGGCTTTTTTAATCTGGGCTTCCTTGTAGCCATTCGCCTCGGTTACCGTGGCGCGACGTTTTCGCTCGGCAGCCATCACCTGGCGCATGGCCTCTTCGACGTCGCTCGGCAGCGTGATGTCCTGGATTTCTACACGGTTGACCTTGACCCCCCATTTCTGTCCGGCCTCGTCCATGACGGTTTGCAGCTGGGCGTTGATTTCATCGCGGTTGGAGAACAGCTTGTCCAGTTCGCTGCTGCCCACCACGGCACGCAAGGTCGTTTTAGAGAGCACTTCCACGGCCTGAATCAGGTTTTCCACCTGGTAAACCGCATCCCGGGGCGTCTGAATTTCAAAATAGAGCGCCCCATCGATCTGAATGGTAACGTTGTCGGCTGTTACTACCGGCTGGGCCGGGAAATTAAGGACCGTCTCACGCGTGTCGATCTTGATCTCCTCAACCACTCGTTCCTGTAACGTCTTGGTGGTGAGCCCGGTGCTTTCGTAACGACGGATTTTGATCGGTCGGGGCCGCTCAAGAACCGGGATCAGGAAATTGATACCCGGCTGAAGCGTTCTGTTGTAACTACCCAGACGTTCCACCACCACCGCCTGGCTCTGCTGAACGATAAAAATGCCCTTTACAATAAAGGCGATGATCCCGATACCAACAATGACGGCCGCGATCAGGCCGACTGAAGCTCCCAGCTGTCCCATTTTTTATTCTCCTGTACGTTCGTTGTGTTCCATCGCTTTAGTCTCCGCAGCCCGGTAGGCCAACACGGTGATCCCCTTCATCTGTTCCACGATCAGTCGCTCGCCTTCCACGGGGACACTGCCGTCTACCAGTTCGAGCGGGTACATATCCCCCTTCAGCTTGGCGACCAGGTCATCACCCCGGCGCACGACGACAACCGGCTCACCGTTCTCCCAACCCGGCTCACGCGGACCCGGGCCTGTCGGACGCATGGTTTTGTTGAAGACCCACATCATTACCGGAACCAGTACGAGCGTGGCAAGGACGAATCCCCATACCTGGCCTGTCAGGCTGAAACCCAGTGCCGCCAATAATGCCGAGACCAGTGCCGCCAGGCCCGTAGCCACCAGGATAAACTGAGTCCCAACCACCGTCAGATCGAAAACGATCAATGCCACTGCAATAGCAAGCCACCAAAGCCAGGCGGGTAATCCCAGAAATTCCATCGCTCCCTCCTCTTTTTAAAACGGGTCGGTGACACAGAGTAATACGAATAATTCTCGTTTGTTACCGACTTCTTCTATGCGTTTAACTGACTCACCACGACACTGGTGGATTGTTTTTTCGTATGAAAGTTACGACAGTACACTTGGGGTTTTCATAATACTCGTCTTCCATAACCGATTTGATTACAGGCTGGTGAATAATGTAAAAACTGTGGACATTTTCAAGTTGTGAATCGAAGAAAATAGAAATAAAGCTATGATACATAAAGCGTAAACCATTTATTATGAACATAGCTCTTCCAACCACTCTTTTTTTACCGCTCCGCCCAAAATCAGTCTGATGAATTTTTAACAGCTTCCGGAATCTTTTTATCCCACCACGAGAGAGCAAAAAGGAAATTTTACCTTCTTCCTTAAATTTTTCCTCCTGGAGCTTCATCACTTCCAGATCAGGTATAAAAACATCTTCTGTATTTTTTACACCCAATACATATAACCTCTAACGTTAAAACAGCCGAAAAATCAGGATAGGTTCACGTCGCCTCTTTAACGAGATTCTGGCACCAGGTCTTGCCTTTTGCCTTTCAAGAAGCAAAACGCAAGACCTAACCTCGCTATCGGTCAAAATTTAATCCCTCCGACACCTTTTTCACCGGTTATTATGTCATCGAGCCCTATTCTGTACATCGAGCCTGTTCCGTCTAATACGGCGACGCCGGTATACTAGTAACACCATAATAATCACAAATGCTGACACACCCATAAAGTTTGCAACGACCCATGGGAATACGGGATCCTCGGCACCCAGGCGAAGATAAGTCGCCGAAATCAGAAATAAATTTCCGACAACGAGTAATACCACAAGGGGTAAAAGCTTCTTGGGAAAAATCTTAATTCTTAAAGGCTCCTTTGTTTAGTCTTCGGAGGTCAGCTACTAGTCTTCGGGGGCCAATTCCAACATTACAACAATATTTGAATCTTGGAACTGACCCCGCTATCCATGTGCCCAAAGCCCTACTGTCTCACACACTACCTAGACTCGCGCCAGCGTGCAATTCGATGGGCCGGGTAATCAGTCAAATACAGAATTCGCTAATATTAAGAAATAATTGCTCTCTGACACCGATTATTAATGAGTTTAAAACGTGAATGTTCGAATGTTGGACCTGACCCCGTTCGCCCCAGTTACGAGATTCTGGGGGTCAGAAGCAAAACGCAAGACCTGACCCCACTATCCGCTGTTAAGCTATCGGCCAATCAGAATCCGCGAGCCGATTTTTGGGTATTTCGTATGCTTTGTAGTAATACTCACACACCGCTTGCTCTCCACCCTTTTCCCGATATAGTTCTAAATGATTAAAGAGGCCTTCTGCTGCCAATTTCGCCTTTAACCAGATATCGCGATCTTGAAATAGCGTTCCATCAGCTTGCATGCGAAACACCAAACCATCCCGCAATTCTTTTAAGTGTTGTTCCCAGTCTATGCTATCGCTCTCCAGCAGCGTCCGGAGAGGCAACTCCTTTATGTCAGATGCAGCATCCAAATCATTACCCCAAATCCAAGGGCTATCACACGTTACAGTCAAACTTGCATAATAATTAAGATCCTTTTCGAATTGATGGATGGTGTGTAGTAAGCCCTCCAACTCCCGTTGCAGCCGGGACTGCCGTAGTGTTTCCAGAAGTCCAATGAATGCTAGGAACGCATAAAAGGGGCCTAAAACACCACCTATATACCCTCCAAAGCTCGCCCAATCCTGAGGTACCCCAGATAAAGGACCATGAAAGTTATAGAAATAGATCCCCACGACAATGAGTGTGGCAATTGCCGCCAACCAAAGTGACCCTTTCAACGTGCTCTCAAGGTTCATAGTTTCGTATACTTAACGACTGAATTAAGCGGGCCCGAAAAAGCGCAGCTTTTGAGGGTCCGGCAGGCCTGAAAACCCTGCGAACTTGAATAATTTGTTATGTTTCTTCATCTTTTTCTTTCAACTCTTTAATTGCGCTCTTATACTTTCTCGGCATCAATACTTTATAAATTAAATCAGTATTTAGAACTACTGCGCCAGTTTTTGCTAACACTGATTTCCGTGAAAAGAGATTAATAGAAATTACAGCGAGCACAAAAGCAAGGCCAATGTAAATAACGCCATACAACCCGGTTGCGGCCGCAATGGCGCCAAAAGCAACCAAAAATACTACAACACCAATAATAGTTTCTTTGTTAATTTTCATTTGAAAACATAACAGTGATATATACAGACGTGTGTGTGTTATTCGGTAAAAGACAGACGTCTGTAATATCAGGACCCGGGTCCTGATATTACAGATAGCCCTAATTTTAGCAACACTACTACCGATTTCCACTCACGCCAACCCTTGGCCCGTTCTCGCTTCTACGGGTTTCCCCCTGACTCCACTACTAACCCCTTGATCCCGTCAGACGACGCCGAGCATCGCAGTGGAAGGAGGATTAGCCCGAAGGGTGCGCGCATGGACGCGCGCACTCGCCAGTCGGCACAGGGACGTGCCGTCTGGCGAGCTCCGACTGGAATGAGAAGCGCAGGGAACCGGTTCAGCCATTGGAAATGGCTGGACCGGCGGCGTTTTCGGGCGCGTTTTCTTTGGTTCTGTTTCTTTCGTCGCGTGACAAAGAAATGAACCCGAGGCGCGCTGGCGGGTCAGCGCTTTCGAGATTCAGGGCGCCCGGAGGGCGGTCATTTTCTATAGACTGGATTCCGGCCTGCGCCGGAATGACGAGGTGCGCAGGTGCGTGGGTCCGCTTTCAAGTTCAGCTCGCCCGGAGGGCGATCCTTCTCCCCTCTCCCTAACCCTCTCCCCAAAGGGGAGAGGGAATAAGATCAGGCTTCACTCGTGAATGTAGTCAAACCCCACCCGCGCGGTCACCTTGCACAACAACTCATACCCAATCGTCCCCGCCGCTTCGGCGATCTCTTCCACCGGCAACCCCTCGCCCCAGAGGATCACCTCATCGCCGATGGCCGCCTTCGGGCAGTTGCGCAGATCCACGCAGAGCATGTCCATCGACACGCGCCCGACGATGGGCACCCGCTTGCCATTGATCAACACCGGCGTACCGCTGGGCACGTGACGCGGATAGCCGTCGCCGTAACCGATGGCCGCCACGCCGATGGGCATATCCTCGGGACAGCGCCAGCTGCCGCCGTAGCCGATCGGCTCGCCGGCCTGATGCCGGTTCACCGCGATCAGTTGCGAGCGCAGGGTCATCACCGGACGCAGATCGTGCTGCTCGCCGACACTGTTATTAAAGGGGGAGACACCATAGAGCATGATCCCCGGCCGCGCCCAGTCGCTGGCGGCCTGTGGCCAGCCGAGGATCCCGGCGGAGTTGGCAATGCTGCGCGCCGTAACAGACAGATCATCCAGAGTCTCGAAGCGGCGGATCTGCTCCAGGGTAAAGTCGTCCTCGTGGTCGTCGGCGTTGGCCAGGTGGGTCATCAGCCGTACCCGCGCCACACGCGGGCAGCCGAGCAGCCGGCTCAGGGTCGCGGCCACCTCGGCCGGCGCGACACCCAGACGATGCATACCGGTGTCGACCTTGAGCCAGACATCCAGCGCCGGACCTGAGGCCTGTTCCAGAATGGCGATCTGATCGGGGTGATGGATCACCGGCTGCAGCTGAAAGCCGTCGATCAGCCGCAAGTCGTCCTCCCGGACGAACCCTTCGAGCAGCACGATCGATTGCGGGATCCCGGCCTCGCGCAGGGCGATCGCCTCGTCGAGGGTGGCGACGCCGAAGGCATCGGCATCATCCAGCGCCTGGGCCACCTCGATCATGCCGTGGCCGTAACCGTTGGCCTTGATGATCGCCATCAGGCGGCTGTCGGACGCGTGCCGGCGGGCGACGGTCAGGTTGTGTTGCAGGGCGCGCAGGTTGAGGGTGGCCCGGGTCGCTCGGGTCATCCACCGGGTCCTTCGAGGTAGTTGTCCCCGGAAATGTAGTTTTCGAACTTGGTGTACTGGCCCAGGAAGGTCAGGCGGGTGGTGCCGATGGGGCCGTTACGCTGTTTGGAGATGATAATCTCGGCGGTACCCTTGTCGGAACTCTCCTCGTCATAGACCTCGTCACGATAGATGAAGACGATCACGTCGGCGTCCTGCTCGATGGCGCCCGATTCGCGCAGATCCGACATGACCGGGCGCTTGTTGGGCCGCTGCTCCAGCGAGCGGTTGAGCTGCGAGAGGGTGATCACCGGTACGTTGAGCTCCTTGGCCAGCCCCTTGAGGCCGCGGGAGATCTCGGAGATCTCGGTGGCGCGGTTTTCGGTGTTGCCGCTCACCTGCATCAGCTGCAGGTAGTCGATCACGATCAACCCCAGGCCGTGCTCGCGCTTGATGCGCCGGGCGCGGGAGCGCACTTCCATCGGCGAGAGGCCGGGGGTGTCGTCGATATAGATGGGTGCTTCGTTGAGAATGCCCACCGCCGAGGTCAGCCGCGGCCAGTCGGCGTCGTCCAGCTTGCCGGTGCGGATCTTGTGCTGATCGATGCGGCCCAGCGAGGACATCATGCGCATCACCAGTTGCTCGCCGGGCATCTCCATACTGAACACGGCCACCGGGGTCTGGTGTTTGATGGCGGCGTTCTCCACCAGGTTCATGGCGAAGGAGGTCTTGCCCATCGAGGGGCGCCCGGCGATGATGATCAGATCGGAATTCTGCAGCCCCGAGGTCATGTCGTCGAAATCGGTGTAGCCGGTCGGCACCCCGGTATAGGCCGAGCTGCTTTGATAGAGGGTGTCGATGCGATCCACCGCCTTGACCAGCAACTCCTTGATGCCGACATAGCCGGAGCGGTTGTGGGCGCCCTGCTCGGCGATGTCGAACACCGCCTTCTCGGCCTGATCCAGGACCTCGGCGCTGCTGCGCCCTTCGGGGTTGTAGGCCAGATTGCCGATCTCGGTGGCTACCCGGGTCAGCTGGCGCAGCACCGAACGCTCGCGCACGATGGCGGCGTAGGCCTTGATGTTGGCGGCGGTGGGAGTGTTCTTGGCCAGTCCGCCCAGGTAGCTCATGCCGCCGGCGGCATCCAGCTGGTTGCGCTGTTGCAGCCATTCGGAGAGGGTCACC
Organism: Thiohalophilus thiocyanatoxydans; assembly: GCF_004366735.1. Lineage (GTDB taxonomy): Bacteria > Pseudomonadota > Gammaproteobacteria > UBA6429 > Thiohalophilaceae > Thiohalophilus > Thiohalophilus thiocyanatoxydans. The sequence goes on along the minus strand of NZ_SOQX01000002.1, from coordinate 2,896 downwards.
ACGTCGCAGGGGTTGGCCTCTTCGGCCAGGGCCGCGATGGCGCTGAAGATCAGCCGGTGATCGCGGCGGTAGAAGTCGCTCTCGCTGACCTGCTCGACCACCTGATCCCAGCTGCTGTTGTCGATCATCAGCCCGCCGAGCACGGCCTGCTCCGCCTCGATGGAATGCGGCGGGACCTTGAGTGCGTCTGTCGCCTGATCCGAATCGGCGACCGAATAGATAGCGTCAGGCATGATGATTAATCGTTATAGTTCCATCGCCTTCGGATCCCCCGGCACGTGACTTGCCCGGGCTTGCCGAAGAAAAATTAAGCCGGATGATTGACCCTGCCTCCGCGTCGCGGAGGCCCTGAGCATAGCACACCCCCGCCGCCGAACGGAGCGGTTGCAAAGGAGTTTATTTACCTTGACGGGCTTGACAGGCGATGACGCACGGCAGCGTTGTGCCGCGCGTCACACAGATGGCGCGACGGGCGGGACAGCCCGGGGAATCGCTTACTCGGCTTCGACCACCAGCTTGATCGGCTGCATCACTTCGGCGTGCAGCTGCAGCTCGACCTGGTATTCGCCGGTCAGGCGAATCGGCCCTTCGGGCAGGTTCACTTCGCGTTTTTCCAGCTCGATACCGGCCGCGGTTACCGCGTCGGCGATGTCGGCCACGGCCACGGAGCCGAACAGCTTACCCTCTTCACCGGCCTGGGCGCGGATGGTCACCTGCTCCAGCGCGGCGATCTGCCCGGCGCGGGCCTGGGCGGCGGCCAGGGCTTCGGCAGCGGCTTTTTCGAGCTCGGCGCGGCGTGCCTCGAACACCTCGATGTTCTCTTTGGTGGCCGGAACCGCTTTTTTCTGCGGTACCAGATAGTTGCGGCCATAGCCCGGGCGAACGTTGACCTTGTCACCCAGAGTGCCGAGGTTGGCTACGTTTTCCAGCAGAATCACTTCCATTTTTATTACCTCAATACCTGTCGCGAATGTTACGTCGGTTAAATGTTCTCGTTTGTTCAGCTCGTCGCATCGGGGAAGCGACGACGAATATCAATCCAGTTATCCAGCATGCCCAGCATGGCGACGGCGATCGCCCCGTAGGGCAGCGTAAACAGCAAAACAATATACAACGCCACCATCCAGGGCTGCCCGTTCGGGAGGCGGCCGGCCAGCTGATGACCGATAGCCAGCCCCTGAAACAGAAACACGCTCAACACCACCGTGGCCGCGTTGACCAGCCACTGCCCTGCCAGGCCGCCGACAAACTGGGCCAGGGCCACGATCAGCAGGCCGATTCCGGCGGCCAGGGTGCCCAGACGCAACTGGCGAAACTCCTGCGGGCTGCCGACCTGGAACAGCGTCGCCTGCCAGTAACGCCCGATCAACACCCCGACGATGGCGCTGAGCACCAGCGTGGCCAGCAGCGCGCCGGTCATCACCCCGGCCACCTGCTGCAACAGCTCGCGAAACGCCGCCTCGTCCGGAAACTCGACGCCCGCCGCCTTGAGATCCGGGATGATCCGCTGATCGAAATAGGTGCTCCACCACTGGGCGGGATCGCCCAGTAACAGGAACATCACCCCGATCCCGATCAATCCCGCCAGCCCGGTCAGTCCCAGCGTCTGGGAGAGCGACTGATGCTGGCGCAGCCACTGGGCCGCCAGCCAGGCCGGCAGCCAGACCGACAGCGCATAACCGACACCGTAATGCGGACCGCCGATCGTCATCGCCAGCAGGGCCAGCGCCGCGGTGGCGCCAAACACGATCAACAGGCTCTCGCGGCTGGCCTGGGTCAGGGCCACCAGGGCCACGACCCCGGCGCCGAGATAACTGATCGGCCAGCTCAGCGGGAAAAAGAGCAACGACAAGGCGGCCAGCCCGACCAGCGCCACAATGGCCTGGAGCGGACCGCGCATGGCATAACTTGCCAGCGATTGCATCATTATCACGGGGCCTGTTCGCCAGCGAACAGCGCCGGATCAATCCTTGTGCGAGTCGCTATACGGCAGCAGGGCCAGATACCGGGCGCGCTTGATGGCCGTGGACAGCTGGCGCTGAAAACGGGCCTTGGTCCCGGTAATGCGACTGGGGACGATCTTGCCGCTTTCGGTGACATTGGCCTTCAGCACGCCGAGATCCTTGTAATCGATCTCGGTGAAGCCTTCGGCGGTAAAACGACAGAATTTCTTGCGACGGAAAAAACGGGCCATAATTATAAATCCTTAGTGGTCAGCTGATTGAACGGGAGGCAGTGCCGGCTCAGGCCGCGCTTGGCTCACTGCTCTCTTCTTCGCGCTCGTCTTTCTTCGCCATCGGGGAAGCTTCGGTGATGGCGCAATCGCGGCGGATGATCAGATTGCGAATGACGGCATCGTTAAAGCGGAAGCCGCTCTCCAGCTCATCGCGGGTTGCCTGATCGCATTCGATGTTCAGCAGCACATAATGCGCCTTGTGAACCTTTTGAATGGAATAGGCCAGCTGACGACGGCCCCAGTCTTCAACGCGGTGGACCTTGCCACCGTTGCCTTCCACCAGATTGCGATAGCGCTCCAGCATGGCCGGGACCTGTTCACTCTGGTCAGGGTGGACCAGAAACACGATTTCATAATGACGCATAGTCTCGATATATCCTTTCGGTTTAACAGCCCCCCGTCGAAGCCTCGCGGCCGCGGTGGAGCAAGGAACCCGCCGGCCTGCGGGCCGGAGAGTTGTAAAGGTGGCGCATTTTACTCGAGCGATCAGGGCTTTGCAATCCAGATATAGCCGGTAGGCCCGATATAGCGCAGCGGTATCGGGCAGACTGCCAGGAACTAGGGGCTAGGTGTGATCTCTCAGTAGGTTGTTCATCCGGCACCTACCCGGACAATTGGCGGTGCAAACCCAAACCAACCGCCAGGAGGCCCGGATGAACA
>NZ_SOQX01000001.1 GCF_004366735.1 Thiohalophilus thiocyanatoxydans | reverse complement strand
GGCATGGGGCACCTCCCTTGTCGGTGCCCTTAGCATAGAAAATGTGTTACCCATGTACCTGGACTTTTCTGTTACCGATGTGTCTTGACCGAACAGGCGCGTTTTCTTTGGTTCGTTTCTTTTGTCGCGTGACAAAGAAATAAACCCGAGGCGCGCTGGCGGGTCAGCGCTTTCGAGAACAAGGGCGCCCGGAGGGCGATCCTTTTGATAGAGACTGGATGCTTGATCACCCCTCCCTGGCCCTCCCCTTGGAGGGGAGGGAATAAAAGATGAGGCGCGAGAGTCCCCTTTCAAGATTCAGGGCCCCCGCAGGGCGATTATTTAGATTGAAACTGAAGCTTGATCACCCCTCCCTGGCCCTCCCCTTGCAGGGGAGGGAATAAAAGATGAGGCACGAGAGCCTCTTTCAAAACCCGGCTCTTCCGAAAGGCGAATCCTTTAATCCCCTCTCCCTAACCCTCTCCCCTGAGGGGAGAGGGAATAAGAGAAAGAAGTCCACCCGCAGGGCGAACATTTCAATCCCCCGCCCCATCCTGATACTATATACACTAGATTACTCCGGCACCGAAGGCGGCTCAAAAGAGCCAGTGTGACCGACCACTTTCATCCTGCTGCGAACCTGAGATAGTAAAAGAAGGACAAAATGGAAGAAAAAGATAGCGCAATAAACTCGGAAAAAATGACCGCCCCCAGCTTCAAACTACTGGTCACAACACCGATGGCCGGGATCATGCTGAGCGGCAAAGCCAAGAGCGAATGGTCAGACTTGTTGGAATCTGTTGGCTCGGTCTATGAGTCAGCGGCGGAAGATACGCACGGTGAGGTCAAAGAGGCGCTTACAACTGTCTCCTTCATGCTGGAAGCTGGTGACCGATTAATTCGAAAATACTTCGAAAATGACAGTTTGAACTTTGACCGTATGATGGAAATTTCCGCCACTGGCGCCGATGTCTGGGTGTGCAAACTCACCGACGGCGAGATTGAAAAACCGGATGTCATCAAATTATTCCAAACTTTACAAGCCGGTTTAATTGAGGCAGTTGGTGATCAGCGTGAAGAAAACGAAATGATTGATCAGCTCATTGAGATCCAGGATAAAGTCATTGAACATATTTCGTCATTGAACTGAGAAATCTGTGGGCGGTAATTTCGGCTGTTCAGGCCAACTGCCATACGCCCGGGACTCCCAACCCGATTCACGGCTATCAGGGTTGTCTATGATACTGGTTTTCTGTTATTTCAAAACCGGCGGGGAAATTTTCAGCATTCATAACGCTGATTACAGTTATCCCGCCGGGGGATTCAAGCATCCAGCCTGTCTTCAATCAAGATTTTCTGCCGCGAACTCCCAGTTTATCAACTTATCCAGCACGGCCCTGACGTATTCCTCGCGCCGGTTCTGGTAATCCAGGTAGTAGGCGTGCTCCCAGACATCGATGGTCAGCAGTGGTGTCATACCGTTGGCTATCGGGTTATCCGCGTTTCCGGTTGAAACCACCTTGATCTGGTCGCCGTCCTGCACGAGCCATGCCCAGCCACTGCCGAACCGGGTCGTTGCCGCCTTGACCAACTCTTCTCGGCAAGCATCCAGGCTGTCGAATGACGCCTCGATCTTATCCTTGAGCATAGCAGGTGGCTCACCGCCCCCCTTTTGCTTCAGACTGCGCCAATAAAAGGTATGATTCCATGCCTGTGCAGCATTGTTGAAAATACCAACATGGTCAGGTTTTCCCGCCGTTCCGGTGATGAGACTTTCCAGCGACATGTCTGAAAACTCCGTCCCTTCCACCTGCTTGTTCAGCTTATCCACATAGCCCTTATGGTGCTTCCCGTAGTGGACCTCGACTGTATTTGAGGAAATAACCGGGCTAAGCGCGTTGACCGCATAGGGCAGGACTTCGAGAACGTGTATCTGTTCACTCTTGGATTCGACATGTTTCATCGTATTACCTCGGAGACAATCAGTTTAAATAATCAACCGGATGATCAAAAGCACGATGAGGGGAACAGCCCATAGTCAGCTAGTAAAATATTCCCCCCATAATTTCTCTGCTTTCCATAAGGGTATGCGCTCAATACTGCAAGATTGCCGGCCGCGAATGACCGGTGAGGGGCCTTGATACGGCCTTTTCCGCCATACTGAAAGACTGGGGTGAAAACCCGGCGAGATCTGTACGGAACCACACACACGCAATCCGGTTGATTCAATCCAACGCAACGTCAAACCTGGCATCCCAATCGCCTCTACGGCTCTATTTGGGAAATCAGGCTGGTGACAAACCCGGGGCACTTTCACTAGAATCTTTCAACATCAGCACACGCTTTTTACCGAACTTATGAACAATCACATCAAAATCATCTACTGCACCCAGTGCCGCTGGCTACTTCGCTCCGCCTGGATGGCGCAGGAGTTGTTGACCACGTTCGATGAGGAAATCACCGAGTTGACACTGGTACCGGGCAAGGGCGGTATTTTTCAAATCTGGATCAACGACGAGCTTGTCTGGTCGCGGCAGGAGACCGGCCAGTTTCCCGAGATCAAGGAATTGAAGCAACTGGTCCGTGATCGCGTGGCACCTGACAAGGATCTCGGCCATTCCGATAAAAAGTCCGACGATTCGTCATAAGTTTCGTAACTCAAATCAAACACTACCCGCAAACCGGACAGTATGATAAAAGCCCCAGAGGAGACTACGACAGGGATAGAGTGCGCTCCACGCACTGTTATCCGGGTATTGAGAATGCGGTGCGTAGGATACACCCTATCCGCTAGTCTTTTTTAATCCCGTCAGACGACGCCGAGCATCGCAATGAAGGGAGGACCAGCCCGCAGGGTGCGCGCATGGACGCGTGCACTCGCCAGTCGGCACAGGGACGTGCCGTCTGGCGAGCCCGACCGGAGCGAGAAGCGCAGGGAACCGGTTCTGCCATTGGAAATGGCTGGACCGGCGGCGTCTTCGGGCGCGTTTTCTTTGGTTCGTTTCGTTGTCGCGTTACAACGAAATGAATCCGAGGCGCGCTGGCGGGTCAGCGCTTTCGAGATCAAGCTCGCCCGGAGGGCGATCATTTAGGAAGTAGGTTTGGATAACCCTACCCTAGCCCTCCCCTTGACGGGGCGGGAATAAAATATAAGTCATGAGAGTCCGCATTCAATACCCAGCTCGTCCGCAGGGCGATCAGGATCAATAGCTCGATCATTCCCCTCCTCCCTGTTAAGATTAGGGTCGATTTTCAGCCATAAAACTGACCGGGAAATTAACTGTGTCCTGGCATGGACATATCACCCCCGCAAGTCCAGTTTAATACTTTACTCAATGACAATGGATTCTCCTCCCCTGTTGCCGAAGGTCATGGACCTGCTACTGGATGCCGTCTGCGTGGTCGACGTCGAGGGGCGGTTTGTTTTTATCAGCGCCGCCTGCGAACGTATCTTTGGTTATACGCCGGAGGAAATGATCGGCCGGAACATGATCGAGTTTGTCTTTCCCGATGATCGGGAACGAACCCTGGCGGCGGCTGCAACCATCATGGACGGCATGCCCCATCCCCATTTCGAGAACCGTTACGTACACAAGGACGGACGGGTGGTCGATATCATGTGGTCGGCCAGCTGGTCGGAGTCGGATCGTCTGCGTCTGGCGGTCGCGCGCGATATCACCGAGCTCAAGCGCGTTGAACACACCCGCAATGCGCTGTACCGGATTTCCGAGGCGGCACATACGAGCGAGAACGTGCATGCCCTATGTCAGCACATCCATCGCATCATTGACGAGCTGGTTCCCGCGGATAACTTCACTGTTGCACTGTGTGATGAGACCGATGAGACGCTCGCCTTTCCCTACTCTACAGACCCGCAGGCCACACAACTGTTGGAAACCGACACACCGATTGCCGAGGTGATTCGCTCGGGGCAGGCCGTATTGATCAACCACGACGCTCTGGCTGTTGACTGGCTGGGTGTACCGCTTCTCACGGAACGGGGGATCATGGGAGTCCTGGCGATTCAATCAGATTCCGGCAAACGACGTTACACTGAAGAAGATAAACAACTTCTATATTTCGTCTCGACCCAGATCGCTTCGGCGATCCAGCGCAAACAGGCCGAAGCCGAACTTATGCACAGGGCACATCATGATGTGCTGACTGATCTCCCCAATCGGGCGCTTTTCAATGATCGTTTCGACGTGGCACTGGCCAGGGCACACCGCGACGGCGAACAACTGGCCCTGCTTTATCTGGACCTGAAAGATTTCAAATACGTTAACGATAGCTTTGGCCACGAAGTCGGGGATCAAGTACTGCGCGAGATGGCGCACCGTCTTCTGCAGTGTGTGCGTGAATCAGACACCGTCGGGCGCATGGGCGGCGACGAATTTACCGTGCTGCTAACCAATGTCCTGGGGCCGGAGTATACCGGTATCATCGCCGACAGGATTCGCGCTGCCATCGCCGCACCTTTCGATATTGCCGGTCAAAGGCTTACCATCTCCGTCAGTATCGGTGTCGCCGTCTACCCGGACCAGGGTGAAGACAGGGAACAACTGTTTCGCCAGGCCGATGCCGACATGTACGCAGTGAAACGGCAATGATTCCCCAGCTTCCCGGTCGAGCCATACAACGTCACAGAGAAATCCGGATAGCGAGGAGCTGCATAGTGCGCGAGGCCAGAGACGACCTTGGCCCAAATGCCTCTTGCCTATAAAGGAAGAAGATCTGATATGTGGTGGTTCGCACGCAGGACAGAAACATTATTAAAGCGAAGATCTCATCAGAAGCAATGCGGGCGATGCCATCTTTTCTATAACATGAATCTGGCTGAATGCCCGCATTGCTCCGGCATCGATGATGCACAATTGCGATCATTGCTTGACAGACAACGCGGTTATGGAACCAAACTCGGAAGAATGATGATAATAATTTCTGTTTTAATCATTCTTGTCCTTGTGTTTATAAATCTATAAATTGACGAGCGGACAGAAGGGTACCGTAGTAATGGACATCCCCTTTACCACTGAACAGTTTCTCGACATATTCCGGGACTATAATCAGGCGGTTTTTCCATTACAGCCTGTCGCTTATCTGCTGGGACTGTTGGTAATTTATTTATTATGGCGCCCTTCCCTGACAGGTGATCGTTTCATCAGCGCCGTGCTGGCCCTATACTGGCTGGGAATGGGCGCGGGATATCATCTTTACTGGTTCAGCTCAATTAATGGTGCCGCCTACCTTTTCGGAACCGTTTTCATTATCCAGGGCACGTGGTTTTTCTATAGCGGCCTGCTGAAAAACAGGCTGCGATTTTCCGGCACCAGACACCCACACAGTCTGATCGGCTGGATTTTCATCCTGTACGCCTTGCTCGTTTATCCCCTGCTCAATATTCTGATGGGACATCATTACCCGGCCATGCCGGTATTCGGTCTGGCGCCGTGTCCCACCACGATTTTCACTTTCGGCATCCTGCTGCTGGCGCGTTCACGCATCCCCGTGCCTGGCCTGATTATTCCTCTGTTGTGGTCGCTGATCGGTGTCAGCGCGGCAATCAATCTGGGAATATGGGAAGATATCGGCCTGGTTATAGCCGGTCTTACGGGGACGATCCTGATAATCCATTCCAACCGCCACAGGGCCAATAGCCAATAATTAACTTCTCCGATACCGGCTCAAGGCCACAATAACCGGGTTGTCTGTCAAAACGACACCTTCGCAGCCGCTCGAAAATCCCCTTCCTCCCTGCTATGATTATGGCTAATCTCAGCCCGACCCAGGACCCCGAATGAACGATGTACCCCCATGCCCCAATTGCGGTTCGCAATTTACCTATGAAGATCAAAGCATGTATGTCTGCCCCGAATGCGCCCATGAATGGCCGAATGACGCCGTGGAGGCGCAAACGGACGACAAGCCGGTGGTGCGCGACGCTAACGGCAATGCGCTGCATGACGGTGATTCAGTGAAAGTAATCAGGGATTTGAAGGTCAAGGGCGCCTCATCAGTTGTCAAGGTCGGCACCAAAGTCAAGAATATCCGCCTCGTAGATGGGGATCATGATATCGACTGCAAAATCGACGGTATTGGTGCCATGCAGTTGAAATCCGAATTTGTCAAAAAAGCGTAAGCGAACAGACTCACTGCACGTATCAAAAAGTCAGGGAAAAGCTGAACCAATAACCGCCTGTCGAGGATATAACATTGAATAAATCCATCCTGCTCGTTATTTTCGCTGCCATCGTTTCGGTCGCCTGCACCGAATCCGGTTCCGGATCTGACTCACCAGTGACCGTCAATTCCAGCGGCAATACTTACGTCAACGGTTTTTTCGGTATGTCGGTGGAAAAACCGGACGACTGGTACGCCCAGAGTTCCGAAGAAGCCATCATGCTACAACAACAGGACGGCAAGATCCTCTCCGCTGACGGTGAAAACATGGAAGCGATGATTGAGGCGGCGATGGAAAGCACTCTGCCCCTGTTCGGGTTTTTTAAAAAACCGCCCGGCACGCCGGGTACGATCAACACCAATGTGCTATCCGTGGCCGAGAATATAAAAATGTACCCCGACATCGAAAAGCCGTGTGATTACATTAACGCGATGAAAGAAGTCCTCGAACAGGGACAGCTGGACTATCAATTTGACAGTGACTGCCAGACCACCCGGCTCGGCGGCAAGGTCTCCGGGCATATGGATGCCTCCCTGACTGTCGCAAACCATGATGTCTCTCAGAGCTACTATGCCCTTATCAATAAGGGGTATGCGATTTCCTTCATCCAGACCTATGCCGATGAGCAGGGAGCAAAGAACGTAGCATACATTATGGATTCTATCCGGTTTGACCCGTAGGTTTGTGACACTTCTGAAAAGGGACTATACGCCGCGCAAACTCTCACCACCAGACAGGAAACACACTTGCTTATGCATTGCGAGTCCGGCAATTGCGGCGCAGGAGTCTCGCTAATTTATCAAAATGCCAGGACAAAACATTTTAACAATCACCTAACCCCTTAACGACAACCCTATGAGCAGGCTGTGTGTTGAAGTGTTTTGTCCTTGCTGGAATATCAACAGTCAGTCCCTTGCAGATGCCAAATAATTTGGTATAGTCGATAACGTATGTCAACATTAACCGAAGCCACAAAATATACTATCTATGGCACCCTGTTCGGGCTGTGCTTTCCCGTTGGGGCCATTATTTTTCTCTATCTCATGGGTGACATTCCAGCTGATCTTAACCCTGTTTCGATCCTCGCAAATTCTCATGAGAATCGCCTGCTTTATATTATCGACACCGCTCCATTCTTACTGGGCCTGTTCGCACGTTTTGCCGGTATTCGTCAGGATCGACTACTAAGATTCTCCGCATCGCTGGAACAGCAGGTCGCCGCCAAGACGGCATCCCTGAGACAGGCGCTCGACGAGGCCAAACAAGCCAATGACATGATTGTTCATATGGCTGAGCACGATACGCTTACGGGCTTGCTGAACCGGCGACGTTTCCAGAACGAACTCGAAAAATGGATGCTGGTCGCCTTGCGTTATCAACGCACCGCAACTCTTATATTCATTGATCTGGATAAATTCAAATATATTAACGACAACTACGGCCATATCGCCGGCGATCGTTATCTTATAGAGATATCGAAACTGTTAACCAGCACGTTTCGCACGACAGATATTGTTGCACGCTGGGGTGGTGATGAATTTGCCATTCTTCTTCCAGAAACATCCTGTGATGCGGCTACCGAGGTGGCGAACAAATTATTGCATTTGTTTAACAATGCCGAAATCGATCTCGGTGAACAAAAATGGCGACCCAGCGCCAGTATCGGCATCGCACTGTTTCCCGATCATGCGACCGACCTTGACGAACTCGTTACCTACGCCGACGCCGCAATGTACGAAGCCAAATCTGCCGGCGGCAATTGCTGGCGCATTTATTCATCATCACCACAGGAAATAGAGCGTGTACAGGAACACCTCCAATGGGAAGGCAGGCTGCGCAGAGCACTGGAAAACGACCAGTTTCTACTGTTCTATCAGCCACTACTGCGGTTATCCGACAACACCACGCCGGGCTACGAAGCACTTTTACGCATGGAGGATCGTGATGGTAATCTCATTAGTCCCGGACTGTTCCTGGCATCAGCGGAACGTTTCGGCCTTTCCGTACCAATCGATCGCATGGTTATTCGCAAGGCAGCGAGAAAGATCGGCGCCCTGTCACAACATCCTGTCTGGATCTCGCTCAATCTCTCGCGCTCTTCACTCGAAGATCCGAAATTATTCGAAAAAATCGAAGCGGCAGTACGGGAAAATTCCCTCCGGCCCGGTCAGTTGCATATCGAGATCACTGAAGCGACTGCACGGGAATACCTGAATCCTCTCCGCACTCTTATCTCGCAACTGAAAAGCATCGGCTGTTCCGTAGTACTCGACGACTTTGGGCATGGGCCTTCACGCCAGTTTCTACAACAACTGCCGGTTGACATGATAAAAATCAAGGGGGATTTAATCCAGACTTTGGCGTCACAGCAAAGCACACAAACGCTGGTTGAGGATATTGTGGCTGTAGCTCATGAGATGGCGATACGGGTAACGGCAAAACATGTGGAGAGCGAGAACCTTCTCGAACTCTTACGAGATAAAAAGTTTGATTACGCGCAGGGATTTGCGATTGGAAAGCCGGTGGAAGCTATTGAACAGCAACTGCTTTTTTCAGCCTGACGGGTTTGTCTCATAGATTAAAAGCCGACGGACTTCAATCAAGAACATGGTTCATATTATCAAAAAGAAAAAGCCCCTGATTAACAGGGGCTTTTCTGCTATAACCTGCCGGGGTTATTGCGGGGTGACGTTGGTCGCGCTCAGGCCTTTTTGACCACGTTCGGTATCAAACGTGACCTGCTGACCTTCCGCCAGGGATTTAAAACCACTACCCTGGATGGCGGAATGGTGAACGAATACATCATCGCCACCTTCACTCGGACTGATAAAACCAAAACCTTTACTGTCGTTAAACCACTTAACTGTACCTGTGTTCATACGGAACCTCTTTATTATCTGTTAATAAACAATGTATTGCAGACAGTTTGATACTTAGAAATTTCGGGAGAATCTGCTGAATGCACTGCAAGAGGAACTTCCGGAACGACTAGATAAACTGTTACCTGATTACAATACACTATCGCCCTTCAATTAGCCAGCCATATCAGTCATTTAATGTAAATTTATCCAGACAACCGGGGCCAGGGTAAAATAACGGCTTACGACGTATCTGGTGCAACTCAGTAAATGAGGGGACCTCTGCACCGGATCATCAACGTTCCAGCCCCAAAGCAGGTGCCAGCACCTGCTACCTTGATCGGAACAAGGGTCCGTTTTACGCCCTGAGCTCCCTCACCTACCGGTAATCCCGGGCAGATCCGCAGAAGGGTCACACAACAATCCCGATAGTGAGCAGCGGATTGCCAGCGCCAAAATTGCCGCACCGGCCAACCACAGCGATAAAGTGCAGCCGGTTATATTCCATGCGGTAAACGCGGAGATAGAACCGTACAGAGCGAATCAGTCAGACCAATTACTGTAGCCACCTGTTCACTGGCCGATACAAAAATGAACACCTATGCTATATCTATGACACAAAAACCGAAGAACGCATCTGGCCCTCGCTCAAGAAGCACCATCAAAACCTATAATAATCAGGGTTATAATACCAAATAATATGAGAGCGTTGAGCGAGACAACAAAATATACCGTGTTTGGCGTGCTGTTCGGTTTCTGCTTTCCGATCGGCGCGATCCTCTTTTTATACCTCGCGGGCTATGTCCCGGATAACCAGGGGCTTGTTGCCGTTGTTGTGAGCGCGCATGACAACGCGCTGCTTTATGTCATCGACAGTGCCCCGTTGTTCCTGGGCCTGTTCGCGCGAATCGCAGGTATTCGCCAGGACAGGCTTCTGGAGTTCTCCGCCTCACTGGAACATAAGGTCGCCATCAAGACAGAATCACTGAGACGGGCTCTCGATGAGGCGCAAAAAGCCAACGACCAGATCGTTCACATGGCCGAGCATGACGCCCTCACCGGCCTGCTCAACCGACGACGCTTCCATAACGAGCTGGAAAGGTGGACATTGTTCGCGTTGCGTTATCAGCGCAGTTTGGCCCTGATATTTATCGACCTGGACAATTTCAAGCTGGTAAACGACACCTACGGTCACCTCGCCGGTGACCGCTACCTGGTAGAGGTATCCAATCTGCTGAGCCGCACCATGCGCACGACAGATATCGTGGCCCGCTGGGGCGGCGATGAATTCGCCATCCTGTTACCGGAGACATCCCGGGAAGGGGCGATCCGGGTCGCGAACAAACTGCTACACCTGTTCAACGCCAGTGACATTGAACTTGACGAGCAGACGGTCCGACCCAGCGCCAGCCTCGGTATGGCACTGTATCCCGAACACACTACCGACATCGACACACTAATCATGTATGCCGATGCCGCCATGTACGAGGCCAAGGACGCCGGGCGTAACTGCTGGCGCCTGTATTCAGCGTCACAACATGAAATGGAGCGTGTGCAGGAACATATTCAATGGGAGGCCCGGCTGCGGCGGGCACTGGAAAACGATCAATTCATATTGTTCTATCAGCCCTTGCTGAGGCTCTCAGACAATACCACACCGGGCTATGAAGCCCTGTTACGCATGGAAGATCGTAACGGCGAGCTCATTAGTCCCGGGCTGTTTCTGGAATCCGCGGAACATTTCGGTCTCTCGGTGCCTATCGATCAAATGGTCATTCGCAAAGCAGCAAGAAAGATTGCCGCGCTGTCAGACCATCGGCTCTGGATATCGCTGAACCTGGCACGCACTTCGCTGGATGATCCGGAATTGTTCGAACAGATCGAAAAAGCTGTCAACGAAAACGCTCTCGGATCCGGCCAGCTACATATAGAGATCACCGAAATGGCTGCGCTGGAATACCTCGATAAAACGCGCACCCTTATAACGAAATTGAAATCAATTGGCTGTTCCGTCGTACTGGACGACTTCGGTCACGGACCGGCTTTCCACTTCCTCCAGCAGCTTCCTGTCGACATGATCAAGATTAACGGGGATCTGACCCGCAGCTTAGCGACCCAACCCGGCAGCCAGGCGCTGGTCAAGGATATTGTCTCCCTGGCGCAAGAGAAGGGAGTCCAGGTCGCGGCAAAATGCATTGAGGACGAAAACCATATCGATCTCCTGCGCGAACTGGGTGTGGATTACGCGCAGGGATTCGCGATCGGCGTGCCCGTGGAGGCTATCGAGCAGCGGATATTTCTCTCACATAATGTGACCCAGAACGAAGAATAAGAATTGTCTTGCTGAACCCCGCGACACCCGACTAAAACATTGTTTTATTCAGCGCAGCGGGTAGATTACCAGAACCGGGGGCGACCGGTATCCACGTGGATAAAGTTGGAGTCGGGATAATAGCCCACGCCACCGGCTTTCAGACGTAATGCCGCTTCACGCAAATGCTTGAGGTCGGTGCCGGGCAGCCGGATATCGATAGCCTTGCCCCGGGTATGCAGGCTGCGTTTGGCAACACCGGTAGTGGTCTTGTTTAACATCGCGTTGGTTCGAGGCGAACGATAGCCGGAAATGACATGGTAGGTACCGGAACGACCGACCTCTTGCTGCAGGACAAACAGCAGATCATACAGCTTGCGATCCATTTTCGTGACCTGACCGGTCCGGTGGTCACGCAACAGATTATCCAGTGCGGCCAGCTGTTCCGGGACGTAGTCACCTCCGGCCCAGTACGTGGCATCCAGATTTTCACCGGTGTGCAAATTATGAAAGCGCAACACGCGCTCGTCACGGTTTGTCATCCGCGCCAGAGCCGCGGGTGCGACAAGCAGGGCAAGCATCCCGCTGGCGGAGCGCAGAAAGTGGCGACGTGAGTTCAGGGTACGGGACATGGGGTCAACAGTCATAAACAGGATTTTACTATACGGTGCAGACGCCGGAAATTCAAATGACGGCCACCGAAACGCTCACCAATTCACATAATACACCAAATACACATTGGAACTACGGATTTGAAGCGATACAAAACGAGGGGTTTATCTGATCCAGATCGTAAACGTCCGGATAAAAAGAGGTAGTACCATCACTTCCCACCCAGGCAGTAAAGTAAAGCAGATAGACAGGCAACGTTTCCAGAAGCGGTATCTCCCGGTTCTCGCCGGAGCGGGTGACCACTTTCAGCGTTTGCTCTGACCATTCCGGCTGGGAGCGCAACAAATAACTCGCCAGTTTGTACGGTTCCTGCACCCGAATACAGCCCGAGCTGAACGTACGTATCGCCTGATCGAACTTCCAGCGTGACGGCGTGTCATGCAGATAAATATCGAAGTTGTTGGAAAAAAGAAATTTGATCCGCCCCAGCGCGTTATCGGGACCGGGATCCTGCCGCAGGACATACGGAAAATAATCTTCGCTGACCGCGGACCAGTCGATCTGCCGGGGATCCAGCTCTTCGCCGTTGGCGAATACATGAATCCCCTTCGAGGGGAGAAAATCCGGATTGCGTTGTTGCCTGGGCAGCATGTCCTCGACGGCGATCGATCTCGGCAGGGTCCAGTATGGATTCAGAACGAGGGTATGCAACAAGCCCTGTATCACCGGCGTCGGCCGTTCCTGCTTGCCGGTAATGACCGACATTCCCAGCATCGGCTTGTTTTTATCGAATGCCAGCAATTCAAAGTTCGCGGTATTGACCATAATGTACCGCTCGCCCAACGCTCTGGGCAGCCAGCGCCAGCGTTCCATGTTCAGCTTGATCCGCTCAATCCGATCTGAAACCGGTACATTCAACGCCGCCCGGGTTCCCGGCCCGACAATACCGTCCATTTCCAGGCCATGGCGAACCTGGAAACGCTCCACGGCAAACTTCAATGATTGATCAAAATAGTTCGCGTCATGCACAGGCGGCAGTTGCAGATCCCCCTCGGCCATCAGACGCCGGCGCAAAACGGCGATTTGCGCATGAGTCTGCCCGTATTTGAGGTTTTCGTCGGTGCGGATTGTCGGCCACCCCCCTTCTGCGGCCAGGCGTCGATATTCCGCCAACGCATCACGCAGCCAGCGATAACCTGTATGCGGCGGTGCCAGATTCCGTAAGGCCAGACTGAAATTCTCTGCCTCCAGCGTCGATTCCAGCAGAGCTATGGGGTCGATCTCGGGGACATCGATATTCCAGTGCGGGTCTATTTCGAAGGGATCATAACGTCCGCGTGAAACATGACGGCTGTACAAAAAGAAAGCGTCGGTTAACAACAGATCCAGCCGTGCCTGTATTGTGGCATCGGTTGAAAGCCAGTGCCGGTCAATCGACTTCAGGTGATAAGCTTTCGGCTCCAGACCTTCCCGATCGGCATTTTCCAGGACCTCCCGCAATTGCCTGGCCAGTATGGAAGGCCCAAAACGATCAACCCATAACGGCCGATAGGTACGGGATGCATAGAACTCACGAAGCCGATCCCGGTCGAGTTCCACCGACATGCCGGCGACAACCGACTGATTCAGCATGCTTTTCAGCTCCTGAGCCTCACGCCCCTGTGCCGCAAGGGCTTCCCCGCCAGGCAACCACAACAGTGACCCGGCCAGAGCCGACAACAGGGCCAACCGGATCATTTTGCTATTCACACTACCGAAAAACAGGTGATGCAATCTTTACCACCATAGATTAACGCGAGGTCGGGTAGAGCTTAAAATACTCAGTATCAGAGTAAAACATTCCCGGCCTGTAATATCCACCATCGGGCCGTTGCTGTTTTCATACAAGCGAGGCCTGCCTGGATTGTCGAACAGGCTATTAATGCTATCCTGCATACAGCGAACACAATTTCTGGCAGGCATGTATATGGCAACCCCGGTCATCGCATTTGATATCTACGGCACCCTGATCGACCCCCACGGGCTGGTGGAGGAACTGGAACAGCTGATTGGTGAGCGGGCGCGGGAATTCTCCCGGCGCTGGCGTGACAAGCAACTGGAGTACACCTTTCGTCGGGGACTGATGCGCCAGTATGAGGATTTTTCGATCTGCACCCGTCAGGCGCTGGATTACTGCGATACGCTACTGGGCACCCACCTGAGTGAGGCGGACAAGCAGCGGCTGTTGCAGCGCTACGCCAGCCTGCCCGCCTTTGCCGACGTGGAAGCGGGACTCGCCGCCCTGCAGCAGGCCGGGATGCGGATGGTTGCCTTCTCCAACGGCACGGCGGCGGGCGTCAACGGCCTGCTGGAGCAGGCCGGCATCCGGGATCGGTTCAGTGACATCATCAGCGTCGATGAAATCGGCCGCTACAAACCGGATCCGGCGGTCTATCAACACTGCCTGGCCCGCGCGGGGACCAGCGCCGAAGCCTGCTGGCTGGTCTCGGCGAACCCGTTTGATATTCTCGGCGCCGCGGCGGTCAATATGCCGACCGCCTGGGTGCGACGCGATCCGGCCGTGGTATTTGATCCGTGGGGGACCCGACCCGACGCCAGCGTTGAACAACTTACTGATTTGATTAACGTGGTACAACACCATGGATGACAAACTGGAAATTGCCGAACGTGTCCGCCAGGCCTGTTTGCAACAGGCACTTGATGCCTGGGAACAGGCCGGCATCAGCGGGCTGTGTGGCGAAGGCCGCTGGGAAGTCGCCATCAATGCGATCCGGCAACTGGATATTGCCAAACTGATCGAATCCCCGCAGGATTAAACAACGCTAACCACCGCGGCGGCCGATCGCTCATGCATGAACATATTCTCATCGCCCTGGCCGGTATCGGCCTGATCGGGATCACCAGCCAGTGGCTGTCGTGGTGGTTGAAACTGCCAGCGATCCTGTTTTTGTTACTGGGCGGGATCGTGGCCGGCCCGATCACCGGCTGGCTGGATCCCGATACGCTGTTCGGCGATCTGCTGTTTCCGTTCGTCTCACTGGCCGTCGCTGTCATCCTGTTTGAAGGCAGTCTGACTCTCAGGTTCGAACAGATCCGCGGACTGCAAAAGGTGGTGATCAACCTGGTCTCGGTGGGCGTGCTGGTCACCTGGGCCGTGACCGCCATCGCCACTTACCTGTTACTCGATATCGGCTGGGAGCTGGCGTTGCTGTTCGGCGCCATTACGGTGGTCACCGGCCCCACGGTCATCATCCCCATGCTGCGCACCGTGCGCCCTAACAGCCGCCTGACCCATATTCTGCGCTGGGAAGGCATTGTCATCGATCCGATCGGCGCCCTGCTGGCGGTGCTGGTGTTCAACTTTATTATCACCGGCCAGGGCAGTGATGCCCTGGGATCTACCCTGATCGGTTTCGGCACAATACTGGCGGTGGGCATCGCCATGGGGGCGTTGCCCGGCTATCTGCTGGGGCTGCTGTTACGCCATCACTTATTACCCGAATACCTGCACAATCTCACCACCCTGATCCTGGTGTTCGCGGTGTTCGTCATTTCCAATTCGCTGTATCACGAATCCGGTCTGCTGGCGGTCACGGTGATGGGCCTGTGGCTGGCCAATATGAAAGGCGTGCACATCCATGACATTCTGTCGTTCAAGGAAAGTCTCAGCCTGCTGTTTATCTCCGGCCTGTTTATTATTCTGGCGGCGCGCCTGGATCTGAATGCCCTGATTGAGCTGGGCTGGCCGGCGCTGTTTGTCCTGCTGGCCATCCAGTTCATCGCCCGGCCCCTGAAGGTGCTGGTTTCCACCTTTCGCTCGTCATTGAACTGGCGAGAACGAACATTGCTGGCCTGGATCGCACCGCGGGGTATCGTTGCCGCGGCGGTCTCGGCACTGTTTGCCCTGCGCCTGCAGCAGGAGGGCATGAGCGAGGCAGCATTGCTGGTGCCACTGACCTTTATGGTGATCATCGGCACCGTGGTACTGCAAAGCGCCACTGCGCGACTGTTTGCCGTCTGGCTCGGCGTGGCCGAGCCGGAGCCGCGCGGCTTTCTGATCATCGGTGCCAACCCGGTGGCACGCCTCATCGGCCAGGCCCTGCAGGAGCAGGAGTTCAATGTCCTGTTGACCGATACCAGCTGGGAAAACATTCGCGCGGCGCGCATGGAAGGTCTGCCGACCTATTATGGCAATCCCATCTCCGCCCATGCCGATCAATGTCTGGATCTGGTCGGCATCGGACGCATGCTGGCGCTCTCCCCGGTAGCCGATGTGAACGTGCTGGCCGGCCTGCGTTTTCGTCGGGAATTCGGCTCGGGGGCAATCTATGCGCTGCAAACCACCCAGGAGAAGGATGCCCCGGAAAAACTCAAGGCCGCCGAGCAACATCGCGGCTATCTGCTGTTCGGCGAGAATGTCACCTTCACCAAACTCTCCAGCCTGATCAGCCAGGGTGCGGCGATTCACGATACCCTGCTAAGCGATGATTTCACCTTCGAGGACTTTCAACAAAAGTATGGCAAACGGGCCACTCCGTTGTTTGCCATCGACCCGCGGGGGCGGATTCAGGCATTTGTCGCCGACGGCAAGATGCAACCGGAGGCGGACTGGACCCTGCTCAGCCTGATCGAACCGACTGAGGAAGAAAAAGCCAAAGTGCAGGAGGAGAAAGAAAAATAGCTTTGAGACGGTGGCTCCGCTTCGCTTGAGCCACCCTGCCCGCAGGCCGGAACAGGCACAGCGGTTCCTGCAAAATGTCGAGCCGGTGATGAATGTACCTGAATATCCTGAAACCCGATTCAGGTATAATTTCGAACGTGTGTCATTCGAGCCCTTCTTCATGTCGTTAACCGTCAGCCAGCTGCTGGACGACGCCCATCGACGCCTGCAGGCGGTGTCCGATTCGGCACGCCTGGACAGTGAGCTGTTGCTGGCCCGGGTGCTGCAACGCTCCCGCACGTGGTTGCATACCTGGCCGGAGAAGCCGATGACACCGGCACAGCAACAGGCCTTTGCCACCCTGTTGCAACGTCGTTTGCAGGGAGAACCGGTGGCGCATATTCTGGGGGAGCAGGATTTCTGGTCCCTGTCGCTGCAGATCTCGGCCGCCACCCTGATCCCCCGCCCCGATACCGAACGGCTGGTGGAACTGGCGCTGGAACGGATCCCGCCGCAGGCCAACTGGTCGATTGCCGATCTGGGCACCGGCAGCGGCGCCATTGCCCTGGCGCTGGCGAGTGAATGCCCCGCCGCGCAGGTGCTTGCCACCGATCGCGACGCCGCCGCGCTGGCCGTGGCGCAACATAACGCCGAACGCCTGGGCCTGACCAATGTGCGCTTTGTGCTGGCCGACTGGCTGGCCGCGCTGGCGCCGGACAGCCGCTTTGATCTGATCGCGAGCAATCCGCCCTATGTGTGTGAAGCCGATCCCCACCTGGCCCAGGGCGACGTGCGCTTTGAACCGCACCATGCCCTGGCCGCCGGCGCCGACGGGCTGGCGGCGATTCGCACCCTCGTTACACAGGCGCCGGGGCATATCAGGCCCGGCGGCTGGCTGTTGCTGGAGCACGGTTACGATCAGGGTGAGGCGGTACGGCACCTGCTG
The DNA here is from genome assembly GCF_004366735.1 of Thiohalophilus thiocyanatoxydans. Taxonomy (GTDB): domain Bacteria; phylum Pseudomonadota; class Gammaproteobacteria; order UBA6429; family Thiohalophilaceae; genus Thiohalophilus; species Thiohalophilus thiocyanatoxydans. The sequence continues at coordinate 746,846 of NZ_SOQX01000001.1, read as the reverse complement.
CATGACGCCGGTTTCACCGAGGTGGCCGATTTTATCGATTATGGCGGCAACCCCCGGGTGGCCGTGGGCCGGCTGCCGCCCGGGTAAATCAGCAAATCCTTATTTTCAGCCCCGCTCTTGACCGCCAGCGTGACGGGGCTAGGATTGAGCTATCTTCACTGACGGGTCGAACATGGTGATCAAACAGCGCGACATACTCTTTCATCCCCTGCAGCCCGAGCCCAATCCGGCCCGTTCCGCCGCACTATTGCTGCACCACGCCGAAGGGGTCGAACATGTCGAACCGCTGAACGACACCCGTCTGCTGGTACGCTACGATCTGCGTCAAATCACGCTGGCCGAGATCGAGGAGGCTTTACACGAAGTCGGCTTTCACCTGGATAACGCCCTGCTGATCAAACTCAAGCGCTCCCTCTATTACTACACCGAGGAGACCGAACGCGCCAACATCGGCTGCCCCGCCTGCCAGACCCAGACCACCCGGGAAATCTTCATCAAGCACTACCGCGCACGCGAACACGGCTGCCGCGATCCCCGTCCCGTCCACTGGCGTAACTATCTATAAAATCAGCTACTAGATACTAGATACCAGGGGCTAGAAACCCCGCCAATTTCCGACTGCCATCTACCTTCTGCTGCTGTTATGTGTTGACTCTCGCAGAGACGTTTATGTCCGTTGTGTGGGTGCAGAGCTCGCCGAGAATAAAAGGCCGTAGTTTCTCTACGCCATGGCGTCTCTGCGAGCGACAAAGTGTCGCGTCAGAGGAATGTCAGGTAGCACTGCGCGCAATCTGACCTACGGCTAGACAAGCAGGAGCCAGAAACCCCCAAATTTTCGATTTCAACTGCTAACTGCCATCTGCCAACTTTCAGTTGCCTGTTCAACTCTGCATGTTTGGCGTATTCTTTTACTTATCTGAAGCTTCAATATGACGGTCAACCGACTATGAACGACGAAGAACTGCTGCGCTACAGTCGCCAGATTATGCTCCCCCAGGTGGACGTGGCCGGGCAGGAGAAGCTACAGGCTTCACGGGTATTGATCATCGGACTGGGCGGACTGGGTTCGCCGGTGGCGATGTATCTGGCGGCAGCCGGGGTTGGTCAACTGGTGCTGGTGGATCACGACAAGGTGGATCTGTCCAATCTGCAGCGCCAGATTCTGCACAGCCAGCAGGATATCGGCCATCACAAAATCACTTCCGCCGCCGACAGACTGACAAAACTTAATCCGCACCTGCAGATCACCGCACTGGACCACAAACTTTCCGATAAGGAACTGCGCGAAATCACCCAGAATGTGGATGTCGTGGTTGATGCCACGGATAATTTTGAAACCCGGTTCGCCATAAACCGTGTCTGCGTTGAAACCGCCACCCCGCTGGTCTCGGGCTCGGCGATACGCATGGAAGGTCAGGTCAGTGTGTTTTTAAACCGGCCGGGAACGCCCTGTTATCGCTGCCTGTACCGTGAAGAGGGTGAGCTTGATGGCTCCTGCAGCGAAAACGGGGTACTGGCACCGGTGGTCGGAATCATCGGCAGCATCCAGGCCACTGAAGTGCTCAAGATCCTGCTGAATATCGGCTCGACGCTGGACGGAAAACTGTTACTGCTCGATGCTTTGCACATGGAGTGGCGCACTCTGGCCCTGAAGCAGGACGATGAATGCCCGGTGTGCGGCACCCGGTCAACGGAACGGCGGGCTCACTGACGCGTATCGGGCGCCCGATGACTGGCATCGTTGACAAATAACTGTTCGGCATCCACCGCATCAAACCGGTAGTGCTGGTTGCAAAACTCACAGGTCACCTCGACGGCGTGTTCTTCTTCGAGGATCGCGCGCACTTCCTCGATACCCAGTTGACGCAGCATCCCGATCACGCGCTCCGTGTTACAGGAACAGCGGAAGCAGACCGCCTCTGATTCGAACACCCGCACATCTTCCTCGTGATAGAGCCGGTGAATAATTTGTGCCGGTCCCAGATCGAGCAGTTCCCGCTGGCCGATGGTCGCCGAGAGCTGCCCTACCCGGTTCCAGCCTTCCTGCTCCTCGGCTGTCTGACTCGACGGCAGTTTCTGAATCAACAGCCCGGCGGTGCGTCCCTCGCTGACCGCCAGCCAGATCCGGGTATCCAGTTGTTCCGACCGGGAGAGATAATCCTCGATCGCTTCGGCGAGTGTGTTGCCGCTCAGTGCGACAATACTTTGATAACGTTCGCTGCTGTCGGCCGGCTCCAGGGTAATGGCCAGTCGCCCGTCGCCCACCAGTTCATTCAGGCTGGCCGGCTGGATATCTTCGGCGTAATGGGCCATGCCGCGCAGGTTGTGATCGTGCGTGCACTCCACCACCAGAAACGGAATCGTTCCGTTACCCTGGATCTGCATGGTCAGACGACTTTTGTGTTTGAGTGTCGCCGATAACAACACCGCCGCGGTCATCACCTCACCGAGCAGATGCAGCACCGGATCGGGATAGGCATGCTTTTCCTGAACCGCCTGCCAGGTAGCATCCAGTTGCACCAGATCGCCACGGATCGCGAGGTTCTCGAATAAAAAGCGTTGTAAAGTATCACTCATGCTGCATCCCCGGCCCTCATTGGCCGGCCGTGCGTTATCAGAATCATTTACCGAGTTTGTCGCGCAGCATCTGATTGAGCTGGGCCGGGTTGCCCTTGCCGCCGGTGGCTTTCATACACTGGCCGACGAAAAAGCCCAGTACCTTCTCCTTGCCGGCCCTGAACTGCTCGACCTGTTCGGGATTGTCGGCGATCACTTTATCAACGATCGCCTCCAGCTCACCCGTGTCGGTGATCTGCTTGAGACCTTTTTGCTCGATAATGGTGTCGGCATCGCCTTCGCCGTTCCACATGGCATCGAACACATCCTTGGCGATCTTGCCGGAGATGGTGTTGTCGCTGATCCGTTTGATTACCCCGGCCAGCATCCCGGCAGTGATCGGGCTGTCGCCGATCGCGATATCTTCCCTGTTCAGGTAACCGGCCAGCTCGCCGATAACCCAGTTGGCGGCCAGTTTCGCTTCGCCGGAAGATTCGACGACCGCCTCAAAATAATCGGCCATCTCCCGGCTGGCGGTCAGAATCACCGCGTCTTCCGCCTTGAGACCATAGTCACTGATAAAGCGATCTTTTTTGGCTTCGGGCAGTTCCGGTAAAGTCGCGCGGATCGACTCGATATGCTCTGAGGTAATTTCCACCGGCAACAGATCGGGATCGGGGAAGTAGCGATAGTCCATCGCCTCCTCCTTGGAGCGCATGGAGCGGGTCTCGTCCCGGTCGGCATCGTACAGTCGGGTCTCCTGAATCACCTCGCCGCCGGCTTCGAGCAGATCGATCTGGCGTTCCACCTCGAAGTTGATCGCACGCTCCACAAAGCGGAAGGAGTTGATGTTCTTCAGTTCCGAACGGGTACCGAACTCGATCTGCCCTCTGGGACGTACCGACACATTGGCGTCACAGCGGAACGACCCTTCCTGCATGTTGCCGTCGCTGATGCCCAGATAGCGCACCAGCGCATGGATCTTTTTCATGTAGGCGACCGCCTCTTCCGCCGACCGCATATCCGGCTCGGAGACGATCTCCAGCAAGGGGGTGCCCGCGCGATTGAGATCGATCCCGGTCATGCCGTGGTAATCCTCGTGCAATGACTTGCCGGCGTCCTCTTCCAGGTGCGCGCGGGTCACACCAATGATCTTTTCGCTGCCGTCCTCCAGACGAATGGCGAGCTTGCCCTGCTCGACGATCGGCAGCTCATACTGGCTGATCTGATAGCCCTTGGGCAGATCGGGATAGAAGTAGTTCTTGCGCGCGAAGATCGAGCGCGGCGCGATCTGCGCCTCGATGGCCAGACCGAACTTGATGGCCATATTGACCACCTCTTTGTTCAGCACCGGCAGCACGCCCGGCAGACCCAGATCCACCGCGCAGGCCTGACTGTTGGGCGGCGCACCATAGGCGGTCGGGGCGCCGGAGAAGATCTTGCTCTGCGTCGCCAGCTGGGTATGAATCTCAAGCCCGATAACCGTTTCCCATTCCATCATGTCAGTTCCGAGGTACGAGGGACGAGGGACGAGGAAATAAAGCCATACCTGTCACTGTCCACATTTTTCAACATAGTCATAATCATCACTAATAACGAATTCTTGATTCCGGGGACAAGACAAATCCTCGTAACTCGTCCCTCGTGACTCGTCACTCGAATCCCGAAGGGATTCGCTGGTGCCAGTCGGTGACCTCTTGGTAACGATGAGCAACGTTGAGCAGGCGCGCTTCGTCGAAGTAGTTGCCGATGATCTGCAGGCCGACCGGCAGGTTGTTCACAAACCCGGCCGGCACCGACATGGCCGGCAGGCCGGCCAGGTTGGCGGCGATGGTGTAGATGTCCGACAGGTACATGGTGATCGGATCGTCGGCTTTTTCGCCCAGCTTGAAGGCAGGGCTCGGGGCGGTCGGACCCATGATCACGTCCACCGACTCGAAGGCCCGTACGAAGTCGTCGCGGATCAGCCGCCGCGCCTGTTGCGCCTTTATATAATAAGCGTCGTAGTAGCCGGCCGACAGGGCGTAGGTGCCGACCATGATGCGCCGCTTGACCTCGGGGCCGAAGGCCTCGCCGCGGCTGCGCTTGTAGAGATCCGCCAGATCCGTCGGATTCTCACAGCGGTAGCCGAAGCGCACCCCGTCGAAGCGCGACAGGTTAGAGGAGCACTCGGCCGGGGCCACCACGTAATAGGCCGGCACCGACAGATGGGTGTTGGGCAGGCTGATCTCCACCACTTCGGCGCCCAGTTTTTTGTACTCGGCCAGTGCGGCATCGACCGCGTCGGCGACGCCCCCGTCCAGGCCGGGATCGAAATGCTCCTTGATCAGGCCGATTTTCAGCCCCGTCAGATCCGCGCCCAGCCCGGCGCTGTAGTCGGGCACCGCTCTGTCCAGGCTGGTGGAGTCGCGCGGATCGAAGCCGGCCATGGCGTTGAGCAGCAGTGCCGCATCCTCGGCGGTTTGGGTGAGCGGACCGGCCTGATCCAGGCTGGAGGCGAAGGCGATCATGCCGTAGCGGGAGACCCGCCCGTAAGTCGGCTTGAGGCCGGTGACCCCGCACAACGCCGCCGGCTGGCGAATCGAGCCGCCGGTATCGGTGCCGGTGGCCGCCGGGGCCAGCCGGGCCGCCACGGCTGCCGCCGATCCGCCGGAGGAGCCGCCGGGCACGGTACCGGTATCCCAGGGATTTTTCACCGGGCCGTAGAAGCTGGTCTCGTTGGAGGAGCCCATGGCGAACTCGTCCATGTTGGTCTTGCCCAGGGTGACCATCCCCGCCTCGTTCAGACGGCTGACCACGGTGGCGTCGTAGGGGGCGATGAAGTTATCCAGCATTTTCGAGCCGCAGCTGGTTTTGAGGCCGTCGGTGCAGAAAATATCCTTGTGCGCCAGCGGGATGCCGGTCAACGGGCCGGCCTCGCCGGCGGCGCGCTGTTCGTCCGCCGCCCGCGCGCGGACCAGTGCCGCGTCGGTGGCGGCGGTAATGTAGCTGTTGAGCTGCGAATCGTGACTGGCGATACGCTCGAGATAGTGTCGGGTCAGCTCCTCGCTGGAGTATGTCCCGCTGTTCAGATCCCGGGCCAGTTCCGCAAGCGTTTTGTCGTGCATGCCATCTCTCTGTAATTATCAGTGTTCGGTGGTGCAGAATTTTAAGGGGAAATCCGCTCGCAGGCGGCGTTATTCAACGACCCGGGGAACCAGATACAGGCCATCATCGACACTGGGGGCCACCGCCTGGAAGCGTTCCCGCTGATCCGTTTCGGTGACCCTGTCCTCGCGCAGGGGTTGTACCGCGTCAAGCGGGTGGGCCATCGGGGTCACCGCGGCGGTATCCACCGCGTTCATCTGTTCGACCATTTCCAGGATACTGGACAGGTTGTCGGCATAGCCGGGAATATCGACCTCGCTGATGCCCAGCTGGGCCAGATGCGCAATTTTTTCGACATCAGATTTATCCAGTGACATGATTTCCTCGGTAGTCCAGACTAATCCACGATCCCGGCGCCAGACCGGCTGTGATGGGCTAGGCAAATTGGCAACGTTACCACAGATGATTCCTTGCCCAAAGCCCTTCTATTTGATTACAGTAACTGTTTATACTGTCGTGTCCTTTCACCTATAAAGATTACAAACATGTTTGAGAGTTTACGGGGTCTTTTCTCCAACGATATTTCGGTCGATCTGGGTACCGCCAATACCCTCATTTATGTCCGTGGCCAGGGTATTGTACTCAATGAGCCCTCGGTCGTGGCGATCCGTCAGGAGCGCGGACCGGGCGGGCCCAAATCGATTGCCGCAGTCGGCGCCGAGGCCAAGCGCATGCTGGGCCGTACCCCCGGTAATATTGTGGCCGTACGGCCGATGAAAGACGGCGTGATCGCCGATTTCACCGTCACCGAAAAAATGCTCCAGCACTTCATTCGCAAGGTCCACGAAACCCGTTTTTTCCGGCCCAGCCCGCGGGTGCTGATCTGCGTTCCCTGCGGCTCCACCCAGGTGGAACGCCGGGCGATTCGCGAATCGGCGGCCGGCGCCGGCGCCCGTGAAGTCTACCTGATTGAAGAGCCGATGGCCGCGGCCATCGGCGCCGGGATGCCCATCTCCGACGCCAGTGGCTCGATGGTCGTGGATGTCGGCGGCGGCACCACCGAAGTCGCCGTCATCTCCCTGAGCGGGATCGTCTATTCCGCCTCGGTGCGCATCGGTGGCGACCGTTTCGACGAGGCGATTATCAACTACGTGCGGCGCAATTACGGCAGCCTGATTGGCGAGGCCACGGCCGAGCGCATCAAAGAAGAAATTGGTACCGCCTACCCCGGCCACGAGGTCCGCGAGATGGAAGTCCGGGGTCGCAACCTGGCCGAAGGGGTACCACGCACCTTTACCCTCAACAGTAACGAGATTCTCGAATCCCTGCAGGAACCCCTGTCGGGCATCATCAGCGCGGTCAAGACCGCCCTGGAACAGACCCCGCCGGAACTGGCTTCGGATATCGCCGAATGCGGCATGGTACTGACCGGCGGCGGGGCCCTGCTCAACGATCTGGATCGTCTGCTGATGGAAGAGACCGGCCTGCCCGTGATCATCGCCGAGGATCCGCTGACCTGTGTGGCACGGGGTGGCGGCCGGGCGCTGGAGATGATCGACGAACATGGCGGCGATCTGTTTACTGTCGAATAGCGTTTCGGCGCATGCCCGGCGGATTCACAATGCCGGGTAAAATCCGGTAACCTCATATCCTGTCCGGTCCAGTCGATTCTGTCAGGGAGCCTGATCGTTAAACTCTTATTTGTACAAGGTCCGTCTGCCACAACGCGCTTGCTGCTGCTGATCCTGCTTTCAGTGGCACTGATGACCATGGATCATCGTACCAGTTATATCCACACCATCCGCTCCGGCATTGCCGTGGTGGTCTATCCCCTGCAATACGCGGTCAACCTGCCCGCCGAACTCATAGGCTGGGCTTCGAATACCTTTGTCTCCCGCGACGAATTGCAAAAACAGAACGCCGAACTGCGCACCCAGAACACCCTGCTCAAGGCCCAGCTGCAGAAGCTGACTTTTATCGAGGCGGAAAACATTCATTTACGCGAATTACTGCAATCCTCCAGACGGGCGGGCGAGCGGATCCTGATTGCCGAACTGCTGGCCGTGGATCTCGATCCTTATCGAAAGCAGATCGTGATCGATAAAGGCAGTAATCACGACGACCTGTATGTCGGCCAACCGCTCATCGACGCCCAGGGAGTCATGGGCAAACTGACCCATGTCACCCCGTTTTCCAGTACCGCCCAGCTTATTACCGACCCCAATCATGCCGTGCCGGTGCAGGTGAATCGCAACGGACTGCGCGCCGTGGCCATCGGCACCGGCGAAGACAGCGTGGAACTGCGGCACCTGCCAAACAACGCTGACATTCAACGCGGCGATCTGCTGGTCAGCTCCGGACTGGGTTGTGTTTACCCCGCCGGCTATCCGGTGGCCACGGTGACCGACGTCACCACCAACCCCAGTCTGCCGTTTGCCGAAATCATTGCCGAACCGGTGGCGCGACTTCAGCGTAGCCGTGAAGTTCTGCTGGTCTGGCCGGCACTGGCCAACCTGCCGGAGATGGAGAACCCCTGCGAAGCGCATAAACGGAGAGAAGAAAAGTGAAAAGCGCAACGCAAAGAGGTGGCGGCGTAATCCTGCTCAGTTTTGTCGTGGCACTGGCTCTGACCATTATGCCCTTGCCCGGGACGCTGGAGGCGCTCCGTCCCGAGTGGGTGATAATGGTCCTGGTATACTGGGTCATGGCCCTTCCGCAACGGATTGGCGTCGGGATCGCCTGGATACTGGGACTGTTACTGGATGTAGTGCGCGACGCCCTGCTCGGCCAATATGCCATTGCCCTGGCACTGATCGCGTTTATTGTGATTAATTTGCATCAACGTATGCGGGTCTTTCCCATATGGCAACAGGCCCTGGCCCTGGCCTTGCTGGTGATACTGCAGTACATCCTGGTTTTCTGGATCAAGGGCATGACCGGCGAATTGCCGTCATTCTGGAAAATGCTATTACCGGCCGTCAGCACACTGGTTTTCTGGACCCCGGTCTACCTGGTATTACGACAGATCCGACGCCGTTATCAGCTCAGCTGAACGAACCGATGCCAAGTAATCCTCAATCAGCCTTCAAGGATAATCTGCACGAAACCGCGTTGTTTAATCGGCGTCTGATGATCGCCGCGATCGTGGTAGGCATACTGACTGCTGTACTGGTTACCAAGCTGTTCTATTTGCAGGTTATCAATCAGACACATTATTCGACTCTGTCGGAAAACAACCGGGTCAACCTGCTGCCTATCCCGCCGACCCGTGGCCTGATTCATGATCGCAATGGCATTGTCCTGGCCCAGAACCAGCCGAGCTTTACCCTGACTCTGGTACCGGAACACATTCCGGATCTGGATGCGACTCTCGAGGCATTAAAGCAACGCATCAATTTAACCGAACGGGACATCGCCCGTTTTCACCGTTACCGTATGCAAAAACGCCGCTTTGAAGGCATCCCTTTACGGTTTAGACTGACCGACGAGGAGGTCGCACGTATTACCGTCGATCAATACCGTCTTCCGGGGGTAGAAATCAAAGCTGAGCTGGTGCGTCATTACCCACTGGGTGAACTGGCTTCCCATGCCATCGGTTATGTCGGACGCATCAGTGAAAATGAGCTCGATGAGAGCCAGGCCGCCAATTACAGCGCTACCTCGCATATCGGCAAAGTCGGAATCGAACGCTATTACGAAGAACAACTACATGGTGAAGTCGGGTATCAACGGGTAGAAACCAACGCGCAGGGGCGCATCCTGCGAGTACTCGAACGGACCTTGCCCAAACCGGGCAAAAACCTGTATCTCAACATTGATGCACGCCTGCAGGAAGTCGCCGAAGAGAGTTTCGGTGACGAAAACGGCGCCCTGGTAGCGATGGATCCGAATAACGGCGCGGTGCTGGCTTTTGTCAGCCTGCCGACCTATGATCCCGGCCTGTTCGTCAACGGCATCGACTCGAAAACCTATCGAGCCCTCACCACCACCCTGTCACGTCCGCTGTTCAATCGCGCCCTGCGCGGTCAGTACCCCCCCGGTTCAACCCTCAAGCCGTTCCTCGGCCTGGCCAGTCTGGAAACCGAAGCACTTGAGCCCGATCATGAATTGAACTGCAAAGGCTGGTACAAACTGAAAAACGACAAGCGTCGTTATCGTGACTGGAAAGAAGAAGGCCATGGCAGAACGGATCTTGGAAAAGCCATTACCGAGTCCTGTGATGTCTTTTTCTATGAACTATCTTTCGAGCTGGGCATCGACAACATTCATAAGTATCTCACGCGTTTTGGCCTCGGCCAGCGCACCGGCATTGATATCCTGGGCGAACGACCCGGGCTGGTGCCGTCGCGTGAATGGAAGCGGCGGACACGCAACGAGTCCTGGTACCATGGTGAAACCCTGATTACCGGTATCGGTCAGGGATTTATGTTGGCCACCCCGTTGCAACTGGCCAATATTACCGCCACTTTGAGCCAGCGCGGTCAACGTCAGACACCACGCATGCTCTATGCCGTTCAGGATGCCACCAATAACGAGTTTACTGTTCAAGAAAGCAAACCACGCGAACCGATTGAGGCAATCGAGGAGCAGCACTGGCAAACCGTCATCCAGGGTATGGAGGATGTTATTCACGGCACCTCCGGTACCGCCCGTGGTATAAGTCGCGGAATGCAGTACAAAGCCGCCGGTAAAACCGGCACCTCCCAGGTATTTGGTATTGCTCAGGATGAAGAGTATGTCGAGGAAGACGTCATCAAAAAGTTGCGCGATCACGGCCTGTTCATCAGTTTTGCGCCTCTGGAGGATCCGCGCATTGCCGTTGCGGTCATTGTGGAAAACGGCGGCAGCGGCAGTTCCTCCGCCGCGCCGATCGCACGCAAAGTGATGGATCATTATCTGCTTAACCGGGATGAACGTCATGAGCCTTACTGACAGCCATCAGTTTGCCAATGAAAACCGCATCAGCGCCGGTCGCCAGTTACTGCAACGCCTGCATCTGGATTTCCCTTTATTACTCGGCCTGTTAATCCTTGCCATTATCGGTGGTTTTGTTCTTTACAGCGCCTCGGATCGGGATGCCGATTTGCTTGTTCGCCATGCCCTGCGGTTCCTGGTCGGTTTCATACTCATGGTGGCTCTGGCGCAACTGAGGCCGGAGACTATCCGCGTCTGGTCACCGTGGCTGTTCGGTATGGGTCTGATATTGCTGCTCGCGGTCCTGCTCGTCGGTCAAGCCGGCGGCGGCGCGCAACGCTGGCTGAACTTTGGTCTGTTCCGTTTTCAACCGTCGGAGATCATGAAAATCGCCGTACCAATGATGATCGCCTGGTATCTGTGCAAGACCGCCATCCCACCGTCACCGGGACGGCTTTTGATCAGCATTCTGCTACTGGTGGTACCCACGTTGTTAATTGCCCGACAGCCGGATCTGGGTACGGCCCTGTTGATTGCCTGTGCCGGATTTTTTGTTCTGTTCCTTGCCGGATTGGGCTGGAAGCTGATTATCGGGGCGCTCCTTGTCCTGATCGCCAGCACCCCGCTAATCTGGAACTATCTGCTGCATGACTATCAGCAGCAACGGGTATTGACTTTTATTAACCCGGAAATTGAACCGCTGGGTTCCGGTTATCATATTATTCAATCCACCATTGCCATCGGTTCAGGCGGTATCTACGGTAAGGGCTGGCTGAACGGGACCCAGGCGCATCTGGACTTTCTGCCGGAACGCTCCACCGATTTTATCTTTGCCGTATTCGGCGAGGAGTTTGGCCTGCTTGGGGCACTGGTCCTGTTACTGCTCTACGGGATATTAATCGCCCGCGGGATGCTCATCGCCGCCCGCGCCCAGAACACTTACAGCCGCCTTCTGGCCGGCAGCCTGATCCTGACATTCTTTATTTATGTGCTTGTCAATATCGGCATGGTCTCCGGCCTGTTGCCGGTGGTGGGCGTTCCCCTGCCCCTGATCAGCTATGGGGGAACATCCATAGTGACCTTGCTGGCCGGTTTCGGTATTCTTATGTCTATCCAGACGCATCGGCGGCTTATATCAACCTGACACTAACTCGTAGTAGGTCATAATGAAAAGGCATCTCCCTCTCCGTTTTACCCTGTTTTTGGCAAGCCTTTGTTTAAGCTTTGCCTCCCACTCCGAAAACAATGATTTTTCCGGTAATGCGGAACTACAGACTTTTATTCAGGAGATGAGCGAGGAGCATGAATTTGACCGGGATCGGTTGCAGAAACTGTTCGACGATGCCCGTCAGCACCAGAGCATCCTTGATGCCATTTCCAGACCGGCGGAAAGCAAACCCTGGCACAAGTACCGCCCCATTTTTGTCACCCCGGAACGCACCAATGGCGGTGTCCGCTTCTGGCGCGAGAACCAGGACACCCTGCAGCGTGCGGAAGAAAAATACGGTGTCCCACCACAGATCATTACCGCCATTATAGGCGTCGAAACCCGCTATGGCCGGCATGCCGGACGCTATCGTGTACTTGATGCATTGGCCACCCTGGCCTTTGCCTATCCGCCGCGGAGCAGTTTTTTCCGCAAGGAGCTGAAGGAGTACCTGCTGATGACCCGGGAGGAAGATCTGGATCCGCTGGAACAGAAGGGATCCTACGCCGGCGCCATGGGAATGCCGCAGTTTATCTCCAGCAGTTTTCGTAATTACGCTATCGATTTCGACGGCGACGGCAAGCGGGACCTGTGGGACAACCCGGATGATGTCATCGGCAGCGTCGCCAACTATTTCCACGAGCACCGCTGGAAACCGGGACAACCGATCGCGCACAAGGTCAAGGTACACGGCAAGAAGTATCGCAGCCTGATCAGTGACAACCTGCGTGCACGCTATAGTCAGCAGGAATTGCTGGACAATGGCGTAATTCTGCCGCGGGATATTCCCCGCGATATCAAGGGCACACTCATCGAGCTGGAGACGGAAGAGGGTCCGGAATACTGGGTCACCTGGCACAACTTTTATGTTATCAGCCGCTATAATCACAGTGCCCTCTATTCAATGGCGGTCTATCAACTGAGTGAACTGATCGCCACTGCCAGGAACTAAATCCGGGAAAGAGGAGGATTGCCCGTGAAAAGCGCGTTTGTCCTGATTGTCACCGCCGCCTGTCTCCTGGCGGGCTGCGCCGGCGGCAGCGGTGGCTCCCGGTATGCCATGCAGCATGACAGCGCGCCGGACGGTGACTTCAACGCCTCACATATTCCCGATGCCGTTCCTCGCGTGGAACCCCCCAGTCGTTATGGTAATCCCGACTCCTATGTCGTTCGCGGCAAGCGCTATCATGTCAAGGCCAGTAGTCAGGGCTATGTTGAACGCGGCCTGGCCTCCTGGTACGGCAAAAAGTTTCATGGTCATCGCACCTCCAGCGGTGAAACATATGACATGTACGCCATGACTGCTGCCCACAAGACACTCCCCCTGCCCACTTACGCCGAGGTCACCAATCTTGACAACGACAAAAAGATCATCGTCAAGATTAACGATCGCGGCCCCTTTCATTCGCAACGCATTATCGACCTCTCCTACGCCGCCGCCAGGAAACTGGATATAACCGACAAGGGCACCGCGCCGGTGCAAGTGCGCGCACTGGATCCCCGCCAGCCGGCTGCACCGGTCCGGGTCAAAACAAAAACCAACTCGTCGCGTTATATTGCCGCGCGGATGGGCCGACAGCCTGATAAGACAGGTCATACCGCCGGGTCGACCACGGCACAAGCCGCCGCCGATAACGAATCAATATTTATCCAGGTCGGGGCATTCTCCAGCCGCGATAACGCCGAAAAGCTGCGCGCACGCCTCACTCAGCGCTTCGACGACCTCGATGTCGCTGCGCCGTTTCACGAAGAGACCCGGCTCTATCGCGTGCGGATTGGCCCCCTGCCCAGCCGCGAACAGGCCGATCAGCTTGTCGAACAACTTGCCCGCAGCGGGCTGGGCTCACCCCGTCTCGTCATCGACTAAGACGGTTTCCAGGGGGCCCGGGCTGGCCCGGCCAGTGCGACATTTCGCCCAGGCGAGCCGATTCACGGACAATTGCGGCTCTCCATCCGGACTTTGCTCGAAGGGTCACTAACACCCAGAATGCAGGTATATGAATTTCACGGCGGTTATTTGGATCTGTGCACCCGTTAAGCTCCGGTCAGTGGTAGACTTCCTGTTTTGCGACTGAGCGCTGGGTTTCCGGCGTTTCAGCCGTTAAAATAGCCGGATACAAAACCTAATTTGAGGGATAAAATGCGCGCCGTATCGCTACTCATCACCCTGCTTGCTGGCCTGTTCAGCCCCAATCTGCTCGCGGCACCGGATCTGGTCCCCGCCCCCCCGCAACTTTCCGCGTCAGCCTCGTTGCTGGTAGATCATCATAGCGGCCGGGTCCTGGTTGAACACAATTCGGAAGCCCGTGTAGAACCGGCCAGTATCACCAAGATCATGACCAGCTATGTCGCGTTTCAAGCCTTGCGTGATAACAGTATCCAGCTGGATGATGAAGTGCGTATCAGCAAGAACGCCCGTTACAAACATACCGAAGGCTCGCGTATGTTTATCGAATATAACTCGCTGGTCAGCGTTGAGGATCTGCTCAGAGGGGTGATTGTTCAGTCGGGCAATGATGCCAGTATCGCCCTGGCCGAGCATATTGCCGGCAGTGAAGAAAGTTTTGCCGAGCTAATGAATCACTACGCCAAGGCCCTGGGCATGGACAACACGCATTTTACCAACAGTACCGGCTGGCCCGATGAGGATCACTACACGACTGCCGAAGACCTGGCCAAACTCGCCCGGGCCATGATCAGCGACTTCCCCGAAGAGTACGCCATGTTCGCAGAACGTCGTTTTACCCATAACGATATCCAACAGTCAAACCGCAACCGACTACTGTGGCTGGATGGTCGGGTCGATGGCATCAAAACAGGATTCACCGAGTCGGCGGACTATTGTCTGGTCTCCTCCGCAAAAGACAATGATATGCGACTTATCTCTGTCGTTATGGGCTCCCCTAGAGCAGAGCAACGCGACGAAGACAGCCGAAAATTATTGAATTACGGTTTCCGCTTCTACGAAACCTTCCCGCTATATGACGCCGACGAAACATTGACGGAAATACGTATCTGGAAAGGCGCGCAGGAAATGGTGGCCCTGGGACTGGAAGAGCCTTTATATATAACCATACCTCGGGGACAACGTCGCAATGTCGAAGCCAACATGAAAGTTGACTCAATGATCATGGCTCCGGCTCAAAAAGGCCAGGAATACGGCACGGTTAACCTGACGTTCGGAGAGGAACAGCTGGCCAGTAAACCACTGGTGGCACTCCATGATGTTGAGGAAGGCAGTCTCTGGCGCAAGTTGCTCGACAATATTAAATTGTTATTCAAGTAAACAGCGGCTAACAGGAATGTCCGAACCAATTTGTTACCTGAACGGCGACTACCAGCCACTGGATGAGGCCTGTGTTCCGGTGCTGGACCGCGGCTTTATCTTCGGCGACGGGGTCTACGAAGTGATTCCTGTCTATGCCGGCAAGCCTTTTCGCCTGGACCACCACCTGGAGCGCCTGAACGACAGCCTCAATAACATTTATCTCGCCAATCCCCTGAGCGATGAACAGTGGACGCGTATAATCCAGCAGGTCATTATGCATAACGCCGAAGGGGACCAGTCCATCTATCTACAGGTCACGCGTGGCGTTGCCAAGCGTGACCACGGATTCCCCGGCGAAACACGCCCCACTGTTTTTGTTATGAGCAATCCGTTCAGTGCGGTCGACACAAAGCTGCTCGAAGAGGGCGTGGGTGCGATTACCCTGGAGGATATTCGCTGGCAGTATTGTCATATCAAAAGTATTGCCCTGCTACCCAACATTCTGTTGCGTCAGCAGGCGCTGAATGCCGGTGCCGCCGAGGCGATTCTGCTCAAGGCTGACAAGGTCACCGAAGGTGCCGCCAGTAACGTGTTTGCTGTTCTTGACGGAAAGTTAGTGACACCGCCCAAGGGCGAGTGCCTGCTGCCGGGGATTACCCGCGATCTGGTGGTCGAGCTGGCGGACAAACACGATATCGCCTGTGAGCAACGGGATATCAGCCGCGAGGAGCTGTTGCATGCGGCGGAGATCTGGATCACCAGCTCCACCCGCGAGATTTTGCCGGTCACCCATCTCGACGGCCACCCGGTCGGCGACGGCCTGCCCGGCCCCCTGTGGCAGAAGATGTACGCTATCTACCAGGATCATAAGAACGAACTACGCCAGGCAACATGATGAATCCGGTCTCCTGAACAAAATCCGCAAATGCACGCAAATAATCATACAAATTGGCGTTCATTCACGTTTATTTGCGGACTGTACTTAATTTATATGGAACAGGGCATAACTTTTTTTCTGCAACCACTTTCAATATTTTGTATCTCTTGCAAAACAGCAAATTTTTCATATATAGATAGTTTAAAGCATTTCGGAATCAACCATGAGTCAGGAAGAAACATTTCTGGAATTTCCCTGCGAGTTTCCCATCAAGGTGATGGGTCGCAGTGATGTGGATCTCCATTCGCTGGTCATGGAACTGGTCGGCAAGCACGTCCCGGAGCTGAGCGAGAAAGACATCACCCGGCGTGACAGCCGTCAGGGTAACTACATCTCTCTGACGGTCACGGTCACCGCTTCCAGCAAGGCTCAACTGGATCAGATCTACCTCGATCTCAACGCCAGTGACGCCGTACTGATGACCCTTTAGCAGTGAGCAAGCCGCAAGCCGACAACCTTCTTCTGATCCGCCAGCGTGGCCTGTGCGAGTACGAACCGATCTGGCACGAGATGCAGGTGTTCACGCAGCAGCGCCAACCCGACACAGCGGACGAACTGTGGTTGTTGCAACATCCGCCGGTCTTCACACTGGGGCGCAACGCCAAACCCGAGCACCTGCTGGATCCCGGCAAGATTCCGGTCATTCCCATCGATCGCGGCGGCCAGGTCACTTATCACGGACCGGGACAGCTGATGGTCTACACCCTGGCGGATCTGAAGCGACTTGGCATGGGGATTCGCGAATTTGTCACTGCGCTGGAACAGGCGGTCATCGATCTGCTGGCCGGGTATCATATCGAGGCGCACGGACGGCGCGATGCGCCGGGGGTCTATGTTGAAGGCGCCAAGATCGCGGCGCTGGGTTTGCGGGTCAAACAGGGCTGTACCTATCACGGCCTGGCGCTGAATATCGACATGGATCTGGCCCCGTTTCAACGGATCAACCCCTGCGGATACGCGGGCATGGCCGTCACCCAATTGCGGGATTTCGGCGTCACGGAGAGCCTGACTGCCGTCAGCGATCGGTTCATTCCCCATCTGCTGACGCATCTGGGCTACAATCAGTGTGAACTGCCGCCTGGAAACGCGCATGAGTAACTCCGATCACAACCCGCAGGATAATCCCGCTCAAACCGGCAACCCGCTCAAGGGCAAATCCAAGACCGAGCGCATTCCGATCAAGGTGGTCCCGGCGGACAAGCCGCTGCCCAAGCCGCGCTGGATCCGGGCCCGCTCGCCCAACTCCCCGGAAGTGGGTCGGCTGAAACAACTGCTGCGCGAACATAACCTGTATACCGTCTGCGAGGAAGCGGCCTGTCCGAATCTGGGTGAATGCTTTGCCCACGGCACCGCCACTTTCATGATCATGGGCGATCGCTGTACCCGGCGCTGTCCGTTTTGCGATGTCGCCCACGGCCGACCGGATCCCCTGGACGAACAGGAGCCGCATAACCTGGCGGTCACCATTGGCGCCATGCAGCTGCGTTATGTGGTGATCACCTCGGTGGACCGCGATGATCTGCGCGACGGCGGCGCCGCCCATTTCAGCCGCTGTATTGCCGCGGTGCGCGAGCAGAGTCCGGCGACCCGCATCGAAGTGCTGGTGCCCGATTTTCGCGGGCGCATGGACAGGGCTCTGACGGCGCTGGCCGGGGCCCTCCCGGATGTCTTCAACCATAATCTGGAAACCGTGCCCCGGCTGTACAAACAGGCCCGGCCCGGCGCCGACTATCACTGGTCGCTCAAACTGCTGCAGGAATTCAAACAACAGCACCCCGACATCCCGACCAAATCCGGGCTGATGCTGGGACTGGGTGAAAACCTCGACGAGGTCGAGCAGGTGATGCAGGATTTGCGTGACCATGACTGCGACATGCTGACCCTGGGCCAGTATCTGCAACCGGGCCCGCATCATCTGCCGGTCAGTCGTTATGTCACACCGGAAGAGTTCAAACAGCTTGAAGTGACTGGCTACCGGATGGGTTTCACCAATGTAGCCAGCGGTCCCATGGTGCGCTCTTCCTACCATGCGGATAAACAGGCCGCCGGCGAATCGGTCGGCTAAAGAATAAACTGCTGTACCCGATACCACTCTAAATAACACCGGGATACTTGCATTGGAAATTCTGCTCATACGTCTGGTTGAAGCGGTGCTCATGCCGCCGGGACTGATGATCCTGATGATGCTGCTCGGCACACTGCTCGTCGGTCGGCTCTTTATTACCGGCAGGCTATTGATCATCGGCGGTTTCGTTCTGCTGGTCGCCGCCAGCCTGCCGGTGGTCTCCAACAATCTGCTGGCCCTGCTGGAACAGACCGCGCCGACCACCCCCGCACAGTTAAACCAGCGTCAGGCCCAGGCCATTGTGATTCTCGGCGGCGGGCGCTACGTGGATGCCCCGGAATATAACGGCGAGGACACGGTCTCGAAACACACCCTGGAGCGCCTGCGTTACGGCGCCCGCCTGCACCGCCAGTCCGGCCTGCCGATTCTGGTCACCGGCGGCAATCCGTACGGTCATGCGAGCGCCGAGGGCGAACTGATGCGCCGGGTACTGGAAAATGAGTTCAGGGTGCCGGTCAAGTGGGTGGAGAGCGCCTCGGCCAACACCTGGGAGAACGCCCGCTACAGCCGGCAACAATTGAAACGCGACGGCATCACCCGTATCGCTCTGGTGACCCACGCCTGGCACATGCCGCGCTCGGTGCTTGTCTTTGAACAACACGATCTCGATGTCATCCCCGCGCCTACCGCCTACAGCACCCGCGCCCGGCCCCTGCTGCTCCACTTCGTCCCCAACGCCGGCGCCCTCGACGATACCCGCAAGGCCCTGCACGAGATTCTCGGCCGACTGTGGTATGCCATGCGATACTAGCCACAACAGATAGACTGGAAAATAAAACGCGGAGGTCGCAGAGGCGCTGAGTCGCGGAGGATACAAAGGTTTTATTATCGGATATTTCCGATCCTGTCAATTTGCGTTATTTTAAGAATAGATAAAGAAAACCACTGAAGGCGCGAATGCACTGATTTGGTGTTGCTCGGTGTTTTCAGTATTTCGATGGTTGATCAGAGGCAGGGTAGAGCATTGAACATCCCAATAATTCTTTTCTCCGCGACTCTGCGCCTCCGCGCCCTCTGCGTTATTTACACTGTACAAAGACATAAAGGTCAGCGGCCTTCGTAGACGATGCGCCCTGGTCCCCCGGCAGGCAAGATGCCGGACAATCGGACCGTCACTCGCCCGTCGGCAACGGCAGGCGTTCCATCAGATAACAGAGACAATCCTGGCGAATAATCCCGGTATCCAGGGTCAGCATCGAGGGCATGACCGGCGTACGGGTATAGATTCGGCCGTCACTTAGTTCAAAATAACGGCCACTGACCTCGTTGCCCAGCTCATCCCGCGCCTCCAGCGCGGTATCGCCGCCGTGGCGATAATGACCGAAACAGGTACCGACCGGCAACTCACTGAAATTGTAATGATCGATCGCCGAACTCAGATCGATATCCGCCCGGGGATCGTCCACGCCGATGGAAAGTTGTTCGGGCACCTTGACCACAGCCACGGTATGAAACAGATCCACATCCTGCGGGGCGACTTCATGTTCGGGGAACGCCGACAGATGCAATGCCGCTTCCACGTATTCGATCACATGGGTCACGCCGTGTGCATCGTCGGGCTTGCCGCATTCGAGCGTCACCGCCGGACACCGACGTGACAAAGCCAGGGAGAGTACCCCATCGGGTTTAAGAAAATAGACCACGGTGCGGCTGAACAGTGTGGCCAGATGCAAATAGTCTTCGTTAAGCCGGTTGATACAGGCATAGTGCGGGTTGGTGCCGGTGTTGTTATGAATATCAATCGCGGCAAACAGGGGACGCTGCTCCAGCCGGTGTAACAATTGCCGGGCCATGGCATGCTCGGGACCGTCGCCGTCACCTTTCCAGATCCGGTTATAGTCCGCCTGATCCGGCAGATGTCGCTGCCGCCGCGCCGCGGCGCTGACATTGCCGATCAACAGATAGAGCGTGCGCGGCAGCCGGGGATACTTTTTCAATATCGCGCGCATGGCATCCCAGCCGGTGGTCTCATTGCCATGCAGTAATACCGAAATAAACAGCGGCTGGGGATCGCTGCCCGGCAGTTCGATCAGGGTCGGCCCCGGCAACATCTCGTGCAGGCGCTCGGCGGGCAGATCGAGCAGGCCCGATGGCAGCTGATCCAGCACTGTCAATACATTGTCAGATGCGCCATTCATGCACCGGATCCCCCTGTTGTTGACGTTCCAGATAGGCGGCGGTCAGCGCGTGCATGTCCCGGCCGTGCTGTTTGACATAATCGCGTTGCCACTGGGCGCCGTTGCGACCGCTGGCCACCCGTTGGGCGATGATCCCCAGATACGTCTGACTGTCGGCCTCGGCCACCCCCAGTTGCGCCAGCCCCTCTCGGGCCAGGGGTAACAAGACTTTTTGTAACAAGTCGCCGACCGACAGCTGCGCCCCGTCGAACCACTGTTGCCGGGCGTGCAACCCGAAACGGGCCGCGGCATAGAAATTGTCCCGCGCCTTGTCGAACGCCAGGCGGCGCCGCGGCGGCATCGGCATGTTGGCCAGCGCGGTCGCCGCGCCGTAATAAAACGCCGCGTTGGCGATGGTATCGATTAACGTCGGACCGGCGGGCACCACCCGATGCTCCACCCGCATATGCGGCCGCCCGTCCGCATCGAAGCCGATCAGGGGACGGTTCCAGCGCCAGATGGTGCCGTTGTGCATGCGCAGATGGGCCAGCTGTTCGGGATCCTCGCCCAGGTCCACCGGCAGCATGACCGGATAGTGGGCCAGATTGTCCTCGAAACATTCCAGCAGGGACTGTCGCACATACCCGTCACCGAAGGTGACCCGACGAATGGGACCGAAACGGGCGGCATCATAGCCGCCGACCGCCACCGCCTGTTCAAACACCGGGATACGGGTCTCGGCCCACAGGTTCTTGCCGAACAAAAACGGCGAGTTGGCACTCAGGGCCACCATGGGTCCGGAGAGGATCATACTGGCATTGAACAGGGGAACGGCGTTTTGCGGGGTCAGCTTCAGGTGAATCTGGAACGAGGTGGCGGCCGATTCGAGCATCACATCACGATGGGTCACCCGCAGATGCTCTTCACCATTGATATCGAGCACCAGCGGCTTGCCGTGTCGCATGCGCACCACTTCCCGGTTCAGCGCCCGATAGCGCTGCATGCCCGACATATTGGCCAGATTCAGGGAATCATTTTCCACCGTCGGCAGAATGCCGATCATGATGACTCCGGCATCCAGCGCGGCGGCGGTCTGCTGGCAATGCTGCCAGGTCTCGGTTAACTCCCGGTGCATGGTGGAGAATACCGCGCCATGCAGCTGCCGCGGAGTGCTGTTGACCTCGAAGTTGAAACTGGCCAGCTCCGGCGAAGCCAGATCCGTATCCAGTCGTTTGAGAAAGACGTCGTTGATCGACAGCGGCCGGAACGCCTCGTCGATCAACCAGGCTTCCAGCTCGAATCCCCCCTGCGGGTCGGTCGCCGCCAGACGCCCTTCCTGCACCCAGCGTTTGAGCAACGCGGTCTCCTGCCGCAGCCGCTGTTCGAAACGGGCGTAATCCTGCGCATCAAACTGGCTGTTCTGTATCTCTTCACCCATGCGCGCTTAGCCGTCGCCCGTCAGTTGCGCGTTCAACTGCGCCAGTCGTTGCGGGGTGCCGATATCCCACCACTGTCCCCGATAGTGTTCGCCACTTACCTTGCCCGCTTGCATGGCCTGACGCAACAACGGGCCCAGCGGCCGCACCCCCGGCGCCAGGCCGGCGAACAGTTCGGCGCGATACACCCCGATGCCGCTGAAGGTCAGGCGCGGTTCACCCTGCTCGCCAAGCCGATCGCCCTGCAGGGCGAAATCCCCCTGCCTGTGGTGCGCCGGGTTGTCGACCATCACCAGGTGGGCCAGACCGGCGGGTTCTTCGGGCAACCGGGCGAAGGGGTAATCGCACCAGATATCGGCATTGACCACCACAAAGGTCTCCCCCAGCCGCGGCAGCGCCTGGACAATCCCGCCGGCGGTCTCCAGCGCCGCCGGCTCCGGCGAGTACTCCAGCTGCACGCCGTAGCGCTGGCCGTCCCCCAGGGCTGTCTCGATCTGCGCGCCCAGCCAGGCGTGGTTGATCACGATCCCGGTGATCCCGGCCCCGGCCAGGGCCTCGATATGGTATTCGATCAACGCCTTGCCGCCGACCTGCAGCAACGGTTTGGGACAGTGGTCGGTCAGCGGCCGCATGCGCTCGCCGCGACCGGCCGCCAGAATCATCGCCTTCATGCCGACACTTCCCGGGGCTGGATCTCTTGCAGCCGTTGCGGTACCCGCAGGTCATGCAACAACTGCGCAAACGCGGCCAGTTCAGGGTAATCCACCATGATTTCCAGAACATATCCCAGGGTCCGCGGAATATCCGCCAGATAACCCGGCTTGTTATCACGGTAGTTGAGCCGGGCAAATATGCCGCTCGCCTTGAGATGGCGCTGTACCCCCATCAGATCGAACCAGCGCTGAAACTGCCCGGCATCGATATGTTGACCAAGAATCCCGGCCTGCCGCGCCTGGTGATGGTAATCGCGCACCCACTGTTCGACCTGCGCCCGCGGCCAGGCGATATAGCAGTCGCGCAGCAAGGAGGCCGGATCGTAGGTCACCGGACCGAGTACCGCGTCCTGAAAATCGATCACCCCGGGATTGGGCTCGCTCAGCAGCAGATTGCGGGAATGGTAATCGCGGTGCACGATCACCCGCGGCTGTGCCAGCGCCACGTCGGCCAGGTGTTCAAAGCTCGCCTGTAAAACGCGCTGCTGTTGTGCAGCCAGTTCCAGCCCGAGATGGCGTTGCAGATACCAGTGTGCAAACAGCTGCATCTCCTGTAACAACAGCGCCCGATCATAATCGGGCAACCAGTCGGGCGCGGGATGCTGCTGCAAACGCAACAACGCATCCAGCGCATCGGCGTACAATGGCTCGACACGCTGCGCATCCAGCACCGAGAGATAGAGCTCGTTGCCCAGATCGCTTAACTGCAAAAAGCCCTGCTCACTATCGTGCGCCTGAATCTGCGGCACATGCAGACCGGCGTCGGCCAGCAGCTGCGCCACCCAGATAAACGGTCCGGTATCCTCCTGTTCCGGCGGCGCGTCCATCACGATAAAACTGGCGCCGGCATGGCGCACCCGGAAATAACGCCGGAAACTGGCATCGGCCGAGGCCGGTTCAAGCTGATAATCGTGATAGCCCAGCGTGTTCAGCCACTGTTCGAGTTGGTGTAAACGTTGATCCAAAAATTTTGCCTGTCGCATCGAACCGAAGGGGAATTATACCGTTTGTCGCCCGCCGCGGGCGGTCTGCAAGAGACGATTTCCCGACATTCGAGGATGCGGCGATCAACCCGTGGGCATGTATAATGCCAGACTATCATAATCAGACCGTCTGCCCCGGCATTCACAACTGTTCAGCAAACCTGAGGTCAGCGTTGCGCCAATCTCTTTCTCATCTTCTATCCCGCCCCGCGCTCGGTCGCGCGGGGTTGCTGGGCGCGCTGCTGTTCTGGGCCGCCCCGGGGATGAGCCAGATCACCTCCTCAGCGGGCGAGCCGGTGGGCGCCCTCTGCCCGCCCGAGACTCACGCGCCCCTGCCCCGGGTTGAGGGCGATTCGACCGATCTGCGCACCCACGTGGAATCGGATCGCGCCGATATCCGCCTTGAGGGGACCAGTGTCTTTCAGGGGGATGTAGTGATTATTCGGGGCCTCAACCAGCTCGATGCCGACCGGGCCGAGTATGATCGACAGCAGGATACCGTGCATGCCGAAGGCGATGTGCGTCTGCTGCGTAACGATCTGCTGGTCACCGGCGAGGAGGCGGACATGGATATGTCGACCCACACCGGCCAGATTACCGCCAGCACTTATCGCACCGGCGAAAACCAGCAGGGGCGGGCCGGCACCATCCGCATCCTGGATGAATACCGCACCGAGTTCGAGGACGCCACCTACACCACCTGTGATCCGGACGATCCCGACTGGCTGTTGAGCGCCGGCCATATCATACTCAACGAAGAAAACCGCCAGGGTGCGGCGCGCAATGTGACGGTCTCCTTCAAGGGGGTACCGTTCCTCTATCTGCCGTACATGCGCTTTCCCATCGGCGACGAGCGCCTCAGCGGCCTGCTCTATCCCTCAGTGGGAGGCTCGGATCAACACGGCGACCGGATCGTGGTCCCTTATTACTGGAACATTGCACCGCAGATGGACGCCACCATTACCCTCGACTACATGAGCCGCCGCGGCCTCATGCTGAAAAACGAGTTCCGTTATCTGACCTCCGCCACCACGGGTCAGGTGGACTGGCATTATCTGGCCGACGACAAGGTGTATGGCGCGGATCGCGAGCGGTTTCGCTGGCAACATGAGGGCAGCGCCGGTCTCGGCTGGAGCAGTCAGGTGGACTACAACTATGTCGCCGATACCGATCACCTGTTCGATTTCGGCGATGATCTCAACGCCACCAGCACCACCCATCTGGAACGACGCGGGGAGCTGGCCTACAACGCCGAACAGTGGCGGTTCACGGCTCTGGCGCAGAGCCATCAGGTGATCCGTGGCAATGAAGCCTATCAACGCCTGCCGCAGCTGGGATTCAGTAGCCGGCTGCCGCAGCCGGACAATGCGCTCAACTACAACGTCGACGCCCAGTGGGTGAATTTCGACCATCGCGGGAACCGGGTGGTGGGCGAGCGACTGGATCTGGCCCCCTCGGTCAGCCTGCCCCTGCGCAAGGTCTATGGTTTTGCCGAGCCCAAGCTGCAGCTGCGCCACAGCCAGTATGATCTGGATCCGGCCACCACCACCGGGGAGACCGGGCCGACCCGCACGGTACCGATCTTCAGTCTCAACAGTGGCCTGTTTTTCGAGCGCGATACCCGCATCGGCGGTACCGATCTGCTGCACACCCTGGAACCGCAGCTGTTTTATGCCTACATCCCCTACCGGGATCAGCAGGATCTGCCGGTGTTCGACACCAGTTTACGCGGCTTTACCATCAACGACCCGTTTCGCGCCAACCGCTTTGAGGGCGTGGATCGCGTCGGCGACACCAACCATCTGACCGCGGCCCTCACCACCCGGCTGCTGAGCCAGCAAACCGGCAACGAGTTATTAATGGCCCGCCTGGCGCAGATATTCTATTTTGATGATCGGCGGGTCACGCTGGGCAACGATAGTCTCGATGAGAGCCGCCGCTCGGACATCATTGCCGAACTGGACGCCCGCCCCAACGCCCGGTGGGCCTTCGACAGCGATCTGACCTGGTCGCCGGAGAGCGAAAAAATCACCACCGCCAACACCCGGCTGCGCTATTCGCCGCTGGACACGCTCTCCCTCTCCGTCGCCTACCGCTTTCAGCGGGATCGCCTGGAGACTAACGAGGCCGGTTTCGACTGGCGGCTCAACCCGAGCTGGCAATTTCACGGACGCCGGCTCTACGATCAGGAAAATCAGCGGGAACTGGAATCGGTCCTCGGGCTGCGCTACGACAGCTGTTGCTGGGGCCTCAATCTGGAGGCCCGCCGCCGCTTCATCAGCAACGACCGGCCCGAGGAGAATGCCCTGATGCTGATACTGGAACTCAAGGGCCTGGCCAGTTTTGGCCAGCAAACCAGCTTCGGCCCGCAGCAGTGAATCCTGGTATCAGGCCCGGCCGCTTGTGTTATGCTTGGCGGCCTGTTGTTAACCGCTTGTCTCCTATCATGAAACACCTGATTTTCGCTCTGCTGGTCAGCCTCCTCGGGCTGTCCGCCGCCCCCCTTGGCGCCGCCACCATCGAGGAACTCGACCACGTGGTCGCCGTCGTCAATGACGATGTGATCACCCGGGTTGAGCTGGACGAACGTCTGCAGCGCATCAAAAACCAGTCCGCCCAGCAACAGCAACGCCTGCCGGAAGATGAAGTGCTCGAACGGCAGGTGCTGGAGAGCCTGGTGATCGAAAAACTGCAACTGCAGATGGCGCAAAGAGTCGGGATCCGGGTGGATGACGAAACCGTCAACCAGGCGATAAACAATATCGCCCGGGAGAACAATCTCAGCATGCCGCAGTTTCAGGAAGTCCTGCGCCGCGACGGCACAAGCTTCGCCGCCTTTCGCGAGAACATCCGCAACGAGATCATTATCAGTCAACTGCGCCAACGCCGGGTCGAGGACAGTGTCGAAGTCACCGAGCGGGAGGTGGAAAATTACCTGACCAATATGGAAAGCCGCCAGGGGCTGAATGACGAATTCCGGCTCGGCCATATCCTGATCGGTGTGCCGGAGGGGGCCACCCCGGACCAGATTGAGCAGGCCAGGAACAAGGCCCGGCAGGTCTACAACCGCCTGCGTCTGGGCGCCGATTTTCATCAGACCGCGGTGGCCGAGTCCAGCGGCCAGAACGCCCTGCAGGGCGGCGATCTCGGCTGGCGCGAAGGCGGCCAGTTGCCGAACGCGCTGGCGGAGACCGTCGTCGAGATGCAACCAGGCAATATCAGCGAGCCCCAGCGCAGCGCCAGCGGTTTTCATATTATCAAATTGATCGATCGTCGCAGTCCCGAGCAGCGGCGTATCGTGGAACAGACCCGGGCCCGGCACATCCTGATCCGCCCCACCCAGGTAGTCTCCAACACCGAGGCGCGTCAACGGCTGGCGCGCCTGCACGAACGCATTCAGCAGGGCGAGAGTTTTGCCGAGCTGGCCCGTGCCCACTCGGACGACACCAGCTCCGCCGCCGAGGGAGGCAGCCTCGGCTGGGTCAATCCCGGCAGCATGGTGCCCCGCTTCGAGGAAAAGATGGGCAAGCTGCAGCCCGGGGAGATCAGCGAGCCCTTCCAGACCCGCTTCGGCTGGCATATTGTCGAAGTTATCGAACGCCGCAAGCACGATGACACCGAACAGTACCAGCGTAACAAGGCCCGTCAGGCCATTCACGAGCGCAAAAGCGACGAAGCCATCGAACAATGGCTGCGTCAGCTGCACGCCGAAGCCTACGTGGACTACCGGCTGAACCAGTGACCCGCCCGCCCCGCACCCTCGCCGTCACCCCCGGCGAACCGGCCGGCATCGGCCCTGATCTGATCATCCAGGCGGCCCAGCAGCCGCGTGAGACGCCGCTGGTGGCCATCGCCGACCCGGCGTTGCTCGAACAACGTGCCCGCCAGCTGGGTCTCTCCCTCGCGTTACAGCCCTGGTCGCCGGACACCCCGGAGACCGGTGCCGGCCGGCTGTCGATCCTGCCGGTGCCGCTGGCGGAACCGGTCACCGCCGGCCAGCTCAATCCGGCCAACGCCGGGTATGTCCTGGCCTGTCTGGATGCTGCGGTCGACGGCTGTGGCGACGGTCGCTTTGATGCCCTGGTGACCGGGCCGGTGCACAAGGGCGTTATCAACGAGGCCGGTTTTCCGTTCAGCGGCCATACCGAATACCTGGCGGCCGCCACCGGCACCGCCCGGGTGGTGATGATGCTGGCCACTCCCGGGCTGCGGGTGGCGCTGGCCACCACCCATCTGGCCCTGCGCGACGTGCCCGGGGCCATCACCCGCGACAGCCTGACGGCCGTGCTGCGGATCCTGCACAGTGAATTGCGGCGCCACTTCGCGCTGGCCTCCCCGCGAATCAAGGTCTGCGGGCTCAATCCCCATGCCGGCGAACAGGGCCATCTGGGGCGCGAGGAGATCGAGGTGATCACCCCGGTGCTGGAGACCCTGCGCGCCGAGGAGATGGATCTGAGCGGCCCCCTGCCGGCCGACACCCTGTTCACCCCGGCCGGGCTGGCGCAGACCGACGCGGTGCTGGCCATGTATCACGATCAGGGGTTGCCGGTACTCAAATATCGGGGGTTTGGCCAGGCGGTCAACATCACCCTCGGCCTGCCCTTTGTCCGTACCTCGGTGGACCACGGCACCGCGTTGGCGCTGGCCGGCCGGGGTAACGCCGAGGCCGGCAGTCTCGAATACGCGATCCAGGTCGCGATCGAGATGGTCCACGCCGCCCGCCCGGCCTGATCCCATGTCCCGCCACCGTCCACGCAAACGCTTCGGCCAGAATTTCCTGCACGATCCGGGCGTCATCCAGCACATTGTCCAGAGCATCGCCCCGCGTCCCGGTGAGCATCTGGTGGAGATCGGCCCCGGCCAGGGCGCCCTGACCGGCCCGCTGCTGGCAGCCTGCGGCCAGCTGGAGGTCGTGGAACTGGATCGGGATCTCATCCCCGTCCTCGAAGCCTGTGGCGCCGGCGCGGGAGAGCTGACCATCCATCATGCCGATGCCCTGCGCGTCGACTTCTGCGCCCTGCGCCACACCGGAGAGCAACTGCGGCTGGTTGGCAATCTGCCCTATAACATCTCCACCCCGTTGCTGTTTCACCTGATGTCCCAGCTGGCCTGTATTCGGGACATGCACTTCATGCTGCAAAAAGAGGTGGTGGATCGCATCGTCGCCCCGCCGGGCAGCAAGGCCTATGGTCGGCTCGGGGTCATGCTGGGCTATTATTGCCAGGCCGAACAGCTGTTCCTCGTCCGTCCCGGCGCCTTCACACCCGCCCCGAAGGTCGACTCCGCCATCGTCCGGCTGATCCCCCACACCGTCCCGCCGGTCCAGGTCAACGATATCAAACAGCTCGACTGGCTGGTAAATCGCCTCTTCAGTCAGCGGCGCAAAATGGTGCGCCATTCGCTGAAGGACTATCTGGACGAGATCCGACTGCGCGAACTGGGTATCGAACCGACTGAACGGCCGGAGCAGCTCGACCTGTCCGCGTTTGCCCGATTGGCAAACGCGCTCTAACGAGACGCCCCGACCACTTTGCTCTTTGCAAGCTGCCCCTGCCGGTACCTGCTCGGACCAGCTGTTTCATCTTTTCTGATGACGGAATAAAAACGCCCGATTCATCGAGATAAACTGAGTTGGCATCATTCTCGTCATCCCCGCTGTCATCTCGCACGCAGAATACCGGTAATCCGAATCCTTCAATTCGCCGGTCTGCTGTTATCGGCATGGGATCCCCCGCTCCGGTTTCCCGGCAGGTCATGATAAAATCCAGTCATGACTGTTCCTGCCACATCTGACGTGATGCCTTGCACCGAAGCCGGCTTGCCCGTGCTGCGACAACTGTTAGCCCGCTATGATCTGGAAGTGGTGCTGATCGATGCGCCGACGCCACTGCCCGGCAGTTTCTGGGGCGATCCCGAGGCCGGTCTGATCGGCCGGCAACTGTTCATTCGTCCACACACCCCGGTGCAATCGGCCCTGCACGAGGCCTGCCATTATATCTGCATGGACACCCGACGCCGTGCCCGGCTGCATACCGATGCCGGGGGCGGGTATGATGAAGAGAACGCCGTCTGTTATCTGCAAATTCTGCTCGCCGATCAGCTGCCGGGCGTGGGCCGCCAACGCATGTGGCAGGATATGGATCGCTGGGGCTACAGTTTCCGGCTGGGCTCGGCCCGGCGCTGGTTCGAGGAGGATGCCGGGGAGGCCTGTCAGTGGTTACTGGAACAGGGCCTGATCGATCAACACCAACACCCGACCGGCCGTTTGCGCATGGGGGAGTGAGTAAGGCACCTCAAAAACGTGCCCTCGCCGGCGAAGCCGGGCCGCTATTTGCCTGTCATGATTGCCGGCGACACATTGAAGCTGTTATCCGGCTCATCGCCATAATGTCGACAGGGTTTTTAACTGTCACGATCCACTGGAACACCAACGATCGAGAAAGCGGTTATCAAGCGGGCCAAAATGACGGTAAACTAGCGCATCAAGCCCCGCGATGATCAGCGTCCGGACACGTACACCAATAGCAAACGAGTTGTTACATGGAACAGACCAACCAGACCTATAACGCGCAAGTCGATGTGGAAACCGCGTATATCGAGGAGCAGTCGGATCCCGAGCAGGATCGTTATGTCTTCTCCTATACCATCACGATCCGCAATGAGGGATCTGTGCCGGCCAAGCTGCTGAGCCGCCACTGGATCATTACCGATGCCGAAGGCAAGGTCCAGGAGGTCGAGGGCGAAGGCGTGGTTGGTGAACAGCCCCATATCAAGCCCGGCGACGGTTATCGCTATACCAGCGGCACCGTACTGGAGACCCCGGTTGGCAGCATGCAGGGCACCTACCATATGCTTGCCGATGACGGCGTCGAATTCGAGGCGGAGATCCCCGCCTTTACCCTGGCGATACCGCGTACGCTGCACTGACGCGATGTCGCTCAAGCACAGTTATACCCTGCTCGCGCCTTTTTATGATTTAATCGTCAACGGACCCACCGCCGGGATGCGGCGCAACAGCCTTGCGCGATTGGGCGATGTGCGGGATCAAACCATTCTGCTCAGCGGAATCGGTACCGGTCTGGATATTCCCGACCTGCCCGCCGGTCCGTCCTATGTTGGAATCGATCTGACCACGGCGATGTTACGCCGTGCGCAACACCGCGTTGGACAACGGGACGACATCCGGCTGCATTGCGGCGATGTCATGCGCCTACCTTATGGCGAACAGCAGTTTGATATCGTGCTCATGCATCTGATTCTCGCGGTGGTCCCCCACCCGGAGCAGGCCCTGCGCGAAGCGACACGGGTCGTGCGGACCGGGGGGCGGATTCTGATCCTCGACAAATTCCTGCGCCACGGCCAGCGTGCACCGCTACGCCGAGCCCTGAACGGGGTAATTCGCCATATTGCCACCCGGACCGATGTGGTACTCGAACCCCTGCTGGCACAATGTCCCGAGCTACAGCTGGTCGAGGAGACCCGTCTGGCACCGGGTGGCTGGTTCCACCAGATAGAATTGAAAAAACAGGATAAGTGATGGCTGTGTATGCGATTGGCGACCTGCAGGGTTGCTATGACGAATTTCGTGCCCTGCTGGATAAACTGCACTTCGACCCCGGGCGCGATCAACTCTGGCTGGTCGGGGATCTGGTTAACCGTGGTCCCAAATCGCTGGAATGCCTGCGCTTCGTCAAATCCATCGAGCAATCGGTTATCACTGTTCTGGGCAACCATGATCTGCATCTGTTGGCGCTGGCCGAAGGGGTCGGCAGCACAAACGATGCAAGCATGCAAGCCATACTGGAGGCGCCGGATAGTACGGAGCTGCTGGACTGGTTACGCCAACGTCCGTTACTGCATTACGATACCGGCCTCGATTATTGCATGGTACATGCGGGCATCTACCCGCTCTGGAGCCTGGCCCAGGCACAACAGTACGCAGGCGAACTCGAGGCAGTATTGCGTGGCGACGACTATCACGCGTTTTTTCAACATATGTACGGCGATCAGCCGGCATACTGGTCGGAACAACTCGAAGGCCGGGATCGGCTGCGCTTTATCTGCAACGCCTTTACCCGCATGCGTTTTTGCAAAAGTGACGGTTCGTTGGATTTGAAAGCCAAGGGCACGCCCGCCGACCCGCCTGCCGACTGCTATCCCTGGTACAACCTGCCCCAACGGGTCGAATTCGACACCCCCATCCTGTTCGGCCACTGGGCCGCCCTGGGCCTGCACGTACAGGACAACGTCCACGCCATCGACACCGGCTGCGTCTGGGGCGGCCAGCTCACCGCCTACCAGCTCGGCCAGCCCGCCAACCGGCACATCACCCACCAGTGCCCCCGGAACTGCCAACCCGGTACACCCTGATTTTTTACCGCAGAGACGCAGAGAACCGCGAAGATATAATTATTAATGTTGAATGTTGAGTTTTGAATGTTTGTATTCGACAGTGCGGATCTATTACATAGATTATCAGGTATCTCTTAGAGCCTGTAATTTACCCAATTCAACATTAAACATTCAGAATTCAAAATTACTCTGTGAACTCTGCGTCTCTGCGGTAAATTTTTCTTGATATCGCCCGGTGCGATTAACGCCTATCCAGAATGACGTAATCGTGGGGATAGGGGTTTTTATCGTCGGCGGGATGGTGGTGGCGTTCGGTTTCCTGCCACTCGTTCGGATCGAATTCGGGAAACCAGGTATCGCCTTCGATGTCGGCATCCACCCAGGTCAGATACAGGCGATCGGCACGCGACAGGGTCTGTTCAAAGAAGGCCGCACCGCCGATGATCATGATCTCGTCCACATCCCCGGCCGCTTCGATGGCCGCCTCAATCGAATGGACCACCACCGCGCCTTCGGCCTGGTAGTTCGTGTCACGACTGATAACAATATTGGGGCGCTTGGGCAGCGGCTTGCCACCGAACGATTCAAAGGTCTTGCGTCCCATTACAATCGGTTTTCCCAGGGTGTGTTTGCGGAACCACTGCATATCCGCCGGCAGACGCCAGGGCAGGCGGTTCTCAATCCCGATCACCCGTTGCGGCGTCAACGCCGCGATCAGCGATATTCGTGGTGATTTATCCTGTGACATATTTCAGTATCCTTTGGACAATATTCCTTCTCCCTGCTCAATTACCGTGGCAAGGTGATACGAAGAATGTCAGGTAGCGCTATGCGCAACCTGACCTACGCAGCTTCAACATCTCTGGAAAGTATTTCCCTCGTCAGAATCAATCACAGTTGCGTAGGTCACGCTGGCGACAGCCTGCGTGACATTCCCTAACGACCATCAATTTCATCCCGGAGTGTCAGGTAGCGCTGCGCGCAACCTGACCTGTGACTTACGACTTATGACTGCCGACTGCCAACTTTTATTTAAATCGCCACCTTCGCCTTGATATGCGGATGATACTGGTAATCGACCAGCTCGAAATCGTCAAAGCGAAAATCGAACAGGTTGTCGATGGCCGGATTGATCTTCATGGTCGGTAACGGATAGGGCTGCCGGCTCAGCTGCTCGTCGGCCTGCTCGAGATGATTGCGATACAGATGGGCGTCACCCAGAGTATGGACAAAGTCGCCCGGCTGTAGATTACTGACCTGGGCCATCATCATGGTCAGCAGGGCATAGGAGGCGATATTGAACGGCACGCCGAGGAAGATATCGGCACTGCGTTGATATAACTGGCAGGAGAGCTTGCCGTCGGCCACATAGAACTGGAAAAAGGCATGGCAGGGCGCCAGTGCCATTTTATTGTTACGGGCATTGTCCTGCGGCGAGATGGACTCGTCGGGCAGGTCAGCCACATTCCAGGCGCTGACGATGATCCGCCGTGAATCGGGCTTGTCCCTGAGCTGCTCGAGCACCTGGCTGATCTGATCGATATGCCGCCCATCGGGAGTCGGCCAGGAGCGCCACTGACTGCCGTAGATCGGCCCGAGGTTGCCGTTTTCATCGGCCCATTCATCCCAGATGGTTACCTTGTTATCGTGCAGATAAGCCGTATTGGTATCACCCCGCAAAAACCACAGCAGTTCATGGATAATGGAACGCAGATGCAGGCGCTTGGTGGTCACCAACGGAAAACCCTGCGCCAGATCGAACCGCATCTGATGGCCAAACACACTGAGGGTGCCGGTGCCGGTCCGATCGTCCTTGCGCGTGCCGTTATCCCGGACATGCCGCATCAGCTCGAGATACTGTTTCACTGCCTGCGCCTCATTCTGAAATAGCTTCTGGTCGGCGATCTTATCATGCCCGTTACGCCCGGGACTATTGCCCAATGCGCAATAAAAACCACCGAAGACAATGAAGCAACACTGAGAATGTTGCCGAGGCCGGCCCGACAAATTAACTCAGTGCCTTCACTGCTTTCGGTGGTTATACACAGGCGCGGCGTGGCATCCATGGTGGATGCGAACCGGGCCGACGGGCTATATGTTACCAGTCATCATCAGCAGCCAGCCCTTGACCGCCGACTGCCTGGATAAAGAATTCCTCATAGACATAGGGCAGGTCCATCAGTTTACCGAAGCTGTGTTCGCCAAACATGCGCAGATCGGGAAATTGCACCGCCAGACGAAAATGGGGATGCAGGGCGAACACGTCACTGCCGTTGACCATGATTTCGTAAGGCAGGTGCGGGGTGCGTCTCAGCTCCTGATGGTCGATCACGTTCATGACAAATTCGTCATTAAGAAACTTCTCTTCGTCAACGTCAGCCTGCAGACTCAGGCCATACACAACCTGTTGCTTGCCCGGAATCTCGATTTTATAGACCCTCCCGATACCGAAATCATTGTTTGCCAACCCCTTTTCAACTTCGCGTATCGCCTTGTCGTGACTGCCATGATCGGCAAGCTCAAGGTGCCCGTAAAAATCCTCCAGTCCGAAGGTATAGTTATATTCCGGCAGTTTGTCCTCGTCGATGCCATCGCCACCGAAATCCTTTTCAAAACCAATGGCTTCGCCGAGACGGCGCTTGGTCTCCTCCAGACGGGTATTCATGTTATAGGCCAGGCCAATGTATTCGGGATTGTTATAACTGACCTGCACCTGTTTGCCGTCATTTGCCCGGGTGACAGAGACCTTGATCACGGCACCAAAGCCGCCGTAATCGCTTTGCGTGGCCGCCTGCTTCAATGCTTCGCTGGTGACCGCGAAAATGTGTGCCCCCTCGTAGGGCTGATAGGTTCCGATGATCTCGAAACCGTCCCGTTTCAGACGTTTTTCAACGTCATCCACCACCCGGGACATCTCGCTTTCGGCGATCCCGGCCAGGGAAAAAGGTTTAAGCGATGCGGCACCGGCACCCAGACTGAAACACAGCAGCAGTCCGGCAGTCAGTACACGTTTGGCTAGTGCGTACATAGTTTATCTCCCTTATGAAGGTGGGGGGCTTACCCAGGGGTTATCGGTTACCCCCCGATTTTTTTTAGACTTTCATCACATTATTTTATATTTCTTGCTGTCGCCGGGAAGGCCGGCGGTAAGCGAGCCCGAGCAGGAACAGCCCCGCGAGAATCAGCGGCAAACTCAACAACTGCCCCATGGTCAGCCAGCCCCAGGCCAGGTAGCCGATATGCGCGTCGGGGGTGCGTACAAATTCCACGGCAAAACGGAACACGCCATAACCCAGGGCAAATACCCCCGATACCGCCCGTTGCGGTCGCGATCGTGATGAGAACCACCACAGGATCACGAACAGGACCAACCCCTCCAGCAACGCTTCATAGAGCGGGTTGGGATGACGCGCCTCCGGGCCGGCCAGGGGAAACACCATTCCCCACGGCAAGTCGGTCGGCTTGCCCCAGAGTTCGCCATTAATAAAATTCCCGATACGCCCGGCGCCCAGACCCAGCGGCACCAGCGGCGCGACAAAATCCAGTGTAACAAAATAGCGCTTATGATACTTGCGGCTAAACAGCCACAACCCCAGCATCACCCCCAGCAGGCCGCCGTGAAACGACATGCCGCCCTCCTTGATCCGAAACAGCATCAGGGGATCGTCGAAAAACGGCCCCAGGTTATAAAACAGCACATAACCCAGCCGCCCCCCGAGGATCACCCCCAGACCGGCATAAAACAGCAAATCATCCACCTGGGCCGCCGTCCAGCCGGAATCCGGACGGCGGGCGCGCAACCGGCCCAGCCACCAGGCGCCGACAAAGCCGACCAGGTACATCAGGCCATACCAGTGGACGCTCAAACCGAACAGTTCGAATGCAACCGGATCAAAATCAACAACCATCAATGTATTCTCTCTTATCAAGCAAGGGCCGAGGTCCCAGGGACGAGGGACGAGTTAAAAAGCAATAAAAACAGCCTCGTCACTCGGCCCTCGTAACTCGTCCCTGTCGATCACATGGCGAGTAATCGACAAAAATAGGCTTTGAGGTAGTCGGTCTCGGGCATGGCGGCGTGCACGGGGTGATCCGGTCCCTGGTGCCCCTGCTCCAGCACCTGCACTTCCTGCTCAAGCTTGTGGGCCGCACGGCGGATGTTATCCAGCAGTTTCTTGCGCCCCAGATGATAGGAACAGGAGGCGGAGATCAGCAGACCATCCTTTTTCAGCAGACGCATCGCCAGGCGGTTGATACGCCGGTAGGCCAGTTCGCCCTCTTTCATATCCTTGCGCCGTTTGATAAATGCCGGGGGATCCAGCACCACAATATCGAACTGTTCACCGTCTTCGTACAATTGACGCAGCACCTCGAAGGCATCACCGTCCAGCGTGGCCAGCCCGCCGGATTTGACCGCGGCGGCATTGGCCTCGGCCACCTGCAGATACTCTTTTGAGGCATCAACGCAGATCACTTCACTGGCGCCGGCGTGCAGCGCCTGCACGCCCCAGGCGCCGACATAGGAGAACACATCCAGCACCCGTTTGCCCGGCGCATAGGCCTGACAACGCAGCCGATTGAGACGGTGATCAAAATACCAGCCGGTCTTCTGGCTCTCGGCCAGGGGGACCTGAAAACGGACTTTATTCTCGATCAGTTCCATCTGCTCCGGCAGTTCCCCCTTGATCACCGTGGTATAACGCTCCAGCCCTTCCTGTTCCCGGGCGCTGCTGTCGTTACGCAGATAGATCACCGCCGGCTGCAATACCGTGTCGAGCACGTCCAGAACAGTGTCGCGCAGGACGTCCATGCCGACCGTGGTGATCTGCACGACCAGAATCCGGTCGTAACGGTCCACGACCAGCCCGGGTAATCCATCACTTTCCCCGTAGATCAGCCGGTAATGGGGCGCGGCAAACAGATCATGGCGAAACTGCAAGGCACGCTCCAGCCGCCCGCGGATCAGATCGGCATCCAGGCTGGCCTCGGGCTGATGACTGAACAGGCGGGCGCAAATCAGACTGTTGGGATTCACATAGGCCGAGCCGAGCACATTGCCGCGATAATCGGCGATCTGCAGCTGTTCACCCGGCGCAATCTCGGTCAGGGGCGTCGTCTTGACGTCGACTTCGTTACTGTAAACCCACAGGTGGCCGGTCTTGAGGCGCCGTTCTTCTCGTTTTTTCAGGCGCAGCTGGCGCGGGTTGTCATCTGTCACGATTGGTTCATATCCTCGGGGAACAGGTTGCCTAACCTACAGAATTTCATACCATTTGCGCAAGGGCGACAGCATCGCAGAATGACGATATAGTTGACATTTTTAATCAGGTATCAACCCCCTACAAGGTGGCTCATGAGTTCGACTAACCGGCTGCTCGACGAAACCAGTCTCTATCTGCAGCAGCATGCCCACAATCCGGTTGAATGGTATCCGTGGGGGCCCGAGGCCCTGCAAAAAGCCCGGGAACAGAACAAACCGATCCTGCTCTCCATCGGCTATTCGGCCTGCCA
Source organism: Thiohalophilus thiocyanatoxydans (assembly GCF_004366735.1). Taxonomy (GTDB): domain Bacteria; phylum Pseudomonadota; class Gammaproteobacteria; order UBA6429; family Thiohalophilaceae; genus Thiohalophilus; species Thiohalophilus thiocyanatoxydans. The sequence goes on along the minus strand of NZ_SOQX01000001.1, from coordinate 709,640 downwards.
CTGGTGCCATGTGATGGCTCACGAGTCCTTCGAAGATCTGGAAGTCACCGAGGTGATGAACCGGCTCTATATCAATATCAAGGTTGATCGCGAAGAACGGCCGGATCTGGACAAGATCTATCAGACCGCCTTTCAGCTGCTCAATCAGCGCGGTGGCGGCTGGCCACTGAACGTCATCCTGACGCCCGATGATCATACGCCGTTTTTTGCCGGCACCTATTTTCCCCGCGATCCCAAACACGGCCTGCCGCCGTTCACCGAGGTACTGCAAAAGGTCGAGGCCTTCTATCGCGAGAACGAGGGCGATATCCGGCAGCAGAACCGGGCTCTGCAGGAAGCGATGGCGCAAATGCAGCCCGGGGGCGGGGGCGGGGGCGGTACCGGTTCGGGCACGCTCGACAGTTCCCCCCTGGACGCGGCGCGCCATCAACTGGCGCAAAACTACGATTCGACCTATGGCGGGTTCGGTCAGCCCCCCAAGTTCCCGTATCCGTCCAATCTGGAACGACTGATGCGTCACTGGTTTTCAACCGCGCTCAATGACAGTCCCGATCGACAGGCGCATGACATGCTGCGCCTGACCCTGCACGGCATGGGCAGCGGCGGGCTGTACGATCAACTGGGCGGCGGCTTTTACCGTTACTCGGTGGATGAAAAATGGATAATTCCCCACTTTGAAAAAATGCTCTACGACAACGGAGCGCTGTTGCAGCTGTACAGCGAAGCCTGGCAGGCCCTGGGAGACCCGGTCTTCAAACGCATCGCCAGCGAAACCGGCGAATGGGTAATGCGCGAGATGCAATCGCCCGAAGGCGGTTATTATTCGACCCTGGATGCCGACAGCGAAGGCGAGGAAGGCAAGTTCTATGTCTGGACCCCGGCAGAAGTTAAAGACTTGCTCAGCGATGAGGAGTACGCCGTGACGGCGCCCCACTACGGGCTGGACCGCGCGGCCAACTTTGAAGGGCGCTGGCATCTGCATGTCTATACCGGTCTGGAAGAAATTGCCGGGCAGCTGTCAATATCGGTTGAACAGGCCCGGAAACAGCTGCAATCGGCCCGCAATAAACTGTTCACCGCACGTGAGCAACGCATTCGTCCCGGCCGGGACGAGAAGATTCTGACCGCCTGGAACGGCCTGATGATCAAGGGGATGGCCTGTGCCGGACGCCATCTTCAGCGTCAGGACTTTATCGACTCGGCCGGGCGGGCCGTCGACTTTATTCGCCAGACACTCTATGTCGAACAACGGCTGCTGGCCACCTGCAAGGATGGCAAGACCCATCTGATGGCCTATCTGGATGACTATGCCTTTCTGCTCGATGGCCTGCTGGAACTGCTGCAGGCCCGCTGGCGCGACGAGGACATGGCGCTGGCCCGGCAACTGGCCGACGTATTACTGACGCACTTTGAGGATAAACAGCACGGTGGTTTCTACTTTACCGCCAATGATCACGAGCAGTTGTTCCATCGGCCCAAACCGACGCTGGATGAGTCGATCCCGGCGGGCAACGGTATCGCCGCGTATGCCTTGCAACGACTGGGACACCTGCTCGGCGAAGTGCGTTATCTCGACGCCGCCGAACGCACCCTGCAGATGAGCTGGCCGGGCATCACCGAGCTCCCCTATGCCCACTGCGCCCTGCTCCTGGCACTCGAAGAGCACCTCAATCCGCCGCAACTGATCATCCTGCGCGGCAGGCGCGATGCCATGGCGCAGTGGCATGCACGTTGTGATCGCACCTACAGTCCCGCCCGGCTCTGCTTTGCCATCCCCGCAGAAGCCCGGGAACTGCCCGGCCTGCTGGACGAACGCCAGCTCACCGATGCCGATGTCACCGCCTACCCCTGTTCCGGCGCCCATTGCCAGCCGGCCATCACGGAACGTGAGGCGCTGCAACCGCTGTTGCAAGAACGGGAACTGCCCTCCTGAGCCGCGAGACAAAAAGCACACAGGCCCCCGGCGAGCACAGTCCAGCAAAGGAGCGTACCGGGATCTGCGGCGCAGGGACGAGACAACCCGGGATCGCCCAGGTGATTGATTTTAATATAAAATAAGGCAACCCCGCGCCCCGCAACACGTTCATGACGTTCTACAATTAGGGGTACAGGCCGATTTTAAGCCCGGCGGATGGATTCAGTCTTTCCCTGCGGGAATGCTAGAATCATACTTCAAGCTCATAAAACTGGCAGGAGGCATGTGTATGGCTAACAACAATAAAAACAACTCTCAGATAAATGGCCGACAGATCTTCGTTCAGCAATTCCTGAAACATCCTCTTCAAGTGGGTTCGATCATCCCCAGCTCACGCTTTCTGGAACGGCGTATTATTGAAGCCGCCAACGTGGATTCTGCCAGTGTGGTTGTTGAGCTGGGCCCCGGGACCGGTGGCACGACGCGTGCATTATTAAATGCCATGCCACAACATGCCCGACTCGTCAGTATCGAACTCAACGCCTACTTTCACAACCTGATAAGCCAGATTGAGGATGATCGTGTTATCGCGCATCTGGGCAGCGCCTGTGATATCCAGTCGATTCTTGCCGAGTATGACCTTCATGCACCCAATGCAGTGATCTCCGGCATTCCCTTTTCCACCATGAGTCGAAGCCTGGGCACGCAGATCATCGAAGCAGTGTCATCGGTACTGGCACCCCGGGGGCGCTTTGTGGCTTATCAGACACGGGATCGAGTTGCGACTTTATGCCGCCCCATTATGGGATCGGAGCAGGCCGAAATGGAATTCTTCAATCTTCCGCCAACCCGGATTTACCAGTGGGAGAAAAAAATGGACGACATGGTGGAACAACCGGCGCTGTAGTAAAGCCCGCCACATGTTGTGATCGAACCTGTAAGCTTCGCATGACCGATTCAGCCGGTCGGACCCATCCGGCTTTTGCATGATCCGTGCTATCGGCATCGACGGCTGTCGCGGTGGCTGGTTTGCCGTCGTTCGGCAAGCCGACGGCTGGCGCTCCTGGCTGAGCCCGACACTGACGCAGTTGCTGGACCAGCCAGCCGTTGGTACCCCGATCTTTATCGATATTCCGATCGGATTGCCCGACGGGCAAAAGCGGCGTTGCGATCATCTGGCGCGTCGCTTACTCAGCCCTTATCGACACAGCAGTGTTTTCTCCACGCCCGTGAGGGATGCCGTCCACGCCGCCGACTATGCCAGTGCCTGTGCGATTAACGCGCAACAGACCGGCAGCCGGATCAGCCGCCAGATCTGGAATATCTGTCCGAAGATTCGCGAGGTGGATTGTTATCTGTGCCAGCATGTTGAGTGGCAGACTCACCTGTATGAATCTCACCCGGAAGTGGCGTTTTATGCCCTGAACGGGCAGTCCCTCCTGCCAACCCGAAAGAAGTCGCACGAGGGAGAGCAACAACGTCTGGCCCTGTTAACGCACTATATCAACGGCGCTCAAGCATTTTATAGCGATTGCCTGGCACGGTATCCACGCAAGTTATTACAACCTGACGATATACTGGATGCCATGGTGCTTGCCGTAATGGCGGGCGGAGCTGAGCAGAGTGAAGGTGAGTTGATCAGCCTGACGGACCCCGTTGAGTACGACCGTGTCGGTTTGCCCATGCGGATTGTCTATCGCTCCTTCAATCCGTGAGCCGGTTATTCCCCTTTTATCAGGCTGAACAGCTCATCCTTCAGCTTGAGCCGACGCATCTTGAGCTCTTCCGTATATTCGTCCGCGGGGGTCTCGTTCCCCTCTTCGATCCGGCGAACTTCATGCTCGAGCTCGTGATATTCATCAAACAGCTTTGAAAAATGGGGATCGCTCACTTTGAGCTCGTGAATGCGCTCCTTATATTCTGGAAATTCATGGATTAGATCGTGTTTTTCGCCCAGCATGGGAGCCTCGCTTGTATAGTTACTGGTGACAGGAAATAGCTGTTACTTGCGCCCAGTGTCCGACTGGAGCAGATAACCTAGAAATAACTGGCTCTGATTTCGTTGTGTAATCTGGCCAGATCCAACTGCAGAACATCAACAAACCCGTGCAACTCTTCCTGTTGCAGTTGTTCCAGCTTCGCACTGAGAACTTTTTTCTGCAACCGGGTCAGAATTTTCAGCGGTTTTTCATTGTGCGGCAGGTGCTGCAGACAATTTTCCACCTCGCAGGTGGCATGATAAAAGGCACGCGGAAAACGCCGCTCCTGTAACAGAAAACGCAGCACATCGGGGCGGCGCACGCGAATGCGCATTTCGCGTCGGTACATCTGATAGGCCGTCAGGGACTTGAGCACACTCACCCACTGGATATTTTCGAACGGACTGAGGTCCTCGCTCATTTCTGGCAATAACGACGCGGACCGGACATCGACAATGCGCGTCGTCATGTCCGCCCGTTCCAGGTTTCGCCCCATGCGCAGAAAATCGTAACCCTCATCATGGGTCATGGTGCCGGCCAGCATGCCGGTGACGGACTGCGCTCCGAGAATAATACTGCGCAAGAAATCGTCCCGTTTGCGACGCCCCAGGCTGCTGCTGGCATGTTCACGTGCATGTAAATAATTCTGATTGATCTGCTCCCAGGCCTCACGGGGGATAATATCGCGTATCGTACGTGCATTCTCCCGGGCCTGGCGAAGCGAGTTGACGATCGAACCGGGATTGGCCTGTTCGCTAACCATAAAGCGGATCACCTGACGCTCGTCCGCCGTATCATGACGCTGATAGAACAGCGCATCATTACCAAGAATCTCAATAATCGGCTCCCAGCCCAGCCGGATTCGCCTGGGCAAATCCAGCAGCAGGTGACTGTTGACGTTGATCAGCCGGGCGGTATTTTCCGCACGCTCAATATAGCGGGCAGCCCAGTAGATATTATTGGCAACGCGCGAGAGCATCATTGACCCGACTCCATATCGACAATCCAGGTATCCTTGCTGCCGCCGCCCTGCGAGGAGTTGACCACTGTCGATCCCTTGCGCAGCGCCACCCGGGTCAGACCACCGGTTGTCACATAGGTTTTCTCGCCGCTGAGAATAAACGGCCGCAAATCCAGATGCCGGGGCTCGGCCCGGTTGCCGACCAGGGTCGGTGCGGTAGAGAGAGTCAACAGCGGCTGGGCAATATAGTTGCGCGGATCACGGCGAATCAGATTGACGAATTTGTCACGCTCCTCCTGAGTCGCCTGGGGCCCGATCAGCATTCCGTAGCCGCCCGATTCATTGGCCGGTTTAACCACCAGTTTGGCGATGTTCTGGATAACATAATCGCGTTCCGTTTTATTGAAACAGCGATAGGTCGGGACATTGTCGATCAGCGGCTCTTCATTGAGATAATAGCGAATAATTTCCGGTACATAGGAGTAGACTACTTTGTCGTCGGCCACTCCCGCGCCCGGCGCATTGGCCAGAGCAACATTGCCCGCTTTCCAGGCCCGCATCAATCCGGGCACTCCCAGCATGGAATCGGGAGCAAAGGCCTCGGGATCGAGAAACAGGTCATCAATACGCCGGTAAATCACATCCACCTGGGACAACCCCTCGATGGTCCGCATATAGACCATGTTGTGCTTGTCCACGACCAGGTCCGAGCCTTCGACCAGTTCCGCTCCCATCTGCTGTGCCAGATAGGCGTGCTCGAAATAGGCTGAGTTATAAATCCCCGGTGTCAGCACCACGATCTCCGGCTGCTCAATCCCCCGGGGTGCCAGCGAGGCCAGCATGTCATACAGCTGTGAGGGGTAATCATCCACCGGCAGAATGTTGTAGTTCTCAAACAGCTCGGGAAAGACCCGCTTCATGATCTGCCGGTTTTCCAGCATATAGGAGACACCGGACGGTACCCGCAGGTTGTCTTCCAGAACATAGATCGTGCCATCACTGTCGCGCACCAGATCCGAACCGCAGATATGCGCCCAGACACCGTGCGGCGGATCGATCCCGACACACTGGGGGCGGAAGTTTTTTGAATCCTTGAGCAACGCCTCGGGAAAGACCTCGTCCCTGACGATCTGCTGCTTGTGATAGAGATCGTCGATAAACAGATTCAGCGCCTGCACCCGCTGCCTGAGTCCGGCCTCCACCTGCTGCCACTCACTGCGGTCGATAATCCGGGGAATAATGTCAAAGGGCCAGGCACGGTCGATGGAGCCTTCCTCCTCGGAATAGACCGTGAAGGTAATGCCCATAACATGAATAGCGGTCTCGGCGGCTGCCCTGTACTCCTCGATGTCCTTGTCCTTGAGCGCGCGCAGATAGTCACACAGCGCCCGGGCGGCCGGCCGCGGCCGGCCGCTGACCCGGATCAGCTCGTCGTGGAGTCCCTTGACCTTGTAACTGCCCCAGCGTATTGCCATTATGTTATCTAACCTGTTAATTCAGTCGCTTACAGCATAACGTGATGGACAATTTCAGGCAAATAGCGGATCATAAACTTATAACAATAACGCCGGTCAGTGGCCGAACACCATGAACGCTCGGAAAATAACATGACATATTGTCTCGCTATTCGGGTCAACAAAGGGCTGGTCTTTGCCACCGACTCGCGCACCCACGCCGGCGTGGACTACGTCACCACCTATAGCAAGATGCACCGCTTCGCCTGGCCCGGGGAACGCATTTGCGTGATCCTGACCGCCGGGAATCTTGCCACCTCCCAGGCGGTGATCAATCACATCAACAAGGACCTGGAAAAACCGGATGCGGAAATCAATCTGCACAAGGCCGAGCATCTGTACGAAGTGGCCCACTACATCGGCAAACTAAGCCAGGATGAACAGCAGCAACATGCTCCCGCGATGGAGAGCTCAAAAAGCCGTGCCGAAGCCAGCTTTATCCTCGGCGGCCAGATTGCCGGCAAGGATCCGGAAATATATCTGATCTATCCACAAGGCAATTATATCAGCGCCTCGCCGGAAACCCCGTTTTTACAAATCGGCGAGAACAAGTACGGCAAACCGATACTCGATCGCATTATCAGCCCCACGACCAGCCTGGAAGACGCCGCCCGCTGCGCCCTGGTCTCCCTCGATTCCACCATGCGCAGCAACATCTCCGTCGGCCCGCCGCTGGAGCTGTCCATCTATCAGGCCAACAGCCTGGAAGAACCCAGACACATGACCCTCACCCTCAACTCCCCAATCTACAAATCCCTGCAAAAACGCTGGAACGAAGGCCTCAAACGCTCCTTCAACCGCCTGCCCCGCTTCGACTGGGAAGACGAGTAATGAAAGCAATGTTTAATGTTGAGTTTTGAATGTTAAATTGGTGGGCTCAAGCGAACTCCTGTATTTTATATAAGCACCCGCGACCATAAATTCAAAATTTAAAATTCAACATTAATAATTATCCCTGTCGGTGATGAGATGATGGACGAAGCGGAGTTTTTCCAGTACGGGGGCTGACAGTACGAAGGGATAGGCGTCCGGCAGGCCCATGCTGCGATTAAGAGCATTGAGTCCGATGGTCAGGCTGGCCCAGTCTTCCATCAGGGCATTAAAATCTATCCCTTTTACCGAGGAGAGATCGCTTTCTCCTCCTTCGTCACCAGGCGCGTGCGGGTCATTCTGGATACGAAAACCAATATCATTGGCTGTCTCCAGGGTGTCCACCATGTGCAGATAATGCGCCCAGGTTTCGGCCCAGTCCTCCCAGGGATGCGCGCTGGCATAACCGCTGATGAAGCCGTCCTGCCAGGCGGGAGGGGTTTTCTGTCGGTAATAATTTTTCATCGACTGCCTGTAATCCTGGCGTTCGTCACCAAACAGCTCCCGGAAACTTTCAAGTTTTTCGCCTGACTTGATCAGTCGCATCCAGTAATAGTGACCAATCTCATGACGAAAATGGCCCAGCAGGGTGCGATAACCTTCGTTCATTTTTTCCCGCATCTGCTCCCGGGCACTATCCTCGGCCTCAAGAATATTGATGGTAATCACGCCGTTATGGTGGCCGGTCATAACCTGATTCACTTCCGTGACAGCGTTGCTGAACTCATCATAGCGAGTCTGATCCTGCATAAACTTGAATGCCAGGCCTTGCTGTGTATCCTGTTTGCGATCGACCACCGGCAATTTCAGTTTGTACAGGGTATACAACAGGCGCCGTTTTGCAGTCTCTATGCGGTACCAGAGCTTGATATTTTGCGATTCGGAGAGATTGGGAATAATCCGGTTGAGACGGCAGGAGTGGCAATAGGTCTGATTATTTTCGGCGGGGACCAGCCAGTTACAAATATTGTATTGCCGGTAATTGGCACATTGCCGGTAATATCGCGCATTGGATAACGAACGCCACTGCCCGTTTTCCATCGGTTCCAAAGCACTGAGCTGCAGATCCTCCTGGATAAATCCGAGCTGGCGACCACAGACCATGCATTGGCTGTTTTCGAAATGCAGTGTATTACCGCAGTCACAAATAAAGGTTTTCATGATTGGCCGGACTGTAGAGGGATATATTTATCCATGGTAGTCGCTCCTGCCAAAATAAAAAAGCCCGCTGATGCGGGCTTTTTCTGTTACAGGCTCATACCGAAGCTGTCTTTGTAACGTTGCTTGAACTCGTCCATGGTGAAGCTGTGATTTTGTGGGCCGGTGGATTCGACCTTAATCGCACCCATCAGTGAGGCGATACGGCCAGTGGTTTCCCAATCCATATCGTTCAGCAGACCATAGAGAATGCCGGCGCGATAGGCATCACCGCAACCGGTCGGATCGTTAATACCCTTGACCTTGGCGGTCGGGATCTCGTGGCGGTGTTTCTGGGTGTAGATATGTGAACCTTCACCGCCGCGGGTAATAATCAGGGCATCAACCATCTCCGCCAGTTCATGTGGGGATTTGCCGGTGCGCTCTTCAAACATCTGTGCCTCATAATCATTGAGCGCGATATAGCTGGCCTTTTCGGCGAAATCCATCAGTTCATCGCCGCCGAACATCGGCAGACCCTGACCCGGATCGAAAATAAACGGAATACCCTGCTCGGCAAACTGTTCGGCATGCTGAATCATGCCGTCCCGGCCATCCGGAGCAACCAGTCCCACCTTGACGCCCTCGGCATCCTGAACCTGGTTTTCATGGGAGAAGCCCATGGCGCCGGGATGAAAAGCGGTAATCTGGTTATCGTCCTTGTCGGTGGTAATAAAGGCCTGACCGGTATAACTGTTCACTTCCTTGATGTGCTTGCGGCTGATGCCGTTTTTGTCCATCCATTCGGCATAGGGACCGAAATCGGTACCGACGGTGCCCATCGGCAACGGATCGCCACCCAGCAGTTTCAGGTTGTAGGCAATGTTCCCGGCACAACCACCGAACTCACGGCGCATCTCGGGGACCAGAAAGGAGACATTCAGGATATGTACCTTGTCGGGCAGAATGTGGTTTTTAAAGTGATCGGGAAACACCATGATGGTGTCATAGGCAAAAGAGCCACAGATTAAAGCAGACATAAATTACTCCTAAGTTTATAGCGTTAATTATTGATCCGACCGTAGAACAACAGCCCCCAGATAACGAGAACGTTGATCTGCGCGATAAAAACCGCTGCAGAGCCCATATCCTTGGCGCGGCCGGACAGTTCATGTTGTTCACTGCCGAAACGATCCACCACGGCTTCAATCGCGGAATTCATCAGCTCGGTCAGCAACACCAGAAACAGGGTGCCGAACAACAATGCGTATTCCATGAGACTCTGTCCCAGCCAGAACACACAGGGCGTCAGGATCACAAACAGGATCAGTTCAGTACGAAAGGCGGGCTCATGCAGGGCCGCAGCACGCAAGCCCTGCCAGCTGTAGCCACCGGCCCGCCAGATACGTTTAAGCTCGTTCATATCCCGCCAGTTTGACCCAAAATTATTCGGGTTTCCAGGCTAAATCCAGCTCCTTGGCCGCTTTCACATCATCAAGGCGGCGTACCGGCAGGGTATACGGCGCCTGTTTTACGGTCTCCGGTGTGGTCTCGGCCTCGTTCTGAATCGCGATCATCGCCTCGATAAAGGCGTCGATATCTTCCCTGGACTCGGTTTCGGTCGGCTCGATCAGCAGACACTCGGGGACCAGCAGCGGGAAATAGGTGGTCGGGGCGTGAAAGCCGTAATCCAGCAACCGTTTGGCGAAATCCATGGCGTTGACGCCCAGCTCTTTCGCCTGTTTGCGCATGGTGACAATGAATTCATGCGTGGCGCGGCGTTGCGGATAGGCCAGCTCGAAACCGGCATCGCGCATACGGGCCAGCATGTAGTTGGCGTTCAGGGTGGCAAACTCGCTGACCCGGTGCATGCCTTCCTTGCCCAGCAGACGGGCATAGATATAGGCGCGCAACAACACCCCCGCATTGCCCATAAAGGTGGACAGCTTGCCGATTGATTCGGGCCGCTCGTTATCCGTCAGCCAGCGATACTGATCACCTTCCTTGCTCAGCAACGGCACCGGCAGATAGGGTTCCAGCCGTTGGCTGACACCCACCGGCCCGGCGCCGGGACCACCGCCGCCGTGCGGGGTGGAGAAGGTCTTGTGCAGATTCATATGAATCACGTCAAAGCCCATATCGCCCGGCTTGACCTTGCCCAGGATCGCATTGAGATTGGCGCCATCGTAATAGAGCAGACCACCGGCCTCGTGCACGATATCCGCGATCTCCTTGATCTTGCGCTCGAACACGCCCAAGGTCGACGGATTGGTCAGCATGATCCCGGCGGTCTGTGGACCGACCGCGGCTTTCAGAGCTTCCAGATCCACGTCACCCTGGTCATTGGTCGGGATTTCGCGCACCTTGTAATTGCACATCACCGCCGTGGCGGGGTTGGTGCCGTGTGCCGCATCGGGCACCAGAATCTCGGTGCGGGCATCGTCATTGCGCGATTCGTGATACTTGCGAATCATCGCCACGCCGGTGAACTCACCCTGGGCGCCGGCCATCGGCGCCAGCGAAACCGCCTTCATCCCGGTCACATCCTTGAGCATCTCCTGCAGCTCAAACATACAGGCCATGAAACCCTGGCTCATGCTGTCCGGACTCAGGGGATGACGACGCAAAAAACCGGGCAACATCGCCAGGGTATTACACCCGCGCGGGTTGTATTTCATGGTGCAGGAACCCAGCGGATAGAAATGGGTGTCGATGGAGAAGTTCTTCTGCGACAGCCGGGTGTAATGGCGTACCGCCTGCATCTCGGAGACTTCCGGGAGAGTCGGTTTCGACTGGCGTCGAAACTGATCCGGAATGTCATCGATCGCAACATCCTGCAACGGGGCCTGCGGCGGATTGGTCCGGCCACTTCTCGATTGTTCAAAAATCAACATAATCTCATCTCAAGTTCGTCAAACAACGTCTCATCGACGATTCATACAACCATAGTGTCAGCTGGTTTTTAAATTTCTTACCGCAGAGACGCGATGTAATGTTGAATTTTAAGTTTTGAATTTTGAATTTCGGTACCACCTGTAATTCAAAATTTAACATTCAAAATTCAACATTTAAGAACCTTTGCGTACTCTGCGTCTCTGCGTCTCTGCGGTAAAACGCTTTTTAAAAATCAGCCCAGCGCTGCCAGGGCCTTGTCGTAGTCGGGCTCCTGGGCGATTTCCGGGACCATTTCGGTGTAGATCACCTTGTCGTTCTCATCCAGCACGACCACGGCGCGAGCGGTGATGCCGGCCATCGGGCCGTCCTGGATCAATACACCGTAGTCCTTGGCAAAGTTCTTGTCGCGCATCATGGACAGCGGAATCACATTATCCAGCTTCTCGCCGGTACAGAAACGGCCCATGGCAAAGGGCAAATCGGCGGCGATGATCAGCATCACCACATCATCCCGTCCTTTGGCCGCCTCGTTGAACTTGTGGGTCGACGTGGCGCAAACCGGGGTATCCAGACTGGGCACGATATTCAGCAGTTTTTTCTTGCCCGGGTAGTTGTCCAGACCGACATCTTCCAGGTCGGCCGTGGTCAGTTTAAACGCCGGGGCCGCGCTGCCAACGGCCGGCAGTTCGCCGTTGGTATTGATGGGGTCACCTTTTAATGTAATCTGTGCCATGACGCTCCTCCTTACAGGACAGGTTTGGCTTTATGCCTTTGTAATCGACAGAACAGTCCGCCGGTTACAGGCGGCCGGCGATACGTACAACCGCTTCGACAAAGGCGTCGAGATCGGCCTCGGTCTTGGTTTCTGTCGCACACAACAGCAGACAGTTATCCAGTTCCGGATATTCTTCCGCCAGCGGGTAACCACCCACGATACCTTCTTCAGACAGACCTTGAAGAACATCCCGCACCGGTTGTTTCAGCCGCACGACGACCTCATGAAATACCGGACGGTCGAACACTTTCTCGGCCCCGTCCAGTTTATCCACCAGCCTGTCCGCCAGTTTCACCGTGTTGGCGTGGCTATGGCTGGCAACCCGTTGCAGCCCCTGGGGACCGAGCAAGGCCATATAAATAGTGGCCGCGGTGACCAGCAGACCCTGGTTGGTGCAGATGTTGGACGTGGCCTTGGAGCGGCGTATGTGCTGCTCGCGGGCCTGCAGGGTCAGGGCGAAGCCTTCCTTGCCGTCCAGATCCTCGGTACGACCGATGATCCGCCCCGGCATCTGGCGCACGTACGTCTGGCGACAACACATGAAGCCGAAGTACGGTCCGCCGGAAGCGAGCGGCGCGCCCAGCGGCTGACCTTCACCGCAGGCGATATCGGCGCCGATCTCGCCCCATTCACCGGGCGGTGTAATCAGTGCCAGGGCGGTCGGGTTGACCACGCCAATCACCAGTGCGCCATGCTGATGCGCCCAGTCGGTCAGGGTGTCCACCTCTTCGAGATTGCCGAAGAAGTTGGGCTGCGGGATCACCAGCGCGGTGAAATCGCCCGGATCCTTCGGCAATGAGTCGGGATCGATAATGCCGCTGCTGCGATCGTAATCGAGCTCTTCGAGCGCGATACCCTGGTTATGCACGATGGTGTGCGCTACCTTGCGATAGGCCGGGTGTACGCTGCGCGGCATCAGAATGCGTTTGGCCTTGGATTTGCGATTGGCGCGTACCGCCATCAATACCGCCTCGGCCAGCGAGGACGCGCCGTCATACAGCGAGGCGTTGGAGACATCCATACCGGTCAGGCTGGCCATCATGGTCTGATACTCATACAGCAGCTGCAACGTACCCTGACTGGCTTCGGCCTGATACGGCGTATAGGCCGAATAGAACTCGCCACGGGTGGTCAGCTCCCATACCGCCGCCGGGATATGATGTTCATAGGCACCGGCGCCGAGAAAACAGAGCGTCCGCGCATCCTGATCGGCGCGCTCGTGCATCACCCGGGTGACTTCCATTTCATTGGTGCTGGTCGGCACATCCTGCAGACCGGCACTACGCAGGTTGGCCGGGATCTCGTCAAACAGATCCTCGATGCTGTCGGCGCCGATGGCCTTGAGCATTTCGGCAATATCTTTTTCAGTATGGGGTATAAACGGCATTCTGTTTACCTGGTTACGTCAATATTCGATTTGAAGACGGGGTTTCAGTGTTCGTCTTCCGCCACGACCTCGGCATAGGCATCGGCATCCATCAGGCCGTCATAGGCCCCTTCGTCCTCGGGCTTGAGCTTGAAGATCCAGCCATCGCCATAGGGATCGTTGTTGATGGTTTCCGGGGCGTCGGCCAGCGCTTCGTTGCTTTCGATCACTTCGCCGGCAACCGGGCAATAGACGTCGGAGGCGGCCTTGACCGATTCGATCACGGCACAGTCGTCGCTGTCTTTGAAGCTGCTGCCGGCTTCCGGTACCTCGACAAAGACCAGATCACCCAGCAGCTGCTGGGCATGATCGGTAATGCCGATAACCAGTGTACCGTCTTCTTCGCGCTTGACCCATTCGTGAGATTTGGTAAAACGAAGTTCCTGTGGAATGTTGCTCATTGTTCTGTCCTCTGGAAAATTATCAAACTTGTTCAAACATCAATACAGGGTTTGCCATTACGTACAAATGACAGCTTGACCACCCGGGCGTTCAACAGCTTGCCGCGCACATCCACCTGGCAATGCGTACCGACCGAGGCCGGGACTCGCGCAAACGCAATCGACTTGCCCAGCGTCGGCGAGAAACTGCCACTGGTGATCTCACCGGCTTCCTCGCCATCGACGATCACTTTCTGGTGATCGCGCAATACACCGCGATCCTCGAGTACCAGACCGACCAGTTTCCGCTTGACCCCCTCGGACTTCTGCCGGGCAAGGGCGGCACGGCCGATAAAGTCCCGGTCTTCCGGTTCCCAGGCCACGGTCCAGCTCAGGCCGGACTCCAGCGGGGTGGTGTTCTCGTCCATATCATGGCCGTACAGGTTCATCCCGGCTTCCAGACGCAGGGTATCGCGCGCCCCCAGTCCGGTGGGTTTGACACCCGCCTCAACCAGCTGTCGCCAGGTTCCGGGAGCCTGGTTGGCCGGCAGCATGATTTCATAGCCGTCTTCACCGGTATAGCCGGTGCGGGCCACGATAACATCGCCCATCTCGCGCATGAAAAACGGCTTGATGTCCACCAGCTGGTCGGCAATCGCCACCCCCAGTACCTTATGCGCCTTGTCGCGCGCATTGGGACCCTGGACCGCTATCATGGCCATGTCATCCCGGACATTCACTGTCACGTCATAGGCCGCCGCGTGTTTTTCGATCCAGGCCAGGTCCTTTTCCCGGGTCGCGGCATTGACCACCATGCGATAAAACGTCTCGCCCAGATAATAGACGATCAGATCGTCAATGACCCCGCCCTGCTCGTTGAGCATGCAGGTATAGAGGGCCTTGCCCTTGTCCTTCAGCCGGTCCACATTGTTGGCCAGCAGGTACTGCAAAAACGGTTTCACCTTGTCGCCGCTCAGATCGACGATGGTCATGTGCGAGACATCGAACATGCCCGCGTCCTGGCGCACCTGGTTATGCTCCTCGATCTGCGAGCCGTAGTTGATCGGCATGTCCCAGCCGCCAAAATCGACCATCTTGGCGTTGGCGCGAAGGTGTTCTTCATAAAGCGGAGTGCGGTTACCCATAAGCCTGGTTACTCTAAAATTGGGTGAAAAGACGGAACAAACAAGTCAGTTCTGCTGTTCTTCGGCATGATAGGAGGAACGCACCATGGGGCCGGCCTTGACCCAGCCAAAACCCAGCGCCCGGGCCTGTTTGCCGTAATCGTCAAACTCGGCCGGTGACAAATAGCGTTTGACCGCCAGGTGATAACGACTGGGGCGCAGGTACTGGCCGATGGCGATACGGCTGACCCCGACTTCGCGCAGATCGCGCAGCACCTGCAGCACTTCCTCGCGGCTTTCGCCCAGGCCCAGCATGATGGCGGATTTGGCTTCGACGCCCGGTTGCAGGGCGGCCAGGCGCAGCATTTCCAGCGAGCGCTCATAGCTGGAGCCCTTGCGCACCTGTTTATACAGTGACGGCACCGTCTCCACGTTATGTCCCCATACCATCTGCAGTTCGCTGCTCGGATGCACCGCCTCGCGCAACGCGGCATTCATGATCTCGATAGACTGCGCCTGGCAGCGATGAAAATCGGGGGTCAGCAGTTCGACCCCGATCGTCGGCTTGTCGCGACGCAGTGCCTTCACGGTTTCCGCATAGATGGTCGCTCCCCCGTCGGTCATGTCGTCGCGATTGACCGAGGTCAGCACCACATACTCGAGGCCCATATCGCGCACGGCCGTGGCAATGCGCTCCGGCTCCTGATCGTCGAACCAGCCGGGACGGCCGGTCTTGACCGCGCAAAACCCGCAGGCGCGGGTACAGGTATCGCCCAGCAGCATGAAGGTGGCCGTACCCTGACTCCAGCACTCGCCGCGATTGGGACAGCGGGCCTCCTCGCAAACGGTATGCAGGGTATTGCTGTGCACGTTACGCGCGGTCTGGGAATAATTCTCGTGATGACTCAGGGACTGGCGAATCCACTGGGGCATGCGCCCGACATTGGGCTCGTGGGAGAAATCGAAAACTGGAATGACTTTATTGCTCATGGTGCCCGGTCAACCTTTAACTGGTGAAAATAAAAAAGGCGAAACAGAGCAGTCCGGCTGCCTTGTTTCGCCCCTCTGTCCTTTCACCTGAGAGCTTCAGCCCCTTCGGTGCCCCGCATTATCGAGGTCTCTCCAGAGTCAGCCTTGTTCCCCGCGGTCCTTTTGCCTGAGCGATTCCGGGCGGTTGCGCCTTCGGCGGCAGGTCAAGCCTGCACTCTCCCACAGGGTAGTGGCTTATACCGTGATCTTAACGGGTTGGGGAAGAGAATCCAAGCTGAATCCGGGGGTTTATACCTGGGTAATTTACCGGGTCTTTGCAGTAGTTAGGGTGGTTGAAATAACGCGGAGGACGCGGAGGCGCGGAGAACAAAATAATTTTTACGGCATTATGCCTCGGGAGATATGTGCGGATGGCAGCCCCTCATCAAGTCAATTTTGATTGCCGGAAATAGCAGGGTTTTCTTGTCAGTCCATAATGTTACTGAAAACCCAGGATCGATTTTCCTCCGCGTCTCTGCGCCTCCGCGCCCTCCGCGTTAAATCCCAGAGACTTCGAAAAAAGTCCTAACGCTGTTTGACCGGGCGCATGAGGAACCAGAGGACCGGCAGGGTGCCGATGACCAGCATCAGGGCGGCGGGGGCGGCCATCTCCAGCATTTCCTCGCTGGCCTCGATCCAGATGCGTACCGGCAGGGTATCGAAACCGGTGGGCCGCAGGATCAGGGTGGCGGGTAACTCCTTGAGGGTGTCGATGAATACCAGCACCCAGGCGCTGATCATGCCGCCGCGGATCATCGGCAGGATAATGCGGCGCAGATTTTCCCAGGTCCCGGCGCCCAGGCTGCGGGCGGCCTCTTCCATCGACGGCGTCAGTTGTTGCGCGGCCGCCTCCTGGGCCTGGATGGCCAGCGGCAAAAAGCGGATCAGCATGGCAACCACCAGCACCGCCAGGCTGCCGTAGATGATATCCACCTGGCTCAAGACAAAGGCCAGGATACCCAGCGCGATCACCGGCCCGGGCAATACAAACCCGACGCTGGAGACATGCAGATAGGCCTGGCTCAACCAGCTGCGCTCACGGGCGTGGTACAGGGCCACCGGCAACGCCACGACCACGGTCAACGTCGCGGCCAGCACGCTGACCAGCAGGGAATTCCCCACATAGCCCCAGAATCGGTCGCTGATGAGATCCTGCATCCAGGCCTCCCAGCTCCAGACCAGCATCCAGATGATCGGCAGAATAAAGGCAAACAGGGCGATCAGGCCGAGCCAGAACCAGATGGCCGCGGTCTCGAAACGGGTCGCGCGGCGCGCGGTATACCGCCTGGCCTGCGCAGTGCCGTAGTAACGTTGCCGGTTACGAAAGAAACGCTCCAGAATCAAAAAGGTCAGGCTCAGCGAGACCAGCACCAGAGACAGGCCGGCGGCGGCGTTGTAATCGAACCGCCCGGTCATCTGTAAATAGATGCTCAGGGTAAAGGTCTGATAGCGCATCATGCTGACCGCGCCGAAGTCGGACAACACATGCAGCACCACCAGCGCCAGGCCCGCGGCGATGGCCGGGCGCATCAACGGCAGATTGATCCGCCGAAAGACCTGCCCCGGCGTGGCGCCCTGAATCCGTGCCGCCTCTTCCAGGTTCTGCTGGGAACGGGACAGGGAATCCTGCACCAGCAAAAACACATAGGAAAAACCGGCCAGGGTGAGAATAAAACTGACGCCCACCACGTTATACAGATCCGGTGCCGAAGTGCCGGCGCCGAACAGCCATTGCCAGGCCTGACCGATCCAGCCACGGTCATCGAACAGGGTGGTGTAGATGTGGGCGAAGACATAGGTGGGAATGGTCAGTGGCAGGACCATCAACCAGATGGCAAGGCGCCGACCGGGAAACTCCCGCCGGGTAATCCACCAGGCGGCGGACACCCCGAGTACGATGCTGCCGATCCCCACCAGTACCGACAACGACAACGTATTCCACAACAAACCCGGCAGGCGGCTGGTCCACAACCCGGCCCAACCCGCGGCATCGAGCTGCAGACTGCTGTAAACCACAAAGACCAGCGGGATCGCCGCCAGCAGCACAACCAGCAGTGACAGGGCACCGCGCAGGGTCATTCGGCTGTTAAACAGCGGCAGGCTGACAGTTTGTGTGGCACTCAACTCAGATGTCTTCAACGCATACTTCCGGATTCAAACAGATTCCGCCCGGCACACCGGGCGGCAAGGCACTATACCCTGCCCCGATGACGGCGCACCGTCACCGGGTGCAGGACTCGATTACGGCATGCCCACCTGCTCGATCAGATCCAGCGTGGCATTACGTTGTTCGCCCAGTCGGGCCATGGGTACATCGGCCACCTTGTAGGAATCCAGTGGCGGTACTTCATCGGCCGCAGGAACACCGGGACGGGTGGGATATTCGCGATTCACTTCGGCAAACATCTTCTGGCCCTTTTCGGAAACCACAAAGTCCAGGAATTTTTCCGCCGCCTCGCTCTTCTGACTATGACGACTCATGGCAATGCCGGCCACGTTCCAGGCGACGCCCATTCCGTCCTCACCCTGATCCGGCGGGATTACCTTGAGCGGTGCATCGGGATACTGATCCAGATGGCGGTAAATATAGTAGTGATTGACCAGACCGATGGCTTTTTTACCGTCCGCAACGGCGTTGACGATCTTGCTGTGTTTGTTAAACACACTGCCGCCCACATTCTCCTTCATGCCCTGCAGCCAGTCGCGAGTCACTTCCTTGCCGGCCGCCAGCATGTAGACCGTCACCCCGGCGATATAGCTTTCGTTACCGCTGTGCGTAATAGCCAGCTTGCCCTTGAGGCGCGGATCCGCGAGATCGAACACCGAGTCGACGAAATCGGTCTGGGACTGCTCGCTGTTGGCCACCAGCATGCGGGCCCGGGCGGACAGCCCCAGCCAGGTGTTGTCCGGTGCCCGGAAATTGGCCGGAATCTGCCCGGCAATCTCTTCGGGAACCGGGCGGAACAGCTTCATTTCGCTACCCTTTTGCAGGTTACCGGCATCATTACTGATGTAGAGATCCGCGTCAGTGCGCTTGCCTTCCAGCTTGAGTTTGTTCAGCAATGCCGTGGAACCGCCGGCATGCACCAGCACCTCGATGCCGGTCTCTTTTTCAAAGGCCTCGACCACCGGCTTGACGAACTTGTCGGAACGGCCGGAATAGATCACCAGCGGATCGGCCGCGGCAGCCTGCAGAGTCAATAACCCTGATAAAAGAAAGAGTATAAGACGTGATTGCATAATCTCCTGCCTATATATATAGAATGCCTGTTTAATGAATGATAATTATTATCATTCCCAAACGCAACAGGGAGCGACGCTGTTTACTGCCCGGGGCGACCAGAGGCACGACCGCCGCCGGGGCCCGGTACTGTTTCCCTATCATAAAAAGGGACTTCTCGCGATTCGGCCATACGCCGGCCCCGGACGGCCACGAAAACCGGCTTCCAGCCACTCGCAGCTGGATCTAGTCGCGGTCCGGCGGGCTCCCCATCGCCTGGCGCATGATGATCTGTTTGAGCGGGCCGAGCCGGTCAGTCAGGTTGAGGCCAGTGTTGCGCAACCAGCGCAGCGGCCCCCATTGACTGCCGAACAGACGTTTAAAGCTGTCCATGGCGATCAACATGGCGCGGTTGTCGGCGCGTCGCCAGCGCTCGTAACGGCGCAGGACCGGCTGGCTGCCAATGTCCTGTTGCCGTTGCTGCGCCTCGCGGATCACCTGCGCCAGGGATTGGGCATCGGCGAAGCCGAGGTTGACCCCCTGCCCGGCCAGCGGATGAATGGTATGCGCCGCATCGCCGACCAGTGTCAGGCGTGGACGAATGTAATGTTCGGTTTCGAAAAAGCGCAACGGGAACACAGCGCGCGGGCCGCTGTCTTCGATCTCGCCCAGGGTATGCCCGAAGCTGGCGGCCAGTTCCTGACGAAACGGCGCCTCGTCCAGCTGCTGCAGTTGCCGCGCATGCTGCGGCGAGGTGGACCAGACAATCGAGGAATAGCCCTCGCTCAGCGGCAAAAACGCCAGTGGCCCGTCGGGCAAGAAGCGTTGCCAGGCGGTCTCCTGGTGAAACTGTTCGGTTTTCACCCAGGTGACCAGCGCGGCCTGATCATAATCCCAGCCGCGCACACTGATTCCGGCCTGACGCCGTACCCACGAATTGCCACCGTCGGCCCCGACCAGCAGCTTCGCCGTCAGCGGTTCACCGTCTTCCAGGAGCAGGCGCGCCTGTTTGTCATCGAATTCGATCGCCGTCGGTGCCACCGGGGCCAGATAATCGATATTCTTCGCCGCGTCGATTTGCCGATGCAACGTTTTGATCAGCACCCGGTTTTCGACAATGTGCCCGAGTGTCGCCTCGCCCAGTTCGGCGCTGTCAAAGTGAATCACACCATCGCCGGTGGCATCCCAGACATGCATCTCGCGAAACGGACTGACCCGTTCAGCGTGATCGCCAGGCCAGGCATCCAGCTGTTGCAAAAATGCCTCGCTGGCACGGGTGATGGCACTGACCCGCAGATCGAACCCGTCGGCCGGCCAGTCGGCCTCGAAACGTTTTGCATCGAGCAGGGCAATCCGTAACGGGGTGTCGGCCAGGGCACAGGCCAGGCTGGCCCCGACCATGCTGCCGCCGACGATGATCAGATCGTAATCCCGGCTCACGGCTTCAATCCCCGCGCCAGACGCGGCAGTTTGCCCACATAGCCCATGGCATGGCGCACCAGCTGTTTTTTCAGCGGCGGCAGGGTATCCAGCAGCGTCAGTCCCAGGTTGCGCGCCACCGCCAGGGGCAGGAAATTGTTGGAGAACACCCGCACCAGCGCATCAGTGGCCAGTGAGGTCTGCAGATGATCCCGCCGGCGCCAGCGGGCATACCGACGCAGGACACCCAGATCACCGGGATCGTCATTCTGTGCCAGCGCGTCGATCAGCACCTGTGAGAGCACCGCCACGTCACGCAGCCCGAGATTAAACCCCTGCCCCGCGACCGGATGCAGGGTATGCGCGGCGTTACCAATCACAGCCAGGCGCGGCCGCACGTGCTCGCGGGTTTGCAGGAATTTCAGCGGATAGAGATGCCGTTGACTGCTGCGGGTAAACTGCCCGGCCCGCTCGCCGAAACGTTGTTGCAGTTGGGACAAAAAAGTGGCCTCGTCCCAGCCCTGCACCGCCTCCACCTGTTCCGGTTTGAGGGTCCAGACCAGGGCAAAGGTGTTGTCGTTGCCCTGCTCGTCGCGGGTCGGCAGCAGCGCCATCGGTCCGCTGTCGGTAAAGCGCTCGTAAGCAATGTTCCGGTGGGGACGATCCACGGCCACGTTGCTGATCAGCGCACTCTGATGATAATCGAGGGTGAAGGTGGCAATGCCGCTGTCGTTGCGAATAAACGAATTTCCGCCATCCGCCGCCACCACCAGAGCCGCGGTAATCTCGTGCAGTGCATCGTCGTGCTGCAAAACGACCTTCGCGTGCGCCGGCGCAAACTGTACCGCCTTGACGCTGGCCGGACAGAACAGGGTCACATTGGCCTGTTGTTCAAGTTGCCGGGAGAGCACCTGGCCGAGAACCCGGATGTCGGCCACGTAGCCCATCGCCGCCAGCCCCTGCTCGGCGGCATCCAGGTGCGCGCTGCCGGCGTGGCCGCGATCGGAGACATGAATACGGCGGATCGGCGTCACCCCCTGCGCGGCGATCGCCTCCCACAAGCCCATGGCGTTAAAGATCTGTTGCGAACCGGCGGCCAGCGCCACGGTGCGCGCATCAAAGCCGGGATGTTGTTCGGTATTGAACGGCTGCGCCTCAACCATCGCGATACGCAGCGGTGACTCGGCCAGGGCACAGGCCAGGCTGGCGCCGACCAGGCCGCCGCCGACAATCACCAGATCAAACTCGTTCAGCTTGGTTGCATTCGGCTTGGTTGCGTTCATCCGGCCATCAACGCCTCGATCTCGTCAGGATCCTTGGGCACATCCCGGCTCAGTACTTCGTAACCCTCTTTAGTCACCAGCACATCGTCCTCGATGCGAATCCCGATGTTGTGCCACTTCTTTGCCAGCTCACTATGCCGGGCCGACAGATAGAGGCCGGGCTCCACGGTCAGGGTCATGCCCGGCTCGAGTACCCGCCATTCGGTATCCACCTTGTAATCCCCCACATCATGCACATCCATCCCCAGCCAGTGGCCGGTACGGTGCATGAAATAGGGTTTATAGGCCTGGTCCGCGATCAGTTTGTCCAGCTCGCCTTCGAGGATCCCCACATCCCTGAGCCCTTGCGTCAGCACCCTGACCGCCGCCTCATGCGGATCGTTCCAGTGATTGCCCGGTTTGACCTGTTCGATGGCCGCGTACTGGGCGTCCAGTACGATATCGTACAGGGTCCGTTGCGCCTTGCTGTATTTGCCGTTAACGGGAAAGGTACGGGAGATATCCGCCGCGTAATAGTCATACTCGGCTCCCGCATCGATGAGCACCAGATCCCCGTCGTTCAATACCGAGTGATTATCAACGTAATGCAAAATACAGCCGTTGGCGCCGCTGCCGACAATGGAGGGATAGGCCGGAAAGCGAGCGCCCTGGTGCATGAAGTTGTAAAGCAGCTCGGCCTCGAGTTGATATTCGCCCATGCCCGGCTTGCACGCCTGCATGGCGCGACTATGCGCCCGGGCAGAGATTTTAGCCGCCTTGCGCATCGCCTTGATCTCGTTACTGCTCTTGTACAGCCGCATGTCGTGCAGGTGATGTTCCAGCGAGACAAACTCGCCCGGGGTGTGAATGCCGGCGCGGGACTGCTTGCGCAGACGATTGACCCAGCCGATCAGCCGCTGATCGAAATCGGGACTGGCGCCCATGGTATAAAACACCCGCTCCTTGTTCTCCAGCAGACCGGGCAGGATGTCGTCGATGTCGTCGATGGGAAACGAATCATCCGCCTTGTAATGCTCCACCGCACCGTCCTGCCCGGCACGGGCCCCGGTCCACACCTCCATGTCGGGATCGCTCTCGCGGCAGAACAGAATATATTCACCATGCGCCCGCCCCGGCACCAGCACCACCACCGCATCCGGCTCGGGGAAACCGGTCAGGTAATAAAAGTCGCTGTCCTGGCGGTAATGAAACTCGCTGTCGCGATTGCGCATGCGCATCGGCGCCGCCGGCAGAATCGCCACCGAATCGGGTCCCATCAGCTCCATCAGCTGCTTGCGGCGTTTGGTAAATTCCTGTGTATTCATAAGATCAGATTCTAGTTACTAGTCTCCAGGTTCTAGCCTGTTAATTGATCCCCTCCCCCTAACCCCCTCGGCTCTGGCTTCCTGCTTCGCTCTACCGAGTCCATCCCTGGACTCGTCCCGGAGGGAGGGGGAACCGATCTTTGCTATTAGCTACATCGTCCCCTCCCCTTCCAGGGGAGGGTTAGGGAGGGGTAATATAAAATCGGCCCATACAAAATCGCCTCGCCCCTAGTACCTAGATACTCGTCCCTGCCCGAAGGGCCCGGGAGGGGTGATATAAATTCAGTTCACACAAAACCACCTCGTACCTAGCCTCTAGTAACTAGCCCCTTTGGTTTAATGTATCGGCACCTCGCCGTCGCCCGCGCCGGAAAACTGTCGGCGTAGCTCCTCGCGAAACAGCAGTACGCCCATCCGCAGGTACTCCACCAGTTCGGTGTAGGCGGCCTCGTCTTCGCTGTCACCTTCCAGCTCGTAGCCTTCGGCGCGGGAGATCTCCAGCATGTCCTTGATGATCTCCGGCAGCTCGCCGGGCAGGTTCTCCGGTTGCTGGATGCCACCGACCGCCAGGCCGGCCAGAAAGCCCTGGCACCAGTGCCCGAGGGCTTCGACCCGCACCGCCAGGATCGCCTCGTCGTGGGGTAACAATAAATGAAAATCGAACTCGTCGCTGTCGAACTGGCGGCGGGTTTCCTCGAACAGGGTCCGCAGGGACTCGGGCGGCTCCGGCGCCAGGGCATCCTGGCCTGTCCCGGAGAGGGCGATATCCAGCCAGGCATCGGCTGTCACCCCTTCCATGGTCGACAACATGGCACACAGCAAACCGTGGTTTTCCGCGGCCTCGCTCTCGGCACCCAGTGCCCGCAGGGCATCGGTAATCTGATCAAAATCGGGAAGTGTCTGGCTCATATATATGGAATACAACGTCTGAAAGCCGAGAGGATAAGCTATTTGTCCGGCGAGCAACAGCCGCGGGGCCGCGAATCCCTGTTTTTTGCCTACACGAGCCCGTTGACCCTGCCCGGCCACCGCTCTATATTGAGCCATGGGCAGGATGGACGTCTCGAATCAGGAATAACAACAACTTACAAGTGATATTTGATGGACGAACTGGATCTGAAAAAGCTTGAAACCCGCGTCGATGACCTTATCAAGGCCGTTGACCGGTTGCAGCAGGAGAACAAAACCCTGCGCGACAGTCAGACGAACCTGATGTCGGAGCGCAATCAGCTGGTGGAAAAAACCGAGCTGGCGCGCAGCCGGGTCGAGGCGATGATCGAGAAACTCAAGGCAATGGAAAATGAGTGAAAAGCCGGCCAACACAGTCACCGTGCACATCCTGGACAAGGAGTACCTGATTGCCTGTCCGGAAGAGGAGAAGCACGAACTGATGCGCTCGGCCGATTACCTGGACATGAAGATGCGCGAAATCCGCGATAGCGGCAAGATCATCGGGACCGATCGCATCGCGGTGATGGCCGCGCTGAATATCTCTCATGAGCTACTGACACAGTCTGGCCCTGACAGCAAGATGGACAGTGATGTCAGTGGCCGTATCAAGGGCATCCAGGACAAGATCGAGGATGCCCTGTTCAAAACCCGTCAGCTTGAAATCTGACGCCGACAACCGAGCAATGGGCGCCCCCTGCGGTATGCGTGAGTCGATCGGGATACTCTTGAGCCGATAAATAAATCCCCGGGAGCCGAGATTCGGTGTTGTGTGCAAGTCCGGCCTGGACCGGAAAGCCTGATACGCCGGAAGACGCTCCCACCTTGAACCTCCGGTTCAAGACGAAGATCACCACGGTACAGGCGGGGGCGCGCCCTCCCTATCAACAAACCGCGTCCTTCGGACGCAGGGGCGAGGGACGAGTGACGAGGAAGATCAAAACCCGATCCAGATGATCCGCTCCTGCGTCAGCATCTTCCCCACTCCCCATTCCCGACTCCCGACTCCCGACTCAGCACTAAGTACTTAGTACTCAGCACTTTTAAAAACGCCCCAACCCGTGGGTCTCCGCTACCGGGTGACATAAATTATTGAAAATATTACTATTGAATAATGACTGATCGAAAATCCCTGCGCTTTACCATGCGCGACAAGCGCCGCGCGCTGTCGGCGGAGCAACAACGCGATGCGTCACTGATGCTGGCCGAACACCTTGCCGCGCATCGGCTGTTTCATCTGGCGCGTCGCATCGCCTTTTATCTGCCCAATGACGGCGAAATCGACCTGGGTTACCTGATGGAGTACGCCTGGCAGCAGAACAAACTCTGTTATCTGCCGGTACTTGGCCCGCGTAACGGCCGGCGCATGTGGTTCTTGCCTTACCACTCCGATACGCAACTGATTCCCAACCGCTTCGGCATCCCCGAACCGGTGCACAGCCGTCGCGATCGGCTGTTCAGCCCCATGTCCCTGGATCTGGTACTCATGCCGCTGGTGGCCTTCGATCACGCGGGTAACCGGGTCGGCATGGGCGGCGGATTCTATGATCGCACCTTCGGTTTTCGCCGCTACCGGCGTCACTGGCAGCGGCCCTGGCTGCTGGGCACCGCCTATGGCTTTCAACAGGTCGGGCAGATCGATCGCGCCGTCTGGGACGTGCCACTGGACGGTATTGCCACCGAGCAGGGGATACAACGATTCCCTGCACATACCCCGGATTGATCGCGCACAGAGTCGCCTGCCCGTCAGGAAAATACCCTGCAGGGCTCATGCGGGCACGCCCTGTGAATATAGCGACCTCTCGCCACTGCCTGGTGAACGCTGCGCCCCGCGCGAAATTTGTGAAATAATCCGGCCACGTTCCAAGAGGAGATCCGCATGAATTACTGGCTGATGAAATCCGAACCTGACGTTTTCGGCATCGACGACCTGGCCGCCATGCCGCGCAAGACCGACCACTGGGACGGGGTGCGCAACTATCAGGCCCGCAACATGATGCGCGACGAGATGAAAAAGGGCGATCAGGTCTTTTTTTACCACTCCAACTGCAAGGAGCCGGGCATCGTCGGCATCGCCGAGGTCGTCAAGGAAGGTTATCCGGATCACACCGCCTGGGACCCGAAATCCAAATACTACGACCCCAAAAGTGACCCGGAAAATCCGCGCTGGTACATGGTCAACATCAAATTCGTGCGCAAATTCGACCGCACCGTCTCCCTGCAGGAGATGAAACAGGAAAAAGCACTGGAGGGAATGAAACTGCTACAGCGTGGCAACCGCCTGTCAGTCATGCCGGTGGAGAAAAAACACTGGCAACATATCCTCAAGATGGAAAAACGTTGAAGCCAGCGCTCCGATTCAGCTCCATCAAAGCGGCCCGCGGGCCGCTTTTGCGTTGATGCAGGCCGATCATCGCCGCTGACAACGAACACAAGCGCCTGGACAGGCTCAATCAGGCACGATCGACCCCTGATAGCCCTGAAAAATTGCATCATGCAATAAATTTTTATCTTCAATCACGACAAAGACATCTTCAACGCTGAATTTTGCTCTCGACAAGCGTGCAGACACGACGAAGATAACGATGAAATCGCGTTATCAGCCCTGCAAATCGGCTTCAATGCCTGCCAGAGCAAAAAATCCGCCGTTAAAAGCGAAATTTTCTTATTCAGAAGCCGTGTCAGCGTCACTCACGGCTTGCTAACACCAGACGGTGGGGCAGGATCTCTAAAATTTTTTAACTCATAAGCCACGTCAGAGCCTTTCACAAGCAAAATTTTCGGGCCATTGTAAAAATTCAACGCTAAATTGGCACTGAACAACGTCGAACAACCGCTTTGATCGTGTTTGAGACGTGTATCAGCCGGTCAACGCATCACGATCAGCGCTTTCAATGACCGATCCGCAACACAAAAACAAAAATTCTTGCCTAAGCCCCCTCTTCGTAGGCAAAATTTTCCTTCCGCAACTAAAAATTTTCCCTTCAGCCGTTATACAAACCGGAAATCTGGCGTATCAAAGCTGAAATTCATACAATACAAGCGCTAACGGCAAAAAATTAATTGCATTACTAGCATTTTTATTTTAGTTGGCTATACTCTGCTAAACTCAGTGCTCAACTCTGGAGGGTTGTTAACTATGGCAACGAAGAAAAAAGCCAAGAAGAAAGTCGCGAAGAAGAAAACCGCTTCTCGCAAAAAGGTAGCGAAGAAAAAAGTCGCTAAGAAACGCGCAACCAAGAAGAAGGTTGCCAAGAAAAAGGCTAAGAAGAAGGTAGCCAAGAAGAAGGCCAAGAAGAAGGTCGCCAAGAAAAAGGCTAAGAAGAAGGTAGCCAAGAAGAAGGCCAAGAAGAAGGTGGCCAAGAAAAAGGCTAAGAAGAAGGTAGCCAAGAAGAAGGCCAAGAAGAAAGTCGCCAAGAAAAAGGCGAAAAAGAAAGTCGCCAAGAAGAAGGTGGCCAAGAAAAAAACCAAGAAGAAAACAGCCCGTCGCAAGAAAAAATAGGCGACATCGGCTGTAGAACGGGAAAAATCCCGGGAAAATCGGGGGTTACCGGCGACGGTAGCCCCCTTTTTTTTGGCCGCTGGCCAAAAAAAGGGCCGAGGTACGAGGGACGAGTGACGAGGAAAATCACCCTGGATCGAGGACCTGTAGGAGCGCCTTTGGCGCGACAGGCCATGCGGTTGGCAAAGTCTCTCGCGCCAAAGCCGCTCCTACGATCAACGAGGTTACGTGCCGATTTTCCTCGTCACTGCCCTGTTCCTGAAAGGAACAGGGCATTGGCGGGATTATCGGTCTCATCCCAGTAGCGATACCCAATCTCGTCGAGGAAGCGTTGCAGCATGGGCTCCTCGTCGGGCGGGACCTGCATGCCAACCAGGACCCGGCCGTAGTCGGCACCGTGGTTGCGGTAGTGGAACAGGCTGATGTTCCAGTGCGCGCCCATGTGATTGAGAAAACGCAGCAGTGCGCCGGGGCGCTCGGGGAATTCGAAGCGGTAGAGGCACTCGTGTTCCACCCCGTCGACCCGGCCGCCGACCATATAGCGGATGTGCAGCTTGGCCATCTCGTTGTCGGTCATATCCATATAGGGATAGCCGGCCGTGTCCAGTTGTCCGAACAGCGCCTGCTTCTCCGACTCGCCGCCGTGCAGCTGCACTCCGACAAAAATATGCGCCTGGCTCGGATCGGCGTAGCGGTAGTTGAACTCGGTAATGCCCCGTGTGCCGATCGCCTCGCAGAATTTGCGAAAGCTGCCCGGACGCTCGGGAATGGTCGCGGCAAACAGCAGCTCGCGGCGCTCACCCAGTTCGGCCCGTTCGGCCACATGCCGCAGGCGATCGAAGTTCATATTGGCCCCGCTGTCGACGGCGATCAGGGTCTGGCCCTGAACCGATTTTTCCCCCACGTACTTTTTCAGCCCGGCCACCGCCAGGGCGCCGGCCGGTTCGGTGATCGAGCGGGTGTCATCGAAGATGTCCTTGATCGCCGCGCAGATCTCGTCGGTGGTAACCAGAATTACCTCGTCCACATAGTCGCGCGCCAGACGAAACGGCTCCTCACCCACCTGGCGCACCGCCACGCCATCGGCGAATATGCCCACCTGGTCGAGTCGCACCCGTTCGTCATCGCGCAGGGCACTGAACATGCTCGGCGCATCTTCCGGTTCCACGCCAATGATTTTGATCGCCGGACGCAGGGTCTTCACATACGCCGCGATCCCGGCGATCAGGCCGCCGCCGCCTACCGGCACGAAGATCGCGTCGATCGATTCGCGCTGGGCCAGCAGCTCTTTGCCAATCGTGCCCTGGCCGGCGATCACCAGCGGGTCATCGTAGGGATGGATAAAGGTCAGACCCTGTTTCTCGACCAGCTCCATGGCATGGCGATAGGCGTCGTCATAGGCATTGCCGTGCAAGACGGTCGTGGCGCCCAGCGATTTGACCGCATGCTGCTTGATTTCCGGCGTGGTCCTGGGCATGACGATGGTCGCCTCGATACCCAGACGTTGCGCCGCCAGCGCGACGCCCTGGGCATGATTTCCGGCGGAAGCGGCGATTACCCCGCAGCGGCGCTCCGCCTCGGAGAGGTGAATAATCCGGTTATAGGCACCGCGCAGCTTGAACGAGAAGACCTGCTGCAGATCCTCGCGCTTGAGCAGCACCGTATTGGCCAGACGCTCGCTCAGACGGGGCGCCGGATCCAGCGGCGAGTGGATGGCCACATCGTAAACCGGCGCGGCATTGATCATGTCGACATATTGCTGGGTCATAGTCTTCTGCTGTTTTATGGGCCTGACCAAACTGGTGACTTTTTGGCCTCCGGTTGTGGATACCAGACCGGAATGCCTAATATAATGACCTATTACCCGTTCAACAACGTCGCCGGTCCGAAAACACGGCCCCCAAGGAGTATTGACAGATGACACAGGATGAATTGAAACGACTCGTCGCCCAGGCCGCCATCGAATATGTGGTACCGGGCACTATTATCGGGGTGGGTACCGGATCGACCGCCAATTTGTTCATCGACGAGCTGGCCAAAATCAAGGGCAAGATCGACGGCACCGTCGCCAGCTCGGTGGCCAGCGCCGAACGGCTCAAGGGACACGGCATCCCCGTCTACGACCTGAATGCCGTGGACGGGATTTCCGTCTATGTGGACGGCGCCGACGAGGCCAACGAGCATCTGCAGCTGATCAAAGGCGGTGGCGGCGCACTGACCCGCGAAAAAATCGTCGCTGCCGCCAGCAAGAAATTCGTCTGTATCGCCGACGAATCCAAGCTGGTCGGTGTGCTCGGCGCCTTCCCGCTGCCGGTCGAGGTGATCCCCATGGCCCGCAGCCTGGTGGCCCGCGAGATCGTCAAACTCGGCGGCGAACCGGAACTGCGCCAGGACTTTACCACCGACAACGGCAACATCATCCTCGATGTACACAACCTCGAGATCATGGAAGCCGTCAAGCTGGAGCAGACCCTCAACAACCTCACCGGCGTCGTCACCAACGGCCTGTTCGCCATGCGCCCGGCCGACGTGCTGCTTCTGGGGACCAAAGATGGCGTCAAGACGATGGAATAAATTCCATCGTCAGTTACTAGCGACTAGCAGCTAGAACCTAGTATCTGTTTATGCAACGCACTCTCATCATCATCGGCATTGTCCTGCTCATCGCCGGGATACTCTGGCCGTGGTTGTCCAGGCTCGGGCTGTTCCGGTTGCCGGGGGATATTTATGTCGAGAAGGAGAACGTGCGGTTCTATTTCCCCGTCACCAGCGCCATCATCATCAGTATCGTGATCAGTGTGATTCTCTGGTTTTTCAGGAAATAAAACAAAGTGCTGCGTCAGGTAGGCCCGATATAGCACCCTGCGGGCATAAACTCCGCGGTATCGGGCATTTTTCGGGTTGCCGGACACCGCTTCGCTATGTCCGGCCTACGTGCTGAGTGCTGAGTGCTGAGTGCTGAGTGCTGAGTGCTGAGTGCTGAGTGCTGAGTGGCAAGTATAACCGCGTTGTCCGATAAGTGCGTGGGAGGGGCTTTCAGCCGCGACAGCCTGGCCGGCCGCACGATCTCTCGCGCCAAAGGCGCTCCTACAGACTTGCGACCATCAAGCTTTTACTAGAACCTAGAACCTAGCACCTAGCACCTAGCACCTAGCACCTAGTAACTGGAACCATAGAGCGTACACGAAATATCAGAGAAAAGTTTGAAGTCAGTCCGGGAGAAACCGGCGGGGATAGGAAATACTGGGCACTGACAGCCTGACCAATCGGTGCGGATTATTCAGGCTGTCAGTGGTTGCCCCCAGAAACTCGAGCCGTGGGGCCTTGCCTACCCCGTGACTCTGCCTTGCCTTTATTGTTGTAGCATCCGTGTTGTTTTTATTCTTCCTGCTTCACATGGGAGATTTGGCGTCCTCCTCCACTTAATCAGATGACGCACATACAGGAGACGATCCGCGCCCCGTTTTATTCCATCGAATTGCAAAAAAATTTCACATTAATATATTAGACTTTTCTAAACTATTGATAACCCGGCGAAAACGGCTCGTCAGGATTTGCCGCTCCTCGTCATCATGCTAGAATTCCACCTCCCTTGCCTAACCGGAATCACGTTGTTATGAATCCGCTGAATTTTTTTTCTCGACACCATCATATAAAGGAACGGCTGGAAGCCCTGCGCCCGCAGCTTTATCGGCTGGCCTATTCCTGGACCAGCAATCCGACCCTGGCCGATGACCTGACCCAGGAAGCCCTGGCCAAGGCCCTGAAAAATGTCGCCCAGCTGAAAGATCCCGAGGCGCTGAAAAGCTGGTCCTTCGGCATCCTGCGTAACTGCTGGCGTGACCATTACCGCAGTAACCGCGACATGGACGACGTGGACAACCAGGTGCTGGCCGACGAGCAGACCCCCGAGCACCACCACGAACAACAGAACATCGTCGACAAGGTGCGCGGCGCGGTATCACAGCTGCCCGAGGGGCAGCGTCATGTCCTGACCCTGATCGATCTGGAAGGCTGCAGTTACGCCGAAGTCGCCGAGATTCTGGAAATTCCCATCGGCACCGTCATGAGCCGTCTCTGTCGGGCACGCCGGGGCCTGGCCGATAAGCTGCTGGAGTTCCACCCCGAATCCCACGACAACGTCACCTCAATCAGGAGGGTCGTATGAACTCCCGTTTTTCCGACGAGCATCTGAACGCCTATCTGGATAATCAGCTCGACTCGGAAGAGCGGAGTCTGCTGCTCGAGGAGCTGCGCCGCGATCAACAACTGGCCGAGCGGGTCTGCAAACTGCAAAAAGTCCAGGATATGGTCCAACTGGCCTATCACAATGTCGCCAGCGAACAGGATGCACGCCAGGCCCATCGACGCTGGCCGATCTATTTTGCCCAGACCGCCTCGGCGCTGCTGATTCTGGGCCTGGGACTGAGTATCGGCTGGTTCAGCCACGACACCTTCAAGCGCCCGGCCTCCCTGTTCGAAATGGCCCAGTCCGCCCAGGTCGCCGCCGAGCCGCAACCGGACGACGAATTGAAGCTGATGCTGCACGTCAACTCCGACGATCCCTCGCGACTCCAGACCGTACTGGACGAGGCGGAATACCTGCTGCGCACCTCGCGCAACAAAGAACGCAAGTTGCGCATCGAGATCATGGCCAACGGCGAGGGTCTGAAACTCCTGCAGGAGAACAATACGGCCTACGCCAAGCGCGTCAATACTCTGAACAGCCAATACCAGAATGTCCGTTTCATGGCTTGCCGCATCGCGCTGAACCGCTATGAAGAAGAAAACGGCATGAGTATCGAATTACTGCCCGATGTCGACATCATCCCCTCCGCCATGCAGGAAGCACTGCTGCGTCAGCGGGAAGGGTGGACGTATCTCAGAATCTAAAAAACAGGGCCGAGGGACGAGTAACGAGGAAGGCCTTGTCCGACAGACCACAGGAACGCGGCTGTTCCGCGATAACCCTGTCTACTTGGCAAGACCTGTCGCGGCTGAAAGCCCCTCCTACAAACCTTCGCCACTCTCGTTCGTCGTGACTCGGCCTGCGTGCACAGGACGCCGGGAGCGCCTGCTCGCGGTCTAACGCTGCCAACTGCGACTGCTATCTGCCCACTTCTTTTTCTGTCGCGCCAACGGCGCTCCTACAACCTGTGGTGATGAAGTGCTTTTCCTCGTCCCTCGTAACTCGTCCCTCGTCACTGTTTATAGTTGGCATCCACCCAGCATCGGGGCAGCGCCTCGCCGGAGGGAAAGATCAGTTCCTGCTTGGTGAAGGACTGCGTGTCCTGCATCTCCTCACCGGCGTGAAAACGACCGCTGACGCTGGCCTCGAAAGGGTCGAACAGCGCCCCCAGATCGAGTATCTCCACCAGATCACCGTTACGCCTGTCTTTGAGATACATACGCCCTGACTCCTGCTTTGATGGCTTGTCCGCAAAGTATAGACGATAGGGGCGAGTTGGCAGTTGGCAGTTGGCAGTTGGCAGTTGGCAGTGAAATTATGAGGTAGGAGCGGCTTTGCCGCGATGGCTTCTGCCAACCGCACAGCCTGTCACGCCGAAGGTGCTTCTGGAGAGCTTCGGTCCAAGGCGCTTGTCCTTATAGCGAAAAATGCCCGATACCGCTTCGCTATATCGGGCCTACCTGCTAACGCTGCGAACTGCCGACTGCCAACTGCCAACTCCGCCCTAAAGAAGAACCCGCTCGATCCCCCGATCCGTGGCCCGTTTGATGAACTGGTCCTGCCAGTTCTCGCCGAGCAGGTGGTTGGCCATCTCGACCACGATATAGTCGGTCTGGATGCCGGTGTCCTCGGCGTAGCGGGAGAGGCCCTGCTGGCAGGCGGGGCAGGAGGTGAGCATCTTCACTTCGCTCTGATCGTTGTAACGCTTGCCGATCATCTGCTCGAGACCGTTTTGCAGCTCTTCCTGCTTGCGGTAGCGCACCTGGGTGGAGATGTCGGGGCGTGCCATGGCCATGGTACCGGCCTCGCCGCAGCAGCGGTCTGAGAGGCTCACGTCCTGGCCCATCAGGTTGGTCGCGACCTTGACCGGGTTGTAGTGTTTCATCGGCGTGTGGCACGGGTCGTGGTACATGTACTGCTTGCCGGTGAGGTTCTCCAGCTTGACGCCCTTCTCCATCAGAAACTCGTGAATATCCAGCAGGCGGCAGCCGGGGAAGATCTTCTCGAACTGGTACTTGAGCAGCTGATCCATGCAGGTGCCGCAGGAGACGATCACCGTCTTGATATCCAGGTAGTTCAGTGTGTTGGCCACGCGATGGAACAGCACCTGGTTGTCCACCGAAATCTCGTGCCCCTTCTTCTCGTCGCCGCCGGAGGTCTGCGGATAACCGCAACACAGATAACCGGGCGGCAGCACGGTCTGCACACCGGTGTCATACAACATGGCCAGGGTCGCCAGTCCGACCTGGCTGAACAATCGCTCGGAGCCGCAGCCGGGAAAGTAGAAAACCGCCTCGCTGTCGTCATCCTGCTTTTGCGGATCGCGCAGGATCGGCACCACCTTGTCATCCTCGATTCCGAGCATGGCACGGGTGGTGCGCGACGGCAGGTTGCCCGGCATCGGTTTTTTCATGAAGTGAACCACCTGTTCCACAGCGCCGGTCTTGCCGGTGGTGGCGCGCGGTAGCTTCTTATTACTGTCGATACGCAGCTTGCGGGCCAGGTGCGAGGCGATGGCCTGCGCCTTGTAGCCCCACTCGATGAACAGCTTGCGAAACAGCTTGATGGCATGGGGATCGGTGATGTTCAAAAAGATCATCGAGAACCAGGTGCCGGGATTGAAATGCTTCTCGCCCTGCTTGCGCAGAATGTTGCGCATGGTGACCGAGACATCGCCGAAGTCGATGTCCACCGGACAGGGGTTAAGGCACTTGTGACAGACGGTGCAGTGATCGGCCACGTCGTTCATCTCGTCGAAATGGCGCGTGGAGATCCCGCGCCGGGTCTGCTCCTCGTAGAGGAACGCCTCGATAATCAGGCCGCTGGCGAGGATCTTGTTGCGCGGCGAATAGAGCATGTTGGCGCGCGGGATATGGGTGTTGCACACCGGCTTGCACTTGCCGCAGCGCAGGCAGTCCTTGACCATGGTGTTGAGCTCGCCCAGATCGCTGGCCTCCAGGATCAACGCCTCCTGTTCCACCAGGCGCAGTGACGGCGTGTAGGCGTTGCTCAGCCCCGAGCCGGCCATCAGCTTGCCGGGATTGAAGACCGAGCCGGGATCGACCTGCTGCTTGTAACTGGCAAACGCCTCGACCGTATTGCTATCGAGAAACTGCATCTTGGTAATGCCGATGCCGTGCTCACCGGAGATCACCCCGCCCAGATCGCCGGCCAGCTGCATGATCCGCTCGACCACTTCGTCGGCCTCGCGCAGCATGACATAATCGTTGGAGTTGACCGGTATGTTGGTATGCACGTTGCCGTCGCCGGCGTGCATGTGAGTGGCGACAAACAGGCGGCTGGAGCGGATGTCCTTGTGAATCTCGTCCAGTCGCGCGCGCACCGCCTGCAGCTCGTGGCCGGAGAAGATATCCTTGAGCGGCTGCTCCACCTGCTTGCGATAGGAGATGCGGATCAGCCGCTTCTGCAGCAGGGTGAACAGGGTGTCCCCGGCCTCGGCCTCGACAACCCTGGGGGTCTGCCACAGCTCGGGGTGGTCCTGCGCGGGCGCATCCAGATGGGTCAGGATCGCCGCCCAGCGGCGTTTGACTTCGCTGAGCAGCTCGCGCGCGGCATGTTTTTTCGCCGCGATGATCGCCTCGCTCTCCTCGCTCTCCTCGGCGTCGGGCACCTCCCCGGCGCGGATCGGATGCAGCTCGGGCATTTCCGAATCGAGGTACGCCAGCACGGCATCGATCATGCGGATCTTGTTCCGGGTCGACAGCTCGATGTTGAGACGTTCGATGCCGTCGTTGTATTCAGCCAGCCGGGGCAGCGGGATCACCACGTCCTCGTTAATCTTGAAGGCGTTGGTGTGCGAGGCGATGGCCGCGGTGCGCGCCCGATCCGCCCAGAAGCGCCGGCGCGCCTCGGGACTGACCGCGACAAAGCCTTCGGCCTCGCGTGCGTTGGCCAGTGATACCACGTGCGAGGCAGCCCGGGCGACCGTCTCCTCGTCGTTGCCGGCCACATCGATCAACAACACCATCTTGGGCAGATCCTGACGCGGCGCCTTGGTGGTGTAGTTGACGGCGCGCACATAGCGCTCATCCAGATGCTCCATGCCGGCCAGATTCACTTCCGCCAGACCGTCCAGATAATCCTTGGTCTCGACAATCGCCGGGACCGCCTTGCGCAGATCCACGCCGAAGAACTCCAGGCAGACGGTGCGGATAAACTGCGGCATGCGATGCAGGGTAAAGACCGCCGAGGTGATGATCCCGTCGCAGCCCTCCTTCTGAATGCCCGGCAAACCGCTCAAAAATTTGTTGGTCACATCCTTGCCGAGGCCCAGCTTGCGCAGATGCTCCCCCCGAATACGCAACACTTCCGGCTCGCCACAGGGCGTCTCGCCGTCGCACTCGAAGCGGCTGATGCGAAACGCCACCTCCTCCTGCTCGTGAATCTTGCCCAGGTTGAAGTTGAGCCGCTGCACCTCCAGCCACTTGGCATCCGGCGTCACCATGCGCCAGGAGACCAGGTTATCCAGGGTCGTGCCCCACATGACGGCCTTCTTGCCGCCGGCGTTCATGGCGATGTTGCCACCGATGCAGGAGGCATCCTGCGAGGTGGGATCCACCGCGAACACATAGCCGCCCGCTTCGGCCAGGTCCGAGACCCGCTTGGTCACCACCCCGGCCTCGGCGCGCACCACCGGTACCGGCTGCTCGCCCTGCTCACCTTCGACGACGAGCGTCTGTGAACCAATCGTTCCCAGTCCCTCGAGCTTTTCGGTATTGATCACCGCGCAGTCGGGCTGTAACGGCACCGCCCCACCGGTATACCCGGTGCCGCCGCCGCGCGGAATCATGCCGACTCCCAGCTCCAGACAGGCGGCGACCACCTGCTGCACTTCGGCTTCGCTGTCGGGATTGATCACCACCAGCGGGTACTCCACCCGCCAGTCGGAAGCGTCGGTGACATGCGACACCCGCGCCAGACCGTCGAAGGCGATGTTGTCCTTGTGCGTGATCTTGACCAGGCGCTTGTACACTTTCTTGCGCAGACTGTTCTGCTCCCCAAACCACGTCTCCAGTTCATGGATCGCCGCCCGGGTCTTGCCGATCAGCTCCTCGGTCAGCGCATTCCCCGCCGCACGCTCGGCGATACCGTCAAGGCGATGATACAGCGCCCGGATCAGCGACTCACGACGCTTGCGGTTGGTCAACAGATCGTCCTGAATGAACGGATTGCGCGTCACCACCCACATATCCCCGAGGATCTCGAACAGCATTCGCGCCGAGCGACCGGTCACCCGCTCCGCGCGCAGCTTGTTCAACACCTGCCAGGCCTCCTCGCCCAGCAGCCGGATCACGATTTCTTTATCGGAAAACGAAGTGTAGTTGTACGGGATCTCGCGTATTCGTTCAGTCATATAATTGATTTTAAAGGGGTTTTGAGAGAGCGGGTGCACCGCGGGAGATGCCTATTCTAACATGCGCCCGGAGAGGGCGTAACAGGCAATCGGGACATAATGCCCTTGGATTCAGGAGGTTATGGATTAACAAAGTTGGCAGTCGGCAGATGGCAGTTGGCAGCTTTCGAACAAAACATGTAGGCCGGACATAGCGAAGCGGTGTCCGGCGATCTGGCTGCTGAGTGCTGAGTGCTGAGTGCTGAGTGCAAGCGTAGGTCAGGTTGCGCGTAGCGCTACCTGACATTCTATCTATCGAACGATTTCTTACCACGAAGACACGAAGCAGATAGGCCCGATATAGCGAAGCGGTATCGGGCATTTTTCGAGATGCCGGACACCGCGGAGTTTATGCCCGAAGGGTACTCAGTCCGGCCTACCACTACGGGCAGTGACGAGTTACGAGGGCCGAGTGACGAGGTAAAACATCCCTGCCCATCAGCCGTAGGGAGCGTCTCACGCACCGTCAACCCCGAATCACCGCACTACATAAACACAAACACCACCACCGCATAACGGGCTGTCTTGCCGATCCCGATTAACACCAGGCTGAGCAGCCAGTGAATCCGCAGCCATCCCGCCGCCACACACAAGGGATCACCGATGATCGGCAGCCAGGACAATAACAGGATCGGCGCGCCCCGGCGGCGAAGCCGTTCCAACGCCTTTGGTGAGGGACGAGGTACGAGTGGCGAGGGACGAGGAAAAACCCGCGCTTCCGTCGCTTCGGCAGGGTGCGTTCCACGCACCATCAACTCCGAATCATCGGTCGCTGCGGTTTGATGCTTATCACCCCACCCTGACCCTCCCCTTGAAGGGGAGGGAATGGTTGAACTGCCCGGCGAGTTTTCCCCCTCCTCCAAGGAGGGGGTCAGGGGGAGGTGATCTGATGAATCCTCGTTACTCGTCCCTCGCACCTCGTCACTGGCAATAGGCGGATAACGGATCGCGATAACCCGCCCCACCAGCCATGACGTCATCCCGCCCAGCGTATTGCCCACGGACGCCACGGCCAGCAGCCACCAGAGCTCATGTCCCTGCGCCCGGGTCAGGTACGCCAGCACCGCTTCGGAGCCGCCGGGGAGCAGTGTGGAAGAGAGGAAGGCGCTGAGGAACAGCGACCATGACGTTAAATCAGTCATCAGTTGGCAGTTAGCAGTTAGCAGTTAGCAGTTAGCAGTTAGCAGTTAGCAGTTAGCAGTTAGCAGAACAATGGTACGAGAACCGCACCTTATGTGTTGTGTTTTCCTCGTCACTCGGCCCTCGTAACTCGTCCCTGTTATGAGCCGGTGTCCGGCACCCCTGAAAAGGGTCCGATACCGCAGAGTTGCTACCCGAAGGGTGCTATATCGGGCCTACCTGCTTGATCCGATAGCGTGGTATTGGACAGATTAGTGCAAAGCAGTAAAGCCCGGCCCCTGGTTACTCGTGACTGGAAACCAGCTTCTTTTTCCTTTCAACTACCGGATGTGTTCCACGCATTATTAACCGGGTAACCCGAAATGCTAATGATCCCCAAGAAATACCGGCGCATAGCTCCCGAGTGAATGCAGCAGCTCGGGCTGCCGGTTCAGAACCTCTTCGATAACATCGTTATGCACCATGGCACGCTCGACCTTGTAGATTATCTGGCTCAGATCCGACCGGGTCGGGTCTTTATCCAATCCGTGCAATCTTGACAGGTAGATAATCTGCATTGTTGCAATCGCGCACTCCAGGAAGGTGCTGACCAGTTGATTCCGATGTACCGCCATCGGGAAACCGTGATTGACCAGTTTGACCTGCAGATAACGCTTTATTCCGGCCTGCAATGATGGTGCCAGCGTGTTGGACCGTCTCCACAGTTCAGTGACATTGGCATAAACCTTTCGCGGGGCATTCGCCTCCCCGCCTGTCAGTTCCAGCCCGGACCGACTTACCGCCTCCAGCCAGTCCGGCTCACGGCAGACCCGGCATAGCGTCATCACGGCATGCCAAAAATGACCGGCCTGTTCCCGATTGACGTTCAGTTGACGGTTGCGAAAGGCCTTGCGGGTTTTCGCGACCAGTTTTTGCGTTTCAACCGCATCGTCCTGCAACTTTTCAAGCTGGCCGAGTGTCTGGTCAAACGTGTCTCTGGACAGCAACCCGGACAGGGTTATCGCAATCTGATAGAGCACTTCGCCCGGCATCACCTGTGAATCGTCCAGCAGAGTGGCGATAAACCGATCAAGCAATTTTTCCGCATAGTGGGGATCAAACCGGGATGGTGTCGCCTGTTCCGCGGTTGAGTCCGTCGACGTGAATAACGCTGTGTCCGGTGGCAGTTCAAGCAACAAGCGAACCACCTCCGGGCAGGAGAGATAAGCGGAGGCCACCGGCGAACTGGCCCGGCCGACGCTGACCCGAGGGTATTCACGGCAGGTCCGGGGGAGGGTCTCGTGGCCAAACTGCTTCTGTATCTCGCACAAACCGTCAGCCAGAAACGTGCAGCAGCCATCGTCACGGCGTTGTAAATAAGACTCACCGGCTTCTTCCTGCAAGGCGGCCTGCATCTTGCGGGTCAATGCCGTCTGCGGCA
This sequence comes from Thiohalophilus thiocyanatoxydans, assembly GCF_004366735.1. GTDB lineage: Bacteria > Pseudomonadota > Gammaproteobacteria > UBA6429 > Thiohalophilaceae > Thiohalophilus > Thiohalophilus thiocyanatoxydans. Next base: position 669,797 of record NZ_SOQX01000001.1, on the reverse strand, counting down.
GGTCCCGCCAGCCGGCCAGTGTCGACGGGTCCACATCGATGCGCCAGCCATGACAGCAGTCATCGGGACAATCACCGGCTGCGCATTCAAATTTTTCAAGAACGACAAACTTCATATCGCCTCCCTTCCCCTCGACATTCATGCACCCTCCCATCTGACGGGCACCGGGAACAACATGTCATATGACAACAGTTTAGCCGGCTGCGAAATTATAACGCATTATCGCACAACCTGGTCCGACCGCCTTCACTGGTAATCCGCGCCTTTTATTTCGTTCAAAGGCCGGCGTCGCTTGCGACATCCATACCTCTCGCGACAAAGACCATTCCACCGAAAAACTTGCGTGTTCCGGGTGTGAGTACATTCCTGTACGCCATAAAAAACGGGGCCCGAAGGCCCCGTCCAAGTACTGCTTGATATTGTTATTATTAAGACAGTTCAAATCTCTCAGAAAGTAACGCGCAGACCAGTACTTACAGCGCTGATTTCGTCGCCATTATCCTGATCTGAGTTACGATAACCGACAAATGCACGGGTCTTCTTGGAGAAGTGATGGATCATACCTACAGCCATGTAATCGACATCGTTATCGTCGACATCATGATCGGTCTGACCGAGCTGAGCGACAAAGGCGTTCTTGCCCATCTTCATCTGGTAGCCCAAGAACATAATGTCGGCTTCACCATTGGCACCACCTGAGTCGGTCATTTCATACTGACCGGAAATAGCGTGCGGACCAGCCTTCCATTGACCACCTACTTTCACTGCATCATAGGATTCCCCAGTGTAAGTCGCCGGGTCACCACTAGACGTTTTATCATCAGTAGCCATGGCAACATATGCTTCGATGTTACCGGAGTTGTACTTCAGTGCTGCGGAAATGTCGCCAGAATTACCTGCACTTGTTGCGTCATCACCCGCTGCATCCGGACCTGCATCACCTTCATCGACGCCATAGTTGATCCACAGGCTCATGTTGCCGAAGTTGTTCTTGTAGGCAATGGAGTTGTTCCAGAAGCTGTTGTGGCCGAAAGCACCGCCACTCATACCACCGCTGCGACGAGCTTCCATATAAGTGGTTACAAAGGGATCGTACTTGACACCGCCGCTGTACTTGTAGGCCGCCTTAATACGACCGGCTTCGAAGGTACCGAAGTCACCCTTCAAACCAACCATGCCGACACGCTGACCGTCAGTGAGACCACCGGTGGTGGTGTTGACCTGCCATTCGAAGTTGTAGAGAGCTGACAGACCGCCACCCAGATCTTCGGAGCCTTTCACGCCCAGACGACCGCGCTTGTTGTCCTTCATCTTCAGGCCGGATTCACCGTCAGCAACTTCGGTACGACCAACACCGTTGGAACCGTTGTTTTCGCCGTAACCTTCGTTATCGACGTTGGCGATTTCCGCCTGCAGATGACCGTACAGAGTCGGAGCCGCATTGGCGGCCATCGGGGATGCCAGGCCGGCCGCGACAGCCAGTGCAATCAGTTTCTTGTTCATATATGAACTCCTCTTTCTTTTATAGTGAGAGCTGTTTTTGAGTTGTGCTTAAGTAAACTCGTTGTGTTTTATAACGCACCAATGGCGCGCTCGCAACATTTTTTTTCATAAATACAACATAGTCTGAATAATGTTGTATTTTCGCAACATATCGGTTTAACTGCCTAATACTCTCATATTTTTTGCGGTTTTGTCAACGGGAAGGACCTTCCCCTTCCCCTTCGGGGAGGGCCGAGGGACGAGGTACGAGTGACGAGGAAGATCAACATCCGACTACCCGGATGTGCAGGTACTGCTCTCTTGCCTTTTTTGTGATTTATAAACTACATTCGCCCTACGAAACGGATTTCCTCCCGGCGATTCGATCGCTGGATCAAGCGACTCAAGGATGAGAAAGGCAAGGGGATCATCCTTGCGCGACTCCATCGGTTGATGGAGGGATTGCCCTCGGATGTGACCCCGCTGGGCCAGGGGCTCAGTGAGCTGCGGATTCACTACGGACCGGGTTATCGGGTTTATTTTCACCAGCGGGGTAATACGCTGATCATTTTGTTGTGCGGCGGCGATAAAGGCACACAAAAACGGGATATTGAAATCGCCAGAGAGATACTCGATGAGTGGAGAAGACAAAATGGCTGAGAACTTTACCGATTTCGATCCCGCAGAGCATCTTGATAGCAATGAGGCAATCGCCGCCTTCATGGCAGATGCCCTGGAAACCGGCGACGCCCGTTATATTGCCCGATCCCTGGGGGTTATCGCCCGTGCCAGGGGCATGACCGAACTGGCCCGGGAAACCGGGTTGTCACGGGAACAACTCTACCGCAGCTTCAGCGAAACCGGTAACCCGACCCTGAAAACTCTTCTGGCGGTTATGCGCGCCATCGGCGTGGATATGACCGCCAAACCTCATGGCCCTTCGGGCAGAGACTAGGGGCTAGTTACTAGTTACTAGGTGCTAGGTGCTAGGTGCTAGGTGCTAGGTGATAGGTGCTAGAAAATCACTTCGCTGCATCAGAGTTCCTGGAATCCAGGACCGAAAACTGAAAAATCGGGACTCTTTGCGCAGTTCCTAGAAACTAGCCCCTAGTACCTAGAAACTAAAAAAGCCCCTGAAAGGGGCTTTTTTAATATGGCTGGGGACCTAGGATTCGAACCTAGACTAACGGAGTCAGAGTCCGTCGTCCTGCCATTAGACGAGTCCCCAATTTAAATCAGGGGCTAGCCGCTAGGGACTAGTGGCTAGCTCATTTTGACTGCGACCTGTTTTGATAGTGGATAATCAGGCCGTAGAGCATTTTTGAGATTTCCTTTGCTTCTCGTTCGAGCTCCTTGCTCCGCTCGCTGTCGAGAAACCCGGCTTTCCGGCCTATCAGCAACTGGGTCCAGAGTTCGCCGCACGAGCCTTTGGCCACTTTCAGATACTGCACCTTGCTCTTATGCGAGTCCCGCTCAAAGCCTTCTGCAATATTCGAGGGAATGGAAAGCGCCGAGCGGGTAATCTGGTCCCTGAAGCCGTATTCTTTTGAGTGGGTAAAAGCCTGATACAGGCTCACACTCAACCGACAGGCCCGTTTCCACACGTCGAGGTTCTCAAGTGCTTCCATGCACTCTCTCCTTGTGTCGTTCCTAGCCCCTAGTATCTAGCATCTAGAAGCTACTCGAAACGAGAATCCGCGATAGCGGATTAACGTTTCGAGTACTGAGGACGCTTACGCGCCTTGTGCAGGCCGACTTTCTTGCGTTCGACTTCACGGGCGTCGCGGGTGACGTAGCCGGCGCGGCGCAGGGCGGGACGCAGGGTCTCTTCGTACTTCATCAGCGCGCGGGTGATGCCGTGGCGGATGGCGCCGGCCTGGCCGGTGTTGCCGCCGCCCTTGACGAAGACGTTGACGTCGAAGGTGCCGGTGTGGTCGGTCAGCTCGAGCGGCTGGCGAACCACCATGCGGGCGGTTTCGCGGCCGAAGTATTCGTCCAGGGGACGCTTGTTGACGTTGATGCTGCCGTTACCGGGGGTCAGGTAGACCCGGGCGGTGGCGTTCTTGCGGCGGCCGGTGCTGTAATATTTGTCTGCCATGATTTCTGCCTAGATTTCCAGTGCCTTGGGCTGTTGAGCCGCGTGGTTGTGTTCCGCGCCGCGGTAGACCTTGAGCTTGCGGAACATGGCCCGGCCCAGCGGGTTTTTGGGCAGCATGCCGCGCACGGCGGATTCGATAATCCGTTCCGGGTGCTTGGCGCGCTGCTTGTCCAGGGAGACGGACTTGATCCCACCCGGATAACCGGTGTGGTGATAGTACATCTTGTCCCACTCTTTCTGTCCGGTCACCGCGATCTTGTCGGCGTTGATGACAATAATATAGTCACCCGCGTCGACGTGCGGGGTGTATTCCGGCTTGTGCTTGCCGCGCAGACGACGGGCGATCTCGGTGGCGACGCGACCCAGAACTTTGTCTGTCGCATCAATCACATACCAGTCGCGTTTGACGGTTTCCGGCTTGGCGCTAAAGGTTTTCATCACTCGAGCCTTAAGTTAATGAACTACTGCAAAAAAGAGGCGGAATCTTACAGAAATCGGGGGGCCCTGACAAGAGCCGGCGGGGTTTCCCGGACAGACTTTTTGCGGGCAAAAAAAAGGCGCGGTAAAAGGGGGAAACCGCGCCACAAATACCACCATAAGGAGGATGGAGGAGTAAACTGTAATTCAGTGTTTTCTAATATAATAGAACTCTAATCTGTGATCAAGCCCCAGGTGCCCGATTTTTTTAGTCGAGAATTTTCCTATAAAAAACAAGGGTTACCAGCTTTCAGCATGACGGCATCAGGCCTGGTCGGGCACAGGGCCGAGGGACGAGTTACGAGGTCCGAGGAAGGTCAAAACCGCTTCTGAAAGCGGCTGCGCCGCGATATATCTTCCCATGCGGCACGGTCTGTCGCGCCGAAGGCGCTCCTACAGACTTTTGGAGCAGGCTTTTCCTCTCACTCGTCCCTCGCCACTCGCCCCTCGTAACTGTGCGCCCGCCGGGCGCACCGGGTTGTGTTATAATGTGTACACTCGAACATCCCTCTGAGGAGGCTGCATGTCACAGTCCACCACCATGACCATCCGCCTGGACGCCGAGCTCAAGTCACGTCTGGACAGGCTTGCCAAAATCACCCACCGGAGTAAATCCTATCTCGCCACGGAGGCGGTACGGGATTTCATCGAACTGAACGAATGGCAAATCCGCGAAACTGAAGCCGCAATTAATGAGGCCGACGCCGGGGACTTTGCCCCGGATGAAGAAGTCAAAGCGGTATTCGACAAGTTGAGGTAATCCATGCGGATAAAGTGGCTACGGAAGGCGCTGATTAATCTCGAACAGGAAGCCGCTTATATCGCGAATGAGGATCCCGAGGCGGCCCGACTCGTCGTTCAGCGGATCGAACACAGCATCAGCCTACTGGCAGACAACCCGGCTCTGGGCCGGGTAGGACGGGTTCCCGGCACCCGGGAGCTCCTGATTCCCAACACCCGCTACATTATTCCCTACCGGGTTCGCCCACGATTGCAACAAATCGAAATACTACGTGTTTTTCATCTGGCTCGACGGATCCCTGGTCAGTGGTAGGGCTGAGTTGGCAGTTGGCAGTTGGCAGTTGGCAGTTGGCAGTTGGCAGTTGGCAGTTGGCAGTTGGCAGAAGTATAACCCCATGCCGGAAACTGTAGGAGCGCCTCCGGCGCGATAGGCCATACAGCCCGATGATTGTCGCGGCTGAAAGCCCCTCCCGGCGTCCTTCGGACGCAGGGGCGAGGGGCGAGGAACGAGTGACGAGGAAAAGCACCTTGCACAGTAAAGCTGTAGGGGCACCTCCGGCGCGATAGACCGTACCGCCCGGCAAGGCCCATCGCGGCGAAGCCGCTCTTCCGGACTCCGGACTCTGGAAGTCGTATAACTGCGAACTGCCATCTGCAGACTGCCAGCTTTCATTATCGGCCCTGAGCTGTCGCCCCCGGCGACAGCGTGGGCCAGGCCTCGATCACCGCATCGCGCAGCTCGTTCAATCGCCCGTGAAAGAAGTGGCTAGCGCCGTCGAGCCAGATGAGCCGGGGCGGGTTATGGGTCTGGCGGGCGGCCCAATCGCGGACCTGGGCGGCGTCGATGACTTCGTCGGCGCTGCCCTGGATGACCAGCCAGGGGATCGCGATCTCGGGCAGGTCGTCGCTGCCGTAGAGAGACAGGGGCGGCGCGGCGACCAGCAACCGCTCGGCGCCTACCTGCGCGTGCATCTTGAGCGCCACCTGGGCGCCGAAGGAGAAGCCGCCCAGCCACAGCGGTGCACCGGGATAGTGTTCCCGCACCCAGTCGACCACTGCGCGCAGATCCTCGAGCTCGCCGACCATGTTGTCGAACTGGCCCTCGGAGCGGCCTACCCCCCGGAAGTTAAAGCGCACCGCCCTCGCGCCCAGCCGGTTCATAGTCGAGGCGAGAATATGCACCACCTTGTTGGTCAGGCTACCGCCATGCAACGGATGGGGATGGCAGAGCACCGCCACCGGCGCCGGGTGGTCGGGCTCCTCGACACGGATTTCCAGCTTGCCGGCCGGACCTTCGATTAACTGATTTTGACTCATGAATAATCCTTGCCCGTTCGGACAGCAGTGACGAGGGACGAGTTACGAGGGACGAGGAAAATCAAAACCCGGCCCCATCGATCGCAGGAGCTTTGCCGTGATAGATCTTGCCGTGTGGCACGATCGGTCGCCGATGTAATCGCCTCCCACAAAGCCAGGGCCATTGTGGGAGGGGCTTGACGTACATGGATGTACTAACACCCAAAACACTCGCCTTGCTCGCGGGGCGGGCTCTGTCGCGGGAGGCATGGTGCCCTGACCTATCGGAGATAGGTAGGGTACTCATAATGAAACCCACAGGGGTTCTATGAGACATGACCTGAGCAACGCGAGGAAATACTGAATGAAACCCGAAGGGGTTCTACAGTGAGCCGAGAGCGACCCAGCCGCGACAGTCTATCGGGCTGCACGGTCTTTCGCGCCGGAGGCGCTCCTCCCATCCCGATTTCCGATTTCCGATTTCCGATTTCCGATTTCCGATTTCCGATTTCCGATTTCCGACTTCCGACTTCCGACTGCGAACTGCCATCTGCCAACTTTGTTTTCTATATTTTTAACCGATCCACGACTCTGCCGTTAAGCAGATGTTCCTCGATGATCTCGTCGATGTCTTCTTCATCGACGTAGGTGTACCAGGTCTCGTCGGGGTAGACGACGATGACCGGCCCCTCCTCGCAGCGATCCAGGCAGCCGGCGTTGTTGATGCGGATCTCGCCCTTGCCGTGGAGGCCGAGGTCCTTGACCCGCTGCTTGGCATAATCCCGCATCTGCTGGGCGCCGCAGTTGGCGCAGCAGGTTTCCCCTTCCTCGCGCTGGTTGACGCAGAAAAAGACGTGGTGCTTGTAAAAGGACATAACAACTCCTGAGATCAGGGCCGAGGGACGAGTTACGAGGGGCAGGGGTTTTGCCGGGGCTGAATTTTATCCCCCCTCCCGGGCCTTTATGCCCTCAGGGTGCTCCCCTTTCAGGGGAGGGAACGAATCTTGCTGCCAGCAAAGATCGGTTCCCCCTCCCACAGGGAGGGGGTCAGGGGGAGGGAATATAAAAAAACCTCGTCACTCGCCCCTCGTAACTCGTCCCTGTTATTTAAGATTATGCCATATATCGGGCTGAAACTTGATGGCGTAACAGGGTAGACTTGCCGAATAATGCAGCCCGATGGTTCCGAGCCCTTGCCCCTTTCCCGACAGATCGATCAGCTGGCCGAGCAGTGCGTCAAATGCGGGCTGTGTCTGCCCCATTGCCCCACTTACCAGGCCGATCTGACCGAGAACGAGTCGCCGCGCGGGCGCATTGCCCTGTTGCAGGCACTGGCCAACGGCCAGCTCGACGCCGGCGAGAAACTGCGCGAGCACATCGATCACTGCCTGCTGTGCCGCCGCTGCGAGCGGGTCTGCCCTTCCGGGGTGCAATACGGGCGACTGTTCGATCTGGGCCAGCAGTTGCTGGAACAGGATCGCCGGCCCGGCCGGGCGGCCCGGCTGGGACTGGCGCTGGTGACCCGCCCGCGCTGGTTGCGCCGGCTTGGCCGGCTCATTGTGCTCACCCAGCGTAGCGGGCTGACGGGGCTGGCCCGCCGACTGGGACTGGGCCGCTTATCGCCCTGGCTGCGCCGCGGCCTGACCCTGCCGCCGCTGCCCTGGCCGCGCCCTTTTCAAGCGCGTTACCCGGCCTACGGCACCCGCCAGGGCCAGGTGGCACTGTTCACCGGCTGTATCAGCGCGGCGGCCGACCACACCACACTGCACGATACCCTCGAGGTACTGCGCCATTTCGGCTACGAGGTGGTCATTCCCCCGACCCAGCAGTGCTGCGGCGCCCTGCATGCGCACAGTGGTCAGCAAGATCGGGCCAACGCGCTGGCGACGCAGAATCGCGATGCCTTCACCGGGCCCTTCGACGCGGTGATTGTCACGGCCACCGGCTGTGCCGCCCAACTCCGGGAGATGCAACCGGGAGCCCCGGTGCGTGATGCGGTCAGTTTTATTGCCGCACAGCCCTGGCCCGAGACGCTGCAGCTGCACGGCGGGGAAGAAACCGTGGCCGTGCATGAACCCTGTAGCGCCCAGAATGTGTTGCGCAACAGCGATGACAGCTATCGGCTGTTACAACGGATTCCGGGGCTGACCGTCATCCCCCTGGCTGATAACGCCACCTGCTGCGGCGCGGCCGGCAGTTACCTGCTGCGCTATCCCCTCTTTGCCGATCAATTGCGCCAGCATAAACTGGAGGCCATTGCTCAACAGAAACCGGATCGGGTAGTGACCACCAACATCGGTTGTGCCCTGCATCTGCAATCGGGGTTAATCGAACAGCATGACAGACGGCCCGTGCTGCATCCTCTGACCCTGCTACGTGAATATATCGAGGGTACCCTATGATCGCCTTGAAACAACTGCCCTGGCTTTTGCTGCTACTGGCTGTGACCACCTCGACGACGGCGCGGGACAAGGAGCACTTTGCGGTCAAGGCCGGCGTGCTGGAACACGAGGATCCCGCCTATGAGCCGGCGCTGAATGTCGGCCTGACCGTCGGCGGCAAGCTGTTACGCGGCGACTCGGCCGCCCTGGGTTTGCAATTCGAGCTGAGCACGTCGGTCATAGAAGGGGAAACCCGCACCGGACTCGAGGACTGGGAGATGGACAGCCACGCCCTGTATGGCGTACTGCATCTTGGTCCAAGGCATTATTTTAAACTCAAGGCCGGTTACATCGACTGGCAGGTGCGTTACGACCTCGGCGGCGAGAGCGAACACCGCGAGGGTAGCGGCCTGAGCTGGGGCATCGCTTACGGCTACCCGCTGGAGAGCGGAAACTACTGGGAACTGGAGTACAGCATGATGAGCGACGAGGAAGACTTCGGCATCAATTACATCAGCCTGGGGTACTACTTTTAATGTTTTACCGCAGAGACGCAGGGGACGCAGAGATTTTGGCTAAATGAAAGAGAGTCATCCTGACCAACACTGTTGCTATGGCCATTATATTTGTAACCTTGAAGACTGGGTTTACTGATTTTATGTTGTACTTGATTCCAGCTCCACGGTGTGCATATCGCGTTCCGTCGTTAACATGAAAATAAAATGATTTACTCTGTGTTCTCTGCGTCTCTGCGGTGAATGCTTTTCCTTTAATCAACGCAGAATCTTGAACCTGCATCCCGACCGGAGTATTTTACCGATATGGAAAAACGTCACTACAGCCCCGTCGATCACCTGCTGATGAACGTCGATCTCGGCCTGCGCACCCTGCTGGGCAAGCCGGTGGTGACCGAGCGGCCGAATCCGGCCGATGCGGTCGAGGAGGCCGAGCTGGATGAAGAGCAGAAGGTTCTGGCGGCACGGCTGATGCGTATTAATCACGCCGGGGAGGTCTCGGCCCAGGGGTTGTATCAGGGCCAGGCGTTGACTGCCCGGCTGCCGGATGTCCGCGAGAAGATGGAGCGTGCCGCGCTGGAGGAGAACGATCATCTGGCCTGGTGCGAATCGCGCATCAACCGGCTCGGCGGCCACAAGAGTTATCTCAATCCCCTGTGGTATGCCGGCTCGGTGAGTATCGGCGCCCTGGCCGGGCTGGCCGGCGACAAGTGGAGTCTCGGCTTCGTTGCCGAAACCGAACACCAGGTGGTGCGCCATCTCGACAGTCATCTTGAACAACTGGATGAAAGCGACGCCAAATCCCGCGCCGTCCTGGAGCAAATGAAAGAAGACGAAGGCCACCACGCCACCACCGCCCTGCAGGCCGGCGGCGCCGAACTCCCCTTCCCCGTCAAAAAGCTCATGCAGCTCACCTCGAAGATCATGACCCGCACCACCTATTGGATCTAAAACACAGGGCCGAGTGACGAGGGACGAGTAACGAGTAAAACCTTAACCACGAAGGCTCGAAGACACGAAGGATTAAAGACTGAAAATCTTCGTGACTTCGCGTCTTCGTGGTTGATTTATTTATACTGGAACAAGCAGGTAGGCCCGATATAGCAACGCGGTATCGGGCATCTCCCGGGTTGCCGGACACCGCTTTGCTATGTCCGGCCTACCACTAAAACACAGGGCCGAGTGACGAGGGACGAGTAACGAGGAAACCCTTAACCACGAAGACACGAAGGCACGAAGGCACGAAGGCACGAAGGCACGAAGGCACGAAGGCACGAAGGATTAAAGACTAAAAACTTCGTGTCTTCGAGCCTTCGTGGTTAGTTTATTTATATAGGAATTACGATCGAGAAGCCCGGGTTTTGATCTTCCTCGCCACTCGTCCCTCGTACCTCGTCCCTTACTTGGAAAGTTTGGGCATATTCTGGGCGTAGAAGATTTCCAGCATCTCTTTTTGCAGACGCTGGTGCAGCTGTTTGCGTTTGTTTTCCGGCAGGTCCCCGGCGTTGACGTCGAACAGGTAGTTGTCCAGATCGAATTCCTTGAGGATCATCTTGGTGTGAAAGATGTTTTCCTGGTACATGTTGACGTCGACCATCTGGTAGAGGTTCTTGGTATCCTTGGCCAGGAAGTTCTGGATCGAGTTAATCTTGTGATCGATGTAATGCTTCTTGCCGCGCACGTCACGGGTGAAGCCGCGCACGCGGTAGTCCATGATCACGATATCCGACTCGAAGCTGTGAATCAGGTAGTTCAATGCGCGCAGGGGTGAAATGCGTCCGCAGGTGGAGACGTCGATATCGGCGCGAAAGGTGCTGATGCCGTTATCCGGATGGCTTTCCGGATAGGTATGCACGGTGATGTGGCTCTTGTCGAGATGGCCAACCACCGATTCGGGCAGGGGCCCCGGCGCGGCGTTGGTGTCGAGATCCTCTTCGGGGATGACCGGCTCTTCGGAGATCAGCATGGTGACGCTGGCCCCCATGGGCTCGTAGTCCTGACGCGCCACGTTAAGGACATTGGCGCCGATGATGTTGCTGACCTCGGTGAGTATATTGGTCAGGCGCTCGGCATTGTACTCCTCATCGATATACTCGATATAGGCCGCCTGTTGATCGGCCGTATCGGCATAGTTGACATCGTAAATATTGAAACTCAGGGTCTTGGTGAGGTTATTAAACCCCATCAGACGAATCTTTCTGCTGTGTTTTTTATCCAACAGCTTACCTCTCATTGCACTTTCGCCAGTGGCGGGTGATAGATCATCTGCACAACGTTGCCATCGGGATCATAACAATAAAAGCTGCGCGCCCCATCCCGGTGGGTCTTGGGCCGGGTGCGCATCTCCACCTTATTGGCGCGTAAAAATTCATACCACTCGTCCACCGCCCCGGGGGAGTCGAGTATAAAACCGAGGTGATCGAGATGCTGCGGCCCGCTGAATTCGTCTTCGCTGCGATGCAGCGCCAGATTATCGTTACCGGAGGTGAGATAGACATTGCTGCTGTCCGGGCGCCATTCCACACTCATGCCCAGCAACTCGACATAAAACTGCTCACAGGCAGAAAATTCCCGAACAAACAGGGCGATATGACGTAATCCGGCGGTGGCGGCGGGGCGTTGCATGGTGGTCTCCTGGTGGCCGGGCGCTGAAAGCCGGCCATTTTAAACGAACCGCCGGGGCGCGTCAGGTCTTTTTACCCCGGCCATGAGTAGGCTTCTCGCTCCCCGGCATCGCGCCGGACCGATCAGTCGCTCAGAACAGGGGGGGAATCAGATCGATGCCGCCGAATCGGACTCGCGCCGGGCAAAGACATCACGCTGTACGCTCTCCCAGACGGGATGACCGAACTGCTCGCGTATCCCGTGCGAGAGGGCAATAGAGCCCTCGGCCAGCAGCCGATCGTGGAAGGATTTCAGGTGAAACGGTTTCTCCAGTTGCCTCAGGCGCTCGCGGGTCGCATTAATCAGTGCCCAGCCGGTGGCATAACCCATGGGGACCGTCGGCGAGCGGGTATACCAGCCCAGATCGGCCATCGCCTGCGCGCGGGTGAAGCCCAGCCAGTGCTGCATGCGCTCGGCCGCGCGCTCGACAGGCAGCCCCCGGGTGTGCAGCTCCACATCCAGCATGATGCGCAGGGCCCGCCACAGCCGATCCTTGAGCAGGATAAACCGGGATTCCGGGCTGTCGAGAAATCCCTGCTCCTGCATCAGCTGCTCACAATACAGCGCCCAGCCTTCATACAACGTGGAAGACGGATTCACCAGCCGCGGCAAGCTGCTGGAGCGCCGGCCCCGGTTGGCGGTAACAAACTGCAGGTGGTGGCCCGGCCACGCTTCGTGGACGCAGGTGTGTTGCAGGCTGACGAAGTTGTGCTCGCCCAGCGACGCCGCATTCTCGACCGGAGTAACATAATAGTACCCCTGCTGTTCGGGATCGTTGAACGGCGGCTCCAGATAGGCCGCGAACGGGATCTCGTGGCGCAGGAAGGGCGGTGTCTCGATCACCCTGAGCGATTCGGGTTCCGGCAGGCTGATCAGATCCTGCTGTTCGACGAACGCTTTTGCCGCCAGCATGTTCTCCCGGTATGTTTCCTGCAGCTGTTCGGCGGTCGGATGGCGGGCCTGGATCCTGTCGGTCAGTTGCTGAATATCGTCATTGCCCTGCAGCTCGAACGTGACCTGCTTCAGGGCGGCCAGGGTCTCTTCGAACAGACGTTCTCCCAGGGCATGTAACTGCTCTGCTGAAACCGGCAAGGCGTGACGATGCTGCAACAGCCGTTCAAAGCGTGTCTTGCCACAGGCAAAGTCACCGGCAGCATGGGGCTGCAGCGCCGTCTCCATAAACCGGGCAAATTCATCCACGGCATGTGCCGCCTGTTCCAGCTCGCTGTTCAGCGCATGCTGTAAAAAGATCGGATGCTTGCGCAGGCTGCGCAGATACTCCGCCCCCTGCACCGCTTCAGTGTGTGCGGCCTCCAGCCATAGTGGTGGAATCGCTTCGGGTTCGTTATGCAGATTGGCCTGGGCATTACGCAGATACCGGGGTATCGCTTCCAGGCGGGTTTTCAGATGCTGTTTGTTTAACTTGAGATTGTGCAGGGTAAGCTGATAGATGGCATGGACAGGCAGATAGCGGGCCGGGTCACAATAGCGCCAGTCATGCTCGATTGTCTCGGATAACTCGATGACCGCCGCGCCGTACATCACATCACGATCAACGACCTGGGCCGCGGTCAGTCTGGATGTCTCGATCTCGTCAAGACTGTCGATCAGTTTTTCATTCAATGTATTCAGCGCACCGATATCGTCATCGGCGAACGGTGTCAGTTGCGACTCAAATCCGCGAACCCCCAGATCCACCGCTGTCTCGGGATGAAACCGGAACCATGCCTGATAGTAACTATGCAGCAGACCGGGAAAATCAGACATGACAGACACTCAAAATCTCGGTTTCCGGCTGCTGTACGAAAAAGGCAACCTGAGCCAGATCAGGCGCAGGGATCTGCACTGTTTCGCCTTCATTTGTGGACGGCATGATTGCTCCTTTCATTCGCTTCCATTCGGGGTGGGCGTGCGTATTCAATCGTTCGTTTCGATTACTTCATAATCGTGGCTGATCTCGACACCACCATTGGCAAGCATAATCGAGGCGGAACAATATTTTTCCGCCGACAGCTCCACCGCCCGTTTGACGTGTTTGTCGCTGAGATCCTTGCCGGTGATGACAAAGTGCACGTGTATGTGGGTGAAGACCTTGGGTTCGGATTCGGCGCGCTCGGCATACAACTCAGCATAACAGTCGGTTATTGACTGACGCGATTTTTTCAGAATGTTCACCACATCGAAACTGGTGCAACCACCCATACCGAGCAAGAGCATTTCCATCGGACGAACCCCCAGATTTCGGCCACCGTGCTCCGGAGGCCCGTCCATCACCACGGCGTGGCCACTGCCCGACTCGCCGACAAATGTCGCCTCCTCAACCCACTTGATCCGCGCCTTCATCAGTCTATATCCCTCCAAATTATATTGGTTTACTATGCAACCGGTCTCGAAATTCCTATACTGAAGCAGGCCGCAATTTCGCTGCCATCGCGACCCGCCAGCGGGGTGACGATTTTCTCAATTCAATGATGCGAACCGCCCCGTCTATTGTAAATAGGCATTATTGGTATAACATAGGCGGCAACCGACGTCAGCAAACTCTATTTAAGGAAAAACATGGTTCAGGCCAAGGTTGAGAATACGGGTATTCCCTCGCTGGATAGTTTCCTCGAGCACTGCCACCGGCGTCAGTATCCGGCCAAGAGCGTCATCATCTATGCGGAAGACGACTCGGAAGTCCTGTATTACATCGTCGACGGCTCCGTCTCTGTCCTGATCGAGGATGAAGAGGGGCGCGAAATCGTCCTCGCCTATCTCAACAAGGGCGACTTTTTTGGCGAGATGGGCCTGTTCGACGAGGAGCGCAACCGCAGTGCCTGGGTCCGGGCCCGCACCACCTGCGAAGTGGCGGAGATCAGCTACGCCAAGTTCCGCCAGCTGTACCAGGATCAACCCGACATCCTGTTTGCCATGGCCCGGCAAATGGCCACCCGCCTGCGCGACACCAGTCGCAAGGTCAGCGACCTCGCCTTCATGGATGTCACCGGCCGCGTCGCCCGCACCCTGCTGGACCTGTGCAAACAACCCGATGCCATGACCCACCCCGACGGCATGCAGATCCGCATCACCCGCCAGGAAATCGGCCGCATCGTCGGCTGCTCCCGCGAAATGGTCGGCCGTGTCCTCAAAACCATGGAAGAACAGGGACTGATCTACGTCAAGGGCAAGACTATCGTCGTCTACGGCACCCGCTGAGTGCCGCTTTTCCTGCTCTCTGGGAAGTAACGCGGAGGTCGCGGAGGCGCGGAGTCGCAGAGGTATAATTTTGAATTTTAAGTTTTGAATTGCAGAGCTATATTTAATTCAACATTCAACATTACTTTGTGTTCTCCGCGCCTCTGCGACTCCGCGCCCTCCGCGTTAATCCCGGTATAATTACTACTCAAACAAATCCTTGAGCCTGGCGCCGGGATCGTCGGCGACCATGAAGGCTTCGCCGACAAGGAAGGTGTGGACGCCGTTATCGCGCAGGCGCTTGACGTCGTTGGGGGTATGGATGCCGCTTTCGGTGACGACGATACGATCGTCGGGAATCGACGCCAGCAGTTCGAGTGTTGTTTCCAGCCGGGTTTCAAAGGTGCGCAGATCGCGGTTATTGATCCCGACCAACGGTGTTTCGAGTGCCAGGGCCCGCTGCAGTTCTTCGGCATCATGCACTTCCACCAGTACATCCATCCCTGACTGACGCGCCAGATCGTGCAGCTCACGCATTTGTGCATCGTCAAGCACGGCCACGATCAGCAAAATACAATCGGCACCGATGGCGCGGGCCTCGTGAACCTGGTATGGATCGATCATGAAATCCTTGCGCAACACCGGCAGGGCACAGGCCTCACGGGCCTGCTGCAGAAATTCATCACTGCCCTGAAAAAAATCAATATCGGTCAATACCGACAGACAGGCAGCGCCGCCCTGCTCGTAGGAGCGAGCGATGTCGGCCGGGACAAACGGATCGCGCATCACACCCTTGCTGGGTGAAGCTTTTTTGATCTCCGCGATCACCGCCGGCAGGCTATCCGCCAGGCGTTGTTCGATCGCCTTCGCAAAACCACGCACCGGCGGTGCCTCGGTAGCACGATTCTGTTGTGCTACGAACGGTGTTAACCGCTGGCGCTCGGCAACTTCCTCCTGCTTGCGGTCGATGATCTTTTTTAAAATGTCGGGGGTGTCTGTCACGATATTACAGGTTCCTGAAAATTCAATTTTTACCGCAGAGGCGCAGAGAACACTAAGTAAATCAGAATGCTTAACGTGTTGAATTTTGAATTATATCCGGCTTAACGATTTAAAATTCAACATTAAAAATTATACCTCTGTGTTCTCTGCGCCTCTGCGGTGAAATATTTTCTTTTAAAACGACCTGGACAGTTCGACCAGGGCATCAAGTTTGGCGGCAGCGGAGCCGTCGGCGATGACCTCGGCGGCGCGTTTGACGCCCGCTTCCAGACTCGGCACCAGATCGGCGGCGTAGATCGCCGCCCCGGCGTTGAGCAGGACGATGTCACGGGCCGGACCGGGCTGGTTGTTGAGCAGATTTTTGATTACCTCCAGCGACGCCTCGGCAGTGTCCACTTTCAGTGTAGCCACCTCCGCGCGCTGCAGTTCGAACTGTTCCGGGGTGATGGTATAGCTGCTGACCTCGCCATCCTTGAGTTCCGCCACGTGGGTTGGTGCGCCGATGCTCACCTCATCCATACCGTCCTCGGCATGCACTACCAGCACATGTTTACTGCCCAGCTTTTTAAGCACTTCCGCCAGCGGCACCAGCAACTGCGCGGAGAAGACCCCCAACACCTGGTACGGTGCGCCCGCCGGATTGGTAAGCGGGCCGAGTACGTTAAAGATGGTGCGTACGCCCATCTCACGGCGCGGACCGATGGCGTGTTTCATCGCGCTGTGATGTTTGGGCGCAAACATGAACCCCACGCCCACCTCTTCGACACAGCGCGCCACCTGATCGGGTGTCAGGTCCAGATTGATGCCCGCGACTTCGAGGACATCGGCACTGCCGCATTGGCTGGAAACCGAGCGGTTGCCGTGCTTGGCCACCTGGCCGCCGGCCGCCGCCACCACAAAGGCGCTGGCGGTGGAGATATTAAACGTACTGGCCGCATCGCCGCCGGTCCCGCAGGTATCCACCAGATGTTCACCCTTGACGCTGACTCTCGTGGCCAGCTCGCGCATCACCCCGGCGGCAGCGGCAATCTCATCCACCGTCTCGCCTTTCATGCGCAGCCCCACCAGGAAGCCGCCGATCTGCGCCGGCGTCGCCTCGCCGGTCATAATCAGGCGCATCACCTGCGTCATCTCCTCGCCGGTCAGATCGCGGTTTTCGGTCACCGCCTTGATCGCTTCTGTCATCTCCATTTCTATGCCCCGTTTTTAATTAATATTTACCGCAAAGGCGTTTATGCCCGTTGTTTGGGTGCGGAGGACGCAAAATAACGCTTAATGTTGAATTTTAAGTTTTGAATTTTGAATTAAAAGTCGTGACCTTAATTCATCATTAAAAATTCAACATTCAAAATTATATCTTCGCATCTCTGCGGTAAAATTTATCTTCGGTTTTGCTCCAGAAAGTTTCGCAGCATGTCATGACCGTGTTCGGTCAGGATCGACTCGGGGTGAAACTGGATCCCCTCGATGGCCAGCTCTTTGTGTCGTACGCCCATGATCTCGTCCAACTCGAGGTTATCCTGTCGGGTCCAGGCGGTGACTTCCAGGCAATCGGGCAACGAATCCTTATCGACGACCAGCGAATGGTAGCGGGTCGCTTCAAGGGGATTATCCAGACCTTTAAATACCCCGGTATCATGATGATAGATCATCGAGGTCTTGCCGTGCATGATACTGCCCGCATGCACCACCTTGCCGCCAAAGGCCTGACCGATCGCCTGGTGGCCGAGACAAACGCCAAGAATAGGCAACTTGCCGGCAAACCGGCGAATCGCCTCCACCGACACCCCGGCCTCGTTCGGCGTGCAGGGGCCCGGCGATATCACCAGGTACTCCGGTTTCAACTCGGCGATCCTGTCCAGCGCAATTTGATCATTACGATAAACCTGCACCTCCACACCCAGTTCCCCGAAGTACTGGACCAGGTTGTAGGTAAACGAGTCGTAATTATCTATCATCAGCAACATAGTATACTCCCTGCGAAAAACGCAGAGGACGCGGAGGCGCGGAGACGCGGAGAACTACAATTTATTTGCAACACGATATATACCGTTCTTGATCAATGACGTCCTGAAATTAATAAGCAACCCCAGTTTCCTGCCTGTCAGCTTTAAATAGGTTAGAACCTGAGATTTATGTATATCTTTAATTTCCTCTAGCGATTTCAGCTCGACAACCACCTTGTTATCTACCATAAAGTCAGCTCTATAAACCTGGTCAACCACGATCCCCTTGTATACCAGGGGAATTGGAACCTCTGATTCATATCCGATACCTCGAATCCGTAATTCATGTTTCAGGCATTCATGATATGCCGATTCCAGCAGTCCCGGACCAAGTATCCGATGTACCTCTATCGCTGCACCGATTATTTCTCCTGCGAGATCATTTTCGTGCATATGCAACTCCTTTGCATTATTTAATTCCTCTGCGCCTCCGCGACTCTGCGTCCTCCGCGTTAAATATACCAGCCTATCGGTGCGCCCCGTCCAGGCCGGCTTCGGCGAGGGCGACGGCGCGGAAGATGGCGCGGCCTTTGTTCATGGTTTCGTCCCATTCGTTGCGTGGAACGGAGTCGTGGACGATGCCGGCGCCGGCCTGGATGTGCAGTTGTTTGTCCTTGATCACAGCAGTGCGGATGGCGATGGCGGTGTCCATGTTGCCGGACCAGGAGAGGTAGCCCACCGCACCGGCATAGACGCCGCGCTTGACCGGTTCGAGTTCGTCGATGATCTCCATGGCGCGAATCTTGGGCGCGCCGGATACGGTGCCGGCCGGGAAGGTGGCGCGCAGCACGTCCATGTTGGACATGCCGGCTTTGATCTTGCCGGTGACGTTGGAGACGATATGCATGACGTGGGAATAACGCTCCACAGCCATGTTTTCGGTCACCTGAACGCTGCCGGTCTCGGCAATACGGCCGACATCGTTGCGCCCCAGATCGATCAGCATCAGGTGCTCGGCCCGTTCCTTGGGATCGGCGAGCAGTTCGGCTTCCAGGGCCCGATCCTGTTCGTCGCTCTTGCCGCGCGGGCGGGTGCCGGCAATCGGACGTACGGTGACAGTCTCGTCCTCCACCCGCACCAGGATCTCCGGCGAGGAGCCGACGATGTGAAAATCGTCCAGATCCAGATAGAACATGTAGGGCGAGGGATTGAGACTACGCAGCGCGCGATACAGATCCAGCGGCTGCGCCTCGTAGGGGATCGACAGGCGTTGAGACAGCACGACCTGCATCACATCGCCGTCCACAATGTACTGCTTGGCCTTTTCCACCGCCGACTCGAAGCCCTGCTGCGTGAAGCCGGAAACAAAGTCGTCTTCATGGATCTTCAGCGAGCGCGTCTTGGGCGGCCGGGGCGGGGTTTCCTGCAAGCGGGCAATCAACTGATCCAGCCGCGCCTGTCCCTGTTGATAGGCGCCGCTCTGCCCCGGATCGACATAGAGCACGACATAGAGCTTACCGGAGAGATTATCGAACACCACGATCTCGTCGGAGACCATCAGCAGGATATCCGGCAGGTGCAGTGCGTCGTCGTTGGGACACGTTGCCAGCCGCGGCTCGATGTACCGGATCGTGTCATAGCCGAAATAACCGACCAGGCCGCCGTTGAAGCGCGGTAACCGGTCGTCCTCGAGGACCCGGTAGCGGGCGTAAAAGGCTTCGATCCAGGCCAGCGGATCGCTGGCCTGTTCCTGTTCGATGATCTCGCCGTTGTGGTAGAGGCGAATATCGTGGCCGTGAATGCGCAGGACCGTCTGGCAGGGCAGGCCGATGATGGAATAACGGCCCCATTTCTCGCCGCCCTGCACCGATTCGAACAGGTAGCTGTAGGGCCCGTCGGCCAGCTTGAGATAGGTACTTAAGGGGGTATCGAGATCGGCCAGCACCTCCCGCACCAGCGGGACGCGGTTATAGCCCTGATTGGCGTACGCCTGAAATTGTGTCTCGTTCATAAACTGTCACCTGAAGAGTTGCCATCATATACCAAAAACCGGAGTCACCGCCTCACCAGTGGCGCCATCGGTTAGAGGTATTGTTCAGCAGGTTTGGCATCTTCAGGTCACAGTTGTCGTTCAGGCCGCGCCGCGCGCCGCCTGTTTGAGTAAATCGGGCAGCTCGGCCATGGAGTCGATCACCGCGTCGGGATTCGCCTCGCGGATATCCACGCCGTGGTTGTAGCCGTAGCTCATACAAACGATCTGGAACCCGGCGGCCCGCGCGGCGGTCACATCGCTGACCGAATCGCCAATCATCAGTGCCTGCGACGGCTCGACGCCGAAAAACTCGGCTACGTGCAGCAACGGCTGGGGATCGGGTTTCTTCTTCGGCAAGGTGTCGCCGCTGACCACGATCTCGAAATAATCGTACAGACCGAACGCCTTGAGCAGCGGAACGGTAAACTGTTCCGCCTTGTTGGTCACGCACCCCAGCCGGTAACCCGCCTGTTTGAGATACTCCAGCCCTTCCTTGACGCCCGGATACGGCTTGCTGCGCTTGCTGGTGTTCTCGGCATACAACTCCAGATAAACTGGATAGGCCTTATCGAACAGTGCATCGTCCGGTTCGCCGTCGAGCTGGCCGATCAGCGTCCGGCGAACAAGACGCTCAACACCATTACCGACCCATTCACGGACCTTCGGCTCGCCGGGTTCCGGCATGCCCAGCCGTTTCATCATCTCATTCGCGCAATAAGCAAGATCCGGCACACTGTCCACCAGCGTGCCGTCCACATCGATCAAGATCATTTCCGGTTTTTTCAGCATTTCAGATTCCTGCATTAAAACGCAGAGGACGCGGAGTCGCAGAGGCGCGGAGAAGACAATATGCTTGCCGATCAAAACCGAAACAATTCATTGCTCTGCGTCTCCGCGGCTCCGCGAACTCCGCGTTACTTTCCCGCCCTATGGTTAACCCGCCTTGGCCAGTTCTTCCCGCATCTGTTTGATGATGGAATCATAACCGTTGGGATCGCTGTCCTGGCCCTTGCCGAAAATTGCCGAGCCGGAGACAAAGGTATCCGCGCCCGCTTCCGCGATTTCGCGGATATTGTCGGCTTTGACGCCGCCATCGACTTCCAGCTGGATGTCATAACCGGATTCGTCGATCAGTTTGCGTGCTTCGCGCAGTTTGTCGAGGGTGCCGGGGATGAAGGACTGGCCGCCGAAGCCGGGATTGACCGACATCAGCAAAATCATGTCGACCTTGTCCATGACATGCTTGAGGTAATCCAGCGGGGTGGCCGGGTTGAACACCAGCCCGGATTTGCAGCCGCTGTCGCGCACCAGCTGCAGGGAGCGATCGATATGGTCGGAGGCTTCCGGGTGGAAGGTGATGTAGGTGGCGCCGGCCTCGGCAAAGTCGGGAATAATCCGATCCACCGGCTTGACCATCAAGTGCACGTCGATAGGCGCGGTCACGCCATGCTTGCGCAGGGCTTCGCAGACCAGCGGCCCGATGGTCAGGTTGGGGACATAATGGTTGTCCATCACATCAAAATGGACAATGTCGGCACCCGAATTCAGTACGTTGACCACTTCCTCGCCCAGGCGGGCAAAGTCCGCGGACAGGATGGACGGGGCAATTTTATAATCGGCCATGGGTTCGCCTCTTCGCTTGATAATATTTAAAATATCGCCGGCCGCGCCCGTGGCGCGGCCGGCTGGAAAAATGAACCGCAGACTTTACCTGATCAGTTCGGATTTTTCAGCATTTTGTGGCAACATATGGGCTGGTTTTGCCAGCGGTCGCCGCCGACACAGGCCTATAAACCCTTTAAAATACAAGGTATTACGGCGCCGACGTTGTATGACACCTTATTAATTAGTATGAGCTGAACAAGGTCTCGGGAAAAGCCCCCTGCACACGTCGCCAGGGCCGGCAGTGCGCGCTTTGCGGCGTATCTGCGCTGAAATAATAAAAACCCAAGGAATCGTTTTATGAATATGAACAGTCTCTTGATTGCCCTGCACTTGCTCTCCGCCGTCATCTGGGTGGGCGGAATGTTTTTTGCCTATGTATGCCTGCGCCCTGTAGCCGCCACGCAGCTTGAGCCCCCAGTGCGATTGACACTCTGGGTCGGCACCTTCGGCAAGTTCTTCCCCTGGGTCTGGGCCAGTGTCATCCTGTTGCCGCTGACCGGTTACTGGATGCTGTTTAGCCTGTTCGGCGGATTTGCCAACGCCCCGATCTATATCCACCTGATGAACGGCATCGGCATTATCATGATCCTGATCTACCTGCATGTCTTCTTTGCGCCTTATCGACGCCTGAAACAGGCAGTCTTGCTGCAAGACTGGCCGACCGGCGGCCAGAAACTCGGGCAGATCCGGATGCTGGTGGGACTCAATACCCTGCTGGGGGTGATTACCGTGGCCATTGCCAGTGGCGGGCGCTACTTCGGCTGAACGAGAAACATCAAAAGCTTAACCACGAAGACACCAGGACACGAAGGTTTTATTGTTAACTCGTTCTTCGTGTATTGGTCTCTTCGTCAACTGCCGTCCTTGCTTTACGACCACACTCTATTCCGAAGTGACGGTGCGTGAAACGCACCCTACTCTCTGAAAAAGCTTAACCACCAAGACACAAAGACACCAAGTAAAAATTAATAATAAAAACTTCGTGACTTCGTGGTTTGTTTGTCTTTTCCCTACCTCACACCGCACTCTATTCCGATGTGACGTTGCGCGGATTGCACCCTGACCGCTGGTTTGCCTGAACGATATTAACCACTAAGATTCGATGCCCGACGTATTCAACTATTATTTTCTTTGTGCCTTGGTGTCTTGGTGGTGTGCTTTTATGTCAAAACGATATGCCGGCTTTTTAACTTTCACGTGATTTTTTGATCAGTTCGTGGGCTTCTTTAATCTCCTGGGCCTTTTCGTTGGCCATCTTGATCATCTCCTCGGGCATGCCCCGGGACACCAGTTTGTCCGGGTGGTGCTGGTTCATCTGGCGCCGATAGGCCTTTTTGATCTCGGCATCGCTGGCCTCTTCACTCACGCCCAGCAGTTCATACGCCTGCTTTAACTGATCGGCCGTCGGCCGGCCGCTCGGCCCGCGACCCGCGCCGGCGCCGGTATGTTGCTGATGGAACTGCCGCTGGGCCTGGACCATCCCGAGTAACTGTTCGAATTGCGCCGCACTGAAGCCCAGCCGCTGGGCAATATGGCGCAGCACATTCTGCTCCCTGGGATGCATGACACCGTCGGCATAGGCGGCATGGGTCAGGACCTCCAGAAACATTTGCAGCAGGGTGCGCCGGCGCCGTGTCTCCTGGCGGAACTGCTCCAGTACCGCATCGAGATCAAAATCGGGCTGTTTCCCCTGATTAAACAGTTCGATGGCAGCGCGTTTTTGCTGCTCATCAAGACGCATCTGGTGCATCACCCCGCGGGCCATCGCGATCTCGTCTTCACTCACCCGCCCGTCGGCCTTGGCCACGTACCCCATGGTGGAGAACAGCGCGGTGAAAAAGGCCATCTGCACCCGCTCCTGCTCACCCGGGCGAGACGGGCCACCGAGTTGTTTCTGCAAGTTCAGGCCGCGATCAAATTGATGACCGAGCACCCCGCCCAGCAGCGCACCCAGGGGCCCGCCCAGCATAAAGCCGAACGCCCCGCCGACAACCTTGCCCCACCAGCTCATAAGAACAGGGCCGAGGGACGAGTGACGAGGGACGAGGGGAAATGCCCCAACAAATAATATTTTTTCTGAAACATACTCATTTTCTGTTGTGCTTGTATCAATATTTTAACCACGAAGTCTCGAAGTTATAAAATAATATTCTTCGTGTCTTCGTGGTTTGCTCTTTCCTTATTTCACGACCCCTTCTCGATCCCGAGATGATGGTACATAGTACGCACCCTACCCCTATTTTCTGCTGCCCCTGTAAGCATTTTAACCACGAAGACACGAAGTCTCGAAGTCTCGAAGTCTCGAAGTTATAAAATAATATTCTTCTTCGTGTCTTCGCGTCTTAGTGGTTCACTTTCCCATACTTCACGACCTGATCACGATTCCAGGGTGACGGTGCGTGGAACGCACCCTATCCCTGTCACGACGGAGCGCTCCTACAGACAAAATGTTTTTTCCTCGTCACTCGTCCCTCGTCACTCGGCCCTTCGTCGTCATGTGACGACGAGCGTACCACGGTACATTTGCATCTGGCAGGTGAAGTCGTATTCGCCTTTTTCCTGTGGCGTGAGGGTGATCTCTTTGTATTGATCCACCGGCAGTTCGGCGCTGATGTTGAAATCGGAAAAGATCACCTGTTCGGCACAGGGGCTGGGGTCCTTGCGTAAAAAGCGCAGGGTGATCGGCTGGTTGGCGGGGACTTCAATGCGCGAGGGGGTGTAGACGCCGTCGTCCACCAGGATATCGACGCTGTCGCTGTCAGCGCGGCGTTGCACGCTGGCGGGTTTGGCCAGCCAGAACCACCAGACAATGGCCAGCATCAGAACCAGCCCCAGAAGATTAACCAGCCAGATCATGATTGGGCTCCCGATTTAAACCAGCGCAGGCGGTTGGCGTTACTCACCACGGTCACCGAGGACATGGCCATGGCGGCGCCGGCGATCATTGGATTCAGCATGACCCCCATCAACGGATAGAGAATCCCGGCGGCCACCGGGATGCCCAGGCTGTTATAGACAAACGCGCCGAACAGGTTCTGCTTGATGTTACGCAGGGTAGCGTGGGAGATGGCGATGGCGTCGGCCACCCCATGCAGTGAGCCGCGCATCAGGGTGACGTCGGCGCTCTCGATGGCCACGTCGGTGCCGCTGCCGATGGCGAAACCGACATCGGCCTGGGCCAGTGCCGGCGCATCGTTAATGCCATCGCCCACCATGGCCACGATCTGCCCCTGTTGCTGCAGTTGTTCGATATGCCGGTTCTTGTCCTGCGGCAGGACTTCGGCGATCACCGCGTCGATCCCGACCTGGTGGGCCACCGCCTGCGCCGTCGCCTCGCTGTCGCCGGTGAGCATGATCACCTTCAGCCCCAGCTGTTGCAGGCGCCGGATCGCTGCACTCGAGTCCGCCTTGATCGGATCGGCCACCGCCACGATGCCGACCAGCCGCTGACCCCGGGCCAGGTACATGGGCGTTTGTGCCTGCCCGGCCAGCTGTTGCGCCTGGCCCTCCAGTTCGCCGATATCGATGCCCTGGCGCTGCATCAGGCGGGCGTTGCCCAGATAGCCCGGCTCACCATCGAGCCGGGCGCTCACCCCCTGGCCGGTGATCGCCTCGAACTGCTGGATCTCGGAGAGGGTGATCTCGCGCTGTTTTGCCGCCTCGACAATGGCGTGGGCCAGCGGGTGTTCGGAGCCCTGCTCCAGGCTGGCGGCCAGTTGCAGCAGCTGTTCCTCGCTGTAATCGGGCGCCGGCACCAGATGGGTCACGGTCGGACGCCCGACGGTCACGGTACCGGTCTTGTCCAGCACGATCGCCTCCAGCTTGCCTGCCTGCTGCAGGGCCTCGCCGTTACGGATCAGGATGCCGTGTTCAGCGGCCTTGCCGACCCCGACCATGATGGAGATGGGGGTGGCCAGCCCCAGCGCACAGGGACAGGCGATGATCAGCACCGTCACGGTCGCGACGATGGCATGGCTGAGCAATACCGGTCCTCCCAGGTTATACCAGATCAGGAACGTGGCCACCGCGACCAGCAGCACCGCCGGCACGAACACCCCCGCGACCTTGTCCACCAGCCGGCCAATGGCCGGTTTGCTCGACTGGGCGCGGCGCACCATCTCGATGATCTGCGCCAGCACCGTGTCGGCGCCGATGCGTTTGGACTGGAACAGGAAGGTGCCGCTGACGTTGATGGTGCCGGCGACCACTTCGTCGCCCACCTGCTTGGCTACTGGCAATGGCTCACCGGTGAGCATCGATTCGTCGACACTGGAGTGGCCGTCGATCATGTCACCGTCCACCGGGATCCGCTCGCCGGGGCGGATGCGCAGGGTCTCGCCCAGACCAACCTCGTCGATGGGCACGTCCTGTTCCTTGCCCTCGCGCACCACCCGCGCGGTCCGCGGCTGCAGGCCAATGAGCCGACGGATCGCCTCGGAGGTCTTGCCCCGGGCGCGCATCTCCAGCGCCCCGCCCAGATTGACCAGGGCGATGATCACCACTGCCGCCTCGAAATAGGCGTGCTGAGCCAGGGTCGGGACCGTCTCGGGGAACAGCACCACCACCATGGAATAGACCCAGGCAGAGCCGGTACCCAGCGCGATCAGGGTATCCATATTGGCGTTGTGGACCCGAAAGGCCTTCCAGGCACCGGTGAAGAAATGGC
Source organism: Thiohalophilus thiocyanatoxydans (assembly GCF_004366735.1). Classification (GTDB taxonomy): domain Bacteria; phylum Pseudomonadota; class Gammaproteobacteria; order UBA6429; family Thiohalophilaceae; genus Thiohalophilus; species Thiohalophilus thiocyanatoxydans. Next base: position 643,655 of record NZ_SOQX01000001.1, on the reverse strand, counting down.
CCCCGGCGTAGATCAGCACCCCCAGGGTGAGCAGCCCCAGCAGCAGCCAGATCGGCTGGCCCAGCTTGGTATTCAGCGCCGGCAACAGCCCGCCCATGTCGCCGATCACCAGTGGCACCCCGAGCAGCCCCGCCACCGCGGTCTTGCGCAGCAGGCGGCGGTAGTGGGCCATCTCCGCCGCCTCCTTGTCGGCCTCGGCATTCTGCCCTTTCATCTCGGCGGCGTCGTAACCGGCCTGTTTGACAGCCTCTACCAGTTTGTCAGCGCTTACATCGCCCTCGACCGTGGCAGTGTGTTCGGCGAAATTCACCGCCGCCTGCTCGACGCCGGGCACCGCCTGCAGCGCCTGCTCAACACTGGTCACGCAACCGGCGCAGCTCATACCACTGATGGAGAGTCGGGTCGCACTCATCGCCAATACCTCTTGATTAATTCAGGAGCCGAATGACCGGGCCACTTGCCCCGACTCAAACCCATACTTTGAAAACGTGAAAGTATTCACACAATGGCCTCATTATCACAGCGTGGATCCCCCTTATAATCGACCGCGACGGATCACGCTGATCCGGACCCGCTCACATCGACTAATGACAGGATACTCCCCGGCAGCATGGCGCCCGCTATCGACCCCCGGCTTTATGACCGCCTGGAAGAGATTACTCTGCCCGGCATCGTCGCGCGTCTTAACACGATGATCAACGATCTCGCCTGCAGTACCGCGGATATCGCCGGAATACTTCAGCAAGATACCACACTGACAAACCGTATCCTGAAAATCGTCAACAGTCCCTTTTATAACTTGCCACCACAGATTGACGATATTTCCACGGCCATCACCCTTGTCGGCCCGCACGGGTTGAGAGACATTGTCATGGCCACGGCCCTGATCAGACAATACAACCAGTTCCCCGAAGGCGTGGTCACCCCAGAACAATTCTGGCGCCACAGCCTCGCCGTGGCCAGTGCCGCCCGGACTGTGGGCGAACGCATGCAGATCGCGAATACCGAGCGCCTGTTTATCGCCGGTCTGCTCCACGATATGGGTAAACTGGTGATGTATTTACTGGGACCAGAAAAATCCCGCGAGGTTCTGGCCCGGGCCCGTCAGGGTGAGAACAGGCTGTGCCACATTGAGCGGGATCTCTTCGGTGCGGACCATGCCGAAGTTGGCGCCCTCTTGCTGCACCAATGGCGCATGCCCGAAGCGGTGATCGAAGCGGTAGCCCTTCATCATCAACCCGCCCTGGCGAAACACGACATCCGACAATCCGCTATCGTGTATCTGGCCAACGCCATCGGTAACACCATTGAAGCTCCTATCAGCCCGAATGCCGATCTGCCTGTCGATACCCGTATCTGGGACATGCTGGATCTGGACCCCGGCGAAGGGGATGACCTGACCGATGAGTCCCGGCAGACGCTGCAGTATGTTTTGCAGGCGATGCACCCGGAACTGACGGAGTGCTGAGTTCCGATTTCCGATTTCCGATTTCCGATTTCCGATTTCCGATTTCCGACTCCCGACTCCCGACAGGTAGCGGCAGTCGAGTAATGTTATGATGCGGCTTTATTTCCTGGGCGAGCGTTGATTTAAATGGACATTACCCTGGTCAGTGCCTTTATCGTCGGGCTGTTCAGCAGTCTGCATTGCCTGGGAATGTGTGGCGGGATCATTGGCGCGTTGACTTTCAGCCTGCCGCCGTCGATCCGTGAACATCGCTGGCAGCTGTTGCGCTACATTTTTGCTTATAACTTCGGCCGTATCACCAGCTATACGGCCGCCGGTGCCCTGCTGGGCTGGCTGGGTGACAGCCTGTTCAATATCCTCAGTCCCGATGCCGGGCACCTGATCCTGCAAGGTATCGCCAGCGCCATAATGGTCGGTATCGGTCTCTATCTGGCCGACTGGTTCCCCCGTTTTGCCATGGTCGAGCATCTGGGTAAGCCGCTGTGGAGCCGCCTGCAACCCTGGGGGCAGAAACTGATTCCGGTGCGCTCCCCCTGGCATGCCTGGCTGTTCGGCCTGATCTGGGGCTGGTTGCCCTGCGGACTGGTTTATTCCGCACTGATTATCTCGGGTACCAGTGGTAACGCCGGTTACGGTGCGCTGTTCATGTTGAGTTTCGGTCTCGGGACTTTGCCTTCGGTAATGACCGCCGGTATATTAACCGGATGGATAGCAAGGCTGTCCCGCTTGACCCAGGTCAAAATCGGCGTGGGCTTACTGTTGATAGTATTGGCTATCATAAGCTTTTATCTGACCTGGGCGCACGGTCATCAACATGTTGCTGTGGGAAATTTGCCATGAATGACGCATTCACACATCTACTGGGCCAGGCTCCGGCCTTTCTTGCCACCCTGCGCTCGGCACAGTTAATCGCCGCCACCGAGGTCACCACCCTGATCAGCGGCGAAACCGGTACCGGCAAGGAGCTGTTGGCGCAGGCCATGCACCAGACGAGCTCGCGCAACCGCACGCCGATGATCAATATTAATTGCGCTGCCCTGCCCGATAACCTGGTCGAGACCGAACTGTTCGGTTACCGGCGCGGCGCATTCACCGATGCCCATCAGGATCAGCCGGGCAAGCTCAAGGCCGCCGACGGCGGCACCCTGTTTCTGGATGAGGTTGCCGAACTGCCCCTGCCGGTACAGGTCAAGCTCCTGCGTTTTCTCGAATCGGGCGAGATCCAGCCGCTGGGTCAGACCACGACAGAAAAGGTGGATGTGCGAATCATTGCCGCCAGTAACCGGGATCTGTATACGCTGGTGAAGGAAGGTCTGTTCCGTGAAGATCTCTATTACCGCCTGAACGTGGTACCGCTGCATCTGCCACCGTTGCGCGAACGTTTTTCCGATATCGAACTGCTGCTGGGCAAGCTGACAGCACGCCTGGCGATCTACCATCGCCTGGATGCGCCCCGTTATACCACTGCCGCCATTGAGGCCCTGCAGGCTTACACCTGGCCCGGCAACGTGCGCGAACTGCGTAACTTCTGCGAGCGCATGTTAGTGCTGCTGCCCGGCAAGAGCCTCGATGCCGGCAACCTCCCGGCGGAGATTGTCCGTCCCGTCAGTCCCGGTCAGGAGGATTCACTGCAACTGCCCGGTACGGGCGTACAGCTTGATGACCTGGAAGCGAGCATGATTCGCCAGGCACTGGAGCGCGTCACCGGCAACCAGAGCAAAGCCGCCCGGCTGCTCGGCATCACCCGCAGCGCGCTGATCTACCGTATAAAAAAATACGCCATTGAGTAAAAGCGCTCACCACCAAGACGCGAAGACACCAAGAAAATAAATATTTAAACATTTCGTGACTTCGAGTCTTCGTGGTTCAAATGGTTACTGGCGAATCTAAACGACTGCTCCAAACTCATCCCCACTTTATACTCTGACTAACCCTGCAGGTCACGCCGGCGTTGCCGGCGTGACACCCCTGCCGATATGGGGAATGTCAGGTAGCGCTGTGCGCAACCTGACCTACGTCTCTGGCCTGCCTCATAAAAATACGCAACAAAATAAAAGTGCTCACCACCAAGACACCAGAACACCAGGCTTTTATATAATTAATTTTTACTTGGTGTCTTGGCGTCTTGGTGGTTATCTCTTCAAAATACGACGTTGACTTTGGCCCAGTATGATCGTCCCGGCTCGTTGACCTGGACCACGGTGGTGTCGAAGGCACTGGGCTTGTTCAGATGTTCGGCGTAGGTCTTGTCGGTAACGTTATCCACACCGAAGTTGATCTTGCTCTGTTTGTTGAGCCGGTAAGTGCCGTACAGGTTATAGACGGTGAACCCGGCTGTCTGACCCGCGTCCAGACCGCTGTCCGTGTTAATGTCATCCTCCACCCGACTCTGTTCGGCGACGGCGCGTAGCTCTGCACCCAGTCTCCAGTCAGTTTTGCGGTATTCCAGACTGAGCGTGCCTTCCAGCGGCGGCGTCTGGGCAATGGGTCGTGACTCGGTGGTGTTGGTGGCCCGGACATAGGCAATACTCAAATCACTGGACCAGCGATTACTCCACTGATGTGATCCTTCCAGATCGACCCCGTACAGCTCGGCATCCACATTCCGATAAACCGTTGCCAGATCCGAGCGCAACACACCATCCTGGCCACGGGCCCGGTCCCGCAGGATGTAATCGTTGACCCGATCATAGTAAATCGTCAGTGAACCGCGGCTTCGTTCTCCCTGATAATCCAGGCCCGCATCGATCTGATGATGTGCCTCGGGTTCCAGGTCGGGGTTGCCGACCCAGATAGAACTGGCGGTCATGTTATCAGAGGCCATGAAGCGCTCGGTGGCATCGGCAGTACGCACGGTGCGGCTCAATCCGGTGAACAGGGTAACAGGCTGGTCAGCCAGATCCTGCTCATAGCGCAACAACGCGCCGACATTGGTTTCATCACTCGGTGTCGCCGTCTTGCCATAATAATCGCTGTAGAGCGTATTCGGACTGTCACCCCAGGTCGCCGCCGGTTCCAGATCGGCCTTGCTGGCCGAGGCGTCCACCTGATCAATACGCAACCCTGCTGTATAACGCTTGTCCGGCGTCAACTCGGCGGCATATTCGGCCACCATCCCCCACTGCTCGATACTGACCCCTGGCCACATATAAGAGTTGATCATTGTCGGTTCGTTGCCGGCGGGACCACCGTAACGGGTCGCATCGCGGTCGTTTTTCATCACATCCAGACCTAACGTCAACAGCCCCTTCCCCAGAAGCAAATCCCCCTCGATTCGGCCGCCTGTGGTATCCGATTCTGACGGCACCCGCATCCACATATTATTGTTGGTGCGCAGGGAATAGTTATCCATCACATGCTCCACCGCCGAGCTGTACAGCTCGGCGTCAAAGCCGCTGAACCGTCCCGATCCGGTACGGCTTTCGTACCCCAGTTTAATCAGGTCATGATCGCTGATCGGTGCATCCATGTTGGCACCGGCATATTCGATATCTTCACCCCGGCTTGCCTCCAGACTGAGTGACAACTTGCTGTCTGCATCGGGACGATAACCCAGATCCAGAACGCCACCCGTCTCGTCATAACCGGAGCGTACCTTGTTCCCGTCGCCATCCTCATAGCTATTGGCAGAGCTGGTATCCACAATTGCACGGACGAACCCTGATTCACCGCCGGTAGCAACATCAGCATGCGCGCCTTTCGCATCACCATTGGAAGCATAGTTTGCCCCCAACTCAACACGATAATTTTTATCCTCCGTAAACACCGGTTCCGTTCTTTCGAACAATACGGTTCCTCCGGAACCGCCGCTGCCATAGAGCAGACTTTGCACACCCCGGATCACGGTCAACTGATCGTAAGTTGCCGGACCGGCGTAGGAAGAGGGGGGATCCATACGATTGGGACAGCCACCAAAGACATAGGCACCATCGAGCAATACATTCAGTTGATTCTGTTTTTGACCCCGAATGACCGGATCGACGCCATGCGCCCCCATCTTGACACCACCAACACCCGGCAGAGCCCTCAACCATTCTCCCCCGTCAGCGGGAGGAGCCTGCTCGGTACTCTGCGACTGTTGTGTCATCTGTCCCGATCCAGCATGGCGATCCGCTTCGACGTCAATAATCGAAGTCGACTCCGCCTGAACACCGCCGATGATCGACCAGCCCAATATCATGCCGGACAAAATAGAGTAACTGCGTTGCATACTGCTTGCTCCCCGTTGAAAAAACCGTCAAAACCATCAGGGAGGCAAATGTCGTGCCACGAGCTGGTCACGACAAAACAACGACTTGCATGAGAAATAAACTTGAAACTGTCTGTTATCAGACACCCTGTATCAGGACAGTCGATTCATCACTCCGTTGTAAAATACATAGCTTACTGGTCATTCTAAAGTCCGCATTGGAGCCGGAATGATATTACGTTAAAGTTTGCTTTCATCGACCCAAGCCAAAAAGCCACCGAACTGATTCCGCCTTTCATGACGCAACTTACCCCTGCCTTTAAACTGACGCTGCTGCTCTCAATCGGATTGCACATCGGGGTAATGATTCAGCCCGGCACGCTCTCGCCGGGACATCATCAGACGGAGGTCAATACTCGACTGAACATCCGCTTGAATCCGGTAGTGGCCCCCCGACTCCGGTCCGAACCGTTAGCAAAAAACCCGGCCAAACCGAAGACGAAACAGGAAAAACAACAAACAAAACCATCTCCGGTAACGGAAACTCTCGCAAAACCGGATACGCCCACAAAACCAGACGACGAGGTGCCCGCGGAAGAAAAACCCACGAAGCTATTTAAAGAGGCACGTCCGCAAGAGATGGAACAGCAACGAAGACAGCGCGGGGATGTCCGCAGCGGAATATCAGCCGACGAATCCTACCAGAGCCGCCTTCTGCGTCATCTGGAGCAATACAAGCATTACCCCTTTATGGCACGCCGGCGTCAACTGGAGGGTCGGGCCGCGATCCGCCTGATGATCGCCACCGACGGTCAGATACGCGACATCGAATGTCTTGAAGGCAATGAGTTATTTTGCGAGGCGGCCATCCAGGCCGCCCGCAAAGCACAACCCCTCCCGGCACCGCCGGCATCCCTGTCGGACAGAACCTTTAACTATACAATGGAATATAAATTACGATGACGGGAATGAGCCACGCACCACAGAGTACTCCCATGCAACGATTTTTCGCCGGCGGATTACTGGTGCGTAGAACGCACCCTACACACTCAGCACTAAGTACTAAGTACTAAGTACTAAGTACTAAGTATTTATTCTTCAGGAGGCGATGCTATCCCGTACCCGTTCCAGTCGTGCCTTGACCTCCCCGGCCAGCTCATGAATACCCGGTTGTTGCACCAGATCCAGCACCGCCTGCGGGTCCATGAACGCCACCGTGATCGACTCATCCTCTTCCTCGCGCACGACTACGTTGCAGGGCAATAACAAACCGATATCCGATTCGGCGGTCAGGGCCTGGTTGGCCAGTTCCGGATTACAGGCACCGAGTATCTTGTAGGGTTTTTTATCAATATCCAGTTTCTTTTTCATGACCGCCTTGACATCAATCTCGGTCAATACGCCGAAACCCTCTTCTTTCAGTGCTTCGGTGACTTTCTCAACCGCCTCATCAAAACCGCCTGAAACCTTGGTGTTAAATCCGTACATAATCCTCTCCTTCTGTAAAAATATTCTCAGCGTCGCCAGTTGTGCCTGACAACACAGAAATTGCTATCAACAAACAGGTTCTAGTAACTAGTTCCCAGGACCTGGTATCTGGTATATCAACCAGACGAGGGCCAAAAGCACGACGTTCCAGATCAGGATACCGAAGCCCCCGTGACCGAACAACCACCCGCCGCCACTTCACCCTGCATCCTATGCCCCTTTTTGCCTATCTGTTTTTCGCTCGTTGATCATTGCGATACCATCGGGCATAGATCTCATCGGGCCATTGCGCCTTGATCCAGGCCAGCACATCGACAATATCCTGTTCGCTGAGCTGATCTTTCCAGGCCGGCATATTCCCTCCCCGGTCCAGGGTGCCGTTTTTAATAACCTCGATCAGTTGGGCGGTCGGATGATGCCAGGTGTGCGCCGACCCATCCAGCGGCGGTGGCGGGAATTTACCCTCCTCGTCGCGCTGCCGCCAGTTCTCTGCACCCTGTGCCAGCTTGCCGTGACAGGTGGCACAGTTTTGCTGATAGATACGCCCGCCTCGCAGAATCTGCTGCATATCCTGATTACGTGGCGGTATATCGGCTTCCGTTGAGGCAGATTGGGTGGCTTGCGGTTGGCTGTTGGAACTGGCCGAGTTATCGCACCCGGCCAGTCCCAGACTGACAACAATACCAAGCACCACAATGGTGTATATCGCTGGCATCTTAATCCCCCGGTATTTTACCTTGTTCAATACAACGCTTGACTTCATATTGCTTCCACAGAAAATAAACAGCCGGAATCACGACCAATGTCAAAATGGTAGCGCTGATCATACCGCCGACCATCGGCGCGGCAATGCGGCGCATCACCTCCGAGCCGGTGCCGCCACCCAGCATGATCGGGAGCAGACCGCCGGTGATTGCCGCAACAGTCATAATGATAGGTCGGACTCGTAACAGGGCGCCATCGGTCACGGCCTGCTTGAGTTCTTCCATAGTCGGTACATGCACGCGTTCTTTGTACGAAATATGACTGCGATAAGCCTGATTAAGGTAGACCAGCATTACCACACCAATCTCCACGGCCACCCCGGCCAGGGCAATAAAGCCGACACCGACAGCCACCGACATATTGTAGCCAAGAACGTAAAGTAGCCAGTAACCGCCCACCAGTGCCATCGGCAGGGTCCCCATGATAATCATCACTTCGACAATATTTCGGAAGTTGAGATATAACAGGAGCACGATAATCACCAGTGTCAGCGGTACTACGACCTTCAGACGCTCCTTGGCCCGAACCATATACTCATACTGACCTGACCAATCAAGGGAGTATCCGGACGGCAGGTCGATCTCCTGATTAACAACGCGCCGGGCCTCTTCAACATAGGAGCCCAGGTCCCGATCTTTGATATCAACAAAGGTCCAGCCATTGGGTCGTGCGTTTTCACTTTTTATCATAGCCGGACCCTTTTCAACCCTGATATCCGAAACTTCAGACAGTGGGATCCTTGCACCCTGTTTGGTAATCAAGGGCAGATCGCGCAGCTTGTCGACCGACTCGCGAACCTCCTGCGGATAGCGCAAATTGATGGGGTACCGTTCCAGTCCTTCCACTGTCTGGTCGATCTGCATTCCACCAATCGCCGTGCTCACCACGTTTTGTACATCGACGATATTCAGACCAACCCGAGAAGCCGCCTTGCGGTCGATATCCACCGTGATATAGCGTCCGCCGACCGTGCGTTCCGAATAGGCCGAGACCGTCCCCGGCACCTTCATGACTGCCTCCTCGACCTGCTGGCCAAGATCCTGGATCACATTCAGATCGGGACCCGAGACCTTGACACCTACCGGCGTCTTGATCCCGGTCGCCAGCATGTCGATCCGGGTTTTGATCGGCATTACCCAGGAGTTGGTCAACCCGGGGAATTGTACCCGGTCGTTTAACTCCTGCTTGAGTTTTTCAGTGGTCATGCCTTCGCGCCACTCACTGCGGGGCTTGAGCTGGATGGTGGTTTCGATCATGGTCAATGGCGCCGGATCGGTGGCGGTTTCGGCCCGTCCGATCTTGCCGAAGACCCGCTTGACCTCCGGCACGCTCATGATCAGTTTGTCAGTCTGTTGTAACAGCTCCTGCGCCTTGCCGATGGAAAGCCCGGGGAACGTTGTCGGCATGTACATCAGATCCCCTTCGTCCAGATCCGGCATGAATTCCGAACCGATGTTCATTACCGGCCAGATCGTCATCAGTATCACCAGCAATGCAATACCAAGCACGCTTTTGGGTTTGTTCAGCACTGTATTGATGAAAGGTTTGTAAGCTTTTATCAAAACCCGATTGACAGGATTTCTCTCTTCCGATCGGATACGACCGCGGATGAAATAACCCATCAATACCGGCACCAGGGTGATCGACAACCCGGCCGCCGCGGCCATGGCATAGGTCTTGGTAAAGGCCAGCGGTGCGAACATCCGCCCTTCCTGAGCCTCCAGGGTGAAAACGGGCAGGAAGCTGAGGGTAATAATCAACAATGAGAAGAACAGGGCCGGTCCCACTTCACGGGTCGCTTCACTGATAATCCGCCAGCGGTTTTCATCGTTCAGCGGCTCGCGCTCGATGTGTTTATGCACGTTTTCGATCATTACGATCGCCGCATCGACCATGGCACCGATGGCAATGGCAATCCCGCCCAGGGACATGATGTTGGCATTAATACCCTGGTGATACATGACCACAAACGCACCCAGAATCCCGATCGGCAAACTGATAATCGCGACCAGTGCCGAACGCAGATGAAACAGAAACACCAGACAGACCAGCGCGACAATTAGAAACTCTTCCAGCAGTTTGCCGGTCAGGTTATCGACAGCCCGATTAATCAGACTGGAACGATCATAGGTTTCGACGATCTCCACGCCGTCTGGCAGGCCGTTTTGCAGCTGTTCCAGTTTGCGCTTGACGCCCTCGATGGTTTTGAGGGCATTTTCCCCGTAACGCATCACCACAATACCGCCGGCGACCTCACCCTCGCCGTTCAGCTCCGCGATGCCGCGGCGCATTTGCGGCCCCAGCCGGATCTCGGCTATATCGCCCAGCAACAACGGTGTACCCTGATCACTGACGCCCAGCGGAATATTTTCAAGATCCTCCTTGCTCTGGATGTAGCCGGTTGCCCGCACCATATATTCAGCTTCGGCCATCTCGATCACCGAGCCGCCAGCCTCCTGATTACCTTCCCGAATTGCCTTGCGCACCTTTTCCAGCGGCAGGTCATAGGCGCGCAACTTGTCCGGATCCAGAACGACCTGGTACTGCTTGACCATACCGCCGACGGTCGCCACTTCCGATACGCCGGAAACCGTCTGCAGCTCATATTTCAAAAACCAGTCCTGCAGCGAACGTAGTTGGGACAGATCATGCTCGCCGGTGCGATCCACCAGGGCATATTCATAGATCCAGCCCACACCGGTGGCGTCGGGTCCCAGCGCCGGACGGGCCTGCTCCGGCAGCCGCGATTCGACCTGACTCAGGTACTCCAGCACCCGTGATCGGGCCCAGTAGGGATCGGTGCCGTCCTCAAAAAGGATATACACAAACGAATCCCCGAACATGGAGTAACCGCGCACCGTCTTCGCCCCCGGCACGGAGAGCATCGCCGTGGTCAACGGATAGGTCACCTGATCCTCCACCACCCGCGGCGCCTGCCCCGGATAGGTGGTCTTGATAATCACCTGCACATCTGACAGATCAGGGATCGCATCCAGCGGCGTGTTCTTCACCGCATACCAGCCCCAGCCGCATAGCACCACCGTCAGCAACAACACCAGAAAACGGTTGTGCAGCGACCAGTCGATAATTCGTTCAATCATGTTCTATCTCCAAAAAATTCACCACGAAGACTCGAAGGCGCGAAGTTTATATAACAACTCTGGAAATACCTTGCTTCATGACTGGCACATTAAAGTTCAGTAAAAACCCAAGATTTTTCTTGCTGAGCTTCATATACGTCATTAACTGAGCCTTATGGACAGGCAGCAATTGCTCGACAGATTTCAATTCAACAATTATCGACTGTCCAACAAGCATATCCATCCTGAATCCCGGCATGATTTTCTTGCCCTCATAAATGATTGGCATTTCAATTTGGCATGACACGTCAATTCCCCGCTTAATTAACTCATGTTTCAAACATGCCTCATAAGCTGACTCGAGCAAGCCGGGTCCTAAAGACCTGTGTATCTTGTAAACCGAATCAACGACATGTTCTGCCATTTCTTCAATTTCATTACCAAACGATGATTCCTTTCGAAGCATCATGCTCTCCTTCGCGTCTTCGTGACTTCGTGGTTAAATCTATTCTTTGCGTTTTCGCATGGCCTTGATGACATAGCCGTCGTCGCCTTTTTCAAGGTCGAATTCGACTTTATCATCGGGACTGAACGCCTCGAGATCGACGTCGGGTTTGACCTTGAAGTCCATGGTCATTTCCGGCCAGTCTATTTCCGGGATTGGGTCGTGGCTCATGTTGACGCTGTTTGCTTCCGGATCCAGTTCATGTAACACACCGGTGCCGGTGATAGCCGATGTGGACTCTTCATTTTCTGCGGTGGTCTCGTCTTCCGGCGATGTCATCCGTTGCATACTGGCCTTGAGACTGGCCTCCGAGTCGATCAAAAACTGTCCCGAGGTCACGACCCGATCGCCGGCTTCCAGTCCGTTTTTGATCTCGACCCAGTCACCCGACGCCATGCCGGCGACCACGGTCCGGGGTTTGAACCGTCCCTCCTCCAGCGACAGAATCACCCGATCTTCTTCCCCACCGCGGATCAACGCCTCTTGCGGAATAATCACAATATCCCGCCGGGCTCCACCATAGATGCTGACATCGGCAAACATGTTGGGCTTGAGGGTTTGATCGGGGTTATCAAAGCGCAGACGAACCTGCAAAGTGCGGGTTCTGGGGTTAAGGTTGGGATAAACGTATTCCACCTCCCCTTCCCAGGTTCGACCGGGAAAATAGGAGAGAGTGACGTCAGCCGGCTGGCCCGCCTCGACCCAGTCCACCTGACTTTCAAAAACCTCCGCCTGAATCCAGACAGAAGAGAGATCCGCCAGCGCCATCACCTCGGCTTTGGGCATAACATACATCCCTTCACGCACGCCGAGATTGGCGACAATGCCGTCCTGCGAGGCATAAGCTTTGACATACTGACTGACCTGGCGGGTTTTGCGCAGCTCGTCGATCTGTTCGGCACCAATGTCCAGTGCCAGAAGGCGCTCCCGGGAGGCCCGAATCAGTGATTTACGTCCGCTCTCCAGAGCCTGAACATACTCTTCCTGCGCATTCACCAACTCCGGCGCGTAAACTTCGTAGAGCAGTTCACCTTTCTCGACCCGCTCGCCCTCGGCTTCGACATAGAGTTTCTCTATCCAGCCCTCGGTGCGCAGATGAATATGCGAAATCTGGCTTTCGTCGTACGCGACATACCCGACTGTATCGATCTTGCGCCACAGGGTGTCACGCTCGGCCTTGGCGGTACGTACGCCCATATTGTTAACTACTGCCGGCGAGACTTTCACCGAACTGCCGCCGCCATCGTCGTACACCGGCACAAAGTCCATACCCATCTCATCCTTCTTGGGCTCTTTTGAGGTAATCGAGGGATCGTGCGGATGTTGATAGTAGAGAATCTCTTTCTCACCCTGCTGTTGATCATCGCTCTCCTGCTCTTTTTCGACCAGATCCATGCCACAGATCGGACAAGTGCCCGGCTCATCGCGAACGATCTGGGGATGCATTGGGCAGACATAGTTCGGATCGGTGTGCTTCTCGGCATGCTCCAGCGCGGTCTCCTGTTGTCCGCTGTTGTCAGCACCGCTGTCCGCCGCGCTCTGATCCTCGCTGCAGGCGGCCAGCAGCAGCCCCAGGCAAAGAATGATTAACCCTTTTGTCAATTTCATTGTGCAACTCCTGCAATATAGAGTAACTGCGCCTGTACCCTGGCACGGTCGGTACGCAGACGTAGTGCCTTGAGTTCGGTATCCAGCTGCATGATGCGGGCTCGCATCAGGGCACTGAATTCCGCGTCACGACTTTGATAACCTTGCAAGGCGCTTTTGGCGTTTTCCCGCGCCATAGGTAATAATCGTTCCTGATAACGGTCCAGGCGATCGGCCAGACTGTTCCAGCGGGAGTGGCTCTCCTCCCACTGGCGGTTCAATCCCCGTTTGCGATCCTTGAGACTGTAAAGCGCACTTTGTAACTTTTGTTTACCGGCAGCGACCTTGCGGTCCTGATAATTACCGGTAAACAGGGGGATATCCATCAGCACCATGGCGGAGAGAAAGTCACTGCGCTGGCTGCCATCAAGATTCACTCCTTCGCGTCCACCATAGGTCACATCCAGCATCCAGGACGGCTTGTACGACTGGCGGGCCAGAGAGACACTGTTTTGCTCGGCCTCCACCTCGGAGCGGGCGGCCTGAATCATGGGATGATCGTCCAGTTGAAGCGGCTGCGGGCGGGGCAGTTTCGGGAACTGTTCCGGCGGGATCATGGCGTCAGGTGTGTCCCCCAGATAACGCGCCAGTTTCGCCCAGGCCTCCTCCATCTTGTTGCGTATGTCCTCCAGACGATCATCCAGCAGGCCCAGTTCAAGCTCGGCCCGGATCACATCCTGCTGCTGTTGGCGCCCGGCGGCATACTGGGATTCGGTTACCCGCACCAGGTTGCGGTACAGATCCCGATTCTCTTCCACCACTTTTTGCGCCCGATGCCAGTAATACCACTCCAGCCAGGCCTGACGTACATCGCGCACCAGCTTCCGACGTTGATTTTTTGATTGATGATCCTGTGCCCGGGAACGGGAAAGGGAACGTTCTGATTTGTATTTGAGCGAATCCCCCGCCGGAAACATCTGCTGGATCCCCACCTGTACCTGGGTCATCGCCTCCTGATCCCGTTCGAAGGTGTCGGTGGGAAAATTCATCAGTCCCAGCTTCAGCTTGGGATCGGGCAGGGCCTTATCAGCGACCGCCTGTTCCTTCAGAGCCGCGCTTCTGGCCTCGGTGATCCGAAAGCCGGGATCATTGTCCAGCGCCAGGCGGATCGACTCCTCGAGTGTCAGGGTCGAGGCCGCCAATAGCGGTTGGGCTGTCAGTGTCGCCAATACGACACCGCACAACATAGATAGGCGTAACATGTATATACCTCATCATCTGATTCCGTACCGACGCCACGCATCGGCATTACTACAGCAAAGTACACCCGGGACGGGTGTCAACGTCAGATGAGGTTTCGAGGAGGTCGAAATTGACCGGTCGGGGGTAATCCGTCAGGGGTCCCGTACAGGGGAAGCGAATAGTCCGATTCCGGATTATTGATTTCGGTGTTCAGCACGGAGGCAATCGCGTTGATACTCTGGCACTGAAAACAGTCGCGGCAGTTCTGGTTGCAGCGGTCGGTATCCTGCTCGCAACAGGTTCCGGCCTGCGAGGAATCCGCCTGCTCCATCTGCATGTGCTCACATGTATGATTCGGCGACGGCGCCTGCATCTCGGTTTGCGCATACAGGGCCTGTACCGGCAATAGCAACATTGCCAGGGTCAGCAGGTGGACGAGCCCGTGTCGTGTTCGTGTCATGCGCAAATCGGCCTGAACGTCAGTTCAACACACTAATTGACCCCGGCAAACCCGACAGGTTCCCCGGGGTCGTTCCATACTAACAAAACTGTTGTGGAAAATAACCCCAGAAATCAGGGCATTTTCGCCTGTCAGTTTAAAGATCCTTGATAATCGTAAAAGCGCCGCGCAAATCCCCCTTGCTGTAACCGGTCGCACGGTCCTCGGGATAGAGTTTTTCCAGCTTGGCGGAGACCGCCGGGTCCAGTTCACTGCCGTGGCATTTGAGACAGAGCTTGCCGGTGGGAATCGCTTTCATATAACGGAATTGTTGCTGGCCGTTTTGCTCGACGATCTCATGTTTTTCCATTTTCTTCGGGTTCTCACCGTTCGCTTTGCGTTGCTCAAACTCCCTGAGTACCACCTCTTCCCATTGATCCGGGGTGTTGTTGGGGTTGCGGGGTTTCAAACTGGTGCGACCGATCTGCAGCCCCTTCTCCTTTGAGACATCCCGGGCAATCGCCGGCGCCTTTTCACTGCACACCTCGATGGCGTTGACCGGCCCGCCCGCTTTCATCGCCGCTTGCAGCTCGCCCTTCAGTTGCCCGAAAAACTGCTTGACCGCCTGACGGCTCTGCTTGACGTCGTCTGACTTCGGTTCGGCTGACGCTGTACCGGCCAACATCGCCATCAGCACGATAGAAATAAACTGCTTCATTGTCCTGTTCTCCCATGTTTACAACACATTAAATATAAAACCTGAAGCTTTCGGTGTCTGACACAGCTGATAAACCCAACGGGCTGAATAATTATTAGATATTGGCAAGTGAGTCGATTATGAACGCGCTGCAGGTGGGACTCAAGCCGACTCCAGATGCGACCGGGTGACCATTTTGCTGGCCCGGCTCAGGACAAACTCCTTGAAGGTCTGGGCTACCGGCGAGAGGCGTTTGCCCTGGCGATGCACCACATACCAGTGGCGCAGGATCGGAAAATCGGCCATATCCAGCACCACCAGCCGGCCGGTTTCCAGCTCCAGTTCGAGGGTGTGAATGGAGACGATCCCCAGCCCGAGCCCCGCCTCCACCGCCTGCTTAATGGCCTCGTTACTGGTCATTTGCATGCCGGTTTTGAGGTTGACGCCATGTTCGGCAAAAAAACGTTCCATGGCAATGAAGGTGCCCGAACCTGGTTCGCGCACCACGAAGGGCTCTTCCTCAAGACGCTTGAGGGAAATCCCGGCTTCGCCGGCCAGGGGGTGATCCGGCGGCGCGATCACCACCAGCGGATTCTCCATGAAGGCCTCGGTCTCCAGTCCCTGATCGTCGGGCGGCTTGCCCATGATCACCATATCCTTGTCGTTCTGTTCCAGCTGCCGCAACAGGGTGGCACGGTTGGTCACATCCAGGCTGAAGCTGACTTCGGGATAGTGGCTGATAAAGCTGGCCAGCAGGCGGGTGGCAAAATAGTTGGCGGTACTGGCGACCGAGATATCCAGATGCCCGCGCCGCACCCCTTTGAGCTGCTCGATCACCTCCTCGGCCTCGCTCAGCTGGCGGGAGATCGCCCGGCAGTAGTGGTGCATCTCCCGCCCCGCCTCGGTCAGATAGGTCTGCTTGCCCATCTGCTCGAACAACGGCAGCCCCACCGACTCTTCCAACTGCTTGATTTGCATGGACACAGCCGGCTGGGTCAAATGCAGCTCCTGGGCCGCCTGGGTATAATTCAGGTGCCGGGCAACGGCCTCGAAAACCTTCAACTGGCGCAAAGTGATGTGCATAGCGGGGATCCGTGGGCTGCTCTGTCTTATGACTATAATACTTATATTATAGTAAATGCGTGATTAATAAAGCATTATTCCCGCCCAGTGACACTATTCGATTCGCTCTCGTCAGGGTCGCCGTCACTCTTGCTCTCGCAGACGATTCAGATTCAGACAGCCCTCCGGGTTGAGCGGGTTACGAGGATCCCTTTATGGATAAGCTTTACCTTATGCTTTTAATCATTATTATTTAGTTTACTTTATACTTTGGCTGTCTATACTTGCCCGACCAAATGGTACCCGCTGTCGTCCGCTTTTTTGACCATGGTCGGTCGCGAATGACGGCATACGTAAATGATTATTTGTAATGACTTAGGAGGATCTGCTCATGGGTAAGACCTATAGCGCGGGCGTAAAAGACTACCGCGAAACCTATTGGGAGCCGGACTACACGATCAAAGAGACCGATCTGCTGGCTGTATTCAAAATCACCCCGCAGGAAGGGGTTCCGCGCGAAGAAGCTGCCGCCGCTGTTGCTGCCGAATCTTCCACCGGTACCTGGACCACCGTCTGGACCGACCTGCTGACCGATCTGGACCATTATAAAGGTCGCGCCTACGCCATCGAAGACGTACCGGGTGACGACACCTGTTTCTATGCCTTCATCGCCTATCCGATCGATCTGTTCGAAGAAGGTTCCGTGGTTAACGTATTCACCTCGCTGGTGGGTAACGTATTCGGCTTCAAGGCCGTGCGCGCCCTGCGTCTGGAAGACGTTCGCTTCCCGATTGCCTACGTGATGACCTGTAACGGTCCGCCGCATGGTATCCAGGTTGAACGTGACATCATGAACAAATACGGCCGTCCGCTGCTGGGCTGCACCATCAAGCCGAAGCTGGGTCTGTCTGCCAAGAACTACGGCCGCGCCTGCTACGAAGGTCTGCGCGGTGGTCTGGACTTCACCAAGGACGATGAAAACGTCAACTCCCAGCCGTTCATGCGCTGGCGTCAGCGTTTCGACTTCGTTATGGAAGCGATCCATAAAGCCGAAGCCGAAACCGGCGAACGCAAGGGGCACTATCTGAACGTTACCGCGCCGACCCCGGACGAAATGTTCAAACGTGCCGAGTATGCCAAGGAACTGGGCGCGCCGATCATCATGCACGACTACATCACCGGCGGTTTCTGCGCCAACACCGGTCTGGCACAGTGGTGTCGTGACAACGGCCTGCTGCTGCACATCCATCGTGCCATGCATGCGGTACTCGACCGTAACCCCCACCACGGTATCCACTTCCGCGTACTGACCAAGATCCTGCGCCTGTCCGGCGGTGACCACCTGCACACCGGTACCGTTGTCGGCAAGCTGGAAGGCGACCGCGCCTCCACCCTCGGCTGGATCGATATGCTGCGCGAAAGCTACGTCAAGGAAGACCGTTCACGCGGTATCTTCTTCGACCAGGACTGGGGTTCCATGCCAGGTGCACTGGCTGTTGCCTCCGGTGGCATCCACGTCTGGCACATGCCGGCACTGGTTTCCATCTTCGGCGATGACTCTGTCCTGCAGTTCGGTGGCGGTACGCTGGGTCATCCCTGGGGTAACGCAGCCGGCGCCGCAGCCAACCGTGTTGCCGTTGAAGCCTGTGTTGAAGCCCGTAACCAGGGCCGCGAAATCGAGAAAGAAGGCAAGGAAATTCTTACCGAAGCCGCCAAGCACAGCCCGGAACTCAAGATGGCGATGGAAACCTGGAAGGAAATCAAGTTCGAATTCGACACCGTCGACAAGCTGGATGTTTCCCACAAATAACAGGGCCGAGTCACGAGGGACGAGTGACGAGGACATCCCCCCTCGTTACTCGTAACTCGGCACTCGTCACTGAATTCCAGAGCGTTCATTAAAGAACGGTTAAGAATTTGAAACTGAATTTGGAGATAAAGACATGAGCGAAATGCAAGACTACAAATCAAGCTTGAGTGATTTCTCAAGCCGGAAGTTTGAAACTTTCTCTTACCTGCCGGAGCTGTCCAAGGATCAGATCCGTAAACAGGTTCAGTACATCGTCGACCAGGGCTGGAACCCGGCTATTGAACATACCGAGCCGGAAAATGCCTTTGACCATTACTGGTACATGTGGAAACTGCCCATGTTCGGTGAAACCGATGTGGACAAGATCCTGGCTGAAGCAGACGCCTGCCACAAGGCGCACCCGAAAAATCACGTGCGTCTGATCGGTTATGACAACTATGCCCAGTCACAGGGTGCGTCAATGGTTATCTACCGCGGCGAGATCAAGAGCTAAAAACAGGCAGGGTTATGTACAGGATGTACGGTATGCGGCGGGTGCATGGACGCACGGGAGGCCGCGCTGTACAGGATGTACGGTACGCCATGTTGGTCGTGGACGGCCTGAAGTGGCGTATGACAGGAGGCACGATTCGCCCGCAACCACTATCGCTGGCAACAGGTAGTGTCTCCCTGAATAAAGCCCCTGCCCGACTTGTGCGGACAGGGGCTTTTTATTTTACGACCTGAAGTATTATTACCCCGGCAATCAGTCGGCAGGACTATCTGTGGCGCGATAAGCATGATCGCGGCCAACCCGCTCCTGCAATGCCGCGTTAATACTATTTCAAGACACGCAACTCGGGAGTTATGCCATGAGTAAAAACAATGTCGAACAATACAAAGTCACCAGTGAACCGTTCTACAAGTCCGTAGAAGACGAAGTCGAACTCTATGAAGCGGCTTACAAAGCCCGCATGCCGATGATGCTCAAGGGCCCGACAGGTTGTGGTAAATCCCGTTTTGTCGAATACATGGCCTGGAAACTGCAAAGACCGCTTATCACCGTCGCCTGTAATGAAGATATGACCGCTTCGGATCTGGTTGGCCGTTTCCTGCTCGACAAGGACGGCACCAGGTGGCAGGACGGCCCCCTGACCACGGCCGCCCGTATCGGCGCCATCTGCTACCTGGATGAAATCGTCGAAGCCCGTCAGGACACGACTGTCATTATCCATCCGTTGACCGACCATCGTCGCACCCTGCCGCTGGAGAAAAAAGGCGAGCTGATCGAGGCGCACGAAGACTTCCAGCTGGTGATCTCCTACAACCCCGGCTACCAGAGCCTGATGAAGGATCTGAAACAGTCCACCAAGCAGCGTTTCGGTGCGCTGGACTTTGACTATCCGCTGGAAAAGGACGAAACCGATATCGTCGCGCAGGAGACCGGCATTGATGTTGAGACCGCCGGCAAGCTGGTGCAGATCGCGCATCGCGCCCGTAACCTCAAGGGGCACGGCCTCGACGAAGGTATCTCCACCCGTCTGCTGGTTTATGCAGGCCAGTTGATCAACAAGGGCGTGGAACCGGTTTCAGCCTGTATCATGACGCTGGTTACCCCGCTGACCGACGATCCGGACATGCGTGAGACCCTGGAAGCGGCAGTCAACACCTTCTTTGTCAAATAAGGTGGCATTGACGCCCGGCATGGGTGCCGGTTGTTGAGATACAATGCAATTTTTACCCGTGGCGAGAACGTGAAGCGCGAGAAGAGATTATTTATTTTTTCTCCGCACCCAAAAAACGGGCATAAACGTCTCTGCACCCAAACAACGGGCATAAACGCCTCCGCGACCTCTGCGTTAATCGAGATATCATGAGCAAGGATCCGATCGACAAACTGCGCGAGGACATTGTTTTCAATGCTACCCTGCGCGGACAGCCACTGACCTTCCACGCCACCTGGGGCACTTTCTCGCCCCGCGAGGTGGACGAAGGCTCGCTGTTGATGCTGGATTACGTCAAGATCAATCCGGAGGATGACTGCCTGGATCTGGGTTGCGGTTACGGACCCATCGGCCTGACGCTGGCCAGGCTGGCACCGCAAGGTAATACGACCCTGGTCGATCGGGATTACGTGGCAATCGACTACGCGCAGAAAAATATTGCGCTTAACCAGATTACCAATGCCGAGGCGCTATTGAGTAACGGTTTCGATCGGATCCGCGATCGTCGCTTTGATGTAATCGCCTCCAATCTGCCGGCCAAGGTGGGCAACGAAATGCTGACCCTGTTCATGCATGATGCGCGAGAACAGCTGAATCCCGGCGGCCGTTTTTATGTCGTGACCATCACCGGTCTGCGCAAATATATCGAGCGCAACTTCAAGGAGATATTCGGTAACTACAAGAAACTGAAACAGGGCAAGCACTATACTGTCGCGATGGCGACGAAGTAAGGACTCTATGAGCAAACTGATCGACAAATTTTTCCCGTTTCTGCTCTGGTGGCCCATGGTGGGTCGGCATACCCTCAAGGCCGATCTGCTGGCCGGCCTGACCGGGGCGGTCATCGTCTTGCCACAGGGCGTCGCCTTTGCCACCATCGCCGGCCTGCCGCCGCAGTACGGTCTGTATACGGCCATGGTCACGCCGATCATCGCCGCCCTGTTCGGTTCTTCCCGGCATCTGGTTTCGGGCCCCACCACGGCCATCTCCATTGTGGTTTTCAGCAGCCTCAGCGGTCATGCCGAACCGGGCAGCGCCGAATTCGTCCAGCTGGCCCTGACCCTGACTTTTTTGGCCGGGGTCTATCAGTTTGCCTTTGGCGTCGCCCGGCTCGGCACGCTGGTCAATTTTGTCTCACATACGGTGGTCATCGGCTTCACTGCCGGCGCCGCCATTTTGATCGCCACCAGCCAGATGCAACATGTGCTGGGCATTCATGTCCCCAGTGGCGAATCCTTTGCCCATGTCTGGATGGATCTGTTCACCCACCTGGAACAGCTGGATCCGCGCGTCTTTGGCGTGGCGATGTTCACCCTGATCGTCGCGGTATTGTTCAAGCGCTTTTTACCGGCCTGGCCCAATCTGCTGCTGGGCATGATCGCCGGCAGTCTGCTCGCGCTCGGCCTCGGCGGCGAAGCGGCCGGGCTGGCCATGATCGGCGAGATCCCCGGCCATTTGCCGCCGCTCTCTTCGCCGGACTTTTCATTGACGGCGATCCGCGAACTGGCCCCGCAGGCGTTTGCGGTCGCCCTGCTCGGCCTGATCGAGGCGGTTTCCATCTCCCGGGCCATTGCCGCCAAATCCCATCAGCAGATCGACGGCAACCAGGAGTTCATCGGCCAGGGCCTGTCCAACATGGTCGGCAGTTTCTTCTCCAGTTATGCCGGTTCGGGGTCCTTTACCCGCTCCGGGATCAACTATGCGGCCGGGGCGAAAACACCCCTGTCGGCGATCTTCGCCGCCATCAGCCTGATGATCATCGTATTGCTGATTGCGCCGTTGATGGCCTACCTGCCGATCGCCGCCATGGGCGGGATCATTTTGCTGGTCGCCTATAACCTGATCGATTTTCAACACATCAAAAAAATCCTGCAAATCAGCCGTTCGGAGACAGCGATCCTGCTGGTGACCTTCTTCGCCACGCTGTTCCTGCATCTGGAGTTTGCCATCTATCTGGGTGTACTGCTGTCGCTGGTGATTTTCCTCAGCCGCACCTCCACGCCGGAAGTCATCACCCTGGCACCGGATCCCACCATGCCCAAGCACAGTTTAATCAATGTCGAGAAAAAACCGCTGGCCCAGTGTCCGCAACTGAAGATCATCCGTATCGATATGTCGATCTACTTCGGCTCGTTGACCAACATCCAGCGCCTGCTGAACCGGATATCGGATGAGGAAGGGATCAATCATATACTCATCGTTTCCAGCGGAATCAATTTCATCGACCTGGCCGGCGCCGAGATGCTGGTGCAGGAAAACCAGCGTCTCATGCAGCGTGGTGGTGGTCTCTACTTTACCGACAACAAGAGCCGGGTCTGTCAGTTCCTGCGCAAGGGACACTTCCTGCAGGAGATCGGCGAGGATCACTTTTTCGCCACCAAGCAGGAAGCCATCAGCCATATATTCGGCAAGCTGAACCACAAAATCTGCGCACGTTGCGACAAACGTATTTTCAAAGAGTGTGAAACCGTCCCGCAAGAAGAACCGGTTTCCTCCCTTCATCCTGAACCGAAAGAGGGGTGAGCACGATGTCTATTAATCTTGATGAATACAAAGAATATCTCCAGGAAGCCGCGCCGGAAGTGCGGGACACCTTCGAAAGCACGTTTCACGAAGCGTCCCGTGTCATGTCGCCGGCCGGCCTGCGTGATTACCTGGAAGGTGCCAAGGGGCTGTGCAACCTGGGCCGGGGCAAGGATGTGGTCATCTCCTATCTGGAAGAGATGCCCATGGTGGTCAAGGAGTGCGGCGAGGATGTGATTCAGGAGATCGTCGCCGCCGCCATGAAGCTCTCCTCGATGACCTCGGGCGAGGTGATCTCACTGATGTTCGCCAGCCTCCCTACCGCGGCGCGGCGCCTGGGCGATCCGGAGCTGCTGCGCGGCTATCTGGGCCTGCTGCATCAGTTGTCCGCCAAGGCTTCACGCGGCCTGCGTCCGATGCTGCAACATATCGATGAGCTGCTGAGCAAACTGACCCTCTCCGGTCTCAAGCGCTGGGCCCTGTATGGCGCCGAGGCCTATCGCAAGGATCTTAACAACCTGGTCAACTACTTCAACCTGGATACCCAGGACAGTCTGGCCATGCTGCAGAAGGAGCGCCGCGGCACCCTGTTTGTCGATACCCAGCGCAAGCTGAACTTCTATCTGCGCGCGCTGTGGGGCCGGGACTTCTTCGTGCGCCCGGCGGCGGCCGATCATGAAGGCTTTAAACCCTATATCGAACACCACGTACTGCACCTGCCCGACGCGGTCGACCCCATCGGCGAGATCAGCGGTCTGGAACTGTATCGCGCCATTGCCGCGCACCTGGCGGCGCATGTCTGCTACACCACTTCGCGCATTTCCGCCGAAGGACTGAGCCCGGCACAAATGTTCTTCATCGGCCTGGTCGAGGATGCGCGGGTTGAATATCACGCTATCCAGGCCTTCCCCGGCCTGCGCAATTTGTGGAAGGCGCTGATGTCGATCGAATACGACGGCCGGGCCGAACATCCGACCGTGCCGGTGCTGGAACATTTTGCCCATATGTTGCTGGACCCCGCCGTCAAATCCGACGACGAAGCGCTCAACGCCCTGGCGGAGAAATTCCATACCAATATCGAAGAGAACAAGGACAACAACAGCTTCTCCTGGCATATCGGTCTCGAGCTGTTCAATCTCTTCGCTGAACGCAAGGACGTTCCCAGCCTGCGTATTCTGGAACAGATCCGCATCCCTTATCGCGACGACAACCGTTTCGTCTGGGAATTCGAGGAGCTGAACTGGGAAGAAGGCGTCGAATACATTCCGGCCAGCCAGCGCCAGGTGAGGAAGACCGTCAGTGTCATGGACATGGTCAACGAACTGGATTGCGAGCTGGCCGGGGACGATGCCCAGGAGATCTGGCGGCTGGAAACGCCCTTCTGGCTGGATCAGGAAGGCTGTACCATCAACGAGCTGGAAGGCAAGGAGCCGATCTCCGATCCGTTCCACTATCAGGAATGGGATTACCAGGTACAGCTCAACCGTCCCGACTGGGTCACGCTCTACGAACATCGCCCCAAAAAAGGCGATCCCGAAGAGATCGAGAATATTCTGCTCGAATACAAACCCATCGCCTTTCGGATCAAGCAGATCATCGATATGTTGCAGCCCGAGGGCGTACAACGCATTCGCAACATGGAAGACGGTGACGAGATCGACATCAATGCCGCGATCGACGCCATGATTGCCATTCGCATGGGCGAGCAGCCCAATCCGCGCATCACCATGCGTAACGTCATCCAGACCCGCGACCTGGCGGTCGTGGTGCTGCTGGATCTCTCCGAGTCCACCAACGAAACCATGGAAGGTTCGGACAAGACCGTCCTGCAGCTGACCAGGGAGGCCTGTGCGCTGGTCGCCACCGCCATCAACGGCATCGGCGATCCCTTCGCCATTCACGGTTTCGCCTCCGACGGTCGCCATGACGTGCAATACATGCGCTTCAAGGACTTCAACCAGCATTTCAATGATGAGGTCAAATCGCGCCTGGCCGGCATGCAGGGCGGGCTCTCGACCCGCATGGGCGCGGCCATGCGCCACGCCGGCCAGCACCTGTTGCGCCAGCAACAGCGCAAGAAGCTGCTGTTACTGGTGACCGACGGCGAGCCGGCGGATATCGACGAACGCGATCCGCAGCACCTGCGCCACGACACCAAAAAAGCGGTCGAGGAGCTGTATAGCAAAGGTGTCATGAGCTACTGCCTGACGCTGGATCCCAACGCCGACAACTATGTGAAGCGGATTTTCGGCTCCAACAACTACACCATCGTCGATCACGTGGACCGCCTGCCGGAGAAATTGCCGATGCTGTTCGCCAGCCTGACCAAGTAGCAACAACAGATATCATGTAGGTCAGTTTGCGCGAGATCGCTACCTGACACCCCGATACGAGAAAACCGGTCAGAGGGAAGCATGCCGAGAAAGGTGGTGCGAGATTCGTCACGCAGGCCACCGGCCAGCGTGACCTACGGAAATTACCACCGGCTCGACTATCTACTGGTAGGTCAGGTTGCGCGGGAGCGCTACCTGACACCCCGATACGAGAAAACCGGTCAGAGGGAAGCATGCCGAGAAAGGTGGTGCGAGATTCGTCACGCAGGCCACAGGCCAGCGTGACCTACGGGAATCACTACAGGCTCGGCAATCTACTCGTAGGTCAGGTTGCGCGGGAGTACTACCTGACGTAATTTGAAAAATGGAAGACAAGGGATTTACAGCCAGGAGGGCTTATGGGTCAGATACGTCGTTATCATGTTGCCGACATACCGGTGTTCATCACCGCGGTATGTCATAACCGCTACCCGTATCTCAAACCTGAAACGAATAAACAATTGATATTGTCAGTGATGCGGGAAGTTAAAGTTGAAATGGACTATCGAATGCTGGGTTATGTCATTCTTGATAACCATTTTCACTGGATCATAAAGCCGGAAGGTTCAAACGATTTTTCGCGAATTATGCAGTCGGTAAAACTTCGCTTTACACGGAGAGCCCAGCAAAACGATCACCGGATATGGCAACGTCGTTTCTGGGATCACCTGATTCGCGACGAAGCCGATCTGCACCAACATCTGGATTATATTCATTTCAACCCGGTCAAACACGGTTACAGCGCCTCACCGATGGAATATAACTGGTCATCGTACGGTGAGTATTTACGGCGAGGATACTACTCGCCTGACTGGGGGATACACAGAGAACCTGAGGGGCTGGGCGGTCTGGTGCCAGAATAGTCACGCAGGCCACCGGCCAGCGTGACCTACGGAAATTACCACCGGCTCGACTATCTACTGGTAGGTCAGGTTGCGCGGGAGCGCTACTCGACATTTTGCACGGCGCTCCGATCGTCGGGCAAACCGGGTAATTCAGGCCAATCTCGGGTTACAATACGCAACGCAATTTTGAATAACGGGTAACCAGCATGAAAAAACCTGTCGTCGGCGTCGTGATGGGCAGCAACAGTGACTGGAAGGTCATGAGCCAGGCCGTGGAGGTCCTCAAGGAGTTCGGCATCCCGTACGAGGCCAAAGTGGTCTCGGCGCACCGCACGCCGGACCTGTTATATGAGTATGCCGAACAGGCTGCCGAACGGGGGCTGCAGTGCATCATCGCCGGTGCCGGCGGGGCCGCCCACCTGCCCGGCATGCTGGCGGCCAAGACCATCGTGCCGGTACTGGGCGTGCCGGTCACCTCGCGGGCCCTGAAGGGGCTCGACTCGCTGCTCTCCATCGTGCAGATGCCCAAAGGGATTCCGGTGGCCACCTTCGCCATCGGCGAGGCGGGGGCGGCCAACGCCGGGCTGTTCGCGGTCTCCATGCTGGCCCGCCAGGAGGAGAAATACGCCCGCAAACTGGAGACCTTCCGCAAGAAGCAGCGCACCAAGGTGCGCGCCATGAAACTGCCGAAGGTCTGATGATGCTGTTACCCGGCGCCACTCTGGGAATGCTCGGCGGTGGCCAGCTGGGCCGCATGTTCACCATCGCCGCGCGCAACATGGGCTATGAGGTGGTTGTGCTGGACCCCGATCCCGACAGCCCGGCCGGCATGCTGGCCAGTGATCATGTCTGCGCCGATTATCTCGACACGACCGCCCTGCAGTATCTGAGCAAGACCTGTGACGCGATCACCACCGAATTCGAAAACGTCCCCGCCGAAAGCCTGGAATACCTGGCCCGCCATTGCGATGTGCGCCCCGGCGCCCGGGCCGTGACCCTGACCCAGGATCGGATCAGCGAAAAAACCTTCTTGCACGACAACGGCTTTGCCACCGCGCCATTTGCGGTGATCCGCGAGCCCGCCGATCTCGACGCGGCGGCCAGGACGGTCCCCAGCCCGGCGATCCTGAAAATCGCCCGCTTCGGCTACGACGGCAAGGGGCAGTATCCGCTCGCCTCCGGCGAGGAGCTGGCCGGCGCCTGGCAGGAACTGGGCCACAACCCCTGCGTGCTGGAACAGCGGGTCGATCTCGATCTGGAAATCTCGGTGGTCGTGGCGCGCGGGACCGATGGCGAGAGCCGATGCTATCCGGTGGCCGAGAACGTGCACCGCCACGGTATTCTGGATGTCAGCCTGGTACCGGCACGTATCGACGCGGATCTGGAACAACAGGTACTCGAGTCGGCTACCGCCATCGCCGGGGCCCTGGATTATGTTGGCGTGCTGGCCGTGGAGTTCTTCGTCTCCGGGGGCAAACTGCTGGTCAATGAGATTGCCCCGCGTCCGCACAACAGCGGCCACTATACCCTGGATGCGACACTGACCTCCCAGTTCGAACAGCAGGTGCGCGCGGTCTGCGGTCTGCCGCTGGGCGATCCCCGCCTGCTCTCCCCGGTGGTGATGATCAACCTGCTCGGCGATCTGTGGCGGGGCCAGACCCCGCCCGACTGGGGCACGCTGTTGGCCCGGCCCAACGCCAAGCTGCATCTGTACGGCAAGCGTGAAGCACGTGCCGGGCGCAAGATGGGCCATTACAATGTCCTGGCGCCGACCCTGGATGAAGCACTGCATACCGCCCGGGCAATCCAGCAACAACTTGCCGATACAGGAACGCACGAGGCGTAGCCCGGGACAAACAACGCTCTGCGTGTACGTCTTTTGAACCGACAAGATGATCGCCCTGTCCCCGGCCTTGCTCTATACTGACAGTAACGCCATTGAAATCCCTGCAACCCTTGTGGAATGAACCCCTGATGAGTCAACGCAATTCAGCACAACCCAAAAAATACGTCGGCATTTATAACGATATGAATGGCGGCATGACCGATACCGGCAAGATCATTCGTGATGCCTGGGTCTTTGATCTGATCCCCGAGACAGAAACCTGCGAAGGCTGGCTGCCCCAGGGCATTGATGATCTGTGGGGCAAGGTGAACAGTGAGTGGGAAAAATACGGTTTTCAGGTCTCCAACCTGCCGGATGAGTTACGGGAAAAGTTTATGCGTATTCAGGACGAAGCCTTTCAGCGCGCCCGTGAGGCAGGCTGGGATCCGCACAGGGATCTGGAAGACGAACACTGAGTTGCGGGTCCGGGCGTACACCTGACAGTACAGGGGGCCAGTACAGGAGGCACCATGTATCGCCGACTGGATGATGTACCGGTTTTTGAATACCGCGACGGTGAACTACCCGCCCATTACTACAACGATGTGCAGGTCGCCCTCAAACGCCTGGGCGAAGATCTGCGCTTTGCCATTCCCCGCCTCAAGCACCTGGATCTGATCCTGCAAAAAGACGCCTGGATCATCGTCGACCGGGTCCTGAACGATGTGCCGGTGGTCGCCTGGACCGATTTCCAGGCCGCTCACCGCAACAGCCTGCACGAACCGATTCCCTGCCAGGTTCGCCTCTATCATATGCACGGGCCGCTGATCATGAGCCGCACCCTGGAGGCGATGGAGCTGATTCTGGGTGAGATGCTGGCCAATCACGTCCCCTCGGAAGAGGCCAGTATCGCGCCAATCAAGAAATAATTGATCCAGATCAATCACCTGCCAACCTTCTGCCCTTTATAACCTTTAATTCTAAAGGTTTTTTCCTCAATATCGATACTTTAGCCATCATTTCCCGTATGGGTACAAGGTTTTGAGGCCTGCGGAAGGAGGAAAATTAATGGCATTTGCATGGGAGATGACCGGCTACCTTGCCCGTGCCGGTCTGTTACTGGGGCTGGTCGGCCTGTCCGCACCACTGCATGGGGCCGATTCGGGCTATCTCAATCAGCTCAAGAACGAGGCGGCGTCAACGCAAGTCGATCAGGAAGAAGCCGATGGTCCGGCCGACGATTCTCGCGAGAGCCCGGCGAGCGACACCACCAGGCCGCTTTCCGGACACGACAATTATCTGCAGGGGCTGACCAGCGAGGCGGGCACGACCCGGGTCGACGACAGCGGTCAGATCGTCACCCGGGATCTGGAAGGCACCGGGGCAGAGGTCCCATCAGAGTCTGCCTGGGATATCGACAGCCAGTCCCTCGATGTTTTGCGCGCAGGCCTCGAGCGCGGCGAGTTCGAGGCCCTGCTCAAACAAAATTATTATGCCAGTTATGTTTTCTATAAAAAGCTGGATCCCACCTCAAAATCGCTGGTCTACAAGACCTACCTGAAATCACCCGCCATTGGGGTTGTTCGTAACCAGATTATTTCCTTGTCCAAATAGTTGATAAAAGGGGAATTGAGCATGAAGTCATTTGTTTTTATCGTTGCCGCTTATTTAGTTGCGCACTCGGTTTTCGCCCTGGATGTCGGATTAACCCCCGACAAAGATTATATTGATGTGCAACACGATGGAAAGTCGATTCGCATCCAGCGAATCCAGGATCAGGGACACGCTCTGACCGGCAGTTTCGCGAAAACCTCGCGCTCCTGCCCGCCGTTTTGCATTCAACCCCTCCACGTAGCCCCGGAGGTCGCCACGGTCGGCGAAGTGGAGATCTTCGAATTTATGGAAAACCAGTTACGCGATGGCAGCGGCCTGCTCATCGATGCCCGGCTCCCCTCGTGGCATCAGAAGGGAACCATCCCCGGTTCCATCAACATCCCCTTTACCGTCTTTGAAAAGCCGGCCAGTGATTCCGAACTCATTAGTACGTTTAAAAAACTTGGTGTCACAAAACGCCAAAAAGAGCCCGGTTTTGTTGAAAAAATGCTCGCCTCGGGCAAAGTGAGCAAAATCTGGGACTTCAGCGACGCCAAGGAGTTAATCCTGTGGTGTAACGGTCCCTGGTGCGGACAATCGCCACGTGCCATCCGGGCTCTGCTGGAGCACGGTTATCCGCCGGAAAAATTGCATTATTACCGGGACGGTATGCAGATGTGGCAGATACTGGGGCTGCTTACGGTCCAGTGAGCAGGCAATGCTGTGCCTCGAACCGGTGCTGCAGGGCAGACAGTGCATCATGGGCCTGTTGCAGACCGTTACGCTGCGATTTGCGCCACCAGTGCAGGCCCAGACAGACATCCGGCTGAGTGGTTTTTCCGTTCACATACAGGGCACCGAGCCTGTATTGCGCCATGGAATCACCGGCCAGCGCGGCCTGTCGCCACCAATGCATCGCCTTGTGAATGTCACGGGCGATACCGTCATGCCCTGTGGCAAAAATCATTCCCAGATTGTATTGGGCGTTGGCATGGCCCTGACGGGCGGCACGCAACCACCACCGGACCGCCTGCTGCATGTCGGGTGCGACACCTTCGCCGCGCGCATAACCCAGAGCCAGCTTCTGCTGGGCCTCGGCGACACCCTGCTCAGCGGCCAGCCGGTACCAGCGGATTGCCTGTCCGGCATCGGGGCGGATACCGACGCCGACGTCGTGCAGCAGGCCCATATAAAACTGTGAGTCGGCATGACCCAGCCGGGCCATCGGCGCCCAGTGGTGCCGCGCCAGGGCAAATTCACCCTGGTCAAAATCCACAAGGCCGGCCCGAAACTCACGCGCGCTCACAACCTGATTGAGTCCCGGGACGCCGGGTGACAGTTCGGCACTCTCCAGTGTCATCGATCCGGTCAACGCCCCGGCCGATGGCACACCAGACAAGCCAATCACGAAGCCCAGCAACAGCGTGGCACACCGGTCGCAAACCCGTCTCCAGTACAACGGCTGATATGGCATATTCATGTGGCACACTATCCCGCGCAAACCCGCGCTTCTGTTATCTAGTATAGCGACAAACCGCCATGCGGCTTTAACCTCAATGTCCCTCCTGCCAATAAGCCGGCCTCCGATCCCCCGACGGTTTAGTTGTCATACACAAGCAAGCCGATAAACTGCCGGTATAGCGGTCACGGATTTTCGACTGCGGATACGGTACACTGGTACACAGCGATACCCTGCGGGAGGCCGTGTCTGTGGCTGCCGGCCTGCTCCCCCTATTGAGCTTGTTCAGTCCGGCCCTGAGCAAGCGCTGTTGCGAACCGTATAACCTGAAGCACAAACGAAAGGCAGGCAGCCTCCGCGGCGGTCATACCGGGGCACTGCCGCGGGTCAGTCTGTTCGGGATCAGTCGCTTATTAACGAGTGGGTCGGCTATCGACTGGCGGTCAGGAGAATGTCAGGTAGCGCTGCGCGCAACTTGACCTACACCTCGGTTCCAAATTCATACCTGGTATATGCTCTGGCTATTCCCGTAGGTCACGCTGGCGTCAGGCTGCGTGACACCCCTGCCGATGCGGAGAATGTCAGGTAGCGCTGCGCGCAACCTGACCTACACCTTTTCCTCGTCACTCGTACCTCGTCCCTTTGCAACCCACCACATAACGGCGTGTTACTCAACGGTCCTAATGATCCGAGCCGCCTTCTAGCAAGGACGGGAATCGATGGGTTGCAAACTGCCTGTGGCAAGTAACGCAGCTTTCCACCATTTTCGAGTAATAGAACAGGCTCAGCTCGGCATCCTGCGACTCGGCGGCGTGCTGCAGCTTTTTGGCCTGTTGATGAAAAGCCTTGTCCCGCTGGATAAAAGCTTCCGGCAGGGTCTGATGCAGGGTCTTGCGATCGGCGTCGCTCAGCTTTTGTTGAAAAATAAAGCTGTCATGAACCTGGCCGGCTGTCTTGGCCACGCTGTGCCACTCCCCTCGTGGCAGGGCCGTGCTGATTGTCGCCAACGCCTCCTCCAGCGCCTGCATCTCCTCTTGCAACAACTGGCGCAGGCGCGGTTCATCGTCCAGCGGACCTGCTGCCGATTCCGCCATCGCGGGATTGATACCTATGCTCACTAATAACACGCCTAACAGAACGCCTTTAATACGAGGTAGCATCCTAAACTCCTTACATTTCTTGTTACTAAAATGGGCCCGCACAGAACCCATGGAAGAGTATCGATCCGGCCTGGTCAGCGCCTTGACGTCCATCAAACCGCGATACCTTGCCGCAACCCCAATTCCTGACTATTATGCTTGTATATTAGGCAAAACCGCGTGTCCCGAGGGCAGCCCGGTTCAGGAGGGAAGATGCCCGGAACGATTCATTGGGAATACCATACTGACGGGGTGCTCCTGACGATGACCGGCCTGGTCAGCGGCCGGGAAATCATCACCCTCAACCGGCAAATTTATACCCAGGATCCCCAAAAGAAACTCCGCTACCAGATCTGGGATTTTACCGGGGCCAACCGCATGGAGGTCTCACCCGACGAGCTGCACACCATTACCCTGGAGGACAAGGATGAGGCGGCCCAAAATCCCGGCCAGCTTGTCGCCCTGGTCGGCTCGCCCCGCCAGCTCAACGGGGTGGATATCTCCTACCAGATATTTTCCCAGACCTGGGTCGGTGACGGGTTTCAAAGCGAGTCTTTCCGTACTCTGCGCGAGGCGCGTCAGTGGATTGAGCACGTGTTGTCCTCACGGTTTGCGACACCAATCCGCCAGGGTTAAAAACTCTCGCGCTCGATCTCCAGGTAAGCCCGGTTGATGTTAATACCCATCTGCCCCTCGAACTCCTTCATCTTTTTCCATTGTGACAAATCCAGTGTCTTGCGAATCTCGCTGTCCATCAGACCCTGGTTGTATCCCGCCTCGATCCCGGCATAGAGGTCCGCCATCCGTTGGTGCATGGCTTTCACCTCGGCCAGTGTCATCAAGGGTCCGTGGCCGGGGATCACCGTTTCGATCTCCCGCTTTTCGATCTGCGCCAGGGTATCAATCCAGCTGCCGACATGGGCATCAACAAAACTGGGGATCATCTTCTTGACCAGAATATCACCGCTGATCAGCAATTTATCCTGCGGCAGGTAAACCATCATGTCACCCGGTGTGTGCGAGCCGGCGGGCGCCCACAACTCCATGGGGATCCCCTGCAGGGTCACGTCGGTACGGGACTCCTGCGGATAAACCGTTTGCGCGGGGACCGGCCGGGTATCGGGGTGTTCCTTTCCGGTCATGTTATTCAGTATCCCGATCCAGTTATGCCCCTCTTTCTCAACCAGTTCCCGACATTGCTTCGAACTGATAATTTCGGCATCCGGAAAGGCGCTATTGCCCAGGATATGATCGCCATGATGGTGGGTATTGATGATATGGGTCACCGGCTTGTCCGTGATACCGGCGATGGTGTTTTTCAGATGCCGGCCGATTTCATTACTGAAGCCGGTGTCGATCAGAACCACCCCCTCATCGCCGATCAACACCGCACTGTTGACCATATAACCGTGATTCTCTTTCGAAGGAAAACCGATCGGCCCCAGCAGCGCGTACACCCTGTCATTGATTTTCTCGACAGCCGGTTCCGGGATTTGCTCCTCGGCCTGCACAGCGGTCAACGGTAATAACAACAACAGGGGCAAAAAGCCGAACGGGCCTGTCAACAAACGATACATTTTACTGAACATGGACTTCCCTCCTCGCTATGACGGGACATAATAATACCTGTCGTCGTCGGCGTAAATTGATCCGACGGTGAGAGGCTCTTCCCTGATTGAGGACAATGCTTACACAATCTTTTATAATTCGTGCATGTATCGACTCTGTCTGGCTCAATGTTCGCTTACCTGAACCACAATGCCCTCATCAACGCGTTGCGCGATTATCGCCTGACCGATCTGCGCAGGGATCTGCTGGCGGGCATCACGGTCGGCATCGTTGCCGTCCCGCTGGCCATGGCGCTGGCCATCGCCAGCGGGGTGCCACCCCAGTACGGTCTGTATACTGCGATCGTCGCGGGACTGATCATTGCGCTCACCGGCGGTTCACGCTTCAGCATCTCCGGACCGACCGCCGCCTTCGTGGTCATTCTGCTGCCCATTACCCACGAATACGGGCTGGGCGGGCTGCTGGTAACGACCGTCATGGCCGGCATTATTCTAATTATAATGGGCGTGGCCAGAATGGGCCGGCTGATCCAGTTCATTCCCTATCCCGTCACCATCGGCTTTACCGCCGGGATCGCGGTGGTCATCGCCAGTTTGCAAATCAAGGACTTTTTCGGCCTGACGACCGGCGAAATGCCGCAGCACTTTCTGGAGAAAATGGGGGTGCTGCTGCAGGCGCTACCCACCGCCCACTGGCCGGATCTGCTGGTTGGCCTGCTCACGCTGGCCGTGCTGCTGGTCTGGTCGCGCCTGAAAAGCCGGGTTCCCGGTCATCTGGTAGCCTTGTTGCTTGGCTCCCTCGTCGCCTGGCTGCTGGGATCCGTCTGGCCGTCATTCAGTGTCGCCACCATCAATTCCCAGTTCACCTATTTGCTGGATGGCGTGCAGCAACACGGCATCCCGCAGGCGCCGCCGCTGCCGCTGCTGCCCTGGAACCTGCCCGATGCCGGCGGCCAGCCAATCGGCCTGTCGTGGCAACTGGTGCGGGATCTGCTGCCTTCCGCGTTTACCGTGGCCATGCTCGGCGCCATCGAGTCACTGCTGTGTGCCGTCGTTGCCGATGGCCTGACCGGCACGCGCCACAAACCCGATACCGAACTCATCGGCCAGGGGCTGGGCAATATCGTGGCACCCTTTTTCGGCGGCATTCCGGCCACCGCGGCGATCGCCCGCACCGCCACCAACATCCGGGCCGGCGGCCGCAGTCCGATCGCCGCCATCATTCACGCGCTGGTAATTTTATTAATTGTCATCAGCCTGGCCGGCCTGCTCGGTTATGTGCCCATGGCCGCACTGGCGGCACTGCTACTGGTGGTCGCCTGGAACATGAGCGAGGCACGCCACTTTGTTCATATACTGCGCGTCGCCCCTCGCTGCGACATCGTCGTGCTGCTGGCCTGTTTCAGCCTCACCGTGCTGTTCGACATGGTGATTGCCGTGGCGGCCGGACTGGTGCTGGCCGCCATTTTGTTCATTCGGCGCATCGCCAGCCTCACCGGCGCCGAGCTGATCAATCCCGAAGAACATGCCCATCTGCAGGATATTCCGGATAATGTCGCCGTCTATGATATCAACGGCGCCCTGTTCTTCGGTGCGGCGGAAAAAGCCATCAGCACACTACATCACGTCAACAGCAATATCGATATCGTGGTGCTGGATATGAACGATGTCCAGATGATCGATATGACCGGCGTTGTCGCCCTGGAGTCCCTGATCACCAGCCTGCAGCAGCAAAAAATCACCGTGCTGGTAGCCAATCTACGTCCGCGCATGCAGGACAAGCTGACCCGCGCCGGTATTCAGGAGCAGCCTGACAAGCTTGAATACCACAATGGACTGGCGGCGATACGCCAACGCATATTGTCACGACACACAGAACCACGAAACTGAATCAAACACTCACCGCGTCCGGCAGCATCGCACAGACTCCGCTCGAAATATTGAGCGAAGCGATCGAGGACGAATACAAGGCCCGCGCCATCTCTCGCCCCCGTATGCGATTCTGATACACTCTCCATATGGCCCACACGCACCATCATCACCACGCCCCGACCAGCTACAATCGGGCATTTGCCATAGGCATTGGTCTCAACCTGGTTTTTGTGGCCGTGGAGTTCATCTACGGGGTAGTGGGTAACTCTCTGGCACTGATCACCGATGCCGGACATAATCTCTCGGATGTACTGACCCTGTTGCTGGCCTGGGGCGCGATTTATCTGGCCGGCAAGGAGCCCACCCCGTATCGCACCTATGGCTTTCGGCGATTGACGATTCTCGCCTCCCTGTTGAGCGGCATGTTATTACTGGTGGCGGTGGGCGCGATTGCCTGGGAGGCGCTGGGCCGTTTTACCGACCCGCAACCGGTCGACGGCATGACCGTGATCGTCGTCGCCGCCATCGGCGTGGTGATTAATACGATCACCGCGCTGCTGTTCATCCGCGGCCAGAAGCATGATCTCAATATCAAGGCCGCTTTTTTGCACATGGCCGCCGACGCGGGCGTGTCGCTGGGCGTGGTGATCGCCGGTGTCGTCATCCTGTTCACCGGCTGGCTGTGGGTCGATCCGCTGCTCGGTCTGCTTATCGCGCTGGTCATTCTCTACAGCACACTGGATCTGCTGCGTGATTCCACCGGCCTGGCCATCGATGCCGTTCCCAAAGGAATCGATCCCCATGAAGTTGAAGTTTATTTAAAACAGCTTCCCGGTGTCACCGAAGTCCATGATCTACACATCTGGCCCATGAGCACCACCGAAACAGCCCTCACCGCGCATCTGGTCATCCCGCAATTCCCGGGAGACGATTCGCTGGTTCAGCAGGCCAGCGAGGAACTGCACCACCGCTTCGGTATCGAGCACGTTACCCTGCAGTGCGAAACCGGCAACGATGACTGCAAACAGGCCAGCCCGGGTAGTTTATAGCAAACAGACTTATATCAGACATTTCACCACGAAGACACGAAGCCTCGAAGTATTTAAGAAGAATTAAACCATAATAATCTCGCAGAGACGCCAAGGATAAATAAATTATCTCTCTGCGGCTTGGCGTCTTTGCGAGAAACATCTATTCGGGTCTGATTTTCACCACGAAGACGCGAGGTCTCGAAGTATATAAATTATTTTCTTCGTTCCTTCGTGGTAAAGTTTTTATAAACACTCTATTCTGAACTGACCTGGTTACCGGACATCTTTATCGTCTTCCGGCCCCACCCAGAACAACGGGTTATGTGCCACCTCCCAGAGGTGGCCATCGGGATCCTGAAAGTAGCCGCTATAGCCGCCCCAGAAGACCTTCTCGGGCCGTTTGGTAATCGTTGCCCCGGCCTGTTCGGCAAGACGGATAACGTCATCCACTTCCGCTTCGGAGTGTACGTTGTGCGCCAGGGTGAAGGTTTCAAAGCCACTGCCTTGCGGCGAGATACAGGCATCTTCCGCCAACGCTTCCCGGCCATACAGTCCCAGCCAGGTACCATTGAGAGTAAAGAAGGCCACTTCCGGCGGCGAGTCCATGCGCGGGAAACCCAGACCCTCTGCATAGAATTTGATGGGCACCGCCAGGTCACGTACGCCCAGGATAATCATGCTGATTCGTGGTTGCATTTTCTTCCTCCAGAAATGAGGATACAGACAACAAAGTTCTTGCTCAGAAACGTTGGGCTTTAACCGGCCCGCCCTTTCACCAAACCGGTTGCATTACACTTGCCAATTAACCTCGCGAAATAATAAATACCGCAACCAAGCACGGTACCGTCATACCGTCCCATCCAGCAATTCAATCCAGTGCCTGACCGGTTTGCCGGCCTTGCTGGCCAGATGCATCTGGCAGCCGATATTGGCGGTGACGATCACATCGGGCTCGTCACCCTGCAAGGCAGTGAGCTTGTTGTCGAGCAGCTGTTGGGACAGTGTCGGTTGCAGGATGGAGTAGGTCCCGGCCGAGCCGCAACACAGATGCGAATCGGGCACATGCGTCAGGGTGTAGCCGGCCTTCTGCAAAATCGACTCCACGACCCCGTTGATTTGCTGGCCGTGCTGCAGGGTGCAGGGGCTGTGGAAGGCGATCTTATTGTAGCCGGATTGATTCTCCAGCTGTGACAGATCCTCGTTAGCCAATACTTCGCTGATATCTTTGCTCAGCTCGCTGACCCGCGCGGCCTGAGCGGCCCACGCCGGATCGTGCTTGAGCAGATCGCCGTACTCCTTGACCATGGCCCCGCAACCGCTGGCGGTGATCACAATCGCCTCGGCCCCGGCTTCAATATGGGGCCACCAGGCGGCAATGTTGTTGCGCATGAAATCCAGCCCCTCTTCCGCCGCGGAAAGATGGTGACTGACGGCGCCGCAACAGCCGGCCCGTTCGGCACTGATCAACTCGATACCGAGTTTATCCAGCACCCGGGCTGTGACGGCATTGGTATTGGGAGTAGAGACACTCTGGACACAACCTTCCAGAACCAGCATTTTGCGCGGCTGCGAGTGTTCGGGTCGGCTGATTTTGTTCTGCAGCGTCGGTACCTTATTGGCCAGACTGGCAGGCATGAAAGGCTTGAACAGGTTCCCCGCCTTGATCAGGGGCTGCATGCGCCGGGGATACGGCACCACCTTGCGTAGCAACCAGCGCTGCAGGGTCTCGAGATTGCCTCGCCGGACCTCCCTGTCCACCACTTCACGACCGATCTCCACCAGCCGGCCATACCGCACGCCGGAAGGACAGGTGGTCTCGCAGGCCCGACAGGTCAGACAACGATCCAGGTGCTGCTGGGTCTTGCCGGTAATGGCATTGCCTTCCAGCGCCTGCTTGATCAGATAAATCCGTCCACGCGGCCCGTCCAGCTCATCCCCCAGTAGTTGATAGGTCGGGCAGGTGGCGGTACAGAAACCGCAATGCACGCAGGCGCGCAGGATGTCATTGGCTTCCCGGCCCTCGGGGGTATTCAGGAACTGTTGGCTCAGATTTGTCTGCATGGTTGCCTTTGCCTGGATTGTTGCATCCCCGAACAGGGACGAGGTACGAGGGACGAGTTACGAGGCCTCTTTAATAGATCGCTCACTGATGTCTTTAATACGCCGTTCTTACCGATTTCCGACTGCCAACTGCGACTGCCAACTCAGATCTGTTTATACATCCGCCCCGGATTAAATATCCTTTCGGGGTCGAACGCCTGCTTCAGGTTACGCTGCACTTTCATCATCGCCTCGGGCAGTGGATGGAACACCTCAATATTCCCGGCGCCCCGATAAAGGGTGGCATGGCCGTCGACCTTTTCAACCGCCCGGCGAATCCTTTCCGCCGGTTCCTCACTGACCAGCCAGCGCTGCGCGCCTCCCCATTCATACAACCATTTTCCGTCGAGCTTGATCGGCGGGGTATTCGAGGCCAGGGAGAGACGCCACAGCGGTTTGCTGCTGCTGAAAAAGGCGTGCTGCTGTTCCTTGAGTTTGTTCCACCAGGTCCGGGTCGGCGGCATCTCTTCGCCGCCGATCACCTTGCGCGCCGCCCTGATGGTGCTCTGCGTACCGGCCAGACGCACGTACAGACTGGCGCCGTCGTAACAGGTCGCCGTGATCGGCAGCGGCTTACGCGCCCAGCCGTTCATCCGCTCTATGGCCTCCGCGTCGCTGGTCTCCAGTACCACGGTCTGCTCGCTTTCGGCACGGGGCAGGACCTTGAGTGATACTTCGAGCAATACACCCAGCGTGCCCAGCGCGCCGGCCATCAACCGCGATACATCATAGCCAGCCACGTTTTTCATTACCTCGCCACCGAACTGAAGAATCTCGCCCTGGCCGTTAATCAGCTTGCAGCCGAGCACGAAATCCCGGGCTGCGCCGGCATAAGCGCGCCGCGGCCCGGAGAGATTGCAGGCGATAGTGCCGCCCAGCGTCGCCGCTTCGCCGAAGTGGGGCGGCTCGAAAGCGAGCATCTGGCCCTCTTCGGCCAGGGTCTGCTCGATTACCGGCAGGGGGGTACCGGCGCGCGCGGTGATGACCAGTTCGGTCGGTTCGTAATGCAGTATGCCGTTGTGGCCGCTGACATCCAGCGGCGTCCCCTCTACGGGATGACCATAGAAGGACTTGGTCTTGCGGGCGTGAATGCTCAGGGGACGGCGGCTATCGACAGCCGAGCGCACCTGTTGCTGTAACTGTTCGCTGATATCGGCCATGGGCTCAGAAACGGTCCAGCTCGGGAAACGGCAGCTCACCGTGATGCACATGCATGGCGCCGAACTCGGCACAACGATGCAGGGTGGGTACCGCCTTGCCGGGATTGAGCAGGCCTTTGGGATCGAGGGCGTTTTTAATCGCGTGAAACTGGGTCAGTTCCAGTGCATCGAACTGCACACACATCTGATTGATCTTCTCCATTCCCACGCCGTGTTCACCGGTGATGGTGCCACCGACTTCCACGCACAACTCCAGTATCTTGCCGCCGAACTCCTCGGTGCGTTCCAGCTCGCCGGGTTTGTTGGCATCGTACAGAATCAATGGGTGCAGGTTACCGTCACCAGCATGGAACACGTTAGCCACCGGCAGATCATACTCTTTTGACATGTCCGCCATCTTGCGCAACACCTCGGGCAGGTGCTTGCGGGGAATGGTACCGTCCATGCAATAGTAATCGGGCGAGATGCGCCCCACGGCCGGAAACGCCGCCTTGCGGCCTTTCCAGAAATTCATGCGTTCGGCTTCGCTATCGGCGGTACGCACTTCGGTGGCGCCGCTTTGATTCAATATCTCGCGGACCTGATAGACATGCGCCGAGACCTCTTCGTTGGTACCGTCGAGTTCACACAGCAAAATCGCTGCGGCACCGACCGGATAACCGGCATGTACAAAATCTTCCGCGGCCTGAATGGCCAGCTTGTCCATCATTTCCAGACCCGCGGGAATAATTCCGGCGGAGATGATATTACCCACGGCCTGACCCGCATTGACCACATCATCAAAGGCCGCCAGTATCACCTGCGCCCGCTCCGGTTTGGGCAGCAGTTTCACGGTAACTTCCACGATCACCCCGAGCATGCCCTCGGATCCGGTCATGAGCGCAAGCAGATCATAGCCGGCCGCATCCAGGCCGCTGCCACCGATAGTTAACAGCTCGCCATCGATGGTGACGACCTTGAGTTGTTGAATGTTGTGCACGGTTAAACCGTACTTGAGACAGTGCACGCCGCCGGCATTCTCGGCCACGTTCCCGCCGATGCTGCAGGCGATTTGCGAGGACGGGTCTGGCGCGTAATAGAGTCCGAACGGTGCGGCCGCCTCGGAAATCGCCAGATTACGCACACCCGGTTGCACGCGGGCCACGCGCTGCTGCGGATCGACCTGCAGGATCCGGTTAAAGCGCGCCAGGCTCAGTAACACCCCCTGATCATGTGGCAGGGCACCGCCGGAGAGCCCGGTACCGGCACCACGCGCCACCACGGGTACATCCAGTTCAGCACAGAGTTCGACGATCTTCTGAACCTGCTCGATAGTATCGGGCAATACCACGGCGAGCGGTAGCTTGCGGTACGCCGACAGGCCGTCACACTCGTAGGGATGCAAATCCTCGGCGCTGGATAACACCTGCTCGGCCGGAAGCAGCGCCTTGAAACGACGGATTAGTATCTCGCGCGTGGTGGAGGCCGTCGATTGCTTGGCCGTGGTACTCATAAACGGCACTCAGTCAGACAAGGGGGTATCCCTTGTATCCTCAGGTTATAGGGCGTTGTGGAATATTATTCTAACCCTCTTCCCGCCCCGGTGAAACCGCCGAACTGTCTGATAACAGACAATCATCGGGCCGGTTTTCGCCATCCCATTGCCCTGCAAAAGATGGTGTCATAGGGAGGAATTGGGTAACATGCGAGCCCAGCATTCCAATTAATTCCGGGGAATACGATGTTCGAGGATATCACCAACTACCTGATTGTCGGCGGCCTGCTGGCGGGTGTGATCTACGGTCTTGTCGCCAGACACTTTGATCTGGACATGATGCAGGCGGTACGCAAGGCGTTTCGCGAAACCGATCACCGCC
This sequence comes from Thiohalophilus thiocyanatoxydans, assembly GCF_004366735.1. Lineage (GTDB taxonomy): Bacteria > Pseudomonadota > Gammaproteobacteria > UBA6429 > Thiohalophilaceae > Thiohalophilus > Thiohalophilus thiocyanatoxydans. Next base: position 602,277 of record NZ_SOQX01000001.1, on the reverse strand, counting down.
AGCTGCTGGCCGTGGCTGTGGCAATGCTGGTGGCGATCGTCGGCACGTATTGGCTGGAAACCACCGGGACAGTCGACGTGGCCAGCGCCGGTTATCGCAATGCCCAGTTCGACTGGCTGGGCGTGCTGCTCGGGGGCCTGCTGTTCGGGATCGGCGCCAGCCTCGGCGGACAGGATGCCGCGCGGGTCTTTGTCAACGCCGCCGGCGGCGATCTGCGCGCCCTCCTGGTGCTGGCGGTGTTCATCATTTTCGCCACCATCACCCAGTTCGGCCTGCTGGAGTCGGTGCGGCTGTGGCTCACCGGCCTGACCGCGATTGATCTGGCCTCCGGTGACGCCGGCATCGCCAGCGTTCTGGGCCTGCCCGGCTGGCTGGTGCTGCTGGTCATCGGCGGGGCCCTGGCCGCCTACATCGCCCTGCGCTGGAAGCGGGGCGGACAGGTCTCCCTGCTGATTGCCGGCGCCATTATTGGCCTGATCACGGTGGCCAGCTGGTATGTGACCGGGGTCCTGGCCTTCGATGACTTCAACCCCAGGGCACCGTCAGGGATCACCGCCTCCGGCCCCATGTCCCGCATCGGCATGCTGGTCATCGCCGGCGACACGCCGCGGCTCTCCTACGCCGTCTCCTTTGTCATCGGCCTGGCCGCCATCGGCTTTGTCTATTCGATCATCCGCGGCCAGTTCCGCTTTGCGCCTGTTCCCGGCGGCAAACTGGGCAGCTCGATTCTGGGCGCGGCCCTGATGGGGATCGGCGCCACGGTCGCCTACGGCTGCAACGTCGGCCAGGGGCTGACCGGCTTCTCCACCCTGTCGCTGGAATCCCTGCTGGCCGTGGTGGGCATGTTCCTCGGGGTGATGATCGCCAGCAAAAAAGGCTGGGACTAACCCCTGTCGCAGGCAAAAACCGGGCGCGGGGTGATGTTTTCCCCCGCCCGAATCGGCTATCATTGGCGCACTTTCCATAGATAAAAATCGATAGGTCAGGATCGCCGATGTTCTCCGGTTGTGATGCGCTGAAAAAACTGCGCGAAGGTAACGAACGCTTCAGCACCAATGTGCGCAGCATTGATTCCCTGTTGAGTTATACCCAGCGGGCCAACCTGGCCACCAGCCAGCAGGAGCCGATCGCCATCATCCTGGGCTGCTCCGACTCGCGCGCCCCGGCCGAGCTGGTCTTCGACCAGGGCCTGGGCGATCTGTTCGTGATCCGGGTCGCCGGCAACATCGTCGCCCCCTCCCAGGTCGGCAGCGTGGAGTTCGCCGCCGATCGCTTCGGCACCAAGCTGGTAGTCGTCCTGGGCCATTCCAACTGCGGCGCCATCACCGCCACGCTGGAAGAGCTGCGACGCCCGACCGAAAACCAGTCCCCCAACCTGCACTCCATCGTCAGCCGCGTCAGCCCGGCGGTCCAGAACCTGCTCGATCTGAGCCCCGATCTCAGCCGCCAGGAACTGGTCGACAAGGCGGTGCGCGCCAACGTCCGCGCCTCCTGCGATCACCTGCGCCACGGCTCGGCCATCCTTGAAGACCTGATCGCCAACAACGGCCTGCTGGTCGTCGGTGCGGAATATTGCTTGGAAACCGGCAAAGTCGACTTCTTCGACGGCGTGCCGGCGGAGTGTGAATAACGCGCATTTCTCCGGGTCAGTGGAAATAACGCGGAGGGCGCGGAGAAAATAATTTATAATTCAGTCCATTTGAGGGAACTGGGCTTGTCTATCGCTTCCTGAAAGTCAAAAGCAAGACCTGACCCCGTTAGTCCTTCAGTGTGGAATATCGATTAGTCGAAGTAGGAGCGAACGCCGAAGAGGATACGGAATTCGTCATCCTGCAATTCTCCGTCATCACTATCGACGAAGATATCATCCGTAGCAACAAGATAGCTGCCGTTCACGGCAAGAGCGACGTCGTCACGGATGAAGTACTTCATGCCACCACCGACCGAAAATACGGCAGCATCGGTGTCGAGATTGCTATCGTCGGCTTCGACATCGGCCCAGACAACACCGGCGCTCAGAAATGGCACAAGAGCCGAATCAAGGATGAGGTTGTACTCGGCACGGGCTCCCAGTTCGGTGCTCATGTAGCGTTCGTCGTCGCGTAACCCAGCAACCACGGCAACTTCGATTCCATCGGCGACGAACTGACCGTAGGCGAACTGAATATGTAATTTATCTCCCATAACATCGATGTATCCCGCACCTTCAAGAACCTTGGTACCCTTGTCCAGATTCGGGGTAATAATGCCAGATTCGTTTTCAGCAGCAAACGCCGAACCCCACAACATAGCAGCGACTGCAAACAATAACCATGTTTTACTCATCTCCTGCTTCTCCTGTTTTGTTAACTTTCTCGACACGGGAAAAGACCACCTTTCCCGCTCCTTGGGTCAGGTTTTGTGTTTTATTCTTGAAAGGCAAAAGGCAAGACCTGATCCTAATCTTAGTTGAGATTTTCCTATACGCGATAATCCTTTCATTACCAACATGAAACTAACACAAGGTATAGGCTTATAATTAATCCTGGAAGTAGGACCCACGGTTCACGAAACCAGGCAGCTAGCAGCACTGCGATCTCGACCACCAGGAACTGATCGACAAAGCCATGCGCGCCAACGTCCGCGCCTCCTGCGATCACCTGCGCCACGGCTCGGCCATCCTTGAAGAACTGATCGCCAATCACGGTTTGCTGGTCGTCGGTGCGGAATATTGCCTGGAAACCGGCAAGGTCGACTTCTTCAACGGCGTGCCGACGGAGTGTGAATAACCCTCTTCTCTCGGGGATGTAGGAAAATAACGCGGAGTTCGCGGAGACGTTTATGCCCGTTGTTTGGGTGCAGAGGCGCGGAGAAATAATTTACGATAAGGGCTTTGACCCCTTTAATTCTGTTGTTTAGGTGCAAAGACGCGGACAAAACAATTTGGGGCTTCAACCGTCTTCGGGGTCAGGTCAGGTCTTGGCTTTTGTCTCCTGAAAGGCAAAAGGCAAGACCTGACCCCGTTTATCTTTTCCAGGGCTCTACTCCAAGGGTTCCACTCGATTGCGTCCATTCTTTTTGGCTCGGTACAAGGCCTTGTCAACACGCAACACCAAACTGTCCAAAGCATCTTCGGGCCTTAAACCGGTAACTCCGAAACTGGCGGTGACATGTCCGACTGACGGGAAATCGTGGTCATCCAACGCTTTCTGGAACCTTTCAGCCAACAACGCCGCGTCCTCCAGCGGAGTCTGCGGTAACAACACCATGAACTCTTCACCGCCCCAGCGCCCCACAAGATCCGTCTTGCGGACCGTCACCCTGGCGATTTCACTCACTGCTCGCAAAATGTCGTCACCCACTGAGTGCCCAAACGAATCGTTGATCCGCTTGAAATGATCGAGGTCATACATAATCAGTGACAAAGGATTGCCGTGCCGTTTGCTGCGCTGTACCTCAAGGCTTGCCACCCTGGTGAACTCGCGTCGATTCGCGAGGCCGGTCAAGGAGTCCATGGTGGCCAGTCGATGAATATGCTTCTCGGTACGCTTGCGCTCGGTGATATCCCTGCAGATGCAGAGGATCAATTTGCGCCCCTTGTACTGACATCCGTTGTTGCTGAGTTCAATATCGATCATGGCGCCGTCCTTGCGCCGTTGACGCGTTTCAAAATGGGCACCCATCTCATCCACATCAGCAAGCATGGCCAGAAGTTGCTCGCGATCATAATTGACATCCCAGTCCCAGACATGGAGCCCTTGCAACTCTTCCTTGCTGTAGCCCAGGATGTCCGCATAACGCTGGTTCGCCAGAAATACACCACCATCCACTTCTAGAATAACGATGCCGTCCCAGGACTGATCAAGCAGGTTGTTCCAGAGAGTCACTTCGTCGCGCAGCTGTTCCTCGACTTCTTCTGCCTCCTTGCGCCTTTGCTGGGCCGCCAGCATCGCAGCCAGTATGTTAGCGAGATGGTGCGCCGTGCTCAATTCGTCAGGGAAATACTGACGGTGTGTTTCGAAGCCCTCCAGACACAACACGCCTATGCGCTGAGAAAGGCAGGAGATCGGCACCACCATCAGCTGACCGAGAGGCCCCTGCAATGCTGGCTCCGCTTCCCAAATCACAGTTTCGTTTCGGTCCAGGGCATCGGTATAGGCGGGAAACGCTGTTGCAGCCAGCGTCTCAGGCATAGACTTCAGGGGGGACCCTGAAGCGCTGTGGCAGCGGCAAGCCAGCAACTGCGGGTCAGTTTCGTGCAGTGTCCAGACGCTGGCACGCCCAACCATCAGACTCTCGACAGCGGTTTGGGTCACGATACGCATTGCATCCACTGGATCTGCTCCAGATCCGAGCTCACACCATAGCCGGCTTACCTGCAACAGTGCTTGCTGTTGACGCGAGAAGCGTTCCTCCATCGAATTCCCTTTTGCCACCTTGCCGTTCATTTTTCAGGACGCTCTTCTTGAATGAGATCAAGGGGGTCAGATAACTTGAAGTCTATCTAGACCTTGCGGGGTCAGGTCTTGCATTTTGACTTTCAGGAAGTAAAAGACAAGACCTGACCTTGAAGACTTTTATGACTACTAGTCATTTCCGCGCAGCAATCCGGCCACACTCAGATCTTCATCTATTTCCGGCCAATGGATACCTTCACCATCACCCAGAATCTCATAGTTCTCTAATTGATTTTTCGCGGCTTCGGATAAACGCGGAAACCAAACTAATGGGACTGTGATCTTTCGCCCATCAACCAATGACACGATTAGATCATCGTCTGTAAACTCGACACTCTGAGCCAAAGGATGTGTTTCAACTGCTAATGTGCTCATTCCACGCCTCCAGGAATATTTTCCTGTTTTCATCAATATGCTTCTGTGTCGTTCGCAGCTCGTACGCTGCAAACCGCTTTGAACCCATTTTTTCGGGGTCAGGTCTTGTCTTTTGCTTCCTGAAAGTCAAAACGCAAGACCTGACCCCGTTTACCTGGGTATGTTCAGACCGACGCCAATCATTGAGAGCCTAACAAACTGAGAATTGTCTTATTACCGTCAAGACTATCCGAGATTTTATCTCTATAAAGAAGAATCAGGCCGCAAATGATAGCCACACCTATAGCAAGCTCCCAGCGTGGCCTCTTCTCTTCCAGGACCTTAAGTACCTCACCATTCTGTGACAAATACTCAAGAGCCTCACCCTTGCCTTCAAATAGTGGCTTACCCTCTTCAATAGGGTTCTCTGTGTTAGTCAGCTTCGTAAGCATGTTTTCCATCATGGCTTCTACGGCCATTCTATTTATTCCGACATCGACACCCGGGCCAATCAGTGAAAAAACCTCATAGAACTGAACCTGATAATCCTTTAAATTGAAGGCTAATGTTTGATGTGCAAGATCATTACGAATCTTACGCATTTTATGTATAGCATCAACTATTTCAGAAGACAGCAACCTGCACACGAGCGCGATATCCAGCTTTGAAGACAAGGTTCCAAACGCCCCGGAATAGTTAAAAATCTCTTTCCTTCTTTTTCCTGACACTGACTCCGGCACAAGGTTTTCAAAAAAATTCTTTAGGTATTCGTCTATTTTGGAAACCCCGAGAAGGACAGCGCCACGATCTGACTCCGCGAGTAACAGCGGAAAAATCTCATCAAAATATGGACGCAGGTCTGGATGAGATAGGAAATGTTCATTCATGTCACTCATTTGTTTTCCATCGGCCTAACGCCGCCATAAATGGCGCGAGGAACGAGCGTGCGGCGGCCGTAGGGAGCGAATTTAATGGCTTTGTTAGGCAACAGCTTTACCACTACGCCAGATAAAATCATGATTTTTTCGCCAGTCGTTCAGCAAACCATTGGTAATGAGTACTATTCTCAACTGGTAAATTTTTGATGGCGGCTCGCAGCACCCGCAGCTCTTCATCTGTTTCTTTTCTCTTTGAATATATAATAGCCAACCGACGATATGTGAACGGTGTATCGACCCCTTCTTCCAGCAGTCGCTCATATTCAAGAATAGCAGCATCTATATTGTCTTCTTTTTCCAACTCTTGGCCGCGCATATTTCCCTCAGCTGCCTCGCGATATTGCGCCTGAAGGAATTCTTGCTCTAATTCAGCTATGGATTGTTCGACTTGTGCAAGCTGTGTGAGCTTAATAAATGGATGCTCATTTGAAAGTTTCTTGAGTTCTTCCAGGCGTTTCTTGGCCACATCTAGCCTTGATACTTTTGTATCAGCGTTCTTTGACTCGTTGGCAATTTTCAGAGACTCATTAATGATCTCAACCAATCGCTGTGCCGAGGCTGAAATCGCTTGATGGTATTGTTCTAACTTCGGCTCCGGTGCATTCGCAATCTGTTGGCGAGAGTTTTTCTGAGATTTTTTTATCCAGACCCAAACGACTGCTACAGCCACAATGATCAATAAAATTGTAAATGCTTCCACTAGGTTTCCCCTGTTGCCTTTTCAGGTAATAGACAAATTCTGTCTATTCCGACCCCGGGTCCTGATATTACAGAAATTACCCACAATCCTAGCAGGGAGGAAGGGGCTTTTCGAGGTTTCCAGGGTATTGTTTTGTCGATATACAAGGGTCTTCCCCTACTATCCCTAGCCGGTTTTATTCCCGTCAGACGCCGCCGAGCATCGCAGTGGAAGGAGGAACAGCCCGAAGGGTGCGCGCATGGACGCGCGCACTCGCCCGTCGGCACACGGACGTGCCGTCGGGCGAGCCCGACTGGAGCGAGAAGCGCAGGGAACCGGTTCAGCCATTGGAAATGGCTGAACCGGCGGCGTCTTTCGGGAGCGGTTTTTGGTGACTTTTTGCCGCTTCAAAAAGTCACTCGCCGCGCGGGCGCGAGAGCCCGCTTTCAAGATCAAGGCCGCCCGGAGGGCGCTCATTTAGATAAGCAGGGTGACACCCCAAGAGTCGCCTCCCACAACACCCTTTCCTCACCCTTACCTTTCAGGGGAGGAGATAATTTGATCCCTCTCCCTTTCACTCAACTCATGCACGACCCGCGCAACAAGCTGTTCTGTCTCGCCAGTTTCGAAAGCCATATCCGGCTTTTCCCCCGCATCCAGCCCGTACAACACGAGCTCCTGCGGCAGCTGCCCCATCACCCGGCCCAGGGCAACCGCCTCGGCGACACCGAAGTTATGACTCGACAGGCCTGCCGCCTGTTCACTGATCTGTTCGGCATCCAGCCGCACCAGCGTGCCGCGTGGCCTTCCCGCCTGCAACGCGTCGATCAGGATCACCCGTGCGTATCCTTGCAGGCGCTCGATCAGGCCGGCGCCGGGGCGATCCAGTTTGAGGAACGTGCAGTGTTGCAGTGTGGCAGCGGCGCTTTTTTGCAGGTCATCGACGACCTGCCAGCCGAGCTGATCGGCGCCGAAGGGCGAGCCGATGCCGGCGATCAACAGTGCTTTCACTCGCGTTTGACCCGGATCTTCAGAAAATGCGTGGCGCAGGAGATGCAGGGATCGTAATTGCGGATGACGCTTTCGGCGCGCAGGCGCAGTTCGGCATCGGTATGTTGCAGGCCGTAACTCGACAGGGACTGATGCAGATCCTCTTCGATCCGTGCCTGGTTCTGACTGGTGGGCGGGACGATGCGGGATTTGAGGACCAGGCCTTCTTCGTCCAGATCATAGCGATGCCAGAGTATGCCGCGCGGGGCCTCGGTACAGCCGTAACCGGTGCCGGCCTTCGGTTCGATGAATTCGGCACTTTGCGGGGGAATTTGATAGTTATCCAGCAGGCGCACGGCCTCTTCGATGGCATAGCAGGTTTCGATGGCGCGGGCGATGATCGAATGAAACAGATTCCGGCTGGGCAGCTGCAGACCGATCTCGTCGATCAATGCCTGCAGATTTTTTGAGAGACGATCCCGGTTGAGATTCAGCCGTGCCAGCGGCCCGACCAGGTAGGGTTTATCGTGCAGCAGGGAATAGAGCGAGGTGGAATGGGACTCCTGATATTCGCGAAAGTGTTGCTCGTACTCGTCAATGGCGATATCCAGCCCGGCATCGGAGACCAGCCGACCGCCGTACAGGGGATACTCCTGCTCGTGGCGCAGCGCGACGCTGACAAACTCCTGCTGATCATCGGGTAAATCCAGTCCGGCCGTCCAGCGTACCAGTTCTTCAGCTTCCGGCAGGGCGGCCTGCAGTTCATCCCGTAAACGATTCACGGCAAGGATAGAGGGTGCCTGATGAAACCCGCCGACACAGGCGCCAACCGGATGGACCGAGCGCCCGCCGAACAGGCTGATGAGTTTGTTCCCCAGTCCCTGCAGTTGCAGGCCTCGCTGCACTGCTTCGGGATGGACCTGCGCCATTTCGATGGCGTTGTTAAAGCCGAGAAAATCCGGGGCGGCCAGCAAATGGATATGCAGAGCGTGGCTCTGGATCCACTCACCGCAGTACATGGCGCGGCGCATGGACTGGATCCAGTCGCTGTTAGGCGTGCCGAATACCTGCTCGATCGCCTGCACGGCACTCATCTGATACGCCACCGGACAGATGCCGCAGATGCGCGCCACCATGTCCGGCACTTCACTGTAGCTGTGTCCTTCGAGGAATTTTTCGAACAGTCGGGGCGGCTCGAAGATACGCAGCTGCAGTTTTTCGATCTGCCCGTCACGCGCCAGCAGTTCCAGCGCCCCTTCGCCCTCGACCCGCGCCAGCACCGGTACCTGAATCCGAATGTCGCGTTGCTCGTCCATTACTCGTCCCGTTTCCAGCGCTGGCCGGCGGCCGTGAACGGCTCGACGCCGCTGTTGATAAAATGAAAACGGCGACCGATGGTCGCGGGCAGCACGTCCAGTTGACGAAATGCCTCGCCCAGCGCTTCGGTATTGCTGTTTTCGGCCGGCCCGTAACAGGCGTAACAGTCACGCCCCAGCGACGGACAGATGGCGCCGCAACCGGTGCGGGTCACCGGCCCCATACACGGCTCGCCTTTGGTTACCATGACGCAAACATTCAGCTGCCGTTTGCATTCCAGACAGACTTTATCCTGTTCCACCACCGGCACGGCGCCGTGCAGCAGGGATCGAATCGCGCCCATCACCTGGCGGCCGTTGACCGGGCAACCCCAGAGTTCATGATCCACCTTGACGTGATGCGAAATGGGCGTGGAGGTCGCCAGGCTGTCGATATACTCCGGCGAGGCATACACCTCGGCCAGCCATTGCTGGCCATCGGCCAGGTTGCGCAGGGCCTGCAATCCCCCGGCGGTGGCGCAGGCACCGATGGTAATCAGGTACTGGCTGTTGCGGCGTATGGCCTGGATACGTTCTTCATCATGCGCGGTACAGATACTGCCTTCGACAAAGGCGATATCGACCCGGGCTTCGGGGTTCATCGGTCCCGCCTCGGCAAAGTGGACCAGCTCCACCTGTTGCGCGAGGCTCAACAACGCCTCGCCGGCATTGAGAAACGCCAGCTGGCAACCGTCGCAGGAGGCGAACTTGTGTACGGCAACTTTAGGTTTGTCACTCATATCAGAAGCCCTTTATCCCCAGCAGCGGTTTGATCTCTGGATAATTGAACACCGGCCCGTCCTTGCAGACAAAATTGGGGCCATGCTGGCAATGACCACAATGGCCGACCGCACACTGCATGTTGCGCTCCATGCTCAGCCAGATGGCCGATTCGGGGACCTGGCGCGGTAACAACTCTTTCATCGCCGCGATCATCATCCCTTCGGGGCCGCACATCATCACGGTGCAGTTTTGCGGATCGAAATCGATCTCGCTGACCAGTTCGGTGATATGGCCGGTGGCCCAGGGCCAGCCGGCGCCACCCTGACTGGCCGCCAGGACCACCTGGGTATCGTTCTGCTTGCTCCAGGTTTCGTATTTCTCGCGCCAGATCAGATCGTCCGAATGTTTGACGCCCTGCATAATGATCAGGCGGCGGAACCGATCCCGACGCTTGAGCACGTAATTGATCACCGACACCACCGGGGCACAGCCCAGCCCGCCGGTGATCAGCACCACGTCCTTGCCCTCGGCCTGTTGCACCGGCCAGCCACGCCCGTAGGCGCCACGCACCCCGATGCGATCGCCTTCCTGTAAACCGGCCAGCACGTTGGTGACCCGACCGAGGCGACGGATCGTATGATCATAGGCATGTTCATCTTGCGGATCGGAGACGATCGAAATTGGCACTTCGCCCACGCCGTACACATACAGCATATTGAACTGACCGGGTTCGAAGTGATACTGCGCATGGATGTCGGGATCGGTGAAGCGCAGGCGCAGGGTGAAGATATGCGGGGTTTCTTCCAGGCGCTGGAAGATCTCGGCTTCATGGGGCAGATAGGGCGAGCTCATGCGTCGTCACTCCCGCATATCGCCTGCAGCTCTTCTGTCACATCGATACCGACCGGACACCAGGCGATACAGCGCCCGCAACCGACGCACCCGCTGCGTCCGTACTGATCGTGCCAGCTGCCGAACTTGTGGGTCAGCCACTGACGATAACGCTCGCGCGTCTGCTGGCGAATGGTCAGGCCATGGATATAACTGTGACCGGCCGTAAAACAGGAGTCCCACTGGCGTATATGCTCGGAGCTGCCCCCGTCCAGCGGGGCCAGTTCTTCTTCACTGTGACAGAAGCAGGTCGGACAGACCGAGGTACAGTTACCGCAGGAGAGGCAGCGCCCCGCCACATCATCCCAGCGCTCATGATCGAGATTGGCAAACAGCGCATCGCGCAACTGTTTCCCCGGGACCTGCCTCAACTGTTCGTGCGCCTTTTCCTGCTGTATTTCGATCGCCTCCCGATGTCCGTCGGTTACGGGGATCAGGTTGAGCCGCGCCATGATCGCCTGGCCTTCTTCGGTACCGGCCTGAATCATGAATCCGTCATCCAGCTCATCCAGCACCAGATCATAACCGGCCTGCGCCACCGGCCCGTCACCGGTGGAGGCACAAAAACAGGTTGAGGCCGGATGGGAACAGTTAACCGCAATCAGCAGCAGGTTCTCGCGGCGTGCGGCATAAGCCGGATCGGGAAAGTCACTTTCAAGAAAATGGCGATCCTGCAGGGCCAGGGCAGCCAGATCGCAGGCCCGGACACCGAAGATCGCCCGTTTCGGTGCCTCTGGCGTGGCCGATTCAAACTGCAATCGCCCGTCGTTATCCCGGTGGACGCGCCAGAGTGTCTCGCGGGGAGCGAACAAAAACGGTTTCAGGGCCTGGGGACCATTGGCCCAGGCGAAACAACGCACGTTGCCCTCATGGATCTCACCACAATATTCGCCGGGATACTGATTGACCTGCACCCCATGGGGCAGTTGCTCGACCTGGTTCAGGATGTCATACACTATGGCCTCGTTCTGCCATTGCGGGCCGATGCACTCATAGCCTTCGGCCTGGACGGCTTCCAGTAGCAGCGGCAGGCGCTCGCGCAGTAAATAAGCGTCCTTCTCCCCCATCCCTCGGCCCCGGCAAGTATTGAGTCTTCAAGCGTAGCTAGCGGGGGTGGTTGGCGTCAAACCAATCCGCGCTTTATTTGACGACGGTTAGCCGCGTACCGCCTGTTCCATGCGGGCCATGGCCGCCTGCCAGGGCTCATCGTGAATCCGGTTATCCGCCATCAGCTCCATCAGCCCGTAAGCCAGCTGCCGGTTTTCCGGCGTGAACTCCTTGAGCTTGCCGAGCATATACATATGCCCGGTCTTCTCCACATTCAGCGTTGAGACCAGCGCGAATAACAACAGCGATTGCCCCGAACGGGGATCGGCCTCGATGATCGACGCTACCTGTTCCAGTACATCATTCGACATGGCTATACCTGATTATTTATTTCGTTTTACCGCAGAGGCGCAGAGGACGCAAAGAAAGATAATTAAACTATGGAAGGATCTTCAGCTGAAACGCGAACTCTCTTAAAGGTTGTCACTGATACGTCCGTTCCTAATTGTATAAATAAATTTTACTCTGCGCCTCTGCGGTGAAATGTTCTTTTCCATAAAAAGTTGTAGGTCATGCTGGCGTTAGCCTGCGTGACACCCTTCGCGCTACGGAGAATGTCAGGTAGCGCTACGCGCAACCTGACCTACGCCTGCCTTCCGCGACAGGGCCCACCCCGCGAGCAACGCGAGTATTTTGGGTATTAGTACATCCATGTATGTCAAACCCCTCCTACAATTCCATAAAATATTTTCTCTGCGTCTCTGCGGTAAAAATTTTTTTCCCATAGCACACGCCGTTAACGTTATTAAGTACGCTAACGGCGTGCATAAATGGCACTAACACGGCACGTTGTTTGTGAAGTGCCATTAAAAAAGGCGGGCCGAGGCCCGCCTTTGCTACAGCGATAGTCCGTAGAGTTAAGCCGCTTTGGACTTGACCTTCGGATCCAGTTCGCCGGAGGCATAACGCTCAACCATTTTTTCCAGGTTGATGACGTCGATCTTGCTGGCATTGCCGGCGCAACCGAAGGCTTCGAAGCGGGCCTTGCAGATTTCTTTCATGGCCTTGGTGGATTCCTTGAGGAATTTACGCGGGTCGAAGTTACTCGGGTTGTCGGCCAGGTGCTTACGGACGGCACCGGTGGACGCCATGCGCAGATCGGTGTCGATGTTGACCTTGCGCACGCCGTGCTTGATGCCTTCCTGGATTTCATTCACCGGTACGCCATAGGTGTTACCCATGTCACCGCCGTGGTTGTTGATGATTTCCAGCCATTCCTGCGGGACGGAAGAGGAACCGTGCATGACCAGGTGGGTGTCCGGGATCCGCTCGTGGATCTCCTTGATGCGATCGATACGCAGGATCTCGCCGGTCGGCTCCTTGGTAAACTTGTAGGCGCCGTGGGAGGTGCCGATGGCGATGGCCAGGGCGTCCACACCGGTCTGGGCGACGAAGTCGGCCGCTTCCTGCGGATCGGTCAGCAGCATGTCCATGTCCAGCTTGCCTTCGGCGCCGTGGCCGTCTTCTTCACCCATTTCGCCGGTTTCCAGCGAGCCCAGGCAACCCAGTTCGCCTTCGACGGAGACGCCGCCGGCGTGGGCCATTTCCACGACCTTGCGGGTGACGTCGACGTTGTATTCATAGGACGCGGGGGTCTTCATGTCTTCCATCAGGGAGCCGTCCATCATGACCGAGCTGAAGCCGGACTGGATGGAGCGCAGGCAGACGCCCGGCGCGGAGCCGTGATCCTGGTGCATGACGACGGGGATGTGCGGGTACATTTCCAGCGCGGCGGTGATCAGGTGACGCAGGAACGGCTCGCCCGCGTAGGAACGTGCTCCGGCGGAACCCTGCATGATGACCGGGCTGTTGGTTTCGTCGGCAGCCTGCATGATGGCATGCACCTGCTCCATGTTGTTGACGTTGAACGCCGGCATGCCATAGCCATTTTCGGCGGCATGATCCAGTAATTGACGCAGTGAAATCAGGGCCATTTTCGGGACCTCCTTAAATGTGTGTTTCGGGCTATTTTACTGTGTTGCGTGTAATCTTAAAGTATTGATTAATTAAGGTTATTGTCCTGATCGATGCCATCGACATCGCCCACCCGGACGATGGTCATGGCATTGGTTCCACCCTGGACGCCCATCAGATCGCCCCGGGTAATCACGACCAGGTCGCCGTCCCGCACCGCGCCACGGCGCAGCAACTCATCAATGGCTTCCCGGTTAACGGCGGAGCGATCCAGATCGGCAGGCACATCGAAACTGACCGGATAAACCCCGCGGTAGAGAGTCACCTTTCTACGCGTCTCCACATAGCTCGTCAAGGCGTAGATGGGGATCCCCGAGCTGATGCGGGACATCCAGCGTGTGGTCGAGCCTGACTCGGTCAGGGCGGCGATCGCCTTCACCCCGAGGTGATTGGCGGTATACATGGCGGCCATCGCAATGGCCTCGTCAATGCGTTTGAAGCGGGTATCGATGCGGTGGTCGGAGCGCTTGGCGGTGCGCTGTTTTTCCGCCTCGCGGCAGATCCGGTCCATGGCCGCGATGGCGCTATCCGGATAGCGACCGCTGGCGGTCTCGGCCGAGAGCATCACCGCATCGGTGCCGTCCAGCACCGCGTTGGCCACGTCAAAAACCTCAGCGCGAGTCGGGATATGACTGGTAATCATCGACTCCATCATCTGGGTGGCCGTAATCACCACCCGGTTCATGGCGCGGGCCTTGCTGATCAGCTCTTTTTGCACCGGCGGCAGCGCGGCGTCACCGATTTCCACACCCAGATCGCCGCGAGCGATCATGATCACATCCGAGGCCTCGATGATCTCCTCGACCTTGTTCAGCGCGTCGGCGCGCTCGATCTTTGCGACCACGTGCGCGGTACTGCCGGCCGCCTCAACCAGATGCCGGGCCTCGTTGACGTCCTCGGCATTACGGGGAAAAGAGACGGCAATAAAATCCGCCTTCATCGCCGCGGCGGTCTTGATGTCTTCGCGATCCTTATGGGTCAGCGCCGGCGCCGACAGGCCCCCGCCCTGCTTGTTGAGTCCCTTGCGATCCGACAGCTCGCCACCGACCACGACCCGGCAGTGCACCTCGTTACGTTCACTGGTATCGACCCACAACACGATGCGACCGTCATCCAGCAGCAGGGTATCACCGCGGGTCACATCCTCTGGCAGCTCTTTGTAGGCCATGCCAACCCGTTCGACCGTACCGGCCTCCGGATCCAGCTTGGTATCGAGAATAAAGTTGTCCCCCTCCTTGAGCGTAATCTTGCCGTCCTTGAAACGCTCGATGCGGATCTTCGGGCCCTGCAGATCGCACATAACACCGACCTGGCGGCCGTGCGCGCGGGCCCGGTTGCGAATCTTGTCCGCCCGCTCCATGTGTTCCTCGGGTGTGCCATGGGAGAAGTTGATCCGGGCAACATCCACCCCGGCCTCGATGATCTTGTCCATGATCTTGGGATCATCGGTCGCGGGTCCGAGCGTAGCAACAATTTTGGTTCTTCTCATAGGTCTAGTGACGGGTTCCTGTTACCGGCCGGCAAATCTGCCGATTGGATAATTGATAGCAGCTGGCCGTTGTTCGGCCAGCTCTCATACGACTCGTTACTCGTCCCTCGTAACTCGTCACTGTTATTTTTTGGCACGCTCTTCCAGCATGGCCACGGCCGGCAGGGTCTTGCCTTCCAGGTATTCCAGGAAGGCACCGCCGGCGGTAGAGATGTAGGAGACCTTGTCATAAATATCATACTTCTGGATGGCCGCGATGGTGTCACCGCCACCGGCCAGGCTGAAGCCCTTGGCATTGGCAATGGCCATGGAAATGGTTTTGGTGCCTTCGCCGAACTGATCGAACTCGAACACACCGACCGGGCCGTTCCAGACAATCGTACCGGCGTTGGCAATAATATCCGCCAGCTGTTTCGCGGAATCGGGACCGATATCGAAGATCATGTCATCCTCATCCACTTCATCGACCTTCTTCGCGACCGCCGGCTCGTTTTCATCGAACTTCTTGCCGACCACGACATCGGTGGCGATCGGGATGCTGGCGCCCGCCGCCTCGGCCTTTTGCATCAAATCCTTGGCCGTGTCGACCAGATCATCTTCGCACAACGATTTGCCGATCGGATGACCCGCCGCCTTGATGAAGGTATTGGCAATACCGCCGCCAACCACCAGCTGATCCACCTTGGTAGAGAGCGCTTCGAGGACGGTCAGCTTGGTGGAGACCTTGGAACCGCCGACAATGGCGACCATCGGGCGGGCCGGATCGGCCAGCGCCTTGGCCAGGGCTTCCAGCTCCTCGGCCAGCAGCAGACCGGCACAGGCGGTCGGGGCAAACCTGCCCACGCCATGGGTCGAAGCCTGGGCGCGGTGCGCGGTGCCGAAGGCGTCCATGACGAAAACATCGCACAGCGCGGCGTATTTTTTCGCCAGGGTTTCGTCATCTTTCTTTTCGCCGGCGTTGAAACGCACGTTTTCCAGCAGAACG
The DNA here is from genome assembly GCF_004366735.1 of Thiohalophilus thiocyanatoxydans. Taxonomy (GTDB): domain Bacteria; phylum Pseudomonadota; class Gammaproteobacteria; order UBA6429; family Thiohalophilaceae; genus Thiohalophilus; species Thiohalophilus thiocyanatoxydans. The sequence continues at coordinate 586,356 of NZ_SOQX01000001.1, read as the reverse complement.
ACTTCACCCTCGGCCGGTTGCGGATCGTTGTCCATGTAATCCTTGGACAGGCGAACCTGCTTGCCCAGCTTGGCGGACATGTCATCGGCGATCGGCGCCAGGGAATTTTCCTCGTCCGGCACGCCTTCCTCGGGACGACCGCGATGCGACATCACCATGACCGCCGCGGCACCGTTTTTCAGGCAGTGCTCGATGGTCGGCATGGACGCGGTAATCCGCGCATCGGAAGTGACCTTGCCGTTTTTCACCGGCACGTTGAGATCGGCGCGAATCAGTACCCGCTTGCCGGACAGATCCAGATCAGTCAGTTTTATAAAAGACATGTTTGTTACTCCGTGTAAATTTTCAAAAACTATTAGCCAAACGGTCGGCGCTTGGCGAATAGTTCTTTTGTAATCATTCGTAATTAAAACGCGGAGAGCGCAAAGACGCGGAGGCGCAGAGAAACAAAATTATTCTCTGCGACTCTGCGCCTCCGCGTGCTCTGCGTTAATCAACCAACCCTGGCTGATTATTTAGCTACGTGTTCAAGGAAACGCAGCATGTTGCAGGTGTAGCCGTACTCGTTGTCGTACCAGGCGACCAGCTTGACGAAGGTGCCATCCAGCGCGATACCGGCTTCGGCATCGAAAATGGAAGAGTAGCCTACGCCACGGAAGTCGGTGGAAACGACTTTCTCGTCGGTGTAACCCAGGGTCTTGCTCATGTCGCCGGACTCGGAAGCGGCTTTCATCGCCTTGCAGATTTCATCGTAATCGGCATCTTTGTCCAGTTCACAGGTCAGGTCGACCACGGAAACGTCGGAAGTCGGCACGCGGAAGGCCATTCCGGTCAGTTTACCGTTCAGTTCCGGCATTACCACGCCGACAGCCTTGGCTGCACCGGTGGAGGACGGGATGATGTTTTCCAGGATACCGCGACCGCCGCGCCAGTCTTTGGCAGACGGACCGTCAACAGTCTTCTGGGTGGCGGTTGCCGCGTGCACGGTGGTCATCAGGCCACGCTTGATACCCCACTTGTCGTGCAGCACCTTGGCGATCGGAGCCAGACAGTTGGTGGTGCAGGAGGCGGCGGAGACGATACTCTGACCGGCATAGTCGTCATGGTTAACACCATAAACGAACATCGGAGCCCCGTCCTTGGAAGGTGCGGACATGACCACCTTCTTGGCGCCGGCTTCGATGTGCTTCTGGCAGGCTTCCTCGGTCAAAAACAGACCGGTGGACTCGACCACGATGTCGGCACCGACGTCACCCCATTTCAGGGCGGCCGGATCCTTTTCAGCGGTCAGGCGGATCTTCTTGCCATCGACGATCAGGTTGTTGCCGTCGACCTTGACGTCGCCGTCAAAGCGGCCATGCACGGAGTCATAGCGCAGCATGTAAGACAGGTATTCCGGATCCAGCAGATCGTTGATGCCGACGACTTCAATATTGTCGAAGTCTTTGGCGACAGCACGAAATACCATGCGACCGATACGGCCAAAACCGTTAATCCCGATTTTAATTGCCATGTTGTTTTCTCCCTTACTCTAAGGTTTATAAATCAAAATTGTTACAGGACGTCTTCAACGGCTTTGGTGACGTTGTCGACGGTGAAACCGAAGTATTCAAACAGCTTGCCGGCCGGCGCCGATTCGCCGAAGCGGTTCAGGCCGACGATCTTGCCGTTGAGTCCGGCGTACTTGTACCAGCCGTCGGTGACTCCGGCCTCGACCACCACCCGGGCAGTCACGGCTGCGGGTATCACGGACTCGCGATAAGCTTCGTCCTGGGCTTCGAACACGTCGACGGAGGGCATGGAGACCACGCGGATCTTCTTGCCGGACAGTTTTTCGGCCGCTCCCATCGCCAGCGCAACTTCCGAACCGGTGGCAATAATAATCGCATCCGGCGTACCGTCGCAGTCTTTCAGGATGTAACCCCCGCGGGTGATGTTGGCGATCTGCTCCGCACTGCGCTCCTGATGGGCCAGACCCTGGCGGCTGAAGATCAGCGAGGTCGGGCCGTCCTTGCGTTCCACGGCGGCCTTCCAGGCGACGGCGGTTTCCACGCTGTCGCAAGGGCGCCACAGGGCCATATTCGGCATCAGGCGCAGGGTCGCGATCTGTTCGACCGGCTGATGGGTCGGACCGTCTTCACCCAGACCGATGGAGTCATGGGTATAGACAAAGATGCTCGGTACCTTCATCAGTGACGCCATACGCAGGGCATTGCGTGCGTACTCGGAGAACATCAGGAAGGTGCCGCCGAACGGCTTCAACCCGCCGTGCAGGGTGATGCCGTTGATAATGGCGGACATGCCGAACTCACGCACCCCGTAGGAAATGTAGTTGCCATCGGCCACGGTCTTGGTGAGCATTTTCGCGTCCGGCCAGTTGGTCAGGTTGGACGGGGTCAGATCGGCGGAACCGCCGAACAATTCCGGCAGCGCCTTGGCAAACGCGGTGATGGCGCCCTGGGAAGCCTTGCGGGTCGCCGGTGAATCGGCTTTTTCCACGCACTCCTGAATCAGGTTGTTAGCTACCTCTTCCCAGTTGCCCGGCAGTTCGCCCTTCATGCGGCGTTCGAACTCGGCCGCCAGTTCCGGGTAATCCTTCTTGTAGGCGTCGAACTTCTTGTTCCACTCGGCTTCGGCCTGCTGGCCCTTCTCTTTGGCGTCCCAGCCGCTGTAGATCTCGTCGGGGATCACAAACGGCTCGTGTTTCCAGCCGATGTTCTCGCGGGTTGCCTTGACTTCATCTTCACCCAGTGCCGCACCGTGACAATCATGGCTGCCACACAGGTTGGGTGCACCATACCCGATCGTGGTCTTGGTGCAGATCAGGGTCGGCTTGTCGTTGATTGACCGGGCCTCATGCACGGCCTTGCTGACTGCGTCGGCATCGTGACCATCGACATCGCGGATAACATGCCAGCCGTAGGCCTCGAAGCGCTTGGGTGTATCGTCGGTAAACCAGTCGTCCACGTGACCGTCGATGGAGATGCCGTTGTCGTCCCAGAAGGCGATCAGCTTGCCCAGACCGAGGGTGCCGGCCAGCGCGCAGGATTCATGGGAGATACCTTCCATCATGCAGCCGTCGCCCAGGAACACATAGGTGTAGTGGTCGACGATGTGGTGGCCGTCACGGTTGAACTGACCGGCCAGGGTGCGTTCGGCGATGGCCATGCCCACGGCATTGGAGATGCCCTGGCCCAGCGGGCCGGTGGTGGTTTCGATGCCGGCGGTATAGCCGTATTCGGGATGGCCCGGGGTCTTGGAGTGCAGCTGGCGGAAGTTCTTCAGCTCTTCCATCGGCAGGTCATAACCGGTCAGATGCAACAGGGAATAGACCAGCATGGAACCGTGGCCGTTGGAGAGCACGAAGCGATCGCGATCATACCAGTTCGGGTTGGTCGGATTGTGTTTCAGAAAGTCGTTCCACAGGACTTCGGCGATGTCCGCCATGCCCATGGGCGCGCCCGGGTGGCCGGAATTTGCCTTTTGCACCGCATCCATACTCAGGGCGCGGATTGCATTGGCGAGATCTTTGCGAGATGCCATAAAGTTCCCCTCGGTTCATTAAATTGCAAAAATTCTGTTATCGGTACTGCCAGGGGCGAGGCCTTTTCTGATGGACTTGTTTCATCAGAAATGAGCACTCCACCCGCGCCGTCCGCCGGCGCGTCTGAATTCGGTTACTAGCTTCCGTCGGGATTGCCGTAATGATGGAAGTCGAGCATCGTTGTTGTCAGGCACTGTGTTGCCTGATGAAAATGCCGGTTCGGCTTCCTCCCCGGATCAACGAGGCCGGGATTTTCCCATTTTTTACCTGTGACGGGCAAGCTCCGGGTCCGCTACCGCGCCCGGAGCTTGCCTGGTTTATGGGGTAAACAGTGAATTTTATCGGCAAAATCGGCAAAAGTGGCCGGGGCCTGGCTCAGCCGCCCTCTTTCCACTTGATGGAGCAGCCCATGCTGGGGATCTGCTCGGCCGGGCCCCGGCCGGTTTCGGCCACCTGTACCATCGCCTCAAACAGGTCCCGGCGTGCGTCCGCCGGCGCGGTGTCCTTGCGACTGGCATCGAACCGGCCCCGGTACTGCAGCTCGAGAGCGGCGTTGTAACCGAAAAAGTCCGGGGTGCAGACCGCGCCATAGGCTTTGGCAACCTCCTGGGTTGCATCCATTAAATAAGGAAAGGGAAAGTCATACTCGGCGGCCACCTTCTGCATATTCTCGAACGAGTCCTCTTCGTACTCGCTCGGATCGTTGGCCATGATCGCCACGGAATTAATGCCGTGCTGGTCGCGCAACTCGCGGGTATCGCGTACCAGTCGCTCGCGAATGGCCTTGACGTAGGGGCAGTGGTTACAGATAAACATCACCAGCAGCCCGTTTTCTCCCCGGCACTGCTCCAGTGTCCAGGTCTGACCGTCGACCCCGGGCAGGGCAAAATCCACTGCCGGGGCGCCAAAATCACAGACCGGTGTTTCAAGACTGACCATCATTTTCTCCCTATTTTTCTAAACTTCTGTTCAGGAAAGACCGCTAACCCAGAATAGGACCGGGTAACGAGTTATGACTCTATTGGATTATTCCGTATCCGACCTGCGTCCTCTCATCATGTCACGCGTCATCATGCAGGAGGTTTTTATATGTCCCCCGTCACCCCTATCCGGCGGAGCATCGCTGTCACCACCGTGTGGTTGTTATGTCTGTTCGCCCCGATCAGCCATGCCGACACCTACACCCTGACCATACAGCCGATCATGCCCAAGGCAGAGACGGAGACCTTCTACCGCCCGCTGACCGCCTATTTAAGCGAACAGACCGGTCACGAATTCCGGATCCAGGCCCACCACAATTTTGTCGCCTACTGGGAGGCGGTTCGCCAGAAGTCGGCCGACCTGGTACTGGATCCCCCGCATTTTACCGGTTATCGGGTCGATCAGGCCAACTACCGGGTGCTCGCCAAAATCCGCGATACCCTCAGTTTCAGTCTGGTTACCAATGAAGATCTGCTGCTGTTTGAGCCGGCTGAACTGATTGGCAAAAAAGTGGTCACGCCGTCCTCGCCCAGCCTGAGCGGGGTCGAGCTGGCGCGCATGTTCCCCCACCAGATGCGTCAGCCTATCATCGTCAGCGAACCCAACTTTGAAGAGGCCTTGCAGCGACTCAGGGCCGGCCGCGCCGAGGCCGCCCTGCTTCCGACGCCGATGATCAGTGGCGACACCACGGTCAACACCGTCACGACTACCGAACCGGTCCCGCATCTGGCGGTCTCCGCCTCACCCGATCTGCCGGAAGAGGTCAGTCGCCAGGTGCAAAGCGCTCTGCTGAACGCGCATGAGAGCGAGGCCGGTCAGGCCATGCTGGAAAAAGTCAACATCAGCGGTTTTGAGCCGGCCGACAACGACCTCTACCGGCCCTACGCCGCCCTGCTCCAGGGGATCTGGGGTTACTAGTCGCCAGCACTGGCGACCAGTCGCTGGTATTGACCAATACTCTGGCTAACCCTGTAGGTCACGCTGGCGTTAGCCTGCGTGACACCCATGCCGATACGGAGAATGTCAGGTCGCGCTGCGCGCAACCTGACCTACTAGCCGGGGTAACGAGTCGCTAGCTAGCGACTCGTTACTGGCACTTATGCCGGTTTGCGGAAATGGAGGACGCCCCAGCGCAGATAGCCCTGGCTGCCGGCCTCGACCCAGTGGCCCAGGCCGGTGATCATGCGATCGATATAGGCGTCGGAGACCTTGTCGGTGATGCTCTCGCGATTCTGCTCCAGCTCGCGACGCACCCGGCCATAATGCTTGACCAGGTACTCGGTCATCTCTTCGATCTCCACCTCTTCCAGGCCGTTCTGTCTGGCCGCTTCGCGGTAAAACCCGATGGAGCCCAGTGACGGCAGGTGAATCCGGTCATAGACCGGCTGCAACACGCCTTCCGGGCAATCGTCGGCCTGCATCGGATCGGTCATGATCAGCTCACCGCCGGGCTTGAGTACTCGCGCGGCCTCGGCGATCACCCTGGCCCGCTCACTGCTGTGCAGGATGGAATCCTGTGACCAGACCACGTCAAAGCTGGCATCGTCGGCAGCAACCGATTCAAAACTGCCATCCCACACCTCGATCAGGTGATCCAGGCCCTGCTCCTTGTTCATCGCGCGATCGCGTTCGTTTTCCCGCTCGCTCAGGTTCAGGGCGACCACCTTGCAGCCATAGGTTTTGGCCAGATAGCGGGCCACGCCGCCGTAGCCGGCCCCCATATCGAGGACCGTTTTGTCGGCATCAAGCTTGAGCGTGATTTTGGAGGCCATGTACTCGACAGTGCGCCGGCTGGCATCGCGAATCGGCTCATCCTCGGACTGGTAAAGTCCGATATGGATGTCCTCACCACCCCAGACGTGGTAATAGAAATTATCGGCATCTTCGCTGTTGTAGTAATCGCGTGCCGTTTCTACGACGTCGGAATAGCCTTCACTCATTCGTTCTCCCCTTCGATATAGCGTTTTTCAGCCACGTGAATAAAGAAGTCCGGCTCGGCTTCACGATAGGTTTCCTTGAAGTCGCCGTAGGTGGTTACTTTCTGGAAACCGATATCACGCATCAGCTTGCGCACGTATTCCTTGCGCAGCGGGAACATGTTGAGATGATAAACGGATTTATCGGGAAACTCATAGCGAAAACGTGCCAGGGATTCATCGATATGCTCCGGGCTGGCCTTCACGTTATCGCCGCAATAGTAGTAGTTATGCGTCGGCTGAACCTGGTGATCCAGCAGGGCATCGTAGTTACGCTGGTCCAGGATCAGGATACCGTCATGGCGCAAAGTGGCATAAAACTCGGCCAGTGTCTTGCGGCGATCGTTGTCGCTATGCAGATGGGTAAAGGAGTTACCGAGACAAATAACGGCGTCATACAGGTCATGCACTGACTTGTTCAAAAAGCGCCAGTCGGCATGCACAGTGCGCAGAATGTGTCCGCGCTTGCGGCCGTTCTCAAACGCCTTGGCCAGCATTTCCGGGCTGCCGTCGGCACTGGTAACCTCAAAACCGCTTTCCAGGAGGCGAACCGAGTGAAAGCCGGTTCCCGCCGCCACATCCAGCACCTTCTTGGCACCGTGTTCCTTCAATAGCTTAATGAAGAAGTCGCCCTCGCTGTTGGCACGGCCGTCCCAGTCAATCAGTTCGTCCCACTTGTCTACGAAGCCGGAGACATATTCGTCTTTGTAGTGATCCGTATCACGGACTTTTAAAGGATCATTACCGAAATCTTGCGTTTTCTTTTCTTGGGTCACGTCGTTTTCCTTATCTTGTTCAACAGATGAAGAGAAAACGGGCCCCTCATGAGCCGTACAGCTATAGCACGTATCCTGTGAACAACCCGGTTGCCACTCTTCAAGCAACAGTAATTTATTACACCAGTTGTTTCAGGACTTGCGCCCTGGGCAGGGATACGAGCCAGGCTCGTCAGATTGAGCGTGTTTGCGGTGTTCGCAAAACAACGTTTGAGTATTCACCGACAGAAACTTGTCATAAAAGTATTCGCTGCCGGGATGATGAGGACCCGTGTTTGTGTAATCCCTATATCTTACCGTGTTGAGCAAAAAACGCCAGTATTTTCCCCGATTTCTTGCCGGATGACTTTGATAACCGCCTAAAATTGCCTGATTTTTCGGGAAATTTGCCCATTTTTTTCAAGTAGATAGAACATTTTTTGATTTATTCTCGCTATAAGCGACTATTTATACGAGTATTAAACAACATTAATACTATTGTTATAATAGGGGTACCGCCCTTTAATCCGGGGCCGTTTTCTGGCATTATATTAATGATTACTAATCAGGGTTGAATAAATACTCCAGACTAACCCGCCCTAGCTTTCGATACTCAAGAAAGCGTCTGCGAATTTAAGCTGTAACTTAAGCGATACCATGCCGTATACGGCGACATTGCGCCACGATATGTATCGGCGAACAAAACTTATAGAAAGAAAGAGAGGACTTTAATGGCTGAGAAATATATCTTCACCTCTGAATCGGTTTCCGAGGGTCATCCCGACAAGGTTGCGGATCAGATATCCGACTCCATTCTCGATGCACTGCTGGAGCAGGATCCCAAATCCCGTGTTGCCTGCGAAACCATGATTAATACCGGCATGGTTATCCTGTCTGGTGAGATCACCACCACCGCGCAAATCGATATGCCGACTGTCGTGCGCGAACGTGTCAAGGAAATCGGCTATAACAGCTCCGAAATGGGCTTTGACTGGGAAACCTGCGCCGTGCTGGTTGCACTGGACAAGCAGTCTCCCGATATCGCCATGGGCGTGGATGAAGGCGACGACAAGGAACAGGGCGCTGGCGACCAGGGCCTGATGTTCGGCTATGCCGCCGATGAAACCGACGTGCTGATGCCCGCGCCGATCACCTACGCGCATCGTCTGGTACGCCGTCAGGCCGAAGTTCGCAAGAACGGCACCCTGCCGTGGTTGCGCCCGGACGCCAAAAGCCAGGTCAGCTTCCGCTACGACAAGGGTGAGCCGGTAGGTGTCGACGCCGTTGTACTGTCGACCCAGCACAACCCGGAAATCGATCTCAACACCCTGCAGGATGCCGTGATGGACGAAATCATCAAGCCGGTACTGCCTGAAAGCTGGATCACCAAGGACACCAAATTCCACATCAACCCGACCGGTCGTTTTGTTATCGGTGGCCCGGTAGGTGACTGTGGTCTGACCGGCCGCAAGATCATCGTAGACACCTACGGTGGTATGGGTCGTCACGGTGGTGGCGCCTTCTCCGGCAAGGACCCGTCCAAGGTAGACCGTTCCGCCGCCTATGCCTGTCGGTATGTGGCCAAGAACATTGTTGCCGCGGGCCTGTCCAAGCGCTGTGAAATCCAGGTTTCCTACGCCATCGGCGTGGCCGAGCCGACCTCTATTTCGGTTGACACCTTCGGTACCGGCAAGGTTTCCGAGGAGCGCATCGAGGAACTGGTTCGCGAACACTTCGATCTGCGTGCCGGTGGCCTGGTGAAAATGCTCAACCTGCTGCGCCCGATGTACGCTCCCACGGCAGCCCATGGTCACTTCGGTCGCGAAGACCTGGATCTCCCCTGGGAGAAGACCGACAAGGCCGAAGAGCTGAAGAAAGCAGCCGGCATTTGATAAAATGCGGTTTTCGGGGGAGGTCCGGCCTCCCCCTACTATAATGTAGTCATCAAGAATTCACTGGGGATCTGAGGAGCGCTGCAGCCTTGCTACCCAATCCGGTTGGAAATCAGCCGGATTGGGTAGCAGGGTCAGGCTCAGACCACCCAGTCTAAATAAACAACGGCGCTCACCGTGAAATACGGAGCTACAACATGAACGCTGTTCCCAAAGACTTTACAGATTACAAAGTCGCGGACATCAGCCTTGCCGACTACGGTCGCAAGGAGATGGATATCGCCGAAACCGAAATGCCCGGTCTGATGGCATTGCGCGAAAAATATGGCAAGGACAAGCCCCTCAAGGGCGCTCGTATCACCGGTTCCCTGCACATGACCATCCAGACCGCTGTACTGATCGAAACCCTGGTTGCACTGGGTGCCGAAGTACGCTGGGCTTCCTGTAACATTTTCTCCACCCAGGACCACGCCGCTGCCGCTATCGCCGCGCAGGGTATCCCGGTTTACGCCTGGAAGGGTGAAACCCTGGAAGAATACTGGTGGTGCACCGAGCAGGTACTGACCTGGCCCAACGGCGAACTGCCGAACATGATCCTGGACGACGGCGGCGACGCCACGCTGCTGGTTCACAAGGGTGTGGAATTTGAAAAAGCCGGTGCCGTTCCGGATCCTGCCCAGGAGAAAAACGAAGAATTCCGTGCCGTTCTCGGTGTGCTGCAACGCAACTTCGAAAACAACAAGGGCATGTGGACCAAGATGGCCGAATCCATCAAGGGCGTGACCGAAGAAACCACCACCGGTGTTCATCGTCTGTACCAGATGTTTAACAATGGTGAGCTGCTGTTCCCCGGCATGAACGTCAATGACTCCGTCACCAAGTCCAAGTTCGATAACCTGTACGGCTGCCGTGAATCCCTGGTGGATTCCATCAAGCGTGCTACCGACGTTATGGTTGCCGGCAAGATCGCCGTCGTCTGCGGTTACGGCGACGTCGGCAAGGGTTCCGCCCAGTCTCTGCGCGGTCTCGGTGCCAATGTCTGGATTACCGAAATCGACCCGATCTGCGCCCTGCAGGCCGCAATGGAAGGTTACCGTGTTGTCACGCTGGACGAAGCGGTTGGTCAGGCCGACATTTTTGTTACCACGACCGGTAACAAGGACGTCATCACCCACGACCACATGGCGGCCATGAAAGATCAGGCCATCGTCTGCAACATCGGTCACTTCGACAACGAAATCCAGGTCGAAAGCCTGCGCAAGTACGAATGGATCAACATCAAACCGCAGGTCGATCAGATCGTCTTCCCTGACGGCAAGCGCATCACCCTGCTGGCCGAAGGTCGTCTGGTCAACCTGGGTTGCGGTACCGGCCATCCGAGTTTCGTGATGTCCAACTCCTTCACCAACCAGGTGGTTGCCCAGATCGAAATGTTCACCAAGCCGGAAAACTATCCGCTCGGTGTTTATGTGCTGCCGAAGAAACTGGACGAAGAAGTTGCGGCCCTGCACATTGGCAAGATTGGCGCCAAGCTGACCAAGCTGAGTCAGGAACAGGCCGACTACCTCGGTGTCCCGGTTGAAGGTCCGTACAAGTCTGAACATTATCGTTACTAAACACTAAGGGACGAGTGACCGGGGACGGACGACGGAGTTAGAACATCAACTTCGTCTCCGTCCTTTTTTATCTCGTTAACTGGAGCCTATGGAATCACAAAAGAAATACTCACCCGTTTACAGTGTGGAGTTTTTCCCGCCCAAGTCGGAAGAAGGCGCGGAGAAACTGCGCAAGGTTCGCAAGAACCTGAACAAAGGCATGCAACCGCGTTATTACTCGGTCACCTTTGGTGCCGGCGGCAGTACCCAGCAAGGGACATTCGACACTGTCGCTGAGATCCAGAAATCCGGTGATGATGCCGCGCCGCATCTGTCCTGCATTGGTACAACCAAGGACGGCCTGCGGGAGCTGTTGAGCGGTTACAAGGAAAACGGCATCAAGCGTATCGTGGCCCTGCGCGGTGATATGCCCTCGGGCATGCGTGGTCCCGGTGAACTTCGCTATGCCAATGAACTGGTCGAATTCATTCGCGCCGAGACCGGTGATTACTTCGAACTCGAAGTGGCCGCCTATCCGGAAATTCATCCCCAGGCACCGTCTGCCTCGGATGATCTGAAAAACTTCAAACGCAAGGTGGAAGCCGGCGCCGATACCGCTATTACCCAGTACTTCTTTAACCCGGATGCCTATTTCCGGTTTATCGACGAGTGCGAGCGGATGAATGTTGATTTGCCGATCATTCCCGGCATTATGCCGATTATCAATTACAAGCAACTGTCACGCTTTTCCGATATGTGTGGCGCTGATATCCCGCGCTGGATTCGCAAGCGCCTGGAAGATTTTGGCGACGATAAGGAATCCATTAAACAGTTCGGTGAAGAGGTTATCACGGATCTCTGTCATACCCTGCTCGAGGCCGGCGCGCCCGGACTGCATTTCTATTGTATGAACCAGTCCGCCCCGACCCTGGCGATCTGGAAAAATCTCGGCATCCAGAACTGAACGACCCTGACAGGCTGCCGAACAACAGCCCGGTCAACCTTTCAGCCACACCTGCTTGACCCCCCTACAACGGGTCGGCATAGTGTGGCTTTCTTCTTTTCAGGGTCGTGATTTTCCATGTCCACAGACAGGTTGCAAACGATTGGCTGGCGCGAGTGGATTCGACTGCCCGAACTGGGCATCGAATATATCAAGGCCAAGGTCGATACCGGTGCCCGCAGTTCGGCTCTGCATACTTTCGACCTGGAGCCGTATCAGAACCAGGGTATCGATATGGTCCGCTTCAAGATCCACCCGGTGCAACACAACTCGAAACAGATCACCGAATGCCATTGTCCGGTGCTCGATCAGCGCACGGTCACCGACTCCGGCGGGCACAGGGAAAAACGCTTTGTCATTGCCACCGAAGCCTGTCTGGCCGACCTGTGCTGGAAAATCGAAATAACGCTGACCAACCGGGACACCATGCGTTTTCGCATGCTACTCGGGCGCACGGCCATGGCCGGCCGTTTTCTGGTCGATCCCCAAACCTCTTATCTCGCCGGACGTAGGCCCGGTCGCTGAGAGAGGTTACACTGTCCATCTCAAACTCCGGAGTCCGTATGAATATTGCGATCTTGTCGCGGAACGCAAAACTCTATTCCAGCCGCCGGCTGGCCGAAGCGGCCAAACAACGCGGTCACGACGTCAGCGTGGTCAATCCACTTAAATGTTATATGGATATTACCAGTATGCGGCCCGGCATCTATTACCGGGGGGAACAGCTGCGGGGCTTTGACGCGGTGATCCCGCGCATCGGTGCCTCGATTACCTTTTACGGCACCGCCGTCTTGCGCCAGCTGGAAATGATGGGCGTCTACCCCGTCAACGAGTCGGTCGCCATCGGCCGCTCGCGCGACAAGCTGCGCTCCCTGCAACTGCTGGCGCGCAAGGGGATTGGCCTGCCGGTGACCGGTTTTGCCCACGATGTCGACGACACCGGCGAGCTGATCAAGCTGGTTGGCGGGGCGCCGCTGGTGGTCAAGCTGCTGGAAGGCACCCAGGGCAAGGGGGTGGTGCTGGCCGAGACCAAAAAGGCGGCGGAAAGCGTTATCGACGCCTTTCGCGAACTGAACGCCAACTTCCTGGTGCAGGAGTTCATCAAGGAGGCCGGCGGCTCGGACATCCGCGCCCTGGTCATCGGCGAGAAGGTCGTGGCGGCGATGATGCGTACCGCCAAGGAAGGCGAGTTTCGCTCCAACCTGCATCGCGGCGGCTCGGCCAGGGTAATCAAACTGACCCCGGAGGAGCGCTCTACCGCGGTGCGCGCCGCCAAGACCATGGGCCTGAATGTCGCCGGGGTGGATATCCTGCGCTCCAACCACGGCCCGGTCATCATGGAGGTTAACTCCTCCCCGGGGCTGGAGGGGATTGAACTGGCCACCGGCAAGGATGTGGCCGGGCAGATCATCGACTTCATCGACAAGTCCGCCAAACCCCACAAAACCAAGACCCGGGGCAAGGGTTGAGTCGATGGACGCCGAGTTCATCTCCGTCAACGGTAACCGGATCCCGCGTAACAGCCGGGTCACGCTCGATCTGCCGGTTGCCCGACTCTATACCCACTCCCAGGTGGCCATGCCGGTCCAGGTCATTCGCGGCAAGAAGCCCGGCCCGGCACTGTTTGTCAGCGCCGCCATCCACGGCGATGAACTCAATGGCGTGGAAATCATCCGCCGCCTGTTGCGGCTCCCGGTGCTGAAACGCTTGCGTGGCACCCTGTTTGCCATCCCCATCGTCAATGTTTACGGCTTTATCCAGCAATCGCGCTACCTGCCCGACCGGCGCGATCTGAACCGCAGTTTCCCCGGTTCGGAGCGCGGTTCCCTGGCCGCCCGGGTGGCCTACCAGTTCATGCACGAGATCGTCGAACAGAGCACCCACGGGATCGATCTGCACACCGGCGCCATCCATCGCACCAACCTGCCGCAGATCCGCGCCAACATCGATGATTCGCAGACCGCCGATCTGGCCCATGTGTTCGGCGTACCGGTGATCCTCAATGCCGATCTGCGCGACAACTCCCTGCGCGAGGCGGCGGCGGAAAAAGGCATTCCCATGCTGCTCTATGAAGCCGGCGAGGCGTTGCGTTTCGACGAGGTCAGCATCCGCGCCGGGCTCAAGGGCATCACCAATGTGATGCGTCATCTGGAGATGCTGCCACCCTCCCGCAGCCGACGTCAGCGCGAACACAAGCCCCTCTACGCCCGGGCCAGCAGCTGGGTCCGGGCCCCGGCCGGCGGCATTCTGCGCACCATGGTGCCGCTGGGCGGCAGCGTGGAAAAGGACCAGCTGCTCGGGATCCTGGCCGATCCCTTTGGCGAACATGAGATGGAAATCCAGGCCCCCTGCGACGGCATCGTGATCGGCCGCACCAACCTGCCGCTGGCCAACGAGGGCGACGCCCTGTTCCACGTTGCCCGCTATCGCAAACTGGAAACCGTCACCGCCCGGGTCGAGGAATTCACCGAACAGCACCAGCCCGATACCGATCCCGGCAGCCCCCCTGACGCCGAGCCGCCCATTGTATAAAGTTCCAGATTTGGCAAAATCACATGCAACGCATTTCACCGCAGAGACGCAGAGGATGCAAAGAAATATAATGATATGCGGAAGATACTTTTAGCCTCGACCAGTTATCCTGAAGATCATCGCTAATTAAATCCACTTACTTTATATTTAGTTACCATATTTGAATTACCACCCGGTACCATAGTTTATTTATTCTCTGCGTCCTCTGCGTCTCTGCGGTGAAATAATCTTTTGAGAACCCTATACAACCACTCGTTATTAATCTGAGTATACAGTTATGAATAACAAAGAATTAATGCAACGGGATCTGTCGGTGCTGTGGCATCCCTGCACGCAGATGAAAGACCACGAATCACTTCCGGTCACTCCGATTAAACGCGGGGAAGGTGTCTGGCTGGAAGACTTCGACGGCAACCGTTATATTGATGCCATCAGTTCCTGGTGGGTCAACCTGTTCGGTCACTGCAATCCGCGTATCAACGACCGCATCAAACAGCAACTGGACACGCTTGAGCATGTCATTCTGGCTGGCTTTACTCACCAACCGATCATAGAACTCTCGGAGAGGCTGATCGACATCACGCCGGACGGTCTGTCACACTGCTTTTATGCCGACAACGGTTCCTCGGCCATCGAGGTCGCGCTAAAGATGAGTTATCACTACTGGCGCAACACCGGCAAGCCTCAAAAGACCAAGTTCATTACTCTGAGTAATAGCTATCACGGCGAGACCCTGGGTGCACTGGCTGCGGGCGATGTACCTCTATACAAAGAAACCTACAAGCCGCTATTAATGGACGTAATTACTGCGCCCTCGCCCGACTGTTTTTATCGCGAACCGGGAGAAAGCTGCCGGGATTACAGTGCGCGCCAGTTCGAGCACATGCGCGCCTTGCTTGAACGGCATAGCGATGAGGTCTGTGCCGTGTTCATCGAGCCCCTGGTACAATGCGCAGGCACCATGCGCATGCACGACCCGGTCTATCTCAAGCTGCTGCGCGAGGCCTGTGATGAATACGGCGTGCATCTCATCGCCGATGAGATCGCGGTCGGCTTTGGTCGCACCGGCACCCTGTTCGCCTGCGAACAGGCTGACATCAGTCCCGATTTCATGTGCCTGTCCAAGGGGCTGACCGGCGGCTATCTGCCGGTCTCGGTCACCCTGACCCATGAGCGGATCTATCAGGCCTTTTATGACGAGTACGATAAACTCTCCGCCTTTCTCCACTCACACAGTTACAACGGTAATCCGCTGGGCTGTGCCGCAGCCCTGGCTACCCTGGATATCTTCGAACAGGACGATGTGATCGAACAAAACAGGCGGCTTGCAACTGTCATGCAACAGGCAACCGAACACCTCAAGGATCATCCCCACGTGGGCGAAGTGCGTCAAACCGGCATGATCCTGGCGGTAGAGATGGTCAAGGACAAGGCAGCGCGTATCACCTACCCATGGCAGGAACGTCGTGGATTGCATGTCTATCAGCACGCCCTGAAAAACGAGGCCCTGCTGCGTCCGCTGGGTAACGTCTCCTACCTGATGCCGCCCTATGTCATTACCCCGGAACAGATTGAACACCTGGCCCGGGTGATGACTGAAGGGATCGATCTGGCCACCCGCGACTGACATCCCCTCGTATGCGCATTCCCCGCTTCTATCAGGATCAGCCCCTGCGCGCCGGCAGCACCATCGAGCTGGACACAGCCGCCATGCGCCACAGTATCGGTGTGCTGCGCCTGAAACCTGACGACAGCTTGATCCTGTTTAACGGGGATGGCAGAGATTACAGTGGCAAGCTGACGGCCATATCCAAGAAACAGGCCAGCGTCTATATTGAAGCATCGCATGCAGTAGACAACGAATCCCCCCTGCAAAGCCATCTTGCACTGGGTATCGCCAAGGGCGAACGCATGGACTATGCGATCCAGAAAGCGGTGGAACTGGGTATCAATCACCTGACCCCGCTGCAGACCGAACGCTGTGTTGTACAACTGGATGACAGGCGTGAGCAAAAGCGCCGCCTGCACTGGCAGGGCATTATCCGCAGTGCCTGCGAGCAGTCCGGGCGGGCGGTCTTGCCAAAACTCGATCCGGTGACCGCGTATCAGACGTTTCTTGAAACCCCTTTGGCCGGACAGCACATGATTCTCGATCCGCGCAGCGAACAGGACCTGTCAGACTGCAATCGACCGCAGCCGCTTGTCCTGATGATCGGTCCCGAAGGCGGCTTTAGCGAGGCGGAACGCAAACTGGCCTATCAACACGACGCCATCGGCGTCCGTCTCGGCCCACGGATCCTGCGCACCGAAACCGCCGTCGTCGCCGGCCTCACCGCCGCGCAAACCCTCTGGGGTGACCTCGACCAGGCCCCTTCTCAAGGTCAGAATGATTAACGCGGAGTTCGCGGAGGCGCGGAGACGCAGAGTGAAAAATAAACTGACTTAAGTGAGAATCTTCGGCGAAAGCGTTGGACAAGGACGCAATGCCCTCAATTTAGCGAGACAAAACCTTTACTCTCCGCGCCTCTGCGTCCTCTGCGTTACATTCCAGAGAACTCGAAAAAAGGACTCACACCACCTGCAGACGCTGGATGCGGGATTCGAGGTCGTCGATATCAGGGACGACCAGCGAGACGCCGTCAAGCTGCACGAAACCGGCGATGGACTGCCGATCACCCAGGTCGCGTGAATCCGGCGTAACCTGTTCTTCACGGGCCAGTTTCAGACTGGGCAGCCCCTGGGTCACGATGGCAATATAGGGAAGCCGTGGATTACCCTGCAGGGTATTGAGTACGGCGACGCGTGCGCCATCCAGCGCACCGGGATCCTGACCGCCACTGGCCACCTCAAACGAGACCAGCGGGACCTTGTGTTCACGCCAGGTAATTTTTCCCAGGTACCAATCGGGGGCGCCCGGCTGCGGTTCCGGCTCGAGATAGCCGACCACTTCGGCCACCGCCGCATTGGGCAACAGGATCGACTCCTCGTACATGGGTATCTGCAGGCAGTGAACCGCATCACTGGCCTGTTTGCCGGTCACCGCCATCCCGTCGCGGCGTGTATTAATGGGGGTAATTTCAGCCATAGTCTGCCTGCCGTTGTGTCAGATGTTCCACCAGTTTAGCGGCCAATTGCTCCGGCGTGCCAGTATAGCTGCTGACGCCGGTATTGCGAACCTGATCGGGCATGTTGCTGATGACGCAGCTTTCTGCCTCCTGGGTCCAGATCGGGCCGCCCATGGCATGCATGGCGCGCACACCCAGGACACTGTCATCACACATGCCACTGAAAATAATCGCCCCGCTGTTAGCGCCAAAACGCAGGCCGATATCGGTGATAACCGTATCAATCGAGGGCGTGTAAAACGAAGGAATCACCTGGGGGAGTAACTCGATCACCCCGATGGGATTAATTCTCAATCGCTGCCCGACTGGCGCGACAATGATTTCACCATGGTGCAGCGAGTGGCCGACCCGGGCCGGCATCACCCTGAGGGGCGTGATGCGATCCAGTTGTTGCGCCAATAACGGCTCAAAACTGGCGCCAAGATGCTGAGCCAGAATCAGACTGGCTGGAAAATCCTCGGGCAGCTTCGCCAGAAAGCGTTTGATGGCATCGGGCCCCCCCAGTGAAGCCGCCAACACCCAGACCCGGGTCGCCAGGGTCTTGTCCCGCGCCGACAATGTTTCATTGACAGCATAGCTGCCGGCCTCCATATCCGGCATTTCACCTTCCAGCCGGCCTGTAATTTCGGCAATCTTGCCCATCAGAATACCGAACCATTTGCCCTGTTTTCCCGGTTCATTAAATGCCAGGGCGCTGACATCATTAAATATAATCGGGATCTCTGTCGACTCAAGCAACTTTTCCAGTAACAAATGCTGTGTTTCATCCCCTTCGTCGAGATCGAGCAGCAAAACATCGATCTTGTTGTGGGGAATTTTGGCAATGAAACTGTCACTGAAAGGCTCATTCAATATAACCCGCAGGCCCGCACGCTCGAATATCTTCTGCAGCTTATCACGGTGGCGCGAGGAAGCCGTGGCCACCGCGATACGAATCCCGCGCAACTCGCTCTTCGGCAAATTTACCGACATGAATATTTCGCCATCCATAGAAGCAGTTTTGCCGCGTTCATCCTGTTAAAAGTCTTCCGGCAAGCTCGCCAGGAGCCTTTCTGTCCATCAATGCTTACCAGAAGGACGGAGCGGGATCACAACTTACTGTCCGATCAATGAGTTGATATTTTCCAGTAACGAGGCATCGTTATAGGGCTTGCCCATATAGACATTCACACCGACATCCATAGCGCGCTGACGATGTTTCTCACCCGTCCGGGAGGTGATCATGATAATGGGGACATCCTGGGTACGCTCGCTGCCGCGCATATTGCCCGCCAGCTCGTAACCATCCATTCGGGGCATTTCAACGTCCAGCAGCATGATATCGGGAACCTGTTCCTGTAACTGTGACAGGGCATCCACGCCGTCTTTTGCCTGAACCACTTCGAAGCCGTTGCGTTCGAGCAAACGTGTCGTTACCCGGCGAACAGTAATCGAGTCGTCAACAATCATCACCACCGGTTTGGTATGCACTTTCGGTGCTTCTTGCGGTGTGAGATCGATTACCTCTTCTTCTCGGTGGACCGCGGTCAGGCGGACGAGAACCGCGAGATCCAGAATCAGCACCACGCTGCCATCGCCCATAATGGTTGCGCCCGAGATTCCGCGCAGCGTACTCAGTTGCGGGCCGACAGGTTTAACCACGATTTCGCGACTCCCTGTCAGCCCCTCTACCCGTATTGCGGCGCGGTAGTCACCACTACGCACCAGCAATAAGGGCAGTCGTTCATCATCATCCGGCACAGCCGGCACAGTACCGCCCAGCAGGTTGCCCAGATGCAGCAATTTGTAATCTTCATTAACCCAGGTATAAACCGGATCATCACTTTGCATCAGTGTCCGTAGTTCCCTGTTGCTGATACGTTCGACACCCTGAACATTGAGCAACGGCACAGCGTACAATTCATCACCGACATACACCATCAAAGCCCGCGAGATTGCCAGGGTCAGTGGCAGACTGATGGTAAAGCTTGCTCCGCGCCCTTCTTCGGTATCAATTTCCAGCAGGCCGCCAAGCTGCTTGATTTCACTGTTCACCACATCCATACCCACGCCCCGACCGGCGATCTGGGTTACCTCGTCGGCGGTACTGAAGCCTGACTGCATAATCATATTAAGCAGGATGTCCTTGTTGACCTTCTCGCCCGGATTGAGCAGGCCGCGTTCGATAGCTTTTTGGTGAATCGCTTTCAGATCAAGTCCCTTGCCGTCGTCGTAAATCCGAATCACAATATCCGAGCCTTCACGGGTAAGCGCCATATTGACATTGCCGGTATCGGGCTTACCGGCTGCCTGGCGTTGTTCAGGACTTTCAATACCGTGCGCCACAGCGTTACGCAGCATATGCTCGATGGGCGGGATAACCCGATCCAGTACCTGGCGATCCAGTTCTGCATCCACTCCGGCCAGATGCAATTCCACCTGTTTACCCATCTCATCGGCGGTCTGGCGCACAATACGCCGCAGACGCGGTGCCTGTCCCGAGAACGGCACCATGCGGGTACGCATCAAGCCTTCCTGCAGTTCGGTGTTGACCCGGGACTGTTGCAACAGCAGGGTTTCGGACTCACGGGTAACGTTACCCAGAATCCCCTTGATACTGTCCAGATCGCTGAGACTTTCCATCATCCCGCGCGACAGATGCTGCATCTGGGTAAAGCGGTCGAATTCGAGCGGGTCAAAGTCTTCATACCCCTTCTCCAGACGTTCTTCTTTCTTGAACTGGATCTGGGTTTCCGCCTCGATCTCGAACTGGCGCAACTGCTCACGCAAACGCGACACCGTGTCATCCAGTTCCTGCAAATTGAAACGGAAGGCGTTGGTCTGCTGCTCCATGCGTGAGCGGTAGATGCTCACCTCACCGGCAAAATTGACCAGATTATCAAGCAGGTCAGCACGTACCCGCACCTGTTCATACTGTACCCGCGAGGCCTTGCGTCGATCACGCGAACCATCACCGTCATCCTCGGCCGGTTGCTGTGTCGAAGCCGCGCTCGGAAGCTCTGTTTCTGCCGCAGCTTCCGGCGCTGTATCCGCCAGCTCGCCATCCGGGGCTGCTGCATCCGAATTAACGACGTCGTCCTCGACAACGGCGCCTGACGCAGCGTCAACGGTCTCCGCGTTCCCGGCTTCTGTCTCCGCAGTCTCGTTGCCGCCTGCCTGTCGTCCCAGGCTCGGGCGTCCCAGCAGGCTGTCCACTTCCTGAACCAGATCCTCGGCCGGCTGCGGGCGTAAGCTCTGTTTGACCTGTTCCAGCATGCCGACCAGCCGATCCTGCGCGCGCTGCACCAGGCCGAACATCGGCGGCGAAACCGCCATGTGACCATCCACCACGGCCGTCAACATCGACTCGAGACTGTGACCGAGATCGCCGATTTCGGATACCCCGGCCATGCGTGCGCCCCCCTTGAGGGTGTGCAGTTGCCGTTGCAACGACTCGATCAGCGCCTGGTTATCCGGCTCATCGCGCCATTGCAACAGGGTATCATCGCTTTGCTCCAGAATTTCCTCACCTTCCTCAATGAAGATATCCAGCAAATCCGAATCGTAATCCGCCGACAGGGGCTCGGCCGACGCTGACGCTTCTTCTTCGGGTTGTATTGCTTCCGCCGGCGCTGACACCTCTTCTTCGGGTTGTGTGGCTTCCGCCGACGCTGACGCCTCTTCTTCGGGTTGTGCTTCCGGCTGCCGGGGGGGGGCGGGAGTCGCTGGCGACTCGCCCTCTGCCGGTTGCGCTATTTGCTGCTCGAGATCACTGGACTCCGGCGGCTCAAAATTATCCAGCATAGACTGGATCGAGGCCATTAATCCGCTGCTGTCGGGCAATTCCGCGCCGGGTTGTTCAATAATCTCGACCGCCCGCGAGACATAGCCGTGCAATACCTCCAACAGCTCGACCATGGCCTGATCCACTGGCTGGCTGTATTGCTGCAGTTCCTTGATGTATTTTTCAAACACGCTGCACAGCTCGGCAACGCTCGTTATTCCCGTGGTGCGCGAACTGCCGGTGAGGGTATGCAAGGCACGCAACAGATCGTTACTGGCACTCCGATCGACCCCGTCATACCAGTTAGAGATATATGTCTGCAGGGTCGCCAGATGGGTATCCACCTCCTTGCGATAAATATCCAACAGGACCGGATCAATCCCCGCTGCCTCGGTTTCGTTTTCTTCGATGTTTATGCTCTGTTCCGGCGCCTCTTGCGTCGCATCAGCTGACGAGGACGATGCCGCCGTCTCGTCAGGCGCCGGTGCGGCGGAGGACTCTTTTAGTGCCACCGACTTGCCGTGACTCAGGGCATCGGCATGCTCCATCAGGGCGAGGACGGATTGTGACGGCCGGCTCCCCTGACGAAACTGCTCGAATATCTCGGGCAGGGCTTGTTCGGCCTGCTCCAGGACCTGGAACATTTCCGGTCCGGGCTCAATAGTCTTATCGATCACCCGATTGAGCATGTTCTCAAACGCCCAGGCGAACTCGCCGACATCACTGGCGCCAACCAGCCGGCCACTGCCTTTGAGGGTGTGGAAAGAACGACGCAAATCATGAAGCGCCTGATTATCCTGAGGATTATTCAGCCACTGCGGTAACAGGCGCTGGATATTGGCATGTTCTTCTTGCGCTTCTTCCATGAAAATGTCGATGATTTCATCATCGACTTCGTCAAACCCCGATGCCGGCTCACTCTGCTGTTCCGTTGCAGGTGACTCTTGCTCCTCCACAAGGTCCGCCGCTGCGGCAGGCCGCTCCACACTTTGTGCTCCGTCCTGCTCAGATTCGGTAAAATTTTCTTCCCCGAAACTCAGCTCAACATTCTGCTCTTCAGTACTCTGTATACCTTCAAGCCCGGTTTCATCAAGGTTGTCTAAATTGACGCTGAGATCATCGACTGCACCCAGAACGACGGCCTCCTCATCATCCTTGTCGGGGGAATCACCGGAGTTATCCACCGTATTCTCGAGTTCGCCCCCGTCCTCTTCTGACACGAACCAATCTTCCGGCGTCGCCTCGTCGATTGATCCGCCGTCAGGGTTTCGGGGAGTCGCCGGTTCCGCCTCGGAAAGGCCCTGAGACAGATGATTCAGACTCTGCTCTGCGACATTGAGGATGGCATCGGGATTGCCCCATTTACCTGCCAACGATTCCAGATAATATTCGATGCTGCTGATGGCGTCGGCCAGATGATCCAGGCTGTCTTCGTCCGGTGCCGCCGTATCGACCTGCAACTTGCGGATATAACCTGTCAGCCGATCAAGCAGATCGGCCGCGCGATCCAGATTCAGGATCAGAATACTGCCGCGAATCTGCTCAAAAGAGTGCGGCACCGCAGCCAGTATGTCGCGGTTGCCGGGTTCCCGGCTGAAATCGCTGAGCACTTCCTTGATTCGCGCCAGCTCGACCTTGGCCTGCTCGATGACGGTCTGCAGCAGCTTCTGGCGCTCGACACCCTGCAGACGCTCGGCGCTCTCGGCCTTGTCAGTGTTTTCGTCATATTCCTCATTGGCGGCACGGGCAGTGGCGATTTCTCCCAGCGAGTTTTCGATCGAAAGCATGGCGCCGGCCATGTCCATCAGCGTCGTGTCATCTACTTCCCTTTCACCTGAGACCATCGCCTCGAGAGTTTCAATCTGCTCATTGATCACATTACGTTGTACGCCAAGCCCCAGCATGCCGAGCGTATCCGCCATCTGCTTGAGTGTGTCGCAAACAGGACGGAGTTCTTCGCTATGCCGCTCTTCCGCCCGGACAAACAGATCCAGGTTATCTTTGACCCGGGTCAGATCTTCCAGCAGCACGGTCGAGACTGTTTTCATCAACTGGGCGTTCGGACCACTCAGATCGGCACGCGCCCGTTCCAGCTCACCCGCGCCGGGAAGGATATCCTTCAGCTTGAAGGCTTCTTTGATCTCGCGGGTCAGTTCCCCGTCCGATTGGGAGCTGGCCACATAATAGAGCAGGTTTTTCAGCAGCTCGGCGGGGGGCTCGTGGCTCAGCGCGGTAACGCCGTTATCAATGATCTTCTTGAATTGACGGTCCAGCTGACCGAGTAACAGCTTGATGGAGACATTGCTGTCCAGCCCGCCCTGACGCAGACTCTCGACCAGACCGCTGGCCACCCATAACAGGCGATTCATTTCTTCCTCGCTGGCCGACTCGCGCAAGGTGTTAATCACCTCGGCAATGCGGGCCAGCGAGGCGTCGCTGTCCTGATCGCGGAACCAGCCCAGTAACCCCAGGTGGTAGTTATGCCGCAGTTTGCGGGTCAGCTCACTGAGGTTCTCGCCGGTAATGGTCTCGTTGACCGGCGCCTTGACTGCCAGATCGGGATTGAACAGGGCATTATCTGAAAGCAGGGATTCACCGCGGGTTGCGCGCATGTCATTGAGCAGCGGCAACAGTACCATCGGCATATCCTGGTGACCGGCCAGCAGATGGTCCAGGTAATCGGGCAGCTGCAGAATCCCCCGCATCAATACTTCATAAGCATCATTGCGATTGCCGATTTCACCTTCAATCAAGCTGTCGAGAAGGTGCTCCATCTCCTCGGCAGCCATTGCCGCGCCGTACAACTCGACCATTTGCAATGTGCCGTATACCTGATGCAGGTAGTTTTTGACAAATTGCAGCTGGGTTTCATCCGCCTCATCCTCGACATACACTTCCAGCGCGGAACGCGCCTGACCCAGCGTGTCATCCAGCTCCGCTTTAACCCAGCTCAGGGTATTGAGATCGAGGTCGTTATCCACGCTCATGCCTCAGTCTCCAGCGCTGAGCGTCGATAAGCCAGAGCACCCTGCCGACTTTCGGCCTGGACCAAAGGATTGTGCCAATCGATAATTTCACCGGCGCCCAGCACCAGCAGACCACCCGGTTTGAGATGTTCCGCCAGGTAATCCAGGATTTCCAGGCGCCGTTCGCGCGGGAAATAGATCAGAACATTCTGGCAAAAAATAATGTCCATCTTGCCGATGCGGGACTGGCCCAGCTCCAGCAGATTCTGGCGCATGAAGCAGACGCGTCGCTGTAACTCGGGAATAACCTGTACATGCTGTTCGTCCAGTGCCTCAAAATAATGAGTCTGGAACGATTCGGGCAGATTCTTGATCCGGTGGTAATGGTAAACACCCTTGCGCCCGGCGGTCAGTGCCGCAGAGCTGACATCCGTAGCGGTAATACCGAGATAGGCACAACTGCCGCTATGGATGAACAGATCGTCAAGCAAAATCGCCAGTGAATAGGCTTCCTCGCCGGTGGCGCAGCCGACACTCCAGATGTCAAAGCGCTCGGAGCTTGACGGGTGCTGCTCCAGCCACTGCCGGGCGTGCTGCCGCACCACGGCCAGAGCCTGTTCGTCGCGATAGAAACGGGTTTCATGAACCGTCAGCCGATCGACCAGAATCTCCCATTCCACGGCGCCGCGGGCGCCGGTCGTCAGATAGTTGAAATAGGTCTCATAGTCGGCAATGCCCAGTTCCTGCATGCGAATGTTAAGACTGGAGATCAGAAAGGAACGCCGTCTCGACGGCAAATAGATGCCCGTGCGCCGCTCCAGCAGGTTTGCCCAGCGGCTGAATTGCGCCTCATCCATCGTCTCGCTCGGCGACGATAGCGGCACGGGTTTGTCTAGCACAGCCGTCAATCGACGTTCCTCCAGCACTGTGCGGTTATTGTTGCGGCAGACGGAAACCGGCAACTGAATGGCGTAGTTCATTCGCCAGTTCGGCCAGATTACCGATGGAAGCCGCCGTTTCGTTGGTCCCGGCCGACGTCTGGGTGGTGATCTCCTGAATCACGTTCATGGTGTCGGAAATATTGGTCGCGGCCGTGGCCTGCTGTTTCGCCGCATTGGAGATATGCGCAATCAGTTCCG
Organism: Thiohalophilus thiocyanatoxydans; assembly: GCF_004366735.1. Taxonomy (GTDB): domain Bacteria; phylum Pseudomonadota; class Gammaproteobacteria; order UBA6429; family Thiohalophilaceae; genus Thiohalophilus; species Thiohalophilus thiocyanatoxydans. The sequence continues at coordinate 561,085 of NZ_SOQX01000001.1, read as the reverse complement.
CAAGATGATTGGAGACCGATTCGATCTCTTCCAGTGCGGTACCGGCGTCCTGGGCCAGCTTGGCCCCGTGTACTACCCCGGAAGTACTCTGTTCCATGGAAGCCACCGCCTCGTTGGTATCCGACTGGATCGCTTTTACCAGCGCGTCGATCTGGCGGGTCGCGTCACCGGAACGTTCCGCCAGGCGCTGGACTTCGTCCGCAACCACCGCGAAACCACGCCCGGCCTCCCCGGCCATGGCCGCCTGGATGGCGGCATTCAGGGCCAGAATGTTGGTCTGCTCGGCGATGTCGTTAATCAGCTCCACGATGTCCCCGATTTCCTGCGAGGATTCACCCAGACGTTTGATACGTTTGGAGGTTTCCTGGATCTGCTCGCGGATAGTGTCCATCCCGTGAATGGTACGTTGCACCGCGTCGGAGCCCTTGCCCGCGATCTGTACCGCGCGCTGGGCTTCATCGGCCAGCTCGGCCGCGTTGTTGGATACGCCTTCGATAGAGACCGCCATTTCATTGATCGCGGTACTGGCGCCGGTGATCTGCTGCGCCTGGTGATCGGAGGCTTCGGCCAGATGCATGGCCGTGGCCTGACTCTGCTGGGCCGCCGAGGAAACCTGCTCGGTGGTATCGTTGATTGCTGATACCAGACTGCGCAGGGCGTCGATCGCGTAGTTAATGGAGTCGGCGATCGCGCCGGTGATGTCCTCGGTGACCGTCGCGGAGACGGTCAGGTCACCGTCGGCCAGGTCACCCATCTCGTCCAGCAGTCGCAGGATCGCTTCCTGGTTCTGGGCGTTGGTCTGCGCGATTGCAGAACGCTGCTGCTCGATCTCTTTGAGTCGTTTGCGTGAATCGCGCCAGTAGAGAATCCCCATCAACACCAGCAGCACAATGGTCAGTGCCGCGAATGCATAAACCAGCACGGCTTCATAGCGCAACTTGATGGCATTCGCATAAGCCTCACCCAGTTGCTGAACATCGGTTAACACGCCATCCGATTGGGCCAGGACTTCTTCCGCGGCGTTGGAGACCTCAAACATCTCGGGAGAACGTTCCAGAATCCCCCCGACCTGCTCGCGCAGGGCACGGAACTGCTCCTGTACCTGTTCCAGTTTTTCGCGTGAGGCGGGATCGGTTATGCGGCGAATCCCCATGTTCCGGTTACCCCGCAACATGTCCGTGATAACCCGGCCGAACAACGCCGCATCACGACCGAAACGGTCCGCGGCGGTCACCGCCTCTTCACCCCCTTCCAGTATCCGGTTAACGTTACTGTGAATACGCTGGGTCAACATCAACTGCCGGGTGGCGATGTAGATCTGATCGGGCTCCGCCCCCTGTTCGGTCATGGTGGCAACGACTTCGTCGGAGAGGGCCAGCAGGTTCGGGATCTGTTCATTGATATTCTGGATATGCTCGCGCATGGTGGTCACTACGTCGCGGTTCTCGAGCATGACATCGACGTTACGGCGATACGCTTCCCAGGACTCGTTCATTCGCTCCAGCGCGGCAGAAGCTTCTGGCGGCGTTCGCGCCGACTGCCAGCGGATACCTTCATTAAACTGATCACGCACCTGCGACAATTTCGGAAAAGCGTCGAGATCACCGCGTGCCGCCTGGGTGGCAAACTTGGCGATTTCCTGCGACAGCACCTGCTGACTACCGGCCCGGTCGACGTATTCCACGTCCTGCGCCTCTTTCTGGGCGTTGAGGTAGAAGCTGACCCCCATTGCCAGTACCGAGGCCAGTAATGCCAGACCCAACAGCGCGAGCAGACGGCCTGTCGAGACCCCTCCTTTCAGACTGATACCTTTGACTTTCATATCTTTACTCCTGCCATCGCATTCGTTTCTGCCGGCATTGTTATTAGCTGTACTGTCCCGCCGTCCTGCCTTGCCGGTACAGACTGTGACACGACGCCCCTAACCGCGCGAGGCGACCTCCATAAACCGGGTGCTTTTCGCCAGATTCCGCATATCGAAAATGCCCCAGACCGTGTTTCCCTGTTTGAACGCGCCATTGAGGTAGGTTGCCAGATTGGTGGACACCGCCGGCAACTGGTCGCTGCGTTCTTCTTCAAAAAAGTGGCGCATCCCCAGAACTTCATCCACCAACAGGCCACTGGTAAAACCACCCTGTTGAATTACCAGCACCCGTGACTCGCGTTGCAACTTGACGGGCTCCTCGCCCAGAAAGGCTTTAAGGTCCATCACCGGCACCAGACTGCCCCGGATATTGGCAATACCCTTGACCCAGGAGAGCGCACTGGGCACCCGGGTTAACGGGGGATACTTGAGTATCTCCAGCACCTCGTCGGTCGGCGAAACCAGCTGCTGATCACCGAGGCGAAAACCGATACCCGACCAGGTCCGGCGTACTTCGATTTTTTGTGGCAGACCCAGTGCTTTTTGCTGGCTGCGGAACTCGATATCCCGCAGCAGCGCAAACGGCTCCTGACTCCGGACTGCCGCCATCTCTTTCAGCCGCCCAGTACCGCGTTGATTTTATTATTGAGATCCGTCTCTTCGACCGGCTTGGTAATATAATCCCGGGCGCCCTGACGCATACCCCAGACCCGGTCAGTCTCCTGATCCTTGGTCGTTACGATAATAATCGGAATATTCTGGGTATCGGGATCCTTGGTCAGGGCCCGGGTTGCCTGAAAGCCGTTCATCCCCGGCATCACCACATCCATCAGCACCAGATCCGGACGGGTCTCCTTGGTGCGGGCAATCCCGCCTTCGGCATTATCCGCGGCATCGACCTGGTGGCCGTTTTTCTCCAGCATTCCCTTGAGCACGTGGGTCTCGGTCGGGGAATCGTCGACAATCAATATGCGCGCCATTTAGTTAAACCTCCTAACACTGAACTGAACAGAATCGTGCCGTCACGTGACGGGTTGTTCTCAGATTTATTCCAGTACCAGACTCTTGATCGCCCCGAGCAACTCTTCTTTGGTAAAGGGTTTGGTCAGGTATTGCTCCGAGCCCACAATCCGTCCTCGCGCCCGGTCAAACAGCCCGTCCTTGCTGGAGAGCATGACCACCGGGGTATCCCGAAAAACCTTGTTATTCTTGATCAGGGCGGTTGTCTGGTAACCGTCCAGCCGCGGCATCATGATATCCACGAAAATGATGTCCGGATGGGTATCCGCAATCTTGGAGAGGGCCTCGAACCCATCCTCGGCGGTAATCACCTCACACCCCACTTTTTTCAACAGAGTCTCCGCGGTCCGGCGGATGGTTTTACTGTCATCGATCACCAGGACCTTGAGACCTTCGTAACTGTCTGTCATTGCTTGCTCTGCCAACACCCGTGCCCACCTGCGTTGAAAATCAAGACCGACTGGAAATTCTTCTCATTCTCAATTGACCCCAGTATAGCCCAGTGCCTCCGAATATTTAACACAGATTTGAGAAACAATCTATAAGTGCGTATATTTTCTCGATAATTTCGTTTCTGTGCGACGGCGATCCGGGCTCCGGGTCGGGAGAATGTCAGTCTTATCGGCGTACTCCTGCTATAACGGCAGGTCGTAACGATACTTTATTTTTCTCATCGAATAATCGATAGCGGATATGGCCTGCGTCCGCGTTCATCTTGGGGTAGTATTTCACTATATTTGCTACCTGAAAAGCCAGCGAGAAAATCAATGAGCGTTGAGCATCTACATGCCGTCCCCCATCTGACCACCGCCCTCTCGGGGCCGCTGCACGATATCGAGTCCCATTTTCTGGCTCACCAGGCACACATCGAGGCCTGGTTCCGCAGCGAGTGGGTCAAGACCCCGGCCCCGTTTTACGCCTCGGTCGATCTGCGCAATGCCGGTTTCAAGCTGGCCCCGGTGGACACCAACCTGTTCCCGGCCGGCTTCAATAATCTTAACGAGGCCTTCATGCCCCTGTGCATTCAGGCGGCACAGGCGGCCATCGAACGGGTCTGCCCCGATGCCGCCAAAGTGCTGATTATCCCCGAAAGTCACACCCGTAATCCCTATTACCTGGAGAGCGTGGCGACCCTGACCGAGATCATTCGCAAGGGCGGCTTTGAGGTCCGGATCGCCAGTCTGAACGAGGAGCTGCCCCTGCCGCAGACAATCGAACTGGAGTCGGGCCGCAGCGTGCTGCTGGAAAAACCCGAACGTCGGGACAAACGCCTGACCCTCGGCGACGACTTCGATCCCTGCGTGGTTCTGCTCAATAACGACCTCTCCGGCGGCCGTCCGGCTATCCTGGAGAACCTGGATCAGAAGGTGATCCCGCCGCTGAATCTGGGCTGGGCGGATCGCCTCAAGTCGGAGCACTTTGCCCACTACCGCTCGGTGGCCCAGGAATTTGCCCGCATGGCGGAGATCGACCCCTGGTTTATCGACCCCCTGTTTCGCAATTGCGGCGAGATCAACTTCATGAAGCGCGACGGGGAGGAGTGTCTGCACAAAAATGTCACCCGCCTGCTGGGGGATATTCAGAAAAAGTATGACGAATACAATATCGACAAACCGCCCTATGTCATTATCAAGGCCGACGCCGGCACCTACGGCATGGGTATCATGAGCGTCCAGTCCGCCGAGGAGGCGCTGGAGCTGAACCGCAAACAGCGCACCAAAATGTCCAAGAGCAAGGGCGGTCAGGCCGTGACCCAGGTGATCATGCAGGAGGGGGTTTATACCTTTGAAACCTGGGGTGAACAGCAGGCGGTTGCCGAACCGGTGGTCTATATGCTGGATCACTTCGTGGTGGGCGGGTTTTACCGGGTACACAAGGAACGCGGCAGTACTGAAAATCTGAACGCCCCCGGCATGCACTTCGAACCGCTGGCCTTCGCCGAAAGCTGCAACACCCCGGATGAGAGCAAGGCTCCGGACGCCAACCCGAACCGCTTCTATGCCTACGGTGTCATCGCCCGCCTGGCCCTGCTGGCCGCGGCCCGCGAATACGCCGAGCATCCGTAACTTCCATGACGATTCAGCTGGGCGTGGTGATGGATCCCATCGGATCCATCAATTACAAAAAAGACTCGACCCTGGCCATGCTGCTGGCGGCCGCCCGGCGGGGCTGGCAACTCCATTATATGGAGCAGCCCGATCTCTATCTCGACGGCAATCGTCCCGGCGCCCGCAGCCGTCCATTAACTGTCCGGGCCGATCCCGAAAACTGGTACGAACTGGGTAGCGAACAGGCGCAGCCCCTCGAGGCACTGGATGTGATCCTGATGCGCAAGGATCCGCCGTTCGATCTCGACTTTCTCTATGCCACCCACCTGCTCGAACTGGCCGAGGCGCGCGGTGTGCGGGTGGTCAATAAGCCGCAAAGCCTGCGCGACGCCAATGAAAAACTGTTCACCGCCTGGTTCCCCGACTGCATGCCGCCGACCCTGGTCAGCAGCCAGCCGGCCCAACTGCGCGAGTTTTTGAACAAGCACCAGGACATTATTGTCAAACCGCTGGACAGCATGGGCGGCAGTTCGGTGTTCCGGCTGCAGCGTGACGGACTGAATACCGGCGTCATCCTGGAGACCATGACCCAACACGGCAAAAGGCTGATCATGGCCCAGCGCTTCGTCCCCGAGATCCGCGAGGGCGACAAACGCATCCTGCTGATCGACGGCGAACCGGTGCCCTATGCCCTGGCCCGGATCCCCGCCGCCGGTGAGACCCGCGCCAACCTGGCGGTGGGCGGTCGCGGCAGCGGGGTACCACTGAGCACGCGGGACTACCAGATCTGCGAACAGGTGGCACCGGTGCTGCGCGACAAGGGCCTGCTGTTTGTCGGGCTGGATGTCATTGGCGATTATCTGACTGAAATCAACGTCACCTCGCCGACCTGCATTCGCGAGCTGGATGAACTTTATCAGCTGAATATCGCCGACCAGTTAATGCACGCAATCGAACAACATTTATCCACGCAGTAATCATTATGAACCGTTTAAAAATCCTGTTTAGTACCTTTATTTTCGTTTTTCTGCTGAGCGCCTGCCAGCAGGAGCCCGAGCCCGAAGAACACAAAAGCACCATGATGGTGTTCGGCACACTGGTCACCATCACCCTGTGGGATGTGGAAGAGGACAAGGCCAATGAGGCGATCAGCGCCGTGGCCGACGATCTGAGTTTTATGCACGAGGCCTGGCATCCCTGGCGCCCCGGCCCCATGGGCCGCATGAACCAGCTGCTGGGGATGGCCGGTGAATTTACCGGAAATATTTCGGTCATACCGCTGATTGAAAAATCCCGCACCCTGTCAGAACAAAGCCAGGGGCTCTTCAACCCGGCGCTGGGCAAGCTGGTGAAGTTATGGGGTTTTCATCAGGAAGATATGTTTGCCAGCTTCCCGCCCCCGCAGGAGGAGATCGACAAATTGCTGGCGGCGAATCCGCAGATCAGCGATATCAGGATCGATGACGTGCGGATCAGTAACGACAATCCCGCCGTGCGTCTCGATCTGGGCGCCATCGCCAAGGGCGAGGCGGTAGAACGGAGTATCGACTATCTGCGATCTATTGGCATTGACCATGCCATGGTCAATGCGGGTGGTGATCTCAAGGCCATCGGCCGTCATGGCGATCGCCCCTGGCACATTGGTGTGCGCCATCCGCGCAAGCAGTGTCAAGAAGAGAATCAGGCCGAGTGCCTTATCGCCCGACTTGATGTACGGGACAACGAAGCTGTCTTCACGTCCGGCGACTATGAACGCTATTTTGAAGACAACGATAAACGTTATCATCATATTCTCGATCCGCGCACCGGCTATCCGGCGGATCAGACCACCTCCGTCACCGTCATTCACCACGACGGCGCCACTGCCGACGCCGCTGCCACGGCATTGTTTATCGCCGGGCCCGAGCAGTGGCCGCAAATTGCCCGCAACATGGGCATCGAACACGTCATGTTAATCGACAAACAGGGCCGGGCACACCTGACCCCGTCAATGGCCGAGCGCATCGAACTGCAGGACGATGATATCGAAACCGTGATTCAGGAATTACCATGACCCTGGCCGACAAAGCGGTGGTGTTCATCGCCGTGCTGGCGGCAGGACTCAGTTTTTACTTTGCCTGGCAACCCTCCGCGCCCGGTACACTGCTGGAGATATATCAGGACAACACCCTCTATGAACGTCATTCATTGAATGAACCGGCCACCCTGAACGTGCCGGGCAAACTGGGCGACAGCGTGATCGAGATCGACCAGGGGCGGGCGCGTTTTCAATCCTCGCCCTGTACCAGCAAATTCTGCGTCCACGCCGGCTGGATGCAGCAGGCCGGCGACGTCATCGCCTGCCTGCCCAACGGCGTCCACATCCAGATCCACGGCGGCCAGGGCCGCTTCGATGCGATTGCTTTTTGACATACAAAACCTTCAACGCAGAGACGCGAATACTAATTATGAATTTTTAATGTTGAATTTTAAATTTTGAACTTTTTTATCAGGGACAGGCACATCAAGCAGGCTACTCAAGGCACTGGCGCGCCCAAGAGTTAATTCAAAATTCAGCATTTAAAATTCAACATTACACCTGTCTGCGTTAAGCTCTTTGCCTGAATCACCCGGGCCTCTCAAAATTGAAACTACACCTGCACCCCACTGTCGAAGATCATCGTATTGCCTGGCTGGCGGCAGCGGCGGTGTCGATCCATATTCTGGAGGCGCTGCTGCCCAGCCCGCTGCCCGGCTTGAAACCGGGCTTTGCCAATGTCATTACCATCTGCGTGCTGTGTCTGTACGGCTGGTCGACAGCGGCCTGGGTCAGTCTGCTGCGGGTGCTGGTGGGCAGTCTGTTGCTGGGGACCTTTTTGTCGCCCACCTTCATGCTCTCGCTGGCCGGCGCGCTGGCCTCGTTGTTGATCCTCTGGCCCATGACCCGCCTGCCCGGGCGCGGCTTCGGGCCGGTCGGTTACAGCCTGGCCGCGGCCATGGCCCATATCAGTGGCCAGTTCCTGCTCGCCTGGGGCTGGTTTGTCCCGCATGCGGGGATCTGGAGACTGTTTCCGGTTTTGCTCAGCTTTGCCGTGCTGGTGGGACTGGTCAACGGTATAATTACCCAGAAAGTGGTAAAACATCTGCATGACTGAAGCTGTACGCAACAATTCGAACCCGGTAACCCCGGGCGATCGGTTCGGGATGACCCTGTTCCTGGCACTGGCGATACACGCCATCCTGATTCTTGGCGTGGGATTCGATCTGACCGATCCCGACGCCAATGACGCCCTGACCACCATGGAAGTCACCCTGGTGCATAACGAGTCGGACGCCGAGCCGGAAGACGCCGAGTATCTCGCCCAGGCCAACCAGGAAGGCGGCGGCAATGTGCAGGAAAAAGTCCGCGACAGCAGCCCCTTCTCCAATCCGCAGCCGACCGACGAGAGCGGCATGGCGCCCGACAGTCCGCAGGACCTGGCGCCCCCGCCCACCCCGGAACAGACAGCCCGGCAGGAAGTGATGACCGCTCCCCGGACCCCCGAGAAGGTCGACAGCGAGACGCAACAGGAGAAGGAACCGCCGCAACCGACGGAGGTCACCGCCGCCCAGCTCTACGAGCGCAGCCGGCAGATCGCCCGGCTCAGCGCCGAGATCGACGAGATGAAACAGGCCTATCAAGTCACTCCGCGGGAGACCTACGTACGCGGCGCCAAGACCCGCGAGCACCGCTTTGCCGCCTATCTCGATGCCTGGCGCGCCAAGGTCGAACGGATCGGCAATCTCAACTACCCCGAACAGGCGGTGCGTAACAACCTCACCGGTGATCTATTGCTCGATGTCGCCATCAACCCCGACGGCACCCTCAAGTCAGTCCGCGTGTTGCGCTCTTCGGGGCACGAGGTACTAGATGAGGCGGCACAGAATATCGTCCGCCTGGCCGCGCCGTTCCCGCCCTTGACCGAGGCGATCCTGGAAGACACCGACATCCTGCACATTCCCCGGGTCTGGCGGTTTAAAAGCGGATCGACGCTGGGGTTAACACGCTAGAGTGGGTCAGGTTGCGCGAAGCGCTACCTGACATTCTCCGTATCGCCAGCGTCACTGACAGAATTAACCAGCTTATAAAGTGTGCATGAAATTTGAAATAGTTGTTTAGATGCAACTTGTCTGTGCCGCCATCCTGCCCGATACTTGAAGCATGAGTTACATCGCCCAACTGAGTAACCAGTTTCTCATCGCCATGCCGTCCCTGGCGGATCCCAACTTTGAGCACACGGTCGCCTATCTGTGCGAGCACAATCCGCAGGGCGCGCTGGGCATCATCATCAACCGGCCCACCGATCTGACCCTTACCGATCTGGCCACGCAGCTGGACATCGAGGTGACCGAGCCGGAACTGGCCGACACGCCGATCTACCAGGGGGGGCCGGTCCAGCTGGAACGCGGCTTCGTCCTGCACACCCCGCTGGGCGAGTGGGACAGCACCCTGGAGGTCACCCCCGAGGTGGGGCTGACCATGTCCCAGGACATCATCGACGCCATCGCCGGCGGGGTGGGGCCGGAGCAGTTTCTGATCGCCCTGGGCTATGCCGGCTGGGGCGAAGGCCAGCTGGAAGAGGAGCTGGCCGCCAACAGCTGGCTGAGCGGCCCGGCCGACAGCCGGATCATTTTCGACTACCCGGTGGAAAAACGCTGGAGCGCCGCGGCGGCGGGACTCGGCGTGGATATCGCGACCCTGTCGACGGACATGGGTCACGCGTGAGTCGACCCATGACCCGACCCACACCCCGACCCAGAACCCTGCTGGGGTTCGATTACGGTCTGCGGCGCATCGGCGTGGCCGTCGGCCAGGAAGTGACCCGCAGCGTCGCCCCGCTCATCACCCTCAGTCGCAAGACCGACAAGCCCGACTGGGACGCCATTACCCGGCTCATTGCCGAATGGCAGCCCGATCTGCTCATTGTCGGCCTCCCCCTGACCCTGGAGGGGGAAGACCAGGAGATGACCCGGCGCGCAAGACGCTTTGGTAATCAGCTCAAAGGGCGTTACAATCTGCCCGTCGAGATGGTCGATGAGCGGCTGACCTCCTACGAGGCGGAACAACTGCTCGAAGAACGCTCGCACAACGGAGCCGGCCGGTCCGATCCCGAGGATATCGATCAGGTCGCCGCGCAACTGATACTGCAAAGCTGGTTCGACCAGCAACTGACCCCGGAACAACATGAGCGAACGCCGTGACGTCCAGACCCTGCTGAGCCCGATGGCCGGCGATCTGCAATCCCTGCTCAACTCACGGCATATCACCGATCCGGCCATCATCGGCATCCACACCGGTGGCGCCTGGATCGCCGAACGGATTCATCAGCAACTCAAGCCCGAGCAACCGCTGGGCACGCTCAACATCACCTTCTATCGCGACGACTTCACCCGCATCGGTCTGCATCCGCAGGTGGAGCCCTCCAACCTGCCGTTCTCGGTCGATGATCGGCACATCGTGCTGATCGACGACGTGCTGCACACCGGGCGCACGATTCGCGCCGCCATGAACGAAATTTTCGACTACGGCCGGCCCGCCTCGATCATCCTGGCCTGCCTGGTGGAACGCAGCGGGCGCGAACTGCCCATCTGCGCCGACGTGGCCGGCGAGCGCCTGACTCTCGAGGCGCACCAGCATGTCAAACTGACCGGGCCGGATCCGCTGGAGCTGTTAATCCAGGAGAGCAAATGAAACGGCAGGATATTCAATGCGACAGCCAGGGCCAGTTGCGCCATTTTCTGACCATTGAAGGGCACAAGCGCGAGACCCTCACCCAGATACTCGATACCGCCGAAAACTTCGTTACCGTCGGCAACCAGCCGGTCAAGAAAGTCCCGCTGTTGCGCGGCAAGACCATCGTCAACCTGTTCTTCGAATCCAGTACCCGCACCCGCACCACCTTTGAGCTGGCCGCCAAGCGGCTCTCCGCCGACGTGCTCAACGTCAACATCAGCACCTCCTCCACCAGCAAGGGCGAGAGCCTGCTCGACATGCTGCATAACCTGGAGGCGATGCACTGCGACATGTTCGTGGTGCGCCACGAACAAAGCGGCGCGGCCCATTTTATCGCCCAGCACGTGGTACCGCACATCAGTATTATCAACGCCGGCGACGGGCGTCACGCCCATCCGACCCAGGCGATGCTCGATGTGTTCACCATTCGCAAGCACAAACCCGACTTCACCGCGCTGCGCGTGGCCATCGTCGGGGATCTGATGCACTCGCGGGTGGCCCGCTCGCAGATCCACGCCCTCAATACCCTGGGGGTGCCGGAAATCCGCGCTATCGGCCCCTGCACCCTGATCCCGCCCTACCTGGAGCAGATGGGTGTGCATGTCTATCACGATGTCCGCGAGGGACTGAAGGACGTGGATGTGGTGATCATGCTGCGCCTGCAACGCGAGCGCATGGACGGCGCCCTGCTGCCCAGTGAACTGGAGTATTTCCAGACCTACGGCCTGACCCAGGAGAAACTGGCGCTGGCCAAACCCGACGCCATCGTCATGCACCCCGGCCCCATTAACCGCGGCGTGGAGATCGAGTCGAGCGTTGCCGACGGGCCCCAGTCGGTGATTCTGGAACAGGTCAGCAACGGCATCGCGGTGCGCATGGCGGTCATGTCGGTGGTGCTGGGCCGCAAACCGTCCGGCGAGGAGGGGGAAGCCTGATGCGTATCCATATAAAAGGGGGGCGCCTCATCGACCCGGCCAACCAGATCGATGGCCGGCATGATCTCTATCTCGCCGACGGCCAGGTGGCCGCCATCGACACGGCGCCGGACGGCTTCAGCGCCGATCAGGTGATCGACGCCACGGATCGGATCGTGATCCCCGGGCTGGTGGATCTCAACGCCCGCCTGCGCGAGCCGGGCCAGGAGCACAAATCAACCATCGCCAGCGAGACCCGCGCCGCGGCCGCCGGCGGCATCACCACGTTGTGCGTGCAACCGGATACCGATCCGATTATCGACACCCCGGCGGTCGCCGAGCTGATCCATCACCGCGCCCGCCAGGCCGGCTATGCCCGGGTGGTGACCCTGGGCGCCCTGACCGTGCAGTTGCAGGGCGAACACCTGAGCGAGATGGAAGAGCTGATGCGCGAGGGCGGCTGTATCGCCGTCAGCAACGCCCTGCAGCCGCTGAACAATACCCTGGTCTATCGCCGCGCCCTGGAATACGCCGCTAACTTCAATCTGACGGTGTTTATCTACGCCAACGATCCCTGGCTGAGCAATACCGGCTGCGCCCACGAAGGGGCCATCAGCACCCGGCTCGGCCTGCCCGGGATTCCCGAATCGGCCGAGACCGTGGCGGTGGCCCGGGATCTGATGCTGATTGAACAGACCGGGGTACGCGCGCACTTCATGCATTTGAGCTGCACCCAGTCGATCCAGAAGATCGCCCGCGCCCGGCACGACAACCTGCCGGTCTCGACCGACGTGGCCGCCCATCAGCTCTATCTCACCGAGATGGACATCGGCGACTTCAACAGTGCCTGCCATGTGATCCCGCCGCTGCGCACCCGGCGCGATCTGGACGGCCTGCGCGCCGGTCTGGGCAAGGGCACCATCAACGCCATCAGCTCGGCCCACCAGCCGCACGATCCCGATGCCAAGCTGGCGCCGTTTTGCGAGACCGAACCGGGTATCTCGGCACTGGAGACCCTGCTGCCGCTGACCCTGCGCCTGGCGGAGGAAAACGTCATGTCCCTCTCCGACGCCATCGCCCGGATCACCCACGAGCCGGCCACGATTCTCGGCATCGACGGCGGCCGCCTCGGGGTCGGTGATCGCGCCGATGTCTGCATCTTCGATCCCGACGAGCGCTGGACCGTCGATTACAACACCCTGGCCAGTGCCGGCAAGAACACGCCGTTTCTCGGCTGGGAGATGCAGGGTCGGGTCAACCAGACCCTGCTGGCCGGCGAATCCGTTTATCAGGTCAACCTGTGAACGCCGCCCTGTCACAGCGCGAGACGATTTTTGTCGAAGAGGCCGAGATTCTGGCGCACGACGCCCACCCCGGCGATCAATACACCCTGCGTCTGCAGGCGCCGCAGATCGCCGCCCGCGCCCTGCCCGGCAGCTTCGTGCATCTGACCGTCAACGCCCAGCGTCCCATGCGCCGGCCCATCTCGATCATGCGGGTCGATGCGCAAAAGGGTTACGTGGATCTGCTCTACAAGGTGTTCGGTGAAGGCACCGCGCTTTTGGCGCAAAACGGCATCGGCGATACGCTGAACCTGATGGGGCCCATCGGCAAGCCGTTCGAATTTCATGCTGACAAAAAGCGCCCCTTGCTGATCGGCGGTGGCGTCGGCATGCCGCCGATGATCTTCTGCGCCGATGTTCTGCGCCAGGACACAAATTACCAGCCCTTTGTGATCCTCGGCTCCGAAGTGCCCTTTCCCTTCCAGAGCCAGCCGTCCGAATTCATGGTTCCCGGCATGCCCGGGGGTGTTATCGCAGCCATGCCGTTGATCGAACAGTGGAACATCCCCTCGCGCCTGACCAGCACGCAGGGCTACCCCGGTTGCCATGACGGTTACGTCACCGACCTTGCCCGCCACTGGCTCGATTCCCTGGCGGATGAAGAACGTCATGAAGTGGAAATCTTCAGTTGCGGCCCGCACCCCATGCTGGAAGCCGTCGCCAGACTCGCTAAAGAATACGATCTGCCCTGCCAGGTCTCGCTGGAAGAATTCATGGCCTGCGCAGTCGGCGGTTGCGCCGGTTGCGTGGTGCAGGTTCAAACTGAACAGGGTCCGGCCATGAAACGCGTCTGTGTCGACGGACCAGTGTTCGACGCCTACGCTGTTTTCTGAAAAGGAGCCTCAACGCAGAGGCGCGAAGGCGTTTATGCCCGTTGTTTGGGTGCAGAGGACCGCAGAGTAAAAATTATTTCGTCATTCCGGCGAATGCCGGAATCCAGGCATCACCGTAAACCCGATATAATCAAAAAGAAATTCTACCCATCTCCGGTTAATATACAGCCGGTCAGAAGGTTTCGTTACCCGGTATGCCGAGATTGTTGATTCGTGTCTTGCCCAGAAGCTTGAGTAACAGGTTGCGAAAAGATCGAAACACCGGGTACAACACGCGAGAGCGTCTTTGTGAGCTGAACAGCCAGTAATTGAACCGATTGAACACGCCCGAGCGCTGACTGATCAACGCCAGCATATGGATGGCATCAGCCCCGTAGTACAACCTGTCACCCATTTTCAGTACCATCCCTTGATCGATATCCAGGCCATTGTCGGTGATCTCCCGCAGCACCTCGCTGTCATCGCGCGCATCGACAATTTGCAGATCCCCAACACTCTCGCGAATCCGAACAAGCCGGCAATACATGTCACAGACCGGACACTCCTTGTCATAGACCAGCAATAGCGCGGGTTGTGTCATAGTTTCCGGCTCATATCGACCTGAATTGTATTCCGAATACCGCCTTTTCCCGGTAAGCTTTGGTCATCATGAAATCACTCCTGACAGGACGAGTCTCTGCATACCGACCCACAAGTGACCTTCACGGACCAAGCATAGCAAACTTTGCGACGAGCAGGCTGACCGACAGTCATAGCGGATTTCAAAAACCCTTTGATGCAGTATTACAATAGCTGCGGCGCCGGACGCCGAAATCAGGCCGGTTATGAGTGAAGATGATTCAATAAAACCAGCCGGTCCGAAATGACACGCCAACGATCACAAACAACACAGAAATGATAGTTACAGGGATCACATGCCAGGCCAGAGCGACCAGGTTGTTTTCAGAAAGATTGGGAATAATCCGCAGACGCGCATCGACCGCAAAAACGGCGGTCACTAACAGCAACAACAGCTTGATGCCCACAAGTTGCGAAACCGAACCGTCGAAGCTGAACCACCGGGCCACGTCCGGCACCATGCGCCAGGCCAGCATGATGCCGGTGATCACCTGTACCAGCAGCGCCGGGATTCCGATCTTTTCATAGCCCGACTCGAAACGCAGCAGTTCCCCGGCAGAGCGCCGGCGTAACACTCCCGGCAGCACGACCAGAGACAGTACAAGATGTCCGCCGGTCCAGATCGTCGCGCCGAGAAGATGTAACAGCAACAGGATATCGAACATACCCTCCACTCTCCGTGCAATATGTCATTACCCGTAATGGATGGACTATGACAGAACGAGCCTGACCCTCGCCATTGCCGGATCAACACTACCCCCCGGCACGGTTTAAAGTAATGCCGGATTGAGCTGCCAGACCGTGTAATTCAATATTACGGCAAAACCGACCCACAGCAGATAAGGCACCAGTAACACCCCCGCCAAATGACTGGTGTGCCAGAAGGCCACCAGCGTTGCCAGGATCAACCCCCACAACAGGAGCACCTCGGCAAATGCCCAGCCGCCGAGATGCCAGCCGAAAAACAGCCAGCTCCACAGCACATTAAAAACAAGCTGAACGAAATACAGCGACAGCGCAACCCGCGCACCGGCAACGCCGTTGGTGCGCCAGACCAGCCAGGCGGCGATGGCCATCAGGACAAACAGGGTCGTCCACACCGGCGAGAATACCGACCCGGGCGGCGCCCAGGCCGGCCGCTCGAGCTGAAGATAAAACGATCCGGCTTCGATCGAGGCCCAGGCACCCAGAGCCGCCGCCACCAAGGTCAGCAACAGCCAGAGAAGCAGACCGGCGAACTGCCGGGGCACGGACAGCACAGACATGGTTCAGACTTTTTTGATCAGCAGGACGATATACAGCAGGACAATCGCCCCCACCGTCGCGGTAATGATCTCGCCAATCAACCCGGTCGCGGCCAGGCCGAGTACCCGGAACATGACCCCGCCGAGCACCGCGCCGACGATCCCGACCACGATGTTTCCCAGCACGCCAAACCCGCGTCCCGTGATCACCTTGCCGGCGATCCAGCCCGCCAGTGCGCCGATTAACAAAAAGACAATCAGGCCGGTAATATCCATAGTTCCTCCACAAGTTATCGTTTCACAGCGAGATAGAGGCCCACAACAAAGCTGGCCGCCCCGCCGATATAGAACATCATCACCCTGTCGCGTTCCGCGCCGGTCAGTGCTTCGGTTATTTGCGAACCGACAGACTGGGATAACTGGTAACCCCAGATCGCCAGCCCGATGCCGACCACGATAAGTGCCAGTCCCAGAACCTTGCCTGTCGGACTCGAACCCTTTGCCATTGTCATCTCCTGATAAGAATTAGGTTAATTACGGCTTGCAGAGCTTTGTCACTGCCGCCGCAGGTTCCCCACGGCAACGCCAGCGTATCTTTTCGCCCTCCACCACCGCGCTCAAGGTCATCCTGAGCGAGTACGATTTCCCAGTAATTATCATCCTGCCCTGCTCGTCAAGCACCAGCGAACCGATTAGATCCGAACACTTGTTGTTGAACTTTACATCGACCACGCCCTTACTGAGAACCTGTCGCGCCACTCGTTCACGAAAATTCTGCGTGCATTTCAGCATCGAAGCCGATGCGATTCTTGAAAGTGTCTCCTCATCCGATTTCGGCAGCATAAACAACAGTACCGCGAATAAGAGAATAACACCAACGACCCACCGGCTAATCATTTGCAATCACCTGATTCATACTGAGAGCGCGGCATCTTGGAATTTTCTATATGCCTACCAGGAAGCAGCATCACCCTGTACGCTGGTACGTTAGTACAAGCAAGGCATCGAATACAAAAAATACCGTAAAAGCCCCTTCCCACCGAACCAGTTTTTTCAGTCCTCAGAGTATTGTGCGAATCCGAGGTTGTTACCTTATTCATTAAACCACCTGCATGGAGCGGACAATAAGAAAGGTGATACAGGGATTGTTTTTAACCTGTTCGCTCGCCTTACTCCTTCCTTTGTGCCGGTCAAAATTTACCCCCTCCACACCCCCTTTTCTCTTTTCCAGGCTTTTCTGAGGCAAAACAGGCAGGGATTATTGCTCCGCTGAATTGTATGCGTCGGG
This sequence comes from Thiohalophilus thiocyanatoxydans, assembly GCF_004366735.1. GTDB lineage: Bacteria > Pseudomonadota > Gammaproteobacteria > UBA6429 > Thiohalophilaceae > Thiohalophilus > Thiohalophilus thiocyanatoxydans. Next base: position 544,161 of record NZ_SOQX01000001.1, on the reverse strand, counting down.
GCCGACGGTAAGCAGATCCGTGCTGACCGCACCATTTGTCATCCCTGAAAATGGTACACCTACTTATTCAGTATAGTCAGGGTTGGCACAGTAAAAAAATTCTTACTTTGACCAACTTCAAATAAATGTCACCAAATATGGGCTTTAAATATCTTTCAATGAACATGGCGCCTATACTTTCCGTATTGCAATCAAGAAACAGGAATTGAGAATATGAACAAACTGCTTTTAGTTGTGGGCCTATCTGCAACGCTGGCGCTGACCGGCTGCACAACCTTTGACCCCTATACCGGCGAAGAGAAAACCAGCAATACCGCCAAGGGTGCGGGAATCGGCGCGGGTACCGCGCTGGTCGTCTCTTATCTTGCCAACAAAGACAAATCAAGCAGCGAACGCCAAAAACGCATGCTGCGCGATGCCGGTATCGGCGCCATTGTCGGCGGCGGCGTGGGTTATTACATGGACACCCAGGAAGCCAAGTTACGCAAACAACTGCGCGGTACCGGGGTCAGTGTTGAGCGTGATGGGGACAATATCAACCTGATCATGCCCGGCAACATCACCTTCCCGACAGACGGCAGCAACCTGCGAGCTGATTTTCATTCGGTTCTAGATTCAGTAGCGCTGGTACTCGATGAATATGAAAAAACAATTATCGTCGTTGCCGGTTATACCGATTCACGGGGATCAGATTCTTATAACCAGTCCCTCTCAGAAAGACGCGCACAAGCTGTGGCAGATTACCTGAAATCGAAAGAAATCATTCCGGCCCGATTTGAAATCGTCGGCTTTGGAGAACGTAACCCGATCGCCGACAACTCCACCGCAGAAGGACGCAGCCTGAACCGACGCGTCGAGCTTTCGCTGGTCCCTATTACTGAATAACTTCCATTTACAATTATCAGTGTCGCTCAAAGGGTCAGGGGACTTGAGATCAGCATGACGCCCGGATTTAAAGTATCCCTCTCTTTTTATCGTTATTATTAACCAAGCACCACGGGGCTGCGAAAGGCAAAAGACAAGACCACCGGCCCCAGCAGCCCGTAAATCCCCACAAGCCGCAACCCCAGTGCGAGAAGCTCAATTCCTTTCATTATTCATCCTTAGATTACCTGGCTAATTTTTAATCCCTCCGTCACCTTTTTCTCTCCTTTTTCTCTTAGTTAGATGCCGAGCATCATAAACAGTGCCGGGGGACGAGTTACGAGGGGCGAAGGAGGTTTGAGAGTGTTCGGTACGTGGAACGCACCCTATCGCTATGAAATTTCATTCCCGTCAGACGACGCCGAGCATCGCAGTGGAAGGAGGAATAGCCCGAAGGGTGCGCGCAGGGTGCCCTGACCCATCGGAGATGGGTAGGGTTGCCCTGACGCTGAAAGCGTAGGGTACTCACAATGAACCCGGAGGGTTCTGTGAGACAACATAATGAAACCCGAAGGGGTTCTATGAGACAAGCCGCCACTCGCCAGTCGGCACAGGGACGTGCCGTCTGGCGAGCCCGACTGGAATGAGAAGCGCAGGGAACCGGTGTAGCAATTGATAAATTGCTACACCGGCGGTGTTTTCGGGGGAGCTTCTTTGGGTACTTTCTAGTCGGTACAAGAAAGTACCTCGCCGCGCGGGCGCGAGAGCCCGCTTTCAAGATCAAGCTCGCCCGGAGGGCGGTCATTCTGATAAAGGCTTGATGCTTGATCACCCCTCCCTCACCCTCCCCTTGCAGGGGAGGGGAACAGGGGTTCAGGTTTCCTGAATAGTAATCCCGTCCAACGCCCCGGTCATCGCATCCACATCCTCGCCTTTAGTCTCGCCCAGCTTGATCATCAGGCGCAGTTCGTTGGCGGAATCGGCGTAGTTGATGGCGTCTTCGTAGGTGATGCTGCCTTCACTGTAGAGTCTGAACAGAGCCTGATCGAAGGTCTGCATGCCGCTCTGGGTGGACTTGGCCATCAGTTCCTTCATTTTGGACACTTCCCCCTTGCGGATGTGATCGGCCATCAACGGGGTGTTGATCAATATCTCGGCACAGAGCACCCGGCCATCGCCGTCGGGGGTCGGAATCAGTTGCTGGGCGATCATCGCCTTGAGATTGAGTGACAAATCGAGATAGAGCTGGTTGAAGCGATCCTCGGGGAAAAAGTTGACAATACGATCCAGTGCCTGGTTGGCGTTGTTGGCGTGCAGGGTCGCCAGACACAGATGACCGGTTTCGGCGAAGGCGATGGCGTGTTCCATGGTTTCGCGCGAACGGATCTCGCCGATCAGAATCACGTCGGGAGCCTGGCGCAGGGTATTCTGCAGTGCCACTTCGAAACTCTCGGTATCCAGCCCCACCTCACGCTGGGTAACGATGCAACCTTCGTGATGATGAATGAACTCGATCGGATCCTCGATGGTGATGATATGGCCGGCACTGTTCTTGTTGCGATGGCCAACCATGGCCGCCAGCGAACTCGACTTACCCGAACCGGTGCCACCGACGAAGATCACCAGCCCTCGCTTGGTCATGGCGATGTCGCGCAATACCGGCGGCAGCTTCAACTCCTCGAAGTTGGGGATCTTGACCTCGATTTTACGCAGCACCATGCCGGCGTGGTTGCGCTGACGAAAGGCGCTGACACGAAAGCGGCCCACGCCGGAGGCGGAGATGGCGAAATTGCATTCGTGATGCTCTTCGAACTCCGCCTTCTGTGACGCGTTCATGATGCCCTTGACCAGCTCCTCGGCCTGTGCCGGCGTCAGTGTCGCCTGGGTCACGGGCATAATCTTGCCGTTGACCTTCATACTCGGTGCGACGCCGGCAGTGATAAACAGATCCGAAGCGTTTTTATGCACCATCAATTTCAATAATGATTCAAAATCCATGACATTAACCTCAAGTCAGCGACCGGCATCCGCCAGTCTGACAGATTACTCGAACGTATCCTTACTGGCCGCCTTGAGCCGGGCTTCCTGCTTGCTGACCACGCCGCGCTGGACCAGATCCTGCAGGTTCTGATCCAGGGTCTGCATGCCGTATTGTTGACCGGTCTGTATGGCCGAGTACATCTGCGCCACCTTGTCCTCGCGAATCAGGTTACGGATGGCCGAGGTGCCGACCATGATCTCGTGGGCCGCAACCCGGCCGCCACCGATCTTCTTGAGCAGGCTCTGGGCGATGACCGCGCGCAGCGACTCGGACAACATGGAGCGCACCATGCCCTTTTCCGCCGCCGGGAACACGTCGACAATACGATCGATGGTCTTGGCGGCGGAGCTGGTATGCAGCGTGCCGAACACCAGATGGCCGGTTTCCGCGGCGGTCAGGGCCAGGCGAATGGTCTCCAGATCACGCAGCTCGCCCACCAGGATGATATCCGGGTCCTCACGCAGGGCCGAGCGCAGCGCCTCGCTGAAGCCGAGGGTGTCGCGGTGCACCTCGCGCTGGTTGACCAGACACTTCTTGGACTCGTGGACGAATTCGATCGGATCCTCGATGGTCAGAATATGACCATAATCGTTTTCGTTCTTGTAGTCGACCATGGCGGCCAGAGTGGTGGACTTCCCCGAACCGGTCGGGCCGGTCACCAGCACGATGCCGCGCGCGTTGTCGGAGACCTCCTTGAACACGGGCGGGCAGTTGAGATCCTCCAGGGTCATAATCTTGGAGGGGATGGTCCGAAATACGGCCGCCGCGCCGCGGTTGTGGTTGAACACGTTCACACGAAAACGGGCCAGTCCCTGGATCTCGAAGGAAAAGTCCGTCTCCAGAAACTCCTCGAAATCCTTGCGCTGCTTGTCGTTCATGATGTCGTATATCAGCGAGTGCACGGTCTTGTGCTCCATCGCCGGGATATTGATACGCCGCACGTCCCCGTCGACACGAATCATCGGCGGCAGTCCGGCGGACAGGTGCAGGTCCGAAGCGCCGTTTTTGACGCCAAAGGCCAGTAATTCGGTAATGTCCATCAGATAATCACTCTTTATTTAGATCGTTGTTATGATACAGCTCTGAACAGCAGACCTTTCGGTTATCGGTAGGTCGTCTGATTTCTTGACCGTCACTAAACTACCGCCGCAACGCCCGCGAGGCAACATGAACAGCATAGCGCAACGACTCGAAAGCGTTAGGGAACATATCACACATGCCGAAAAACAGGCCGGGCGCCCGCCCGGTTCGGTGCAGCTGCTGGCGGTGAGCAAGACCCGCCCGGCCGAGGATTTGCGCGCGGCACTGGGGGCCGGGCAGACCCGCTTCGGTGAGAGTTACCTGCAGGATGCCCGGCCCAAGATCACCGCGCTGGCCGATGCGCCCATCGAATGGCATTTCATCGGTCCGATCCAGTCCAACAAGACCCGCGAGATCGCCGAACATTTTGCCTGGGTACACAGCGTGGAGCGGCTCAAGATCGCCCGCCGTCTGAGCGAACAACGCCCGCCCGAACTGCCCCCGCTCAATGTCTGCCTGCAGATCAACACCTCCGGCGAGGCCAGCAAGGCCGGTGCCAGCCCGGCCGAGGCCCTGACACTGGCCCGCTCCATCGCCGAGCTGCCCCGCCTGCGCCTGCGCGGGTTGATGACCCTCCCCGCCCCGGCCGGGGACTTCGAGCAACAGCGTGTCCCCTTCCGGCAGTTGCGCCAGCTGTTCGATCAGCTCAATGCCGAAGGCCTGGCGCTGGACACCCTGTCGATGGGCATGACCGACGATCTCGAAGCCGCCATCGCCGAGGGTAGCACCATCGTGCGCATTGGCACCGCGGTATTTGGCGCACGAGCGCCAAATAAGGGACGAGGGACGAAGGACGAGTGACGAGGTTTTTTGCCGGGGCTGGTTTTAGATTACCCCTCCCTGGCCCTCCCCTTGAAGGGGAGGGGACCGTGTTTGCTAATTGCAAGGATTTGTTCCCCCTCCCACAGGGACGAGTCCATGGATGGACTCGGTAGAGCGAAGCAGGATGCCCGAGCCGAGGGGGCCAGGGGGAGGGGATATAAAAAACCTCGTCACTCGTCCCTCGTCCCTGGGAATCTCGACGAACACGCAGCACACCACGAAAGCACGGCCTCACCGCCCGCACAGCTTGAGCTTACGAGCCCATGCGGTTAACGTATGCCGCTATGAAAAACGCAACGATCGGTTTTATCGGCGGCGGCAATATGGCCCGCAGTCTTATCGGCGGGCTCTGCCAGAGCGACCTGCCGCCGGCTTCTCTGCATGTCTCCGAACCGGATGAGACCCGGCGCCAGGCGCTGCAGGACGATTTTGGCATCAGCGTGCACGCTGACAACCAGGCACTGGTCGACGCCTGCGAGGTCGTGGTGCTGGCGGTCAAGCCGCAGCAGCTCAAGGCGGTGATCACCGCCCTGCAGAGTCGTGCCGATGACGGCAAGCTCTATCTGACCATCGCCGCCGGCATCCGCACCGACTCCCTGCAACAGTGGCTGGGCGGCGAGCGCTCGATTGTACGCGCCATGCCCAACACCCCGGCGCTGGTGCAAAGCGGCGCCACCGGCCTGTACGCCAACCGGCATGTCACGGAGACGCAAAAAGGGCTGGCCGAATCGATTCTGCGCGCGGTCGGGCTGACCGTCTGGGTAACCGAGGAGGCGCAGATGGATGCGGTCACCGCGCTGTCGGGCAGCGGACCGGCCTACTTTTTTATGGTGATGGAGATGATGGAACAGGCCGCGGTCAAGCTGGGGCTGCCCACCGAGACCGCCCGCCTGTTGACCCTGCAGACCGCCTTTGGCGCGGCCAGGCTGGCGCTGGAGATCGAGGAAGACCCGGCGCAACTGCGCCGCAACGTCACCTCGCCGGGCGGCACCACCGAACAGGCCATCCAGGCGCTGGCGGATCACGACATCCAGCAGATGTTTGAACAGGCCCTGCAGGCCGCCCATGATCGGGCCCGCGAGCTGGCCGATGAACTGGGGCAATAAGCCATGAACTATGTCAGTAATGCCGGCGTCTTTTTGATCCAGACGATCTTCGGGCTGTATGCCCTGATCGTGATGCTGCGCCTGCTGCTGCAGGTGGTGCGGGCCGATTTCTATAACCCCATCTCCCAGTTTCTGGTCAAGGCCACATCCACCCCGCTGCGCCCCCTGCGCCGCTTCATCCCCGGCTATGCCGGGATCGATTTTGCGGCGGTCGTGTTGCTGCTGATCCTCAAGCTGGTCGAGATCACCCTGATCAGCCTGTTCCCCGAGTTTCCCACCCTCGCCATCGGCGGGGCGCTGGCGCTGGCCGTGGTCGAGCTACTGAAACTGCTGATCAATGTCTACATCTTCGGCATTATCATCATGGCGGTGCTCAGCTGGGTCTCGCCGGGGACCTATAACCCGGTGGCGGGCCTGTTGCACCAGCTCATGGAACCGGTGCTGCGCCCCTTCCGGCGCCTGCTGCCGCCGATGGGCGGGCTGGATCTGACCCCGCTGATCGCGCTGATTGCCCTGTGGCTGGTGATGTTGCTGTTCATCGCCCCGTTGCAGGACGGCATCTGCAGCCTGAGCCTGTTCAACAGCACCTACTGCCGTGCCCGGCTTCTATAGCTGGCAAAACGGCGATCTGTTACTGCGGATCTATCTGCAACCGCGCGCCAGTGTGGACGAGATCGTCGGCCCCCACGGCGAGGCGCTGAAGATCCGGGTCACCGCCCCGCCGGTCGAAGGCAAGGCCAACCGCAAACTGCGCGCCTTCCTGGCCGCTCAGTTCGACGTGCCGCCCACCCGGGTGACCCTGGAAAAAGGCCACGGCAGCCGGATCAAGCTGTGGCGCATTCACCAGCCCCGCCGGCTGCCGGCATTGATTGACCCCGCCGAATGACCGGCTGTACCGGGCGGTATTTTTTCGGGAATTTCGCGATAGTTAGAAGAGATTGTTAAACTTGTTCCTTGGCGGGCCGCTACCCCCTTTGCGGGCGACGCCCGGCGGAGCAAGAAATGTGTCGCAATTCACAGTTTGTCGATTGTGGCAGCGAAATATGTACGGCTATATTGCACAGTAAGTGACTTTTTCCGACCACAACCAGTAACCGGACTTCCCATGGCGACAGACCGTTTTACCGATCAGATGCAGGCTTACGGGCGCTGGCGCAGCGACCTCAACAGCGCGATCGAAAAATATCAGCACTGGCTGAATGCCAATAACATGAGCAATCCGGAGAGCGAACTGCGGATCTTCGAGCTGCTCGAGGCACTCAAGTCAGACCGTCTGACCATCGCCTTTGTCGCCGAGTTCGCGCGCGGCAAGACCGAGCTGATCAACGCCATTTTCTTCTCCGAGTATGATCGGCGTCTGCTGCCCTCGGACGCCGGGCGCACCACCATGTGCCCCACTGAACTGTTCTATGACTCCGCGGCGGACCAGAGCTATATTCGCCTGCTGCCCATCGAGACGCGACTGGAAGAGACCAGCATCCAGGAACACAAGAAAGAGCCCATCAACTGGACCACCATCGAGCTGGACACCAACTCCTCGGAAAAGATGGCCGAGGCGTTTCGCGAGGTGGTGCGCACCAAGCGGGTCCCGGCCCCGGTGGCCGCAAGGCTGGGCCTGGTGGACCCGGACGTGCATGCCGAAACCGACATGGTCGAGATTCCCAAGTGGCGTCACGGCCTGATCAGCTTTCCGCATCCCCTGCTCAAGGAAGGGCTGACCATTCTGGATACCCCGGGGCTCAACGCCATCGGTAACGAACCGGAACTGACGCTCAATATGCTGCCCAGCGCCCAGGCCGTGGTCTTCGTCCTGGCGGCCGACACCGGCGTGACCAAGTCCGACATGCAGATGTGGAACCAGTACGTCAAACCACTGGGCGGCGATGCCCGCCACGGCCGTATCATCGTGCTCAACAAGGTCGACACCCTCTGGGATGAGCTCAAGGACGACGACGAAATCGGGGTCAGTGTCGCCAACCAGTGCAAAAGCGCCGCCAAGATGCTGGGGATTGAGGCAAGCAATGTCTTCCCGGTATCGGCCCAGAAAGGCCTGCTGGCCAAAATCCGCACCGACGAGGAGCTGCTTCAACGCAGTAATATCATCGCCCTGGAATCGTTATTGGCGCGGGATATTCTGCCGCGCAAGCAACACCTGGTTCGAGACAGTATCGTCGGCGAGATTGGCGGCATGGCCCAGCAATCGCGCGATCTGATCGCCTCACGGGTGGCCGATGTCAATAAACAGCTTACTGAACTGAAAAGCCTCAGCGGCAAGAATGAAGATGTCATCACCCATCTGATGAAAAAGACCCGCGAGGAGCAGTCCACGTATCACAAAAGCGTGGAGAGCTTTCAGGCCAACCGCAAAGCCTTCAATGAAAAACATGACGAGCTGCTGAAGACCCTCAGCCTGAGCCGGCTCGACAAACTGATGTCCAAGACCCGCAAGGAGATGACCGGCAGCAAGTTCACCATGACGCTGAAGGGTGCCATGAAGGAGTTCTTTGACATCACCCAGGAAACCATGAGCACGGCCAGCAAGCAGACTGACCAGCTCAACATGATGCTGCAGACCATTTATCGACAGTTTAACAAAGAACATGATCTGAGCGACATCAAACCCCGACTGCTCAGCATGAGTAAATACAAACGCGAGCTGGATCGTCTCTATCACGAGGCCGAAGCCTACCGCAACAGTACCAAATTGACGGTGACCGAACAGGCCTTCGTGGTGAAGAAATTCTTTATTTCCATGGTCAGTCACGCACGCAACATCCTGTTCCAGGCCCACGAGGACGTTGAATCCTGGGGCAAGCGGGCCATGGCGCCGCTGGTGACGCAAATCAAAGAACACAAAAACCAGATGGAAAAACGGCTGGAAAGCCTGCGCAAGATCAACGAATCGCGCGATACCCTGCAAAACCGGATTCAGGAGCTGGAAAAAACCGCCGAAACGCTCAACGCCCAGCTGGACGATATCAACACGCTGATGGAAACCCTCAATCGGCCGCTAGAATCCTTTATCGAGCAGAATACGGCCCAGGTCGCCTGAGACCCGCAGCCGTCCCGCTTGCGCCGGGAGTGACCTGTCACTTAGACTTGTTGTCTTGTTGATCAATCAGGTCACGAAGACAGTTTATCCGATGCCCGAGACAATTCCCGCCGATTCCGTCGGTCTGGTTACCCCGCAAAAGCTGGTACACGACACCCCCCTCGATCTGGACTGTGGTCGAGCGCTGCCGGCGTTCGAGATGGTGTATGAGACCTACGGGCAGCTCAATGCACAAAAAGACAACGCGATTCTGATCTGCCATGCCCTGAGCGGCGACCATCACGCCGCCGGTTATCACAGCATGGAGGATCGCAAGCCGGGCTGGTGGGATACCTGCATCGGCCCGGGCAAGCCGATCGATACCAACCGCTTTTTCGTGGTTGCGCCGAACAACCTTGGCGGTTGCAAGGGCACCACCGGCCCCATGAGTACCAACCCCGAGACCGGCAAAGCCTACGGCCCCGATTTTCCCATTGTCACGGTCAGCGACTGGGTCCACAGCCAGGCGCTGCTGGCCGATCATCTTGGCATTGACCAGTGGGCCGCGGTCGCCGGGGGCAGCCTGGGCGGCATGCAGGCGCTGCAGTGGGCCATCGACTACCCGGACCGCCTGCGCCACAGCATCGTGATTGCCGGCGCGCCCAGGCTCTCGGCGCAGAATATCGGCTTTAACGAGATCGCCCGCCAGGCCATCATGTCCGATCCGGACTTCCACGAAGGGCGCTATTACGATTACAACACCATCCCACGACGCGGGTTAATGATCGCCCGCATGCTCGGACACATCACTTATTTGTCGGATCTCTCCATGCGCGCCAAGTTCGGCCGCGAGCTGCGCGAGGGCAAGATCAACTTCGGCTTTGATGTCGAATTTCAGGTGGAAAGCTACCTGCGCTATCAGGGCAAATCCTTCGTCGAGAAGTTCGATGCCAACACCTATCTGCTGATGACTAAGGTGCTGGATTATTTTGACCCGGCCAAGGAGTACGACGATGATCTCTCCGCCGCGCTGAAGGATACCCAAGCGGAATTTTTTGTCGCCGCGTTCACCGGCGACTGGCGCTTCGCACCGCAACGCTCGCGGGAGATCGTCAAGGCCCTGGTCAAGGGACGCAAGACTGTCAGTTACTCGGAGATCACGGCGCATCACGGCCATGATGCCTTCCTGATGCCGATCCAGGACTATATGGATGCATTGCGAACCTACATGAACCGGGTGGCACAGGGAGGCGCACAATGAGCCTGTTACGCTCGGAACTGCGCATGATCGCCGACTGGATTCGTCCCGGCTCCCACGTGCTGGATCTGGGTTGCGGCGACGGTACCCTGTTACGCTATTTGCATGAGAAGCGTCAGGTCACCGGGTACGGGATGGAAATCGATCAGGACAAGATCGTCAAGGCCATCGAGAACAACATCAATGTCATCCAGACCGACCTGGACGCCGGCCTGTCGGAGATCGAATCCGGGTCATTCGACTATGTGATTATGAGCGAAACCCTGCAGGCGGTCCGCTACCCGGACAAACTGATCGATGAAATGTTACGCATCGGTGCCGAAGCGATTATCACCTTCCCCAACTTCGGTCACTGGCGCTGCCGCCTGGAGCTGTTTCACGGGCGCATGCCGGTTACCCCTTCATTGCCCAACACCTGGTACAACACACCCAATATCCACCTGTGCACCATCACGGATTTCGAACAGTTGTGCGAAGACATGAGCCTCACCGTGCTGCAACGCATCGTGGTCGACCGGGATCACAAGCCCAGTGTCAGTGCCTGGCTGCTGCCCAACCTGATGGGTGAGATCGCCCTCTACCGGCTGCAGCGTCAGTAAGACCGGCGAAGCCAAAATCCGCAAGAAACCACCTTGTCAAGCAGGTTGAACGCGATTTTGTCGTCTATATTTACCTGTAATAACAACAGTACGAGGAGTCGCGTCATGAAGTCACTGCTGAAATGGTCAACCACCGCCCTGCTGGTATTCAGCCTCCATGCGGCGCCGGTCATGGCCGAGCAGGCCAAGCGGGTTGGCGATTATGCTATTCATTACAATACGTTAAATACCGATACGCTGAACCCCGATGTGGCCAGCGAATACGGTATCCAGCGCAGTAAAAGCCGGGCAATGCTCAACGTCTCCGTCATTCGGACCTCCGACAACCAGCCGGTCGAGGCGGAAGTGACCGCCAGCAGCGGCATGTTGACGGGTCACAAACAGACCCTGCAGATCCGAAAAATCCGTGAAGGGGAGGCTATATACTATATCAGTGACTTTCCGGTCGCCCACCGCGACACCCTGAAATTCACCATTCGCGTGAAACCCGAAGACAGTCGTCGAACCCACACGATCGAATTCCAGAAACAGTTCTTTACCGAATAAGTTTCGATCACAGGGACGTGACACAGCGGCAATAATGCCCGGCAGGTCCTCAGGCGGGCAGCGGCTGCCAGGCCAGATACAGGGTAACCACACCGAACAGCATGACCAGCCCGCCGGCGCCATAGCGGACCAGCGGATAGCGGACAAACTTCTGCAACGCCGCGGCGAACATTCCCATCAGCAACAGATTGGGCAGCGTACCCAGGCCAAAACTCAACATCAGCAGGCCGCCTTCCAGCGCGCTGCCGGTGGAGATGGACCAGATCAGCACGCTGTAGACCAGCCCGCAGGGCAGCCAGCCCCACAACATCCCCAGCAGCAGCGCCTGCCCCGGCCGGGTCACCGGCATCAGACGCCGGCCCAGCGGCTCGATATGGCGCCACAGCAGCCGTCCGCCGCTTTCGATATGCCGCAGCCCCGTCCACCAGCCGGTGATATACAGACCCATCGCCAGCATGAACAGCCCGGCGATCACCTGCAGGATGCTCTGGTACTGATGAATGACCAGCAGGTTGTCGGCCAGGCCGCTGAGCCCGCCCAGCAGCACACCACCCAGGGTGTAACTGGCGATGCGCCCAACGTTGTAGCTCAGTTGAAAACCGAACAGGCGGGCTCGCGACTGCGGTTGCGGCAAACCAAACGTCAGCGCGCCGACGATGCCCCCGCACATACCGATACAGTGCACCCCGCCCATCAGGCCGACCAGAAACGCCGCCAGCAAGGAGAATTCCACGCTCATGAACTAGCCATCCACCCGCGTCGCTTCCCGACGCATCAGATACAGAATCAACCCGATCACCGGCACCCCGAGCAGCGCGGTGAGCAGGAAGAAACCGGGATACCCCAGGCTCTCCACCATACCGCCGGAGTAACCACCCAGCACCTTGGGGAACAGAGTCATCAGCGAACTGAAGATCGCGTACTGCACGGCGGTAAACGAGATACTGGTCAGACTGGAGAGATAGGCGATAAACGCCGCACTGGCCAGTCCGGCGCACAGGTTGTCGGCCGCAATCACCAGCGCCAGCATCGGCACGTTCGGCTCCAGGGTCGCCAGTAACATGAACAGCAGGTTGGTGGCAGCCGCCAGGATCGCGCCGGTCAACAACATACGCATGATGCCAAAACGGGTGGTCAGCAAACCGCCAATAAACCCGCCGAGCAGCGCCATGACCAGCCCCAGCACCTTGTTGATAGAGGCGATCTGCTCCTTGGTATAGCCCATATCAAAATAGAAGACATTGGAGATCACCCCGAGCACGATATCCGAAATGCGATAAAACCCGACCAGTAACAGAATCCACAGCGCCAGCTTCGCATAGCGGCGGAAGAAATCGACGACGGGATCCACATAGGTCGAGCGAACCATCTCGCGGTTGACTGCGTGAACCAGGATCAGTCCACGTGCGGTAATCGACGACAGCGCGACAGCGACGACAATCTGCACGGTCTGTCCGAAAAAGGCGGCCAGTACGCCATTAAAGCCCAGCCCTTCACGCAGCGACGACTTCACTGCATCGGCAACACCCAGCTGCAAAAACGCCAGAATAAACACGCCGGTAACCGTTATGAACAACAGCACAAAGCGCAAATAATCAAAATTGCTGTGTAAATAGGGCTCGCGCTGCTGATTGGGTGCCGGCTCCTTGATTAGCAAAGTCGTCATCACGCCGATCATCATCAGCATGGCCATACACAGATAGGTCAGGCGCCAGGCCTGGTAACTGTATGTCTGATCACTGCCGAACCAGGTGGCCAGATACAGCGCCCCGGCACCGGAGGCGAGCATGCCGACCCGGTAACCGGCGATATACATGGCCGCCAGTGCCGCCTGCAGCTTGTCGCCGGCCGACTCGATGCGATAGGCGTCGATCACGATATCCTGACTGGCCGCCGATAAACCCAGCAGCACCGTGGCCAGCGCCATCATCGGCAAATTATCGATCGGATCGGTCATGCCCATCATGATAATCGAGGTCATGATCAGCAGCTGCGCGACCAGCAACCAGCTGCGTCGTCGCCCGAGCAACGTATACAGGCCGGGTAACGGCAATGTATCGATCAACGGCGCCCAGACAAACTTGAACGAATAGGCCAGCGCCGCCCAGCTGAAGTAGGTAACCGCACCGCGCTCCACCCCGGCCTCGCGCAACCACAACGAAAGCGACGAGAAAATCAGTAGCAGCGGCAACCCGGCGGAGAAGCCGAGAAACAACATGGCAATCGCCTGAGGTTTTCGATAGACCTCAACTGCGTTGCGCCAGTTCGCCAGGGAAGGTAGAGACAAATCGTATTCCGTCTTGTGGTGGCCAGAATCAGACGCGGTTACTCTAGCATGATCGGCCCGTGCAAGGTAAAAGCCGCCCGGGCAAGTGACACATTGTTGTCCGGCCGGGTCATTCCGGGAGCCGAAACTGCCGGCCCGGCCTACCTGCGCTGTCGTAATTCTGTCAGAATTGGCCGCTAGCATATGCGGGGCCGTGAGCCGACGCTTCACGCTACGGCCTGGATACAACCGGATGAGGAACTTCATGAACTGGCGAACACTGTTATCCCTGGGACTGGCCTCCCTGTTACTGAGCGCCTGCGCGCCATCCGGCCCGGTCAAGTTTTATAGCGGCCCGGAGAAATCCCCGGGCGAAATCGCGCGGGTCAAGGTGCCCGGCCCGATCACCGTCACGGCCATCGACGACAGCAAGATCAGCGCACCCTCCCAGGACGAAGGCTTTTATGAGCTGCACCTGCCTCCCGGCCGGCATACCCTGACCCTCAAATATGAACTCTACTGGGGATCAGGCAGCGACGGCATGCTGGTCAAGTCCAGCCCGACCGATATCCGGGCCGAGTTCAGCGCCGGCCGGGTGTATGAATTGCGCTACGCTGAACCCGGTGATGAAGATGAGGCTTTCAGTCTGGCCAACGACTTTCAGGCCACGCTGGTGGAAACCGGCAGCGGCACTCGCATCGCCGCCACCGCCTCGGAGGAATACCCCTCAGGATTGACCAACGCCGAACCGGTGGTCCGCGACGCGCCCACCGCAACACCCGCGCCGGCCGACGGCTCGCTTCCCTCCGCCGACCAGGCCGCCAATGAAGACGCCGTCAAACGGCTCAAGTTCTGGTGGCTGATGGCGGATGAGAAAGAACGTGAGGCATTCCGAAAGTGGATGCAGCAGGACATGCCCAACTTCAATGAATAAAAATTTGAACCACGAAGACGCGAAGAACACGAAGGAGCCCTGTTTAGCCTTACCTGAAATTATACTTCGTGACTTCGCGTCTTCGTGGTGAAAAGATTTTTTTACCACTATTCCCCGATACCGTACTGGTTACGGTAGGCCTTGACGGCCTCGAGTTTGTCTTCCATCCCCGTTTGCTTTGACAGGTATTCGATTAAAAGCTCGAGCTGGATGATGCTGTGTACCGGGATGTGGTAGTTGTTCTCCACTTCCTGGATGGCGGACAGGTCGCCCTTGCCTTTCTCCTGACGATCCAGCGCGATCACCACCCCGGCCGGGCTGGCGCCGTTGGCCTCGATGATGGCCATCGCCTCGCCGATGGCGGTACCGGCGGTGATCACATCATCGATGATCAGCACCTTCCCCTGCAGCGGCGCGCCGACGATGTCGCCGCCCTCGCCGTGGGCCTTGGCCTCCTTGCGGTTGAAGGCATAGGGCACATCCCGATCGTGCTGCTCGGCCAGCGCCACGGCGGTGGCGGCGGCCAGCGGAATACCCTTGTAGGCGGGGCCGAACAGCACGTCGAACTGCACGCCGGAGTCAACAATGGTCTGCGCGTAATAGCGCCCGAGCCGCGCCAGTGCCCTGCCGCTGTTAAACAGCCCGGCGTTGAAAAAATAGGGACTGACCCGCCCCGACTTGAGCGTAAATTCACCAAAACGCAGCACCTCGCGCTGCAGGGCGAACTCGATAAATTCCTGTTGATAGTCACGCATGCGATAAATTCCGGATTGTAGGGCTGGGGATTTCGGGGTTCAGGTTGTGTATCATACACCTTTGGTCGTAACCGGATAAGTGTGATGTTCAGAGTGATTACCGCCAACCTCAACGGCATTCGCGCCGCCCAGCGCAAGGGGTTTTTCGAGTGGATGAAACGCCAGAAAGCCGACGTAATCTGCATCCAGGAGACCAAGGCGCAGGAGCACCAGCTGGACAGTGAGATTTTCTATCCCCGGGGCTATCACACCTATTATTTCGACGCTCAGAAAAAGGGCTACAGCGGTGTGGCGATCATGAGCCGCCATCAGCCCGACAAGGTCTCCATCGGCCTGGGCTGGGATCATGTCGACAGCGAGGGGCGCTGGATCGAGATCGAGATCGGCAAGCTCACCGTCGCCTCGCTCTACCTGCCCTCCGGCGCCTCCAGCGAGGAGCGCCACAACAACAAGCTGATCTTCATGGACCGCTTCGCCGAGGACCTCAAGGCCATGCGCCGCCGACGCCGCGATTACATTATCTGCGGCGACTTCAATACGATACACAAGGAGATCGACATCAAGAACTGGAAGTCCAACCAGAAAACCTCCGGCGTCACCCCGGTCGAGCGCGCCTGGCTGGACAACCTGTTCGACAACATCGGTTTCATCGACGCCTTTCGCGAAGTCAACCAGAAGCCCGACCAGTATACCTGGTGGTCCAACCGCGGCAACGCCCGCGAAAACAACGTCGGCTGGCGCATCGACTACCAGATCATCACCCCGGGCCTGAAGGGTACTGTTAAAAAAGCCTCGGTGTATAAAAACAAATGGTTCTCCGACCACGCCCCACTGACCATCGACTACGATATCGATATTCGCGATTTCTAAACCACCAGGACTCTAAATAAATGTTCCGAACACCAGAACACCAGGTTCAAAAGATTGCTTCGCCTGGCTCGCAATGACTGAAAATACTGGGGTCATTGCGAGAAACAACGTGACGAAGCAATCTCCCTAGACTGGTATTCGGAACATGTATTTAGGACACAAAAAGACATAATCACAAACCAACTTTCCCCGTCAATTCAATATCAAAATTATCTTTTCTTGTTACCTTCGTGTCTTCGTGTCTTCGTGGTTAAATCTTTTATCCGATGATCAGCTTCAGACCCACCAGAACCGTCACGATTTCAAACACTCGTTTGATCGCCCGGTTGCCCTTGATGATCGAATAGTGGGCGCCGAGGTAGCCGCCCAGTAACGAGCCGAGCAGCAGTACCGGCACCCAGTCCCATTTGATCGAGCCGAGCAATCCCAGGGTCAGGGCCCCGCTGCTGTTCCAGAACAGGCCGACCATCACCAGGGTATGGGCGACGGCACGTTTGTAGTCGAGGCCGAACCAGCGCACCAGCCACAGGGTGACGAACAAACCGGTGCCGGAGGTCAGCGAACCGTTGAGAATGCCGATGCCAAACAGTACGCTGCCACCGATTACCCAGCCGGCCCGGTCGCGGTGCGTCCGCGTATCGACCTGCCCGAGCCCCGGACTGGCCCAGGAGTAGACGCCCAGCCCCATGGTCAACAACCCCAGCGCCAGTTCCGCCCAGCGGTCCGGCACACTGAGAATCACTCCGGCACCCAGGACCACGCCCGGCACGCCGGCCAACAACATCAACAGCGCAAATTGCCAGTCGAGATTCCTTTCCCTAAAGTGGCGGGCCGAGGCGCCGATACCCAAGGCAACGCTGGCCAGCTTGTGGGTCGCCAGCGCCACGCTAAAGGGCAGGCCGAGGAAAATCAACGCGGGCAATTGCAGCAGCCCGGCGCCCCCGCCGGCAAAGGCGGAAAACGCATTGGCCACCAGGGCCACAACAAATAACAGGATATACTCCAACATGTGTGTCACATTGCCTACAATTGTGATTCGAAACTTGGGAACCCTTTAAATGCTATCCGAATCCCGACTGGTGACGCGTCTTTGTCTGCTGGGCCTGCTCGGTGCTTTTGCGCCCGCGACATTGGCGGAAGCCTACAAATGCTGGACCAATGAAGACGGTATTCGGGAGTGCGGCGAGAGTGTCCCGCCCGAATATTCCCAGCAACGTATCGAAATCCTCAACCGGCATGGCGTGGTTATCGATATCGAGGAACCGGCCAGGACCCCCGCGCAACTTGAACAGGAAAAGCGTGCCAGTAAACAGCGTGAGTCGGAAGCGCAACAAAAGAAGGAAAAACGCCGGCAGGACCACATTCTGTTAAGCACCTTTACCACCGAGCGCGATCTGAAGCTCTATCATCAGGATAAGCGCGAGTCCATTGAGGGGCAGGTTGAAATTACCCGCTCCAGTAACCAGGCTCATCAGGAAAACCTGAAGGCATTGAAAAAGCGGGCGGCTAATCTGGAACGCCGTGGTGAGCCCTTGCCTGACAATCTCCTGGAAAAAATGGAACAGCTCAAGCGTCAGATTGCCAATAACGAGAGGTTCATCGCCAACAAACAACAGGAACTGGAACGATTAAACGAACAGTATAAAACCAGGCTGAAGCGTTATCGTGAACTCACGTCATCAGACTGACGTTAGCCGCGCTCTATCCGCGACCTTGCAGCAGTTCCTCCAGCAGGCGCCATTGATCCTCCCACATCTCCAGCGGCACGCGCCGAAAACCGCTGCGCACATACTGATTGATCCGGCCTTCCACCACCGCCAGTAGCAGGTTGGCACTCGGCCCGACAGGCAGATCAGGCGGCAATTCGCCGTTCATTTCACCCTCGCGCAATACCTGCTTGAGCTGGGTTTCCAAACGATCGTAAAACTGATCAATACGACTGCGCAGGCGCTCCGTCTCACCCACCAGCACGTCTCCGGCCAGCAGACGGGTAATGCCGGCATTCTTGCCGGCAAAGCCGAGTACCAGGGTCATAATGTGTTCACTGCGCGCGAGAGCGGGTTTTTGATCCTCAAGAATCCGGTTAATGAGTCCGAATATGGATTCCTCGATAAATTCGATCAGGCCTTCAAACATCCGGGCCTTGCTCGGAAAGTGTCGATAGAGAGCCGCCTCGGAGACACCGACCGCCCGTGCCAGGCCCGCAGTGGTAATTCGCTCACCGGGACTGTTTTCCAGCTCGGCCGCGAGAACTTCAAGGATCTGCTGGCGGCGTGAGGGTTTGTTGGTTTTGTTCTCGGCCATGTAACTCTATCAGCTCCGGATCAGGGTACCGACACCTTCATCGGTCAGCACTTCCAGTAATACCGCATGCTCGACCCGGCCATCGATAATCTGGGCCGTGCCGACACCGGAGTGAACCGCATCCAGTGCACAACGAATCTTGGGCAGCATGCCGCCGTGAATCGTGCCATCGGCGATCAACGCCTCAACCTCTTTGGCCTTGAGGCCGGTCAGCAGCTCACCTTCGTTATCCAGTACGCCGGGCGTGTTGGTCAGCAGGATCAGCTTTTCCGCCTCCAGGGTCTGAGCCAGTTTACCGGCCACCAGATCGGCGTTGATGTTATAGGACTGGCCATCCTCGCCGACGCCGATGGGCGCGATCACCGGAATAAAGTCCCCCTGCTTGACCAGCATATTGACCACGGACGGATCGATGCTCTCCACGTCGCCGACATGCCCGATATCGATGATCTCGGGGGCGTTCATTTCCGGGTTGTGCCGTTCGAAGGTCATCTTGCGCGCCCGGATCAGCCCGCCGTCCTTGCCAGTCAGGCCGACCGCATGCCCGCCAGCCTGGTTGATCAGGTTAACAATATCCTTGTTGACCAGGCCGCCCAGCACCATCAGCACCACGTCCATGGTTTCGGCATCGGTCACCCGCATGCCTTCGATAAACTTGCTCTCCTTGCCGATCTGATCCAGAACATTGCCGATTTGCGGCCCACCGCCATGCACGATCACGGGATTCATCCCCACCAGTTTCATCAGCACGATATCGCGCGCGAAGCCCTGCTTGAGCTTCTCGTCCACCATGGCGTTACCGCCATACTTGATGACCATGGTCTTGCCCTGAAAACGCTGAATATAGGGCAATGCCTCGGTCAAGACCTTGGCGATGTTCAGTGCTGTATCCGGGTTAATGCTCATAGAGTTCGCTTGTTCTACTGATCAGGGTCTGTGTCGTATTATCAATTTATCAAAACGGTATTGCCAGGTCCGCCCTGACCGATTGTAACAGCTCGCGGAATTTCTGCTGAATTCGCTGCAGGGATTTGCTGTCCCTCGCTTCAAACCGCAGGATCAGACTGGGCGTGGTATTGGAGGCACGCACCAGTCCCCAGCCATCCTCGAAATCGGCGCGAATGCCGTCGATCATGAGCATGCTGGCATCCTCGAAATCGACCCGACTCACCAGCTCTTCCATGATTCGATGCTGCTCCCCTTCCGCCAGATCAATGCGCAGCTCGGGCGTATTGACCGAATCAGGCAGATCGGCAAACACTTCCCGCGGGGATCGCTTGTCATTCGCCAGAACTTCCAGCAAACGCGCGGCAGCATACAGCGCGTCATCAAAACCGTACCAGCGTTCCTGGAAGAAGATGTGTCCACTCATTTCGCCGGCCAACAGGGCACCGGACTGTTTCATCTTGGCCTTGATCAGGGAATGGCCGGTTTTCCACATGATCGGTTCACCGCCTTTCTCGTAGATCACCCGGGTCAGATTACTCGAGCATTTGATGTCATAAATAATCTGCGCGCCAGAATTACGTGACAGGATATCGGCGGCATACAACATCATCAGCCGATCCGGCCAGATGATATCACCCTCGCTATTGACCACACCCAGACGGTCTCCATCACCATCAAAGGCAATACCAAGATCCGCGTTCTTGCTTCGCACCAGTTCGATCACATCGTGCAGGTTATCCGGTTGACTGGGATCGGGATGATGGTTGGGAAAGTCGCCGTCCACTTCGCTGTAAATATCGATCAAATCGACGCCGAGCCCCCGGAACAGTGCCGGCGCCACCACGCCGGCCACGCCATTACCGCAGTCGATCACGACCTTCAGGGGCCGGGTGATCCGGATATCGGCGATAATGCGCTTGATGTAGTCGTCGGTGACCTTGTGCGCAGCATAACTGCCATTGTCCCGGACAAAATCCTGCTTTTCGATGCGCTGACGCAGGCTCTGGATGGCCTCACCGGAGAGGGTCTCCCCGCCCAGCATCATCTTGAAACCGTTATAGTCAGGCGGATTGTGACTGCCGGTCAGCATGACCCCGGATCCGCCGGCCATTTCATGCGCGGCATAATACAGCACCGGCGTCGGTACCATGCCGACATCGATCACCTCCATACCGGCCGCCTGCAGCCCGCGCACCAGCGCCGCGCCCAGTTCCGGGCCGGACTTGCGTCCATCACGAGCAAAGGCGATTTTCGTCAACCCGCGGCGGCTGGCCTCACTGCCCAGGGCCTGGCCAATCAGCGTGGCGTACCGGGCGTTCAGTGTACGCCCGACGATGCCCCGAATATCATACGCCTTGAAAATCTCCGCCGGGGGCCCGGCCTGCTGGCCTGGCAGGGGCGCCGGGTCGGTGCCGTCGTCCAGATCGTCGTTTGGTCTGCTGTTGTCCGTGACGCGTTGATCGCGCGCAGTATTGCGCGGGCCAGTGTCATTGGCCTGTTCGCCCTTCGCGAACGGAACGCCTGCCAGCTCGTCCAGCCGTTCGGCCATTTGCCGAAACTCTTTCATTTTCATGGGGTATGTATGGCGCTTGTTGCCCCGCAGCAAACTGGCCTCAAGCAACATAAAGTTTTCCAGATCGTGACGGATGGAGCGCCCCATGGCCTGATACAACAACAGCACCACGATTCCGACCAGGATGATGCTCACTGCAATAATGCTCAACAGATTCACATTAAACGCCGAAACCCGAACCACCTGCGGCATCCAGGTCGACAACTCCCAGTCGGTATGGGGAATCGCCACGCGGGTCGACTCGGCCCGGGCCTGATAAGCGGGATCGCCCGCCTTGCCCAGCAGAACGGGTTCCTGGTTGCTGATTTTCTGCTCCAGCTCAACATAGCCCTCCGAGGCGGCCTGTTGCACCCATTGCTCCAGCAAGCCGGCATCGAGAGCCAGTTGCACATGTCCCAAAACCGTGTCGCCAGCCGCATTGAGTACCGGCTCGACGATATCGATGTGTTGCTGCGGGTTACCCGGCGCGTGCACCTCGACCGGCGGACGGGCAAGCGATTCTTCCGCCTGACGCTGCAGATCCAGACAGGCAAAGCTCAGATGCGGCTCGCTGCTTTTATCCGGAGAGTAGATTTTCGGCTTCAGCAGGCGCACCCGCAAAGCCCCGTCAAACATGGATTGCAGCTGATGTTCGCGTTCGGCGATCGCCGCCCGATCGCCGGCTCGCAACAGGTCACGGGTCCGGGGATCTTTCGCCACACTGTGCAGACCCTGGGCATAATCGGCCACCGCCTGGCTGATACCCGCCGCCGTGTGCCGGGCCTCGTTTTCCAGTACCGCATTTTCCTGGGTCTGCAAGGCGAGTAGCGGTGTCATCTGACCGACAAATACGGCCACGATCAAAATGGCACTGAACAGGAAAAAGGCGATCAGACTCACCGCGGTCAGCGTGAGGCCGCCGGAATGATGCGGTTGTTGCGGGTGTTTGTTTATGCGTTCACGACGACGGGCCATGCTGCCTCTCCCTGTCTTCTGGATTATGCACTGCCGGTGTGCCCAAACCCGCCTTCTGCCCGGACGCTCTGTTCGAAATCCTCGACGAGGTCGAACTGCGCCTGAACCACGGGGACCAGTACCAGCTGGGCGATACGCTCGCCAATTCCGACCGTAAAAGACTCGCTGCCGCGATTCCAGCAGGAGACGAATAACTGCCCCTGATAGTCCGAATCGATCAAACCGACCAGGTTGCCCAGCACAATACCGTGTTTATGCCCCAGTCCCGAGCGCGGCAGGATCACCGCCGCCAGCGACGGATCAGCGATATGGATCGCCAGCCCCGTCGGGATCAACTGGGTTTCCCCGGGGTTTAACACCAGCGGCTCTGAAAGACAGGCGCGCAAGTCCAGGCCGGCGGAACCGTCGGTGGCATAGTGCGGCAGGGGAATATCCTTGCCGATACGATCATCGAGCAACTTGAGTTTGATACGCGTCATAGTGACTGAACCCGTCTGTAGTGGATTGAGTGTTGATTGTTGTGTCCCGGCGGCGAACCGTGGTGACGGATTATAATTATCTTTTGGGCCGGACAGCCTGATTTAATTCGACTATTTTACCCTTGCCGGCGGCAGTCATATCGCGCTGTTCGTAGCGACTGACGATCACCGGAATCAACTGACGAGCCAGTTGCCCCTTGGGGGCCAACGGCAGATGGGTCTCCCCGCCCGGCCAGAAAACCTGCAGAACATTGGTCTCGCTGCCAAAGGTCCCCTCCGTCTCGGGCGTGGCCGAACCCACCAGGTTGGCCACCACCATCTCCAGCCGCTTGTCGTCCAGTTTGGCGCGGGCATAACGTTCGAGATCGGTGGTTTCGGCCGCGAAACCGACACAAAACACACCCGGATGCTGTTGCTTGACCCCGGCCAGAATATCGGGATTCTTCTCCAGTTCCAGTGTCAGCTGCGGCTGATCTTTTTTGATTTTCTCCGCCGGGACCTGACGCGGCCGATAATCGGCCACCGCCGCCGTGGCGATAAAGATATCGGCTTCGCCAATGCGTGAATCCACCGCCGCCGCCATCTGTTGTGCACTGAC
This sequence comes from Thiohalophilus thiocyanatoxydans, assembly GCF_004366735.1. Taxonomy (GTDB): domain Bacteria; phylum Pseudomonadota; class Gammaproteobacteria; order UBA6429; family Thiohalophilaceae; genus Thiohalophilus; species Thiohalophilus thiocyanatoxydans. The sequence continues at coordinate 521,133 of NZ_SOQX01000001.1, read as the reverse complement.
CACATCGAGGCGCTCGACGTGCGCCGGCGTGGCCAGGTTGACCGGCCCGCTCACCAGAATCACCCGCGCACCGGCCTCCACCGCCGCCTCGGCCAGAGCGAAACCCATCTTGCCGGAGCTGTGGTTGGAGAGATAACGGACCGGATCGATCGCCTCCCGGGTCGGCCCGGCGGTAATCAGCAGCGTGCGACCGGTCAGACTGCCGGTGCTGAACAGGTCGGCCAGTTGCGTGATGATGGACTCCGGCGAACTCATGCGCCCGGCGCCGACATCGCCGCAGGCCTGTTCCCCCGCCTCCGGACCGATCAACAACACCCCGCGTTTTTGCAGACTCCGGACATTCTCGCCCGTGGCCGGATTGGCCCACATGTGGGTATTCATGGCGGGCGCCACCGCCAGCGGCCGTTCGGCGGCCAGACACACGGCGCTGAGCAGATCGTCGGCGCGGCCCTGGGCCAGACGGGCCAGAAAATCGGCGCTGGCCGGCGCGACGATAATGGCATCGGCCCAGCGCGCCAGCTCGATGTGGCCCATGGCCGCCTCGGCATCGGCGTCCAGCAGGTGCTGGTGCACCGGGTGACCGGAAACCGCCTGGAAGGTCATGGGCGTGACAAACTCGCCGGCTCCGGCAGTCATCACCACCCGCACCTCGGCCCCCGCCTCGCGCAAGCGGCGTACCAGATCGGCCGCCTTGTAGGCGGCGATGCTGCCGGTCACCCCGAGCAGAATATGTTTGTTGGCCAGTTGCGTCATACTTATAAAGTGTACCAGAGTTTCCGGGCCCTTCGGAGTAAACTCCGAAGGGCAGGGCCGAGGGACGAGTTACGAGTGACGAGGGAACCACGGTTTAGCCGCTGCTGATTTTCCTCGTTACTCGGCCCTGTTCCTGGCTATAATTGAACGCAAATCCGGCAGGCGAACCACTGGCCGGTTTGCCAAATCTTCTGAATAAGCGACAGGGAGGTCGTCATGCCCCTTACCGACTGGCCGCAGGCGGAGCGCCCGCGGGAAAAACTTCTGGCCCGGGGCCCGGAGGCCCTCTCCGACGCCGAACTGCTGGCGATCTTTCTGCGCACCGGCACCCGCGGCAAGACCGTCGTGGATCTGGCCCGCGAGGTACTGCACCAGTTCGGCGGCCTGCGCGGGCTGCTGACCGCCAGCCAGGAACAGTTCTGCCAGCTACCCGGGCTGGGTCAGGCCAAATACGTGCAACTGCAGGCGGTGCTGGCCCTGGCCCAGCGCCATCTGGGCGAGGCCCTGCAGCGCGATGCCGGCCTGCACAGCCCCGAGCAGACCAAACAGTACCTGCTCAGCCGCCTGCGGGATCTGCCCCACGAGGTGTTTGCCTGCCTGTTTCTCGACAGTCAGCACCGGGTGATCCGCTACGAGGAACTGTTTCGCGGCACGCTCAACGGCGCCAGCGTGCACCCGCGCGAGGTGGTCAAAAAAACCCTGCATTACAATGCCGCAGCGCTGATTTTCGCCCACAACCACCCCTCCGGCATCGCCGAACCCAGCCACGCCGATCGCCACCTGACCGGTCGCCTGGTCCAGGCGCTGGAGCTGGTAGAGGTGCGGGTGCTGGACCACATCGTGGTCGGCGACGGGGAGTGCGTGGCGTTTTCGGAGCGGGGCTGGCTCTGAAAAACAGGGCCGAGGGACGAGTGACGAGTAACGAGGAACACCGGCACGACCAACAGCTTGCCCAAAATCCACGCGATACGGCACTTTAGGAGGAATTGGGCTTGTAAGGCTGGCGGGAAATCCGTAAAATTCGCGCTCTTTGACGCATTGTGCAGCTGATTTTTGGAGAATAACCATGGCCAGAGTCTGTCAAGTGACTGGCAAACGTCCGATGAGCGGGAACAACGTGTCCCACGCCCATAACAAGACCCGTCGCCGTTTTCTGCCCAATCTGCATACCCACCGCTTCTGGGTGGAATCGCAGAACCGCTGGGTAAAACTGCGTGTCAGCAGCAAGGGCATGCGTGTTATCGACAAGAAAGGTATCGAGGTCGTCCTCGAGGACCTGCGTCGCCGCGGCGAAAAGGTGTAAGGAGCTACTATCATGCGTGACAAAATCAAACTCGTCTCCAGCGCCGGTACCGGCCACTTCTACACCACGACCAAGAACAAGCGCAACATGCCGGAAAAGATGGAAGTGAAGAAGTACGATCCGGTGGTTCGCAAACACGTGGCCTACAAGGAAGCGAAAATCAAGTAACCCGTTCAGCGCCACGCGTCTGAATTTAAAAACCCGCTGCCTCGTCAGCGGGTTTTTTTATGTCGTGGAACCGGCGCCTTCTGCGGATTCAGCCCGGCCTCGCGCTACGCCAATCAGCCCCGGTTTAATAACAGGCAGCCTGTCTCATGCACCCGGGCCTGCCAATCCGGTGCGAGATAGGTGGTGGAGACGGTTTCGGTGATCAATGCCGGCCCGCGAAGGGTTTGTCCGCCGACCAGTTGTGCCCGGGCATAGACCGGTACCGGTGTGTCGATCCCATGCAACTCAACATGCTCATAAGGTTCGCCCGGATCGCCCTGGCTGACGGCCTGTAACACGATCTGCTGGGGAGGACGCTGCAGGGCAACACGCAGATTGACCAGCTCCACCGGCAACGCGAGTCGATGGCCGTAGCGTTGTTCGTGTTGGGCATGAAAAGCCTCCGCGGCCTGGTCGATCGACTCCCAGGGGATATTGAGATAATAGGACTGGCCCCGGTAACGCAGATCGACGCTGGGCTGGACCGCGATCGCCTCCCGCGCGACGCCCTCCTGCTGCATCGCCTCGAGTCCCGGTTCGATCAACCTCCCAAATGCCTCCTCCAGCGTCGGGGTATCCCACTCCTGCAACAGGCCGCTCAGGGTCCGTGACAGTTGCCGGGCGCGCGGTGCCACCAGCATCCCGAGCGCGGACAATACCCCGGCGTAGACCGGGACGATGGCCTGTTGCATGTTCAGCGCCTCGGCCAGGGCGCAGACGTGCAGGCCACCGGCCCCGCCAAAGGAGACCAGCGCCAGCTTCCGCGGATCGATTCCCCGCTGGACCGACATGACCCGCAGGGCATGGGCCATGTGCTCGTTGGCCAGCCGCAGGATCCCTGCGGCCGCCTCTTCGGGCGACAGATTGAGCTTTCGGGCAATCTCACCGACTGCCGCCTCCGCCGCCGCCCCGTCCAGCACCATATCGCCACCGAGAAACGCGCCGGGGCGCAGGCGCCCCAGCAGCAGATTGGCGTCGGTCACCGTGGCCCGCTTGCCGCCCTGGCCGTAACAGGCCGGACCGGGATCGGCCCCGGCCGACTCGGGCCCCACCTGTAACAAGCCGCCCGCGTCCACGCTGGCCAGCGAGCCACCGCCGGCACCGATGGTGTGCATGTCGACCATCGGTACCGCCACCGGGTAATCCCGGATGTGCCCTTCACTGGTCAGTTTGAGCTCGCCGTCGACCAGTGCCACATCGGTGGAGGTACCGCCCATGTCGAAAGTCAGCAGGCGCCGGCAACCGACCTGCTCGCCAATATAACGGGCCGCGGCCAGCCCGCCGGCCGGACCGGAGAGCAGCATGTGTACCGCCTCTTCCCCGGCCTGGCGGGCGGCGATGGTGCCGCCGGAACTTTGCATCACCGTAATCTGCGCCTGCGGCACCCCCTGTTGCAGTCGCTGCAGATAGCCCTCGACCCGCGGTCCCACACAGGCGTTGAGCCAGGTGGTCATACCCCGCTCGTACTCTTTGTATTCCGGTAACACGCGTGAGGCGCGGGAAATAAACAGATCCTGCGGCAGGGCCGCCTCGATCTGCTTTTCGAAACGATCATCCAGATAAGAGAACAGCAAATTGATCGCCACCGCTTCGGGCTGCAGGCGCGCAATCGCCTCGCGCAGCTGCTGCAGATCGGCCCCGGTGAGCGGCTCGATGACACGGCCGTCCGCGGCCAGGCGCCCGCCGGTCTCCAGGCAGTGATCCCGCGGTACCGGTGGCGCCAGGGTGTGCGGCTGCAGGTTATACAGCTCACGCCGGGTCTGCCGGCCGATGCTCAGCATGTCACCCAGCCCGCGGTTGGTGATAAAGACGGTGCGCGCGCCCTTGCCTTCCAGTACTGCATTGGTCGCCACGGTCGAACCATGCACCATATAAAAGGCCGTCCCCTCCGCCAGCTGATCCAGCTGCAGATCCCGCACCCCTTGCAGGATCGCCGCCTCCGGCGCCGCCGGGGTGGACAGCACTTTGTGCGTGGTGATCGTGCCCTCCCGATACAGGACAAAATCGGTAAAGGTCCCGCCGGTATCGACGCCGAGAATTACGCTCATGGGTAAACCCTTCCATCCGGATTCGCGGTCGATTGTAGCATCCTGCTATGCTGACGCCGCGCTGCAATTTGTACCGGCAAGGATTCGACGTTGTCGGCAACAGCGCGCCACTGTCGCGCAACGCGAGGTTATTCTGTTGAGTATTTGTGCCGGCTATGCCTTGCTGAACCAGGATTGCCGTGGGCAGTCAAAACAATCCTGCGCCAGTTGGCCAAAACGGCATTGCGGGCTTGTCACCCGGACGCAGAAGCTTATAATTTCGCCCCAGCATGACATTGATAATAATCACAGCCGCTGTTAACCGACATGTCCAATGACAACCTGATCAGCGTGGAACATCTTTACCGGCGTTATGCCGGTCTGGTGGCGGTCAAAGATGTCAGCTTTGAGCTGCAACGGGGTGAAGTCCTCGGCTTTCTCGGCCCCAACGGCGCCGGCAAGACCACCACCATGCAGATCATTACCGGCAACCTGGCACCGACCAGCGGTCGCATCCTGATCAACGGCCTCGATCTGCTCGATCGGCCCAGGCAGGCCAAGGGCGAAATCGGTTATCTGCCGGAACAACCGCCGCTGTACCGCGAACTGACCGTGGATGAGTATCTGCGCTTTTGCGCCCGGCTGAATCGTCTGCGGCGTGACACCATCACAGCGGCCGTCGATCGCGCCAAGCAGCGCTGTGGCCTGGAGCAGGTCGGTCGGCGACTGATCAACAATCTTTCCAAGGGCTATCAGCAACGGGTCGGAATTGCCCAGGCAATCATTCATTCCCCGGCCGTGGTGGTCCTGGATGAGCCCACCGTGGGACTGGATCCGATCCAGATCCGCGAAATCCGCGAACTGATCCGGGAGCTGGGCGAGGAGCATGGGGTGATTCTCTCCACCCATATTCTGCCCGAAGTGCAAATGACCTGTGATCGGGTGCAGATCATCAATCGCGGGCAGCTGGTATTCAGTGATCATGTCGACAACCTTGATCGCCGCATGCAATCGAGCAGCCTGATTCTCGGATTGCAGCAGCCACCGGCACAACACATCCTGGAGGCCCTGCCCGGCATCAACGACGTGCAGGCGCTGGATAACCACCGCTTTCGCCTGCTGCATGCGGCAGAGACGAATCCGGCCGGGGCGATCGCGCAGCAGGCCGTCGAACAGGGCTGGGGCCTGTTCGAGCTGACCCCGGAGCACAAGACGCTGGAGCAAATCTTTGTCGAAATCACCAGTTCGGAGCAGAGCGATACGGAGATTGAAGCGGCATGATGGTGTTTACCCTGGCGCAACGCGAACTGCGCACGCTGTTTCTCTCCCCGCTGGCCTGGTCGATTCTGGCGGTGATGCAGTTCATTCTGGCGTACCTGTTTTTGACCTCGCTTAACGATTTCATCAACCTGCAGCCCCGGCTGCAGAACCTGGAATCGCCGCCCGGCGCCACCGAACTGGTCGTCGCCCAGGTCTATGGCAGCGCGGCGTTTATTTTCATGATGGTGGTGCCGCTGTTGACCATGCGCGTCATCAGCGAAGAGCGCCGCAACCGCAGTATTGCCTTGCTGTTCAGCGCCCCGCTGTCCATGACGGAAATTGTTCTCGGCAAGTACCTTGGGCTGCTTGGCTTCTTGCTGCTGGCCTGTCTGATGATCAGCCTGATGCCGCTGTCGCTGCTGTTTGCCGGACCGCTTGATCTCGGCCTGTTGCTGGCCATGTTCCTCGCCCTGTTCCTGCTGAGCGCCTGCTTTGCCGCCATCGGCCTGTTTCTCTCGACCCTGACCCTGCAGCCGACTATCGCCGCCATCAGTACCTTTGGCGCCCTGTTGCTGCTGTGGATTATCGACTGGGCCGGTGATCAGGCCGGGGATATCGACGCCAGCGGGGTACTGGAATATCTGTCCATACTGCGTCATTTCGAGCCCCTCAGCCGAGGCCTGTTCAGCAGTACCGACATACTCTATTTTCTGTTGTTTATTACGGTGTTCCTTGTGCTGAGCATTCGCCGCCTGGATGCGGATCGCCTGCAACACTAACCCTTTGTGGAATTCTGACAACCATGCAAGTCACGCCCAAAAGCCGCTTTCAGATTCGTGTACAGAACATTCTGTTTGTCGTGCTGTTTCTGGCCATCGTGGCCCTGCTGGCCTGGCTCAGTGTGCATTACAAATACGAAAGCGACTGGACCGCCGCCGGTCGCCATACGCTCTCCGAGGCGACGGTAACCCTGCTGGAGCGCATGGAGGGGCCGGTGGAAATCCTCGCCTTCGCGCGCAGCGGCAAGCTGGCCTCGACCCGGCGCAATATTGCCGGGATGATCGAACGCTACCAGCAGCATAAAGACGATATTCACATTCGCTATATCAACCCGGAAACCGAACCGGAATTGACTCGCGAATACGATATCAGCGTCGACGGTGAACTGGTGGTCACTTATAACGACCGCACCGAACACGTCCAGGACATCAGCGAGAGCGCGCTGACCAATACCTTGCAACAACTGCTGCGCAGTGGCGAGAAACACCTCGTTTTTATTGCCGGACACGGCGAGCGTAACCCCGAGGGGCGGGCCAACCACGACTACGGACGCTTTACCGAACACTTGCGCGACAAGGGGATCCGAAGCAGCACCCTCAGGCTGAGCGACGATCCCGCCATCCCCGCCGATACCGCGGCCCTGGTGATCGCCGGCCCGCAACTGGATTATCTGCCCGGTGAAGTCGAGATTATTCGTGACTACGTGCGTAACGGCGGCAACCTGCTCTGGCTGCATGATCCCGGCGAACTCTACGGCCTGCAGCCCTTATTGCAGGATCTCGGCCTGACGTTTCTCCCCGGCACCATCGTCGATCCCTCGACCCGAAGGCTCGGCATTAATGATCCGACTTTTGCCGTCATTGCCGACTACAGTGCCAGTTCCCATCCGATCACCCGTGATTTTCGGCTTATGACGCTGTTCCCCCGTGCCGCCGCCATCGACACGACACAAGACAGCCCGTTTGACGCCAGTCCGTTTTTACAAACCGTCCCGCGCAGCTGGGTGGAAACCGGCAAGCTGGACGGTGTGATCAACTATGACGAAAAGGACGACACAGCCGGTCCCCTGCATCTGGGTATTGCCCTGACCCGCAACCCGAACAGTGATGAACAGGCCAGTCATGACGGTGCCGGACAACGCATCGTGGTGCTGGGTGACGGGGACTTTCTCGCCAATGCCTATCTCGGTAACCAGGGTAACCAGGATCTCGGCTTCAACATTATCAATTGGCTGAGTCATGACGACGCCTTTATCGATATTCCTTCGCGTACCGCGCCGGATACGGAACTGACTCTGGAATCGCTGACCTGGTCGATTCTCGGCCTGCTGTTTCTGTTCGGCCTGCCCTTGTTGTTACTCGGCTACGGTCTGTACACCTGGTGGCGACGGCGTAAACCCTGATGCGCTCGCGACTCCTGCTCAATCTGGCGCTGTTACTGCTTCTCATTATTCTGGCGCTGGCGGTATTCTATACGTCCCGGGAATCCAAACAGCCCGGGCCGCAACAGTTGAGCGAGCTGGACCCCGGGGAAGTCACGCAGATCGAATTACAGCGCAAGCAGGATGAGCCGATCACGCTGCACAAGCGACAGGCTGGCTGGTATATGCAAAGCCCCTATACCGTGGCCGCCAATGACTATCGAATCCAGGCCCTGTTGCGTTTGCTGCAGGCCGAATATACCGGCAGCCACGATATCACGAAGCTTGATCCCACAGATTACGGGCTCGACCAGCCACGTGCCACGGTGACCTACAACGACACCCTGCGCATCGCCTTCGGTGACACCGAACCGCTCTCAGAGCAGCGTTATGTCCGCCTGGCGGATCGCTTGTATCTGATCCCCGACACCCATTATTACCATACGGTCAGTCCGGCCACCGGTTATCTCAGTCATGCCCTGTTACCCGCCGGCAAAATCACCGCTCTGCAACTGCCGCAGATGCAGCTCGCCCTGGAGAATGGTCAGTGGCAAGTCCGCCCGTCGCGTGAAGACCGCTCGGCCGACGCCCTGACCGAACTGGTAGCCAACTGGCGCACTGCTCAGGCCATCCGCCTGGAGTCGTTCGAAGCGAAAGAACTCCCCCCAGCGGATATCCGGATCGAACTGGCGGGTCGGCAAGCCCCCGTGCGTTTCACGCTGGAGGAAAAGGATGGACAGCCTACCCTGCTGCGCCACGATGTGCGCCTGCGTTATGTGATCAATGAGGATATCCGTCAACAGCTGCTGCAACTGCCCGAACCCGTTCCCGAGCCCGAACTTGAGCGCTCACCACGAAGTCACGAAGAAACGAAGTGATTTAATTTTACTTCGTGGCTTCGTGACTTCGTGGTGAAATAACCAGCCCAGAGAACAGACCAGGACACCGGACGTGATCACCCATGCCTGAACTGCCCGAAGTGGAAACCACCCGCAAGGGTATTGCTCCGCACCTGCAAGGACAGAGGGTGCGGGCGGTGATCCTGCGCCAGCGGCAACTGCGCTGGCCGGTGCCGCGCAATCTCAACGCGTCCTTACAGGGGCAGGTGATTGAGCAGGTCGATCGCCGCGGCAAATACCTGTTATTACGCATGCCCGCGGGGACCTTGATCATCCATCTCGGAATGTCCGGCAGCCTGAGAATTTTGCCGGGACAAACGCCGGTCCAGAAACATGATCACCTGGATATTGTACTGGACAACAACCAGTGTTTGCGTCTGCGCGATCCGCGCCGCTTTGGCGCCGTACTCTGGACTCGCGAGGATCCGCTTCAACATAAACTGTTAAAAACACTGGGGCCTGAACCGTTGTCGGACGCCTTCGAGGCTGACTACCTGTGGCAAGCGTCGCGGGGTCGCAAGCTGGCGATCAAGGCCTTTATCATGGACAGCAAAATCGTCACCGGCGTCGGCAACATCTACGCCAACGAAGCGCTCTACCTGGCCGGCATCCATCCCAAACGCGCCGCCGGCCGGATCGCCCGGGCACGCTATACCGGCCTGGTCAATGCGATCAAGCAGGTCCTTGAGGCGGCCATTCGCCAGGGCGGAACCACCTTGCGCGATTTTACCGCCAGTGACGGCAAGCCCGGTTATTTTCGCCAGCAGTTGCACGTCTATGAGCGCCACAAAATGCCCTGTCATCAATGCGGTCAGCCGTTGCAGCAGATAGTCATCAGTCAGCGCGCCAGTTACTATTGTCGACACTGTCAGCGTTGACGCTTGTTGCTGCAGTACCGCCATCATATAAGCATAAAATAATATTAATAACATGTACTACAAGGGATTGCCCCCTTTACTGAAATATTTCAAGTAACCTCCACGCCTGCCGACAAACCGGTCACGGTTCAGAAATATACCGTTATTATTCTGTCGTGCTCGACTGAATACCTGAAAAACAAGGATAATTCAGACTATGAAGAATCATTTTTTGGCGGTTTCAGGTGCAAAACTTATCCTCCTGTTAGTGTTCCTGAGCAATGTCGTTGCTGCAGACGAAGAAGAGATCATTGAACATATTCCCGGTGTTAACAAAGTCAGCGCCGAAGAACTGATCGAACTGGCCAATCAAATCCCTGAACTGCTGATCATTGATTCTCGAATTGTCAGCGATCGAGCCCATGGGTATATAGAAGGCTCCAACAGCCTGCCCGATACCGACACCGACTGTGACAGTCTGGCTGAAACTATTCCCGACAAGACGCACCCGACGCTGTTTTATTGCAATGGCCCAAAGTGCGGACGTAGTGCCAATGCCGTTCAAATTGCCAAGCAGTGTGGTTATACCAACCTGCACTGGTTTTTTGGTGGCTTCGAGGAGTGGCAAGATAAAAAATATCCCTACGTTAAAGATAAACAATAAGCCATACATCCTCGTATATGCCACTCTATGTCTCAATCAAAACCAACCTCGTACTGACTATTTTTCTGGTAGGTTTACTGGGGTTAGGGTTGGCACTGGCCAGCACCAGTATTTATCAGGATGTCATCCTGGATTACAAACGCCAGTCTCTTGTCGATCTGGTAGAAATTAAAATTCGCGACAAAATGAATGAACTGGAAGAGTACGCGCAGGATCTCGGCAATAATTTAAAAATATCAACCAGATTTCGCCAGGCATTGGGTAATAACGATACTACTGCTCTACATGATGCACTCGCACAACAATTTCATCAGTATTTTGTTACCGCCAATATTTTGCGCCTGGAACGCCTGCTTGTCTTTAGCCCTGATTTCGAGCCCCTGGCAGAGTCCAGCGCCGAAAACACCTCTCTGAAACACCCCGGCGCGGTATGTCCGGGACTGGTGGAACAGGCCGAACAGCGCCGCGGGGCAGAACGTCTGAAGATTCTCGCAACTTTGTGTAACAACAATGAGCGTCCATACCACGCTGTCCTCTTGCCTCTGGGCGGGCTAAACCCCAGCGGTTATCTTGAGATCGTCACCGCACCAACACGCAGTCTGAGCCCGATTGAAGACGAGCTGGGGATGCCGGTACAGTTCCGACTACCTGATGGTGAACTTCTCTACCGATCACCTCAGTGGCCCGAATCACGTGACGGCGGGCTGGTCGCCCGCTACCGCCTGGATACAACCGATCATCAAGAATCCGCATTATTAATTGAGGTCTATGACGACACCCGAAATATGTATCAGCAACTTCAACAAACCCGCAACACTATCATGTTGCTCTCAGCCATTATCATTGCACTGGTAACCGCCGTAGCACTGATTCTTTTGCGTCGCACGCTGATCCGCCCATTGCAGGTGCTCAATAGCCACTTGCAACGACTGCATGGCGACAACAAGCTTTTGGGAGAGCCAATAACATCCCGCAGTAATATCATCGAAGTCAATCAGCTTATCGATGATTTCAACCTGATGGCCGGCGAGCTACATAATCTCTATGGCCGACTTGAACGCATGGCCTATACCGATCCCCTTACCCATCTGCCCAATCGCGGACTTTTTAATAACTATATCGATTACCTGCTCAACGAATACAGCGATAGCGAAAAACGCTTTGCCCTGTTTTTAATTGATCTGGATGAATTCAAACGGGTGAATGACGAGTTCGGTCACGAGGCGGGTGATATGCTGCTGTGCGAAATCGCTTCACGCATGAACAATATTTTGCGCACACCGACATTGACGGACAATAAAGGCATCTCTCTGGTCGATATTGCTAACCATGATCTGCTCGTGCGTCTTGGCGGCGATGAGTTCGCTGTTGTTCTGCCTGACATAAAGAGTAATGAACAGGTCGATGAGATCGCAAAAAAACTGACCACAGCAGCCCGAGCACCGATAACAATTCATAAGATACCGGTAGTAACCCGTTTAAGTATAGGGATTGCTATCTATCCTGACGACAGCAACGGTCGTACCGGCCTGCTACGCCGGGCCGATGTCGCCATGTACCACGCCAAGAACCACAAACTCGACTACTGCTTTTACCATCATGAAATGACATGACCCCGGGCCTTTCACTCCTGAGCTAGTGGTAAAGGTTACCGGCTAACAGCCAACCCCTCGCCACGCGGGTCGCTGGCCGCCTCAACCCGGTTATTCAACCGGTTCCAGATCACCAGTTGCATGTTGCCATAGTGGTTATCCAGCTCACGCAGTACATGGCCCCGGCGGGTCAGTTCCTGTTGCTGCTCCGCGGTCAGGGCCCCGGGCTCATATTGCACCTGATCCGGCAGGTACTGATGGTGATAACGTGGCGAACCGACAATGGTTTGCGCGCTATGCCCCTCGACGAAACCCAGAATACCGTGTAAGACCATGGTAATGATCCGGCTGCCGCCCGGCGTGCCCAGGATCGCCAGTCGATCGTCATGCTCTACAAAGGTCGGGCTCATGCTTGAGAGCATGCGTTTCCCCGGTTCAATGGCATTGGCCTCGGCGCCGACCAGACCATACGCATTCGGCTCGCCCGGTTTGGCGGAAAAATCATCCATCTCGTTATTCAGCAACACCCCGGTCCCCGGTACCATGAAACCGGAACCGAATGGATAATTGACACTCAGCGTCGCGGCGACCCGGTTGCCCTCGCTATCGAGGATGGAAAAGTGAGTGGTGTCGTTGCCTTCCGTACTCTCGGTGGCCGGGGGTAGCATACGGCTGTCAGTGGCCTGTTCGAGCTCAATGCTCTGTCGCAGGCGCGCGGCGTAGGCCTTGCTGGTCAGTCGTTCAATATCCATTTCGACAAAATCGGGATCCCCCAGATACTCGGCCCGATCACGGTATGCGCGGCGCATGGCTTCAATCATCAAATGTACGCGGTCGACCGCCGAATGCGCCGCCAGGTCATAATCTTCAAGCATATTCAGCATGCTGACCAGCGCCACACCGCCGGACGACGGGGGCGACGCGGAAATGATCCGGTAATCGCCGTAACTGCCGGTGATCGGCTCACGCTCCACGACCTGATACCGGCGCAGATCCTCGCGTGTCCAGATCCCCCCCGCGGCACGGGTCTCTTCGACCAGCCGTTCGGCCAGCTTGCCCTTGTAAAAACCTTCGCTCCCCTGGCGCGCGAGCTGTTCAAGTGTCGCCGCCAGATCCGGCTGTCGAATCACATGGTCCAACGGGGGGACCTCGCCGTCCAGCAAAAATACTTCTGCTGCGGCCTGTGAACGACGCAATACCTCCAGACGAAACCGGGCCATGCGTTGATAATGGGGGGTGACGGCAAACCCCTCGCGGGCGGCACGAATGGCCGGCGCCAGGGTTCGGGATAAGGACAGGCGCCCATACTCCCGGGCCAGATGCACCAGTGTCGCCGGTTCCCCGGGGATCCCGGCGGCCAACGGCCCGTCCATCGACAGTCCGTCAATCACCTCGCCCTGCTCATCAAGATACATATCTCGCCGGGCTTGCTGCGGTGCTTTTTCGCGACCATCGATCATCACGTTTCGGTCCGTGTCGACCTCATGCAGCAACCAGAAACCGCCGCCACCGAGTCCGGAGCTGTAGGGTTCGACCACCGCCAGGGTCGCACTGACCGCCACCGCCGCATCAAACGCATTGCCGCCTTCCTCCAGCACCGCCAGCCCGGCCTCGGTCGCTGCAGGGTGGGCGGAGGCCACCGCCGGCGAAGGCGTCGACTGATTACAGGCGGCGGTCAGCCCCCCAATCAACAACAAAATGCAAAGACGAACGATTTTCATGATCTCTCCCCTGGGTTGCGACAACGCCATTGAGTTGCGAAAGCAAACAGGCACAACGCTCATCCGCCAACGCCGCAAATGCAAAATACTCGAATTAATTATAAATCTGTTTGGATTTATTTGCGTGCCCCGGTGGACTGTGTATCAGCACAATGACTCCCGCACTGGCGCCATTTTAGCGTTTTCTGCCGCGCAAAAAAAAAGCCCCTCACAGGGGCTTTTTGATATGCAAACAATCCGTCACTTTATGCCGGAGCCGTCAGCTTTTCGTATTTGGTCTGTAGCTGTTCCTTGCTTTCCGGGTTGTCCGGATCGACGATGATGCAATCGACCGGGCAGACTTCGATACACTGGGGCTCATCGAAATGGCCGACGCACTCGGTACACAAAGTCGGATCAATCTCGTAGATCTCATCACCCTGATAGATGGCCGTATTCGGACACTCCGGTTCACACACATCACAGTTGATGCATTCATCGGTAATCAGTAGGGACATGCCGAACTCCAAATCAGTAATACCAGGGGATTTTGAATTTTATCGCATCCGTCGGTTCAATGCAGCCACAACTTTCTCGTGGACAAACGGCGACACATCGCCACCCAGTCTCGCGACTTCCCGCACCAGGCTCGAGGAGATATAGGAATACTCCTCGGCCGGGGTCATAAATACCGTTTCGATATTCGCCGCCAGATGCCGGTTCATACTGGCCAGCTGAAATTCGTATTCAAAGTCGGAGACCGCGCGCAGGCCACGAATGATCACCGTGGCATCATGCTGCTGCATAAAGTCCACCAGCAGTGTATCAAACCCGCAGACCGTGACGTTCTCGATGGGCTGCAATACCTCGCTGGCCAGGGTGATGCGTTCATCCAGCGAAAAGGTCGGTTGCTTGCCGGTACCGCCGGCGGCAATGGCGACGATAACCTTGTCAAACAGGCGACTGGCACGTTGCACCAGATCGCTGTGACCATTGGTCACCGGATCAAAGGTCCCCGGATAGATGGCGATACGCATAAACTGTCCCCGAAGTTTTTCGTAGTGTAACGCGTCACCCGCGTGGCGACCATCCACGCCTCACGCCGGCGGCACTCGCCGGGCGAGCAGATAGGCCACCTGGCCGCTCTGTTTGTCACGCTGCAGTTGCCAGTTGGCCGGCAGCGACGGTGCCGGCTCATGACTGTCATGTTCAAAATAGATCCGGGCATCGGGGGTCAGCCAGCCGCCTGTTTCCAGGCGTTCAAAACAGGCCTCCAGCACCCCGGATTGATAAGGCGGATCGAGAAAAACCAACTCGCACGCTTCAGCGGGTCGAGTCAGATAACGCAGCACGTCCGATTGACAAACCTGGACCTGTTCGGCCTGTAACAGGCGCACATTCTGCTGCAACTGGGAGACCGCGCGTGGATGGCTGTCCACCAGGGTAACCCGGGCGGCGCCCCGGGAGGCCGCCTCAAGACCGAGTGCGCCACTGCCGGCGAACAGGTCCAGCACCCGGGCACCCTGGATCACCGGCGCCAGCCAGTTAAACAAGGTCTCCCTGACCCGATCCGGTGTCGGGCGCAAACCCGGGGCGGGAAAAAATCCAAGCTTGCGGCCACGCCACTGCCCGCCGATGATCCGAAACTGGTTACGTTGTCCCGCCATGTTGGTTGTTTCCCGCTGATACATCGTCACGGGTGTTATAACACGCTACCTGATTTGTACCAATCATGATTACTCTCGCAAAGCCCGAAGAGAATGACATAACGTGGCGAGCTTTGCGTCTCGGCGAGATCATGTAATGCTTTATCTCACACTTTGTTTTATACCAATAATGAAAACTCTCGCCAGGGCGCAGAGACGCAAAGGGAACAATATAATCTGGATATGCTCTGCGCGCCCCGGCGAGAAATCAAGAGTTACTCACTACTATTACCATTGCCGACAGTGACAGTGAGCAGTTTTTCGGGATCGATACGACGCTGGAAGGCCTCGCGAATATCCGCCGCAGTGATATCTTCGACATTATCATTAAAGGTATCCAGGTAATCATGCGGCAAATCATAGAAGCCGATCATGGCAAGGTATTCAACGATGTCCTTGTTACTGTCGATACGCAGCGGGAAACCGCCGGTAATATTCTTTTTCGCATGTTGCAGCTCTTCCTCGGTCGGCCCTTCGTCAATAAATTTCACCAGCACTTCCTGCAGCAGACCCAGCGCCTGTTCGGTCTGTTTGTTACTGGTTTGCAGGCCCATGATAAACGCGCCATTGACACGCTGGGGGACAAAATAGCTGTAACTGCTGTAAGCCAGCCCCCGATCTTCGCGAATGGTCTCCATAATTCGTGAACCAAACCCGCTGCCCCCCAGAATATGATTGCCGACATACAGGCTGAAGTAATCGCGATCCCCGCGCCGCATCCCCGGTTGCCCGACCAGGATATGGGTTTGCGCCGACGGATGGGATAGATCAACCCGCTTCGCTTCCGGCAAGGGTTCCACTTCCGGCAGAGACGGGGCCGGCTCACCGCTTTCCAGTTTCCCTGTCACCTGCTCGGCCAGGGCTTCTGCCTGCTCGCGGCTCAATTTGCCGACGATGGCCACCACGGCATTGCTGGCCACCATATGCTCTTTATAGAAGGCTCGCAGATCCGCCCGCTGTATTGCCTTGACGCTCGCCTCTTCACCGCTGACCGGCGTTGCATAGGGATGCTCGCCGAACAGTTCTTTATAAAATTTGTCCTCGGCAAGATCGCCGGGAGACTGTTTCTTGTTCTGCAGGCTCACCAGCGTATTACGTCGCACTCGATTAAATGCCTCCCTCGGGAAGGTCGGTTCTCCCAGTATGCTGGCAAAGGTGCTCAGCGCCTGCTCACGCAACGGTTTATCCACCAGGGTACGCAGACTGAATGCCGCCATGTCCCGTTTGGCCGAGGCACTGTAATTGGCGCCAATGTCGTCGAAGCGCTTCGCCAGCTCGTCGGTATCCCAGTCACCGGCGCCTTCATTCAGCATGCCTGCAGTCATTCTCGCCAGGCCCGGTAACTCACCGTCCCGGGCACTGCCGGCATCAAATACGACCCTCACATCAACCATCGGCAGCTCGTCGGCCGGGACAAAAACGACACGTGCGCCGTTATCGGTTTTCCAGCTCTGGATTGCCAGGCTCGACGAGCTATCCGCCGAGTCGATGTCACCCGGGCGATCCAGCCGGGCGACCGTAAACGTCAACGCCACAATCACAATAACCGCGGTAGTTATTTTCCAGTTCAGTCGTTTCATGGTATTTATCATTTTAGGTTTGTTCAGTGCGGACTGGCCGTCGTCGACGGCGCCATCCCGGGTAGCTGACTATTCAGAGGCAGAGGTTTGAGGGTCGCCACAGTGCGGTTATTCACGCGCAGATACTTGCGCGCCACCTTACGGATCTGCTCCGGCGTCACCGCATCGATCTTCTCCCGGTACGCCTCCATGGTCTGCCAGCCGAGCCCGACCGTCTCCAGAATGCCCATCTGCATGGCCTGGTAAAAGATAGAGTCCCTTTCGTAAACATCATTGGCCACGACCTGGGCCTTGATGCGTTCCAGCTCCTGTTCGCTGACCAGCTCGTTCCTGAGCGTTTCGATCTCCGCCAGCAGGGCCTGCTCCAGATCGTCAAGATTATGATCTCGCGCCGGCGTCGCGCTGAGCGTGAACTGTTCACTTTGCCGGGCATAGAGGCTGTAACCGGCATTGGCACCGGCGGCGATCTGTTTGCCACGCACCAGCTTCGCGGGCAGCCGGGCACTGCGCCCACCGCTTAACACCCCGGCCATCACTTCCAGGGCGTAGGGCTCCCACTCTGTCTCGGCCGTCTTGAGCACCGGCACGTGATAGCCCAGTATCAAATAGGGCAGTTCCGCCGGCTCCCGCACCGTAATCCGGCGCTCACCGGTTTGCGGTGGTTCAAGCCGCGGCTTGATTACCGGCGGCTCGACCGCCGGAATCTTGCCAAAGTGCTGTTTCGCCAGCGCATACACCTGATCCGGTTCGACGTCGCCCACTACCACCAGCGTGGCGTTGTTCGGGGCATACCAGTGGCGATACCACTGCCGCAGGTCCTTCACGGCGAGGTTTTCGAGATCGTTCATCCAGCCGATGGTCGGATGGCGGTAGGGGCTGATCATAAAGGCCGCCGCGTTGAACTGCTCATAGGTCAC
This sequence comes from Thiohalophilus thiocyanatoxydans, assembly GCF_004366735.1. Classification (GTDB taxonomy): domain Bacteria; phylum Pseudomonadota; class Gammaproteobacteria; order UBA6429; family Thiohalophilaceae; genus Thiohalophilus; species Thiohalophilus thiocyanatoxydans. Next base: position 503,468 of record NZ_SOQX01000001.1, on the reverse strand, counting down.
GGCGCGAGGGTTATCTTCGGTGCGCAACTTGCGCTCCTCGATCACCACCTCGCGCTCTTTGCTGAATTCCTCTTCGGGCAGGGTCAGGTTGCGCATCCGATCGGCCTCCAGTTCGAAGCTGATCGGCAGGCGGCTTTTTTCCAGTTGCTGGAAATAGGCGGTGAAATCCTTGCTGGTAAAGGCGTTTTCGCGTCCGCCGTGTTCGGCAATAATCCGGGAAAACTCGCCGGGACCGTGTTTTTCGGTCCCCTTGAACATCATGTGTTCCAGCAGATGGGAAATGCCGGTAATGCCGTTGTGTTCGTAACTGGCGCCGACCTTGTACCAGATTTGCGAAACCACTACCGGTGCGCGATGGTCCTCGCGGACCAGTAATGTCATCCCGTTATCCAGCTCATACTCGTGAACCTGGGCGAACGCCGGTGCAACCAGCGCACCCAGCATGAACAGAATCAGTAAACGTCGCATTAATTTATTTGGCCTGTATGACGTGTTATTAACTTACTCAAAAGAGCGAGCGATGGTAGGATAGTGCGCCTGGAACACAGGAACAACCGATTCCACCGCATTTCGTTTTACAACTACTACGACCCTATATTCAATGTTTGGTTTCCGCAAATCCAAGACAAAAACGCCGGATGAGGCAGCGGCCTCGCCGGGCCTGTTTGCCCGGCTGAAACAGGGCCTCTCGCGCACCCGCGCCGGCCTGGGCGACGGGCTGGCCCAGCTGACCCTGGGCAAAAAGCGGATCGACGATGATCTGCTCGAAGAGATCGAGACCCTGCTGTTGAGCGCCGATGTCGGCGTGGAGGCAACCCGGCGGATCATCGATGAACTGACCGCCCGGGTCTCGCGCAAGGAACTGCAGGACAGCGACGCCCTGCTGGAGGCCCTGCAGCAGAATATGCAACAGATCCTGGCCCCCTGCGAGGCGCCGCTGACCATCGACACCACCTGCCGGCCGTTTGTGATCCTGATGGTGGGTATCAACGGCGCCGGCAAGACCACCACCATCGGCAAACTGGCCCGCCAGCTACAGCAACAGGGCCATTCGGTGATGCTGGCCGCCGGCGATACCTTCCGTGCCGCCGCCATCGAACAACTGCAGACCTGGGGGGAACGCAACGCGATCCCCGTCATCGCCCAGCAACACGGCGCCGACAGCGCCTCGGTCATTTATGACGCCATGGCCGCGGCCCGCTCGCGGGGCATCGACGTGCTGATTGCCGACACCGCCGGGCGCCTGCATACCCAGTCCAACCTGATGGACGAGCTGAAAAAGGTCAAACGGGTGATGACCAAGCTGGATCCGGCCGCGCCCCACGAGGTGATGCTGGTGGTGGACGCCGGCACCGGCCAGAACGCCCTGGTCCAGGCCGAGCAGTTCCATGACGCCGTCGGACTCACCGGCATCACCCTGACCAAGCTCGACGGCACCGCCAAAGGCGGGGTAATCTTTGCCATCGCCCAGAAACTGGGCGTGCCGATCCGCTTCGTCGGCGTCGGCGAGAGTATCGAGGACCTGCGCCCGTTCCACGCCGGCGAATTCGTCCAGGCCCTGCTGGGCAGCGACGCCGGCGAGGCGCCGGAGCAATAATAAAAAAGCGGCAAGTCGGTCAATTCGTGACCGCGTCAGACAAACAAGGCAAGCCAAAGCGTTACGCACCGTACTTGCATGTAAAGGGGAACCCGGGGTGAATCCAAATCAATCACCGATAACACCGAAACCACTGAATTCGGCTTTGACCGGAAAGCTTGCGGGCTTTCCTCGTCCCTCGTCCCTCGTCCCTCGTCCCTGTTATTACTGATGATTCGCTTTACCGCGACCAGCAAACGCTACCCCGGCGGCTACGAGGCGCTGAGCAATGTCAATTTTTACATACCGGCGGGGCAGATGGCCTTTTTAACCGGTCATTCGGGGGCCGGCAAGAGCACCCTGCTCAAGCTTATCGCCCTGCTGGAACGGCCCAGCCGTGGCCAGGTATTCATCAACAACCAGAACCTGGCGCGCATCAGCCGTCGCCGCATCCCCTATTTCCGGCGCAATATCGGCATTATCTTTCAGGACCATCAGCTGCTGTTCGATCGCACCGTGTTCGACAATGTGGCCCTGCCGCTGATCATCGCCGGTCAACCCCGGGGCGAGGTCGACCGTCGGGTCCGTGCCGCGCTGGACAAGGTGGGTCTGCTGGGCAAGGAGAAGGCCTATCCGATCACCCTCTCCGGCGGGGAACAGCAGCGGGTCGGCATCGCCCGCGCGGTGGTCAACAAGCCGCCGCTGCTGCTGGCCGACGAGCCGACCGGGAATCTGGATCCGACGCTCTCCACCGAGATCATGCGCATTTTCGAAGATTTCAGTCAGGTGGGGGTCACCGTACTGGTGGCCAGTCACGATCTGGCCCTGATTTCGAGCCTCCCCTATCGCCGCCTCACCCTGGAACAGGGTCGGCTGAGCACCGACAGCGATCCGGCCGAGTAATCCCATGCGCCGCACCCGTCACGCCCAGCACAAACCCCGGTCCCGGCCCCGGCCAGCGCGCAGCGAATCGCGCCGCGTCGGTCTGGCAGGCCGGCTCAAGACGCATTTGCTGCGCCACGCCCAGGTATTTTTCTATACTCTCGGCCAGCTCAGCCGACGCCCGACCTCCCTGCTGATGACCGCGGCGGTCATCGGGATCGCCCTGGCCCTGCCCACCGGGTTGCATGTGGTGCTCAAAAACGCCCAGCAGCTGAGCGGCGGCTGGGACGAAGCCAGCCAGATCTCCCTGTTTTTGCAACGCGGCACCGCTGACAGCCAGGCACGCCGGCTGGTGAGCCAGCTCGAGGAGCACCCCCGGATTCGCCGGGTCCACTATCTTTCGCCCGAGGAGGCGCTGGCCGAATTCCAGCGACTGTCGGGCTTTGGCGATGCCCTCGATACCCTGGAGGAAAACCCCCTGCCGGCGGTCGTCGTCGTGCAACCGCGCCTGCAACGGAACGATCCGGCGACGACTGAAGCGCTGCTGGACGAGTTGCGCGAGGATCCCCGGGTGGATCTGGCTCGCCTCGATGTGCAGTGGGTCAAGCGGCTCTATGCCATCATGGACATCCTGCGTCAGGGAGTGTATGTGCTGGCCAGCCTGCTGGCGCTGGCGGTGCTGCTGGTGGTGGGCAATACCATTCGCCTGGCCATCCAGAACCGCCGGGACGAGATCGTGATCATCAAGCTGATCGGCGGCACCGATGCCTTCATCCGCCGGCCGTTTCTCTACACCGGCTTCTGGTACGGGCTGTTCGGCGGGATCATCGCCTGGCTGCTGGTCAGCATCTCGCTGTGGATCCTCAACGGACCGGTGCAAAAGCTGGCCGCGCTCTACCAGAACAGTTTTACCCTGACCGGGTTGAATACCCAAACCACCGTGGGCCTGTTAATATCGGGTATTCTGCTCGGTCTGGTGGGCTCCTGGATTGCCGTGGGGCGCCATTTGCGCGATATCGAACCCGGCTGAGCGCCACACACTAAAACAACCCTGAATTCGTTACAGATTGTGCCGTGGCTGTCGATACAAACGGTGGCCCGGTAACATGTGATATCGAATAATAAACCATGTCAGAGACGCTTACCCGCATCATGGTAGTCGACGGTTCGTCCGTATCACGGGCGATCCTCGCGCGGATTTTGCGTAGCGAAATCGAGAACGTCGAGGTCGTCACCTGTGAATCGGGAACTGACGCCATCACGCAACTGAAAGAGCAGGATTTCGATCTGGTAACCACGGCCCTGCTGCTGTCGGACATGGACGGACTGGCACTGAGCCGGGCCATCCGCGACACCAAACGCCACCATTATACCCCCGTGATCGTGGTCTCCGGCGACGCCGATATCCGCCTGCTCAAGGAGGGTTTCGAATCCGGTGTCACCGACTATTTCGACAAGTCCAACGGCTACAGGGCCTTCGGCGATTTCATCAAATCCTTCATCCAGCGCAACACCGGGCTGGTGGGCCATATCCTGTATGTGGAAGACAGCCGCACCGCCGCGGCGGTGACCCGCAAAATTCTCGAAAAACACGGCCTCAAGGTCACCCTGACCGACAACGCCGAACAGGCCATTGTCCTGCTCGATAATCAGAGCGGAAAAGACGATTTCGACATGGTCATTACCGACTTCTTCCTCGAGGGCTCGCTCACCGGGGGGGATCTGCTGCACGCTATCCGCGCCCGCCTGCATCTGTCGCAACAGGAGTTGCCGGTGCTGGTGTTGACCGGGTCTGACGACAAACAGAAACAGGTCGAGATCTTCCATGCCGGAGGCAACGACTTTGTCGGCAAACCGCTGATCGAAGAGGTTCTGATCGCCCGGGTGCGTTCCCTGTTGCTGATCAAGCATCAGTACGATGCCCTCAAACAGCAGGCCGAAACCATGCGCTGGATCGCCGCTACCGACAGCCTGACCGGCGTGCGCAGCAAGCGCTATCTGATGGATAATGGTGAAAGCTACATCCAGAACCCCGATCTGCACCCGCTGTGGGCCATGCTGATCGACATCGACCACTTCAAACGGACCAATGACACACTGGGACACATTACCGGGGATCACGTCCTGGCCGAACTGGGGCAAACGCTCAATCAGTGGTTCCCCGAAAACATGGTGGTACGCTTCGGCGGCGAGGAGTTCTGCGTGCTGATCAAACAGCAACCGGCCGACGCCATGCTCGACCGTGCCGAGCAGCTGCGCCAGCACATCGAGCAGCTGCAGCCGGCGGGCGTCGACACCACGGTCAGCATCGGCCTGGCCAGCACCGAGGATCACCCGGACTGTCACCTGAGCGAGTTTCTGAGCAAGGCCGATGAGGCCCTGTATTATTCCAAGGCACAGGGCCGCAACCGCGCCAGTATCTTCACCAGCGAGGGGCCGCAGGCGTCGCCGTGGAACTTTTCCAACGAATGAGCGGTCTCAACCCCTTGAAATGGCAACGCTTTCCGGCTATATATTAGAGGGAACTAATGGTCGATCTGGCACTCTAAAGTTGTGAGTGCTAGTATTGAGAATATGATGAACGAGGATACACAGACTATGAGTAAGGGTCTACAACTGCAACTGGCCGTGCCAACCGGCAACCTGGAGTCCTACATCCAGGCGACGCGCAGTATTCCGATGCTTTCCGCGGAGGAAGAGACCTCACTGGCCCGGCGCTGGCAGGAGCAACAGGAGCTGGACGCCGCGCAGCAGCTGGTGCTCTCGCATCTGCGCTTCGTGGTCCACATTGCCCGCAGCTACAGCGGCTACGGCCTGCCCCAGGCGGACCTGATCCAGGAGGGCAATATCGGCCTGATGAAGGCGGTCAAACGCTTCGACCCCAATGTGGGGGTGCGTCTGGTCTCCTTCGCGGTCTACTGGATCCGCGCCGAGATCCACGAATACATCCTGCGCAACTGGCGCATCGTCAAGGTGGCCACCACCAAGGCGCAGCGTAAACTGTTCTTCAACCTGCGCAGCGCCAAACAGCGTCTGGGCTGGTTCAACCAGGACGAAGTCGAATCGGTCGCCGAGGATCTGGGTGTCACCACCAAGGACGTGCGCGAGATGGAATCGCGCATGAGCGGGCAGGATGTCGGCTTTGATCAGCCCGACGATGACGATGATGATCGCCCCAATCTGTCACCGGTGGGCTTCCTCGAAGATATGAGCCACGAGCCTTCGCAGGAGGTGGAAGATCAGCAGTGGGAAGCGCATAACAAACAGCAGTTGCTGGGCGCCCTGCAGAATCTGGACGATCGCAGTCGCGACATCATCACCCGGCGCTGGTTGAGCGACAAAAAATCCACGCTGCATGATCTGGCCGATACCTACGACATCTCGGCCGAACGGGTTCGCCAGCTCGAATCCAACGCCATGAAGAAACTGCGCGGTGCATTGGCCGCTTAAACTGGACTACATGCATCAATAAAAAGGCCTCCACTGTGAGGCCTTTTTTGTTTCAGTACCCGGTAGGTTTCTCTCATACGCTCTGGCATACGCTCTGGGAATAACGCGGAGGACGCGGAGTCGCAGAGGCGCGGAGAATAAAATGCTGCCAATGCGAAAAAGAGTTATGGCACAAAATAATAACTCACCGCCTTATGCCTGAGGCCACAAAATATCTTCTCTGCGTCCTCCGCGTTAATTATCAGCCCTGCGGAATGAGTACGGGTTGCGTACTACGCAGCGTCAACTCGCACGAATAGAATGACTACACCGACATAACAATTCATTTCTCCGCGCCTCTGCGACTCCGCGTCCTCCGCGTTAACTTCCAGAGTCTCCGGGAATTGACTCCGGCTTATCAGGCACGTTGTTAGATTCATAGTCACTGCCCAGATCGATACCCAGCTCGTCTGCCACCGCCTGCCAGTAGGGTTCGATCTCGCAGGAACAGCAATCACACCAGACCGCGATTCCTTCATGCATGCTGATGGACGAACGGGATTGCGCTTTCTTGTCGGCCATAAAACACCTCCGCGATTGCCAACACGTGTTCAGCGTCCCCTGCCAACAACGTAGACCTCTTTGGGCGGATTTTCGACAACCTTGTTATTGCACTCGCCCACAGCGGGGGCTGCTGCGCAGGAACCACGCGCAGGAAAAGAACGGTAAGGTAGGTGGAACGCACCCTTACCAGACGAGGCGGAACCGCCTCCCCGGTAAAGGGGCCGGGGCGGGATTCAGCCGGCAATCAGGACTGTCAGTAAGCTGAACCAGGAAATGGCAATCAGCACAACCACGATTACCATGGGCAAATTCTGGAAAGTGAACATCTCTTTCATCGGGTTCTCCAAAAAGGCATCATCGTTAATAAGTAAATTCTAATAAAGCCGGGGCCGCGCATCAAGTCGGCTTGTCCTTATCCTGTTCCGGCTTCCGGGAGGATTCGGCCTCCTCCCGTCGGCGGGGAATGCGGGGATCGTCATCATCCATCAATATCCGGTGGGCCGGTCCCTCCAGATCATCAAACTGCCCGCTGCGCACCGCCCACACCAGCGCGCCAATGGCCACGGCCATGACCACCACGGCGATGGGGATGAGCAGATAAAGAATTTCCATGCTGAGGACTCCTCTGTCCGGCGCCGGGCCGGCTCAGCCGGTTTTGGCCTTATTATCCGCCATCTTGTCCGGCGGCTGAACCCCGGTGCGGCGGGCCGCCGGCGCGGGCGACGCCTCGTCCTCCCGCCGCAACAGGCGCAGGGCGTTGAGTACCACCAGCAGCGAGCTGAGGGACATGCCCAGCGCGGCCAGCCACGGGGTAAGCAGACCGGCGGCCGCGACTGGCAACGCTACCAGATTATACCCCAGTGCCCAGCCGATATTCTGGTGAATAATACGCAGGGTCGATCGCGCCTGATCCACGGCAGCCGGCAAATGGCTCAGCCGGTTGGACTGGAGGATCATATCGGCACTGTTGCGTGCCAGCTCAACCCCGCTGGCCATGGCAATGGAGACATGGGCCCGGGAGAGCACCGGCGCGTCATTCACGCCGTCACCGACCATGGCCACGGTGCGCCCCTGCGCCTGTAACTCGCGCAATCCGGCCAGCTTGTCGGCCGGCAACAGGCCGCCCCGCGCGTGCGCAATCCCGAGCTGCTCGGCCACCCGCTGCACCGTGGCCGGCTCATCCCCGGAAAACAGCCGCACCGCGATCCCCTGTGCCATCAGCGCCGCCACGGTCTGCGCGGCGTCGGGGCGCAATTGATCGCTCAGCGTCAGCACCGCCAGTAATCCGTCCGACGCGCCCAGATAGACGGGACTCTGACCCGGGACCGGTTGCGGTACGGACCCCGCGCCGCTGAGCTCCTGCACAAACGCCAGATTACCGACCCGATAGGCGACGCCGTCGATCTCGCCGGCGACGCCGCGCCCGGGCGTGGCCTGCAACTGCTCGACCGGCACGGTTTCGGGCGCCTCGGCGACGATCGCCCGTGCCAGCGGGTGCTCCGAGCCCTGCTCCAGCGCCGCGGCCAGGGCATGGCAGCGCGCCGCCGGCAACGCGCCCAGCGGCGTCACCTGCTCCAGACGCAGTTCGCCCTCGGTGAGGGTCCCGGTCTTGTCGAACACCAGGGTATCGATTCGCGCCAGCGTCTCCAGGGCATGGCCGCGGGTGGTAATCACCCCCCGTCGGGTCAGCTGGCCGGTACTGGCGGTCATCGCCACCGGGGTGGCCAGCGCCAGGGCGCAGGGGCAGCTGACCACCAGCACCGCCACCGCCACCCAGAAGGCCCGCACGGGCTCGATCTGCCACCAGACCAGCGCCGCCCCCGCCGCCAGCACCAACACCCCCAGCACGAACCAGCCGGTGCCCCGCTCGGCCAGCCGGGCAATCCGCGGCTTCTCGCTCTGGGCCCGGTCCAGCAGGCGCTGGATCCCCGAGAGGACCGTGTCCTGCCCGACCCGCGTCACCCGCATGTCCAGCGGACTCTCCACATTGACTGCGCCGCCGATCAGCGCCTCGCCGGGACGCCGGGCGCGGGGCAGACTTTCACCGGTCAGCAGCGACTCGTCCACGCTCGAGGTGCCGTGCAGGATCTCGCCATCGGCCGGCACCGTCTCGCCCGGGCGGATACGCACCCGGTCCCCGGGAGCCAGCTCGGCCACCCCGACCCGGGATTCACTGCCATCCGCCTCCAGGCGGGTGGCCAGTGCCGGCAGCAGGGTGGCCAGGGACTCCACCGCCGCGCTGGCGCGCTGGCGTGCCCCCATCTCCAGATAGCGCCCCATGAGCAAAAAGAAGACGAACATGGTGGCCGACTCGAAATAGACCTCGCCACCGCGGCTGACGGTGGCAATCAGGCTCGCCAGATAGGTGCCGCCCACGGCCAGCGCCACCGGCACATCCATGCCCAGCCGGCGCTGGCGCAGATCGCGCCAGGCGCCGCTGAAAAACGGCCACCCCGCATACCAGACCACCGGCGTGGCAATCACCAGGCTGACCCAGCGCAAAAAATGCATCATCTCGGGGCTCATGCCCTGGTCCTCGCCGGCGTAAAGCGCCACGGCCAGCATCATCACCTGCATCATGCCCAGCCCGGCCACGGCGAGCCGGCGCAGGGCGCGCCCCCGCTCACGCTGGTGCACCTTCGCCTGATGCCGGGGATCATAGGGGTGGGCCAGATAGCCAATGGCGCTGATCGCCTTGAGGATGTCACTGAGCTGGATCTGGCGCTCATCCCAGCGCACCCGCGCGCGCTGGGTACTGTAATTGACGGAAAACTCCAGCACCCCCGGCAAGCGGCCGACATGGCGCTCACTCAACCAGACACAGGCGGCGCAGGTGATCCCCTCGAGGATCAGTGCCGCTTCGCGCTCCTCGGGTTCGCCACTGACAAAACGCTGTTGCACCTCGGGCCGGTCATACAGATCCAGCGTCTCCAGAACATCCGGGACCAGTTGAGAGGGATTGGGGGCGTTATCTGTGCGATAACGGTAGAAGTCGTCCAGACCCGCCTCGACAATGGCGTTGGCCACCGCCTCGCAACCGGGGCAACACATGGGCCGCGCCTGCCCGTCAATGACGACCTGGTAGTGACTGCCTGGAGGAACCGGCTGCCCGCAGTGAAAACAGCTGTGTTGCTCCTCAACCATGGGCGGGCGCCTCAGCGAGCGGCCTCGATCCGCGTGGTGGCCTTGATCTCGTGGGTTTGTTCACCCCGACGCACCTGCAGCAACAGCTCCCAGCGGCCGGCGTCGGGCAGGACCAGCTCGACCCGATAACTGCCGGGCTCCCCGGGCTGCGACTGCATCTCAAACGGCTGATCCAGCCGGCTGTCGCCCGGGCGCAGGAACACGCCACTGACCTCGGCATCGCCGATCGGCGTGCTGTTTCGATCGAGCACCCGCAGTTTGAAGCGGGACGGTTGCCGGGCCAGGGCCTCGCCCACCCAGCCCTTCTGAATCTGCCAGCCACGGGCCGCCTGTTCCTTCATCTGCTGCTGAAACTGGTTGAACTCCCCCTCTTCCTTGCGAAAATCGCGCGCCACGGTACCGGGGAAGTGGGAGCTGACCTGCCCGCCGCCGCGCGGTTCGGGTAGCAGCCAGTTGGTTGCCTTGCTGTCCAGGCCCTTTTGCGCCATCAGGATATAGACGGAGTTCACGGCGATGACCACCATGAAAAAGATCACAATTGTCGCCGGTCCCCAGTGAAACCAGCGCCCTGTCTCGCCATCTTCGCGCCGCGCATCGCGCTGGCTGCTGATAATCCCCAGCACATAGACTGTGACCAGATAGAGTGCAATATGGATCGCGAACACATCGGCACCCGGCCATTTGATAATCACCAGCGGCATGTAGATACCCACTACCAGCAAGGCGACAACCACGGCGACCATCTTGCCGTCCAGCCGGCTGAAGCGATACAACAGCATGAATACAACCGAGACAGCAACCATACCGCCAAGTAGTGAATAAAGTATGTCCGTCATGGCAAAGGCCCTGGTGTGTTCATGGTGTATAGAAAAAGGTTGTACGGCGGGATTCCAGGGGCTGTTCACTATCCAGCTGATGGATCACAAAATCGAACGTCTCACGCCCCTCCTTCGCGGACTCGGGTCGCCGGTTCACCTTGGCAATTAACTTGAGACTGTTTTCAGGACCAATAGTCACCTTCGAGTCGTCACTCAGATCCAGCTCGGCACGTGGCAGACCCTCGATACTGATCCGGTAGCGGACCGACTGGCTTGTTTTGTTATTGATCTTGATCTCGTAACGGTTCTGGATCCGGCCATCGGAGAGAGTGACCGACAGCGGCTGACGGAACTGGGCAACACTGAGTTCCACCATATCGCGGTGAGTTATCGCCCAGACCAACATGCCAATCGCCGCCAGCAACACCAGTGCATAGCCGGTATTTTTCAGGTTAAAGAGATTACTCTTCTCTCCTTCAAGCGCCTTCTGCGAGGTATAACGAATCAGACCGCGCGGATAACCGATGCTGTCCATAATGGTATCGCAGGCATCGATACACAGGGCACAGGAGATGCACTGGTATTGCAGTCCATTACGGATATCGATGCCCACCGGACAGACCTGTACACAGTACCCGCAATCGATGCAGTCGCCTACCTTGTCGGCGATCCGGGCCTCGCGTTCCATGTAGTCCCTGGAAGGCTTGTGCCGTCCCTGCTCGCGCTCACCGCGCTGCTCGTCATAGGCGACGATCAGGGTATCGCGATCGAACATCACCGCCTGGAAACGGGCATAGGGACACATATAGGTACAGACCTGCTCGCGAGCCAGTCCGGCCATCACATACGTCGTCGCCGTCAGGAACAAGGTGGTGGCATAGGCAGCAAAGGGTGCCTCGCCACGGAAGAAGCTGAGCACCAGCTCTGGCGCATTACCCCAATAAAGGACAAAGGTCAGCCCGGTCACAAACGCCATCACCAGCCACAGCAGGTGCGTCATCCCCAGCTTGAAGAACTTGATCTTGCTCCAGGGGGCTTCGGCCAGTTTGATTCGGGCATTACGTTCACCCTGTACCAACCGTTCGATCAAAATATAGACATCGGTCCACAGGGTCTGAAAACAGAAATAACCGCAAAAGACCCGGCCCGCCAGCCCGGTCACGAAAAACATTAACAACGCAAAGATCACCAGTACGCCGGCGAGCCAGAAAATATCCTGCGCGTATACCACCAGATCGAACAGATAGAAATGCCGCCCGGCCAGATCAAACAATACCGCCTGGGTCGGTCCGCTCTCCCGCTCCCAGCGCAACCATGGCAGCAGGAAATAGACCCCGTAAGCGAGTGCCAGCACCGCGTACTTGATCGTCCGAAAACGACCTTTGACGGAACGCGGATAAATCGGAATACGGGACTGATAGGCGGTTTGTGTCATTCCTGCTTCATTTTAATCTCAGATAACCAATACGGTAACACGATACCTGTTACGACAAGCGGCTCAGGCCCTGTTACGCACGACGACCACAGATAACAAAGGGAGGGCCGTCCGCGTTCTGCAAACGTACCCTCCCCCCCTGGCTGTTATTCTTCGAGTCTGGCTGGCTTATTTGCCACCGCCCATCTCGTGCACATAGTAAGTCAGAATCTTGATTTCAGTGTCCGACAAACGTTCCTTCCAGGCCGGCATTTCCCGGGATTTACCCTCCCTTACCAGTTCCATAACAGCGGATTTTTTCTCCTCCATACTGTCGGCGGCGGGCACATCCACGATAGTCCAGATACTGTCGGTCAGATTCGCCGACCCCATCGCGGTCTTGCCCTGGGCATCGTTACCATGACAAACGGCGCAATTGGCAGCAAAAACCTCTTCACCCCGGGAAATTTCATCTTCCGGCATCTCGTGACCGGACAGGCTCAGAACATAGGCAGAAACATCGCCTATCTGCTGTGATGACAATTGCCCCTTGAAGCCGGGCATATTCCCCTGACGACCTTCACGGATACTTTGCTCGATTTGTTCGAAGGAGCCGCCCCACAGCCAGGCATCATCAATCAAGTTCGGATACATGCCAATAACACCATTACCGCCGGTCTGGTGGCAGGCGGCACAGTTATCCGCAAACAGTACCTTGGCCATGGAAAAGGCGAATCCACTCTGCTCCGGATCCGACTGGATCTCCTGGTAGGAGGCATCGCTCAACCGTTCCACATATTTGGCCTGCATTTCCCTCGCCTCCTGCATCTCTTTTTCAAACAGGGCGCGGGTATTCCAGTGTGTGGTCTCGGTCTTGCCGTCTTCGGTCGTATAGGTGATATCGTTAAATGCACCCTTGGTATACGTATCACCAATCGGCAGCGTCGGATAAAGTATCCAGTAAATAATGGCAAATACGACCGTGGCATAAAATGCCCAGAGCCACCATGTCGGCAGGGGGTTATTAAATTCCTGCAGATCACCGTCCCAGGCGTGACCGGTTGTCTGAACTGTTTTCTGGGTTTTGTCTTTACTCATTGTCTGTATCCTTGCGATGGACTACATCATCATCTTCAAACGGAATATTCTTGTATGACTCGAGACGGCTGCTGCGTTTTCGATTTGTAAACACATATAAAATGACGCCCACAAATGTAAAGAAGAACAGGAAAAGCAGGAAGGTTTTCGCGTCTCCGGAGTAAACAATCGATTTTATCCAGTCATACATTGAAGGTCACACTCAACGGAATTTCACAAAGTGGCCATCTTCGAACTGGTTGAAATCAACCATGGTTCCAAGAACCTGTAAATAGGCCACCATGGCGTCCATTTCACTGACGACCCTCGGATTACCGTCGTAATTCCCCTGGTTGGCCTGGGCAACCAGGTTGTCCGCAGCCGAGTTGATATCCAGCTTTTTGGCAACTTCTTCACCAAAACGCTCGACGTTGGCCTGATACTCCGCCTCGGTTTCCGTGTACGGCACACCGACGATCTTCAGCGCGCGCATTCGATCCCCGACATCCTTGTAGTCAAGCTTGTTTTCCAGCAACCACGGATAGTTCGGCATGATGGACTCGGGCACAACCGAACGCGGTGCAATCAGATGCTGTACATGCCATTCGTTGGAATACTTGTCGCCTACCCGGGCCAGATCCGGTCCGGTGCGCTTGGAACCCCATTGGAACGGGTGATCAAACTTGGATTCCGCCGCCAGGGAATAGTGCCCGTAACGCAAGGCTTCATCACGGAATGGACGTACCATCTGCGAGTGACAGGTATAGCAACCTTCACGCAGATACAGATCCCGCCCTCGCAGTTCGAGAGGCGTATAGGGCCGAACAGTTTCCTTGCCGGCGACCTTCACCTCTTCCACCGTATCATCGATCAGATACAACGGGACGATTTCGACCAACCCACCGATACTGATAACGATCAGCGTCAGGACGATGAGCCAGCCGGCATTGGTTTCAATAGTTTCATGTTTCATTGCGCTTCTCTAATCCTGTTTTCTTTAGGCCTTGGCCATTTTCGCGGCCAGTTTGGCATCCAGTTCAGCCCGTTCACGATTTCCTTTGCGGATAGTCATGTAGGTATTGAACGCCATCAGGACAATCCCGACGACGAAGAATGCTCCGCCCAACGCACGGAAGACATACGGCTGATGCAAGAAGGCAACGGATTCCACAAATGTGTAAGCCAGGTTACCGTACTCATCAAACGCGCGCAGTAACAAGCCCTGACCAATACCTGCTACCCACATGGCAGTGATATACAGCACGATGCCGATAGTCGCCAGCCAGAAGTGCAGATAGATCAGCTTCTCACTGTACATTTTGGTTTCCCACAGGCGCGGAATCAGGTGATACAGCGAGCCGAAGGTAATCATGGCCACCCACCCCAACGCACCGGAATGCACGTGGCCAATGGTCCAGTCGGTGTAATGCGACAGCGCGTTTACACTCTTGAGTGACATCAGCGGTCCTTCAAACGTCGACATGCCGTAGAAGGATAACGCCACGATCAAAAAGCGAATAATCGGATCGGTACGCAGCTTATCCCAGGCGCCTGACAACGTCATGATGCCGTTGATCATCCCGCCCCAGGAGGGCATCAGCAGCAAAATGGAGAAGGTGGCCGCCAGTGTCGAGGTCCAGTCCGGAATCGCTGTCCAGTGCAGGTGGTGAGTACCGACCCACATATACAGGAATATCAGTGCCCAGAAATGGATGATCGACAAACGATAGGAGTAAACCGGACGTCCGGCCTGCTTGGGCACAAAGTAATACATCATCCCGAGGAAGGCGGCAGTCAGGAAAAAGCCCACTGCGTTATGGCCGTACCACCACTGAGTCATGGCATCCTGGACACCGGCATGCAGACTGTAGGACTCCAGACTGAACATACTGACCGGCACAGCCATGTTGTTAAAAATATGTAACAGGGCTGTGGCAAGAATAAAGGCGATAAAGAACCAGTTGGCGACATAGATATGCGGCTGGCTTCGACGGCGCAGGGTCTGGACATAAATCCAAAAATAGGCCACCCATGTCACCGCGATCAGGATATCGATCGGCCAGACCATTTCGGCGTATTCGCGTGCCTGGGTGTAACCCATGACATAGGAGATGGCCGCCAGAACAATCGACGCCTGCCAGCCCCAGAAAGTCAGATTGGCCAGTCCATCATTGTATAACCGCACCTGACAGGTCCGCTGCACGACATAATAGGAGGTGGCAAACAGGGCGCTACCGCCAAAACCGAAGATCACCAACGTGGTATGCACCGGACGCAAACGACCAAAGGTGATTTCCGGAATATCGAAGTTCAAAAAGGGCCAGGCAAGTTCGGATGCTATGTACAAGCCTGCGAACATCCCCAGCACACCCCAGACAATCGTCATAATGGTGAACTTGCGGACAATATCGTAGTTATACTGCTCCGTAGCCTGCGCAGTTGAGTGGGCCATATAACGCCTCTTGGTTCTAGGTTGAATCAGGTAATATAGATTTAAAAGGGGCAGTCCCGCGTCCCGCGCCAGCACAGGAAACCCGAGAAAACCCCTCTGGTATATGAAGATATCCTAATATTGTAAAGTATCTGTTAACAGACAGGCAACTCCGGATAGCCCCGCAAGTATAGACAGCTGAGTCATCCGGGGCTGGATACGGGAAAATTTACACCGGCCTTTAAGACTTACAATAAAAGTGGATTATGGCCGTAGCGTCAGTAACAACGGGACATAGTGATCGATCAGCAGCAGGGCAAACAGTCCCATCAGATAGACGATGGAATAACCGAATGTTTTGATGGCGATTTTCGGATCCTTGCCAGACTGCATGCGGATCGCATAGTAGAGGAAAATGCCGCCCAGGATAATCGCGCCAATAAAGTAGAGCCAGCCGCTCATCCGGGTGGCGAACGGCAACAGGGTGATGCCGAACATAATAATGGTATACAGCAGGACATGCAGGCGGGTGAACTGCACGCCGTGGGTCACCGGCAACATCGGCACATCCACCTTGGCGTACTCCTCGCGCTTGTGGATGGCCAGCGCCCAGAAATGGGGCGGCGTCCAGGTGTAAATAATCAAAAACAACAACAGGCTATCGGGATGGATCTGCCCGGTCACGGCGGTCCAGCCCAGTACCGGCGGCGCGGCACCGGCGGCCCCGCCGATGACGATATTCTGCGGGGTGGCCCGCTTCAGATACATGGTATAGATAAAGGCGTAACCGATCAGGGAGAAGAGCGTGAGCACGGCGGTTAGCGGATTGACCAGATAAACCAGGATCAGCATCGAGACGATACCCAGCAGGGCGGAAAACAACAAGGCCTGTTTGTTGGTAATGGTCCCGGAAGGCAGCGGACGTTTCGAGGTCCGCTGCATCTGGGCATCGATCTTCTGATCCACAATCTGGTTAATCGCCGCCGCCGAGGCTGCGGCCAGACCGATCCCCAGCGTGCCGAAGATCAACGGCTGCCATGGCACCATTCCCGGCACGGACAAAAACATGCCGACGACCGCCGTAAACACGATCAGTGCCACGACCTTGGGCTTGCACAGGGTATAGTAATCACACCACAACCGGAAAATCGCCGGGCGAGCTTCAGACTGTTTGACGGACTCACCCATCACGTTCTCCGCGGCTTGAATGCCAGGTGATTCAGACTCACCAGGGTCAATAACAATAACGCACCCACGCCGTTATGCGCCACCGCCACACCCAGCGGCAGGGACAACAACACATTGGCGATCCCCAGGCTGACCTGCAGTAACATTATGAGTAACAAGGTCAAACCCATCGGTCGCAGGCTCCCTCCAAAACGCCCCAGCAACAGCATTAGCCCGAGTGCGCCGAGATACAAGAAGACCACCAGGGCACCGACTCGATGTGTGACGTGTACCGTGACCCGTGCGGTATTGCTCATCACGCCGCCTTCATAGTCGGGACCGATACCGTGCCACATCGTAAAAGCCTCGCCAAAATCGGTTTGCGGCCACCATTCACCCTGACAAGTGGGAAAATCGGTGCAGTGCAGGGCCGCATAGTTGGCACTGGTCCAGCCCCCCAGCATGATCTGGCCGACCACCACCAGCAACCCGACCAGGGCCAGTTTTTTCAGTCGACTCTCCTGTATAGCCCCGCGCAGGCGGGCAAACAGATTCAGGTGTCGCAGGGTCAGCCACCACAACAACGAGAGGGTTGCCATCCCCCCCATCAGGTGCAACATTACGATCAGCGGCTTGAGCTTGATGGTGACGGTCCACATCCCCAGCAAAGCCTGAAATATGATCAGTACGCTCAGGAACAACGGCAACTTGAGTGCCTGCCCGGGATGCCGGCGATTACGCCAGGCAATAAAGGCCAGGCTGAATACCAGCAGCCCGAGAATCCCGGCGAAATAGCGATGAATCATCTCCTTCCAGGCCTTGTGCGCCTCGACCGGCCGTTCCGGGTACAGTGAATTGGCTGTCATAACCTCCTGCTCGGTTTTCGGCACACCCAGGTACCCGTAGCAGCCGGGCCAGTCGGGACAGCCCAGCCCCGCGTCAGACAGACGCACATAGGCGCCCAGTATTACCACACACAACGCCAGTGCGGTGGCAATGAATCCCAGTCTGGCAAACAGCGTTTCTTTGTTCATTTTTTATTATCCTGAACGGGCAAACTTCAACAAGCGTTCCAGATCCCGGATAGCACCCTTCGGTTCATAATCATCAGGGTAACTCATCATCAGATATCCCCGGGGATCAGCCAGGTACATTGACTGCACATCCGGCCCACTGCCGACATCATGTTTAAACAGTTCGACAATTTTCTTTATTTCGGACTGCTCCCCATACACCAACTTCAACTCGGGATGATCGCCCAGCACATTACGCAGGCTTTCTTTCGGGGCACCGTCTGTCGATATATATATCCGTACAATACGCTGCCGGTTTCCACCCTGAGCCAGACGTATCTGCCGCATAAGGTATAGCTCATCCCTGCACTTCTCGTTACATTGCGCACCGCCGAATTTGATCATGAGCCACCTGTCACGCACATCGGAAAAGCGAAACTCTTCGCCCTGCACGTCGGTCATAACAATATCTCTTAATTCACGTGGCGGCTGAATCAGTTCCCCATGATTACGCTCCCCGCCTATTTCCCATTTATCCAGATTGAAATACAGAATCAGGACAATAATAATCGGTAGAAAGAATACGGCCACCAGCAGCAAAAAATCCCGCCGGCCCTTGTTGCGCTGTGCTTTACTTACGTTCATGTTCTGCATGGTCAATTTTTCTACTGTTAACGAATATGAATATTAAAACCAGGACCAGCGCAAGCGTGAACCACTGTACGGCATAACTGGTACTCTGCTCAGGCGAACTGCTGACAATTTTCCACTCTCTGACAAACCCGTGCGGCTGGTCTTCATCCAGTTGCAATATATAAGGATACAGCTCGTAGCCGGTCTCTTTTTCCAACTCCTGAATATCAAGCCACTGCACCACCCGTGGCCAGTCGGTGTCGGTATAGCTCTGATCGCCAAGTTTAATGCCGATCCCAGCCGGCATTTTCAGCCGGCCGGTCAGTGCAACTGCGTCATCCGGAGTGTTAACTTCCGGTAATTTGCTACGTTGCATGCTGCCATTCACCCAGCCGCGATTAACCAGGATATACCGGTGGCTGTCTTCAATCTGTAACGGCGTCAGTATATGATAGCCAGCCTGTCCCTGATGGATCTGGTTATCCAGCAGGATCTGTCGCTCGTCAGCAAAGTGTCCACGAACCGTAACCCGCCGATATTCTATCTTGTCTGCCGGGTCGAGCCGGTTTAACCCGACCGCCGGACGGGACTGCTGTTCGGTATAACGTTGTTCAATCTCACGTTTTTCCTGCGCCCGATCCAGCTGCCAGAAGCCCAGCCAGAGCAATACCGGCAACAGAATGAGTGTTGCTACAGTCGGCCACAGGCGCGGCCGGAATTCGCGATTGCCGAATTGCATTTTCTCACCAATCGTCCATATGCCCGTCGCGGCAATTTGGGTATACTTTGCTCATCAGCTTGCGGAGGTAACCATGCTTTTCAAAGCCATCATCGTCACTGTCCTGGTGCTGATCTTGCTCAGCCTGGCTACAGCCCTGTTTTCCATGCTCAGAGGCAATCAGGACTCTACCCGCACCGTCAAGGCATTGACCGTACGGATCGCCCTGTCCATCGGCCTGTTGATTTTCATCATGATCGGCTATTCACTCGGGCTTATTTCACCACACGCGCTGATATAACGCTATTGCGATTTTTTCACCGTCTCTAACTGCATTCTATTACACCACTACCCGGCCAGACTCTTAAGCAAAAAAAAGGCGCCGCGATCGCGGCGCCTTCCATAGCCCTTATATATCCGCTTACAGCCAGTATACGAAAATAAACAGGCCGAGCCAGACCACATCCACAAAGTGCCAGTACCAGGCAGCCGCTTCAAAGGCAAAGTGATGTTTGGCAGTGAAGTGACCCTTGATGGCTCGCAACAGCATCACCAGCAACATGATAGCACCGATGGTAACGTGCAATCCGTGGAACCCGGTTAACATAAAGAATGTCGAACCGTAGATACCGGATGACAGCTTCAGGTTCAGATCGGTATACGCATGACCGTATTCCCAGGCCTGTAAGGCAACGAATAACGCGCCCAGGGCAACCGTCAGGAACAAACCCGTGATCAGTTGTGTACGGTTGTTTTTCTTCAGCCCCCAGTGTGCCCAGGTAACGGTCAGCCCGGAGGTCAGCAGGATAATCGTGTTATAGAACGGGACACCCCATGCACCGACAACTTCCTTCGGTCGGTCAAAACCTTCCGGGTTCGGGACATCCATCAACGGCCAGGCTGCCTGAAAATTCGGCCACAACAACTCGCCGGTCATCGCATTGTTTCCAGCGCCATCCAGCCAGGGCAATGCCCATTGCCGCACATAGAACAGAGCACCGAAGAAGGCGGCAAAGAACATGACTTCCGAGAAAATGAACCAGGCCATGCCCATCCGAAATGAAACATCAACTTGCGCGTTATACTGCCCGGATTCACTTTCAGAAATGACCTTGCCGAACCAGCCAAACATCATCACGATGACAATAATTGCGCCAACGATTATCCACAGGCTACTGCCGCCGTGCAGCCATCCGGCGAAACCGGCCAGCAGGGTGAACAGGCCGATCGAGCCCACAATCGGCCAGTGGCTCGGTTCGGGCAAATAATAGCTACCTTGTGCTTGTGACATGGCTACCCCTCTTTATGCTTATATGTCGTGGTAATTGTTATTAGTTCAGATACGCCTTGCTGCTTTCAGCTGCCGCCATGATGATTTTCTCGTCACTTTCCAGCCCGGCTTTTCTGTCCGTATCAAAAAATGTATAACCCAGGGTTATCGTATTAACATTTCTGGGTAAATCCGGATCAACAACAAATACCAGTTGCATCTCCTTGGTTTCACCCGGTTCGAATGTCTGCTGATCAAAGCAGAAGCATTCCATTTTGGTAAAATATTTTGTGGCCTGGCCCGGCGCGACACTCGGCACCGCCTGGGCGACAACTTTCTTACCGGTCTTGTTATGAGCCAGGTATTTCACCTGCTTGATCTCACCCGGGTGCAATTCCATGCTGCGTGTTAATGGCTCGAATTCCCAGGCCATACTCTGGTTCAACGTCGCAGTAAATTGCACTGTAATGGTACGATTGATATCTCGTCGGGTCGCCAGTTGCTGCCCCTTGATCTGCCCTTGCTCGGCGCCAAATGTACCCTGCTCGATTTCAACAAACCGGCCGTTAAGACCAAACGCATCGCAAATCATGTCATACATCGGCACCAGCGCAAATCCGAAGCCGAACATGGCAAACACTACTACGGTCAGCTTCCCGACCAGTTTGCCGTGTGATATGGCAGATTTTTTATCCTCGGCCATAACCCATCACCAGTATTTGGCAAAAATCGCGATATAAAACCCCACTGCGATCAATACCAGAATCGCGATGGTTGATTTTTTAGCTTTCACTCTCGCCACATTACTACTCATCTATACAGCCTTGTATTAATTGACCGGGAGAACGCCTGTAAAGGAAGTTCTCCCGCGTCAATGATCTTATTTGACCTGCGGCGGCGTTTCGAAAGTGTGGTATGGCGCCGGTGAAGCGACAGTCCATTCCAGACCTTCCGCACCTTCCCATACTTCGTCAGTAGCCTTTTCGCCACCACGAATGGTCTTGATAATGATGTACAGGAACAGCAACTGACTGGCACCGAACACGAACCCACCGAGAGAAGCCATCATGTTAAATTCGGCAAACATCGGTGAGTAGTCCGGAATACGCCGCGGCATACCGGCCAGGCCGACAAAGTGCATCGGGAAAAACAGCACGTTGACCGAAATGGCTGAAAGCCAGAAATGCCATTTGGCCAGCCCTTCGTGATACATGTTCCCGGTCCATTTTGGCAACCAGTAGTAGACACCGGCGATAATCGCGAAGACTGCCCCGGTGACCAGTACATAGTGGAAGTGCGCCACCACGAAATAAGTATCGTGGTACTGGAAGTCGGCCGGTGCCACACCCAGCATCAGTCCGGTAAAGCCGCCGATGGTAAACAGGAACACAAAGGCAATCGCCCATAACATCGGGGCTTCAAAGGTCATGGAGCCCTTCCACATGGTTGCGGTCCAGTTGAAGACCTTGACCGCAGTGGGCACGGCAATCATGACCGTAGCGTACATAAAGTACAGCTCACCGGCGACCGGCATGCCGACAGTAAACATGTGATGTGCCCAGACGATGAACGACAGGAACGCAATCGCCGCGGTCGCATAGACCATCGAGGCATACCCGAACAGCGGTTTGCGCGCGAAGGTCGGGATGATCTGTGAAACCACGCCAAAGGCCGGCAGGATCATGATGTACACCTCGGGATGACCGAAGAACCAGAACACATGCTGGAACAGAACCGGATCACCACCACCGGCGGCGTCAAAGAAGCTGGTGCCGAAATTGCGGTCGGTCAGCATCATGGTGACCGCACCGGCCAGCACCGGCATAACCGCAATCAGCAGGAAGGCGGTAATCAGCCAGGTCCAGACAAACAGCGGCATCTTCATCAGGGTCATACCCGGCGCCCGCATGTTCAAAATGGTGGCGATGATATTGATGGCCCCCATGATGGACGAAAAGCCGAGCAAATGAACCGCAAAGATGAAGAAGTCGGTACTGGCCGGCGCGAAGGTCGTGGACAACGGCGCGTAGAAGGTCCAGCCGAAGGCCGGGCCGCCGCCTTCCATGAACAGGGTACTGACCAGCATGGTGCCGGCAAACGGCAGGATCCAGAATGACCAGTTATTCATGCGCGGCAGGGCCATATCCGGCGCGCCGATCATCAACGGAATCTGCCAGTTGGCCAGACCGACGAAAGCCGGCATGACCGCCCCGAAGACCATGATCAGCCCGTGCATCGTGGTCATCTGGTTAAAGAAATGCGGATCGACGATCTGCATGCCCGGCTGGAAAAGCTCGGCACGTATGACCATCGCCATGGCCCCGCCCAGCAGGAACATGATGAACGCAAACCACAGATACAGGGTACCAATATCTTTATGGTTGGTCGTAAACAGCCAACGCGTAATACCCGTCGGGTGGTGATGCTCGTGTGTCGCAGCTACTGTACTCATTCTTATATCCTCCACTACGCCTTAGCGTGCTGCCTTAACGTCTGACGGTTGCACAACGCTGGCGTCGTTGCCCCAGCTTTTACGTTCATAAGTGATAACCGCGGCCAGATCGGCATCGTTCAATTGCGGGCCAAAGGCCTGCATAGACGTGCCGCTCTTGCCGTTCAGCACGATATCAATGTGGCCTTCTGCCGAACCAGTGGTCAGTTCACCGCCGGCCAATGCCGGGAAGGTACCCGGAACGCCTTCGCCGTTAGCCTGGTGACAAGCCGCACAATTGGCTTTGTAAACCTCTTCACCACGAGTCATCAATTCGTCCTCGGACCATTCACGATCACTGCCTGCACTGGCAGCGGCTGACGCTTCTTTTTGTTCCGCAACCCAGTTCTGATAGTCATTTTCTGCAACTACCTTGACCACGATAGGCATAAAGCCGTGATCCTTGCCGCAGAGTTCGGCGCACTGACCACGGTAGGTGCCCGTTTCGGTCGCCTTGAACCAGCTTTCATTGATATAACCGGGAATGGCGTCACGCTTGATGCCGAGATCCGGGACCCACCAGGCATGAATAACATCGTTGGAAGTGGTCAGAATCCGGACTTTCTTGTTAACCGGCACCACGATCGGCTTGTCGACATCCAGCAGATAGTTATCAACAGTCCGCACATTGACGCCCGAACCTTTTTCACGCGCTTCGTTACTGTCGGAGTCCAGATTGCTGAAAAAGCTTATATCCTCATCCAGATATTCATATTGCCACTTCCATTGCCAACCGGTTGCCTTGACAGTCACGTCGGCATTACTGCTGTCTTCGATCTTCAGCAGCGTCTTGGTAGCCGGAATCGCGATCAGGACCAGAATCACCAGCGGGATAACTGTCCAGATAACCTCCACGGCTGTGCTTTCGTGAAACTGTGACGCCACCGCACCTTTTGACTTGCGGTGTTTAAACAATGAATAGATGATGACTCCGAAAACGCCGATCCCGACGATGGTAACAATCCAGAGCACCAGCATATGCAGTCCGAATATCTCCTTGCCGACGACGGTGACACTCTCGGGCATATTCAGTTTGTATTCCGCAAGTGCACTGCCGGGCCCCAACAGCAAAACAGCATATAGGAAGCTTCGGAGCTTTCTCGTTATCGTATTTGCCGACATACCTCTACCTCTTCCGGTTGGGATTACTAAATTCTGGTTATGATTTTAAACACCCGTCGCCCTACAAACCTGTTGGAAGTAAATGCTGACGTGCGCGGATAATTCTTAAATGTTTATATAATTCTTATTACTTTTCTCAGCCCGATTTTTCCGCCGCGGTATGTAAGTCAATGCGCTCGCGGGCACTATATATTTTTATTATTCTTCCCCCACGAGGGTGATCTCGTGTTCAGGCTGTCGTGCATGGTAATCAGGCGGGACTGGCTGCGCAATAAAAAAGATAGAATAGGTCTATAACAAACAGAAATAACAGTAGATGGTTATATATTTATTTACTAATTAGTATTTACTGCTATTTATACAGGTCATCGAGTGATTGATTTTGTCAGCCAGCCTCATTCGGCTAATAACCTTATCGATCAGCTGACATTTTTCCAAGCACTTTCATTCTTTCAGAATATTACAACCAGCTTATATTTATGCCTGCGGCCACTTCTTGCTGTCGTAATGGGGTAAAGGGTTCACCATGGTAGGGGATCTGCGCCAGACAAGGCGCTTCAAGGCGGTATTCAAGGGTTTGGAGATTCGCCTGTTGTGCATCGAAAGCGGGATCGAGGTAGTTGGCCATCCAGCCCACCACGTGGCTACCGGTCTGCTCGATACTTTCTATCGTCAACAGTGCATGATTGAGACAACCCAGTCGCATCCCGATCACCAGGACCACCGGCAGATTTAATAAACGCGGCAAATCGGATACCGCGAAATCCTCCGCCAACGGCACTCGCCAGCCACCCACACCCTCGACCACAATCTGATCGGCCTCGGCTTTCAATTGGGAAAACGCCTGCTGAATCGGTTCGGGCCGGATGACCTCCCCGGCCTGACGGGCGGCCAGATGGGGTGCGACAGGGGGCTCGAACACATACGGATTAACCAGCTCGTAAGCCTGGTTAAGGCCGGACTGTTGCTGCAACTGCAGGGCATCGTCATTGACCAGCTGTCCTTGTCGGTATTGACCGCCGCTGGCGACCGGCTTCATAGCGGCCACGCGCAGCCCCCGTTGCTGCAAGGCGTCGATCAGCAGGCAACTGCAAACGGTCTTACCGATCTCCGTATCGGTGCCGGTCACAAAGATACCCGGGTATGCTGCGTCAGTCATGAACGGCCGGCATCAAAGGAGACATTAACCGATTGAGGCACCGCGCAACCCTCTCCGGCACTCTCCATTGCCCAGGCGTGGCCATACAGCACTTCATAGGAGACCGGCAGGCGCTGTTCCTGACGAAACTGTTCATACGCCTCGCTCACCGCCTGCATACGCCGCTTGCCCGTGAGGCCCCGGGCACGCCCCTGAGTGACGTTATGTGCCCCGATCTGTTTGAGATCGCGCATGATAGACAGGACATCATCATAGGTCACTGTCAGCATTTCCATATCCATGACCGGATCGCCGAACCCGTTACGTAACAGGGCATCGCCGATGTCATGCATATCGATAAACTGGTTGGTATGTGAATAGTCATCGACTGATTCAAAACAGTGCCGCAGTTCCCTGAGCGTATCCGGGCCGAATGTACTGAACATCAGCAAACCGTCCGGCTTGAGCACCCGGCGCATCTCGGCAAACGTGCGATCCAGGTCCACGCACCACTGCACCGCCAGACTGGAGAAGATCATATCCACACTGGCATCCGCCAGGGGTAATTGCTCGGCATCGCCGGCCACATAGCGAAATCGCCCGCGAAACTTTTGCCATAACGTCGGTTTGCGCCGCGCCTGATCGAGCATATTGAGCGAGACATCCAGCGCCCAGATCTCACTGCCGGGATAGCGCCGGGCAAGGGGTTGCAGGGTATACCCGGTTCCGCAGCCGACATCCAGCAGCCGCTGCGGCACATGTTTAATATAGTCCAGTCGTTCCAGAATCCGGTCGGCCACCTCGCGCTGTAATACGGCCGCCTGATCATAACTGCCGGCGGCGCGATCAAACGCGCCCCGGGCCAGACGTTTGTCGATTATCTGTGCATCATTTCGTTGCATGTAAACAGGTCATCACGTGTTGAATAAATTGCTGCGGCTGTGACACAAACGGCGCATGGCCCGCGCCGTCGATCACCACCTGCAGACTGTCATCAAAATATTCCGCCAGCGCCTTTGCTGTCGACGGCGGCACCAGCATGTCGTATTCGCCGAATATCATCAGCAGCGGCAGATGCCGGATCTCGTGTAACCGATGACGCAAATCGGCCTGCTTCAATATGGCCAGTCCGCTTTGCAGGGCCGAAACATTCACCCCGGCATTGTCCAGGACCCGCTGGCGCAGTGTGCGCAGCGTCGCTCTGGCATCATCACTGCCTTTGACCTGCAAGGCCAGAAAACGCTGCAGGGTTGGCTGATAATCCTCGGCCAGTTGTTCGGCAAAGGTATCAAGCAACGACATGGACATCGCATGCGGCCAGTCAGCGGCCTGACTGAAACGCGGGGTACTGGCCACCAGCACCAGCGCGCGCGTCTGTTCGGGATGGTCTAACGCGATCTGCAACGCCGCCATCCCGCCCAGGGACCAGCCCAGCCAGACGGCCGGCCCCTGCAATTGCGGCGCGACGCTTTGCCAGATCATCCCGGCCAGCCGGTCGAGATCAAACGTCCCATCGACCTGTTGGCTTTGCCCATGACCCGGCAGATCCACAAGATGCAGCCGAAAATGCGACTGCAACGGGCCGATCAGATCGTGCCAGATACCGCTATGCATTCCCCAGCCGTGCAACAACACCAGATCCGGTCCCTCGCCGGTTCGGCTCACATGCAACGGCGCGACGCTGTCCATAATCTAGCGCACCCCGGCGATCACACCCAGCAGGTGATCCACATCCGCCGCCTCGTGGGCGGCCGAGAAGGTGATCCGCAGACGCGCCGTCCCTTGCGGGACCGTGGGCGGGCGAATGGCACTGATCAGAATCCCCTGTTGTTTCAGCTTCTCGCTGAGCTGCACGGCCTGTTCGGTGTCGCCGACGATCCACGGCTGGATCGGCGTGGATGATTCACCCAGCTGCAACCCCAGCTGCGCGGCACCACTACGAAACTGCGCGATCAACGCCTGCAGTTTTTCCCGTCGCCAGCTCTCGCGCTGCACCAGCTGCAGACTGGTCCGGGTGGCCTCGGCCACCGCCGGTGGCAACGCCGTGGTATAGATATAACTGCGTGCCTCCTGAATCAGGGTTTCGATCAACGCTGCCTCACCGGCGACAAACGCACCGAAGGTCCCGAAGCCCTTGCCCAGCGTCCCGACCAGGATCGGCACCTCCGCCATGCCCAGGCCGAACTGCTCCAGGGAACCCCGGCCGGTTGCCCCGATCACCCCCAGTCCGTGGGCATCATCCACCATCAGCCACGCGCCGTGCTGCCGCGCTACCTGGGCCAGCGCCGGCAACGGCGCCAGATCGCCGTCCATGCTGAACACGCCATCGGTAGCGATCAGCTTGTCAGGCGAGGGGTTATTTTCAACCAGCTGCTGCAGATGTTCGATCCCGGCATGCCGGTAACGTTGCAGCCGGGCGCCGGACAGCTGCGCCGCATCGAGCAGCGAGGCGTGATTAATCCGATCCTCGAATATGGCATCCTTGCGCCCGAGCAGGGCACTGGCCACCCCGAGGTTGGCCATGTAACCGGTGGAAAACAGCAGCGCCCGCGGCCGGCCAACAAACCCGGCCAGCTCTTCTTCCAGTTGATGATGGGACCGGGCATGGCCGGTTACCAGATGCGCCGCACCGCTGCCGACGCCAAATTCGTCGACCCCGCGTTTGAATGCCTGTACGACTTCAGGATGGTTGGCCAGACCCAGGTAATCATTACTGCAGAAGTTCAGATACTCCCGTCCGTCGATCACCACCCGCGGCCCCTGCGGCCCCTCCAGCACCTGCCGCGAGCGATACAAATGCCGCGCCCGGCGCGCTTCCAGAGACTGTTGTAATTTCACAGTATCTATCATTTTTTAGATTCCCTGGAAAGTAACGCAGAGTTCGCGGAGACGCGGAGGCGCAGAGAAAAATAGTTACTTACTATTTGGATTCGATTTCAGGCCTGGTGACTTCATTCGAAACTTTATCAGCCTTTTCAAAATTTATTACTCCGCGTCTCTGCGCCTCTGCGACCTCCGCGTTGATCATCCATCCTCTCTAGATGGCCTGGATGCCGAGTTTGTCGAACAGTTGCTGGTCGTGGTCGGCGCCGGGGTTGGGAGTAGTCAGCAGTTTTTCACCGTAGAAGACCGAGTTGGCCCCGGCCAGAAAACAGAGCGCCTGCATTTCATTGGACATCTCTTCACGCCCGGCTGATAGACGCACGTAGGATTGTGGCATCAGGATCCGTGCCACGGCGATGCTGCGGATAAACTCGAGATGATCGAAATCCTCGGCTTCCTGCAGCGGCGTCCCCTCCACGCGCACCAGCATGTTGATCGGCACGCTTTCGGGATGCTGCGGCTGGTTGGCCAGTTGCTGCATCAGGCGAACGCGGTCATAACGGCTCTCACCCATACCCAGAATGCCGCCGCAACAGACATGCATGCCGGCATTGCGCACGTGCTCCAGCGTATCGAGGCGATCCTGGTAGGTGCGGGTGGTGATCACCTCACCGTAGTATTCCGGCGAGGTATCCAGATTGTGATTGTAATAATCGAGGCCGGCTTCCTTGAGGCGTCGGGTCTGGCTCTCGGTCAACATGCCCAGCGTCAGACAGGTCTCCAGGCCCAGATCCTTGACCGCCCTGACCATGTCGATCACCGGTTCCAGATCCCGATCCTTGGGACTGCGCCAGGCCGCGCCCATGCAGAAGCGGCTGGAGCCATTGGCTTTGGCGGCCTTGGCCGATTCGATCACCTCGTCCAGGGGCATCAGCGGCTCGACTTCCAGCCCGGTGTCGTAACGAATGCTCTGCGGGCAATAGCCGCAATCCTCCGGACACTTGCCGGTCTTGATACTCAGCAGGGTGCTGACCTGTACCTGGTTGGGATCGAAATAGTGGCGATGCAGCTGCTGGGCGTGAAACAGCAGATCATTGAACGGCAGGTTGAACAGGCTGTCGATCTCCCCGACCTGCCAGTCGTGACGCAGGTTATTGTCGATGGCGGTAGCGGTTTGTGTCATTGCGTCTCCCCTTCCCCGTACGTGTCTTGCCAGGGTTCTTGTTGAATGCGGTGCAGATCCCAGAGTGACCAGGGGATCAGAATCAGCGCGACAATCCCGCCGGTCATGATCCACAGCTGCCACTGGGTGCCATAAAAAGTGCCCACGGGTATCACAATGCCGAAGGCCCCGTAAAAGCGGTACGCGGCCTGCTGGGTGTAATGGCCGACTCGCTCATTGGGATGATGGCGGGCGATGGTATAGATGGCAATGGAGACACCGAACCACAGGATCGGTGGAACCACCATCAGGATAAACATGAAAATCAGGGTCATATGGGGCGGATCCCCGAGCAGGATCCAGGGCGCCATGACCAGCCCGGGGGCCACGGCGATCACATTGCCCAGATTGAATAGCCGCGCCATGCGCTGGCAACTGCCGGCGCTGAAAAAATGGCTGGAACGGGTAGGCTCGGATTCCATGCGGGTGAATGCTCGGCTAGACTGGAACAGGGAATGGCATGATAGACACCCTGCTGTCGGTGTCAACTCGCAAGGATGCGCAAAGTGAACAACTGGTTAAATTTCGATCTTTTTCGGCCGGGCTGCTGGCTCTGTCACACCCCCCTGACCGGGGACTCCCCCCTCTGTCCGGCCTGTTTCACCCTCTTGCCCCGCAATCAGCACGCCTGCCGGCGTTGCGCCCTGCCGACCGCACCGGGCCAGATCCTGTGCGGACACTGTCTGAGCCACCCGCCGGTTTACCAGCACAGCCTGATTCCCTTTATCTACGCCCCGCCGCTCGATCAGCTCATCACCCGTCTCAAGTTCCAGCAGCGGCTGCCGTATGCCCGCCTGCTCGGCGTGCTGCTGGGCCAGAGCCTGCCGGCGGCCCGGCTGCAGTCGCTCGACGCACTGCTGCCGGTTCCCCTGCACCCGCGGCGCCTGCGGGAACGCGGCTACAATCAGTCACTGGAGATCGGCCGTTTTATCGCCCGCCAGTGCGGTCTGCCGCTGTTGACCCGACACACCCATCGCCGGCGGCACACCGAAGCCCAGAGCCGGCTAGCGCTGGAACAGCGACGGCGCAATCTGCGCCAGGCCTTCTACACCGACGCCGATTTGCGTGGCCGCGCCATCGGGATCATCGATGATGTGGTCACCAGCGGTCACACCGTCAACGAGCTGGCCCGTTGCCTGCGCCGGGCGGGAGCCGAATCGATCACCGTCATCGCCGTCGCCCGGGCAGACTCTCCACGCTAAACAAATGTTTTGAATACCCGTCCATTGACTCGGTAGTCTGGATCAAGACGCAACGCTTCCCGATTTGCCGGTTCAGATGGAACCGCCGCGCTTGCTCCACCCTGCGCGGGGTGATCGGGTAATGGGAACTTTGCCAGTGCGGCTAATGAAGTCACACGGCCTGTTCGATGGCGAAGGCCGCCGCACAATCAAGCTTTGCGCCCTCCGCGCCTCTGCGGTGAAAGACTTCCAGGGTATTCAGAGAAAGAAGGGCTGGTTCAGAAGTCCATGAACAGATCGAGGAAGAGTCCCCGGGATTCATAGTCCAGGCGGGTTGCGGTCTGCTCGGCCTCCAGGGAGTATTGCTGATGCCGCCAGCCCCCTTCCAGGCCCAGCCCCCGATTCCATTTGTATTCCAGCTTGGCCTTGTAATCGAAAGCATGGGTCTGTTCCGTGTCCCGATGGCTCCCTTCCAGGGAGGCGGAGAGCCCATCGAAGGGCAAATCGAACAGCGCCGTGGCATGGAACATCGGGATAGCCTGATTGAAATTATGAATCGCCATCGCCCCGCCATCCCGGGAAGAACGGCCCACGCCATTGAGATACTTGATATTGACGCCAAGATCCAGCGACATTCCGTGAATGCCACTGACCGGATAAAACAGTCGTGCATCATACTGCTGCACTGACTGCGCCGGGCGGCGCGACTCCGTCACCGGATCGGCCGGATCGAAACTGTTCAGACGGGGCACCAGAATCGGTTCCTGTTCGAAGTCGGTTACGCCCGGCAATGAGTCCCGGGCGTTTTGATCCATGTGCAGGCGAAACTGGGGCAGATACCCGTTGCCCTGTTCGCCGGCCAGCACGGGCCCCGTCACCAGTGACGGAAACACGATGAAGGCCAGCAATCCGGCGATGAAAGTTCTGATTTTCAACATGGCAAGCAAGGGCAAGGGGCTTGCCCGCAATTATAGAACAGCCCCGCAGCCGGAGCTACACAGCAATCACAGGAAGTCTGAAATTTTACCCTCCGGCATTGGCCAGGACGGCCAGCCGTTTGTCGACATACTCTTTAAGGTTTTCTGTCAGCTGGGTGCGATCTTTTGCGCGCTGATACGCGGCACGCGCCTCGTTATATTTCTCCAGCTGTTCCAGGGAGATCCCCAATCCAATCCACCAGCTACCCTGACGGGGATTCACCCGAAGTATATCCCGGTAAGTGGCTGCCGCCTTGAGATGCTGATCCGTCCGTTGATAGAGCGCCGCCAGCAGCGCGTGATACTCACTGTCTACCCCCGGCATCGGCGGCTGCTGTTCCAGTATGGCGATCGCCTGGTTCGGCTTCTCCTGCTGGAGCATAACCCGCGCATACAGCTTGGCAAACAACGCGTGTCCCGGTGCCAGCGCGAGTCCCTCTTTTAACAGCGTCCCGGCTTCCACATATCGTCCACTCTTGATATACAGACTGGCCAACAGCTCCCGCGCCCCGTGATGACGCCGATAGTGCGCCAAAGCTTCACGCAGATAACGCTCACCGGCCTCGCGCTGGTCCCGGCTAACCCGTTGATAGCCTTTCTTATAGGCCAGCTCGGCACGCTGTTCGTCACTCATCGGCCGGTCACGTTTGTTAACCGGCCCGTCATCCTGCCCGGCCTGTGTCGCGGAAACAGCGGGCTCTTCCGTCTTCTGCTTCGCCGGCCCGGGCGACGCCGGCGCCCTGGCGGTAACCCCGGACTCGGGCTCGGGCTCGGATTTGGGCTCGGATTTGGGCTCGGGCTCGGGCTCGGATTTGGGCTCGGGCTCGGGCTCGGATTTGGGCTCGGGCTCGGGCTCGGGTTTGGGCTCGGATCTGGGCTCGGGTTCAGACCTGGATTCGGGCTCGGGTTCGGACCGGGGTTCGGGCTCTGCCTTTACCAGCGGCGTCTTGACCGGTGGCGTATCACTGCCGGGCGGTGTTTGTGGTGCTTCCGCCGGGGCGGGCATTGCGGCGGCCACCGGCGGCGTGGAAGCCCCGGGCTGCGGCGGATTGAGATAGGCCCAGCCTAAAAACCCAACCAGCGCCACCAGAACCAGCAACAGCCCCCCCAGCGCATACAACAGATAGGGCGAGCCCCGGCGCGCGACGTTGTAACGATTCACCCCTTTTAACGGGCTGTCCGGTGACTCCACCGCTTCGGCGCGACGATTCTCCAGATCCTTGAGCATCTGATTGATCAGACTCATAAACTGACTCCCGGCATCTTGTCACCCTGCCAGTAAAACAGCACCGCCGCGGCCACGACGCCGGCCGCCAGCCACCAGGGCCAGCGCCTTGGCGGCCGCGACAACTGGGTATCCTCGGTATCCTTGACGGCCATCCGCATATGCCGTTCTCCGATCGTCGTGTCGCCCCGTCCGTAAGCGGCCATCATTGCCTTGTGGGAGAGAATATTGATCAAGCGCGGAATCCCTCGACTGCATTTATATAATGTCTGCATCGCCCGATGTTCAAACAGGGCACCGCCCTGATAGCCGGCGACAACCAGTCGGTGCGATACATACGAATCCAGACCGTCACGATCAATCGGTTCGAGTCGGTAGGAGAAGGTAATGCGTTGTTTAAGCTGACGAACCTGCCGGGTATTCAGCCGTTCATCCAGTTCCGGCTGACCAAACAGTACCACCTGCATCAGCTTGTATTTTTCCGTCTCCAGGTTGGTCAACAGGCGCAGGGTCTCCAGGGTATCGGTTGGCATGGCCTGAGCCTCATCCAGACACAGCACCACTTTACTGCCTTCACCGGTCAACTCAATCAGGCGATCGCTGATCAGCTTCTGCAACTGATACTGCCCATAAGGCCGGTTGGACAGGGTGACGCCCAGTTCCGAAGCCAGACCGGCCAGCAGACCGGAGGGCGTTACCATCGGATTGGGAATGTAGGCCGTGACAAAATCCTTGTCCACGGTATTGAGCAGCTTGCGACACAGCAGGGTTTTGCCGGTACCGACTTCACCGACCACCTTGATAAACCCCTCGCCACCGCGCAGCGCTACCAGCAGGGTATTCAACGCATCCGCGTAATGACCATAAGCGAAGAAGTACGACGTATCCGGGGTAAGCGAAAAGGGTGCTTCGCGAAGGCCGAAATGTTGCAGATACATCATAATATCGTACTCATACGATCCGGCTTAGCGTCGGTTACGTATATTCTTGATCCGATCCTGCGAGGAACGCACCGCATCCGACCAGGTCTGGTCGCCTTCTACCAGAACGGGCTTGAGCAGGATCACCAGTTCACTCTTGCGGGTGACTTCACGGGTATGGCGGAACAGCCCCCCGATCAGGGGCAAATCACCCAGCACGGGAACGGAAGCGTCCTCATCGCTGACCGAATCCTGCATCAGCCCGCCGATCACCACTACCTGGCCACTGCGTGCGCGAATGATACTATCCGACTCCCGGATGGTGCTGATTGCCAGCGGCACGCTGAAACTTTGCGACGAGGAGATACCGATGTTTTTGGTTTTTTCGGTGACCGTGCTGACCGAGGGATGGATGTGCAAAATAATATTGCCTTCATCACTGATCTGCGGGATCACATCCAGCGCCACGCCGGTAAAGAACGGTGTCAATTCCACGTTGTTGCTGGTCGTCGAGGTCCCCGTCGTGATGTCCGTATTGGAAGCCACATCGGTAATAAAGAATTCGTCTTCGCCGACTTTGATAACCG
This sequence comes from Thiohalophilus thiocyanatoxydans, assembly GCF_004366735.1. GTDB lineage: Bacteria > Pseudomonadota > Gammaproteobacteria > UBA6429 > Thiohalophilaceae > Thiohalophilus > Thiohalophilus thiocyanatoxydans. The sequence continues at coordinate 469,646 of NZ_SOQX01000001.1, read as the reverse complement.
CTTTTTGATTATTAATAGTCGACACCTTGGGACTGGAGAGCACCTGCACATCACCCTGGGTCTTTAGCAGCTCGATAAACGCGGCAAAATCATTACCGATATTCAAGGCCATGGAGAAAACCCCGCCAAAGGCCGAGGCGGCTGAGCCTTCGATCTGATCGAGGTTGCCGGGGTCCAGGTCACCGGAACTACCGGACGTATTGGCGACGTTCGAACCGCCAAAGATACTGCCGCCGCCGGTCTGGTTGGCCTGAAACCTGTTACTGGCGGTATCATGCAGGGCCGACCAGTTGATGCCGGTCTGGAAACTGTCGTTGAGCTCCACCTCGATGATCTTGGCTTCCAGAATCACCTGGCGTTGCACCACCTCCTGGGTGGAATTGATAAAGCGCTCCACCGCCCGCAGTTCCGTGGGCATGGCATTGACGACCACGATACCCGACTGGGCATTCACCACCACATTACGGCCGTCTTTATTCCCGACAATGGTCTGAATCGCGCTTTTCATATCCTTCCAGAAATCGGATTCGGATTCGGTATTGATGGAACTGCCCGAGAGGTTACTGCGCTGCCCCCCCGGCTGATTGATGTTGCCACCGGTGTTACCGACCCCGGAACCGGACAACCCGCCGGTTCGCCCGGTCCCGGTACTGGGGGCCTGTTCAGTCACCTGGCCGGAACTGACTCGCAGGTTGGAAACCCCTTTGCGCTTGATATCCAGATAGTCCAGCTTGAAAATGCGCGAGGTCATGGTGTTGGGATACACCTTGAAGCCGCTGCGGGTCTCTTGATAATCATACCCGTAAACATCGCGCACCACTTCCATCGTCTCGGCGACAGTGACATTTTTCAGATCCAGGGTAATGCGACCTTCCACATCGGGATGCATTACCATGTTATGTGGCGTACCGGAGACCAGCTCCATAAAAAAGCGGCGCGCATCCGCGCGGTTTACCTTGATATCAAAACGCGGCTCGGTGTCGATCCCGGTGCTGTCCGGCAACGACAGATTGAACTCCGGCAACAGGGCGTCACTGATACTGGCCGGCGCCTTTTCGCGTCGTTCGTCGGGGCCCGCCCCCGCCTCGTCGAGCGCCGCATCGATGGATTCGAGTGTCGCCGGCGGGCGCTGCTGATTGCCCGCGCAGGCGGACAGGCTCATTACCAGCCCGGTTAGGATGATGATTTTCAATTCTTTTATCATGACTCGACTCAATACGGTTGCTCTGTTTTAGCGAAACTGTTTATGAATGGTCTCCGGCACCAGACGGATGGCGATCACTTCCTGTTTGTAACGCAGGCGCACATGACCCGGCTGAATATCCATTACCCTGGCACCATCGACGCTGTCACCAACCCGGACGCGTTTGCCGTTGATGATGGCGATGCGCTCACGCTCACCGATCTTGATCGTATTCACATGCCAGCTCGGTCCCGTCTGCGTGCCACCCGGCAGACGGTAACCCGGCGGCCGGGTCGGATCATCCAGCTGCGCGGCGGCGGGAACCATCACCCCGGCCATGATCCACAACAACACGATTCGGCCCGTCTTGTTAAACACCGATCCAGCCCTCTTTCAGACTCAGTGTATGCACCGTGAGGGTGACTTTCGAAACCGGGTACGACTCGGTCTGTAATTGCAGGCTGTCCCAGTAAAAATCCCAATCCAGCTCCTGCAATGCCTTGAGGTAATCCAGGGTACTGAGATATGTGCCGCTGAATTCAATCTGCATGGCATGGCGATAGACGCCCGACTCGGCAGATTGGCGCTCCGCGTCGGACGGCAGTTCCAGCAACGGCTGGATAGGCAGATTGCGCACCCCGATCAACTCGAGATCGGTTTTTTGCGTCAATACCGCCTCCAGTGCCTGCGCCATCTGGGTCGGACTGATCAATCCGCCCATTTGTGCCTCCAGCTGTTCGTCCACCCGGGCCAGTTGCTCGCGCAGTTTCTTTTCGCGCCGCCGGTTGGCCCGATCGGGATCCTGTTCGGCCTCCTCACTGAACGCGGTAATCTGCTGATTCAGCGCGATGATCTCCGAATCCGCCGCCTCAATCCGGGTTCTGATCGCCTTGCCGGCCCCGGCCTGTGCCAGATAAATGAATTCCAGCCATAAAATGCCCACCACGACCACCGCGGCGATCGCCAGAATGATTCGCTCGCGCTGGCTCAGGGCATTGAACCGTTTGGCCCACTGTTGCAGAAGCCGGGTCATTTGCCGTCACCCCGCCCCGTTTTGCTCTGCAGCTGAAAGTCCAGCTGTCCGGGATGATCCTCGTTGCGCCGGATAACCAGATTCTCGAAATCGGTCCCGGCAAAGATCGGCTCGGCGGAAAGCTTCTGTAAATAGTTCGGCACATATTCGGGCTTCAGACTCCGGCCTTGCATGTCCAGCCGGGTCCCGCCACGACGAATCACCAGTTCCGTCAGCCATAGCCCCTCGATACGCTGGCGCGCCAGGCCGCTCAACTGCTCGACAAAACCCTCGCTATTGCCAAAACGCTGACCGGAGAGAGCCTGCAAAACTCGCTGCTTGGTCGACAGCTCCCTGTTCAGGGCATCCACCGATTCCTGCAACGCCTGATCGCCCTTTTCGGCTTGCAGCTGCTGACGAAATACCGCCAGCTGCTCCTCCAGATCCGCCTTTTGTTGCTCTCGCGCTACCAGCTGTTCCTGCAAGCCCTGTTGCTGCCAGTACATTCCCGCGGATACCAGCGCCAACACCCCGATCAATAACAGCACGAGCAACGAGACCTGGCGGGCCGAGACCTGTACCGTCTGCTCCCGGAAGATATCCTGATAAAGATTGATCTGCTGATGCACGCTCATGCTTCGACCCCCCGCAAGGCCGCACCAATAGCCAGCAGGCATTCGGCCTGCAGGCTCCGATCCGTGGTCTGCTCGACGTCCACAATATCGGCCAGCTCCAGTTGCCTGACCGCCACGCCAAGGTTTTCACCCATGTAATCGAGCATGGCGGGAACGGGCATCGGGGTCGGCGCGATCACCAGATGCCCGATCGGTGCCAGGCCGAAATGGCTTTCAAAATAATCCAGCGAGCGTTGGACCTCGAGTACCAGGGTTTCCAGCGCGCGGCGCTGATCCGGTAACAGATTCTCGGCCAGTTGCAGACCGCCGGCTTTCCCCTCCGGGGGCGGCGCGGCACTCTCCAGGGCGCGGTACCCCACATCAATCTCCCGGGCCAGATACAACACCCCGTCACAGGTGAGAGTCAGCAGCCCGGCATCCGGGCCCAGCGACAACATCGCCACGCCGCGGGCGTCCTCGTTCAGTCGGACAGCCAGGTTGCGCTGCGCCAGCTCGGGAATATCCACGCAACAGAGATCCGCGCCGGCGTTCTCCAGCAAATCAATATAGCGCTTCACCTGTGCCTGACGCGCCGCCACCACATACACCATGGGCGGACGTCCCCGTTCCTGCTGGCCGGGGATGGGGAACACATCCAGCACCGCCTCATCGAGGGCATAATCCAGCCGGTCCTTGATGCGCCAGCGCACCGCCGCCCGCAGCTCTTCGGCGGTCACGTCCGGTGCCTCGATCAGTTGCAGATCAAACTCGCCGACATCCAGCAGCGTACTGACCCGCATCCCCGCCAGGCCCTCCTGCGCCAGCAACCGCGCCAGCACCTGCGGGCGCTCGGCATTACTGGCCGACGCGAATTCGCAATAGCTGAGCACCGGCTGCTGTGCGTGATAACGGACCACCGCCACGGCAATTCCGCGATCAGAGAAATGCACCCCGGCCAGACCCGGCGTTGCGCTGGATTTTTTCAACCACCCGAACAGGGTACACCCCCTATTTCAGAATCTGGCATCCATGCCGACGAATCCGAATCTTCAATGAATCGGCCTGTTAGCAATAATTTTTAATATTATACTCAAAATACACAATCTAACTTATTGTAGTTTATAGATATAACAGGCGAAATTACAGTGTATACCTGCCGTCGTCCCGATTTACCTACTATATATATGCCATAAACAGACCGGCGAAGACGGCAGCGCCCAGCCAGTGGTTATTGAGAAAGGCCCGGAAACACTCGGCGGGGCGCCGATCCCGGATCAGATATTGCTGATACACCGCCAGCCCCAGCGCCACCGCCAGCCCCAGGTAGTAAGGTGTGCCCAGCGCCAGCTCCCGCCCCAGCAAGACCAGTCCCAGCAACATCAGCCCCTGCAGCAGGCCGATGATGAAACGGTCCGCATCGCCAAAGAGAATAGCGGCGGACTTGACCCCGATCTTGAGATCTTCGTCACGATCGGCCATGGCATACATACTGTCATAAGCCACTGACCAGACCACATTGATCACAAACAGCAGCCAGGCCACCTTCGGCACTTCGCCCGCCTGGGCGGCAAAGGCCATGGGGATCGCCCAGCCGAAGGCCATACCCAGCACCACCTGCGGCAGATGGGTGTAACGCTTCGTGAATGGATAGATCGCGGCCAGCGCCACCCCGACAAACGCGAGATAAATTGTCAGCCGGTTCATGCTCAGCACCAGCAAAAACGCCAGCACGCAAAGCGCCGCGAACAGGCCCAGTGCCTCGCGGGGCGTCACCCGGCCGCTGGCGATGGGCCGCTCCCGGGTCCGCGCCACGTGAGGATCAAAGTGACGATCCGCATAATCGTTGATCACACAACCGGCGGAGCGCATCAGGAGCACCCCGAGCACAAACACCACAAAGACCCCCGGGCGGGGAAAGCCCCCGGCGGCGATCCACAACGCCCACAGGGTCGGCCACAACAGCAGAAAAATGCCGATCGGGCGATGCAGGCGCATCAGCAGAGAGTATTGATACAAACGCTCGCGAATCATCTCGCGCTTGATCGCCGGCAATAACGGTCTCATTCAACCTCGGTCGCGGGTGTTGTGTCTGGCCTGATACGGGATTGTAACAATACTGCTATGGGAAGAGATATCAGATTATGTCAAAGATGAAGTTCACAGTTTTTCAATTCCCGGCAGGAATATCTCGTTTACCAGCAGGGGCTTGGCGGCCAGGTAGAAGACCGAGCGACGTCCCCAGATCGCCGGCGGCGGACTCGCCAGGCGTTGCACGGCCTCGGCAAACAGCCGTTCGCCGCTTTGCAGGCGGGTAAACTCCAACGGCTCGCGGTGCATGCGCGGATCGGCGAACAGCAGTGCGCCCAGCGGCCGATTCCCCAGTACCGCCAGATGGCGCTCGGCCCCGCTCAGGGTCTGCCGGGGCATAATGGTGCGGGCAAACACACAGGGCACGTCGTCACAATAGAGATAGACCTGCCGCACCAGCGCCAGCCGCCGGGCCGGCAGCGCCAGTCGGCGACGCTCGTTGAGTAGCGGCCGTTGCCACTCCTGCGCCACCACCTCGACCCGAAATTCGCCGTCACAGGCGTGTTGCAGCCGCCGGGTCAGGGAGCCGTTATCAAACAACCACGCCCGGATCGCCGGCAGGGGTGAGAGCAGCTGCTGCCGATAACGCCAGACCGGTTCGCAAAAGGTGTGCGGGCAACGTCTCATACCAGCGTCCGCGGATCACACACTGCCATAACGCACGGCCTGCCCCACCCAGCGCTGAATCAGCGGCTGAACGGCCCCGGGGTATTGCTTCAGTAATTGATCACTCAAACTCACGACCTTCGGCATCAGCGCTTCATCACGTTGCAGATCGGCGATCTTCAGTTGCAACAACCCGGTCTGCCGCGTCCCCAGCACTTCACCGGGACCGCGCAATTCCATGTCCTTGCGCGCAATCTCAAAACCGTCGTTGCTGTTGCGCATCACCGCCAGCCGTTCCCGGGCATTGGCGGAAAGCGCCCCATGATACATCAGGACACAGACGCTTGCCTGGCCACCGCGGCCCACCCGGCCGCGCAACTGATGCAACTGGGCCAGGCCCAGACGCTCGGCGTTTTCGATGATCATCAACCCGGCGTTGGGCACATCCACCCCCACCTCGATCACCGTAGTGGCCACCAGCAGATCCAGCTCGCCGGCCTTGAAGCGGGCCATGATCGCCTCTTTGTCCGGCGCCTTGAGCCGCCCGTGCACCAGACCGACCCGCACATCCGGCAACGCCGCCTGCAACAACCGCGCGGTCTCTTCCGCCGCCTGGCACTGCAGCGCCTCCGACTCCTCGATCAGGGTGCAGACCCAGTAGACCTGGTTGCCCTGCTGACAGGCCCGGTGCACCCGTTCCACCACGTCATCCCGGCGGCTGTCGGGCAACACCACCGTCTCCACCGGCTGACGCCCCGGCGGCAACTCGTCGATAACCGAGCAGTCCAGATCGGCATAGACCGCCATGCTCAGGGTGCGCGGGATGGGCGTGGCGGTCATGATCAGCTGGTGGGGCAACACATCATCGTCCCGGCGCCCCTTCTCGCGCAGGGCCAGCCGTTGATGGACCCCGAAACGGTGCTGCTCATCGATGATCACCAGCGCCAGATCCCGAAACTGTATCGCCTCCTGAAACAGGGCGTGGGTCCCCACCGCGACGGCCGCCTGCCCCGAGGCCAGCGCCTCGCCCGCCGCCCGCCGTTCGCCCTGCTTCGCCTTGCCCGACAGCCAGGCCACCTCGATACCCAGCGGCGCCAGCCAGGCGGCGAAGTTGTGATAATGCTGTTCGGCGAGGATTTCGGTCGGCGCCATGATCGCCGCCTGACAGCCCGAGGCCACGGCCGCCAGTGCCGCCAGCGCCGCGACCACCGTCTTGCCCGAGCCCACGTCGCCCTGCACCAGACGCTGCATGGGGACCGCCTGCCCCAGATCCGTTTCGATCTCCGCCACCACCCGCTGCTGGGCCGCGGTCAGTGCAAACGGCAAGGCCCGAAGAAAGCGATCCCCCAGCTCGCTGCGAATCGACAGGGGGCGCGCCTGATGGGTCCGGCTGCGCTGGCGTAACTGGCGCAGACTCAACACATGCGCGAGCAGATCCTCAAGGATCAACCGTTGCATCACCGGATGGCGCGCCTCGAGTAGCTCATCCAGATCGGTTTCGGGCGGCGGCTGATGCACGAACAGCAGCGCCTGCTTGAGATCTGGCAGCTCATCGGCCGCCAGCAACCCGGCCGGCAACAGCTCCGGCAACGACAACCGATCGGTACGTAACAGGGCCAGGGCCTGTTGCAGGGCATTGCGCAGGGTCAGCTGATGCAACCCTTCGGTGGTCGGATACACCGGCGTCAGCCCCGTTTCCGCCACCGGCGCGGCATCCGTCTCGATCACGCTGAACTCGGGATGCACCATCTCCAGACCGCCGCTGCCCCGGCGCACCTCGCCATAGGCGCGCACCCGGTTGCCCCGCGCCAGGTTTTCCTGCTGTCGGGCGTTGAAATGAAAAAAGCGCAAAGTGATAAAGCCGGTGCGATCGCTGAGGCGTACCAGCAACATCCGGCGGCGGGCGAACTTGATTTCACTCAGCTGCACCTCGCCCTGAATCACCGCGTGCATACCCGCACGCAAGGCGCCCAGTGGCGTTACCCGGGTGCGATCTTCATAGCGCAGGGGAAGATGAAACAGCAACTGCTCCACTGAATCGATCCCAAGACGGGCAAATCGCTCGGCCATTTTCGGACCGACGCCCTTGAGGCGGGTCAATTCAGTCGCGGAAGCAATGGGCATGATCATGGCAGATGACTATACCATGGGGCTGAGCACGCGCTGAACGGTTCATCCATGAAGCAGGCCCTGGGTTAAGTCAAACGTCCCTGTTTTATTGTTTCGCCACGGCGGCCCAAACAGGGCCGATCACAAATCGTTACTCTGCCAGAACCATAATGGCATCCATCTCCACCTCCGCCCCCTTGGGCAGCGAGGCGACACCGATAGCCGCGCGCGCGGGATAGGGTTCGGCGAAGTACTCGCTCATGATCTCGTTCACCGTCGGAAAGTGACTCAGATCGGTCAAAAAGATATTCAGCTTGGCGATGTCATTGAGACTGCCTCCGGCGGCCTGGCAGACGGCAGCGAGGTTATCAAACACCCGGCGAATCTGGCCATTGATGTCACCACCCAACAGCTCCATGCTCTCGGGGATCAACGGAATCTGGCCGGACAAATACACGGTGTTGTCGACCTTCACCGCCTGGGAATAGGGGCCAATGGCGGCCGGGGCGTTGTCGGTATGAACAATTTCGCGAGGCATAATAAAGCTCCAATACTGTTTTTCTTTTCAAGACTACGATAACTGAGAATCAAGTTGGCAGTCGTCAGTTTGTAGTATCGTTTTTATATCCCCTCCCCCTAACCCCCTCCCTGCGGGAGGGGGAACTGACCGTGCTAATAGCAAGGTCCCCCTCCCCTGGAAGGGGAGGGCCGGGGAGGGGTGATATAAAATCAGTCCCGGCGAAATCCCAGGTATCTGTAACTCCTGGTATCCAGAACCTGCCTCGAAGGGCACCCGGTACTGCCAACTTTACCTTCATCGCTTCAGGCGATGAATGCGGGACACTATCTCAAGCTTGCGCAGGCGGCGCATGATGCGCGCCAGATGCTGGCGGTTTTTAACCGAGACGGTAAAACTCAGCGTGGAGTGCAGACCGTCGCGTTCCTCGATGGTGACGTTTTCGATGTTGGCTTCCATCTCGGAGAGACTCGCGGCCACCCTGGCCAATACACCGCGCAGGTTTTGCACCAGCATGCGGATATCGATGGGAAATTCGCCTTCGATCTCCTTTTCCCATTTGACGTCGATCCACTTCTCCGGCCGATTGCGGTATTCGGCCACGTTCTTGCAATCCTCGGTGTGGATTACAATCCCCCGTCCCGAGGTCACAAAACCCAGGATCGGATCACCGGGGATCGGTCGACAACATTTGGCATAGGTAACCACGGTCCCTTCGGTCCCCTTGATAGCCAGCGGGGTGCCCTGGGCCTTCTCCTGATCATCATGTACCTCATCCTGTTCGGTGGCCAGCAGGACCCGTGCGACGACCATGGCCATCTGATTACCAAACCCGATCTCGCTGAACATCTGCTCCATGCTCTCAAAACCGAACTCGGTCAGCATCGCATTCACCTGATCGTCGTCCAGATTATCCAGTGACAAACCGTGGGCGGCCAGGCTCTTGTGTAACAGCCTCATCCCCAGAAGAACGGCCTCTTCCATATGCAGGTTTTTTAAATAAGCACGGATGTTGGAACGGGCCTTGGCCGTGGTAACAAAGTCCAGCCAGGCCGGATTGGGTTGCGCCCCCCTGGAGGTGACGATCTCCACGGTCTGACCATTAAGCAGGACGGTCCGTAACGGCATCAGGCGGCGATCGATCTTGGCCGCCACGCATTGATTACCCACATCACTGTGCACCGCATAGGCAAAGTCGACGGCGGTGGCGCCGCGCGGCAACACCTTGATCTCGCCATGCGGGGTAAGGACATAAACTTCATCGGGAAACAGATCGACTTTGACGTGTTCGAGAAACTCGATGGAATTGCCGGCGTTCTGCTGCATCTCCAGCAATTCGTGCAACCACTGGCGGGCGCGCATCTGAGCATTGTTGCTGATGCCTTCGTTGGTTTTGTACATCCAGTGCGCGGCGATTCCCGCTTCCGAGACCTTGTGCATATCCTCGGTACGGATCTGCACTTCGATGGCCACACCATAGGGACTCATCAGTACCGTATGCAGGGACTGATAGCCATTGGCCTTGGGAATGGCGATGTAATCCTTGAAGCGGCCCGGTACCGGCGTATACAGATTGTGGATCGCCCCCAGTACCCGGTAACAGGCATCAACTTTGTCAACGATGATGCGAAACGCATAGACATCCATTACCTCACTGAAGGAGAGATGCTTGTCACGCATTTTCTTGTAAATACTGTACAGATGCTTCTCGCGACCGATGACCCGGCCAACCAGACCTTCCTGTTTCAGGCGGGATTTGATGGTCTCCTCCATCTTGCCCACGATCTCCTTGCGATTGCCGCGCGCCTTTTTCAATCCCTCTTCGAGTATCTTGCTGCGCAGCGGATACAGGGCACTGAATCCCAGATCCTCGAGCTCCAGACGCACGTTATTCATGCCCAGGCGGTTGGCGATCGGGGCATAGATGTCGAGGGTTTCGCGGGCGATGCGCCGGCGCTTGTCCGGGCGCATCACACCCAGCGTGCGCATGTTGTGCAGCCGGTCGGCGAGCTTGATCAGAATCACCCGGATATCACGGGTCATGGCCAGCATCATCTTGCGGAAGTTTTCCGCCTGCGCCTCGGCCTTGTTTTCAAAATGAATATGGGTAAGCTTGGAGACGCCGTCGACCAGTTCGGCGATATGCTTGCCGAAACGTTTTTCCACCATCTCCTTGGGGACCTTGGTGTCCTCAATCACATCATGCAGGATGGCCGCCATGATGCTGAGGTGATCGACCCGCAGCTCCGCCAGGATGCGGGCAACGGCAATGGGATGGGTGATATAGGGTTCGCCACTGAGACGGTGCTGGCCGTCGTGGGCCTCGGCCCCGAACAGGTAGGCCTGGTAGACTTCGGCGACCTGTTCGGGCTCAAGGTATTCATCGAGCATCTCGCACAGATGCCTGATGCGAAATGCCTCGTTCGGCGGGGGGGTGACCTCTGAAAGTGGACGAGCGATTACCCGCGATCCTCTTCGTCTGATTCTGATGACGCTTCACCGGAAGCCGGTTTCTCGGCCTCCTCCTCACCACTGTCGCTACCCAGCTCGGCACCCAGCGCGGCCTTGATGGCAGCGGCCACATCGACATCCTCGTCACTTTCCGCTTCAGCGGTTTCGGCTGTGCCGGTTTCGATCCCGGTACTGCCGGATTCCAGTTCAGCGGCCATTTCCAGCTCGGCGGCCGCCTGTTCGTCGCTCAGCGGGGCAAAATTGTCCTCAATGACCTCCGGCGTATCCAGAATCGAGCTGTCGATGAGCCCCTCGGAAATCTCGCGCAGCGCCAGGACGGTGGGCTTGTCGTTTTCCGGGTCGACCAGCGGATCCCGGCCATTGGCGAGCTGACGGGCGCGACGCGCGGAAACCAGTACCAGCTCGAAGCGGTTTTCGAGGTTGTCCAGACAATCTTCTACGGTAACACGTGCCATTATTTTACTCCGGGGATTCGGGCCGCGCCCCCTGCGGCGCGGCCGGGCAATGCTTCAGGGACCGACCATTATAGTCATCCGGCGGGGGTGGCGCCAGACATAAAAAACAGGGCCGAGTGACGAGGAGGACGGGGGGTTTGCCGGGGCTGTTTTCCTACCCCTCCCCGATTTCCGGACACGCGTCACGATATCCGGCCTGCTCACTGAGCGCAGAAGGGGGGCTCTCCTCGTCCCTCGTCCCTCGTCACTGCTCCGCCAGGAGCTGCTTGAGGGATTCGGCGTGACGCCGTGACTGGGCCTCGAAGCGCAGGCGGTGGGCCAGAACGATGTTCTGCAAATCGGCCAGGGCGATCTCGAAATCATCGTTAAACACCAGATAGTCGAATTCGGCGTAGTGGGACATGTCGTTGACCGCATCGCGCATGCGCCGGGCGATGACCTCGTCGGGATCCTGGCCGCGGCCGCGCAGCCGCTCTTCCAGCGCCTCACGCGAGGGGGGCAGAATGAAAATCCCCACACTACCGGGGACCTGTCGGCGCACCTGGGCCGCGCCCTGCCAGTCGATCTCCAGGATCACATCCCGCCCGGCGTCCAGCTCCTGTTCTATGCTGGCAATGGCGGTGCCGTAGTAGTTGTCGAACACCCTGGCATGCTCGAGAAAGCGGCCCGCCTCGATCATCTGCTCGAAGGTCGGCACGTCGGTAAAGTGGTAATGGATCCCGTCCTGCTCACCGGGGCGCATGGGCCGGGTGGTGTGCGAGACGGAAACATCGATATCGGGCGTGCTCTCCACCAGCGCCGCCACCAGCGAGGTCTTGCCGGCCCCGGAGGGGGCGGCGATCACATACAGGGTGCCGAGGGTGGGTGAGTTATCTGTCAGTGGCATAGGTGTTTCCCCGATGGGTTATTCAATATTCTGTACCTGCTCGCGCATCTGCTCGATCAGCACCTTGAGATCCACCGAGGCGCGGGTCATGCGTTTGTCCACCGACTTGGACCCCAGCGTGTTGGCCTCGCGGTGCAGCTCCTGCATCAGAAAATCGAGCCGCCGGCCGACGGGCTGGTCGGCATCCAGCACCTCGCGGATCTCGCCCAGATGCATGCGCAGACGATCCAGCTCTTCATCCACATCGGCCTTTTGCGCCAGCAGCACCAGTTCCTGCTCCAGCCGCTCCTCGTCCAGCTCCCGGGAGAGCGCCGCCAGGCGCGCCCGCAGTTTGTCCTGCCAGGCCTGGCGAATCGTCGGCAGCGCCTGTTCCAGCGGGGTCACGATCGCTTCGATGGCGTCACAACGTTGCAGCAACGCCTCGCGCAGCTTGTCGCCCTCGCGCCCGCGCATGGCCTGCAGATCATCCAGCGCCGCATCGAGCAGTCCGCCCAGACGCTGTTGCAACTGATCGCTGTCCACATTCTGGCTGCGGATCACCCCGGGCCAGCGCATGAGATCCAGGGCATTGACCGGAGCCGGATTATAGATGTATTTGTCGATGGCATGGCTGGTGCTGGCCAGCTTTTCCACCAGATCATAATCCACATCCAGCGTCTCGCCGGCGATCGGGGGTTCAAAGCGCAGCGTGATATCCAGCTTGCCCCGCGCCACCCGCTGCGCCACCTGCTCACGGATCAACGGTTCGAATCCGCGTAACTCGTCGGGCAGGCGCAGATTCAGATCGAGATAGCGATGGTTGACGGAACGAATTTCGAGACTGAATTCGCCGGACTCACCCGTCTGCTGCTGGCGGGTGAAGGCGGTCATACTATGGACCATGAGCGATGTCTTTACTTATGTATTTGGGTGTCGATGCCGATAAGGATAGCGTACAGCAAGCAGCCGGGGTTGACCATCCACTCCGCCGGCGAGTGTGGTAATCTTGGCAGGGCTGACAGGGGCAGATATTCAACATGGCCAGAATCACTCACGAACTTCCCAGGGGCACCCGCCTGGACGGCTATACCATCGAGCGCGTCATCGGCGGCGGCGGTTTCAGCATCGTCTACCTGGCCTCCGACGGCACCGGGCAGAAAGTGGTGATCAAGGAGTACATGCCCAGCAAGCTGGCGGTACGCAACGAGGAACTGGACGTGGTCGCCTCGCAGGAGCACTTCGTCGAGCGTCTCGCCCACGGCCGACGGCTGTTCTTTCAGGAGGCCGGCACCCTCTCCTCGATCAAACACCCCAATATCGTCAACGTCATCAACTTCTTCCGTCAGCACGGCACGGTCTACATGGTGATGGAGTTCGAGGACGGGGCGAACCTGCAGGGCTATATCCTCAAACACAAGGGCAACATGAGCGAGGCCTTTATTCTGACCGTATTCCACGGCCTGCTGGACGGCCTGCAACATATTCACAGCCGGGGCTTGCTGCACCTGGACATCAAACCGGGCAATATTCACCTGCGTCCCGGCGGCCGGCCCCTGCTGCTCGATTTCGGCGCGGTGCACGAGATGATGCACTCCCGCCAGTTTCAGCCCAACCAGGTGGTCACCCCCGGCTATTCACCCATCGAGCAGCTGGATCCCGGCGGCTACGTGGGCCCCTGGACCGACATCTACGCCATCGGCGCCACCCTGCGCACCTGCATGAGCGGCCAGCCACCGACCTCCTCCACCAAGCGCCGCGAACAGGATACCCTGCGCCCGGCAGTCTACGCCTTTAAAAAGAGTTACTCGCAGCGGCTGCTGGCCGCCGTGGACCGGGCCATGGAGGTGGATCCGATGCTGCGGCCCCAGTCGGTGGATGAGTTACAGACCCTGTTGGACAACGGCGAGGCGTCCGGCGCGACGCTGGAAAAAGGCTGATCCATGCAGGTGGAGATCGGACGCACCAGCCGCCTCGGCAACCGGGAGATCAACCAGGATCGCCTCGGCGCCTTTGTCAGTGAACAGGGCGCGCTGCTGGTCCTGGGCGACGGCCTGGGCGGCCGCCCCGGCGGCGACGTCGCCGCCCAGGCCCTGGTCGACACCATCGAAGCCGAACTGGCACTGCATCCGCTGCCGGCCGAGGATCCGCCCCGCTTTTTACGTGAATTGCTGCGCCGCGCCCACCGCGCGGTCCTGCTCAGCGGCCAGGAACAGGCGCCGCCTCTGGCGCCCGGCACCACGGCGGTGCTCAGCCTGATACAAAATGGCCAGGCCTGGTGGGCCCATGTCGGCGACAGCCGTGTCTATCTGTTTCGCGACGGCCTGCCGATCTACCGCACCCGGGATCACTCCTACGTGGAACAGCTCTACCAGGCCGGACGGATCCCCCTCTCCAAGCGTCAGGGCCACCCCATGCGCAACTTCGTCACCCAGTGCATCGGCCTCAATCCCGACGAGCCCCAGGTGACCATCAGCAACAGTATCGCCCTGCAGGAAGGCGATGTATTGCTGTTATGCTCCGACGGATTCTGGGAACCGCTGGACGACGCCCTGATCGGCTCCGGCCTGGCCTCGAGCGACCTGCGCGACAGCATCGAAAAACTGGCCGAGCGCGCCGAACGGGCCAGCTATCCCTACAGCGACAACACCAGCGTGGTGGCCGCGCGCATCCTCTCCCTGCAGCAACCGCAACCCAGGCCCCGCCAGACCAGCCAGCGCCAAAGCAACGTGAACACCCTGGATGGCGCCATCGAAGAGATCGAACGCGCCATCAAGACCTACGAAGACGAAATGAAATAAGGTTCGGAAAAGATCTTAACGCAGAGGCGCAGAGACGCAGAGAACGCAAAGAAAAATTTGTCTTTCCTGGAAATTTTGATATTTCAGCGTTTCAATTTTTACCCGTTTCTCGACACATAATGATAAGTCCTCTGCGCCCTTTGCGCCTCCGCGCCTCTGCGTTGGATTGTTTAAAGGGCGTTAACGGACAGAGCCGGACGCGCTATACTGCCGCCTCATTCAAGCGAAGAGATTCCAGATTATGCGACCCAGCGGCCGAGCTCCCGATCAGTTACGCGATATCAAGATTACCCGCCACTACACCAAGCATGCCGAGGGATCGGTATTGATCGAGTTTGGCGACACCAAGGTGATCTGCACCGCCAGTGTCGAGGATCGGGTGCCGGGTTTTCTGCGTGGTCAGGGCCAGGGCTGGATTACCGCCGAATACGGCATGCTGCCCCGTTCCACCGGCAGCCGCATGGGCCGCGAGGCGGCACGCGGCAAACAGGGTGGACGCACGGTCGAAATCCAGCGCTTGATCGGCCGCTCGCTGCGCGCGGCGGTGGATCTCAAGGCGCTGGGCGAGTTTTCCATCACCGTCGATTGCGACGTGATCCAGGCCGACGGCGGCACCCGCACCGCCTCGATCACCGGCGGCTATGTCGCCCTGGCGGATGCGATCAACCATATGCTGGAAACCAAAAAGATTACAAAGGATCCGCTGATCAACCATGTCGCCTCCATATCCGTTGGCGTCTACCAGGGCACGCCGGTCATGGATCTCGATTACCCCGAAGACGCCAATTGTGAAACCGACATGAACCTGGTGATGACCGACGAAGGCAAGTTCATCGAGATCCAGGGTACCGCCGAAGGCGTGCCCTTCTCACCGCAGGAATTGCAGGCCATGCTGGATCTCGGCAAACAGGCCATCGACCGGCTGATCGACAAACAGCGCGAAGCCCTGGGGGCCTGAACATGCAGCGCCTCGTGCTGGCCAGTAACAATCCGGGCAAGGTGCGCGAGATCGACCAGATGCTGGCCGGGATCGACATGCAGGTGCTGCCCCAGTCCGAGTTCAACGCCGGCGATGTGGAAGAGACCGGCCTGACCTTTGTCGAAAATGCGATCCTCAAGGCTCGTAACGCCGCGCACCATTCGGGCCTGCCGGCCATCGCCGACGACTCGGGTCTGGAGGTGGACGCCCTTGACGGCGCCCCCGGTATCTATTCGGCCCGCTACGCCGGTCCCGGCGCCAGTGACGCGCAGAATCTGCAAAAACTGCTGGCGGATTTGGCCGAGATCCCCGACGCCGAGCGCAGCGCCCGCTTCCAGTGCCTGCTGGTCTACCTGCGCCACGCCAGCGATCCCACGCCCCTGATCTGTCAGGGCACCTGGGAAGGCATGATCACTTTCGAGCCGGCCGGGGACAACGGTTTCGGTTACGACCCGGTGTTTTATCTCCCCGACCACCACTGCACCTCGGCCCAGCTGCCCGCCGAAACCAAGAACCAACTCAGCCACCGCGGCCAGGCGCTGCGCCAGCTTGTTACGGCACTATCGCGCCGTAACAGGGGCTAGTTTCTAGCGACTAGTGGCTTGTGCCCCGCAGGTCAGATTGCGTGACGCGACCTGACATTCCCTCTATCGGATGGATGTCACGCAGGCTACCGCCAGCGTGACCTACGCAACTAGTGACTGGTCACTTTAATTTGTAGGCCCGATATAGCAACGCGGTATCGGGCATCCCCGATTGCCGGACACCGCGTTGCTATGTCCGGCCTACCGACTTGTTACCGCGCTGTCGCGCGGCAACAGGGGCTAGTTTCTAGCGACTAGTGGCTAGTGCCCCGCAGGTCAGGTTTCGTGACGCGACCTGACATTCTCTCTATCGGATGGATGTCACGCAGGCTACCGCCAGCGTGACCTACGCAACTTTAATTTGTAGGCCCGATATAGCAAAGCGGTATCGGGCATCCCCGATTGCCGGACACCGCGGAATTTATGCCCGAAGGGTGCGATGTACGGCCTACCGACTGCTACTGCCCTCTGCCAACTGCCATCTGCTTACTTTCAATTTGATCCAGATCAATGTTTTACCTCTCACCTTTCATTCCGCTGCCCCAACCTGATCCAGATCAACATTCTTTTCCCTACCTCTGTCACAGTCGGTGTCAACAACAAATTTCACGACGAGACGAGGCACACCATGAAACACACGACTTTATTCTCTACTCTGGCCGCCGCCATAGCACTGGGCCTGGCCAGCCAGCCTGCCACTGCACTGGAAAAAGGCGATCTGCTGCTGCGTTTCGGCCTGGCCAACGTCAGCCCCAATGATGGCAGCAGTGGCGGCGCGGGCGACAATGACGCGGTCGGGGTTGAAGATGACACCCAGCCGTTCATTAACGTGACCTGGATGCTCAGTGACAATCTGGGGCTGGATGTACTTGGCGCTACCCCGTTCACCCACGACATCACCCTGGAGGGTTCCGGTAAAATCGCCGAGACCGAACAGTTACCACCAACCGTAGGCCTGCAATATCATTTCACTCCCCAGTCCAATGTGCGTCCCTATGTTGGTGCCGGTATCAACTACACTACTTTTTTCAACGAAAAAGCCACAGCGGTTATCGATTCTATTAGCCTGGATGACTCCTGGGGACTGGCCGCCCAGGCCGGCGTGGATGTTGATATCAACCGGGACTGGTTCTTCAACGCCGACCTGCGTTACATGCAGATCGATACCACCGCCAAAACCAACCTCGCTGAGGATATTGATGTAGATATCGACCCCTGGGTTATCAGCCTGGGCGTAGGCATGACTTTCTAATGTCTGTTTCTCTTCCTGGATTGGGAAACCGGGGGCCTTACGGCCCCCTTTTTATTACGTCCCGGTCGGGTAAGAGAAGACGACAGACTGTTACTTTCAACAAACGCCCCTAACTCTATGGGCTCGCTGATAAAATAGCCCTGCGCATAATCCACGCCAAATGTCTTCACGATATTGAATATCTCTTCTGAACAGACAAATTCCGCCACTACTCGCTTGCCAAGACTGTGCGCCACGTCCACCATCGAGCGGACCATTACCCGGTCTTCCTCACTGTTGGGCAAATTGCGAATAAACGAACCATCGATTTTCAGAATATCCACCGGGAAATTCCGTAAATAGGAAAATGAGGACAGGCCCGTTCCAAAATCATCCAGCGCAATTCGACAACCCAGTGCTTTAATGGAATCGATAAATGAACGTGCTGCGCTGATACTATGCAACGATGCTGTTTCGGTAATCTCAAACACCAGGCGTCCCGGGTCCAGTTGCTGTTCCTCAAACAGTGCTTCCAGCCACTCAAATAATTCGGGATCGCCGATATTTGTCCCGCTTAAATTGATTGAAATGGAAATATCAGAACCTGTGCCATCATGGCCCGCCAGATGTGAAATGGCCAGCTCCATAACCCGTCGATCAATTTTCTTTATCAGACCATATTTCTCTGCTACGGGGATAAATTCACCCGGCAAAACAACCTTGTCATCCGGACCTTGATATCGCATCAGGGCTTCGTAGTGCGTCACCTTCCCGGACTGTATTTCAAGAATCGGTTGAAACAGCAAGAAAAACCGATCTTCTCTTATACCGGTAATAATTCTGTCGACCCAGACTTCCCTGTTCCGCTCTCCTTCATCATCCTCTTTCGCATAAAAATGAATAGTCTGCCGACCACTGACTTTGGCACTTCGCAAGGCCGCCTCCGAGCGCGCCAGTAATTCGGCTGGTGTAGCACCATGATCAGGGTATGTTGCCACGCCGACCTTGCATGTGATATTGACTTTATCCTGATCAACATCGAAAGGTTCTTCCTCAATGGCGGAAATAATTCTTTTCGCGGCGCCATGCGCCCCCGTCTGATCGGTTTCCGGTAATATAATTACAAACCGGTTCCCCCCTGCCCTGACAAGCATGTTGTTATCATAGGCAGCCAACAGGTCACTGGTACGTATTGTTTCTTCCAGGCGCATCGAAAACTGGACAAGCACCTCATCACCACCCGAATGCCCATAGGCATTATTAATGGCGTGCATTCGATCAATATCAATATGCAGACAGGAC
Organism: Thiohalophilus thiocyanatoxydans; assembly: GCF_004366735.1. Lineage (GTDB taxonomy): Bacteria > Pseudomonadota > Gammaproteobacteria > UBA6429 > Thiohalophilaceae > Thiohalophilus > Thiohalophilus thiocyanatoxydans. Next base: position 450,831 of record NZ_SOQX01000001.1, on the reverse strand, counting down.
AAATGCCGTTTATGGCGCTTTGATTGCGACAACAGGCTTTCCATGATTACCGAAAACCCGTTCTGATTAATCAGTCCGGTCAAGGGATCATGCGTAATATAAAAGTCCGCGAGTTGCTGTGCCTCACGCAGCTGGCTGATATCCTGGACAGTACAGATAAAGTACCGAACCCCTTCAACCCGGGTCATATCCAGAGCAATCCTGACGGAACGGAGTCGGCCATCCCTGGACTTGATCCGGTACTCTCTGAATTTATCCTCAATGCTATGGCTTTTATTTGTCGGCTCTTCACTATCAAACGATTCGAGAACCTTGCTGAACTCATGCGCCTCCACTTCCGGCATCAAACTGGCAATGCCATATTCAACCAGACTGGCTTTATCTCGACCAAAAATCTCCTCCGCTGCCTTGTTGGCCGTCAGCACCATGCCATTGCGATTCAGGGTAAGAATCCCTTCCGCGGAGATATCCAGTACGCTGTTAACAAAAGCGTTGGCTGTCTCCAGCTTTTTGTTCATGCGTTGTAAAATGCTGAATCGGAAGTAGCCATAAGCCAGCCCGCCCAGGATCAACAGCGTCAGAACCAGATACGCAACCCGCCGATGGTCCCAGAACACCGGCTCCGGATACCAGTGAGAATGAATGGTTCCGTAGACTTCCGATGCCAGGACCTCCTGCAATGCCTTGTCCAGTTTTTTCGCCAGTTCCGGCTGTTGCCGGTTCACGGCGATCGCCCGGGGTATCTCGCGAATCGGCTTGCCCAGAGCCTGCAGGTGGCCTTTTAACCGCAGACTCCTGGCAAGTTGTTTTGCGATAGGTGTCGGATAAATGATCGCGTCGATCTTGTCGGTCGCCAGATCCAGCAAAGCATCCGCCAGATGCGGATATTCATGACGCCTGATTGCCGGCTCGCGATTCAAAATACTGACGCCAACATTATTCCGCACCACACCGACAATATAACGGGAACCCCGCAAGTCACTTAAGTCCTCGAACAGTCCCCTGTCCTCCAGCACCAGTAGCGAGACAGGGATCTTGTTGATCGGGCGGGTGAAGGTAACAAAGGCTTCTCTTTTCTCGGTCACTCCCAGATTCGGAATGATGTCCGCGCGGCCGCTTTTCAGCTGTGCGAAGGCCTCCTCCCAGGAGGAGACGGGAACATATTCAACCCTCACCCCCGCCCGCGAGGCCACCTCTTCCATGATTTCGATGCCAAAACCCGTTGGCAGGTTATTGACCGTGATGTTGTAGATCGGCGGGAAACGCTCGGGGAAAACGGCCACCACCGTCTCTCCGGCATCCGCGGAACCGTTCTCAGCAACTTCGTCGCTAGCCCCGGCTTGCCATGTCAAAACCAATAGCAGCCAGATAAGAAATTGGCGTGTGCATCGTCCCATACTGCTGATTTTGAAACCTTTTTTCCCTACTATAATTGACTATATCGTCAAGCCGCTGAATTACCTTAACTTTATTACCCCACATAACCGGCACCTCGACTTTCCCGACGCCGGCTGAACTGCGCCATCCTTGCTGGCCCGCTAACGCAATGAGGTCAACACAAGCACCTCTGCTGCCACTTCTGCTACTCTAGCAGCGTTGCCGGTAGCCACAAGGTTCTGATTCGCAGGTCCCCGTTTTTATGTTGCACTTCACCTCTCTGCCCCCACTCTCGCTCTACATCCACTTCCCCTGGTGTACGCGCAAATGTCCTTATTGTGATTTCAATTCTCACGCCCTGAACGACGAGCTGCCGGAGCGGGCCTATATCGACGCGCTGCTACGGGATCTGGAACAGGATCTGCCCCTGATCTGGGGTCGCAAGGTCAACACGATTTTCATGGGCGGCGGCACGCCCAGTCTGTTTTCACCCGAATCACTGGAGTATCTGTTATCCCAACTGCGCGCCCGGCTGGCCCTGGCCGCGGATATCGAAATCACCCTGGAAGCCAATCCCGACTCGTCCGAGGCGGCGAAGTTCGCCGAGTTTCGCGCCGCGGGTATCAACCGGCTCTCCATCGGCATCCAGAGCTTCGACGCGGATCAGTTGCAGAAACTGGGCCGCATTCACGATCGCCAGCAGGCCTTTGCCGCCGCCGAAGCCGCCCACGCGGCGGGGTTCGATAACTTCAACCTCGATCTGATGTTTGCCCTGCCCGACCAGACCCTCGATCAGGCCCTGGCGGATCTGCACAATGCCATTGCCCTGGAGCCAACCCATCTGTCCCATTACCAGCTCACGATCGAGCCCAACACCTGGTTCTATCACCACCCGCCCCCGTTACCGGATGACGATCTGGCCTGGGAGATGCAGTCCCGTTGCCAGGCCGTGCTGGGTGAGCACGGTTACGCCCAGTACGAAGTCTCGGCCTATGCCCGGCCCGACCGCCAGTGCCGGCATAACCGCAACTACTGGGAATTCGGCGATTACCTCGGCATTGGCGCCGGCGCCCACGACAAACTGAGCGATGCCGCCGCCGGGCGGATCGTACGCCGCAGCAAACAGCGCAATCCGCGGGATTATCTGCAGGACGGGAACTTTGTTCAGAGCGAACAGGTCCCGGATGAAACAGATGTGCTGTTCGAGTTCATGCTCAACGCCCTGCGCCTGAATGACGGTTTTGAGCTGGCCCTGTTCGAGCACCACACCGGCCTCTCCCGCGACGTGTTGCAGGCACCGTTGCAGCAGGCCGTCGCCGATGGGTTGATCGAACAGGCAGGCGACCATATAAAAAGCAGTATGCGTGGACAGCAATATCTCAACGATCTGATTGCCCGGTTTTTACCCGATGCTGGATGAAGTCAGCATCGCATGTCCCTACTGTGGCGAAGTATTCACCACGGTGGTGGACTATTCCGCCGGCGATCAGGAGTACATTGAAGACTGTTATGTCTGTTGCCGACCGATCCGCTTTAGCGTTATGGTGGATATCAACGGTGAACTGGCCGAGGTCATCACCCGACAGGACAATGAGTGACGATAACGACGACCACTACCAGGCCATCTCCTGTGCGGATTACAGCCGCTATGAAATGTGGATCCTGCACGGGCAACGGCTGCAACTCGCCTGGCGCGATGCCCGGGGCCAGGAATACATCGGTCTGCTGCAACCCCTCGATTTACAATCCCGCAGCGGGCAGGAGTTTCTGATCGCCAGACCAGTCAGCGGCGGTGACACCCTCCATATTCGCCTGGATCGGATCCTGCGCTGCAACCCGGATGAGACCTGATGCATACCCAAGATCGTGATATTGAAACCTACACCACCAAGGACGGCTCGCAAATCCGCGAACTGATGCACCCCGACGTGCACGGCAACCGCAACCAGAGCCTGGCCGAAGCCATCGTTTCGCCCGGCGAGATCACTCAACTGCATCGCCATGGCAAGAGCGAAGAGCTCTATCACATCACCCGCGGCCGTGGCTGGATGACCCTGGGTGAACAGGAGTTCGAGGTGAATGTCGGCGACACCGTCGCCATCGCGCCCGGCACCGCACATCGCATCAAAAACATCGGCGAGGATCCCCTGCACATCCTCTGCAGCTGCTCCCCGCCCTACGCCCACGACGACACCGAACTGCTGGAGTAACCATGCGCATCGGCATCGACATGGGCGGCACCAAGATCGAAGGTATCCTGCTCGACGAGCAGGGCCGTGAACAACAACGCCAGCGCATCGATACCCCGCGCAACGACTATCCCGCCACCGTGCAGGCGATCGTCGATCTCATCAAACAGCTGGAAAGCGAACTACATGAGCCGGCCACGGTAGGTATCGGTATTCCCGGCGCCATCTCGCCGGCCAGCGGCCGGGTCAAAAACGCCAACTCCACCTGGTTGATCGGCCAGCCGTTGCAGAACGATCTGCAACAGCAACTCGGCCGCGAAATCAAAATAGAAAACGACGCCAACTGTTTTGTCGTCTCCGAAGCGACCGACGGCGCGGCACAGGGCGCCGATGTCGTCTTTGGCGTGATCATCGGTACCGGGACCGGCGGCGGTATTTATGTGCGGGGCAACTCAATCGTCGGCCTCAACGCCATCGCCGGCGAATGGGGCCACAATCCCCTGCCCTGGCCCACCCCCGATGAGTATCCGGGGCGAGATTGTTACTGCGGCAAAAAAGGCTGCATCGAAACCTGGCTGTCAGGCCCCGGCTTCAGTCGCGATCACCAGCTCAGTGGCGGCGGCCATCTACCGGCGCCCGAAATCGCGCAACTGGCCGCACAGGGCAACACCCTGGCCGAAGCCTCACTGGAACGTTACGAACAACGGCTGGCCAAGAGCCTCGCCTCGGTAATCAACATCCTGGATCCCGAGATCATCGTCCTCGGCGGTGGCATGTCCAACATCCGGCGCCTGTACGACAACGTGCCCAAGCTCTGGACCACCTACGTCTTCTCCGATCGGGTCGACACCAGACTGGTGCCGCCGAAGCATGGGGATTCCAGCGGGGTGCGGGGCGCCGCCTGGCTTTGGCCCCAATGATAAAAAAGTAAGCAGTTGGCAGTCGTCAGATGGCAGCACTGCCTGACACAACCTCGACCCAGAGCAAATTCGTAGACCCGATATAGCGAAGCGGTATCGAGTCGGGCATTCATAGAACAACCGCTGCTGTTTTAATCACGAAGCCACGAAGTGAATCAATTTTTCCTTCGTGCCTTTGTGGTCAAGCTTTTATAAAACTCTGTCAACTGCCATCTGAGGACTGCCAACTTTTTCTTCGTGGTGATATTTCAATTCTTTCTACCGAAAACGCGTTGCAGGATTTCGGTGGTGCGTTTGGCCGGATCCTGGCGAATGGTGGCTTCTTCTTTGGCCAGGTAGTAGAACATCCCGTCGATCCCGTGCTGGATGACGTAGTCGTTCAGATCGAAGTTTAATTCCTGCGCGAAGGGAATGGCCCGGTAGCGGTCCATGACCCTGTCATAGGTTTGCACCACACCCACCTGCGCTAGGGTGTCGTCGATCACCGGGCGCATCATGCGTTTGAGTTCCGGTGTCATGGTCTTCTGAAAATAGCGCGTGGCCGCATCGTCCGGACCGTCGTAGATCTGTTTGACGTCCTGCCAGCTCATTTGCTGAACCGCCTCGACAAACAATGCACGGGCTTTCGGGGCCGCAACTTCGGCGGCCCGGTTCATGCCCTGTTCCAGCTCCGCCAGGTAATGACCCAGACCGACCTTGACCAGCGCGTCCTGCACCGGCTGCAGTTTGGCTGGCAGGGGAATGTGAATCGCCTGGTCCTGGTAATAACCGCCCTGTTGCCCGACCTGGTCGACTGCTCGTTCAGTTCCGACCTTCAGCGCCTCTTTCAGGCCGGCGGCGATCTCGTCTTCGGTCAACGGCCGGTTTTGATTCAGCATATCCTCGCCCTGTTTGAACAGATCGCCACTACAGGCAGTCAGCAAGCCGCTGAATAGCAATATGCTCAGTAATTTTCCCATCGCTCTCATTTTGCCTCCTGCACAAACCGAATTTTTACCACGAAGACGCGAAGTCTCGAAGTAATGAATTTATTTTTCTTCGTGTCTTCGTACCTTCGTGGTGAAGTTTTATAAAAACCCGCGCCTCACTCGTAGGCCCGATAAAGCAAGGCGATATCGGGCATTGCTCTAGTAGACGGATGTCACGCAGGCTATCGCCAGCGTGACCTACACCTTGAAACCATTTCACCACCAAGACGCCAAGACACAAAGTTTCATTGATTTGTTTTTCTTCGTGTCTTGGTGTCTTCGTGGTTAAATTTCTATAAAAATCCGCGCCTCTCTCGTAGGCCCGATAAAGTAAGGCGATATCGGGCATTTATCGAACAACCGCCACCTCTCAGTGTAGGGTGCCGGATGTCACGCAGGCTATCGCCAGCGTGACCTACGCCTTATTACCACGAAGTCTCGAAGTAATAAATTTATTTTTTCTTCGTGTCTTCGTGTCTTCGTGGTTCAGCTTTTTATCAAAATCCAGCCCTAACCTTTCTTACGATAGATCAGATCCCACACGCCGTGGCCGAGCTTCTGGCCGCGCTGTTCGAACTTGGTCTGCGGCCGGTAGTCAGGGCGGGGGCTGAACTTGCCCTCGCCGGCGGTATTGTCAAAACCCGGGAATTCACGCATCACTTCCTGCATGTGTTCGGCGTAGTCTTCCCAGTCGGTGGCCATGTGAAACACACCGCCGCTTTTCAGCCTGGCTCGCACCATCTCAACGAACGCGGACTGGACGATGCGGCGTTTGTGGTGTTTTTTCTTGTGCCAGGGATCGGGAAAGAGCAGGTAGAGCGCATCCAGGCTGTTGTCGGGGATCTGCTGCTCCAGCACCTCCACCGCGTCGTGCTGGCTGACCCGGACATTGCTCAGCTGATCCTGCTCGACATGCAGCAACAGATTGCCGACGCCGGGGCGATGGACCTCGATGCCGAAGTAATCATTCTCCGGGTGCTGTTGCGCCAGCTGCGCCAGCGCGCCGCCGTTGCCGAAACCGATCTCCAGGATGCGCGGTGCCTGGCGGCCGAACAGATCATCCAGATCCAGTAACTGCGGCGTGAAGTCGACCCCGAAGCGGGGCCACAACTCCTCCAGCGCCCGCTGCTGGCCTTTTGTCAGGCGGCCCTCGCGGCGCACGAAACTGCGGATGCGGCGGTAAAACGGTTTTTCTTCAGGCATCATTACTCACTTTGTTCGTGTGCCGAGGGACGAGGCGGTTTTGTATAGGCTGATTTAATTCACCCCTCCCTAACCTTTATGCCCTCCAGGGTGCTCCCCTAGAAGGGGAGGGAATGATCTTGCTAATAGCGAAGATCGGTTCCCCCTCCCTCAGGGAGGGGGCCAGGGGGAGGGGATAAAAGAAAACCTCGTTACTCGTCCCTCGTCCCTGCCGTTTAACTTTCGTTAAACGGCGGAAAGTTCTGCCAGCGGCCAGCGGGCGCGGCCGGTGAATTCGAGGCTTTCGTGCTGGCCGGCGGCCAGGCGCTGGCAGCCGGCGAAGGCGATCATGGCGCCGTTGTCGGTGCAGAACTCCAGGCGCGGGTAGTAGACCCGGGCGCGTTCTTTTTCGGCCAGCTGATCGAGTTTGGCGCGCAGCTGGGTGTTGGCGCTGACCCCGCCGGCGATCACCAGACGGGTGAGGCCGGTCTGCTGCAGGGCGCGGCGGCATTTGATCGCCAGGGTGTCGACTACCGCCTCCTCGAAGGCCCGGGCGATGTCGGCCCTGGCCTGCTCATCCCCCTCATTCTTTTTATAGGTGTTGAGGGTGAAGGTCTTGAGGCCGCTGAAGCTGAAATCGAGCCCGGGGCGGTCGGTCATCGGCCGCGGGAAACGGAAACGTGCCGGATCCCCCTGTTCGGCCAGTTTGGCCACCGCCGGACCGCCGGGGTAGCCGAGCCCCAGCAGCTTGGCGGTCTTGTCGAAGGCCTCGCCGGCGGCGTCGTCCAGCGACTCGCCCAGCAGCTCGTAGCGGCCGATCCCCTCGACCCGCACCAGCATGGTGTGGCCCCCGGAGACCAGTAGCGCCACGAACGGAAACTCGGGCGGATCGGGCTCCAGCATCGGCGCCAGCAGGTGGCCCTCCATGTGATGCACCCCGATGGCCGGCACGCCCCAGCCGTAGGCCAGGCTGCGGGCGATGCCCGCCCCCACCAGCAGCGCCCCGAGCAGGCCCGGCCCGGCGGTGTAGGCAATGCCGTCGATACCCCCCTCGCCCGTGTTGGAGTGAGTCATCACTTCGCGGATGAGGGGCAGGGTTTTGCGAATATGGTCCCGCGAGGCCAGCTCCGGCACCACCCCGCCGAATTCGGCGTGCAGCGCCACCTGGCTGTACAGGGCGTGGCCCAGCAGCCCGGCCTCGCTGTCGTAGATGGCGATCCCGGTTTCGTCACAGGAGGTTTCGATGCCCAGTACCCGCATATGGCCTTGTTATCCCTTGAAATTCACTGATTTGCCTTACATTTAGACTTTGCAATTGGCAGGGGCAGGTATTACACTTGCGCGCCTTAACTTTTTCAACAATTTTATCGAGGTGATGCTGAATGCCTTCTGTACGTGTGAAGGAAAACGAACCTTTTGACGTCGCACTGCGCCGTTTCAAGCGTTCCTGCGAGAAAGCCGGTGTCCTGTCCGAGGTACGCCGCCGCGAATACTACGAAAAGCCGACTGCCGTGCGTAAGCGCAAGCTGGCCGCCGCGGTCAAGCGTCACCAGAAGAAACTGTCTCGCGAACGCTCCCGCCTGAAACGCCTGTATTGATGCCTCACCTGCCGTCCGTTTCGCGGGCGGCCACTGACAAACCGGTATGAGCGACACATCTCTCAAGCAGCGCATCAACGACGACGTCAAGGCGGCGATGCGCAATAAGGACAAGGAGCGCCTCGCGACCTTGCGCCTGATCACGGCCGCCATCAAGCAAAAGGAAGTCGACGAGCGCATCGAGCTCAATGACGATCAGGTCCTTGGCGTGCTCGAGAAGATGATCAAGCAGCACAAGGACTCCATCGAGCAGTACGAAAACGCCGGTCGCAGCGAACTGGCCGACAAGGAGAAGGCCGAACTGGTCCTTATCCAGGAATACATGCCCGCCCAGTTCTCCGAGGCCGAAATTACCGCCCTCATCGATGAGGCCATCGCCGAGACCGGCGCCAGCGAAATGAAAGAGATGGGCAAGGTCATGGGCCTGCTCAAGCCCAAACTGGCCGGCCGCGCCGACATGGGCCAGGTCAGCGCGCTGATTAAAGCCAGATTAAGTAACTAGCACCTCTGTCGTCTGCCTCCAAATACGCTTTCACCACCAGGACGCCAAGACACCAGGTACTGACCCGAGGGCATCGCGTCCCTGAATAAATGGGTCGGGGTATATCCGTCGGTCACATCATTTCTTTACCTCGTCCCTCGTAACTCGTCCCTCGGTCCTGCGTCTGTGCGCTACAATGCGCAGCATGGCACTAATCCCACAATCCTTCATCGACGAGCTGATGAGTCGCATCGACATTGTCGATGTGATCGACGCGCGCGTGCCGCTGAAAAAGGCCGGCCACGAGTACAAGGCCTGCTGCCCGTTTCATAACGAGAAGACCCCCTCGTTCACCGTCAGCCAGAACAAGCAGTTCTATCACTGCTTCGGCTGCGGCGCCCACGGCACCGCCATCGGCTTTCTGATGGAATACGAGCATCTGGCCTTCCCCGAGGCAATCGAGGAGCTGGCCCGCGGCGCCGGTATGAACGTGCCCTATGAAGGGGGGCGTCCCACGCCCCAGGACCGCCAGGCCAGCCGCGAGAGCGAGGATCTCTATACCCTGATGCAGGAAGCCGACGACTACTACCGCAAACAGCTGCGCGACCACCCGCAACGCCAGGCGGCGGTGGACTACCTCAAGGGCCGGGGCCTGAGCGGGCGGATCGCCGCCGAATTCGGCATCGGCTACGCTCCGCCGGGCTGGGATAACCTGCTGAAAACGCTCGGCACCGCCGCCGAACGCCAGAAACAGCTGGTCACCACCGGGATGGTGATCGAAAAAGACGACGGCAAGCGCTACGACCGGTTTCGCCACCGGATCATGTTTCCCATCCGCGATCGGCGCGGACGCACCATCGCCTTCGGCGGCCGGGTGTTGTCCGATGATGACAATCCAAAGTACCTCAACTCCCCGGAAACCCCGCTGTTTCACAAGGGTCGCGAACTCTACGGTCTCTACGAGGCGCGCCAGGCACTGCGCGATATTCCCCGCCTGATGGTGGTGGAGGGCTATATGGACGTGGTCTCGCTCGCTCAGTTCGACATCCGCTACGCGGTGGCGACCCTGGGCACCGCCACCACCGCCGATCACCTGCAACAGCTGTTCAAGGTCACCTCCGAGGTGGTGTTCTGCTTCGACGGGGATCGCGCCGGGCGCGACGCCGCCTGGCGGGCGCTGGAGAACGCCCTGCCGGTGATGCGCGAGGGACGCCAGATCCGCTTCCTGTTCCTGCCCGACGGCGAGGATCCCGACAGCCTGGTGCGCAAGGAGAGCAAGGCCGAGTTCGAGCAGCGGGTCCGTCAGGCCACGCCGCTGTCCGATTTCCTGTTCAACTCCCTGAGTCGGCAGAACGACACCGCCTCCATCGACGGGCGGGCCAACCTGGTGGCGCAGGCGCGGCCGCTGCTGGCCAGACTGCCGCCGGGGGTCTACCGACAGATGATGATCAGCCAGCTGGCACAGCTGGCCCGAATCGAGGAGAGCCGGATCGAAACCGCCCTCAACCAGACAAAAAGTCCGGGAAACCGCGGCAGTGAGCCCGCTCCGGCCGCGCCGCCCCGCCGCGCGGCCCGCGGCGGGGCCCAGTCGCGGCAGACCTTCTCGCCGGTACGCCGCGCGCTGACCCGACTGCTGCACAATCCGGGCCTGGCTGCCGAGGCCGGGGATCCCCGGCGTTTCAGCCAGCTGGAGATGCCGGGGATCGATTTATTGATCGCCCTGCTTGAAACTTTACATCATCACCCCAATCTAACTACCAGCGCCCTGCTGGAACGCTGGCGCGATTCGGAAGACATCCGGCACCTGGAAAAGCTGGCCACCTGGCAGCCGGAAATTGACGACCCCGCGAGCCTGAAACAGGAGTTTACGGCCGCGATCGAGGCCCTGGACCGGCATCGGCTGGAATCCCGCTACGACATGCTGATGGCCAAATCCAACCACGGTAACCTCACGCCGGAGGAGAAGGTCGAAATCCGGCAGCTGTCCAGCCAGCTGTTCCACTGATGTCATTTTCAGAAAAAATTAAATAAATCGGGGGGCTGTGCCGTCATATAGGGGCACCCGCCGAATGTAAACCTGTCCCGATTACCTAGAAAATCGGGCAAATTAGTGTAAAATTGGATGGTTTTACGCCGCTATTTTGGGATCTGATTAGATGAAGCCTGCAAAAGCCGAAGCGATGGATATAACTCAACAGCAATCTCAACTCAAGTCGTTGATTGCAAAGGGTAAAGAACAGGGTTTTCTGACCTATGCCGAGGTCAATGATCACCTGCCCGACGAGATTGTCGACCCCGAGCAGATCGAAGATATCGTCGCCATGATCAACGATATGGGCATCGTCGTCTACGAGGCGGCCCCCGACGGCGACACCATTCTGGAGACCACCACCGAGGTGGACGAGGACGCCGCCGAAGAGGCCGCCGCCGCGCTGGCCTCGGTCGACAGCGAGTTCGGTCGTACCACCGACCCGGTGCGCATGTACATGCGCGAAATGGGCGCCGTGGAGCTGCTGACCCGCGCCGGCGAAATCGAGATCGCCAAGCGCATCGAAGACGGCCTCAACCAGATGCTCTCCGCGCTGACCATGTATCCCGAAACCGTCAGCCAGTTGCTGCTGCTGTGGGACCAGGTCGACGCCGGCGAAATGAAACTGACCGACCTGATTACCGACTTTATCGATCCCAATGCGCCGGATGAAATTCCGACCCATACCCCGGTCGACGCCAGCGCGGCGGCGACCGAGAGCGATGATGACGACGACGATGCCGAGGAGGTCGACACCGGCCCGGATCCGGAAGAGGCCCGCCGGCGTTTCGAAGAGATCCGCAAGATCCACAAAAAGCTGGTGACCTCCACCCGCAAATACGGCCATCGCGACAAGAAGACCGCCAAGCATCGCGACGAGCTGGTCGAACAGGTCATGCAGCTCAAGCTGACCCAGAAAGTCGTGGACAGCCTGGTCATGGCCATGCGCGAACTGATCGATCGTATTCGCAGCCATGAAAAAGTGATCATGGACATCTGCGTGGATCGCGCGCACATGCCGCGCAAGGAATTCATTACTTCGTTCCCCGAGAATGAAGCCAAACCCGAGTGGCTGGAACAGCAGATCGAGGCGGATACCAAATACTCGCCGATCCTGCTGGAACACAAGGACGATATCCTGCGTGCCCAGCAAAAGCTGGCCTCCATCGAGGAAATCTGCGGCCTGACCATTTCCGAAGTCAAGGACATCAACCGCAAGATGTCCATCGGCGAAGCCAAGGCCCGCCGCGCCAAGAAAGAGATGGTCGAGGCCAACCTGCGTCTGGTGATCTCCATTGCCAAGAAATACACCAACCGTGGTCTGCAGTTCCTGGATCTGATTCAGGAAGGCAACATCGGTCTGATGAAGGCGGTCGACAAGTTCGAATACCGTCGCGGTTACAAATTCTCGACCTACGCCACCTGGTGGATTCGCCAGGCTATCACCCGCTCCATCGCGGATCAGGCCCGCACCATCCGTATTCCGGTGCACATGATCGAAACCATCAACAAGCTCAACCGGATCTCGCGGCAGATGCTGCAGGAGATGGGCCGCGAACCCACGCCGGAAGAGCTCGCCGAACGCATGGAAATGCCCGAAGACAAGGTGCGCAAGGTCCTGAAGATCGCGAAGGAACCGATCTCCATGGAAACCCCGATCGGCGACGACGAGGATTCACACCTGGGCGACTTTATCGAGGATCTGAACGTGCTGTCGCCGATGGACCACGCCACCTCCAGTGGCCTGATGGAAACCGTGCAGGGTGTACTGGAAGGGCTGACCGCCCGCGAGGCCAAGGTCCTGCGCATGCGCTTCGGCATCGACATGAACACCGACCATACCCTGGAAGAGGTCGGCAAACAGTTCGATGTCACCCGCGAACGCATTCGCCAGATCGAAGCCAAGGCACTGCGCAAACTGCGTCATCCGACCCGCTCGGATCACCTGCGCAGCTTCCTCGACTACGAATAAACCCGGCGAAAGCTGCAATCGAAAAGGCCGCCCCGATACCCCGGGCGGCCTTTTTTCGTTATACTTCCTGACTTACGGGCCTGTAGCTCCACCACTCTCGCCCGTCCATGGGCTTCGGGGCATAAGGTCATCCCTGACCAAGCGCTGCTCACGCACATCCGTGGACAAAAGTTGGTTAGGGAGAGGTTGAGCCTCATAGCAGGTTTCGTGAGATGTTTTAAAATTTGGGCCTGTAGCTCAGTTGGTCAGAGCAGGGGACTCATAATCCCTTGGTCGTAGGTTCAAGTCCTACCGGGCCCACCAACAACTCAGGGGCTGGTTTCTAGTCGCTAGTGACTAGGCAAACAACTGGCCACTGCCTAACTTATGCATGGTACCTATGCACACACTCCGCCACCTTTTCTTGAGTATCTGGCTTTTGTTCATAGCTGCCGGTATCACCCATGCCGAGACGGGGCATAAGGTCGGGCAGACGGCGCCGGGGTTTGCCCTGAACAGCCTTGCCGGTGACAGGGTCACGCTGGATTCTCTGACACAGCAGGGTCATGTACTGCTGGTGTTCTGGGCCACCGAGTGTGTTTACTGCTATGCACACATCGAAGACTTCAATGCGTTGCACGATCAATATCACGATAAGGGTCTGACGGTGGCGGCGATCAATATTGCCGGTGAGTATGAGCAGGAAGTGCGTGAATACGTCACAGACAATGGCCTCAACTATCTGGTGCTGGCCAACCGCCTGGATAACCTGGATGTCGCCGAGGACTATCATGTCGTCGGTACGCCCACCCTGGTATTAATCAGCCCTGATAACCGGGTGCTTTTTTACGGCCATAATCTGCCAGACATCGGCAAATGGCTGAAAGAGTGATCCGAAAACTGGTATAGTATTCCTGCCAGATCCTTTTAAAGAAGTACTCTGGACGCCACATTCAACGTGGAATAGCTATCTGTCGGTCACGCCACTGGCAATGATGCTCAAATCAATATCCAAAATACCGTCGACAAATTGATCGATTCAATGGAGCCATCGCATGTCGCAATCCAAGTATGAAAAAGCCATCGAACTCTTTGACGCCGCCAACCGTGAAGATCCTAACATGGAATTCGATGGCGAAAAGGAATGGCCGAAAGAACTGCTTTACTCTTATCGCATGGGCGAAATGATCGATCGCTATGCTCCCGATGCTGACGATGCGATGAAGCTGGCCGTGCGCGCCCAGCATATCCAGCGCTGGAAATCCCCCCGCGATGCCTATCCCATGGATCGTAAAGGCTACCTCAAGTGGCGCAGCGATCTGTACAAGTTTCACGCCCAGACCGCCGGCGAGCTGCTGGCGCAGGCCGGCTACGATGAAGAGTTTATCGAACGGGTCAAAACCGCCGTTGCCAAACGTGGACTGAAAACCAATCCCGATACCCAGTTACTGGAAGATGTCACCGATCTGGTGTTTATCGAACATTACATGCTGGCCTTCGCCAACAAGCATCCCGAGTACTCCGAAGAGAAGTGGATCGACATCATCCGCAAGACCTGGAACAAGATGTCCCCCGACGCCCAGCAGTTCGCCCTGGCCGGTAATATTACCCTGCCCGAACCGCTGGTGCCGTTAATCCAGAAGGCCGTGGCCGGGGAATAACTAAATATTTACCACGAAGATATCCTGGTGCCTACGTTATAAACAGGGGCTAGATCCTAGGTGCTAGCCCCTTATATCACCCCTCCCTAACCCTCCCCTTGAAGGGGAGGGGACGATTGCTAAGAGCACAGATTGGTTCCCCCTCCCACAGGGAGGGGGTTAGGGGGAGGGGGTATTCTTTACGGCCTAGCCACTAGAGCCTAGATCCTGCGCAGGTTACGCTGCGCGTTTTTCCGCCAGATACGCTTCCAGCGCTTCCGAGCCACCGATGCGTTCGCCGTTGATGAACACCTGCGGGACGGTCGCTTCACCGGAGACGGCGCGGATGGTGCCTTCGCTGTAGTCGCGATTAAGGACCAGTTCTTCATAGTCGATCCCGGCATCACTCAGCATACCCTTGGCGCGCACGCAGTAGGGGCAGCCTTCGCGACTGAATACCGTGACGTTCAACGGCTTGTTGGCCTGCGGTGCGATGTATTCGAGCATGGTGTCGGCATCGGAGACTTCAAACGGATCACCCGGCACGTCCGGCTCGATGAACATCTTTTCGATCACACCGTCCTTGACCAGCATGGAATAACGCCAGGAGCGATCACCGAAACCCAGATCGTTCTTGGGCACCAGCATACCCATGCCGCGGGTAAAATCGCCGTTACCATCGGGCAGAAAGGTGACGTTGAACGCGTTCTGTTCCTTCTGCCACTCATTCATCACGAAGGCATCATTGACTGATACGCATACCACCTCATCGACACCGTTTTCCTTCAGTGCCGGGGTTAACTGGTTATAGCGCGGCACATGGGTGGAAGAACAGGTCGGGGTAAAGGCGCCCGGCAGTGCGAAAACCACCACGCTCTTACCCTTGAAGATCGCGTCACTGCTGACATCGACCCATTCATGATCCCGACGGGTCCGGAAAGTGACCTGCGGAATGTTCTGTCCTTCTTTGTTCTCTAACATGCTTGTTGCTCCTGTTGATAAATGAATGTCGTGATTAAAAATTTGTCGTTACCCTTGCGGCAGCGCGTGACGGGGACCGTCATGCTCTGCCTGTTTGAACCGCGCCCACACCTGTTCGTGGATATGATAGGCGACGGTGTTGATGGTCGGCTCGACCAGCGCCAGAGCCCCGCCCACCAGCACGCTGCCGGTCATGGCATAACCGACGGTGAAGGCCACCGTGAAATGCACCGCTGCGAAACTCATTGTCTTGCTCATCGCCGTGTCCTCCTTCGAACAGGGTGTTTGCGCTCTACGGGAATCATTATCGGGGCCGGACGATGATATATAAAATCGTTTGTTTATATCGCATTGATAGTCAACGCCTATCAGTGGCCTGTATTTTACCAAGTCATTGAAATATCAATATTTTCAGGCAGGGCAATTGCCAGCAGACCGTTCAATTAGAGAAAACCTGGGCTAACCCGTTCGCGCCCGTGGGGCGCTCCCACGATTTTCAGTTCCTAGTAACTAGAAACTAGCCCTTAGAAACTAACGAGTGGGAGCGGGCGACGCACAGGGAAGTGCTAACACCCAAAGCACTCGCTTTGCTCACAGGGTGGGCTCTGTCACGGAAGACAGGATGACCTGAGCAACGCGAGGAAATACTGAATGAAACCCGAAGGGGTTCTACAGTGAGCCGAGAGAGACTTCGACCGCGACAGCAACCTTATCGAGCCCAGCCCATGCCCGTAGGGCGATCTCACAGCTTTAGCACGCAGTGACACAGCACTCAGCACTCAGCTCTCTCATTCCCGGGTCACCTCGGGCAGGCCCAGCGCCCAGATTGCCGCCAGCAGGCTCAAAAAGGCCAGCAACAGGATCACCGTCTGCAGGTCGAGCACATCGGCCAGCACCCCGATCAGACCCCCGGCCAGCATGGCGATGCCGATCAGGGTGTTGCTCAGCGCCACGTAGATCGCCCGCGTGTCGGCGGTGGCCATATCCACCAGGTAGACCTTGCGCCCCAGGCGCACGCCGCCGTGGAAGACGCTGAGGGTCAAAAACAGGGCGGCATACAGCCAGGGGCTGCTGATCCAGGGTGAGCCGGCCTCAACCAGACCATAGAGCAGGATCCCTTGCGCCCCGGTAGCCAGCGCGGCGATCACCATCACCCAGCGGCTGGAGTAATCGCTCAGTCGTCCCCAGAACGGTGAGCTGAGGCTGCCGGCGATGCCGCTGGCGATAATCAGCACCCCCAGCCCGACCAACCCCTCGGCCGTATTCTGCTGCGCCAGCAGGACGTAAAACGGGGGCGCCAGTGCCACGCTCAGCAGCAGCGCCCGGCCGATGACAAAATCGCGGAACAGCGGATCGCTTTTCAGGCGCCCGAAACTCTGCAGCGCTACCGTCAGGGCATTGCCCCCGCCTTCGGTGGCGCCGGGCTGCTCGCGGATCGCGGCAAAAAACCCGATTGCGATAAACCACAGCAACGCCCCGCCCACCAGCAGCCAGGCCAGCACCGCGAGTGGCGTCCCGCCGGAGAACCACTCCACATAGATCCCGATGCCCAGCACCGCCAGGCTGGCGATCCCGGCACTCCAGCCCATCAGGGTACCGCGCCTGCCCTTGGAGACCGTCTTGCCCAGCACATCCTTGGCCGAGACCGAACAGAGCCCGCGCGCCAGCGAAAAGAGAATCAGTAATCCCAGGATGGCCCAGCCCGCCGTCGTGCCGGACAAGGTGCCCGTCACCACCGCCATCAACGCCAGAGCGATACCGGATAAGCCTGCACCCAGTAACCACACGCTCTTGCGAATCGCCATGCGCCGGATCACCGCCGCCACCACCAGTTGCGGCAGCAAGACCCCCGCCTCGCGAATCGGCACCAGAAAGCCGGTAAACGCCGCCGGCGCACCCAGGCTCGCCAGCAACCAGGGCAGTATCAGGCGAGCACTGGCAATTTCATCGGCAATCTTGCCCAGCAGATTGGCGATCAGATAGGCAAAAAAATTGCGCGGCTCATCGTGACAGGCCGATTCAGGAATATCCTTGCAGACCCGGGCATCCTCATCGCCGGTAAGCAAGTCATGCAAACTTCGACTGAGTTCTTTACGCGTTATTTCGGACATAACAAATTTTGTCGCTATTTACACTTTATGTTTTTTGCTGGCTACCAGCTTAAACACCGTTGTTTCTGTGGCGATTATCCGCTGCAAAAATCATTTCAAATACACAATATAAAGGTAACTACACCCATAGATACATATCGATAACTTTATAGAAATAAACAATCCAAGATACTCTTCCTATTCTTTTTTCACCAAGCTACTCTTTATCAATCCTGAGAATAATACTGAGGATTAACCCGGTCCAATTATTATGAATTTTTCTAAAAGCCGACTTTATCATACAGCGAGCATTATACCCGTGCAAAGCGCGCGGATATAATACAGGGCGAAATCTATGCAGCTGGAACAATATTTTGTCAGACTGACTTCCCTGGCCCTGTTTAACAAGGTGGAGAACCTCGTACAGCAAAGTCTGCGAGGAGACTGGATAGTGCGTATTCAGTATGGTGTGCCCTCCTCCGACCTCACGCTCAGCTGGCAACAATGGCAAAGCCCGTTCTTTGCTTTGCAAAATGCCAAATCACTCAACCAGGCGATCCTGGCGTGTCGGCTGCATTACCCCCTGAATCCGGTAAGATTGTATGCTGAAAAGGTTCGCCCCGAATCCCGTTTTATCTACTGGATCCATACCCCCACCCATCAGACACCCCCTCCCGCCGAGCCCCTGCCGGAACCCACCTCCACACAACCGACCCTGATCGCCAATTATCAACAGGCACAGGCCTCCTGAACTCACGGGATTCCGTTACTGATAGCGCATTGACAGTTTGATCAAAGGCAAGCGGGCTCAGGCGCTTTTTTTCTTGCCCGAAGTGTCTTTTTCGATGGTCGAGTCAGCGTCTTTGCTGCCCAGATACTGTTCCAGATCGGGCCAGATATTCCGCATGCGATCACGCATCTGTGTCTCGAGTCCCCGGGCAAAATCGACAAATGCCTTGGAGACCAGGGACAATTCCTTGGCCTTCGGATAAACCAGGTACCATTGACGCATAATTGGGAAACCTTCCACATCCAGAATCGCCACCGGCCCCTCGGTCCCTTCGAGCGTCAATGTATGTAACGACAGCACCGACAGACCCAGCCCGCCCACGATGGCATGTTTGATCGCCTCGTTACTGCCCAGTTCCATTTTGACTCTGGGCCGCATCTTGTGTTCATCGAACTTGCGCAACATGGCATCACGAATTCCCGAGCCCGGCTCACGCAGAATGAAAGGCTCCTCTGCAATCCGCTCCAGGGGAATGTTCTTTTCAGCGACCAGGGGATGGTTACGCGGTGCCATGACCACCAGTGGGTTTGGCGCGATAGGAAAAGCCACCATTTCCATCTCGTCGGAGGGGGCCTGCCCCATGATATAAAGGTCATCTTCGTTGGCCCGCATACGCTCAATGATCCGGTCCCGATTGGTCACTTTCAGGGCCACATCGATCCCGGGGTAAAGTACACTGAATTCGCCCAGCACTTCCGGGGCAAAATACTTGGCCGTGGTAATTGCCCCCAGGCGTAACCGGCCCTGTTTCATACCCTTGAGATCGGAAATCTTCATCTCCAGGTTAGCCATAATGTTGAAAATATCCCGGCAGGCCTGATAGACCTCCATCCCCGCCTCGGTAGGCTCGACGTTGCGGCCGACATGTTCAAAGAGAGAGATGCCAACCACATCGGACAGTTTCTTGATCTGCATGGAGACCGTCGGCTGGGTCAAAAACAGCTCTTCAGCCGCACGGGTAAAACTGCCCAACCGGACAATGGTTTCGAATACCTGTAGCTGCCGCAGGGTTGCGTGACGAAGCAGAAAATCCGGCATGGCCCCCGGTGGGGTGTAGGTATAATCGGAGGAATTATCCATAGTCCCGTTTTTATATTTCCCCCGCCGGCTTTTGTCTACACGTTTGGGCATTTTTTTCCTCAAAGAAGATGACTGGTGACATTGCCACCACGGTAAACAGTCCGGTCGTCTGAATCCCGGGGCTCTATGACCCTTTTTTCGAAAAGGTTTTTCAGGGTCTGCAAGGCGGTCTGCTTGTCAGCAAAAAACGCCTCTCTGCCCAGTTCATCCATCAGGCCGCTGCTTTCCATGACCTGCATAACCTGATGCTTGAGCCCGCTGAACATAAGCTGTACACCGGAATCACGTAAACGACGGGCGACCTCCCGTACTTTCTCTTCCCCGGAAGCATCGATTTCATTGATGCTGCTGCCGATCACCAGAATCACCTTGGCACGCGGAAACTCACTCAATGCTTCCAGAACTATATCCTCAAAATAAGCCACATTGATAAAGGTCAACGACCCATCGAATCGCACGGGGACATAGAGTTCACTGATGGGTTTCAGGTGATGTGCTTTGATACCTCCCAGGGAGCCATCTTCCTTGTGACTGACAATTTCCGCGCGCGGCCTCATGATCCGTATCAGATAATGCAGGACTGTCAGACTGATCCCCAGCAGGATACCGTTGGCGATGGCAGGAGCCATCAGCAAGGTGGCTAGAAACGTTACCACACCGATTCCGGCGCTGACTCTGTCCACACGCCAGGCCTGTATCAGCGGCCTGATGCGAATCAGGCTGAACACCGCCATCATCACGATAACGGCCAGGACCGCCTGTGGCAAATGATAGAGATATGTCGTGAAAAACAGCAGGACCAGCACCACCGCAACCGCGCTGATAATAGCAAACATGCCGGTTCGCGCACCGGTTCTGGCCGCGACGGCGGATCGCGAGAACGAACCACTGACCGTATAGGAACTGAAGAAGCTGCCGGCAATATTGGCCAGGCCCTGACCGACCAGTTCCTTGCTGGTATCGACCCGCTCACCGGTCGTGCTGGCAATCGCCTTCGAGATGGAGGTGGCTTCCATGAAGCCGATCAACGCCATGACCAGCGCGGCCGGCAACAGCGCAAGCATCAAATCCCACTGCAGGGTCGGCACATTGAAGTCAGGCAGGCCTTCGGGAATTGTTCCCACCACGGCGCCGCCAGACGACAGAACAATCTGACCGTCCTCGATACTGTCAAAACGCCAGCTTTTTTCGTCGCTCTCCCTGTTATCGGGTACCGCTTCTTCAGGATAGAACTGCCATTGCCCGGCCGGTGTTTGCACTCCTTGCAAGGTCATCTTGTGCAGGGCGACACGTTTCAGAGTCTGTTCTTTTTTCAGAATATTCAGCTCATGTTTACGAACCGCTGCCGTGGCGCGCAATTCGGCGGCCTGCTCAATATTCTCCAGCCCGGCCTGTTCCTCCAGTTTGCCGGCCTGTTGATTGAGCGAGGAAATTTCCTCGGTCAGTTTGTTAATGAGCTGTTTTGCCCGGGCGAAATCCGTCATTGCCGAGACAACTTTCTCGCTCTGGATCTGCGCCTGGGTGACCTGCATTTTGTTCTCGTACGACACAAGGGCACTGATCAGGGTCGTCACCGCCACTGCGATCAGAACGCCCGGCAATGAGGGCAGTTTTCTTTTCAATCCGTAAATCAGCAAAAACGCCCCGGCAGCAAACAGGACAGTTTCCAGGTGAAGATAAGGGAGCTGCTCAATGACACGCCACAAATCGGCCAGATACGATTCCGTGCGCGGGAAAGGTACGCCAATGACCTTGCTCAGTTGCGACAGACCGATGATCAACGCTGCGGCATTGGTAAAACCGACAATTACCGGACTGGAGAGCAGATTGACAATCGCCCCGAGTCGGAACAAACCCAGCGCCAGACGCAGGATTCCGACCATCAGGGCCAGCATCACCGACAGTTCGATAAATTCAGCACTGCCCGGACTGGCCAGGGGAATCAATGCCGCGGCCGACATCAAGGAGAGCATGGCGACCGGCCCGGTGTGTAACTGACTGGATGATCCCCACAGGGATGCGACAATCACAGGCACAAACGATGCATATAACCCGTAAACCACCGGCAGCCCGGCCAGCTGGGCATAGGCCATGCTCTGCGGTACCAGCACCAGGGCGACCGTGATCCCCGCGATCAGATCCGCACGGATCACCTCGCGGCTCATGGGGAACCAGCGAAGGAAGGGAAACAACGTAGTCAACCATGCCGACATAACAGGTTTTACTCCATCACTTCGGAATCATTAACAACACGCAGTAGCACCATAGTGCGCACCGGCGCATCTAAACAAACTTCATGCACGGTTAAGCTGTCGACCGGGAGGTTCGCAGGTGAGAAAATATACGCCAGGCTTGTACCAAAGACGCTTGGTCTACGGACAACTTGTCTTGTCGTGCGGACACGCCGGGAATTGAAGCCCACCACAACATGCAGCACCGAAGAAATGAGCTCCTTGCTGAGAGCCGACATCGTTTAACCCTCTTTGTTGGTCTTTCATTTCAAGTATGTGCTGCATTCAAGTTATGAGACTAATCGATATTCCCCGGCCAAATGATTGACTAATATCGATACATTAATCCGGCCAAACACGCCCTCGCCTTGACTGATAGGCATCAATATCGACGGTATTTTCCGGTTTTGCCTTTGTCTTTTTTTTCACTGCCTTGTCGGCTTTATTATCTGATGCGGCTGGCTCTGTTTTTTCCGGCTCTGTTTTTCCAGTCGACGCCTTCGCCTGTTCCTTGTCCGCAGGATCTGACTTGGTTTTGCGCATGGAGTCCACCAGCTTCTGACGTGTCTTGTCACTCTCGCTCATGAGGGTATTACCTCCCGAATCAGTTGATTGAGTTCGCTCACTGCATCGGCGCCCCGACGTCCCATGTCATACACGCTTTTGCCTTCCAGAACGCTGCTGCGATAAATGGCACGCCGACGAATCGCTGTCTCGGCTACCGGGATATCGATCTCCGCCACCGCTTCGCGAACCAGCCGTGATAACGTGGTGCGCGGTTCAAGTTGATTGATAATCAACCAGGGCGACAGTTGCGAATTCGCCTGTTTCGCCCGCTCAATGGCCTGCTCGATATGCACCGTCGCCCACAGATCGACTGGCGAGGGTTGCACCGGTATCAGAGCCACATCGCAAGCCTGCAGGGCTTCATGGGTCTGTGGTGCCTGAACCGAAGGTGGACAATCCACAACCACATGCTGATGTTGACGCGCCATTGTGGCAATTGCCTCATCCAGGGGTTCTCCGGCCACGACTACAGGCAAGTGGCTATCACCTATCACTTTCCATTGCACCGAAGAGCCTTGCGGATCGGCATCCATCAACACAGTGTCAGCCTGTTCGGCCAGTGCCACGGCCAGATTGATGGACAATGTGGTCTTGCCGGCACCGCCTTTATTTCCTACCAGAGCGATGACGGCCATCCGATTGACTCCTAGTGCGTCCCTTGCTCTGTATCAAGCAAGGCGTCGTATTCGGCAGCCAGGCGGCGTTGTTGATCGCCCAGCTCATTGCTTTCTTCATCCGCATGGATGGTCACATTGACATAGTCGCGACCAAAGCCCATATCGGGATACAAACCTTCACGCTCCGAGATATCCGCGGCGCGATCGAGAAAGTCTCGCAAACTCTGGTAATCGGCGAATTCATAACGCCGCTCCAGGCGAGCGGGTCGGATACGTTCCTGCCATTGTTGACTCATGGTTCGCCTCCGTTAAAAAGTGGCGCGCGTCTTGTTGACCCTAACGCCGGGTTGTTCCAGTTCTTTCAGCCACTTCGCCAGTTCAGCGGCATGGCCTTGCTCCTCACCGAGGAGTTCTTCAAAAAACAACCGGTTGTCATGATCCCCGCTGCGTGCACAGTGCTGTGTCGCCTCGGTATACAACCGGATCAGTTCGTTTTCGAATGCATGGTTGTGCTGTAACAGCTCCTGCAGGCTGCGGCCAAGTTTGGGCGGACGCAGTTGCGAAGCGTTGGGTGCCACGCCGAGGGCGAGCATGCGGCCGATAATCCGGTCCGCATGCGCCATTTCCTCACTGGCCTCATTGCTCAACCGTTTGGATACCTCGGTCAGCCCCCAGGTCGCGACAAGTCGTGCCTGGGTGCTGTACAGCTGGACTGCCGAGAGTTCAAGACTCAGAGCCCGGCCGAGATAACCCAATACGCGTTGATCAGCTTTGGCGTGCAGCATGACGACGGCTCAGTCAGCGTCAACCAATCATTTATCTGCGGTTTCACTGTTACCGGCATCGCCGAGCACCTGCTCGACTTCGCGATGCGGACGGGCAATGATATGAGCAGCCACCAGGCCATCGCCTACGCGCTCACACGCATCCGCGCCCGCACGCACGGCTGCATTTACCGCACCGGTCTCGCCACGCACGAGCACGGTGACATAACCGCCGCCGACAAATTCCCGCCCGAGCAGGCGAACTTCTGCCGCTTTGGTCATGGCATCTGCCGCCTCGATGGCGGGCACCAGCCCGCGCGTTTCAATCATTCCCAGTGCTATGCCGTAGTGTTCGTTGGCCATGGTGTGTTACTCCTTAGTCAGTTAAATACAACGCCTGTCTGTTAGGCTGCAGTTTTACTGCTACCACCTGTCGGCAGAACCGGCTCTACTTCACGATGCGGACGGGCAATGATGTGTGCTGCAACCAGACCGTCACCTACACGTTCACAGGCATCGGCACCAGCGCGAACTGCTGCGTTAACCGCGCCGGTTTCACCGCGAACCAGAACAGTGACGTAACCGCCACCAACGAATTCACGACCGATCATGCGTACTTCTGCCGCCTTGGTCATGGCATCTGCCGCCTCGATGGCGGGAACCAGCCCGCGTGTCTCGATCATGCCGAGTGCAATGCCGTAGTTATCGTTTGCCATCTTTCTATCTCCTACTCTATTAACATGGTTGTTGAACTGTAAAAATCGCTACAACGCCTGTTCCGTTGTCTCGCCCTTCCCGGTTGGCCGAGTCTCGTCAGCCCCCCAGAAATCGATGATGCCGCCGATGGTGAGATCCGTAAGTATCGTGAAATCACCCGTGGCATAACGTGCCGCCGAACCACTCACTGTAAACACCCAGTTGCCCTCGCGTGCGCCGACCGGGTCCACCGCCACATGACGCTGTCCCTTCTTGTCGCGCAACACCCGCAAACTGCTCTGCCTGAGCCCATCAATCCGACGGGTGCAGACCAGCGGTGCCTCGACCTGCAAAATATCCACTACGCACTCTCTTCTTCGGGTGGCCAGTGGTCAATGATTCCGACAATCGTCAGATCACTCGGATACTCCTTGCTGCCTGCTGCTTCCCGCGCCGCGGAACTGCCGACACAGATCACCCAGTCACCGGGAATGCAACCCACGGCGTCCACGGCAACCAGCATTGAACTGCCGTCCCGCACGACCTGCATGTGCCGATGCTCCAGACCGGGGATACGATTGGTGGCAACCAACGGCCGTTCAACCTGGCAGATCTTCATCAGTGTGCCTCCTCAGTCACTTCATCCATTACCGATGTCCCAATCACCTCGATTCGGCCACCGGCATGACAATCACGTACGACCTGCAACGTGTGTAGTAGTCCGTTGCTGGCCAGATCCGCATAACGGTCGTTCAGGGCCGCATCGACGCGTTGGCAGTGTCCAACCGCTCGCTCGCGAGCCCCGGGTACCTGGCCGTGGTAGTCAAAACGCACCACAAGCGGAATCGGCAGACCATGAGAGACATTCAGCTTGCTGAATATCTTGATCCCCACATCCAGATCGGCTGCTGCCTCCTCCACGGTTTGCATATACGCAAAGTAGGTCAGGTTGCGTAACTGCACTTCCTCAAAACCGATACCGGCGCCGATAAACCGTTCCGCATGACCGATATCCCGGTAGCGGCCGTCGTAGTACTGGCGCACATATTCGATCTGCGAGAAGTTGTTGACCAGCAAATAGCCCATCAATCTCTGCATCCCGTTGCTCATCTCACCGCCGGCCTGCCGGACCTGTTCAGACACATACTCCTGTGCCTGTGCGGCTTGCATCGACAGCGTAGCGTCATACAGATCTCCCGCATCCAGATAGCGTTTGAGATCGATTTCGCCATGGCGATCCGGCATGTGGATGCGAATCGTATCGTTGTCCGTATCCAGCCCGATCAGCATCAGATCGATCGAGGCGCCGCAGCAAAAGCTGTTTTCCACGGCGGTCTGAAACGCTTTCAGCCGTTCCAGCCCGCCCTGCGCGGCGCGCCCCGCATCGGATCCGTGCGCCGCGCAACCTTCATGCTCGGGATCGCTTGAGCTGAAGTGATAGACCACGGTTTTCATATAACGCGTGGGCATATCAGCGGTAGTCGGTATCCCTTCGCGGAACCGTTGCAACTCAGTTTCGGTCCACTTTTCGATGCTGTCTTCAATATCAAACATGGCACCGGCGTAGGACTTGCGACGCACTGCTTTATGCGGCAGACGCAATACATAACTGATTACGTGTGCCAGGCGACCATCCGCACACGGTGAAATGTCCAGTGTGTGAAAGCCGCACTCGATTAAAAAAGTCTGGAATTCCGTTTCCAGACGACTTAGGAAACTGTTCGTAAAAAAGTCATCACAAAATCGTTGGTACGTCTGGAATACACACCAGGCAAACAGCCGGCGCATATCCAGTTGGGTTACCCAGGCATCGGCCAGGATAGTCGCCGGCAACGCGAACCCGAGTTGTTCCTGGGCCAGCGCCTGGGCGCGCCGTTCAAAGTCCGCTTCATGCTGCAGACCGGAAATCTGTTTCAACGTCGGCACGATCGCGTCAAAGGCCGCTTTGGTACGCTGCTCGTAATCAAACAGCCGGGTATTCTCCGTGGCATTGCTCAGCGGATGCCGCCCGGATTGCACCGAAGCGAGGTTCGCGCGCGCAGTGCCCTGCGTTGCCGGCTTGTCAGCGTCAACGCCCCGGGCGCCGGGACGCCCGACAGGTGCGGTAGGCACCCAGGCAATCGAACGGCTTTGTTTGCGACGTGAACTCATCATGCTCGCTCTCTACCGGGTGATTAACCCCGGGCACCTCCGGAATACGTAATCAGTGAACCTTTGTCTGTATTACCACTGCCCCCGGTCACCGGACTGATGGGCTCGGGAACATCCTCATTACGTTTCATCTCCGGCTTCATCTGCATGGCACCGGTCGCACGTCCGCCCTGACGGGTCGGGTTGCGTTTACTGGCCGTCATGCCTTCGGTGCCGGTCACCCGGTCACCACGATCCCAGTCGTCGCCGGTGATCTTCAGCCCCACATCAATGCCTTCGCCGCTGATTCGGGATTTGACGCGACCCTGAACCTGTTCAGCCGTTTCCGGGATCGGCGCGGTCATCGGCTCCGCGTGACCCCCTTTGCCGAAACGGGCTTCTTCAGTGCCGGTGACTTTGCCACCGGCCATCCCGAACGGGCCGGTGATCTTGCCCTGCTCATAGCGGTTGCCGGTCACATCAAAATGTTCGTCGCCCTGACTGGCATGTACCGGACTCTGCACACTGAACTGGCCCCACGGGGTCTCGCCCAGTTGCTGCGGAAAATCAGGGCTGCCCGGTTCGGCCGGCACAGAGGGACAGGCTTCGGCAAACTGGTCCGCACCCACATACGGCGTACCGCTCAGCGGTTCGCAGGCCCCCTTGTCCGCGCCGGTCAGATGGCCGTTCAGGCCCGGCTGAATGCCGGTCATGACCGAGCCGGGAGTGCTACGCTCCTGACGAAAACGGGCACTGGCCAAAGTGGTCTCTTCCGGTTTGCAGTACTGGCTGTACTGCTCCAGCCCGGCATAGGGTGTCCCGGTGACCGATTTGCAGGTCCCTGGTTCATCCCCGGTCATGCGCGAGGAACGACCGGTCATCGTGCCCGAGACCGCCCTGCCGTGGAATGTCTGGGTCATACCGACTTTTTGATCCTTCGGTTTCGGCGCCTTGCCACAAAAACCCTGGTACTGCTCCTGGCCCACATAATCGTCACCGGTAACCGACTTGCAGGTGCCCGGTTCATCGCCGGTCACCCGTTCCGAACGACCGATCTGGGTGCCGGTCAGGCTGCCGCCACGCAGGGTCTGGCTGGTACCGACTTTCATCGGTGACTTGCCGTTACCCTTTTGCATGTACTGGCTGCCGGTCAGCTCACGCGTGGCACCGGTTTCGTCGCCGGTGACGTTTGAAGATCGACCCACATTGGTACCGCTGACGTTCTGTCCCTGGCGGGTTTGCGAGCTGGTAATCTTGCTCGGCACCCCGCTGGCCGAAGTGCCGCAGAACGCTTCGGTCTGATCGGCGCCGATGTACTGCACGCCGGTCACGGACTTGCAGGTACCGGGCTCATTGCCGGTCACCTGGGAACTGCGACCGACGATCGTGCCGGTCAACGTCTGGCCGTGACCGGTCAGACTCTGGCCGACTTTCCACGGTGCATCGCTGGCCGCGCCGGTTTCACTACCGGCGGTTTTGTTCGGCCGCATGCGACCGACCGGCTCGGATTTTTTCTTGCCGGTATTGCCGTTTTTACAACGATCGGCGCGCACTTTCCTGGCCAGTTCACGACCGGTCAGTTTCGGATTGGCCGCGCGTGCGGTTTGCGCTTCGCTCATACCGTTACCATTGAGCCCGGCCTTGCCGCGCTGGGACATGGCCTGACGGCGCGCCAGCGACGCGGCACGAGCGCTGTTCATCTGGATGTTCTGTGGTCGCGTCCTTACCGTTGCCCGCATTTTTCCGGCAGGTTGTGCAGTTTGCGTATCACTGTGCGGGGTCGACTCGGCACGGGCCTCACCCCGGGACCCACAACCGCAATCACCTTTGGCTTTAACCCCGGCATCGGCCGGTTTGGCGGGCGCGGTTTGCGTCGTCGTG
The DNA here is from genome assembly GCF_004366735.1 of Thiohalophilus thiocyanatoxydans. Lineage (GTDB taxonomy): Bacteria > Pseudomonadota > Gammaproteobacteria > UBA6429 > Thiohalophilaceae > Thiohalophilus > Thiohalophilus thiocyanatoxydans. The sequence goes on along the minus strand of NZ_SOQX01000001.1, from coordinate 422,669 downwards.
GCCTGGGCCGATGCGCTGCGGGTACGATCGGTATCCTGCAGTGCGGCCTTGCCCCGGGTCGACATTGCTTCACGCCGTGCTCTGGAAGCTGCGCGTGCTGTGTTGTGTTGTGCAGTCTGTGCCATCGTAAACCCCGTCACATCGATACTGGTTATTCGTGTCGGGGCGCCCGCTTTTCTTCACGGGCACCCTTTTTTACTTGCGCCGTTTAACGCCCTTCGAAGACCACGAAGGAATGACCCTGAGTCTGGGCATAGCTGTCGTACCCGAGTAACCGGATATGATGATCCGGGTAGGAACGGCGACAGGCTTCCAGCTCGTCGAGGACGCTCTGCAGATTGGTCTCACCGAAAAACGGCAGCTTCCACATCGTCCAGTAATGATCGGTAGCCCGACGGGGATCTTCATGCTCAATTGCCGGTGACCAGCCATTGGCCAGAATGTAGGCGATCTGCTCCTGAATCTCTTCAGGGGTCAGCTTGGGCAGAAAGCCAAAAGTTTCGAGGGTGTGTTGGGTCTGGTAATCACCCGCTTCATACATGCTCATAATCATTTACCTCATATTTATTCGGTAGCTGTTTGCTGCGTCGTGAACGGACAGGACTTAGCCCACGTCCAGCTTGTCCACGGTTTCGAATTCGAACTTGATCTCTTTCCAGGTTTCCAGCGCAATCGCCAGTTCCGGACTGGTTTTTGAAGCATCCGTCAGAATGTCGCGCGCTTCTTTTTCGATCTCGCGGCCCTGGTTACGCGCCTTGACACAGGCTTCCAGTGCGACACGGTTGGCCGCGGCACCGGCTGCGTTACCCCACGGATGACCCTGAGTACCACCACCGAACTGCAGGCAGGAGTCGTCGCCAAAGATGGCCACCAGCGCCGGCATGTGCCAGACGTGAATACCGCCGGAAGCGACCGCAAAGACACCGGGTATGGAGCCCCAGTCCTGGTCGAAGAAGTTCCCGCGCGAGCGATCTTCCGGTATAAAGGATTCGCGAAGCTGATCGACAAAACCCAGAGTGGAATTACGATCGCCCTCGAGCTTGCCGACCACAGTCCCGGTATGCAGCTGATCACCACCGGACAGGCGCAGACACTTGGCCAGCACGCGATAGTGAATACCGTGTTTCGGATGACGGTCGATTACCGCATGCATGGCACGATGGATGTGCAGCAGCATACCGTTCTTGCGACACCACTTGGCCAGACCGGTATTGGCGGTAAAGCCGCCGGTCAAAAAGTCGTGCATGATGATTGGGCTGCCGACTTCCTTGGCGAATTCGGCGCGCTCGTACATCTGCTCCGGATCCGGGGCGGTGACGTTCAGGTAGTGACCCTTGCGTTCGCCGGTTTCCTGCTGGGCTTTCTGGATGGCTTCACCAACGAACTCGAAGCGATCGCGCCAGCGCATGAACGGCTGGGAATTGACGTTTTCATCGTCCTTGGTCAGATCCAGGCCACCACGCAGGCATTCATAGACAGCACGACCGTAGTTCTTGGCAGACAGACCCAGCTTCGGCTTGATGGTGGCGCCCAGCAGCGGACGACCATACTTGTTCAGACGATCGCGTTCGACCTGAATACCGCCCGGGGGGCCCATGCAGGTCTTGATATAGGCGATGGGGAAGCGAATATCTTCCAGACGCAGATGCTTGAGCGCCTTGAAACCAAATACGTTCCCCACCAGCGAGGTCAGTACGTTGGTAATCGAGCCTTCTTCGAACAGATCGAGTGGATAGGCGATAAAGGCATAGAAGGATTCCGAGTCACCGGGAACGTCTTCGATCCGGTAGGCTCGGCCCTTGTAGAATTCCAGGTCGGTCAACAGTTCCGACCACACGGTACTCCAGGTCCCGGTGGATGATTCGGCGGCCACGGCAGCGGCAACCTCCTCGCGTGGCACGTCGGGCTGGCCGGTGACCTTAAAACAGGCCAACAGGTCGGTATCCAGCGGGACATAGTCCGGGGTCCAGTACTTGTCGCGGTATTCTTTTACACCCGCTTGATAGGTATTCGCTGCCATGATCTACTCCTGCTTCGGTTGCTGATGTTTCAGTTCGCTGCAAATTCTGTTTGGGTAGTTAAAGCATAGGGAGGTGGTTTGGTTGATACAAATCGATATTTTCTTCCTTATCGATAGATAATCTTCTATATCATCAACCCTACCTTTTACAGGGACAGAGCATTATCTCTCCCTGGCATTTCCCTTACACTCCCGCTATCACCCAACAGAGGCCTGTTGTATTACCTTGCCAGTTAAGGGTTCATTTCACTTTCATTGATCAAACTGTGCTGTTAAAACGCGTGGCGCAATTGCCGGGTCTTGTCCACCATCCGGTAGGTTGAACGGTTGTTGTTAAACCGCATCGCCTCATGCAAAGAGACCCAGCCAATCGCATGCGACTCATCATTACCCGGAATGGGTAATCCATCGTCGATCGCCACCAGAAAACGGATATCGATATGTTCGTGGGCCGGCGCATCCGCCGTGGCGGGCGTCCAGTGAATATCCACATCAAAAATCGCGTCGCTCAACAATTCGACCTGCGCCAAATCGATGCCGCTCTCCTCGGCCGTCTCGCGCAGGGCCACGCGCAGAATATCGGCATCGCCGTCGGCATGGCCGCCGGGCTGGAACCACTGATCCAGCTTGCGATGGTGCAGCATCAGCACATGCGAACGATCCGGGCTGACCACCCAGGCCGAGCCGGTCACATGCGTGGGCAGCAGTTCGCGCTTGAAGCAATCCGGATGTTGTTCAACGAACGCGATTGCGCGCCGCACAAAACCTGCCTCGTCCATGAAACGGGTCTTATGTTGTTCGAGCAGGCGCAGCAGTTCCTGGCGATGCATCAGCGCGCCCCCCAGGATTGCCAGGGATGCTGCACGGCGGCGATGGCCGCGGCGGCGGCCTCGTCCACGTCCGCCTCGCGCCCGGAGAGGGTCAGGCGCCCGAAGGCGCCGACCGCGCGCGCATCGATTAAGGTGATATTGGCGGCTTTCTCCGCCTGGTTGGCGGCATAGATGATGTAACCGGCCGGCTCGGCCTCGAGAATGAACATGCTCTGATCGGGCAGAATCATCGAGCCCTTGCGATCCTGGCGGTTGATCACCACGGTGTGATCGGGCGTCATGCCGCGGATGGTTTCCTGCCAGGCGATCTTGCAGGGTTCGGGATCGGTCGCGGCCGAACCCAGGTGGCTGAGTATCACCCGTCCCGATTCTTCCACATCGCTGTGATCGCGATGATGAATCACCATCGAGCCATAGGCACGCTCCACCACCTGCTGGGCCAGATGCACGCGGGTCGCCTTGAGCGCCATATCGGTAAGCCGATGCACCGCCATACCCGGCGACACCTCCACCCACAGACAGGCATTACCCGGCGAGGTGGGAAAGCCCTGCGACACAGTCGCCATGTATTCCGCCAACTGGGGCTGCAGGGAGTCAATATAGACGTAGGTTCGTAGTGTGATCATGTACCGCGCGCTCGCCACTGCCCTGCAAAGCCAGAAAGTGGAAGCAGCTTAAGAAGCGAGGTACTTCAATACAAATCGATAATATCTTCGATTCTGATAGATGATTCTCTATGCATATAATCCGCGCGATCAATCGGGACAATTGGCTGGTGCGGCTAACTATATATAAAGTATGTACCGGAGCAGGTTTTATTGCGCACGGGCAAACAGGTCGCTGCTGAAAGCAGCCGCCCACAACACCCCGAGAAACCGCCTGCCCATGGGTTCAATCGACGTAATAACGGGTATAGCTGGCCGGATCCATGTCCACCACCTCGGCGGTAATCGCAGCGACACCCAGTTCCAGTTCACGCAGCGCCCTGACCACCTCCCCGGACAACTGTTTTTTCTGTTCGCTGCTGCGCCCGGCATGGATCCGACAGCGAACACAGACAAACCCCCTGCCTTCGACACCCAGCCGGTATGCGCTAATCGGGATCGCACGGGATTTGATATTGCGTGTTTCAAACAGGCCCGATGCCTTCGCGGTATCGAAGACCGCGTCCACCATCGTTACCGCCTGTTGTTCATCAATGCAATCGACACTGTATTCAATAATCAGATGCGGCATGATCGACTCGTCTATACCCTTTATTTACCTGCCAGATTCCCGGCCCAATACAAAATATCATTAAAGGGCCTTCACCAGTAATGAAATGGCAATCCCGGCGGCAGGCACCATCCCGGTAACCCGAAGAGAACCCGGGTCCGGCCGAGGCGTTCGCGCCGTTAAATAATACCGGGATCATCGGCAATCGAGAAACGCTTGCGAAACTCGCTGGGCGACAAATGCGTGGTGCGGCGAAAGATCCGGCGCAGGCTGCTCGGATCACGATAACCCACCCGCTCGGCCACAGCTTCGAGCGGCAGGTTGGTTCGCTCAAGGAGTCGCTTGGCCTCATCGATACGCAACCGGGTCAAATACTCGGCCGGATTGTAACCGGTCGTCTGCCTGAAGCGGCGGATCAGTGTCCGCGGGCTGACCGCCAGGATTCCGGCAAGCTGTTCAAAGGTAAACGCCTCGCGCAAATGCGTTTGCATCCAGGCCTGCGCCCGGGTGACCAGCGGATCGCGCACCCGGATGCCACTTTCAAGATAGCTGTAGGGCGCCTGGGAATGGCGATTGGTATCGACCAGCAAGACCTTGGCACAGAACAGGGCCAGTTCATCGCCGGCAAAGCGGCGTATCAGATTGAGCATCACACTCATGTACGCGGTGGACGCGCCGCCGGTAACAACGCCCTGATCCTCGACCACCATGTCCTCCGCCACCAGCCGCACCCGCGGATAACGGTAGGCGAAGGCCTCCTGGATCCACCAGCTGGTCGTGGCGCGGCGACCGTCCAGCAGGCCCGCCTCGGCCAGCAACACCGTGGCCGTGCAGCTGGCCGCAAGCAGACACCCCGCGTCACGGATCGCCGTCAGCGGACGAAGAATGGGTGCCGCATCGTGCGCCGCGGCCAGCAATTGCCCGGCATCGTAAAAATGAATACTGCCGATGAGCATGGCATCCGGCCTGTCGATCTCAGCCAGGCTGGCATCCGCAGAGAGCTGAAATCCGGTGGCGGTGCTGACCGGCCCGCCGTCGGGCGTCACCAGGGACCATTCAAACAGGGGCCGGGCCGTCTTTCCCGCCTGCTGTCGCCAGACCGTGTTGGCCGCATTGAGGAGGTCAATTGCGCCGGTGACGCAGCCCCCCTCGCAACCTTCCAGGGCGAGGACCGAGATGTGATGCATTCTAAAAGTGTCAGCTGAAGCCCGATAATTGTCAATCTGGCCACTGTCGCCAGACCCGACCTCACACTAGCCTGATGACCAATCAGTAGCCCTGCCTGTGCCTGTAAACCCATCAGATAGATCAAGGAGGAAAAGCCCATGACAATGTCACAATCCAGGACAGACTTTATTTCCCACTCATCCCCCGGGGAACGCATCGCGGTCTTTATCTATAGCCTGATCGCCTACGCAATCGGCATGGCGGCCATCGCCTGGCTGGTGATCGCGCTGACGGGTTGGATTCCGCTTGGCGCACCGCCTGTCGAAGCCCGCTCCACCACGACAGCCGTCCTGATCAATCTCGGGCTGTTGCTGCTGTTCGCCCTGCAGCACAGCATCATGGCCCGGCCCGGCTTCAAGGCCTGGTGGACCCGCTGGATCGTCCCGGCAGCCGAACGCAGCACCTTCGTGCTCACCTCGGGCGTTGCCCTCGCCCTGCTGGTATGGCTGTGGCAACCCCTCGAAGGCGTTGTCTGGTCAGTCTCGCAGCCGCTGGCCAGCAGTGCGTTGTGGACCCTGTTCGTCATCGGCTGGCTGTACCTGGTGGCCGCCACCTATGTTACCAATCATTACGATCTGTTCGGACTGCGCCAGGGCTGGCTCTATCTGCGTGGCAAACCGTACACCCCGGTACCGTTTGTCCGTGCCTGGATGTATCGTTACAGTCGCCACCCGATGATGGCCGGCATTCTGATCGGTATCTGGTCGACACCGCACATGACGTTCACTCATCTGGTGCTGGCAGCAGGATTCAGCGTCTACATCGCGATCGGCATCGCACTCGAAGAGCGTGAACTGCTCGCCCGGTTCGGCGAGAAATACCTGCACTATCGCAAGGAGGTCGGCGCAGTATTACCACGAATCCGGGGAGAATAATCAAAACCGGGGACAGAAGCGGGTAATTGATCGGGATGAACGGGTTACCGGCTTCTGTCCCACAATACTTAACTGACCCGGGCAAAACAGGCGCATCACCGTCACGACGGTCATCCCGAAACGAGCATCTTGCCGAACTTTCCGGCTCTCTCGTGTACTAACCTTGAACCAATACTCCATTTATCAGGAGGTCCCCCGATGCGCGCAATAAGTCTATTTATAATGCGTGTTCCATCCTTCTGGATCGTTATGACCTTGCTTGCCGTCAGCGTCTGGCTAATCCCGGCTTCACAGGCACAGGCCGAGGAAAAGAAAGTGGTCTATCATGCCGACTTTTCCGACCCGCGTCGCTTCAGCGCCATGCTCACCAGCATCAACAATATGATCACGACTTACAAGAGCGATCTGGTGGAGTACGATATTCGCATCGTCTTCGTCGCCCACGGGATCCGTTTTGTGACCGATAATGATCTGCAAGACACGCCGTTTGAAGCCGGCGAGGCATTGCGCGAACGCCGTGCTGATCTGTCGGGCCGCCTGCAAAGTCTGGTTGACGTACACGATGTCAAGCTCGAGCTGTGTAATATCACGCGCGCCGAGATCGATCTGGACAAAGACGAACTTTATGAGGGTGTCGAGATGGTCCAGTCAGGTGTTGTGCGGATTGCCGAACTGCAAGAGGACGATTTCGCCTATCTGAAGATCGAATAAGCGCGAGCAATGGGCCAGGAACCGGGTGGCTAAAACAGGCGTTCCGAATACCAGAGTATTTTGACGTTAATCGGTATTCAAAACGTTTATTTAGTCCCTGTCACCCCAGATCGCTTCCAGGCGACTGTCGCGGCCGCAGCTGAGCCGATAGAACTTGTAACGCAGAGGCGACTTCTTGTAGTAGTCCTGGTGGTAACTCTCCTTGCCTTTGATCGGCCAGAACGTGCTGGCCTCCAGGATCGGCGTAACCACTTTTTTATCGGGGAACTGTTTGACCACTTTCTGCCGCGAGGCCTCGGCCAGACGCCGCTGTTTGTCATTGGCAACAAAAATAGCACTCAAATAAGAGTGCCCCTTGTCGCAAAACTGGCCCTGATCATCGAACGGATCGATATTCACCCAGTAATGGTCCAGCAGCTCCCGGTAACTCACGACCCCGGGATCATAGATCACCCGCACCGCTTCATAGTGGCCTTCGTGATTACCTTCGTAAGTCGGATTCGCGATCTCACCGCCGGTAAAACCCGAGATGACCTCCGAGACACCGTCGAGTTTTTCAAAATCCGCTTCCATGCACCAGAAACAGCCGCCGGCGAAGATCGCCTCCCTGGCCTGTGCCAGAGAAAACGGCATCAGCCCCAGCAACAACAACACCCATGCTTTGCGATTCATCAGGCACCTCACGTCGATTGAAGGGCTTGCCGTCAGGCCCACTTTCCTGTGACACCGGGAATGGGCCACAGTTCAGCGCGCTGACACCGGTCAGGCGGGACGACGTAACAGATCGACGCGAATCGGCATCTCAAAGTGGGCCCCGTCCTCGCCCTGGTGAGCGGCAAAGCGGGCCTTGACCTGTTGATACAGCGCCTCGTCCAGGCGATGTTCGCTATGGGTGGCGTTGATGACTTTGTTGTCAAAGTCGGCAAAGTCATCGAAGCGCATCGGGGAGTTGAAGAAGGTCTCTTCAACCAGTTCGAACAGCCCCGTCTCGACCGCCTGATGCAGGGTGTTAAAGGCCGCCTCGCGCACCTGCTGCTCATCGTGGAACAGGCGCAGGATCTCATTGAAATCGCCGGCAAAGATCGGTTCGGAGACATAGAGCTGACCACCCGGTTTCAAAACCCGGTGAATCTCGTGCATGGCCGGCTTCATCAACTCCCGCGGTACATGGTGCAAGGACTTGAACATCAGTACGACATCGACACTGGCATCGGCCAGGGGGATCGACTCGGCCCCGGCCAGATCAAAGGTCACGTTCGGCAGATCGGTGATCTGCAAATTGGCCTGGTGGGCCGCCTCATCGACTTCGAAAGCGAAGACCCGGCGCCCGCTGCCGCTGCTGGCGATATCCCGGGTAATCTCGGCACGGCCGCAACCCAGTTCCACAATATCGCTGTTATCCAGTCTCAACAGGCGCTGGTAGATTTCCGCCTCCGGACAGCTCAGTTCAATCTTTTCAGGTTTGATTTGCATTTTATGTCTATGACCTCCAAAGCCCTTCGAGTTGGGACGAGGTACAAGACACCGGCTTGATGCGGGGGAGGGGTAATACAAATTCAGCCCCGGCAAACTTGCCTCGTCCCTCGTACCTCGTACCTACCCGCAGGGCCTTCACTGCTGTTTGATAAAACTCTCCAGCTCGCGCCCGAAAGCTTCCACCTCTTTCAATAACCCGGCTTTGCCCGCGTCCACTTCCTCGCTGTTGCGCAACGCCTCGATCTCGGCGTAAAAATCCTTGAAGCTCAAAAACCCCGATTCTCCTTCGACCAGTCTGGCCCGGCAATGTTCCAGCCACTGGGCCTGCTCGTCGGGACTCAGACTTTCGGGATAATTGCGCGCCCGGTAGCGGAACAGCATCTCCGGTAAACGCTTGTCGCCAAAACTCCAGGTCTGCGCGCCCAGCTCCCCGGGCGAGGTATCATGAATGCGCTGCATCAACGTCTTGTCCTTGTCATCGAAAAACCCGCCGGCGTAGATCATCAGATCGGGATCCTCCACCGGCTCGAAGGGGCGCGGCTCGAAGATCTTGGCCAGCTTCTGCTGGATCGCCTTGCGCTGGTTAAGCAGGGCCTGTCGATGTTGCCGGCTCTTCATGAGATTGATATTGAGCCGTTTGGCCGCCTCACCGGTGAGCGTGGAGGTTGGCGCTATGACCGGACATTTGTTGATCAACAATTGCTTCAATGCCGGACGTTCCACCCCGTCGGGCAGATCCTCGTTGGCGGTATAGAGTCGTTCGACCAGGGTCTTGGCGCTGTGATCCAGAAGCAGGGACGGATCCTGGCCCAGATCGAAGACGATGATGCTGTTTTTGTTGGTCGGGTGAGCGGCGATCGGTACGACCATGCGGGTATTGCCGTGGTCGCTGCCGTACATGCCGGAGGTATGCAGGATCGGTGTCATCTCCTTGAGATCGATATATTTCAACACCTCCTGCTTGCGGCGCATCTGATAGAAAAAATCAAACAGATTCGGCTGATGCGTTTTAAGCAGCCGCGCGATCCCCAGCGTGGCATACACATCCGCCAGCGCGTCATGCGCCTGACCATGCTCGATGCCGTTGGCGACACTCAGCTCGTCGAGTTTATAGCTGGGCCGATCGGCATCTTCCCGCTGTGGCCAGTTGATCCCCTCCGGGCGCAGATCGTGACAGGCACGCACCACATCGATCAGGTCCCAGCGGGAGTTGCTGTTCTGCCATTCCCGACCGTACGGATCGTAGAGATTGCGATAGAGGGTGTTGCGCGTGACTTCATCATCAAAACGGATCGAGTTGTAGCCCACGCCGCAGGTGCCCGGTTGCGACAGTTCACTCAGAATCCGGCTGATAAACTCGGTTTCGGGCAGCCCCTGTTCCAGCGCCTGCTGCGGGGTGATGCCGGTGATCAGGGTCGACATGGGATGGGGCAGATTATCCGGCGCGGGCCGGGCCATGATATTGAGCGGCTCGCCGATGATGTTGAGATCCTCGTCGGTGCGGATGCCGGCGAACTGCACCGGTCGATCCCGGCGGGGATCCGTGCCAAAGGTTTCATAATCGTGCCAATAGAGGGTGTTTTGGGTCATGGAACTACCTTATAGATATGCTGCGCGCACCCTACCATATAGCCCCCGCCGGGACGACTCCGGGGATAAACCAGGGTCATTTCCGGACAAATAATATCCGGAGCGGCTAACCCGATTGAATCAGACCGTTCCCGCTTTTCCCGTCTCCGGCAATCAACAACCCGACTGGCAATGCCCCATGGGCCCGAATGTGATCGTACGGCCACTGAGCGGCACGTGCACCGGCATCCCGGCCGCCTTGATAAAGGTCTCGGTGCGCGTGCCGGCGATCACCTCACCCTCCTCGGTCGCCGCCTCGTTGGCATGGGAGGCGATCACGGAACGGGGTTTGACCAGATCGTTCATCACATAAGCCGCCTCGGTCGGGCCCGTGGTAAAGGTATCGCCGATATTCATGACCGCCAGCTTGGCATCATAGTGGCGGCGTACTGCCGACTCCTGATCGGCGGTAATGCCGGTATCGCCGGAGAGATAGGCCTCCATGCCATTGGAGAAGGTCAGCACATAACCGGTGGGCGGGCCGGCATAGGCCGTCAGTCCCGCAGCATCGAGCATCGCCCCCAGCTCACCGCCGATCATCGCCCCGCTGATCCCGTTGGAATGCACCGCTGGAACGGTGGTGATCGACACCCCGCCCACCTTGAGCGATCCGCCAAAGCGCACCAGTTTTGATGCAGCGGGATCCCCGCCCAGCGCCTCGAGCTTGGCGGCAAAAAATTTCGGCATCTCGCTGCCTGTAATAATGGTCGCGTTTTTGGCCAGGGCGATGTTCACGCTGTTGGTGTTGGGCAACACATTCACCGGGGTCTCGGGTTCGGCGCAGCTGCCGGCATTGCGCTGGCGGATATGCCGGTCGCCCACATGATCGCCGTGCAAATGCGAGACCAGCACTACATCGATCTTGCCCAGACGCTCGTCCTCCGGCCCCGCCACCGTGCGCCCGGCGTCATACAGGATCCGCGTGCCATCCGGGTCCTCGAAAATCAGCGCCCGGTCCCGACTGCAAAACTCACCGTCGTGACTGCCCAGCGGAGTGACCTTGACCATCTTCTCGGCGGCCAATACCGTCGGGGCAAGCACAACGCCGATCCCGCCGATGAACCAGGGTAAAAGCGGTCGAAGAAAATGGCGCATGATGACGGACTCCGGGATGGGGTGAACAGTGTTCCATTCTAACTGGAAACAACACAACATCAATCAATACCCGATCCGGGTCCACTGGCCAATGCCGGGCCCGCCTGTTATGGTTTTCAGGTCTTTTATCACAGCGGAGCCGTTCTGCCATGCACCGACTCACCCGGGCCATCCTCATCGTCACATTACCGATGCTGCTGCTCTTCACGCAAGCTGCACCGGCCGCCGAAACCCTCAATGCCGATCAGGTCAGAGCGCTGTTTAACGATAAAACTGTCGAATACCAGCATGAAAGACTGGGCTTCAAATTTGTCGTCTACCATGCTCCCGACGGCAGCCTGCGCGGCACCCGCGAGGGAGAACCCATGAGCGAGCTGCAGTGGTCGGTCAATGAGCGGGGAGAACTGTGCATCGCCTACGGCGGGAAAAAGCGCTGTCAGCCGATTATGAAGGATGACAGCGTTTACAAAAAATATGCTGTCGGCAAGGACGGGCAAAAGAAACCCGTGGTGACCTACCGGCGGTTTATCGACGGCAACCCGAATGACTTCTAGATGTGATCTCACGCGCCCGGCTAGCTGGCAATGGCGCCCTGGAAGTCAGTAACAGTTCCTGTACGTTTCTCACCGGATTCTCAGGCCTTCCCGGGGCTGACCGGTGCCTGAACCACATCAAGTACCGGGGAAACAGCCTGTACATGATTACGCCCGAGCGCCTTCGCCTCATACAGGGCCTTGTCAACCTGAGTGATCAACTCATCCAGCGTAGAACACCCGTCCCACTGGGCCACGCCCAGGCTCACTGTCACCTCGATAATCTGATCTTCATGGCTGATTTGCAGGGCTTCGAGTCCCTTGCGAATCCGCTCGGCAACCTTGACGGCTATATCCTGGGGTACATCCGGCAGCAGGATTAAAAACTCCTCCCCACCGAAGCGACCAAACATATCCAGTGGACGAATCGTCTCTTTCACGGCATCAACAATCCGGTTGAGAACCATGTCACCGACATCATGCCCAAAGCGGTCATTGACTTCTTTAAAGTGATCCACGTCAAACAAAATCAACGAGATCGCGCCACCACTTACCGTACGGCGTTTTAATTCACGTTGTGCGATGTGGTAAAAATGTCGCCGATTGGCAATCCCGGTAAGGTAATCTATCGAAGCCTGCTCCTTGAGTCGCAGGTTGGCTTCCTCAAGCTTGCGGGTACGTTCGCGGACCCGCTGTTCAAGCTGGTTACGCTGCGTCCGAATCTCTTCCAACAGAATCGCCAGACCGACAGAAACCAGCGCTACCACCGCCAGATACTCCTGCATTAACCAGACTGCCAGCTGCGGCGCGTAATCCGTGTAGGGATGACTGCCACGTACCATAAAGCCCACCGCCAGTACCGCGATGATGACGACCGTGATTGCCGCACCGCGAACGCCAAAGCGGAACGCCGCCCAGGCACTGAACGGCAACAGAACAATCGCGGTCAGATGAAATCCCGGCTCCCCGCGAGTGCCCTCGCTGAAAATCATGATCCCCAGCCCGATCAGTAACGACGAGAGTACGAGCAGCTCGCCCACCGCCGGCCAGTTGATGCGGGGCAGACCTTTCTCAAGCCAGTGCCACATCACCACGATCAGCGGCGTCAACAATAACAGCCCGAGCGCATCACCAAACCACCACACACGCCACAATGCCCAGTACCCGCTGTCGGCCCGATCCAGCAGCACATAGATCGCCGCGCCCGCCAACGCCGCCAGTGCCGACGCCAGAAACGGGCCGTACAACAGGAAATAGGCCCCAGACCTGAGACGATCGAAGTCAAACTGCTCGCCCACCGCGCGTCGAATCAGCCAGGCGGCCAGTGCCACCTCGAACAGGTTGGTCAGGCCGAACCCCAGCGCGGCCCAGAGTGGAAATGCCGGTACATCGGCCAGGCATTCAGCGAGCAGCGCCGCAACTCCCAGCCAGGGCCATTGCCGATAAGGAAATAACAAAAAGGCCGAGAGCAACACCGCGTTGGGCGGCCAGAGGATAGCAATCCCTTCCGGCGTAATCGTCTGGGTCACGCCAAGCCGGGCCCCGGCGTAGAACGCCAGACCGACCAGCAGCGCCCGGATCAACACCATGACATCAAATTTCACGGTCATTTGCCGAACACCTGAGGCAAGAGCGGTAGCAGTACAATACAAGACATATTTTATCAACTAATTAAAACCCGGAGCCGGAATGGCTTCAGGGTCTTTATCGGACAGACGCGGTATATCTTAAAAGAAACGCAAACAAATCACCACGCAGCGGGGTTATCGGACAGGCAACGTCACACAACATTAACAAACGGGAACACCACCCTCACACCAGCACGCGACGCCCGCTTCTGTAACAGAAAGGGGCGTTCACTGGCTGCTAGAAACCAGGACCTATTCCTGGCCAGAGAGAGCTATAGCAGTCTAACGTATCTTCTCCAGTACCGGTTCAGTTTCCTTCAGAACTTCATTGTTCCAGAAACGCAGCACCGTAAATCCTTTCTGCTTTAAAACCAAAGCCCGCCGCTGATCATACTCTTCCTGTTCGACATGCTGACCGCCATCGATCTCGATAATGATTTTCGGGGAATGACAGACAAAGTCGACGATATAGTGCCCGATGGGCTTCTGCCGTTTGAATTTGAGCCCCATAAACCGATGGGCACGTAAATAAAGCCAGAGTAATTCTTCCGCCGGGGTCTGGCTGGAACGCAGCTGCTTGGCCCGCTGGCGTAGCGTCGCACCCTCTCCCCCAACCCCTCTCCCGCCCGCGGGAGAGGGGAGTTTTTCATTTTTCTTTGTCATAGTCAGCCTCCTTGCTGCAACTTTTTTACGCTTTATGATCCATAGTAAAGCATAGATTCCAATCTGTTACTTCTTTCTGAACTTGATGCAGTCTCTTTTTCTTTTCTTCCCTCTCCCCCTTCAGGGGGAGAGGGTCAGGGAGAGGGGGTTTCGAAAAATGGCTACTGCTTCAGCCGATACCCGGTCCTGAACATCCACCAGACAATGCCCAGGCAGACAATCAAAAACCCCAGGATCATGCCGATACTCACCGCCACGCTGACATCGGCAATTTCGAAAAAGCTCCAGCGAAAACCGCTGATGAGATAAACCACCGGATTGAACAGTGTCACGGTCTGCCAGGCCTCGGGCAGCATGTCGATGGAATAGAAAGTGCCGCCGAGAAACACCAGCGGGGTCACCACCAGCAGCGGAATCAGTTGCAGTTTTTCAAAGTCGGTCGCCCACAGACCGATGATAAAGCCGAACAGACTGAACGAAATACAGGTCAGCACCAGAAACGTCAGCATCCAGAACGGATGCGCGATCTCGATGGGCACGAAAAAGCCGGCGGTACCGAGGATGACCAGACCGATAATCAGCGACTTGGTGGCCGCTGCGCCCACGTAACCGATCAGAATCTCCACGAACGATACCGGCGCGGAGAGCAGTTCATAGATGGCGCCGGTGAATTTGGGAAAGAAAATCCCGAACGAGGCATTGGACAGGCTCTGGGTCAGGATCGCCAGCATCATCAAACCGGGCACGATAAACGATCCGTAAGAGACACCGCCCACCGATTCGATCCGCGAGCCGATCGCCGAGCCGAACACCACGAAATACAACACCGTGGTCAATATCGGCGAGGCGAAACTCTGCGCCACGGTCTCGAACGCCCGGCGCATTTCGTGTTTGTAGATCACCCGTATGGCGTAGTAATTCATCCGTTTCTCTCACATGCCCGTCATTACAAAACAATGCTTTCTGTCTACAGATTGCTTCGTCACGTTGTTCCTCGCAATGACACCGCTGTTTACTGTCCTTGCGAGCGAAGCGAAGCAATCTTTCGATGATCGCACCTCAATCTGCGCATGGGTGCGCCCCAGGGCGCGATACAGCTCTCGACAGAACCCGGCTGTCGCGGTCGCAGCCCGCTCCCACCTCAGTATTCATTCTCTTCCCAGAGCGATGGCCTGTTAATACCGATGGTTCGGCTGCACCTGAGCCAGCCTTCCACTTATGACTGCCATCTGCCAACTGCCAACTGCCAACTGCCAACTATCTCTTCTCATCTTTACCCTTCACCAGTTTAACGAAGATCTCTTCCAGTGAGGTCTGGGTGGTCTGCACATCCTTGATCACCAGTCCGTTATCGGCGAGGGCCTGCAGCAGTTCGTGGATCCCGGTATGCGCTTTATGCGGATCATAGGTATAGGCCAGTTTATCGCCGCCTTCCGACAACTCCAGCTTCCAGGCCGCCAGTTCCCCGGGCAAGGTTGTCAACGGCGTCTCCAGTTCGATCACCAGCTGGCGCTTGCCCAGCTTGTGCATCAGCGCATCCTTGTCGTCCACCAGCAGTAATTCGCCCTGGTTGATTACCCCGACCCGGTCCGCGATCGCCTCGGCCTCTTCGATATAGTGAGTCGTGAGAATAATGGTCACCCCCGAGGCACGCAGCCGGCGCACCAGGGCCCACATCTCCTGGCGCAGCTCCACATCCACGCCGGCGGTTGGTTCGTCCAGAAACAGGACCATCGGCTCGTGGGCCAGCGCCTTGCCGATCAGCACCCGGCGTTTCATCCCGCCGGAGAGCATCATCAGCATGTTGTTGCGCTTGTCCCACAGGGTCAGGTCTTTGAGCACCTGCTCGATATACGCCGGGTTGGGCGGCTTGCCGAACAGCCCGCGGCTGAAACACAGGGTGTGCCAGACTTTCTCGAATGCCCCCAGGCTCAGCTCCTGCGGCACCAGCCCGATGCGGCTGCGGGTCTGCCGGTAATCACGCCGGATGTCATACCCGTCCACTGTCACCGAACCGCCACTGGCATTGACAATGCCGCAGATGATCGAGATCAGCGTGGTCTTGCCCGCACCGTTGGGCCCCAGCAGTGCCAGGATCTCCCCCGGCTGAATATCCAGGCTGACGTTCTTCAGCGCCCTGAAGCCGCTGCCGTAGGTCTTGGACAGATTGGTGATAGAGACGATGGGCGACATGGGATCATCCGTGCGTGTGAACTGGCTATATTAAAAGGAAAAGCCGCTTATTGCGACAGCCTTGCCAAACCGCTTACCGGCAGACTGGCTTCCTCGTCCCCTGAATACTCTGACAAAACGCAAAGCCCGATATTGCGTGATGGGTGCTGCCCGCTCAATTCACTGTTTGTCGACCTGTCCATGCTGGCTGCCCCGGGCCAGACTTGCTACGCTGCCACGGTCGCCCCCGGGTTTATCCCCTTACATTGATTATGCCAAGACCGCTTTGCCTGTTCGTGCTGTTCACCACCGGGGGACTCTGGCCCGGGCTGCTCGCCGCGCAAGAACAGAGCGAACCGAAAGCCATCCGGATCACCGCGCCCCTGATCGAAACCCGCTGGCAGGAAGCACCGAGCGGGGTCACCCTGATCGAGGCCGAGGACATCGGCGAGGGCCGTGCGCCCCTGCAACCGACCGATGCCCTGAGTCTGGCCCCGGGCGTACTGGTACAAAATCGCGACAACTTCGCACAGAACCCGCGCGTGTCGATCCGCGGTTTCGGCGCCCGCGCCCCGTTCGGGATCCGCGGCGTACGGGTGCGTCTGGACGGCATTCCCCTGACCACGGTGGACGGCCAGGCGCAGATCGACGCCATCGATCCGAGTTCCATCGAGAGCGTGGAAGTGCTGCGCGGAGCCAACGCGGTACTGCACGGTAACGGCAGCGGTGGGCTGCTCGATTACCGCAGCCGGCATCCCCGTCGCGCTGACAGGGCCCGCGCCGAGGCCCAGCTCGGCGGCTTTGGCCTGCGGCGGGCCCACGGCGCGTTCACCGGAGAGCACGAGGCACTGGCTTACCGGGTAGCGGGCACCCACTTACAACAAGCGGGCTACCGCGATCAGAGCGAAGTCGAACGACGCAATGCCGGCCTGTATCTCGATCATCAGCAGGGCAGACGCAACTGGTTTGCGATCCTCAACCATCTGTCCAACCCGCTGGCCGACGATCCCGGCGGGCTGACTTATGACGAGTGGCAAGACGATCCCGAACAGGCCGCGCCGCTGGCATCAAACATGGATGCCGGCCAGCAGGTGGATCAGAACATCGCCTCGCTGGGCATGGTGCACCGGTTCGACCAACGCGACCATCAACTGCGCCTGCAAACCTGGCTGACCGAACGCGACTTTCAACAACAACTGCCTTTTCCGGGCGACAGTCTGATTCGTTACGATCGACGCATCCTCGGCGGCACGCTGCACTACCAGCGCCCCATCGGGGAACTGACCCTGCACAGCCAGTTCAGCCTGGAAGCCCAGCGCGACGATCGTCAACGTTTTTGCCGCAATACCGATCTCGATCCCTATCTGTGCCGCAGCGGCATCAGCACCGACCTGGCACTGGATCAAATCGAGCGGGCACGCAATACCGGCCTGGGTCTGCAACTGGCCGGGCCGCTTGGCGAACGGGATCAGGGTCGCTGGATCATCGGCGCGCGCCACGATCGCCTCTCTTTGTCCATCGCCGATCAGCTGCAACCCGGCGGCATCGACAACTCCGGCGAGCGGCTGTATCGCGAAACCCACTACAGCCTGGGCTACAGTCACACGTTAAATCAGCACTGGTCCGCCTTCACCCAGTTCGCCACCAGCTTCGAGGCACCGACCTTCACCGAATTCGCCAACCCCGACGGCAGCGGCTTTCGCCCAAACCTGGAACCCCAATACAGCGAGAGTGTCGAGGTCGGCCTGCGCGCCCGGCAATACCATTACCGGCTGGAGGCCACCCTGTTCACGGTGCGGGTCGAGGATGAGATCATCGTCGATGATGATCCGGGCGCCGACCCGTCGGATGAGCGCACCTTCTACCGCAACGCCGATCGCACCCGCCGTGACGGGATTGAACTGGGTGCGCGCTGGTGGCCCGAAGCGTTGCCCCGCCTGCAACTGTCCGGTGCCTTAACCTGGATGGACGCCCGGTTCGATGACGCCAGCGACAAGACGCTGCCCGGCCTGCCCGACTGGACTCTCTTCCTGGATGCCGAGTACGACTTCAGACACGGCTGGTTCGCCGGTATCTCGACACAACATATCGGCACCCGCTACGCCGACGATGCCAACGCGGAGAGGGTCGGGTCGCAAACCGCCACCGATCTGCGCCTGGGCCGGGAACTCAATTCACTGCATCATGCGACACGACTGGTCATCGGCATCGAGAACCTGTTCGACGCCGAACACCTGGGTAACCTGCGCATCAATGCCAGCAACGACCGTTACTATGAGCCGGGCGCCGAACGTCGGTTTTACGCCGGGATCGAAATCAGCTGGCCTTGAATGAGCAACGGTTATTGAAAGGAAACCATCGACATCGTCGCCGGTCTGACTACACTGAAAGCACCACCCTCGATATCCCGCGCAGAGCCTATTTAAAGGAGCCCGGTATGTTCCGACACCTGTTTTTCGCCAGCCTGAGCCTGTTCTTGCTCGGCGCCTGCAATGCGTCCACCGATGCCAGCGAACCGCGTCCCTATCAGGTTGAGGTCCTGACCGACGGCCTCAGCCATCCCTGGTCCATGGCCTTCCTGCCCGGTGGCGAGGTGTTGATTACCGAAAAGGCCGGACGCCTGCGGATCTGGCGCGACGGCAAGCTGCTGGAGAACACCGTCAGTGGCCTGCCCGATATCCACCCCACCGGCCAGGGCGGCCTGCTGGATCTCGCCCTGCATCCGGACTTTGCCGACAACCGCTGGCTCTACTTCAGCTACGTGGCCAATCATGAAGGCGATGCCACCACCCACGTCGCGCGTGGCCGCTATCGCGACGCCAGGCTGAGCGACGTGGAAGTGCTGTTCATCGCCGAGCCGGCCGGCGATACCGGTCGCCACTTCGGTTCACGCCTGGTCTTTGATCAAGACGGTTATCTCTATCTCACTGTCGGCGATCGCGGCGAGCAGCCCCGCGCCCAGGACCTGAGCGATCACGCCGGCGGCACCCATCGTCTGCACGCCGACGGGCGCATTCCCGACGACAACCCGTTTGTCGATCGCGATGACGTTAAACCCTCGTTCTACACCTACGGCAACCGCAACGCCCAGGGCATGACCGTGCATCCCGACACCGGGGTTATCTGGCAGGTCGAACACGGCCCGCGCGGCGGCGATGAACTCAACATTATCGAAGCCGGCAACAACTACGGCTGGCCGGTGATCACCTACGGCATCAACTACAGCGGCAGCCAGATCGGCGAAGGCATCACCCATAAAGAAGGCATGGAACAACCCGTACACTACTGGGACCCCTCCATCGCCCCTTCCGGCCTGGCCGTCTACACCGGCGACGCCTTCCCCGACTGGCAGGGCAACTTCTTCGTCGGCGCCCTGGCCCACGAACATCTGGCGCGGCTGGTCCTCGAAGACAACAAGGTGGTTAAAGAGGAAAAACTGCTCGAAGAACGCGGCGAGCGTATCCGCGACGTGCGCCAGGGACCGGACGGACTGCTCTGGATCCTCACTGATGAATCCAACGGTTCGTTACTGCGCCTGAAACCGGCGACAGACTCCCGCCCCTGATAGCCGGGTACTGCGTAAAGGAGCGGTGCCGCTGCCCCGCTGCAGATAGATTTCCCCCGGCCCAAAAAGAAATGCCCCGCCTGGGGCGGGGCATTGTGCTGACACAGGGTTATCGGTAACAGCGTGATTACCGGCCCTGTGAGTCACCGAGGACCTCTTCCTGCAGCTCCGGATCCTGCTGGACAGCGGCAAAGATCTGGTTATATTCCTCAACAGAGAGACCGGCATCTTCCACCGCACCCTGCATCTCTTGCTGGGCTTGCTGCTGGATTTTCTGTGCCTTTTCGGGATCTTCCACATCCTCCAGCTTGCCCGCGAAAGATTCACGAACGCTGTTGACGTCACCAAAGGCATCCTTGAACTTGCTCAGGGACTCGTCGTCCACATCCGCGGCGGCCTGTCCCTGCTGCTGGGGAGGCTGGCCCTGTTGCGCGCCGCCCTGGGCACCGCCAGCACCACCCGGGGCACCACCGCCCTGCTGCTGTTGCTGCTGGGCACCGCCGGCCTGTGCATAGGCACTGCTCCCGGCGCCAAGCGTCAGACCCATGCCAAACAGCGCGACCAGTAATGATTTTTTATCGAACTTCATAATCCAATCTCCTTAAGCGTCAATTGATTGCTTTCACGCAGACAGGAGCAAACAGCATGCCGGGACATCACTTCCTCTGTGCCAGCCCGCCTGTGTAAAGACAAAAAATCCCTGTGTGACAATCCTTTATAGCCTGTGTAAAAGTTTTCTTTTCATCAATGACCATGACAGCGGGCCCGAAAGAGGCCGACAACGAAGAGCGCGCGGCCCGATACCCCATTTTTGTGTAGCACAGTGACACATCCCGATCCCGAACCGGATAACCACCCGCCGAACCCATCACCCGATTTGCGATTACCCATACCCGGATCATCAATACCAGCGCAAGCGATCCCCTGCACCGTACCGAATATACCGACCGGCAACCCGGCCGGATGACAAAAGACGGATCGGGATCGGTTCGATCCCGTAAAACCGACCTCAAACATGCCCAATGTAAAATTTTTCTTTACACCATCCCGCGTTCCGAATGGCACCGGGTCCGGGTTACACCCATGTCACCCCTGATTTTTTATGCTTTGCACTGTTTCACTCTGGCACATGTGTCGAGCCCGGGCGTCCCGCCTCACAGTTTTTTGGCGTAAGAACGATGATGCCCCGGCGCATGTCCCTTTTGAGGCCTTTGCTCAAAATGAACGCAAAGGCGTCGCCATGCCCGCTTTCGTTGACGGGACAAGGGTGGACAAAAAAGGCATGGAGCAAGGTCCAACCATCATCGTCTGCCTCCCGGCCACCAACTCCCCGGCCACATCCCCCAGATAAAACAGCGGCAGCGTTCACAAACTCCGCCGGCCGCTTCGGTCATCGCCGGCAAACGTGTTATAAATCAGCCTGATAATAACAATCAGAGACAATTCATCATGGGACGACTGATAACGCTCACCCTGATCCTGTTTTCAGCCAGCGTGCTCTACAGCGGGGCGCAGGCGGCGGAATACCGCGTGCTCAGCCAGGAGAACGACAAGAAGGTCGCCTACCAGGCCAACGATTTTTATTCGATTTACTATCTCTACTTCAACGTCATCCAGGCCCTGAAGGTAGAGCGGCATCTGCCTGACGAGGCCATTGCCGAGATCCTCTTCGATACCCTCGACAACCTCAAACAGCGGCGCTTCAGCCAGCTGCAGATCCGCGACGCCTACGCGGGCCCGGAACCGCTGCGCGTGACCCTGCGCACTGATGTCCTCCCCGACGACAACAGGCCGATCCTCTGGCTGATTTCCAACTACAGCCACGACGAGCAGGCCGTGGTTACCGGCGAGGCTGCCAAACATGCCTATGGCACCTACTTTTATCTGATCGACGACAAACTGGTGAAATACCAGCGAATCAAGGAACCCAAAACCACCGAACAACTGGCCGCCCTGTCGGACAATGCCCGCGCGGACTATTATTTGCTGGATAAAGACGCTGACAACGATCAGGCCGGCAAGCAGCTTCTGCTCAACGCCCTGGACAATCCCGCCAGCCGGGGTGAGGCGGTGGCCCTGAACCTCACCCTCGCCCAGTATCACCTGCTGGACGATAATCTCAAAGGCGCCAACGCCCGGCTTGATCGGGCCCGGGATAGCCTGCGCGAGATGTCACGCACCGAGCGCCGCAAACTGCGCGTGCTCTTCCATCACGCCAAACAACTGGTGGCGTTATACAGTGAATACCGGGCGAGGTAGGCCCCGATAAAGTCCGTAACCCGGCTGGAGCAAGAAATCCGGAATACAATTCAGCTATACAGAACCTTTTCCAGCCTGGCCAATGCGGCCTGATGTTTTTGCCTGGACATATTGCGAATGTTGTGCAATTTCCACTGTATCGCGGGTAATTGCTCAATTCCCGGTCGGTTCAACAACCCCCACTCGGGCTCCCCTCGCTTCAATGACAACAAAAACTGTTTATGTGTATTGGTGAGTCTTTGGTTTAATTCCGTGATTAATTGCTGGCGCGATTGGTGCAGCATGGCCACACTGACGGGCTCCCGGGTCATCCCTGCAAATTCATCGACAAAATAGCGATCAAGGTCATACTCGATGGGAGCAAGCATCTCTGCTATTGGTTTGTTACCACAGGCCAGATAAACCAGAAACACCTCCAGCAACGCGTCAGTCAGGCCTTCATTACGCAGCAGTATTGCCACATCAAACAGATCCCGCGGATGCTGACGGCTCAATGCCGCACACAGCTTCCCCGCATACAAATCGTTAAATGCCACAACCGGCACTTTTACGTAACCGAATGTCTGTCGTGTTTGTGCCGAAGTTTCCATCAAAATCGGCGGCTCCACGATACCGCGCATTACCGGTGAAACCTCAATTTTCACCTGGATCACATCCAGCTGGGCGACGATCTTGTGGTAATAACGGGTCCCTGCCAGTGCGGTACCTGTCACACGCACACCCGGTAGCAGCTTTTCGAGTTCCAACTGCAGGGCACGCAACGCTGCATCCATCTCGGGCAGAGCCGCATCACGAAGATGAACAGGAAGGTAGGTGAGGTCGATGTCGACCGACAGTCTCGGCAAATCCCGCACAAACAGGTTAATGGCTGTACCGCCCTTCAGGGCGAAGCAATCCTGCCTGGCCACCAGGGGCAGTATTCGTACCAGCAACTCAACCTGGTTAAAATAATGGCTGCCCGGTTCCATCCGGCTTTTCTCCATTGGCATATTCACGGGGCACGGTGATGTTGTACTGTTTATCCAACACTCCGCCCGGGTAAACCACGCGCTTGCCGCTCCCCAGCTCCAGGGCACTCACGTCCAGTTGTGCAAACCAGGCATGCCGATGTCGCGCCGCCAGCCACAGAAACAGGCGTTTGGTTTTGATCCGCTTGCAGGCCTGCAGCAGGCTCATCAACAGTTCGGGACGAAAGCTGGTGGCACCTTCCATGTATTTGTCCGCCATATCCAGATCCGCCCTGTCGGGCAGCTCATCCACGTACTCGAGCAGCGCCCGTTCCCGGGTCGAATAATTCAGCGGCCAGTCCCAGCCACCAAATGGCAGACTGGTATAGCCCGCCGTGGTCACATTGGCAGCGAACAATGCCCGGGAATGACGTTCAAACTCCACAGGCGTCTCGAGTTGGGCGAACCAGGCCGGCAGCTTACCCGCTGCATAAAGCTGGATCGTCTCATGCCCCCCCATGGGCAGATAATGCGCCATGCCCTGATGGTCCAGGGCCGTCCGCCCGCCTATGTGGATGGCAAAACCCAGCTCCTGTAATGAATACACCACGTGCTGCCATTTGAGCGCCGGGCCCGGCCGCCGGTATATGCCGCGGGCGACCGCTTCCAGCGCCCCGCTACGCAGATAATAGTCCACCAGGGGACGATTAAACTCTCTGGATTTCAGCCACTTGCGATCAACCAGTCGTCCCTCGGGCAACACCGCGCCTAGGGGTTTTCGCTCTAACGTCGTATACTGGTTTGGCATTTCGCGTATTTGCATAGTCATACTATGCAATAATAGCCGAATTTAAACTGCATGCAAGTTTATCAGACTTCAAATATACATAGTATGACTATGCAATTTAGCTTTTTTATAAACCGCTCGCTCAAAAACCTGCCGGCACCTGGCCAGGGCGCGAGTGATGCGGGAGCCCCCACGGGCGCGATTCTCGATACACCGGATCCGTGCCACTTGATCCTGGCCTTCTCTGCGACTGTTATCTGCCAACTGCCAACGATCTCTCCTCATGCGAATCGATCGGTCACCATGACGTCATCCAGATCAAGCTGCCCCGGTTTGGGCCAGGATTCCTTGATGCCCTTGCCGATGGCAATCATAAAGGCAATATCGTGATCGGCCGGCAGGTTGATAATTTTCCCCACGGCGTCGAAATCAAAACCGTCCATGGGACAGGTCTCATAGCCCAGCTCCTGCGCCATTAACATGATCGTCTGCCCGACCAGCCCGCAGGAACGCATGCCTTCGTCACGTTCCACCCGGGGATTGTCCCGATAATAGCCATCAATCGCCGGCACCAGCATATCCTGGACTTCCTGCGGAGCATTTTGCCAGTAACGTTGCGGCTCGTGTTCCCAGGCCTTGTTGTCAAAGCACAGCACCAGCAGCTCCGAGGCCTCGGTCACCTGCGCCTGATCCCAGGCAACGGCACGAATCGCCTGGCGCTGCTGCGGATCACGCACCCGGACAAAGCGCCAGTTTTGAATATTAAACGCGGTAGGGGAGAGTATGGCGTGCTCCATCAGTTTATTAAACGTCTCCTCCGGCATCTGATGTTCCGGGTCATACCATTTGATGGCACGTCGTGCACGGACCGCTTCGCTCACTTGCATAACACTCTCTCCAGATTAACAACTTGAAAATACTACGATATATGACTCAACAATTATTTCAACCGGGCTACTGTGTCTCGCGTGGCTTTATCCCGCCTGTTCGCCAAATGCCGCTCTGATCTTCTCCACCCGCGTGCGATTGGCGCCAAAATCCGAGCGCCCGACCCGCGATGCCGAGCGGATATGAATCACCTGTTGTTTTTTATCCAGACGAAATTCCACATCATCCACAAACCGTAGCAACGGCGTTGTATAAACGGCGTGCAGATAACCGGCTTGCTCCGCCATCACCTCACCGCCGGTTTCGGCGACCACCCG
Organism: Thiohalophilus thiocyanatoxydans; assembly: GCF_004366735.1. Taxonomy (GTDB): domain Bacteria; phylum Pseudomonadota; class Gammaproteobacteria; order UBA6429; family Thiohalophilaceae; genus Thiohalophilus; species Thiohalophilus thiocyanatoxydans. Next base: position 397,832 of record NZ_SOQX01000001.1, on the reverse strand, counting down.
TTTGAGCCTCGCCCATGCCTCATCAGGAGTCAGGGTATAATAGCCCAGCGGTTCAATAGAAGCACCCTCCACCGGGTACTCACTACAGACACAATTGGGTGTCGCCGGACAGGGCGGTAACTGGCCATCAACCAGCCCCAGATCCGGCTGTTTACGCGAGGCAACAGACAACGCAATCAGCATCATGACAACTATGACGATTAGCGTAACGGAAGAATAGACAAGCAGCTTCATAAATTACTGAGCATTCGTAGTCAGCCCGGTCAGTGATAGAATAACGGTAAAACTATATATTATTTAGAATCCATAAGATGCTGCAGAATTGCCTGCAACTCACCTTCACTCATATCCATATGTTCGACGACACGGCCGTAAAGCATGGCAGTCGGGACATTCCGGTCACCGAGCTCGGCCTGTGCCTGATACAGACAATACAGCACGATCCGCTCCTTGCGGGTCAGCCCGTCACGCACATCGGGGAGGTTGTCGAGTTCAAATGAATTCATATGGCGTAGTATGCCTGACAGGCAAATATTTGAGATAAGAGACAGTAGACAGGATTAAAATTCAACCCCCTCTGGTCACCTGTCTTCACCCTAATATATCACTCAATCAGAAACTCGCTCTGTACAGCTTAGGTTGCAATTTAACATTCTCGTTAATATTTCCCTGCAAGGTAAATATTCTTGCATTACACCGAAAATCAAAAACTCGATATAGAGCGTATTTGTCTTCGGTTGATGCAGAAAAGGCGACTTCATTGTCACTGATCATAAACGGCTGGTATTTTCCTGAATTGGTCGTTTTGACCTCGATGAACAGCTCTTCTTCATACTGCGCGTCGAACGAACGAATATCATACCCAGCCCCATCGCCAAGCTTCTGACTCGTCCATTCAACCTCACGTGCCAAGTCCAATCGGCCTGCCTGTTCAAGTCGATATTTCTCGAATTCAAGCACGAATTCTTCACCGAGTTGACCTAATCGCCGATTTCTTTCCTCCCGCGCGGCAAAATTATAATGACCAGGGTTAAATTCTCTGGCTCCAACCACTGGTGAGTCAGGCAGCCGATCGGGTGGGGTCTCAAGAACCCTATTCCAGTCAACCTCGCCTGATTGCTCAGGAACCTGGTCGGCTAATTCAACCACCTTGGATTCGACCACGCCTGCCTGACTTTGCAGATGCATCAGGACCGTGTCTTTGAGGATTTTCTGATAGTTAAATGCCGGTTTATAGCCCTGAATATAGGGATAACCTAACTCCAGCAAGATTGCGCTGATATTCTGATGCTTATATTCAATTGAGCCGTCAGAACGCTTCACTTGTTTCGATTGCAATGCCCTGCGATGCCCTGTCTTGGAGTACGGACGAGCGGCGATCTCTTCCATCAACATCTGGAAGTAATCTCGCACAATCGCCTCGCATTCAAATTTTGACCAGGAAGACATGCTACTCCATAAGGGTCTTGCCCCTCGAATTTAAGGCATCAAAGTCCTTTAGTTGGCTGTTTCAGCGGCCAGGTCTGATTCACAAATCCGGGCCCCGATTACTATTAATACTAGCAGGGATATCCCCCGGTCGAAATCCGCCATCGTCCTTCGGGCATTTCTGAGTAGCGAGTGCCAGATGCTAAGTTCATGACGAGCATATGAGGGAGTTTGCAGCGGCGACGCCTTGTACACTTCTCCCTGTCGCGGCCTGTGAAGCCCTCCTGCACGACCCGGGGACGGGTTCTCGACCCCGACTCTGATCCCTTATACCCAATGCGTCCAGCCGTGGCTGGTCAACTATTGGTCGGTTTTATTGTTTCAATTAAAATACGGCCATGTTCCCTACCATTTTTCTCAGATTTACAGGGTTGTTCTGTCTGACGCTGGTCTTGCCGATGGTTGCGCTGGCGGCCAATGAGGAGACACACGCGCCGCTGGTGGTCTCCCAGGATCACAGCTGGCCGCCGCTGGCGTTTCGGGATCGTCACGGGGAGCCGCATGGGTTGCTGGTGGATCTGTGGCGGGCGCTGGGTGAGGAGATGGGCCGGCCAGTGCAGTTCGAGCTGGTGAACTGGCCACAGAGTATCGAGCAGGTACGTGACGGTCGGGCCGCAGTGCATGGCGGCCTGTTCCGCTCGCCCGAGCGCGCACAATTTCTGGACTTTTCTCAACCCTTGCTGCCGCTGGAGACAGTGCTGTTTGTCAGTACTGATGCGCGCGCCAGGTCGGTTCGCGATCCGGCGCTGGCACCGATCGGGGTGGTGACCGGCAGTTACGAGCGGGAGTTTTTACAGAATCGTTATCCGGACCTGCCGCTGCGCGAATACCCCAACAATGCCGATCTGGTAAGCGCGGCGGTCGCCGGTGAGGTGGCCGCCTTTGCCGCTGACTACCCGGTGGGCCGTTATCTGCTGGATGTTCATGCCAGCCCGGGCGAGTTTCATGTGCTGGAAGTACTGTACAAACAGCAGCTGGTGGCGGCAGTGCGCGCCGGCAACTCGGCAATGCTGAAAACCATTAACCGGGCTATCACCGAACTGGACTCCGAGAAGCTGGCCCGTATTACCAATCGCTGGACCCATACCGAAACCGTCGAGGTCACCCCGCGCTGGGTTGTCCCCACTCTGTTTACCATCGCGGTCCTGTTGCTGCTGTTGTTCGTCGGCCTGTATCTGCGCGCCTTGCGCCGCGAACGCAGTCTCCTGTCAACCCGGCTACAGGAGCGGACCCGGGATCTGAAAGAACAGAGCGAACAGTTCCAGGCGCTGTTTGACAACGCCGCCATGTCAGTAATGGTGCATGATCGTGACACCGGCGAGGTTATACAGGCCAACAACCGGGCGCTGAAACAATACGGTGTTGAGAGTGTATCGGCACTGCATCAGGCCACCTTTGGCGCGTCCGACTTCTGGGCTGAATCGCCCTATTCTCTCGCGGACATGCAAAACTGGTTTGCGCGGGTGCGCGAGCAGGGGCCACAACATTTTGAGTGGTTGACTTACCACAGTGGTGGCGACGCGCACTGGGATGAGGTTTTTTTACAGCCGGTACAAATCGGCGGCATACCCCGGATTATCTCTTCCACCATCGACATTACCGCGCGCAAGCGGGCCGAGGCCGAGCTGCAACGGCAGATGGAGCTCGAAGAGCTGCTGCGCCAGGTCTCCGTCATCCTGCTGGACCGCGAGCGTGACGGGGTCGCCCGGGCCATGGCGAAACTCGGCAAGTTCATGCAGGCGAGTCGCTGTTCCCTGTTCAACTATGAGAGCGAACACTGCCGCTTTGACCTGCAGCGACAATGGTGCGCGCCGGGGGTTAAACCGCGTGAGCCTGACTTCCATATCCCGGCGGCCGCGATTAGCCCTTATCTGCCCGTGCTGGTGCGTGGCGAGGCACTGACGCTTAATGTCGATCTCGAAGGTGGTGTTCTTCTGGAACAGTTCCTGTTCTCGACGGGGAGCATCGCCTCGCTGCTGGCCCTGCCGATCCTGCGCGAGGGTTGTCTGACGGGTGTTCTGAGCTTCTCCTTCGCTGAGCCGAAACAGCGCTGGTCACAGGTGGAGATCAAGCTGCTGCATGTTGCCGCGGATCTGATCGGCAATGCCCTGCTACGACAGGAACTGGAGCAGGAGCTGCAGCATCAGGCCTCCTTCGACAGTCTGACCGGTCTGTATAACCGGCGTAAATTCGAAAATCTGCTGTTACACGAATTAGAACGCGCAGACCGCTATCACCGATACGTCGCGGCGATCCTGCTGGACATCGATCACTTCAAGACAGTCAATGATCGCTTCGGCCATAACGCCGGTGATGAAGTGCTACGTCAACTGGCCGACACCCTTCAAACCCGGATGCGCGCCAGCGACGTTCCGGCCCGCTGGGGCGGCGAGGAGTTTATCGTACTGTTGCCCGAAACGGATCTCGACGGCGCCCGGCAAACCGCCGAGACCCTGCGCCAAACCATCGCCGACACCCGGTTCCCCACCGTCGGACAGGTGACCGCCAGTCTCGGAGTCAGTACCTATCAGCCCGGGGAAACCCTCGACAGTCTGATCAAGCGTGCCGATGACGCGCTGTACCAGGCCAAGAAAGCGGGGCGGAATCGGGTCAGACCGGGCCCTTCGGGCAGTGTTGAGTGCTGAGTTCTTAGTTCTTAGTTTATCGAGGACCAGTGGGAGGTACTTGACGTACAGGGAAGTACTAACACCCAAAACACTCGTATTACTCGCGGGGTGGGCTCTGTCACGAGAAACATGGATGCTGAGAGTGACGCAGCAGCGACGCCTTGCCAATTATCCTGTCGCGCTTGAACAGCCTCCTACGAGAACAGGCGCACACAAAAAACAGGGACGGCGTTCGGTTCACCCGTAATACCGTAGTGATTGCAGGGACGATAATTCTGTTCGGAGCCTTAACATTATTTCGAGCCGGTCGATAACAATGATCTGAACACACGAGACTTATCTACCCGGTCTCCCTGCCGGTGACCGGGTTTTTGTGGCCGATTGTCAGGACCACTGAACCGAGGCCATGTCTCCTATCACTTTGCTTAAATTTTCAGGTTTGCTGGCGGCGCTGACTCTGTCGGCCACGTCCCTCGTTGTTGTAGCCGAACCCGGGAGCAAGACGCCGCTGGTAATCTCGCAGGATCACGCCTGGCCGCCCCTGGCATTTCAAAATCGTGACGGCGAGCCGCAGGGACTGCTGGTCGATCTGTGGCAGGTGCTGGGCAAACAGATGGGACAACCGGTCGAGTTTCGGCTGGTGGACTGGCCGCAGACCATCGAGCAGGTGCGTAGTGGTGCGGTGCCGGTGCATGGCGGGCTGATCCCCTCGCCGGAACGTGCCCGGACGCTGGACTTCTCCCGGGAGATTCTGACGCTGGAAGCGGCCGTGTTCGTATCCACCAGGTATCGCTCCAGCGACCTGACTGATCCCGCCCTTGCCCCGCTGGGGGTCATCGCCGGCAGTTACGAACTGGAATACCTGCGCGAACACTACCCCGATCTCCCCGTTCGCGAGTATCAAAACAATACGGGGCTGGTCGCCAGCGCCACCGCCGGCACGATTTCGGCCTTTGTCGCCGACTATCCCGTGGGTCAGCATCTGCTGGCCCGGTTCTCCCGTCCGGAAAATTTCCATGTACTCGAGATCCTTTACGAGCGGCCGCTGGTTGCCGCCGTGCCAAAAGGCGAGACGGCCCTGCTCGAGCGGATCAATACCGCCATCGAAACCCTGCCGGAGGATGAACTGTCGCGGATTATTAACCGCTGGATACACACCGATACCATCGAGGTGACACCGCGCTGGCTGTTTCCGGCCCTGGTCGGGATCACGGCGCTGCTGGTCTTACTCTTCATTCTTTTGTACATGCGGGCGCTGCGCCGGCAACGGACCCGCTTGCGCCAGGAACTGGCCGAGCGCAGCGAACAGTTTCAGGTTCTGTTTGAAAATGCCGCGATCTCGATCATGGTGCATGATCGGGAGACAGCACACGTGCTGGAAGCCAACGCCCGGGCTCTGGAAAGTTACGGGGTCCCGGATGTCGAGACGCTCAACCAGGTCGCTTTCGGGAGCGCAACGATCTGGGCCGAGCCGCCCTATTCACTGGCGGATATGCACGACTGGATCACCCGGGTGCGCGAGCAGGGACCGCAGCGATTTGAATGGCTGACCTGCAGCGTCGACGGCCAACCAACCTGGGAGGATGTCTTTCTGCGACAGATGCAGGTCTGCGGCCAACAACGCATTATCTCCACCGCGATCGATATTACTTCTCGCAAAGAAGCAGAGGCCCGTCTGCAACGACAACTGGAGCTGGAAGAGGTGGTACGGAAGATCTCGGTTACGCTGTTGGTCTGTCAGTCCGATGAAGCCGATCCTCCCTGTGTCGTCTACACCCTGGGGTGTCTTGGCGAGTTCATGCAATCCCTGCGCTGCACCCTGTTCCGTTACAATGACGACACCGGGGGGCTTGATCTGGTGAGTCAATGGGCCGCGCCGGGCATTCCCCCCAAAGAAGCGGATTTTCATATCCCGGCTGTCGTATTGAATCCATACTATACGGTGTTTCTAAAGGGGGAGCCTGTTATCGTCAGCGCGAACGAAGACAATGCCCATATCCTCGAACACGCCCTGATCGCGACCGATGCTGATATCCGTGAGGTTCTGGCTCTGCCGATTTTGCGGGAAGGCGGGTTGAAAGAGGTGCTGATCCTCTCTTTTTCCGAGATGTATCGACACTGGCCGCACACCGATATCCAGCTGTTACAGGTAGCCGCGGACATGATCGGCGGGACACTGGCACGCCATAAGCTGGAACAGGAGCTGCAACGCCAGGCCAGTCACGACAGCCTGACCGGACTGTATAACCGACGCAACTTCGAAGCGCTGCTTTTACACGAGCTGGAACGCGCGACCCGTTACCGGCGACAGCTGGCACTCATCCTGCTGGATATCGATCACTTCAAAACGGTCAATGATCGTTTCGGCCACAACGCCGGCGACGAAGTGCTGCGGCAGCTGGCCGTTATCATGCGCGAACAGACGCGCGACAGTGACGTTTTGGCACGCTGGGGTGGCGAGGAGTTCATTATCCTGTTGCCCGAAACCGATCTCGACGGCGCCCTGCAGGCCGCCGGGGCCCTGCGCCAGGCCGTCGCCGACACCCGCTTTCCCACCGTCGGCCAGGTGACCGTCAGTCTCGGCGTCAGTACCTACCAGTCCGGCGACACACCCGACAGCCTGATCAAGCGTGCCGATGACGCGATGTACCAGGCCAAGACTGCGGGACGTAACCGGGTCAGACCGGGCCCTTCGGGCAGTTCTGAGTACTGAGTTCTGAGTTCTGAGTTCTGAGTACTAAGTACTTTTAACTAATAATGGCATCGGACTGTCAAGGCAGCTGGCGATGGTGCGCAGCAGTTCCTGGGCGGGGACGGTGGTGTTGTTGTCGAACAGGATACAGACGGCGCAGGCTTTGAGCAGGCGGGGTTTGGCCAGGGGTTTGAGTTGTTCGAGGGTGTCGAGCGCCTTGTTGAGCGTCTCGAGATCGAGTGCATCGCGCGGCAGCAGGGCGAGATCGCTCATACCGGCTTCGGCCGCGCCGGCATTAAAGGCCTGTTCGGCCTGTTGCGTGTCGGGGTATTCGGTATGCGCGACCAGCGAGAGGATCACCTGCAGCTGGGCTTTGACCTGTATTAACTTGCCATGTTTTGCTCTGGCGGGTTTGCGCAGGCCGAACTGTTGATCGAGTTGCCGGATCACCAGCCGCTGCAGGATCCATTCTTTCAGATCAACGCGCCTGTCTGCGGCAATCAGGGCCTGCACCACACTGCGAAAACGGCGGTACTGCGCTGGCGATAATTCTTCCAGTGCCGGCAGGGTCAGCTCGATCAACGGCAGGCGCACCGCTTCGGGCAGATCCCGACGCCGTTGCGCCAGCGCCTGGCATACCCTGAGCACTTGCGGATCGGCCTGTTGTTCCAGCAGCTGTTGTTGTTCGCGTTCGACCTCGGGGCGGGGATCGAGTAACAACACATAGATCACCGCGCGGGCACCGAAAGGTTCGGCGGCGGCCTCGCGCAGTTCAGATGGAATGCTATCGAGGATCGCCCGCGCGGCCTCGACCTGCTGTTCGTCGAAGTTGCCGACCTGATCCACCATCTTGCCGGCGCTGAGCACCCCGGCGGCGACCACCGCGCCGACAATGTCCAGTGACGGTTTGGGTGCCGCTTCAGCGGTCGGCCCGGTATCGGCGCCAGGGGATTGTTTAACCGGCGCGACGAATTCGCCGTCCCAGGCGGGATCGAGGCGCTTGATCCGATCCGGCAACGGCGGATGGGTGGAAAACAGCGACTGCATGAAGCCCTTGACCCCCTGGGCCAGGTAGGCGTGGCTGTACTCGGAGGCGGACGGAGTTTCCAGCAGCGAGCCGTGCGCGGCGCCGCCGATCTTTTTCAGCGCGCCGGCGATGCCCTGCTTGTCACGGGTAAACTGTACCGCCGAGGCGTCGGCCAGGTATTCGCGCTGACGACTGACCATCGCTTTGATCCATTGACCGAAGAAGTGGCCCACGTAGCCGATCACCAGCAGGCCGATACCCAGGCCGATGATCGCGATCATCAGCCCGCCGGATTGCCGGTTGCGGGAGAGGCGCGTGAAGTACGACGAGCGCACCAGGAAATAGCCGATCAGCGCCAGTAACAAAATGCCGTGCAGCACACCCATCAGGCGAATGTTCATACGCATGTCGCCGTTGAAGATGTGGCTGAACTCGTGGGCGATGACGCCCTGCAACTCGTCGCGGTTGAGGGTCTCCATCGCACCGCGGGTGATGCCGATCACCGCGTTATTGGGATTGGACCCGGCGGCGAAGGCATTGATGCCCGCCTCCTCCAGCAGATAGACCCGGGGCACCGGCATGCCGGCGGCGATGGCCATCTCTTCCACCACGTTCAGCAGGCGACGTTCGTCGGGATCGCGGCTGTCGGGACTGAGCGCCCGGCCGCCGAGCATCTCGGCCACCTTATGGCCACCGCCGGAGAGCGACATCGTTTTATAGGCACTGCCGAGAAACACCAGCACGATGATCACCGCGGCCACGCCGAGGAACACATCCCACTGAAACTGCTCGGCGAGCAGCGCGGGGGAGAAGGTCACCACTTCTGTCTGGTTATAGGCGAGCACACCCAGTACCAGCAGATTGGTCAGCAGGATCAGCCCCGCCACCGCCAGCATAAACAGCAACACCAGCCAGCCGGTTTTGCGTCGAGCCCGATCCTGTGCTTCAAAAAAGTCCATGGCCTAGCGTAACAGCTTTATCAAAACGAGACGCTGGGCGCGGCCTGGATCTCGGCGCTGTCTTCGAACTCCAGCAGATGGGCATCCTGGCCGTGGCCGAACAGGCCGGCGAACACAGTCTGCGGGAAGGACTGCTTGTAGGTGTTGTAGGCCATCACGGCATCGTTAAACGCCTGACGGGCGAAGGCGACCTTGTTTTCGGTGCTGGTCAGCTCCTCATTAAGCTGCATCATGTTCTGGTTGGCCTTGAGATCGGGATAGGCCTCGACCACCAGGTTAAAGCGCCCCAGCGCGCCGGCCAGATTGCCTTCAGCCTGGCTGAGGTTATCGATTGCCTGCGGGTTGCCGGGATCGTCATGCGCCTGATCCAGCCCCTGCTGCGCCGCGTTGCGCGCCTGCACGACGGCATCGAGGGTTTCACGTTCGTGCTTGAGATAGCCCTTGGCGGTTTCCACCAGATTGGGAATCAGATCATAACGGCGCTTGAGCTGTACCTCGATCTGGGCAAAGGCGTTCTTGAAACGATTCTGCAGCGCCACCAGGCGGTTGTAAACCGCGATGATGTACACCACGATGATGACCAGTACCACCAGGGTCACGATTGTCGAAATATCCATTTTGCGTCTCCAACGTGGTTATTTAATATATCATAGCCGGATATAAAACCCGGTGCCAGTTCCAGGTGTTCGATACTGCTCATGGGTCCGGCCACTCGCCTGTGAGCTTTCCTTCCACCTCGCAACAATGGCTGCTCTTCGGGCAGACATCGGGTGAGTATGCGCTCAGACATCGGAATGATCGCCATAACCAACAAAATCGATCAGCTTGTCAATAGACATCGGGCGAGCGAAGTGAAAGCCCTGTAGAAGATGACAGCCAAGCTCGCGTAACAAGATTGCCTGGGAGGAAGTTTCTACCCCCTCGGCGACCAGCCTGACCTCATGGCCTTTACCCAGCGCAATAATCGAGGCAATGAGTTTGCGGTTATACTTGTTCTGATCGATATCGCGCACGAAGCTGCGATCGATCTTCAGTTCCGAGATCGGTAACCGGTTAAGATAAGAGAGCGAGGAATAGCCGGTGCCGAAGTCGTCGATAGCAATATCGATTCCCATGTCACGCAGGGTACGCAGTTCACTGGCAATGCGATCGAATTCCTGAATCAGCACGGTTTCGGTCAACTCCAGGGTGAGTGCCTCGGGAGAAAAGTTCGCGGCATCCAGTGCCTCGCGTATTTTGCTCACAATTTTCGAATCCAGCATTTGCTGCGCCGAGATATTGACCGACAGCCTGATATCAGTCTCGCAACGTCGATTGAGTTCCTGCACATCCGCCAGGGCCTGATTGAGAACGAACTCACCCAGTTCGTTGATCAGCCCTGATTCCTCGGCCAGTGGAATGAACTCCTCGGGAGAAACGGCGCCGAACTTGTCACTCTCCCAGCGTACCAGCGCTTCGACACATTCGACTTCACTGGCTTTGGCAGAGAGTTGCGGCTGATAATGTACATACAGAGCTCGCTCGCTGAGCGCCCGTTCCAGGGCTTCACGCAACGCGGAACGGCGCTGCGCACGTTCGTTGAGTTGCGAGTCGTAATAGGCATGGCAGTCACGTCCCCGGTCCTTGGCCTCGAACAGAGCAATGTCACCATAACGCAACAGTTCATCGGCATTCTCTGCATCGTCCGGGTAAATAGCCACGCCAATACTGGCCGATATCCGATGCTCGATCTGGTTGAGCGTAATCGGTTGAACAAGCTGCTCACGTATTCGCATCAGAAGCTTTTCCAGCGAACTTCCGTTATGTATGTCGGGCAAAATAATCAGAAACTCGTCGCCACCGAGGCGTGCCACGGTATCGCTGGGGCGCACTGCCTGCTGCAGGCGCGGGGCAATCACCTGGAGTAATGCATCGCCATGGGCGTGACCATGCTGGTCGTTAATCTCCTTGAAACGGTCAAGGTCGATGAACAACAGGGCCACATGTTCATGTTCGCGGTGAGCAATTTTCAACGCCTGCTCGAGACGATCACGCATCAATGTACGGTTGGGCAGGTCGGTCAACGAATCATGATGTGCCAGATACGCCAGCTGATTCTCGTTTTTACGTTGCGTGGTCAGTGCCGAACGATAACCGATAAAACCCAGAGCCAGATAAATGCTCATCAGTGCGATCCAGGGAGCAAGCTTATGTAAAAACTCTTTAACAATACGGGCCTGCGGCAGGGCGGTTATCGCGTACAGGTTGTAATCCGGCAGATATTCATACGCAAGCAAGAGATCATCGGCGCTGAATCCCTTCTCCAGCGCGATGAACCCCTCCTGTGCTTTGTTCTTCTCAAGGGCCTCGATGATATAACTAACACTTGGCGAAGAGTAAATCTCATCCAGATGTTGGCGCGAGATAGCCTCGTTCTGGATGAAATGCGCGTACTGCAGGTACCCATCGGACCGGATCATGCCAACGCCGACCTCTTCAGGCAGTTCCAACCCGCCCCAGGCGGTAGTGCCTCCGGTAATCTGATAACCGGCGGTCATCACCGCCACTGGCTCGCTGTTGGCATCTTTGATTGTGGTTCGTATCGGGATCACCCAGTCATCGAGCAGGGGCATGAAATAGGGCCGCCCCGCCACCAGCCCGTCACTGTTCAGTGCCTGGTGGAAACTGTCGACAGATACCTCCTGTTCCATCAGGTTGGGCAGGGATTTGCCCTCAGGCACACCGCTGACGATCAACAGCTGGCCATTGGGCGCGGCGAGGCCAAAGCCCACCATGCCCGGATCAGTACGTTGCATATCCTCGATAATGTCACGTCCCTGTTCCGGGTTCTCCAGCGCGCCGGAACGCACCAGCTCTTCGCCCACGATACGCAGAACGGTCTCGTGCTTGATAAACGTCGCGCGGGTTCCCTGCACGAGCTGCCGGTTAACGTAACCCAGTTTGTCGCGCGCATCGCGTTTGGCATCCACCCACAGCTGCCAGGCCGAGATGGAAAAACCGATTAACGCCATCACCGTCAGCAGAATAAACAGCCACAGAATAGGCCGCCTGGAATTATCGGACTCAGCCGGGTTGTCGGTTTCTTGATAAGGACTCACGATAAACGGCTCTTCCGGTAACGTATTAACCTGCTGCCTGTCGGCACCGGTCATGCGCGGTGATAAGAAGTATCAACGTCTTTCTGGCTCTGGTTGCGGAGCTAATTGAGTATCAGTGATACAACATTTTCTCTGTCACTTTATGTTGACACTGTGTATTTGGCAACGATACCTCGTATATAATGTAGTAGACCCGTCATTCTTATCAATAAGTTTTATAAGCTCACCCGGTTCTTGTTCGACAACACTCGCAACGGGAAAGGTAGTGTCGCCCCTGAATACCCCTATTAAACTCACGCTGTGCAATGTGTGTCGTTACTTAAGAGCTGCGCCATTTGAACAAAACTACCGCGATCACAGCCCCTCCTTTTTAAAGCCTTCGTACAGGGACAAGGTGGTTCACTGTCGACGCCCGCTATCACAGACTTATGAGGATAACGGGGTGACCGTGTTGGGCAACTGCTGGAGAATGACCTTGGCCAGGGTATGCAGGGCTTCCATACGCGGGTAGCTGGCGCGGTAGACCAGTGACACGCGGCGGTAGGCGTCGGGCAGATCGAGCTGGCGGGTGACGATGCCGCTGCCGGTGATCCAGCTGCCGCGCATGGCCAGCGCCGGCACCAGGGTGGAACCAAAACCGGCACCAACCAGTTGCAGCAGGGTTTCCAGGCTGGCGGCACGCAGATCGGCCATCTCGCCGCGTTCACTGCGCTCCTTTAACCGGCACACCTCCATCGCCTGTTTGGCCAGGCAGTGGCCTTCGGCTAGCAACAGCAGCTCCGTGTTTTCCAGATCCTCGCGGGTGATGGTCTCCTTATTATAAAAAGCGTGATCGCGCGGATGGGCCAGCCAGAACGGCTCGTCATATAACGGCATCTGCGCCAGCTCGGGTTCGTCCACCGGGGTGGCCAGCAGGGCGGCGTCGATCTCATGGTATTGCAGGCGCCGGATCAGGGTGTCGGTCATCTCCTCGGAGAGAACCAGCTTGAGCTGCGGATACTGCTGCTTGAGGGGCATCAGGATCAGCGGCATCAGATAGGGACTGATGGTGGGAATGGCACCCAGGCGCAGGGGGCCGGCCAGCGGATCCTGGTGAGCCTGCGCCAGCTGCTCGATGGCGTTCATCTGCTCCATCATCAGCCGGGCATGACGCAGAATTTCCTCGCCGATGGGGGTCACCTCCACCGAGCGGTTGGTGCGCTCGAAGATCGCCACCCCCAGCGACTCCTCGAGCTTTTTGATCTGCCCGCTCAGGGTCGGCTGGCTGACGAAGCAGCGCCCGGCCGCCTTGCCGAAGTGGCGGGTTTCGGCCACGGCAATGATGTACTGCAGGTCTCTGAGATTCACGGTTTTTCGGGGCGCCCCTGTAATAGGTAATACCGATGATTACAGTATAAACAAACGATTTTGAAAATAAAGCAGAGGAGCCTATGTTGCAGCTATGAACACGAATACCAACCAAACCACCCATCAGAGGACCGGCCGCGTGCCGGTGGTGCTGATTCGCCACGCCCAGAGCCAGTGGAACCGGGAGAACCGCTTCACCGGCTGGGCCGATCCCCCACTGACCGACGCCGGGATTGCCAAGGCCCATGCCGCCGGCCACCGCCTGCACGAGCAGGGATACGTCTTCGATGCCGCATACAGCTCTCGCCTGCGGCGGGCGGTGACCACGCTGGATAGCCTGCTCGAAGAGCTGGGTCAGAATGAGATTCCGCGCGAACAGGCCTGGCAGCTGAACGAGCGCCATTACGGTACCCTGACCGGACTGGACAAGGGTGAGGCGATCAAACACCACGGCGAAGCACAGGTCTGGCGCTGGCGCCGGGGTTATCACGATCGCGCCGGGGCATTAACGCGAGACGATCCCCGTCACAGCTGCCACGATCCCCTGTGCCACGATATCGACCCGCCCGCTCTGCCGGATGTGGAGAACCTGGCCGAGACCCGCGCACGGGTGATGCGCTACTGGCAATCGGAGATCGAACCACGCATTCGCCGTGGTGAACGGCTGCTGATCAGCGCCCACGGCAATACCCTGCGTGCGCTGATCATGGCACTGGCGAACATGAGCGAGGAATAGGTCGAACGCTTTGAGATACCGACCGCCATGCCGATCGTCTATTACTTCAAGCGTGATGGTTCGCCGCTGGATTGGCATTACCTTGACGGGCAGAAACACCGGGTGGCTTAAGAATAGTTCTGAGTGCTGAGTAGGTAGGCCGGACATAGCACCTTCGGGCACAAACTCCGCGGTGTCCGGCAACCCGGGGAAATGCCCGATACCGCTTTGCTATATCGGGCCTACCGATCTGAGTTCTGAGTTCTAAGTTCTAAGTTCTGAGATCCGACTACTTTGTATTACCACGAAGACACGAAGAAAAATATTAATACACTTCGAGACTTCGTGTCTTCGTGGTAAAAATCAGCGGTGGTTGTGCAGGTTCTGCTGGCGAGAGGACGTCAGGTAGCGCTCTCGCGCAACCTGACCTACGACACCAAGTACCAAGAACTCAGGACTCAGGACTCAGCACTCAGAACTTTTCACCCAAGCCTTGCATTGCTCGGCCAGCTCATCCGGTGGCAGGGGTTTGCTGTAGAAATAACCCTGGGCGATGTCGCAGCCTTCGCGCTGCAGGAAATCGGCGTGGTGCTGTTCCTCGACCCCTTCGGCGACGGTCTCCAGACCCAGACTACGAGCCAGGTTGATGATAGTGCGACAGATCGCCTCGTTACCGCTATGCGCGCCGATATCCATCACGAATGAGCGATCAATCTTGAGCCGATCCAGCGGCAGCCGTTTTAAATAGGCCAGGCTGGAATAGCCGGTGCCAAAGTCATCGATAGTGAGCTTGATACCCAGGTTGCGAAATGCCTTCATCGCTTCGGTGGCTTTGTCCGGTTCCCGCATGATGGTCGACTCGGTTACCTCCAGTTCCAGTCTTTCACCCTGTATTCCGGCTTGCTGCATGGCGGCTTTAACCTGACGGACCAGCAGCCCACTTTCGATCTGTTGTACGGCGAGATTGACCCCTACCCGCGGGATATAACAATCCTCGCGATCCCATTGTATTATCTGCCGACAGGCTTCTTGCAGTACCCAGGAGCCGACTTCACCAATAATACCGGTCTGCTCGGCCAGCGGGATGAACCGATCCGGTGACAAAATGCCCAGCTGGTGATGCTCCCAGCGTAGCAACGCCTCAACACCGACGAGTCTGCCGCTGTGCAGATCGATCTGTGGTTGGTAATGGAGGACCAGCTGATTCCGTTCGACCGCGTGGCGCAGGTCATTTTCCAGTAACAGACGTTCCCGAATACCTTCCGAAAGGGAAGAAGAGAAGAAATAAAGACTGTTGCGCCCCTCGTTTTTGGCCGCGTTGAGCGCAATTTCGGCATGGCGCAACAGGGTTTCGTGATCCCCGCCGTCATCGGGGTACAGACTGATACCAATACTCAGGGTCACTACCAGCTCGTCGTCATCCACTACCAGCGGGACAGAGAAGCGTTGTAATAAATGATGCGCGGTTTCTGCTGCCAGTTCGGCACTGGCATTTTCGACCACCATAATGAATTCATCGCTGCCGGTTCGTGCCAGTGTATCGCCGGGGCGCAACATATTTTTCATCCGCTCGCTGGCCAGGATCAACAGTTCATCACCAAAAGAAAAACCCATCGTTTCATTAATATTTTTGAAACTGTCCAGATCAATATACAGCACCGCAGCATGGTGTTTGGGTTCATAAGACCGCTGAAGAGTCTCGCTTAACCGCTCATACAGCAATGTGCGATTGGGTAGCCCGGTAAGTGAGTCGTAATTGGCCAGGTAGCGCAGGCTGGCGGCCTGCTCGTGTGACTCGGTCAAATCACTCCAGGAACCAACAATTTCACCCTGTTGCCGGTTCTTGTCTGGCAGATATTGCATTTCATCGCGGATATACCGTAATTGCCCACCGGCGTCGAAAATGCGGTATTCATGCACCATATGGCCATTATATTGTACCTGGATCAGCCCGTTACGCGCCGCATCAAGATCGTCCGGGTGTATGGTTTGTTGCCACCAGTTGGGTTGAAAAACATCCAGCGGTTTATAACCAAACAGGCGCGGCAGATTTTCGCTGATCCACAGTGGCTTGACGATGCCGGCCTCACTGACCTGGAGCTGGTAGAGCACGACCGGACTGGTGCGTAGCAGGTGATCGAATCGACGATTCGTCATATCCAGCTCAGTCGTACGCCGACGTACCTCGCGACGCATCAATGTGCTCATAATCAACAACAACAGGACAAGGGTAATAACAAGCCCCAGTATCCAACGCACTGATTCGGGCATCAGGGTTTCATGTGAGCGCACCATCGCGTTTTTGAGCGCGGTAAAATAGAGGGACTCCTTGTCCTGGCGCCAGCGTTCCAGATAAAAATCGATTTGCTCAAGCAATGCACTGTTTTTCCCCTCGGGCGTGGCATAGTACAAACTTGCGGGATCAAAAACGATCGGCGTTTCCTGCAACTTGTAACGGGGACCGTTGATGCCGGCAAAATAACTGTTACTGACCACGACATCCGCCCGACCCTCGGCCACTGCTTCAAAACCCTCGGCCAGACTGTCGACCAGCACCGGGGTATACTCCAGGTCATAGCCGGCCATCATCTTTTTTAACGCCCGCTGCTGCACTGCCCCGCGCAGTACCGCGATACGTCGTCCATCGAGGTGCGGCAGCGCCAGCAGTCTGAGACCAGACTGGCTCCATATCTCCGACCAGCTATGTGTAACCGGAATGCGGTGAAAGTCGAAACGCAGATCGCGAGCTTCGTTCAGCGCCACATCCGGCATCAGATCGATATCCCCGCTCTCCAGTCGCTTCAGACAATCGTGCCATTTACAGTCGACAAAGTGTAACTGCCAGCCTTCCCGCCTGGCTATGCCCTGCAACAACTCAACAAACAAGCCGGCGGGCTGACCCTGCGTATCACGATAGACTTTGGGCCGGTTGTCATACAGGCCGACCCGAATCTCCTGGCTGCGCGTGAAGCCGGTTTCATTAAGCCACCACCCGCCTGTCAGCAACAACACAAGCACGACAACCAGTACCAGGATCAGGCTAAGATAACGCTTCATCCTGATGCCACCCGGTTACGTCCGGCATTTTTGGCCCGGTAGAGCTGTTTATCGGCAAGACTGAAGGCCTCGCTGATCCCGCTCCCTTGCTGTAATGGAAACTCCACAACACCTGCACTCAAGGTAAGAGGTATGGCTTTGTTATCGATCTCCATTGGTTTCCCGGCCATCGACTGCTGCAGCCGTTCTGCCACCTGGCTTGCCTCTTCAATGCCGGTTTCGGGAAGCAATATGGCAAACTCTTCACCGCCCAGCCGGCCCAGCAGATCACTGGGGCGCAACATGGACTGTACCTTCGCCACGAATGCCTTGAGTACACTGTCCCCGGTTGGATGGCCGTAGCGATCATTGATTTCCTTGAAGTGATCCAGATCCAGCAGGATTAACGACAAGGGAAGTTTATACCGTTCGGCCCGGGCAATTTCCTGTTCCGCCCGAGCCATCAATGCCCGACGATTGGCCGCCCCGGTCAGGGAATCGGTTGACGCCAGACGCTCCAGATCCTGGTTTGCATGCTGCAGTTCGACCAGCGCCTGCTCGGCGCGCTGTTTCTCCTGCCGCAACCGTGCCATCAGTTCGCTCTGGCTGTAGACCCGGGCAAAGGAGTACGTGGACAAATAGGCCTGCACAACACCAAAACTCAGCAGCAGAAAACCGCCGGCAAAAATCAGATGTGCCAGCCACCATTGATGGTTCCAGGGTGAGCCGATAGTAAAAGCAAAGGAAGACTGCCCAAACCATGCCAGCGACAGGGCATAAATAATCATCAACGGGTTCATGGCGCGACGCAAAAACATCCAGCCCAGGGTGATCCCTAACAACAAAATCGAGGCCGACTCCATGCCGACACGCAGCACAAAACTCGAGTTCCAGGGGGAATAGGCCCAGACCGCGACCAATGCATCGATCAATACAAAGATTCCCAACGCCAGAAGCCAACCACCAATGCCTAAACGGTGCCCCGGCGTATCGGCCGGCGCCTGATACTGCAGCACGGCCAGCAAAAAGCAGACCGCCATCACCAGCCGGGAGGCCGGGCCATACAGCAGAAACAACCATGGATTGTGGGGCGCCAGAGGTGTCAATAATCCATGTGGCGCGTAAACCACACTAAAACCGACAAACCCCAGTGCCAGCCACAGCAGGAAACGTTCACCCGATTCAAGGTAGCAACGCCAGGTTACATAACCGATAAACAGACCAAGCAGGATTGCCAGGGTAATCGCGGTAAAATGAAAAGTATGGTGCTCGAAAACCCGGGCGGGGTCCTGATTGAAATGTAGATAGAAAATGGCCAGTAACGGCGTAACGGCCAGAAGCCCCAGCAGCGTACCTCGATAGCCAAGGATAAAAGGAAGAAGAACGCTGCCGCGTGCACGATTCATAGAAAATCAGTATAGAACTGAATTTCCGATCCCACCAGCAGTCTCTCATCCGGCGAAGGTCACCCGGGCTCCGCCCAGCACAATTTACCAGCCGAAAATCACCCCTTCGAGCAGAGTGTTATAACCTTCGAATTCGTCATTATTTGTAGCGATGAAGCCTTTGGCTTTTTTGGCAAAGCGATTCAATGCCGGCCTCAGCGCCTCGGTACCGGCCTCGCTCAGCAATGCGTCGCGCAGTTTGGCCCGTTCTTCCGGGGTCAGCCGATCACTGGCAGAAATCGACTGGTTGGGCATGGCATCCGAGGTGTAAACGATTTTCAGTTCCTGTCGATCTTCTTCGTTCATGACATTCTGGTAGAACGAAGTACGTACCACAAAGGCGTCACACTCCCTCTTTTTGAACGCTTTGTAAACAGCCCCCATTCCACCCTTGACACCATGCACGACCGGCTGACGCACGGGATTACGGAAACGGGCCAGAACACTCAGGGTGGAGAGATTGGGCGGGGAGATCCCGCAGGAGGTTTTACCAATCATATCTTCGGGTGAGTCGATCGCCTGGTTATCCGCCGCAGTGAGCAGATGAAACTGCAGGTTACCGGGCAGTCTGACCAGCATCTCGTGGCCGACGTGCGCCACTCGCCATGAGGCAAAGTGCGGACCATCGAAGACGATATCGTAGGTCCCGTTACGGATATGACGCTGGTAATGCAACCAGTCCCTGGAATACTCGTATTCAACCGGTCGGTCGAGTACCTCGCTGATATACTCGGCTGTTACGGCATACTGTTCCTCTCCCGCAGCCTGGGATTCTCGTGGCGGTGCGGTCATGATCAATGTCTCGGCAGCGAACAACGGCTGCAACCAGGCAATCCCCAATGTTAAAAGAAGAATACGTGCTTTCATTCTGCCTCCCCTTATTTATCCTGTTATGCAAACCCCTCTCTCGACAGCACTGGCAAACCATGGCTGGCGGCGTGACAACCTGTTGTGATTATTTGCCGGCGGTTTTTGTCATTGTCTGCCCGGCCAGTCACAGAAGTAATACCTGTGATGCAAATTCCAGGCCTGACGAAGCAAATGGAAGGCCCCCCATAACACCCGGATTTTCCTCCTGAAAAACGCAACCTGGATTACAAACATCGCCACCAGCGCCGATTGATGCGACATTGACTGCGAAATGCAAAACGGAGCTCTGCGGTTTGCACCATACAACCGTCTTGACCGGGTTACACACTTTCTCCGAATCCACTGGTGGCTGCCCTGTGCCCGGTTGCGCCAGCGGCTGGTAACTGGAGTGGCTTCTAAAGTAGACGAAGATTCCGCCGGGGTGCAAAACAGGCCTGGGAGGGTACAAAATCATCGTTATTGAAGTGTCACGAGTTGAGCCTTGTTATCTGACACCCGGTCAGACCGATGACATTTACTTTTTGGCGGGACGATCCGGCGGCTGCCCGAGACGGGCTGGAGCGTATCGAATTCCATCATGAGCTCGAACAACAGCTGTAACCATGGTTGCAGTCACATCTCAAGCGCGCCGGAACCTGAACGAGCAAAGCACTCTATTCATACTGCGTTATCTGCGGGCGAGATGACCGGCCGGTTGATTGCCAAACGGAGTTCGACAAGTCAGCGTTGCGGTCTGCCCGTATCCCGCGCGGTCCTTGACAGCAATCCGGGACTTTCGAACAGCGGCCCCGCGTCTTTGCTATATCCAGTCAAGCGCTTTGCACTGCCCGACCCACTCGTTTCACCAAATAGCGATCCGCTTAACGTGACAACATGTTATGGCTGGCATACCAGAACGGCGATTCCAGCATGGGCGCCTCGCGCAATCCCAGTGCCAATTGCAGCGACTTTTCCAGTGCCGGATCGGGACGCTGCTCCAGCAGTGCGCGGGTGGCCTGTATCAATACCGCGGAAGGCGATGGCATGGGACCATCGGCCAGGACCGGCTGGCGCGCGCCATATTTGAGCAGGGGCCGGCGTTGCAACAACCAGCCTTCAGGGCTGAAAAACTCCTCCCAGGCCTGGTGGATGATGTCGTTGGCGACATTCAATGTCGCCTCATCGTTACGATAACGCGCATAATCCAGCAAGCCCCGCGCCACATAGGCGTAATCCTCGAGTCCGACATGTCCCAGTTGTTGCTGCGCGCCGTGAGCCCGCTTGAGCTGCGAACCGTCCCACAGCTCATCGAGAATAAAGCCCTGTAACGCCACCGTGGCCTGTTTCAATCCGGCGTCCTCGCGCGCGCCGGCGACCAAGGCAGAGAGCGCCAGGCCGTTCCAGGCGGCAATCTGCTTGGTATCGGCCGGCAGGGTGCGTTGGCGACGTTGCTGCAGCAGTTTGGCACGGCTGCGTGCCAGGATCTGTTCGACCTGTTCATTCGGTTTTTCCAGTGTCTCGGCCGCCTCCTCCACACTGGTGACGATACGCAGATGATGGCCATGCTCCAGTTCCGGCGGGCCGTCCAGATCCCAGACACGACGCGCTACCTCGAACTCCGTCTCGCTCAGGACTGCTTTCACTTCAGCTTCCCGCCACAGGTAATAGCCACCCTCGATATCTTTGTCGTCGATGGCGGAGAAACTCGACAGCAAGCCGCCGTTCTCGCGCTGGAAGTCGCGGCGCATAAACTCCAGCGTCTCCAGGGCAGTCCGGCGGTATACCGGCTCATCCAGCACCCTGGCCGCACGCAAATAGAGGGAAGCCAGCAGGGCATTGTCGTACAGCATCTTTTCAAAATGCGGCTCCTGCCAGCCCGGATCGACGGTATAGCGGAAAAAACCGCCCGCCAGGTGATCATACAATCCCTGGCTCGCCATGCCCTGCAGGGTCAGATTCAGAAAATCCCCCAGCCTCTCCTGCTTCTCCTGCTGATAGATTGTCAGCAAGGCATTCAGCTGCGGTACCGAGGGAAACTTGTTCTCGGCGCCAAAGCCGCCTTCCAGTTCGTCGGCCCGGCCGAGGCTGGCTTCGAGGAACTTCTCGCGTAATTCACCCGCTTCGACATCCTGTGTGACGGGTGAGCGCTCGTTAAGTTGCGCCGTCGTACCCCGGGCCAGCCCCCTGAGTTCGGCCGGGTCCGACTGCCACTGTTCCCGAAGCCGCGCCAGAATCTGCTGAAACTCTTCCGGCGGCTGATACACCATTCCCACCAGCGGATAGCCTTCCGGCGTAATGAAGACATTCAGTGGCCAGCCGCTGTAACCCTGGGTGCGTTCGACAAAATCGAGCAGGCGATTATCCAGTGCCGGATTCAGTTCACGGTCCACTTTAACCGGAATAAAGTGACGGTTAAGAACCCCGGCGATTTGTGCGTTTTGATAGCTTTCCCGTTGCATGACATGGCACCAGTGGCAGGCGAAATAGCCACTGGAGACATACAACAGCTTGTTCTGCTTTCTGGCTCGCTCAACGGTCTCGGCATTCCACTGCTGCCAGTGCACCGGATCCTCGCCGTGCATGGCCAGATAGGCCGAGCCGTGATCCGCCAACTGGTTGCGCAACTCGTCACCGACGACGCTTGCCGGCAGTAACAGCAAACCGAAGCAACATAACCATTTGGAAAGAAATGACATAACCGATAATATTGATCAAAGCTTGTTAATAAGACAGTGGCAGCTTGAAAAAATTCATAGGATCGGCTCGCGGGATACACCCTGCCCTCTTATCCAATGCCCTGGAAAAAACGCGGAGGTCGCGGAGACGCAGAGGACGTAAGGCAACTTTTAATGTTGAATTTTGAGTTAAATGCAGACGCTGCAATTCAAAATTTAAAATTCAACATTAAAAATTACATCTTTGCGCCTCCGCGACCTCCGCGTTAATTTCCAGAGTACCCAAAAATTGATTCGAACTACTCGCTCCCCTCTTCCTGCTTGTAGCTTTGCAGTTTTCGCCACAGGGTGGATTTGTTGATGCCGAGGATTTCGGCGGTTTTTTCGCGACTGCCGCTGAAGCGGTCCAGGATCTTGTAGATGTAACGCTGCTCCAGTTCGGCCAGACTGGGCAGATCACTGTCGATCCCCCCGCCACTGCGGATAGTGTCGATATCATCCAGATGCAAAACCGGACTATCGGCCAGCGCGATGGTGCGTTCGATCAGATTCTGCAGTTCGCGGACGTTGCCGGGCCAATCATGTTCCATCAGCTTGTGCATCGACTCCTGATCGAACTCCCTGACCTCGCGGCCATACTGACTGGCGTAATGATCGATAAAGTAGCGTACCAGAATCGGAATATCATCCCGCCGCTCACGTAACGGCGGCATGCGGAATTTAACCACATTCAGGCGATGATAGAGATCGTGGCGGAACTGGCCCTCACTGACCAGTTGGTCAATATCCTGATTGGTTGCCACGATAAAGCGCACATCGATAGGCGTGGGTTGCAGGCCGCCTACCCGGGTAATCTGCTGCTCCTGAATCGCGCGCATCAGCTTGATTTGCATGGCATCGGAAATGTTGCCGATCTCATCCAGAAATACCGTCCCCCCCGAGGCCATCTCCAGCAAACCGCGTTTGCTCTGGTGCGCGCCGGTAAAGGCGCCCTTTTCGTGGCCAAACAACTCGGTTTCCAGCAGGGTGTCGGTCAACGCGCCGCAGTCGATGACCACAAACGGCTGATCGGCGTATTCGCTCTGGTAGTGAATGGCCCGCGCCGCCAGCTCCTTGCCGGTCCCCGACTCGCCCTCGATAATCACGTTGCAGCGGATGTCGGCGATTTTGCTGATGATTTTATAGATTTCCATGATCGGCCCGGCGTGTCCCACCATGCCGAAACGGTTACGTTCGTCGCTGAGCTGACGCTTGAGCAGCCGGTTTTCCTGGCGCAGGGCGTCGAGCTTGAGATTGCGCTCGATCAGCAGCTGCAACTCATCCATGTCATAGGGTTTTTTGATAAAGTCGGTGGCGCCGTGACGCATGGCCTCGATGGCATTATCCACGTTGGCGTATCCGGTGATAATAATAAAAGGAATACGGCTGTCCTGCTCGCGGACCGCCTGCAACAGTTCGGTGCCGCTCATATCGGGCATGCGCAGGTCGCTGACAATCAGCTGCACCGGATGCTGTTTGAAATACTCCAGCGCGGCGAGCGGTTCCTGGTAGACGCGGCATTCAAAATCCGCCTCCTCGGTAAAGCGGGCCATCAGCTCACCGGCTTTGGGATCATCGTCGACAAACAGTATGACGGGCGGGTTAGTCATTGGCGACTCGTTCCTGGTTCGCGCTGTCGGCCTGTAACGGTAGTACAACTGTGGCGGTAACACCACCGTCGGGGTTGTTTTCGATCGTCAGCGCACCATTATGGAATTCGATAATCCCCAGGCTGATCGACAACCCCAGTCCGCTGCCCTCGCCTTCAGCCTTGGTGCTGAAGAAGGGATCAAAAATATTGTCCAGTTTCTCCGGCGCGATACCCTCGCCCTCATCGCGAATGGTCAGTATCAACCGCGTCGCCTGACGCTGACACCGAATCAGGACCCGGCCATCCGGGGGACTGGCCTGAATCGCATTCAACAGCAGATTGATTAGCGCCTGCTGTAGCTGACTGCGGTCGCCCTCCAGCTCGCCCGCAAAATCACACTGCAGATCCAGCTGTACATGCCGTCCCCTGGCGGCCTGTCTGACCAGGGCCAGCGTATTTTCCAGCCAGGGCTGAACATCGAAATGACTGTATTGCGGCGGTACCTGGCGGGCGAAATTGAGAATCCCGCGCACGATGTCCGATGCTCTCAAGGCCTCGTCGCGCAGGGCGTCCAGATCCGTCTGTACACGTTGACGGGTTTGAGGCTCATCGTATTCCACTTTTTGCAGCGTACGCTGCAATAATTTGGTATAGGAGAGCACATTGTTGAGTGGGTTATTGATCTCATGACCGATGCCCGCCGCCATCTGGCCGATACTGGCCAGCTTGTTACTCTGCAACATCATGTGTTCGGCGCGATCACGCTGCTCGCGCGCGGTATCCAGGGTGTCGGCCAGATAATTGAAAGCCTGGGCCAGCGCCCCGATTTCATCGATCGCCTGCTTCTCCTCGGCGCGCTGGGTATGATCGCCATTGGCATAGGCCTTGATTCGGCCAGCCAGTCGACAGACCGGTTGCGCCACCTTGCGCACGCCGATGTCGCTCAACAACAGCGTGATAATCAGGGCAGCAATACCGAACAACCCGATGCCGATCAGAATGACGGAATAGGGGGAAAAAATGACACTGGAGTCGATATGCGAGGTCAATACCCAGCTGATCAGCCGATCCGGATAGGGGGTCAGCTCGACATAATAGTTGTGGAATCGTTCGTCCTCACTGCGATATAAGCCGCGGGTACTGTCCACCACTTCGGTCAACATCTGATCATCGTATTTGTCGCCGGCAAACACTGTCTCGGCCCGGATCTGGGCAAAACGGATGTCGCTGCTCTTGTCATACAAAATCCGGCCGTGGCGCCGCGGCTTGTCGGGATTGTTTTCCACCACGAACAATTCGCCCTGATACAGGCGCGAGGCGTTATCCAGAATCCTGTCCAGATGCCGGCCACCCAGTGTGACGGCCAGCGCCCCCACCCATTGATCGTCCTGATAGAGCGGGACCACATAATCGAGCAAGGTGAAGTTAAATTCCAGCATCTCATTGAGCCGGTTGTGCGGCAGATCCAGCGCATGGGCCTGATCCGGTGCCAGTTCGCGCAATCGCGTGACAAACTTTTCCGAAGCGATCTCCTGCTCGACATAATCGAGCCCCGAGAGGCTTTCGTACGTCGGATCGCTGCGGTTATTGTGACTGACCTTGACCAGCGAGTTGCCTTTGACGTCCAGCAGACGCAGGTAAAAGGTCCCCGGCAAGATAGTCTGAAAGCCTTCAAAATAGCGATTGACCTGCGCACGTAAACGGGCACTGTGCTCCGGCAAGCGGCCGGAGGCCTGCCCCGCCAGTACCGGAACAAACCCCTGCACTGCCGGCGCCCGCGCCATCCCCTGTACCAGCTCCTGGTTATCCCGCAGATGGCGCTCCAGCTCGCGCGAAATACTCTCCAGGCTCGACAACACATCATGGGAAACCGCCTGTTGATAGGCGTTCTGGCTGTAATAGGTCGCGCCCAGCATCAGACCGGTCAGCGGTACCACCGTGGCGAAAAATACCCAGATGAAGATGTTGGTTCGTATACGCAAGGTTTCACTTCCTGTCCGTCAGGCGGCTCGACGAAAATCTCACCACCAAGACGCCAAGACACAAAGAGTTCTTTGTTTCGATTTTGGGAAATTGCGATTCACCACATTATTTCCCTTGGTGGCTTGGTGTCTTGGTGGTGATGTTTTTACGTTAACGCACCTGTTCAGCGCCAGCGGCGCAGCGCCTGTTCGGCGACGGCGTTGTCGGGCCGGGCGATCAGGCCGCTGGCGGTCAGGCTGACCCGGTATTCGGCGCGATCCGCCATCGGCATGTAGGTGGCACTGCCATAGATTGCATCGACCCACGGCAACCAGCCGCGGTACTCGCGCGCCACTTGCCAGATATCCATGCCGCGCGGCTGGTACAGACTATAGACGGTATGCGGCAACTCCCGGGCCTGTTGCAGATTCCGGAAACGGCCGGTCAGGCGATCCAGCTGATAGGCGGTATCCAGACCCAGCACCGTCGCCAGCCCGCTCCACTTCAAAACCCGCGCCTCGATCTGCCATTCGTCACCGCGCAACTCGAAACTCTGCGACATCTGATCGGGGTAAATCACATAGACCCGAAAAGCCTGTGGCCCGCGCGCCTCGAAACGCAGTGTGGCAATCGGCTGCTCCTGGGTGAGACGCTGATAACCATACAGATTCAGCGCCACCGACCAGCTCAGGATGGCGGCAAAGATCAACACCAGTCCGGTAAGCCCCTCCAGGGCACCGCGCAACACCTTGCGCCGAAACAGCCGGGCGACGCCGGCCAGCAGCAGCACCAGCCCCAGCAGAGAGATTCCCAGAATAATGATCTTGGTCAGCATATGCGTTACCGGCTGTCGATGGGGCCACGACCTCTGACATCGGCCCGGCCATCGGCGTATAATGCCACAAACCTTCTATGAATGAGTCCGCCCATGCGCTTCTGCTGGCCACAAACCCTGTTTATCCTTCTGGTTATTGTCCTGGGCGTCAGCAGCATGCTCTCCGGCTGCGGCAAGAAAGGGCCCCTCTACCTGCCCGACGAACAACAACAAACCCGACAGGATTCCTGAGCGAGCATGGATCATTTCAATTATCAAAACGGCGAGCTGTACGCCGAACAGGTGCCGGTGGCCACGATTGCCGGGCAACACGGCACACCCTGTTATATCTATTCGCGCGCCACGCTGGAGCGCCACTGGCAGGCCTTCGATCAGGCGCTGGGCGATCATCCGCACCTGATCTGTTACGCGGTCAAGGCCAATGCCAATCTGGCGGTGCTCAACCTGTTTGCACGCCTGGGCTCCGGTTTTGACATCGTCTCCCAGGGCGAGCTGGAACGGGTGCTGGCTGCCGGCGGCGATCCCGCCAAAGTGGTCTTCTCGGGTGTCGGCAAACGGGCCGACGAGATGCGCCGCGCCCTGGAAGTGGGCATTCACTGTTTTAACGTGGAGTCCGAATCCGAGCTGCGGCGGCTCAATCAGATCGCCGCCGAACTGAACCTCAGCGCACCGGTGTCGTTGCGGGTCAACCCGGATGTGGACGCCCGGACCCATCCCTATATTTCGACCGGCCTCAAAGAGAACAAGTTCGGTATCGGCATCGATGAGGCGCAGGACGTCTATACCCGGGCCGCCGATCTGGCGCACATCACCATCGTCGGCATCGATTGTCATATCGGTTCGCAACTGACCGAGACCGAACCGTTTCTGGATGCGCTGCGTCGCGTGCTGTTGCTGGTGGATCAGCTGGAGCAGGACGGTATTCCGATCGAACACCTGGATCTGGGCGGCGGCCTGGGGATCCGTTATCACGAGGAGACGCCGCCGGAGCCGGGCGATTATGCCGCGGCCCTGCGCGAGCTGCTGGCCGACCGGCCGCAAACCATCCTGCTGGAACCGGGTCGGGCCATTGCCGGCAATGCCGGTATCCTGGTCACGCAGATCGAATACCTCAAGCCGACCCCGGACAAAAACTTCGCCATTGTCGACGCGGCCATGAACGATCTGATGCGCCCGGCCCTGTACAACGCCTGGCAGGAGATCATCCCGGTCAACACCGAACCTCACGGCGATCCCCGTTACTATGACGTGGTCGGACCGGTTTGCGAGACCGGTGACTTTCTCGGCAAGGATCGCGCCCTGTCGGTCGCCGAAGGTGATTTGCTGGCGGTGCGCTCCTCTGGCGCCTACGGTTTTTCCATGAGTTCCAATTACAACACCCGGCCGCGCGCCGCCGAGATCATGGTCGACGGCGATCAGATCCATGTAGTACGCGAACGTGAGTCGCTGGCCGGGCTGTATGCCGGCGAAGCCACTCTGCCCTGAGCCGCCTCACCCATGGAGCGCATCCCCGAACCGGAACTGATGAACGAGGCGGAGCAGGCCCGCGCCTATGCCTGGGCCGACTTCGACGCGCCGCACCAGTTCTTCATCGACTGTTTCAGGCAGCGTTTTACCAACCCGACCCTGCATGGCAATGTCCTGGATCTGGGTTGCGGGCCGGCCGATATCAGCGTGCGCTTTGCGCGGGCCTACCCGCACTGCCATATTGACGGTGTCGACGGCGCCGAAGCGATGTTGCGGGAGGGCCACCAGCGCCTGAAGCAGGAGCAGCTCACCGAACGCATCCACCTGTATCAGGCCAGACTGCCACGGGACACCATTCCCCAGCCCGCCTACGATGTCATTATCAGTAACAGTCTGCTGCATCACCTGCACGAACCGCAGGTGCTCTGGCAGGCCGTCAAACAGCACGGCCGCCCCGGCACCCCGGTATTTGTGATGGACCTGCAACGTCCCGCCAGCGCCCGGGAGGCCCGGGAACTGATGGAACACTACGCCGCCGGCGAGCCGCCCATCCTGCAACACGATTTTTATCAATCGTTGTGCGCCGCCTTTACGCCGGAAGAGGTACGCCAGCAATTACACCAGGCCGGACTCGATTATCTCGAAGTAAACAGCGTCAGCGACCGGCATCTGGTGGTACAGGGCCACCTGGGCGAGTAGACTTATTATTATGGCTTTCACCAACCCCAGCCCTGAGGAAATCCGTGCCCTGCTCGGTGCGATCCGGCACGTTGCGGTGGTCGGTCTTTCACCCAAACCCAACCGCCCCAGCCACCAGGTGGCCAGCGCCCTGCAGCAGTTTGGTTACCACATTATCCCGGTGCGTCCGGCGGTGGACGAAATTCTCGGCGAGCCGGCCTACGCGAAGCTCGCCGACGTTCCCGGCCCCATCGATCTGGTGGACGTGTTCCGCGCCCCGGATCAGATCGCGCCCATCATCGATGCCTGCATCGAACGCAAACTGCCGGCCATCTGGCTGCAGGACGGCGTGATCAACGAAGCCGAGGCGCAACGCGCCCGCGACGCCGGCCTCACCGTGATCATGGACCGCTGCATCTACCGCGACTATATGCAGCTGATGCGCTAAACCCCGGCCTAACTCTGTCATTTTAGTTACAATAACGATAAGTCTGGATAGACATTATAAAGCTGCAAGGCAAAAGACACGGTTCACACCAAAGGGCTACATTAATATTACTTTGCGTCCTCTGCGTCTTTGCACCCAAACAGCGGGCATAAACGCCTCTGCGTTGATATCTTTTTAACCCTGATGGAAGACTGATGTCACTTCGCTTCACCAAGATGCACGGCCTGGGCAATGACTTCGTGGTCATTGACGCCATTAACCAGAAGATTGACCTGGCTCGCGAGCAGATCCGCCAGCTGGCCGATCGCCGTTTTGGTATCGGCTGCGATCAGCTGTTGCTGGTGGAACCGCCGCGCGAGGCGGGCGTCGATTTTACCTACCGGATCTTCAACGCCGACGGCGGCGAGGTGGCGCAGTGCGGCAACGGCGCGCGCTGCTTTGCCCGCTTTGTGCGCGACAAGGGCCTGATCGATCGCGATACCATTGCGGTGGCCACCGCCGCCGGACGCATGACCCTGCGGATCGAGCCCGACGGGCAGGTCACCGTGAATATGGGGGTACCGCACTTTGCCCCGGCGGATGTGCCCTTTGAAGCAGACGCCCCCGCCGAGCGCTACGCTCTGCAGGTGGGGGATGAAACCCTCGGCATGGGCGCCGTTTCGCTGGGCAACCCACACGCGGTGCTGGAAGTGGACAATATCGATACCGCCCCGGTGGAACGGCTCGGACCCCTGATCGAAGCCCATCCCCGCTTTCCCCGGCGGGTGAATGCCGGGTTTATGCAGATCCTGGATGCCGGTCATATCCGCCTGCGGGTCTACGAGCGCGGCGCCGGCGAGACCCTGGCCTGCGGCAGCGGCGCCTGTGCGGCGGTGGTTGTGGGTCGCCAACAGGGCCGACTTGGTGATAAGGTTGAGGTCACCCTGCCCGGCGGGACGCTGCAAATCCAGTGGCAGGGAGGGGATTCACCCGTACTGATGACCGGCCCGGCAACGACAGTGTTTGAAGGCAACATCCAGGTTCAGGGGTAAGAGCACGTTATGAGTAACCGCCAGCAAAATCCGCTCGCTGTGGACAAGGCATTCGAGCGCGAGGTAGTGCGCTACCTGCGTGACAATCCCGACTTTTTCGAACGCCATCTGGATCTGCTGGCCGACATGGTACTGCCGCATCAGCCACAGGGTGCCGTCTCCCTGATCGAGCGTCAGGTCTCGGTGCTGCGCGATCACAAGCAGGCACTCAAGCAGCGTCTTCAGGAACTGACCGATTACGCCCGGCAAAACGAGGATCTCAGTAGCCGGCTGAACAAGCTGATTCTGGATCTGCTGGATGCCGATGACTTTGACAGCCTGCTGGGACTGATCCAGGAGCGCCTCAAGTCCGATTTCGAGGCCGATGCGGTCGTGATTCGGCTGTTCAATTCCGGGGCACCGATCCTCAAGGCCCATCCCGATATCATGGATTGGAGCGAACCGGCACTCGGCGCCTTCGAAAAAGTGATCGACGGCCGCAAACCAGTCTGCGGTCCGCTCAAACCGGGCCAGCTCGACGCCCTGTTTAACGATTATGCCGAGGTGGTACGCTCCGCCGCCCTGATTCCGCTGGTGGAAAGCGAATCCAGCAAGCAATGCATCGGCCTGCTCGCCATCGGCAGCCAGGATCCGCAACGTTTTCGCACCAACATGGGAACCCTGTTCCTCTCCCATCTGAGCCACGTGCTCACCCGGATTCTGAAGCTCCATCTGGGCTCATGATCGCCGGCGCACAGCAGGCCGTGCAGGATTATCTGGCCAAGCTGCAAAACGAACGCCAGGTTTCTCCCCACACTCTCAGTAACTACCGGCGCGATCTGCAACAGCTCACCGGGTTTTGCGACGCGCACGATCTGACCGACTGGTCGCAGCTGGACAGCCAGCATGTTCGCCAGTATGTGGCACAACGCCATCGCAACGGCCTGGGTGCCCGCAGCCTGCAGCGGGCCCTGTCGTCCATGCGCGGGTTTTTCGATTTTCTGATCCGCGCAGGCCGACTCAACCATAACCCGGCCCGCGACGTTCAGGCGCCGAAGGTCAAACGCAACCTGCCGCACACCCTGGACGTGGACAAGACCGCCGCGCTGCTGGATCTGCAGGGCAAGGATCCCCTGGTCATCCGCGATCGCGCCATTCTGGAACTGTTTTACTCATCCGGACTGCGCCTGGCCGAACTGGTGCAACTGGATCGATCCCAGCTGGATCTGGCCGAGGCGCAGGTCAGTCTGCACGGCAAGGGTAACAAAAGCCGCATTGTCCCCGTTGGCCGCCAGGCGCTGGCGGCATTGCAGGCCTGGCTCGTCGTTCGCGAGGCAATCCCCTTACAGGATGAACCGGCTTTGTTTGTCAGTCGCCAGGGGCGGCGAATCTCCGGACGCAATATTCAAAAACGGCTACGCGAATGGGCACAACGCCAGGGAATTGATGTCCCGGTTCATCCCCACATGCTGCGTCACTCTTTTGCCAGCCATCTGCTCGAATCGAGCGGCGATCTGCGCGCGGTGCAGGAACTGCTCGGCCACGCGGACATCAGCACCACCCAGATCTATACCCATCTCGATTTCCAGCATCTTGCCAGAGTCTATGACCAGGCCCATCCCCGGGCACGTAAGAAGCGGCGTGATTAAATTCACATCTCACGCTTAACGGCTGTCTATCTCTCCCTGTCTGAACTAAGCTTGTTCATGAGTTAATCGGACAACAAGGAGTCGTCCCATGTATATGTTACGCAAATTTCGTAAGGTCTTTAGTCTGATCATTCTTACCACCATGATGTCACTGGGGATCACGGCTCCCGGTTACGCAGCCATGCTCGGTACCGATGATATCCTTGCGGGTGATAACCTTCAGCAACAACGGGATTACGTCAAGGAACTGCTGAATCGCGACGAAGTCCAGAATCAACTGGCCGATATGGGCGTGGATCCGCTTGAAGCCGAACAGCGGGTTGACGCAATGACCGAACAGGAAATTCAGACCCTGTCCAGTCAGCTTGAAGAACTGCCTGCCGGTGCCAGCGCGCTGGGACTGCTCGCCTTTGTGCTGGTCGTTCTGCTGATTACCGATCTGCTTAATCTGACCAACGTCTACAATATCTGAGATCCGTTTTAATGACTGTCTGTTACACCGGCCCCCGCCTTGCGGGGGTTTTTCTTTTAACCCTGACGGGTTTACTGCTTGGCGGTTGCGCCGGCACGCCGCAAAGCGATCGCCTGCTCGATGCGCCGCCGGCGGATATCAGTCCGGCGGTAGAGTTGAACGAAGTCCCGTTTCACCCCCAGGAAGCTTATCAATGTGGTCCCGCCTCACTGGCGATGCTCGCCAACTGGCAGGCCGTCAATATCACCCCGCAGGCACTGACCCCGAAACTTTATATTCCCGGTAAAAAAGGCAGCTTGCAGATTGAGCTGCTCAGCAACACCCGCCGGCTGGGGCTTATTCCTTATCTCCTGAAACCCGAACTGGACGATCTGCTGCGCGAGGTCGAGGCGGGCAATCCGGTACTGGTATTCCAGAATCTGGCGCTGGACTGGTATCCCCGCTGGCATTATGCGGTGCTGATCGGTTATGACCTGAATGCCGATGAGGTTATCTTGCGTTCAGGTGTTAACCGACGACGCATTAATACCCTGGCCCAGTTCGAACGTACCTGGCAGCGGGCCGATCGCTGGGCCATGCTGGCGCTCAAGCCCGGACAACTGCCGACCACGGTGGAATACTGGCGTTATCTACGCGCCCTGTCCGCCATGGAACAGGTTAACCGACACGCCGAAGCGGCAGCGGGATACCGCGCCGGCCTGCAACAGTGGCCGGACGATGCCCGTCTGTTGATGGGGCTGGGAAACAGTCAGTATGCACAGGGCAATACCTCGGCGGCGATGGCCACCTGGCAACAATTGCTCGATGCCCAACCCGATTATGCCCCGGCGCACAACAATCTGGCGCACCTCTATTTAGAGGCAGGCAATATCCCCCGAGCCGAACATCATGCCCGGCGCGCCATTGCCCTGGGCGATGAACACCTTGAAGCTTACCGGCAAACCCTTGAGGAAGTTCATCAGCGTCAACAAATGGAGTAAACTAGACAGCTGCTTCATGCAAGGGAGCCATCCCATGACCCGCACACTTAATCTGGTTCTTACTGTGTTGTTATTATCGGGTCTCACCAGCTGTGCCACCTGGGACCCGGATGGCGAAGCCAGCCTGCAACAGGAGGCCGCGGAGACCGTCAAGGTATTTCGCGCCCGGGATCCGGGGATGCAGCGTTTCTTTGATAACGCGTATGCCTATGCGGTATTTCCGACCGTGGGAAAAGGCGGCATGGGGATCGGTGGCGCCTATGGTGAGGGACTGGTCTATCAAAACGGCAAGCCGGTCGCCCGGACCTCTCTGACCCAGCTCACCCTCGGGCTGCAACTGGGTGGCCAGGCCTATCACGAGATCATCTTCTTCGCTGACAGGGCGGCTTTCGAACGATTCAAAACCGGCCGGCTGGAATTATCGGCCCAGCTGTCGGCTGTTGCCGCCACACAGGGGGCCTCCGCCGACGCCGGTTATGAACAGGGCGTGGCCGTCTTTACCCTGGCCAAAGGCGGACTGATGTACGAGGCCTCGGTGGGCGGGCAAAACTTCAGCTACGAGCCCTTGAAATAAACCCCGCTTGCCTGTCGTGGCAAACCGTGTTCTATTGACTGCAATACCCGTCGGATAACTCCCCTGTCCCGCTCGACGCCCGTGACTGACTTATTCCTGTGGCCCCTTCACTCAACCTGGCGATGCATCCCCTTTGCGCGGCTTATCCAGGCGACCCCGCCTGCAACAACAGCCAGGCACCAGGTGATCATCGCCCCGGAAGGGAAATCAAACAAGGCGGAAAACAGCAACCCGAAAAAATAACCCGCCAGACCGATGCTGTAAGCGGTAATTAACGGCCTGGTCGAATGCAGACTTGCCAGTGCCGGGATAATCAGACTGGCGAAAACCAGATAAATTCCCACCAGCTGCGTGGACAGGGTGATGGTAACGGCAAACAACGGATAGAACGCATAACCGCCGATCTTCTTTCGCATTCCAAACCACAACGCCAATACCACAAGATAGATGAGCACCGTGACAATCAGGTCGGTATATTCCACCCAGAGAATTTGCCCGACGAGCATCTCCCGTAATCGTTCGCCACCATGGGGATCCTTGGACAAAAGCAGGATGCTCCCGGTCGCCGCCAGCATGAACAGAACCCCGATCAGCGCCTCCTGGATGCGCGTCGGGGCATGGCGTACGCGATACAGCAGGCTTGCACCGACAACCGCGGCAGCCATCGCCACCAGCTGGTCAAGTATAGCGCCGTGGGCCTGCAATCCGAGATAACTCGACAGAATCAGCCCCAGCGCCGCCATTTGCGCAATAGCAAGATCCAGGAAGATGATACCGCGCTGCAGCACCTCCCTGCCCAGCGGTACATGAGTACTCAGGATCAACACGCCTGCCAGCAAGGCCGGTAATATGATCCCGGCCTGTAATGTCAGTGATTCAATCATCTTCAATCTCCGCCAGCAGCAGCTCGAGGGTATTGTTATACAGGCTGAACAGATCCTGTGCCCGTTCATTACCGCCGACGGTATATGGCAGGCTTACCAACGGCGCCTCACTGCGCCGGGCGAGCCATTGCGCGCCCCGATCGTTTTGATATGACGCGATCAGGATAAAATCCGGCGGGGTCTTTTCCGTCGTTTCCAGCAATTTTGCCAGATGTCCACTGGTTGGCGGCAGGCCCGGCCTGGGCTCGAGATCGGCCAGCACGTCGATGCCCAGCCAGGTGAGCAGATAACTCCAGCTACGGTGTTGCACGATCGCTTTTTTACCCCGCAGTTCTTCCGCTTTGCGCTCCCACTCCTTGATTGCCGCTTGCCACTGGTCAGCGAAGCGATCGAAGTTATCCTGATAATATTGCCTGTTCGATTCATCGATCGTCTTCAGTCGCTGCGTTAACGCCTCGGCAATGTCCAGCAACCGGTAGGGATCCAGATGAACATGCGGATTCCCCGCCGCATGGATATCGCCCATGCTGCGATCAACCTTCTCCAGGGTCTCCAGCAGCGGTACCTGCTCGCTTGCCAGGAAATAACCGGGCTTACCCTGCTGGATACGGGTATTGCCGGACTGGCGCAACAGCAACGGTAACCAGCCGACTTCCAGTTCCGCCCCGGTACAGGTCACCAGATCCGCGTTTCTAGCCCGGGCGATCAGTGAAGGCCGGGCCTCGATATGATGCGGATCCTGATACGCCGTGGTCGCCGAGACGACGCTGACGCGATCCCGGCCAAGTTCCTCTGCCAGCGCCGCCCATTCCGGCTCGCAGGCCAGGATATCAACCTTAGCCACGCCCTGGCCGGCCATGACAGACAGCAGGGCGAACAACGGGACAGACAACAACCTGTTGCGTTTGTTCATCATGCTCTCCTTTCAGTACCTGTGAGCACCGTGAGCCCCCAGGCTCATGATGTATTGCAGCATCAGCATGTCATTTTTTTCACGTCCGTTGTCCAGTTCACTGTACTGCAGCCGCAAAAGACTAAAATGACTGGGGGAATAATCAACCATCACACTGTAGCGCTCGGGATCCTTTGCCTCGCTTCCCAGCCCGGACTCCTCCAGATACTCCTCCTGATCGATGTTCGTTCCGGAAAAGTTGGTAATCGTGTTGTCGGCCTCGAGCCGATCGTAACGCAGCCCCACGCGCCAGGCGGGCATAAACTGATAAACCCCCTGCATGTAGAAGCCGGTCTGCTCACCCGTATAATCAGCTGTCGCGGAATCACTTCCCTCGGTAAATTCCGAATGGCCGTCTTCATCGCGGACGAAATACTCGGCCTGGAACTTGAAATTGGTCTGCCGTGAGTTGCCGTTGGGTGCCCATTTGTAGACAAAATCGATCCCGGCCATATCCACCTCGCCATCCAGCAACTCGTTGTCTGCCTCCGCGGTTTCACCGCCGTGAGCGTGCCCGCCCGCCTCGCGGCTGGCGAATTCGGTGCTGTAGTAACTGACACCCAGTTGCCAGCTGGCACTGACGCTGATATCGCCGCCGGTTTTGGCAAACAGGGCCATGCCGTTGTTATTATCCTCATTCTCGCCACCGGGAAACTCGCTGCCGGTTGTCACTTCGGCACCCAGGTTCAGGTACCACGCAGTCGGCGCGACCCAGCGCAGCTGTACGCCGGTATCGTTGAGGTGCCCGCCCACCAGCGCGTCGTAGACCAGGGGGCGATCCGCAAAGTCATGGGCATGATCGTGGACGGCATTGAGATAGCCGATACCGGAATAAAACTTGCCGCCCCGGACCGTCGCGCCATGCCCCAGCCCCAGGGTTTCCATGAAAGCCTCTTCCAGTTCGATCGTTGTTTCATTGTTTTCGTAAAGTATCGGTGCCGTCAGCTGGCCATAGAACTTGTCATCCACGTTGGCGGATATAACCAGCTCATTGTGGCCCATCGAGAAACCTTTTTCCGGCAACCCGGCCTCGCCACCGGGTTGAAAACCGGGCAACTCGAGCTCGCTGTTATCCAGATCGGTATAGCGCCCCTCCAGGATCAGACTGACCGCGGGATTGAACTCATTGCCGGCTATTTTCCCCATGCCCTGTGCATATAAAAACCCCGGCATCGCACTCAGCCCTGCCAGACTCAATAACAGTACTGTTGTTCTGAACATTTTTATCTCCTGACTCATTCCCGTCAGATCACGCATGGGTGATCGCATGGCTCACGATTTTCGGCCACCGGCCGGCATACCAACACGGGATAATCAAAGCATTGCCATTCCCGTTCAGGAATCGCGTTTAATAAGGATAGAGTGAGTTCAGGCGCGCGGCGGGCCGCGGGAAGAATTGGCGTAGATTGGGGAGAAATAAACCGGTTGCTCAACCTGCAGATCAACCACGCTGATCCGGGCAAGGTAAGCCGTCGGAGCCAGCGGTAACTCATCGGGAGAGAGGTTCGGCTGAGCATGCAGGCATAACTGACACTCGGTATCGGCAACGGCATTCGTGTGGCCGATTTCATGCAACAGCAGGGCGGATTGACCCAGCAATACCAGCAGCAGAACAACGCTTGCCGGTTTATGCCAGTTATAGTGTCGCCAGATGTGCATGATGGTCGATTGCAGTCCGCTCAGGGGCAGGTCAACTGCAGTTTATACCCCGAAAACTTGCGCAGGTTCAAGACGCCGCTGCTCAGAATCAGATACTGCCCCTTGATCCCCTGCAGTGTCCCTTCAACAAACGGGGTCTTGTCGAAATTCAGGGAAGTGACCTTCTGCGGGTAAGCGAGCACCGGATAGTGAATATCCACCACGGCCTCATCGGTCAACAGATTCAGACTGCCCTCTTCCTGCTGTTGAGCCAGCTGCGCCAGCTCCTGATCACACTGTTCGAACAGTTCATCCCGTCGCGCCGCCAGATCGACCGCTTCGGGTTCACCCTTGAGCATCCGTTGCCAGGCTGTCTTGTCCGCCACATGCTGTTTGAGGATCACTTCCACCAGACCGGCGAGCAGGCGATTTTTGACCCGCATGATCGGCAACGCCTGACTGGCGCCCTGATCCATCCAGCGCGTCGGGATCTGGCTGCCCCGGGTGATGCCGACCTTGATCCCCGACGAATTGGCCAGGTAGACATAATGGTCCTGCAGGCAATGCTGCTCGCCCCACTGCGGCTCGCGGCAGGTCCCTTCGAAATAATGGCATTGCTCGGGTTTGACAATACAACTGTCACACTGGGCCAGGGAACGGAAGCAGGGATAACAATATCCCTGGTTGAAGCTTTTGCTGGTCTTGCGGCCACATTCGATGCAATGAATCTCGCCGAGAAATTCCAGCGACAGATTCTCTCCGATCAGGGGATTGAGCGGGATCGTCTGTTCACCGATGGGCAGATGATAGTCGACCGAGTCATCGAGTCGGGTGACCAGTTTGCGAGTGTTGCCGGAGATTTGCATACACAGATTGTCGCACAGTTTATACCCGGCGCCCATCGCCGCAAATGAGCGTACTTTGAGGCTGGCTCTGTTACCCGGCGCCCGTGGGCCGGTATCAAAACAGGGGCTTTTTTCAACGTCGCGGCGCTGTTGTGCACTGCACGACTTTATGCGGACTTTAGTGTCGCCGCCTCGATCGGTCTGCTTTAGTTGAGCTAACGCAGTTTTTGTATTTACCCGACACCACACCGCCCGGTGAGACAACGGATTCAGGTCCGATGATAGGGAACACTCAGCTCATGGACGGCATCGATGAATGCTTTGGCGTGATCGGGATCCACATGCTGATGGATGCCGTGACCCAGGTTAAAGATATGACCGGCTCCTGCGCCGTAGCTTTCCAGGATGGTCGCCACCTCGGTCTGGATCCGCTCCGGGGAGGCATACAGCACACAGGGATCCATGTTGCCCTGCAGGGCGACCCGCTCACCGACCCGCTGGCGGGCCAGACCGATATCGATGGTCCAGTCCAGTCCCAGCGCATCG
The DNA here is from genome assembly GCF_004366735.1 of Thiohalophilus thiocyanatoxydans. Lineage (GTDB taxonomy): Bacteria > Pseudomonadota > Gammaproteobacteria > UBA6429 > Thiohalophilaceae > Thiohalophilus > Thiohalophilus thiocyanatoxydans. Next base: position 359,304 of record NZ_SOQX01000001.1, on the reverse strand, counting down.
GCGCCAATGTCGGCCTGATCCTCCAGCCACTGGCAGCCCCCCTTGCTGAAGATGGTTACCGGCACCTTGCGACCCTCGTGCTCGCGGGTCAGCCCGGCGATGATCCGGCGCATATAGTCGAGAGAGAATTCACTGTAATCCCGGGTGGTCAGCACCCCGCCCCAGGTATCGAAAATCATTACCGCCTGGGCGCCGGCGGCGATCTGGGCGTTGAGGTAGTCGATCACGGTAACCGCCAGTTTCTCCAGCAACTGGTGCATCGCACGGGGATTTTCGTAAAGCAGACCTTTGACCCGGGCGAATTCCTTGGTGGTGCCGCCCTCCACCATATAGGTGGCCAGGGTCCAGGGACTGCCGGAGAAGCCGATCAGCGGCACCCGCCCGTCCAGTTCCCGCCGGATGCTACTCACCGCGTCCATCACATAACCCAGGCTGTCCGCGACATCGGGAACCGGGAGTTGTTCGATCGCCGCGGCCGTGCGCAGCGGCCGCTCGAAACAGGGGCCTTCGCCCTCGGCAAAATAGAGACCCAGATCCATGGCATCGGGAATGGTCAGGATATCGGAAAACAGAATCGCCGCGTCCAGATCAAAACGGTCCAGCGGCTGCATCGTAACTTCGGTAGCCAGCTCCGGATTCTTGCACAGATCCAGAAAGCTACCCGCCTTCTCGCGCGTGGCACGATACTCGGGCAGATACCGCCCGGCCTGACGCATCATCCACACCGGCGTCACATCCACCGACTCCCGCGCCAGGGCTTTCAACAAACGATCATTTTTCAATTCAGTCATGTTTTTATCTTTTTTACCGCAGAGACGTTTATGCCCGTTGTTTGGGTGCAGAGGACGTAAGGCAATTTTGAGTTTTTAATGTTGAATTTTGAATTAAATACAGACGCCACAATTCAAAATTTAACATTCAACATTAAAAATTATATCTTCGCGCCTCTGCGTTGAATGTTTTATACCTCGAGATAGTCGAGGATGCCTTCGGCGGCTTCGCGGCCTTCGTAGACGGCGGTGACCACCAGGTCGGAGCCGCGCACCATGTCGCCGCCGGCGAAGATCTTCGGATTGCCCGTCTGGTGTTTGTATTCCTGTTTTTGCGGTGCCTTGACCCGGCCCCGTTCGTCAGTGGCGATCCGGTACTCCTCGAACCACTCCCCGGGGCTCGGCTGGAAGCCGAAGGCGATGATCACCGCGTCGGCCATGATGATCTCTTCGGAACCGGGGACCGGTTCGGGGCGGCGACGACCGCGCTCATCGGGCTCGCCCAGTTGCGTGGTCACCACCTTGACGCCTTCCACCTGGCCGTTGCCGACGATCTCCACCGGCTGACGGTTCCACATGAACTGCACACCCTCTTCCTTGGCATTGCCCACTTCCCGTTTGGAGCCGGGCATGTTGGCCTCGTCACGCCGATAGGCACAGGTCACCGAGGCGGCACCCTGGCGAATCGAGGTCCGGTTGCAGTCCATGGCGGTATCACCCCCACCCAGCACCACCACGTGGCGGCCCTGCATGTTGATGTAATCTTTGGGATCCTTTTCGTAGCCGTAGCAGTGGTTGACATTGGCGACCAGGAAATCCAGCGCGGCATACACGCCGGGCAGATCCTCGCCGGGGATACCGGCGGTCATGTACTTGTAGGTCCCCATGCCCAGGAACACCGCGTCATATTGATCCGCGATCGCCTTGAAGGTGATGTCCTTGCCCACTTCCACACCGAGTTTGAACTCGATCCCCATGCCTTCGAAGATCTCGCGGCGCTTGTGGATGACCTCTTTTTCCAGCTTGAATTCGGGAATCCCGAAAGTCAGCAGGCCGCCGATCTCCGGATAACGATCATAGACGGTAACGGCGACGCCGTTACGCGCCAGCACATCGGCACACCCCAGACCGGCCGGACCGGCGCCGATCACCGCGACCTTTTTGCCGGTCGCCTCGACCCCGCTCATGTCCGGGCGCCAGCCCTGCTCAAACGCAGTATCGCTGATGTACTTCTCGATGGAACCGATCGTGACCGCCCCGAAACCGTCGTTCAGGGTACAGGCTCCTTCGCAGAGACGATCCTGCGGACAAACCCGGCCACAGACTTCGGGCAGCGAGTTGGTTCGATGGGAGAGTTCCGCCGCCTCAATAATATTGCCTTCGGCAATCAGCTTGAGCCAGTTGGGAATATAATTATGGACCGGGCATTTCCATTCGCAATAGGGATTGCCACACTCCAGACAACGGTCTGCCTGCTGTGCCGCCGACTCGGCATCGTACTGACCATAGATCTCGCGATATTCCCTGACCCGGATATCGACCCGTTTTTTCTCCGGATCGATGCGCTTGACCTGTAAAAACTGAAACGTGTTACCCATGATTTGCTCTAACTGCCCATTGAGGCAGCCGGACAATCCCGGCTGCGGATTTATGCTATCAAGTAAAAAAGTTACGCAGCGCGGCGCTGCAGATCGTCCATCAGGGACTCCAGTGAAGCCGCTTTCGGTTTGACCAGCCAGAAGTGACCCACCTCATCGGCAAAATTGTCCAGTAACATCTGGCCACGCTGACTGCCGGTCTCGCGCACAAACTCCTCGATCACTTCACGCAGATGATTGCGGTTGGCTTCCATGTGTTCGGGTACGATGCGATGAATGTCGACATCATGGCTGACACAATCGACAAAGCTGTTGTCCACGTCATAGACATAGGCAAAGCCGCCGGTCATGGCCGCGCCGAAGTTGAGTCCGGCCTGACCCAGTACGGTGACATGGCCGCCGGTCATGTATTCACAACCGTGATCGCCCACGCCCTCGACCACCGCGTGACAGCCGGAGTTGCGCACGCCGAAGCGTTCGCCGGCCGTGCCGGCCGCGTAGAGCTTGCCGCCGGTCGCGCCGTACAGGCAGGTGTTGCCGATGATCGTGGTCTCGTGGCTGGCAAAGCTGCTGCCCTTCGGCGGATAGAGGACCAGTTTACCGCCGGCCATGCCCTTGCCGACATAGTCGTTGGCATCACCTTCCAGGTACATATGCAGGCCGCCGGCGTTCCAGACGCCGAAGCTCTGCCCGGCCGTGCCGTTCAGACGCAGCACGATGGGTTTGGCTTCCATACCCAGATCGCCGTGGCGCACGGCGATCTCGCCGGACAGGCGCGCGCCGATGGAGCGGTGGGTATTGCGAACTTTGTAATTGAACTCGCCGCCGCTCTTGTTTTCAATCGCCGGCAGACAGTCTTTCACCATCTGTTCGGCCAGTTCGGCCTTGTCGAACGGCTCGTTACTCGGTTTCACGCAACATTGCGGCTTGTCTTTGGCCACACCCGCATCACTGAGCAGGGCGGAGAGATCCAGACCGCGCTGCTTGCTGGTTTCCCCTTCCAGCGCCTCGAGCAGATCGGTCCGCCCGATGGCGTCGGTCAGCTTGCGCAGCCCCAGCCCGGCCAGCAGCTCGCGCACCTCCTCGGCAATAAAGCGGAAGTAGTTCATCACCCACTCCACTTCGCCGCGATAGTGATCCATGCGCAGCACCTTGTCCTGGGTGGCGACGCCGGTCGCGCAGTTGTTCAGATGACAGATACGCAGGTACTTGCAACCCATGGCGACCATCGGCCCGGTACCGAAACCGAAGCTTTCCGCACCGAGGATCGCCGCCTTGATCACATCCAGACCGGTCTTGAGCCCGCCGTCGGTCTGCAGGCGCACCTTGTCGCGCAGATCGTTGGCGCGCAGAAGCTGGTGGGTTTCACTCAAGCCCAGCTCCCACGGACTGCCGGCATACTTGACCGAGGTCAGCGGCGAGGCACCGGTACCGCCGTCATAACCGGAGATGGTGATCAGATCGGCATAGGCCTTGGCCACGCCGGCAGCCACGGTACCGACACCGGCCTCGGAGACCAGTTTGACCGAGACCAGCCCGCCGGGATTGACCTGCTTGAGATCGAAAATCAGCTGGGCCAGATCCTCGATGGAATAGATATCATGATGCGGCGGCGGCGAGATCAGCGACACACCCGGCTTGCAATAACGCAACCTGGCAATCAGCTCGTTGACCTTGTGACCGGGCAGCTGCCCGCCTTCGCCGGGCTTGGCGCCCTGGGCCACCTTGATCTGCATGACTTCCGCCGAACGCAGATAGGCCGGCGTCACCCCGAAGCGTCCGGAGGCGACCTGCTTGATCTTGGAACGCTTGTTGGTGCCGTAACGTTTGGGATCCTCGCCTCCCTCGCCCGAGTTGGAGCGGGCACCGAGGCGGTTCATCGCCTCGGCCAGGGTTTCGTGTGCCTCGGGCGACAACGCGCCCAGGGACATGGCGGCCGAATCGAAGCGGGTGGCGATCTCTTCCATCGGTTCCACTTCATCCAGCGGCACGCGCTGCTCGCTTTCGCGCAGCCGCAGCAGATCGCGCAGGGTCAGCGTCTGGCGTTGATTGACCAGCGTGGTGTATTCCTTCCATTTATCGAAGTCGCCGCTTTTGACCGCTTCCTGCAGTGTGCCGATCACATCCGGATTATAGGCGTGATCCTCGCCGCCGTGGATAAATTTGAGCAGGCCACCCTGCTGGATCGGCTTGCGTTTGTTCCAGGCCAGTTTGCACAGCAGGCGCTGGTCTTCCTGCAGATCACTGAAACCGATGCCCTGAATTCGATTGGTCGTGCCGTTGAAGCAGAGATCCACCACGTCCTGATGCAGGCCCACCGACTCGAACAACTGGGCGCCGCGATAACTGGCGATGGTGGAGATCCCCATCTTGGAGGTGATCTTGTACAGCCCCTTGTTAATGCCCTTGCGGTAATTGGCATCCAGCGTCGCGGCACTGGACTCGGTGATCTCGCCGCTGCGCTGCATGTCGCGCAGCGCGGCATAGGCCAGATAGGGATAGACCGCGGTGGCGCCATAACCGATCAGCACCGCAAAATGATGGGGATCCCGGGCGGTGCCGGTTTCGACCACGATATTGGCATCACAGCGCAGGCCTTCGCGCACCAGACGATGATGGACCGCGCCGGTGGCGAGCAGCGCATGGACCGGCCGGGTCTCGCGACTGATCTCGCGATCGCTCAGGACCAGCACCACCTTGCCGTTTTTGACCGCCTTGACGGCCTGTTCACAGATATCGCGGATCGCCGCTTCGAGATCCACGTCCTCGGGATAATTCAGCGAGATGCTCTGATTGGCGTAATTCTTGTCGCTCTGCCCCATCTCCAGCAACTGGGTGAACTTGCTGTGCGAGAGCACCGGTGAGTCGACCAGCAGCCGTTCGGCATGCTGCGGGGTCTCCTCGAACATGTTGCGTTCGGGGCCGAAGCAGGTCTCCAGCGACATGACGATCTGTTCACGAATGGGATCGATCGCCGGGTTGGTGACCTGGGCAAACTGCTGACGGAAGTTGTCATAGGGCGAACGCACCATGCGCGACAGAACCGGGAAGGGCGTATCGTCGCCCATGGAGCCGACCGCTTCCTGGCCGTCCTCGCCCAGCACGCGAATGATCTGATCCCGTTCCTCGAAGGTAATCTGGAACATCTTCTGATAGACATCCACCAGGGATTCGTCCACAGGTGAGGCGTTGTTCTCTTCCTGCAGCAGGGACTTGAGCCGCCGTGCATTTTCACGCAGCCACTGCTTGTAGGGATGGCGGCTCTTGAGTCGCTGATCGATATCCTCGGGCAGCAGCAGTTCACCGCTGTCGGTATCCACCGCCAGCATCTGGCCCGGCTTGAGCCGGCCCTTGCTCACCACATCTTCCGGGGCATAGTCGTAAACGCCGATTTCCGAAGCCAGGGTGATATGCCGGTCCCGGGTGATCACCCAGCGCGCCGGGCGCAGGCCGTTGCGATCCATGCTGCAGGCGGCGTGGCGCCCGTCGGTCAGCACGATGCCGGCCGGACCGTCCCACGGCTCCATGTGCATGGAGTTGTATTCATAAAAGGCGCGCAGATCCGCGTCCATGGTCTCGACGTTCTGCCAGGCCGGCGGAATCAGCACCCGCATGGCGCGAAAGATGTCCATGCCACCGGCCAGCAATGCCTCGAGCATGTTGTCCAGGCTGTTGGAGTCGGATCCCGACGGGGAGACCAGCGGACGGACATCTTCCATGGGAATGTGCGGACTGTCGAACTTGTGGCCGCGCGCCACCGACCAGTTACGGTTACCCTCCAGGGTATTGATCTCGCCGTTATGGGCCAGATAACGGAACGGCTGGGCCAGGCGCCATTCGGGCCAGGTGTTGGTGGAAAAGCGCTGATGGAACACGGCCAGGGCAGAAGCCATGCGCGAGTCATTCAGATCTTCGTAGAAGACCGGCAGGTATTCGGGCATGACCAGTCCCTTGTAGGAGATCACCCGCGAGGAGAGACTGGGAATATAAAAGGTATTGTCCTGCGGATCGATCGCCTTTTCGGTACGCCGCCGGGCTATATATAAGTGTCGCTCGAAATCGATCTCTTCCATCGCCGCCGGGGCATTGATAAAGATCTGCTCAATGGTGGGCAGGGTGCGCAACGCCTCCTCGCCACAGGCATCGGGATTGACCGGTACCGCCCGCCAGCCGAGGACTTCGAGCCCTTCCTGTTCCAGTTCGCGCACCAGCTGGTTGCGCGCCGCCCCGGCCAGCTGATCGTCGGTGTTAAGAAACACCATGCCCACGGCAAAGCGATCATTGAGTGCATAGCCCTGCTCTTTGGCGATTGCCTGGAAAAAACTTTTCGGCTGCTTCAACAACAGTCCACAGCCGTCGCCGGACTTGCCGTCGGCCGCGATCGCGCCACGATGGGTCAGCCGCTCCAGGGCGCCGATGGCGGTCTCCAGGATCCAGTGGCTGGCTTCGCCATCCATATGGGCGATCAGCCCGAAGCCGCAATTGTCCCGTTCAAAGTTCGGTTGGTAGAGCCCGCCGGGGAGTTGAGTCTGTTTGCTTTGTGTCACTGGAACCGCCACTAAATTCTTACCGTGATTCGACTTTTTACCCGCAGATCGCGGGCAAAATGGCCCAGAAGTATACAGCCAGGCTACAGCCCCCTGCAATGCTCCGTAAGGGACTGTTTTACTTGACGTTTCGAGGGAATAATGACAGGAGAGTCGACAGGGTTATCCCGATCCCCGGCTGATTCAGGGGGCGGCAAGTTCGCTATGAATATCGCCGAAGGCGCGCGGCCACGGCGATTGCTCGCGCAGGGCCTTTGGCAAGCCCTGGCGTGCCGCCAGCGCCGCATCACGATCGGCATGCCGGCCCAGTACCACAACAAACCAGGGCTCGCCCTCACGTTGGGTCTGATAAAACACGGCTTCACCGCGCAGATCATGCTGCTCGATAAAGTGCTGGATCGCCTGTTCATTGCCGCCGGCGATCAGCTGCAGGGTGTAGGCGTCCGGATCCTGATCCCACAACCAGGCCGTATGCTCGCGCAGGGTGGTCGAATTCGGTACCGATCTGTCGGTGATCGCCGGGTCAGCTACAGGCTCGTCGGCCGGCGACGTGTCACGGCTTTGAACCGCCTCGAAACGCCGGATCCACGGCGCCTCAATCTCATCGGGCAGATTCCCGGCCGCCTCCCGGGCCGCTTCGCGATCGGCATAACTGCCGAAGAGTGCGGTGAACCACGGCTCCCCGTCCTTGCGACTTTCGACAATCACGCTTTGCCCGTCCAGTTCATGGCGCTTTAAAAAGGCCTGCAGGTTGTCACGTTGTTGCGCCGCCAGCAGTTGCAGGGTGTAGTGATCGGCGGGCTGACGTTGCAGCCAGGCCATGTCGACAGGCTCCGCCACCGGGGCATTGTCTTTCTCTGCCTCTGCCTCAGTCTCTGCCTCGGCTTCTGCCGCCTCGACCGTGAAACGGGCCCGGGCCCGGGCACCGCTTTGCGGGTTCCGCGCAAGCAGCTCCCAGGTTTGCGGCCGCGTGCCCACACTGAGATGCAAATCGAGTTGTTTGTCGCTGATCAGCGAGACCCGGGACGGATCCAGTGTCTTGCGCTGATTTCCCCATTCGAGGGTAATCCGGGTGGATTCATCAAAGCCTTCACCGTGCAGGCTTAACGTCTGTCGCTGGTCTCCGGCCGGCACCGGATCGGGCTCGATCGCCTCGATCACCAGGGCGGGGGGCGACGCCACGGGCTCCTCCACCGGCTCGACGGGCGGCTCAAACTCATCGGCAGTGACATTCTGTTCACTGTCTGGCGTCCCGGCCGGCCTGCCGCTCAGCCCGCCGACCCCCAGTTCCACCACCTTCTGCGGTGGCATCGCGGTGGATTCTTCCCGGGCGGTGACCGCTGGCGTCTCCGCCGTGGGGTCGGTTTGCCGCGTCGGCCAGCCGAACACGATCGCGATGAGGAGCACCATCCCCACGGCGGCGGCAACATAGCGACGGTTCCATGCCGGCTTACGGCTTCCCGGCGGCCCCTCGGGTGCCGGATCGACCGCCCCGTCGGGCTCCTCCCCGGCAAGCAGCTGGTGGGCGGCATCGTTGATCCGGGCCGGCAGTCCCCCGGAGCTCTGGTGAATCCGGCGAATCGCCTGCGGTGTAAACGGGCTGGTGCCATCCAGCCCGGCAACGGCCAGGTGGTGGCGAATGTACTCGGCGGTCTGCGCCTCATCGAGAGGCGCCAGGTGCACGCGCCGGGTCACCTGATCCCTGAACGGCTGGAAGGCAGTCGATTCGAGCATCACCTCAATCGCCGGTTCGCAGAACAGGACCGAACGCAACAGTTGCCCCTCTCCGCCCTCGGCATCAGCAAGGTAAAACAGCGCTTCCAACGCTTCCCGGGGCAGTTCGTGGGCGTCGTCCACCAGCAACACCGGTACCCGATCCCCCTGCATCCCCGCCAGATAACGATAGAGCATATCCTGCAATTCCGACGGGCTGGCGGGCAGGTCATTCAGACCGAAACCCCGGGCAATATCCGAGAGCAGCTCGTCGGCATCCATCATCGGATGCGCCGCCACATCACTGATCAGGTAAGCCTCATCCGCCTGATGAATAAAGTGCTGTTTGAGGGAGCTCTTGCCGCTGCCGCGTTCACCGATGACGAGCAACATCAGGCGGCTGTAACGGGTCAGCTGCTGCAAGTCGTCGAGCAATTGCCGACGTGCCTCATCCAGATAGACAAAACGATCATCGTACTCGACGGGAAAAGGGGCTCTCTGCAGACCGTAGTCCGCCAGATACTCGGGCTCGTGGCCCAATGTCGGGATATCATCGTCGTTACTCATGCGGCAGTTCCTGTCCCTGCATGAACATTACCTTGTAGCCACGCTCAAGCTGCATGTCCCGTACCCTGAGCAGGGCTGTTTGGGCCTGTTCCAGATCACTGTAATGATCCTGCTTGACCCGCCCGCGGCTGCCGGTCTCGCCCCAGTTGCGAATCAGATTCCAGCCGTCGACCAGATCCTTTTGCAGCATGAGCTGATAGAAGCGCGGCGGCTTGTCTTCCATGGCCGGTATTTGCATATAGATGCGCATGAACAGGCAAGCTCACAATTATACGGTTCAGGTTAGTTCAGCCGGATCGAAAATACGCCCGTATTCGGCAATCGCATAACGATCCGTCATGCCGGCAATGTAATCGGCAACGGCGCGGGCGCGGCCATTGGCACCCTCTTTTTCTTCCATCATATAGACCTGCTGCTGATGTTTGGGTTGCAACAGTTTGGGATCCTGAAAAAACGCACTGAACAGCGACTCGATAATCCGTTGCGCTTTCGAGGTCATGCGATGCACCCGGTAATGGGAGTAGAGCCGGCTGCGTAAAAACTGTTTTAACGCCAGATTGGCGGCACGCATCTCATCGCTGAAACCGATCAGACTCTGAGTATGGCGGCGGACATCATCGATCTTCTCTGGCGACAGCGCTTCGATCGCCGCCTGGCTTGTCTCTACCAGATCGATGATCTGGCGGTTGATCATGCGCCGAATAATCTCGTGAATCAGCCGCCGATCGGTCAGCGCCCGATAGCGCGCTTTGACCTCCCTGTATTGATCATTGAACAGCTCGATCTCTTCCAGTTCCGCCAGGGTAATCAGCCCCGAGCGCAGGCCGTCGTCCACATCATGGTTATTATAGGCAATCTCGTCGGCCAGGTTCACTGCCTGGGCCTCCAGCGAGGGCTGGGTCTTGTCGAGAAAGCGCCGCCCCACCTCACCCAGTTCCCGGGCATGCCCGAGCGAGCAATGTTTGAGAATCCCCTCGCGCGCCTCGAACGTCAGATTCAATCCCTCAAAGTCCGCGTAACGTTGCTCCAGTTTGTCCACCGTCCGCAATGACTGCAGATTATGTTCGAACCCGCCATATTCTTTCATGCAACCGTTCAGGGCATCCTGACCGGCATGGCCGAACGGGGTATGTCCCAGATCGTGCGCCAGGGCAATGGTCTCGCTCAGGTCTTCATTGATATTGAGAATCCGGGCGATGGAACGGCTGATCTGCGCCACTTCGATGGAGTGAGTCAGGCGGGTACGGAACATGTCCCCTTCGTGATTGACGAACACCTGGGTCTTGTATTCCAGACGGCGAAACGCGGCGGAGTGAACAATGCGATCCCGATCCCGCTGAAACTCACTGCGATAACTGGGCACTTCTTCGGGGATACGTCGCCCCAGACTGTTCTTTTCGTTCGCGGCATAGGGCGCAAGACTTAACATAGGATTTACCGTCTGTTCATTCGGTGGCGCGATGGGCCTCGACGGTCTCGCGCAGCAGGGCGGGTTCGAAATCGGCGGTCACCACCGCCTCGCCCAGTGATTTTAACAGCACCAGATTGACCTGACCGGCGCGGACTTTTTTGTCCACCGCCATCAGCTCCATGAAGCGCTCATAAGACATATTATGCGGCGCACGCGTGGGCAGCTCGGCCTTGTCGAGCAGGTTTTCCACCCGCAGCACATCCTGCTCCGATAACCAGCCCTGGCGCATGGAGAGATCCGCCGCCATCAGCATCCCGGTACCCACCGCCTCGCCATGCAGCCAGTGACCGTAACCGGCCCCGGTTTCAATGGCATGGCCGAAGGTGTGACCGAGATTGAGCAGGGCCCGCACGCCGCTCTCTTTTTCATCGGCGGCCACGATGGCGGCCTTGCTCCGGCAGGAGGTCTCGATGGCATACGCGGTGGCCTCGGGATCACGCGCCAGCAGCCTGTCCATGTTCTGCTCCAGCCACGCGATAAAATCATGGTCCCGAATCAGCCCGTACTTGATGATCTCCGCCAGGCCGGCGCTGAGCTGACGATCATCCAGTGTTTTCAGGGTATCGGTATCGACGATTACACAGCGCGGCTGATGAAAGGCCCCGATCATGTTCTTGCCCTGGGGATGATTGACGCCGGTCTTGCCGCCGACCGAGGAATCGACCTGGGCCAGCAGGGTGGTGGGGATCTGGATAAAATCGACGCCGCGCTGATAGCAGGCGGCGGCGAAGCCGGTCATATCGCCGATGACCCCGCCGCCCAGGGCCACCAGGGTACTGTGGCGATCAAAATGCTGCACCAGCAGTTCATCAAAGATGCGGTTGAGAATCTCCAGAGTCTTGTATTGCTCGCCGTCAGGCAGGATAACGTGGGCGGGGTCGTAGTCCGTAAACGCCTGCAGGGTCCTGTCGAGATACAACGGCGCAATGGTTTCATTGGTGACAATCATCACCTGGGTGCCGGCAATACAGGGGCTGACCCGTTCGGCATCGCCCAGCAACTGCTGGCCGATGAATATCGGATAACTGCGTTCGCCCAGATCGACGTTGAGAGTAATCATCTTGCCTTCATTGCGCCGGTAACTGTCGGATTATACAGGATAGTCGGCACCGTGCGCGATAAGCAACGGTTCAGGCAAGTTTTTCCAGAATTGTATCGACCACGCCGCGGATATTGCCCTGACCGGTATTGACCACCAGATCCGCCAGTTCGAGATAGAGCGGTTCCCGTTCCTGCAGCAGCCGGGTCAATCGGGCTTGTGGATCATCGGTCTGCAGCAACGGCCGGTTCTTGTCTTTACGGGTCCGCTCCAGCAACTGCGTGACGTCAGTCTGCAGATAGACCACGGTGCCGCGCTGTTTCAGGTGGCGGCGGTTTTCCTCGCGCAGTACCGCGCCGCCGCCAGTGGCCAGCACCACATTCTCCCGACCGGTCAGCTCATCGAGCATCGCCGCTTCACGCTCCCGAAATCCCGCTTCTCCTTCAAGTTCGAAGATCAACGGAATATTCACCCCGGTGCGGGCCTCGATTTCATGATCGCTGTCGATGAATTCCTTGTCCAGAACCTGGGCAAGCTGGCGGCCAATGGTGGTTTTACCCGCCCCCATCAATCCGACGAGAAAAATATTATTGACTGAAGACATGAGATGGCAGAAAAGACAATCCGACCGGTGATGCCTGGCGGCACCACCGGCCGGGCCGACTAGATTCGCATGTCATCCTTGACGATCTTCGGTGTCACAAAGATCAACAGTTCGTTCTTTTCGTCCAGCTGGGACTTGCTCCTGAACAGGGCGCCGACGACCGGCAGATCGCCAAAGAAGGGCACGCGATTAATGGTGTTACTCTTGGTCTGCTCGTAGACACCGCCCAGTACCACCGTCTCGCCGTTGTTAATCAACACCTGCGTCTGTACGTTCTGGGTTGTAATGGGCGGCACACCCAGCACCAGGTTCCCGAAGTCAGGATTATCGCTCGTGACCGCCAGATCCATGATAACCCGATCATCCGGGGTGATCTGCGGCGTAACGGTCAGACTCAGTACCGCCTTCTTGAAAGAGACACTGGTGGCACCGCTGGAACTGGCCTCCTGATAGGGAATCTCCTGCCCGGATTCGATCACCGCCTCCTGCTGATTGGCGGTGATAACCCGTGGGCTGGAGACGATCTCGGTTTCACCTTCGGCCTGGGCGGCGGACAACTCCAGCTCCACCAGGGTGCCGAACGGCAACCTGGCCAATGCCATACCGATGGTGCCGGCGGAACCGCTCGCGGCGGGCAAATTGACGTTCCAGCGACCCGGTGCCTCGAGGGTCTCATTGTTGATCAGATTCTCGGTCGCACTAAGGTTCCCTGATACCGCCCGCTCACGCCCGTCCGATCCCACATAGTTACGCGAGACACCAAAGCGTACCCCAACCTCTTTGCTGAAGTTGGTGCTGGCCAGCACAATGCGCGACTCAATCAGCACCTGGCGCACGGGCACATCCAGCTCATCCACCAGCGAGATAATCTCATCAATACGTTCCGCCGTCTCCTGCACCAACAATTTGTTAGTCCGTTCATCGACGCTCACGTTACCCCGTTCGGAGAGAAGCTCACTCCCTTTTTGTTTGAGCAGGGACGCCACTTCCGAGGCTTTCGCATAATTGACCTGAATGGTTTCGCTAATCAGCGGTGCCAGTGCTTCGACCTGCTTGTTGGCTTCCATTTCCATTTTTTCACGGGCCGCGATCTCCTCGGCAGGGGCAATCAGCATGACATTACCCGACTCCCGTTTGGCGAGCCCCTTGGTCTTGAGAATAATATCCAGCGCCTGGTCCCAGGGCACGTTTTTCAACCGCAGGGTGACTTCCCCCGAGACAGTATCACTGGTCACCATGTTAATGCCGGTAAAGTCCGCGATCAGCTGCAGAACCGCCCGTACCTCGATATTCTGGAAGTTCAACGACAGCTTCTCGCCGGTGTATTCCTTGCGCCGACGCGAACGGTCCTCTTCTTCCTCGACAACCGGCTTGATATCAATTGTCAGTTTCTGATCGGCCTGATAGGCGATATGTTCGAAATCATCCCTGGTATTAATAACGACCCGGACATCATCACCCTGATTAAAGGCATCCACGGTACTGACCGGGGTGGCGAAGTCCAGCACATCGACGCGCCGCTCCAGATCTTCATCCAGCAGGCTGTTTTTCAATGTCACTACCACCTCACTGCCGCGCCGTTTCATATCCACGGCGGTATTCGGATCAGCCAGTGTCATTTCCACCCGGCCTTCGCCCTGTTCACCGCGACGAAAATCAAGATCCAGCACATTGACGGAGCCAGTCTGGCCCATTGTTTTTCCCCCGGCCGATCTACCGGCCTGGGAAAAACTGGTTTTCCCGCTTTCATTCAGGGTAATGATGACATCATTGCCTTCCAACACCGTGTTGTAACCCACCAGATTGGAAAGGTTCAGGACGACGCGTGTACGGTTACCGGCCTCCGCTACGTTAACACTGCGAGCTACCCCAATACCGATATCCTTGCTGCGCTCATCCAGATTCAGTCTGGTATCGGGCAGATCAAAAGCAATTCGAGCGGGGTTATCGATAGTAAAACTTGCCGGCTCAGCTTCCAGAGGACTATCCAGTGTCAGCTTGATTTGCACCTTGTCGCCGGGCAGGGTCGAGTAGCCTATGTCGTTCAGGCTGTTTTGCGCCTGTGCCGGCATCGAGGTAAGAAACATTAACAGCATCACCGACAGAATGCCGGTAGCGTTCATGATTCTGCTTGCATAACCACTCTGGTTTATCATGGTTCTACTCCAAAAAATTATACGGAGCGCCACTTATTCGCTTTCCAGCGTCAGGGCCGCCTCTCTTTCTATCCATCCACCACTTCCATCAGACACAATCTCTGTGAGCAGTATTTCTGTCTCGGAAATCTCTTCTATTTCACCGTAATTCTGCCCGATATAATTGCCTTCCCTGACTCTGTAGACAGTCGAATCGGGGGCAACAATCAAGCCCCACAATATGCCATCCTTCTCCAGATGACCGACAAACGCCAATGAATCGAGTGAGAACTGTTCCAGTGCTTCCCGTTTACGATCCTTGTCCGGGCGAAGTCCACTGTCGACAGGACCCTCCTCTCTCACTGTTTCCTGTGCGAACGGCGTGAAAGGATCCCGTCGATCAGCCGGTTTATAGATAAAAGTTTCGTAAGGTTTAATCTCGGGTAGCGGCTCGATACCACCCCGATCCTTTGCCTTGACCCGTTGCACATACTCCTGCAGATCGGTATGTTCCGGCCCCCCGCACGAGACGCCCAGCAGCATTGCTGCCGCTACCAGGCCAAGTTTTGTCAATTTATTATTCAGCATAGCTCGCTCTCAGGAATTGAACCCTCTCGTCTCCTCGACTCATTTCTTTTTGGCGGACGCCAGTTCATCCTCATCCAGATAGCGATAGGTCTTGGCCGTAACATCCATCTTCAGCCTGCCATCCCTGCTATTCGAAAGTTTAATATCATGCAGGGTAACAATCCGCGGCAGTGCGGCAACCCCGCTGACGAACCTGCCGAATTGATGATAGGTTCCCAGCATACTTATCTGAATCGGTAATTCGGCATAAAACTCGATCTGCCTTTCTGACTGGGGTTTGAACAACTCAAATTCGATACCACTGCTCAGTCCGGTTTGTGATACATCAACGAGCAGATCATCCACCTCGGTTTTACTGGGTAATTGCCGCAACATTGTGCCGAAAGACTCTTCCATATCCTGCATTTGTTCTTTATAGGCATCCAGATTCGCCGCCTTGGCCTGTTTTTTCTCAAACTGACGTTTCAGAGTCGGCTCTTTGCCCCTGACCTGTTCCAGCTGTTCCATTTTTTTCTGGACATGCAGGAAATACCCCAGCGCCAGTACTGCAACACAGACAACCGCGACTACCGCCGCCTTGGCGGCGGTCGGCCAGGATCCGATGGTGCTCAGGTCTAATTCACTTAAATCGAGATCTTTCATTTTTCCCGGTCCTCACCAGCATTGTCCACACTGACCTGCGACATATGCAGAACAAATGACCTTGAGCTGTCTTGCTCATCACCTTTGCCTTTTTTCTCGATTACTTCCAGCCGCGGTTCAGTCAGCCAGTTCGAAGATTCGATATTGCGCATAAAGGCCGATACACGGGCATTGGATTCCGCCACCCCGTTAAGTACTACCTTGTCACCAGACTGGTTCATACTCTCCAGATGAACGCCGTCCGGGATAATATCAAGCATCTCATCAAACAGATGAACCACCTCGGGGCGGTTGCGCTGTAATTGCTGGATAACCTCCATGCGTGCCAACAGGCGCTGTTTGTCTTCTTCAATCTGATCAATTTCCTTGATCTGCTTTTCCACCTTGCTGATTTCATTTTGCAGATACCGGTTGCGCGACTCCTGATGATCGATCATTGCGGCCAGGCGCAGGTGCACACCCAGAATAATCACGCCCATAAGAATGACGGACAGAACCAGCGTCGTCAGAAACTGCCGCTGCCGCTCACGGCGTAGCTCTTCGCGCCAGGGTAAAAGGTTGATATGCGCCATCAGTCAAAGCTCCTCATGGCCAACCCGCAGGCAATCATCAATGCCGGGGCATCATTACTCAGACTCTGCGCTTTGACCCGCGAGGCCAGGGTCATATTGGTGAACGGATTGGCCACCGAGGTGGGGACGCCGAGCTTGTCGGCAATCAGCTCGTCAATACCGTCAATCATGGCACTGCCGCCGGCCAGAACAATATGGTCCACGCTGTTATACGCGCTGGAGGAGAAGAAGAACTGCAGGGAACGGCTGACCTGCTGGACCATGGCATCCTTGAACGGCTCCAGCACTTCGGGCACGTAATTGTCCGGCAAGCCGCCCTGGCGCTTGGCCATGCCGGCCTCTTCATAGGAGAGGCCATAACGGCGTTGAATCTCCTCGGTCAGCTGCTTGCCGCCGAAGACCTGTTCACGGGTATAGATGTTTTTCAGATCGTGCATCACATTCAGGGTAGTCATGGTGGCGCCCACATCGATCACCGCCACGGTCAGATCCAGCCCCTGCTCCGGTAACTGGGGCGCCAGCAACTGGAACGCGTTTTCCATGGCATAGGCCTCGACATCGACGATTTTCGCCTTCAACCCGGCCAGCTCCATGGCAGCCACCCGCACATCCACGTTCTCGCTGCGCGAGGCGGCCAGTAACACGTCAACCCGTTCGGGATCCTCCGAGTCGCCCATCACTTCGAAATCGAGGTTCACCTCTTCCAGGGGATAGGGAATGTATTGATCCGCTTCCAGATGGATCTGTTGCTCCATGTCGTCTTCGCCCAGTGAGGCGGGCATGGAGATAATCTTGGTAATAACCGCCGAACCGGCAACAGCAGCGGCCGCCTGCCTGGTACGGGTCCCCGAGCGCTTCACCGCCCGTTTGATCGCTTCACCCACCGCCTCGACATCGGAGATATTTTTCTCGATCACCGAGTTGGCCGGCAGCGGCTCCACTGTGTAACTTTCAACCCGCAGACGATCGCCGCTCTTGCCCAGTTCCAGCAACTTGATTGCCGTGGAGCTGATGTCGAGCCCGAGCACCGGGGGTTTTTTTGGCTTGATAAGATCCCTGAGGGCCATATTTTTCTTTATTCGTAGTAAGTTATAGTAGATATATGTATAACTACTTTAGGTTTATGAGTCAACTATAGGTCAGCAAAACTATAAATACAAATGGGAATAGTGTTCACAGAACGGAAGAATTATACTGGACGCTTGTCCTCTATCGGGTGGCACAATCCGATTCTTTATTAAAATTAGGTATATGAAACCCATATTTAAGAAGTTGGTCACATTTTCCCTCGCCTCCGCCCTGACCCTGAGCCTGCTCGGTGCCCTTGGCCTGCTGGGGGCCTACGCCTACATCACCCCGCGCCTGCCGGATATCGACACCCTCAAGGATGTCCGCCTCCAGGTTCCCTTGCGAATCTACGATAAAGAGGGGGGATTGATCGCGGAATTCGGCGAAATGAAGCGAACTCCGTTGAAATACGAGGAGTTCCCCGAACAGCTCATTCAGGCGGTACTGGCCGCCGAGGATGACCGTTTCTTCGAACATCCGGGCGTCGATTACCAGGGTATCCTGCGCGCGGCGATTAATTTGATCCTCACCGGCGAAAAGGGGCAGGGCGGCAGCACCATCACCATGCAGGTGGCCCGCAACTTCTTTTTAAGCCGGGAGAAGACCTACCTGCGCAAGCTCAACGAAATTTTCCTGGCGCTGAAAATCGAGGGCGAACTCTCCAAGGAGGATATTCTCTCCCTCTATCTGAACAAGATCTATCTGGGCAAGCGGGCCTACGGCGCTTCGGCGGCCGCACAGGTCTATTACGACAAGGCGCTGGCCGACCTGAGCCTGGATGAGATGGCGATGATTGCCGGACTGCCCAAGGCCCCCTCCAGCTACAACCCGGTGGCCAATCCCGCACGCGCGATTCAGCGTCGCAACTATGTACTGGGCCGGATGCGCGATCTCGATTACATCTCCGACGAGGCGTACCAGCTCGCCCTGGCGGTGCCGGTCCACGCCAAAACCTATGGCCAGTCTTCCGATCTCGAGGCCCCCTACATCGCCGAGATGGCGCGCAACGAAATGGTCACCCGTTACGGCGACAAAGCGTACACGGCCGGCTACGAGGTCTACACCAGCGTCGATCCCCGCCGCCAAAAGGCCGCCAACCGGGCGCTGCGCCAGGCCCTGCTGGAATATGATCGGCGCCATGGTTATCGCGGTCCTGTCAATCACATTGATCTGTTTGCCGGCGTCACCCCCGACCCGGCAGTGCAGCCCGGGGAAGTACCCCGTGAAGCCCGGCAATCCCTGCTCGAGATCCCGGTCGGCGAGGCTCAGTGGAGCAGCCTGCTCAAAAATGTTCCCGCGCCGGGCAACCTGACTCCGGCACTGGTACTGCAGGTCGAGGAGCAGGCGGTCTACGCCCTGACCCGCGACAACCGGCTGACCTACCTGCCCTGGGAACAGATCAACTGGGCGCGCGAATATATTAATGAAAACAGCCGTGGACCGGAGCTGGAGTCAGCCGCCGAGGTACTGCAGCGGGGCGACGTGATTTACGTGACACCCGCCGGGGCGGGCTGCAGCTGGCTGGCCCAGCTGCCGCAGGTGGGCGGCGCGCTGGTCTCGCTCAACCCCGATAACGGCGCCATTGAGGCTTTGAGCGGCGGCTTCGACTATTACACCAGTAAATTCAACCGGGTCGTCCAGGCCGAGCGCCAGCCCGGTTCCAGCTTCAAGCCGTTTATCTACTCCGCCGCCATCGACAAGGGTTTTAACGCCGCCAGCATCATCAATGACGCCCCGGTCGTGTTCGAGGCCCCCGGACTGGAGGATACCTGGCGCCCGGAAAACTACAGCGGCCGCTTCCACGGCCCCACGCGCCTGCGCGCGGCACTGGTCAACTCGCGCAACCTGGTCTCCATCCGCCTGTTACGCGAAATCGGCATCGGTTATGCGTTACGTTATCAGCAACGCTTTGGCTTTGACCCCAATACCCTGCCGCGGGATCTCTCGCTGGCGCTGGGCAGCGGTGTCCTGACCCCCCTGGAGCTGGCGCGCGGCTATGCCGTGTTTGCCAATGGCGGTTATTTTGTCCAGCCCCATCTGATCGACCATGTCCTGGATGCCGATCAGAGGGTGGTGCTCCTCGATCGACCGGCCCGGGTCTGCCCGGACTGTCTCGAGTCGCAAAGCGACGGAGAGATCGAGCTGGTAACCGATCCCCTGCGGCAGATGGACAGCACCCCGCCGGCCGCTGAGACCTGGGTGCCCAGTTTCACCCGGGACGATGTGACACCCGGGGAATGGAGACAGGTCATGCAGGGCCCGCGACAACCGCGCATTGCCCCGCGGGTGCTCACTCCCCAGACCGCCTTCTTGATGAACAGCATGATGCGTGATGTGGTTCGCCGCGGCACCGGCCGCGGCGCCATGGTGCTGGGCCGGGAGGACCTGGCCGGCAAAACCGGCACCACCAACGATCAGCAGGACGCCTGGTTCTCCGGCTTCAACCGTAACCTGGTCTCCACCGCGTGGGTCGGCTTTGATACCCCCCAGCCGCTCGGCCAGCGCGAAACCGGGGGGCGCGCTGCACTCCCCATGTGGATCAAATACATGCGCGAGGCCCTGCGCGACGAGCCCGAGGCGCGCCTGGAGCAGCCGCCGGGCATTGTCTCGGTATTGATTGATCCCGAAACCGGGGAGCTGGCCGGCAGCGGTGCGCCGGACGCCGTGTTCGAATACTTCCTGGAAGATCAGGTCCCCGAACGTCGCACCGACAGCCGGAGTGACTCGAACGGCGACCGGAAGGATAATGGTAATATTACCCGCGATCTCTTCTAGGCGTCGCAATGGGACACAAACACACCAAGGATCTGCAAATGCGACAGCGGCTGGCCCAGGCCGCCGCCCAGATCCTGGCGGAGAGCGGCAGCCGCGATTTTTATGCCGCCAAACGCAAGGCGGCCCTGCACCTGGGCGCGGTCGACACCCGCAACATGCCGAGCAACGCTGAGATCGATCAGGCCCTGCGCGAATACCAGCGCCTGTTCCGTGCCGACGCCCAGCCTGCCGCCCTGCAAAACCTGCGTGCCCGGGCCCTGCAGGCGATGGAATTTTTCGCGCCCTTCAGGCCCAAACTGGTCGGCAGCGTCCTCGACGGCAGTGCCGACATCCACTCCCCCGTGGTCCTGCACCTGTTCGTGCCGCGCCTGGAAGATCTGGATATCTTTTTGATGGAGCACCAGATCCCCTATGAGCAGGGCGAACGCAAAGTCCGCTTCTCCGCGGAACAGACCCTCACGCTGCCGGTGCTGCGCTTTTATGCCGAGGACACCCGTATCGAGCTGGTGGTGTTTGTGCAGGACGGGCCCCTCCAGCCGCCCCTGAGCCCGGTCGACGGGCGGCCGATGCAACGGGCCTCATTGAACCGGGTGCGGGAACTTGTCGGCCCGGCCGCCTAGGTATCCCTCACCCGCGCCACGCCGCTCTCCTGTGCCGCCCGCGCCACGGCCCCGGCGACAAACTCCCGCAGCCGCGGATCAAACGGTTTGGGAATGATGTAGTCCCGCCCGAAAACAAGCTGGTCGAGCCCGTAGGCCTGTAGCACCTCCTCGGGCACCGGCTCATGAGCCAGCTGTGCCAGCGCCTTCACTGCCGCGATCACCATCTCGGTATTGATGGCCGAGGCCTGCACATCCAGCGCGCCGCGAAAAATAAACGGAAATCCCAGGACATTGTTCACCTGATTGGGATAGTCACTGCGCCCGGTTGCCATGATCAGATCACTGCGTGCCGCATGGGCGTTGGCCGGGGTGATCTCCGGATCGGGATTGGAGAGGGCAAAGACGATCGGGTTGTCAGCCATGCCCTGCAACATGCCCGGCGAGACCAGGTTCGGCCCCGACACCCCGATAAAGACATCCGCCCCGGCCAGCGCCTCTTCCAGGGTGCGCAGGCCGGTGCGCCGGGCAAATTCGCGCTTGTGGGCATTGATGTTGCGCCGCCCGGCATGCACCACGCCCTTGCGATCCACCAGGGTGATATGCCGCTTATCAGCGCCCAGTTCATGTAACAGCCGCATGGAGGCGATGCCCGCCGACCCGGCACCCAGGCAAACGATCCGCGCCTCCTTGAGCGTGCGCCCGGTCAGTTCCAGGGCATTGAGCAGGCCGGCGGCAATAATGATCGCGGTGCCGTGCTGATCATCATGGAACACCGGAATATCCAGTTGCTCCTTGAGCGCCTGTTCGATATCGAAGCAGTCGGGCGCGGCGATATCCTCCAGGTTGATACCGCCAAAACTCGGCGCGATGCGGCGTACGGTATCGATAAAGGCTTTCGGAGATTCGGCATCCACCTCGATGTCCACCACATCCACATCGGCGAAATATTTAAACAGAACCGCCTTGCCCTCCATCACCGGCTTGCCGGCCAGCGCACCCACGTTACCCAGTCCCAGCACCGCCGTGCCGTTGGAGATGACCGCCACCAGGTTCCCCTTGTTGGTATAGCGATAGGCCAGTTGCGGGTCCCCGGCGATGGCACGCACCGGCACCGCCACGCCGGGGGTGTAGGCCAGGCTCAGATCGTGCTGGGTCACGACCGGTTTGGTCAGGGCGGTGGCGGTTTTACCCGGGCGCGGTTCGGCATGATAGCGCAGGGCCTGTTCGGAAAAGGGCAGTTCGTCGTCATTCATGGGTGCAAGTTCAGCCCGGGATGTTGTGCCGCCGGCCAAGCTGCCGACGGGGTCAGAGTAACGGCGCCAACGCGGCGCTGGAATGCCTATGGTGGCGCATGGTCTGCGGTTTTACCAGTGGCACAAATTCTTCAGTCAGCCGCCTCCAGCAGATTTGCCGGATGGCGCAGGCGCATGCGCCATTGATCATTGCGTCGATAGATCCAGCCCTGCGCCAACAGCGGTTGCCGGCGCCAGGTTTCGATCTGCCGGCGCTCGAAATAGTCCCGATCCGATCCGGCAATGCGCAGTGCAAAATCCTCATCCTCACCCAGGTTGAGCCACAGCGCGGAGCGGCTTTCGCCGATCCGGCCCAGCTGTCCCCGCACCAGACGGTATTGCCCGACGTGGCGGGCGCGCAACTCGTCCGCCGCCAGCGGCCGGTAGGCCGACAGCGCCCACAGACCCCGTCGTGCCCGGCGCGCCGTTTGCTGGGCGCGGCGGTAACAGTCGACGAATTTCAGATTGGGCGGGATAACCAGCAGCTGCCCGGCCCCCGCGGCGAGCAGCCGACGGGTAATGTTGCGCCCCTGCCGATCGAACACATGGGCCAGCAGGCGACCGTAACGATCCCGCCGCTGCTGATCATAGACCAGCGACCAGGGCCCTTCGGCCTGGGCCTGCAGCTGGCGCCGCGCGGTGTCTGCATAGGGCTCGGCGGGCTGTTCCTCGCGGGCCCGTTCGGGGGTATTGATACCGATGATCCGCAACTTGCGTCCATCGCGCAGGTGCACGGTATCGCCGTCATGGACATAACGTACGCTGACCTGGGCGTCGAACTGTGCCGGACGGCAGGGGTCGGCGATCGCCGACGGCCCCGCCAGTAACAAAAAAGGCGCTGTAAACAGCGCCTTTTTGATAACTTCCGTCGTGCGTATTGCCACGGACTTACTTTTTCATGCCGTACTTCTGGCGGAACTTGTCCACGCGACCGGCGGTATCCAGCAGTTTCTGCTTGCCGGTATAGAAGGGGTGACACTGGGCGCAGACTTCGATATTCAGATCCTTGCCAACCGTCGAACGGGTGGTGAAGTGATTGCCACAACTACAGGTGACGGACACTTCCTGGTAAGCGGGGTGAATTTCAGCTTTCATTTGGTAAACCTCACAGTTCTCTTTCGGGCGCATCGCCACACCGGCCTGTCCGGGCACCATGCGCATCGAGGCGGGCGATCATACGGGAATTGGCCGCCGCAGGGCAAGTCTCGCCGACGATTTACACCTTGCTGCGGGGCGGCTGTTCGGGAAACGGCAGAATCCGGGCACAGCGGCGGAACGGACGCCGGGCGTGCTGCAAATCGTCATAGGCCTCGCCCAGATGATTGAAGCTGGACCACATCATGTTGGAGATGGCGATGCAGGCCGAAAGAGGATTGCTGGCGGTGTTGCGCACCTGGTTGACACGCCATTGCAGACGCCGCAGCCGCTCCTGGCGATCAGCCGGAGCACGGGCAATCGAGTAATCCAGCACCCGGTCCCGCAAATGCTCGAACCGCGCCGGATCGGTCCGGGCCAGGCGCACCCAGTCGTCGAAATCAATGTGGTAGGTCGTCCCGGATCCTGGCATGGCTCGATCCTGCAGCTACCGGGGCACCGATGCCCCTACAATAATCTTCGTTCTTTTTCCCGAAACTGTCAAAACCGGCGCGGTGGGTCAGCGCACAAACCACCTGAACAACTGTTTACAGTCGTTTGTCCTGGCTGGCATTTTCGTCCTGGTTCAGTCCTGCCGCGGGAGCCTGAACGTTGCCCGATCAACGCGGCCTGATCAACGCTGCCGGATCAACGCTTCATGGAATCGAAAAACTCGGCGTTGGTCTTGGTCGCTTCCAGCTTGTCGTGCAGGAATTCCATGGCGGCCACTTCATCCATGTCGTGTACCACCTTGCGCAGAATCCACATTTTCTGCAGCTCATCGGGCGCCGTCAGCAACTCCTCGCGACGGGTACCGGAGCGATTGATGTTGATCGACGGATAGATGCGCCGCTCGGCAATCTTGCGATCCAGGTGGATCTCCATGTTGCCGGTGCCCTTGAACTCTTCGTAGATCACGTCGTCCATGCGCGAGCCGGTCTCGACCAGTGCCGTGGCGACGATGGTCAGGCTGCCACCTTCCTCGATATTGCGTGCCGCGCCGAAGAAGCGCTTGGGCCGTTGCAGGGCATTGGCGTCCACCCCCCCGGTCAGCACTTTGCCGGAAGAGGGGACCACGGTGTTGTAGGCCCGCCCCAGACGGGTAATGGAATCGAGCAGAATCACCACATCCTTTTTGTGCTCGACCAGGCGCTTGGCCTTCTCAATCACCATCTCGGCGACCTGCACGTGGCGGCTTGCCGGCTCGTCGAAAGTACTGGAGACCACCTCGCCGCGCACCGAGCGTGACATTTCCGTCACCTCCTCGGGCCGCTCGTCGATCAGCAGGACGATCAAATGACATTCGGGGTAGTTATGCGTAATGGAGTGAGCAATATTGTGCAGCATCATGGTCTTGCCCGCCTTGGGCGGTGAGACCAGCAGGGCGCGCTGGCCCTTGCCGATGGGGGCAACCATGTCGATCACCCGCGCCGTGATGTCTTCGGAGCTGCCGTTGCCGATCTCCAGTTGCATCCGTTCATTGGGATGCAGCGGCGTCAGATTTTCGAACAACACCTTGTTCTTGGCTTTTTCCGGCGACTCAAAATTGATGTCATTTACCTTGAGCATCGCAAAGTAACGTTCGCTGTCTTTGGGCGGGCGAATCTTGCCGGAAATCGTGTCGCCGGTACGCAGGGCAAAGCGCCGGATCTGGCTGGGCGAGACATAGATATCATCGGGGCCGGCCATGTAGGAACTTTCCGCCGAACGCAGAAAGCCGAAACCGTCCTGCAGGATTTCCAGGACCCCATCGCCGTAGATATCTTCGCCGCTTTTGGCATGGGCCTTGAGAATGGAAAAGATGATGTCCTGTTTGCGGGAACGGGACATTCCTTCGATACCCACCTCCTGGGCGAGCACGATCAGATCGGCGACGTGTTTTTGTTTGAGTTCCGTGAGGTTCATAGGTGTTGTCTTACAATCAGGTTGGGTTACGCGGCATCACACGCACCGGACTGCCGGCTACGCGGTCAGCGTCTGTATCAGGGTTGCTTGAGGGGTTGCCCGTGAAGGCCGGTTACAAATAAAACGATGGTATTCGTATGCGTTCTTGGCCTTAAAGTTATCACCAAAAAACAGGTTCGTCCAGCCCCGGCGTGATGAGCTGGACCAAAAAAATGCTCACAGGTTGCTGTCGATAAACGCGGTCAGCTGGGACTTGGAAACCGCGCCCACCTTGGTCGCCTCGACATTGCCGCTTTTGAAGAGCATCAGGGTTGGAATACCGCGGATGCCGAATTTGGGCGGGGTCCCGGGATTTTCGTCAATATTGAGTTTGGCGATCTTGATCTTGCCACCATACTCATCGGCGATTTCATCCAGAATCGGGGCAATCATCTTGCAGGGGCCACACCAGTCGGCCCAGTAGTCGACCAGGACCGGTTCTTCCGCCTTGAGAACTTCATCTTCAAACGTGGCATCTGTGACGTAAACGATCTTGTCGCTCAACGTGTTTCTCCCATTTGTGTTGTTTTGCAGTCGCAGAACATTGACTGACTCGGGTGATATCGGGCGGCTAACCTTAACACGTCTTCGGGCGCCTGACATACCATGTGGGCCATTGCCCTGCCCGTGCGGGGTCGCTTGTGCAGGGAGCGTATGAAGTTACATTTGAGCCCAAGATTGGCGTTATTTCAAGTCCCAAAAAGATGCTGATCTGCTATTCTGTGTGCCCATGAGTGATACGCACCTGTCACAGACCCGCTTCGCCAGTCTGGATCTGCCCGCCCCGTTGCTGCAAGGCATTGAAGAGGCGGGCTTTTCATACTGCACTCCGGTTCAGGCCGAGACCCTGCCCCTGGCCCTGGCGGGCAGGGACGTCTCCGGTCAGGCCCAGACCGGCACGGGCAAGACGGCGGCCTTTCTGATCGCCCTGTTCGCCCATTTGCTGCGTCACCCGGCTGACGCGCAGCGCCGGCCCAACCAGCCGCGCGCCCTGATCCTGGCTCCGACCCGCGAGCTGGCCGTCCAGATCCACAGGGATGCCGAGCTGCTCAACAAACACCTCGGTATGCGCCTGGGCCTGGCCTATGGCGGCACCGGCTACGACAGCCAGCGCCAGCAGCTGGAGACCGGGGTGGATATCCTCATCGGCACCCCGGGGCGAATCATCGATTATTTCAAGCAGAAGGTGTTCGATCTGCAGGCCATCCAGGTGATGATACTGGACGAGGCCGATCGCATGTTCGATCTCGGCTTCATCAAGGATATCCGGTTTTTATTGCGCCGCCTGCCCGAGGCCGACCGGCGGCTGAATCTGCTGTTCTCCGCCACCCTCTCGCACCGGGTCAAGGAGCTGGCCTACGAGCACATGAACAATCCCGAAGCGGTGGAAATCGAGCCGGAACAGATCACCGCCGAGCAGGTGATTGAGAGCGTCTACTACCCCGCCAAGGAAGAGAAGATCAGCCTGCTGCTGGGCATCCTGGCCACCCAGCACGTCGAGCGCGCGGTGATCTTCGTCAACACCAAACGGGCGGGGGAGAAGATCGCCGACTACCTGCGCGGCAACGATCAGGCCGCTGCCCTGCTGACCGGCGATGTACCGCAAAAACAGCGCCTCAGACTGTTACGCCAGTTCAGCGACGGGGAGCTCAACCTGCTGGTGGCCACCGATGTCGCCGCACGTGGTCTGCATATCCCCGCAGTCAGCCACGTTATCAACTTCGATCTGCCCCAGGACGCCGAGGACTACGTGCATCGCATCGGGCGCACGGCCCGCGCCGGCGCCACGGGCGAGGCGATCAGCTTCGCCTGTGATGAGTACGTCTTCTCCCTGCCGGATATCGAGGCGTACATCGGCCACAAGATCCCCGTGGCCCCGATGGATCCGCAATTATTGATCAAACCCAACCCCCCACAACGGGATCCCAACGCCCCGCCGCCGCGCCAGAAACCCCCGCAGGGTCGGCGGCGCCCCGGACAGGGCGGCCAACGCCGCGGTGGCAATGCCCGCTCACGCAATGGCTAACCCCGGCCCCTGAGGTCGATCCGCGTGGTTATCCTGCCTGCTGCTTCGTAAAACGCAAACCCGCCGGGCCGCTACTCACCGGGGCCGGGGCAGGGGCTTTTGAAAATAGCAGGTCAGGGCGCAGGTCACCGCCGTCAATAACCAGAACAAAAAGAAGCCCATGGTGTACCCCGCCAGACGACTGATCTCGCCGTAACCGGCCAGCTCCATCAGCAACTGCGGATCAAACGCCGTAAAAAACAGGATCGTTGCCAGCGCCGCTGTCAAAAACGAGGGCCAGAGTACCGCGACCACCTGCTGGATTTTCGGTATTTGCGACATCCTCTTTCTCCCGGATAAAAGACCCGCTGATTATAGCCCTTATTCGTCTGCGCCCCGAGCGGGCGCGAGCTCGATCTGCCCCTCGCCGGGCCATTCCAGGCGGCCGACCAGGCGCCAGCCACCCTGTTCCGGCTCCAGCAGCAGATGCCAGCGGCCCGGCTGCGGCGTCTCAAGCTGGCCGCGATAAGCGGTGGTGGGGGACTCCCCCGCCTCTAACCAGCGTGTCTGGTCTTCATCGGCCCGGGTGGGATGGAGCAGACGCAGGCGAAGCCGCTGCGCCGCGACAGGTTGCTTGCCGTCCAGGGTCAGGCGGATCGCGCCGTCCGCTCCGATCCGGCCCGTTGCCTGCAGGCCGAGAAAACGGGCCTGGCGATCCCGGGCCAGGGTCTGATTAATCGCCAGGCCCTGCTTGTAATAGTCATCCACCACCAGCCCATCGGGGTTCTGTATGGCAATGATCAGGGTCGCAATACTGGCGATGACCGCCGTGCCCGGCAGGGCGATCAAAGCCCAGGGCCAGAACTGCCGGTACCAGGGTGGTGGATTGTTTTCGACAGCTGTGTAAACCATTACCGAGGGTCTCCCTGGTTAGCGCATCGCCGGACCGATAAACCGGCCGGTCTGGGTTACCGTCAACTCCGGCTCGTCGACAGCTTCCAGGTGGAATTGTATGTCATAGCCGGTTTTCTCCAGATGGACCGGATCGATACGTAACTGAACCGGGAATTCCATCACGCCGCCGCGCTCCACCCTCAACACATCGCGCGCCATTTGCAACTCCATCTGCGGCGGACCGTCGATGGTCAGGCGATAGGTGTGCGCCGTATCGTCCATATTCAGAATCTTGAGCGTATAGATATTCTCCACCAGCCCCTGATTGGTTTCGCGATAGAGGGTATTGCGATCGCGCATCACGTTGAGTTCCAGGGGCACGCGTGTGGCAATGCTGTAAAAGACCGCCGCGGTAATCAGCAGCAGTAACAGACCATAAACAAAGATGCGCGGGCGCAGCACCCGACTCGGCTTGCCTTCCAGGGCATTTTCGGTGGTATAGCGGATCAGCCCGCGCGGATAATTCATCTTGTCCATGACTTCATTACAGGCATCGATACAGGCGGCACACCCGATGCACTGATACTGCAGGCCGTCACGGATATCGATGCCGGTGGGGCAGGCCTGCACACAGAGCGTACAGTCGATACAGTCCCCCAGCCCTTTCGCCTCTTTGTCCGTCCCCCGTTTGCGCGCCCCGCGCGGCTCGCCACGGTTGGGATCGTAGGAGATGACCAGGGTATTCTTGTCGAACATGGCGCTTTGAAAGCGCGCGTAGGGGCACATGTAAATACACACCTGCTCGCGCATGAAGCCGGCATTGCCATAGGTCGCAAAACCGTAGAAGAAGACCCAGAAGGTTTCCCACGGCCCCAGATCGAATTGCAGCATGCTCTGCCATAATTCGGTAATCGGCGTGAAATAGCCGACAAAGGTGAAGCCGGTCCACAGGGACAATAAAATCCACACAATCTGCTTGCTGCCACGGCGTACGAGCTTGTTGGTGTTCCAGGGCGACTTGGCCAGTTTCATCTGCTTGGGCCGATCGCCTTCGATCTTGCGCTCGATCCAGAGAAACAGCTCGGTCCAGACCGTCTGCGGACAGGCATAACCGCACCACAGCCGTCCCGCCAGGGCAGTGAAGAAAAACAGCGACAGGCCGGCGATGATCAACAGCGCGGCCAGATAGAAAAAGTCCTGTGGCCAGAAAGTCAGATCGAAGATATAAAACTTGCGCGCCGGCAGATCGAACAACACCGCCTGATGGCCGTCCCAGGAGAACCACGGCAACAGGTAATAGAGCCCCAGCAACACCAGCACCCCGATAATCCGCAGGGTGGCAAAAATACCGTGCACCTCGCGCGGATAGATCTTCTGGTGTTTGGCGTAAAGTTCCTGCTCAACGGCCTGTTCGGACGGCCGGGCCTTGTCTTGCCGGTTACTCATCAAAACTCCGACAACTGGCAGATTGTTTCACCACGCTCGACTACCTCCGTCATACATACCGGCCCGAATATCATCGCCCAGAGTTGACGCCTTGCCGGAAAGGCACCCTGTGCATGATGCGACTACTTTTTCGGCGGCCTGAAAAAAAACATATAGAAAAGATAGCCGATAATCGCCACGGAGACGATCAATACACCCAACGAGAGGATACCGGTCCAGCTTCCGAACAATAGATCCAGCATGACGCAACTCCTTATGATACCGGGCGGCGGGTATCCACTCCCGCCGCCGCTGATGAGGGTTAATCAGACAGGCTATAGACGTAGGCCGCCAGCAGGTGTGCCTTGTCCTCACCGAGGAATTCGCGATGCGCGGGCATCTCGCCCTGACGCCCCTCACGAATGGTCTGACGGATAACGCCCGGCGAACCTCCGTACAACCATATATTGTCGGTCAGATTAGGTGCGCCCATCGTGCTCTGACCGGTACCGTCCGAACCATGACATACCGCGCAGTTTTGTTTGAATACCTGCTGACCGGCCCTGATCTTTTCCTCATCCGCCTCGCGACCGCTGAGGCTCATCACGTAGGCCGTGACATTGTCGATCGCCTCCTCACCCAGGTGCCCCTGCGCCGGCATCACCCCGGTGCGACCATCGAGAATACTGGTCTTGATTGCCTGGGGATGCTCCCCCCATAACCAGTCATCGTCCTTGAGGCTGGGGAAGCCGCGCGCGCCCCCGGCATCGGAACCGTGACAGGTGGCGCAATAAGTCAGAAACAGACGCCGACCGGAGGCCATCGCCTCGTTATCCTGTGCCAGCGCCGGAATCTCCGTTTCGGCGTAACCGGCAAAGATGGGACCATACTCCTGCTGGGCCACTTCCATCTCCTGTTCATACTGGCCGGTCGAGGTCCAGTTTAAAACGCCTTTAAAATTACCCAGTCCCGGATAGAGCACCAGATAGATCAGCGCGAAAATGATGGTGATATAAAACAGCCACAACCACCAGTTGGGCAACGGGTTGTTATACTCCTCCAGGTTGCCGTCCCAGGTATGCCCGGTCACATCGCCTTCGGCCGCTTCACCGCTACGCCGTCGGGTAGTCCACTTGATCAGCCAGTAGCAGGCGAGAATCATGCCGATCGAAATCACGGCCACAAACCAGCTCCAGAAGGTACTCATGATCCGTTCTCCTTATTCTCTTTGGCGCGGGGATACTCCGGCTCATTCAATGGCAGATGCGCAGCTTCGTGAAAATCTTTTTTGCGTTTGCTGCTCCAGGCCCAGATAACGATACCGATAAACACTGCGAAGACGATCAGGGTGTACCAGCTGCGTACATCATTCATGTCCATGCTCGTTACCTCCGCGTCTTAATGCTGGTACCCAGGCTCTGCAGATAGGCAATCAGGGCATCCATTTCCGTCTTGCCCCTGACCTGCTCGGCCGCATTGGCGATCTCTTCCTCGCTATAGGTCTGGCAACCGGTACAGGTCGCCTCAGTAAGCTGGTTCATAACCTGTAGCTTTTTCGCCGTATGTTTGCCATCCAGCTCATTTTCCGCCAGCCACGGGAAGCCCGGCATATTGGACTCGGGGACTACATCGCGGGGGTTGATCAGGTGCACCCGGTGCCAGTCGTCCGAATAACGTTCACCGACCCGCGCCAGATCCGGCCCGGTACGCTTCGAGCCCCACTGGAAAGGCCGGTCATAGACGAATTCGCCCGCCACCGAGTAGTGACCATAGCGCTCGGTCTCCGCCCGAAACGGACGGATCATCTGTGAGTGGCAGGTATAGCAGCCTTCACGCACATAGATATCACGCCCCTCCAGTTCCAGGGCACTATAGGGTTTCAGCCCATCGATCGGCTCGGTGGTGTCCTTGATAAAGAACAGGGGTACGATTTCCACCAGACCGCCGAAGCTAATCACGATGATGACGAACAGGGCCAGGAGGCCGGCATGGGTTTCGACTTTTTCATGACTCATGATGCTGTCCTCCGGTTAAGCCGTCTGTGGAATGCGGTCATCCGCCGCGGCCTTCGGGCCGGCGATGGTCTTCCATACGTTGTAGGCCATGATCAACATGCCTGCCAGATACAACACCCCGCCGAGCAGACGCACCGCATAGAACGGGTACATCGCTTCCAGACTTTCCACAAAACTGTAAGTCAGGGTGCCGTCATCGTTCACCGCACGCCACATCAGCCCCTGCATGACCCCGGCGATCCACATCGCTGCGATGTACACCACGATACCGATGGTGGCGATCCAGAAATGTACATCGATCAGTTTCACCGAATGCATCTGCGCCCGGCCAAACAGTTTGGGGATCAGGAAATAGACCGAGCCGATGGTGACCAGCCCGACCCAGCCCAGCGCGCCGGAATGCACATGGCCGATGGTCCAGTCGGTGTAGTGGGAGAGGGAGTTGACCGTCTTGATCGACATCATCGGCCCTTCAAAGGTGGACATGCCGTAGAACGACAGCGAGACGATCAGGAACTTGAGAATCGGATCGGTGCGCAATTTGTGCCACGCCCCGGAGAGGGTCATGATGCCGTTGATCATGCCACCCCAGGAGGGCGCCAGCAGGATCAGCGAGAACACCATCCCCAGCGACTGGGCCCAGTCGGGCAGGGCGGTGTAGTGCAGATGGTGCGGCCCGGCCCACATATAGATAGCAATCAGCGACCAGAAGTGCACGACCGACAGCCGGTAGGAGTAGATCGGCCGCTCCGCCTGCTTGGGGATAAAGTAATACATCATACCCAGAAAGCCCGCGGTCAGGAAAAAGCCCACCGCGTTATGGCCGTACCACCACTGCACCATGGCATCGATGGCCCCGGGGTAAACCGAATAGGACTTGGTCAGTGTCACCGGCATGGCCAGACTGTTCACCACATGCAATACCGCGATGGTCAGGATAAAGGCACCAAAGAACCAGTTGGCCACATAGATATGTTTGACCCGGCGTTTGGCGAGGGTGCCGAAAAAGACAATGGCGTAGACAACCCACACCACGGTGATCAACAGATCGATCGGCCATTCCAGTTCGGCATACTCTTTACTGCTGGTTATCCCCAGGGGCAGGCTGATGGCCGCCAGCAAAATTACCAGGGTCCAGCCCCAGAAAGTAAATGCCGCCAGCCGATCGCCGAACAGACGCACCTGACAGGTCCGCTGCACCACATAGTAGGAGGTGGCAAACAGTGCCGAACCGCCGAAGGCGAAGATTACGGCGTTGGTATGCAAGGGCCGCAGGCGGCTGTAGGTGAGCCAGGGGATATCGAAATTGAGCGCCGGCCAGACCAGCTGCGCCGCAATCAATACCCCGACCAGCATGCCGACGATGCCCCAGACGACGGTCATTACCGTAAACTGGCGCACCACCTTGTAGTTATAGGTCGATTGGTTATCCATGGACTTTCCTTTTTGTTCTCAGCAAACCAAGGGAAGGCTACGAGCTTGAACCATATCCAAGCCACAGGAGTAAACCTAGTCCAGGCCTTGATCTGGATCAAAAGAAAAGCCGTATTTTTTTTAACGTCGGGGAATTGCCGCCCGGGTGAGCGGCTCAGGCGCTGTGGGAACTGGAGTTATCCACGGGACTGTCGGGCAACTCGCCACACTGGCCGGCGATCGCGCGCAGACCGGCCGCATCCAGAATACGGATATGTTTGCGTTCCACCTGGATCAGGCCCTGCTCCTGAAAACCGGTCAGCAACCGGCTGATGGTCTCCATGGCCATCCCGAGCATATTGGCGATATCGCTACGCGACATACTGAGATTGAACTCGCTGGCCGAGTAACCGCGCAGTTTGTAACGATCGGACAGGCTCAGCAAAAAACTGGCCAGGCGGTTCTCCACCGGCATGCGGGCGAGTACCGTCATGTGACATTGATCGTGCTGAATCTCGGCGCTCATCAACCGGAACAGATGATGCTGCAGACCGGGGATCTCGCGACTCAGCGCCTCCAGGTGCTCGAAGGGAATCTCGCAGACACTGGTGGTCTCCAGTGCCACCGCCGAACAGCCGTGACGACTATCGCCAATCGCATCCAGGCCAATCAACTCGCCGGGCAGGTGCATGCCGATCACCTGTTCCTGGCCATCACTCTGGCTGGTATAGGTCTTCAACGAACCGGAGCGGATGGCATACAACGAGATGAAGTCCTCGCCAAGACGAAACAGAAATTCGCCTTTTTCCACCGGCCGGCGACGTTTGATAATTTTATCGAGCTTGTTGAGATCGCCTTCGGCCAACCCCATTGGCATGCAAAGCTGATAAAGGCTGCACTTCTGGCACTGGGTGCGCACTTCGGACAGATTGACGACGCGTTGTTTGGACATGGACCTCGACCGACTCCGGTTGGTTATGACAGATTTAGCGGCAGCCTGCAGGACCACCTTGATAAACTATACGCGCACCGGGCCCGACTTAACAAAACAGTTGGTTTAATAGCTTGATTAAAAAATCACGAAATACCCGAGCCGAAACCTGCGGCATTGCGCCGGGAATCTGCTAGAATCCGGATTTTGCCGCAGCCGCTTATTTCGGTATGCTATCGCCTTTATAATCCGGCGCTGGCCCGCGCCATTGACTGGAGCCATCATGTCCGCACGCCGTGCCAACATCGAACGCAACACACTGGAGACCCGGATCCAGGTCGGTATTGATCTGGACGGCCAGGGCGAGGTCCAGCTCAGTACCGGCCTGCCGTTTCTCGAGCACATGCTCGAGCAGGTGGCGCGCCACGGCATGATCGATATCACCCTCCAGGCACAGGGCGATCTGCACATCGACGCCCACCACACGGTGGAGGATATCGGCATCAGCCTGGGCCAGGCTTTTGACAAGGCGGTGGGCGACAAGCAGGGCATCCGCCGCTACGGGCACGCCTATGTCCCGCTGGACGAGGCACTCTCCCGGGTCGTGATCGATTTCTCCGGCCGGCCGGGGCTGGAATACGGCCTCGATTTCCCGCGCTCGCACATCGGTGAGTTTGACGTGGACCTGTTGGGCGAGTTCTTCCAGGGCTTCGTCAACCACGCCCGGGTAACCCTGCATATCGACAACCTGCGCGGCCGCAACGCCCACCATATTGCCGAAACCGCCTTCAAGGCCTTCGGCCGGGCGCTGCGTATGGCGCTGGAGCCCGATCCGCGAATGCAGGGCATCCTGCCGTCCACCAAGGGCAGCCTCTGAACCCACCACCGGGGGCGACCCCGCTTAACCACCTCGACGACTATGTCTACTGTTGCTGTAATTGATTATGGAATGGGCAATCTCCACTCGGTGAGCAAAGCTCTGGAAAAGGCCGATCCTGCCCGCCGGGTTCTGGTGACCGCCGATCCCGAACAGATCGCCCGGGCCGGGCATGTTGTCCTCCCCGGGGTGGGCGCGATTCGCGACTGCATGGCGGAGATCCGTCGCCTGGGCCTGGAGCCGGTGATTCACCAGGTGGCCGAACAGGGCACGCCACTGCTGGGGGTCTGCGTCGGCATGCAGGCGATGATGGAGTACAGCGCCGAGAACGACGGCACCCGCTGTCTGGGGCTGCTGCCCGGCAAGGTACTCGCCTTCAACAAAGCCATGCGCGATCCTCTCAGCGACGAACCGCTCAAGATCCCGCACATGGGCTGGAACCAGATCTATCCGCAGGTGGAGCATCCGCTGTGGCAGGGCATTGCCAACGGCGCCCGCTTTTACTTTGTCCACAGTTATTATGTGGAACCGAGCGAACCGGACCTGATCGCCGCCTCCTGCAACTACGGGATTCCGTTTACCTGCGCACTGGCAAAAGGTAATGTATTTGCCGTACAGTTCCATCCGGAGAAGAGCCAGCACGCCGGCATACAACTGTACACCAACTTTTTGAACTGGGACGGTTCCCTCTAAGCACACCACTGTGACGTTCGAACAAACACGAGAGATTTCACCATGCTGCTGATCCCTGCCATCGACCTCAAGGACGGCAAATGCGTCCGTTTGCGTCAGGGTAAAATGGAAGATGAAACGATTTTTTCCGACGACCCGGTCAGCGTGGCCGCCCGCTGGGTGGAGGCCGGCGCCCGCCGCCTGCATATCGTCGATCTCAACGGTGCCTTCGCCGGCAAGCCGGTCAACGCCGAGGTCGTCCACGCCATCGCCAGCGCCTATCCCGATCTGCCCATTCAGATCGGCGGCGGCATCCGCGACGAGGAGACCGTGGAAGCCTATCTCGATGCCGGCGTGCAGTACGTCATTATTGGCACCAAGGCGGTCAATGCGCCCCATTTCGTCAACGATCTCTGCCTGGAATTTCCCGGCCACATCATCGTCGGTCTGGATGCCAAAGACGGCAAGGTCGCCATCGACGGCTGGTCCAAACTCTCGCGTCACGACGTGATCGATCTGGCCCAGCATTTTGAACAGGACGGGGTCTCGGCCATCGTCTACACCGACATCGGCCGCGACGGCATGATGAGCGGGGTCAACGTTGAGGCCACGGTCAAGCTGGCCCAGTCGATGGCCATCCCGGTCATCGCCTCCGGCGGCATCACCAACATGGACGACATCCGCGCCCTCTGCGACGTCGCCGACGAAGGCATCATGGGCGCCATCACCGGCCGCGCCATCTACGAAGGCAGCCTGGACTTCGCCGAAGGCGCCGCCCTGGCCGACACCTGCGGCGGCGAATAGTGCCATTTTTCCAGGTTGCTGATTAAAAACGCAGAGATCGCGGAGGCGCGGAGGCGCGGAGGCGCAGAGGAGACGAAAAGTAATAATTTTGAATGTTGGGTTTTAAATTTTGAATTAACTCCCGGTTTGGCAATTCAAAATTCAACATTAAGCATTCAAAATTGCTCTACGTTGCCTCTGCGTCCTCCGCGTTAAATTCTGAATGTAGAAAAGAGAACTGATATGGGCCTGGCCAAACGAATTATTCCCTGCCTGGACGTGGACAAGGGCCGCGTGGTGAAGGGTGTGCAGTTTGTGGATATCCGCGATGCGGGGGATCCGGTGGAGATCGCGCGCCGCTATGATGAGCAGGGCGCCGATGAGCTGACCTTTCTGGATATTACCGCCAGCCACGAAAACCGCGAGACCATGATCAATGTGGTGGAACAGGTCGCCGGCCAGGTGTTTATTCCCCTGACCGTCGGCGGCGGGATTCGCAAGATCGAGGATGTGCGCGCCATGCTCAACGCCGGGGCCGACAAGGTCGCCATCAATACCGCCGCGGTCGACCACCCCGAGTTCGTGCGCGAGGCGGCAGAGAAATTCGGCTCCCAGTGCATCGTGGTCGCTATCGACGCCAAACAGGTGAGCGAGGATCCGAAAAAATGGGAGATCTTCACCCACGGCGGACGCAAGGCCACCGGCCTGGACGCCGTCGAATGGGCGCAAAAGATGGTCGAGTACGGCGCCGGCGAGATCCTGCTGACCAGCATGGATCGCGACGGCACCAAGCAGGGCTTCGATCTCGATCTGACCCGTGCCATCTGCGAGGCGGTCAGCGTCCCGGTCATCGCCTCCGGCGGCGTCGGCAACCTGGACCACCTGGTCGACGGCATCAAACAGGGCCACGCCGACGCCGTGCTCGCCGCCAGTATCTTCCACTTCGGCGAATACAGCATCGAGGAAGCCAAACGGCGCATGGCCGGCAGCGACATCGAAGTCCGGCTCTAGTTACACGGGTTATTAACGCGGAGGTCGCAGAGGCGCAGAGCCGCGGAGAATGAAATTGATAACCCAGAGAATGCTGTCAGCCTGAATTTTTTTAAAACTCTGCGGCTCCGCGACTCCGCGATCTCCGCGTTTTCAAGAGTACTATGACTATGAGCACAAACTGGCTGGATGAGATCAAGTGGACGGAAGACGGGCTGGTGCCGGTGATTGCCCAGGAGGCGGGCACGGGCCAGGTGCTGATGCTGGCCTGGATGAACCGCGAGTCGCTGGCGCTGAGTGTGCAGGAGGGCAAGGCGATCTACTGGTCGCGCTCCCGGGGCAAGCTGTGGCGCAAGGGCGAAGAGTCGGGCCACGAGCAGATCATCCACGATATCCGCCTGGACTGCGACAATGACGTGGTTTTGCTGGAGGTGGAGCAAAAGGGCGGCATTGCCTGCCACACCGGCCGACATCGCTGTTTTTTCAAGCAGTTACAGGACGATCAGTGGGTCGAGGTGGAGCCGGTTATCAAGGATCCCGACGCCATATATAAATAGCATCCCCACAAACGCCCCCAAACGTGGAATAATCCCCGCCTATGAGCGACATATTGCAACAACTCGCCGAGGTGCTCGAACAGCGCAAGGGGGCCGATCCCGACAGCTCCTACGTCGCCGGGCTCTACGGCAAGGGACTGGACGCGATTTTGAAGAAAATCGGCGAGGAGGCTACCGAGACGGTGATGGCCGCCAAGGACGGGGATCCGCAACAGATCGTTTATGAAACCGCCGATCTGTGGTTTCATACCCTGGTGATGCTGGCGCAGCAGGGGCTTGGCCCGGATCAGGTGCTCGACGAGCTGGCGCGCCGCTTCGGCCTGTCGGGACTGGAAGAGAAAGCCAACCGGAAGCAGTGAGGTCATCATGAGCGATTGCCTGTTTTGCAAGATTCTCGCCGATGAGATTCCCTCGGATCGGGTCTATGAAGACGAGCTGATGATCGTCTTCAGGGACATCAATCCCAAGGCCGAGGTGCATCTGCTGGCAATCCCGCGCGAGCACATCGCCAGCCTCAACGAGCTCGATCCGCAGCACGATGCGCTGCTGGGACACATGCTGCGACAACTGCCGAAGATCGCCAAACAGCAGGGGCTGGATGACGGCTTTCGCACCATTATCAACACCGGAGAAGGTGGCGGGCAGATTATCTTTCATCTGCACATTCATCTGATGGGCGGCCGGAATATGCCCGGCTTTGAATAGTCACGGCGCTGATTGTTTGTAATTGATACAGACAGCGCCTCAATAATCGTTAACGTTTACGACGTGGAGTAACATCATGGGTATTGGTATCTGGCAACTGGTTATTATTCTGCTGATTGTGCTGCTGCTGTTCGGCGCCAAGCGGGTGCGCAATATCGGCTCCGATCTCGGCAGTGCCGTGAAGGGCTTCAAGAGCGCGGTCAAGGACGAGGAAAAGACCGACGATAATGATGATTCGGCTAAACTGGAAAGCAGTGACGAAGGCCAGACCATCGAAGGCGAAGCCAGCAAGGTCAAGGACCAGGACAAAACCTGAACAGGGATCTGAGCATGGCACATCTGCGCGGAGCCGGGCGACTGCCCGTCTCCTCGTCCCTCGTCCCGCGTCACTCGCCCCTTTAATTTTATGTTTGATATTGGCTTCCTTGAAATGATTATCATCGCCGTGGTCGGCCTGGTGGTGATCGGTCCCGAGCGTCTGCCCGGCGTGGCCCGCAGCGTGGGCAAATGGGTCGGCCGTACGCGCCGCTTTGTCACCCAGGTCAAATCCGATATCGATCGCGAAATGAAGCAGGAAGAGCTGCGCAAGGCCCTGGAAGAAGACGCCGGCCTGGACGAGATCAAGCAGATCATGGACAGCGACCGTTTTACCATCGAGGAAGAAGAGAAGCCGGATTACCCGGTCAAGGCAAGCCGTGACGAAAAGACGGAACCGGCAGGCCCGCAATCCGACACTGAAACCACTGACACGCCGCCTGACGACGATCAGGCGTCCGACACCCCCGCTGATGAGCAAGACAGACCCGAACGATAACGATCAGGGTGTGGAACAGGAGACCCCGTTCCTCTCGCATCTGGTCGAGTTACGCGATCGCCTGCTGCGTATCGTCGGGCTGGTATTGATCCTGACCGTGGCCTTGATGGCGGTCGCCAACGATCTCTACTATTACTTCTCGTTACCGTTACAGGGCTATCTGGTCGAGGGCAACAAGATGCTTGCCATCGGCGTGATTTCGCCTGTCTTTACGCCATTCAAGCTGGCGTTGATTGCCGCGTTTTTTCTCTCTGTCCCCTATGTCCTTTATCAAATCTGGTCGTTTATCGCACCCGGCCTTTACAAACATGAGAAAAAACTGGCTCTGCCTTTGCTGTTGTCGAGTATTGTGCTGTTTTACCTGGGCATGGCTTTTGCCTATTACGCCGTTTTTCCGCTGGTGTTCGAGTTCACATCCAACTTCGCCTCGGAAGGTATTGACTACCGGCCGGATATCGCCAGCTATCTCGACTTTGCCATCAAGCTGTTTTTCGCTTTCGGGGTGGCGTTTGAGGTCCCCATCGCCACGATCATGCTGATCCTGGCCGGGGTCACAACCCCCGAAGCTCTGGCGCAAAAACGACCCTACATCATCGTGGGCGCCTTCGTTGTGGGCATGTTGCTGACCCCGCCGGATATTATTTCCCAGACCCTGCTGGCTGTGCCTATGTGGCTGCTGTTTGAAGTCGGGGTCATCTTCGGGCGCATCATGAAACGCAAGCGCGAAGAAGAAACGGCGGCCGCTGACGAAGCCGATCAGGAAGAGGCCCCGCTCAGCAGCGAGGAGATGGAAGCTGAAATGGAAGCCGAACTTGATCGGGCCATTGCCGAGGAAGAGGGGCTGAACAAGGATAATAACAGCGATAACAGCGATAACAGCGACGATACTCGAAAGGAGTGATCTTTCAGGGGATCCGCTCCATCATGCCGGACAGCGCCTCCTCCAGTGACGCGGCCGCCACCCCCGGTCGCGGCCGCCTGACGCATTTTCCCCGAATCTGAGCCGGGCCTGGGCCGGGTCCTCCCTTCCCGCGCCCTCTTTGACAGATCCTTGCACGACGAATTGTTCGCCTTTTTGAAAGCGTTTTTTCTGGCTCCAGCGAGACAGATCGTGTAAGGAACCCCGCACCCCGACGACCAATCAGTAACGAAGAAGTCTGAACAACAACCTGTTTGCTCTGTTGTTCGAATCAGCCCTCTTCGCTGGAATCAATACCTCGTGCATTGGCAACCATCCCGGCCATGCGGAGGAGCATCAACAGGATGGTCATTCAAAAAGCTAATGGAGAATTCATATGTCACATTCAAACAAGACACTCAAGTCCGTATCGTGGGCCGTCGGGGCCACACTCGCTACCACCCTGGCCGCCAGCAATATCGCCTCCGCCGCCACACCGGCAAGCGACAACCCCTTTGCCATGAGCGAGCTGGACAACGGTTACATGCTGCTTGCCGAAAAAGGCAGTGAAGGTAAATGCGGCGAAGGCAAGTGTGGCGAAGGTAAAAGCGCCGACGCCAAAACCCAGGAAGGCAAGTGCGGAGAAGGCAAATGTGGCGCCCAATCCGAGAAAAAAGATAAAGATGCCGAAGGCAAATGCGGTGAAGGTAAGTGCGGCAGTAATTAAACCTGTCGCTCAAGGCCGTATGACTGCATCATCAGCCTGACGGACAATATTATCGGGCACTGCGGCATCTCTCTTTCGCCGCAGCGCCCGATTTCATCAGGCAGGCAATGAACAACACGGCCCCGATGCCGTTATGCGATTCTGTCCCTGCAGTTACAGGGGCAACCCCCTCAAAACAATGAAACCGGTCTGGAGGATACAATGAACTTTCTACTGAAAATGCAGGGGCTGCTCGATAAGAGCCGGCAGTTCGATTTTCTTGCGCCGCTGTTGTTGCGGCTGTTTCTCGCACCGATCTTTATTCTTGCCGGTTATGGCAAGCTCACCGGCCTGGAAAACACAGCCTATTATTTCGGCGAAATGCTGGGTCTGCCCGCACCGATGCTGATGGCCGTGCTGGCCGGTGCGGCGGAATTTTTCGGTGGCATCGCCATCCTTATCGGGGTAGCCACGCGCTGGTTTGCCATCCCCCTGATGATCACCATGATCATGGCCGCGACCACGGCACACTGGGAGAACGGCTGGCATGCCCTGCCGGAAACCACCCTGACCGTCCCCTGGGAGTGGCGCACGGACATGATCGAGGGTGCGGTGGAACGCCGCGACGTCGCTCGTGAAATTCTCAAAGAACATGGTAATTACAACTGGCTGACCGAGCACGGCAGTATCACCATTTTGAAAAACGGCATCGAGTTCGCTGCCACCTATTTCATCATGCTGCTGGTGCTGTTCTTCCATGGCGCCGGACGGTATGCCAGCCTGGATTACTGGATTGGTCGCAAGCTAAACCCCTGAATTACATTGCCTCCGCGTAAGCGTTTGCCGGCCCGATCCTCCCGGGCCGGCTTTTTTATATTCAATACAGTCAGTAACATGAATGCGTGGCAAGGTATCGAGATATCAGGCCAGGCCTCCCGGATCGGCTACTCTTTACCGCTGAACCGTCGGCACGCTTTATGGATAAAATCGATCTGCTTGTTATAGTTGCGGCAGCCCGAACACATCATCAGGTGAAAGCGCAGGGCCATCCGCCTGCGCAACGACAGCGATTGATCCTGCTGTTGCGACAGAAGTCGGGTAGTGTCTTTGCAGTTGAGCATGCTGTTTATTACCCCTGTGCAAACCATTCTTTTTCAAGACACAGGCGCAGGCGGGAGCGTGCCCGATGCAGAATCACCCAGCAGTTGCTTTCGCTGATGCCCAGTTCGGCGCAGATCTCCGCCGTCTCAAAACCGAGAAATTCTCGCATGCTGAAGACCCGTGCCGGCTGTTCGGCCAGCTCATCCAGGCAGAGCTCGAAGATGCGCCAGAACTGGGTGTTGTCGAGCTCGGTTTCGGGATCGCCCCAATCGGTGGGACGCTTTTGCCTGTGCCACATGCCCTTTTCATTGAACAGCTGTTCGACTTCCATATCGCTGCCGTCGTCAGCCGTCAGGCTCTGGGTCGGGTGCCGGGTGCGCTGACGCAGGATATCGATGATCTTGTTGCGCAGGATCGAAAAGACCCAGGTCTTGAGCTGGGAGCGGCCGGCAAACCCGTCGCGGGCGACATAGGCGGCGGCCAGCGCCTCCTGCACCGCATCCTCCGCAGCGGCCTCTTCCCGCAACTGCAGGCGGGCAAAGCGCAGCATGTCGTGGCGCAACGCGGCGATAGCCGCTTCGGAGAAGGCATCTTCGGCCCCTTGATTGGCAACACTCTGTAATGGTTCGCGCATGACGGAAAACGGTCCGGAGAAATAACCCACAGTGTAACCGAGCCAACCCGGGATGGGTATCCCTGGGACAGGGTAGCAGGCGGTGTGCAGACTCATGCCATGCTCTCCGCGCCCCTCTCCAGACGGGCGCGCAACCAGCTCTCCCCGGCGGCGCCGAGCCTGAGCTCACTGATCCGGTCGTTCGTGACAACCACAAACGAGGGCGTGACAGCGATACCAAATTCATAGGCCAGCCGGGGATGCGCGGTAACATCCACCGAGATCAGATTGGAATATTGCCGCGACAGCTTATCCACCACCGGTGCCGCAGCCCGGCACGGCCCGCAACGAGGAGCATGAAAAAAGTAGATCCGGTGCCGTGCCGTGCAGTGCCTGTCAACTGCCCGGGTATCCGGCGCCGCGCGGCCGACAAGACGTCGCGCCCGGCGCCGCATGGCCCATTGCCACCAGAGCAGGAGGCCGGTTACGGTGACAATCAACCCGAAAAAGAGAAGTTCCATGAGAAAGCCGCTTTACACTTCGGCGTGGCCGAGTCTTCCATAGACCCCGCCCAGTACCGCACCAAAAATGACGTGCAAAATCAGGGTGGCGATGGGGACCATCATGCCGCTGGGCATGCCTGAGCCAAACAAACCGCCCCCCATCATTGGCATCAGCGCCAGCATCATTACCAGCCAGCCCACAACACCCAGCAGAATGCCACGCACTCCATGGCCTCCCAGCGGCAGGCGACGAAACAGCAGACTATAGGCCAGGCCGTAACCGACAACTCCGATCATAATGTGGGCCAGCCACCCCATGGTCGGCCCCGAACCCATCTGAGCGGCCAGCATACCGATCACATTCAGATCGGGCATCAGCCCCATCATATCTTTTATCACCATGAGTACCGACAACACGACGGTGGCAACAAGGCCGGCCAACAGGCCATTAATAACATGGTTCATTCGCTCTCTCCTGATTCACTTCGCCGGTACCTATCCCGGGATTACAGTTTGGTCGCCCGGACCGCCCGATCCTTACAGCCTCCACGATTCTCTTGCAGACGGTTGTAAGGCAACCTGTTTTTGAGCGTCTAATCAATAACTCCGTTGTGGCGAGGGCGGCATCTGTATGGCGACCTTCCATAACCGGTTAATCCCCTGACAACCATCATTTGTAGGAGAGATCCATGAACCGAACAGCAGACTTGCGCAGTAGAAGTTTGATACGCATTACACTGATAAGCTTATTGACATTGGCTTTTCTAAGCATAACGGCGGCTGAAGCAAATTCTCCCACGGCCGGCAAACAGAAAATGGTCATCCAGGTCAGCGATAACAGTCCCGGCAAATGGAACCTGGCACTCAATAACGCCAGGAATGCTCAAAATGCGCTGGGTGGTGCCGATAACGTCGATGTTGAGATCGTAGTCTACGGCCCCGGCATCGGAATGCTGGAGATGGACTCGGAAACCGGTAACCGTGTCGCCAACGCACTGGACCAGGGCGTTAAGATTGTCGCTTGTGAAAACACCATGCGCGCCAGGGATCTGACAAAAGGTGACATGCTGCCGGACATCGGTTACGTGCCGGCCGGGGTAATTGAGATCATGAAACAACAACAGCAGGGGTATACCTATATTCGTCCCTGAAAGGACAGATTTGAGGCTATTGCCGGGTGAAGGGAGTCACCTTTCCAAAAAAGTCGTCGGCAAAAGAAGCCTTTCACTAATTCAACCGATGGAGATAAGCAGATTTTGAACTTTGGGCGTCACTGGTGGTTTCTAATCTATCTTGTCGTGCTCGGCCTGGGTTCCGTGCTTTCTTTTTATATCTACCAGCAGAGCCAGAGCATGCGTGACGAGATCCTGCGCCTCAGCAACGAGGATATCACGCACCTGCATCGGATAGCCGATCTCAAACAGGCCGTCACCGCCCGCGAGCCGATTCTCTATCGCTACTACACCGATACCGATCGTCACAGCTATCAGAGTTCATACAATCGCAACACAAAACAGATCAATGACGGAATAGACTGGCTAACCGACAC
Source organism: Thiohalophilus thiocyanatoxydans (assembly GCF_004366735.1). Classification (GTDB taxonomy): domain Bacteria; phylum Pseudomonadota; class Gammaproteobacteria; order UBA6429; family Thiohalophilaceae; genus Thiohalophilus; species Thiohalophilus thiocyanatoxydans. Next base: position 314,792 of record NZ_SOQX01000001.1, on the reverse strand, counting down.
ATTTCCTGACAACACCGGACTCGGCGAATTACAGAACGAGCACGCTGCGCTACAAAAGCTGGCCGAAAAGCTCGATCAGGTCTTGACTGCAGATACGGTAGACTGGGATGAGGCACGCCGAATACTCGGCGACGTCGCCGCCGTCTCCCGGTCACTCAATAATCGACTCGAACGTTTTGTCCGCGCCGTTGAGCGCCAGGTTGTAGAGCGTGGAGAGTATGTTTCCCGTGCAACACAGGAGATGTTTTACTCAGTGGTGGCTGTGAGTGTGGTGTTCTTTATCCTGGCGCTGTTTTTCGGCCATTACGCCTATCAGCACCTGTCCGATGCCAGAGCACGTCGGTTGCTCGCACTGTTCCCGGAGCGCAATCCCAACCCGGTTTTTCAGATCGACACTCATGGCAAGGTACTGTTTGCCAACCCCGCCGCCTACAACATGCAGAGCGTTATTTTCCCGGACACCCGGAACCTGGAGGCGTTGCTCCCGCCGAACATCGAGGAAAATATCTCGGCATTGCGCTCCAGGCATGCACCCTTGATGCGCTTTGAATACCAGGTAGCGACATATATCTTTTTCTGTACCCTGCAATACCTCGAGGATTTCGATACCTGTCACGTCTATCTGCAGGATATTACGGCACGCCGCACTGCCGAGGACCGCAATGAATTTCTGGCCTACCATGATCCGTTGACCGGACTGGCCAATCGGCGACAACTGGAAAAAGATGTCTCCGGGATGCTCCAGCAAACCGCGCCAGGTAACCGGATTGCGGTAGCAATTGCCAATATCGACCGTTTCAGCATGGTCTCAGAAAGCCTGGGACACCTGGCGGGCGATGAACTGATCACGGCCGTGGCGAGTCGCCTTGAACACTGTTTTTCTCAAATGGTGTCCGATAACCCGATCAGGATTTACCGTCTCGAAGGCGATCACTTTGTCATTCTGGCAAAGGATGCGGAAGATTCGTTTTCCGATGAACTGTCCGAACAATTACAACGCGCCAGCCGGGATCCCGTTATTATCGATAACCGCACTCTGTCACTTTCAATGAGTGTCGGACTGGCGTACTTTCCGGAACACGGCAAGGATATCTTTCAGTTACTTAAAAACGCTGAAAGCGCCATGCGCCGCATCAGCAATCAGGGCGGCAACGGTGTTTGTGTTTATCAATCCGAAATGAATGCCGATGCGCTGTTGCGACTCGAGCTGTCCCACGATCTGCGCCAGGCCGCGGAGCAAAACGAGCTGCTGATCTACTACCAGCCGAAAATCAATCTTATCAACGGCAATCTCATTGGCGCGGAAGCGCTGGTCCGCTGGCAACACCCGCAGCACGGAATGATATCGCCGGCCGAATTCATTCCGCTTGCCGAGGAGACCGGCAGCATCGGCCGGATTGGCGAGTGGATTTTGCGCGCCGCCTGTGCGCGGAATCGGCAATGGCAGACCGAGGGCTATCCGCCACAGAGCATTGCCGTCAATCTCTCCGCTCGTCAGTTTAATCGGGAACTTCCCAAGCAGGTTGCCCAGATACTGCGTGACACAGGACTGGAGGCGAAATACCTGGAGCTGGAAATCACCGAAGGCATCGCCATGTCGGTCGACTCTTCCATCGATATCATGCGACAGCTGCGGGAACTAGGGGTCAAACTGGCGATCGATGACTTTGGCACCGGTTTCTCTTCCCTGACTTATCTCAAGCAGTTTCCCATCCAGACACTCAAGATCGATCAATCCTTCGTCAAACAGCTGGAGCACAGCCTGTCGGATCGCGCCATCGTCCGTTCGATTATCGAACTCGGACACCATCTCGAGCTTGATATTGTCGCCGAAGGGGTTGAAACCGTCGAACAGAAACAAATGCTTGAAGAATACCGCTGTGACACCATGCAGGGCTACTTGTTCAGCCGTCCGGTTCCAGCCGATGAGTACGAAAAATTTCTTATTACACCCTCACCGGGTTCGAGCAACAAGAGGAAAACGACATGACACCCTTGTCTGATGTCACCATGCAGGCACTGATTTTTCTGGCTACATTATTCATTTTTGTTGTCGGTCTTATGGTGCTGATCACCATCATTGTTTTCATCCGGGACGTTTCCCAGAAAAAAGATGCTATTCGCCACAATTACCCCGTCATTGGCCGGTTTCGTTATCTGTTCAGCTCGCTGGGCGAATTTTTCCGCCAGTATTTCTTCGCCATGGATCGCGAGGAGATGCCTTTTAACCGCGCCGAGCGGGAATGGGTCTACAAGTCCTCTGACGGTGCCGACAATACCGTGGCCTTTGGCTCGACCAAAAACCTGACGCCCACCGGCACACCGCTGTTCGTGAATACCTCTTTTCCGACCCTGACGGAACATACCAGTGAGCCACCACCGGTCACCATCGGGCCTTATTGCCCACAGCCCTATGCACCGACTTCGCTGATTAATATCTCCGCCATGAGCTATGGCGCGCTTTCCGAACCGGCCATACGCGCTCTGTCACACGGGGCCAAACTGGCCGGCTGCTGGCTGAACACCGGCGAGGGCGGGCTCGCCCCCTATCATCTGGAAGGGGGCTGCGATCTGGTATTCCAGATCGGTACGGCCAAGTATGGCGTGCGCAATACCGAAGGCCAGTTTGATGTTGAAAGATTGCATGAACTTGCCGCCTCGCCCCGGATTAAAATGTTTGAAATCAAACTGAGCCAGGGTGCCAAACCCGGCAAGGGTGGCATCCTGCCCGGTGAAAAAGTCACGCCGGAAATCGCCCGCATCCGTGGCATTCTCCCCGGCCACGCCTCCATCTCGCCCAACCGGCATATCGAGATAGGCGATACCGGTGAATTGCTCGATTTTATCGATGTAGTGCGTGAGGCAACAGGCAAGCCGACCGGCTTCAAGCTCGTGCTGGGCGAAGACGAGTGGCTCACCCAACTTTGTATGGCAATCCACAAACGCGGCATCGAGCATGCGCCGGACTTTATTACCGTGGACAGTTGTGACGGCGGAACCGGCGCCGCGCCCATGCCATTAATGGACGATGTCGGACTCCCCATCAAGGAGTCACTGCCAACCGTGGTGGATATTCTCACCCGCTATGGCCTGCGCGATCGAATACGCCTTATCGCCTCCGGCAAACTGATTACCCCCTCCGGGGTCGCCTGGGCACTGTGCAGCGGCGCCGATTACGTTAACTCCGCACGCGGCTTCATGTTTGCTCTGGGCTGCATCCAGGCGCTCAAGTGCAACCGCAATACCTGTCCGACCGGGGTCACCACCCATGATCGGCGCCTTCAAAAAGGCCTGAACCCGGAAGAAAAGGCCGTCAAAGTGAAGAATTTTGTCGACAAGATTCATTACGGCACGGCGCTGATTGCCCACTCCTGTGGCGTGCCCCATCAGCGCGCCCTGACCCGGTCCCATTGCCGACTTGTCCAGCCGGACGGCAAGTCGGCGCTGATGAGTACCCTCTATCCCCGACCCGAGGTGTTGCCGGAATACCGATAATAGCCTTTTATCCACCACTCGAGGACAATGACGCACCATCCATTCCGCTTTAATACCGAACCGGACGCTTTTGTGCTTGAAAATTTCGGTATATATGCCGAAATAAAGAGTATGAACATGACGGGTGACAGCGTGTCCAACCCGGCAATACTCCACAACAAGGATGTCGGTTAATGTCCGATGAGAAAGGCCTGAAAGCCCGCTGGAAAAGTTCCGCTTTTGCCGGCCCCAATGCGGGTTATCTCGAACAACTGTACGAAGAGTATCTTCAGGATCCCGAGTCGGTGGATCCCCAGTGGCGGACCCTGTTCCGGGAGCTGCCCAGGGTCGATGGCATCGACAAGGACATCTCCCACGCGGCGATCCGCGCCCAGTTCCGCCATCTGACCCCGTCTCACCGGCGCAGTGATGTCGATGTCAGCCTGATCCACAAGCAGGTCAGGGTCCTGCAGCTGATCAATGCCTACCGTTTTCGCGGTCATCAGCTGGCCGATCTGGATCCGCTGGGCCTGCGCGAGACACCCGAAATTCCCGAGCTGACACTGGCGCATCACGAGCTCAGCGACGCGGATCTGGATACCGAGTTTGAAACCGGATCACTGGTGGGGCCGGATCGGGCGCGGCTGGCCGAAATCCTCAACATCCTGGTCAACACCTACTGCGGTTCGGTCGGCTCCGAGTACATGCATCTGGTCGACACCACCGAAAAACGCTGGATTCAGCACTACCTGGAGTCGGCCCGGGGTCACGCCGATTTGTCGGAGGCGCAAAAACGCGATCTGTTTGATCGCCTGGCCGCGGCCGAAACCCTGGAAAAATACCTGCACAACAAGTATGTGGGTCAAAAACGCTTTTCCCTGGAAGGGGCCGAAAGCCTGATTCCCATGCTGCACCGGCTGATTCAGCGCGGCGGCGAGACCGGGGTCAAAGAAATGGCGATCGGCATGGCCCATCGCGGCAGGCTCAATCTCCTGGTCAACGTGCTGGGCAAAACGCCCGAGGAGCTGTTCCGCGAATTCGAGGGTGTGCATCCCGAAAACGGCAACGGTACCGGCGATGTGAAATACCATCTCGGCTTCTCCTCCAATCTCAACACCCCCGGCGGCCTGTTGCATGTGGCCCTGGCCTTCAATCCGTCCCACCTGGAGATTGTCGATCCGGTGGTCGAGGGCTCGGTGCGGGCCCGCCAGGATCGGCGTCAGGACCAGGAAGGCAGCCAGGTGGTACCGGTGCTGATCCACGGCGACGCCTCCTTTTCCGGACAGGGGGTGGTGATGGAGACCCTCAACATGTCCCAGTCACGCGGCTTCTCCACCAAGGGTACCGTGCACATCGTGATCAACAACCAGATCGGCTTTACCACCAGCAATCAGGACGAGGCCCGCTCCACCCTCTACTGCACGGACGTGGGCAAAATGGTCAGTGCACCGATTTTCCATGTCAATGCCGACGACCCTGAAGCTGTGCTGTTTATCACGCAGCTGGCGATCGATTATCGCATGCGCTTTTACAAGGACGTGATCATCGATCTGGTCTGTTACCGCCGTCACGGTCACAGTGAGGCGGACGAGCCCATGGCGACCCAGCCGCTGATGTATCAACATATCAGCAAGCTGCATAGCAGCCGCGAGCTGTATCAACAACGACTCGAGTCGGAAGGGGTGATCGACAGCACCGCAGCGACACAAGTGGTCCAGGATTATCGCAGCGCACTGGAACATAACAATCCGGTGGTTCGCGAAATGATTCCACCCGAAGAGGCCGACTATCCCTATAGTGCCGACTGGAGCGCTTACCATAATCGCGACTGTGTTAACGATATCGACACTGCGGTGGACAGCGAGACGTTACTGGCGCTACACGATAAACTCGATCACTTACCCGAAGGCTTCAAACTGCATCGGACGGTCGAGAAAATCATGGACAACCGGCGACGCATGGCGTCCGGTGAGCTGGAGATGGACTGGGGCTTTGCGGAAACTCTGGCCTATGCCAGCTTACTGCATGATGGCTATCCAATCCGGATCTCCGGCGAGGACAGCGGCCGCGGCACGTTTTTTCATCGCCAGGCCGTACTCTACAACCAGGACGATGGCGAGGCCTATGTGCCCTTGCGCAATCTCTCTGATGATCAGCCCAACTTCCTGGTGATCAACTCCCTGCTCTCGGAAGAAGCGGTACTGGCTTTCGAGTACGGTTATTCCACGACCGATCCGCGCAGCCTGGTAATCTGGGAGGCCCAGTTCGGCGATTTTGCCAACGGCGCCCAGGTGGTGATCGATCAGTTCATCAGCGCCGCCGAGCAAAAATGGGATCGCCTCAGCGGCATTACCCTGTTTTTACCCCACGGTTATGAAGGTCAGGGACCGGAACACTCCTCGGCACGCCTGGAACGGTTTTTACAACTCTGCGCCCAGCACAACATGCAGATATGTATTCCCACCCACGCGGCGCAGATCTTTCATCTGCTACGCCGCCAGATGCTGCGTCAGTGTCGCCGGCCGTTGATCGTCATGACGCCCAAGAGTCTGCTGCGTCTGCCCGAAGCCTCGCGCCCCTTCAGTGATCTGAGTCAGGGCAAGTTTTACCGGGTCATCGACGATGAACAGGTCAATCAATACGACAAGGTCAAACGACTGATTCTCTGCAGCGGCAAGGTCTACTATGATCTCGATCACCGCCGCCGGCAGGATCAACGGGAGGATGTGGCGATCGTTCGTATCGAACAATTATACCCGTTCCCCGAAAAAGCCTTGAAGGCCGCGCTCAAACGCTATCCGAATGTCCAGGAATACATCTGGTGCCAGGAAGAGCCCATGAACCAGGGGGCCTGGTACTCCAGTCAACATCATATGCGTCATGCGATCGGTGAGCAGTACGGCCTGCAGTATGCCGGTCGTCCGCTGATGGCCGCCCCGGCGGTCGGCTATCCGTCCCTGCACAAACAACAACAGGAAAAACTCGTTGCCGATGCACTGGGTACTCCGCCTGACAATAAAAACCAAAGGAATTGACCATGGCCATTGATATCAAGGTCGCACAGTTTCCCGAATCGGTCAGCGAAGGCACGTTGATCGAGTGGCACAAACAACCGGGTGAGACGGTTCGCCAGGATGAACTGCTGGCCGAGATCGAAACCGACAAAGTGGTCTTCGAGGTCAATGCCCCCGAAGACGGCGTGCTGGACGACTTGCTCGTCCAGCAGGGCGACACGGTCAGCTCGGAACAGGTAATCGCCCGCATGCAACCCGGTGACGTACCGGCGTCCGCCACCCGGGAGCCGGCCGCAACCCCAACCGATACCGAAACCACCGCGACCAGCGATGACACGCCCAGGCTGGCGCCGGCCGCGAAAAAGCTGATCGCCGAACACGACCTCGATGCCAACCTTATCAAAGGTACGGGCAAGGATGGGCGGATTCTCAAGGAAGACGTGCAGGCCTATCTCGATCAGGCCGACAAGCCCGGCACGACAGAGCCATCCCGACAACCCGGATCCGCTTCTGCGCCGCCCTCAACGGGCGAAGATGAAACGCAAGGCGAACGGCCGCAAAAACGGGTACCCATGAGCCGCCTGCGGGCGCGGATCGCCGAGCGGCTGGTCGAAGCCCAGCAAACCGCGGCGATCCTCACCACCTTCAACGAGATCGATATGCAGCCGGTAATGGATCTGCGTGCACGCTACAAGGAAAAGTTTGAAAAACAGCACGGGGTCAAACTCGGTTTCATGTCGTTTTTCATCAAGGCCTGCCTGGAGGCGCTGCAACGCTTTCCCGAGATCAACGCCTCTATCGACGGCGAGGAGATCATCTATCACGGCTTTTACGACATCGGCATCGCGGTGGGTTCGCCGCGGGGGCTGGTGGTGCCGATCCTGCGCGATGCCGACACGCTGAGCATGGCGGCGATTGAAAAACAGATCGCCGATTATGCCGAGCGCGCCCAGACCGGCAAGCTGTCGCTGGACGAGATCACCGGCGGAACGTTTTCGATCACCAATGGCGGCATCTTTGGATCCTTGCTCTCCACGCCTATCCTCAATCCGCCGCAAAGCGCCATTCTCGGCATGCACAAGATCGAAAAGCGGCCGGTCGTGATCGATGATGAGATTGTCATCCGGCCGATGATGTATGTAGCGCTCTCTTACGATCACCGCCTGGTGGACGGCCGCGAGGCGGTGCAATTCCTGATGACCATCAAGGAGGGCGTGGAAGATCCGGCCCGCATGTTGCTGAATGTGTAACCGATACCCGTTTCAGGAACCGTTTTATGAGTGAACAGTATGATGTCATCGTCATCGGCGCCGGCCCGGCCGGGTATGTGGCCGCGATTCGTTGTGCCCAGCTGGGTTTCAACGTCGCCTGCATCGATGATTATCTCGATGAGCAGGGCCAACCCTCGCCCGGCGGCACCTGCCTGAATATCGGCTGTATCCCTTCCAAGGCATTACTGGAATCGTCTCACCATTATCAACAGGCCGAGAAACAGTTTGCCGAACACGGTATCCGTATCGGTCAACTGGTACTGGATCTGGCGACGATGCAAAATCGCAAACAGAAGGTGGTTCGGGATCTGACCGGCGGCATTCAGTCCCTGTTCAAAGCCAACCAGATCGCTTTCTATGCCGGACGCGGCACGCTCAAACAGAATAACCGGGTAGAGGTCATCGATCATGACAACAATTCCACCACGCTAAATGCTGAGCACGTCATTCTGGCCAGTGGTTCGCGCCCGGCTGAACTGCCCTTTGCCCCGTTCGATGGTAAACAGGTGGTTGACTCCACCGGCGGCCTGGCTTTCGACAGCGTGCCACAACGCCTCGGCATCATCGGCGCTGGCGTGATCGGCCTGGAGCTGGGCAGCGTCTGGCAACGGCTGGGTGCCGAGGTCATCGTGCTCGAGGCCCAGGAGCGCTTCCTGCCCGATGCCGATCCGGCGATCGCCAAACAGGCGAGCAAACTGCTTGGCCAGCAAGGACTCGACATTCGCCTGGGCAGCAACGTCGAATCGGTCAACACCGATAAAACCGTCCAGGTGGCGTATACCGACGGCCAGGGCAGCCAGCATCTGGAATTCGACAAGCTGATCGTCGCGGTGGGCCGACGGCCCAACAGCGAAGCGTTGTGCGCCGGCGATCTGGCCCTGACTACCGACCAACGCGGCTTTGTGCAAGTGGACGATCACTATCGGACCAACCTGGACAGGGTCTATGCCGTCGGCGATCTGATCCCCGGGCCCATGCTGGCGCACAAGGGGATGGAAGAGGGCATGGCCGTGGCCGAACAGATTGCCGGGCAGTTTGCCGAGGTGGATTACGACAACATCCCGCTGGTGATCTACACCCATCCGGAGATCGCCTGGACCGGACGCTCGGAACAACAACTCAAGGAGGCGGGTATCGATTACACCAGCGGCCAGTTTCCCTTCAGTGCCAACGGCCGGGCCCGTGCCGCCGGCGAGACCGATGGTTTAATCAAGGTACTGGCCGATGCGCACACCGATCGCGTGCTGGGCGTGCACATGATCGGACCAGGCTGCTCCGAACTGATTGGCCAGGCAGTCATCGCCCGGGCCTTTGGCGCCAGCAGCGAGGATCTGGCATTGACCATGTTTGCCCATCCCACGCTCTCCGAAACGCTGCACGAGGCGATGCTCGACGTGGCCGGGCGAGCCATCCATCGCGCGCCTTCGCGCAAAAAACGCCCGTAACCCGCGTGCGTGATGCCGGCGTGCGCATAAACATGAGTCTCCTGCTCGGTCTTTACCCGCAATGCGGCAACCGACCTTATTTCGACGAAGCTGATTCATCCACCCGGGGAACTCTGCAGCAAACAAGGCGTCTTTACTGTTACAGTGATCCGGAACCGATCCATTGTCAGGCCGGGCTGGACAAGCCAACCCGAATTTCATTCAATAGCAACTGAATTCGTTGTGGAGACCAGAGATGTTGCGTTATCTGTTAGTGCTATCAATGGCACTGGTGTTTCAGCCCGCCCAGGCCGATGCCCCTGAAGGCTATCCTTTCCTCTCGTTTGATGAAGCCATGCAACAGGCTCGCGAACAGGACAAGACCCTGTTTGTTTATTTCGGCCGCTACGGCTGCGGTTACTGCGAGAAGACCAACAAGGAAGCGTTCTCCGATGAGACGGTTCGCCAGGTTTACACCGACAACTATGTACTGGCCTATGTGGACTCGGAAAGCGGCAAGCGCCTGCAACTGCCCAGCGGGGAGCGGATCACCGAACAGGAAGTCGGCACGCGTTACGACGCCTTTGTCACGCCGGTTTTCACCTTCATGACACCGGAAGGTGAGCCGTTGAAACGGCTGGTAGGCGTACAGCGAATCGAGGATCTGCTCGACGCCGACGAGAAAGTCCAGTCCCAAATCGGTGGTCAGTCATGATAGTGCGGCTTCGCGACCTCGCGCTGCTGCTCGCCGGTTACGGCATGATCGCGCCCGCCGGCGCCCAGCCCTGGGAGTTCAACGCGCCGATCGAGGTGACGAGCGTACACGGCGAGGGGATCTTTCATCATCTGGAATCGGCGGGCCGGCGCAACATTGCGGTGGCCGGCGAAACGGTTGCCATAAGCTGGGAGGACAATCGCCAGGACGGGCCCGCTATTTACCTGAGCCGCAAGCGGCTCGATGCCGACAGCTTCGGATCGGCCGTCCGCCTCAGTGAGACCGACGAAGCTTATGAGCCGTCACTGGCGGCCGTCGGCCCGGATCGCTTTGCCGTCGCCTGGGAAGAAGCCGGCCGGGTGCGTCTGCGACTGGTTGACCAGGGAAAACCCGGTCCCGTCCTGTCGCTGCCCGATCGACAGGCCGGCCAGGCCAGCCTCGCGGCAGGGGACGGCGACGCGGTATGGCTCATCTATACCGCGGCGGACAACGGCACCCGCCACCGGCGCGTCTACCTGCGCCGGATCCGGCTCGACAAGGGTGAGCCGGCCGCCGGCGAAGCCTGCGCGGTGGATCCCGAACCTCTGGAACAGGCCCAGCTTTACCCCACTGTCGTCAAATTGCCCGATCGCAGCGTGGCGGCCTGGGAAGATCGGCGGCATGGACACACCATCATCATGGCAGCCGAAAACCGGGAACCCGGCAGCTGCCGTTTTGCTAAACCGCAGCGCATCAGTGAACCGCCGCCCGGCCCGCGGCCTCCCTATGGCAAGGGTCACGGCGTGACGCGGGTTGCCCTGGCGGCTTACGGTCAACAACGCATCCTCGCCGCCTGGGCCGACAAACGTGACTTTCGCGAAGGCTATGACATTTACGCCAGCCATTATCCGGGCGAGGACGACGCGCTGTTCGGTCCCAACGAAAAAGTACAGGACCCGTTCGGCGGCGTGGCCCAGCAGTGGCATCCCGCCGTTACCGGGCATCCCGACGGCCAGCGGGTAACAGCCTGGGACGATGATCGCGACGATCAGACCAACATTCTGCTCAGCTGGCATGAAGCGGGGCAGTGGAGTGATGATCTGCCGGTCCCCGGCGCCAGCGGCGCCCCGGAACAGAACCACCCGTCGATTGTGCTGGACGCCGACGGCAATCTGCACCTGGCCTGGGTGGAGCGGCAAAAGACGGGCGGGGCGACCCGTCTGCGTTACCTGTTCGGCGAACGTACGTCCGACGCCACCCGGTAGATTTTGAGATTTCTTCGAGTCCGCCAGTGACACTGACAGGCTATCGTGGATAATCGGGGCACAACACGCCGCGCTCTACTGGCAGGTATCGCCGTCAGCTTGCTGCTTGTGCCCCTGCCCGGACACAGCCTTGAAAAAACCGATCTGCTCCTTGGCGGTAAACCGTTCCGGGTGGAGCTGGCGGTCACCCGAAGCGAACAACAGCAGGGTCTGATGCACCGGGATCGCCTGCCCGCCGGAACCGGCATGTTGTTCATTCTCGATCCGCCCCGGCCAACCCGTTTCTGGAACAAGAATGTCCACTTTCCCATCGACATTCTTTATTTCGACAGCAACCGGGCTTACCTGGGCGCCGACACCCACGTCCTTCCCTGTCCCTATTCGGACTGTCCCATCTATCGAACCGGGCAAGCGGTGAAATACGTGCTTGAATTGCCGGCCGGTACCCACGCGCAGCTCAACCTTCTGGCCGGCGACAAATTTATATTTCGCTAACAGGCCTGTCCGTCAAAAAGCCGGGTTGTCCAGGCCGCTGACCTGCCGATAACCCTGTCACGCAATGCAAAGACCCCTGCACTGTATTCCCTTATAGGCTATACGTTGTTAGCCATCCGCCGAGGCCTTACCATCAGGGCGAAGCGCACTAAACCGCAGCTTCGCGCAAGAATGCATGGCATGTTACTTCGTCGGTTCCCTCGAGTTTATCGCGACCCGGCTTCCGCATCCGCCTGCCGCATTAAGACAGACAACACAAGCCAGGGAGACTAAAATGAAAGTCGCTTATATCTTTTCCTCGCAGGGACATACTGTCTCCTACAAACTCGCCCAGATGATCCTTCCGCAACTGGAACAACAAGGCCATGGTGTCGAGGTTGTCGGTATGTTCTTTTTTGAGGACAATAACTATGTACTCGTCAAGGGTGATGCGATTGGCGAACGTCTGGCCAAAGTGGCCGAGGAGCAGGGCATCCTGTTGATGGGTTGTGACAAATGCTGCTACGAGCGCCAGATCGACGACAAACTGGTCAACGGTGCCGGTATTGGCTGTTTTCCTGATCTGTATGCCGCACTGGCCGGCAATATGCCGGATCAGGTAATCACGCTGTAACCCGGCCCTTCTCTTCGCGTCGGGCTTCGCCACGCGGAAGAGTCATCGACCGACAAAAACAAGGAGAAAATCTGTGTTATTACCACGACATGTAGGAACGATCGTACTGGCGGCCTGGCTGATCCTGACCGGCCTGTCGGCTTTTGTGAATCTGGGCGATCTGCGCAAACTACTGGACCTTGGCGCTATTGCTGCCGGCGTATTGCTGTTGTTATCCCGTTAGGTATTTTCATTGATAAAAGTCAACGCCTTCGGGCGTGACGCTCAATAGTATTTACGCTAATGTGATAATCATGATTTCAAACCGGATACGAGGAATTCCATAAATGGCAAATGAAGGTTTTCACGAAGCGATTGACGAGCTTTCTGACGAAACCCGGGACATGCATCGCGCCATTGTCTCGCTGATGGAAGAGCTGGAGGCAGTCGACTGGTACAACCAGCGCATGGATGCCTGCAAGGACGATGCGCTGCGTGCGATTCTCAAACACAATCGCGATGAAGAGAAGGAGCATGCCGCCATGGTCCTGGAATGGATCCGTCGCCACGACGACAAACTCAATGACGAGCTGAAAGACTACCTGTTTACCGACAAACCGATCGCTCACGACTAGCCGGGCGGGCCCGACAACTGCCCGCTGCGTCGATTCTGCAATCCGGTCGTGCAAATTGCATGACCCCGCGCCCCCTGCTACCCGGCAAACTCACCTATCCTGTTGTTTTATGGATGGTTTCATTTCTGGCCCGAATATTGCGAGAGAATAATCACCTATATAGGAGGAGAAGCTTATGCAACGTAGAACTTTTCTCAAGGGCAGCCTGGCCGGTAGCACCGTCGCGGTCGCCGTCGGCGCCGGCCTGCTCACCCCCGGTGCGGTCATGGCCGCCTGGCCCAAGCGGGCATTCGAAACCGAAGATATGCAAACGGCCATGAAGGACCTGTTTGGCACCGCCCAGACCGAGCCGACCGATGACATCAGCATCAAGGCCCCGGACATCGCCGAAAACGGCGCCGTGGTCCCGGTTTCCATCACCTCCGGCATCGCCGGCATCGAGGAAATCGCTATCATCGCCGAGAAGAACGGCACGCCCCTGGCGGCCAACTTCAAGCTGGCCGACAACGCCAAAGGCTTTGTCTCAACCCGCATCAAGATGGCCAAAACCTCCAATGTGGTTGCCGTGGTCAAGGCCGGCGGCAAGGCCTACTCGGCCCGCAAAGAGGTCAAAGTCACTATCGGCGGTTGTGGCGGCTAAGCCCGTCGTCATCGAAACGAATCGATCAAGAGGAACACTATTATGGCTAAGAGTATCCGAGCCCGGGCGACCCTCAAGGGGGACACCGTTACAGTCAAGTCGTTGATTACGCACGTTATGGAAACCGGTCTGCGCAAGGACGAGAAAACCGGCGACAAGATCCCGGCACACTACATCCAGGAAGTGACCTGCGAACACAACGGCAAGGAAGTTGTGCTGGCGCAGTGGGGACCGGCCGTCTCCAAGAACCCGTATCTCTCTTACGAGTTCACCGGCGGCAAATCCGGCGATGACGTGTCCATCAGCTGGGTCGACAACAAGGGAGAGAAAGACTCCCTGACGGTCCAGGTCAAGTAACCTTTTTTCTCAGGTTCACTTGTACAAAAGGCGAAGGGTTCTCCCTTCGCCTTTTTTATTGGCGCACCTGTTCATATTGCTGTGACATAAAACCGGCTAAACAACTGTCCGAACTTATGCACACTTTATACCCTGGCTAATCCTGCAGGTCACGCTGGCGTTAACCTGCGTGACACCCTGCCGATACGGAGAATGTCAGGTAGCGCTGCGCGCAACCTGACCTACGCCACTTTTCCAAATTTATGCATACTTTATACCCTGGCTAGTCCTGCAGGTCACGCTGGCGTTAGCCTGGGTGACACTCTGGCCAATACGGAGAATGTCAGGTAATGCTGTGCATAACCTGACCTACATCTTGTGTTCCTGCGGCCTTGGTGCAAAACCGCTAACCCATTCAACATACCACCGAACATACCGATAACACTGAATAATATTTTCAGTGACGCTGTCCTTTCGATATCTTCATTATTTTATTGGATCTTCAGAAAAGTAAGGGACGTGAGCCTGCTCGACATTCCTTTCATAGGAAACGCGATGAATTGGGCACTGTCACAAGTTGTAGATACATCAGTACCGTCATGTGTACAATCGCAACACAATCACAATCCCCTGAAAACTTATGTCCCAATTACCCGAATGTGTGGAAGTCGGCCCCGCCGAGGCACAACACTGCGTCATCTGGCTACACGGCCTGGGTGCCGACGGTCATGATTTCGAACCGCTGGTCCCCGAACTGGGGCTGGTGGATCGGTCCGTCCGGTTTGTTTTTCCCCACGCGCCGGTCCAGCCGGTCACGCTCAACGGTGGCATGGCCATGCGTGCCTGGTACGATATCCGTTCGCCCCGGATTCAGGAGAATGAAGATACCGGAGGAATCCGGGCTTCACAGGCGATGGTCGAAGCGCTGATTCAGCAGCAACACCAACGAGGTATTCCCTCCCATCGGATCATTCTGGCCGGCTTCTCCCAGGGCGGGGCGATAGCGCTGCATACCGGCCTGCGCCAGGCGGAACCCCTGGGGGGCATACTCGCGCTTTCGGCCTATCTGCCACTGGTTTCGGAGCTCGACAATGAGCGACACCCCGCCAGTCAGGTGACGCCGATCTTTATGGCCCACGGCAGTGACGATCCCGTCGTACCCTTATCGCTGGCCGAACACGCCTGCCATGTTCTGCAACAGGCCGATTACAGCGTGACCTGGAAGGTCTACCCCATGCAGCACCAGGTCCACCCGGCGGAGATTGCCGATATCGCGACCTGGTTACGCCAGCAACTGGATCTCGGGGCAGAACCCTCTGCGCCCTGAAGACACGTTACCTCTGTATACAACAATGGATCGGCAGGGATCGCGCCACGCTCAACGTGGCGGAAATTTTTTCAAAATGGCCTCGACCAGCTCATTGACCAGCTCGGTGTTGCTTTTCGGGGTGCTGCCGGCATACAGGCGACGACTGTCAGAACCGCGCCAGAGCAAGTCGCCGGTTTCACGATTGTCCAGATCAATCGTCAACACCAGACGATCATAGGATTCCACCCCGGAGGTCGGAAAACCGTAGCCGAAACCGATACCGACATTCCGGCTGAAGGTGCCAAGGCCCACCGAGACGCCGGATGAATCGCTTTCGATCTCCTGTTTTATATCAAGCCGATAGCTGACCCGGACTTCGCCCGGCTTCGCCTCACGCAATCCGGCCTGCTGCAGCTCGGCACGTATAGCCCGGATCAGACGTTGTTGCATCATCGGCGTATCCAACCGGGGATCGTCGTCGATCCGCTCCGGCGCCTCCTGCAGGACATACGTTTTAAGTGCCGCGAAATTGTAGCTCTGCTCGTAATCCACATTCACGGTGGAGCTGCAGCCACCGAGCAGCAACGCCGTTAATAACAAGGCAAAATACCGCCTGCAATGCATACTATGTGCTCCCGGCCGTGCGATCAGCCAGGTCTGTCCTGATTGCGCCTTAATCATTTACGAATCCGCCCGACTGCGTTTGCTTCTCAACCAGCGCACCAGCGGTTCCCACTGCTCCCGATCCCACCACACCTGCGACGGGGCCATTTCAAAAATACCCACGCCCCGTTCTTCGGCACGGATGTAATTCTGGGTATCCCGTAAAGAGGTGACAAACGGTATTCGCAAACTCTTGAGAAACGCCTGTAACGACTGATAGATCAATGTATTTTCCCTCACCCGATTGGCGACAACCGCGACCCGGGTCTCTTTTCGAGAGACCTTCCCGGTGGTGAGAAGTTCCTTCATGAAGTCGGCCGCGGCCCGAATATCGATGGGGGAGGGCAATACCGGAACGATAATCGTCTCCGCCCGGCGTACCAGCCGGGTCAGCTCCGGGCCCTGCACACGCGCCGGGGCATCCATAATCACAACCTCACTCGTCCCGGGAATGCGGACATTTTCCCGGGTGGCGTCAATCCCGTGAATTTGCGGGTAGTCTTCGGGGCGTACCCTGAGCCAGGCCATGCTGGATCCCTGGGGATCGAAGTCGGCCAGGGTGACCTGTTTTTCCCGCTCGTACGCGTAATAACTGGCGAGGTTTGTCGCAATCGTGCTTTTGCCACAACCGCCCTTGGCATTCAGGACCATGATCTTGCGCATCCGATACGACCTCCTTCTCTCTTTCCAAGGTACGAGGTACGAGGGACGAGTAACGAGGCCGGATAGCCAAGCGTTACCGGGGATAAATTCATGCTTCAAGTATAGTGCAGATTGCTGTGTCGGGGAATCTATGGAGGACGAGATCTTCGCGATCCGTGGCTTGCTGAGACACAAAGAGATAGGTAGTCGTGATGAAAACTATTCACCACGAAGGCGCGAAGACTCGAAGGTAATCACTATGCAAATCTTCGAGGCTTCGTGTCTTCATGGAGAGAGCTAATTGAAAAAATTCGACAATGGTGCCGCAATCCATCCCATCAGTACCGAAGAACTGATGACTTTGAAATAGTAAAGTAGTGATGAAAAATATTCACCACGATGACGCGAAGGTAATGAACATACAAATCTTCGAGACTTCGCGTCTTCGTGGTGAGAACGGATTGAGAGGAGTAAGGGAATATAGCAATCAGGGACTTTGATAGGTAGCCACGAAAAGTTTTGTGTTTGCTTCGTGTCTTCGTGGTTATGTTTTTTAACCGTTATCGAATATGCCCAGCTCGTCCCAGATGGCGTCAATGCGTTGCTTGACGTTCTCGTCCATGCTGATCGGCCGCCCCCATTCACGCTGGGTCTCGCCCGGCCATTTGTTGGTGGCGTCGAAGCCGATCTTGCTGCCCAGGCCGGAGACCGGGGAGGCAAAATCGAGATAATCGATGGGTGTGTTGTCGATCAGGGTGGTATCGCGAATCGGATCCATGCGCGTGGTCATAGCCCAGATCACATCCTGCCAGTTACGCACATCCACATCCTCGTCGGTGACGATCACAAACTTGGTATACATAAACTGGCGCAGGAACGACCAGACACCCAGCATCACCCGCTTGGCATGGCCGGGATACTGCTTTTTCATACTCACCACCGCCATGCGATAGGAGCAGCCTTCCGGCGGCAGGTAAAAGTCGACGATTTCCGGGAACTGCTTTTGTAACAGCGGGACGAACACCTCGTTCAGTGCTACACCCAGCACCGCCGGTTCATCGGGCGGACGGCCGGTATAGGTACTGTGGTAGATCGGATCGGGGCGATGCGTGATACGCTCGACGGTGAATACCGGAAACTGCTCCACCTCGTTGTAGTAGCCGGTGTGATCGCCAAAAGGCCCCTCTTCGGCCATCTCGTCGGGATAGATAAACCCTTCGAGCACAAACTCGGCCGAGGCGGGCACCTGCAGATCGGAGCCGAGGCAGGTTGTAACCTCGGTCTTGTCACCGCGCAACAGACCGGCGAAGCCGTATTCGGAGAGCGTATCGGGTACCGGCGTGACCGCGCCGAGAATGGTGGCGGGATCGGCGCCCAGCGCCACCGCGACCGGAAACGGCTCGCCGGGATGCGCCTGCTGCCAGTCACGAAAATCGAGCGCCCCGCCGCGGTGCGCCAGCCAGCGCATGATCACCTTGTTGCGGCCGATCACCTGCTGGCGGTAGATGCCCAGATTCTGACGTTCTTTACTGGGTCCTCTGGTGATGACCAGCGCCCAGGTGATCAACGGGCCGGCATCCCCCGGCCAGCAGGTCTGGACAGGCAACTGACCCAGATCCACGTCCTCGATCACCTGCTTCTGGCAGGCGGCGCCCTTGATCACCTTCGGCG
The DNA here is from genome assembly GCF_004366735.1 of Thiohalophilus thiocyanatoxydans. GTDB lineage: Bacteria > Pseudomonadota > Gammaproteobacteria > UBA6429 > Thiohalophilaceae > Thiohalophilus > Thiohalophilus thiocyanatoxydans. The sequence goes on along the minus strand of NZ_SOQX01000001.1, from coordinate 296,667 downwards.
CCATGTTCAGCACCTGTTTGAAGATCGGCAGCTTGCTCCAGGCATCCTTCATCCCTCTGGGCGGATCCGGCTCCTTGAGAAACGCCAGTAATTTACCAACTTCGCGCAATGCTTCGACCGACTCTTCCCCCATACCCAGCGCCACCCGCTGCGGGGTGCCGAACAGGTTAGCCAGCACCGGAATCGTTGAGCCTTTGGGATTTTCAAACAACAGCGCCGGGCCGCCTGCGCGCAGGGTGCGATCGCAGATCTCGGTCATCTCCAGATGGGGATCGACCTCGGTCTGAATCCGTTTGAGCTCGCCGCGCTGTTCCAGCTGGGCGATAAAATCACGTAAATCGCGGTATTTCATACTAAAGAGCCTGATGGGTTTCACTGCATCATAACGACAGCCGGATAACATGTCATCCATATAGTGGTTTGAATATGACTCTCGCAAAGACGCGGCGGCGCAGAGTAAGAATTAATTTGTTTCAAACTTTGCGTACTTTGCGCCTTGGCGAGAGTTATTTATCAAGATTAAAAAGTTCAAAGTTGAACCGTTGCCACCACCGGGGCGTGATCGGAGGGGCGTTCGAGTTTGCGCGGGGCGGTGTCGATCGTGGAGCCCATCACCCTGTCGGCCAGATTGTCGCTGACCAGAATATGATCGATACGCAGGCCGAGGTTGCGACGAAAGGCGGCGGCGCGATAGTCCCACCAGCTATAGGCGCCTTCGGATTGATCGCACAGCCGAAAACTGTCCTTGAACCCCAGTGCCAGTAATTGACGAAACTTTTCCCGCTCCGGTTCGCTGACCAGGACCGAGCCTTGCCAGGCCTGCGGATCATGGACATCGCGATCTTCCGGGGCGATATTAAAGTCACCGACGACTACCAGATTTGGATAACGCTCTCGTTGTTGTTGCAGATAGGCAGTCAATGCATCGAGCCAATCGAGCTTGTAACGGAACTTGTCCGAGCCGACCTCGGCGCCATTGGGCACATACAGATTGATCACGCGCAGATCGCCACAGGTTGCCGCCAGCACCCGGCGCTGCGGGTCGTCGAAGTCAGGCAACTCACGCGCCACCTCTTCCGCCTGCAAGGGTTGGCGAGAGAGCAGTGCGACACCGTTATAGGTTTTCTGACCATTGGCGACCACGTTGTAGCCGGCCGCGTTGAGTTCGGCCACCGGAAAGTGCGCATCCTGCAATTTGGTCTCCTGCAGGGCGAGCAGATCCGGCCGGTTGGTGGCCAGCCAGTCGAGTACCTGGGGCAGGCGCACCCGCAGGGAATTGACGTTCCAGCTGGCGACCGTCAGCATCGGACTGAATCGCTAGACGCGGAAACCACCGTGACGTCGGCGCAGGCGATAATCCATCCAGCCAATTCCTCCGACAATACCGATAATCAGTACCATCAATAACGTCCCCCAGTACCAGCCGGGCAGAGAAGGCCGCCACTTTTCTATCTCTTCGGCACTGGGCAGCTCTTCACGGGTCAGAAACTCCCGGGCGAGGTCGATACGTGCCTGCAGATCCTCGTTGCGTTTTGACTGCCGTTCCAGTTGCTCCCGATACTGTTCCACTTCGGACAGTTCCATTCCGGGCTCTTGCGATGCTACCTGCTTTGTCGCTAACTTCTCTTTCAGATTGTCGATCTCACTCTGCAATTGCTCGATCCGACGATCTTTTTCCGCCAGTTTCTGCTGTTGCGCCTCACGGCTCACTTTACCCTCGGCTCCGGCCTCGATCTGTTTTTCCAGCTTGTCGATGGTGGTCCTGGCATTGGACAGCTCGTCCCGACGGGCTTGCAGATCACTCTGAACTTTTTTCAGTTGCTGATTTCTCTCTTCAAGCTGCCTGCTCAACTGTTCGTTCTTGCTGGCCAGCTGATCGTCTTGTGCCGTTTGCGGTGGCTCTTCGCCCAGGTACTGTGCCCGAACCCAGCCCTGATCACCGTTGTCCAGAGTGATCCGTTTAAATTCACCCTGCTCCTGCAACACTTCCACACTGTCACCGATGGACAGTTTGCCGGTAACGGTGCTGTTAATACTGGGTTGTTGATACAGATCGATTTCGAGCTGGTCGGAGACATACTCGGTTTTCGCCAGGGCCGGTGAAACCATCGCGACCAGCAGGATGAGCGAGAACAACTGAAGGCATTTTTTCATTCTGTCGGATTCCGGATTATTCGTTAGGGGTACGTCACACTTCTCTCTGCCCGGGGATGAGCAACGTTCGCTCAGGCGGCAATTCCGGTATGTCGCAACAGGGCTTCGATCTGCGGCTCGCGACCGCGGAAATTGACAAACAGATCCATTGGCTCCCGAGTGCCGCCTTGCTCCAGTATTGAGTTCAGGAAATGCTCGCCGGTTGGACGATCAAAAATCCCGTTCTCCTCGAACAGGGAGAAGGCATCCGCCGATAATACCTCGGCCCACATGTAGCTGTAGTAACCTGCCGCATAACCGCCGGCAAAAATGTGCGCGAAACCGTGCTGGAAGCGATTATACGGTGCCGGCCTGACCACGGACACCTCCTCGCGCACCTGATCGAGAATCGTCTGAATCCGCCCGCCCTGTTGCGGGTCGTACTCCAGATGCAGACGAAAGTCGAACAGCGAGAACTCCAGCTGGCGCACCATCAACATGCCGGCCTGGAAATTCTTCGCAGCATACATCTTGCGGTACAGCTCATCCGGTATTGGTTCACCGGTTTGATAATGGGCAGCGATCAAATCCAGTGCCTCGCGCTCCCAGCACCAGTTCTCCATGAACTGGCTGGGCAGCTCCACCGCGTCCCAGGCCACCCCGTTGATGCCCGACACACCGATATGATCGACCCGGGTCAACATGTGGTGCAGGCCGTGACCGAATTCATGGAACAGGGTGATCACCTCATCGTGGGTAAAGAGTGCAGGCTGGTCGCCGACCGGCGGTGTCAGGTTGCAGGTCAGATAGGCCACCGGCGTCTGCAGCTCGCCGCCGGTGTGGCGCAGCCGGCCGCGACAATCGTCCATCCAGGCGCCGCCGCGTTTTTTCGCCCGGGTATAGAGATCCAGATAGAACTGACCACGCAACTCACCCCCGGCGTCGCGGATCTCGTAGAAACGGACATCCGGGTGCCAGGTCTCGACGCCCTCGACCTCGTTGATCGCAATACCGTAGAGCCGTTTGACCACCTCGAACATGCCGGGGATCACCCGGGTTTCGGGAAAATAGGGTTTGAGATCTTCCTGGGAGATGGCGTACTTGTGCTGGCGCAGTTTTTCCGAATAGTAGGCGATGTCCCAGGGTTCGAGCTTGTCCAGGCCGTGCTGCTGGCGGGCAAATTCGCCCAGTTCGGCCAGATCCTGTTCCGCCACCGGTTTGGCCCGCCGGGCCAGATCGTGCAAAAAGGACAATACCTGTTGCGGCGACTCGGCCATCTTGGTCGCCAGAGAACGTTCGGCATAATTGGCAAAACCGAGCAACTGCGCCAGTTCATGGCGCAGGGCGAGGATCTCGTCCATCACCGCGGAGTTGTCCCACTGGCCCGCGTTGGGCCCCTGATCCGAGGCCCGGGTCACATAGGCTTCGTGCATCTCGCTGCGCAGGGCGCGATCGGCGGCATGGGTCATCACTGCGTAATAGGACGGAAAGTCCAGGGTAAACACCCAGCCGTCCAGCCCTTTCTCTTCGGCGGCCTGTTTGGCCATGGCCCGGGCCGAGTCGGGCAGACCGGCCAGTTGGGCCTCGTCGGTGATCGGTTTGTACCAGGCGTGCGTCGCATCCAGCAGGTTCTCCTCGAATTTGGTAGTCAGGCTGGAGAGCCGTTGCTGGATTTCCTTGTAACGTTGTTTCTTGTCGGGGGGCAGATCCACGCCAGAGAGATGAAAATCGCGCAGGGCGTTGTCGATAATCTTTTTTTGCGCTGCCTCCAGCTGTTCATACCCGGGCGAATCGGCAATCGCCTTGTAGGCGGCATAGAGCTGTTCGTTCTGCCCCAGTTCCGTGGCGTAGTCACTGAGTTTCGACAGGCAGGCGTTGTACGCCTCGCGCAACGCGTCGCTGTTGACCACCGAGTTCATATGACTGACTGGCGACCAGGCCCGATCCAGCCGATCGTCCATCTCTTCCAGGGGCTGGATCAGGTTCTTCCAGGTATAAACTTCGTTCTGCGCCAGCAACTGCGCCAGCTGTTCCCGGTTTTGCTGTAACAGGGTATCGATCGCCGGTTCAACATGTTCCGGGGCGATCCGGCCGAAGGCGGGGAGGGCGGGCATTTCAAGAAGCGGATTGGACATCAATAGGTTACCTGTCTGATACTGTGTGGGTGAGCCGGGGCGCGACGTGACGCGCCATAATTTAGCATGAACCGTAACCGCCTGTGGGGTTGGAGACAGAATTGCCTGACACCGCCCTGCCGTACGCCAACCTGACACCGAGCCTCATACTGGATGCTGTCGAGGCCTGCGGATTTCAAGCCAGCGGTGCCCTGCTGGCCCTCAACAGTTATGAAAACCGCGTCTACCAGGTCGGCCTGGATGACGGCAGTTTCCTGGTCACCAAGATCTATCGCCCCGGCCGCTGGAGCGACGCGGCGATCCTCGAAGAGCACGCCTTTGCCCGGGAGCTGGCGGAGCTGGAAATCCCGGTGGTCGCCCCGCTGCCACTGGCCGCGGGCGGGACCCTGTTGCATTACGCCGATTACCGGCTGGCCCTCTATCCGCGGCGCGGCGGCCGCCCGCCCGAACTGGAAGATCCCGAGCACCTGCGCTGGCTGGGCCGCATGCTGGGCCGCATCCACGCCTGCGGCAGCCAGCGCCTGTTCCGCCACCGAGCCCGACTGAACATCGAGCTGCTCGGCACCGGCCCCTATCACTATTTGATCGAGCACGGCTTCATCCCGCCCGAGCTGGAACATAATTATCGCCAGGCCGCCGAGCAGTTACTCGGGGAGATCGAAAGCATCTGGCGGGAAGTTGCCGACTGGGTGGAACCGATTCGCCTGCACGGCGACTGCCATCCCGGCAACATCCTCTGGACCGAACAGGGACCCCATTTTGTCGATCTCGATGACTGCATGATCGGACCGGCAGTGCAGGATCTGTGGATGCTGCTCAGCGGCGATCGGAGCGATATGACCCGTCAGCTGGGCCTGCTGCTGGAGGGCTACAGCCAGTTTTACGACTTCAACGCCCTGGAATTACGCCTGATCGAGGCGTTGCGCGGCCTGCGACTGATTCACTACAGCGGCTGGCTGGCCCGGCGCTGGCACGATCCCGCCTTTCCCATGCACTTTCCCTGGTTCAATACCCCCCGCTACTGGGAAGAACAGCTCAATACCCTGCGCGAGCAGCTCGAACGACTGGAGCAGCCGCCGCTGGAACCCTGAAAAATCCGGGAATAAAATGAACTCGCCCATCCGTATAGCCGGGCTGAGCCCGGCACGTTTATGGCCCGGGAATCGACATGCCGATCCCGGTCCCCATCCGACCGGAGGCCGTCTCCGCCGGGCGCGGCAACCGGATCATCAGCCGGGCCCGGGTGGAAGCGAACGGGGTCGACATCAAAGACGGGATCAGCGGCGACGCGCCGGGCACCGCCCGGACCCAAATCAACGTCGTTTGACAGGAATAATGAAGGTACTAACCCGTCAGGGCGCTTGTACCCCCGTTTTCTATTTCCCGCTTGCGACACGCGCGATGAACATCGGGCCATATCGCATAACGGCAGGCAGGATCCTGGATTGGCAAGCCGCAATGGCCGGCTTGCCGCGGCGTCAGACTTATTCCGGTTTCCAGATCCCCACAGCAGGATCATCTGTTTGCACGCTCTGTCCTTTGGGTGCGGCCGGCGCCGATTGCTGCTGTCCCGCCGAATCCTCCGCCTCCTGGGCGGCCACGTGCTTGGCAAAGGCGGCCAGCTGATCGATCACCTCATCGCGTTCGTTTGCGCCACCGGGGTGACCGGCGGCCAGATAGCCGGAGATTGCGGACAGGTATTGCAGCGCCAGCATCATGTTCTTTTCCACATCGGCGTCGTGTTGCGCGATGACATTGTAAACGCCATGGATCAGGTCATCGGACAGGGTGATGGAATCACTCATTCTCTACTTCCCGCTTTCGCTTCATAAATGGATGCAGGATTTTACAATCAATATATAATGTTGTCTCTACCCGTAAGACCCTGTCATTTTTCAGGCAAATTCACCCCAATCGCAGCAGTGAGTTCCTTGCTATGAGTAAACACTTTGATCTGATCTCCATCGGTGCGGGCAGCGGCGGGCTTTCCGCCGCCGAACGCGCCGCCGAATACGGCAAAACAACCGCCGTCATCGAAAACAACAAACTGGGCGGCACCTGCGTCAATGTCGGCTGCGTGCCCAAAAAAGTCATGTGGTTTGCCGCCGGCGTTGCCGAGACCCTCCAGGATGCCAGCGGTTACGGTTTTGACGTCAGCCTCAACCAGTTCGACTGGGGCAAACTGGTCGAGGCGCGCGAGGGCTATATCAACGGTATTACTGATTGGTACGGCAACTACCTGAAGGATTCCAACATCGAGCACATCCAGGGGACGGCCCGTTTTACCGATCCCCACACCCTGGACGTGGACGGCGAGCGATACACCGCCGATCATATCGTCATTTCCCCCGGCGGCTATCCCGTGGTGCCGGACGTGCCCGGCGCCGAGCACGGCATCACCTCCGACGGCTTTTTTGCCCTGAAGGAGCAACCCAAACGGGTGGCAGTAGTCGGTGCCGGTTATATCGCAGTGGAGCTGGCCGGCGTGCTTAACAGCCTCGGCAGCGAGGTCAGCATGCTGTTGCGCCGGGACCATTTTCTCTCCGACTTCGACGCCATGCTGCGCGAGACCCTGATGGAAGAGATGATGAACGCCGGGGTCAACATCATGTCGCGGGTTAACGTGGAACGGGTGGAGAAGCAGAACGACGGCACGCTGACCATTCACTGCCAGAGCGGGGTTACCCTGGAAGATTATGATTGCCTGATCTGGGCCATCGGCCGCGCGCCCAATACCGCTGATCTCGACCTGGATGCCGCCGGCGTACAGTACAACAACGATGGCACCATCCCGGCCGATGCGTACCAGCAGACCAATGTCGAGGGCGTCTATGCCGTCGGCGATGTCATCGGCAAGGCCCAGCTCACCCCGGTGGCGATCGCCGCATCACGCCGCCTCTCGGATCGGCTGTTCAACAACATGCCCGAACGCCGGCTCGACTACGAAAACATCCCGACGGTGATGTTTACCCATCCGCCTATCGGCACCATCGGCCTGACCGAGGACGAGGCCCGTGAAGTCCACGGCGACGCGGTCAAGATCTACCAGACCGGCTTCACCGCCATGTACCACGCCTTCAGTCCCCATCCGCAGCGCACCGCCATGAAACTGGTCTGCGTCGGCGCCGAGGAAAAAGTGGTCGGTTGTCATATCATCGGCATGGGCGCCGACGAAATGCTGCAGGGCTTCGGCGTAGCGATCAAAATGGGCGCGACCAAGAAAGACTTCGACAACTGCGTCGCGCTTCATCCCACCAGTTCCGAGGAACTGGTGACTTTGAGATAGGAAGTCGTGATGAAAACATTCACCACGAAGACACGAAGTCCCGAAGATTTACATATTTATTTCCTTCGAGTCTTCGCGCCTTCGTGGTGAGAACGGATTGAGAGGAGTAAGGGAATATGGCAATCAGGGACTTTGAAGAGGTTATGCCGGATCTGCATCCGGACGTCTATGTCGATGAGTCGGCGCTGGTGATCGGGGATGTGGTGATCGGCAAGGATAGCTCCGTCTGGCCGTTTGCAGTGATTCGCGGTGATGTGAATATCATTCGCATCGGCGCCAGTACGAACATCCAGGACAATTCGGTGCTGCATGTGACCCACGACGGACCACACAACCCCGGCGGTTACGCGCTGAATGTGGGCGACAACGTCACGGTCGGCCATCGCGTCATCCTGCACGGCTGCAGCATTGCGGACAATTGTCTGATCGGCATGGGCGCAACCATCATGGACGGAGCGGTCATTCCTGAGCACACCATCATCGGTGCCGGCTCGCTGGTGACGCCCGGTAAGGAACTGGAGAGCGGTCTGTGGCTGGGCAGCCCGGCGCGCAGGGTACGGGAGCTGAGCGACGAGGAGCGGGACCTGATTGTCTATTCCGCCCGGCACTATGTTCGACTGAAAAACCGACACCAGCAATCCTGACAGACCATGGCACGACTGACGCCGGCCTTTTTCGATCAAGCGCCCTGCGAGCTGGCCCGGGCACTGCTCGGCAAGGTCATCCGCCATCGCTATCATGATCAGGGGCGGGACCACTGGCTCGCCTGCCGCATCATCGAAACCGAGGCCTATTATCTTGCCGAGCGTGGCAGCCACTCCTCGCAGGGCTATACCCCCAAACGGGCCGCGATGTTCATGCCGCCGGGCACCATTTACATGTACTACGCACGCGGCGGCGATTCGCTGAACATCAGTGCCCGTGGCAAGGGCAATGCGGTGCTGATCAAGTCCGCTGTCGTCCATTTCGACCGCACCTCACCCCGCGACAATCTCAAGCTCATGCAACGCCTCAATCCCGTCAAGAGCTCCGGCAAATTACGGCTCGAGGCGAAACTGTGCAGCGGTCAAACACTGTTATGTGCGGCACTGGGGCTCAAGGTCGACCGCTGGGATCAGCAGCAGTTCGATACGCAACACTTCTATCTCGACGATGTCGGTTACCGGCCCGGGACGATCATTCAGACCACCCGCCTCGGCATACCCGCCGGGCGCGACGAACACCTGATGTACCGCTATATCGATTACGCCCACGCAGCGCAATGCACCAGCAATCCGCTGCGCAAACGCAACCAGCAGGAAGATCGGGACTATGTCCTCCACCCTCTATCTGCTACTGGCTGAGCTCACGGTTCTGCTGCATTTTCTGTTCGTGGTCTTTGTGGCTGTCGGTGCGCTGTTACTGCTGCGCTGGCCGAAACTGATCTGGCTGCACCTTCCTGCGTTGTTCTGGGGGATCTACATCCAGTTCAGCGGTGGTTACTGTCCGCTTACCCCGCTGGAAAAAACCTTTCGCCAACTGGCCGGGCTGCGGTTGTATGAGGGCGGCTTCATCAACCACTACCTCATCCCGATCATCTACCCGCCCGGATTGACCTACGAAATGCAGATCCTGATCGGTATCGGGCTGATCATATTAAACGTACTGATCTATAGCCTGTTTGTCTTTCGTCAACGGCGCGCGAGTAGTCGCTGAGGTTACTGGAAATAACGCAGAGGACGCGGAGTCGCGGAGGCGCAGAGAAAGAAAATGATTATTTTTTGGACTTATCGCGAAGTTTAAACAGATACCAATCCACTGCCATGATGGTTATATCGACAGTCCTAACAATAATTTTATACGCACATCCGGGAAATCGTTGTTTGTTACGCAATCCAGAACAAGCAACGAGACAATTATAGTAATGATGGCAATAAGGCTGTTATCAATATCCTGTTCGCCATGTTGCCCGGGTGACCCTTCATTCAAATTGTTCTCCGCGACTCTGCGCCTCCGCGTTTCTTCCACCAAACTACCTAAGAGGCCAGCTCCCGGCGCAGTTGTTCGATGACGGGTTGGGTCTCGGGGCGCACCCCGCGCCAGATATAGAAGGACTCGGCGGCCTGTTCCACCAGCATGCCCAGACCGTCCAGTACGGTGGCGGCGCCATGCGCGCTGGCCCACTGCATGAAGGGGGTCGGCGCGGTGCCGTACATCATGTCGTAACAGGCCGCGCCATCGGCGAGCAGGTTGTCGGGCAGTGGCGGCAGTTCGCCCTGTAAACTGGCGGCGGTGGCGTTGATCACCAAATCGAACTGTTTGTCTTCCAGCGCCTCGTAGCCACTGCCTTCAATGCTGCCCAGATCGTTGAAGGCCCCGGCCAGCTCCCGGGCCTTTTCGGCGGTGCGGTTGGCGATCACCAGTTGCGCCGGCTGTTCGGCCAGCAGCGGGGCGAGTACTCCGCGCGCGGCACCGCCGGCACCCATTAGCAATACCTTTTTATCCCTGATCGGGATCCGATGGTTGAGCAGATCGTTAACCAGACCGATACCGTCGGTGTTGTCGCCGTACAGCGTACCGTTATCGAATTTGATGGTATTGACCGCGCCGGCACGCTCGGCCCGTTCGCTGCGCTCATTGACCAGCTCCCAGGCCTCCTGTTTGAAGGGAACCGTGATGTTCAGCCCCTTGCCGCCGTTGGCGTCGAAATTCCCCACCGCCTGGGGCAGACCACCGGGATCCACCTGAATGGCTTCGTAATGCACCGGCTCGCCGGTCTGCTCGGCAAACAGGGCATGAATGCGCGGTGACTTGCTGTGTGCCACCGGATTGCCCATAACGGCATAGTCGTCGTGGCGGCGGCTGAAATCAAACAGATCGCTCATGTCGGCATATCTATTCCCATCAACCGACTAGCCGCCGAAGATGCCCTTGAACATAAAGAAGAAGAAAATGGCCAGAATCGCACCGGCAGGCAGGGTGACGATCCAGGACATGAAAATGGTACGCACCACGCCCATGTTGACCGCCGCGATCCCGCGCGCCATGCCGACACCAAGTACGGCACCCACCAGGGTATGGGTGGTGGAGATGGGCAGGCCGGTGCCGGAGGCAACGACCACGGTAGTCGCCGCAGCCAGGGTGGCGGCAAAACCGCGGCTCGGGGTCAGTTCGGTGATGCCCTGGCCGACGGTGGCGATCACCTTGTGGCCGTACATCATCAGCCCGGCCACGATCCCGATCCCACCGAGCAGCAGGATCCACGGCGCCATCAACGAGCGCTGGGTCACCTCGCCATCGTTTTGCACAATGCTGACTACCGCTGCCAGCGGACCGACGGCATTGGCCACATCGTTGGAGCCGTGCGCAAAAGCCATGGCGCAGGCGGTGACCATCATCAGGATGCCGAAGACCTTCTCCACATTGGTGAAGTGGTACTCGCGGTCCGCATCGGGATCGAACTTCAGCCGGCGGATAAAATAAATCCCGATCCCCATGATAATGAGACCCACCACAATGGCAACCATGTAATTCTGAAGCATGCTCAGTTCCAGGCCGACGTGCTTGAGTCCCTTGAACATGGTGACCAGGGTGACGATGAAGCCGACCAGAAAAATATACAACGGGACATAACGCCGGGCGTTGGCCAGAGGATCGCTGGTATTGAAGATCAGCTTTTGTACACTGAGGAACAGGAGAAAGGCGATGGCGCCCGAGGTCACCGGCGAGATCACCCAGCTCATAACGATGGTGCCGACCTTGGCCCAGTGAACCGCCTCGATCCCCAGCCCGACCGCGGCAAAACCGACAATGGCGCCAACAATGGAGTGGGTGGTGGAGACCGGCCAGCCGGCGCGGCTGGCAATCAGCAGCCAGATACCGGCAGCCAGCAGGGCGGCCAGCATGCCATAGACCAGTAACTCCGGTGAGCCGGCCATCATTTCCGCATCGATCATGCCCTTGCGAATCGTCGCAGTGACCTGGCCGCCGGCCAGAAAGGCGCCGAGAAATTCAAACACCGCAGCGATGATGATCGCCTGCTTGATGGTCAGCGCCTTGGAGCCGACCGAGGTAGCCATGGCATTGGCCACGTCGTTGGCGCCCACACCCCAGGCCATGAACAGACCGAAGACACACGCCAGAATAATGAAGGTAATACCGAATTCCATCATCTTCCCCTTGTTGTTATTTTTATCGGGCCAGCATCAACTCAAGCCGGCTGCCGACGCGCTGCGCCAGATCCGCCAGATCCCCGATCCAGTCAAGAACCCGGTACATGAACATCACGTCGACAGGGGGAAGATCCTTTTCCATTTTGAACAGTATGGCGCGCACCGCGACCTGAATATCGTCGGTATCGCTTTCGATGGTATCGAGCTTGTCGATCATCGACTCCACCAGATCGATTTCATTCCCGCCGAAACCGGTAGCGACCAGCTCGTCCAGCTCATTGATGGCGGTCTGGGCCTGGGCGGTCGCATCGGAACAACGATCGACAAAATCCAGCAGGGGTGCATGCATGGTGTCGGGGAAGCGCATCTTGCGCCCCAGCATCAGCCCGGCGATGTCCTTGGCCTTGTTGGCGATGCGATCCTGCATGGTCAGCACTTCCAGCAAATCGCGGCGTGAGACCGGCATGAACAGTCCGTGGGGCAGCTTGAGTCGTAATTCGCGCTTGAGCGCATCGGCCTCGTCCTCGCGAACGGCGATCAGTTGCTGCATGGATTCGGCTTTTTCCCAGTCCTCAACCAGCGCCGCCTGGAAAAAGGGCAACAACTCCTCCACCGTGGCCTGTACCTTGGCCATGTGCTGCTGTAATGGGGAAATGGGGGAGGTGCCGAACAGGCCAGAGATATAACTTCGGGGCATGCTAACTACCTTGCGTTATGGGCTTGCGGTCAGTTGCGCATGCGGGCCAACGAAAGCCGGCATGAACGCGCGAAGTATAACGGCCTATTCCGGAATATCAACAGTCTGTGAGCATCGATTTAACTGGCAACCGGCCTGTTCGCGGTGTCCACATAGCGCCCGTCTGCGAGTGAGCTGCAAGTAACTGGATCTTAAGGAGATTATCCGGATCTCACTCCGCTTTCAGCCACTGGGCCGCGCGCTTGGCAAAATAGGTGAGAATCCCGTCGGCCCCGGCGCGCTTGCAGCCGAGCAGGGACTCGAGGATCACCGCTTTTTCGTCCAGCCAGCCGTTTTGTGCCGCGGCCATCAGCATGGCGTATTCGCCGCTGACCTGGTAGACGTAGGTCGGCGCGCCAAATTCGTCTTTTACCCGGCGCACGATATCCAGATAGGGCATGCCGGGCTTGATCATCACCATGTCGGCCCCCTCGTCGAGATCCAGCGCCACCTCCCACAGTGCCTCATCGCTGTTGGCCGGGTCCATCTGGTAGCTGTACTTGTTGCCACCGCCCAGATTGGCCGCCGAGCCGACCGCGTCGCGAAACGGGCCGTAGAAGCTGGAGGCATACTTGGCCGAATAGGCCAGAATCCGGGTATGAATGTGACCAGCGCCCTCCAGCGCCTCGCGGATCCGGCCGATACGCCCGTCCATCATGTCCGAGGGGGCGACCACGTCGGCGCCGGCCTCGGCGTGGGACAGGGCCTGTTTGACCAGCACCTCGACGGTCTCGTCGTTGAGCACATAGCCGCTGGCGTCGATCAGCCCGTCCTGGCCGTGGGTGGTGAAGGGATCCAGCGCCACGTCGGTGATGACGCCCAGTTCCGGCAGCTGTTCCTTGAGCGCACGCACCGCGCGCTGGGCCAGGCCGTCGGGATTGTAGGCCTCGCGAGCGTCGTCGGATTTGACCCCGGCAGGGGTCACCGGAAACAGGGCAACGGCGGGGATGCCCAGCTCGAGCAGCTGCTCACCCTCGCGCAGCAATTCGTCGATACTGACCCGCTCGATCCCCGGCATGGAGGCCACCGGCTCGCGCTGACCTTCACCCTCGAGCACAAACAGGGGGTAAATCAGATCATCCGCGCTCAGCTGCGACTCGCGCATCAACCGACGGGAAAAATCGTCGCGGCGCATGCGACGCATACGCACCCCGGGAAAACGGCCGCGTCCGGTCTCAATCTGGGCCACCTGCCTCTCCTGTAATAAAGTGAACTGATACCCCATCCAGGTATCGAAGTTACATCGACGATATAATAAGCTTGTGCTGATTGAGCATATCGTAACCCACACTGATTTTAAACGGGAGCCGCGCGCCATGAATATCCTTACTGCCAGCCCGAACCACCGTCGCACGTTCCTGTTGCGCCTGCCCCGTCTGTTCAGCGCGCTGCTGCTGGCCCTTTTCCTGTCGCTGCCGGCCCAGAGCGTAACCGCTGCCGACGAGCCCGATAAAGCCCGGCAGATTCTGGAAGAGGTCGCCCGGGAGATGGTCCAGGCCACCAACGCGCGCCGCGACGAGATCAAAGCGGACCCCAAGGTCGTCGAGGAGCTGGTCGAGGAGCTGTTGTTGCCCCATATTGATCTGCTCACCGCCTCGCGCTGGGTCCTGGGCAAGCACTGGCGCACCGCCAGCAAGGAGCAGAAGCTCAACTTCATGCGCCACTTCCGTGGCATGCTGCTGCGCTTTTATTCCACTGCCCTGGCCGATTACCTGAGTGAAAATACGGTGGATGAAGATCTCATTCGCTTCCAGCCGGTACGCGCCGAGGCCGATAGTGACGACGTCACCGTGCGCTCGCGCGTCCATCCGCCAGGCGGCGACAGCATCCCGGTCAACTATCACATGCACCTGACCGACAAAGGCTGGAAGGTCTACGATGTCTCCGTCGAGGGGGTCAGCGTGATCACGACCTATCGCAACAGCTTCAACGATGAGATCCGCCGCGATGGCCTGGACAAACTCATCGCCCGCCTGGCCGACAGGGACAGCGATCTGATCAAAGAGCCGCCGGGCGCCAACGGCTGAGAACAGAAGCGATTGCGACCACTTGACCGGGTGACTTAAACAATCAGGAAGTTGGTACAGCCTGTACCAACTTCCCGGCCTGTATCAAGGATACTTTCAGCCATACGGTATCAGCTTTCCGATCATCCTTTTAAAACATGACAAAACACAACCCGCATAGCCTTTTTCTGCTAACTGTCAGCTGAAAGCCTGCGACTTTCAAAATCGCCAACGTCTTAATCGAACAGGCCAGTGGCCGCAGAAAATAATCTGCCGCAAAACATACATTGTTGTGCTGAGTTCTCACCGACTTATCAGTAAACTGCCCGCATGTTTATTTTCCGTTTCATCGCCAACGCCCTCGCACCACTGACTTTGATCGCGGCGGCAATGGCCTGGTGGTATCCGCCGCTGTTTTTGATCTTCAAGCCGATCTTCATCTGGCTCTTCGCGGCGACCATGCTGGCGGTGGGCGTGACCCTGGATCGCGACGAGCTGGTAACGACGCTCAAACAGCCGTTGCAGATCGCCCAGGGCGTGGCGACACAATATGTGCTAATGCCGTTGCTGGCGTTCGGAATCGTCACCCTGGCAGATCTGCCGCCGGCGCTGGCGCTGGGCTTTATTATTGTCGGCTCTGCGCCGGGTGCGATGGCCAGCAATGTGATGGTCTATCTGGCCGGCGGGGCGGTGGCCCTGTCGATCGCCATGACCACGGTCTCCACCCTGCTCTCGCCAATGCTGACCCCGGCACTGGTGGAGTGGCTGGGGGGACAATTTCTTCCGATCCCCTTCGCGGCGATGATGCGCACCATCGTGATCACCGTGGTGCTGCCCATCGGGCTGGGTTTATGGCTGCAACCTTACCTGGGTCGCCATCTGGCGACCGCCCGCGACGTGGCGCCGGGGATCGCGGCCGGCGCGATTATTATCATCTGCGCCTACGCCATGGCCAACGCGGTCAGCCACAACGCCCTGGCCATGCAGGATTACGGTCTGTCGGTGCTGGGGCTGGTCATCCTGCTCAACGCCCTGGGCTATGCCGGGGGCTGGGCCCTGGCACGACTGTACGGCTTCGATCGGCGCCGGCGTCTGACCCTGGCGATCGAGATCGGCATGCAGAACGCCGGACTGGGGGTCGTTCTGGCGCTGGCCCATTTCGCCGATCAGCCCCAGACCGCGCTGCCCGGGGCGGTATTTGCCGTGTGGTGCATCGTCACCGCCGCCGGGGCCACCCACTGGTTCCGACGACACGGGGTGACTCCGGCTGCGGATAGTCCCGCCTGAGCCGCAGGGTTTTTTGTCACTCTCCCTGGTGTACAATGCCCGCCCCCGTGACAGCGACAGGAGCAGGCGGTGAAACAGTTCGACGGTACGACAGTGCTCTGCGTGCGGCGCGACAACAAGGTGGTGCTGGGCGCCGATGGCCAGGTCAGTTTTGGCGACACGGTGATGAAGGGCAACGCCAGCAAGGTGCGCCGGCTTTACCACGGCAAGGTGCTGGCCGGCTTTGCCGGCGGCACCGCCGACGCCTTTACCCTGTTTGAATACTTCGAGGGCAAGCTGGAGAAACACTCCGGCAACCTGGTGCGCGCCGCCGTGGAGATGGCCAAGGACTGGCGCACCGACCGCGCCCTGCGCCGGCTCGAGGCCCTGCTCACCGTGGCCAACAAGGACGCCATGCTGGTCATCTCCGGCAACGGCGATGTGGTCGAGCCGGAACATGCGCTGGTAGCGATCGGCTCCGGCGGCCCCTACGCCCAGGCGGCGGCCCGGGCCTTGCTGGAGAATACCGAACTCGATGCCCGCGTAATTACCGAGAAGGCCTTGAATATCGCCGCCGACACCTGCATCTATACCAACCATAATCTGGTCATCGAAGAACTCGACACCTGAAACCCGACTCTAATCAAGGCCCCTGCATGTCCCAGATGACGCCCCGCGAAATTGTCCAGGAGCTGGACAAACACATTATCGGTCAGTCCGCCGCCAAACGGGCGGTGGCCATTGCTCTGCGTAACCGCTGGCGGCGCAGTTGTGTGGATCCCGAACTGCGCAACGAGATCACGCCCAAGAATATCCTGATGATCGGCCCCACCGGGGTGGGCAAGACCGAGATCGCCCGCCGCCTGGCACGCCTGGCCAATGCCCCGTTTATCAAGATCGAAGCGACCAAGTTCACTGAAGTCGGCTATGTCGGGCGTGATGTGGAGTCGATTATCCGCGATCTGGTCGAGATCGCCATCAAGATCACCCGCGAACAGGAGATGGACAAGGTCCGTCACCGGGCCGCCGATGCCGCCGAGGAGCGGGTACTGGACATCCTGCTGCCGCCGGCGCGCAGCAGCGTGGGGTTCGGTGGCGAGCCGGAGCCAAGCGGCGGACCGGAGCAGGAAAACGCCACCCGCCAGAAATTCCGCAAAAAGCTGCGCGAGGGGGAGCTGGACGACAAGGAGATCGAGATCGAGGTCAGCGCGGCACCCATGGGCGTGGAGATCATGGCCCCGCCCGGCATGGAAGAGATGACCAATCAGTTACAGGGCATGTTCCAGAACATGTCCGGCCAGCGCACCAAGACCCGCAAGATGCCGATCCATCAGGCGCTCAAGGCGCTGACCGACGAGGAGGCCGCCCGGCTGGTCAACGAAGAGGAGATCAAGGTCAAGGCGGTGGACAATGTGGAACAACACGGCATCGTCTTCCTCGACGAGATGGACAAGATCGCCAAGCGCAGCGAGAGCTCCGGCACCGATGTCTCCCGCGAAGGGGTACAGCGGGATCTGTTGCCGCTGGTGGAAGGCTCCACCATCAGCACCAAGTACGGCATGGTGCGCACCGACCACATCTTGTTTATCGCCTCGGGCGCGTTCCATCTGTCCAAGCCCTCGGACATGATCCCCGAACTGCAGGGCCGCTTTCCGATCCGGGTGGAACTGGAACCACTGACGACCGAAGATTTCGTGCGCATCCTCACCGAGCCCGATGCCTCGCTGACCGAACAGTATCGCGCGCTGTTGTATACCGAGGATGTCAGCCTCGAATTCACCGACGAAGGCATTCACCGCCTGGCGGAGATCGCCTGGCAGGTGAACGAACGCACCGAGAACATCGGCGCCCGGCGTCTGCACACCATGCTGGAGCGCCTGCTGGAACAGATTTCGTTCGATGCCTCGGAGCGAGGCGGCGAGCAGGTCAAAATCAGCGCCGACTATGTGGATGAAAATCTTGCCGAGCTGGCGCAAGATGAGGATCTGAGTCGTTATATTCTGTAAGCGCGCCGCGCCGGACAGACTCACCGTACTATAGAGGTTATCAAGCATGAGCAACATCAAACCGACCGAAATCAATTTGCACCAGGCATCCCATGTGCTGGAGATCGCCTTCGACGACGGCAGCCGTTTCGAATTGCCCACCGAATATCTGCGGGTCTATTCCCCCTCCGCCGAGGTCCAGGGCCATGGGCCGGGACAGGACAAACTGCAGATCGGCAAGCAGGACGTGAACATCGAGCGCATCGAACAGGTTGGCCACTACGCCATCCAGCTGTTCTTCGACGACAACCACGACACCGGCATCTACTCCTGGGACACGCTCTATAATCTGGGCAAGAACTACGACGAGCTGTGGCAGAAATACCTGGATCGGCTCAAGGAAGCGGGCAAGGAGCGGCCCGAGCCCGAACACCTTAAAAACAGGGCCTAGGGACGAGTTACGAGGAAAAGCTTAACCACGAAGGCTCGAAGACACGAAGAAAAATATAACACTTCGAGTCTTCGTGACTTCGTGGTGAAAAATCTACCTCTCGATATGCTGACGCTTTGCGAAGTTTGTAAGCCCTCCCGGGGAGCACCAGGTCGCAATTTACGGTGAATAGGGTAGAATTTATAGCGGTCCATGAGGATGTGAACACGCCCTAAAACAGGGCCTGGGGACGAGGAAGAGCTTAACCACGAAGGCTCGAAGACACGAAGAAAAATATAACACTTCGAGTCTTCGTGACTTCGTGGTGAAAAACGTCCCTCCCGGTATGACGACGTTTTGCAAAGTTTGCATAACCTCCCGGTTGGCACCAGGTCGCAATTTACGGTGAATAGGGTAGAATTTATAGCAGTCCATGATGATGTGAACCCGCCACTATGAAAAAGACCACCCATTTCGGTTTTGAGGAAGTTCCCTACGAGGAGAAGGTGCGCAAGGTCGCGGGGGTGTTTCATTCGGTCGCGGGCAAGTACGATCTGATGAATGACCTGATGTCGATGGGCGTCCATCGGCTGTGGAAGCGTTACACCCTGGATATGAGCGGGGTGCGGCGCGGGGATCATGTGCTGGATCTGGCCGGCGGGACCGGCGATCTGGCGGAAAAATTCTCGCGCATGGTGGGGCCGCAGGGGTCGGTGACCCTGGCCGACATCAACGACTCCATGCTGAAAATGGGCCGCGAGCGGCTGGTCAATGACGGGATCGTCGGCAATCTCCAGTATGTGCAGGCCAATGCCGAGTGTCTGCCGTTTCCCGATAACCATTTCGATGCGATCACCATCGCCTTCGGCCTGCGCAACGTCACCGACAAGGAGGCCGCGTTGCGCTCCATGTTGCGGGTCCTCAAGCCGGGCAAGCCGCTGCTGGTGCTGGAGTTCTCCAGGCCGGTGATCAAGCCGCTCAATCCGATCTATGACGCCTATTCCTTCAAGGTCCTGCCCCTGCTCGGCAAGCTGTTCGCCGATGATCCGGACAGTTACCGCTATCTGGCCGAGTCGATTCGCAAGCATCCGGATCAGGAGACGCTCAAGGCGATGATGGAGGAGGCCGGCTTCGAGCAGTGCGCCTATTACAACCTGAGCGGCGGGATCGTCGCCCTGCATCGCGGCTACAAACTATGAGCGCCACGGCGACCAGAACGCAGTATGCCGGGTTCTGGCGCCGTCTTCTGGCACTGGTACTCGACAGCGTTCTGTACACCGCCCTGATCCTGCCCCTGCTGGTGATGACCTACGGACCCGGCTATCTGCGCTGGTGGCTGGGTGACAGTAGCGAGCTGGCCAGTTACGGCTTCCTCGATTTGTTTTTGACCTATGTATTGCCGTTTATCGCGGTGGTCGCCTTCTGGCGCACCTGGCAGGCGACACCCGGCAAGCTGCTACTCAACTGCCGGGTAGTGGACGCCCGCACCTTGCAACCGCTGGGCCTGCGCCAGGCGATCATTCGAGCCCTGGCTTATATCCTCTCGGCCCTGCCGTTGTACCTCGGCTTTGTCTGGGCCGCCTTCGACAAACGCAAACAGGCGCTGCATGACAAACTGGCCGGCAGTGTGGTGATTCAGGTGATCGACGACGACAGTCATCTCACCGTGCAACAGTGGCAAGAGCGGGTGAAAGTATGAGCCTGGCGGCCGAAGGGTTGGTCTACGTCGAAGCGGCGGTGGAAACCGCGCTCAACCAGGCCCTGCGCCTGGATCCGGTGGCGTTTGCCCGGCTGGAACAGTTCGAAGGCAAGACCATCGCGCTCGAATTGCAGGGTACCGGTCTCACCCTGATGCTGTGGCCGGGTCGGGACGGCATTCAGGTCATGAGCACCTCGGTGGAAGAGGCGGACACGGTGATCAGCGGCACGCCACTGGCCCTGGCCGAACTGAGCTTCGGTGACGCCCGACGTGTGCTGTTCGCCGGCGAGGTGACTATCCGTGGCGACGTGGAGACCGGGCAAGCCTTCAAGCGTCTGCTCGATAACCTGGCGATCGACTGGGAAGAACACCTCAGCCGCCTCAGTGGTGACGTGGTAGCGCACCACATCGGGGACGTGTTCCGCGGCCTGCAGCAATGGGGCCGGCAGGCCCGACAGGTTCTCGGCCGCAACCTGGCCGAATACCTGCAGCAGGAGAGCCGCCAGCTGGCCACGCGCGAGGCGGTCAACGCGTTCGTGCGCGAGGTTGACCAGTTGCGCGATGACAGCGAACGCCTGCAGGCACGTCTTGCCCTGCTCCAGCAACATCTGCAAAATAGCGACAAAAGATCATAAAGCTCGCTTTGCCGGCCATATAAAAGTTCACTTGCACCCGTATCTCAGGCGCTCAGAATAGGGCGTCATGCAATTTTGGAGGTATTGCGGTATGCTTTG
The DNA here is from genome assembly GCF_004366735.1 of Thiohalophilus thiocyanatoxydans. GTDB lineage: Bacteria > Pseudomonadota > Gammaproteobacteria > UBA6429 > Thiohalophilaceae > Thiohalophilus > Thiohalophilus thiocyanatoxydans. Next base: position 276,106 of record NZ_SOQX01000001.1, on the reverse strand, counting down.
CCTTTCCATCTGCTTGAAGGAGCAGGAATCATGACTCAGCCCCCGGGCTTCAACAGTGCGAAGCGCCGCGCCGTCGACAATACCCTGCAAAAACGGTATAGACAGCCGCTCGGTGCCGGTACAAAGCCGGCCGATCGTCTGATCGCCTCTCTGCGGGGGGAGACCGGCCTTGCGTTGCAGAATAAGCCGGTCAGGGCGTTCAATCCGTAATTTTTACAATGCCTGCTCCGTGCAGGCATTGTTGTTTTGATTATGACAAAAACCCGTACCACCATATCCAGTTAACAAGGGGAACCGAACATGGCTGCCAAGAAAAAGGCCAAAAAGAAAGTTGCAAAGAAAAAGACCACCAGTACCCGGCGCACGAAAAAAGAGGCGCCCAAAAACGCCTTTTACGCCCAATCCGGCGGTGTCACTTCGGTAATCAACGCCAGTGCCGCGGGCGTGATCGAAACCGCGCGCAACAACAAAAACAAGATCGGCAAGGTCTATGCCGGCCGCAACGGCATTATCGGCGCGCTGACCGAGGATCTGATCGATACCAGCAAGGAGTCTGCCTCCGCGATCAAGGCACTGCGCCACACCCCCGCCGGCGCTTTTGGTTCCTGCCGTTATAAATTAAAGAGCCTGGAAGCCAACCGCCGCGAATATGAACGGCTGATCGAGGTGTTCGAAGCGCACAACATCGGTTACTTCTTCTATAACGGTGGCGGCGACTCGGCCGACACCTGTCACAAGGTCTCCATGCTCTCGGAGAAGATGGGCTACCCGGTACAGGCGATTCATGTACCCAAGACCGTGGACAACGATCTGCCCATTACCGACAATTGCCCCGGCTTCGGTTCGGTGGCCAAGTACATCGCCGTCTCCACCCGCGAGGCGAGCTTCGACGTGCAATCCATGGCCAAGACCTCAACCAAGGTTTTCGTCCTAGAAGTCATGGGTCGCCATGCCGGCTGGATTGCCGCCGCCGGTGGCCTGGCCTCCAGTGAAGATACCGAGATCCCGATCGTCATCCTCTTCCCGGAAGTCAAATTCGATCAGAAAAAATTCCTGGCCAAAGTCGACAACATGGTCAAAAAACACGGTTACTGCTCGGTTGTGGTCTCCGAAGGGGTACAGTGGCCCGACGGTCGTTTTCTGGCCGAATCCGATCGCAAGGACGCCTTCGGCCACGCCCAGCTGGGCGGTGCCGCCACGGTGATCGCCGAAATGGTGGGTAACGAGCTCGGTCACAAGAACCACTGGGCCGTCGCCGATTACCTGCAACGTGCCGCGCGTCATATCGCCTCCAAGACCGATGTGGATATGGCCTATGCCATGGGCAAGGCGTCCGTGCAGCTCGCCATCAAGGGTCACAATGCGGTGATGCCCACGGTGGACCGCATCTCCAACAAACCGTTCAAATGGAAAGTCGGCATGGCCCCGCTCTCCAAGGTCGCCAATGTCGAGAAGATGATGCCGAAAAACTTCATCACCACCGACGGCTTCGGGATCACCAAAAAATGCCGCGACTACATGCTGCCGTTGATCAAGGGCGAGGACTATCCGCCCTACAAGGACGGCCTGCCCAAGTACGTGCGGCTGAAGAACGTGGCTGTTCCGAAGAAGCTGAAAAAGTTCAGCGTATGACCGGTTAACAAAAACAACCATAAAGCAGTAAGAAGTTGGGGCGGTTTTTACCGCCCCGTTTTATTTACAAAAGCAATAATGTTGAGTTCTGAGTACTTAGTACTTAGTACTTAGTACTTAGTATTGAGGGTAAGCTGATTTTCCATTTATTCAACGTTATTGAGCAATGCGGCTTTTCGCTGCCCGGGGGGAAGTTTTGCGAGCCGCTCTACTGCCGTATAGAAGGCCGCCAGATCGCCGTTATGCTGCTCGAGCAACCTTTCAAAGCGAGCCACATGCTCGCGATAGGTGGCAACCAGTGCCAGATGGGCGTTGTTCAGCGGTTGTTGCATCCATTCATCATAACCGCCGTACCCGTTCCACTGCCGTTTTAGCTGTCGATACGCCTGCTTGAGATCGGCAAAGTGCTGCCGCTTTTGCTCGCGCTTGATCCTGTCCGGTTGCTCGCTGGCATACAGTTTCGCCAGTTTTTCCCGGGTCTCCAGCAGCAGCCCATGGAACCGGGCACGACGTTGCACGGTTTGTTGATAGCGATCGGCTGCTTCGTCCATGCCCTGTGCCTCGAACCAGCGCCGGACACCCACTTGCTGAACAAACACGGCAAACCCTTCGTTAAACGCCGGATCGTCGTCGATATAGATCTTCTGATGCGCCAGCTCATGGAACAACACACCGAGACGGTGCGCCTCATCGTGTAACAGCATGGTGTTGAGCAGCGGATCATCAAACCAGCCCAGGGTGGAATAGGCGCGGGCACCTGCCACATGGGTATCATCGCCTTGCTCTTGCAGCTGCCTGGCATACGCGTCTGCCTTGTGTTCGGAAAAATAACCGCGATAGCTAAAACATCCGACAAGCAGGAAACACCACTGCCGGGGCTCGACCGACAGCTCGGGCGTGGCGATCACATTCCATACCGCATACGGGCGATCAATATCGGCGTAGTAACGATAACTGTCATTATCCGGCAACAACAGCGCCTCGACGGCAAAGCGGCGCGCCTGCTGGATCTGCAGCAGGGCGTCGCGCACCGTTTCACTGGTCGCGGGATCCTTGACGACCTCCCCGACCGGCCGCTGGCGGTTGAGTATCTCGGCATGGCCGTTGACCGCGCCGAGATAATAGGAAAGAGTGCTGCAACCCGGCAGGGTGATGACGATCACAAACAACAGCAGGAGGGTACGCACAGGGTCGCCTTTTCGGTAAATTGTCGACGGGCGGCGCCGATACAGGACCGCATCTACTCTATATAATAGTGTGTCAGATTTTCCACACCTTTCGAGCGAGTCATTATGGACACTCCGGTCAAACCCGACACCCGCCCCCTGCACCAGGCCATCGCCCGTCTCGGCGAGATCATCGTCGGCAAGCAAGAGGCCATTCAGCTGGCGGTCACCTGCCTGCTGGCCCGCGGCCATTTGCTGATCGAGGATCAGCCGGGGGTGGGTAAAACCACCCTGGCCCATGCCGTCGCCGCGGTGATGGGGCTGCAGTATCAGCGTATCCAGTTTACCAGCGACCTGCTGCCGGCCGATATTCTCGGGGTCTCGATCTTCGAACAGGCGACCAGCCGGTTCACCTTTCATCCGGGGCCGATCTTTGCCCAGCTGATCCTGGCCGACGAGGTCAACCGCGCCACCCCCAAGACCCAGAGCGCCCTGCTCGAGGCGATGGAAGAACGTCAGGTCACCATGGAGGGGCAGACCCGGCCTCTGCCCGAACCCTTTTTCGTCATCGCGACCCAGAATCCCACCTATCAGATCGGCACCTTTTCCCTGCCGGAATCACAACTGGATCGCTTTTTGATTCGCCTGGAACTCGGCTATCCCGACGCCGATGCCGAGCGCGCGCTATTGAGCGGCGTGGATCGCCGCGACATGCTGGAGCATCTGAGCCCGGTCCTCACTCCCGACGATCTGCTGGTTTACCAGCAGGCGGTCAGCCGCATCCATGTCAGTGACGGCTTGCTCGATTATCTGCAGGCGATCATCGCGCTGAGTCGCGAACTGCCGGAGATCGCCAGCGGCCTGTCCCCGCGCGCCGGGCTGGCACTATTGCGCGCGGCCCGGGCCCGGGCGCTGCTGGCCGATCGGGATCATGTCCTGCCCGACGATCTGCAGGCGGTCCTGCCCGGGGTGGTAACCCACCGGCTGCGCCCGGCGACCGGCGAGAGCGGCCATGTTGTCGAGCGGCTGGTGCAACAGCTGCTGGATGTCCCGATCCCCTGAGCCGGGTATGCGTACCACTTCACTGATCCGGCGTTTCAACCTGGCGCGCTTTTTCCAGGGTGACGCGCCCAGCCCCGCGCCCTGGCGGCTCAACCGCCGCAACGTCTATATTCTGCCGACCCGGCAGGGGATCTTTTTCGGCGTGACCCTGGCGGTGATCCTCCTCGGCGCGATCAACTACAGCAACAGCCTCGGTTATTTTCTCACCTTCCTGCTGGGCAGCATCGCCCTGGTCGGTCTCCTGCACACCTACCGTAATCTGCTGCAACTGCAACTGCGGGTGGCAACCATCAATCCGGCCTTTGCCGGGGGCGAGGTCAGCGTGCCGGTGGTACTCGAAAATCCCGGCCCGACCCCCCGCTATCGCCTCGCGATCGCGTTCGCCGACCAGCCGCCCGTGATCTGCGAGCTCCCGCCCGGTCGCCACACGACGGTCACATTACACAAACCGGCCGGAATGCGCGGCTGGCAGCCGGTTGGTCGCTTTACCCTGGGCTCCACCTTTCCCCTCGGGCTGTTCCGCGCCTGGAGTCACGTGGTGCCGGACGAACAGTACCTGGTCTACCCGGCGCCGGCGACCGGCGCCGGGCTGCCGCAAGCCTCTCGCTACATGGCCAGTCTGCTGGGGGATCAGGGCGTTGGCAGTGACGACTTTGCCGGGCTGCGCGGCTATCGCGGGGGCGACTCGCTCAAACACATCCACTGGAAAGCCCTGGCCCGGGAACAGGGCCTGCTGACCAAACAGTTCGGCGGCGATCGCAGCGAACGTCTCTGGCTGGACTGGCGCATGCTGGCGGGAATGGATCCGGAGAGCCGGCTCTCCCGGCTGTGCCGCTGGGTGCTGGAGGCCGAACAACAGGGTCTGGAATACGGCCTGTGGCTGCCCGATCAAATCCTTGAACCGGGCCACGGCCCGCAACACCGGCAACAGTGCCTCCGGGCGCTGGCCCTGTTCGGCTGAAGTCGATGTTAGGTTTTCGATCCCTCTCCCGCCCACCACTGGCCAACGGCCTGTTACTGCTCGCGATACTGCTGGTGATCCTGCCGCATCTGCCCCATTTGCCGATCTGGCTCGCCTTGGCGGGGCTGCTGGCAATCGGCTGGCGCCTGTTACACGATACAGGGCGGGTCCCGCTTCCCGGTCGCCTGGTGCGTACTGGCCTGGTGGTGCTGGCGATTCTGGCGCTACTGGCAACCTATCGCACCCTGGTCGGCCGCGAAGCCGGCAGCGCCCTGTTACTGTTGATGCTGACGCTCAAGCTGTTCGAGATGCGCAGCTGGCGGGATGTCACGGTCGTGGTCTTTCTCGGCTTCTTTGTCATGGTGACCGCCTTTTTGTTCAGCCAGTCCCTGTTGATGGGGATCTACACGCTGGGGGTCGTGACCTTGCTGGTTGCCAGCATGATCAGCTTTCAACTCCCGGCACAGCCTTTTGCGCGACAACCCTTGCTGCGTGACCTGCGCCTGGGCTCGCGGCTGCTGCTCCAGGCACTGCCGGTGGCGTTGATCCTGTTTCTCCTCTTCCCGCGCATTCCCGGTCCCCTGTGGGGGCTGCCGGAAGACGCTACCACTGGACGGACCGGTTTGAGTGATGAAATGGCGCCGGGGCGCATCAGCCGGCTGGCCGATTCGAATGCCGTGGCGTTTCGAGTCCAGTTCGATGGCCCGGTGCCGGCCCCGGAACAACGTTACTGGCGCGGCCCCATACTCTGGCAATACAACGACAACAAATGGCAAACCCGGCCGCATCAGATCCGCCTGCTCCAGCAGTTTGATCTGAGATTTCAGGGGCAGCCGGTGGACTATCAGGTGACGCTCGAGCCGCATAACCGCCAGTGGCTGTTCGCGCTGGATATGCCCGCCACGCTGCCGGACAACGCGCAGGTCAACAGCGAATACCAGCTGCTGGCCCGTCGGCGTATTGATGAAGCCTATCGCTACCCCATGCGCTCCTACCCGGATTATCAACTGGATCCGCAGGTACTGGCGGAGCGGGCGCGTTACCTGAGCCTGCCCGCAAACACCTCCCCACGCAGCCGCGAACTGGTGGCGGAACTGGCGGCGAAGACCGACTCGGCGAGCGAACTGGTGGAGGCGGTGCTGGATTATTTCGCCGATCAGCCGTTTTACTATACCCGCGAACCACCACTGCTGTTCGATGATCCGGTGGACGAGTTTGTCTTCGAAACCCGGCGCGGCTATTGCGAGCACTACGCTTCCGCCTTCACCGTGATGATGCGTCAGGCGGAGATTCCGGCGCGGGTCGTGACCGGCTATTACGGCGGTGAAATGAACCCGCTGGCCGATTACATGATCGTGCGCCAGTCCAACGCCCATGCCTGGAGCGAAGTCTGGCTGGAGGGACGCGGCTGGGTGCGGATCGATCCCACCAGTGTCATTCCCCCCTCGCGCGTGGAGCTGGATGCCGATCTGGCTTCGCGCCAGCCCGAGGTGCGCAGCCAGCTCGATGCGCAACGCTCCTGGCTGCAAAAATCGCTGCGCCAGGCCGGGTTTGTCTGGGACGCGCTCGACAACCGCTGGCAGCAGTGGGTGATCGGCTATAACCGCTCGCAACAAAATGCCCTGCTCAAGGCACTGGGGCTCGACGACATCAACTGGCGCACTCTGATCATGCTGCTGTTTATCGGCATCGGCGTCGCTCTGCTGGTCATTGCCGCCGTGCTGTTCCGTCCGACGCCACGCTCGGCGCCGGGCAATCGCGCGGCGCGCCTCTACCGGCGGTTTTTGCGTAAACTGGCGCGACGTGGCTGGCAAAAAGCGCCCGGCGAAACGCCGGCGCGGTTTTGCCGACGCGTCGCTTATCAACAACCGGGCGTGGCCGACGCGGTTACACATATTACCCGTCACTACCTGCAGTTACGCTATGCGCCGCTGAACGGGGATCAATACCGCCGGCATCTGAAAAGCCTGCGCCGTGCCGTACGCCGCTTTTCACTCTGACCGCCGCCAACCCGGCGTGACAAGTGCGCCATCGCTTTAACCTAATCGGATCGCATACCTGGAGAACAGCGCGATTCACGCCTTCCTTTTTCCGGCAACAAAGTCTGTGGCTTGCTGTGCCCGCCGTGATCCATCATCTACACTCAATGGACTTTCATAACCCCCATCCGGAATGACCCATGCGCCGTCATACACCTCACACCCGACTCAAGCGTTTTATCAGCGATGTTTATACCCATACCCCGCTAACCAAAATGGTGTTGCTGTTAATCATCCTGTGGCTGGTTTTCTCCCTGGGACTCTATCTGGTCGAGCGGGGAATTGCGGGATCGTCCATCCAGAGCTATTCCGAGGCGCTGTACTGGGGGGTTGCCGCCTTTTCGACTGCGGGCATTGCCGATACACCGGTCTCGGGGCTGGCCAGATTGATCGGCGGGGTGTGGATCGTTATCGGATCTTTGCTGTTTTTTGGCACGATTGTCGCTACCGTGACCACCTATTTCATGCGGCCCATGCAGCGTCCGCACAAGAAGATCATCGACACCATTGAATATAACCTTGAACAGCTCGATGCACTGAGTCTGGATGAGCTCGATCTGTTAAAAGAGACCGTGGATGGCCTGATTACCCATGTCGAACAACTCAAGGCGAAGCATTTGTCCGCGCATACGCCGGAATAAGCTTTGTCGGTGTCGATAAACGTTCTGACTACAGACATTCCGCACACCCGCCGCGTACAAAGCGCACCCTGTTCGGGAAGTCGGATCGCCTGTTCAGCGCGCCAGGGTCACCGGGGCCACGGGGCCAAGTGTCGCGGGCTGCAGCTTGCGCATCTTCGGCACCAGTTTGCCGAGCGTTGCCTGACGATCGCCCGGCGCGGGATGGGTGCTGAGAAACTGCGGCGGGCCGCCGCCGCCGACCTTCTCCATCTTCTGCCAGAGCGTCACCGCCGCCGCGGGATCGTAGCCGGCCCGCGCTGCCAGCTCGATCCCGATGCGATCGGATTCGGATTCCGCCGTCCGGCTGTTGGGCAGCTGTACCGCCAGTTGCGCCGCAATGGCTCCGGCGGTCATGCTTGTATCCGAGGCATCGGTCGCGATGCCGACCGCGGTGACACCCACCTGCGTCATCATCGCCACCGACATCTGCTCGGCGGTATGGTTGGCCAGCGCATGGGCGATCTCGTGGCCCATGATCTGGGCCAGCTCGGCATCGGTCAGTTTTAACTGTTCAAGCAGTCCGGTATAGACCGCCATGCGCCCCCCGGCCATCGCCCAGGCATTGACGGTTTCGGCATCGTCGATGACCGCCACGCTCCACTTCCAGTTTCGGGTGCGCGGATACTGCTGCTCTGCCACATAAACCACCCGGCCGGTGATCGCCTGTATCCGTTTATTGATCGCCGGATCGTTGAGCAGCTTGTTTTCCTCGCCCAGCGCCTTGACCGTGTTGACATACGCTTTTTCCGACTCGACGATGGCGGTCTCGGGTGAAACCAACATCAGTTGCGAGCGTCCGGTGGGACTGGTGGCGCAGGCGCTGACCAGCGCGATGCTCAGCAGCAATAATCCGTAGTGTCGTCCTTTCATCGTCGTGCTCCCTTGTGCGGCTATTTACCGATACAGAAACTGGAAAAGATTTTCCCGAGCAGATCATCGCTGCTGACTTCACCGGTAATCTCGCCCAGTACCTGTTGCGCCTGGCGCAGATCTTCAGCCAGCAGTTCGCCGGCCCCGTGTTCACTTAACTGGGCTGTGCCATTGGCGATCAACTCATCGGCCCGTTGCAGCGCATCAACATGGCGGCGTCGCGCCATGAACATGCCCTCACCCTGTGGAGTATAGCCTACGCAGGCCTTGAGGTGATCGCGCAACAGATCGATGCCGAGTTGCCCGGTCGCCGACAGGTAAAGCCGGACACTCTGTTCATCTTCATCCAAACGGGCTGCCTGCCCGGTAAGATCGATCTTGTTATACACCCGGGTGACCGGCAGGTGGGCGGGCAGTTGTTGCAGAATCTGTTGCTCGGGCTCGCCAAACCCCTGGCGATCATCGATCAACAGCAGAACCCGATCGGCCTGTTCGATCGCCTGCCAGGTGCGTTCCATCCCCAGTCGCTCCACCTCATCACCCCCCTCACGCAGACCGGCGGTATCGATAATGTGCAACGGCAGGCCGTCGATGCTGATCTCCTCGCGCAACACGTCGCGGGTGGTCCCGGCAATGTGGGTCACGATGGCCGATTCGCGGCCGGCCAGGGCATTGAGCAGACTCGATTTACCGGTATTGGGTCGCCCGGCCAGCACAATGCGCATCCCTTCGCGCAGCAGTTGTCCCTGGTGGGCCTGTTTGATCACCTCGTTCAGCTCGCGCTGTAACCAGGCCAGTTGCTCGGTGACCCGTCGATCCGAGAGAAAGTCGATCTCCTCCTCGGGAAAGTCGATGGCCGCTTCCACATAGATGCGCAGTTCGGTCAGTTGTTCGACCACACTGTGAATCCACTCGGAGAAGACCCCCTGCAGGGAGCGCTGCGCCGAACGCGCCGCCTGTTCCGAGCCAGCCTCGATCAGATCGGCGACCGCTTCCGCCTGGGCCAGATCCAGTTTGTCATTGAGATAGGCCCGTTCGGAAAATTCCCCCGGCCGGGCCAGCCGCGCCCCCAGCGCGATCACCCGCGCCAGCAGCATATCCATCACCACCGGACCGCCGTGGCCCTGCAATTCCAGCACATCCTCGCCGGTAAACGAGTGGGGAGCGGGAAACCAGAGCGCCAGACCGGTATCGATGGCCTGGTCGGCATTATCATAAAAGGGGCGGTATTCGGCATGGCGGGGGCGAGGCAGCTCGCCAAGCACCGCCCCGGCGATCGCCGCGGTGGCCGGGCCGGAGACGCGAATGATCCCGACGCCTCCGCGCCCCGGCGGGGTAGCCAGGGCGGCGATGGTGTCGGGGGCGTAAGCGCGGGAACGCGTTAAATCGTCAGTTGAACCGGGATTAACGCGATCTCGCGAACTCACGCCCTCGCCACCTCACGCCTTCACCACATAGCGCGTGATGTAGTACTGCTGGGCAATCGACAGAAGGTTGTTGACCACCCAGTAGAGCACCAGCCCCGCCGGGAAGAAGGCGAAGAAGATGGTAAACACAAACGGCAGGAACATCATGATCTTGGCCTGGATCGGATCCAGCGGCGCCGGATTGAGTTTCTGCTGCACGAACATGGTGACCCCCATCAGCAAGGGCAGGATAAAGTAGGGATCCGGGGCGGACATATTCTGGATCCAGAGAATCCACGGCGCCTGGCGCATTTCCACGCTCTCCAGCAACACCCAGTAGAGGGCGATAAAGACCGGAATCTGCACCAGGATCGGCAAGCAGCCGCCCAGTGGATTGATCTTCTCCTTCTTGTAGAGATCCATCAGCGCCTGGTTCATCTTCTGGCGATCGCCGGCATGTCGCTCCTTGAGCTGCTTCATGCGCGGCTGCACCCGGCGCATGTTGGCCATGGATTTGTAGCTTGTTTCAGAGAGCTTGTAGAACACCAGCTTGATCAGGATCGTCAGCAGCACAATGGACCAGCCCCAGTTGCCGACAAAATCGTGAATGAAATCGAGAATCCAGAACAGCGGCTTGGAGATGAAATGGAGCAGGCCGTAATCAACGGTCAGATCCAGCCCCGGCGCCACCTCCGCGAGACGTTCCTGCAATTTCGGCCCGACAAACAGGCGGTTGCTGAGGGTCTGTTGTTCACCCCCACCGACCCGCAGCTCGTCGGCCGACTTCATGCCGAGCACATAACGGGTGTCGTTCTCGATATAGCGGCTGTAGAAGGTTTGTTGCTTTTCCGCGGGGGGAATCCAGGCACCGACAAAATAGTGCTGGATCATGGCCGCCCAGCCACCGGTGATCTTGCGTTCCAGATCGTCGTCCTGCATGTCGGAAAAGTCGATCTTCTCGTACTTCTCTTCCGGCGAGTAGATCACCCCGCCCATATAGGTGTAGACGAACTGGGGCGTGTCGATTTCCGAGACCTGGGTACGCTGCAACTGGGTATAGAGGTTCCCCCGCCACAGCCGATCCGTCGGGTTGTTGACGGTGTGTTCCACATCGATCAGATAGTCGCCGCGGCTGAACCTGTAGGTCTTGATAAACTCCACGCCCTCGGAACTTTCCCAGACCAGATCCACGCTCAGGCTGTCGTTACCCTCGCGCAGCCGATAGCGCGTCGCATCGGCCTGATAGCGACTGTAATGGTTGGGGGCTTCCAGCAGACTGTCATCACCCTCACGCTCGCGCTTGGCGGTAAAACCGGACTGGCTGACAAACAGGTTGGGCAGTTTGTCATTCATCAACACCACCGGCTCGTCCGGCTTGTCGCTTTCAACCGGATACTCGAGCAGCTCCACCTTGCGCAGATCACCGCCGACGGTATCAATCTCCGCACGGAACACATCAGTCACGACTTCGATGCGTTGCTCGCTTTCCAGCACGGTTCCGCGCTCATTGCCGCTGGCGGGAACATCCGACGCTTCCGGGCTCTGGTCCGACCTGGACGCCGAATCGGCGCCCATGGGCACATCGCTGCGATCCGGTTCCCGGTCACCGGATTGTTCCGTTTGTTCGCGCGACTGGGAAGTGGGTTCGGGGCCAAAATCCCGTTGCCAGGCGTCCCATAACAGAAACAGGACGATCGCAAGGGCAATGAATAAGAGCGGGCGTTGTTGTTCCATTTACTTCTTCTTCTCGGGTACCGGGTCGATACCTCCCTCATGCCAGGGATGGCATCGACTGATGCGTTTGACGGCCATCCAGCCGCCCCGCAAAGCACCGAACCGGCTGACGGCGGTCTGGGCATATTCGGAACAGCTGGGATAATAACGGCAATGCGGGCCCAACACCGGACTGATCAGATAGCGATAGCCACCGATTAACAGAATCAGGAGTCTGCGCATACCGTTGCCAGTTTTTGCCAGTGTGATTCCAGCACGTCGCGTAACTCCCGGTTACTCAACCGGTCCGCGCCGCCACGTGCCAGCATGACAATATCCCATCCTACCAGTTTCGTCTGCCAGGCGCGAAAAGATTCGCGAATCTGACGTTTGATACGGTTGCGATCCACTGCGCGTCTGATGTGACGCTTGGGAATCGCCAGACCGAGACGGGCATAGGCGTGCTGATTGGATCTGACCAGCATCGTCAGATGGGGGTGGTTAAAGCGCCGGGGATGAGCAAAAACGTGCCGGAAGTCGGAGGAGGTCAGCAGCCGCTGTTGCCGAGCAAAACGCCCGGGAGTCATACACTGACTCCGGATCAGACGGCCAGACGATGGCGGCCTTTGGCGCGACGCGCGTTGAGGACCTTGCGACCACCGCGGGTTTTCATGCGGGCGCGGAAACCGTGCGTCCGTTTGCGTTTCAGATTGCTGGGCTGGAAAGTACGTTTCATGACCTAAACCATTGTTAATCGAACGATTTTATCGGCCATTCAGGCCGGCCGATTTGCCCCGAAAAAGGTCGGCAACAATACTGCGCCGGCCGCCGTCTGTCAACTGTTTGACGGCCAAATCCCGCATGAAAAAAGGGCCCACCGGTCTGTGGATAACTTTCGGTGAAGGGTATAGACTTGGTGCCCCCTGTCCGGGGATCAAAATAACAACCCATCTCACTTACAAGTTTCAGGGGGAGAAACGTGTCCGATTCGCTATGGGATCAGTGTTTGCAGCGCTTGCAGGGGGAGCTGACAGCCCAGCAGTTCAATACCTGGATCCGACCCCTGCACGCGGTTTACGACTCCCATACCCTGCGTCTGCTGGCGCCCAACGCGTTCGTCAAAGAGCGGGTAGAAAGCAACTTTATGACGCAAATTGCCGCGATCGCCTGCGATCTGGCCGGTTTATCCGTGCCTATCGTCACCGAGGTCGGTACTCAGGCACTGAGCGACACGCCAGCAACGCCGGCGGCGAGCCCGGCAACAGAGAATCCGTCGCCGGCCGCCAGCGATGAGCCGGCGACGACGCCCCGCAGTGCCACCGTCACCGCCCAGCCGGTCAGTTCACGCAATACCAGCCTGAACCCGAACTTCACCTTCGACAATTTTGTCGAGGGCAAATCCAACCAGCTGGGCAAGGCCGCCTCCTTCCAGGTGGGGGAGAACCCGGGCAAGGCCTACAACCCGCTGCTGATTTACGGCGGAGTCGGCCTGGGTAAAACCCACCTGATGCATGCGGTCGGCAACATGATCGTGCAGCAAAAACCCAATGCCAAGGTAATTTATCTCCACTCCGAGCGGTTTGTCGCCGAGATGGTCAAGGCCCTGCAGCACAACACCATTAACAACTTCAAACGTTTCTATCGCTCGGTCGATGCCCTGCTGATCGACGATATCCAGTTTTTCGCCGGCAAGGAGCGCTCCCAGGAGGAGTTTTTCCACACTTTCAACTCCCTGCTCGAAGGGGGCCAGCAGGTGGTAATGACCTGCGATCGCTATCCCAAGGAGGTCGACGGCCTGGAAGAGCGGCTCAAATCCCGCTTCGGCTGGGGACTGCCGGTGGCCATCGAGGCGCCCGAGCTGGAGACCCGGGTGGCGATCTTGATGAGCAAGGCCCAGCTCTCCGGCATCGAGATGCCCAGCGAGGTGGCCTTTTTCATCGCCAAGCGGATCCGCTCCAACGTGCGGGAACTGGAAGGCGCCTTGCGCCGGGTCATCGCCAACGCCCACTTTACCGGCCGGCCGATCACCATGGATTTCGCCAAGGAGGCACTGCGGGATCTGCTGGCCATCCAGGACAAGCTGGTTACCATCGACAATATTCAGAAAACCGTGGCCGAATATTTCAAAATCCGGGTCTCGGATCTCCACTCCAAACGGCGCAACCGCTCCATCACCCGGCCGCGCCAGATCGCCATGGCCCTGTGCAAGGAGCTGACCAGCCACAGTCTGCCGGAAATCGGTGATGCCTTCGGGGGACGCGACCACACCACCGTGCTCCATGCCTGCCGCAAGGTGGAAGAACTCAAAGAAGGGGATCAACGGATTAACGAGGATGTCTCCAACCTGTTAAGAACCCTGAGCACATGATGCGTATAAGCTGTGAACAAGCTGTTTTCAACTTGACCCTTCTCGATCGGATGCGGCATCCTCACAGTTTATCCACAGCTCATACCGTCTTCATACCGGGATTGTCTGCCACTTGTTAGGCAAGATAAGTCCATAATGTACAAACAAAAAATCGACTTATTAACTATTTTTGTCTGGACTAATAGATCTAACAATAAGAAGATATATATTTAGGTATTTAATATAATGAATATCACTCTTGAACGTGAATCCCTGTTGCGCCCACTCCAGGCGGTAGGCAGTGTTGTCGAACGACGTCAGACATTGCCGATCCTTTCCAATATCCTGTTTTCCATCGATGGGGGGAAATTGACCCTGACCGGTACGGATCTGGAAGTGGAAATGGTGGCGCAACTTCCGGTAGAGACGCCCGACAGCGGGGACATTACCCTTCCGGCAAAGAAGTTCATCGACATCTGTCGTGCTCTGCCGGAAAACGCCCGGCTCGATCTCAAGCTCGAGCAGGACAAGGCGATCATTCGTTCAGGACGCAGCCGGTTTACCCTGGCCACCATGCCGGCTGCCGAATTTCCCAATATCGATCCCATCGAGTCACCGCTGGAGTTTTCCATCTCCCAGCAGCAGCTGAAAAAACTGATCGAACAGACCCAGTTTTCCATGGCCCAGCAGGATGTGCGTTACTACCTCAACGGGTTAATGCTGGAGCTGAGTCAGAATGTATTACGCGCCGTGGCCACCGACGGGCACCGCCTTGCTGTCTGTGAAGTGGATGCCGAGCTGCCGATCACCGAACCCCGCCAGGTGATCCTGCCGCGCAAAGGGGTGACCGAGCTGATGCGCCTGCTGGAGGAGAGCGAGACCACGGCCCGCATTCAGCTGGGGGAGAACCATATTCGGGTCGAATTGCCGGATATCAGTTTCACTTCCAAGCTGATAGATGGAAAATTCCCGGATTATCAACAAGTTATACCAAAAGATCCGGCTCGTATTGTTACCTGCGAGCGCCAGCCGCTGTATGAAGCGCTGCATCGTGCTGCGGTACTGTCCAATGAAAAATACCGCGGAATGCGACTGACCCTCTCCGCCAATCAACTCAAGGCGACGGTCCATAACCCCGAGCAGGAAGAGGCCGAGGAAGAACTGGAAGTCAGTTACGACGGCGACGAATTCGAAATCGGTTTCAATGTGAGCTATTTCCTCGATGCGCTCTCCGCGCTGAAATCGGATCAGGTGACCATCGGGATGATCGATGCCAACCACAGCTGCCTGATTCAAGGGAACGAGGATCACAACAGCCGCTATGTGATCATGCCGATGCGGCTCTGATGTCAGCCGAATGAGTCTGGTCCATCTGGAGATCGCCCGGGTTCGCAATTTGAGCTCGGTACGGATAGTCCCCTGTGACCGGATCAATCTCATCCACGGCCAAAATGCCAGCGGCAAGACCAGCCTGCTCGAGGCGATCCATCTGCTCTCCCTGGCCCGCTCTTTTCGCACCCATCCGATCCAGCACGTCATTCAACGGGATCACGCCAGCCTGACCGTCTTCGGCCGGATTCAGGGGCGGGGCGGGCAAACCACCGCCGTGGGCATTGAAAAGGGGCGGGATCTAACCCGTATTCGGATTAACGGCCAGACAGTCCAGAAAAGCTCGGCACTGGCGGCGGTTTTACCGGTTCAGATCATCAATCCCGATATCCACCGCATCCTGGAGCAGGGACCCCGCTATCGTCGCCAGTTTCTCGACTGGGGCGTGTTCCACGTGGAACATACCTTTTTGCCGGTGTGGCAGGCCTATCACAAGGCGTTGCGACAGCGAAATGCCGCGCTGCGGGCCCAGTCGCCGCCCGCCGAAATTCGCTACTGGGACACCCAGTTGATTGAACACGGTCAGCAGTTGACCGCCCTGCGGCAAAACTATGTCGCCGCATTAACACCCTGGCTGACCCGCTATTGCCAGGCCCTGCTGGGCAGTGCGCCCGAGGTGCATTATCAGCCGGGCTGGGCCCAGGATCGTGATTTTCAGGCGGCGCTGGAAAAGGGGTTTGAACGGGATCGCCAGCAGGGGTTCACCCACAGTGGGCCCCACCGGGCCGATCTGGTCTTGCGCCAGGAGAAGATGCCGGTACAAAACCACTTTTCCCGTGGTCAGCAGAAATTGCTGGCCAGTGCCATGCGCCTGGCGCAAATCGCCCAGTTTCGGGACGTGCGCGATCAGATCCCGGTGCTGCTGGTCGATGACCTGCCCGCGGAGCTGGATCCCGATCGGCGTGCCCGCCTGCTCTCCCTGCTGGTGGAGTCGGGTGCCCAGCTGTTCATTACCGCCACCGAAACGGGACTGATTGACACCACAGGTTGCGAACCGGTCAAAGTGTTCCACGTGGAACACGGTGCGGTGCAAGAAGTGGTATAATAGTTAACCGACTGGAGGTCCCCACCTAATGAGCGAAAAAATCTACGATTCCTCGAATATCAAGGTTCTGAAAGGGCTGGATGCCGTTCGCAAACGGCCCGGTATGTACATCGGTGACACCGATGACGGCACGGGCCTGCACCACATGGTTTTTGAGGTGGTGGATAACTCCATCGACGAGGCTCTGGGCGGCTATTGCAAGAATATTGAAGTGACCATCCACAGTGACGCCTCCGTGACGGTCCGCGACGACGGCCGCGGCATACCGACCGATCTGCACGAGGAGGAGGGGAAATCGGCGGCGGAAGTCATCATGACCGTCCTGCACGCCGGCGGGAAGTTCGATGACAATTCCTACAAGGTCTCCGGCGGACTCCATGGCGTGGGGGTGTCGGTGGTCAATGCGCTTTCCGAGCAGCTCAAGATCACGATTCGCCGTGACAACAAGGTTTATCAGCAGGAATACCAGCTGGGCGAGCCCCAGTATCCGCTCAAGGTGATCGGCGACACCGAACAGAGCGGTACGGAAATCCGTTTCAAGCCGAGTACCGAGATCTTCACCGATACCGAATTTCATTACGATATCCTGGCCAAGCGACTACGCGAATTGTCCTTTCTCAATTCGGGGGTACGCATCGTCCTGAACGATGAGCGGGAGCCGGACAAGCAGGATGTCTTTGAGTACGATGGGGGCATCCGGGCCTTTGTCGAACACCTCAATCGCAAAAAGACCCCGCTGCACGAAAATGTCTTCTATTTGAATACCGAAAAAGACGGGATCTGGGTCGAGCTGGCCATGCAGTGGAATGACTCCTATCAGGAGAATATCTACTGCTTTACCAACAACATTCCGCAGCGCGACGGCGGCACCCACCTTTCCGGATTCCGTACCGCGCTCACCCGGACGCTTAATAATTACATTGAAAATCAAGGGCTTGGAAAAAAGGCCAAGGTCAATCCCACCGGCGACGATGCGCGGGAAGGGCTCTGTGCCGTGCTCTCGGTCAAGGTCCCTGATCCCAAGTTCTCCTCCCAGACCAAGGACAAGCTGGTCTCTTCCGAGGTCAAAAGCGTGGTCGAATCGCTTATGGGTCAGAAGTTCAGCGATTACCTGATGGAAAGCCCCTCTGATGCCAAAGCCATCTCGTCGAAAATTGTCGACGCCGCCCGGGCGCGCGAGGCCGCGCGTAAGGCTCGCGAAATGACCCGCCGCAAGGGGGCGCTGGATGTGGCCGGGTTGCCGGGCAAGCTGGCCGATTGTCAGGAGAAGGATCCGAGTCTCTCCGAGCTGTTCCTGGTGGAGGGCGACTCAGCCGGCGGTTCGGCCAAACAGGGCCGGGATCGCCGTGCCCAGGCGATTCTGCCGCTCAAGGGCAAGATCCTGAACGTGGAAAAGGCCCGTTTCGACAAGATGCTCTCCTCGGTGGAAGTGGGCACCCTGATTACCGCCCTGGGCTGCGGGATTGGCAAGGACGAGTTCGATATTAACAAGTTGCGTTATCATCGCATCATTATCATGACCGATGCCGACGTGGACGGCTCCCATATCCGCACCCTGCTGCTGACCTTCTTCTATCGCCAGATGCCGGAGCTGATCGAACACGGTTATATCTATATCGCCCAGCCGCCGCTGTACAAGATCAAAAAGGGCAAACAGGAGCGTTATCTCAAGGACGATCCCGAACTCAACGCCTATCTGTTGCAAATGGCCCTGGACGGCGCCGAGTTGCATGTCAACGAGACCGCGCCGCCGCTCAGCGGGGAGGCGCTGGAAGAGCTGGCCCGCCAGCACATGCTGGTCAATGATACGCTGCGGCGGCTGAGCCGGCGCTACCCGCAAATCGTGCTGGAGAAGATGATCTACATGCCCGGGCTCAAGGCTGAACAGCTGCTGGACAACGACGGCATGGCCCAATGGTTTGGCGAACTGCAGCAACGTCTGGAAAATGATGACACCACGAATAAACGGTTTGATTTCAAGTTCAACAGCGACGCGAATGAAAGCGGCAGCTGGCAGGTGACCGTGACCGCGACGCGCCACGGCATCAGCAGTGATTACCGGTTTACCCGGGAATTTTTCGAAATGGGCGAATACCAGGCGATTCGCACCCTGGGCGAACAACTCGATGGCTTGCTGGAGACCGGCGCCTTTATCCAGCGCGGCGAGAAACGTCAGCCGGTGGTCGCCTTCCGTCAGGCGATGGAGTGGTTACTCGAGGAGGCCAAGCGCGGCCAGCATATCCAGCGCTACAAAGGGCTGGGTGAAATGAATCCCGAACAGTTGTGGGAAACCACGCTGGATCCCGAATCCCGACGTCTGTTGCAGGTGCAGATCGAGGATGCCATCGCGGCCGATGAAATCTTTACCACCCTGATGGGCGATCAGGTCGAGCCCCGTCGCGACTTCATCGAAGCCAACGCCCTCAATGCCAACAACCTTGATGTCTAAAAAAACGATGTCTAAAAACACGATATCTGACCAGTAGACCTGTTTTACCTCCGGTCATGTCTCATTGTCGTGACCCGGGGGTCGGCGTAAAGTCGTTCACTGAGTGAAGTCTGCCGCAACGGCGGCTAACAACGGTGTCTGAAACGGCTATGCCAACCCACCCATCATGACTGATCTGTACTGCGATCCCGGCTTTGAGCAACTGCTGGCCCAGCACTTTTCGCTTGCCACGCTGGAACAGCAGCCGGGAACGGTGTATGGCCTGTGGCCGGATCTGACCCTCGCCTATATGAATCCGGCCTGGTTCCGTTTTGCACGCGATAATCAGGGCGAACCGGCCATCAGCTGGCAGTGGCAGCGGGGGCGCGCGGTAACCGAGGCCCTGCCGGACGTGTTGCATCCCTTTTATGTCGAGTTGTATCTGCGTGGCCTGGAACAGCAAGACGACAGACCGCTGGAACATGCTTATGAGTGTTCCTCACCGGAGCAATACCGGCGGTTTAGTATGACACTGCATAATCTCGGCTACGGAGCGGGACTGCTGATTATCAATTTTGAGCGGCAGGTGGCACAACACCGGCGTATTCCCCGGCAGGGCGATCCGCGTTCGTATGTCGATGATCGGGGCTATCTGGTTCAGTGCAGCCATTGCCGCTGCTATCGACACAATCAACAAAAAAATCACTGGGACTGGATCCCGACCTGGTTAGCAACTCCGCCGGACAATCTCACCCAGACGCTTTGTCCTGACTGCTTTAATCATTACTACAGCTTTACCGGCTGATCCCGGCGCGACGCCCCCTCGTTGATCGTCATCGTTTTGTTGTCTGTTTTGACCACGGCAACGTCTCTCTGACAGGCCAGGCCACATCCTGGTGCAGGCGTGTCATACGTTTGTGCACCAATGTGGCAAACCGTTCGCATTGATAAGGAAAATCCCCGGGATTTTCTGGCACGGCAATTGCTCAATCTTGTGTTGCGAAATAATGCGATAGACAAAAACACAAAGGTGGGTAATGAAAAAACATCGCGGATGGTATTTGCTGGGGACGGGGTTGGCGCTGGTTACGCCTGCGACAGCAGACAATGGCGTCGGGTTGCAACAGGCGATGGATACGGTATGGCTGATCACCGCCGGGGCGCTGGTGTTTTTCATGCAGGCGGGATTCGCCTTGCTGGAGAGCGGTATGTCACGCGCCAAGAACTCGGTTAATGTGGTGATGAAAAACTACATGGACCTGTGTCTGGGCAGTCTGGCTTTCTGGCTGATCGGCTATGGCCTGATGTTCGGGGACAATCCCACAGGGTTGCTGGGACAGACTCACTTCTGGCTCGGTAACGCCGACCATATGGATTACAGCCTGCTGTTTTTCCAGACCATGTTCGCCGCAACGGCGGCGACCATCGCCAGCGGGGCCATGGCCGAACGCACCCGTTACGGAGCCTATCTGATCGGCGCGGTAATCGTTTGCGGAATGATCTATCCGGTGTATGGCAGCTGGGTATGGGGCAGCCTTTATAAAGGTAGTGGATGGCTGGCCGAGCTGGGATTTATCGATTTTGCCGGTTCCACTGTGGTGCATTCTTTAGGGGGCTGGATCGCTCTGGCCGGGATCATCGTGCTGGGTCCCCGCCTGGGTCGCTACGATGAAGGAGGAAAAAGCCGACTGATCGCAGGACATAACCTCAACAGTGTCGCCCTGGGCGGATTGATTCTGTGGCTCGGCTGGTTCGGGTTCAATGCCGGCAGTACCGCCAGCGCCGATGTCAGCATCGGCCTGATTGCCCTGAATACCCATCTTGCCGCGGCCGCGGGTGCGGTGGGTGCCCTGCTCACCATGTTGTTGTCGCGCAAGCCGATACTGTTGACCCACACGATCAATGGCGGGATCGGGGGGCTGGTCTCGATCACGGCCGGTTGTGCCAGTATGGAACCACTGTATGCGGTCATCACCGGGCTGGTCGCCGGCTGGGTGGTGGTCATTGGCAGTGCCTTGCTGGATCGCCTGCGCCTGGATGACGTGGTCGGTGCGGTGCCGGTACATGGCTTTGCGGGTGCCTGGGGGACGTTGGCGGCGGGATTGTTTGTCACCGGGGATATGTTCAATCCGATCCAGATCCTGGTGCAGGTGCTGGGGATCCTTGCCGGTTTTGCCTGGGCGTTCCCGGTGGCGTTGCTCATGTACGGGTTGATTCATTTGACGGTCGGTCTGCGGGCGGGAACGGTCGACGAACAACGGGGACTCGATTTCAGTGAGCATTACGAGGTTGCCTACCCCGAATTTCAGTCCGCCCTGTTGCATCAGGGAAAACATTAAATACAAAGGAAAGAGCTATGAGACAAAATGCCGCACTATCGGCATCGGATGATCTCGAATTGCGTAAACAGGCGATCATGATCGGATTGAGTCACTTCATGTCGGCGGATGAATGCCTCACGGCGGTCCGTCATTGGGAACAGCACTTCAGTCGTGCACCCCGCTTCGCGCTCCAGGCGTATGTTAAAGAGCTCATCCAGCCGGACAGTCCCCTCTGGCCCTATCGCAAGGAGATGTTCCTGAATATCACCCGGACCATGACCCTGCCACGACAGGAAATCGAAGCCCGGTTCGCGACGTTGTTTGCGGCGGAGATCGTTCCTGGGGACAACACGCAAGCGGTCCAGCAATCAGAGGCGCAACCGGTATTCGAGCAGCTGTACCGGGTGTTGATGCAGAAACTGGAAACGGAGAGTTACCCGAGTGCGCTGGCGCTGCGCAAATTTTTGCGTGAGAAGATATTGCAGCAGGAGCCGTTCAGCATGGAGACTCAGCGACTGAATAACTGGTTGCTGGGCATTAAACCGGAGCTGGATGGGGTGTTGACCCTGCAGCAGATGCGTCACATTGTGCACGAGCTCTGGCGGGGCAGTTGTGAATATCTGGGGCCGGTAAAGACGGATCGGATGTTTGCCGAGGCGATTGGCAAGGTAGAAAAAAAGACCCGTGGCGAGGGCGTCTCACCACGGGTCTTTTTATAACGCCTGACGGACAGGAATCAGGCTGCGGCGTCCGCGTCGTGCTGTTTGTGGTAGTCCACCACCCGCTCGACTTCCTGTTTGGAGCCGAGAATGACCGGCACGCGCTGATGCAGGCCATCCGGCTGGATGGTCATGATCCGTTCGCGTCCGGTGGAACTCATGCCGCCGGCCTGTTCCACGATAAACGACATCGGGTTGGCCTCGTACATCAGGCGCAGCTTGCCGGTCCCGCCGTTGGCTTTCATTTTCTCATCCAGCGGGTACAGGAAAATACCGCCGCGGATCAGGATACGATGGACTTCGGCCACCATGGAGGCGATCCAGCGCATATTGAAATCTTCATCGCGATCACCGGCGGAGCCGGAGAGACACTCATCCACGTAGCGTTTGACCGGCGGTTCCCAGAAACGCATCTTGGAGGCGTTGATGGCGAATTCCTGCGTGGATTCGGGAATGGTCAGGTTGGGGTGGGTCAGAATGAACTCACCGATGTTCTGATCCAGGGTAAAGCCGTTCACGCCGTTACCGGTGGTCAGCACCATCATGGTGGAGGGGCCATAGAGGGCGTAGCCGGCGCAGACCTGTTCGGTGCCGGGCTGCAGGAAGTCCCCGGTGGCGGGGTTCTGGCAGTCGCCCTGGCAGCGCAGGATGGAGAAGATGGTACCGACCGAGACATTGACGTCGGTATTCGAGGAGCCGTCCAGCGGATCAAAAGTAAGTAAGTACTTACCACGCGGATACTGGCTGGGAATATGAGAGATCTCCTCCATTTCTTCGGAGGCCATGGCCGCCAGATGGCCGGACCACTCGTTGGAACGCAGGAACACATCATTGGTGATGATATCCAGCTTTTTCTGATCCTCGCCCTGCACATTTTCAGTCCCGGCCTGTCCCAGCACACCGATCAGATCGCCGTGGTTGACCAGGTTGGAGATCTCCTTGCAGGCGGTGACGATGTCGTTCAGTAGGGAGGTAAAGTCACCCGTGGCATCCTTGATGCGGCGTTGTTCTTCGATGATGAACTGGGTGATAGTAATTCTTCCGTCTCGCATAGTTGCCTCGGTCTGTTCTCGGTTAAATTCTTGCCGTTGGCCCCGTGCGCAGAGCCGACGGGGCAAAGCATATAAGTATATCAATATTCACGGATATACTGAACCTGGACACTGGCGAATCGCCCTGTGTATCATCTTTTTTAATAGGGTTATTGCAACAGTTCGGCGATGTGACCCATGCGGGCGATCGCCCTGAAAAAGCCGGTCCGGCCGATCAGCGAGGCAACAGGGACCAGCCGGTTTCGGGCGGGGATCCGCTGTGCGTGATTCACATTACGTGGCGTAATCGGTACGGGGACCGTTTGTTTCGCTCGCGACGTGCAGTGAGACGTTGATAGGCGACGCGGGCGATCGAATCCCGGTCATCTTCGCCACTATTCAGAAGGGCGGAATCTGGCCATTTCGTCTTCAATGAACTGTTCCGCCTCGGCCAGGATGGCTTCGGCGGGTTTTCCCTGCGTGTCGATCGGTGGGCCGATGACCATCCGGATGGTGCCGGGATGTTTGAGAAACTGTCCCTTGGCCCAGAAGTATCCGGCGTTGTGGGCGACCGGAACGACCGGATAACCCGACTCGGCGGCCAGCACGGCACCCCCGATCTTGTAGCGCCCTTTGGTGCCCGGAGGCACCCGGGTCCCCTCGGGAAAAATGACCACCCACAGGCCGCGTTTGAGGCGCCGGGTCCCCTGTTCGATAATCTGACGAATGGCGTTACGTCCGGCCGAACGGTTGATGGCGATCGGATCCATGCGCGACAGGCCCCAGCCGAAAAAGGGTAACCACAGCAGCTCGCGTTTAATAACGAACGTCAGCGGCGGGAAAACCTGTTGCAGGGAGATGGTCTCCCAGGTGGACTGGTGTTTGCTGAAGATGATGGCGGCGCTGTCGGGGATATTTTCCCGCCCTTCAACCACATAATCGATTTTGCAGACGGTTTTCAAGACCCACAGATTATAGCGGGCGAACTGGCTGATGATGGCGTAGCGCCAGGAAAACGGTGCAAAATAAAAGAGCAGCACGGTACAGGTAATCACCACGCTGGTGATAATCACCGACAGGCTGAACAGGGCGGAGCGCAGGAAAACCATTTAATTAACCGTCCTCATTGGTAAGAAAATCATCAACAAACCGGGCCAGATCGGCATACGCCGGAACCCCTTCCAGTCCCTCGCCTTTGGCCAGCGTCCGTTCGCCCTTGCCGGTTCTGACCAGATAAGGCGTGGCGCCCACGGCCCGGGCCGATTCGATATCCCGCAGGGAGTCCCCGACGACTGGCACATTCTCCAGTGGGTGATCGCTGAGATGGGCGATGCGTTCCAGCAAGCCCGGCAGCGGTTTGCGACAGTCACACTGATCCTCCGGCCCGTGCGGGCAGTAGACGATGCCATCGACCCGGCCGCCCTGCGCGGCGAGCAGTTCGCGCAGCTTATCGTGCATCTGCTGAAGCGTGGCTTCGTCGTAATAGCCGCGGGCAATCCCCGACTGGTTGGTCGCCACGTAGACATGATAGCCGGCACGGTTCAGACGCACGATCGCCTCCAGGCTGCCGGGAATCGGCACGAACTCGTCGACGCTTTTTATATAATCGTCGGAGTCATAATTAATCACCCCGTCACGATCGAGAATGATCAGTTTCATAGCAGGAAAAATTTACCACGAAGGCACGAAGACACGAAGTCAATCTTAATAAATCTTCGTGTCTTCGAGTCTTCGTGGTGATCAATCATCTTTAAATTCAGAAACACGTATTCGCCCGTTTACCATTTTCGATTCGCGCTGCATGATCTTGTCCATTTTTTTCCAGAACGCTTCGTCCAGATTGAAGTCGGCGGCGATGGCGGTGCCCATGATCAGGATCAACAGATCGGCGACTTCTTCGGCGAGTTCGTCCTTGTCCTTACCCTTGGTGACACAAGCTGAGATTTCACCCAGCTCCTCGGCCATCAGGGCGATGCGATACGGCATATCCTCACCGCCGGTCCCTTTGAAATCGTGCTTGTCATGAAAGGCCTGTACGGCCCTGAGCATGTCCTGATAGGAGTCGGAATTCATGGGCTCACCCTTGCAATTTGGCGATATCGGCGATTTGTAAAAATAGCTGATGTAACCGGTTTAACAATGCCAGGCGATTGTTGCGCAGGGCGTCATCGTCGGCCATGACCATCACCTGATCGAAAAACTGATCCACCGGTTCGCGCAGGCCGGCGAGAGTCGCCAGTGCCGGCTGGTAATCGCCCTGATCGATCTGCTGCTGGACCTGCTGCTGCAGGCCGGCCAGGGCGTCGTACAGGGCGTTTTCCGCATCTTCCTCAAAACGTGTCGGGTCGATCTGCTCCGGTAACGGACTGTCGACTTTCTTGAGAATGTTGCCGATGCGTTTGTTGGCGGCGGCCAGGCTCTCGGCCGCATCAAGCTGGCGGAAATGATCCACCGCCTTGAGCCGTTGTTCGATGTCCAGCGGTCGGGTCGGGCGGTTGGCGGTGACCGCTTCGAGCACATCCGCGCGGATGCCCTGATCGCGGTAATAGGCCTTGAGGCGATCGAGAATAAAACCGATGACCGGCTCCACGGCCTCGGGGGCATTGAGGGCGTTATCAAAGCCGGCGGCGGACTGTTCCAGCAATGTTTGCAGATCGAGATCGAGTTGTTGCTCGATAAAAATCCGCAATGTGCCGAGCGCGGCACGACGCAGGGCGAAGGGATCCTTGTCACCGGTGGGGATCTGGCCGATGGCAAATATGCCGACCAGGGTATCGAGTCGATCGGCCAGCGCCAGGGACTGACTGATTACCTCACCGGGCAGATCGTCGCCGGCGAAGCGCGGTTTGTAATAATCATCCAGGGCCCGTGCTACCTGCGGCTGCTCGCCATCGAGTTCGGCATAGTAACGGCCCATGATTCCCTGCAGTTCGGGGAATTCTCCGACCATCTCGGTCATCAGATCGCATTTGCACAACTGCGCGGCGCGGATGGCCAGTTGCTTGTCGCCGCCCAGTTGTTGGGCAATGGCGCCGGCCAGTTTTTCCACCCGCTGCGTCTTGTCGTAGAGCGTCCCCAGTTTTTGCTGGAAGACGACGCTTTTGAGCGACTCGAGCCGTTGTGCCAGCGGAGTTTGCCTGTCCTGTTGCCAGAAAAATTCGGCATCGGTAAAGCGCGGGCGAATGACCCGTTCATTGCCTTTTTGAACCTGTTCGGGCTGTTTGCTTTCAATGTTACTGATGGTGATAAACAGCGGCAGCAGGCGATGGTCGTTGTCCACCAGATGAAAATATTTCTGGTTGGTTTTCATGGTGGAGATCAACGCCTCCTGGGGCACATCCAGAAAACGTTCATCAAAGCGGCCGGTCACGGCCACCGGCCATTCGACCATGGCGGTCACCTCATCGAGCAACGCCGCGTCGATCACGGCGCTGGCCTGGTGCTGACTGGCGGCCTGTTCGATCTGAGCACGCACGGCGGTGCGCCGGCGATCGAAGTCGGCGATGACCTTGCCTTCACTCTCCAGCAAGACCTCGTATTCGGCCGGCGCGGGTATATAAATGGTATCGGGATGATGAAAGCGATGGCCACGGGTTTGTCGACCGGCTGAGACACTCAGGATTTCGGCCTCGATCACCTCGTTACCGAACAGTAACACCACCCAGTGGACCGGGCGCACAAACCAGGCGTCGAGGTCGCCCCAGCGCATGCGTTTGGGGATCGGCAGTTTATCCAGCGCCTGGCGGACGATCTCCGGGATGAAGCGGGCGGTGGGTTCGCCGGGCCGCGTGGTCCGATAAACCAGTCGGCTGCCCTTGTCCGTGTCTTCGCTTTGCAGCTCTTCTACCTTGATACCGCACTTGCGAGCAAAGCCTTCCGCAGCTTTGGTCGGGCAGCCGTCTTCATCGAAGGCGGCGGACAGCGGCGGGCCGTGTTGCTCGATGCTGCGATCCGCCGTGGCGGTCGGCAGGTCTTTGATCAACAGGGCCAGCCTGCGAGGGGTGGCATACTGATGGATGTCAGGACTGCCCAGATGATTTTCCTGCAGTCCGTGACGCACGCCCTCTGCAAACGCGTTGCAAAGCGTTTGCAGTGCTCTGGGCGGCAACTCCTCGGTGCCGATTTCGATCAACAGATCCGCCTGACTCATTGATCGGTCTCCTTGCACATCGGAAAGCCGAGCGACTCGCGCGCCGCATAATAGGCCTCGGCCACGGCGCGGGAGAGGTTGCGCACCCGCAGGATATAACGCTGGCGTTCGGTGACCGAGATAGCATGGCGGGCGTCGAGCAGGTTGAAACTGTGCGAGGCCCTGAGCACCTGTTCATAGGCCGGCAACGGCAGCTGTGCCTCGATCAGTTGCTGACTCATCTTTTCGGCTTGGTCGAACTGGTGAAACAGATCGTCCACGTCGGCATGGTCGAAGTTATAGGTGGATTGCTCCACCTCGTTTTGATGAAACACATCGCCGTAGGTCACCTTGCCGCGCGGGCCGTCGGTCCAGACCAGATCGAAGACGCTTTCCACGCCCTGCAGATACATGGCGATGCGCTCCAGCCCGTAGGTGATCTCGCCGGTGACCGGTTTGCAGTCCAGGCCGCCCACCTGCTGGAAGTAGGTGAACTGACTGACCTCCATACCGTTGAGCCACACCTCCCAGCCCAGCCCCCAGGCGCCGAGGGTGGGGGATTCCCAGTTGTCCTCGACAAAACGGATATCGTGGACCAGCGGATCGAGGCCGAGCATTTTCAACGAGCCCAGATAGAGCTCCTGAATATCGAGTGGGGACGGTTTGATCACCACCTGGAACTGGTAATAGTGCTGCAAGCGATTGGGATTCTCCCCATAACGGCCGTCAGTGGGCCGGCGCGAGGGCTGCACATAGGCGGCGGCCCAGGGTTCGGGGCCGATGGCGCGAATAAAGGTGGCGGTATGAAACGTTCCCGCGCCCACCTCCATGTCGTAGGGCTGCAGGACGATGCAGCCCTGCTCGGCCCAGTAGCGCTGCAGGGCGAAGATCAGCCCCTGAAACGTGCGGGCCTCGGCGATCTGGCGCGATTTACTCAAGCTGATACCTTTATATATATGGGTCAGGGGAAAAGAGGCCACATTATAGCCGCGCCACGGCCCCGTGATAACCATATGAGATACGGTTTTTGGTATTTGGCAAGTTCAGGATTCGCCTGCTGGACGGGTAAAAGCTTCAAGTTGGCGGCAAAAGGGTCGATGATTTAATTGAAGAGGTATCCGATCAGGAGGGGCGTTGTGATGGACAAAGAGAACGGTCAACTATCCCAGTGGCACAGTCTGGTCAGCGATGCCGAGCAACTGGCCGGGATTCAACTGGAACCGGATCTTGAAAGTTATCTGGTCTTTACCCTGATGCGCTACCTCAGCCGGCCGGAGATGACCCAGCGGGTTCTGGCCCTGGACTATCTCCAGGCCGCGCTCAGCCAGGGACGCGAACAACAGCATCAGCTGCGGGACGTGGGCGATCAATGCCTGCTTTACTGCGGCCTGTTTCCACGCCGCGCCGAGCGTCGCCGGGTCCGGGTCAGCTATTACGTGGATCTGGGCCGCAGCGCCTACCGGCATCTGGGCGACAGTCGCGATCCCCTGTCAACCCTGTACACCGAACTGGCCCTGACCTTTGTCATGGCCATGGACGTGCTGCAGGCGATCCGCAATATGCGTCAGGAACAGAGACTGGATCCGCTCAACAATCTTGAACTGTGGCAGGACACCGGCTCCGCCCTGGCGCAGCAGTCATTGAAGCAGGTGACCGATGCCACGCCCCAGGCCGATCCCGACTCCCGCCGAACTCGCGGCAAGGGAAGATTGCACTGAATCCCGAGAAAAGATCCAACGCAGAGGCGCTGGCCCTTCGGGCAGGGACGAGGTACGAGGCACTAGTTACGAGGTTTTGTTAAGGTATTCCGGCTATCGCCGGAATATCTTGATGAGGCCTCATCAAAAATAATAATTCTCTGCGACTCTCTGCGTTAAGAATGTCTTGGTGAGTCGAGGGGCGGAATCTGCTATCCTTGCCCTCCCCAGACAAATCCCGCTAGCACCGGTAAGTACCCATGAGCAAACAACCCAAAGCCGTCGCCCTCATTTCCGGAGGTCTCGATTCCCTGCTGGCCGCGCGGGTTTTGCAGGAGCAGGGCGTGCATGTGGAAGGGATCAATTTTTTCACCGGCTTTTGCGTCGAGGGTCACACGCATGCCATCCGCAAGCAGGATCAGGCCAAACCGAAACGCAATAACGCGCTGTGGGTGGCCGAGCAGCTGGGCATCAAGCTGCACATTATCGATGTGATCGAGGAGTACAAGGATGTGCTGTTGAACCCGAAGCACGGTTACGGCCAGAACATGAATCCCTGTCTTGATTGCAAGGGGTTTATGGTGCGCAAGGCGGATGAGTGGATCGCGGCCAACGGTTTTGACTTTATCGTCACCGGCGAGGTGATTGGCCAGCGTCCCATGTCCCAGCGCAAGGAGACCATGCCGGTGATCCAGCGCGAGTCCAGGGCCGGCGATCGATTACTGCGACCGCTGTGTGCGAAGAATCTGCCCCCGACGCTGCCCGAGCGCGAAGGCTGGGTGGATCGGGAACGCTTGTATGATTTCAGCGGCCGTTCGCGCAAGCCGCAGATGGCCCTGGCGGCGCAGTTCGGTTTCACCGACTATGCCCAGCCGGCCGGCGGCTGCTGTTTTCTCACCGACAAGAACTACTCCGACAAGCTGGTGGATATGTGGCAGCATCGCTCCAGCCGCGATTACCAGCTGGATGACATCATGTTGCTCAAGGTGGGTCGGCATTTGCGACCGGCCCCCAATTACAAGGTGATCATCGGTCGCGAGGAGGGGGAGAACAATTTCCTCGAGGGCTATCGTAACCAGTTTATCCATCTGCGCATCGCCAGCCACAAGGGGCCACTGGCCCTGATCGACGGCGAGACCAGCGAGGCCGATCTGGAAACCGCCGCCCGGGTCGCCGCCCGTTTCAGCCAGGGGCGCGACGCCGGGGCGGTCGAGGTGGAGGTGAACTACACCGACGGCCGGCAGCAGACCCTGCAGGTGGCGCCGATGGCGCTGGATGCGATTCCGCAGGAATGGTATTTGTGAGTACTCACCAACTTGATGCGCGCCGCCTGCTCTGCCCGATGCCGGTGATCCGGGTGCAGGATGCGCTCGCCGCCCTGGCGCCCGGGGAGATACTGGAAGTCACCTGTACGGACCCGGGTGCGCTGAATGACATCCCCGCCTGGTGCCGGATCAACGGCCATCGGGTGCTGGACACCGCGCAACAGGATAATGAGATCGTGATTCGGATCGAGGCCGGTGATGGCGACGACTGAGCGGGATCAGGCCCCGGTGATCACCCGTGCCCAGCGGGATGATCGCACCCGCCAGATTACCCGCGTCACCCTGGTCGGCGCCCTGGTGGATCTGATTCTCGGGGTGCTCAAGGTCGTGGTCGGCTGGCTGGCCCAGTCCCAGGCGTTGATCGCCGACGGGGTGCACTCCTTTTCCGATCTGGCGACCGATGCGGTGGTGATTTACGCCGCCCGCCACTCCAGCCGCGAAGCCGACGCCGAACACCCCTACGGCCACGGACGTTTCGAAACCATGGCGACGGTCGGTCTGGGGATCGCCCTGATGGCGGTGGCGGCGGGGATCAGTATTGATGCCGTAATCCGCCTGTTCAATCCCGACAAATTGCTGCATCCGAGTTTCTGGGCGCTGGTGGTGGCCGGTGTTTCAATCCTGGGCAAGGAGGCGATCTACCACTACAGCATGACGATCGCCCGTCAATACAAATCCCACATGCTCAAGGCCAATGCCTGGCACAGCCGTTCCGATGCCATCTCCTCGCTGATCGTGCTGCTGGGGGTCGCCGGGAGCATGGCGGGGCTGGAATACCTGGACGCCATCGCCGCCATCGGTGTCGCCTACATGATCGCCAAGATTGGCTGGAGCCTCTCCGCGCACAGCGTCAAGGAGCTGGTGGATACGGCGCTGGAGCCGGAGCGCCAGGAGGCGATTCGTAAAGCGATCCTGAGTGTTGACGGGGTCGCGGCGCTGCACATTCTGCGCAGCCGGCGCAGCGGCGCCGAAGCGCTGGTGGATGTACACATCCAGGTGGATCCCTATCTGAGCGTCTCCGAAGCCCACTATGTCAGTGAGCGGGTGCGCAAGAAGGTGATCAGTGACGTGGAAGAGGTCAACGATGTGACCGTGCACATCGATCCGGAAAATGACGAACGAGTCCCGTTGAATCTGAACCTGCCAGGTCGCAGCGATCTGCTGGGACGTCTGGAGAAAGCCTGGTCCGGGATTGAAGAGTCCCGCTGGATTGCCCACACTACGCTACACTACCTCGACGGGGGCATTCAGGTGGAACTGATCCTGCCAATCGATCTGGTGCTGGAGCGCGACCCGAATCAGCGCGAAGCCCTGCGCCAACGCTTTGCCCGCGCCGCGCGGGAAGTGGAGGGGGTGCAGTCGGTCAGGTTACTGTACCGCTAATGAATCATAT
This sequence comes from Thiohalophilus thiocyanatoxydans, assembly GCF_004366735.1. Taxonomy (GTDB): domain Bacteria; phylum Pseudomonadota; class Gammaproteobacteria; order UBA6429; family Thiohalophilaceae; genus Thiohalophilus; species Thiohalophilus thiocyanatoxydans. The sequence goes on along the minus strand of NZ_SOQX01000001.1, from coordinate 244,753 downwards.
TGGTGCACCATGTAAATATAATGCACTATTTTAGTGCAATCGGTCCCCGGCGCTGTGATCTACAGGGGCCGGGCCCCTGCCAAATCAATTCGTTACGGTATGGCATGGTTCGTGCATTTGAACGGGCAACAGATTTTGGACTGCGCCGTCTGCCGCGCAATTCTGAATAACACTGAATATTGAAATAACCGGAGAACCTGCAATGTCTGACAATGTCATGAAGATGATCAAAGATAACGGCGTCAAGTTTATTGACTTCCGTTTTTCCGATACCCGCGGCAAGGAGCAGCACGTTTCCGTGCCGGCCCATGCCGAGGATGAAACCCTGTTTACCGAAGGCAAGATGTTTGACGGCTCGTCCATCTCCGGCTGGAAGGGCATTAACGAATCGGACATGATCCTGATGCCCGATCCCGACAGCGCTTTTCTGGACCCCTTCTCCGAAGAGCCGAGCCTGAACCTGACCTGCGATATCCTGGAGCCGACCACCGGCCAGGGCTATGAGCGGGATCCCCGCTCCATCGCCAAGCGCGGTGAAGCCTATCTGCAGTCCACCGGCATTGCCGATACCGCCCTGTTCGGCCCGGAACCGGAATTTTTCGTTCTCGACGATGTTCGCTGGGGCGCGGATATGAGCGGCGCCTTCTACAAGGTGGATTCCGAAGAAGCCGAATGGAACTCCGAGCGGGTTTACACCGACGGCAACATCGGTCACCGCCCGGGCATGAAAGGTGGTTACTTCCCCGTGCCGCCGGTCGACTCCCTGAACGATCTGCGTGCCGCCATGTGCCTGGCACTCGAAGAAGTCGGTGTGCCGGTCGAAGTGCACCACCACGAAGTGGCCACCGCCGGCCAGTGTGAAATCGGCACCAAGTTCAGCACCCTGGTGGAACGGGCCGACTGGAACCAGCGCATGAAATACGTGATCCACAATGTCGCGCACATCTATGGCAAGACCGCCACCTTCATGCCCAAGCCGCTGGTCGGCGACAACGGCAGCGGCATGCACGTGCATCAGTCACTGATGAAGGACGGCCAGAACCTGTTCTCCGGTAATGAGTACGGCGGTCTCTCCGAAACCGCGCTCTACTATATCGGCGGGATCATCAAGCATGCCCGCGCGCTGAACGCCTTCACCAACGCCTCGACCAACTCCTACAAGCGTCTGGTGCCGGGCTTCGAAGCGCCGGTCATGCTGGCCTATTCGGCCCGTAACCGTTCCGCCTCGATTCGTATCCCGTACGTGGCCAACCCGAAAGGTCGCCGCATCGAGGTGCGCTTCCCGGATCCGACCGCCAACCCGTACCTGGCGTTCACCGCCATGATGATGGCCGGTCTGGACGGCATCCAGAACAAGATCCATCCGGGCGATGCCATGGACAAGGATCTCTACGATCTGCCAGCCGAAGAAGCGGCCAGCATCCCGACCGTCTGCCACTCCTTCGATCAGGCGCTGGATGCACTGAGCGAAGACCGGGCCTTTTTGACCCAGGGCGGTGTGTTTACCGATGATGTCATTGACGCCTACATCAAACTGAAGATGGACGAGGTTACCCGCTTCCGCATGACCACCCACCCGGTCGAGTTCGACATGTACTACAGCCTGTAAGTACCAGCACAGGTGAAAACAAAACGCCCCCGCAAGGGGGCGTTTTTGTTTCAAAACGTAAAAAATATTAACCACGAAGACACCAAGACACGAAAAAGGCGAATAAATTATGTTGTTGTGGGAGCCGGCCCCCTCAGCGATCCAGCCTCGATGATTGTACTATTCTTAACCAATCAGCCAGAGGGCTGGCCTCCTACAGCCTGCATTTCCCTCGCGCCTCGTTACTCGTCCCTCGCCCCTGAGCTCTAACTAACAGGGTGAACTACTGATCATTCAACCAGCCGGATAATAACTATTGGTTGCTGATGCACCGTCAGGGCACGAAGAAGGCGAATAAATTGTGTCTTTGTGATGTTGTTGAGTTGACTATGATCACTTCCTCGTACCTCGTACCTCGTACCTCGTACCTCGTACCTCGTACCTCGCCCCTGAGCTCTCACTTACAAATTGGAGATCGGGTTGATAATCGATGCTGATAATAAAAAACTATTGTAGATGACCCGTCAGGACACGAAGAGAGCAAATAAATTATTTTTTTGTGATGTTGTTGAGTCGACCATGATCAATTCCTCGGACCTCGTTACTCGTCCCTCGTCCCTGAGCTCTTACTAACAAAGTGGATTCCGGGCCAATAACCCGGTCTGATAATAAAGACCTGTTGTAGATGCTCCGTCCGAGGGCTATTCTTGAGACATGAGAAATCTCTGTTTGATGCTGCTGTTGGTTTTCGCGCTGCCCGTCGCGGCGGACGACAAGATCTATAAAAAGGTCAATCCGGACGGCTCGGTGGAATACAGCGATCAGCCTTCCGAGGGCGCGGAAGCGATGTCTCCGAGGGGGGCGCCCGCGACCCGGTTTGAAAAATCCCCCGATATCAATTTTGAACCGCCGACCCGCCGGGATCGGGAGGATACCCCCCCGTATGAAGTGGCGGTCACCTCGCCCGCCAATGATGAGAGCATCCGGAACAATGCCGGCAATATCACCCTGCAGGGCAACGTGACGCCGGGATTGCGCAGCGGTCACACTCTGCGCTGGAGCCTGGATGGCGAGCGGCTGGATGAGGAGGGGGTCGCCGTGTCGCTGAGCAACGTGGACCGGGGGACCCATACGGTCAAACTGGAGGTGGTGGACGGCGATGGCGAGGTACTGGCTTCCAGCAGCAGCGTTACCTTCCACCTGTTGCGCCACAGCCGGATCCCGCCGGCCAACCCGGCGCCCAATATGACGCCGCCGAAGCAGCCGGCCATTCCCTCCGCCCCCTCTCCCTGATCTGTTTGCACCATAATAGTGCACAAGAGTGACTTCTGCGTTATGCTCTGCTCAGAGCAGGCGGCCGGCGCACATTGTAAACGCACCAGATACCGGGCACTCTCCCCGCAACCTGTCTTAACTTACTGTTTTTAAACGGTCTTAATCGTGCAACGCAAAAATCCGCTGATCGGTGCCTGAAAACGGCGCGTGTGGTTTGGTTTTTGCTATAGCACAGGGTATGGACGCGATGATCCCCTCTTCGGACACACAACAGCGGGTCCTCGAGGCGATGACCTCGGGGTTGCTGCTGTTCGATCACGATCTGCGCCTGCGCTATGTCAACGCGGCGACCGAGATGCTGTTCGGCAGCAGCGGTCCCCACCTGATCGGCCAGCGTTTCGAGACGCTGTTTGAAACGAGCGATAATGTGGCCGCGGAGCTGCGCGAGGCGCTGGCCAGCGGGCATCCCTTTACCCGCCACGAGGTCACGCTCAAGCTGGTGCACGGCCGCGAGGTGGTGGTGGATCTGACCGCCCTGCCGCTGATGGAGCGGGAACAGAGCCCGGAACTGCTGGTGGAGGTGAGCCGGATGGATCGCCTGTTGCGCATCACCCGGGACGAGAGCCGGGCGACCCAGCAACAGACCACCCAGCAGATGCTGCGCGGGCTGGCCCATGAGATCAAAAACCCGCTGGGCGGGTTGCGCGGCGCGGCCCAGTTACTGGCCCGGGAGCTGCCGAGCGACGATCTCAAAGAGTACACCGACGTCATTATCAACGAGGCCGATCGGCTGCAAAAGCTGGTCAACCGGATTCTGGGGCCCAACAAGCTGCCGCAACTCGCGCCGGTCAATATTCATGAGCTGCTGGAGCACGTGCGCAGCCTGCTGCTGGCCGAAGCGCCGCAAGGCATCCAGATCCGGCGGGATTATGATCCCAGTATCCCCGAACTGACGGGAGACGCGGATCAGATCATCCAGGCCCTGCTCAACATCATTCGTAACGCCATCGAGGCGCTGCAGGGCGAAGGCGAAATCCTGCTGCGCACCCGGGTGGTGCGCAAATTCACCATCGGCCAGAAACAGCACGATCTGGTTGCCCGCATCGAGGTGATCGATAACGGTCCGGGCATTGCGGCGGAGGTGCTGGAGCGGATTTTCTTCCCCATGGTCTCCAGCCGGGCCGAAGGGACCGGTCTGGGGCTGTCGATTGCCCAGTCGCTGATTCAGCAGCACCACGGCATTATCGAGTGCGACAGTGAACCGGGCCGGACCGTGTTTTCCATCTATATCCCGATCGAACTTGAGGCGTGAGATAACCATGAGCAAGGAAACCATCTGGATCGTCGACGACGACCGCTCTATCCGCTGGGTACTGGAGAAGGCGTTTAAAAATGCCGAGATGGAGGTGCGCAGTTTCGACGAAGCCGACAGCGTCTTGCGCGCCCTCAATCGTAGCGAGCCGGATGTGATCATCAGTGACATCCGTATGCCGGGCATGGACGGCCTGGAACTGCTGGGTCGGATTCATGAAAAGTATCCGGGTCTGCCGGTGATCATCATCACCGCGCACACCGATCTCGACAGCGCGGTCAACGCCTATCAGGTAGGGGCGTTCGAGTATCTGCCCAAGCCGTTCGATGTGGACGAGGCGGTGGAGCTGGCGCGTCGCGCGGTGAGTCACCGGCGCGCCAGCGAGCAGGGCGAGCTGCAGGCCGGCCAGGTGGATGCGGAGATCATCGGCGAGGCCCCCTCCATGCAGGAGGTGTTTCGCGCCATCGGCCGGCTGGCCCGCTCCAACATTACGGTGCTGATCAACGGCGAGTCGGGCACCGGGAAGGAGCTGGTCGCCCAGGCCCTGCATCGTCACAGCCCGCGCGCCGAGCAGCCGTTTATCGCCCTGAACATGGCCGCGATCCCGCGGGATCTGCTCGAGTCGGAACTGTTCGGGCACGAAAAGGGCGCGTTCACCGGTGCCAATGCCGCCCGCCAGGGGCGTTTTGAACAGGCCGACGGCGGCACCCTGTTTCTGGATGAGATCGGCGACATGCCGTCCGAACTGCAGACCCGCCTGTTGCGGGTGCTGGCCGACGGCGAGTTCTATCGGGTCGGTGGCCACAGCGCGGTCAAGGTCGACGTGCGCATCATCGCCGCCACGCATCAGAATCTGGAGACCCTGGTGGAACAGGGTCGCTTCCGCGAGGATCTGTTCCATCGCCTGAATGTTATCCGGATTCATATTCCCGCCCTGCGCGAACGGCGCGAGGACATTCCATTACTGGCGCAACATTTTCTGAATCGCGCCGCCAAGGAACTCGATGTCGAGGCCAAGAGCCTGGACAGGGCGGTGATGGACTACCTGGCGCAACAGGAGTGGCCCGGCAACGTACGGCAACTGGAGAACACCTGCCGCTGGCTGACGGTCATGTCGCCGGGCCAGGTCGTGCATCTGGACGATCTGCCGCCGGAGATGTTGCACGGCAAAGCGGAAAGCCATTTCGACGGTGACTGGAGTGAGTTACTGCGTCACTGGGCCGAACACGAACTGGCCCGGGGCCATACAGCCATCCTCGATGAAGCCACGCCGCAATTCGAGCGGGTGATGATCGAAACCGCTCTCAAAAAAACCGGCGGCCGCCGCCAGGACGCGGCGAAGTTGCTCGGCTGGGGCCGCAACACCCTCACCCGCAAGATCAAGGAGCTGAATTTATAAAAAGTCTAACCACGAAGACACCAAGACACGAAGAAAAGATTTGTTATATATCCGGGTAGGCCGGACATAGCGCGAGCGGTGTCCGGCAGCCTCCGGGATGCCCGGTACCGCTGCGCTTTATCGGGCCTACGCCGGGTTGTGTTTCGGGTAGGCCGGACATAGCGTTAGCGGTGTCCGGCAGCCTTCGGAATGCCCGATACCGCTATCGCTTTATCGGGCCTACGGTCTGGTCACGTTTCGGGTAGGCCGGACAAAGCACCCTTCGGGCATAAACTGCGCGATTTCCGGCGAAAATTTGTCATGATAAAACAAATCCCGTAAATTGCAGCAAAGGGCCACAATGACCAGGTTCAGGGAGGAACCATGTCCGATTATCGACGCCTTTATTATCCCGGCGGTGTCTACTTCTTCACCGCGGTCACAGCGAGCCGCCAGCCATTATTTACTGAAGCATCTAATGTGGATGTTTTACGAAACGGATTTCGACATGTTATGGCCCGGCGCCCCTTCAAGCTCGAAGCGATCGTGATATTGCCCGATCATATCCATTGTATCTGGCGAATGCCTGAGGAAGATGCGGATTTCTCGAATCGGTGGAAAATGCTCAAAGGCTATGTGACGCGACACCTGAAAGGTGCGTCTGGAAGAATATGGCAGTCCAGGTTCTGGGAACACGTGATTCGAGATGATGAAGACTGGCGGCGCCATATGGATTACATCCATTACAACCCGGTAAAACACGGTCTGGTCAATGATCCCGATGCCTGGCCGTTCAGTTCATATAAAAGATACCTGGAGCTTGGATACTATGCACCCGGTTGGGGCGAGAGTGAACCACGAAATATTGCAGGAATAGAGCTCGAATAAGGGAATAGCCCGATGCCGCTGCGCTTTATCGGGCCTACATCGAGTTGCGTTTCGGGTAGGCCGGACAAAGCGCGAGCGGTGTCCGGCGGCTTCCGGATATGCCCGATACCGCGGAGTTTATGCCCGAAGGGTGCTTTATCGGGCCTACGTCGGGTTGCGTTTTGGGTAGGCCGGACAGAGCGCGAGCGGTGTCCGGCGGCTTCTGGATATGCCCGATACCGCGGAGTTTATACCCGAAGGGTGCTATATCGGGCCTACGCGGGTTGCGTTTCGGGTAGGCCGGACAAAGCGCGAGCGGTGTCCGGCGGCTTCCGGATATGCCCGATACCGCGGAGTTTATGCCCGAAGGGTGCTTTATCGGGCCTACGCGGGTTGCGTTTTGGGTAGGCCGGACAGAGCGGCAGCGGTGTCCGGCGGCCTTCGGAATGCCCGATACCGCTGCGCTTTATCGGGCCTACGTCGGGTTGCGTTTCGGGTAGGCCGGACAAAGCGCGAGCGGTGTCCGGCGGCTTCTGGATATGCCCGATACCGCTGCGCTTTATCGGGCCTACATCGGGTTGCGTTTTGGGTAGGCCGGACAGAGCGCGAGCGGTGTCCGGCAACCTCCGGGATGCCCGATGCCGCTAACGCTATATCGGGCCTACAGTCTGGTCACGATTTGGGTAGGCCGGACATAGCACCCTCCGTGCATAAACTTCGCGGTGTCCGTCAGCCGTTGTTGTCAATTTTATTCTTGGTGTCTTCGTGTCTTGGTGGTGAGTCTTTTGTTTTAGAATTTTTCGCGCCAGTAGATAACCCGGTCGTCGCCGCGATAGCGGCCGAAGCTGATGGTGGCGGCGGGCTCCTCTTCAGTCGCATCATCGTCCCAGTCATACTGTAAATAGGCGGGTGCATCGGCCCGGACGGTGAGGGTACCGTAAATCGGATCGTCGGGATCGAAGCTGCTGTCGTCGTCGGGTGCCTTGAGATAGAGCGTGTACTCGCCGGCATCGGGTGGTGCGTCGGTATACTGAATATCCGTATCCGCGGCGATGGCGCAGCCGGCGCCGCTGTCCCCGGAATCGTCGGTATCCTGCACACAGGTCTCGCCACGTGTCTCACCGTCGCCGACTTCCAGGGTGTCGGTGGGGTTGAGCAGACTGATCGTGACGCCGTTGTCACAGATATCCTCTTCGTTGCGTACAAACGCATCACCGTCATAGTACTGGGCAACCATCGGCACGCGCAGATCGACCAGCTCCGAGCCGTAGGCGTTGTCCAGGGCGATGCGGCCGCTGCGGATGTTTATTTCACCTTCCGTATAGGTGTCGGACGTGATGCCGTCGCTGTCGGTGGCGCGCAATTCGGTGATGTTGAGCGGGGCGGTCTTCTTGTCGGGGAAGGTGTAGGTGATATCCGTGCGCTCGCCAATGCCGTCGTTGGTGGTGAACTCGCTGCTGCCCAGTGTGTTGTTGCTGAAGTTGTCGGTATCGCCGGCATTGGAGATCACCGGATCCCGCACAAAGCCGTCGCGGTAGTTGCGAGTTGGGTTGTCGCCCTGGTTGCGTGCCTCGGCTGTCACCGTAAACGGCTGGCCCGAATAGGTGAAGCTGTCGTTACAGGCCTCGGTCGCATTGACCACAAAGTGATGCGGGCTGAAACGGCCGATGTTGTCGCTGGTGTTGAGCGTGGTATTGCCGATACTGGTCTCACCAAAATAATCCACACCACTACCGAGACTGGCGGTAAAGGTGAAGACACCGACTTCGGAGACAGTCTGGTTGTTGATCAGATGCTCGCCATTGTCCTCGTCGGCGATATTGAAGTTGGTGACATTAATGGAACCGCTCTCCCCACCGGCGGGGGCCACGAGATTCTGGGTCAGATCGATGTTATCCAGCCGGAAATTGGGTGTCAGGCTGTTGTCGGCACAGGCGCCACGTACCTTCATATTGAAGCTGTCGCCGGCGGCGGTCAGCCGCGAGCAAGTGGCGTCGCCGCTGGCACAGTCGGCGTCGGTGTCGTCACTATGGACATACAGCTTGGCCGGCTTGGTGACATAGGTGCTGTCGCCCAGCATGGTGAGGCCGGCATCGTCGCCACTGCCTTCGTATTGGGTCTTGAGCACCAGCCGGCCGGCGTCGGGATAGGTCAGGTTGTAGGTCGCCTCGGCATCGGCGTTGAACTCGATCGGGATGTTGGTGGCGCCCGGCTCCGTGTCGGGCAGGGAGTAGTCATTCCCGGCGTGGCTCAGCTCGACGCTTTGAGTCCCGCTGGCCGGATCCGAGTATTCGGCCCAGATTTTCAGGTTCTTTGTCGTACTGGCAAAGGCCGGGACACATTTTTGAGTCACGTCATCGGTGCGAACCGCGCTCAGAGTGAGATCGCCGGAGGTCTGACACGAGGTCTGGGTCGGCACGTCGACCAGAAAACCGCTGTCATGGAAGGTCAGATCACAGCTCTCGTTGTCGGTGGCCGTGTTGACGCAGACCGGTGTGTTGTTGGGACTGGGGGACGAGCTGTCAATATCCAGGGTTACCGTCCCCGTGGTCGTCTTGCGCAGTTCAAACTCCTCGGAACCGCCGCTGAGGACCTTGTTGTCGCCACCGACCCAGCCGCCTGGTGACAGGGAAACGCTGACATCGTAGGCATAGAGATTGTTGCAGTTAGTGTCAATGCAGGCCTTGACGGTAATCGATTTGGGTTGGCAGGTCAGGCCCTGCCCGTTGTATTCCAGGCGAAAGTGGTCAAGCGGCGGTCGCTTGAAATCGATGGCGGCGGACTCGTCTCGCAGGGGCGAGCCGTACAACGCGGGTTCGTGGGATTCGGGCGTAACGTTGACGGTTTCGGCGACACTGTTGGTGATGGTCATCGTGGCGGTGCCGTCCGTATCGTCCAGAAGCCCGGTCACCTTTTGTCCCGAAATGGTGGCATTGCCCAGCGAGGTGGAGACAATACTCGCCGAACCGTCGACCGTGACAGTGACCAGCAGTGGATTGGCCGTGGTCGGCGGATTGGCGGTAATCAGATCGCCATTGGAATCCTCCGGGATCGCGTGATTAAAGCGGTCATGGAGCGCCAGATCGACTTCTACATTGGTGTCGGTGGTTTCCGTATCGCCCGAATGGCTGGCCTCAATGTGATCGGGGCCCACATAAAAGTCGGTTTCCTGGTGAAGTTCACGGTCAGGGGTCGTATCGTGCCATACCTTCACATTCCAGGTCCCCAGCGTCGCGTCGTCGGGGAGTTTGTAGGTGTCGGGCAAAACGGTACCGAGGACAGTCGTTGTCGAAGAAGTGCGAACCAGATCACCCGCGGGATCATACCACTCGAAGTAATAATCCTCGCCGTCAGTGAGGCCGAAGGCCTTGCCATAGACATTATTGCCCGCCGGATAGATGTAGCTCTCCTCCTCGTAGTCGGGATCCCAGAAGAGGCCCAGCTCCTTGATCGTCGTGGTGTCCTTCGCCGAGGCGGAAACACCGCTGGTGGTGCCGGTTGTGGTGACAACGCAGCTGTCCCCGATCGCCGCCGAATTCGGAGCTGTCACCTCGACGACAATATCCGTGTTGTCACCGTTGCCGTCCAGATCAACCGAACTGATCACCGTCTCGCCATCAGCCTCATAAATGGTCGCCTGCCAGTCGGTACAGTCACCCGTCATAGCGGTTGATAACGAGATGGTTTGCGACGAGCTGAAATTGTTCTGCAGGGTATGCTCGTAGGAGAAGGTCTGTCCGGGTCCGCCGGCAGCGGTATTGTCGGGAACCAGTGTCAGAAGCTCGGCAACCGTTGTCTTGGCTGTGGCGCTTGCCGTCATGGTCGGGTCATCGCCCGAGGTGGCGGTAATCGTGGTGGTATCGAAGTCATCGATGCTTGCCCCGGCGGGAATCTCCACCTCCAGGGTGAAGTCGGCCGAACCCTCCGAGTCCACCGTGAGCGTGGCGTCGGATAACAAGACATTCCAGCCCTCGCTGGATACCGCCGAGAGACTGATGTCATCCTCCCAGGGGGTAAAATTGTTGACGGTATACTCGTAGGTGACGGTATTGCCGGCCGCGCCTTCTTTGTTCTGAGAGGTGGGCGAAATGCCGATCTCATCGACAATGGTGTTGGTGTCGCTCGCCGAATTGGTGTGGCTGCCCATGGTGACGTAGCCGGTATTGGTAATGGTGTCGTTGGGATCGCCGGTCAGGGTCGCTTCGATTTCGAATGTCAGACTCCCGCCGTCCGGCATGTCCGGCAGCGTGATCCCGTCGCCCTGCATATCGGCGATCGTATACCCGGTGGGACAGGTGGCGCCGCCGCTTGCCGTGCAGTTGAGGCTGTCCACGCTCATGTCGCTTACGGCCGGGTCGCTGAATTCGGCGCCGCCAAGCTCGTCACCGGTGTCGTTGGTAATGGTCACGTCGTAAGTGGTGGAGTCGCCGGACTTGATATACTCGATGTCGTCGCTCTTGCTGATGCTCGGCATCACCCCGACCTGAATGGTGCCCTGGGCGATGTCCGGCGCGTTGCACTTGGATTTTGTGCGGGGCACCGGATCGCGTTCGTCGCTGCAAACATTTTGGCCCTGTTTGTCCTGGTCCCAGCTGACGACGAAGGGGACATAAAGGTCGTTACCGGAGCCGGGCATCGCCTGACAGGGTACCGTGACGTCGGTCATGTAGAACGTGCCGGAACCGGTCCCGCCGCTGATGCTCTGGTTGCCGTCGCCGCAGCTATCGCCGTCCAGATCCAGAAAGGGGCTCTCTGTCGGCAGCTCGCTGACCGAGCAGCTTGCGGCACCGCCATTGGCCTCGGTAGTCTGCGGATCGTTGCCGTCGTTGGAGATAAAGACGCCGATGTCGTTACGGTCTGGTGAAGCAAAGTTGACCGTGACCTCGAGGTCGACCACGATATCCGTGCCGCCCTCGCACCAGGTCATGTCGCCGATGACCTGCATATTGGTGATGGCGACATCGTTGGCGGTACAGTTCAGGTCGGAGCCAAAGCGGTCGGCGGCGCACTGGTCGGCCGGGTAGGCGTTGGCGGATGGCGCCGGTGCAAGCAGCAGGGCGCCCACCAGCAGCGCCCCGGCGATCCGGGCGGTTTTGCGCCAGCCCCGGCGCAGGCTGGCGAGGGTGTCCGCCAGGCGCGATTCCCGGCCCGCCAACCCGAATGGCGCCCTCGCGTCGGGATATTGTGCCATTGCCCCGGCCATTACCGGGCGACTCGCCCTGGAGCGACGTGCTCCAGCGCCGGCGTCGCGCGCCGCGGCGGGCAGATGGAATCGCGATCAGCTGTAGAAGGCTGCATGGTGTTGAATGCTTCGTTTTTATAAAACACAGGATACGGGCGTCGGGATAGCGTCACTATGCCGCCATTTTAGCTTATCGGCGGTGGCGCGGCAGAGTTTAGTTGCCGGCGCGGGGTTTAAACGCCGAACCAGGGAACCGGGGCCTGCGAGGCCGGGTCCCGACAGGTTATCGCAAGGGGGGTTGTTCACGGCAGCCTCACCATGACCTCCACCTGCCGCCGGGTGTCGTTGTCAGCGAAACTGCACTCAGCGTCGCTGGTGATCCGGTAATAGGTGTCGCCCGCCAGAGTCAATGTCTCGCAATCAAGGGTGGCCGTGCACCCGCTCAGCTCGGCCGGCGAGAAATTCATGCTGTTGCTGACGGCGGTGCAGCCGGGGTTGCCGCCACCCAGCGGCACGACCTGGGCGACGGCGGTCTGGGCGCCGGTTTCGGCGGCGTAGAAGGTGCGGATCGACTGCACCTCGCTGGCCACCGAGCGCTGGCCGCTCTGGGTGAGGCTGACCATGGCGGTCCCGATCAGGGCCATCACGACGATGATGAAGATCGCCAGCGGGAGGCTGAAGCCGCCCTGGCGCACCCGCCCTGCGGGCAGGGACGAGGGACGAGGGACGAGGGACGAGGTCCACAACAAGTGTTCGGGACACGGCAGATTCTCTGTCACGGACATTCCGGTCGCGGCGGAGCCGCTCCTACAGCACGCGGAGGGATTCAGCGCTGCAGGAGCGCCAGTGGTGCGATGATTTACGACATGATCAGGGTACATTGCGGATTTGCACCTCGTGTAACAGTCTGACCCACTCGCCCTCTTCCATAAAGCGCAGATCCAGGGTCACCACGGCGCTGCGTTGCAGGGAGCCGGCTGTGTAAGCAAACGGGGTAACCGCGTTGCCCCCGTCGCTCAGTTGAAGGTTCTCGGCCAGCAGGGCGCCGGTCACCCCGGTGGGCGGTACTGACTGGGTGCTGTCGATGCCGTAGCCGCGATAGCGTTTCAGATCGCCGTCGGGGTCGACACAGTAACTGACCGGTTCGCCGGTAAGAAAAAACCGTTTACGCGGTGAGTCGTGGGTAAAGCGGTGGTCGTTGTCGAGATAGACCACCCCGTTGGCCGGTTCGGAATTGGCGGGGTCATAATCGGCCAGCGGTCCGGGGTTGTTGTGGGTATACAGGGGCTGGGTGGCGTGGGGGAAGACCGCCACATGGGCCGGCGTTTGCGGCGGCGCGTAAGCGATGGCGGCAAAGGAGATGTTGGCCGCCGTGCGGGGGACCGAGTCGTAGGAGGAGCCGCTCTCCACGGGAAAAAATTCGATACAGTGGGTGGTGCCGCTGTCATTGTCGACGCGCACGCTGTTGGGCAGGGCGTTGCGCAGTTCGCGGGTCAGGCGTTCGACGGCAACCCGCGCGCCACTGGTGAGTTGATCCCGGCGCACGGTATCGCTGTAGGCCTCCATGCTGCGCACGACATAGAGGGCCGTGCCGGCGCTGATCGCGCCCAGCACCACGATCACCACGATCAGCTCGACCAGGGTAAAGCCGGATTGTCGGGCTCGCCTCAGCATCAGAAGTTGGTCCGGTAAACGGTGACAGGGATTTGTTGATTGCGCGGGGTGCGCACCGTCAGGTCGATCCGTTTGGCACGGCGGTCGTCGGTAAAATCCACCAGTTCGCTGCCGGCATAAGTGATCTCAATGCGCACCTCGTAGTCGCTGTAATTGGGCAGGGGATCGCCGTTGGCATCGGTCACGGCCTCAAAGGCGGGAGCGTGATAATCATCCACATCATCGTAGCGACTGCGGCTTTCCGACGGCCCATCCGGACCAAAGTTGCCGGCGTCGGTACAGGGATCCCCGTCCGCGCCGTCGCAGGGTGGCGATCCCCCCTGGGGCGTATTCTCGTCATACTTTTTGGCCAGAATCTCGTCCAGGTATAACTGGCTGATCTCCATCGCCCGGGTATTGACCAGCGCCTCGGGCGCATCCAGCAGCGTGCGGTTGATCACCAGCACCACCCCGGACAGCCCCACCGCCAGCACCACAATAAACACCACCATCTCCACCAGCGTAAAACCGGCCTCGTCCCTCGTCCCTCGTCCCTCGTTACTGTGTTTAACAACCATGCGCATACCCCGTCGTTTCAATACAGACCTGGCGGGTGATGCCGTTGGCGATGCTCAACGTCAATGGACCGCTCAAGGCGCCGGAGCTGTCATGGGCGTCGCCGAGGCTGTCGTAGCTGATATTGGCGGCGGTGATGGTAATGTCATCCGGCAAATCGATGGTCATGGGCGAGCCGCTGCCGCCGTGGGTGATGGTTACCCGCTTGTTGCTGTTGTCGGTGGCGAACAGGACATTGCCGCCATTGTTCATCGCCAGTTGCTGGGCGTGGCGGGCGGCGGCAATCACCTGGGCCTGGGCCGCGCCGGGGGTGACACTGCCGCGATCGATAAAGCGCGGAATCAGCACCACTGCCAGGATGCCAATGATAATGATCACGGCGATCAGTTCCACCAGGGTAAAGCCGCGATGGCGCTGCGCAAAAGGCCGCATCGGATCAGTAACGCTGCGAGGGCCGGCGCCGGCCCTGTTGTTGCTGACGTTCATAGTCTTCCTGAAACTGCTCCAGTCGATCCTGCAATCGGGTGGCAAGTGCTTTTTCGCCGTTCCGGGCGGCCAGTTGCGCGGTCAGTTGCATATAATCGAGCAGCTCCCGGCTCAGGCTGTGATAGGGGTAATCCAGTCCTTTTTTCAGTATAGCAAAGGCCTCGTCGGGCCGGTTCTGTTGCCGGTGGTGACGGGCCAGCGCCATGCGCGCCGGTAAAAAGCGCGGGTTGTTCTTCAGGGCCTGGCGGTAGTAGATCATCGCCGTGTCGGGATCGCCGTCCTGCAGGGCGGACAGCCTGCCCTGCAAATAGGGTGTGTGGGCCTGATAGGGGTTGAGTTCGGCGGCCTGATCGAGCTTGTCGGCCGCGTAATCGAGCAGGTTCGATCGTTTGGGGTTGTCTTCGGGGAGCAGTTCGGCGCTGCGAATCAGCAGATCGGCGTCCATATAAAAAGGACTGTCCATGTAGGGCGACAGACGCTGGGCGCGCTCAAAGGCAAAATGGGCCTGCTGGATTTGACCGCCGGCGGCCAGTTTTGCGCCGCGTTGATGGTAGTGGTCGGCCACTGCCAGGGTGACAAAGTAACCCCCGGCGGCCAGGACGATGGCAAAGCTGAGCAGATAAAACGACAGCGGCTGAAAGTGCGGTTTCCAGTGAAAGCGCAAACAGTACGCGGGGGTCTGCCGCGCATAGAGGCGATCGAGCCGGGCCAGATAGAGGCCGGCCACGATCATCAGCGGTAGCACGTAGAAGTTATAGGTAAAGGCGCTGTGGATACCCAGGCTGAGCAGGGCCGCGAACAGGCCCACCGCTTCAAGGTGCGTCCCGCGTGCCGGGCGTGATGGATCCCGGTCAGTCGAATCGCTGCGGCGATAATGGCGAATCAGCCGGGTAAACTGCCCGATCAGCACGCCGATGATCAGTAACAGGAAAAACAGTCCCGGCAGACCGGTCTCGGTGGCGAGCTGCAGATAATCGTTATGCACGTAATAGCCGGCGCTTTTATCCTCCAGGCGGGCCGAGCTCGGCAGCTTGAGAAAAAAAGCGCCCAGGCCGATGCCGCTGAAAGGCTGGGCCTGCAGCATCTCCCAGGCCGGTTGCCAGAGCACAAAACGGGGATTGCCCGAGGTTTCGGGATCGGCCAGGGTCGCCATGCGCGAGAACATATCCTTGCCACCGCCGATCCCGCTCAGCTGGCTATAGCCCCAGGCGAGAACAAAACCGCCCCCCAGCCAGCCGGCCAGCGCTCCCAGCCGGCGCAACGCCACCCGGCGCCAGGCCAGGGCGAACAGCAGCCCGGTGGCCAGGGCGAAGGCCAGCAGGGCGCCGCGACTGGTGATGATCCCCAGCACAAAGGTAAATAGCAGCAGGCCCGTGACGATCCCGGCGCGCCGTCGTCCCGGCGGCGCGCTCAAATAGACCGCGGCCAGCGGCAGCAGCGCCAGGTTGATCAGGGCGGCCAGGGAGTTCTGGTTATAAAAGCTGGCATCCGGCGAGCTGCCGTAAACCAGCTGTTCCAGCGCGCCCCACAGGGCCAGCCCCGCGGCGAGGAGAATGAACAGGCCGAAGCCAGGGCGCCAGCTCGATTCGCTGGCGGGCTGCAGCATCCGGATCAGCACGATCAGGGCGAACGCGCCGACCCACCAGAGATTCATTACCCCCAGATAGGGCACCGGATGGTAGAGCAGGCTCAGGGCGAGAAAGCCGAGAAACAGGCCGCAGGCCAGGGCCAGGGGCGTGACGATCACCGTATGTTGCCGGTGATAGCCCTGCAGCAACGCCAGCAACAACCAGCCGAACAGGGCCAGCAGGGCGATACTGTAAAACTGCAGATAAAAGCCGTTGAAGATCAGCGCCGCAATGAGGGCGGTGAGGAACAGGAGGATCGAAAGAAGCGTCGCGCGGGATTCGGCGACAACGGATAATAAACGGGTCATGGAAATGACAGAGGCCGCGAAGCGGCCTCTGTTTTGTGTTGAGTTAAAACTTAGCAGTCTGAAACATCGACGCTGACCGGGTCGTCTGTGCTCTCCGGATCATAGATTGCAGTGCAGTCAGATTTACCAGTGGTAAATGTGTCCGGATAATACACTCGTGTAGTACCACTAGTTGTTGCCGCGAAACCATCCGGATCCGGCATGGCTGTTCCGATGCCCGCAGCATCTGCTGTAGGTCGACCGCCGCGTCCCGCATTGGTTGATTCCTGAAGAACAGTAACATTGGTGCCACCCATACTGACGTTGCTCGCACCGTTGTCGCCATTGACCACGTACTGCGCCTGACCGAGTGACGCGGCGGCGCGCAGGCCCCCGGCGACGCCCTTCACACTGGCTTCGCGCGCGTCGGTGGTGACGTCGATGAATTTGGGCAGCGCCGTGGCCGCCAGCAGGCCGAGGATCACGATGACCACGACCAGTTCGATGAGGGTAAAACCGCGTTGTTGATGCATGATAAGCTCCAGTATTTCGATGGTGTGGCAACCGCGGTTGCCGGGTGAAAGACCCTTCTGCCGCAGCAGAAACAAGAGTATTCAGCAATTTAGCGTAAATTTATCAAGGAATCCAGCAGGTTTTTCGCCGATGACAAACGCATAGTGATTATAGCGGCAACGGTGGCCGGACTTTAAGTTTTTATAATAACATAAATAATACGACAATTGCCGCGAGGAACACAACCCCCCCGAACAGCCGGGGAGCCCGCTGCGCGGCGCTGTCCAGAACCGGCGAGCTGCCCTCCGGGGCCAGTTTCTGGGCGGTGGAGATCCAGCGGTTGGCGTGACGTTCGAGATTTTTGATGTTGCTGGGGCGAATCAGGACCACCAGCCCGATATAGAGGGTGAAAATCGCCATCACCACCAGAAAGATCTGCAGAACATCGAGCAGCCAGGCCCAGATATCGGTCGGCAGGATCCCGGGCAGGATGCTGGCATAGCCTTCCAGCGGGAAATCGAAAAACAGCCGGTAGAGCAGATAACCGGCCCCGACCACCAGCAGCAGGCCGTAGAGCTTGGCGTTACGATAAAAATAGCGTTCGACATGGAACTGCTTGTCCAGGAACGCGAGGCTGAAGCGGGGGGTGGAAAGTCGCCGGCTGAGCGACTGGTTAAGGCGCAGCCCGAGGGCGGGGCGGATCAGCAGCAGTAATCCGTAAAGGGCGACCAGGGCAAGCAGGACGCCGAGAATCAGTTGCAGGCTCTCCAGCAGGACGGAAGCGAGTGCGGCAGTATTATTCATTTGGAAATTCCCATTCGTAGTCTTCCAACGTTACCAGATCCAGGCCCGTCACATCATCGGTCCCGGGATCAAGGCGATTATTCCGGTTGTTGTCGTTGTAAACCAGCTGGATGCGATACCGCACCCGGGGCGCGCCGGACAGCGGGGTGTTGAAATAGTCGCCAAAGCGAACCCGGTAAACCAGCGCCGACTCGGACGTATCGAAATACCAGACCCCCTCCTCGTTTACCTGCGATTCATTATCGATCTCGCCGAGGTAGTTGTTCGGCGGCTGGGACAGAAATTCCACCGGATTGGTGTGTTCCAGATCATTGACCGTGTCTATCCTGTCCCGGGCCACCCGTTCGGCAATCGCCATGCCCAGGCCGCTGCGAATATTGCCGGTGACGGTCTGAATCATGGCACGTTCGGCGTCGATGCGATACTCGAACAGGCGATCGATGGCAATCAGCCCCATGATGGAAATGATCAGCACGACCAGGACCAGTTCCAGCAGGGTAAAGCCCGGTTGCCGGGATGGACAGCGCGGATGCCGGTTCATTAATTGCCTCTGACGACGTTCATCAGATCCCACATCGGCAGGAACACGCCCAGCGCCAGCAGGAAGACCATCGCACCGAGAATCACGATCAGGATCGGCTCCAGCGCGCTGCTGAGGTATTTGAGCCGGTAATCGACCTCGCGACCGTAGAAGACGGCGATATTATCCAGCATCTCGTCCACCGACCCGCTCTCCTCGCCGACGGCGATCATCTGCAGAATCAGCGGGGTGAACATGCCGCTGTTCGTGGCGGTGCGGGTCAGCGATTCGCCCTGTTCCACGCCGGTGCGCATGCCGTGAATGTGCTGCTCCACATAGGCGTTGTCCACCGCATTGGCCACGACGGTCAGGCCCTGGAGAAGGGGCACGCCGGAGCGCTGGGTCATGGCAAAGGCGGTGGCGAAACGCTGCAGCAGGGCATAGTGCAAAATAATTCCCACTGCCGGCAGTTTCAGTTTGTAACGATCCCAGATGAGCTTCCCTTTCGGGGTCTTGAGCCAGGCGCGCACGGCAATCAGGGCGACGATCAGGCCCCCGGCCAGCAGATACCAGTACTGGATCGTGAAGTTGGACATCCCCACCAGCAGGCGGGTTTGCCACGGCAGCTCGGCATCGAACTTGTCGAAGATGCCGGTGAAGGTGGGAATAACGAAAAAGTTGATCACCCCGATGGCGATGGCGATGGCGACCACCACAAAGGTCGGATAGCGCATGGCGGTCTTGATCCGATCGGCGGTTTCCTTCTCTCGCTCCAGATATTCGGACAACTGCAACAGCGCCGCATCCAGGTTACCGCTGTGCTCACCGACCTGCACCATGCTGATGAAGAGATCGGAAAAGACCTGCGGATGGCGGGCCATGGCGCCGGAGAGATCCAGACCCGACTCCAGTCCCATGACCAGATCGTGGATCACGTCCTGCAGATAGGGGTTGTCGATATTATCGGCCAGCCCGTTGAGGGCGCGGATAATCGGCACCCCCGAACGCATCAGGGTATAGAGCTGGCGGGCGAAGAGGATCATGTCGTCCAGCCTGGGGCGGCGCCGGGCGCGCCATTTGCGATAGCGCTCCCCCGGCGACGGACGCGGCCGGTTCTCGGTGATCTCGATCGGGGTGACGCCGCTGTTCAGCAGCTGGTTGGCGGCGCTGTCGGTTGACGCGGCCTCCAGCTGGCCGGTGATCGCGCTGCCGCCCCGGTCGCGGCCTTTATAGTCAAACCGGGGCATGGGGCGGTGTCGGGTCAGTGTCAGTATCGTCGGCGTCGACCGGTAGCGGGATCACTGTCCGGGGCAGCTCCGCTTCATCCACGGTGCCGGTAACCCGCACCACCTCTTCCAGCGAGGTGATCCCCTGCAGGGCATAGTCCAGCGCGTGCCGGGCGAAGGGGCGGAAACTGTCGCTCTGCCTGGCCTGTTGGGTGAACTCGACCGAGTCCTCGCGGCGCAGGGCATTGGCCAGATCCTCGTCGATCTCCAGGTATTCGAACACCCCGATCCGACCCTGATAGCCGGTGTTGTTGCAATGGGGGCACCCCTTGCCGTGGTAAAAGCGCTGCTCGTCGATCTCCTCCCCCAGGGTGTTGTAGAGCCAGGCCAGCTCATGGGGCTCGGGCTGATAAGGGGTCTTGCA
The DNA here is from genome assembly GCF_004366735.1 of Thiohalophilus thiocyanatoxydans. GTDB lineage: Bacteria > Pseudomonadota > Gammaproteobacteria > UBA6429 > Thiohalophilaceae > Thiohalophilus > Thiohalophilus thiocyanatoxydans. The sequence goes on along the minus strand of NZ_SOQX01000001.1, from coordinate 225,034 downwards.
GCTGCCGCAGATGCGGCGCACCAGGCGCTGGGCGACCACGGCACGCAGCGCGCCGGCCAGCAGATAGCCTTCGGCGCCCATGTCCAGCAGGCGACTGACACTGGAGATGGCGTCGTTGGTATGCAGGGTAGAGAGCACCAGATGGCCGGTGATGGAGGCGCGCAGGCCGATCTGCGCCGTCTCCTGATCGCGCATTTCCCCCACCAGCACGATATCCGGATCCTGACGCAGGGCGGCGCGCAGCACCCGGGCGAAAGTGAGATCGATGCGCGTGTTGACCTGAACCTGGTTGATGCGCGGCAGCCGGTATTCCACCGGATCCTCGACCGTGATGATTTTCTTTGCCGCGTCGTTGAGTTCCGACAGCGCGGCGTAGAGCGTGGTGGTTTTCCCGCTGCCGGTCGGGCCGGTGACCAGCACCATGCCGTAAGGGCGATGAATCTGGTTGCGGAAGTGGTGGAGAATATCGTCGGTCATCCCCAGCTGCTCCAGATGGAGCATGTCACCGGACTGATCCAGCAGACGCATGACCACCGATTCCCCGTATTGCACCGGCATGGTCGACAGGCGCACATCGATGCTTTTGTCGCGCACGCGAATATTAAAGCGACCGTCCTGGGGGATGCGCCGCTCGGAGATGTTCAGCCCGCCCATCAGTTTGAGACGCGAGACCAGCGCATTGGCAATGCGCTTCTCCTTCATCACCTGCTCCTGGAGCACCCCGTCGACACGCTGGCGAATGCGCAGCACGTTCTCATCCGGTTCGATATGGATATCCGAGGCGCCGATCTGCACCGCGTCCTCGAATAAAGTCTGCAACAGGCGCACGACCGGCGCGTTGGCGACATCCTCGTTCTGGACCATCTGGTTGAGATCGATGTCGGTCGTCTCGAGCTGGTCATCGAGTTCCTCGGCCAGATTGCTGATGTCGGCGGTGCGCCGGTAAACCGTGTCAATCGCGGCCAGCAGGTCGGTTTCGCGTACCACGGCCTGCTGAATATCGCGCTTGAGCACCTTGCTCAATTCGTCATAGGCGAAGATATCGGTCGGATCGGCCATGCCGACCAGCAGGCTGCCGTCTGGGTTCTCCTTGAGGGCGATGACCCGGTAGCGGCGCGCGAGGGTTTCGGGGATGAGGCGCACCGTCTCCTTGTCATAGTTGTACTGTTTCAGATTGATGAACGGCAGGCCCAGCTGGGTGGAGAGCAGTTCCATCAGCTGCTGCTCGGTCACCAGTTTTTTCTGGATCAGGGTGCGGCCCAGCTTCTGGCCGGTCTTTTTCTGATCGGCCAGCGCCGCCATCAGCTGGTCTTCGCTGATGAGGTTGTTTTCCACCAGCAGATCGCCAAGGCGGATTTTTTTGCGTGGAGCGGTCGTGGCCATAATGGATATATCGATTGGTTATGGGTCAGGCTGTCGCCCGAGCGTTGTTATCGTTATCGGCCGCCAACAAGGCAGCTTTATCGCTTTTACGGTGGATTGCCGCTTTTAACAGCAGGCGCCGTTACTATCGTTCAGCCGCAGGCGCCGGTCAACTGCGCCGCATTGCCCGGGCGATGCCGGTTCACCGGCAGGCCGGACAGTGCACCCGCCGGGCATAAACTCCGCGGTGTCCGGCGCTCAGTCTCAACTGCAGGAACCGCCGGCATCATTCAGCCGCAGACTCCCCGTGATCTGCGCCACGTTGGCCAGCCCGTGGCGATTCATATATGCCACGATACCGGCGTTGATTTTCGCGCAAATCAGCGGGTCATAGAACAGCGCGGTCCCCACCCCTACCGCCGAGGCGCCGGCGATCAGAAACTCGATGGCATCTTCCGCCGAATTGACCCCGCCCTGGCCGATGATCGGAATCCCGTGCTCGCGGGCGACCTGGTAGACCTGGTGCACCTTGAGCAGCGCGATCGGCTTGATCGCCGGCCCGGAGAGCCCGCCCTGGTTGTTGCCGATAACGGGGCTGCGCGATTCGATATCGACAGCCATGCCCATCAGCGTATTGATTACCGCAAAGCCGTCGGTCCCCGCCTCGATACAGCGCCGGGCATTGTCGGCAATGTCGGTCTGGTTGGGCGAGAGCTTGGTGATCAGCGGCTTGTCGGTCACCGCGCGGCAGGCGGCCACCACCCGCGCCGACATCTCTGGATCGTTGCCGAAAGTGACCCCGCCCTCTTTCACATTCGGGCAGGAGATGTTGATCTCCATCGCGTCGATGGGCGAGTCATCGAAGATCCGCGCCACCTCGACATACTCTTCCAGGGTCGAGCCGGAGAGGTTGGCGATAAACCGGGTCTCGGCAAAATCGAGCTCGGGCAGAATGGTGTCGACCACCTGGCGCGAACCGGGGTTCTGCAGCCCGATGGCATTGAGCATGCCCATCGGCGTCTCGAAAATCCGGTGCGGCGGATTGCCCAGGCGCGGCTCAAGGGTCGTGCCCTTCAGGCAGACCGCCCCCACATCCCGGTTCGAGTAGCCGACCACCCGGGTGTACTCCTCGCCAAAGCCGACGCAGCCCGACAGCAGCACCAGCGGCGTCTGGAAATCCATCCCGCAAAAATCGGTGCGCAGCAGCTCAAGCTCGTCGTGGTTCATGGCGAGGCAAGATACCCGTATTACGTCGCTGGTACAAGTCAGGCAAAGAGCGTAACTCATGGCGGGTCGGGGACTTTTTCAGCGCTGCGTCTGTTTTGGGCCAGCGACGAGGTACGAGGGCCGAGTGACGAGTAAAGAATCGGTTGTGCTGGGGCCGGATTATATCCCCTCCCCCTAACCCCCTCCCTATGGGAGGGGGAACTTACTTCGCGATTAGCGAGATCATTCCCTCCCCTTCAAGGGGAGCACCCTGGAGGGCATAAAGGTCAGGGAGGGGTGGTATAAATTGAGCCAAGGCAAAATCACTTCGTCGGTCGTTCCTCGTTCTTTCAACAATCGGATCAGCATCACGAATCATTACGGTATGATGACCCATATCGATATCCAGAGCCCAATGCCATGTTCCACGTCGTACTGTATCAACCGGAAATCCCGCCCAACACCGGCAACATCATCCGCCTGTGCGCCAACACCGGCGCGCAGTCGTAGGCCAGGTTGCGCGCAGCGCTACCTGGCGCTTTTACTTTGATTCGAGGTCTGTCGTAGGGGGTAGGCCGGACATAGCGCAGCGGTGTCCGGCAACAATCCGCTCAGCATGGTAAGCCATTACGGTATGATGACCCATCTCGATATCCAGAGCCCAACGCCATGTTCCACGTCGTTTTATACCAACCCGAAATCCCGCCCAATACCGGCAACATCATCCGCCTGTGCGCCAACACCGGCGCGCAGCTGCATCTGATCGAGCCGCTGGGCTTCGAGCTGGACGACGTGCGCCTCAAACGCGCCGGGCTGGATTACCACGAATACGCCGAGGTGCAGCGACATACCAGCTTCGATTCCTTTTTATTGGGCGCGCAGCCCAAACGGCTGTTCGGCTTCTCCACCAAAGGCCAACGTCATGCCTTCGAGGTGGCCTATCAGCCGGGGGATGCCTTTTTATTCGGCCCCGAGACGCGGGGCCTGCCGCAGGCGTTGCGCGACGGGCTCGGCGAGGACTTTGTCCTGCGCCTGCCGATGCAGCCGACCAACCGGAGTCTGAACCTGTCCAACGCCGTGGCGGTGATTGTGTATGAGGCCTGGCGGCAGGTGGGGTTTGAGGGATCGGGATAAGGTTTATCAACCTTTAATCCCCTCCCCTTCAAGGGGAGCACCCTGGAGGGCATAAAGGTTAGGGAGGGGTGATCAAGCATCCAGCTTCTATCTAAATGATCGCCCTCCGGGCACCCTTGATCTTGAAAGTGGGCTCCCATGCCTCAGACTTTATTCCCTCCCCTTCAAGGGGAGGGTTAGGGTGGGGTGATCCAAACCTACTTCCTAAATGACCGCCCTCCGGGCGCCCTTGATCTTGAAAGTGGGCTCCCATGCCTCAGACTTTATTCCCTCCCCTCCAAGGGGAGGGTTAGGGTGGGGTGATCCAAACCTACTTCCTGAATGATCGCCCTCCGGGCGCCCTGAATTTTGAAAGCGCTGACCCGCCAGCGCGCCTCGGGTTCATTTCGTTGTAACGCGACAACGAAACGAACCAAAGGAAACGCGCCCGAAGACGCCGCCGGTTCAGCCATTTCCAATGGCTGAACCGGTTCCTTGCGCTTCTCGCTCCAGTCGGGCTCGCCAGACGGCACGTCCCTGTGCCGACTGTCGAGTGGCGGCATCCCTGCCGCCACCCTTCGGGCTATTCCTCCTTCCACTGCGATGCTCGGCGGCGTCTAACGGGATCAAAACCGACTGGCAGGAGCCGGAGTTTGCCTTGATGTTTAAACAAAAAACAAAGTTATCAGGATGAAAATGCAGAAAATCCTTGCTACGGTTAAGAGTAATTTTTGTCTTTTGCCGTAAGAGGCAGAATTTACCTGATTCCTGAAAATACAGGTTCTGCTCGAATCACTGTTAGTGCTTTCAGAGGAAGTCATGAGTACTGCTGAATTTATTACACTCATCACAAATGTGACAGTCATGATTTTTTTGGTCTGGAGTTATTTTCGGAGAAGAAATATTGATAACAGGATTGATAAGCTCGCTAGCGTCCTAAATACAGTAACTGATTTATTAGATAAACATCGCAGCTGGGAAAAAACTGCGAATGAAATAAAGGCAATAGAAGATACCTATGAAAGGAAAGTCAAGGCTGAAATAGATGCCCATAAAAAAGAATCCTTAGATTCGGCCAAAAGCATAAAAATATCTGAGCTAAAAGCATGCTATGAACTTGAATGCATGGAGAACTCTGTAAAATTATTTGTCCCAGATGATCTGAAATCATTAATTTATGCGCAGATGTTAAAACAAGGGTTCAGTAAAAGTGAAAGGCATGTGGCTGCATTTTTTACGTCGGAGAAAGAAATTAATGACGCATTGCTTTTGTTAGCGAAAATTGGAGAAAGTTCTAACAAAGCGTCTCAGCCGACGAAAGAAGATAGTGCGACTGATTCTTGATGTTAGGCAGAAACTAAATCAGGTTCAGGCCCTGACTTTAAGGAAGAAAAAGGCAAGACCTGACCCCGTGATGGTCCGTTTTATTGGGGGAACGTCATAGCCCTTATCGAACCCGTTTTATCGGGGAACCTCACTCTGACTCCAAATATTGTTTGACCCTAAGTATCGTTTATATTTCCTATACTTACCTGCCGCCACATCGCTGCTCAATTGTCAGAATTTTTTACACCCGATTCTGAGCGATTTACCAATCTATTTTTAGATCAATAGCTTAAAAATATTGGTTCGGTTTTTGCGTAATGACTTTCAGACCAATCAATCAAATTGATCGGTCTCCTTTGACCTTGGTTAAACACGACTCAAATCAGGAGATTTGTCATGAAAACTCGCTTAACAACTGTTTTACTGGCTGCCGCCTTTGGGGGAGGGGGGGTAACACCGGCACAGGCCATCCTGGTCTCGCCGGACGCCGTTGGCGCTAGCCTCACCACGAGCCTGACCGAAGGGTCCACCGGCCTGACTGTCGTGAGCTCTACCTTGAGCGGAAACAGCTCGGGCGGCGCCGTCTCCAGCGGAACTTACACCAACACCAGCGGCACCTACGGAATCGGTCCCGGAATCGTATTAAGCTCCGGCGATGTCTCCGATTACAGCGACGGATCCAATACTGCTACCGGCAACACAACAGATTTTGGTACGCCCGCTACCGGCGCACAGGAAGCCTTGCTCGATCCCATCACGGGGGGTGGATTTAGCCACTTCGACGTCACCCAGCTCGACATTGACTTTACCAGCAGCACCGGCGAGGTGTTTTTCGACGTCGTGTTCGGTTCCGAGGAATTCGACGAATACGTCGGCAGCACTTTCATCGACGGCTTCGGCCTGTTTTTGAACGGCACCAACATCGCCTCCGTTGGTGGCAGCCCGGTCAACATTAACCATCCCGACATGGCCTTTCTGGCCGGCACCGAACTTGACGGCATTCTCGCCCCTGGCGGAGATCCTCGCCTGACCTTCTCCGGCACGGGGCTGGATACTTCACTCACCCACAGCCTGTCCTTTATTGTGGCCGATACCTCCGATAGTATTTTGGATACCACCACCTATATCGCCAGTTTGGGTGGCACGACAACATCCCCCTCACCCTCCCCCATCCCTGAGCCCGGCTCCCTCGTCCTGATGGGCCTGGGTCTGGCGGGGCTGGGGGCAACCCGGCGGCGCAAAAGGCCGCAGGCCGCCTGAATCGCGCCTGGCTTGAGGGAGGACGCCCGTCAGGAGAACCCACTGGCGGGCGTTTTTGGTTGCCTCCTTCTTCTAGACTTACCTTTAAAGCTTTTCCCGAAAGAAAGGGTCAGGTCTTGCGCTTTGACTTTCGGGCCTTGCATTGACGAGGCCTGTGCTGATTGTTTGTTATGAAAACAGAAAATGGCTGTAAAAGCACAGTTATATCCAATAGTATGAAATGCTATGCCTGAACTTAGTTTTGGAAGGGGCTGATATTGATTGCGAAAGAAATAATTGAGAAAGGCCGGGAACAGGGATATTTACTCAAGAGTGAAATCATGGAAATGCTGCCGAATGAAGCAGACAGCCCGGAGGGGTTAGAACTGATTTTTGAAATGATCCGTCACATGGGGATTGAGGTTCGTGATTGATCAGTAAATGGAAGTAAATGGGGTCGGTGACAAACGATTCTCATTTGCAATCAAAGTAAAACTCATTCCACAACAACACAAAATTAATTCTTTCTCTGCGTTCCTCTGCGTCTTTGCGCCTCTGCGTTGATCTCTTTATCTTTCTGTTAATCCGGCTGCCCGTGCAATGAATATCTAGTCAATGCGGATGGTCGCATAGCCTTGTTGCTGGTAACCCATGATGGAGAGGAAGGTGTTGCCAACCAGTTCGATCCCCGGTAGCAGGTCGTCGGCACCCAGATCGATGCGCCGGGTTGCGATGCTACAGGCTTCCATGTGTATACCGCCCAGTTCCAGCAGGCTCTTCAACCGATCGTGGACGGCCGTGATCTCGCTGACCTGGTCCAGCTCGCCGTGCCAGCTGCTGCGGGCGATCAGGCGTGCGGCACCGCCGCGAAAACCGAACACCATCTCGGGTTTGACACCCTGGCGCAGCATGTCGTCATAGGTTTCCCGGATCACGTCGAGGCGGCCGGCCAGCGCGGCGGGATCGCCCAGCGTCACGTCCCAGAGGATTCGCCCGGTTTCAACGCCCTGCAGGGCGCGGGCATCATCCGGCTTGTTTGCATCGGCATGCACAATGGCCGGCAATAACAGGGCCAGTAATGCGAGGGTTGCGGTAATTTGTTTCATGATAAGACCTCTGAGCGGTGTGGTATCGCTTTTCAAGCGTAGCAGTTAGTCATGCCGAGGGGGCAAAGCCCTTATCGACCCCCTTGATGTTCTGACATGCAGCCTGGCTGGCATGTCCCGGTTGTACTAATATGTAATACATATCACTACGCTGAGGTATGTGGCATGGGTATTACGAGTATTCGGATCGCCGATGAGGTGGAAAAGCCCCTGGAGGCGCTTTCCAAAAGGCTGGACAGGAGCAAGAATTACCTCATAAATCAGGCGATTAAGGAGTTTCTGGCGCGGCAGTCCCTGGAGGATTCCCGGTGGCAGGAGACCCTTGAGGCGCTGGAGTCCATCAAGGCGGGTCACTCCATCGCCGAGGAGGATGTGAATGCCTGGCTGAACAGCTGGGGGACGAATCAGGGTAAATCGCCACCGGAATCATGAAGGTCAGGTACTCGCCGGAGGCTATCGCTGACCTGCGGCGAGTGGTGGACTTTGTTGAGGCTGAAAACCCGTTTGCGGCCCGGCGAATCGCGCTCGATCTCCAGGAGGGTGTCGACAGGCTGAAGCGGTTTCCAAAAATCGGCTTACCTGTCTTGAAGGCCCCCGACCCGGAGCTAATCCGTGATCTTTATATCGGCAGGTATACGGCCCGTTACCTTATCGCGGATGAAACCATCTATATATTAAGAATCTGGCACAACAAAGAAAACGAGAAGAATTTTTAACAAGAAAAACGAAAGCCCGTTTTGCAGGAAAAGTGGGCAGATTTATTTTTTAATGGGGTTGGATAAAATTTAATCCTTCCGGTGCCTTTTGGGGCTCCTTATTGGCGCCGTTAAGCGAGAAAATAACATGGAATGGGTAATTGTTTTATTAGTATTGGTTGTCATTGTTTCGGTTTTTTTAAAATCTCCTTCAGGGAAAGATTACAATTATCGTCAACGCAGGATGTTATTCACTCCTGCCGAGCGCTCATTTCTGGGTGTTCTGGATCAGGCCATATCTGATAAATATCGTGTATTTGGCAAAGTAAGAGTTGCCGATATTATTACTCCAGCTAAAGGCATGAGTCGTAAAAACTGGCAAATTGCATTTAATAGAATTTCCGCAAAACACTTTGATTACGTTTTGTGCTCAAAGGACAAATTAGAGGTGATTGCTGTGATTGAGTTAGATGATAAGAGCCACAATACAAAGAAAGCAAACGACAGGGACTCATTGCTCGAAAATGCATGCAAAAGTGCATCGTTAAGCCTTATTCGATTTCAGGCAAAGTCTAATTACCAAATACAAAATGTTCGTGATCATATTGAATTAGTATTAAATCCAGGAAGTTCAGGGTCAGGGTAAAGCCCAGACACCTTGTCGAATTAACCGCCCGGGGCGATACGTTGAAAAACGACGACATAGAGGCAGTGCAGACATTCATCAAAATTCGTTGGCCAGCGGAGTCGTGCAAGATCCAGGCGGGGATTGATCAGGATTTTCGACAATGAAGCTCTCGCCAGTGGTTGCGCGGCTGTTGCTTCTCGGCGCTATTGTCATCGCGTTAATCGGGGGCTATCTGATACTCGCGCGCAGCGGCGCCATCGCTTTTCTGGAAAATGGTCCCGCGCTGCAGGCGTGGCTGCAACAGTTGGGCATTATCGGTCCGCTTGCCATCATCGGCCTGATGACGCTGGCTATCGTCATGAGCCCGATCCCCAGTGCGCCTATCGCGCTGGCCGCGGGGGCGGCCTATGGTCACACAGAGGGCACGGTGTATGTGCTCATCGGCGCGGAACTGGGCGCCATTATCGCCTTTATTATCGCCCGCCTGGCGGGTCTGGCGGTCGTGCAACACTGGCTGGGACCGGGCATCATGCAACGCTTGCACGGCTCGCAAAACATGCTGATGTTGATCGTGTTCGTTTCCCGCCTGCTGCCGTTTATTTCCTTCGATATGGTGAGCTACGCCGCGGGCGTGACGCCGTTGCGCTTCTGGCGCTTTGTGGTTGCGACCTTCGCGGGCATCATTCCCGCCAGCTTCCTGCTCGCCCACTTTGGCGCCGAGATGGCCTCGGGCGAGAGCGAACGCATTGGTATAACGCTGTTGCTGCTCGGCGGTGTATCGCTGCTTGTTATCCTGCTGGAGCGGTTTTCAAGACGCCGACGATAACGCCTGATGAAGGCGGCGGTATATGATTATCCGGCTTTGCCTTTTGCCAAGCTGGCATTATAAGTCCTGTAAGACAACTCAACTCAGGTGACGCAGAAATACGCTGGGCTGGTTATGACCTGATGCGTTAAATATATTGACATACCATAATTGGTATATATACTAATTATGGTATGTGGGCCATATATGAACATCGGCGCGTTTCCAGGCAGCTCGGTTCAATACCAACTGACGTCCTGAAACGCTACGAGAAATGGAAAGATGTTGTGACCCTGTCCGGCCCCCAGGGCCTACGGAAAATCAAGGGCTTGCACGATGAGTCGTTAAGCGGCGAGTGGAAAGGTTACAGGTCATCCCGGTTAAATCAACAATTCAGGGTGATATACAGGATTGAGAAAGAGAGGATTCTCGTCGAAGTTGTCAGCGTGACGCCTCACGATTATCGGAGGAAATAGCATGAAGGGATATTCCAAAGCCAAAAAGCACATCGATGTTTCTGTGGGCGAGTCTGTCAAAATCATGCGTGAATGGCAGGATCTCAGCCAGAATGAGCTGGCGGAATTGAGCGGGATTCCGCAGTCAACGATCTCAGCGATTGAAAATGATCGTGTTCAGCTCGGCGTTGAAAGAGCCAAGGTACTGGCGAGAGCACTGAACTGCCATCCTGCTGTACTGGTATTCCCTGGCTGGGATGTTGACCACGAATCAGCTGCATAACAATCGATTTCACAACGAGATAAAATAAACGTTTTCTCCGCGTCCTCTGCACCCAAACAACGGGCATAAAAGCCTCTGCGGTGAGATTTTTTCTTTAATCCAGCTCCGGCCGAATCGCCCGTTCCATTAAGGCGTGGAGGGCTTCGGTGGGGGTGTGGTCTTCGTGGATGACGCGGTAGACCTGTTCGGTGATGGGCATGTCGACGTTGTGGCGTTGCGCCAGGGCGAAGACTTCCTTGCAGGTGTTGATGCCTTCGACCACCTGGCCGATCTCCTTGACGACGTCATCCTTGCTGCGGCCCTGGCCCAGGGCTATGCCGAGGCGGCGGTTGCGGGACTGGTTGTCGGTGCAGGTGAGCACCAGATCGCCCAGGCCGGTGAGGCCCATGAAGGTATCGTGTTGCGCGCCGAGGGCGACGCCCAGGCGCATGATCTCGGCGACGCCGCGGGCGATCAACGCGGCGCGGGCGTTGGCGCCGAAGCCCAGGCCGTCGGCGGTGCCGGCGGCGATGGCCAGGACGTTCTTGCAGGCCCCGCCGATCTCCACGCCGATGATGTCCTCGCCGGTATAGGCGCGGAAGTGATCGTTGTGCAGGGCGCGGGCCAGCTCCAGGGCATAATCGGCGTTGCGCGAGGCGACGGTGACCGCGCCGGGGAGGCGTTGCGCGACTTCGCGGGCGAAGGTGGGGCCGGAAACGACGGCCATGGGGATGTTACTGCCCAGCTCCTCTTCGACCTGCTGGTGCAGCAGTTTCTGGCTGCCCGGCTCCAGCCCCTTGGTGGCCCAGCAGACTTTATGCCCGGCGTTCAGTAACGGTTTGATGCGGGTCAGGGTCTCGCGAAAGGCGTGGCTGGGAATCACCAGCAAAATGACCTCTGCTTCGTTGACCGTGGCCTCGAGATCGCCGCTGGCACTCAGGCCGTCGGGAAAGCCGAGGCCGTGCAGATAACGCTGGTTGGCGCGATCGCGATTGAGGGTGTCGGCCTGCTCGGGACGGTGGGTCCAGAGCGTGACGCGGTGTCCGTTGTCGGCCAGCAGCATGGCCAGGGCCGTGCCCCAGGAGCCGGCACCGAGAACGGCAAAGCGTTGCGCGGGACGGGACATGGGCGGTTACTGGCTGGCGCTGTCCGTGTCGGCCTGTTGCTGATCGGCCAGGTGTTTGGCGTAGAGGGCCTCGAAGTTGACCGGCGCCAGCAACAGTTGCGGAAAGCCGCCGCGGGTGGCCAGATCCGAAACCACTTCGCGGGCATAGGGGAAGAGCATCTCGGGACAGAAGCTGCCCAGCATGTGGCCCAGATCGTCGCGGTTGAATCCCTTGATGGTGAAGATGCCGCCCTGCTGGACTTCGATGAGACAGGCGGTCTTCTCTTCGTGTTTGACGGTGACGGTCAGGGCCAGCACCACCTCGTAGACCTCTTCGGCAATGGCTCTGCCGTTGGTGTTGAGCTCCAGGTTGATCTGGGGCTGAAGCTGCTCATTGAATATCGCCGGCGCGCTGGGCGATTCAAACGAGATGTCCTTGGTATAGATCTTCTGAACGGCGAACTGCTGTTGTGTCTCGCCGCCGTTTTGCTGGGTGTCGTTATCGGCCATGAAGTTGTCTTGTTATCGTTGAAAAGGGATGGGAAGAAAATCCGATGTTAGCAGATTGGCGCCGACCTGGGCAGGGCGGGGATCAGGTAAACTGCCGCGCCCACTGCAGCAGGCGGCCCTGATCCAGCGCACCGGCCTGCCGATCCAGTTCGCGGCCGTGTTTGAATATCGCCAGGGTGGGAATGCTGCGGATCTGGTATTGGGCCGCCAGTTGCTGCTGGGTTTCGGTGTTGACCTTGGCCAGGCGCAGCTGCGGCTGCAGTTGCGCGGCGGCCTGTTCGAACACCGGAGCCATCATCTTGCACGGGCCGCACCAGGGTGCCCAGAAGTCGACCAGCACCGGAATGTCATTTTTGCTGATGTGCCGGGCAAAATTGGCGGCGGTCAACTCAAGGGGACGGCCGTCGAACAGCGGCTTGCTGCATTTACCGCACTTGCCGCCGCCGCCGAGGCGGTCGGCCGGCAGCCGGTTGATGCTGTCGCAATGGGGGCAGACGATATGCAGGGCGTCGCTCATGGGACGGGCCTCAGGTGTTGTTCAGTCCCAGGCGGCTGTCCAGCTGGCCGGCGGCTTCCAGCGCGTAAAGTTCGTCGCAGCCGCCCACATGCTGATCGTCGATGAAGATCTGCGGCACGGTGTGGCCCTGGCTGCGCTCCATCATGATCTGGCGCTGCTCGCTGTCCGCGTCCACCGGGATTTCGTCGTAGCTGACCTGCTTGCTGTCCAGCAGTCGCTTGGCGCGAACGCAGTAGGGGCAGAATTGGGTGGTGTAGATGGTCACCTCGGCCATGGCGTGTCTCCCTTTACTTGGATTGTTTCTTGTTCACCAGCGGCAGGTTGGCGCTTTTCCAGGCCAGAATGCCGCCGCTGAGATTGTAGACGTTATCAAAGCCGGCTTTTTGCAGGGTGGAGCAGGCCTGGCCCGAACGATGACCGGAGCGGCAGACGGCGATAATCGGTTTGTCCTTGTACTTTTGCAGTTCCTGGGTCTTGTCGTTGAGCTGGCTGAGGGGGATATGCACGGCGTTGATAATGTGACCGTCCTGGTATTCCGACTCCTCCCGAACATCCAGCACGACCGCGTCGTCCCGGTTGATCATCTTGACGGCTTCGCCCGGCGAGGTGGAGGCAAAGTTTTGCAGGAGTCCGCCAAAAAAGCTGTGCGCCAGCAGGGCCAGAATAACGACCAGGGCGCCGACCAGAATCCAGTTGTTGCTGATGAAAGTAGCGAGTTGATCCACGAGCTCTCCTTGCGGAATTGGTTTCAGTTACTGCAGCTTTTGATGCCGAAGCGTTTTAACAGTTTTTCCGGCGGGCAGAAATTAGTAAAGCCGCTTTGCAGCAGATTCAGGCTGACAAACAGCGTGAGCCACAACCAGTGAACGCTGTGATAGATCGGACTGGCCTCGACGCCCAGTGCCAGGGATAACAGCAGTAACAAGCCGGCCAGGGACCGGATGATTCTTTCGCTGGTCATTGTCGGTGGTGCCTCACGTGTGAGTCAGAATAGTGTCACAGATAATAGGGGTGGGTTGGCGGATTTCAAGCACAACCCCGCCCTGGCGTTTCAGCCAGTGTTCAATCCGGTGCTCGGGAGCCGGATTTAGCTGGCGCTGCAGAATACTTCGCGCATCATTTCGATCAGGCGCAGGGTCCGTGCATCCCCCACCCGATAATAGACGCGGTTGGCGTCCTTGCGGGAGTCGAGAATCCCCTTGTCGCGGAGTATTGCCAGATGTTGCGAGATATTGCTCTGCGAGGTCCCCACCTGCTCGACGATATCCTGGACACTGGTTTCCTGGTCACCCAGGGTGCACAGAATTTTCAGCCGCAACGGATGCGACATCGCCTTCAGCGAGCGGGAGGCGCGGTCGATATCCTCATCGCGAGTCATGAGCCCGGACAGTTCCATCGTATTTGTATTCATGTGACCATCCCAATGCTATACCTGCGTTTTGCCAGGTCTTTTAAATTGTCGTGCGGCACTATGGTGCCTTTTATTAATAAAACATTATACAATAATCTGCCGTTTGAGAAGGCATTTTGCCAACGCAGTGCGAATTTTTGCCCCCCTGGATACCGTTTCCGGTAGAATGCTGGCGCCCTGCGGGGGAATTCGTTAGACTTCGTCTAAATGTAAAACTTGTTATAATTCGAGCATTTACCTCTACTTTATGTCAAAGAATTCGAAACCGATGTTGCTGGTCATCCTGGATGGCTGGGGTTACTCCGAAATCACCGAGGGCAACGCCATCGAGCATGCCAGCAAACCGGTCTGGGACCGGCTCTGGCAAGAATGCCCGCATACCCTGATCCGCGGCTCCGGCGCCGAGGTGGGCCTGCCGGCGGACCAGATGGGCAACTCGGAAGTGGGACACCTCAACTTGGGGGCCGGCCGCGTGGTCTATCAGGAGTACACCCGGGTCAGCCGCTCGATCAAAACCGGCTCGTTTTACTCCAACCAGACCTTGGTGGACGCCGCCCAGCTGGCGGTGGACACCGACCGGGCAGTGCATATTCTCGGCCTGCTTTCCCCCGGCGGGGTGCACAGCCATGAAGAGCATATCCACGCCATGGCCGAGCTGGCGGTCAGGCAGGGGGCGAAAAAAGTCTATGTGCACGCCTTTCTGGACGGGCGCGATACCGCCCCCAAAAGCGCCGTCGCCTCGATCGAGAAAATGGAGGCCAAGTTCGCCGAGATCGGCGGGGGCCGCTTCGCCTCGATCATCGGGCGTTATTTCGCCATGGATCGGGATCACCGCTGGCCGCGGATCCAGAGCGCCTACGATCTGATTACCCGGGGCAAGGGCGAATTCACCGCCGAGACGGCCATGCAGGGGGTGGAGATGGCCTACGCACGGGAGGAGAGCGACGAGTTCATCAGGGCCACGGCCGTCGTCCCTCCCGGCAGCGAACCGGTCAAAGTGGAGGACGGCGATGTGGTGGTCTTTATGAACTACCGTTCCGATCGCGCCCGCCAGATCACCCGGCCGTTTATCGAACCCGATTTCGACGCCTTCGAGCGCAAGGCGACCCCGAAGCTGGGCCGTTTTGTGAGCCTCACCGAATACAATTCGGAATACGATATTCCGGTGGCCTATCCGCCCGACCGGCTGAAAAACGTGTTCGGCGAATACATCTCCGGCCTGGGCATGCACCAGTTGCGCATTGCCGAGACCGAAAAATATGCCCACGTCACATTCTTTTTTAATGGGGGGCGCGAGGAGCCGTTCGAGTTCGAGGATCGGGTGCTGATCAACTCCCCCAACGTGGCGACTTACGATCTGCAGCCGGAAATGAGTGCGCCCGAATTGACCGACAAGCTGGTCGAGGCGATCGAGGGTCAGGAATACGATGTGATCATCTGCAACTATGCCAACCCCGATATGGTCGGTCACAGCGGCAACTTCGAGGCCACGGTCAAGGCTATCGAGGCCATCGATCAATGCCTCGGCCGGGTAGTCGAGTCGATCCACAAGGCGGGCGGCGAGCTGTTGATCACGGCCGATCACGGCAATGCTGAAATGATGCAAAACCCGCAAACCAATCAGGCCCACACCGCCCACACCTCCAACCTGGTGCCGCTGATTTACCTTGGACGTGATTTCAAACTGGAAGCCAACGGCGCGCTGTCCGATATCGCGCCGACCATGCTGGAACTGATGGGGCTCAAACAACCCGCGGAGATGAACGGCCGCTCACTGATCGCCAAACCGGAAGAGGCGGTTCAGCAGGATGCCATCTAGGCGCTCGCCAAATAACCGCCGCCACGACGGTTAACATCAATCGCGCGGAGGATCGGGATAGCTTGCCTGGTAGCAACAGGGTTACTATTTCGACCATGTTCACCGCACTCCAACGCTGGTTATTGATCCTGACACTGGCCGTCTTGCCGGCCGGGGCGATTTATGCCGATCTGAGCGCCGCGCAGCAGCAACAGGAAAAATCCCGCCAGCTTGAAAACCTGCGTCAACGTATAGATCAACTGGAGCAGGATCTGGCCGCGCAGCGGGATCACTACAGCGAGGAAGTTCAGCAACTGCAGACGATCGAAACCCGAATCGGCCGGCGGGTCAAAGCCCTGCGCGGGATCAAGGATCAGTTGCAGGCGCAAAACCGCAAACTGGACACGCTGGAGGACGAACAGCGCGAGCTGCAAAACGAGCTGGAGAGTCAGCGGGAGCTGCTCGGCCAGCAGGTCCGGGCGGCCTATGTCATCGGCCGTCAGGAATTTCTTAAACTGTTGCTCAACCAGGAAGATCCGGCCGCGGTGGGGCGGGTCTCCACCTATTACGATTATTTCAACCGCGCTCGCAGTGAGCAGATCAAGGCGGCTCTTGAAACCGTCGCCAGGCTGGACCGTGTCGAACAGCAAATCGCCCGGCGCAAGACCGAATTACAAGCGTTGCACGATCGTGAAGTAAAACAAAAACAGCAACTGGAGCAAAACTTTCGTGAGCGCTCCCGGGCGCTGGCCAGACTGAAAAAGGAGATCGGGTCCAGGGACGAACAGTTAAGTCAGTTGCAGGAGGACGAGAAACAGCTGCAGCAACTTTTGCGGGCGCTAGAGCGGAAGCTGGGCGATCTGCTGACAGAAGAAAAGGACTCACGCCGGAGTTTTGCCGAACGGCGCGGGGAGCTGGCCTGGCCGGCGCGCGGCGAGATGCGAAAACGGTTTGGCCAGTCGCGTAATGCCGGCCAGCTGCGCTGGAACGGGGTGCTCATCGGCGGCGGGGAAGGCAATAGCGTGTATGCCGTAGCCCCCGGCCGGGTTGCCTATGCCGACTGGTTGCGCGGCTACGGACTGCTGATCATCATCGATCATGGTGACGGCTACATGAGTCTGTACGGCCATAATCAGGGTCTGTTGAAAGAGGTGGGCGACTGGGTCCGGGCTGATGAGGCGATTGCCGAGATCGGCAGCAGCGGCGGTCGGGATGAAGCGGGTCTCTATTTTGAAATCCGCCACAACGGGACGCCGACCGATCCGGCAAAATGGTGCGGGCGAACCCGGCGCGGCTGAAGAATTGACCGACAGGCCCGGCAAATGTGTTAAAGTTAATACTTGAAATTTATCAGCATGTTGTAGCATCACAGGCTTATGCCGGGGCTGCGCCTGGCGCCAGGAGTTAGCGTAATGAATTCCTTTACTCGAAATACCCTTATTCTGCTGCTGGGTCTCACCCTGGGTGTGACCTTGACGGTGGCCGGCAGCGTGGTGGCCGAGCGGCAAACGACTTCCGGCCCCGAGCAGTTGCCGCTGGAGACGGTGCAGGCCCTGAGCGAGGTGTTCCAGCGCGTCAAGGAAAACTACGTCGAGGAAGTGGACGACAAGACCCTGCTCGAGAACGCCATTCGCGGGATGTTGACCGGTCTGGATCCTCACTCCAGCTATCTGGATGAAAAGGCGACGACAGAACTGCGTATCGGCACTTCCGGCGAGTTCGGGGGGCTCGGTATCGTGGTGGGCATGGAAGACGGTTTCGTGAAGGTGGTCTCGCCGATCGATGATACCCCGGCGGCCAGGGCGGGGATTCGCAGTGGCGATCTGATCATCAAGCTCGACGACAAGTCAGTCAAAGGTATGAGCCTGGACGATGCCGTCAAACAGATGCGTGGTGAGCCCGGCAGCGAGATCGAACTGACGGTCGTTCGCGAGGGCGAGGACAAACCGCTCACCTTCGAATTGACCCGGGACAAGATCCGTGTCGAGAGTATCAAGGCGCGGACCCTGACTGACGGTTACGGCTATGTGCGTATCTCCAATTTCCAGACCCGTACCGGATCGGATCTGCGCAAGGAGATCTCGCAACTGAAGAAAGACAACGACGGCAAGCTCAAGGGGCTGGTCCTGGATCTGCGCAACAATCCGGGCGGGTTACTGGATGCAGCCGTCTCGGTCTCTGATGCCTTTATCGAAAGCGGTGATATCGTCTCCATCAAGGGCCGCAGCGACGACAACAAGCAAACCGCCCGCGCTACACCGGGGGATATCATTAACGGCGCGCCGATCGTCGTGCTGATTAACGAAGGCTCGGCTTCGGCTTCGGAAATTGTTGCCGGGGCGCTGCAGGATCATCGTCGCGCCATCATCATGGGCAGCGAGAGTTTCGGCAAGGGTTCGGTGCAGTCGGTGATCGATCTGCAGAACAAGACGGCCATCAAATTGACCACGGCGCTGTATTACACGCCGGATATGCGCTCGATTCAGGCCGAAGGGATTCACCCGGATATCGAACTGAGCAATGTTACCGTGGCGGCCAAGACGGATGATGGCCTCACGCCGTTACGTGAAGCCGATCTCGGCGGCCATCTGATGAACGGCAGCAGTGACGATGAGTCACAAACCGACAACGGGGATTCGTCGGATGCCGAAGAGGGCGAAAGCGATGACCAGGACTCTCTGGTTCAGGACGACTATCCGGTATTCGAAGCGCTCAACCTGCTCAAAGGTCTGGATCTGCTGACGAACAGGAAGTAAGGCGCCATGTCCGTGGGCAAGCGCATACTGCTGTTACCACTATTGTTGGTTGCAGCAGGTACGGCTCTTGCCGGGAACGCGCCTCCGCCGCAAGCGGCCGACGCGCTGCAGCCGAGCATCAGTATCATTATCGATGATCTGGGTAACCAGCAGCGTCACGGCCTGCGGGCGATCGCGCTGCCCGGCCAGCTGACCTACGCGATTCTGCCCCACCGCCCCTTTACCCGCCTGCTGGCCGACCACGCCCATCGGCAGAACAAGGAGGTGATGATCCATATTCCGATGGAGGCCGAGACCGGCACGGCGCTTGGGCCGGGTGCACTGTTGCAGGAGATGGACGAGCTGCAATTCAAGACGGCGGTGCGGGACAATTTTGATGCGGTGCCCCACGCCGTCGGCTTCAACAATCACATGGGCAGCCGGCTGACGGCCAGCGCCAGTCGCATGCGCTGGTTGATGCAGGCCGCCATGTTCCGCGATGATCTCTACTTTATCGATAGCCGCACCACCCACCACAGCGTGGCGCGGGAGCAGGCCGGGCAACGCAAAATCCGCAGTGCCTCGCGGGATATTTTTCTCGATTACCGGGACGATGCGCAGGTGGTGGCGGAGCAATTGACTAAACTGGTAGAACAGGCCCGGCGTGACGGCACGGCCCTGGCCATCGGGCACCCCTATCCCGCCACGTTGAGTGTGCTGGAGCAGTGGTTGCCCGAACTGGCGCAGCAGGGCGTGCGTCTGGTGCCGGTGTCGGAATTGATCACCATACGTCAACAACGGAGGGAGTCAGCATGGCCAATGTACTCATCCCACTCGCCCAGGGCTGCGAAGAGCTCGAAGCCGTAACCGTCATTGATCTGCTGCGCCGCGCTGGCGTGGAAGTCACCACCGTGGGACTCGACGAACAACCGGTCCGCGCCAGCCGCGGCACCGTGTTACTGCCGGACACCACCCTGGAGGCGGTGCTGGACAGGGAATTCGATATGATTGTGCTGCCCGGCGGCCTTCCCGGTGCCGATCATCTCAACAACGATCCGCGTCTGCATACCCTGCTCCTGCAGATGGCCGATGCCGGCAAATACACCGCCGCCATCTGCGCCGCCCCCAAAGTACTGGCCAGCGCCGGTCTGTTAAATGGCAAACATGCCACCAGCTTCCCCGGTGCACTGGACAACATCCAGACCGATAACATGCAGTACGAACAGACCGCCGTGGTGGTCGATGGCAAGGTGATCACCTCGCGTGGTCCCGGTACAGCAATGGATTTTGCCCTGACTCTGATCGAGCATCTGATGAGCAAGGCCAAGCGCGACGAAGTCGAGGCCGGTTTACAAAGACCGGCGGCCTGAACGGCCAGGCAATTACCAGGGGCTTGCGGGATCGCGTTTAGCCTCCCCGCGGTTGCCTGAGTCAGGCCGCATGATGCGTGGATTGGCCAAAACGAAACGTGTTGTGCGCGTAAGACTATTTTGCCTGAGTCGGAAGCACAAGGAATGGTCTGACCCGAAATGAGATGGCCTGTGTCAGGAGTCATCCGCACACCGCTGCCAGGGCTGTCGAAGGACTTTACAGCCACACCTGGCGCACGCTTGTTCATTGTCACTATCTGTTTGATTTTTGGGTTACAGAGAGGCATGAGGCATGTCGAAGGACTTTACACCCACACGTGACGCCCGCTTGTTTATTCTCCCTATCTATTTGATTTTTTAAATTAAACGGGGACTGGCCCGGTTCGTGCATAGCATATGGATATCATCGTCTGGCCATCGCCAGGCGAAGCAGCCAGGAAAAGGAAACGGGTATGAGAACTTTGAAATTCGCAAGTCTTTCGTTGTTGCTGTTCACGTTCGCAACACCGGGGTTGGCCATGATCTGCGAAAGCGTGGAGGATGACCGCTACATGGATCTGGTGCCCGACAGCGGGACGGTCAACTGTTTCATGTCCGGATCGACGCCTCCGTCCGAGCAGAGCGTGCATACCGGGCTCGGGCTGACGCTCCTGCAGGAATCCAACGAGAATGAAAGCGGTGCTTACTTCTCGATCAGCGGTGTCGGCGGCACCAGCGGCGAGCTGTCCATTCTGGATTCCGGCATTTATGACGACTGGAGTGACGTCTACGCTTCGTTCAAGTACGGAAACGGCGGCACGGAGCCCGACTGGATATCCTACAGCCTGAGCAACGTGTTCAGTGCCGACTGGTCGGTTTTCGAGGCCGAGGGTTCATCGGTGAATGCACTTTCGCATGTGAGCCTGTATGGCGGCGATGAGTCTAACGAGATCCCGGCGCCAGCGAGCCTCGGTCTGCTCGGAATCGGCCTGCTGGCGATCATGGGCACCGTTCGCCGACGCCGTGTCTGAGTGCCCCGACCGGGGGATATTGATCTATCCGGGAGCCCCGCATGAGCGGGGCTTTTCCTTATAGCACATGACCAATCCGTATCAGCGAACGGGCGGAATAAATCCCGCTGACGCAGTGCCTGTGAAGAGCGCTCGTGGATCGCTTCGTCACCGCAGTTTCACAGAGCGGCGGTCTGCAGTTTGCCGCGTCGTCCGCCAGAGGTCCGCTCACTGCAGCGGCGCATATAACGTGCAATTCTGCCAACAAGTTACACGTGAAATGTCGTGCGCATCTGCTCGAGCAGGCAGTCAACGAAGCGAGTGGAGCCAAGAGGAATACCGGTGGGTATCTGGGCAAGGGCCGGGCAAGGCATGTGGTTTGCCTCGACAAGAACAGGCCCGTCATCAAGGATGGCGACATCCCAGCCGATAACAGGCCATTTTGGGGACAAGGTATTATGCGCACGCAAAACCAGGTTCACTGATTCTGTCAGGTACGGCAGGGTTTGCCCGAAGAGGGGTTCGTCCGTGTCAGGGTGAAGTGCCAGTTTCCGAGCGGGATAGCCGTCTTTTTTGTAAACGGCCATGCCGCACTTACCGCTTTGTATATCAACCGGTGCTGCAAGTCCTCCGGTGTCAAAGTTATCCGCTGCAGAAGTGCCTGTCGGCATACGCAAGACAACCAGCAGCATTTCAGCGTCGCCCACCTGCTTGCTGATAGTCATGATTCTGAGTGTGCAAAGTGCGCCATTACCCATGGCACGAACAACAGGGTGGCTGCTGAGACAAGGCTGAAGTATGAGCGGGCGATTGTGTCTGGCAGCAGTGGAAGCGATACAGGATTCCAGCTCTTCACAGGATCGTGCTTCAATCGTACCGTTAGTCCATGATGAGATGCCGTTATTTATACGGTGTCGCCATAGTTCAACACCTTTGCCGCCTTCGCCATCTGTGGGTTTGGATATAAGGTCAGCAGGCGGCAGTGGTTCTGGTGAACGTCGTACCACTTTATTATCAGCGAACTCGGCCAGGGTTTTTATAGAGGGAAATCCATGTTTGATGCACCAGGCTTCGAATGAGCGTTTATCCAGAAATATTTGAAAATCACCCGATTCCTGAAACGCCAGGGAAAGCACCTGAAATAATTTTCCGGTTTCGAGGAAAAACTGATCCGCAGCCGGTTTCCTGTCGGGGAGAAAAAGCTGTAGCTGGTAGTAGAGCCTGAATGGAAGTTTGGTCTTGACGCGAAGAGCGAGCATGTCCTTCAACTGGGTATGTACAGGAATGCGATGCTCATGTTTGACCTTGCTGGCGTACTGGCGCGCTGTGCGAATTGTGCCAAGCAGGCTATCCAGGGGGAAGGTCATCAAATCACGGAAGGTTATTATCCATTCAGAAAATGATCGTGAACGCGTCCACCAGATCCAGAGCTGCCAGCGCCGCATGCCCAAGGCATCGTTACGACTTGAAGAGAGTATCGAGCGCCAGAATATGCCGGGTGGAGGACGCGACCAGTCAGAAGAGGCAGCATATTTTCTTGTATCAGTATTCATAACAAGTGTGGTTGTTAATTTGCATCTGTGCCCCTGTGTCGTGTATATGCCTGATTAAGTAGATAAATTCGGCTTCTGATTGATTGAGGTCGGACAAATCAGATTGCCCGGGGTAGTCGTGATTTGAGAGCGTGAAGAATCCGTGGTCCTCGAGAGCGGCGCCATTGATAAACGAATAATGTCAGTAACGCTAATGGCAGAGGTTTGACGCGGTCAGGAAAATTGATGCTAAACTTGCCGAGTTCGGCCCTTGTTTGTTCGTTCAGATAACCTGTTGTATGGACCTGAACCATCGGCAGATCCCACGCGGCATTACCTTCAATGATGACAGGTCCGTCTGGCGTTAAAGCAATATCCCAGCCCGTTGAACGGGTCCCGGAAAACATCATTGCTGCCCGTTTGCAGACATCCAGTATGGTTTGCCATTCAGGAATCGTTTGACCTTCGAAGCATGCCCCGGTGTCCGGGTGTTCGGAAACCCAGGCACCGCCATAGTGAGGTTTGAAGACACCACGCCCGAGTCGGCCTGTTCGGGTATCGATGGAAACAGAGATCCCGCCCTTTGCCCAGTTGTCCGCAACCCCGTCCTTTCGACCGAGCCGCAAGATGGCATGCTGGACGTGGACCTGATTTTGCGAATCGATGAAGGTGACCACGCGTACCGTATTGATAGTATGTGGATTGATGTGATTAAGAACGTCATGTTGGGGTATATAGGCCTGAATTAGCCAGCCATGATAACAGCCATCGTAGTCACCGAAGGCATTTTGGGGAAGTGACTGCAAAAAGGCATCCAGTGTATAGCGGGTTTCATTAGCAAGAACCCCGATATTTCCGTCCGGGTTCTTGTGCAGCTCCGCCATGATAACATTGCGACCTTTTCGTCCCCCGCGAGGTTTAAGAAACACGCGTTGGGGTAATTCAGGTTCAATCAACTTAGCAACCTGCTGCGGGCTGTTCATCGGGGCGCCAGAGATAGTGGTACCAAATACAGGATCATAGAGGCCATAAGTTTTTGGTACGGGAAGTTGCATGCTCATCAAATAGGACTGGGCGATCCATTTATCTTCCAAAATGTGTTGCTGGTCACCCCGGTTTATGACAGGACGGTAGAGGGCATGGTTGTGACGATTGGAAAGAAACCGCATGGCCTCATCGGGGTTATCCAGCAGGTCAAAACGGTAAAGTTTGTATTCTTCCTGAGTAAAGCCACTGCCGAGAATGCGGAGTTTATGACTTATTTTGTTCATTACCTGTTTGCCCGGGCATGTGCAGGCGATACGATATCCTGATCAGCCGTGTTTGCCATACGGCGAAAATCCGGGTGAGCCGAGAGAAGTTGCTCATAAGTGCCATTGGCAACCAGCGCGCCATTTTTCAGTAAATAGAGCTGCTCACAGTTTTTTACCGTGGTGAGTCGGTGAGCGATCATAATAATGGTTTTTTGGCCACTGAGCTGGTCGATGGCATCCATCACTGCGGCCTCTGTTGATCCATCCAGGGCACTGGTCGCCTCATCCAGGATCAGCAGCTCCGGGTTGCCATACAAAGCCCGCGCAATACCGATGCGCTGGCGTTGTCCGCCGGAGAGGCGAATACCGCGGTCGCCAGCAACGGTTTCATAGCCGTCGGGCAGTTCCCGGGTAATAAAGTCGTGGATCGCGGCGGCTTTGGCGGCGGCGATGACGGCGTCTTCATCGATTTCCCGATCCGGGATACCCAGCGCGATATTTCGGCGCAGTGTATCGTCAGAGAGATAGATAGCCTGGGGAACATAGCCCAGGTGATGGCGCCATTGGGGCAGGTTGTGGTTATCGAGGGGGATACCGTCCACAAGAATCGAGCCAGTATCGGGTTTGAGCAGACCGAGGATGATATCCACCAGGGTACTTTTGCCGGCGCCCGATTCACCAACGAAGGCGACTGTGGTGCGGGCCTTGATAGTGATAGTGATGTCATCCAGCACAGGGGTCGCCGTGCCGTGGTAGCGGTAGGTGATGTGTTGGAGTGACAGAGTGTTGTGTAATGCCAGTGGCGTATCAGCGTGATTGGCGGACAAGGGTGCGTCAGAGGCCAAACGAGCATTCTGCCGGATACCTTGTGACATCTCTTCATTGATGCGTTCCACGACAGGCGCTGAAAAACGTAAGGTGGCGGCGTTATCGAAGATTTTTTGCAGTGCGGGCATGAGCCGGTAACCCGCCATGGCGTAGAGCGCGATGACGGGCAGGACACCCTGTGTGGATGTTTGCGTCGTGGTGAGGTAAAGGGCAATCAGCAACACCACGCCGAAGGCGATGGATTCCAGGGCATAACGCGGCATCTGGGCAATCACCTGGTGACTGGACTGGTTGTCGGCAAAGGAATAGGAGGCGTCCGAGTAGGCGTTAAGGTAGTAGTTCTCGCGTCCGGAGACTTTGAGATCCTTGATGGCGCCGAAAGCTTCGTGCGTGGTTTTAAACCGTCTGGCGTTTGCCTGGAGTCGTCGCCGGCCAAGTGTTCGCATACGATTGCGCAGAACAATGTAGATAAGTCCATAAGATCCCCCCAGAATAAGCCCCACTGTCAGGGCCAGGACCGGATCCTTCCACAGCAGCATGAGCAGGAGCGCGGTGACAATAAAGCCATTGGCGACCAGTTGCAGGAGGGGCATGAGGAAGCCGGTCACCAGGTGATTCACTTCATTGATGACGTTCTTGGTCAGATCCGACGGATTGCGTAACAGAAAAAACTGATACTCGCTGCCAAGATAGATCTCCATCAATTTTCGGGAGAGTGTATGGACTCGCATGTAGCTGAATCGCAGGATTAGCCAGGTGGTGAATGCCGCGAGTGCATTACCCGCAACGAGCAAAACCAGTGCGGCGCTGGCCAGGATGGTGAGGAACTCGCGCATCTCAGGCTCACCCAGTGCGGTATAGAGCGCGGCCAGCAGTGTATTGCTCTCAACCAGTTCCGGCTGGGCCATTACCGCAATGAAGGGCATGACGGAGGCCACCCCGGCGACCTGCATCAGGGCGTTGGGGAGCATGAACATCAGAATGAAGAGCATTTGCCAGCGCTCTCTGCGGTTCAGGAGATTCAGCACGGCCTGGATAGTTTTCATAATTAACGCGAAACCTTGAGAAAAAAGTGTTATTGCCGGCTTACAGCGGGTGAGCCCGGGTCAGAGGGCCTGGTAACTGATTTGACCAGACTCATGACCAGATAACGCCAGGCCGAGAGGTAGGCCGGACGATAACCGAGGCACTGGCGAAAGGCGTTAACGGCGAGTCCGGGACTGCCCTCCCAGTAATGATGGTAACCGAAGCTGAAACAGGTATCGGCCAGGCGGTGTTGCATGGCAGGTTTCGTGGTTACTTCGCCGGTCGGA
The DNA here is from genome assembly GCF_004366735.1 of Thiohalophilus thiocyanatoxydans. GTDB lineage: Bacteria > Pseudomonadota > Gammaproteobacteria > UBA6429 > Thiohalophilaceae > Thiohalophilus > Thiohalophilus thiocyanatoxydans. The sequence continues at coordinate 199,476 of NZ_SOQX01000001.1, read as the reverse complement.
CCTTCGAGTCCCCAGCGGCTGAGCGCATTTTCCACGACGACCTTTTCATAGTTTACGTGCGGCCATTTCTTGGCACAGCCTTCACCATGGAGCCGGTAAAGCGCGAGGATCTGATCGAGCTGGTGGATCTCGGTGACACGGGATGCGCGTAACCAGTAATCATAGTCCTGGCCACGTTTCAATGCGGTGTCAAAATTGCCGACCTTGTTTATGAGATCACGCCGGGCAATCACCGTAATGGTATGCAACAGGGAGGTAAACAACAGGCGGTTGTATAACCAGCCGGAGCCCTCTTCGACTATTCCCGTTGGTGCTGCTGAATCGTTGAGCGAATGTTTAAAGCTTGCAGGAGCACTAAACTGTCCATCGGGGCCCGGTTTCCAGACCTGCCAGCGACTGTAGCTCATGCCGATTTGCGGGTGTTGCTCCATGTACGTCACCTGCGCGGTGAGTTTGCCGGGCAACCAGATGTCATCGGAGTCGAGAAAGGCCACATAGTCACCCCGGGCGGCGTCAAGGCCGGCGTTGCGCGCGACGGCGGATCCCTGGTTCTTCTGGGTCAGGAGGGTGACGGCGGGTTCATGGCGGCGGATGATATCCACGGTACCGTCCGTTGAGCCATCGTCGATGATAATAAGTTCCTTGTTGGGATAATCCTGACTGAGAACACTGTCGATGGCATCGCCAATATACTGCGCCGTGTTATAGGCGGGCATGATTACCGATACCCGGGGCATGCTGGTGATCGCCGATGATTCGGTCTGAGTAGAGCCGACGTTCTCCGGGTGTTGTACGTCCATGATTCAATCTGTCCGGGTGTTCTGATGTGTGGGAGTGTAAAGCATTATGGATTCAGTAACACGGTTATCCGTGTCGGAACATGTTTCAACATTGTGGCGCAGTAGCGAAGGATCATTGGTCTCCTGAATTGGCTGAATCAGAATGTGGTGTTTCAGTCTGCTTTCGGCAGGCGTTGCAGTACGACCCCGCGCCGTAGATCCGACCAGATCAGTACATCGGTACCGGGTAGCGGGGTAACGCGATGCCAGTTCTCATAGGGGTGCAAGGGGCGATCGGCGCCACTCACGCCCTCCCAGTCGTAAAGAAGTTTCCAGGCTTTGCCGCGCGGGGGATCGCCGATGTACATCTTCAGGTCGGTCTTATCGTCGCCGCGGACCGTCAGGATATAGTCGCCGGTTATCGGGTGGTAAGTCAGCCGCCGACTGCCGGTGGTGTAGACCTGGCCGGAGGGGCCGTGCCGTTTAAATTGTCCGTTTCGATCGATGGTTGCGGTGCTTTGCGGGCCCAGTGGATGCGGATCGCTCCAGTTTGCCGAGCCGCCATAGATCAGCACTTCCCGGTGCACCGGGTTATAGAGGGTTGTGCCGCCGTAACCGGAAGACTGGGTACGGCCCGGTGATCCGCGATAGTCGGGATGATTCCGCGGATGCTGCCAACCGGCATCACCATGGCCCCATACCCAGACATGACCCTGCTCATAGTCAGCGATGCCCGCGTCAGTCAATTTGCCCTGGCCACGGCCGTAGATATACAGCACAAACTTCTTGATGTCGGGATGCCAGATGGTCGAGAAATCACCCACGGCATGTCCCGAGCGGTCCATCGGCAGCGGCATGGCAACTTCTTCCCAGTCTGATGGGTCGCTGTAGCGCGCCCGGGTCAGGCGGCCTATGCGGTCATTGGGTGCCTGGGGTGCGAAGTACATATAACCATCACCGCCGTCCATCAGGCGGTTGTAGGGGCGCCGGCCACCAATACCGGAGTCGGCGGGAGTCATGATACCGGTCCAGCGCAGATCCGGTTCAAGCCAGGTGATCGACTCGGTGTAATTGCCGCGCATGAGGACATTGAACAGGCGACCGGTCCGCGGATCGAACAGGGTCCGGTCCGTCCAGCCGACGCCAAAGGTGCCGTTACTGTCATCATCGGGATGCCAGTTGGTATGATTCATCCGGGACATGTCCTCGACACCCGGCGGCAGGGTTGTTTCCACCGCTTTGAATTCCCCCGGCTGCATGTCCGCTGCGATAGCATAGAACGGATGGTCGCCAGAGGGGACTGACTCTGGAGTCGGTGCCGGCTCATACGTGGGATTGTCCTTCGATACCGGTTCCTTGCCCTGCACGAAAACACTCTTATGCCTATAGACCCGGGTTCCGTATCGGGTCATCCACATAGTCACGCCGTAACCATCCAGCGGAATCATTACATGCCCGCAGTACGGTCCCGGCCACCAGTCATGCTCCGGTTTTGAGAAGTCCGCGGCAACTCGCCACTCGTCTTTCACTGGGGAGTATTCCCACAAGATTCCAGGCGTTTGACTTCCAATGTTGTCCAGTAATAAGTAATTGCCACTTGAGGGATCATAAAAAACTCTTACGCTGGCTATTCCTGTGGACACTTCGTCAGGTGCATTACGTTTTGCAACGACATTTCCCTGCGCATCGACGAGGGTTACCATCCGCATGCTGTTGCTGTTGGTACCCCCGATCCATAGTAATTCATTGCGAACTCGATTGTAGGTCATCAGAGATTGATAGCCGCTTTGGCCCGAACGGGTACCCAGTAGAGTCTGGTCGGAAAAGTCGTCTGGATTGACGCCGTAAACGTTACCCTTATCATCCGCCATGACGATGTGATCCAGCGCTTCATGAACTTCCTTGGGTGAATTGGTATTGGCAGGAAATGACTGGTTAACGCGGCTCCATGCTTGCGGACCTTCATAGCCTTCATGGGTATCAGCTTCAATGTCGTACACCCAGACCGCATCATTCTTGATTCGGTAATAACGATCCCGCTTTTCATCCAGCGCCATCTGGGAATAGGGGTGGTGGTCATTGGAATCACGGACCCCTGTCTTGGAGTTGTGTACCCAACGATTTTCCCCGGCCAGGTAAGAGACGAAGACAATATCGTCATCGTCAGGATCTCGCTGCTGCGTGCTCTGGGTTCGGTCACCCAGAAAGAACGACTGCCCACGCCCTCGATGCCAGTGGCCCTGCTCTCCCCACTGATCCGGACAGTCCGAGGTGAAGGTATGGCGCAGAAAGTTGTTATAGGTCTCGAATTCGTCAGGCACTCTGGCGTTCAGTTCACGGGACTCGCCCGGCGCCAGTTTGGTGGCCAGGCGGGCTAACGCTGTATCTGATGATGTCGCGCTGGCTGCCGGAAGGCTTGCGATGACAAGCGCGTTCAATAGAAAAAAGGCCAATATATGGCGAAACAGGATGGTCATGATCGTCCTTGAAAGAATCGTGTCGCCTGAAGGCACCGTTGGAACGTCGTTGCGAGAATGGGCGCCAACTGGATGCCGTAGCGTTATCCGCTATGATCTGGGCTATGAATTCCATAAAGTATAGCGTCTGATGGGCGGTTTGTATTGCGGCGGATCAGATGGTCGCAGGTTGGGCCATTCTCACAACAGGGATCAGGATATGAAGACGGAATCACGAACACGCTCAATCAGTACGGGGATTATTGCCTTATGGCTCGGTGCGGCGGCCTGCTGGTTTGCCGTGCCGGCATGGAGTGCTGGGCTGCCGGATGTCATTGAGCGCATCAAACCTTCGGTGGTGGGGGTGGGGACCTACCAGGAAACACGTCAGCCGCGGGCCAGGCTGCTTGCCACCGGATTTGTGGTGGGCGACGGGCGGCATGTCATAACCAACGATCATGTGTTGCCTGCCGAGCTTGATTCAAAAAACAAGGAGCTGCTGGCAGTGTTCATCCCGGGTGATGACCGCCGCTCGCAGGTACGACCGTCACAGGTCGTGGCAAGGGATCCGGATCGTGATCTGGTGCTGTTACACATTGATGGTGAACCCCTGTCCCCGCTGGTGATGGGTGATTCGGAACAGGTTCGTGAGGGACAGGCTATTGTCTTCACCGGGTTTCCCATTGGTGCGGCACTGGGGTTGATTCCGGCGACCCATCGGGGAATGGTGTCCGCCATCGCCCCGGTAGCGATCCCCGTGCGTAACGTAAACGAACTTGATCCGGCGCTCATCCGCCGGATGCGCGATCCCTACCCGGTTTTTCAGCTGGACGCGACAGCCTATCCGGGTAACAGCGGCAGCCCGTTGTATCATCCTGTCACCGGCAAGGTATTGGCCGTGTTGAATATGGTTTACGTCAAAGAAGGCCGGGAAAGTGCGCTGGAACGGCCCAGCGGGATCAGTTATGCCATTCCGGTCCGTTACGTGCGGGCACTATTGCGCGAGCAGGGACTGGAATAATACAGCGTGAGGTATGAGTGAGGTTTGTCGGTGCTACAACCCTGTTTCGTCCGCGCCGGGTCAATACGCGACGGGGTTTTGTTGTTCTTTTACCGGATTCATAGCGCCCGTGCTTCACCGGGTGCGTGATATTGTGATGCTATGTTAAGCCCGTGGGGTTGCTTTTGAGTTCCGTATCCATGCCGCGACACAGTTGGCGGTTGGCGGCTCTGGGTTATCTGGCCGTGGTGGTCTATCTGACGCTGCTGCCGTTTGAATTCAGTAGCACGAGCCTGTCCGATGCCTGGGCGCAATACCTTGAGATTCGCTTTGAAGCCGGTGATCGTGCCGCTCGTCAGCAGTGGGTCGCCAATCTGCTGATGTTTTTGCCGCTCGGGTTTCTCTTATCGGGGTGGTGGCTGTATCGCCTGCAACGCATCGACGCGCGATTGGCCGGGGTGTTACTGGTCAGCGCTGTTTGCCTGGCGGTGACTGCCAGTGTGGAATTTCTGCAGATATGGATCCCGAATCGCGCCCCCTCGCTGACGGATATGAGCGCCAATGTGATCGGTGGCCTGGTGGGTGCACTGCTGTGGCAGCTAATCCGGGTACCCGTCATCCGCACCACTGTGCGCCATTTTTTGTTTCGTCGCAGTGGCGTGGTTACGTGGTTGGCGATCTATCTGGCGGCGTATGTATTTATCAGCTGGCTGCCACTGGATCTGATGGTCTCGAAACAGGAGTTGTCTGACAAGCTGGCCTCCGATCAGTGGGGATGGCTCATGGCGCCGGATGGCTGCTGGCAGGGACTGCGTTGCGTGACCCTGCGGGGACTGGAGATTGCCCTTGCGCTGCCACTGGGGCTATGGGTTGCCTGTCATTTCAAGCTGGCTGCTTGGCGACGTTTGTTGTTCGCCCTGGGGGCCGGCTTGCTGCTCGGGCTGGTGGTGGAAACCGGACAACTTCTCACCGTCTCCGGCATCGCCGAAGGGGCGTCGGTGTGGCTGCGTGCACTGGGTGCGGGACTGGGCGCCGGCGTGTGGTTGTACCGGGATCGGTTTGCTGCGCGCTACGGGTTGTTACACCTGCATGCGCTACTGCTGCTTGTTTTACCGCTGTATCTGCTGATGGTGGGCAGCCTCGTGTTGATCGATGCCCAGGGACTGGCCTCCCGGGAGGCGATCCTTTCACAGCTCGATGCCCTGCGCTGGCTGCCCTTTTATTATCATTACTTCGTACCGGAGGCCACGGCGATCCAGAGTGTGTTACTGCATCTTGGTATGTACAGTTTCATTGGCCTGGGTGGCTGGTTGTGGGACTGGCGTACGCCTGGCGGGCCGCAGGCGCGGCGCAGTGTCCGGTTTGTCGCTATTGCCGCCGGCGTGGCATTACTGCTCGAGGCGAGCAAGTTGTTACTGGCGGGGTTACGTCCTGATATTTCCGCGCCGCTGTTGGCCGGCGTGTCGGCCGGCGGGGTGTATCTGGTTTTATGGTGGTGGTTCATCCCCGGCGCAGGTTCACGTTCGCTCGCCGCCGGGATAAACAACGCCGCGCAACCCGGCCACGCGGCTGAACAGGATAGCAATTTGAACGCAGACCGGATGCCACAGACCGCATCAGAAACCCCGGCATCATCACCGATCCGCTGGCTGTGGTTCATCCCCGTTGCGCTGGTCTGTCTGCTGGCTCTGTCCTGGCCGGTGGCCGGCGGCTGGCTGGCGCTCGGACTTGTCGTCTGCAGCGTCGGGTTGTGGTATCGGCCCGATGGCTGGGCGTTGCTGATTCCCGCCCTGTTGCCCGTGCTGTTTCTGGCGCCCTGGTCGGGGCGGTATTTCGTCGATGAGTTTGATTTGCTGCTGGCGGTGACGGTGCTGGTTCTGCTGAGTCATCCATCTCGCGCGGAACATCGCACCGTGCTGCCGGGCCGGTTTGCCGGGTTGATCGGACTGTTCGGGTTCTCGGCCATTGTGAGTCTGGTTTTGTCCCTGTGGCCTTTGCCGCCTTTGAACGCAAATACCTTCGTTGATTACATGAGTCCCTGGAACGGGGTGCGGGTGATCAAGGGTTTCGTCTGGGCCGTGCTGTTTTATCACCTGTTACCCCGCTCGGGCATGCCGCTTGCCGAACTGCTCCGGCGGCGTTTTGTCCCCGGCATGGTACTGGGGCTGGCGGGGCTGGTGCTGGTGCTGCTCTGGGAACGGGCCACCTATCCCGGTCTGTTGAATTTTCAGAGCAGCTATCGGGTGACCGGCCTGTTCGCCGACATGCACGCAGGCGGACCGAGTATTGAAACGTATCTGTTGATGAGTTTGCCGTTTGTGCTGGTCTGGGCCCGGGTCCGGCGCCGTGTCGGGGTCTGGTTGCTGGCGTTCGGGCTGTTCGGCGCCGGTGTTTACGGACTCATCATGACCTATTCGCGTGCCGGTTACGTGGGGTTTGCGGCGGCCGGCCTGGTGTTGATCGTCGGGATGCTGATCCCCGCGTCGCGGGCACGGGGCAGTGCGCGCTGGTTATGGGGGCTGGGGGTGGCATTGCCGCTGCTGCTGGTCGCCGGGTTGTGGACACAAACGGGCGGCGGCTTTGCCGAGCAGCGCCTGAAGCAGGTGGATCGGGATCTGGACGTGCGCCAGGATCTCTGGCGACAGGGTCTCGCGTTGCGTGAGCCGGGTATTCTGCCGCGTCTGATGGGGCACGGTCCGGGCAGTTTTCCCGGCATGTTCAGGGCGCATAATCCCGAGGGGCGGGTGCCGGTGAATCTGGCATTTCTGGAGTCCAGCCAGGGAGAAGGTTTCCTGCGCCTGGGCAAGGGGGACTCGCTCTATCTCAACCAGCGGGTCGATCTGGCGCGGCACACCGAGTACCGGTTGCAGATCCGGGCACGCGGTCAGGACAACGCGCGCCTGGGTCTGTTCGTGTGCGAAAAGCACATCAAGCATTCCTTCCAGTGTCAGCGGACGGTATTGCCGGTGGAGGGCGAGGGGATGTCCTGGCAGTCTCTCGAGTGGCAATTTAACAGTGATGAGCTGGGTTCTGGTCCATGGTTTGCCCGCCGTGGCACGGTCCTGTCGATCGCCAACCCGGGCGATGACAGCCTGGTGGATATCGATTCGCTGACACTGCGTGATGCCGGCGGGCGTGATTTGCTGCGCAATGGCGACTTTTCCCGGGGTGCGGATCACTGGTATTTCACCACCGATGCGCTGGATACCTACCGTCTGGAAAACCAGTGGCTGGAAGTGCTGTTCGATCAGGGCTGGCTGGGCCTGCTCGCCTTTGTGCTGTTGACCGTTTACGCCTGGTTTTATCTTGCCGCGCGAGCGCTGAATAACGATCTGCTGGCACTGGGAGCGCTGGCGTCTGTCACGGGCGCGCTGGTAGTGGGTTTGTTCAGCACGGTCTTCTGGTCGCCGCGTTTGATGATGCTGTTTTACCTGATCCTGCTGCTGTTTCTCGCCCGTACTCCCGCTTCAATACCACCGCGCACAAACGCGTTTGTGCGTGATTCGTCATCCGGTGAGGAATCATCGGTGCAGCAGAAGTTCCAGTCTGGCAAGGCAAGCCAGAAGTAACAGCAGCATCCCGCCGAGCAGGACAGTTTTCAGCTCAAAGCCGAGCAGATAATAGTGGCCGCCCAGACGAGCGATCACTGGCGCGATACCGATCAAGATGCCGGCGATGGCGAACAGATCCCCGAGACGTTTGATGACAAGCATGTGATGCAGTCCTCCTGATGGTGACGAAGTACCGATGACGGTGGTATGTGTCAGAATAGTTTATGCCTGTATAGCAACTGCCGGGAATCGGCTCGCTGATCTGTCGCAATGCATCAATTCCCGCTAGCAACTTGTTCCATAACCCTGCCATTCAGACAGGTGTCGCGGTTGTTGTGTCTCTACAGAATGCTTTCGTGGGGTTGGTGCTGTACCTGAATGGATGTCCACCGTACTTACCGATCTTTTATGGGTCGTTTTCTCAATGCTTTGCGCACCAGATGCGGGACAAGCAAATGCAAGGGCATGCGCAGAAAATGGCCGCGCACATAAAGCAGCCAGCGGGCGAAGCCGTCACCGGGCAATTGCGCGCTCGGGTGCATGGGTCGCAGTGCCCGGTGAAGTGACCAGTCCATCGCCGCAAAGACGGGAGTCGATGGTTTATCGTTTAAAGCCGCATAGAGCTTGTCAGGTACGGGTGTATCGAGCAGGAACCGGACGTACCTCAGGGTATAGTACAGGGGTCGGGTCAGGCCATGGTGCACGGCGTGTTCCTGCAGCCTGTTCCAGAATCCGGCATCTTGCGCGAAGTGGCGCAGCAAGGCATCCAGATCCACCAGATCCCGCAGGCCATGATCAAACTCCCCGTCCCAGAACAGGTGGGTGGCACTGTGCAGAATCATATCTTCCGGCGCGAGCACATAAACCCCCGGGTACTCGGCGACCGGGACCGCGTCGACCAGTAACCGCGCGGCGTCGGGATGGGCCCGGGCGGTGTCCGGCAGGATATTGTGATGCACGTCGATCACGCTACCGCGCACGGGATGGCGTAGCGGCGGTAACTCATGCATCCATTGCCGGTAATAACGCTGATCGTACGCATCCAGATGCGGATCGCCGGTCCAGCCATAGGCTTTAAGCGCGCTTTCGGTCTGCGCCAGCTGTGCCCGGGGGACCAGGATATCGATGTCACTGAACAGGCGGCCATGGCCGGCAGGGAGATCGGCGACCAGGTAAGCGGCCCCCTTGAGCAGTAATACCGGTGTCTCGTTGGTGGCCAGGGCTTTTTGCAGGCGGGTCAATTCCCAATGTACCGCCCGCCTCTGGCGCGCGGCGACCACCAGTGCCGCACGCAGATGATTGCGCATGGAAGGATGCAACGCATCGAGCCGTCCCTGTGACCGGATCAGGTGTGCCAGACGCGCCAGCAGATGGGACTGACGTCCCTGTGGCAGCAGATCATTCCATTGCCCGGGTGTCAGTTGCGTGAGCAAACCGGGATCACGCAATGCCTGGATAATCAGCGGGCGTGTTGTTAATCGAGTGTTCATGAGGACAACCGGTGGAAGACATCCACCGCCTCCTCGAGTTTACTGTAACGAAAATGGTGACAGACACACTGTTCGACCCGATCGGCCAGTTGGGTGAACCCCTCCTCGCCCAGCAGACTGTAATTGACGGTATTTTCGGCCAACTGCATGAATGCCTGACCGCGCGACAGCGGCTCCAGGCAGGTTGTCGCGTCCGGCGAGTACTGCGGAAAGATAATATGGCTTGCCGTGGCGGTCTCATCCATGCGTGCCACGCTGTTGTCGGGCGGACGCAGGTGACTGACCGTACCTTTGCTGGTGTCATGGGCCAGGGGGCCGAAGATTGCCGAAGGATGGAATCGACGCAGTACGTCAATGGAGGCGTTTTTCAGACTGACCGGTCGCGCAAGGGGAACCAGTTGGCCATTTCGGGCCGGGTCGATCAGTGTCAGCTCGTCCGAGAGCAAGCGCCAGCCGCGACAGGCCAGCGCGGCGGCGAGTGTGCTTTTACCGGAGCCGGGGGGCGCGGCGAGAATCACGGCCTGGCCGTTACGCTCCAGCACCGCGGCGTGGATGATCAGGTACTGGTGGGCATGGGCGTAGACACAGTAGTTCAGCCCCCACTCGAGCATGGCAAACGCCTGATCCGCGGGCAAGGGCTGGAACGGTGCCTGGCCGTCGACAAGAAACCGGGCCTGGGGATGCAGCACACGGCGCCATAATGGCGTATGGACCTGTACATCGAAGTCGACAAAGCCGGTTTCGTCGCCCAGCGGAAACTGATCATAGAGCCTTGCCAGGCCGCGATGAACGGGTTCCAGATTGCTTTTAATGCGGAAAATAAACGGGCCGGTACGCAGGATCACGCCGGCGTTTTTCAGACGGTCTTTGAGTTCGTTGTCGGACAGTTCGCCGAGGATCAAGATCCGGCCTGCTCTATCAGCCCGAGTCCCCGGAGTTTAGTTATGAGTGTGTCCGGGTCATCTGGCAGCGACCGGCTTTGTGTTTCGATTGCGCGTAACAGTTGCGCGGCCGGTCCGCAAAGCAGATGGGTGTCGCCGCTGGCGGCATTGAAGACGAGGGTCTCCGTGTCCCAGTGTCGCAAATACAGATCGGGTGTCAGATGCAGAGGGTGGTTAAAAGCGTTGGCATCGGCCATTGCGGCTCGTCAGCTGGCGCTTCGTATGTTGAGCATTTCCAGATCGTACTTGAGCGCCTGAGGATCCTCGTAATAACGCATGTTGTACATGTGTACGATTTCATCCGGCGTGTAGCCGTAGAGTTCGGCGCCCCAGTAAGCCGCATTGAGCACCGCGGCCACGGCATGGGCGCCCAGCTCATAGGGATCCTCGTTACCGTTAAGCTGCATTACCTGCATCATGGTCTTGTCATGTCCGGTGGGATGAGCCATGCCGAACACGTGCTGGAACTTTGTACCGTCACCCGCATACTGTTGACTGCCGCTGGCACTTATCCCGACTTTTTGTTTGTCGTCACCTTCACTACTGCCCGGTTCGTAGGGTGCAGGCCACATCTCGGGATGCTGTTTCCAGTAACCGGGTGTATTGCCGTTGCAATTGTCGGTGCGACCGGGATGAGACAGGTTATCCGAGGCCATTACGGAGATAGTGCAAACACCGCCCCAGGCCGGGCGACTGGCCAGGGTGAAAATAATCGGTGCCGCCGCAGCACCGCGAATCAGTCGTCGGCGCGATTCATCGTGTCGTTCACCGGCGGATCCTGCCGGCCTGGTATCACGGGATTCGTGATCCCGGGGATTGTCAGGCAAATTGCTCATGCTGGCTTCATGCTCCGTCAATGATACTGAATCAGCTGTTTCGTCAGCCTTTGGACACTGAAATGATGCAGACAAATGCATTTATCATGCCCGTGGGGGATATTTGTAACAAAATCAAAAAATTGCACGTATTCGCAAGGGGCTTTGACTGTCCCGGGAACGTCATATGTCAATATTTTCGACACGAATCTGTTTTCAGTCGCCCAGCGTTTTTTCCCAGTCGAGAGACGTTTGCACGATGGTATCAAGATCGTCCAGTTCCGGGCGCCAGTCAAGTGTTTGCTTGATGGCATCACTGACCGCGATCAGGCGGGGCGGATCGCCCGGCCGTCGGGCGGCCTCCCGTACCGGGAGTCGGGTGCCGTGGATGCGCTCGACCGCCGCGATGACCTCCCGCACACTGAAACCCCGTCCGTAACCCACGTTGAGGGTTCGGGAGGGTCCACCGCGACGAAGATACGCCAGTGCGCGGATATGGGCCGCCGCCAGGTCGGTAACGTGAATATAATCGCGAACCCCGGTACCGTCCGCCGTCGGATAGTCCGTGCCAAAGAGAACCAGTTCCGGACGTTTACCCTGCGCAACCTCGCACGCGACCTTGATAAGCAGGGTTGCCTTGTGGGTACGTTGACCGACCCGCCCCTGCGGATCGGAGCCGGCCACATTGAAATAACGCAATGCGACATGACGCAGATCGGACGCGGCACAGAGATCGCGCAGTATCCACTCGCTCATCAGTTTCGAGGTGCCGTAGGGATTGATGGGCACCGTGGGAGTGTTTTCATCCGCCATGCCGTCTGCCGGAATACCGTACACCGCCGCGGTGGAGGAGAAGACAAAGTGCTTCACGTTGTTGTCGCGACAGCACTCCAGCAGATTACGGGTGGCGCAGGTGTTATTTTGATAATAAGTGAGGGGGTCGGTGATCGATTCCGGCACGATGGTATGGGCGGCAAAGTGCATAACTGTATCGATCGCATGTGATTTGATCAGCCGGGTAACCAGTTCGCGGTCACCCGTATCGCCCGGTACGAACTCCCCCTTGATCACGGCATCGCGAAATCCGGTGGACAGATTATCCAGCACCACCACGCGTTCCCCGGCCTCCGCAAGCATTAATGCCACATGGCTGCCAATATAACCAGCACCGCCGGTTACCAGGATCGCGTTATCTGACATATCGGATCAAAGACCTCAAGGTTTTTCCTGCCCGGTTGAAAAGCGAATGAATCGCCTGCTGATGTGATTGTATGCCGGATGATTGTCCCGACAGATAATCGCGGATCGATTTCGATAAAACCACAAAATAAAGTGGCTAACAGCACGGATGGTGTGGTTTGGCGGTGACGCCTGCCGCTTCAATGGTACGGCCCACCTCAAAATACTGCAATAAGCGAATCGTGTTCCCCGTTTCGTGTATCGGTTTGGTCGGGCGGTGGACCATGAAGCATGCGCGTTGGTTGGATATCAGACTGTCTGATCAGCACCAGGGGTTTACCCTGATATTTTAGCGGGGTTCCGGAATAAATAAAGCGGCATACTTATGTTACATAGCGTACAGAGCGAGCAAAACAAATAAAGTTAGGCTTGATTGTGAAGTACCTTACAGTTTGGTCAGGGAAAAGTCGGCGACCAGAAGAACTCAAGCTTAACGGACACCAGGACATGGATAATCCGCTAGAACACGCACTATCTGCGGCGTCTGCCAAAGTAACTGCGGCAGGAAAAAAAGGTTCGCATGGAAGACTGCCTGAGGCGGCGATCGCGACAGAGGATGTTAAGTCGGGGAATGCCGGCGCAACGGTAATCAGGTTATCGGCCAACGATAGTCGTCGTAAAGGGCGTCTATGTCACGGTCATGTCCAGTTGCTGGGTCGGGACGTCCCGATATCCCTGGTTACGCTGGCCTTAACCGAAGCCATGGTATTGATGGCCGCGTTTTGGTTTGCCGTGGAGCTACGTTTCCCCGAGGGAGCGGTGCCCGGGTTTTACGAGGTGCTCAATGTCAAGTTGGGACTGTTTGTGGCGGTGAATCTGATGGCGATGCTTTGCATGGGTCTGTACCGGCGCGGGCTTTCAGGAAGCCTGGCGGATACAATGGTCAGGGTTATGGGCGCCTTCATGCTGGGTGCGGTGCTGCTGGCAGCCCTGTTCTATGTTATACCCTCGCTGTTTTTTGGTCGTGGCGTGCTGGTTCTGGCCGGTATCCTGGCGTTTGTGGGCGTGATTGCAACCCGCTTGCTGGTAGGTCAGTTGCTGGGTTTGAATTCCCTGAAGCGTCATGTGCTGGTACTCGGCACGGGCAAGACGGCGTCAATGTTCAAGCAGATTTGCGAACGCAGTAATGAACAGAACTTCGAGCTGGTTAATTTCGCCGCGCAGGGTAATGACACCAGCGTGATGGATCCGGCTGTTCTGGTAAGGCTGGATCGGCGGCTGGATGAGTATGCCCGACTCCATCACATCGATGATATTGTTATCGCCATGGATGATCACCGGGGTGGCCTGCCGATCGCAGAGCTGATTGCCTGCAAGATGAGCGGGATTAACGTACTGGAAACATCTGATTTTTTTGAACGGGAATGCGGTTTTCTCAAGCTCGATACCTTGCGCCCCAGCGCCATGATTTTCAGCCGGGGTTTCCGGCAATCCCTGTATCGTGATTTCACCAAACGCGCCATGGATGTCATGGTAAGCCTCGGTTTGTTACTGGTGGCCTGGCCATTCATGCTGATTACGGCGCTGGGTATTTTCATTGAAAGTCGGGGACAGGGATCGGTGCTGTTTCGACAACAACGCATTGGACAAAATGGCGAGGCTTTTACGCTCTACAAGTTCCGCAGCATGATCATGGAGGCCGAAAGTGATGGTGTTGCGCGTTGGGCCCAGAAACAGGACCCGCGTGTAACCCGTTTTGGCAGTTTTATCCGCAAGACACGCCTGGATGAGTTACCGCAATTATTTAATGTCGTGCGAGGCGATATGAGTTTTGTCGGACCCCGTCCGGAGCGTCCCGAATTCGTGGGCGATTTGAGCGCCAGGCTTCCCTACTATCGTGATCGACACTGGGTGAAGCCGGGACTGACCGGCTGGGCACAGATTAACTATCCTTATGGCGCCTCGGAAGAGGATGCTTTCAAAAAGCTTCAGTACGATCTCTATTATGTCAAGAATCAGGGGATCGCACTGGATCTGATGATCATTGCCCAGACCGTGGAAGTGGTGTTGTGGGGCCGGGGTGCGCAGTAATACCCGGGAACCTGGCCGGACCTGGTGTGGCAAAAGGAAGTCGTGATCGACCTTCGGAAAAATCGTTTACAGGGCTTTCGCTTCTGCTTTTGTTTTTTGACCACGCTGGCACGCGGGGATGTTCTTCGTGTAATAAAAGTACCAGGTGCTGTGAGCAATGTGTGTATTGGCATAGCATTATAAAGAGCCGGATGACAAAAGTGCGCCTGATAGCCGTGAACCCGGGCCTGTTTTTCTCTTGTCCGGTGCACAATCCCAATTTACCTGCGGTCGTTTGAATTGATTGAAGCAAGCTACCTTACTATTGGGCTGATCGGTTATGGCGTTGCCTGTCTGGCTTTTCTGGCGCTGACGGTCGTGCTGGCCATCGGTTGGCGGGGTGGCGTTCAGGGAATGGCCTTGTTGACCGCGTCCGTGGTCTCCATGTCGTGGGCTGCTCTCATGGCCCTCGGTGCCTCCACTGCGATCACCCTCTGGCCGATGGTGGTTCTGCTCACCGATTTGTTGCGTGATTTCGCCTGGTTGGCCTTTCTATGGCTGGTGCTGTGGATGGGCCACACGACCGCGGGAACCTCGCACCTGAGCCTGTTACGCCTGGCCGGTATCGTGCTGTTGACGGTTTTGCTGGCACAGATGGGCTTGCTGCTGGTTATGCCGTTGTCAGACATTTTCCAGTGGGTGCTGGCCGGCAAGGTCATGCTGAGCATCGGTGCGCTGGTGCTGATTGAACACCTGTATCGTTCGACGACCGCCGACCAGCGCTGGGCGGTAAAGTACCTGTGCCTGGCGACGGGTGCCCTGTTTGTCTATGACTTCATTCTGTTTTCCGATGCCCTGTTGTTCCTTGGTATCAGCCAGACTCTTTGGGACGCACGGGGTTATGTCAATGCACTGGTCGTGCCCCTGATCGCGGTGTCAGCGGCACGGAATCCCCAGTGGTCGCTCGATGTGTATGTCTCGCGTGGCGTGGTGCTGCATGGTTCCGCATTGGTGATGGCGGGCGGATACCTGCTGTTAATGGCGGCGGCCGGCTTTTATCTGCGCCGTTTTGGCGGGGAATGGGGCGCGGTGTTACAGGCCGTGTTTCTGTTCGCGGCGGTCTTGTTACTGGTGGCCTTGCTGGTCTCGGGGCAGTTGCGTGCCACCCTGAAGGTATTTCTCAGTAAACATTTTTTCAATTACCGTTATGATTATCGCGAAGAGTGGCTGCGCTTTATTCATACCCTGGCCGCCTCGGACGCGCCCTTGCCTGAGCGGGTGATCCGGGCGGTGGGCGGCATTGTGGAAAGCCCGGGCGGCCAGCTCTGGTTATCAGACGGTGGTCGCCAGTATGTGGCTGACGCGCGCCTCAATTGGCCGGATCGGGAACCACCTGTCCTGCTACACGATAGCCAGTTGGTTACGTACTTGCGCGACAGCCAATGGGTGATTGATCTGGATGAGTACCGTGAGAATCCCGAGCGTTACACGGGACTGGTATTGCCCGACTGGATGCAACAGGAGTCACGACTGTGGATCATCGTACCGTTGATGCATGAAGAGGACCTGCTGGGGTTCCTGCTCATGGCACATTCCCGGGCGGGTCACAGTATCAACTGGGAAGATCGCGATCTGCTCAAGACGGCGGGGCGTCAGGCCGCCAGCCACCTGGCCCAGATGCAGACCCTGCAGGCGCTGGCGGAAGCGCGGCAGTTCGAAACCTTCAATCGGCTTTCGGCGTATGTGATTCACGATCTGAAAAACCTGGTCGCCCAGCTCTCGCTGGTGGTGAGCAATGCCCGTCGTCACAGTGACAACCCGGACTTTCTCAAGGACGCGATCGGCACGGTGGAAAATGCCGTCAATCGCATGAATCGGCTCATGCTGCAGTTACGCAATGGAACCCGGGTGGCGAGTGCCCAGCTACTGGATCTGGCGGCACTGGCCGAGGAGGCCGTGAAGAATGCGACCGATCGATCACCCGTGCCCCGCTTTACCCCGCCCGATGAGGCGATTTGGGTGCTGGCGGAGCGCGATCGCTTACTGTCGGTGTTAAATCACCTGATTCAAAATGCCCAGGAAGCCACGCCGGCCACGGGTGAGGTGTCGCTTTCCACCTGGTGTGATCGCGAACAAGCCTGCCTGGAGGTAACGGATACCGGCAAGGGCATGGACCGGATGTTTATGCGCGAACGATTGTTCCGACCTTTCGATTCGACCAAGGGATTGACGGGGATGGGCATTGGTGTCTACGAAAGTCGGGAGTTCCTGCGTGCCCTGGGCGGTGAACTCGAGGTACGCAGTGACCCGGGCGATGGCAGTACCTTTCGCCTGTTGCTGCCACGACATACCCCCGAGAGGCATGCCTTTGAGGATTCACGGGAGGAAACCGTTTAGATGGTAAAGCGATCGCAAATGCCGGTACTGCTGCTGGTTGAGGATGATCCGGGTCTGCTGAGTCAGTTGCGCTGGTGTTTCGACGACTTCGAGGTCGTCACAGCGACCAACCGGGACGAGGCGATCACCCAGCTACGTCGCGCCGAACCCTCGGTGGTGACGCTGGATCTGGGATTGCCACCTGATCCGGGCGGTGCCAGTGAAGGCCTGGCCACACTGGAGCAGATTTTGTCCCTGGCGCCCCAGACCAAGGTTATCGTGGTTACCGGTAACGATGATCGGGACAACGCCGTGCGCGCTGTTGCGCTGGGGGCTTATGACTTCTACCAGAAACCGGTGGATGCCGAGCTGCTCAAGTTGATCGTTCAGCGGGCGCACCGGATCTATGAACTGGAACAGGAGAACCGCCGCCTGCAACAAAACCAGGGTGCTTCCCCGCTGCCCGGGCTGATTGCCGGCAGCCCGGAAATGCTCAAGATTTGTCGTACCGTGGAAAAAGTCGCCCCGGTGGATGTCACTACATTGCTGCTGGGTGAAAGCGGCACCGGCAAGGAAGTGGTCGCCCGGGCCATTCATAGTCGAAGCCATCGTCGTGACGCCAGTTTTGTTGCGATCAACTGCGCGGCGATACCCGAAAATCTGCTGGAGTCGGAGCTGTTTGGTCATGAGAAAGGCGCATTCACCGGTGCAACCCGGCAGAGCCGGGGCAAGATTGAATACGCCGATGGCGGCACGCTGTTCCTGGATGAAGTCGGCGATCTGGCCTTGTCGTTGCAGGCAAAATTGCTGCGCTTCCTTCAGGAGCGCTCGATTGAACGGGTGGGTGGCCGTGAGGATATTCCGGTCGATGTGCGGGTCATTTGCGCCACTCATCAGGAACTGCCGGGCCTGATAGCGGAAAACACGTTCCGCGAAGATCTGTTCTATCGCATCAGCGAAATGAGCATCACTATTCCCCCGCTGCGTGAACGCACGGATGATGCGCATCTGTTGGCCCGGGTCTTTCTGGAACGTTTTGCCCGGGAACAGGGCCGGGCGCTGAAAGATTTTACGCCCGAGGCACTCAGTGCCATCAAGGCGCATAACTGGCCTGGCAACGTGCGTGAGCTCGAGAACCGGGTCAAGCGTGCCGTGGTGATGGCCGACGGGGCCCAGATTACCAGCGAGGATCTGGAGCTTTCCGATAGCGGTGAGGATCCGTTGATGCTCAATTTGCGACAGGTCCGGGACGACGCCGAAGGTCGGGCGCTTCGCCACACCCTGCAAATTGTCGACGGCAATATATCGCGCGCGGCGGAATTGCTGGGCGTGAGCCGGCCCACACTCTACGACCTGCTGAAAAAACATGGTCTTAATCGATAATCAGGGAGCGGCATATGAGTTATTTATACATTAGAGGTGTACGTCAGGTTTTGATCGTGATGGTGTCAGCCCTATTGCTGCTCTCCGGCTGCGGGGAAAACGATCTGAGCGACACCGAGCATGTGCAGCGCGGTATCGAACACCGCCAGCAGGGTGACCTGCGCGCCAGTGTGATCGAACTGAAGAATGCCCTGCAGAAAAATCCGTCCAGTGAAGCAGGTCGCTGGCAACTGGGGCTGACTTACCTCGCTATGGATGACGGTGTCAGAGCCGAGGCCGAGATCCTGCGCGCCCGGGATCTGGGCCGGGCGCCCGGGGAGACCGCCGTGGCCCTGGCCAGGGCGCAGCTTCTGCAGGGACGTTTTGATCAGGCGCTGGTGATGCTGGATGAATATCCGGTCGCCGCGGACGATCCGCAACGTCTGGCCCGGTCCGAGGTGATCCGGGGCCTGGCGTACCTGGGCAAAGCGCAGCCCGAAAGGGCGGCCCGCTTTTTCAAGGACGCGCTGGAAAAGGAGCCGCAACTGAGCGAGGCGATGCTGGGCATGGCCCGGGTCAGCGAGATGGAGGGTGAGCTCGATCAGGCGGATCACTGGATCGATCAACTGCTGGAACGCGAGCCGGAACATAGCAAGGCGCTGCGGGTGCGTGGTGATATAGCCCGGGCACGGGGCGATCTGGATGCGGCGGACGCGGCGTACAGCAAGGCGATCCGCTATGCGCACAACCCGTATGAACTGCATCTTCGCCGGGCCATGTTGCGCCTGGATCGCGAACCGCTGGATGCGGTCGAAGAAGATCTGAAGCAACTGCGCCGTCTGGCTGCCGAGCATCCCATGACTTACTATGTCAGCGGGCTCTGGCATTCGCGCAATGAGCGTTACGCCGATGCCCAGGCCGATTTTGAGGCGGTGTTGAATCGCCATCGCGAACACCAGCCCACCCTCTATTTGCTGGGTGCCAACCACTTCGCCCAGGGACACTGGAATCAGGCGGAGAGTTATCTGCAACGCTATTTAAGTGAAAACCCCGGTTCGCCACAGGCGGTTGCGCTGCTGGCCCGCATTCGCATGCAACAACAACGTATCAGTGACGCCGTCCGCGTACTGGAAGAGGGGCTGGCCGCCTCCGTTTCGCCGCAACCCGTACTCAGTGAGATGCTGGCATCGCTCTATCTGCAACAGGGCCAGCAGGAACGCGGCCTGCAAATTTTGCAAAGTGCCCTGAGTGATGATCCGGATTCGACGGGTTTGCAGGAAAGCCTGGGTCTCGCGTTGATGCGCAGCGGCGAGCGGGACGATGGCCTCGAGGCCTTGCGCAAGGCGTCCGGCATGGATGATCAGCCGCGTCGTGCCGATGCCGCCGTGGTGCTCGCTCACCTGCAAGCCCGCGAATATGACGAGGCCCTGGACGCTGCGCAGCGTTATCGTGAAAAACAGCCCGACAGTGCCGAGGCACATAATTTTATTGGCGCCGTCCTCATGGGACTGGACCGCAACGACGAGGCGCGGGCCGCCTTCAACAAGGCAATTGAACTGGAACCGGATAATGTCACGGCCGCCATGAACCTGGGGAGTCTGGAGACGCGTCTTGGACACAGGGATGCGGCCCGGCAGGCCTTCGAGTCAATACAGGCGCACGATCCCGGCCATCCGCTGTCCGCGCAACGGTTGGCGGGACTGGAGGCACTGGCCGGTCGGCCGCAGGCGGCGCGGCGCTGGCTTGAAGGGTCACTGGAAACCTATCCGGATAACCTGACGACCAAGATTATGCTGGCCAGGGTACAAAAGGCCTCCGGCGAGGATGCCGAAGCCCTGCGCACCCTGAACAGGGCGATGGAGCAGCATGCCGAACGCTTGCCGGCCTATTTCGCCACGGCCGAACTGCTGCGGGCGATGGATCGCACCAGTGACGCATTGCAGGTGCTTTCCCGGGCCGAAGCACTGGCGCCCGAGTCGGCCGAGGTGCAACGGCGACTTGCCAGTGCCCGCGAGCAGGCCGGAGAGTACGAGGCGATGCAGGCCCACCTGCGCAAGGCCGTCAAACTGGATCCGGCCGATGTCGCTTCCCGGGTGAGTCTGGCCATGGCGCTGGCCCGCGCCGGGGCGTTGGACAGCGCGAGGGAGCAGCTGGCCAGCTTGCAGGCGTCGCATGGCGAACGGGCCGAGGTTCATGCACTGAGCGGCTGGTTTGCATTGCGCGACGGGGAGATTGAGGCTGGCGCCGAGTCCTACGCGAAAGCCCTGGCACAGCGGCAACACCGGCCCTGGGTCATGGAGCTGT
This sequence comes from Thiohalophilus thiocyanatoxydans, assembly GCF_004366735.1. Taxonomy (GTDB): domain Bacteria; phylum Pseudomonadota; class Gammaproteobacteria; order UBA6429; family Thiohalophilaceae; genus Thiohalophilus; species Thiohalophilus thiocyanatoxydans. Next base: position 179,153 of record NZ_SOQX01000001.1, on the reverse strand, counting down.
TCCGGGCCCGGCAGACCCTGGGAGATCACGCCGGGGCGGTGACTGTGCTGACCCGTTGGCTGGAGCAGTCGCCGGGAGACGCGGCAGCGCGTCACGCCCTGGCAACACAGCAAATTGCCACGGGCAACGCCGGGCAGGCGATTGGGCATTATGAAAAAATACTGGATGACGCCCCGGACGATGTCGCCTCACTCAACAATCTGGCCTGGCTGTTGGGCGAACGCGATACGGATCGGGCGCTGAAGCTGATCGAACGCGCCCGGGAACTGGCACCGGAATCCGCCGCAGTGCACGATACGCTGGGTGTCGTACTATTTTACAGCGGCGATCTGGTCCGCTCCGCCCGGGTTTTGCAGGATCTGGCTGCCGACTCGCCGGAGGATCCCGCTGTTAACTTCCATCTGGCGCGCACCCTGCATGTACAGGGCAATATCGCCGATGCACAGGTGCATCTGGACCGGGCGCTGGCTTCACAAAGCGGGTTTACCGAACGCGAGGCCGCGCTGCGCCTGCAACAGACGTTGGCCCGCTGATGTCAGGGCGTCGAAAGACTTTACAAAGCCGCCAGGGTGAACAGGCCGCCAGGGTCGGACCGGCGAGTCGCAGTGAAAAAATCAGCTTTTAAAGCAACAGGTTAAAAGTTAGTTAGGGAGTTTTCGTCAGCCTGGTACGCTTCCTGCATTCTATATAGATGTAAAGCAATCTCGCTGAACTGAAAAGAGGGAACTGATAATGAAACGTTTATTACTTGCAACCGGTCTGCTATTCGCCTTCGGTGGCGCCTATGCAGGACCATTTTACCTGAATGTCGATCAAAACTTCGATGGCCAGGCGGCCCCGGATGGCGACAAGGTATGCGATACCTGTACTTCCATGAAGGACGAATTTACGTTCACCTACGAGTCTAGCACCACCATTCAAGACAGTGATGCCAGCGGGACGATCAGTGCCGGTGACCAGATGTCCACAGACGGTGGCCTGGCGGTGGGTGATCTGGATAGCAACCAGGTTAACGGTTTTACACCGAATGAAGTGTTCGGCGCCAACAGCAACAACGGCTACGATGATAACTGGCTGTTAACCTTCTCAATCGAGGATCTGCAAGGTGAGATCACCGGTGTTACCGGTGGAGGCGTACCGCTGTTCACCTATGATCCCGGCACCGTCGAAATGTTCCTGACCTTTGACGGCACTACCCTGAATCACTTCATGGATGTGGCCGTGACAGGCGGCAACGCGACCGGCGTGAGTACGGTGCTGGTCGGTGATGCGGACTTCACCAACATTGCCGATTTGACCTACGCGAACCTGTTCCAATCCGGTGAATTCGAGTGTAACGGTTCCAACGGGTTCTACGATATCTGGGCCAACTGTGGCGAAGGTGCCGGCGATGCGTTGGAGATTGGCTTTGAAAGCAGCTTCGATACCAACATTTTTGTGAGCGACTTTGACTTTGACCCGGAGACCGGCGAGTTCACATTGACCTCAAATCATGACGGCAGCGCTACCTTCACTATCCCGGAACCTTCCGCGCTGGCTCTGCTGGGCGGCGGTCTGGTGCTGCTGGGTATGTTCGGTGCACGTCGCCGGATGAGCTGAGAGTTGTACCCTCATTGAAGTCACAGTGAGATACGTTAAGAAGGGGGCAGGAGCCCCCTTCTTTTTGTGTTGAATTCCTGCCTTGATCCGCCTTTTTTCCGCCGTTTATCTGTTCACCACAGTTCTGTTGCCGGTGCGTTACCGGGTTCACTGAACACGCTGTGTAAAGCCGTACAGAGCACGTCAAGCGATTACAAGCAGAAACAAGTATTACCGATGGGGACGGGAAGCGTGTAGCAGAGAACAACCGAGGCGTCGTGTCAGGTGCTATTGCCGTAACAGGCGTTTGACGTACCAGAACATCAGGCGTTGCAGGGGGTGTCGGTTGCCAAAGGGGCGCCAGGTTCTGATCAGGCGGTTACGGTAGGCATCGAAGTGCAGGCCGTGGGGCGCATGAATCACCGGGCCACGATGGAGTAACAGTTTCAGGGCGTTGCTGCCGGCTACCCCGGCGGCAAGCTCAATACCCATTGCCGTGGAGGGGACCTTCTGTTGAAGAAAATTCACCGAACTGCGGTCCACCAGGTAGTGGCGTTGCTGCACTGACGGCGATACACCGATGACAAACTTGATGATCTTGTCTTCGAAAACCGGCACATCATCCAGGCAAAAATATTCCTCGAAACTCATCTTGCCCGGCACAAAGATCAACATGGCCGTGCCCATGCCCATGGGTGCGGCGGTGAGCGTCGGGATACCCAGTTCGTAACAACGCTGGAAGACTTGTCGGCGTATATCCAGGGCGAAGATATCCAGACTGTCCATGTACAGATCCACACCGGTGAGAAAGTCTTCCAGATTGGCTTCGTCGACCCCGCGGTCGAAATGCCGAATCCCGATCTCCGGATTGATATCCTGGACAGTCCGGGCCATGACATCGAGTTTAGGCTGGCCAAGGGTGGACATGCCGGCGCCGTACTGACGGTTGAAGTTGGGCAGATCGAAGTCGTCGAGATCGGCGATGTTAAAGTGGCCGACACCCAGCCGGGCCAGAGTGATCAGATGACTGCCGCCCACGCCGCCCATGCCGGCAACCGCGACGCGTTTGTCGCGCAAAGCGGCCTGCTCTTCCCGCGTGACCCAGCCGATGTTGCGGGAGAAGGCGGTGAAGTAATCGAATGGCGGACTCATCCCTGTGCAGGCCAGGCAGTCATCAGCAGGAAAAGTGGTCGCTGCTGTGTCCCCAGTGGGTGCTGTCGAGGTCGGTGATAATGGTGTCCAACAGCTCGCGAATTTCGGGTTTGATGTATTTGTACAGATTCTGGACGCTGAGATAAAAGGGGCCACGCATACCATGGTATTCCACCACTTCGCCGGCAGGGCGGAAAATAATCCCGTAGCGGCGCATGTGTCGGGCCAGGCGCGGTTCCATCATCACGAATGCGCCGGAACGCCGATGGGTGATCACCAGCGCGGCGCCGGCCAGATACAGGCCCAGCGCGATGTGTGGAAAAATACGGCGATGGGTCGGATCATGTGTGCCATTATCGCTGTCCATCATATTACCGCGCGTGTCGAGATGTTCACAGTTGCGGCGACGAAACTGAGGGCGTACCGCGAGTCGGGATATCTCGCCAAACGATCCTCTGGGCAGTTTGTCGGGATCGATAATATTGCGGCGCAGGCTATGGCCGCAGAAACGTTCAAACGGAAACAGGGTGCGCGGTTCGCCGGGCTGATCGACAATCAGCCGGACACAGCCGGCATATTCGCCAGTGGGGCGGTAGCGGAGCAGCGCATACAGTGCCTGATCGTCGTATTCATCGCGTTCCAGGTTATCGGGGAAATTCTCGGGCGCCTCAAAGCCTGCCTCCAGACAGTACACTTCATAGCGGATTTGGTAGACGGTTTTTTTGAGTTCCGGCGTATCCGCCAGAACCACCTCGAAAAGACGATGGAACTGTTCCGATAACACCGGTTCAACGTGGCGCTCGGTTTGAATCATGTTTTTTATCCTCTGTCGATGACAGGGTAATGGGAGGTCCCCCCTTATAGAGTGATATGTTTTTCACTACTATGCGCTATCGCACAGTTATGCAGAGTCGCCCGGGGTATTTTGTTAACTTTTGTGACCCACTTCGAAATAAGGCACATTTGCGCATGCCATGTCCCCTGCATTTATACGCCATCTTGCACTATGCTTTCGAGGCAGTGAGCAGTGCTGGACGAAGGGGGGAATCGGGTCCAGAATCAAGAATGTTAGTCAGCATTCGGGCGACTATGACCTTTCAGGAATCGCGCGCCCGGACACAAGGGAATGATCGCTTATGCACCAGCTAGTTGTCCCGCTTCGATGGATTCTCGACGGACTTGTCCTGTCCGTTCTTACTGCTCTTATTGCGTCGCCGGTTTTTGCCGACACAGCGCCCGGGCGGGATTTGGCCCAGCGTGTTTATGAGCGTCCCGATGGGAAGGACATGAGTACCCGCAGTACCATGGTTCTGAAAGAAAAAGAGGGCGAGCCGCGGGTTCGGGAAATGTTTACCTATCGCCTGGACGGCGAGCGGGGAGAAGTACACTCTTTGATCCGTTTTACCGCTCCGGCGGATATTCGAGGCACGGGCCTGCTCACGCTGGATCACCCGGATGGCAGTTCGGATCAGTGGGTTTATCTGCCGGCACTGGATCGTTCCCGCCGTATCTCGACAGAACGCAAAGGCGGACGGTTTGTGGGTTCGGATATCTTTTTCGAAGATCTGCAGGATCGCAAGGTGAACATGGACCGTCACCGGTTGCTAAGGGAGGAACAGTTGTTCGAGATGCCGACACAGGTACTCGAGAGCGTCCCGGTGGAGCCCGGCAATTCGACCTATGGCAAGCGGATCAGCTGGATCCATACACCGAGCCTGTTGCCCCTGCGCATCGATTTTTATGCCCCGGGTCGTGATGCGCAGCCCATCAAACGCATGGAAGTTCACCGCATCGAGCAGGTACAGGGATACTGGACGGTTATGGACAATTCGATCACGGACCTGGACAGTGGCCACCGCACCCGGGTGGTCGCGAAAAAAGTAAGCTATGACCGGGGACTGCCTGCCTCGCTGTTTACCAGCCAGAGCCTGGAAGATGTTGCCCGCGAACGTGTTCACCGGCCATGACGGTGCTACCCCGCACGCCCTGCTCTTTGCTTCACGATTTGACGCGACACCTGCGGCGGGAGTCGTAAGCGGTGAGCGTCTCCCCGGCTCGCAGCACTCCGTGCCTGCCTGCGCAGTCTGTAAAGCAGCAAGCTATGTCGCAAGATGCGGGGTGGCGTAACGGTGCGTTGACGATTGTTCCGCGCGGCGGGCGAAAACTTCGGCATGCCGGTTTGTTGCTGGTGCTGCTCAGCAGTGGGGGGAGTGCGGTCCTGGCGGAGGTGCCTCCTGACCGGGCATTGGCGGGAACCGCGGGGAGCTCGATTCAGAATCCGCCGCCGCAGGTGGGAATGGTTTATCCACCCGGCGCTGATTGCCACCAGCGAGTGCGGGCTGACTTCCCCCCTCCATTTCGCCCGCCCGGGGAGATGGGGCCCCTTCAACGCCAGCAGCTGTTGATCGCTGTCCAGCCTGACAGTGATCCCCGGTGGGCCGACGTGAGCCGGCAGTCCAGCGCCGGCATCGATACCCTGACAATCGCCCCCGGTGCGGGAAACGGGTCTGCCCCCGGTACCGGCGTATTTGGGGAAGAATGCACTGTTTACCCCCCGATCCGGCATCCGGGCCGGCCCGGTTATTCCTTTATATATAGTGTTCCCCTGGCGCGGGCCGCCAGTGACCCGGATGCGACGCGGTTAGCGGAGGGGGAGAGCGTCCCCGCGGCACCCTCTCGCTTCGCCGGATCGGTTGATAACAGCAAGGGGCTCATGATCGGTTCCCAGCCGGAGCCGGTCCCGGAGGCGCCGGAACAAGACCCCGGGGCGGCCAACATGCCCCGCCTGGTGGTCGATCCGATCTGGATCGAGGCCGGCGCCCTGGTGGACGATGAGGCACGGGCGGCGGGGAGTCATTATCTGCATAGCACCCTGGCCATGGAATGGTTGTACTCGGACAACTGGGAGGCGCGGCTGGGTGGCCGGGTGGACGGGTATATGCAGCGCGGGGATGCCGATTTCGAGAAAAGCGAGCTGGATTATGCTGAAAGCTACCTGCGCTATCGGAATGCGGATCGAACCGTGACGCTCGGCGCACAGACCGTGCTCTGGGGGCGGGTGGATGAGTTGCCGCCCACGGATCGGCTGAGCGTGCAGGATGTAAGCCGCTTTGTGCTTGACGATCTGGAAGACCGGCGTCGTGCGGTGCCCGCCGTCCGCTGGGAAGAATTTGTCGGCGCGCACAAGCTCGATCTGCTCTATGTGCCGCAATTTCGGGCGGCGGAACGCCCGCAGGAAGAGAGCATCTGGTCACCGGTGGATCGGGATCGGGGACGCCTCATCGGGATGCCGGCGAATCCGCTGCTGGCGCCACTGGTGACAGGGGGCCGCTTTGCCGAGGATGACGACGGCCGGGGTGGCTGGGGGCTGCGGCTGAGCCGTGCCGGACACAATCTGGATTACGGGTTGACGGTGCAGGATGCGCGCCATTCCCTGCCCTACTATGAACTGGCGCCGGCGGTACGCTCGAGCTTGCTGGCCAATTCCAGCGATGTGGAAGGCGCGCTGGCCGCGGCGCCCGATACCTTTACCGCCCGTCATCCGCGCACCTGGGTGGTGGGCGGGGATCTGGCCTTTTCGGCGGGCCGTTCAACCTGGCGGCTGGAGGCGGCCTGGCTCAGTGATCAGCCCGCCACCACAGAGGATCTGCGTTACACCACCGTTGAAGCGCTGGACTGGGTCGCCGGGGTGGAATTCTTTCCCGGTGATCGAAACCTGCGCATGACGGCCCAGTTGAGAGGCCTGCATCTGCTCAACGCGAAGGACGAGCTGCTGGATCGGGAGACCATTTACACCCTGTTCGGTGATATTGAAAACAGCTTTGAGCGCGAGCGCTGGCGGGTCCGGTTGCGTTATTCGATCGGGCTGGACGAGCATGATGTGTACCTCAATCCCGAGCTGGCGTTTCAGGGCCGGGAACCGCATGAGCTCTATCTGGGCTTTCATTATTTCGATGGTGCGCCGAACACGCCGGGAGGCTTCCATCGGCACCATGATCTGTTCACGTTAGGCTGGCGGGCCCGTTTCTGATGCGCAGATCCCTCCCCGCTCCCGTGGCGCTGGTGTTACTCCTGGCACTGGCGATCTTGCCCGGCGGGCTGTTGCTGAACATCGAGTTGAATAACGCTCCCGAGGTTTACTTCCCCGACTCCTCACCCGCCGTGGTGTTTGAAGACGAGCTGCGCGAGGAGTTTCCGCTGGACCAGGTGCTGGTCGTCCTGTTTGAAGGTGAAGAGCTGCTCGGCGATGAATTGCTGGGCGATCTGGAGGCGGTGGTGCGCCAGTTGCAGGCCCACCCGCGAGTCGATCGGATTCTGGCCTTGCCGACGCTGGATCATATTCGCGGCACGGCCGATGGCTTCGTGGTGGAACCGCTGCTGGACATGAGCGTGGCGGCACCGCTGGATGAGGCAGCGCGACGCGCCCGGGTTCTCGAGGATCGTTTCGCACCCGGGCTGCTGGTCTCCGAAGATGCGCAGGCGGTGGCCCTGGTGGTGCGCCCGCAAGCGCTCGAAGACAGCCTGCAGCGTCTGGAACTGCAGCAGGCCACCCTGAATGCGATTGCCGGCACCGCGCTGGAGTCGCGTGTGACCGCCGTGGGCGGACAGGTGGCTCTGGATGTAGCACAGCTGCGTGCCATGATTCGCGACAGTCTCATGTTCGTTCCCCTGACCACCGGACTGGGGCTGTTGCTGATTGGCTGGATGTTCCGTCGCTGGATGGCCGTGCTCACGGCCGGTGCGGTGATTGGGGCCGTGGTGAGTATGTGCGTTAGCGCACTGATAGTGGCGGGGCGACCCTACACACTGATTACTGCAATTTTGCCGCCACTTATGGCGGCGCTGTCGGTCGCATTGCTGATTCACTGGTTCAATGCGCTGACCGCGGCCGCCCGGCGGGGGTTGCGCGGCACGGCCCGGGTGAACCGGGCCCTGGACGAGATCGCGCGGCCGGCGGTGTTTACCGCGCTGACCACGGCCGCCGGACTGGCGTCACTGGGTTTGAGCCCGATTCAGCCCATTCAGGCTTTCGGGCTGGCCGCTGCCGGTGGCGCCTTATTGCTGGCGGTCATCGTGCTGGGCTTGCTGCCACCGTTGTTTGCCCGCTGGGATCACGGCAGCTGGGCGGTGCGCGGTGGCGGTATTCACCGGCTGGATCAGATCGTGTCGGCGTTGCGCCACCTGGGCATGCGCAAACCGGTCTGGGTGCTGGTGGGCACGGCAGTGTTGCTGTTGCTGGCAGTGCCGCAAATCGCGCGGGTTCAGGTCGAGACGGATCTGTTCCGCTTTTTTAAACAGGACCATCCGATCAGCGTTTCGAACGAACGGATTCGCGACAAACTGAGTGGGGTGACAACCCTGGAAGTCGTATTCGATGGGCCGGGCAGGGATAGTCTCAAGGACCCGCGAAGATTGGCACGGATTCGCGATTTTCAGCGCTGGCTGGACAGCCTGCCCGAGGTGGATCGCAGCATCTCCGTGGCGGAGCTGATCGAGGAGATGCACTGGGCATTTCATGATGAACAAACGGCCTATCGCACGCTACCTGAGGAGGCGGCACTGATCGCACAGTATCTGTTTATTTACGATGGCATCGAGCTGCATGAACTGGTGAACCGGGAATTCGATCGCACCCGCTTGATGCTGAATCTTCAGGTGAGCGGCGCGCGTGAGATCAATCGGGTCATCGGGCAGATTGAACAGGAGGTCGTGGAACGGGACCTCGGTGATTTGAGCGTGACCGTGGGCGGCTTTGGACGGATGTTCGGCGATCAGGAGAGATTATTAATCCAGGGCCAGATCCGCGGGCTGGCAGGAGCGGTTGTGTTGATCTTTTTACTAATGGCGGCGTTGTGGCGTTCCGCCTCCGCCTCGGCGGTGTGCATGATCCCGAATCTTGCCCCGATCGCCGTGATTTTCAGCCTGATGGGATTGCTGGGGATCTGGCTTGATATGGCAACAGCCATGATCGCCAGCGTGGCGGTAGGGATTGCCGTGGACGATACGATTCATGTGTACGAGGGCTATCGTCGTCGCCGACAGCAAGGCTTGTCTGCATGCTGGGCGCTGGCACGCACCTACCGCCAGGCAGGCCGCGCGGTCACTGCTACCACGCTGGTGTTGTGCGGGCAGTTCCTGCTGTTGGCCAGTTCCCAGTTCGTGCCGACGGTGGAATTCGGGTTGCTGACGGCGGTGGGGTTACTGACCGCCTTGCTGTTCGATTTGTTGTTCCTGCCGGCCTTGCTGATCGTGCTGGCTCGCTGGCGCGAAGGTAAGTCAGATGTTGCTTGACGTGGAGCCAGGCCTGCTTGGAACGTGACATAGATTGCATTCATCGGTGTTTTACCGCGCAGGCTTTTTTTATAGCAGCCTGCGCCAGATGCCGGCTCTGTAGTTGCCCGATTTAATGCTTTGGCAGGCGAGTTGTTAAGTATGTAATTTTGCGCGAATGATGGATTATACAGAACTTGTTCGTATGAACTTGAGACATGGAGGAGCAGCAGTGAGAACGAAACATATGACGCGCCGCCGGGTTGGAACCATAATGCTGATTCTGAGCGCATCGCTGGCACTGACAGGTTGTACTACAACAACAAGCAGTTACCCCGAGCTATCTTCCAAAACGCCTGATCATGACTACATTATCGGACCGGGTGATAACGTCAACATATTCGTCTGGCGGCAACCGGAGTTGAGTTCAACAGTCCCGGTACGTCCTGACGGCAAAATCACTACCCCCCTCATCGAAGATCTGCCAGCCAGTGGCAAGACACCAACCCGGCTGGCACGGGACATGGAAAAGGTCCTCAGGAAATATATTCGCGATCCGGTCGTTACCGTTATTGTCACCGGTTTTGTCGGCCCCTACAGCCAGCAGGTTCGGGTGATTGGCGAGGCGGTCAACCCCCAGGCCATTCCCTACCGGGAGCATATGAGCGTACTGGACGTGATGATCGCCGTCGGCGGCCTCACCGAATTTGCCGCCGGAAACCGTGCCAGCATCGTGCGCAGGGTTAACGGCAAGTCACAACAATTTGGCGTGCGTCTGGGTGATCTGGTGAAAGAAGGTGATATCGAGGCCAACGTGCCGGTAAGGCCCGGGGATACACTGATTATTCCCGAAAGCTGGTTCTAGGAAGTGCGGCTTGACACAACATGGGCCACGAGGCTCTACATTTGAACCGGGAATGAAGCGAGAGATTGTTGTATGCATGATCTATTAGGTCAGTTCTACGCCTATGCGCGGGAAACATGGCGATATCGCTGGCTGGCCCTGGCTGTTGCCTGGGTCATTTGCGTGGCGGGCTGGTTGTTCGTATTTGATATGCCCGACGAATATCGTGCGTCGGCACGAGTCCATGTGGATACCCAGTCGATGCTGCGTCCGCTGCTGCGAGGGCTCGCGGTCGATACCAACCTGACTCAGCGGGTCAATCTCATGACCCGGACCTTGCTGACGCGCCCTAATATGGAAAAAGTTGCGCGCATGACCGATATGCATCTGGAAGCGCAGACCGACGCCCAGATGCACGCATTGGTGGAACGCTTGCGCAACAAGATCAGCATTCAAGGCAATCAGCGGGAAAATCTTTACACTCTCTCCTATAACGATCGTGATCCGCAAAGGGCACACGCAGTTGTGCAGGCTATCCTGACGATCTTCACGGAAAGTGCACTCGGTGATACACGACTGGACAGTGATATGGCGCAAAGTTTCATTGAAAAGCAAATCAAGGAATATGAAAAGCGTCTGACCGAGGCAGAACAGCGCCTGGCGAATTTTCGGCGCAAAAATGTTGGCATGTTGCCCAGTGATCGTGGGGACTATTATCAACGACTTCAGCAGGCCCAGAATAAACTCGAGGAGGCACAGTTACGTCTTCGTGAAGCCAAAAGCCGGCGTGAAGAAGTGCGTAGACAACTGGCTGGCGAGGAACCGTCTTTTGGTATTACTAATTACCAGGAATCTGTGTCCGGCAATTCGAATCTGGATACGCGAATTCAGGATTTTGAGAAACGCCTGGATGAAATGCTGCTTACCTACACAGGACGGCATCCGGATGTGATTGCGTTGAAGCGTACGATTGCGAATCTGGAACAGCAAAAACAGGAGCAGGTTCAGTTAAATGGTGATCGGCCGTCTTCGGGGAATGGTCAGCTGGAGACCAATCCCGTGTACCAGCAGATGCGGATTTCCCTGTCCAACGCTGAAGTGGAAATATCTACGCTGAAGGAACGGGTACAGCGCTATGAGCAAGAGGTTAACGAATTGCGACAGTTGGTGGATACGATTCCCGAAATTGAGGCTGAACTGAAGCGCCTGAACCGTGATTACAACGTAAACCGGACGAATTACGAAAAACTTTTAGAGAGGCGGGAGACGGCAGAAATGTCTCAGGACTTCGAGGAAGGAGGCCAGCAGATGCAATTCCGTGTCATCGAGCCCTCGCGTGTACCGGATTCCCCGGCAGAGCCCAACCGTCCGTTACTGTTAACTGGTGTATTGTTCGTAGGGCTTGGGGTTGGGCTCGCGTTGGGATTTATTGTTTCTCAGTTACGTCCGGTATTTCATGATCGTCGTACGTTGAACTCCGTTACGCAATTTCCGGTATTGGGGACGGTCAGCCTGATGATGGATGAGCATGCCCGGTCGAGACGTCGTACTGAAATGCTGTTTCTCGGTTCAATCACCGCTCTGCTGCTGATTGCTTACGCGGTAGTCGTTGTTGTGGGAGGAAAATGATGCTGATTAAGTGGTGGCAGGAATGAGTAAAGATGATAAGCAGGGTTTGAGTCTTATCGAGAAAGCGGCGGCGCGACTCAACAAGACGCCGGAGGGTAAAGTCGAGGAGATACCGGAGCCTGTGCCAGTACTGGCACAAAAGCCGGCGCCCGAAAAGCAGCGAAATGAAAATGCGGCCCCGGTAAACATCGATATCTCATTACTCAAGGCCAAGGGCTTTGTGACGCCGGATGGTGAGCGCAGCAATCTGGCCGAGGAGTTCCGCTTTATCAAGCGCCCCTTGCTTGCCAACGCTTTTGGTCGAAACTCCGATCTCGTGGATCATGGCAACATGATCATGGTTACAAGCTCCACCGCGGGCGAGGGTAAGACGCTGACCACCATCAATCTGGCGATGAGCATCGCCATGGAAATGGATAAGACGGTGTTGCTGGTGGATGCCGATGTGGGACGCGCACAGATACACAAGATACTCGGTACACCCCTGGGTCCGGGACTGATCGATTTGCTGACCGATGAGAATCTGAATGTGAGCGACGTGATTCTGCGTACCAGTCTTCCCAAGCTGCGGATTATCCCCATGGGACGTTTTCACCCTCATGCTAACGAATTACTGGCCGGTCAGGGTATGTTGCGTCTTATACAGGAACTGGCTACCCGCTACAGTGACCGGGTAGTGATCTTTGATTCCCCTCCCCTGCTCATGACCAATGAGGCGGTGGTGTTGGCCGGGCTCATGGGGCAAATCGTCTTTGTGGTGGAATCGGATAAAACCTCGCAGGGTAGTGTCAAGGAAGCGCTATCTCTGCTCGATACTTCCAAGCCGATTGGGCTGGTGCTAAACAAGGCAAGCCAGCACAGAGAAGTGGGTTATTATGGATATGACTCCTATGCATATAGCGAGAACGATGGAGCATGAAAAGTGGTGTGAGACAGGGATGTCTTGTGGCCGGCGTGATCGTCAGCGGTATGAGTACGTTGCATATGGCAATAGCCGAAGAAGAGATTCCATGGGATTTCACCCCGCATATCGGTGTTACCCAAATCTATACGGATAATGTCGGGCTGAGTCGTGCCGGTGAGGAAGAGAATGAATACATCACACAGACGGACGTGGGTTTTATGCTACAGCGGGAAGGAAGTCGGGCTGCGGCAGAGCTGGCGTATAACCTGCAAAACCTGAGCTATTGGCGTGAAACACGCCGCAACAGTACTTACCATCAGTTTTCCGGCAACGGCAATGTTGAATTGCTGGAGGACCGTTTTTTTATCGATGCGTCGAGCAGCTATAGCCAGCGCTTTCAATCACGCAGGGACAACGTGACACAGGATAATATCAACGATCTGGGAGAACGCCGGGATGTATTGACATTTCATGTCAGTCCAAATTATATCCAGCGCATGGGGGATGTTGCCACCGGCCAGCTGCGTTATACCCATGATCGAGTGGATTATCAGGATGCCAGTACGAGCAGCTTCGACAGTGAAACAAATCAGGTTCTGGCGCGAATCGAAAACGGGAGGATGTTCTCACGTGTTGGCTGGGAATTGAGTTATCGACGCAGCGAAACAGAATACGATGATGGTTCAAGTGTGACTTTTCAGACGGCTGAAGCTTTACTGCGCTGGTTCGTGACCCGACGTCTGAATTTGTTTGTCGCTGGCGGCGAAGAGGATAATGAGTTTGTTCAGGACGCACGGCGTGCCCGACCTGATGATACCTTCTGGCGCGCGGGTGCCGGCTGGCAAAGTACGCGCACGGATATGGATGTATTTTACGGCGAGCGATTTTTTGGTGAAACCTATGGCGCCAGTCTTAACCACCGGTTCCGGAACAGTCAATTGTCCATGGAATATACCGAGGGACTGACTACTGTCAGCCACTTTGAGATAGAACGACGGGTATTTCCGGTGCTTGACAGTGCAGGAAACCCGTTGATTGTTAATGGACAGCCGCTATTTCTTGAACTGGAATACCCGGATCTGCAGAGCGGCGTGTATCTCAGTCGGCGGTTTAGCCTCGGACTCTCCGGAGAGAGACATAAATTAACCTGGAGTGTACGGGGCTTTGATGAGCGGCGTGAGTTCGAGGTGAACGATCAGCGCGAACGGGTTCGTGGTCTGGGTACCAACTTTGCCTTGCGTATCGCAGCTCATACACAGTTTTTGCTCAATGGCAGTGCGCAAAACTCGACCTATCAGGAAGATGATCGGGAAGATGATTATTATGTGCTCGGCACTGGAATCCGGCGTGACCTTGGGCCGCGTACCAGTGCCACACTCAATTATCGTTACGCAGAACGTAATTCCAACCAACCGGAAAACGAATTTCAAGAAAATCGTGTTTCGCTCAGCTTTCGGAAAAGTTTCTGACTGAATTTTATGTATGAAAACTATTTTAAGCTCGATCGTAAACCCTTCCAGTTAAGTCCGGATCCGGGGTTCTTTTTTGGCAGCAGTATACACAAACGGGCACTGGCGTACCTGCGCTACGGCTTAACGCAAGCAGAAGGGTTTATTGCCATTACCGGAGATGTTGGAACGGGTAAGACCACCCTGGCACGTATGTTGTTTCGTGAGCTGCCGCCCAAGGAAGTCATTGCCGCACAAATTGCGACGACTCAACTGGAGGCTGATGATCTGTTGCGCATGGTAGTCCAGGCATTCGGTCTGACGGTAAAAAGTGAGTCTAAATCAGCATTACTGGAACAGCTGGAGATCTTTCTTCACAAACAGGCGCGTGAAGGAAAACGGGCCTTGCTGGTTGTGGATGAGGCCCAGAATCTGTCACACAAGGCGTTGGAAGAGTTACGCATGCTGTCGAATTTCCAGACGGGCGACAAGCCGCTCCTCCAGAGTTTTCTCCTCGGTCAGAATCAGTTCAAACGGACTTTGCAGCATCCTGATCTTGAACAGTTGCGTCAGCGCTTTATCGCGGCCTGCCATTTGACACCACTGGACGAAGCGGAAACCCGGGAGTATATCGAATATCGTCTTGTTACCGCCGGTTGGAAAAATGACCCGTCAATTACTGACGAAGCGTTCACAGATATTTTCCGCCACACAAAGGGTATCCCGAGACGTATCAACAGCCTGGCCGACCGATTGTTGTTATTTGCCTATCTTGAAGAGCGTCATGTTATTGATCCGGACGCTGTTAGTATTGTTGCAAGCGAGCTTGATGAGGAGCTGAATATCACAGACGATAAAAAGGTAATCGATGATGAGAAGATGGCTATAACAGAAGAGCAGCTTGGGTTATCCAATCATTTCGGAACAAGATCACAATATAATACACCGGCCAGGTTTCAGTGGGATTATCTTGAATTGCGTATTACCGCTATAGAAAGCAGATTGCAGATACTGAATTCGTATATACATCGAAGATTTTCCGAAATAAAACGCAAGCCATAACCGCCAGGCGCTGTACTATGCTTCAATCTAGTCATGATAACGTAACCTGTAATGCCATGACGGTAGATGTGGAAGATTACTTCCAGGTTTCCGCCTTCGAGCGTCATATTGACCGTGCCGATTGGGAGTCCCTGGCGTGTCGGATTGAGGGTAATATGCAGCGTATCCTGGCGCTGTTTGACAGGCACAAGATCAAGGCGACGTTTTTTGTGCTGGGCTGGATGGCGGAGCGCTATCCTGCAATGATACGCAGTTTGCATGACAATGGTCATGAGGTCGCAAGTCACGGCTATGAGCATGTGCGTGTGGTTAACCAGACCCCCAGGGAATTCCGTGAAGATGTGGAACGTACGCGTATGTTGTTGGAAGATACGATTGGCGCACCGGTGATCGGTTATCGTGCGGCAAGTTATTCAATCGGTCGCAACAATCTATGGGCGCTGGATGAACTTGAAGAGACAGGCCATCTTTACAGTTCCAGTATCTACCCAATCCGGCATGATTCCTATGGTATGCCCGAAGCCCCGCGTTTTGCTTTCCGGCATCGTGATGGTGCCGGCCTGCTGGAAATTCCCGTGACCACGGTGGAGATTGCGGGAAAAAACTACCCCTGTGGAGGCGGCGGTTATTTTCGGCTTCTTCCCTATGCGGTTTCGCGCTGGGCGATTAATCGGGTCAATCAACATGACGGTCAGTCGGCGATTTTCTATTTCCATCCCTGGGAGATCGATCCCCGGCAGCCACGACAGCAGGGTATCGGTATTAAGACAAGGCTGCGACATTACCTGAATCTGTCTCGTATGGAGCCGCGCCTGGCCCGCCTGTTGAAGGATTTTCATTGGGATCGTGTGGACCGGATTTTTCTGGCCCGGGAAGATCGTCCTCAATGAGTACCGTTATGCAAGCCAGCACCTTTGTCGAAACCCGGGCGAAGCCGATTTCAGTACAACAGCTGAACAATGCCCGCATCGCCGAGTGGGATGCGTTTGTGGACGTGAATCCGGCGGCGACGTTTTTTCATCGTGCCGGCTGGCGACGGGTGTTGGAAGAGTCGCTGGGACATCGTGCCTACTATCTCTATGCTGAACGCGAGGGACGCATCGTCGGGGTGCTTCCGCTGGGCCATATCAAAACCTTGCTGTTTGGCAATGCGCTTGTTTCCGTGCCTTTTTGTGTCTATGGCGGTGTCGCGGCCGAAGACGAGGTTATCGAACAGTTGCTGACCGATGCGGCCCGTGAGCTGGCTGAAGAGTTGCAGGTGGATTATCTGGAGCTTCGCTCGCGGACACGGCGTAATCCAGACTGGCCCTGCAAGGATGAGCTTTATGTCACCTTTCGCAAGCCCATTGATCCGGATGTGGAACAGAACATGCTGGCTATCCCACGCAAACAGCGCCGAATGGTCAGACAAGCCATGAAGCGGGACATACAGGGAGAAATTGATCCGAATCTGGATCGGTTTTTTCCGATATACGCGGATAGTGTCAGGCGGCATGGAACGCCGGTTTTTACGCGTCGCTATTTTGAAGCCTTGCACCGGGTTTTTGGCAGGAATTGCCAGGTGCTGACAGTAACCTGTGAAGGTCGCCCGGTTTCCAGCGTGATGAGTTTTTATTTTCGTGATGAGGTGCTGCCCTACTATGGCGGCGGAACCCGGGAGGCGCGTTCGGTGGCCGGTTTTGATTTTCTATACTGGGATCTGATGCGCCGGGCATGCGAGCAAGGCTACCGTATGTTTGATTACGGGCGCAGCAAGGTGGGCACCGGCTCTTTCAGTTTCAAGAAGAACTGGGGTTTCACCCCCGAGCCGCTGTACTATGAATACCACCTGGTACGCGCCAGCCGGATTCCGGACATCAACCCGCTGAATCCCAAGTACCGACTGTTCATCAATGCATGGAAGCACCTGCCGCTGCCGGTGGCCAACCTGTTGGGCCCGATGATATCGCGGGGACTGGGTTAAGAGCTGTGCCTGTCAAGCCAAAACAATTGTCACACGTGTCGCGGGCAGGGTGGTAACACGCCGCCTATGAAGGACCTTCTGTTTCTCGCCCACCGGATCCCGTATCCCCCGAACAAGGGAGACAAGATCCGCTCGTTCAACATGCTCAAGCATCTGTCCACACAGTTTCGGGTGCATCTGGGGTGCTTTGTCGATGATCCGCGGGACTGGCAATACCAGAAGGATGTCGCGGCCTATTGCGAAAGCCTCTGTTTGCTGCCGCTGCACCCGGGGCGGGCCAGGGTTAAAAGCCTGACAGGCTTGCTCGGGTCGCAGCCGCTCACCCTGCCCTATTACCGTAACCGACGCATGCAACAATGGGTAAATACCACGCTGGCGCGGGGCGTGGATCGGGCGCTGGTGTTCTCGGCGGCGATGACCCAATACCTGCCCGCCAATCTGCAACAGTTGCATACGGTGATCGACTTTTGTGATGTGGATTCCGACAAGTGGCGCCAGTATGCAACAGGTCATCGTTTTCCCATGAACTGGATCTACGCGCGCGAGGCGCGTACCTTGCTGGCTTTTGAACGCCGCCAGGCGGCGGCCAGCGATGCGGCGGTATTTGTCACCGAACAGGAGGCCAGGCTGTTTCGTGAGCTGGCCCCGGAGTCCGCTGCCCGGGTGCATGCGATCGATAACGGCGTGGATACCCGGTACTTTTCCCCTGAACAGGTTTATCCCAACCCGTACCCCGCCACAGGTACACGACTGGTGTTCGTCGGGGCCATGGATTACTGGGCCAATGTCGATGCAGTAGTCTGGTTTGCCAACCAGGTGTTTCCCGCCGTGCGGGCCGCGCAGGCGGATGCCGAGTTTGTCATCGTCGGTGCCCGGCCCACGCCGGAGGTGACCCGGCTTGCCCGTCTGGATGGCGTGGTGGTGACCGGCGCTGTCCCCGATGTGCGTCCCTATCTGGCGCATGCGAATCTTGCGGTGGCGCCACTGCGTATTGCCCGGGGTGTGCAAAATAAGGTCCTGGAAGCGATGGCCATGGGTTGCCCGGTGGTGGCGACCCCGCAAGCACTGGATGGTCTTCGGGACTGCCCGCAACTGAACTGGCGGGTGGCCGAGCAGGCTGATGATTTGTCGAATCTTTGTCTGGCGGTGTTGAAGGGTGAGGACAGGGACGGACAGGGCGCCCGTGGGCGTGATTGCGTGCTGAGTCATTACAGTTGGTCGGAGCATATGGCGCGTCTGATCGGATTGCTGAATGAAAGGGTTCAAAATGAACCCGCCTGAAGCGCGTTCGGGATTTCTTTCGGCGCTGGAATACAGCTGGCGCACGGCACTGGCCTTGCTGGTCATATTCTGGGTATTGAGCCTGTTGTTGCTCTGGCCCTCGGTGCAGAGCATCAGCCATATCTGGTTCAATTCCGAAACCTATGCCCACGGGATGATCATTCTGCCCCTGGCATTGTTTCTGGTCTGGACCCGTCGCGAGGCGCTGGCCCAGGTGATGCCGCAGCCCACCGCCTGGGGCCTGGTGGTGCTGGCGGCGGCGGGAGTGGCCTGGATGCTGGCACGCAGTGTGGATGTCGAGCTGGTACAACACTTTGCCCTGGTCGCCATGTTGCCGGGGCTGGTGATTACCCTGCTGGGCTGGCAGGTCGCCCGCCTGCTGATCTTCCCGCTCGCCTACCTGTTTTTTGCCGTGCCGTTTGGCGATTTCATTGTGCCCGTGCTGCAGGACTTCACCGCCTGGTTTACCGTGCTGCTGCTCAAACTTACGGGGCTGCCGGTTTACAAGGAAGGCTACTACATCAGTATTCCTGCGGGCGATTTTGTCGTCGCGGAAGTGTGCAGCGGAGTCCGTTATCTGATTGCCAGCATCGCCCTGGGACTGATCTATGCCTATATCAGTTACCGCAGCCTGTGGCGGCGTCTGGCGCTGGTGGCACTGGCGATCCTGTTGCCAATTCTTGCCAATGGCATTCGCGCCTACGGCATTATCATGATCGCCCACTGGACCGATATGCAGCATGCGGTCGGCGTGGATCATCTGATCTATGGCTGGGTGTTCTTCGGTTTTGTCATGCTGCTGTTGTTCTGGCTGGGTTCGCTATGGCGCGAGAAAACACCGCTCGAGGCGTCCGGGACAAATCCGTTACCGGTTGCCCGGCAATTCACTCCGCGCTACATGGTCCCCTTGCTGCTGGTGCTGGGGATTGTTCTGGCCGCGCCCCGGGCGGGTGAGCTGTGGTTGCAACAACAGGCGCAGCAGGTGGTGGTGGCACAGGCCCCCGCATTACCGGCAAACATCCACGGCTGGTCCGGTCCGCAGCAGGCTGTGATGCCCTGGCAACCGCAGTATTTCGATGCCGATGCGGAACTGGCCGGTATCTATACTGCGGCCAATACGAGTGTGGAGCTGCACCTGTTGCAGTATCTGAACCACGGCGAGGGCAGCGAGATCGTCTCCTGGCGAAACCGGATCTACGATGGCGAGCGCTGGCGCCGTTCCGCCCAGTTAACCCGGCAGGTGAGGTTGTCACAGGGAGTGAACCTGAACGTGTGGGAGACGATCCTGCGCGGGCCAGGCGATACCCGGCGCGTGGTCTGGCACTGGTACCAGACGGGCGATCACGAAACCATCCGGGGCGTGGAGGTGAAACTGCGCGAAGTGCTGGCGGTACTGGCCGGCGATGGTCGCGGCGCGTTTGTGGTGGCGGTCAGCATGGAAGACAGCGGTTCACTGGAACAGGTGCGTGGTCAGATGGCGCGATTTGTTCGGGCGCTGCCGCGTCCACTGGGATACCGCCTTGATGAGTAAAAGGGAAACCCGGGGTGCGGCGCCGTTGGTGGCGCACGTGATTCATCGCCTGGATGTCGGGGGGATGGAAAACGGGCTGGTGAACCTGATTAACCGGATGCCGGCGGACACCTACCGGCATGCGATTATCTGCATGACGGACTATACCGACTTCAGCCAGCGACTCCGGCGTGACGATGTCACGCTGTATAGCCTGCATAAACGGGAAGGCAAAGATATCGGTGTCCATCTTCGACTGCACCGCTTGCTGCGCAAACTGCAGCCGGACATCGTGCATACCCGCAACCTGGCAACGCTTGAAGCACAGCTTACCGCCATGCTGTCGGGTGTGCGTGCGCGCGTACACGGTGAGCATGGCTGGAACGTGGGTGACCTCGATGGTTCCTCCGGCAAAAACCGCCGGCTGCGACGGCTGGTACGACCGCTGGTCGGCCAGTACATCGCGCTTTCGCAACAGCAGATCGGTTATCTCAACCAGGCCGTGGGCGTCACCCCCGCGCAGCTGAACCACGTTTGCAATGGCGTGGATACCGACTGCTTCCGTCCGCGCAGGGCAGGAGAATTTCAACCATTACCGGATGATTTTGCATCAGCGGACAGCCTGATCATTGGCTCGGTGATGCGCATGCAGGCGGTCAAGGCGCCGCTGGATCTGTTAGCGGCCTTTGGCCAATTGCGTCAGCGCTTGCCGGAACAGTTCGCCCGCCTGCGCCTGGTGATGGTGGGTGACGGCCCCTTGCTGGAGACGGTTGCGCAACAGGTCAGAGAAGCCGGATTGGCGGATCAGGTCTGGTTGCCCGGTGCCCGGGATGACATTCCGGCACTGATGCGCGCCATGGATCTGTTTGTCCTGCCCTCGCTGGCCGAGGGAATTTGCAATACGGTACTCGAGGCCATGGCATCGGGTCTGCCGGTGATTGCCACCCATGTCGGCGGTAACCCGGATCTGGTAACGCCGGGTGAAACCGGCAGCCTGGTCCCGGCCGGCGAGGTGGACGTGCTGGCGGAGACGCTGGCGGCGTATCTGAACGATACCGCGCGACGGGCGTACGAGGGGCGTACCGCGCGCGCCCATGCGGAAGAACAATTCAGCCTGGCGGCTATGGTGCAGGGCTATATGGCTGTCTATGCAAAGGTCCTGGCCAGGCAGCGGGGCTAAAGAAGCGTTTCGAATGCCCGATCACTTTGCTCAAAAGATTGCTTCGCGAAGTTTATGCCCCGCAGGGGTACTCGCAATGACCACAAATAGAGATGTCATTGCGAGGAACAACGTGACGAAGCAATCTCGCTGGACTGGCATTCGAAACACTTATTTTGGCGCACGCGGCTCAGGTAGAATGCCGAGTGGCCTGACACACGATAACCCAATAAAAACAGCAGGACTGCAACTGACATGTGCGGGATTACCGGAATATTCGATCTGAACGGACGGCGTGAGTTTAATCGGGGTCTGTTAGAGGCGATGAACCAGACCCAGTTTCATCGCGGTCCCGATGAAGGGGGCATACATCTGGAACCGGGCGTGGGCCTGGCGCACCGCCGGCTGTCGATTATCGATCTCTCCGGTGGCCGGCAGCCGTTGTTCAATGAAGATGAGACCGTGGTCGTCACCTACAATGGTGAGATTTACAACTTTCCCGAGTTGACCGGGGAACTGAAACAGGCCGGTCATACCTTTCGCACACACTGCGATACCGAAGTGATCGTGCATGCCTGGGAACAATGGGGCGAGGCCTGTGTTGAACGCTTTCGCGGCATGTTTGCCTTTGCGGTCTGGGATCGCAATCGCGAGACATTGTTCCTGGCCCGCGACCGGCTGGGTATCAAGCCGCTTTATTACGGTCAATTGCCCGACGGCCATCTGATCTTTGCTTCGGAACTCAAGGCGCTGATGGCGCATCCGGATCTGCCGCGCAGCATCGATCCCTATGCGGTGGAAGATTACTTTGCCTACGGGTATGTGCCCGAGCCGCGCAGTATTTTCAAGGCCGTACACAAGCTTTCCCCCGGTCACACCCTGACGATCAAACGCGGTCAGGCGGCGCTGCCGTCGCCGCGTCAGTACTGGGATGTACCCTTTGCGTCGGTCGGCAATCCCAGTGAGGCCGATGCCGCGCAGGAGCTGACGGAACGTTTGCGCGAGGCGGTGCGGATTCGACTGGAAGCGGAAGTGCCGCTGGGCTCGTTTCTCTCCGGCGGAGTGGACTCCAGTGCCGTGGTCGCGATGATGGCCGGCCTGTCCGATGATCCGGTGCAGACCTGTTCCATCGGGTTTGAGGACAAGGCCTTTGACGAGTCCGATTACGCCGCGCAGATCGCCCGGCGCTATCACACCGACCACTATATGGAACAGGTCGATCCCGATGACTTCGATTTACTGGACAGGCTGGGGCAGCTCTATGATGAACCCTACGCCGACAGTTCGGCGTTGCCGACCTACCGGGTTTGCGAACTGGCCCGGCGCAAGGTGGTGGTGGCGCTGTCCGGTGATGGCGGCGACGAAAACCTGGCCGGCTATCGCCGCTACCGGCATCACCTGGCCGAAGAACGCCTGCGCGGTATGTTGCCGTCGGGACTGCGCCGTCCCCTGTTCGGCGCGCTTGCACGGCTGTATCCGAAGGCGGACTGGGCGCCGCGCATGTTTCGCGCCAAAGCGACGTTTCAGGCGCTGGCGCGCGACGCGGTGCAGGGTTACTTTCAGGGCGTGTCCATTTTACGCGATGAGTTGCGGGGGCAGCTGTTCTCGCCCGATTTTCGCCGCGAGTTGCAGGGCTACGATGCGGTAGAGGTGTTACGCCGCCATGCGCAAAATGCGCCGACCGATCACCCCCTGTCGCTGGTCCAGTATCTGGATATGAAAACCTACTTGCCCGGCGACATCCTCACCAAGGTGGACCGGGCCAGCATGGCGCACTCCCTGGAAGTGCGCGTCCCCATCCTGGATCATAAACTGGTGGAATGGATCTCCGGTCTTTCCCCGCAACTCAAATTACAGGGCACCGAAGGCAAGTACATTTTCAAAAAAGCCATGGAGCCTTATCTGCCCGAGGATGTGCTGTATCGCAAAAAGCGCGGTTTCGCCGTGCCGGTCGCCCAGTGGTTCCGGGGCCCGTTGCGTGAACGCATGCGTGAACAGGTGCTGGGAGAGACCATGGCCGATACGGGGCTGTTTGATATGGATTACCTGGCCACGCTGGTGGCACAACATGAAAGCGGCGCCCGGGATCACAGTCCGGCCCTGTGGGCGCTGATGATGTTCGATGGGTTCATGCAACGTATGCAGTCGTGACAACAGAGCAATACGCGGATGAGTTTTAACGAACAACTGGCTCGCCAGCTGGTGTTACCGCTCCACGAACGTTTGCGCGGGCGCAGCACCATGGCGCAATGGCGTCGACTGCGGCGCAATGATCGCCTCGATCCGCAGGCGTTTGAATCGCTGCGCCTGGCCAAACTGCAACGCCTGCTGACGCACTGTATGGCATCAGTACCTTATTATCAGACGCGCTTTCGCGAGCTGGGGAACACCCATTTCGATGATCTCGACTTCGCCGATCTCACCCGCCTGCCGGTGCTGGAACGTGAAACACTCAGGACACAGGGCGATGAGCTCATCGCCCGGGGCTGGAAAGATCGCCTGATTCAGTACAGCACCGGCGGTTCGACCGGCCAACCGCTGGTGTTCTACACCGACAAGCATCGCGAAGCCTGTCTCAATGCACAGAAGCTGCGGGCCCGCTCCTGGTTCGGCGTCCATCCCGGCGATCGGCAGGTGGATTTCTGGGGCTCGCCCATCGAGATGTCGCGCCAGACGCGATTGCGCAAGTTCAAGGATCGCTGGCTCTTGAATCAGGTGGTCCTCTCCGCCTCGAATCTGACGGACGAGCGTATCGCCGGCTATGTCGCGTTTTTAAAACAATTCCGGCCGCGGCTGATCTACGGCTATCCCACGGTCATCTATCGGGTCGCGGATTATGTGGTGCAGCACCCCGGCAGTCTCGGCGATTATCGCCCGCGCCTGATCGTCTGCACTTCCGAGATGCTGCTGCCCCACATGCGTGAGTGTATCGTCGAAACGTTTCAGTGCCCCGTGAGTAACGAGTACGGCGCGCGTGATGGGGGCATGATCGCCTATGAATGCCCCGAGGGCCATCTGCATATTCTGGGTGAACAGGTCATTGTCGAAGTGGATCAGCCCGACGCCGACGGGATCGGCGATTTGCTGATCACCAACCTGGACGGTTATGGCATGCCGTTCATCCGTTATCGTATCGGCGATCGGGGCGCACTGGAGCCCGCACCCTGTGCCTGCGGCTTGCCGTTGCCGCGCCTGCGACAGTTGCAGGGGCGGGCCAATGATTTTCTGGTCGGTCGCAATGGTCGTCTGATCCACAGCTCCACGGCCAATTATATTTTGCGCGAGATTCCGGCACTGAAGCAGTACCAGCTTCGTCAGCGCACCGATCACGGTTTTGATCTTTATCTTGTGCCCTCCCGGGAACTGACCGAAGCGGAGCGTGAACGCATTCGACAGGGACTGGCCGGGATGCTGGATGAAGCCATTCAGGTCAGTTTTCATGTCACAGACCGCATTGCAGCGGAGAAATCCGGTAAATACCGCTGGGTGATCAGCGAGGCACGCGCATGAGTGAAGAACAAAACCGCCCCGCGCTGGTTGTCTTCAGCCATGTGTTTCCCAATCCGGCGCAGAAAACCTTCGGGTTGTTCATACGCGAGCGCATGTTCCGGGTCGGTGCCGACAGACCGATTACCGTGGTGGCGCCCGTGCCGTGGTTTCCCGGCCAGGGTCTGTTGCGACGATTACGCCCGGGCTACCGACCGGCGGTGCCCTATCATGAAGTTCAGCAGGGTATCGATGTCTATCATCCGCGTTTTCTGTCCATTCCGCGATTTTTAAAATTTACCGACGGCCTGTTCGAGGCGCTGTTCAGTCTGCCGCTGTTGCTGAAACTCAGGCGCAAGGGACGGCTGGATATTCTCGATGCGCATTTCATTCATCCGGACGGCATCGCTGCCTGGCTGCTCGGCAAGTGGTTGCGCGTACCCTATACCATCACCCTGCGCGGCGCCCTGCCGCGCATCGCCCGAACACGCCTGCGCCGCTGGCTGGCGATCCGCGCCATGCGCTCGGCCGCCCGGGTCTTTGCCGTGTCGGACTCCCTGCGCCAGCTTGCCATTTCACTCGGCATAGGTGCCGATCATGTGCAGGTCGTCTCCAACGGTATCAACCTGGATCTGTTTCAGCCCGAAAACAAATTGCAGTGTCGTCAGGAACTGGGTATCGATCCGCAAGCGAAAGTGCTGTTGACCGTGGGCACGCTGACCGAAAACAAGGGATTCCACCGGGTGATGGAACAGCTCCCCGAGCTCCTCGAACGCTTCCCGAATCTGATCTATCTGATTGTGGGCGGGGAACATCCCAACGGCGATGAGCAACGTCTGCGCCGGATCGCCGGGGAGATCGGGGTGGCGGATCGGGTTAACTTCATGGGCGTTCACCCGCCCGAACGCTTGCGTTATTTTTATTCCGCCGCCGATCTGTACGTGATGCCCTCACGTACCGAAGGCTGGGCCAACGTGTTTCTCGAAGCCGCCGCCTGCGGCCTGCCGGCAGTGGCCACGCGGGTGGGCGGCAATGCCGAGGTGATCAGCGTACCGCAGGTGGGGACGCTGGTCCCGTACGGGGATGGCGAGGCGCTGCGCAACGCGATCGCGGAGGGACTGGAAAAGCAATGGGCCACCGGGACGATCATCGCGCATGCCCGCGACAACGCCTGGGAAAAACGCATCGGCCAACTGTTGCAGGCATTCGATACGATCCATGCCGGTAATCAACCCCGGGAGAGAGGATGATCGACCGCGCACTGCAAACCGGCGTATTACGCCCGCTGGCCGGCATGCTGTCGCCGGCCGGCTCACGCGCGCGGTTGTCGATTTTGATCTATCACCGGGTTCTGCCCCGCCCCGATCCCATGTTGCCCGGCGATCCGGATGCGGCGACCTTTCGCTGGCAAATGCAGACCGTCGCCCGACTTTTTAATGTCTTGCCGTTGTCCGAGGCGGTGGAACGTCTGGCCAGTGGCACACTGCCGCCCAGAGCCGCCTGTATCACCTTCGATGACGGCTATGCGGATAACGTGGAAGTCGCCCTGCCGATTTTGCAATCGCAGGATCTGCATGCCACGTTTTTTATTGCCGCCGGCTTCCTGGACGGGGGAATGATGTTCAACGATCGGGTGATCGAAACCCTGCGACATCTTTCCGCAGAAGCGCTGGACTTCGATAGTACGGGACTGGCACCGGGACTGGGGCGCCGGCCCATCACCACCCCGGCCGAACGCGTTGCGGCGGCAATGGCGTTGATTGGCCGGATCAAACATCTGGACATGCCCCGGCGCGATGAAAAGGTTCAGGCGTTGATGGCGCTGAGTCAGGCGCCGTTACCGGATAACCTGATGCTGAGTACAGCGCAATTGCGAGCACTGGCGGATTCCGGGATGGGGATCGGCGGACACACGCTGAACCATCCGATCCTGAGCCGCACGCCCGATGCACAGGCCCGGGAGGAGATCGGCGGCGGTCGCGAGACCCTGGAAGCGATTTTAAATCAGCCGGTGCGCCTGTTCGCCTACCCCAACGGCAAACCGGATCAGGATTATGACGCGCGCCATACGGCCATGGTGCGCGACGGCGGTTTCAAGGCTGCAGTCTCCACAGCCTGGGGCGTCTCCACCCGCCAGCACGATCCGTTTCAACTGGCCCGCTTCACCCCCTGGGACTCCACCCCGCTACGCTTCGCTGCGCGGCTGGTACGTAATATGACGCAGACCCGACCGAAAACCGCGTAAGCGCTGTCAGCTAGCAGGTAGTGTTCATCGGGGATTAACCTCTCACCACGAAAAGCAAAAGGTAAGACCTGACACTGATTTTTTTACTTTCATTGAATGAAGTCTGTGTTTTGTATAATCAATGAAATGAGCATATTTCCAACGATAAATATTACAACACCAACACCTAGCCACATAATGTTTGGAATTCCGGGGACAGTATACTCATTTATAAAATCTCTTCATCTCAGGTGATGAAATAGGTCGGGTTGAAGCTCTCACCGCGAAAAGGCAAAAGGCAAGACCTGATCCTCTTATCATGCATGACCGGGTGCAATGCCAGGTAGAGTAAATAGATGAAGAGCATGAGAGGGCGTGTTGTTGTTATTGATAGTGATTTGTGGGGAGGGACAGGTGATGTGCGATCTGCAAATAATCGAGATATTTACTCCTGTTCCCAAGGCCGATTCTCCTGACCGGTGACACTACGGCTACCGTGCATAACGGCGAGGATGAGGACCCGCTCGGCTTCCAGTCGATACATGACGCGATAACCTTGTACGATGACTTCCCGTAACGTCGGGTCCTCAGCTTCGGGAATCAGGCGGCCGCTTTCGGGAAAGTCCCGTAGACGTCGAGTGGCCAGCACCACCTTTTCAGCGAAGCGCCGGGCATAATATGCCGAGTCCCGACTGATGTAACGGACGAGATCATCAAGATCGTCGCTCGCAAAATCGGACCATTCAACGCGCATCGTTCAGGTAGCGCTTTTCCATCTCTTCCTGCGAGGTTATCTTGCCTTCTTCCGCGGCCTGGAGCGAGCGCTCGAGTTTCTGACGCAGATAGATAGCATGCATGGCATCTTCAAAGGTAGCCTCCTCGGGGAGGTGGTCGGCGATATCGTGAACAATTTGCTTGATAGTTTGCATGCGGATTTCTCCTGGTGGCCGTGTTGACGCCCTGTCTCCCGCAAGGTGGCCCGGGACCTTACGGCGAGGATAAGTTATTGAATTGATCCAAGATTACCACAATAAGTCGTTGGCAGGAGCCAAAATACCGGTAACAGTATAGCGACTTTTCGACCGGAATTTCGCCCCCTCAAGGAGACATCGTTGCCCGCCACGGCGCACCAATACAGCACCGTCACGGACGCCATCGGCAACCGCAAGCGCAGCTACCGCGACGTGCGCGAGCTGATCGTCGGTGTGGTTGAGGAGGGCGGCATCAACACCGAGTACGACTATGCTTATTACCATCAAGCGTATCCCGGCAGATACCCTCGAAACAGTCCGCCACCGCCTGCGAAGAGAAATGCGCTTCCACGTAGTCCCGCGCCTGACGCGAGAGTCGGTTGCGCAGTGAGTGGTCCTCGAGCAGGCGCACCAGTGCTTTGGCAAAGTCGGCGGCGCTGTCGGCCAGCAGGTAATGTTCCTCGGGGGTGAGTGGCAGGCCTTCCACGCCGAGTCCGGTGGAGACCACGGGCAGTCCCATGGCCATCGCCTCGAAGGCCTTGATGCGGGTGCCGCCGCCGACCCGCAGCGGAATGATGTAGGCGGCGGCGCCCTGCACAGGCTGGCGAATGTCATCCACGAAGCCGGTGAATTCAAACGGCAGGTTCCGGCGACGGGCACGTTCCACCAGCGAGGGCGCCGGGTTGCGCCCGACGATGGTGACCCGGGCATGCGGTCGGCGCGCGACGACCTGCGGCCAGACCTGTTCCATAAAAAACTCGATGCCGTCGATGTTGGCCTGCCAGTCCATGGCGCCGGTAAACACGAGATGCTCCTCGTCGCCGGGGGCGGCGTAGGGAAAGTAATCCAGATCCACGCCGGTGGGAATGGTCCGTACCTGGTGGTTACCCGGGATCGCCGAAAAATTCTCTGCGTCGCGCTCGGAGACTGCGACCACCGTGTCGAAACGGCGCACGCTGGCGGCTTCATAGTGCTGCATCTTGCGAAACTGTTGTTGCCAGATGGCCCGTTTGATCGGGTTGCTGGCCACCTCGGCATGGCGGCGAAAGATCTCCGCCTCCACGTTGTGGGTGAACAGGATTGACGGGCGATCCAGTTTTTCGGGCGCCAGGACCCTGGCATGCAGGAAGTCGAACACCACCACATCCGCCTCGTTGGCGAGAGCCTGTTGTACGGTATGTGCCCCGGCCGGTGAATAATCGCTGATTACCGGGATCGGCAGCAGTGAGAACAGGTGACGAAAACGGGTCAGATCTTTCAGGGGGCCCTGTGCTATCTCGGGCCAGTCGATGAAGCGATCACAAATGCCTGCCAGTTCATCCCGATAGCGGTTCACCGCCTTACTGCTTGCCGGGGAGGCCAGCACGATCTCGAAGCGTCCGCCCTTCATGCCACGCAGGATCTGGGTGGTGCGAATCTTCCCGCCCTGATCCGCGGGAAATAAAAAGCGCGGCGAGACGAACAGCAGGCGAGGTCGGGGTGTCACCAGCAAATGCCCCGATACGCCGCCTTGAGTCGATCCCGCCCGGGCATGCCGACCAGATCCAGCACCACCTGCGCTTCACCGGCTTCGGCGATGACCTGTTCCACCAGATGCGCATCGCTGAGTCCGACCATGACGATGTCGGACTCCCGGATCAGTTCGGCACAGTCGTCGATTAACAGCCGTCCGATATGCGGCAGCTTTTCTTCGATATAACGGCGGTTGGCGCCGATCAGCCGCGACAGTTGCACATTCGGATCGTGGATGCGCAGATCGATGCCTTTGCCGATCAACTGCTCGGCCAGGGTCACCAGCGGACTTTCACGCAGATCGTCGGTGCCGCTCTTGAAACTCAGGCCGATCATTCCCACGCGGCGTTTTTCGCTGCGCAGAATGAACTGCAGCGCATGGTCGATCTGCTGCTGGTTACTGGGAATGACTCCGGTCAGCATCGGCACCTCGGCATCCTGCTCCTTGGCGATATACAGCAGGGCGCGCAGATCCTTGGGCAGGCAGGAGCCGCCGAAGGCAAAGCCGGGGCGCAGATAGGCCGGCGAGATGTTGAGCTGCCGGTCCTGGGTGACCAGGCGCATCACCTCGCGGGAGTCGACGCCGAGGGTCTGGGATACACGGCCGATCTCATTGGCAAACACAATCTTCACTGCATGAAAGGCGTTGCAGGCGTACTTGAGCATCTCGGCGGTACTGATGTCGGTGCCGATAAATTCGCAGGGCAGGTGTTCGAACAGCGGTTTGATGCAGTCCAGCGTGCGGTTGCAATCGCCGCCGACAACGGTGAACGGCGGGTTGTCATAATCCCTGATCGAGGTGCCTTCACGCAGGAACTCGGGCTGAAAAGCCAGTCCAAAGCCTTCACCCAGTTTTTTGCCGGAATGCGCCTCCAGCACCGGGCGTACCCGGCTCATGACCGTGCCGGGGCGCACCGTGGAGCGGATCACCACCACGTGATAGTGATCGTGGCCGGCCAGGGCCGCGCCGATCTGGGCGGCTACATGTTCGATGGCTTTGAGATCCTGACTGCCGTTGGGTTGCGAGGGGGTGCCCACGCAAACAAAGGAGAGTGTGCTGCCGCCGATCGATTCGTCCGCGTTGTCGGTGACCGTCAGGCGTCCCTGTTCCACGACCTCGCGGGTCAGTTCCTGGATGCCCTCTTCCACGATCGGGGACTGGCCCTGACGCAGCAGTTCCAGTTTGGTCGGATCCACATCCACGCCGATCACGTTATGCCCGTCCCGGGCCAGGCAGGCGGCGGAGACGGCGCCCACGTAACCCATGCCAAAAATGGAAATATTCATTCAGCGTCCTTCTGTTTGGATCGTCCTTTATAACGTGTTTTTGGCGTCTCCTATGTTACATAGCGAACATAGCGCGGTGATTAGCGGGGCTTATGTGTTTCCAGCCACAGGTCGAGCATCATCAGCACCCACACCAGTTCCCCGTAATACGCGGCATGGCCTTCGCGGTGCAGGGTGATCAGCCGGTCGATGAACGCCGGTTGCAGGATCCCCCGGGACTTGAAGCGCAGCAGGCCGTCGTAGGCCAGTTCCCGCAGGGGGGTGTGTTCGCGCATCCAGACGCCAAAGGGCAGTCCGAAGCCGTGTTTTTTCTTGTCGAGGATCGCTTCGGGCAAAAAGCCGCTCATGGCGTTTTTGTAAAAATGGCGCAGCCGTCCCTTGTGCAGTTTCATGGCCGAGGGGATGCGGCAGGAAAAGTCCACCAGGGCATCATCCAGCATGGGATAGGCGACATCGACGCCGGCCAGTTCACACATGCGGCTCACCTTGCGCAGATCGTTGTCGGCCAGGGTCTGCTGCCAGTCCAGATACATCATGCGATTGAGCGACGAGGCCGCTTCGGGACGCCGGTAGATATCCCGCATCAGATCCCAGGGGCCTTCGGTGTGTACCTGGGCCAGGAACCCGGGCTCGAACATCGCCGTCAGCGACAGGCGATGGAGATAATTATAGGTTTGCAGGCGATCCGGTAGCGGAATCCGGGCCTGCTCCACATAGCTGCGGGCCTTGCCCAGTAAAGATGCGCGCGGCAGATGGGTGAACAGAGGCTCCAGCAGGCGGCGGGCGAGCGCCGGTTGCCGGGACCAGAGCTCGAACACGCCCTGCTTGGCATAGCGCGCGTTGCCCGCGAACAGCTCGTCCCCGCCGTCGCCGCCCAGCAGGCGGGTGGTCCCGCTGTCGGCGGCGAGGCGGGCACAAAAATAGGCCGGCAGCGCCGAGGAGTTGCCAAACGGCTCATCGTAGCTGGCGGCGATCAGCGGTATCGCGTCGACCACATCGTCGGGCGAAACATAGTACTCGTGCGGACGGGTTTTGAAGTGTTGCGCGGCGATCCGGGCATAGGCGATCTCGTCGTAGCCCGGCGCATCGAAGCCGATGCTGAACGTATCCGCCTCGCCGGGGTGCAACTGTGCCAGCTTGCCGGCCACGGTCGAGCTGTCCAGGCCGCCGCTGAGAAACGCGCCGGTCTTTCCCGGGTCGGTCAGTTTGTCGACCGACGCGTCGAGCAGGCGGTGCAGTTCCTCGCCCAGCGCGCCCATGTCGGCCTGTGCCGGTTCCTCGAAGCGGGGCTGCCAGTAAGGCGCGATGCGCAGGTTTTGCGAATCCAGCCGCAGGCAGTGTGCGCCTTGCAGTTTTTCCACGTCGGCAAACAGACTCACCGGCGCCGGCAGCATATGAAAGAACAGGTAGTGATAGAGACCGTCCGGCGAAGGCGTGCGATCAAGGGTGGCCGCGTTCGGCAGGCGGTCGATGGCGGAACCAAAGGCGACGCCGCCGGGAATGCGGGAAATATACAGCGGGAAGCGGCCCAGGCGGTCAATGCCCACCAGCAGGCGTCGCGCGACCGGGTCCAGAATCGCCAGCGCGAAATCGCCGCTCAGGCGGGCGAACAGCTGCTCGCCGTCACGCCGGTAGCGATCCAGCAGGGTCTGCGCGGGGTCCTGTCCGGCGGGCGGGTCCTGCCATTGCGGGTGGCCGATCAGCGCGGCAATCCGGCCCTCCCCGTCGCGGGCGATCCAGCCGCCCCGAACCTGGCAGGCGCCCCCCTCGCTGGTGAAACGCGATGCTGCGTTGTTGTCGGCCGCGGGCATGTCGGGTCCCGGGGTGCCATCCGTGGTAAACCAGCCGCCTAACTCTCGCATCTGTCTCCCTTTGCCCGTGTTGGTGATACAATCACACGGGTTTAATTATCCTCAGGGATACATCATAGAGCATTTGCTCCAACAGGACATGATTCCTGTGTCTGTGTTAAGGGAAGGAGGTCCCGATGTCGAGTCTCGAACAAGTCAAAACTATCCTGGACAGCACACTGGGGCTCAACGGCCGCGTGCAAAAATTCGATACCGATACGCCCCTGCTCGGCAATATCCATGAGCTGGATTCCATGGCGGTGGTGACCGTGATCACGACCATCGAGGAGCAGTTCGGCATCATGGTGGATGACGACGAGATCAGCGCCGAGACGTTCGAGACCCTGGGCAGCCTGGTCGAGTTTGTCGATTCCAAGCTCGCCGCTTGAAACACTTCGCATGAAAGCCGGGTTTCTGGCAGGCGGGCAAGGCCCGCTCTTTTATATCCTGCATGAACCGGCGGGCAGGCCGGTACGCGGCTGCGTGCTGTATGTTCCCCCCTTCGCCGAAGAACTCAACAAGTCCCGCCGCATGGCGGCGCGCCAGGCCCGCCTGCTGGCCGAACAGGGTTATGCGGTATTCATGCCCGATCTCTATGGCTGCGGTGACAGCGGCGGTGATTTTGCCGATGCCCGCTGGCAGGACTGGCTGGCCGATCTTGGCGACGGCCTGGACTGGCTGCAGGAGCGTTACCCCGGTCCGGTGATCCTCTGGGGGCTGCGCGCGGGCTGCCTGCTGATCAGCGATCTCCTGCAGGTTCGCCAGATCCCGCCGGCGGCGGTCCTCTACTGGCAACCGGTGAGCGATGGCGAACGCTATCTGGCCCAGTTTCTGCGCCTGCGTATGGCCGCGGGGATGATGGGCAGCGGCAAGGAAACCACCGGCCAGTTGCGGGCCCGGCTGAAGGAAGGCGAAACGCTGGAGGTGGCCGGCTATGCTCTGGCCCCGGCGCTGGCCGACGCGCTTGCCGGGGCGCGGCTAGTCGCCTCGCCCGGCACGCCGCTCGCCTGGCTGGAAGTGGCGCACGGCGACCCGCCCGAACTGCCGCCGGTCAGCACCCGCCTGATCGACGCGTGGCGTCAACAGGGAATGACCCTCCACACGGGCGCCGTGCGCGGCGATCCTTTCTGGACCACCCAGGAGATCCACGAAGTACCGGCCTTGCTGGACGCGAGTCTGGCGGGTTTGCAGGCGGTGCTGCGGTGAGCGAGCAGGCGATCATTTTCCCGGTCGGGGATGACGAGCTGCTGGGGATCCTGCATCCGGGAGCGCCGCAGGCGGTTCGGGGGGTGCTGGTGGTCGTGGGCGGTCCGCAGTACCGGGTCGGCAGCCATCGTCAGTTCTTGCTGCTGGCTCGCCATCTGGCCGCGGCCGGTATTCCGGTGTTCCGCTTTGACTATCGCGGGATGGGCGACTCGACGGGGGCGCAGCGTGATTTCGAGCGGGTTGGCGATGACATCCGCGCGGCCATCGACACCTTTCAGGCCCAGCTGCCGGACCTGCGCGAGGTGATCGTCTGGGGGCTGTGTGATGCGGCATCCATCGCCCTGATCACCGCCCCGAAGGAACCGCGTATCCACGGGCTGGTGCTGGCCAACCCCTGGGTGCGCACCGGGGAGAGCCTGGCCCGGGCCTATCTGAAAACCTATTATATAAAGCGTTTGTTCAGCCGTGATTTCTGGGTGAACCTGCTGCGCGGCAGGTTCAACCCCGTCGCCTCGCTGCGTTCTGTCTTCAGCCTGCTGCGCCGGCTGGCCGGGTCATCCGGGCCGGCGGCGCAGGGCGAGTCTGCCGGCAACCCCACCGGGCCGCTGCCGCAACGCATGGCCGAGGGCTGGCGACGCTATCGCGGTCCGATTCTGCTGATACTCAGCGGCGACGATCTGACCGCCGCCGAGTTTCGCGATACGGCCGCCACCGATCCGGCCTGGGCCGGGTTGCTGAAACAGTCGCGGGTCACGCTGCGGGAATTGCCGCAAGCCAACCATACGTTCTCTCGCCAGGCGTGGCGGGATCAGGTGGCACAATGGACGCTGGAGTGGGTTCGATCAGGCGAAGAGTGACCCGCTGAGAACCCGCCCCGGGTAATCAGGTTGTCATTGCGTAAAGTGAGCTACACTGGGGGTTGTCGGACGCAGCCGGTTCTGGCTATCGGTCTGCGCTGAATGGATACATGGCCGGAAAGTAAGGACGTTTCACTAACAAAGGGACTTATGACATGGACTACCTGCTACTGTTCCTGCTGCTGGTCGTACTGGCCTCCCAGGCGCTGTTGTTTTACAAGGTACGCAAGATTCATCTGGCGTCCTACCGGCTGTTGGGAGCGGCGCAAGAATCCGGTGCGCTATATCAGCAACTGCAGGCTTACGATGGCCTGATGCGTCTTATCCGCCCGGTTGCGCCTTTGCCGCTGTTGCGCGGCTGGGCCGCTTCGCCGGATCTGCTGTTTACGCTTGCCAAACACACGATAAAACATAAACCGGTGTCGATTCTGGAGTGCAGTTCCGGCTCTTCCACCATGGTACTGGCGCGTTGTTGTCAATTGAACGGCGTGGGTCACGTCTATAGCCTGGAACATGATGAACACTTCGCCGAGCAGACCCGCGAAGGCCTCGTCGAGCAGGGGCTGGAAGAGTGGGCCAGCGTCATCCATGCCCCGCTGATTCCCACCGGGGATGCCGGTCAACCCTGGTACGATTTGACTCGCCTGCAGGCGCCGGAGGGGGGCTTCGATATGCTGGTTATCGACGGACCCCCGGCGACCACCTCGAAACATGCCCGGTATCCGGCACTGCCACAACTGGATCGATTGCTTAATCCGGGTGCCCGTGTTTTTCTGGACGATGCCGCGCGTGGCGAGGAAAAGCAGATCCTGGCACGCTGGCAGCAAGAGTTGCCCCACTACACCGAGGCACTGCTGCCGTTTGACAAGGGTGCGGCTGTGCTGACCAAAGGTTAACGCTTGTTTTATGTGGTACTTTTTCTCATGATGAGTAACTCGTCGACACCCGAGATTGCGGTGATCATTCCGTTCTATCA
The DNA here is from genome assembly GCF_004366735.1 of Thiohalophilus thiocyanatoxydans. Taxonomy (GTDB): domain Bacteria; phylum Pseudomonadota; class Gammaproteobacteria; order UBA6429; family Thiohalophilaceae; genus Thiohalophilus; species Thiohalophilus thiocyanatoxydans. The sequence continues at coordinate 143,984 of NZ_SOQX01000001.1, read as the reverse complement.
GCGGGAAACCGGATTGTTGACCCAGTGCGTGCGGTCCATTCTGGAACAGCCGGGTGGCGTGGACTGTCAGATCATTGTGGTCGATGATGAATCCCCGATCCCGGCGGATCAGGAGCTTGCCCGGTTTCTGCCCGATGCCGGTGATCGCCTGAGAATCATTCACCAGCCAAATGCCGGTCCCGGCGCGGCACGCAATACCGGTCTGGATAACGTGCCACCCGGTACCCCGTATGTCACTTTTCTCGATTCGGATGATCAATGGACCGGCCCCTTTCTGAGCGATGCCGTTGCTGCCCTGGAACAGGGGTACGATCTGTTTATGGGTAACAGCACCCGCGTTGGCAGTGAGACCAGCCGCTTTGAATGGGATAAAAATCCCGTCCTGAACATTCATCCGGCGGATCACAAAACCATTGATCCTGAGCGGGCGCTTTATGAATATCAGGGTGATTTTTTTGATCTGTTGATCCGGCGCAGCAATATTATCGGGCCGACCACCATGGCCTATCGTTTCGATCGCTTCGCGGCGGTGCGTTTTGATCCGACTATCTATAACGGCCAGGATCGGTTGTTTAAACTGACCCTGGGTCAGGATTTTCAACGCGTGGCTTTCTCGCCGAAGCTCTATGCGTATGAAGGGGAAGGCATCAACATCTTCGATAAATCACAATGGGGTACCGCCGGATCGATTCGCCTGTTGTCCAGTTATATCCGCCTGTCCCGGCGGATACTTGCGACGATCCGCCTGAACCCGGAACAACGGGCTTACGTTCGCCATCAACTGGCCGACTCGCGCCGTTCATTTGCACTAAGCATCCCGCATCTTTTAAAAAAGGGTGTCAGCATAGACTGGCGACGTGTCATGGCGACTTTTCGGGAAGATCCGCTCTGCGCCATGTTGTTTCTGCCCAATCTGGCCAGAGGCTTTCTGGCAAAACGGCATTGATGCCTGTCGGGTCCGGGTGTTTGGGTGCGACAGGTGCGCGGTGTATGAATTCAAACTTACCGGGCTGGCCGCACCCGGCTGGATACTGATCTGATGCAACACTCCCCGCTTGATGTTTTATCGTCTTTCGACAGGCCGTTCTTCTCGGCACGGGTGACGCCTGACGGGATCGTGACCGGGGGCACACCGCACTGTTTTTTGGGACACCGGCTGAGCCCGGGAAACAGATCCGTCGCTGATGGGATCTTTGTGCAGTGGCAGTGGGACGGCCAGCGGCTGGTCGTGAGCAATGATCGTTACGGGATCTATCCGCTCTATTACGCCTGCCACGGTAATGCGATTCATATTTCGCCGTCCATTCATCATGTGCTGCAAGGGGATTTTCCGAAGACGCTGGATACGGCCGCACTGGCGGTATTTTACCGGCTGGGGTTTTTCATCGCGGAGGACACCCCGTTCGAACAGATCCGGATCCTGCCACCCGGCAGTCGCCTGATCTGGCAACAGGGTCGGCTGCATCTGGAGCGCGGCAGTATCGAGACCCCCGCGCCGGCCAGTGAAGCCCGCTCTTTTGACGAGGCGGTGGGACAGTATGCTTCCCTGTTCGAACAGGCCATCGCCCGTCGTCCGCCGGCGGCGGACGAGTTCACCTTGCCCATCAGTGGTGGGCGGGACTCCCGGCATATTTTGCTCGCGCTGCTTAAGCAAGGCTACCGGCCCTCGAACACGATCACGGTGAAAATGCGTCCGCCTTCGGCTAACGAGGATCTGCGTATTGCCCGCATGCTGGCGGCGGAGCTGCAACTGCCGCATACGGAAATCGAGAATCCTGACTCCTTTTTCCAGGCCAATCTCAAAGACATTGAATTGACCAATTTCTGTGGCAGTGGGCACACCTGGTTGTTGCCGGTCGCCAGTTATCTCAAGGGGCGTACCTCGACCCTGTATGACGGCCTGGCCGGCAGCGTGATCTCCGGGGGCTTTCAGGTCAATGAGCAGAAACTGGCCTTATTCCGTGCGGGCAAGCTGACCGAACTGGCAACCTTGTTACTCAGGGAGACGGGACTCGGACCGTTTCTGTCCAGTACCCTGCGTTCGCATTTCAGTGGCGAACTGGACGAGTCGCTGGCAGTCCAGAAGTTATCCGAGGAGCTGGCGCGGCATCAGCATGCCAGGCACCCGCTGGTCTCCTATATCTTCTGGAACCGAACGCGACGTGGTGTGGGCCTGATCCCTTTCGCCATTCTGGCGGATATTCCCAACGTGTACTGTCCCTATCTGGACCATGACGTACTGGATTTTCTGATTAACCTGGATGCGTCATATTCCGTGAACAATGCACTGCATGATGAAACCATACGCCGCGCCTATCCCGACTATGCACACCTGCCATTTGAGAAAAAGGATGCCAGGGGAACGTCAGGGCGAATGATGAGTCGCTACTATCGTCGCGCGGTGCGGGAGTTTGCGGGCTATTTCATCAAACATCCCGCCCGCATGGGGTCCGGTCTTATCAAGAGCGAACGGGTGATGTTGATGCTGCTGCGGGATATGAGCAAACGGCAGTGTGACTATTCATGGTATCTGCGGCCCGCGCTTTACACGCTGCAACTGGAGCAGGCGTTAAACCGCTGAAGACACGTATCGTCCGGCTTGCACCTGGAATAAAGTACAACTCAGAAAAGGTTTCAGGCGATCACCATTGCAAGACCAGCCGATGGCGATAACCTTCTTCGCCGATCGTTTGTTCCGCCAGACAATAACCGCTGGCGCCGGGTATCGCCGAATCCAGTGTCGTGTCGTGAAACGCCGCGTCGGTTGTTCGGGTTTTATCGCGGGAGCTGCTTTCCAGTTCTCTTGTCCGGGGCAACGCGTTGGCTATCAGCGCATGGCCGGCGGGATTGAGATAACGAACCCGTCCCGTGGCTATCGGCTCCAGCGTCAACTCATGGATCAATTCGGGCTTATGTCGGCTCAAAGATATGACCAGCCGGGCCTGTACCTGGCGCGCCGGCCTGCGTTGCAACACGGCCCGACGACCAAGCGCACCGTCGAGAAACCGCCAGTCGATGGCCGCTTTCAGGCGTTGCCAGGCGGTTGAATCCGCTGGCCGCAAGAGGGGCAACGGCGAGCCTGCCAGCGTGATCCGGTACGCCGCATCCGTCTCTTCGATCTGAACGTGGGTGTATTCGGTGAGTCCGCACAGTATCCCGTCGATCAGAAACACGGGTGTCCAGCCGGCCAGTGCGGGTTGTGCGAGCAGGCGCGTTGCCTTGATCCGTGTAGAGGCCGGACACAACAGCTGATCACGCCGGGCAACATGAAATGGCACGCCGCCGGCATAGCGCAATTCAACCGCGTCGCGACTGAAGCCCTGGGGGCGTTGTCCCCGGGTGGATAGCAGGGCGACCAGTCCCGCGTCGGTGCCGATGCGCAGCAACCCCGCATCCGCGTCCTGCCTGAATGCCGGTGTCGCCTCAAGCGCCTGCGTGTTGATAACAGGCTGGGCATCGCTCGTCGCGACATGCCGGGCCCAGCCGACAATGGCCGCGGTCCATGCGTTATAGACCGACAGGTACATATAGCTGTCCCAACCCTGTTGGCCCGCCGGGTTGAGTGCCAGCAAGTCGTCGTCACGACACTGCCCTGACCAGCGTTTGAGTATGCCGGTAATCATTTGTGACCCGGTTGACTGCGATGGCTGTTGTTTATCACAGCCCGACAGAATCAGGCTGGCCAGCAGACAGGCATCTCCGAATAGCGAATGGGTGCTGCGACCAAAGCCGCCGACATGGGTTTGGCCGTCCCAGCAGAGTAAAACCCACTCGTGCAGGCGTTGCAGGTGGCCCATCAGTCTGGATGAGCGCGTATAGTGCAGGGCCATGGTCGTGACGAACAGGGCTTTATGGTGGTACGCCATGGGTGTGGCGCTGCCCGGGCTTGCAGCATGACCGGGAAAATCCACAAAACCGCCTGCCGGCATGGTCCAGCGATCCAGCATGCGTCCCAGTTCGCCTGTGGCCTGTGCGCGCTGTTTTTTTGAAGTCGCTTCCATGATGCGGCAAAGCTGTGCCAGCAAGGTCCAGTTATTCGAGGGGTAGCGGCGTGCCAGTGGACAGCGGGAGAGGGACTCGGTGATCAGTGACGCATCGATCGCGCTGCGTGCTTCGTCATGGTTATGCCATGTCTCGCGAAGCAATAACAGCAGAAAACGATTGAAGGGGGCATGGCCGCGTTGATCGGATGTCTGGGCAAGCCAGTGTTCAATCAGCCGCCGAACAAGCGGGTCGGCGGGCTGGCGAAGATACAGGGCAAGTGCCGTGCTGATCTGTGCATAATGATCCACGGGGCTCGATTTACCCTGTTGCGGATCCCAAAGTGTCCCATCCGGTTTGATCTGCTGTTGCAATGCGCCTGTCAGACTTGCGAGCCGCTCGTCAAGCCGGCTGTCGATCCGGGTATCACGCGGCGGGTTCACGCAGACACGCTCATCATTATTTTGATTCGTTTTGATCGGTTGTGCGGGTCGCAACAAAGTCGGGGAATCGGGGGGAGGCGGGTGAGGCCGTATTGTCTTTTGTATTTTGTGTCGCCGCTTCGCCGGGGGATGGCGCCTCTTGCAGTTCACGCCACATGATCACGACCAGCGCAATGAAGGCGTAGTAGAGATCGAAATAGGCCACATCCAGAAATGCGCCGCCTGCTGCGTAGCCAATCAGACTGATTTGCAAGGCCCAGGCATACTCGGCCAGCCAGATTTGTCCGGTATGTTGTATCGCCGTTCGACGGATCTTGTTCAAAGTTAAAAATGTTGCAGCCAGAAGCAGCAGAAAGATTGCCAGACCGCCGAAGCCATGTTGTGCCATTACCCCGAAATATATGCTGTGCGGTGACAGGACATGTCGCCAGGACCCTTCAAAATTGGCGTAGGAGCTCCACCAGTCATAACCCATATTGGTATAACCAAAGCCCATGCCGGTAACCGGGTTCTCTTTGGCCATGTTGAGGCTGATGCCCCAGGACTGGATACGCTGCATGGCGGAGGTGTCTTCTTCATAAGTCTCGATGGTTTGCCAGCGTTCCGTGAGGCGTTCGGGTGCGGTAATCCCGATAACGCCCACAGCCAGTATCGCCAGGGAGGCTATGAGCCATTTATGTTTCATGCGCCAGAGCAAGAAAGGTGTAATGACCAGCAGTGCCAGCAGCGCACCCCGGGAGTAGGTGGCAAGAACGGAAATAACCGTTAACCAGAAGACAGCATACAGTCCCAATCCAAGAGGACGGGAAAAGCGTTTTACGATCGGAATGCCGAAGTCGACCCACTGGCGATAAAACAGGCGGGCGCTGACCAGTATCAGTGGCAGCGCCATGAGCATGGCCAGGCCAATATAGGTATTGCCGGAAAGGTAGGAACCCGGCGGTCCGAGTACCGAGTGATTGCCCCCGGTGGAGATTGCAAACAACCCTCCCTTGAAACCGTAGAACGCCAGGGAGGCGGTGATGACCAGCAGAATCGTGATGATGCGCTTTTCCCCGTAGACCAGCATCGGGGTAATGAAGGTAATTAGCAGAATCTTCATGAACTTGACCCAGAAGTCCCAGGCCCCGGCGGGATTCACGGCAAAGACGCTGGTCAGGGTGACATACCCCACCCAGACAGCCAGCAGGATCATCTCCCGGCTCCAGGGGATGGGGCGCCGGTCACGATTCATGAGCAGCGCAGCCAGGGTAACCAGACCAATGACCATGGCCAGGGGGAAGGTGCGCATAAAGCCCCAGGTGTGACCCTGGGGTACCATCAGACCGATCCAGAACCAGGCCGCGATACCGATCCAGGGCCGTTTGAGTATAAACGGCACAATGCCAATGATGATGGCGAAGAGGAGATAATCACGCACGCTGCTGACCTAATCCGACAGGCTGTAACCGGCTTCTTTGAGCATATTTTTTAATCCCGGTAACGGGTAACCCAGCTCGTAGGCCTTTTTGGCATGAACACGGGCCGCTTCATAGTCTTTGAGCTTGAAAAGAACCAGCCCCAGGTTGTAATGAATCTCCGGATGGTCGGGGGTCATGTCGACAGCCTGTTGCAAGACCGAACGGGCCTCTTTATCTCGATCGGTTCGGGCGTAGTACAAACCCTTGATGACATAGACCATGGCATCATCGGGTGCGATATCGTGTGCCCACTGAAAACGGCATTCAATGTCCACGTGTGAGCGAGTTGGTCGGGTTGTTCCCTCGCGGGCGGCGAGTCGGGTCAGCGCATCCAGTGCCTGATGGTGATTGGGAAACCAGTTCAGTACATATTCAAGGTCGCCCACCAGGTGTGTTGTGGCGCCCTGACGCAGGGTACGCACGTCTTCGGTGAAATGATGTTTCTCGACAACATTAAGGTACTTGTCGGTATGCGCGCGATTGGTGTAATCAAACGGTCCGGTAGGATGTGTGTGTTTGCCACAAACTGTTTCTGCCTGCAAAGAGAACGGCATAACCATCAGGGTTAGTATGATGGTGAGTGTCGGTATCCGGTTTCTGATTCGGGAGAATGCAGACCAGGCAGCGTAAATACCCCCAGATACATTATTGTGGTTGGACATGTAAAAAACCTCGACACTTTTTTGATCGGGTGGGAAGATTGCTGGCCTGATACTTCTGTTCATCATGGCGGTCGATGTCTGGACCGCAGCATGTCTGTTAAGGATAGCGTATCATGTTATCATCGCCATGATAGTTGCGGTATAATTCAATCACGCTACCCATCCCACGATAATATTCATGCCCACTCTCTTGCACGACCCCATCATTATCCGGGCTAATCAGTCGCCTGACGCGCCCGCGCTGGGTTATCGTGGTGAATACCAGAATTATGTTCAGCTGGCCGAGGCCGTGCAGAACGCCGCCGCCGGTTTGCTGCAAGCGGGTTTATTGCGTCAGGAGCGGGTGGCGGTCTACCTGGACAAGCGACCGGAAACCATTCATGCCCTGTTCGGTGCCTCGCTGGCCGGCGGGGTGTTTGTACCGGTGAACCCGTTGCTCAAGGCCGAGCAGGTCGCGTATATCCTGCAGGACTGCAACGTCCGGATCCTGGTGACGTCCCCGGAGCGCCTCGCGGCGTTGCAGGAGAGCCTGGCGCACTGTCCGGATCTGCATACCGTGCTGGTGGTGGGCGAGGCCGAAGCGGGGGAATCCCCCGACCACTATCAGCAAGTCGGCTGGCATGAAATCCAGGACGTCGAGTCTCCGGGTTTGCATCGCACCATCGACACGGATATGGCGGCCATTCTCTATACCTCGGGCAGCACGGGCCGGCCCAAGGGGGTGGTGCTGTCACATCGCAACATGGTGGCCGGCGCCGAAAGCGTGGCCAGCTACCTGGAGAACCGGGCGGCGGATCGCCTGCTTGCGGTACTGCCTCTCAGTTTCGATTATGGCCTGAGCCAGCTGACCACCGCGTTCAGTGTCGGTGCCAGTGTGGCATTGCTGAATTATCTGCTGCCCCGGGATGTGATCAAGGCGGTGGCGAAAGAAGGCATCACCGGGCTGGCCGCGGTCCCGCCGCTGTGGAACCAGCTGGCACAGCTGGAGTGGCCCGGGCAAACGCGCGAAACCCTGCGTTATGTCACCAACTCGGGCGGCGCGATGCCGCGCAAGGTGCTCGATGCCTTGCGCCAGCAATTACCTTCGACCCGCTTTTATCTGATGTACGGGCTCACCGAGGCCTTTCGCTCCACCTATCTGCCGCCCGGGGAGCTGGATCGGCGCCCCGATTCCATGGGCAAGGCGATTCCCAACGCGGAGGTCATGGTGGTGCGTGAAGACGGCACCCCCTGTGCAGCAGGTGAACCGGGTGAGCTGGTTCACCGCGGCGCGCTGGTCTCGCTCGGTTACTGGAATGATCCGGAACGCACCGCCGAGCGTTTTCGTCCGGCCCCCGGGCAGGCGAGTGCTATCCCGGTGCCCGAGCTCGCCGTCTGGTCGGGCGATACGGTGCGCACCGACGAGGACGGTTTTCTCTATTTTATCGGGCGCCGGGATGAGATGATCAAAACCTCCGGTTACCGGGTGAGTCCCAACGAGGTGGAAGAAGTCGCCTATGCCTCGGGACGGGTTGCCGAAGCCGCGGCACTGGGTGTGCCGCACCCGACCCTGGGTCACGGTATTGTACTGGTGGTCTTGCCCAGGGAGGATGGCCTGACAATGGAGGGTTTGCTGGACGCCTTGCGTCCCCACCTGCCTGCCTTCATGCTGCCGGGGCATATCGCAATTCAGCATGAGCCGCTGCCGCGCAATGCCAACGGCAAGATCGATCGCAAGCAGCTGGCCACGCGTTTCACCGACTTCTTTTCCGGAGACTGATACCCCCATGAGTGACAGCCGCCCCAGCCACGCCCCCATCCACGCTCCCAGCAACGTGTTTCCGGTGGTGGATGACTGCCTGCAGATCGGCGGCGTTGCCCTGTCACAGCTGGCGCAGCGCGTCGGCCAGACACCGTTTTATGCCTATGATCGGCAGGCGATGACCGAGCGGGTCGCCGCGCTGCGTACCGCCTTGCCCGAAGGGATCAGCGTCCATTACGCGGTCAAGGCCAACCCGATGCCGGCGGTGGTGCAGCACATGGCCGGGCTGGTGGATGGGCTGGATGTGGCTTCGGGGCGGGAGTTGCGCGTGGCCCTGGACGCCGGGATACCTGCGGGGGAGATCAGCTTCGCCGGTCCGGGCAAGTCACTGAATGAGCTGGCGATGGCCGTGGGCGCCGGTATTACGCTGAATATCGAGTCCGAGACCGAGCTGGAACGGGTCGCGGAAATCTCGGCGCAGACTGGCGAGATGGCCCATGTGGCGGTCAGGGTCAATCCCGATTTTGAACTCAAGACCTCCGGGATGAAAATGAGCGGGGGCCCCAAGGCCTTCGGCGTGGATGCCGAACGGGTCCCCGCCCTGCTCAAACGCATCGGGGAACTGGGACTGCATTTTCGGGGTTTTCATATCTTCTCCGGCTCCCAGAACCTGCGCTCCGAAGCGCTGATCGAGGCCCAGGGGCAGACCTTCGACCTGGCCCTGCGCCTGGCCGAATCGGCGCCCGGGCCGGTGGAGATGCTCAACATGGGGGGCGGTTTCGGCATCCCCTATTTTCCCGGCGAGACACCGCTGGATCTGGCGCCGATTACCGCGCATCTGGAAAGTCGTCTGCCGGCGGTGCGCGAGCAACTGCCCCGGGCGGAGATCATCCTGGAGCTGGGGCGCTACCTGGTCGGTGAGGCGGGCATCTACGTGGCCGAGGTGATCGATCGCAAGGAATCCCGCGGCCAGATCTTTTTGATCACCAACGGCGGACTGCACCATCATCTGGCGGCTTCGGGCAACTTCGGCCAGGTGATTCGCAAGAACTACCCGGTGGTGGTGGGCAACCGGATGCAGGGCGACGAGCGCGAGCTGGTCAACGTGGTGGGACCGCTGTGTACGCCGCTGGATGTCCTGGCGCAACAGATGGAACTGGCCCGCGCCGAGGTTGGGGATCTGATCGTGGTGTTCCAGTCCGGCGCCTACGGTTATACGGCCAGCCCGACGCGGTTTTTGAGCCACCCCGAGCCGGTGGAGATTCTGGTTTAACCTGCCCCGGTCAGACAGGCGCCCGTGAATCCCGGCGACTAATCGGACTGCGACAGGGCGTCATCGTCCGCAGAAGCGGCGACGGGGCCGACCTGTAATACGGGCCGGCTCTGCCGGCTGAATGACAGATGCACAAAAGGCTGGCGACTGGCGAGCATGACCTGCCAGGAACCCACGCAGACAAACAGCGCCCAGCCTGCCTTGCGTGCCCCGAGACGTTCGTGAGAACCCCGCGAGGCGGCATTGAAGGCCGAGATCCGGCTGGCGGAGTGCTGAATGCCCTCGGCATAAAGACGTTCGTTGGCGGCTTGCCACAGTTTCAGGAATACCGGCGAGAGGCGGTGTTTTTTGGCGACATACACATCGTAGTCCCAGACACTTTGCCCTGCGGGCAAGGGGCGGAACAGGCAGCGTACTTCATCTTCGGGATAGTCCCCTTTCACGAACCATAAAAACCCGGCCAGCTCTCCGTTGAGTTCGGCCACCAGACAGCGCGCGCCCTGGGCAAAACGCTCGGCGAACACCCCTTCACGGCGATCCGGCACGGACCGCAGCAGGGGATCATCCGCTCTGGCTTCACGCACCTGGATCGTTTTGCCGCGATGTGCGGGTAACAGGGGGACCGTGGTGATCGGCTGGCTGACCAGTTCGTATTTCACGATGCGCAGTCGTTCGGCGCTGAGCCGCGACAGTGCCGTACCCAGCAGGTACAGCATGCCGTTCCACCACCCCAGTGTCTGAATATTTGTGCGCAGGGTCCGTAGCATCGCCAGGGGATATCAGTGGTCGGCTTTGCGGGCGGCGATCAAAAATGCGTGGCTCAGAGGTGAGGCCAGCCAGGGGAGGTGTGCCAGTAACCCGCGCACGGGCCGGGATTCGAGCCAGGGCTGAAAGCGGCGCAGGGATCCCGGCAGAATCGGCACCCAGTACAACCGGATCTCGGTGGCGCCGGCGGCGCGCAGCAGGCGGATCAGTTGCGCGGGACTGTCGTAGCGCAGTCCCAGCGGGCGGCGGCGCAGACGTGCCCGCAACCGGTTCAGTACGGTGGTCAGGGCGTGCCGGTTCAGGGCATCGATCCAGATTTGTCCGCCGGGCCGGGTCAGGGCCAGCAGCTCATGAACAGCCCGGTCCGGGCCGGACAGGGCCTGCATCACCCCGAAGCACATCACCCCGTCCACGCTGGCCGGGCGCAGAGGCAGCTGGGTGGCATCGCCCACCAGCCAGGGAATCGAGGCATCGCTGCGGCTGCGCGCTTTTTGTAACGAGGGCAGCGAGTAATCGACCCCCAGAGGCGCCACACCCTGGCTGGCGAGATAGCGGGTATAACTGCCCGCGCCACAGCCGACATCCAGCCAGCGAGCGCCCGCCGTATCACCCGGCCAGACCCGCTGAAAATGGCGCAAGCGGACTTCCAGGCCGGACTCGGTCCACCCGGCGATAGCGGCGTCGTCATCGTATACCCGGCCGCGTTCGGTAAAGCGCTTGCGCCAGATTTCTTCAAAAGTAGGTCGAGGCATAGGTGATCCGTCTATCCAGTCCGCAGGTGTTAACCAGAATCCTGACAAAAGTCCCTTCATCGGATTGTAGGATAAAACGTCAGACGCATGTCTGGTACTGACTTGTCCTGTGTGGCGCTTGAGTGAAGAGGTAACAGGGTGCGGCTAAACATTACCAGATATGGGGAGAATCGCTTCGCGATACTGGTGCGCAGTCCTGTGCAATGTAATCAGGCGTCCGATTTGTCTCTGGCTTTGAGTCTAACATCAAAAACCGGCGAATTCTCCTTCCGTACGCACGCAGCAATAACGCAATAGCCCTGTAGAAAGCGTGATCGAACCGGTATAATTGCGGTTATGACTCTCTAACTTTAAAGGCTCAGAGCAAAAGGAGCATTTCCATGACCAAGCCGGACGTTCGCACGGACGAGAAAAAACAGCATTTCGATGATATTTACGTAGCCGAGAATCCGGTGCCGTTCAAGGAGCGGATCCTGGATCAGCTGGAATACGTTTCCGACAATTTTAATCGTCAGACTTTCGATCGATTGATCCTGCCCTGGGCGCAACAAAACGCCAGCGCCGAAAAGCCGTTGAAGTTCGTGGACCTGGCAGGCTGCTTCGGCAATACCACCATGGCGACCCTGTACGGCATGGATTACGAGGCGATTCGCAATAACTGGCGCGACAGTGAGGCCTGCAAACAGATCGACGGCCAGCGGCGTTTCCCCGCGACCACCACTGGCATCGATATTTCCGCCAACGCGCTCGCTTATGGCCACGCGGCCGGCCTGTATGATGAAACCATCGAAGCCGATCTCAATGCCGCGCCGGCCGACGTGCAGGACCAGGTCGAGGCAGCTATGCAAAACGCCGATGTCGTCATATCAACTGCCTCACTCGTCTATCTCGAACCCGAAGCGATCGCACGCCTGCTGGACGCCTTTGACAAAGGAGCGGGTGAAGGTTACATGCTGGTGAACTTTCTCAATCCGTTTGCCCTGGAAAAAGCCGACGAGACCAAGCGCATGCTGCTGGAGCGACTCGAGTTCGTCGGCAGCATGGCCTCGCGGCATCGTCGCCTGTCGCCGCTGGAGCAGGAAAATTACCCCGGTGAGGAGTGGGCACTGCTGGAGATCTGGGTGTTGCGGCGCAAGGGCTAAAATACGTGTTCCGACTACCCGCCCAGAGGGATTGCTTGGTCACGTTGTTTCTCGCAATGACACGACCATTTTCGGTCATTGCGAGTACCCCTGCGGGGTATAAACTTCGCGAAGCACTCTTTTGGACAAAGTGATCGGGTATTCGGAACTTTTATTGGGTCGCGAGCTCCATCGGCAGCATTATATGAATTCAATACACAGAATAAGAACGCCGTTATATAAAAATCTGCTTTAATCTCAGGTACAACGACAATCACTAAAGGTAAAATTGAATACCCGGCCCCGAATCCCTGGTTTTTGGTTCATGCTGAACCGCGAGGCGGGATATCTTGTGGAACGGCATGCTACACGTTCCTGATATAATCCGGGAATTGTATGGCCAGCCTTCTTAGCTTGTATAAGATACGCAAGAAGATGTTTTCTTTTTCGGTTTTCTGGGGTTGTTTCGAGGCGTTGTGACGTGTGCCGAATTCAGCCAGGGCGGCATTCATATCCCCTTCCGCGCCGATTAATTTCCAAAAGGCGATAAAATCCTGCTCTATGCTTTCAAGATTCATGTCCATTTTGTGTGTTTTATCTTTTAAAAATAGATCTATATTGCTGTTTACTGTATCGCAGTAATCCAGAGAGACAGCCATGGGGTCGCTATCTTCCGGCAACCACATCAGTATGCCGTCTCCTCTGTATGCCTTGATGATTCCATACGAGTAACGCTTGGTAAAGCTTTGGGCGGTGTCATTGTTGTTTCTTTTAAGATGGACATAAATGGCATTGTCGCCATAGATTCTGTCAAGTCTGCCCAGCAACCAGGAGAGTCTGTTATCCGCTTCAATATGATTTTTCGGGTAATTCAGCCGCTCTGAACCAAGCGCTGAAATTCTTGATTCGTGTGCAGATGAGAAGTTCGTAATATGATTGCAGGCTTTGATAAACGTGGTAGAGCCACATCTTCCTGTATTTAGAATGAAAACGTTCATATTCCCTGCCGTCCTTTTGAAACATCAATGTTTGCATGAAAATATATAATAAAATAGTGCCGGCAGGTCAAGGTGGATTGCCAGGGATAATGATTAATATAACAAAGTGTATTCAAGAGCCCGCGACAGCAGCTGGATTTGTGGCATACAAATGGTGATATTGCAAAGTAAAATCAAAAAGATTCTGCGCTCAGCTTGAATGAACCCGACTCTGAGCGGTTTGTGTTATTCATGCGCATTGCATCGGCCGGGCCGGTTATGACATCCAAATAGTCCGGGAATTATTCAAGCCTGCTGATATTCCGACAACCATGATTTATACGCATGTGTTCAACACACCAAACGTGAGCGTGGTCAGTTAGCCGGGCATGCTGGAAAATGGTGGAGCCAATCAGGCTCGAAGTCGGGCCGGGGCTGCTATTATGGGACGGCGAAAACGACGCGGTTACGTCCGCGGCTTTTTGCCTGATACATGGCGTTGTCGGCCCGGGCAATGAAATTCTCCGCGCTCTCGTCCGGCTGTAAGGTCGCCAGCCCGGCGGAGAAAGTCTGTCCGTGGGGCATGAGGTTGCGCAGACGCTCTGAAACGATCTGCGCCTGGTTGCTATTGGTGTCCGGGAAGAGGACAAGAAACTCTTCACCGCCGATTCGGGCCACGACATCTGTCGGACGTAGAACCCCGTGCCAGACAGCTACGATCTCTTTCAGCAGGCTATCCCCGGCCTGATGACCATAGGTGTCATTGAACTGCTTGAAGTGATCCAGATCGATAAAGGCGATGCTCAGGTCGGTCTGGCGGCGGACGGCACGGGATAGCTCGCGTTTTAATTCATAATCCAGTTGCCGGCGATTGACGGCACCGGTGAGGGGATCGATCTGCGATAGCCCTTCAAGCACTTCGGCCTGTCGGTGGGTTTCGCGGAGCAGGCCGGCCATGCGGTGCATCACCAGCAAAAACAGCAGAATCGAGGCGATCGCGGCAACCCGGACAATCTCGAACTGGGTGCCCGCGGTGACCAGGATCACCGCCGGCACAAGTACCGAGGCGGCACCGAGAATCAGAAGGCGCCGACCGGATAACTCGGCGCGCGAGGCGCGCGAGTCCGGTTCGACGGCGGCCGAGGGATGCCACGCCGCCGCGATGAACAGTGCGTAGGCGATCAGCCACAAGCCGTCCGTTAAACCGCCGGGGGCATACCAGCCAACCGAATTGCCGTGAGCGTACAGGAGATCGGCGGCAAAGTAGGCAAACCAGCCGACCAGCAGCAGGCGATGGGCGGTCAGCCGCGTACGGTGCAGGAAGACCAGCCGCAGGACCAGCGGCAGCAGGATCAGATCCGCAACAGGATAGGCCGCCGAGATGAGCAGCTGGAGCAAGGTGAGCCCGGGATCATATACATAGGGCGCAATCAGCAGTGCCCAACTAAGTACAGTCGCCGAGATCCCGACAATCAGGGCGTCACTCAGTGCACCGTCGTCCCGCGTGTTTTGGCCGCCGAGTAACCAGAGTGATGCCGCGAACAGCGGATAGGCCGCCAGATAAAAAGCGTCGGCCAGCGACGGAAAAGGCTCCAGGCCGTAAAGATCGAGCCAGTACCAGATAGCATGCCCGATTGCGCACAGCGCAAGTCCGTACGCCAGCAGCAGCCAGGCGGCGGGATAAAACGGCGCGCGGTGTCGCACGGCGAACACCACGGCGGTGGCAGCAAACACACTGGCCGCGACATAGATGGCACTGGCAAATGTTCCGTAGGGTATTGCGACATACACACCGAATAGCAATAACGCTACGCCCAACAGAATCTGCCAGGTCTGTGTGCTTTTCACTGTTGCTCAACTCCCGGGATCGATGTTTCGTCGCATTTTACACCCTGCGCAAATCCGTTGCCGGAATGCGCCGTGTTGCTTTTGTTGAATATCGCATTGTCGTTCTTCGATTCAGGATTGCGAAGAGACAATTCAATCAACGCGAACCCCATGTCGCCTTCTTTGACGCGTGGCTGACCCTATAAAAGATGCGTATTAATCTCGCAAGCCTGATGTTAATGGCGGGATCCGGCACAGCCGGGCCAACTAGTCGTCGCGATAGTCGGGCCAGGCCGCCAGCAGAATGGCCAGGCCGGCGCCCCCGAGCAACCAGGAGTAGAGCGGCAGGTTGCCCAGCATGGTTTTGGCGTAGCCGTCGAGTGCGGCGAGGATGGTGGCGGAGAGGATCAGGCTGGCGCCGACGATCGCGCTCCAGGTGCGGCGGTTGTTGCGGCGCATTTCCTGGCGCAGCTGGCGTATCTGCCTCTCCTGCAGTTCCACATTCAGGTTACCGTTCTTGGCCTGCTCCAGCACATCGTAGACCATGTTGGGCAGTTGCGGGAGGCGTTCGGCCCACATGGGAAAGTTGATGCGCAGATGTTTGATAAACGCCCTGGGGCCGATCTGTTCGCGGATCCAGCGTTCCAGAAACGGCTTGGCGGTTTGCCACAGATCCAGTTCGGGATAGAGCTGGCGGCCGAGGCCTTCGATATTCAACAGGGTTTTTTGCAGCAGTACCAGTTGCGGCTGGACTTCCATATTGAAGCGCCGCGCGGTCTGAAACAGGCGCAACAGCAGATGGCCGAAGGAGATCTGGCTCAGGGGCTTGTTGAAGATCGGCTCGCAGACGGTGCGGATGGCCGACTCGAATTCATCGATGCGGGTATCCCGATCGATCCAGCCCGAGTCGATATGCAATTGCGCTACACGACGGTAGTCGCGGTTGAAAAAGGCGTGAAAGTTTTCCGCCAGATAGCGCTGGTCGCTGGGGTTGAGCGAGCCCATGATGCCGAAGTCCACGGCCAGATACTGCCCCTCGTTGGAGACGAAGATATTGCCGGGGTGCATGTCGGCGTGAAAAAAGCTGTCGCGAAACACCTGGGTGAAAAAGATCTCCACGCCGTGTTCGGCCAGTGCCTTGAGATTGATGTTGGCCTGACGCAACTGCTCGGTATGACCGATGGGGACGCCCGCGATACGTTCCATCACCATCACATTACGCCGGCAGTAATCCCAGTAGACCTCGGGGACATACAGCAGTGGTGAGTCGATAAAGTTGCGGCGTAATTGCGAGGCGTTGGCCGCCTCACGGGTCAGGTCGAGTTCATCGAGAATGGTTTTTTCAAATTCACTGACCACTTCGACGGCATGCAACTGGCGACCGATGGCCCAGTAACGCTCGAAGGCGTTGGCAAACAGGTACATCAGGCCGATGTCCCGCTTGATGACCGGCAGGATATCGGGTCGCAATACCTTGACCACCACATCCTGTCCGCCGTGCAGGGTGGCGCCGTGGACCTGGGCGATGGAGGCGGAGGCAAACGGGGTCGCCTCGAAGTTGGCGAAAACGGCATCGATCGATTCGCCCAGCTCGCGCTCGATAATCGTGCGCGCCAGCTGATCGGAGAATGGCGGAACCTGATCCTGCAGCCGGGTTAGCTCCTCGGCAATGTCATCGGGCAGCAGATCGCGGCGGGTGGAGAGGATCTGCCCGAACTTGATAAAGATGGGCCCCAGATCCTCCAGCGCCAGGCGAATGCGTTCGCCGCGCGGCTGTTTGCGCGACCACCACAACCAGGGCATAAAAATCTTGAGAACCCGAAACGGCCGAAACAACGGCGTATTCAGCACCAGCCCGTCCAGCCCGTGACGCATCAGCACAAAGCTGATGTAAAACAGGCGAAAGAACTGACTAATGGGTTTCATGCGCAGACCGAACAAAAATCAAATCAAGCCGCATTGTACGGCGTGTGCCAGCCCGAAACCAGCAACAAGGATCAACCTCCCTCGTCCCTCGTACCTCGTACCTCGTCCCTATCGTTTTGGCAGGTGGCTTCCAGACCGATCTGCAGGGTCGGATACTGCAATTCGATGCCCAGTTCCTCATGCAGTCGCGAGGTATCCATGCGCCGCGATTCGCCCAGGTAGGAGAGCATGCCCTCGCTCAGGGTCTGTCGGGCTTCATCCATCTCGATTAAAGGCGGGCGTGGCAGGCCGAGAAAGTCGGCGACGCTATTGAAATAGGCGGTCATGTTGCTCTCATCGCCGTCGCTGACATTATAAATAGTATCGGCGCGTCCGCGCCGGGCGGCGGCCACGCAGATGGCAGCCAGATCGGCGGCGTGAATGCGGTTGGTCAGCGGCGCCAGCGCCTCGTGGACCATCGGGACCTGTTTCCGGATCCGCCTGACGGGCAGGCGGCCGGGGCCATAGATACCGCCGACCCGCAGGATGATGACAGGGACATGCCGCTCGCGGCCCCACTGGCGCAGGGTCTGCTCGGCATGATAGCGCCGCCGGGCGCGATCCACCTGGGGATTGGCCGGGGTGGCTTCGCTCACGATACCGCCCTGCTGATCGCCGTAGACCCCGGAGGTGCTGATATAGACCATCCGCTGCGGGCGTGCGCCCTGTTGATCCAGTGCCTGCAGGAAATGCTGCATGCGCGGATCCTGATCCCCGCGCGGGGGTGGCGGCGCAAAGTAACAGATCAGCGCCCCGTCGGCCGGCAGGGCGCTGAGGCTGGCGGGGTCGTCGAGATCGGCCACCCGGGCCGGAATCCCCGCCTCGTCCAGGGGTTCCACATGGCGTGCCAGTCCGGTGACCGGAATGTCCTGCGCCTGCCACAGCCGGGCAACACGCCGACCGATATCGCCACAGCCGACGATCAATACCTGTTCAGGGGGTTTTACTGCCGGGTTCATTAGGAGATAATTCCGCGCTTTGTGATGAGAAGTTGAGCAATTTTATGAGTTTTTCCGTTAAAGTCGAGCCCAGTGGCCACACTTTTCCTGTCGAAGCCGATGAGCCGGTGCTGGATGCCGCCCTGCGCCACGGTTTGACGCTGCCTTACGGTTGCCGTAACGGGGCTTGCGGATCCTGCATGGGCAAGGTGGTCGAGGGCAAGATCGCCTACCCCGACGGTGAATTGCCGCCGGCGTTGACGGAAGAACAGGCGATCGCCGGTATGGCACTGTTTTGTCAGGCCCGGGCCCGCGGGGACCTGATCATTGAAACCCGCGAAGTGGCCGAAGGCCAGGATATCCCGATTAAAAAACTGCCCACCCGCATCGCCGAGATGTCGCGACTCAATCATGATGTCATGCTGCTGAAACTCAAGCTGCCTGCCAGTGAGCGGCTGCAGTTTCTGGCCGGCCAGTATGTGGACTTTGTGCTCAAGGACGGGCGTCGACGCAGCTTTTCCCTGGCCAACGCGCCGCACGACGACGCGTTTCTGGTCTTGCATATCCGCCATGTGGAAGGCGGCCGTTTTACCGGCGAAGTGTTCGACAAGATGCAGGTCAAGGATATCCTGCGTATCGAAGGGCCGTTCGGCGGTTTTTATCTGCGCGAGGAGTCGGATCGGCCGATCATCTTCATGGCCGGGGGCACCGGGTTTGCTCCCATCAAGGGGATGATCGAGCACGCCTTTGCCCTGGGCAGCGAGCGGCCGATGCATCTCTACTGGGGCGCGCGGGCGGCCCGGGATCTCTACATGGCGTCGCTCCCCGAACAGTGGCTCAAGGCGCACGCCAACTTCCGGTATACCCCCGTATTGTCTGAGCCCATGGACGAAGATAACTGGCAGGGTCGCACCGGGTATGTGCATGAGGCGATTGTCCAGGATTATCCCGAACTGGGTGGCTATGATATCTATGCCTCCGGGCCGCCACCGATGGTCTATGCCGGGCAGGCAATGTTTCCCGCTCACGGGCTGGATCTGGACCACTATTACTCCGATGCGTTTGAATACAACAGGGACTGATGCGGTGCTTCGCAAACTCCCGCCGATCTGCTAAGTTTATTCTCAGTACAGCCGCTGGCTGCATGACGGGATAAAACGTAGTGACGGATTCAGTTGGAGAAAAAGGCAGCCGCTTGCTGGATGAGGCGGCCCATCTATGCGATATGTTGCGTATGGCCCATTCCACGGCGCATCGCATGCAAATGGAGCTGCACGGCAAGAGTTACGACAGGATCAGCGAAATCGGCGCCCAGTTACATGATCTGCGGGTGGTATGTAACAGCCTGTTTGATGACGTGGCCAATGAAGTTGAGGAGATGGACTCCGGCGAGCAGGACAGCGGTAATCCCTCAGACACTCAGAAGTAATAATCCCTTGCGGTAACAGTCGGCGGCCTGTTCCCGTTCATTGAGTTTATCCAGTAACTGTCCCAGCTCGCGATAGGTTTCCGCCAGTTCGTGGTTGCCCAGGCTGGCTTCCAGATAACTGCGTGCCTTGCCCCAGAGGTCACAACGTCGTGCGAGGCGTCCCAGCGCCAGCAACAGATTGGCGTTGTTCTCCCGGCCCTTGAGCCAGTGTTCCGCCTGTTGCAGTTGACGCTCCGGCGTGGTGGAGCTTGCCAGTCCGTAGAGGCGCACCAGCTCGTTGTTATAGTCACGTTTGATCGCCTCGCGCAGCACGGTTTCGGCCGCATCGTGTTGCGCCAGATCGATCAGGTCTCGGGCGTACTCCTCGATCAACGCCTGATCCTGGCGCAGATCGCGCGGCAACTGTTGCCAGATCTTGTTGAGCGTTTCGGCCCTGTGCCGGTTCATCTGCAGCAGGTTCAGATAAACCTTTTTGCTGAGCTGATTATGCTCGGTCTCCTCGAGCACCTTGTACTTGTCCAGCTGGGGTAACAGCGCCTGCAGATCACTCCAGCTGTGCAGTTGTTCGTACAGCTGCATGAGCAGATACAACACATGCGGATGGTGCGGCGCCAGCGATTGCAGATGCATCAGGCTGGCCAGCGACTGTTCCAGCTGACCGTGGGCCAGCTGCAGTTCCGCCTGGGTCAGCCCCACAGCCACGTCGGCGCCGGGGGCGCTGTGGTGGGCGAGTGACAAATAGTGATCGCGGCGTTCGTGCGCGTGCTGTTTTTGCGCGGCCCGCGCCGCGGAGAGATAGTTGAGCAGCGGGGTGTCACTCTCTTTGACGTGTTTGATCAGCGCCCGTTCGGCGCGGCGCCAGTTGCCTTCCGCCAGCTCGATCAGGCCGCGGTTGGACGCGTGGCGCGCCTTGCGCCGACGGCGCAGTTTGCGCCAGCGGCGCAGGTTCGCCGGGACATGCCAGCTGCGTACGACCAGCCGGATCAAAAAATAGAGCAGAATAAAACCGAGGACGATGGCGCTGACAAACAGTGACAGGGTCATCTCCACGGTGCTTTGCCCGCGGCTGATCAGGACATAGCCGGGATCCTGATAGGCGAGCAGCCCGAGCAGGACGGCGCCGAGCAGAATCAAAAAAGCGTAGAACAACCCTTTCATGATGACGGGCTGTCCTGTTGATCGCTGTCGTCGTCTGACGCCGGGGCGGGCGCATCGTCGGCCGGGCTGTGTTGTTGCCGAAATGTTTGCAAGGCCCGGTGTGTGTCGCTGATGTCAGGGAGTTCGGGATGGATCTCCTGCTCGGCCAGTTCGGTCAGTTGTTCGATCGCCTGGCGGGTGGGGTTATGCCCGGTATCGAAATAGGTTTCCAGCCACTGACGGGCCTGTTGCAGCCGCTCCTGATAGACCCGGGTCTGGCCGTTGAGCAGCGCCAGACGCGCCTGTTCCAGTTGCAGTTGCAGATTCTGGGTTAAAAAGAAGCGCTGTTCGGGTGCCAGCAGCGGTTGGATCGGATCATCATGCTGGCGAATCACCACCAGTGACTTGATATCGCGCCAGATCGCCGCCGGCAGTTCTTGCCAGTTATCGACCTCGTCGGCCACGGGTTGTTCGCCCTGGCGGTTCTGACTTTGCGGATCGGGCGTGGCCAGGGGTAAACGGGTGACATCCTCGGCCAGGCTGCTCAGATTGAAGGAGAGCCCCGCGAGGTCCGGCTGGTCGACGCTGCGCAGATCATTGATGTCGGCGGCGATGCGCTCGCGGATTGGCAGCAGGCCGGGATCGGCCACGTCACGCAGCCGGGCGTCGGCCGATTGCAGGGCCACCATGGCGGTTTCCACATCCCGCTCCAGTAACAGGCGGTGGTTGGCCAGCTTGAGCAGGTACTCGGCTTCGGTCAGCAGCCAGTCGTTGCGCAGATGGCTGCGGCTGGCGAGTAGTTTTTCCAGGGCGTTGTCCAGATTGCGCTGGCGTTCACGCAAGCTGTCGAGTTGTTCTCCCTGCTGTTCGCTTTTGGTGCGCTGTTCTTGCTGGAGATTGGCCAGGTTATCCCGCAGCGTGCTGAGCTGTTGCGCCTGCTCGGCGCTCAGCTGTTGCTGGTTTTGCCACAGGTAATAGCCGCCGCCGGCCAGGGCGATCACGCCGAGCAGACCGAGCAGGGCGAAAAACAGGGCGATCCCGCCGACGCGGGAGCGCTTTTTCGGCGCTGTCGGGGGAGTCTCCGCTTCCGCGGAGCCGGCGTCCTGCTCTGTCGCCTCGTCCGGGGTATCGGGCGGGGCGTTATCGTTTTCGGTCTCTTTGTCGTTCATCGCGTTGTTACTCACCATGGCGCCAGCGGCGCAGCGTCTCGATCAGTCCGTCGTCGCCGGGTTGGTCACAGACCCGCAGCGGGCCGTGAAATCCGCGCCGTCGGGCGGCGTCGGCAATTCGTTGATGAAACACCACCAGCGGGGTACGTTGCAATCTCTCCAGCTCGGGCGCGCCGAATTCGATCAGGTTGTCCAGCGCTTCACTGCTGGTAACACTGATAATATCGATCGCGTCCTGGCGCAACAGGTCCGGTAACTGTTCGGGATCATTGTCCGGCCTGATCCGTCGATAGACCTCAGCATACTCCACCTGCGCGCCTCTGGCACGCAGGGTCTCGGCCAGCTGTTCGCGTCCCCCCTGGCCGCGAAAGATCACCACCCGTTGACCGTCGACCTGTTGCAGGGCCGGCAGGGCCAGCAGCGCCTCGCTGTCGTAGCCGCCGGCGGGGAGCAGATCGGGGGGCCGCCCGGCCCGTTGTTCCAGGGCCCGGGCGGTCCCCAGGCCGACGCAGGCGAGACGGCTGCCCGCCGGGAGGCCGCCGTAAGCGGCCAGCTGCTCGAGGCCGTAACGCACGGCGTTGGGACTGACAAAGATCAGCAGATCCGTGTCGGAGAGGCCGGCCAGGAGGGGGCGGAGGCGCGCCGGATCGGCTGGGCCGGCGATGGCCAGCAGGGGAAACAGCAGCGCCCGGCCGCCGGCCTGTGTGATGCGTTCTTGCAGGGCGGTGGCCTGCTCTGCCGGGCGGGTGACGACCACCCGCAGACCGGCCAGATCACACCCCATACAGCTCCTCCAGGATCACGTCGGCGCCGCGCGCCAGCAGATCCTCGGCCAGCACCACGCCAAGCTCGGCGGCATCCTCCGGGGGGCCGGCGATCTCGCCGCGGACCATTTCCGTGCCGTCGATGCGCCCCACCAGGCCGCGGATCAGGATCACGCCGTGGGAGACTTCGGCGTAGCCGGCGATCGGCACCTGGCAGCCGCCGTTGAGCCGGTGGTTCATGGCCCGTTCGCCACGCACCCGGGTAGCGGTGGTGGCATGGTTGAGAGGCGCGATCAGGCGGTTGATCCGTTCATCGTCGCGACGACACTCGATCCCGACGGCCCCCTGGCCGATGGCCGGCAGGCTGATCTCCGGGCCGAGGAACTGGGTGATGCGATCCTCGAAGCCGAGCCGCTTGAGCCCGGCGGCGGCGAGGATAATAGCGTCATACTGGCCGTCATCGAGTTTTTGCAGACGGGTATTGACGTTGCCGCGCAGATCGAGAATCTGCAGATCCGGGCGCAGCTCGGCGATCTGGCACTGGCGGCGCAGGCTCGAGGTGCCCAGCCGGGCGCCCTCGGGCAGCTGTTCCAGGGCGGTATAGGTATTGGAGACGAAGGCATCGCGCGGATCCTCGCGCGGGCAGATGACCGGCAGATGCAGGCCCTCGGGCAGCTCCACCGGCACATCCTTCATCGAGTGGACGGCGATATCGGCGTCCCCGCTAAGCAGGCCGCTTTCCAGCTCCTTGACGAACAGCCCCTTGCCGCCCACCTTGGCCAGCGGGGTGTCGAGGATCTTGTCCCCCTGGGTGGTCATTTTGACCAGCTCGACCCGCAGATCGGGATGGAGCGCTTCCAGCGCGGTTTTGACATAGTCGGCCTGCCACAGCGCCAGCTGACTTTTGCGTGTTGCTATACGGAGGGTTTCGCTCATGCCTTGCTCTTGATTAAGGATTTATGGGGGTATAAAAAGAGATTATAAAACTTTTGCGAAGAAATTCGTACAAATGTCTATAATACACCAAATCCATGCCGTACCGATGCCTCTGATGTTACGCCGATTTCCCGCCATATCGCTGCTCTGCCTGTCCCTGGCGTTGCCCTTGAGTACAACCAGTCATGCCGCGCCGGCGTACGAGGTGCCCCGTACCACGGATCTGCGTGCCGACGGGCGCCTGGCCCGGGAGAGGAACCTGCCGCTGCTGATCATGTTTTCGCAGGATGGCTGCGGTTATTGTGATCAGGTTCGGGAGAAGTTTCTGGAACCCATGCGCAAAAGCGGTGAGTACACCGACAAGGTGATAATGCGCATTATCAAGGTCGATCGGTTTGCGGATATTCGGGATTTCGACGGCCGGATGCGTGAACCCGATGAGATCGCCGCGCGTTACCAGGCCAGTGTCACGCCGACGGTAGTGTTTGTCGATTATCGCGGTCACCAACTGGCCGAGCGGGTGCTGGGGATCACCACCCCGGCGTTTTATGGCGGCGAACTGGATGATGCCATTGATGTCGCGTTGCAGCATCTGCGGCCGCTGAACGTTTCCCTGCAGTAACGCCGTTTTCAGCCCCCGGCGATCGCCATCGTCCGGATCAATTGCCGGATCGCCGGCAGGTGCCGGCGACTGACTTCCAGATTTTTTTCCCCATGCTGCAAATAGAGCCGCATCCGCCCCTGGGGATCCTTGCGCAGTTCCTTGATATAGCGCCGTGCCACCAGGGCGTTGCGATGCACGCGAATGAACTGATCGGCAAACTTGTGTTCCAGGGACTTGAGCGACTCCTCGATCAACACCTCCCCGCCCCGGTAGCTGACCGTGACATACTTGTCTTCGGCCAGAAAACAGAGTACCTCGTTGACCGGAATCAGGCGCACGCCGCCCTGAACGCGGGCGCTGATATTTTGGGGCGCGTCGGCATGTTCTTCCTGCAGCTGTGCCAGGGATTGCAGCTGGGCGCGGGTCAGCTGGGTCGCGGCCTGCAGGGCGCGTTGCAGTTGTTGTTGCTTGATCGGTTTGAGCAGGTAATCGACCGCATGATTTTTCAAGGCCGCCAGGGCGTATTGATCGTAAGCGGTGGTAAATATGATCGCCGGCGGATTGGCCAGTTTATTCAGATGCGTGGCGGCTTCCATGCCGTCCATACCGGGCATGCGAATGTCCAGCAACACAATATCCGGCTGATGTTGTTCTACCAGCTCCAGCGCCTGCCGGCCGTTACGGGCTCCGCCGACGATGCGGATATCGGGCAGTGCCTCCAGCAGACTTTGCAGACGGCTGCGGGCCAGCGGCTCGTCGTCAACGATCAGAATTTTCATGCCAGGGCTCATAGGGAAAATTCAAGCAGACTTTATAATGTCGATCATCCTCGTCAAGCGTCAGTTGTGTCGGGCCGTCAAAACCGGCGGCCAGCCGATCGCGGGTGTTCTGCAGAGCCAGCTGATTCCCCGGGCGAAATGGCCGGGATGAGGGCGTTTCGGGTAACGGATTGCGAATCGTCATCCGCAGTTGTTGCCCGTCGGCAACGCCCTCTACCTCGATCGTGCCGCCCTCGGTGCGCGGTTCGATGCCGTGATAGATGGCGTTTTCGATCAGCGGTTGCAGCAGCAGGGCCGGGACTTGCGCATCATCCGGCAGGTCACCGACCTGCCAGTGTACTTTCAGTCGTTCGCCCAGACGCAGTTGTTCAATCTGTAAATAACGTTCGCACAGCTCCAGTTCTTCGGTCAGGGTCACGCGTTGGCGGGCGTCGCTGATCGAGGCGCGAAACAGATCGGCGAGATTCTCCACCGCCTGTTCGGCCTGTTCCGGTTTTTGGCGGATCAGACTGACGATAGTGTTCATGCTGTTGAACAGAAAGTGCGGCCGAATGCGGGATTGCAGCGCCTGCAGGCGGGATTCCGATTCGGCGCGGACCTGGCGTCGCCATTGCTGCTGAACATAGAAGTAGCGCAGCAGCGGGCCGGTGATGATCAGGCCGATGAGCAGATTGCGTGCCAGAAACTGGCTGTGCCAGAGGCCACCCAGACCGCCGGGATAATGAACCAGCCAGTAGGCACCCTCACTGACCAGCACAATGATCAGCAGAATCAGCAGATAACTGTAAAGACTGGCCTTCCAGACAGGCAGCCGGCTCAGACGACGGCGCAACAGGCACAATACCGCGCAACTGGTCAGTGCGCACCACTGTATAAACAGGGAGATCAGACCCAGGCGTGTCCAGCGCTCGGTCAGTGAAACCTCCAGCGGTGCCAGTGCGATAACGATCGCGGCAAGCTCGGCGATGATCACCACCAGGAACACCATGCGGATGCCGCAAAAGTCCGGCAAAAAGAGGTTATCCGATTCCGGGCTGGTTGAAGGGGATTTGTCCGCAGTGACCGGCATCGTTGCTCCGGAGTTGGCGTGTTTTCCCATCTTAGCTGAATTAAAGCCCGAATTGTGCGATCTCATGCGCAACCAGGGTGAAACCGTTATAATCGAAGCAGTTGAATGAATGGATGAGCCGTCATGAGTGATGCCAGTCAGACCGATAAACCCTGGGCGGGGCGTTTTACCGCGCCGACCGACGCCTTTGTCGAGGTGTTTACCGCATCGGTCGGTTTTGACAAGCGCCTGTACAAACACGATATCGCCGGCTCCATCGCGCATGCCCGGATGCTGGCGCATGTGGGTGTGTTGAGTGAAGCGGAGCGGGATACGATTGTCGATGGCTTGCGGGCGATCGAGCAGGATATCGAGCGGGGTGAGTTTGCCTGGTCGACGAGCCTGGAAGATGTGCATATGAACATCGAGGCGCGCCTCACCGATCGGATCGGCGACATCGGCAAGAAACTGCACACCGGCCGTTCGCGCAACGATCAGGTGGCGACCGATATCCGTTTGTATCTCCGTGACGAGATGCAGGTGATGCAGGCCGAAGTGACGCGTCTGATCGAGGGGTTGCTGGGCCTGGCCGAAGAAGAGGCCGGGACCATCATGCCCGGCTTTACCCACTTGCAGACCGCGCAGCCGGTTACCTTCGGTCACCATATGCTGGCCTGGGTGGAGATGTTGCTGCGGGATCTGGCGCGGCTCAGGGACGCCTATCAACGGGTCAATGTGCTGCCGCTGGGTGCCGCGGCGCTGGCCGGGACCACCTATCCGATCGACCGGCTCTTTACCGCCCGGGAGCTGGGTTTTGCTGGCGTGGCGGAAAACTCCCTGGATGCGGTCAGCGATCGGGACTTTGCCATCGAGCTGGTCTCGGACGCCTCGGTATTGATGATGCATTTGTCGCGCTTTTCCGAGGAGTTGATTCTCTGGTCCTCGGCGCAGTTTGATTTTGTCGATCTCGGCGACAGCTTCTGTACCGGTTCGAGTATTATGCCGCAGAAGAAAAACCCCGACGTGCCCGAACTGGTGCGCGGCAAGACCGGGCGTATCTACGGCCATCTGATGTCGTTACTGACCCTGATGAAGGCCCAGCCGCTGGCCTATAACAAGGACAATCAGGAAGACAAGGAACCGCTGTTTGACACCATCGATAATGTCAAAGGGTGTCTGAAGCTGTATGCCGATATGATGCCGCAGATCCAGGTCAAGCGGGATAACATGTATGAGGCCGCCCGGCGCGGCTTTTCCACCGCCACCGATCTGGCCGATTATCTGGTCCGCAAGGGCGTGGCGTTTCGCGACGCGCACGAGATCGTCGGCAAGGCGGTGCGTTACGGGGTGGACAATGACAAGGATCTCTCCGAGATGAGTCTCGACGAGCTGCAGCAGTTTTCCAATGTGATCGAGCCGGATGTATTCGAGGTATTGACCCTGGAAGGCTCGGTCGCCGCGCGCAACCATATCGGCGGCACCGCCCCGGAACAGGTCCGCGCCGCCATCATCCGGGTGCGCACACGACTGGAACAGCTGACCCTCTAAAAAACAGGGACGAGTTACGAGGGACGAGTGACGAGGAAAATATTCACCACGAAGACACCAAGACACGAAGAATAAATCTTATATTCCGTGGGTTCTGGTGAGGAGGTAGGCCGGACATAGCAAAGCGGTGTCCGGCAAACCCGGGGAAATGCCCGATACCGCGTTGCTATATCGGGCCTACCTGATTTCCTGAACAGGGGGTAGGCCGGACATAGCAAAGCGGTGTCCGGCAACCCGGGGAAATGCCCGATATCGCGTTGCTATATCGGGCCTACCTGATTCCCTGATCAAGGGGTAGGCCGGACATAGCAAAGCGGTGTCCGGCAACCC
Source organism: Thiohalophilus thiocyanatoxydans (assembly GCF_004366735.1). Lineage (GTDB taxonomy): Bacteria > Pseudomonadota > Gammaproteobacteria > UBA6429 > Thiohalophilaceae > Thiohalophilus > Thiohalophilus thiocyanatoxydans. The sequence continues at coordinate 116,335 of NZ_SOQX01000001.1, read as the reverse complement.
GGGGAAATGCCCGATACCGCGTTACTATATCGGGCCTACCTGATTACCTGATCAAGGGGTAGGCCGGACATAGCAAAGCGGTGTCCGGCAAACCCGGGGAAATGCCCGATACCGCGTTGCTATATCGGGCCTACCTGATTTCCTGAACAGGGGGGGTAGGCCGGACATAGCAAAGCGGTGTCCGGCAAACCCGGGGAAATGCCCGATACCGCGTTGCTATATCGGGCCTACCTGATTTCCTGAACAGGGGGTAGGCCGGACATAGCAAAGCGGTGTCCGGCAACCCGGAAAAATGCCCGATATCGCGTTGCTATATCGGGCCTACCTGATTTACTGAACAGGGGTAGGCCGGACATAGCAAAGCGGTGTCCGGCAACCCGGGGAAATGCCCGATACCGCGTTGCTATATCGGGCCTACCTGATTCCCTGATCAGGTTCTAGCCCCTATTCTCGGGTTGGGGTTCGGCGTCGTCATTGAGCATCTTGCGGGCACGCATCAGCAACAACCCCATGTCATCCCCCTTGCGCCATTCGGCAACTCCGAACTGCGCGGTGATCATAAAATCGGCGGACACCGGATCGGGGAGGGTCAGCTCGGTGATCTGCCGGCGCAGGTTGTCCGCCACCTTGTTGGCATCGTCGAGGCGGGTTTCCGGCAGTACCAGCAAAAAATCGTTTTCCGAGAGGCGACCGGCCAGATCCGCCCAGCGCAATTGATCGCTGAGCAGTCGACTGACAGCGAGCACTATCGGCAACGCATCGTCCCGTTGATAGTCTTGTGTGAAGCGTTCCAGGCAGTTGAGCCGCAGGATGATAATGGAGAGAGGACGGTCGTAACGGCGGCTGCGCGATAGTTGCGGCTCGAGACTGTAATAGAGCCCCTTGCGGTTGCGCATACCGGTTTCGCTGTCGACCATAATAATATCGTTGAGATCATCCTTGAGTTGGTCGCGCTCCTGCATCAGCCGTTGTAACGGCGTGATGTCGATAAAATAGTGAACCGTGCCCTGGTTGTCGGGCATGATTTGTTGCTCTCTCATCAACCAGCGATCGTCCCCGGTCTCTTGATTCGGCAGATGCAGGGGCGTGGTCAGGTTGAACAGGGCGCCCAGGGGTTCGGGGAGTTCGTCGACCTGTTGGTTGAGCAGTTGGTTCTGGCGTGTCGGGCCCAGCATGTCGGCCAGGGTATCGTTGATCCAGCTGATTCGTCCGCTGTTATCTTGTAACAGGACACCGACGGGACAGGCACGGATAATGTCCTGCAAGTGGGGAATGTCGAGTTTGTCCAGCATGATCGGTAATCCCTTAGCCGTGCCGTGTTAACCGGAAACATACGCTACCGCCACCGCGGTCGATGTGCAAGTCGCGGCCGGTCAATAATGTGCGGTCCAGGCCACATTTGTTAACACGGTGCCGGGCGGCTGATATTTCGATGGATCATGAGCCTGGATACTGTTGCCGGGATTAGCCACGAACCAGCGTCAACAGCCGGGCACTTCGGCTGACGGCATTGTCCGGGACCGGGGGCTGGTACACGCCGGAGCGGCCGGCGCAACGGACGTGCGGCTATTCGTTGTCGTTGCGCATGTCGGCAAGCATGGCCTGCAGATCGGCGGTCCAGTTCTCCAGCACACTGTTGAGTTCGGGCTCATCCGTCTCCATCAGTTGCAGGGGGCTGAAAGAGACCATCAGCGTGTCTTCCTCTTCGGCGAAGATCGCAATCTTCAACGGCAGATACGGTATCAGCTGTGGATACTCGCTGCTCATGCGCCGGATCTCTTCCGCCTTGCCAAAGAAAACCACCCGGTACTTGTCAGTTTCATAACCGAACTGGGTCAGACCGATATCGACCCGTTGAACCCGGCTGACGGTATAGCCGTGTTTTTTGATGGTCTCCTGCAGCTTTAACATGGCCTCGGGAAAGGCCTGTTCGGTACGCGCCATCAACAGGCGGTCGACGCTGTAGGCCGGTGTCAGCAGCATTAACAGGCTGAATAGTAGAGTGAGTCGTTTCATCATCAGAATGTCGCTTCGTCGATAATTGCATTGTAGGTTTGAGCCATTTCCTCGCAAAGACGGTTCAACTCGGCATTGTTAAACAGATAGGCCAGGCGTTTGGGATTGATGGCCGTGACTTCGACCTTGCCTTCGTGCTTCGCGACCGTGACCCGGCAGGGTAAAAACAGTCCAACCCGCGGATCGATGGCCAGAGCCCGGTTGAGGAAATCGAAATTACAGAAATGGACGATCACCTGATCGGGGTTTTGCTCTGCCTCCGGGAAAAAGCCGTCCTCGAGTGTCTGGGTCCGGATAATACGAAAGTTTCTGCCCACGGCGGCCCGCTTGACGGCTGCAACGGTCTCCTCGACGGAGTGGGGCGATTCGCGGCTGATGGTCAGCGGCTCATCGTCGGCGCTGCCCACGGCAGTGGGGTCCGGCTGTTGTTCGAAGCTGCGGACATAACTGACGATATCGTCGATCTGTTGTTCACTGAGTCCCTGTTTGCGGAACGACGGCATCGGGGTGCCTTCGCGGCCGTTCATCAGCGCGGCCTTGATCAATTTGTCCGAGGCGGCAGCCAGAAAGCCGCTGTTGTTGAGCGCCGGGGCGATAATAGGCAGATCGCGGGGCCGGGAGAATGTCACGCCGGTGCCTTCGCCGCCCTCGCCCTGCGCGCCGTGGCAACTGACACAATGTTTATCATAGAGCGCTTTGCCCCGGCGGGGATCGCCCTCGATGGTTTCATCGGTCGGGGTAAGCGGTTGGCCCGGCGCCCAGGTGCGCAGATGTCTGACCAGGGCGTCGACTTCGGCGTCACTGAGTGTGGGGAACGCCGGCATGACCCGCCCCGGGCGGCCATGACGAATCGTCTCTTTTAAAAACCGATCACTGACCCCATATTGAAAATCGGGCAGATTCAGGGGGACGCCTACCCCGCCGTCACCCTCGTCACCATGACAGGCGGCACAGTGCTGCGTGTACAGCCTGGCGCCGTCGGGTCGCGCCGCCGCCTTGTCAGCCGACGCAGGACCTTCCTGGCAACCGGCCAGAACGGCTGCCAGCAGGCCAAATAACAACACGATGCGCATGCCAACTCCCATATCGCTTGATGATCCGGTAATTAATATAATACTAATATAAATAGCCAGTATTGATACATATCAAATATTGATGCATATCCAACGCACCGCAAGTGCCCAACCAAAATGAGTCCTGTCTGATGAAACCTTTTGCCGAAGCCTGTGAGGAGAACAAGTGGCCGATCCTGGCGGTATTGCAACAACAGTTTGCCGACTGCCGAACGATTCTGGAAATCGGCAGCGGCACCGGCCAGCATGCGGTGTTTTTTGCCGAGCAGCTGCCGCACCTGCACTGGCAGCCCAGCGACGTGGCGGAAAACCTGCCGGGCATCCGCCTCTGGCAGGGGGAATCGCAACGCGACGACCTGGCGGCACCTTTTGTGCTGGATCTGCGTAAACCCGCCTGGCCCCGGGACACCTACGACGGCATCTTCAGCGCCAACACGGTGCATATCATGGGCTGGCCCGCCGTGGAGATCCTGTTCGAGGGGGTGGCGCGCGTGCTGGCGCCCGGCGGTCGCTTCTGTCTTTACGGGCCGTTCAAGTATGACGGGGTCCACACCAGTGAAAACAATGCGCGCTTTGATACGGGGTTGCGCCAACGGGATCCCGTCAGTGGGGTGCGCGACGTGACCGACCTGCAACGGCTCGCCGGGGCGGCGGGTCTCTCTCTGGTGGAAGATATCGAAATGCCGGTCAACAACCGCACGCTGGTGTGGCAGAAAAACCCCGGGGCTTAATTGTCGGAAATGGTTTGTCGATGACCGAACGGTTTCCAGGCCGGGGAGATGACGTTCGGCATGTCGGCGCGGTTCAGTAATCGTGCCGGGGCCAGGGTGAATTCCCCGTAGCGCTGGTTGACGGCGTCCATTACCTGATTACTGGCCCGTTGCTGGACGGGTTCGGCCTCGAACAGCTGCAGTTGCCGTTCGCCATTGCGGGGATCCAGCGCGGTAATCTGGACCTGATGGATGCCTTCACCCTGCCAGTGATCACGCAACACCTGGCGGGACAACTGGTAGATCGCCCCGCCGTCGTCGGTTGGCAGGCGGGTCGGGGCGCGGGTGCCGAGCCAGCCCCGGGCGCAACGCAGACCGATGAAAAAATGCTGCGCCTGCAGATGATGCCGACGCAGCCGCTCCCCCACTTTTTCGCTCATGTGCAACAGGAAGGTCAGCAGCGTGCCCCGATCACGGGTATCCGGCGGAACCACCTTGCCGTGGCCGATGGTTTTGGGCGGGGCCACATTGACGTGGACCGGATCGGGATCGGCCCCCCGGGCCATGTACCAGATGCGCCGCCCGGGATTGCCGAAGCGTTGCGCCAGCGCGCCGATGGGCAGGCCGGCCATGTCGGCGCAGCGATGTACGCCGCGGGCGGCCAGAAATTCGCCGATGCCGCGGTTGATGCCGCACAGTTCGGTGACCGGCACATCGGCCAGCGTCTGTCTGGCCTCCTCCGGCGGGATCACCGTCAGGCCGTCGGGTTTGTTGAGCTTGGCGGCATACTTGGCGGTGGTCTTGTCGCCGCTGAGCCCCACCGAACAGCGCAACCCCGAAACCTCGAAGACGATCTGTTTGGCGCGTTGCGCGATATCAGCGGGATGGCCGAGCAGCTTCTGACAACGGGTGATGTCGAGAAACGCCTCGTCGACGGAGAATATCTCCATATCGGGACTGATCGTCTCCTGCAGCGCGGCCATGATCGTCGTGGAGACGGCGGCGTAACGTTGCGGCCGGGCCGGGATCCGAATCAGATCGGGACATAACTGCCCGGCCTCTTTGAGGCGCATGCCGGTGTGCACACCATGATGGCGCGCCTCGTAGGAGCAGGTGATGATGCAGGTGCCCTGTTCGCCGTTGGTAATGGCCACCGGCCGATCGCGCAGCTCGGGCCGCTCAAGCTGCTCCACCGAGGCGAAGAAGGCGTTCATGTCCACCAGCAGGATGGCCCGCGACCAGAGTTTGGAGACAGGCGCGGCGGCAGACGGAGAGGGGGATCGATCCGGCATGATCCACCGGGGCGCTTATTGGTAAGTACGCAGCTGGCCGACCAGGATCCCCTGGATGCGGACCCGGCGCGGATCGAAGACCATGGGCTGCAGATCCGGGTTCTCCGGACTCAGTTCCACGCGGCCGTCGGCATAGCGTTTGTAGCGTTTGAGCGTGGCTTCCTGTTCGTCGATCAGCGCGACCACGATATCGCCGTACTCGGCGCGATCCCGGGGTTCGATGATCACCAGATCGCCATCGAGAATGCCGACCCCGATCATGGAGTCGCCCTTGATCTGCAGGGCGTAGCGATCGCGCCCCACAAACATGTCGCTGAGATTCAGTTCTTCCTGGCCGGGAATGGCCTCGATAGGGTGGCCTGCGGCAATCCGACCCACCAGCGGGAGGGTTGTGGATCGAGTGGGAGTGGGACTGGCAAGTCGAATGCCGCGCCATCCACGTTGAACATGTTCCAGCTCGCCCTTCTCGATCAGCGACTGCACATACCGATGCACCGTGCCCTTGGAGCTGATCTCCAGGGATTGGCCGATCTCGCTCAGGGTCGGTGCGTGCTCATGGTCACCGATATAGTCCCGAATGAAATCGAGTATGCGCTGTTCGAGTTGCGTGAGCATATGTTCTCCTAACGTTCTCTAACTGTAGAGAACTTTCGGAGAACGATCAAGCCCGCCGGAGAAAAAATTTTCCGGCCAGTTAAGTTGATGAAAAATGGCTAAAATGATGCCCGCCCGACCCGGGCCGCCGAGGTGCCACCACAAAGAGAACCGCGATGAATCCGGTTTACAGCAAGCTCTCCGAGAAAATCAGCGATTGATTCTGGCGGTGATCGCTCAGGGCCTGCTGGTGGCCTCCGTCGAGTATGTTCAGTTTCTAACCGATTATCCGGGGACGGTGTCTAACCCGGAGTTCTGAAAACACCTGGCACTGACCCTGCTGGTGATCATCTTCACCGCCTACAAGTTCATCGCCTGTTCGGCCTGTTTCTGCACGGCGGGTAACGACTCCGCGCTGGCCAGTCTGGGACCGTGGCGCATTATCCTGATGTTTCTGTGCGACCTGACCCAGGTGACCCTGGTGGTCTGGCTGTATGCGATTTTGTTGATCGGCCATCTGACCTCGGCCGGGGACAGCAGCACCAACGATGTCACTCTGGGGACGAACGTGATGTTCTCTGTTCGCCTTCATGGCGTTGTGGCCTTTGGCGGTATGGATCTGGTATGTGCTGGCGCGGGGGCAGGGGCGAAACAAAACGATTCATGGCGGTTTCGTGCTGGTTTATGCCCTGGCCGTGGCGATGCGGTGATGATTATGTATCGACTGGATGATCAGGCGGCGCAATCGGCGTCGCGTTCGGCGCGGTTTTATCCGGTGGGAGAGGACGGGTTTTTCGCGGTGCGCAAGGGTCCGGATCGCGGGCCGCTCCCCCCGACAAGGAGGCGGCCCGGGCCGAATTTACATCTGCGATTGCAGGTAGTTCTGCAGGCTGACCTTGTCGATCAATTCCAGCTGGGTCTCCAGCCAGTCGATATGCTCTTCCTCGCTTTCGAGGATCGATTCGAACAGTTCACGGCTGACGTAATCCTGCTTGGATTCACAATAGGCAATGGCCTCGCGCAGCAGCGGCACGGCCTCCTGCTCGATGGTGAGGTCGCCCTTGAGCATTTCGGTGACGTTCTCGCCGATGTGCAGCTTGCCGATGTCCTGCAGGTTGGGCAGCCCCTCTAAAAACAGGATCCGCTCGATGAGCTGATCGGCATGCTTCATCTCATCGATGGATTCTTCATATTCCTTCTCGTTGAGCTTTTCCAGGCCCCAGTTTTTGTACATGCGGGCGTGCAGAAAATACTGGTTAATGGCGGTCAGCTCGTTTTTCAGGGCTTTGTTGAGATACTCGATGACTTTGTTGTCGCCTTGCATAAGAGTCCGGCCTCTTGTCGGGTTATTGTATGGCGCCGCCTGGGGCGTGAAAGTAAAAAAAAGATAGTGGCGGGGGTCGCGGCTTGCAACCCGGCAAAGTGTGGGGCAATCAGGCCACCTGGCAGGCGTCGTCGAGGCAGGCTATCTCTTGCTTTGTTTGCTTGATGACCTGGCGGGCGCACTTGGCGCAACAGCCGCAGTTGCTGGCCACGCCGAGATCCCGGCGCACGTCGGCAAGGGAGTCGGCGCCGTCGATGACCGCGTCGCGGATCTGGGTGTCGGTAACGCCTTTGCAGAGACAAACGTACATCGTGCGATTCCTGTGTGGGTGGTGAGTCTTGTGTATTACTATATCTAAATGAGAATCATTGTCAATACTATTTTTTGTCTGGGGTTGGCCAGGTGCGCTGCAGCGAATGTTGGCGCATTTCCCGCCAGCGGCGTACAATGGCGCCCCTTGTTAATAAGGCCCCAAGCACATGTTTTATCAGGATAAATTCGAAGTGATTGTGGTCGGTGGCGGGCACGCCGGCACCGAGGCGGCCCTGGCGGCGGCCCGGCCCGGCGTGCGCACCCTGCTGCTGACCCACAACATCGAGACCCTGGGCCAGATGAGCTGTAACCCGGCCATCGGCGGCATCGGCAAGGGCCATCTGGTCAAGGAAGTGGACGCGCTGGGCGGGTTGATGGCCCGCGCCACGGATCGGGCCGGGATCCAGTTTCGTATTCTCAACGCCAGCAAGGGGCCGGCGGTGCGCGCCACCCGCGCCCAGGCCGACCGTGCGCTGTACAAGCAGGCGGTCCGCCTGGAACTGGAGAACACCCCCAACCTGACGTTGTTCCAGCAGGCGGTGGAGGATCTGATCGTCGAGGGCGATCGGGTGGTCGGGGTCGAGACCCAGATGGGCTTGAAATTCGCCGCCCGGGCGGTGGTACTGACCGTGGGCACCTTCCTGGGCGGGCGCATTCATATCGGCGAGTCCAATTACGAAGGCGGCCGCGCCGGTGATCCACCGGCCAACGCCCTGTCCCGGCGCCTGCGTGAGCGGCCGTTCACCGTCGATCGGCTCAAGACCGGCACCCCGCCGCGGCTCGACGGCAAGAGCATCGATTTTTCCCAACTGGAAGCCCAGCATGGCGACGATCCGCTGCCGGTCTTCTCGTATATGGGGAATGCCGCAGAGCATCCGGCGCAGGTGCCCTGCCATATCACCTACACCAGTGAACGGACTCACGCGATCATTCGCGGCGGGCTGGATCGCTCGCCCATGTACAGCGGCGAGATCGAAGGGGTCGGGCCGCGCTACTGTCCGTCGATCGAGGACAAGGTGGTACGCTTCGCCGACAAAAACGCCCACCAGATCTTTGTCGAGCCCGAAGGGCTGAGTACCCACGAGGTGTATCCCAACGGTATCTCCACAAGCCTGCCCTTCGATGTGCAGCTGGCGCTGGTGCGTTCGATTAAAGGTTTTGAACACGCCCACATTACCCGTCCCGGTTACGCCATCGAATACGACTATTTCGATCCGCGCGATCTCAAGGCCTCGTTGGAAACCAAATATATGCCGGGACTGTTCTTCGCCGGCCAGATCAACGGCACCACCGGTTACGAAGAGGCCGCCGCCCAGGGCTTGCTGGCGGGGGTCAACGCCGCCCTGCAGGTGCAGGACAAAGCGCCCTGGTGTCCGGCGCGCGACGAGGCCTATCTCGGGGTGCTGGTGGACGATCTGATCACCGCCGGCACCCAGGAGCCCTATCGCATGTTCACCAGCCGCGCCGAATACCGCCTGATGCTGCGCGAGGACAACGCCGATCTGCGCCTGACCGAAACAGGCCGCGAGCTGGGGCTGATCGATGACGCGCGCTGGGCCGCGTTCGAACAAAAACGCGAGGCGGTCGAACAGGAGCTGCAGCGACTGCGTTCGACCTGGGTCCATCCGGAGAAGATCCCGACGGCTAAACAGGAACAGTTACTGGGCAAGAAACTGTCGCGCGAGGCGACCCTGCACGATCTGCTGCGCCGGCCCGAGGTGGGGTATGCCGATCTGGGGTTATTGATGGACGTTGATGAGTGCGTTGCGGATCCGGTGGTGGCCGAGCAGGTCGAGATCCAGGCCAAGTACGCCGGCTATATTGAACGCCAGAAGGACGAGATCGCCCGGCAGCGTCGTCATGAAGAAACCGCTCTGCCCGAGGATATCGATTATCATGCGGTCAAGGGGCTGTCGGCCGAGGTGTGCGAAAAGCTCAACCGTATTCGTCCCGCGACCCTGGGCCAGGCCGCGCGCATCGCCGGGATGACGCCGGCGGGGGTCTCGCTGCTGCTGGTGTACCTGAAAAAGCGAAACACCAGCGCTGACATCAAGCAGAGCGCGGGTTAAACGAGGGCCTCAGTCCAGCGCTTCCAGCACCAGCGTCTTCAGCTCGTCCGGGTCGACCGGTTTGTTCAGAAATCCCGACGCGCCCTGGCGTATTGCCCAGATGTTGTCGGACACCTGCTCTTTGGTGGTGACGATCAAGATCGGAATATGCGCGGTTTTATCCGCCTGGACGATTTCCCGGGTGGCGCGAAATCCGTTCATTCCGGGCATCACCACATCCATCAGGATCAGATCCGGCACTAACTCTGCCGCCTTCTGGACCCCTTCGGCGCCATCGGTGGCAACGCTGATGTCAAACTCACCAATCTGATCGAGCAATGCGGTTAGTGCCTGCACATCGGTGGGCGAGTCATCCACAATAAGAATATGTTGATTGGCCATAATGTACCTCGCTTGGCGTTTGGCAGTGACGTTTTACCCGCCTCGCGCCCCTGACTGCTGTTACACACATCGTGCCTGAATCGGCCAGGGTGAAATGGGTTGTCTGTTGTCGGGGCGGTGCGTCACCGGGTTACAGGGGTATCGGCCGGTTCACGTAAACTTTAAGGGGGAATTAACACGACAAGCGTCAAAACAGCGCAGACGCGTCGCCGGGTGTCGCGGCGACCCGCGATGGGAATTGCCGGCCAGGATCATTACAATGAGTGGACAGACTAGGAGAGAGTCTGCGGCGAAGCCGGGAACCTTGCAGTGGCATTCCCGTCACATTCGCTTCGCCATAACAACAATCCATCTGGAGGAGGAAGCCCAATGAAACGTTTGTCGATCTTTATTCTGAGTCTTTGTTTGCTGCCGGCCGCCTGGGCCAGTGATGTGCCCGGACTGGTGGTCAAGCAGAGCCCGCACAGCACCAGTGAAACCCTGGATCGCCTGGAGAATGTCCTGAAGAAAAAAGGCATCAGCATCGTCACCCGCTGGAATCATGCCGAAAAGGCCGCCGGGGTCGATATTCCGTTGCGCGATACCGAGCTGTTGCTGTTTGGCAATCCCGCGCTGGGCAGCCATATGTTTACCAGTGAACAGACCTCGGGCATCGACCTGCCGATGAAGGCACTGGCCTGGGAGGACGCCGACGGCCAGGTCTGGCTCGGCTATAACGATCCGCAATATATTGCCGATCGGCACGGCATCGATGATCGCGGCGACGTGATCAAGAAGATGCAGGGCGCGCTCGACAAGCTGAGCGATGTGGCCGTAGGCCAAAAGTGAGCGGCATGACGTACAGTGAGTAGCGCGCTGGCGGATCAGCTGCGGCGGCGGACGGGGGAACTCCCCTTTGCCCTGCCGCCGCAGGCTGAACAAACGCTGCTGGATTTCATCGCCTTGCTGGAGAAGTGGAACCACGCCTACAACCTGACGGCGGTGCGTCAGCCGGCGCAGATGATCTCCCGCCACCTGATGGATTCACTGGTGGTCGCGCCCTATCTGCACGGCCAGCGTATCCTCGATGTGGGCAGCGGTGCCGGTCTGCCCGGTATTCCCCTGGCGCTGGCCTGCCCCGGGCGGCAATTTACCCTGCTCGACAGTAACGGCAAAAAGGTTCGTTTTATGCGCCAGGCCGCGGCGGAGCTGGGGCTGGAAAATGTTTCTGTGGTACATTCGCGGGTGGAGCAGTTCCAATCCTCACCGGGCTTCGATACTATCATTGCCCGCGCGTATGCGACCCTGGGGGAACTGATCCGGGGGGCGCGCCATGTGTGTCGGCCGGACGGGCGGTTTCTTGTTATGAAGGGCACTTATCCGGTAGCGGAGTTCGACGATCTGCCCGATACTTTCGAACTGGAAGCGAGCCATCGACTGGCGGTGCCCGGGCTGGAAGCGGAGCGCCATCTGTTAGTGGTCCGGCACATCGCCGACCGGCAATAACGCCGGATACAGGGGAATCAGATCATGGGCAGAACGATCGCCATTGCCAATCAGAAGGGCGGGGTCGGCAAGACCACCACCTGCATCAACCTGGCGGCGTCCCTGGCGGCCACCAAACGCCGGGTTTTGCTGGTGGACCTGGATCCCCAGGGCAATGCCACCATGGGCAGCGGTGTCGACAAAAACGATCTGCCGCTGACCACCTGTGATCTGTTGCTGGGTGAGGCGGATGTCGGACAGATTTTGCAGCGTCCCGAGGGCATTAACTACGAGGTGCTGCCGGCCAATAGCGATCTGACGGCCGCCGAGATCGCCTTGATGAACAGCAGCGAACGTGAGCATAAGTTGCGCGATTGTCTGCAAGACGTGCGCGATCAGTACGATTACATTCTGATCGACTGCCCCCCTTCACTGAACATGTTGACGCTCAATGCCCTGGTGGCGGCGCAGTCGGTGATGATTCCCATGCAGTGTGAATATTATGCCCTGGAGGGGCTCTCGGCCCTGCTCAATACGATCGAGCGGATCCGCGGCAGCGTTAATCCGGAGCTCAAGGTCGAAGGCCTGCTGCGCACCATGTTCGATCCGCGCAACAACCTGGCCAATGATGTCTCCGGGCAATTGATCGTGCACTTCCCGCAGCAGGTTTATCGCACGGTGATCCCGCGTAACGTGCGCCTGGCCGAGGCGCCAAGCCACGGTCTGCCGGTGATCACTTACGACAAGACCTCGCGCGGGGCACTGGCCTATCTGGCGCTGGCCGGGGAGATCCTGCGCAAGGATCACGGCGCCCAGGGGGCGAAAGAGGCTAATATACTGGGCGCTGGCGTCTGAGACAGGTGAGTACAATGGCAGGTAAAAAACGCGGACTGGGTCGGGGGCTGGATGCCTTGCTGGGGGCGGCCGCCTCGCCGCCGGTACAGACTACCACCTCGGAGACGGGCGAAGTGGCGCTGCCCGAGCCCGAACAACATCCCCAGGGCGATCATCTGCGCATGCTGCCGGTGGATGTGATCCATAAAAGCCGTTATCAGCCGCGCCACGATTTTCCCGAGGAGAGTCTGCAGGAGCTGGCCGACTCGATCAAAGCCCAGGGCGTGGTCCAGCCCATCGTGGTGCGCCCGCATACGCAGGCCGGTCACTTCGAGCTGATCGCCGGCGAGCGTCGCTGGCGCGCGGCGCAACTGGCCGGGCTGCACGAGATCCCGGCGGTGGTGCGCGATGTGCCGGATCAGGCCGCCATGGCCATGGGGCTGATCGAGAACATCCAGCGCGAGGAGCTCAACCCGGTTGAAGAGGCGATGGCCCTGCAGCGGCTGATCGAGGAGTTCGGCCTGACCCACCAGGAGGCCGCCGATGCGGTGGGCCGCTCGCGCGCCGCGGTCTCCAATCTGTTGCGTCTGCTGAGCCTGGAGCCGGCGGTCAAGGAGCTGCTGGAAGCGGAACAGATGGAGATGGGCCACGCCCGGGCGCTGCTGGCGCTGCAGGGCGGCGCGCAGATCGAGGCGGCCCGGCAGGTGGCCCGGCGCGGTCTGTCGGTTCGCGAAACCGAGAACCTGGTGCGCAAACTGGCCCAGCCGGCCAAACCGAAATCCAGCGCGCAGAACAAGGATCCCGATGTGCGTCGCTTCGAGGCGGATCTGTCGGAAAAGCTGGGCGCGAAAGTGCAGATCCAGACCGATAACCGGGGCAGGGGCAAGCTGGTGATCCAGTACAACAGCCTGGACGAGCTGGACGGCATTCTTGCCCATATTAAATAGTGATAATAGCCATACTGTTTTAGCTATACACCTTCGCAAACCCTGATGGTTGCAGGCTTTCGCTGAAATGCAGATAAATTTCAGTGATACGCCCATCATTGACCATGTCGGGTCGACCCCATATACTACGCGCCCTTGAACGCTGAGGTCCCCTCGGAGGGCAGGCAGTAGTGAACGATTTCGGCATGCCCAATGCGGCGAACATTGCCTTCCGACGCACACTCTTGAGGTTGATCCTGATTCAGGTCGGGCTGACCACAGCCGCCGCAATAGTGATTTTTCTGAATAAGGGGACGGATTTTGGCCTGGCGACGCTGTATGGCGGCGCCGTGGGTATCGCCGGCGCCCTGGCGGGTGCCTGGCGAATCAGTCTGGCGACAGAGAGCGCTGACGCCGCGACGGATAATAATGTATTGCGCATGGCCGAGTTCTACAAGGCCACGCTGTTCCGCCTGATTACCATCATCGCCTTGCTGGCGCTGGGCATGATGATTCTGAAGATTGAGGCCGCGGGGATATTGATCGGCTTTATCGCTGCCCAGCTCGGCTACTTTTTTGCCCGCCCGTTACGCGCCCGTTAGGCGCGGCGGCGGAGAACGGTTTCTCGTAATAAAAATTTGGGTTTGACACAACCATGGCAAGCGAAACGACAACTTCAAAAGAGTATATACAGCACCACTTGCAAAACTGGACCTATGGTCAGCATCCCGACGGAAGCTGGGGATTTGCCCATACTGCAATGGAAGCCAAAGAGATGGGCTTCTGGGCGATCCATGTGGATACCATGCTCTGGTCGATTGTACTGGGTGCGCTGTTTTTATGGCTGTTTCGCAAGGCGGCCAAAACCGCCAGCGCCGACACCCCGAGCGGCTGGCAGAACTTTGTCGAATGGATTGCCGAATTTATCGACACCAGCGTACGGGGCTCCTTTCACGGTAAGGATAAACTCGTCGCCCCGCTGGCACTGACTATCTTCATCTGGATCTTCCTGATGAACCTGATGGATCTGGTACCGGTCGACTGGCTGCCCTCGCTGGCCGGCTGGGTCGGTTCCACGGTATTCGGCGCCGATCCCCATCATGTCTATTTCAAGGTGGTCTCCACCACCGATCCGAACGCCACCTTCGGTATGGCTTTCGCGGTGTTCTATCTGATTTTGCATTACAGCATCAAGAACAAGGGTGTGGGCGGTTTCATGGGCGAGCTGACCATGATGCCGTTCCAGGCCAAGAATCCGGTGGTGCAGGCGTTGTTTATACCGGTCAACTTTATTCTGGAATTCGTATCACTGATTTCCAAGCCGATTTCACTGGCCCTGCGACTGTTCGGCAACATGTACGCGGGTGAGATGATCTTTATCCTGATCGCGCTGATGTACAGCGGCGGTCTGGCGATGGGCATTTTTGGCGGCTTCCTGCAACTGGGTTGGGCCATTTTCCATATCCTGATTATTACGCTGCAGGCGTTCATCTTCATGACCCTGACCATCGTATATCTGGATATGGCGCAGTCGGAACACTGACGTAAACAGTTTTTATTTTTTGTTATTTAACGTTTAAAGCTACAGGAGAAAACAATGGAACAAGCTCTGTTATATATCGCAGGTTCTCTGATGTTGGGTCTGGGTGCACTGGGTGCCGCGGTTGGTATCGGCGTCCTGGGCGGCCGTTTCCTTGAAGGCGCTGCACGTCAGCCGGAACTGATTCCGATGCTGCGTACCCAGTTCTTCATCGTAATGGGTCTGACCGACGCGGTTCCGATGATTGCCGTGGGTATCGCCCTGTATATTCTGTTCGCCGTTGCGGCCTAAGTTCAGGAATAGTCGAGTAAGCGAAACAGACATTCGAACTAATCAACCAAGGTTCTGGCGATGAATATCAACTTAACCCTCATAGGCCAAACGCTTACGTTCATCGTATTCGTGTGGTTCTGCATGAAATTCGTGTGGCCGCCGATTATGAACGCGCTGAACGAGCGCAAGAAGAAGATAGCTGATGGTCTTGCCGCAGCCGAGCGCGGCGCGCATGAGAAAGAGCTGGCTGAAAAGAAAGCAGCGGAAGTTCTGCATGAAGCCAAGCAGCAGGCTCAGGACATTATCAACCAGGCTCAGAAGCGTGCTTCGGAGATTGTTGAAGAGTCCAAGGAAACCGCGCGCTCTGAAGGCGAACGTATTATTGCAACGGCCAATGCCGAAATCGAACAGGAAGTGAACCGGGCGCGGGAAGAACTGCGCGGTCAGGTCGCCTCCCTGGCGGTTGCCGGCGCCGGCAAGATTCTCAAGCGCGAGATCGATGCCAAGGCCAACGAAGATCTGCTCAAGGATCTGGTGGCGCAAATTTAGGGGTCTGAACTATGGCAGAGAAAAGCACCATTGCACGTCCCTATGCGCAGGCCGCCTTTGATCTGGCGCAGCAGCAGGGCAAATTAAAAGAGTGGTCCGAAATGCTGCAGTGGCTGGCTGCTGTCGCGGCGGATGATGCCGCGATGGATCTGGTCGGTAATCCGGAGATCAGTCAGGAGGCCAAGATCAAACTGTTCACTGATGTTTGCGCCGACAAGCTCAACGAGCAGGGCAAGAGCATGCTCACGGTTCTGGCTGAGAACAGACGCCTGACGGTACTGCCCGAAATTGCCCAGCAGTTCGAAGAACAGCGCGCAGAAGCAGAAAAGACAGTCGAAGCAGAAGTGACGACGCCGTATCCCCTCTCCGATGAGCAACAGCAGGCCATGATCGCCGCGTTGAAAAATCGTCTGGGACGTGAAGTGACACTGGTCAACACGACCGATGAATCACTGATAGGTGGTGCGATCATCCGAGCCGGAGACCTGGTCATTGATGCTTCTGTCACAGGTCAGTTAGAGCGGCTGACTAATACACTGATGCATTAAGGTTTTAACAAGGATATCAATCATGCAACTGAATCCATCTGAAATCAGCGACCTGATCAAGAAGCGCATCGAAGGTTTCGAAGCCGCTTCCGAGGCTCGCAATGAAGGCACCATCGTCGCCCTGGCGGATGGCGTGGTCCGCATTCACGGTCTTGATGACGTCATGGCGGGCGAGATGATCGAATTTCCCGGCAACACCTTCGGTATGGCGCTCAACCTCGAACGCGATTCCGTCGGTGCGGTTATTCTGGGTGACTACGAACACCTCACCGAAGGCGACAAGGTCAAATGTACCGGCCGCATCCTCGAAGTGCCGACCGGTGAAGCCCTGCTGGGCCGCGTGGTCGACGCCCTGGGTAATCCCATTGACGGCAAGGGCCCGATTGAAAACGCCGTGCCCGCCCCGGTCGAAAAAGTGGCGCCGGGTGTGTACTGGCGTAAGTCAGTTGACCAGCCGGTACAGACCGGCCTGAAGGCCATCGACGCGATGGTGCCGGTCGGCCGCGGTCAGCGTGAGTTGATCATCGGCGACCGTCAGACCGGTAAAACCGCCGTCGCGGTCGATGCCATCATCAACCAGAAAGGCACCGGCGTGAAATGTATCTACGTCGCTGTCGGACAGAAGCAGTCTTCCGTGGCCGGTGTGGTCCGCAAGCTGGAAGAGCACGGTGCCATGGAACACACTATCGTGGTTGCCGCCGGCGCTTCCGAATCGGCGGCCATGCAGTTTCTGGCCCCGTATGCCGGTTGCTCCATGGGTGAATACTTCCGCGATCGCGGTGAAGACGCCCTGATCATCTACGACGATCTGACCAAGCAGGCCTGGGGTTATCGCCAGGTGTCCCTGCTGCTGCGTCGTCCGCCGGGTCGTGAAGCCTATCCCGGTGACGTCTTCTATCTGCACTCTCGTCTGCTGGAACGTGCCGCGCGGGTTAACGAGGAATATGTCGAGAAGGCCTCCAACGGCGAGGTGAAAGGCAAGACCGGTTCACTGACCGCGCTGCCGATCATCGAAACCCAGGCCGGTGACGTTTCCGCGTTCGTCCCGACCAACGTGATCTCCATCACCGACGGTCAGATCTTCCTCGAATCGGATCTGTTTAACGCGGGTATCCGCCCGGCCATCAACGCCGGTCTGTCGGTTTCCCGTGTCGGCGGTGCCGCCCAGACCAAGATCGTCAAGAAGCTCGGCGGCGGTGTGCGCCTGATGCTGGCCCAGTATCGCGAGCTGGCGGCCTTCGCCCAGTTTGCTTCGGATCTGGACGAGTCCACCCGCAAGCAGATCGAACGGGGTCAGCGCGTGACCGAGCTGATGAAGCAGAAGCAGTATGCGCCGATGAGTGTCGCCGAACAGGCGTTCTCCCTGTACGCCGCCAGCGAAGGCTTCCTGGATGACGTGGATGTCAAAAAAGTGGTCGACTTCGAACAGGCCATGCTGGCCTATCTGCGGTCGAACCAGTCGGATCTGCTCAAGCAAATCAACGACAGCGGCGACTACAACGACGAGATTGCAGCGACCATGAAAGCGGCAATCGAGAAATTCAAAGCCAGCAGTACCTGGTAAGCGGGGTTTATCGCGATGGCGAGCGGCAAAGAAATACGCACTCAGATCAACAGCGTTAAAAATACGCAGAAGATCACCAGCGCCATGGAGATGGTGGCGGCGAGCAAGATGCGCAAGGCGCAGGATCGGATGTCCAGCTCACGTCCCTACGCGGACAAGATGCGGGGCGTGATTGATCATCTGGCCTTTGCCCATCCCGAGTATCACCATGCGTATCTGCAGGAGCGCGAGGTCAAGCGGGTCGGCTACATCATCATCTCGTCCGACCGCGGTCTGTGCGGCGGCCTGAACAACAACATGTTCAAGGTCGTGCTCAACGACATGAAGCAATGGCAGGATCAGAATGTCGAGATGGACTTCTGCACCGTCGGCCAGAAGGCGCTGGGTTTTTTCAAGCGGCTGACCGGCAACATCAAGGCGCAGACGACCCATCTGGGTGACGCGCCGTCGCTGACTGATGTCATCGGTACCGTCAAGGTCATGCTGGATGCCTACGACAACGGCGAGATCGATCGCCTGTTCGTGGTCTATAACCGCTTCGTCAACACCATGACCCAGCAGCCGACGATCGAACAGTTGCTGCCGGTGGCCTCCGCCGAGAAAGATGAACAGCTCGAATACCACTGGGACTACATTTACGAACCGGATGCCAAGGAAGTACTCGACGGCCTGCTGGTGCGCTATATCGAGTCCCAGGTTTACCAGGGCGTGGTAGAGAACGTCGCCTGTGAAATGGCAGCCCGGATGGTGGCAATGAAGGCCGCTTCCGACAATGCCGGCAACCTGATTGATGACCTGCAGCTGGCCTACAACAAGGCCCGCCAGGCCGCCATCACCCAGGAGCTGTCCGAGATCGTATCGGGCGCCGCGGCGGTATAACAGATTTCAAGCAAAGTTACAGGGGAACTGACAATGAGTTCTGGAAAAATCGTACAAATCATCGGTGCGGTCATCGACGTGGAATTCCCGCGTGACCGGATGCCGAAAGTGTATGACGCACTGACAGTCGAGGAAACCGGCCTGACGCTGGAAGTTCAGCAGCAGCTGGGCGACGGCGTGGTACGGACTATCGCCATGGGCAGCTCGGAAGGGATCAAGCGTGAAACCGCGGTGACCAACACCGGCGCGCCGATCACCGTGCCGGTGGGTACCAAGACCCTCGGCCGGATCATGGACGTGCTGGGTAACCCGGTGGACGAACAGGGTCCCATCGGTGCCGACGACGCCATGCCGATTCACCGCAAGCCGCCGACCTATGCGGAGCAGGCCACCGGGATCGAGATTTTCGAAACCGGGATCAAGGTTATCGACCTGGTCATGCCCATCGCCAAGGGTGGCAAGATCGGGTTGTTCGGGGGTGCCGGTGTCGGCAAGACCGTAACCCTGATGGAGCTGATTCGTAACATCGCCATGGAGCACAGTGGTTACTCCGTGTTCGCGGGTGTGGGCGAACGAACTCGTGAAGGTAACGACTTCTATCACGAAATGACCGAATCGGGCGTACTCGATAAAGTGGCGCTGGTTTACGGCCAGATGAACGAACCGCCGGGTAACCGTCTGCGTGTCGCCCTGACCGGTCTGACCATGGCCGAGTACTTCCGTGACGAAGGCCGTGACGTTCTGATGTTTATCGATAACATCTACCGTTACACCCTGGCCGGGACCGAAGTGTCGGCCCTGCTGGGCCGTATGCCTTCCGCGGTGGGTTATCAGCCGACCCTGGCCGAGGAGATGGGTGTCCTGCAGGAACGCATCACCTCCACCAAGACCGGTTCCATCACCTCATTCCAGGCCGTTTACGTGCCCGCGGACGATTTGACCGACCCGTCGCCGGCGACCACCTTCTCGCATCTGGATGCGACCCTGGTACTCTCCCGTCAGATCGCCGAGCTGGGGATCTACCCGGCGGTGGATCCGCTGGATTCCACCTCCCGCCAGCTGGATCCGCTGGTCATCGGTGACGAGCACTACGACGTGGCCCGTGCGGTACAGGGGACCCTGCAGCGCTATAAAGAGCTGAAGGACATCATCGCCATCCTCGGGATGGATGAGCTCTCCGAAGAGGACAAGCTGGCCGTATCCCGCGCGCGCAAGATTCAGCGCTATCTCTCCCAGCCGTTCTTCGTGGCGGAAGTGTTTACCGGTGCGCAGGGGAAATATGTCTCCCTGAAAGACACCATTCGCGGCTTCAAGGGGATTGTCGAGGGTGAATACGACAACATCCCGGAACAGGCCTTCTACATGGTGGGTACCATCGAAGAAGCCCTGGAAAAAGCCAAGTCCCTTTGAGCGGGCGAGGAGTGAAACATGGCCATGACCATGCATCTTGATATCGTAAGCGCCGAAGCGGAGATCTTCTCCGGCACGGCGGAAGTCGTGGTGGCGCCGGCCAGCACGGGCGAGGTGGGGATCTATCCCCGCCACACCCAGCTGCTGTCGCCGCTCAAGCCCGGGGAAGTCCGCGTCACCCTGCCGGGTGGCGAGGAAGAGAGCTTCTATGTCTCCGGCGGGATTCTCGAAGTGCAGCCGCACCACGTGACCGTCCTGTCGGATACCGCGGTACGTGCCCACGATCTCGACGAGGCCGCCGCGCTGGAGGCCAAACAGGCCGCCGAGCAGGAACTCAAGGACCGGACCGGCGAAATGGAGCTGGCCGAAGCCCAGGCCCAACTGGCCGAGGCGGTGGCCCAGCTGCAGACGATCCAGAAGATGCGCAAGAAACGCTGATCGTCTCCCGGCAATTAATGGATGTGTCAGAGCAAAGGGGCAGTTGTTATACTGCCCCTTTGTCGTTTGGGGGAACCGCCAATCAAGTCATTCCGCGGATGCCGGAATCCGGTCATTGATTGGTGGACCCCGGTTTTGACGGGGCGAGACGCCGGTCAGGTTGCACGCAGCGCTACCTGACATTGCGCTGCTGGCGTCGCCGCAGTCGCCCATGCAATTATGATCAAGAGAAGATGTCATGGCTGAAGAACGGGTGGAAAAGAACAGGATCGTCACCTTTGTCTACACGATTACCGACGAAAGCGGCGAAGTCCTCGAGCAGTCGGATATCCCCCACGATTACGTGCACGATCAGGATGAGCGAATGTTTCCCAAGGTGATCCGGGCGCTGGAGGGCCACCAGGTGGGGGATGTGGTGAAAGTGACCCTGACCCCGGAAGAGGGGTTTGGTCAGTATGATCCGGGTCTGACTTTTTCCGATGCGCTGAAGAACGTCCCCCGCGAGTACCAGCGGCTCGGCGCCGAAGCCACGTTCCAGGACGCCGCCGGCGAGAGTGTGACCATGCGCGTGAGCCGAATCGAGGACGGGCGCATCGAGTTTGACGGGAACCCGCCGTTTGTCGGCAAGACGGTGGTCTTTATCATCAACATCATCGGCATTCGCGATGCCTCCGGGCAGGGGAGCGGCACGGGTCAACCGGTCGGCGATCCCGCACAAAAGCGCACGCTGAATTAATTCGTCTGACGCGCTACAATCGCCGCATGGGCAAACCGCAACTGAATATCGTCATCCTCGCCGCCGGCCAGGGCACCCGCATGCGTTCCACCCTGCCCAAGGTACTGCACCCGCTGGCCGGCAAGCCCATGTTGCAACACACCATCGACACTGCCCGCGAACTGCTGCCGACCAGGCTGAGCGTGGTCTACGGGCACGGCGGCGAGCAGGTGCCGCAACAGATTGCCGATCCCGCCATCAACTGGGTTCTGCAGGCGGAACAACTGGGCACGGGGCACGCCGTAATGCAGGCGGTGCCCGGGGTGGCGGATGAGGACATCGTCCTGGTGCTCTACGGCGATGTCCCGTTACTGTCGGCCGAGACCCTGGCCCTGCTGAGCGAATACGCCGATCGCGAACTCTGTTTGCTGACTGTCCATCTGGACGATCCGAGCGGTTACGGGCGCATCGTGCGTGATGAACACGGGCAGGTGACGGCCATTGTCGAACACAAGGATGCCGATGAGAATCAGCGGCGCATCAGCGAGGTGAATACCGGCATCCTGGCCGTCAATGGCGGCAAATTGAAGACCTGGCTCGGACGCCTGGAGAATAACAACGCCCAGGGCGAATACTACCTGACCGACATTATCGCCATGGCGGTGAATGACGGGGTTGGCGTACGGGTGAGCCATCCCGCCGATCCCTTTGAAGTGCTGGGCGTCAACAGCCGCCAGCAACTGGCGCAGCTGGAGCGCATCTATCAGCAGCAGCAGGCCGAACGCCTGATGCAGCAGGGCGTCACGCTGGCCGATCCGCAGCGCCTCGATATTCGCGGCAAGCTCACCAGCGGCCAGGATGTCACCCTGGATATCAACGTCATCATCGAGGGACACGTCACACTGGCTGATAACGTGTCAGTGGGTGCCAACTGTGTGCTGAAGGATTGCGAACTGGCCGAGGGCGTGCAGGTGCTGCCTATGAGCGTGATCGAAAATACCCGCATCGGCGCGGGCAGCCGCATCGGCCCCTTTGCCCGGATTCGCCCCGGCACCGAACTGGCAGCGCAGACCCACATCGGCAATTTTGTCGAGCTGAAAAACAGCCAGGTCGGCGCCGGCAGCAAGATCAATCACCTGAGTTATGTCGGCGATACCACGATTGGCGAGCGCAGCAACATCGGCGCCGGCGTGATCACCTGCAATTACGACGGCGCCAACAAGCATCGCACCGAAATCGGTGATGACACCTTCATCGGTTCCGACTGCCAGCTGGTGGCCCCGGTGAAGATCGGCGATGGCGCCACCATCGGCGCCGGCACCACGCTGACCAGTGACGCCCCTGAAAACGCCCTGACCCTGAGCCGAACCAAACAGAAAACCGTCACGGGCTGGAAGCGACCGACGAAAGAAAAGGGACGAGGGACGAGGGACGAGTGACGAGGAAAAGAGAAAGTATGTTTTTGAATATTTCGCGGCAAGGTAATGTTTGTGATGGAGGAGTTATGGTCGCCAATAGTACAGTATTAAATAGAAAGTCCTCGTCCCTCGGCCCTCGTCCCTCGGCCCTGTAATTATGTGTGGAATCGTTGGTGGCATTGCAAACCGGGACATCACCCCGGTACTGGTCGACGGACTGAAGCGGCTGGAGTATCGCGGTTATGATTCGGCCGGCGTGGCGGTGCTGGATGAGCAGGCCTGTCTGACCCGGGTGCGCACGGTCGGCAAGATCGCCAATCTGCAACAGGAGCTGACAAAGTTACCGATCAACGGCAAGATCGGTATCGGCCATACCCGCTGGGCCACCCACGGCGAGCCGGCCACCCGTAACGCCCATCCCCATGTGTGCAAGCAATCCGTCGCACTGGTGCATAACGGGATTATCGAGAATTTCGAGGGCCTCAAGCATACCCAGCAGGCCGAAGAATACCTGTTTACCTCCGATACCGACTCCGAGGTCATCGTCCATCAGCTGCACAAGCATCTCAATCAGGGCAAGGAGCTGCTGCTGGCCGTGCAGGATACGGTCGATGATCTGGAAGGCGCCTATGCGCTGGGGGTCGTCTATAACGCCGAGCCGGACAAGCTGGTGGCGGCGCGACGCGGTTCGCCACTGGTGATTGGCATTGGCGAGGAGGAAAACTTCATCGCCTCCGACATGGCCGCGCTGTTACCGGTGACTAACCGGTTTTACATCCTCGAAGAAGGGGATGTGGCGGTACTGGCGCGTGACGGGGTCAAAATTTACGATCTGAACCGGCAACCGGTGACACGCCCCGTCCACGAGAGCAAACTCAGCAGTGATGCGGTCGAGCGCGGTGAATACGCACACTACATGCTCAAGGAAATTTACGAGCAGCCGCAGGCGATCGCCGAAACCCTGGAAGGGCGTCTGACCGAAGACACCGTGCTGGAAGCCAGTTTCGGACCCAAAGCGGCGAGCATATTCAAACAGGTCCGCAATATTCAGATCGTCGCCTGCGGCACCAGTTACCACGCCGGGATGATCGCCAAATACGGTTTCGAGTCAGTCACCCGTCTGCCCTGCAATGTCGAGGTGGCCAGCGAGTTTCGTTATCGGCGGCAAGTCGTGCAGCCGAATACGCTGTTTGTCACCATTTCCCAGTCCGGTGAGACCGCCGATACCCTCGCCGCCCTGCGCCTGGCCAAGGAAGTCGGCTATGCGCATACCCTGGCGATCTGTAACGTGCCGGAAAGCTCACTGGTCCGCGAGTCGGAACTGTCACTGATGACCCGTGCCGGCCCGGAGATCGGCGTCGCCTCGACCAAGGCCTTCACCACCCAGCTGGTGGCGATATTGCTGTTGCTGATTGTTCTGGCGCGGCGTAACGGTCTGCCCAGGGACATGGAAGCCAAGGTCGTCGAGCAATTACGTCAGTTGCCCGGCATGATCGAGGACGTGCTCAAGCTGGACAGCAAGATTGAAAAACTGGCCGAAAATTTTGCCGACAAACATCACGCCCTGTTCCTGGGACGCGGCATGATGTACCCGGTGGCGCTGGAAGGCGCACTCAAGTTAAAAGAGATCTCCTACATCCATGCCGAAGGCTATCCCGCCGGTGAGCTCAAGCACGGCCCGCTGGCCCTGGTCGATGCCGACGTGCCGATCGTCGCCGTGGCCCCCAATGACAAATTGCTGGACAAGCTCAAGTCCAACCTGCAGGAAGTGCGCGCGCGCGGCGGCAAGCTGTATGTGTTTGCCGATCAGCACGCCGGAATGAGCGCCGGCGAAGGGGTGACAATCCTGGAAATCGCCCCGGTCGATATCGCCATCTCCCCCATCATCTACAGCGTGCCGCTGCAACTGCTGGCCTATCACGTCGCTTTGCTCAAGGGGACCGATGTGGATCAGCCGCGTAATCTTGCCAAATCGGTGACAGTGGAATAATCAGAACTAACAGTTCAGAGTAAGTAGCAGGTAGCTGTAGAACTCTTGCTAAAGATTGTATTTAGTATTGTGATGAGTCAGCCGGACGGCATTGTCAGAAGCTTCGTACACGGGAGTTTCCTATGGGGAACGATGATTGTGATTATTATCTGGAACCTGATTTTGCTATTAATTTCAAACCCGATGGGGTGATACGATAAGTCTGGCGAGACATCTCCAGTGGCAATCTTGTAGTCGTGCGCTTTTCGATCAATCCTAATGATAATAAACGTTGTATTATGGATCCGGAACAGGGGACAACAGAATCAGAGGCTTGAGCCGAAATTCTCCTTAAACAATCCATTTCATATTGATCGAGATCTGGCATAGTAACCTGCTATTAAAAGAAAGTGATTGCGACCTGGAATAACCTTTCCACATCCTGTACGTGCGATTTGTCCACTAAAAACAGTACTACATGGTCTTCCGGCTCGATTACTACATGCTTATCTGGAAACAGCAATTTGTCACCACGCGCTATAACGCCGATTGTTGTCCCTTCAGGGAGGGATAATTCGCCAATTTCTCTACCCACGACATGTGATGTTTCACGGTCACCATGGGCTATCACTTCTATAGCCTCTGCAGCACCTCTGCGCAAAGAATGGACCCTGACGATGTCGCCGCGACGGATATAGGCTAATAATGCGCCAATGGTGATTTGTGCGGGGGAGACGGCGATATCTACAGGTCCGCCCTGTGCCAGATCCACATAGCCTGGTCGGTTGATTATCGATAGAACCTTGCGTGCACCGAGGCGTTTAGCCAGCATGGCTGAGAGGATATTGACTTCATCATCATTGGTTACGGCGCAATACATATCAATATTCTCGATATCCTCCTCTCGTAACAGGTGTTCATCAGCCGCGTCACCGTTTAATACAACAGTCTTGCCGAGTGATTCGACAAGGTAACGACCTCTTGCTCGGTTATTCTCAATAATCTTGACATGATAGATTGACTCCAGCTGCTTGGCTAAGGCCATGCCAATATTTCCGCCACCCGCGATTATGATCTTTCTATTGGATTTATCCGTATGGCGAAATGCTGTAATTACCTTGCGTATATGTTGTTTGCCGGCAAGGAAAAAGACTTCATCATCGGACTCGATGACGGTTCGCGCGGTCGGAATAATCGCCCGTTTTCGACGATAAATGGCCACAATCCTGGCATCGATTTTTGGAAGTAACTCATTGATATGACGTAACTCTTTGCCAACCAGGCCACCGCCATAGTGGGCACGAACCGCCACCAGTTGTGCTCGACCCTCGGCAAAGTCCAGGATCTGAAGTGCGCCCGGAAATTCGATCAGATTTTCGATAAACCGGGTCACTAATTGTTCCGGACTAATAATGAAATCTATCGGTATCGCTTCAGGAGTGAAAAGCTCGGGATGGGTCAGGTATCCAGCTGAACGAACACGGGCCAGTCGCGTCGGTGTATGAAAAAGCGAATGGGCAATTTGGCAGGCAACCATGTTTGTTTCATCACTGTTGGTGACAGCAAGGACCAGATCCGCATCTTCAATTCGGGCTTTTTCAAGAACATCCGGGTGCGAGGCATGTCCTGTTACAGTACGTATATCATATCGGTCCTGAATATGCTTTAGCAGTTCCGGCTGTGTGTCAACGACAGTGACATCATTATCTTCGGTCGATAGCCTCTCCGCCATCGTGCGGCCAACCTGGCCTGCTCCCAGGATAATAATTCTCATCTTTATCCCCGTACGTTAACCATTTGAGTTTTTAATGCCGCCAGTAGGCTGGAAGGAACAGAATCAACAGGGTGAAGACTTCCAGCCGGCCTACCAGCATACCGAAAACGCCCAGCCATTTGATTACGGCATTGACTCCGGAAAAATTACTCGCAACATCACCCAGGCCGGGACCTAATAGATTGATTGTTGCAACAACAGCCCCAAATGCGGATTCAAGGTCCAGGCCGGCGGCCATCATGGCAACGGTTAACAGCAGTGCTGTGACAATATACAGCACATAAAAGCCCCATACCGAATAAAGAACTTCTTCAGATATTGCCTTTCCTCCCAGCTTGACGACGGAGATGGCTTGTGGGTGAGCAAGCTGAAATAATTGTCGTAATCCCAGTTTGGCTAACAGGATGATACGGATGATTTTTATTCCGCCTGCGGTTGATCCGGCACAGCTACCCGTGAAGGACAAGATCACCAGTACCAATGGAATATGCAAAGGCCAGAGTGAAAAATCCGCAGTAGTAAAGCCGGTGCTGGTAAGGATCGAGGTCACCTGAAAGGCGGCATAACGCAGGGAACTCGAGGCGCCGGTGTATTCCCCTGCCAGGTACAAACTCAGGGTAATAATCAATAGCCCGAGCATAAATATGTATCCGTAACTTCGGACTTCCGGATCATTTACATAAGGCCGCAATGTCATACGGCGCCAGGCGACAAAATGAATGGCGAAATTAACACCACCGGCCAGCATGAAGACAATGGCTATGATTTCAATGGCGATGCTGTTGAAGTGTGCAATGCTGGCATCATGGGTGGAAAAGCCACCGGTCGCGACGGTAGTGAAGGCGTGGCCGACCGCATCAAACAGATTCATGCCGGCTATCCAGTATGCAATGGCACAGGCCAGTGTCAGTACCAGGTAAATAATCCAGAGCGCACGGGCAGTCTCGGCGATTCTTGGAGTGATTTTTTCCTGTTTTGCGACGCCTGAAGCTTCGGCGCGGTACAACTGCATTCCGCCAACACCGAGCAGAGGCAGTATCGCGACGGCCAGAACAATGACACCCATGCCACCAAGCCATTGAATCTGTTGACGATGGTATAAAATAGAGGGCGGTAGCTGATCCAGTCCTGCAATGACAGTGGCCCCGGTGGTGGTAAACCCGGATATAGACTCGAATACCGCATCCGTTATACTGAGATGGAGACCCAGGATAAAGGGCAGCGCCCCCACCATACCGAGTATTGCCCAGAATAGTGTTACAACCAGAAAGCCGTCACGTACGGATAGTTCAGCGCGCTGACGGATGTTTGGAAACCAGAGAAACAAACCGCCGACGAAGGTAATCAAGAGCGACAAGCCGAAAATAATAGCCTGGCCATCGTCATACAGAATGGCAATGCCAACTGAAGGCAGGAAACTCAGGCTATACAGCATCATCAAAATGCCGAATAACCGGGTTATTGCACGCCAATGCATATACTCGAATCACCTACAAACGAGCCAGGAAATCGCAGTTCTGAGCTACTTTGTCCCACAAGATTAATAATGCAGTGATAAAGTTGTGCAAAACAGTCAAGTATTTGCGAGAGAAAGGCGACTTGCGAATTACTTATCTGAAATAGAGCTTATTTGCGGCAGAGTATCGAATTCTCAGTGGATAAAGTCATATAAAAATAATATAAAAATTTTACGGTTTTTTTATATTTTTCAGGCATTCTGTCTGGGACATTAAATTTCTGATATCGTGATTGGAACTCAGGTTCGATGGGAAAAATGAAGCCTCTTTTCTCAACCAATACCGACAAGAAGAAGTATCTTTTTGCAGGAATGGTGGTTGTTGCCACTATAAGCCTAGCATTTCTTGTTAATCGGCTGATGCCTCACGCATCATTGTCGCTTTTATTCCTCACAGGTGTGCTGGTTGTCTCTGCCCGAACAGGACTGGGGCCGTCATTGCTCTCAAGCATCGTGAGCTTTTTGGCGTATAATTTTTTCTTTACTCCCCCCTACTATACCTTTGAGGTTGCTGATGACGGTGATGTGGCCACCTTGCTTTTTTTCCTCATTATTGCCGCAATCACAGGGAATCTGGCCGCCCGTATGCATCTGGAGATTGCGAAACGCCGGACATCTCTTCAGCGCATATCGAATCTGTATGAATTTAGTCGACGCATGTCCTCAGCGGCAAGCGAATCTACAGTTTTGGAATCCCTGGCGGACCATCTGGCCAAATCATTGGAAAGACCTGTCCAGGTATTTACAATGGCCACTGGCGAAGATGAAGAACCCGAACAGCGGGCTACAGCAAACAACCCGATACCAATTGCATCGGATAGGTTAAAACTTGTCTGGAATCAGGGGTTAGTGAATAGCGAAGCAGCGCCAGAGTTGCATGCGATCAGGCTGGCAACGCGCACTGGCGTAGTAGGTATGGTTGTGATAGATGGTATTCTGGATGATGAGCAACTTGAGCTGACCAAGAGTTTGTGTGATCAGGCGACTATTGCGCTGGATCGGACACAGTTGGTCGAGGATCTTGAGCAAGCCAAACTGGTTACAGAAACAGAGCAATTGCGTTCTGCATTACTTTCCTCAATTTCACACGATCTGAGGACGCCGCTTGCCTCTATTATCGGTTCCACAACAAGCCTTATGGAATACGGAGATTCATTCAGTACAACTGACAGAAAAGACTTATTATCTACCGTAACCACGGAAGCTCAGCGGCTTGATCGTCATATCCAGAATTTGCTGGATATGACCCGTCTTGGGCAAGGAAAGCTGAAGCTTCAGCGAGAATGGGTAGACCTGCACGATATAATATCCAGTGCAATTAATCGCGCGAGCGTATTTAAGGATAAAGTTACGATTAATACTTCTGTGACAAACGACGTGCCAGTGATCTGGGTTCATGGGGTGTTGATAGAACAAGCGGTCGTCAATCTTATGGATAATGCTATTCGCTTCACGCCTGAAGATGGTGTTGTTACGATCACGGCCATTGACTCTGGAGGGAATTTAAAAATCAATGTCTGTGATGAAGGGCCCGGTATACCAGAAAAAGAAAGAGAGAAGGTGTTTGATATGTTTTACACCATACGTCAAGGCGATCGTGGCCAATTACAGGGTACGGGTCTCGGGCTGGCAATTTGCCGAGGAATGATAGCGGCACATGGAGGTACCGTTACTGCAAAGGATGGGTTGCAAGGGACAGGAACCTGTATGCAAATAATTATTCCGATTGAAATACCAGAAAATTGAATATGTCGTCTGAATCAGCAATAAAAATACTCGTCGTTGAAGATGAGTCGCAAATCAGAAAATTTCTTAGAATTAGTCTGGAGGCACATAATTACATAGTGTATGAAGCTCGTCTTGGCGAGGAAGGACTAATGCTTGTAACTTCACTCAATCCGGATCTTGTTATACTTGATTTGGGGCTGCCGGATCTGGATGGCCAGAACTTTATAGAGCAACTTCGAGAATGGTCGCAAATACCTGTTCTGGTATTGTCAGTGCGTGCCTCCGAAACTGATAAAGTTCAGGCGTTGGATGCAGGTGCGAACGATTATGTAACAAAGCCGTTTGGTATTGGTGAATTGATGGCCAGAGTTCGAGCTATTTTACGTAGCTCTGATGACTCATCGAATTCAGCGACAGTTTTTGAGTCCCAGGGACTCCATGTTGACTTCACTACGCGCGAAGTCACTGTTGACGGCACGGCCGTTCATCTTTCAAAAAAGGAATATACACTGCTTCGTTTACTGGTTTCCTCACATGGGCAGGTATTAACGCATCAGCAAATTATCCGGGAAATATGGGATAGTACTCACCAGGACGATGTTCACTATTTACGCGTATTGGTTGGGCAATTACGACAAAAACTGGGAGACAATCCGGCGCAACCACGATTTATCATGACGGTTCAGGGTGTGGGGTACCGGTTTTCAATACTGTAGCTTTAATTAAGGTTGATGCACTCAGACCTCAGATCCTTTAACCAGAGAGCTCTTTTGAATATATACTTGTAATTATTATGTGAAATAATTGTGAGGTATGTTCCTGACATGTACGACAGTAACTTGTGTTTTTATCGGCATCAGCATCAGTAGTCTGTTCAGCCTGGAAGCTGGATTAAATTTAAACAGATTTTATTGCTCAGCCTGTTTTAGCAGGCGCTTGAGAAACACCCGCATCTCCTTGGCCGCCTGCATATCGCCTTTCTTTTCCGCGACCTCGATACCCTTTTCATAGGTGGCGATGGCCTGCTGCTGATCGCCGCTGTCGGCATGAGCCTGACCGAGCAGCTTCCAGGCGGCGGAGTATTCGCCGTCGAATTGCAGGGCGCGTTGCAGATGGGCGATGGCGTTGTCGTAATGCCCTTCCTTGTAATAGGCCTGTCCCAGGCCGAAGCGCAGCAGCAGGCTGTCCTGGCCGTCGGCGAGCATTTTTTCGAGGTTGTTGATCATGGACATGCCACAAGGATAAGGGCTGCGAGGCTGAAAAACAATAAAAGCCATTAGCACAGAGGTCGCAAAGAAATATTGTTTATGAGTCTTCAACGAGCCACTTCTGTGTAAGCTGAAGTGGCTTAATTGCCTCGTACCCAGTACCTCGTCCCTCGTCACTGCCCGAAGGGCGGGCGTCTCTGCGGTAAGTAGATTTTGATAGAAAAGCTAGCGGCGCCAGAAGGCCGGGGTCAACAGCACCAGCAGGGTGAAGATCTCGAGGCGGCCGAGCAGCATGGAGAAGCAGAGGATCCATTTGGCGGTATTGGTCAGGGAGGCGTAGTTGTCACCGACCTCACCGAGCCCCGGGCCCAGGTTGTTGATGGTGGCGGCCACCGCGGAGAAGGCGGTGATCTGATCCAGTCCGGTCATCATCAGGATCAGCAGCATGATGGCAAAGACCGCGACATAGGCGGAGAAAAAGCCCCAGATAGCATCGATAATTCGCGGCGAGACCGGTTTCCCGCCGAGTTTGATCGGAATTACCGCATGGGGATGAACAATGCGGGTGATCTCGCGTATTCCCTGCTTGAGCAACAATAAAAATCGAATGACTTTCATCCCGCCGCCGGTAGACCAGGCGCAGGCGCCGATGAAACTGACAAACAGCAGCAGGACCGGTAAAAAGCCGGGCCACAGGTGGTACTGGTGAGTGGTGAAGCCGGTTGTGGTGCCGATCGACACCGTTTGAAATACACCGTGCAGTAGCGCCCGATCGAATCCGGGGAAGACATTCTCGTTATGCAGGTAAAATACGGTTATCAGGGCAACGAGTATAAGAATAATCACATAAGCCCGGAATTCGGAATCGAGCAGGTAATACGCCAGCGAACGATGCCGCCAGGCGGTGAAGTGCAGCGCAAAGTTAATGCCCGAGAGAAACATGAAAATAATCGCCACGACCTCGATCATGGGCTTGTCAATAAAGTACCCCATGCTGGCATCATGGGTCGAAAAACCGCCGATCGCCACGGTCGAAAAGCTGTGCCCGATGGCGTCAAACAGGCTCATGCCGCCCAGCCAGTAACCCAGAGCACAGAGTACGGTCAGGCTCAGGTAGATATACCATAATGCCTTGGCCGTCTCGGTGATGCGAGGGGTGATCTTGGTGTCCTTGACCGGGCCTGGGGTTTCGGCGCGATACAGCTGCATGCCGCCGATGCCGAGCATGGGTATGATGGCCACCGCCAGTACGATAATCCCCATGCCGCCCAGCCACTGCAGTTGCTGGCGATAGAACTGGATCGATTCGGGGAGGTCATCGATGCCGGTGAGGACCGTGGAACCGGTCGTGGTCAGCCCGGAGAAGGACTCGAAAATCGCATCGGTGATAGAAACCGCCGGATCGGGCGAGAGAATGAAAGGGATGGCGCCGAACAGACTCAAAATGGTCCAGAACAGCGCGACGACCAGAAATCCGTCCCGGATCCGAAGTTCCTGCTTCTGCTTCTTGACCGGCAACCACAGGATAATGCCGCTGATCAGAATGATCGCGAAACTGTAAAAGAATGCGTCAAATGTAATATTAAGATAAAGGAAGGAGACAAACAGCGGCGGCAGCATCGCCAGGCTGAAGATCATCAGCAGAATGCCCAGGATGCGTTGAATAACCAGCAAATGCATGATTAAGAACAGGGCCGAGTGACGAGTGACGAGGGACGAGGACAAGATTGCAGGTGGATCCGCTGCGCTTGATCCACCCTACACGAGGGGCTCAGGTATTTGGTGCTCTGGTTTAGACTGATGAAATGCACAGAAGCCATACTCCTCGTCACTCGTCCCTCGTTACTCATACCTTGTTATTTATATGAAAGTGATGCTGACCTGGAATAGCCGCTCGACATCGGGGATGCGCGCCTTGTCGACCAGGAACATAATGACGTGGTCGTCTGATTCGATCAGGGTGTCATGGTGAGCGATGATGACCTCGTTATCGCGGACGATCGCGCCGATGGTGGTGCCCGGCGGCAGTTTGAGATCCTCGACTTTGCGGCCAACGACCCGGGAGGTGTTGATATCGCCGTGGGCGATGGCCTCGATGGCTTCGGCCGCGCCGCGGCGCAGGGAATGGACCTTGACCACGTCGCCGCGGCGCACATGGGCGAGCAGACTGCCGATGGTGGATTGTTGCGGGGAGAGGGCGATGTCGATCTCCCCGCTCTGGATCAGATCCACATAGGCGGCGCGGTTGATCAGGGTAATCGCCTTGCGGGCGCCGAGTCGCTTGGCCAGCATCGAGGAGAGGATGTTGGCTTCATCGTCATTGGTCAGGGCGCAGAAGACATCGATCTTGTCGATATTCTCTTCCAGCAGCAGCTCTTCGTCAGCGGCGTCGCCACACAGCACCATGGTCCTGGAGAGTTCATTGGATATAGCGCGGGTCCGCTCGAGGTTATGGTCAATGAGCTTGACCTGGTACTTGCGTTCCAGTGACTGGGCAACCCGCTTGCCGATATTGCCGCCGCCGACAATCATGATGCGCTTGTAGGGTTTGTCCAGGCGCCGCAGTTCGCTCATGACCTTGCGGATATTCTTGCTGGCGGCGATGAAGAAGACTTCGTCGTCGGCTTCTATCACGGTGTGGCCTTCGGGGATGATGGGCCGGCCGCGTCGGTAGATGGCCGCCACCCGCGCCTCGATGCCGGGCATGTGCTTGCGCAGGGTACGCAGCTCGTGGCCGACCAGCGGCCCGCCGTAATAGGCGCGTACACCGACCAGTTGCACCAGTCCGTCGGCAAAGTCGAGTACCTGCAGGGCGCCGGGATGATTGATCAGGCTTTGTACATAATTGGTGATCAACTGTTCGGGGCTGATCAGTACATCGATGGGCAGGGCCGTCGGACTGAACAGATTGTTATGTTTGAGGTATTCGAGCGAGCGGACCCGGGCGATTTTGGTCGGGGTATGAAAGACCGTATAGGCGACCTGGCAGGCGACCATGTTGGTCTCGTCACTGTCGGTCACGGCAATCAGCATGTCGGCGTCGTCCGCGCCGGCACGCTGCAGGACTTCGGGATAGGAGGCATGGCCGATCACGGTGCGCAGGTCCAGGCGATCCTGCAGGCCCTGCAGCACCTCTTCGCGCTGGTCAATCAGGGTGATGTCGTTGGCTTCACTGGCGAGATTCTCCGCCAGTGAGCTGCCGACCTGACCGGCCCCGAGAATGATGATTTTCATAAAAATCCAGTGTTGTACTTTTTATAAAGTAAATTATAAAACGTTTGTCTTCGGATTACCCGTCGTGGCTGATGTTCTTCGGATCAATCCCCAGGGCGCGCAGCTTGCGATACAGATGGGTCCGCTCCAGGCCGACCGCCTGGGCCACTTTGCCGACGCTGCCCCGTGCCTTGCGCAGCTGGTATTCAAGATAGTCACGTTCGAACTGTTCGCGCGCCTCGCGCAAGGGGAGATCGTAATTGACCTGGACCTCGCGCTTGCTGCTCGTCGTGTCGCTTTCGCCCAGCGCAGCGTCAATTTCGTCTATATCGATCTCGTGCCCCGAGCCGACGATGAGAAGTCGCTGTATGAGGTTGGTCAGCTCGCGAAGGTTACCGGGCCAGTCATAGTTACGCAATCGGTTCTGTGCCGCCATGGTGAACTTTCTATAGGGCAGCTTCTCCAGGTCGACCAGTTGATTGGTGAAAAAATTGAGCAGCTCCGGGACATCCTCGCGATGTTCGCGCAGGGCCGGGACCCGTACCGGTACCACATTCAACAGATAGAACAGGTCCTTGCGGAACAGGCCGTCGGCCACCCGCTGCTCCAGATCGTGATGGCTGGCGGCGATAATGCGTGCCCGCAATTCGACGGGCTGGGTACCGCCGGTCCGGTAAAAACTCTGCGCATCGAGGGCGGAATAGAGCCTGGCCTGGGTCGCCGTATCCATATCGGCAATGTCATACAACAACAGGGTCCCGCCACTGGCCTGTTCCAGCAAGCCGTAATAAATCGGGCCGGTTTTTTCGGAACCGAACAGTTCATGCGCGGCATTGTCGGAGTTCAGGCCGGAGACATTGACATCGATAAAGGGGCGGTCGCGCCGGGTGCTGGCATCATGCAGGTAGTGGGCGGCGATGTGAATACCGCAGCCCGGCTCGCCATGCATTAATACCCAGCTGTCATGTTCCGCGATGCGCCGTAGTTGATCCCGCAGGTTCTGCATGACAGCGCTTTTGCCGATCGGCTCGTGCACCTCCAGGCTGTGGCGGCGCAGCCCCTGGTTTTCGCGCTGCAGTTTGTCGGTTTCCAGGGCGTGTTCGATGGTCAGCAGCAGCTTGGCCAGGGAGATCGGCTTTTCGATAAAGTCATAAGCCCCCAGGCGGGTGGCCTCGACCGCGGTTTCGACGGTACCGTGGCCCGACATCATGATCACCGGCGTGCCGAGTTGTTCATCGTCCTTCCACTCCTTGAGCAGGGTGATACCGTCGATGTCCGGCATCCAGATATCCAGCAGAATCAGATCGGGCCGGCGCTGGCGGTGCAGCTGGCGTGCCGTCTCGCCATCTTCTGCCACGGCGATTTCGTAACCCTCGTCCTCGAGGATCTCCTGCAGCAGCTGGCGAATATCCGGCTCGTCATCGACCACCAGAATATAGGGCGTGGCGGCCGAGGTATCGGACTGTTGCGGAGGCGCGGGAGCGGCGGATTCAGGCGGCTGCATCATCATCGCGGTTAATCGTTTGTTCGGAGTCCGGCTCCATTGTATCGCTTATTTCACCGCCGGAGGAAACCACCGGCAGGCGGATAATCACCGTGGCGCCACCGGCGGCGCTGTTCTCCGCCCAGAGCATGCCGCCGTGTTCCTCGACGATCTTTTTCACAATGGCCAGACCCAGGCCGCTGCCGCGGGGCTTGGTGGTAACGTAGGGGTCGAACAACTGGTCAAACAGCTGCTCGGGAATGCCCGGGCCGCTGTCCTCGATTTTCAGCTCCACATAGCGGCAATTCTGCTGCCGGGCGCACCGGGTGGTGACCCGAAGCTTTGAGCCCCGGGCATAGTCCATCGCTTCCAGCGCGTTCTTGAACAGGTTGTGCAGCACCTGACGCAGGCGGCCGGCATCGGCCTCGATTTGCGGCATGCTGGGATCCAGCTTCAGGGTAAAGCGGATCTGGTTGTTACTGGTGCGATAGAGATCGAGGACCTCGTCGATGATCGTGTTCAGATCCAGCGTTTCCAGTTGCAACTCCGGCATACGGGCGTAGTCGGAGAACGCCTTGACCATCTCCTTGAGCGTCTCGACCTGCTGGACGATGGTGTGGGTGGAGCGGTCCAGCACGTTGGCATCGTCTTGCGGCATGGTTTTCAGGTATTTGTGACGCAGGCGCTCGGCGGCCAGCTGAATGGGGGTCAGCGGGTTTTTGATTTCGTGGGCCAGACGGCGGGCCACTTCGCCCCAGGCGGCGTTGCGCTGGGCCTGGATCAGCGCGGTAATGTCGTCGAAGACGATAATACTGCCGCTTTCGCGATCACTGCTGTGGGGCAGCGGGGTCCCGCGACACATCAACACCTTGCGGCCGTTGGGACCGAACAGGGTCACCTGCTCCTGCCACTCCTGTTCGCCGGCATCGAGATACTGGGTGATCGCGTTGACCAGTTGTCGGGTGGCGGGTTCGGCGTCGGCCAGCGTATCCAGTCGCGCACCCTGATAGCGGCTCAGATCGAGATTGAGGATCTGGCTGGCGGCCAGGTTGTGGGTATTCAGCGTGTGCCGGTTATCCAGGGTCAGCACGCCCGAGGAGAGATTGGCGAGCACCGCCTCCAGATAGGCGTGCTGGGTCTCCAGTTGTTGCTGACTCTGCTGGGCCTGTTGCTGGGCAATGGCGATCTTGTGGGTCATCTCGTTGAACGAGCGAACCAGAAAGCCAAGCTCATCCTTGCCCGGCAGGGGTAGCCGTTTGTCGTAGTTGCCGGCGGCCACCTCGCGGGTCCCCTCCACCAGATCGTAGATGGGCTGCACCATGCGTCGCGCCGCGTAAAACGCGGCCCAGATCGCCACCAGAATACTCAGCAACAACACCAGCGAGAGGGTGAGAATAAAGCTGTATTTCAGCGGCGTACGCAGATAAGCCACTTCCCGGTACTGGCTGAACGCCGACTGCACACTGTCGGCCAGGGTGTTGATGCGTTCGTTCACGGGAAACAGGGCCTGCAGGATACGCGGTTCGGTCACAGCATCCGGGCCGGGCAGGATTACCGCGGCGCGAAAGTGCAGGCCGCTGTCCCTGATCGGGACCAGACCGATATCGTCATTGCCCTGACGCAGCATATGCAGGCTGGTGTCATCCAGCCGGGCCGGCAGCAACTGGGTCGACTCCAGGTTACTGGAGGCGATGATACGGCCGTTGCGCGAGAACAGGGTCAGTTCGGAGGCGTCGGTCTCCTGATGGAGTTCGTTCAGTTTCAGGGCGCTGAGATTATCGGGGGTATTGGCCAGCTCGCGACTCAGGCTCTGGGTTTCGCGCAGCAACTCACGCATGCGCACGCCCAGTGATGCCTGACTCAGTTCCAGTGCATCGTTCAGGGCGTTTTCGACGCGCACATCGAACCAGCTGTCGATCCCGCGCTTGATAAAATCGAGTGAAAAGTAATAGACCACCGACACCGGCGTGACCGAGAGAATGACAAACATCACCACCAGGCGGGCGGTAAGCCGGGTCCCCGTGTCCTTCCGGCGGTATTGCTGTATCAGTTGCCACAGGCTTTTGCCGATCAGAACCAGCAACAGGAAGATTGCCAGAATATTGACCCCGAGCATCAGCGAGTAGAGCTCGCCGAACAGCGCCGAGTTGTGCGTGGCGCCACTCATCAGGTAGAGCGAGGTCAGCAGCAGGACGAACAGAATAATGATCGGCGCGCTGCCGGAGAAGAGTTTGCGAATCAGCGAGCCAATGACCATGAGTACCAGTCGCTTTGCAGTTGCCAGTCACTTGAAATATAGGCCAGGGGTCGCATGGGTGCCGGCAGGGATTCGATATCCAGTCGGGCACGCAGCTCAATGCCGTATTCGGCGCCCGGCTTCAGCAGGTTGGCGTCTATCAGGGGCAGGCCATCGATTCGGCCGAGCGACCAGAGAGCGGTATCCAGGTTGGCGTAATTTTCCTGAATACCGCTGTTGAGATTGTGAATCACGTATTTTTCGGTCAGCGCGTGATAGAGCAGCAGGTAGTTCTGGGTCAGGGTGGCCAGCTCCTTGTCCAGCCACCAGCGGCGCTTGCGATCCACCCGGATATCGATGGCGATAATCAGGGGCACCCCGTTTTTGACCGCATCGACGGCTTCCTGCGACAGGCGGTAGTTGATGCGCGCATCCAGGTGATAGACCGTCCCGTGCAGGCTCAGCTGGGCCGAGCGGATGACAAAGCCGTTATCGGCGAAGACGGTATTCGACGTGCCGAGGGCGCTCGCGAGCAGCAGATAGCGCAACCAGCGGACGGGCCCCGGGGTTGCGCTCTCAGCTTGTCTTGACCAGACGTGCGTAATAAAAGCCATCCATATCATCCTCGCCGGGCAGGATCTGTTGCCCTGCCGACTGGGCGTGCCCCCAGCCTGTCGGCAGGGCAACGTGCCGGGCATTGTCCACGGCGGCCAGAAAATGTTCCACCTGTTGCCGGTTCTCCTCCGGCAGGATCGAACAGGTGGCGTACAGCAGGGTACCGCCCGGTTTAAGCAGGTTCCACAGCGCCAACAGCATAGCATGTTGTGTGGCGCACAGCGCCGGGATATCGCGCTGGCGGCGATGCAGCTTGATATCGGGATGGCGGCGAATGACGCCGGTGGCGCTGCATGGCGCGTCGAGCAGGATGCGATCGAACAGTTGGCCGTCCCACCAGTCGTCCGGCCGGGCGGCGTCACCCACCAGCCGGGTTGCCTGCAGATTCAGCCGACTCAGATTTTGCGCGATGCGCTCCAGGCGCCGGGAATCGATATCCAGGGCGACCAGTTCCTGCACTGCCGGCTGCTGTTCGAGCAGATGGGCGGTCTTGCCGCCGGGGGCGGCACAGGCATCGAGGATCCGGTCGCCGGGTTGAGGATCCAGCAGCGGTGCCGCCAGCTGGGCGGCGACGTCCTGGACCGCGATCTGCCCCTCGGCAAAGCCGGGCAGCCGGTCCACCGGGCAGGGCTCGGCGAGAATCACGCCGCTGTCGCCGTGGGCGGCGGCGCGGGCCTCGAGTCCGGCCGCGGCCAGACGCTTTATATAGTCGTCGCGCGTGCCCAGGCGCCGGTTGACCCGCAGGCTCATCGGCGCCTGGGTGTTGTTGGCCTCGACGATCGCTTCCCACTGGTCGGGCCAGGCCTGCTGCAGGTGGGTCAGCAGCCAGGCGGGATGGGCCGTGCGGGCCGGGGCGTCCTGTTCCAGTTTGATATCGAGTTCGGCCTGTTGACGCTGATAGTTGCGCAATACCGCATTGACCATGCCGCGCGCCCACGCCTTGTTGAGGCTCTGGGTCACGGCGACGGTTTCGCCCACCGCCGCGTGGGCCGGGATCCGGCTGAAGCGTAACTGATACAGCCCCAGCAGCAGTAACAGACGCAGATCGGCGTCTTTTTTCTTCAGCGGCTTGTGCAGCAGTTGCCCGAGCAGAAAGTCGAGTTGCGGATACCAGCGTATCACTCCGTAGCACAGATGCTGCAACAGCGCCTGATCGCGGACCTGATCGAGCTGCGGCAGGATCCCGTCCAGGGCGTTATCCAGATTCTGGCCCTGCTGGACAATCTGCTGCAGCACCCGCAGGCAGGCGAGACGGACGTTCATCAGGACGCTTCGCCGCCATCGTCACCCAGCCGCATGCCCACCTGCAGCCGGCCGGGGCGGCCGTTGAGAAAGGCGGCGGCGCTCATGGCTTTGCTGCCGGCCGGCTGGATCTGTTGCAGTCGTAACAGGCCCTGCCCACAGGCCACGTCGATCCCGTCAGAGTCAGTGCTTACTACGGTGCCAGGTACCTGATCTGAATCATCCCCGGACATTTCCTGTGCCTCGGCCTGCCAGATTCGCAGCGGCTCACCCTCGAGCCGGGTGTGACTCACCGGCCAGGGGTTGAAGGCGTGCACTTCGCGGGCCAGCCGGGCGGCCGGTTTGTGCCAGTCGATCCGGGCCTCGGCCTTGTCCAGCTTGCGGGCGTAGGTCGCCTGAGCATCGTCCTGGGGCTCGGGCCGGAGCTGTTCGAGGTTAGCCAGCGCCTGCACAATGGCTTTGCCGCCCAGAACGGCCAGCTTGTCGTGCAGGCTGCCGCCGGTCTCATCCGGGGCAATCGGACAGGGCAATTTGAGCAGCATGTCACCGGTATCCAGCCCGGCGTCCATCTGCATGATGGTGACGCCGGTCTCGCGGTCACCGGCCAGGATGGCCCGCTGGATCGGTGCCGCGCCGCGCCAGCGCGGCAGCAGCGAGGCGTGGATGTTCAGGCAGCCGTGTGCCGGAATGTCGAGGACCTGTTGCGGCAGCAGCAGCCCGTAGGCGGCGACGATCATCCGATCCGCCTGCCAGGCGGCCAGTTCGGCCAGGGCGGCGTCGGACTTGAAATGTTCCGGCTGGCAGACCGGGATCCCGTGTTCCAGCGCCAGCTGCTTGACCGGCCCCGGCTGCAGCCTGCGCCCCCGCCCCGCCGGGCGATCCGGCTGGGTGTAGACGGCCACGATCGCGTGCCCCGCTTCGATCAGGGCCCGCAGGGCGGTGGCGGCGAACTCGGGGGTGCCGGCGAAGACTAGACGTTGTTGAGAGGGCATCGACTTCCTGGGTGCGTTGCGACTTGTTAGACGCCGCCAAGGTGCTAGGGGCTAGGTTCTAGGACCTAGAAACTAGCACCTAGCAACTGTCGGATTTATCCGGCCTGCCGTTGCTGTTTTTCCAGCTTTTTGCGGATGCGCTGGCGCTTGAGTTCGGAGAGGTAGTCGACGAACAGCTTGCCCTCCAGATGATCCATCTCGTGCTGGATACAGACCGCCAGCAGCCCTTCGGCTTCCATCTCCAGCGGATTGCCGTCGCGATCCTGCGTCTTGAGGCGAATATGTTCGGCCCGCTCCACCGGTTCATAGACGCCCGGTACGGAGAGGCAGCCTTCGTCGATCTGCTGGATGCCGTCCTTCTCGGTGATCTCGGGATTGATCAGTACCAGCGGCTGACTCCTGTCCTCGGAGACGTCGATGACGATCAGCCGCTGATGGAAATCCACCTGGGTGGCGGCCAGGCCGATGCCGGGCGCGGCGTACATGGTCTCGAACATGTCGTCGATCTGCCGGTGCAGGCGGGCGTCAAACTCGGTCACCGGCTTCGCCTTGATGCGCAGCCGATCATCGGGATAATTCAAAATATTCAACATTGCCATATGATTTCGTGACGTTTCTCTAGTACGGGTGTAGAAAAAGCTGCTAACATTATGATAGTACTGTGATACTACTCGCTATGGGCCTGTCTGACAGGGGTTTCTTGTTCCCGGTGCCAGGTCAATTAAACTCGAATAACAAGTGGCCTCTGACAGGGGATCCTTCATGGTAGATAATAAACCGACTGGCCCGATTTTGACACGTTTCCTGTCCATTGTTTTGCTCGGCATGGGCCTGGCGGCCTGTGGGTCGGCCCCGCCGGAGCGCGAACCGGCCTCGGCGCCTGAATCGACCTCGTACACAATCGACGAAGCGCCCGACGCCGAACCGCAAAAACCGGTGTTCAAGCCGGATTACCCGGAGCGTTATGTGGTCAAACGGGGGGATACCCTGTGGGATATCGCCGGACGCTTTCTCAAGGATCCCTGGTTATGGCCAAAGGTCTGGCATATCAACCCCGAGATTCGCAATCCGCACCTGATTTACCCTGGGGATGTGATTGTGCTCTATCATGGAGCTGACGGCGAGCCCTATCTGACCCTGGAAGGCAGCGGTGGCGTTACCGAACCGCGTGACAGGGAGGCCACCCGGTTGTCCCCGCGGGAACGCTACGAGCCGATCGATAAAGCCATTCCGACCATTCCCCGATCGGTGATTGCGCCCTTTTTGCAGCGCCCGCGGGTGATCGGCAAAGATGAGCTGGATGACGCCCCCTATATTGTCTCCAGCTATGAAGGCCATCTGATCAGCAGTAACGACAACACGATCTATGTCCGGGATATCGAGGATGAGGCGATCGGCCGCTATGAGGTGGTTCGGCCCGGCCGGGTCTACAAGGATCCGGAGACGGGCGAAACCCTCGGCTACGAAGTCCTCCGTCTGGCGGAAGCCCGGGTGACCCGCGGCAAGACCGGCGTGGACGACGTGACGACCCTGAATATCGAACGGGCCAGGCAGGAGGTGCTCAACGGCGATCATTTGCTGCCGGCAGAGGAAGAGACGCTCGAATTTAATTTCTTCCCGCGGCCGCCCGAGGAGGAAGTGAATGGCCATATTATCGCTGTGCATAATGGCCTCTCGCAGATTGGCCAGCATAATGTGGTCATTCTGAGCCGGGGCGCCCGCGATGGTCTGGAGTCCGGCCATGTGCTGGCAATCTATCAGGACGGCGGCACCGCCCGCGATCCCGTCAACCGGGGATCGGTGGAGCTTCCCGACGAGCGGGCCGGGCTCCTGATGGTGTTCCGGACCTACGAGAAGGTCAGCTATGCCCTGGTCATGGAGGCCAATCGCGCCCTGCACGTCAAAGACCGGGTCACCAGCCCCTGAGGCATGTGAACGGCGACGGCGGGGCTGTGCAAATCCCCGCCGGGTGATACAATCCGGCCGAGGCAACCGAAGCGGTGCTGAATGGCCGCTTGCGGGGACCAAACGGAACTTGGTCGGGACACTTCTTATATGGCTGACGAACAGGAATCATTACGCCCCTGGCTGGTGCTTCATCGGGCCCCGCATATCGGCCCCGCGACCTTTTACTCCCTGATAGAGCGTTTTGGCAGCCCCGGGAAGGTTCTCGGCGCCGGATCGGCGGCGTTGCGCGCGGCGGGCCTGCGGGAGGAGACGGTGGCGGCATTAAACGCTCCGGATGAGGCCGCGATCGAGGCCGATCTGGCCTGGGCGACGCAGCCCGGGGCCCATATTCTGACGCTGGCGGACACCCGTTATCCGGCCCGGTTGCGGACACTGGCCGATCCCCCGCCGCTGCTGTACGTCTATGGCGATCCCGATTGCCTGGAGCTGCCGCAACTGGCCATGGTCGGCAGCCGCAATCCGACCCCGGCCGGTCGCGAAACGGCGCAGGAGTTTGCCCGCCACCTGGGCGGCCGGGGCTTGACCATCACCAGCGGCCTGGCGCTGGGTATCGATGCCGCCAGCCACCAGGGCGCCCTGGCGGGCGGCGGCTACAGTGTGGCGGTGGTCGGCACCGGCCTGGATCGGGTCTACCCGGCCCGCCATCGTGAGCTGGCCCACGAGATCGCCCGGCACGGTGCGCTGGTCTCGGAATTCTCCCCCGGCACGCCGCCGCTGGCGGGGAATTTCCCGCGGCGCAACCGCATTATCAGCGGCCTGGCGGTAGGGGTGCTGGTGGTGGAAGCCGCGCGGCAAAGCGGGTCATTGATTACCGCCCGGCTGGCGCTGGAGCAGGGGCGCGAAGTCTTCGCCGTGCCCGGCTCGATCCATAATCCCCAGGCCCGGGGCTGCCACCAGCTGCTGCGCCAGGGAGCCAAGCTGGTCGAAACGGCGCAGGATGTGCTCGAAGAGCTGGGCGAACTGGTGGGGTATCAAGTCACAGCGGATGCCTCCTCTGGTGAACCGAGTACGGCGGATCCGAAGGCTGAACTCGACGCCGAGTATCAAAAAGTGCTGGAGTGTATCGGTCACGAGCCGACATCCGTAGATACGGTAGTAGAACGCAGTGGATTGACGGCCGATGCCGTTTGTTCCATGCTCTTGGTGCTGGAATTGCAAGGCTTTGTTGCCGCCACCAATGGCGGCCATTATTGCCAGACCTGTTAGAGGGGTAAAAAGATGAAAGAGAGTGTACTCGACGTATTGATGTATCTGTTTGAAAACTATATGAATGATGAAATAGAATTCGATACGGACGAGGAAACACTGCGCGTGGAACTGCAAGAAGCGGGTTTCCGCCAGGTGGAAATCACCCGCGCCTTTGAATGGCTGGAAGGCTTGGTGGCGATGCAGGATGACCCCTCGATCTACAGTGGCAAAACCACCGGATCGATTCGCATCTATACCGCCGAAGAGTGTGAAAAGCTGGATATTGAAGCCCGCGGCTTTTTGCTGTTTCTGGAGCAGACCGGCGTACTGGATCACTACACTCGTGAAATGGTTGTCGACCGGGTCATGGCCCTGGGTGAAGATGAAATCGACCTGGAACAGCTCAAATGGGTCGTCCTGATGGTACTGTTTAATCAACCGGGCAGGGAAGCGGCATTCGCCTGGATGGAAGATCTGGTGTTCGACGAAATGCCCGGTATTCTGCATTGAGTTGGCAAAACAAGCAGATTTAAACATAGTGCCCGCTAAACGCGGGCATTTGCTTTTATAAGAGTAATTTAAACTTATGGCAAAAAGTCTGGTCATCGTTGAGTCGCCCGCAAAGGCCAAAACGATCAAAAAATATCTCGGCAAGGACTATGAGGTCCTGGCTTCCTATGGTCATGTGCGTGATCTGTTGCCCAAGGAGGGGGCGGTCGATCCCGAACATGACTTTGCCATGAAGTACCAGCTGATCGAAAAAAACGAAAAGCATATCGATGCGATTATCAAATCCCTGAAAAAAGCCGACAACCTGTATCTTGCCACTGACCCGGATCGCGAGGGTGAAGCGATTGCCTGGCATCTGTATGAGATCCTCAAGGACCGGGACGTGCTCAACGACAAACATGTCGGTCGCGTGGCGTTCAACGAAATTACCAAGAGCGCGGTCAATGATGCGGTTTCGCACCCGCGTGAACTATCCGACGACCTGATCCACGCCCAGCTGGCGCGCCGCGCGCTGGACTATCTGGTGGGCTTCAATCTCTCGCCGTTGTTATGGAAAAAAATCCGTCGCGGTCTGTCCGCCGGCCGGGTACAGAGTCCGGCGCTGCGTTTGATCGTCGAGCGCGAGATCGAGATTGAAAATTTCAAGCCCAAAGAATACTGGAGCATGGATGCCGAAGTGGAACAGGACAAGCAGGCATTTACCGCC
Source organism: Thiohalophilus thiocyanatoxydans (assembly GCF_004366735.1). Taxonomy (GTDB): domain Bacteria; phylum Pseudomonadota; class Gammaproteobacteria; order UBA6429; family Thiohalophilaceae; genus Thiohalophilus; species Thiohalophilus thiocyanatoxydans. The sequence goes on along the minus strand of NZ_SOQX01000001.1, from coordinate 71,658 downwards.
AAGCTGACCTATCTTCAGGGCAAGAAAGTCAGCCAGTTTACGATTAATAACGAGAAAAAGGCCAAAGAGGCCGAACAGACATTAAGCGGTGCCGCCAACGGCAAGCTCACGGTCCACAAGGTCGAAAAGAAACAGCGCAAGCGTAACCCGGCCGCGCCGTTTACCACCTCGACCGTGCAACAGGAAGCCTCGCGCAAACTCGGCTTTACCGCACGCAAGACCATGAGCGTCGCCCAGCAGTTGTATGAAGGGATCGATCTTGGCGGTGAAACCGTGGGTCTGATCACCTACATGCGTACCGACTCGGTCAATCTGGCCGACGAAGCCCTGACCGAGATCCGCCAGTTTATTCAGGACAAGTACGGCGCCGATAACCTGCCCAAGGAGCCGCGCCAGTTCAAGACCAAATCCAAGAACGCCCAGGAAGCGCACGAGGCGATTCGCCCGACCTCGGTATTGCACGAGCCGGCGCAGATTAAAAAGCACCTGAGCAAGGATCAGTTTCGTCTGTATGAGCTGATCTGGAAACGTACCGTCGCCTGTCAGATGATCCATGCCACCATGGATACCGTGGCCGTGGATCTGGCCGCCGGCAGTCCGGACAACCTGTTTCGCGCCAACGGCTCGACCGTGGTCAAGCCCGGTTTCATGGCGCTGTACCTGGAAAGCGAGGATGACAGCAAGAAGGACAAGGATGACAAAGACCGCATTCTGCCGCCGATGAAGGAAGGCGATGTGGTCGAGCTGCTCAAGATCCTCCCCGAGCAGCACTTCACCGAACCGCCGCCGCGCTATTCGGAAGCCAGCCTGGTCAAGGCGCTGGAAGAGTACGGCATCGGCCGACCTTCGACTTATGCCTCGATCATCTCCACCTTGCAACAGCGTGAATACGTGGAGATGGACAAGAAGCGCTTCATTCCCACCGACGTGGGACGTATCGTCAACAAGTTCCTCACCGAACATTTCCCCCAGTACGTGGACTACGAGTTCACCGCGCACATGGAAGACGATCTGGATGCCATCGCCCGCGGTGAGAAAGACTGGGTGCCGATGATGAAGGATTTCTGGAAACCTTTCCACGAACTGGTCGAAGAGAAGGACAAGAGTGTGGATCGCAAGGACGTGACCCACGAGCAGATCGATGAGAAGTGTCCCAAGTGCGGCGGCAGTCTGGCCATCCGACTGGGCCGGCGCGGTCGCTTTATCGGCTGTAACAACTATCCCGAGTGCGATTACACCCGCAACGTCAACGAGGACGCCAACGCCGAACCGGAAGTGATTGAAGGGCGCAAGTGTCCCGACTGCGAATCGGACCTGATTATCCGTCACGGGCGTTACGGCAAGTTCATCGGCTGCAGCGGTTATCCCGATTGTCGCTATATCGAACCGCTGGAGAAACCGGAGAACACCGGTGTCCAGTGTCCCGAGTGCAAACAGGGCAGCATGCTCAAGCGTAAGGCGCGTAGCGGCAAGATCTTCTTCTCCTGCGAACGCTATCCCGACTGCAAATACGCCGTCTGGAATCAGCCGCTCAACGAAGCCTGTCCCCAGTGCGGCTGGCCGATGCTGACCCTCAAGACCACCAAGCGCCGCGGCACCGAAAAGGTCTGCCCGCAAAAAGAGTGTAATTACAGCGAACAGGTGGAAACCGAAGAAGAGGCGGAGCAGGAATAAGGGCGCAGTTAGCAGACGGCAGTTGGCAGTTTGCAGTCGGAAGTCGTGAATCGTTAATCGTGGACGAATTGACTTGCTGAGCCTTGGCCCGGTGCAGGTGCGGCTGCGCCGCAGTACGATCTGGAATAATCCGCGAATGCACGCGAATAAACGCCAATAAAATTATTTATTAAGGCAATTCGTACTCACCGGGACAATATCGTTTAGTGCGTGAACCTGGCTGTTAGATTTTTCTGATGAATTTGCTTGTGAAGTATAAAGGCTTTTCATTAGCGTTAATTAGCGTGCATTTGCGGATTAACAATATTGCGATACAAGAGTGGGGTGCGCGTGTCTTCATCAATCCAGCGAGCAGTCCAGGTATTACATGATGGCGGGGTGATTGCCTATCCCACCGAGGCGGTCTATGGTCTCGGTTGTGACCCGGACGATCAGGCGGCCATCGAAAAGATTCTTGCGCTCAAGCAACGGGAACGGAGCAAGGGACTGATCCTGATCGCCAGCAGTGTCGATCAGGTGCAACCTTATCTGGAAGAATTGCCGCAGGAAGCGCGGCACCGGGTTCTGGCCAGCTGGCCGGGACCATTTACCTGGTTGTGGCCGGCCAAAGCGGACACGAGTGAGTGGTTGCGAGGCGACTTTGCCACGCTGGCGGTCCGCGTCACCGCCCATCCGCTGGCGCGGGAACTGTGCCAGGCCTTCGGCAAGCCGCTGGTTTCGACCAGCGCCAACCTCAGCGGCCGGCCACCGGCGCGTACGGCTGCGGAAGTGCGTGAACAGTTCGGTGAGCAGGTAGATTTCGTGCTAGAGGGTGAAGTCGGCCCGCACAGCAGCCCGACCGAAATCCGCGATGCACTCAGTGGTGAGCTGATCCGGGGATAAAAAAACTCACCGCAGAGACGCAAGCCCTTCGGGCAGGTACGAGGTGCCAGGAGCTAGTAACGTAGGTCACGCTGGCGATAGCCTGCGTGATAGCTGATGTTTATAAAACCTCACCACGAAGACGCGAAGATACGAAGGAAAATTAATCTACTTCGAGACTTCGTGTCTTCGTGGTAAAAAGTAGTCCGATATATGGAAGGTCAGGCAGCGCTGCCCACGACCTGACCTTGTGGCTCGGAATAATGGGGCCGTATGAAATTTTAGTCCGCAAATGAACGCTAATAAACGCAAATTTTTATTTTTATATTCGCGGTAATTTGTGTGTTATGCGGATCAGTGCATTAAGCAGAATGATTCAAAATAAAAAATCAGAGTTGAAATAGTCATGAGTGAAGTCAATCCCGAAGCGGTCAAAACCTATCTGCTGAATCTGCAGGATGAAATCTGTCATGCCCTGGCCGAGGAGGATGGCGGCGACGGGTTTGTCGAGGACAGCTGGGAACGTGAGGAAGGCGGTGGCGGCCGATCCCGCGTACTGGAAGAAGGCAAGGTGTTCGAAAAAGCGGGCATCAACTTCTCGCACGTATACGGCCCCGGTCTGCCGGCGTCGGCCACCGCGCACCGTCCCGAACTGGCCGGACGCAGTTTTCAGGCCATGGGGGTGTCGCTGGTCATTCATCCGCGCAATCCCTATGTGCCCACCTCGCACGCCAATGTGCGGTTCTTTGTTGCCGAAAAAGAGGGCGCCGATCCGGTCTGGTGGTTCGGCGGCGGGTTCGATCTGACGCCGTTCTATCCGTTTCGCGAGGATGTCATTCACTGGCATAGCGTAGCAAAACAGGCCTGTGATCCGTTCGGCGAGGAGGTCTATGCCCGCTATAAAAAATGGTGTGACGACTATTTCTATATCAAACACCGTGACGAGACCCGCGGCGTCGGGGGGCTGTTTTTCGATGATCTGAATGAATGGGGCTTCGACAAGAGCTTCGCGTTCATGCAGAGCGTCGGCGATCATTTTATTCCGGCCTATCGTCCGATTGTGACCCAACGCAAGGATCACGAGTACGGCGAGCGCGAACGGGACTTCCAGCTGTATCGCCGCGGGCGCTATGTGGAATTCAACCTGGTCTACGATCGCGGCACCCTGTTCGGCCTGCAGACCGGCGGACGCACCGAATCGATCCTTATGTCCCTGCCGCCGCTGACCCAATGGCGCTACAACTGGCAGCCCGAGCCGGGAACGCCCGAAGCCGAACTCTACAACCACTACCTGCAACCGCAGGATTGGCTGGCATAGACAAGAGCATTAACGCAGAGGCGCCGGCCCTTCGGGCAGGTACTAGGTGCTAGTGCGTAGGTCACGCTGGCGATAGCCTGCGTGACACCGCTCGAATGGGGTGTCAGGTAGCGCTATCGCGCAACCTGACCTACGACTTATGGACGACAGTACCGAAACGGCAAGACAGAAGAACATATTGTAGAGTCGTCTTGGAATTGACATCATGGTTATTATCAAGTGACAGGACGCGAGTTCGACACTCTTTCAACATAATCCGGAAATCGAATCGATGCCACAATCTGAATACGACCTGGTAATCATTGGCAGCGGCCTGGCCGGCTACACCCTGGCCCGGGAATTCCGCAAGCTGGATACGACGGCGCGGCTGTTGATCATCAGCCGGGATGACGGGGTGTTTTATTCCAAACCGATGCTCTCCAATGCGCTGGCGGGTAACAAGACACCCGATCAGCTGGTGATGAAACCGGTCGAGAAAATGCGCGAGGAGCTGGCGGCCGATATCTGGCTGGAGACTGATATTACGTCAATCGACTCGCAGGCACATCAGCTTGTAAGCAGCCAGGGTGAGGTGAAGTACGGCCAGCTGGTACTGGGGCTTGGTGCCGCGCCGCGACAGTTGCCTTTGCAGGGGGAGGCCGCCGATCAGGTGATCAGTGTCAACGATCTCACTGCCTATCGCACGTTCCGTCAGCAGCTGGAGGGCAAGCAGCAGATCACGGTGATCGGTCCGGGGCTGGTGGGGTGTGAATTCGCCAATGATCTGTTGCGCAGCGGCCACCAGGTACAGGTGGTCGGGCCGGATTCCTATCCGTTGAGTCTGTTGTTGCCCGAAGCGATCGGCCAGCGTATGCAAAAGGTACTGGCGGAGAAAGGTTTTGAGTGGTATCTGGCGCGCACGGTGGATCGAATCGATCGGCAGGATGGGGGACTGAAACTGACCCTCTCCGACGCCACCGAACTGCAGAGCGATTTTGTTCTGTCCGCCGCCGGGCTGGTGCCCAATATTGAACTGGCCCAGGCCGCGGGATTAAAGGTCAATCGTGGGATAGAAGTGGATCGCCGGCTGGCCACCAGCGCCCCGGATATCTATGCTCTGGGCGATTGTGCCGAGGTGGACGGTTTGTGGTTGCCGTATGTGATGCCGATCATGAACGCCGCGCGGGCGCTGGCCAAAACCCTGGCCAGCGAGCCGACCGATCTGGTGTATCCGCCCATGCCGGTGGTGGTTAAAACCCCGGACTTTCCGCTGGTCATCTCGCCACCGCCCAAAGCGGCGGGCGACGGTCAATGGCAAATCGAGAGTGATGACAGTGGCCTGCGAGCCCTGTTTGTCGGTACCGATGAGCGGTTGCTGGGATTTGTCTTGACCGAAGAGAAGGTCAAGGAGAAGCAAAGCCTTACCAAACAACTGCCCAACGTACTGGATAGCGCACCTAGTCCCTAGTCCCTGATTTCGTCGGCGGCCTGCTCGGCCTGTTCTGTCAGTTGCCGCAGGTGGTGGTCGATCTGTTGCGACAGCGTGGCATCCAGCGACTGCTCCTGCTCGATCACGGCCCGCAGCAGCTGTTCGATCGCCCGGCAATGTTCGGTCACCCGGGCAAAGCCGTAGCTGGTCCCGGTGCCGGCCAGCGTGTGGCATTGACGCATTAGCTGCTCCAGGCCGTCGGGCGTCATGTTCTCCCCCAGCGCCTGCCAGTCACGCTGGATCGCCGCGATCTTCGCCGGTAGCTGGCGGGCGTATTTCCGTTGCAGCTGCGCGAGACGGCCCTGAATGTTGTTCGGTTTGTTATGCATTGTTAGCCGGATTGTCGGGTCATGGGCCGGGATGAACGGGGTTATTGGCCAGTAACACTCCACCAAGTATGGTTGAAAAAGCGGGAAGAGGGAAACTTTGCCGGGACGGATACCCCGTAGCGGGAGCCAGTTTGGTAAACTGGGTCCATGGATATCTCCCAGATTCTCGATCCCCTTAATGATGCCCAGCGCCAGGCGGTGTGTGCCCCGGCCGGTAATGTCCGGGTGCTGGCCGGCGCCGGCAGCGGCAAGACCCGGGTACTGGTGCATCGCATCGCCTGGTTGCTGCAGGCCGAAAATGTCTCGCCTTACGGCATCCTCGCGGTCACCTTTACCAACAAGGCGGCCGGCGAGATGCGCAGCCGGATCGAGCAACTACTCGGGATCCCGGCGGCCGGGTTATGGGTCGGCACCTTTCACGGCATTGCCCATCGCCTGTTGCGCGCGCACTGGAAGGATGTCGATCTGCCGCAAACCTTCCAGATCATGGACAGCGAGGATCAGTTCCGCGCCGTGAAGCGGGTGGTGCGGGAGATGGGCCTGGACGAGGAGCACTGGTCGCCGCGCGAGGCGCAATGGTTTATCAACGCGCGCAAGGACGAAGGCCTGCGTCCGCAACATCTCGAACATCACGGCGATCCCCGCCAGCGCCACATGATCGCCATTTATGAAAATTACGAAGCCGCCTGCCGGCGCGCCGGGCTGGTCGATTTTGCCGAGCTGTTGCTGCGGGCCCACGAGCTGTGGCTCAAACATCCCGACATTCTGGGCCATTATCAGCAGCGTTTTCGCCACATTCTGGTGGACGAGTTTCAGGACACCAATACCATCCAGTATGCCTTCGTGCGATTGCTGGCCGGACAGAGCGGCCAGGTCTTCGCCGTCGGCGACGATGATCAGTCAATCTATGGCTGGCGCGGTGCCCGGGTGGAAAATATTCATCAGTTCGCCCAGGACTTTGCTCAGACCAGCACGTTTCGCCTGGAACAGAATTACCGTTCCACCTCGACCATTCTCAACGGTGCCAACGCCCTGATCGCCAATAACACGGATCGCCTGGGCAAGCATCTGTGGACCGCCGGCCAGGAAGGCGAACTGATCCGGCTGTACGGCGCGTTCAACGAACAGGAGGAGGCGCGTTATGTGATCGAGCAGATCCAGGAGTGGATCGAGCAGGGCGGCGCGCGCAGCGAGTGCGCGTTACTGTATCGCTCCAATGCCCAGTCGCGGGTGCTGGAAGAGGCGTTGTTCCAGGCGCGCATTCCCTACCGGGTTTACGGCGGGCTGCGCTTTTTCGAACGCCAGGAGATCAAGGATGCGCTGGCCTATCTGCGTCTGGCGGTCAACCACGGGGATGACGCCTCGCTGGAGCGCATTATCAACGTGCCGACCCGCGGTATCGGCAATCGTACCGTGGCCGCCGTGCGCGACGAGGCCCGTCACAGCGGCAGTTCCATGTGGCAGGCCATGCAGCATGTGATCGAACACAAGCAGCTGGCTGCCCGCGCCCTGGGGGCGTTGCAGAACTTTGCCCGGTTGATCGAGAAACTGGGCACGGATATCCGCGAGCTGGAGCTGCACGAGCAGATCGAACAGGTGATACAGGCCAGCGGTCTGATCGCCCATTACGAAAAAGAGAAGGGCGAGCGCGGCCAGGCGCGCATCGAAAACCTCGAGGAGCTGGTCAGTGCCGGACGCGCCTTCGAGCCGGAGCAGATCGAGGACGACGAACCCGAACCGGATCCCCTGTCGGCCTTTTTGTCCCATGCCGCGCTCGAGGCGGGCGAACGCCAGGCCGACGAGTGGGATGACTGCGTACAGTTGATGACCCTGCACTCGGCCAAGGGGCTGGAGTTCAAGCAGGTCTTCATGTGCGGGATGGAAGAGGGGCTGTTTCCTCATCGGCTCTCGGCGGAAGACCCGGTCCGGCTCGAAGAGGAGCGGCGCCTCTGTTATGTGGGGATGACCCGGGCCATGGAGCAGCTGACCCTGAGCTACGCCGAAAAGCGCCGACTCTACGGCGAGGAGCATTACGCCAGGCCGTCGCGCTTTCTCAAGGAGATCCCGCCCGAGCTGATCGAGGAGCAACGTCTCACCGGCGTGGTCACCCCGACTGCCGGCCTGGCATCGGGCGGGGGCGGACTTTCGCTCAACGAATCGGGCTTTGCACTCGGGCAACGGGTCTGTCACGACACCTTCGGTGAAGGGGTGGTGCTCAACTATGAAGGCGAGGGCCGTCACGCCCGGGTACAGATTAACTTCGAGTCCGAAGGCAGCAAGTGGCTGATGGTGGAGTACGCCAACCTGATGACCTGTTGAACGGGTTGTCTTTCAGGCGCTAAGGATTGCCTGCCGCGGAATGCTGGTACGCGGCTTGCCCAGATAATGGCCCTGGGCATAATCGACGCCGAACTCACTCAGTAAGGCCAGGGTCGTCTTGTCCTCGACAAATTCGGCAATAGTCTGTTTGCCCAGGGCATGGGCGATCTGGTTCATGGATCGGACCATCGCCTGATCGATCTCTGAACCGGCCAACCCCTTGACGAAGGAGCCGTCGATCTTGAGTTTGTCCACCGGCAGATGTTTCAGATAAGCAAACGAGGAAAAACCGGTGCCAAAATCATCCAGGGCGAATTGACAGCCGATATCCTTGAGCTGATAGATGAAGCGGGTCGCCTCGCCCAGGTTGGAGATGGCCGCTGACTCGGTAATTTCGAAGGTGAGCGCCCCGGGACGCAGTCCGGTTTCCCGCAGCAGGCTGTTGATCAACGGCAACAGCTCACGGTCTTCAAAGGCGCGCCCCGAAAGGTTGATGGCAAAATGAATACCGTTGTTTTTCTGGTGCAGTTTGGCCAGATATTCCATGGCGCAGCGCACGGTCCAGCGATCCACCTGATTGATCAGCCCGAAGCGTTCGGCGGCCGGCAAGAAACCGCCCGGCAGAATGACTTCACCATCCTCCAGTGACATGCGCAATAACACCTCATAGTCCTCACTCAAACCGCTTTGAATATCCACAATAGGCTGGAAAGCCAGTTTGAAGTGATTATTTTCAAACGCGTCACGTACCCGGCTGGCCCAGCCCATGTCTTCGGCCATGCCGTCACGCTGTTTGTCGCCGGGGTCATAGAGATGCAGACAATTGCGTCCGTGGGATTTGGCGATGTTGCAGGCCAGATCGGCATGCGAGAGCACCTCGTCACCCGAGAGTGAGTGATGCGTTAACATGGCAATCCCGATACTGCCGGTGATATTGAAGGTTTTACCGGCATCCATGAAGCGGTAGTTTTCGAATAACAACCGGATGTTTTCCGCCACGCCTGCAGCCGTTGGGGGATCCACGTCATCCAGTAGCAGGGTGAACTCGTCACCGCCAAAGCGGGCGAGCAGATCCGCTTCACGGGTATGTTCCTGCAGCATCTCGCTGCATTCGAGTAACAGTCGATCGCCGGCGGCATGTCCCAGGGTGTCGTTGATATATTTGAACTGGTCCAGATCCAGATAGAGCAGGGCGCAACTGGCACTACTGCGATAGATCCGGCCAAGTGTGCGTTCCAGTTCGCGCTGAAAGTAATTACGGTTATAGAGGCCGGTCAGCATGTCGTGCTGGGCCTGATAGGCGAGTTCCTGCTCAAAGGCTTTTTGCGCCGAGATGTCCCGGGCCGTCCCCATAATACTGACCACTTCGCCCTCTTCACTCCATTGGGGTTTGGCGTTGAAACTGATGTAACGGCGCTGGCCGTCCTTGTCCAGATGCACGGTTTCATGGTGGAGCAACTCCTGACCTTCCATAATACGTGCCAGGGCCATCTTGTCCCGTTGTTCTGATTCGGGTGCCTGGAATTCATGGTAGTGCCGAAATAACATCTCGCTGGCCTGGTAACCGTAAATACGGCTGACCGCATCATTAAGATAGGTCCAGCGTCCTTCCAGGTCCATGGTCCAGACCAGGTCGTGGGCAGTTTCGACCAGATTGCGATAGCGGGTTTCGGCATCCAGCCGCATCTGTTCGGCGGCTTTGCGTGCCGAGATATCGGCAAGCAGGCAGGTGTAATACAGCTGCCCATCGTTATGCATCAGGCTGATACGTATCGACATGGGAATCGCATGGCCGTGGCGATGCCGGCCTTCCACCTCCAGTTCTTCACAGGGCAGGGTGGCCTCGTCCCGGGGGAGAATAAAATCCGGCAACAGCCAGTCCAGGGGCTTGCCGCGGATCTCCTGTGAATTAAAACCAAAGAGTTTTTCCGCGGCCGGATTAAAGGTTTCGATTGTATGCTGATCATTGACCACGATAATGCCCTCGGCGGCGTGATCGACAATTGCGTGAACATGGCTCTCCTGGTCACCCAGGCGCCGGAACAGCCGGCCCAGCATCTGGATGATATAGCCGGTTTCGTCGGTGGAGCGGGGGCGCAGGCGTCGCGCCATATCATCGTAATTGGTCGCGCCGCTGCCGCTGATCAGATCCTGAACGGGCTGCAGGGATTGTTTGAGACTGCGAATCGAGAGAATGGTCAGGGCAAAGGCGAACAGCCCGAGCGCGGCCCAGATCAGAATCACCTCGCCGGTCAGATACTGGGTCCGCCACCAGTAATATTTCAGCAGGATGGTGCCGGTAAGCAGGGGGATGTATCCCCCCATCAACAACATTCTGGTCTGCAGGCGGACATGCACCTGCTGGAAACCACTGTGTTCCACCAGTCGCCCGATGAGCGCCAACGCGTAAAGATAGCCCGGCATCCCGACCAGGATGGCAATTACCAGCTGCAGCAGGATAAACTGACTGAGGCTGGCGAACGCGGATTGTTCCGCGGGATAGAGTCCCAGCCAGTGTTGCAGGGTCGGCGCCAGCAGGGCGTAAAGCAGGAAAAACAGCCAGTAATGATCGCTGAAGTTCTTCAGTTGCTGATCCAGCGATTCGGGCAGTATGGCGTGTTCGTGCTGGCGAAGCTGCCACTCCCGCAGCGGCCGAAAGTAGCGGTGGAAATAAAAACAGAGTGCTAGCGGCAGCACCAGCGTGGTCACGCTCAGCAGCAGCGTGGCCCGCGCGGAGATCAGCTGATCCGCCTGGACCATGGTAAAAAACCAGGCGGTCGAATAGCCGATAATTGGGGTGAGCGCAAAACTGGCGGTGATGACGACAAGCAGCCGTTGATGAATGCGCCTCAGAGCTTGTTCTTCCATGGCACCCGCATTATTGTTAGGAGTTTGCCGAAACGGGGTCTGAGCTATCTGTTCAATAATGACAGAATAAAATCCGGGATACCAGCCAAGATTGTCGCCGATTCGGTTAGCCCGCTTTGTTAACAATCTGCTGGAACGAAGTGAGTGAAGTTATGATTTCGCAACAGAAAACAGTCTTGAACCAAAACCAGATGGGGACGGAGTAATGAAACGACGCGACTTTCTCAAATCCACCGGGGCCGGCTCCCTGGCGGCCGGCAGCCTGCTGACGGGGATCGGAACGGCCTCTGCCAAAGAGAAGACCAAATTCAAATGGAAAATGGTGACCACCTGGCCGAAGAATTTTCCCGGTCTGGGTACCGGGGCCAACAACCTTGCCGAGCTGATCAATCAGATGAGCAACGGCCGTATCGAGGTCAAGGTTTACGGCGCGGGCGAACTGGTGCCGGCCCTGGAAGTCTTCGATGCCGTGTCGCGCGGTACCGCGCAGATGGGCCACGGCGCCGCCTATTACTGGAAAGGCAAGAGCGAGGCGGCGCAGTTTTTCTCCGCCGTGCCGTTCGGCCTGACCGGTCAGGAGATGAATGGCTGGCTCTATTACGGCGGCGGCATGGCACTATGGGAAGAAGTCTATGCCCAGTTCAACCTGGTTCCGGCCGCGGCCGGCAACACCGGCGTGCAGATGGGCGGCTGGTTCAACAAGGAGATCAACTCGCTGGATGATCTTGAAGGGCTGAAAATGCGCATCCCCGGTCTCGGCGGCGAGGTGTTGAAGCGCGCCGGCGGGACCCCGGTGAATCTGCCCGGCGGCGAGCTGTACACCTCGCTGCAGTCCGGCAACATCGACGCCACCGAGTGGGTCGGACCCTACAACGATCTGGCCTTCGGTCTGCACAAGATCGCCAAATACTATTACTACCCCGGCTGGCACGAACCGGGCACCACCCTGGAAGCGATGATCAACAAGGAAGCTTTCGAGGAGCTGCCCGCGGATCTGCAGAGTATCGTGCTTAGCGCCTGCAAGGCGGTCAATCTGGACATGCTGTCCGAATACACCGCACGCAACAACACGGCACTCAAGACCCTGGTGGAAAAACACAATGTCGATCTGCGCCGCTATCCGGACGATGTACTGAAAAAACTGCGCAACCTCTCCGACGAGGTCGTCGCCGAAGTGGCCGAAAAAGACAAGATGAGCAAGAAAGTCTACGAGTCGTTCAAAAAATTCCGGGACCAGGCGATGGAATGGCATCGCATCTCCGAGCAGACTTACATGGCCGCGCGAGAGATGTAGGAAAAGCTTTTAACGCAGAGAACGCAAAGACGCCAGCCCTTCGGGCAGGGACGAGGTACGAGGGACTAGGAACGAGGTGATTTTGTATGAACTGATTTGTATCACCCCTCCCTTACCCTCCCCTTCAAGGGGAGGGAATGATCTTGTTAGTCGCAAAGATTTTGTTCCCCCTCCCTTTGGGACGAGTCTATGGATGGACTCGGTAGAGCGAAGCAGGATGCCCGAGCCGAGGGGGTCAGGGGGAGGGGATAAATTAAAACTCGTCCCTCGTTACTCGTCACTCGGCACGGCCCGAAGGGCCACGGAGTTGATGCAGTAGCGCAGGCCGGTGGGGGGCGGGCCGTCGGGGAAGACGTGGCCGAGGTGGGCGTCGCAGCGACTGCAATGCACTTCGGTGCGGGTCATGCCGTGGCTGCTGTCTTCGGTGATTTCGATGGCCTCCCCGCTGATCGGTTGCCAGTAACTGGGCCAGCCGGTGCCCGAGTCGAATTTCTCTCTGGAATGAAACAGCGGCTGCCCGCAGCAGATGCAGACATAGGTCCCCGGTGCCTTGCTGTCGCAATACGCCCCGCTGAACGGCCGCTCGGTGCCGTGGCGGCGAGTGATCTGAAACTGCTCCTCGGTCAGCAGTTCCCGCCACTCTTCATCCGACTTTTTGATCTTATCTACCATGATTCCCTTTTACACACAGCGGCGTCATCGAGCAAGGGTTTAAGCTCTGTTTGGGGTAACGGATTAAAACGCGGAGGACGCGGAGGCGCGGAGTCGCAGAGGTGTTAAAAAGTATACTGCGATATAATTGTTGTTTTCTCCGCGCCTCTGCGTCACCGGTCCTCCGCGTTACTTCCCAGAGACCCTGTAAAAAGATGAGACCTGCTCGACTTAAAGTGATGTCACATAGGCTATCGCCAATGTGACCTACGCGGCTTCTTGATTTTTTCTGCCATCATTTACACACAGCAGCATCGAGCAAGAGATTAAGCCCTGTTTGGGGTAACGGATTAAAACGCGGAGGACGCAGAGCCTCGGAGTCGCAGAGGGGTTAATGAACGAATAAACGCATGATGAATATTGCCAGGATACGCGGCTGACCTTAGTCATTATATTCTCCGCGTCTTTGCGCCTCTGCGTCCTCCGCGTTATTTCCCAGAAGGCGGTAAAAGAGGATCAGGGGCCGTAGATGACACCGGGCAGCCAGGTGGCCAGGCCGGGCCAGAGGGCGAGCAGAGCGAGGGCGAACAGCTGGATGGCGATGAAGGGCATGACCCCGCGATAGAGCTGGCCGGTGCTCATGCCCTCGGGGGCGACGCCGCGCAGGTAGAACAGGGCAAAGCCGAAGGGCGGGGTTAAAAACGAGGTCTGCAGGTTGATGGCGATCATGACCCCGAGCCAGACCGGGTCGAGGCCCATCATTAGCAGGATGGGGGCGACGATCGGCACCACCACGAAAGTGATCTCGATAAAGTCGAGAATGAAGCCAAGCAGGAACATCACCAGCATGACCACCAGCATGGCGCCGAGCACCCCGCCGGGGAGGCTGGTGAGAATATCCCGCACTGCCTCGTCGCCGCCGAAGCCGCGAAACACCAGCGAGAAGAGCGAGGCGCCGATGAAGATCAGAAAGACCATGCTGGTGACCTGGGTGGTGGTCCGCATCACCTCGCGCAGTTTGCCCGGGTTAAACTGGCGCTGTAACAGCGCCAGGAGCATGGCACCGATGGCACCCACGGAGGCGGCTTCGGTGGGAGTGGCGGCACCGGCCATGATGGAGCCGAGTACCGCGATGATCAGCAACAGCGGCGGAATCAGGACCTTGATGACCCGGCCGGCCAGTTCCCGGTTACTGATCTGACGTTCAGCCCGGGGCATGGCCGGGACCTTCTCCGGTTGCAGCCAGGCGACACCCAGCAAATAGAGAATATACAGCCCGACCAGCAGCAGTCCGGGTATCAACGCGCCGGCGAACAGATCCCCGACCGAGACGGTCTCGGGGGCAAACAGCCCCATGTCGAGCTGTGCCTCCTGATAGGCCGAGGCGATCACATCGCCCAGCAGGACCAGAATGATCGAGGGCGGGATGATCTGCCCGAGCGTCCCCGAGGCGCAGATGGCGCCGCCGGCCAGGCCCGGGTCGTAGCCGCGGCGCAGCATGGTGGGCAGGGAGAGCAGCCCCATGGTGACCACCGTGGCACCGACGATCCCGGTGCTGGCCGCCAGCAGCATGCCGACCAGAATAACCGAGATCCCCAGCCCGCCGCGTAACGAACCAAACAGCAGGGACATGGTGTCCAGCAGCTGATCGGCCACCCTGGAACGTTCCAGCATCACGCCCATAAAGACAAACAGCGGTACCGCGATCAGGGTCCCGTTGGTCATAATGCCGTACAGCCGGTTGGGCACCGCGTTCAAAAAGGCATCGTCGAAGCTGCCGGTCAGATGGCCGAGCAGGGCAAAGGCCAGTGCCGTCCCGCCCAGCGAAAAGGCCACCGGATAGCCGCTGAGCAGGACCAGTCCGACGCACAGGAACATCAGTAGCGGCATCAGCTCGGCCATCTCAGAGCACCTCGGGGGGATCGTCCGCCGGCGTCGCCGGGCCGCGCCCGCGCAGGACCTGCAGGCTTTGCAGGAAGCGGGCCAGGCCCTGCAGGGATAACAGCAGGGGCATCAGCAACAGCAGGCTCTTGAGCAGGTAGACGAAAGGGAGCCCGCCGGGTTCATTGGAGGTTTCCAGCCGCTCCCAGCTGACCGCGACATACTCCCAGCTGACATAGGCGATGAACAGGCACATGGGCCACAGCAACAGCAGGGTACCCAGCAGATCCACAATGGCTTTACCGCGCGGGCCCAGGCGGTGGTAGAAAATATCCACCCGCACATGCCCCTCGTGACGCAGGGTGTAGCCGGCGCCCAGCATGAAGACCGCGGCATGCAGGTAAGTGATCGCTTCCTGCATGGCGATCCAGCCGGTGTCGAAGCCGTAGCGCAGGACGACCACGGCAAAGGTGATCAGCACCATCAGCAGCGTCAACCAGGCTACGGCGCGGCCGCTCCATTCGCTGAGACTCTCGAGAAAATGGCTGATTTTGTCCATGAAATTGGCGGTTATCCGCTCTGTTCGGGGCGGTGATCCTGCCTGCTGCAAGGGTATTGCGCAAGGGATTGGCTGACGCCCTCAGGGTTTCCCCTGAGGCGAGTTATACACAGTTGGCTAAGTGCATGACACATTTGTGAAAATATTCGAGCACCTGAGGAAAAACGTATAAAACTAATGTAAGCTATTGTTATTTATATAAAAACAGTTTCTGCTAATATATGGGGAGCCCGCCCATGCCGAAAAATGCAACGGACCGGAAAAATCCCGCCATTTCGTCCACAAAGTTATCCACAAGTAAAGAACAGGGCCGGGGGACGAGTTACGAGGGCCGAGGCAGGGGGTGTACCGAGGCTCAATAAGCCTCGTCCCTCGTCCCTCCGTCGTCCCTCCCGGCGGGGTGAGCGAGCGACAGCGAGTCCCGGGAGGCGATACGCCGCGCCAGAATACGCCGAAACACCCGGGGATCCTTGGTGTGGGTGATCTCCCCGGCGCGGGGGAAGTGCATGTCGTAGAGCCGCGAGAGCCAGAAGCGCAGCGCGGCGGCGCGCAGCATCACCGGCCAGGCTTCCTGTTCGGCGTCGGTAAACTCCCGCTCCTGACGATAAGCTTCGAGGAAGGCTTCAAGGCGAGGCGCATCGAAGTGGCCGTTTTCGTCGCAGCACCAGTCGTTCACGGTCACGGCCACGTCGTAGAGCAGCACATCGTTACAGGCGTAATAGAAGTCGATGATGCCGGTCAGCTTGTTACCGGTGAACAGGGCGTTGTCGCGGAACAGATCGGCGTGGATTACGCCGCGCGGCAGCCTGTCGTGGCGGTGTTGCTTTTGATAGGCGATCTCGTTGTCCAGCAGTTCGGCGTCCTCGCCATCGAGCCGGGGCAGCACCTGCTCGGCGGTTTCCACCCACCAGTGGGGGCCGCGCTGGTTTTCCCGGTAGCCGGTAAAGGACTGACCGACGACATGCAGATGACCGAGCGCCCGGCCCAGCGCGGCGCATTGCGCCTGGTTGGGATTATCCACACTCTTGCCTTCCAGACGGACGACCAGCGCGGCCGGTTTGCCGTTGAGGGTACGCAGATAGTGGCCCTGATCGTCCGCCTCGGGATGGGCACTGGGAACCCCGTGTTCGGCCAGGTAGGCCATCAGGTCGAGGAAATAGGGCAGCTCGTCTATCGACAGCGCCTCGAACAGGGTCAGGACATACCGGCCTTGTGTGGTGGTGACGAAATAATTGGTGTTTTCGATACCGGCACTGATCCCGCGATACTCCACCAGTTGTCCCAGTGAGTAATGGCGCAGGAATGTTTCAAGCTCGTCGTGCTCGACCTTTGTATAAACCGACATATCAGGATTCAGCCAGACTCGTTAGTGTAAAGGGTCGCCCTGTTACCAGCGTTTAAGGATCCATTGGTTAATGGTGGGGGGATCCAGTTCATGTTTCCGGGTTTCCAGATCGCCATCGCCATCGGTGTCGATAAAGTAGTAGGGCGGTCCCTGGTCCGGCGTCACCTTCACATAACGCAGCTGGCCGTGGATACGCACTTCTTCGATCACGCGATCTTCGCGGCGAATAATCGTCACTTCCGGTTGGGGAACATCCTCATAATCCTCCAGCTCCTCCGGCAGGGGGGGCGGCGGTGGCGGGGCGTCGGCGGCGGCGTGCAGGGACCCGGCGGCCAGCGACAGGCTCAGTATAAGGAATAAAACAGTGCGTGGGTTCATCGGTTAACCGCCTTACAGGTCGAGCATGATCTCGGCTTCTTCGGCCGAGGGCTCGAAGCCGCTGTATTCATAATGTTTAAAGATAGCATCCAGAATCGCCTCGGGCTCGTCCAGTATCTGGATCAGATCGAGATCCCTGGCATCGATGGTGCCTTCGTCCACCAGGGTGGTGCGAAACCAGTCTAGCAGGCCGGTCCAGAACGGGGCATGAACCAGGATAATCGGGATGCGGCGCGACTTTTTGGTCTGTACCAGGGTCAGGATCTCGGCCAGCTCGTCCAGGGTCCCGAAACCGCCGGGCAGGACCACATAGGCGGCGGCATATTTGACGAACATCACTTTGCGCGAGAAGAAGTGGCGAAAGGAGAGCGAGATATCCTGATAGGGATTGCCCCCCTGCTCGTGGGGCAGCTGGATGTTGAGCCCGATACTGGGCGACTTGCCCTCGTAGGCGCCCTTGTTGGCCGCCTCCATGATACCGGGCCCGCCGCCGCTGACCACCGAGAATCCGGCGTTGGACAGGGTCCGGGCGATCTCGACGGTTTTCTGGTAATAGGGGTGATCGGAGTGAGTCCGGGCCGAGCCGAAGATACTCACCGAGGGGCGGATCTGCGCCAGGCGTTCGAAACCTTCGACAAATTCCGCCATTATCTGGAAAATCTTCCAGGATTCGCGGGTCAACATGGTATCGTTGACCGGCAGCATCCCGGGGTGTTTGTGCTTATCGTCCATTATGATCGATCCGGTCCTGTCTTATTGTCGGCGGCGAGTGACCGCAATATCGCGGCCGGCCAAGTATAATGCATCCTGTGGAGCGAGTTCGACAGATTCGGCCACTATTCTCACGTAAGAGTTAACCACTACGCATGTCTGACAAGCAAAACAAACCTTTTATCCTGGTCGATGGTTCATCCTATCTGTTTCGCGCCTATCACGCGATGCCCAAGCTGACCAACTCCAGCGGCGAGGCGACCGGCGCCATCTACGGGGTGATCAACATGATCCGCCGCCTGCTCAAGGACTACCAGCCCGAGCATATCGCCGTGGTCTTCGACGCCAAGGGTAAGACCTTTCGCGACGATCTCTACGCCGAGTACAAGGCCAACCGCCCGCCCATGCCCGATGACCTAGCCGAGCAGATCGAACCCATCCACCAGATCATCCAGGCCATGGGATTGCCGCTGCTCTGCGTGCCCGGCGTGGAAGCCGATGATGTGATCGGCACCCTGGCCCGCCAGGCCGAGGCGCAGGGGATCGAGACCATCATCTCCACCGGCGACAAGGATATGGCCCAGCTGGTGGATGCGCATGTCACCCTGATCAATACCATGTCCGGTTCGCTCAGTGATGTGGAGGGGGTCAAACAGAAGTTCGGCGTCGGCCCGGAGCAGATCATCGACTACCTGGCGTTGATCGGCGACACGGTGGACAACGTCCCCGGCGTGCCCAAGGTCGGCCCCAAGACCGCGGTCAAATGGTTGCAGGAATACGGCTCGCTGGAGGCGATCATGGAAAACGCCGAGCAGTTCAAGGGCAAGGTGGGCGAGTACCTGCGCGACTCGCTGGATCAGTTGCCGCTCTCCCGCGAACTGGTCACCATCAAGTGCGATGTGGATCTCGATGTCACGCCCGAGACCCTCAATCGCGGCGAACCGGACAACGCGGCGTTGCGCGAGTTTTATCAGCGTTATGAATTCAAAAGCTGGCTCAGCGATCTGCTGGGCGAGCAGGCGGAGGCCGGCGACGACAACGGCCAGGCTGAGGGTGGCGACAAACCGGCCTACGAAACCATCCTGGATCAAAA
The DNA here is from genome assembly GCF_004366735.1 of Thiohalophilus thiocyanatoxydans. Taxonomy (GTDB): domain Bacteria; phylum Pseudomonadota; class Gammaproteobacteria; order UBA6429; family Thiohalophilaceae; genus Thiohalophilus; species Thiohalophilus thiocyanatoxydans. Next base: position 52,909 of record NZ_SOQX01000001.1, on the reverse strand, counting down.
CGCTTTCGAGGGCTGGCTTAAACGGCTCAGGGCGGCCGAGCTGTTCGCCTTCGATCTGGAAACCACCAGTCTCAATTACATGGAGGCGGCGATCGTCGGCTGCTCGTTTGCTATAAAACCGGGCGAGGCCGCCTATCTGCCGGTGGCGCACAACTACTCCGGCGCGCCGCAACAGCTGGATCGCGACAACGTCCTCGAACAGTTAAAGCCGCTGCTCGAGGACCCCCGCTATCCCAAGCTCGGCCAGCACATCAAATACGACATGAACGTGCTGGGCCGCTATGCCATTGCGCTGGACGGCGTGGCCTTCGACAGCATGCTCGAATCCTATGTGCTGGAGAGCACCGCCAGCCGCCACGACATGGACACCCTGGCACTCAAGTACCTGGGGCACAAGACCATCCACTACGAGGATGTCGCCGGCAAGGGCGCCAAACAGGTGAGCTTCGATCAGGTGGATATTGAGTCGGCCAGCGAGTATGCCGCCGAGGATGCGGATGTCACCCTGCGCCTGCACCGGACCCTGTGGCCCAAACTCGAGGCCATTCCCGCGCTGGCCAAAGTCTTCAAAGAGATCGAGATGCCGCTGATGCCGGTGCTCTCGCGCATGGAACGCCGCGGCGTGAAGCTGGATGTGGCGATGCTCAACAAACAGAGCAAGCAATTGAGCAAACGGCTCAAGGAGCTGGAGCAGGCCGCGCACGAGTCGGCCGGCGAGCCGTTTAACCTCGGCTCACCCAAACAGCTGCAGGCGATCCTGTTCGAAAAGCAGGGCCTGCCGGTGGTGAGCAAGACCGCCAAGGGCCAGCCTTCCACCGCCGAGTCGGTGCTGCAGGAGCTGGCCGATCAGGGCTACGAGCTACCGCAGCGGGTGCTCGAATGGCGCGGCCTGAGCAAACTCAAATCCACCTACACCGACAAGCTGCCGGAGATGATCCATCCCGACAGCGGGCGGGTGCATACCTCCTATCAACAGGCGGTGGCCGCCACCGGCCGCCTCTCCTCGACCGAGCCCAACCTGCAGAACATCCCGGTGCGCAGCGAGGAAGGCCGGCGCATTCGCAAGGCGTTTGTGCCGGAGAAAGGCTATCGCATGCTGGCCGCCGACTACTCGCAGATCGAGCTGCGCATCATGGCACACCTGTCCGGCGATAAAGGTCTGCTCGACGCCTTCAAGAATGGTGAAGACATCCACCGCGCCACCGCCGCCGAGGTGTTCGGCGTCGAGCTGGACAAGGTGAACAGTGAACAGCGCCGCTCGGCCAAGGCGATCAACTTCGGATTGATCTACGGCATGTCGGCCTTCGGCCTGGGCCGTCAGCTCGGTATCGATCGTGGTCAGGCGCAGGAATACGTGAACCTCTACTTTGCGCGCTATCCCGGCGTTAAACAGTACATGGACGATATTCGCGAGAAGGCCCGCGAACAGGGCTACGTCGAAACCGTCTATGGCCGCCGGCTCTATCTGCCCGAGATCAACACCAGCAACCACACCCGCCGCCAGTACGCCGAGCGCACCGCCATCAACGCCCCCATGCAGGGCACCGCCGCCGACATCATCAAGCGCGCCATGATCACCCTGGATGCGGTGATCGAAAAAGAGCAACTGCCGATCTGGATGATCATGCAGGTCCACGACGAACTGGTCTTTGAGGTCAGGGAGGACGCCGTCGACGAAGCCACAAAAGTTATCCGCGACAACATGGTCAGGGGTGCCGAGCTGTCGGTGCCGCTGGAAGTGGATGTGGGTATCGGTGACAACTGGGACGAAGCGCACTAAGGTTTAAGCTGCAAGCGGCTCCGGTTTTTTATACGGAGTCAGCGAAACCATCGATCAGCCTGTCGATTCCTGACAGGTCGGAGAGCGTCAATGTTTATCAGCGTCCTGGATCTGTTCAAGATCGGCATCGGCCCTTCCAGCTCCCATACGATGGGTCCGATGGTGGCGGCAAAGGGTTTCCTGAGCAAGGTAAAGGATTATTCCGCGGGGACGGGTGATTCCAACGGCCTCTCTGTTCGCTGCATCCTGAAAGGATCGCTGGCCTATACCGGCAAGGGCCACGGTACGGATCGGGCGGTGACGCTGGGTCTGCACGGTTATGCGCCCAGAGAACTGGCTTCACAGGATGTGGACCGCCTGGTGAGTGAGCTCTGGCAACAGGCGTCGATCGAGTCGAAAGATTTGCCCGTGATCCGCTTTTCACCCGCGACGGATATTGTTTTCGATCAGGGCGAACCGCTGCCCGAACACCCTAACGGGATGATCTTCGAGTTGCGGGACCCGCAAGACAAGGTGCTGGTGTCCGAAACCTGTTTTTCCATCGGCGGCGGGTTTGTCAGTACGCTGGCCGAGATCAGCGACCTGGAAGCGCCGCTGAAAATGGCGTCGGCTTCCGACTGCCCCTACCCGTTTGATTCCGCGCGCTCGATGCTGGCCATGGCCGCGCAGAGCGGGCTGTCGATCGCGCAGATGAAACGGGCCAATGAACGGGTCTATCTGAGCGACGAAGCGCTTGATGCCGGGCTGGATGCGATCTGGCAGGCGATGCGCACCTGTGTCGAAACAGGGCTGGCAGCCGAGGGGCACTTGCCCGGTGGTTTGAATATCCGCCGGCGGGCCCGACATCTGTACCGACAACTTGAAGCCGAACCGCACAATGCGAGCCTGAACGACTGGCTGTCGGCCTACGCTATCGCGGTGAACGAGGAAAACGCCGCCGGGCACATGGTGGTCACCGCGCCGACCAACGGCGCGGCCGGGGTGATTCCCGCTGTGCTCTATGATCGAGTGGTGCACGACGGGGCAGACGCCCCGGCGATCCGGGACTATCTGCTGAGCGCCGGGGCGATCGGCGGGATTATCAAGCATCGCAGTTCCATATCCGGGGCCGAGGTCGGTTGTCAGGGCGAGGTCGGTTCGGCTGCCGCCATGGCGGCAGCCGGGTTGTGCGCGCTGCGCGGCGGCACGGCGCAACAGATCGAAAACGCGGCGGAGATCGCCCTGGAACATCACCTGGGCATGACCTGTGATCCGGTCAACGGGCTGGTGCAGGTGCCGTGCATCGAGCGCAATGCCTTCGGGGCGATCAAGGCTCACGCGGCGGCCTCGCTGGCGATTCGCGAAAGCGGCACACACTTTATGCCGCTGGACAACTGCATCGCGGCCATGAAACAGACCGGACTGGAGATGTCGCACAAATACAAGGAGACCGCCCTGGGCGGCCTGGCGGTCAGTCTGACCGAGTGTTAGGTCAGGCGGGCGGCTTCCAGGTAACTTTATATACCGAATGACAAATCCGGGGTCTGTGTCACACTGAATCAATCCGGTTTTTAATCAATGCCCGGTAAGTAATTGGGTTGGCGAAGCAGGGTGAAGGAGCGTGGATTATGTCCGATGCGATCAGGTTGATTGCCGAGTGGAGCGTGTTGCTGATCGAGGCGCTGGGGATCGCGATCATTACCCTGGTGGCGATCTACGCCCTGGTTCAGGCCCTGCGTCGCCTGTTTAAGGAAACGGAACGTGAACCGATCTTCCAGGAACTGCGCCAGCGGGTGGGTAGCGGCATTTTGCTCGGACTGGAGTTTCTGATCGCGGCGGATATTATCCATACCGTCGCGGTCGATCTGACATTCTATTCCGTGGGCGTGCTGGCCGTGGTGGTGCTGGTGCGAACCTTCCTGAGCTTTACCCTGGAACTCGAACTGACCGGCCGCTGGCCCTGGCAGGCGCAGCGATAACGCAACCTGTCCGGGCTGGCGGTATTGTCGTTACAGCGTATAGGTGTCTGCGATGGACGTGCCGGCCAGGCGATCGAAATACCGGGCGCGGTAATAGTGGCGCTTGTGGGCGGCATCGTCGGTGAACGCGGCGCGGTCATGCAGGACGTTATTGCTGATCAGCCCCATTCCCGATTCAAGTCGGCCCCGGAAGATATAGGGTGAGTCGCTGTGGAGGACCTCCTCGAGATAGGCCAGCGCGTCGCGGCTCAGCGGATCGTCGGCCCACATCACGTTGTTGACCCGGATGGTGTAGCGCATGTGCAGATCGCCCGAGGGCAGGATGCTGAAGACGGGCCCGGCGACCGCCGGACGGGCCACCGTGCCGCCTTCGTCGATCCGGGCGGGAATGGTCATGATCCGGGGGTTCATCAGCGCCCGGATATACTCCGGGTTTTTGTCGCGCAGCAGAATGTAGGCGAGCTCGTGATCCAGCAGGGCGTTGTGGCCGCCGGTGGCGGCCTGTTGTACCACGTGCAGATTCAGGGCGCGGATCTGCCGGTTGGGGGCGTTGTAGTAGCCGTCGGTGTGCCAGTTGATCGCCCGGTTGGTGTAGGGAATGTAATTCTGGCGGACCCCTTCGTCGCGGACGGTCAGGGAGGTCAGGCCACTCTCGTCGGCCAGCCAGTTGTGGTTCAGTTCGTGCAGGCCAAAGCGGCGACCCAGCGACAGGGGGATCTCCGGATCGGGATCGGTGCCGGTTTTGCTGAAATAGAGCGCCATATTGGCCTTGCGACAAAGCTGTAACAGGGCGGTGTGTTCGCTCTCGCTGAGGGTGCGGGGATCGTTGATTTCCACCAGCAGATCACCCAGCGTCTCGGGATAGTCCAGAAGTTTTTGCTCGCGCCAGCGCAGATAGCGATCCTCATTATCCAGACTGAAGGGGCTGGCCAGGGGATCCGGACGGTGTTGTGGACGGGACATGGGACGCCTCGCGGGTCGGGTTTGGGTGGCTGACAGGTCTTCTCCAAGCATAGCGAAGCGGATCGGGCGGGCATTGACGAAGATCAAACCGGCGTACATTTCGAGCCAAAAAACGGTGTGGTGTCACCCGGAACCGGCTCACGCTAATCCGGCATGTTTAGCAGGGTCGTAACGAAACGACGTTTACAGGTGTCCATTACGGTGGCCGACTGCATCGCTCACCGGCTCCGCCTTGCTGCTGCTTTTCGCCTTCGGGCATGCCGGTCGCGCGCAGGGCCGGCGCCGGATGCCACGGGCGGTACAGAACCGGCTGGTGCCGGCACGTTGATTCGCTATCTTTGTGCTGTGGCACGCTTTTGTTGTTGTGAGGACATGGTACAAGTTGAAATAATCCGCTTAACTTCTTCTGCGCATATTACACAAGGATCCTGGTGAAACTCCCCTGGCGTAAAAATAAAACAGACGAGGATGAACTGATCGGGCTGGATCAGGAACGCATCAGCCTGGAGCGGGTCGGTCACAGCCGTATCGACGAGGCGGTGTCGAGCGTGCGCAAGACGCCCTGGAGCCTGACCCTGTTGCAGTTGTTGTGGACGGCGGGACCGGTGACCTTTCTGGCCATGGAGGGCGGCTATTATCTGGGTTTCGGGCATGCCGCCCCGCTAGAGAACTTTGTCTTTTTTGCCGCCTATACGCTGATCCTGGGTGTGATCGGTTTGCTGGCCCGTTTTGTGGCGATAGTGTTGCGTGGCCGGCGCCAGGACGATGCCCGCGAGGTGTTGAGCAAGACACTCGATTTGCTGCCGGATCTGCTGTTTGAGAGTCGCGATGGTGTCCTGCAGGCGCTGACGCCGGAGGCCCGGCGACTGCGTGCGGCCGGGGCGCTGTTGCATGAGCTGGATCTGAGTCCCGAGAGCGTGGCACTGGCGGTGCGGGAGCTGACCGGGGATGCCAGCCTGGCCGAGATCACCGAGCAGATCGAGATCTACCGGCGCCTGGGCCTGCGCAGCCGGGTGCAGGATCTGATCCATGCCAGCGCCGAGGCCCGGGCGGCGGCGCTGGAAAAGATTCACGCCACGGCGCCGGACGAGGCCGATCTGCTGCGCGATCGTCTGACGGGCGTGGCCCCGTCTTTTGAACACGGCGTGCCGCGGCGGGACAACTTTCTGGGCGCCATTTTCTCCGCCGCCGACGAGCACAACCTGGATCTGATGGCACTGGAAGATGTTCAGGAGCTGCTGGTGCTGGTCTTCGAGTTGCTCAGCGGCCGCGAGATTACCCGGCTGGTGATCGATTACGAGGGCGGTTGGCAATTGGTGCGCAGTCTGGACGAGGTGGAGGCGGCGCGCAGTCGCTACAGTGTCAGTCAGGCGATGGCGCTGAGCCGTTTGCATGCCCTGGCCGCCCGGCTGATGGACTATCCGGAGCTGGGCCTTGATGAGTCGGTGAGCGGTCTGGCGCCGGAAGCATTATTGACGCAATTGACCGAAGGGCTGGAACGGCTGGTGTCGCGGGGACGGCCGGACGACCGGACCCAGCTGAAAACGATTCTGGAACAGGTGCGTCAGAGTCGCCGCGCCGTTGAGGAGCTGCATAAATGGCGGGAACGCTATGTGCGGGATCTGCGGCGCTGGGAAGAGTTACGTCGCCGCTCTTCCCCGGCAGAAAAACGCTTTGCATTGCCGCACCGCCGCGCCCGCGGCCTGCGCATTCGCGAGGATTCGATTGTCCTGGATGATGCGCAGAAGATCGAGATTGCCCGTCAGTTTTGCAACTATCTGCGGGATCTCGGTTATCAACATAGCGAGGCCGGCCTGCAGCGCGGGGGGCGGCCGTTGCAGGCGGAGGATCTCAAGCGTCTGGCGATTCGTCTGGCCCTGATTCTGCAGCCGTATGTGCAGCTTGCCGATGCCAGTGTCCAGCGGGCCATTTACAGCAGTCGCGCGGCGTATCTGGGTGGACTGGAGACCGGCTTCAGCGCCGATGCCAAGGCAGGGCTGGGGGCGGCCGCGGTCAGAGAGGTCCAGGAGGATCTGGGTAAGAGCGCCGAACATCTGGCGTTGCGCATTACCCGTGTGTACCGCTTGCCATTAAGCGAGTCGATGATCGATTTTCTGGTGGCGCAGTACCATGCCAGCCGCGAACGGCTGGAGGTCATTGCCGCGGCCCCGATGGACGAGACACCCTATTCCAGTCACTTCACCGCCGAGCTGCTCGGCCTGTCGATGGATTCGGGGCGCTGGCGGCGAATTACGCAGCGCCTTGAACAGCTGTTGCAGGACTACGCCTGAGGCAACCGAACGTCTGTAAGGCGTGAAAATTGAACCTCTGGCGTCCCTTTAGCCGGGTTGTTGTTCTGTTCGGGCGCGTTATACTCGCACGATGTCGCGCTGTGGCATGCGGTGTGGCCAGCTATTAGGAGGGAGATGTGAATAATAATAATCCGGGCGCCGGGGCCGGCGCCGAAAAAAAGAAATCACAAATCAACCCCCCGGTTTTTTATGGTTCCGCCGTCCTGATTCTGGCATTCGTGATCTTCGGCGCCACGGTGCCGGAGTTCGCCGGTGACGTTTTCAATAATGTCCAGCAATGGATTATCGACACCTTCGGCTGGTACTACCTGCTGGCGGTAGCGGTATTTCTGGTGTTCAGCATCGTGCTGGCCTTCAGCTCCTATGGCCAGATCAAACTCGGACCGGATCACTCCGATCCGGATTACAGTTATCTGTCGTGGTTCGCCATGTTGTTCAGCGCCGGCATGGGGATCGGGCTGCTGTTTTTCGGTGTGGCCGAACCGGTAATGCATTTCAGCAGTCCGCCGGTGGGCGAGGGGGGCGATGCCGCGGCGGCGCGTCAGGCGATGTCGATTACTTTCTTTCACTGGGGGCTGCATGCCTGGGCGATTTATGCCGTGGTCGGTTTGTCGCTGGCCTATTTCGGCTACCGGCACAATCTGCCGCTGACCATTCGCTCGTCGCTTTATCCGCTCATCGGCGAACGCATTTACGGGCCGATCGGCCACGTGGTCGATATCTTTGCGGTACTCGGTACCATGTTCGGCGTCGCCACCTCACTGGGGCTGGGTGTGCTGCAGGTCAACGCCGGCCTCAATTACCTGTTCGAGATCCCGCAGTCGGTACCGATGCAGATCGGGCTTATCGCGGTGATCACCGTCTTTGCCACTGCCTCGGTGGTGGCCGGGCTGGATGCCGGTATCAAACGCCTGTCGGAACTGAATCTGGTGCTGGCGATCCTGCTGCTGTTGTTTGTGCTGATCGTCGGGCCGACCCTGTTCCTGCTGCATACCCTGGTCCAGAACACCGGGAGTTATCTCAGTGACCTCGTGGACATGACGTTTAATCTGTACGCCTACGATCCTACCGGCTGGATTGGCGGCTGGACCCTCTTCTACTGGGGCTGGTGGATGGCCTGGTCGCCGTTTGTCGGCATGTTCATCGCGCGGGTCTCGCGCGGGCGCACCATTCGTGAATTTATTCTCGGGGTGTTGTTCGTGCCGGTCGGCTTCACCTTTATGTGGATGACCTTCTTTGGTGGCACGGCGATCAGCATGGAGCTGGGCGAGCTGGCCGGGGTGGTGTCGGATGCGGTCTCCGAGGATGCGTCCATTGCGGTTTTCGCCATGTTCGAACAGCTGCCCTGGTCGATGCTTGCCTCGGGTATCGCCACGCTGCTGGTGGTGACCTTCTTTGTTACCTCGTCCGATTCGGGCTCGCTGGTGATCGATATTATAACCTCCGGCGGGCATACCGATCCGCCGGTGCGCCAGCGGATATTCTGGGCGATCAGCGAAGGGGTGGTGGCCTCCGTATTGCTGCTGACCGGCGGCCTGGCCGCCCTGCAGACCGCCTCCATCGCCGGGGCGCTGCCGTTCAGTGTGGTTATGCTGTTTATCTGTTACGGGCTGTGGAAAGGGTTGCGCATGGAGGGGATGAAGCGTCTGGCCTTTGATACCGTGCCCCCGACGCCGATGGTCTCGTCGAACCGGGTCCAGTGGCAGCAGCGGCTGAAAAAGCTGATCAGTCATCCGAAAAAAGGCGAGGTGCTCAACTTTTTGCGCAGCACCGTCAAGCCGGCGCTGGAGAAGGTCGCCGAAGAGATTCGCAAGGTGGATACGGATGTCCAGGTGGAGCTGGATGAAGGGGAGAAGAGTGTCGAACTGCGGGTCAAACACGGCGAGGAGCCGGAGTTTACCTACGGGGTGTATGCCGCCGGCCATCTGTTGCCGACGTTTGCCTTTCCCGAGTTCGATGTCGCCGGACCGGATGCGAGCAAACGCTACTACCGGGCCGAGGTCTATCTGGCCGAAGGCAGCCAGCATTACGATATCTGGGGTTATGTCGAGGAGCAGGTGATCGGGGATGTATTGACCCAGTATGAGAAGCACATGCACTTCTTGCATCTGACCCGCTGAGGGAGGTTGTCGGGCGGGTTTGTCGATTTGTGATCCGTGCCGGAACTAATCCCGTTGCGGCGTGTCACAGTTAATGAGCGCAGTAATGCGCTTATTCCCGCAACCCTCCCTGTAGTGGGAATTAAAAAAGTCCGGTTTCCCCAAGCCGGACTATTTTGAAGGCCCCGGACGGCACTTTATCCCCACTTCGTCCGGGGCATTTTTTTGCCCGTTCAATTCCCGTCCTGACTAGAAGGCGGCGTCAAAGCCCAGCAGCAGATAATTCTCATTGCTCAGGTGGCCGGTCCAGTAAGTGCCGCGCTTGTCGACCTCGCTCTGCAGATCGGCGTTGAGCTCGATCACCCCCTTCACGTTGCGCATGAAGTAATAGGAGGCCGTGTAGGTCAACGTCTCCATGGCAATGCCTTCATAAATGGTATCGGTGTTCTCCAGATCCCCGGCATCGGCGTAGTTGTAGAGCAACGAATGGGCCCAGCGCGGGCTGTGGATGTAGTCGATGCCGACAAAGCCCCCGAACCAGTCGTAAGTCTGGTCGGCTTCGATAAAGCCGTCCCATTCGTTCCACAGGGCCTGCGCGAACCAGTAGGTCTTGTTACCGAGTTTGCCGTTGAAATCGAGGCCGACGATGTTTTTGTCGGTGTCGCGGTTGCCGCTGCCGGTGCCGGCATAAATTTCATTGTCGTGATCCGTGAGGGCATTTTTCTGCTGGCCGCTGAAACCGAACAGCCCCGCCGAGACCGGGCCGATGTCGCCGCCGATGCGCCCGAACACCGATTTGGACGTGTCGTTATCGAACATATGGTCGGAGCGTTGATAGCCGGGGCTGTTGATGGTGACGTTTTGCTTGATCCCGTTGCCGTTGACCAGGCCGACGGCCAGATCCAGCGGTCCGGCGCGGGTGTCGAAGATGGTGCCGCGGTCATAGGTGATCCCGGCCATGCGATAGGCCATGTAGTCCTGGAAGGTGAGCCGGGTCTCGCGCGGGAACATCAGATCCGAGACCTGGAACTGGCCCAGCATCATGCCCACCTCCGAGCCGAACACGGCGTCGTGGGAGAACCAGGCGTCCTCGACGATGGTCTCGCCGTTGCCGCCCTTCTCGGCAAAGATGGCGTAAAAGTAGTAGGTAATGTGCTCCGACAGTGGCGCGCTGGAGAGCAGCTTGATCAGATAGGGCGACTGGAAATCGGTATCGACTTCGGTGGTCTCGCCGCTCTCTACATCGATCGCCTCGGCATCACGCGCCTGGGCAAAGCCTTGGGCGCGGAACGCCACCGGCGGGGTCTTGGCCAGGGCCAGCATGTCGTCGCCGGTGACCACGCTGTTGTCCTTCCAGTTGGGCAGGCGGAAGTTGGAGTCGGCAAAACTTTCCCCGAACTCGTTCAGCCTGGGAAAGGCGCTGTGGCAGGTGGTGCAGGACATCTGGTAATCGCGGGCGAAGACCGGCATGGCATTCGCCTCGGGTAGTAACAGGATCAGCAGCAGCAAACTGCCGAGCACCGTGTGCAGCTGGAATCGTTTGAACATGACAAATCTCCCCGTTGAAGTGGCAGTGCGGCAGTCGCCTCCCGCGGCCCTCCGGGCAGGATTGGCTGACTGTACGCAAAGTCTAGCGGGGTTTTCTGAAATGAAACTGAAACGGGAGAGGGAATACAGATTTAACAAACGTTCACAATCGCCGCCTGTTGGCGGGGCGTCGAAGGCACTAGGCTGTAAACGTCTGACCCCGCTTTACCCAGAGCGGGATTCAAGACCCGGTCCCCAATGCCGGGCGAACTTGACCCCGGAATGATGCAATTCCCCACATCCCAACCCCTGTTCCGGGGTTTTTTTTATTTCCCTTGAGCGGGATCAAGGTCCAGCCAGCGGCCTATCACGTGTAATGCCTCCTCCAGCCCCTGTTTTTTGGTGGCCGAGAAAAGTTGCAGGGAGACCTGCGGGTAGTCGGCCAGCTGTTTGCGTACTGCCAGCAGGGTGTTCTGGGCCGGGCCGCGTTTGAGCTTGTCGGCCTTGGTCAGCAGGATATGCACCGGCAGGTCGGCATAGCGACTGAATTCGAGCATTTGCCAGTCATAGTCGGTCAGCGGGTGACGGATATCCATCAGCAGGATCAGGCCGGCCAGGGATTGGCGCTGCTGCAGATAGGTGGCCATGGTCTCGCCCCACTGGCGCTGGACGGCCTCGGGCACCCGGGCGAAGCCGTAGCCGGGCAGATCCACCAGCCGGCGCTGGTCGTCCAGGGCGAAAAAGACCAGATGCTGGGTGCGCCCGGGCGTCTTGCTGGTGCGGGCCAGGGCCTTGCGCCCGGTCAGGGTGTTGAGCGCGCTGGATTTGCCGGCATTGGACCGCCCGGCGAAGGCTACCTCAAACCCGCTGTCCGCCGGCGCCTGGTGCGGTTGCGGGACGCTGAGCAGGAAGCGGATTTCGGCGTAGGGGCGGCGTAAGTGGTTGAGTTGGTTGCTCACAGGGCTCAATAGTGGGTTTCGTGGTGACTGTAGGGTATAATGGACCGTCTTGACCAGGGTACGGCCGACTGATATATAGTCAGCCGCTTTAAATATACACGGGATTCTAGCATGGCGAACTTGGTGATGGCGTCATGGTCAAAGTTTTATCTATATCATCAACATAAGCTTCAAGTTCAGGAGTAGACAAATGAAAAAAGTAATTACGGGTACTGTCGTATCACTGGCCATGCTGGGTCTGGCTTCCGTTGCCCAGGCCGCCGGGGGTCAGAAGGTTTATCAGGACGCCTGTTTCGCCTGCCACGGCACCGGTGCCGCCGGCGCGCCCAAGCTGGAAAAGAGCGCCTGGGGCGATCGTCTGGAGAAAGGCAAGGACACCCTGTATGATCATGCCATCAACGGGTTCAAGGCGATGCCGGCCAAGGGCGGTCGTGCGGATCTGAGCGATGCGGATGTTAAGGCCGCGGTTGATTACATGCTCACTGAAGTCGAGTAAACACCGAACAAGTTTGTCAATAATCGCAAGGTTGGTTTAATCACAAATGAAGTATACAACGCTCGTTAGTATTCTCGCGGCTTCCCTGTTCGCCCCGTCGGCCGCTTTCGCGGCCGACGGGGACGCCGAGGCGGGAGAAGCCAAGGCCCAGTCCTGTGTGGCCTGTCACGGGGAGAAAGGTGACAGTAAAAATGCCGATTTCCCCAAGCTGGCGGGTCAGCACGCCGGCTACACTGCCAAGCAGCTGGCGGATTTTAAACAGGGCGAAACCCGCTCTGATCCGATTATGGCGGGTCAGGTAGCCGGGCTGAGTGAGCAGGATATGGCGGATCTGGGTGCCTACTATGCCGAGCAGTCCGTGAGCATGGGGCAGGCCGACGAGGAACTGGCGAAGCTGGGCGAGAAAATCTACCGCGGTGGCAATCCCGACAGAGGCGTCAGTGCCTGTATCGCCTGTCATGGTCCGACCGGTAACGGTAATCCGCCCGCGAATTTTCCACTGTTAAGTGGTCAGCACACCGATTATCTGGTGAAGGCCCTGGAAGATTTTCGTGACGGCAAGCGCACCAACGACCAGAACGGGATGATGCAGGATATTGCTTCGAATATGCGTGATCGGGAAATCGAGGCGGTTGCCTCCTACATTTCCGGCCTGCACTGATGTCTCCCCCTGAGGGTGCTCGACAAACGAAGTAATAAAAAGGGCGGATTTCCGCCCTTTTTTGCGTGAAGATACAGACTTTTTCCGATCCCGGGAACTTACACCGCCGGGCGGTGACTCATAAACTGGGTAACGGCCCGTCGGTGGCCGCAAACGACAATTCTAAATAATAACATTAACAGTCGCCGGGTCTTGTTCAACAGTATGCAGTATGGCTCCGGCACAGTGAAGCGGATGGCTCCCTTCTCCTGAATGATCCCGCGGTTAAATTTACCGGGATGTGTGATAGCGTGACCCCCAAATTGATAGTTAGATTGGCGAGAGATGGTAAATAAATCCAAACAACAAAAACCGGTCCGCCTGTGGCTGGAGTTCCTCGGTTCCATGAATCTTGCGATTACCATACTGGTGGTGGTCGCTGTCGCCTCGGTGATCGGGACCGTCCTGCAGCAAAACCAGCCCTATCAGGATTACATCATCAAGTTCGGCCCTTACTGGCACGAGATTTTCAAGGCGCTGGATCTGTACGATGTCTACAGCGCCCTCTGGTTTTTGCTGCTGCTCGGCTTTTTGTTGTTGAGCACCAGCGTTTGTATTTATCGCAATGGCCCGTCGATGCTGCGCGATATGCAGCACTACCGCCTGACGATGAAGGAAAAGTCCCTGCGGGTGATGCGCAATTTCCGCGAGTGGACGCTTGACGACGCGCCTGAGTCGGTAGAGAGGACCTTTGCCGGTTACCTGAAGAACAAAGGCTACCGGGTGCGCCGCAAGACGGCGGACGGGACCACCGTCATGGCGTTCATGAAAGGTCATATGAACCGCCTGGGCTACCTGTTCACCCATGTGGGTATCGTGGTGATTTGTGTGGGCGGGCTGATGGACGGCAACCTCAATTTGTCAGCGAAAGAATGGCTGGGCAACCTCAAACTGGAAACCCGGGACATCTCCGCCAGCGAGGTGCCTGATGTCAGCCGGCTCGGCCCGGGTGATAACTGGTCCTTTCGCGGCAGTATTACCCTCCCCGAAGACAGCGTCAGCAACCTGGTATTTTTGAATATTCGCGACGGCTATCTGGTGCAGGAGCTGCCGTTTGCCGTGGAGCTCAAGGAGTTTCGGGTCGAATATTATGATTCCGGTCAGCCCAAGTCGTTTGAAAGTGATCTGCTGATTCATGATGATCAACTGGATGAGCCGCTGGAGGAGACAATTGCGGTGAACCATCCGCTCATCTATCGCGGGCACGCGATTTATCAGGCCAGTTTTGCCGACGGCGGAACCAGTATGGAGCTCACGGCCTGGCCGTTGTTCGATTCGGCTTCCGAGCCGGTGGAGCTGGAGGGCAAGGTCAACGCCCAGCGCGAGATTGAGACGCCGGACGGTACCATGGCGATCGAGTTTCAGGATTTTCAGCAGTTTAATGTTTTCCCCGCCGAACAGGTGACCGAGGCCGGTGAAGTGGAACACGGCGGCGAGGCGGTTAGCGGCAGCGATATGGTCCGCGGCGGCGAAATGGGCCGCAGTGACAAGAAGTTTGTTAATTTCGGGCCCAGTTTTACCTTCAAGCTGCGTCGTCCCAGCGGTGAGGCGCGGGAATATGTGAATTACATGGCGCCGGTGGAGCAAGAAGGGCGTTATTTCTTTTTAAGCGGGATGCGTGAAAGCCAGGCGGAGCCTTTCCGGTATTTGCATATTCCGGCCGATGACAAAATGTCTATCGATCGGTTTTTGCGTTTTCATAGCTGGTTGAATGACGAAGCGCGGGTTCGCCATGTTGCGAAACAAAGTGCCAGTCAGGCCATGTCCTCGGCGGATATCCAGGATGAAGCCATGCTGCAGAACATTGTCACTTCCATGGTGCGTCTGACCAACGAGTTTGTCCGGGGTGGCTATCAGGCGATCGATCAACGTATTCGTGAAACCGTGCCTGAACAGCAACAGGCACAGGTGGCGGAAACCTATCTGAAGATCCTCAACTCGGTGCTGGAAAACATGTACTGGGAACTGCTGGAGGATGAGGGCGCGGTCTCCGAGGCGGGTATCACGCCCGAGCAGGATCGCTGGTTCGAGGACGCGATTAATGCCCTGGCATCCATGGGGCCTTATGGTTCGCCGTTCTATCTGCAGCTGAGTGATTTTGACCTGCGCGAGGCCTCCGGCCTGCAGATCACCCGTTCCCCCGGTAAAAATGTGGTTTATCTCGGTTGCGTGATGTTGATGGTCGGTATCTTCATGATGTTTTATATTACCCATCAGCGGCTGTGGGTGATGATTCGCCCGGAAGGCCAGGGCAGTCGTGTTATGCTGGCCGGTATGGGTAACCGGAATCAGCGTGATTTCAACAAGGTTTTCGATAGTCTTGGCGATGAACTGGATCAACATTATTCATCGCGCCAATAACGACAGACAGGTGACAGCATATGGCGGTAACCAAGGAACAACTGAACGAGAACTTCGGCAAGCAGTCATTTTTTAAACAGCTGAGTCCGTTCGACTGGATATGGGCGGCGGTCCTGCTGTTCGGTGCCGGTTTTGCCTGGAACAAATACTCGGCCCTGATGGATCATTACGAGGTCGGTATCCTGTTCGGTACCGCTCTGGCGTTGATCGCCCTGGGCTGGTACTGGAAGGCGACCCGCTATCTGATGATCGCCATCGCCGCTGTCAGTCTTTTCGCTGTCAGCCTGTATGGCAATGATCTGGGACAGGCCGAGCAGAACTTCTTCCTCATGTTCCTGTTTTCCAGCCAGTCAGCGACCATGTGGATGAGCGCCCTGTTTGTCATGGCCACGGTGGTCTACTTTGTCTATCTGGTCAGGCCCAATGAGTTTATCGGGCGCATCGCCACGGCCATGGTCTGGGTCGCCACCACGATGGGTTTTGTTGGCCTGATGGTGCGCTGGCGCGAGTCCTACCTGATTAGCCACGACATCGGCCATATCCCGGTCAGTAATCTGTACGAAGTCTTTATCCTGTTCGCGATCATTACCGCGTTGATCTACCTGTTTTATGAGGCCCGCACCCGGACCAAGGCGATGGGGGCATTTGTGCTGCTGGTCATTTCCGCCTCGATCGCATTTTTATTGTGGTATCACTTCGAAAAAGGCGCGCATGAAATCGAACCTCTGGTGCCGGCGTTACAGAGTTACTGGATGAAAATCCATGTCCCGGCCAACTTTGTCGGTTACGGCGCATTTGCCCTGGCTGCCATGCTGGGTGTGCTGTACCTGATCCGGGAAAATGCAGCCAGGGGAGGTGGGACCTCGAAAATCTGGATGGTGGTCATGAACCTGGTGGGGCTTGGTATTCTGGGTTATGCCCTGTTCTTCGTATCCAGTACCGTCAATACTCTGATCTTCGTGGTTTCGGCACTGTTCCTGCTGGCCATCTATTACCTGAGTATCCAGAAGCAACGGGTACTGAGCTATTTCCCTCCGGCGGAAACCATCGACGAAGTGATGCACAAGTCCATCGCCCTGGGGTTTGCCTTTTTCACCGTCGCCACCGTCCTCGGTGCCATGTGGGCCGCCGAAGCCTGGGGTGGTTACTGGTCCTGGGATCCGAAGGAGACCTGGGCGCTGATCGTCTGGCTCAACTACGCCGCCTGGCTGCACATGCGTCTGACCAAGGGCTGGCGCGGTGCGCCACTGGCCTGGTGGGCCATCATCGGCCTGTTCGTCACCACCTTCGCCTTCCTCGGGGTGAACATGTTCCTCTCCGGCCTGCACTCCTACGGGGAGCTGTAACATTTTTCCCGCCCTCTGCTAACCAAACGCAGAGGGCGCGGAGGCGCAGAGTCGCGGAGGAAAAATTATGTTGTCAGCGGTTTTTACGATGGAAGGGACCGCCGGGCCAGACTGACATGATGAAGCGTTATCATATAGTTATTGGTCGCAACTCCCCGAGTCCGATTCACAGAACTCCGCGTTGACTTTCCGGTGCTGAGCGAAGTGTTAGCGGAGTGGGCCGTTGCCGTACATGTACTGATTGAAGCTGGCAATGTCCACGCTCAGCCGGCGGAACAGGTGGTCCAGGCTGATAATGGCGTGTTCCAGCAGGTTGACGGCGATGAAGGGGTGCTCGACGCGCAGGCGGTTGTACATGGTGCGGGTCAGCTTGAGCAGTCGGGTGTCGCTTGCGCTGGCGCGGATTCGGGCGGAGCGGGCCTGGCGGTCAAAAAAGGACATCTCGCCCATGACCTCACCTTCCATGAGGCGCCCGATCTCCAGATCCTTGCCATGATCTTCAAAAAACAGGACCACTTCACCTTTTATAATAAAGAACAGAGCCTCGCCGACTTCACCGATATCCGCGATAATCGCATTTTTGTTGAAAAAGACCGGTTCGGTGAACTCCATCAGGGTTTTGACTTCATTTAAAGTGAGTGATTCACATAGGTGTTGCTGGTTCAGAAAGTCGGCAATGTCGATCTGTTTGGCAGGTTTTTTCGTTGGCATGGCAATCTCCTCATTGTGCAGGGCGTAGCTTAACGGATGCGTATTGTAAGGGGAATCGGCGGGCTGTTACTTGCTTCGCGCAGTGAGTTTGAATAGTCTGATAATCAGTGGTAATAGAGGAGTGATTAATGAAGGCGATTTTACGTATATGGGCACCGATTTTAGCCGCAGCGCTGCTGATCCCGGCCACGGCGATGGGGGAATATGCCGAGGGGATCGAGTACCGGACCATTTCTCCGGCGGCGAAAACATTGACCGACAAGCCCCGTGAGGTCGTGGAACTGTTCTGGTACGGTTGCCCGCACTGTTATAATTTCGAGCCGAAAATCAACAACTGGGTCAGGAACAAGCCGGAAAATGTTGGCTTCGAACGGGTGCCGGCCGTGTTTATGCATCCGCGGACCGGGAAACCCAACCCCAAATGGGCCTTCCATGCCAAGCTGTTCTACACCGCCAAGCTTCTGGATGTGCTTGACGATATCCACGGCCCACTGTTTGAGCGGATCCATGAGAAGGGTCAGCATATTCATACCAGCGATGAGGCGGAAGCTTTTTTTGCCGAGTTTGGCGTCGATGCCGAGAGCTTCAATAACACGTTCAACTCATTCGCGGTGGACAGCAAGGTACGCCGGGCGATTGAGCTGACCAGGCAATATGGCGCCGAAGGTGTCCCGACACTGATCATCGATGGCAAATACAGAACTGATGGTCCCATGTCGGGAGGCCACAATCAGATGCTGGGCGTGGTGAAGCAGTTACTTGATACCGACGCCGAGTAAGAGTGTCAGCATCGCATCGTATTCCGGCGGTCCCGGCTACGGCAGATGGCGGTGAAGAGGACGTAGCGATGGCCGGGGATGACCGGAAATCGGTGTAAACAGCAGGAGATAGAGTCAATGAAAGCCGCGGAACTGTTCGTACGCTGTCTCGAAAACGAGGAAGTCGAATACGTTTTCGGCATCCCCGGGGAAGAGAATCTGGATGTCATGGACGCACTGCTGGATTCGGACATTACCTTCGTTACCACTCGCCACGAACAGGGCGCGGCGTTCATGGCCGATGTTTACGGGCGGCTTACCGGCAAGGCCGGTGTTTGCCTCGGAACACTGGGACCGGGCGCGACCAACCTGTTTACCGGCGTGGCGGATGCGAACATGGACCATGCGCCACTTGTGGCAATAGCCGGCCAGGCCAGCACGCACCGTCTGCACAAGGAGTCTCATCAGGTCCTCGATCTGGAAGAGATATTCCGTGCGATTACCAAATACTCATCGCGCCTGCTTAGCCCCGATATCATTCCCGAGGTCGTACGCAAGGCTTTCAAGGTAGCGCAGACCGAAAAGAGCGGTGCCTGCTTTATCGAGTTTCCGGAAAATATTGCGGAAATGGAGATCGATGAACAGCCTCTGCCGGTCAGTTACCCGTATCCGCCCGAGCCCCCGGGCGAAAAAGTGGATCGGGCCGCGGATCTTATCTCGCGGGCCAAACACCCGATTATTCTGGCTGGCAACGGCGTAATCCGCAGCCGTGCCTGGCAGCAGCTGGCAGACTTTGCCGAGAGAATGCGGATTCCGGTGGCCAACACTTTTATGGCCAAAGGGGCGATTCCGTTCAAGCATTCCATGGCACTGGGTAGCGCCGGATTGCAGGCCAATGACTATGTCAGTTGCGGTTTCAGCAAGGCCGATGTAATTATCTGCGTCGGTTACGATCTGGTTGAGTACCATCCCTATCTGTGGCACCCGACCAGGGACCGGACTATTATTCACATCGACAATTCTCCGGCCGAAGTCGATGCATTCTATCCTGTTAGCGTTGGCGTGGTCGGCGATATCAAGCATTCCCTTTTGCGAATTATGGAGGTGGCCAGTCCGCACACCGGTACCGCGATGAAGAGTCTGCGCAGTGCATTGATCGAGGACATGAACCAGCACAAGGATGATGTTAATCTGCCGCTCAAGCCGCAGAAGATCATCTGGGATCTGCGTACAGCCATGGATATGGAGGATATCGCCCTGTGTGATGTGGGCGCGCACAAAATGTGGATGGCACGCATGTTCCGCTGCGAATTTCCCAATACCTGCCTGATTTCCAACGGGTTTGCCAGTATGGGTATTGCCTTGCCCGGTGCGATCGCCGCCAAGCTTGCCTTCCCGGATCGCAAGGTAGTCGCGGTAACCGGGGATGCGGGATTTTTGATGAATTCCCAGGAGATTGAGACCGCGATGCGCATGCAAACGCCGATAGTTATCCTGATCTGGAATGATAATGGCTACGGTCTGATTGAATGGAAACAGATGAGCAGCTTCGGCCGTAAGTCACATGTTGATTTCAATAATCCGGATTTCGTCAAATATGCCGAGTCCTTCGGCGCCAGGGGTTATCGAATTGAAAAAGGCGAGGACTTGCTGCCGACGTTGAAAACCGCCCTGGCCGATAACACGGTAAGTATTATCGACTGTCCGGTTGATTACAGTGAGAATCTCAAGCTCACCCAGAAGCTGGGTGAGATGATTTGCCCGATATAGATTAAGCAATCATGCCAAAACCCATTGAAACCGAACCCGGGGCACAAGTACTGAGAATACTCAGTTACAACGTTCAGGTCGGGATCAAAACCAGTCGGCCCCATCAATATCTGACGGGCAGCTGGCGGCATCTTTTACCTTGTGCCAAGCGTCTGGGTAACCTGGACCTCGCTGCGCAGATGATGAAGGACTTTGATATCGTTGGTGTACAGGAAGTCGATGCCGGCAGCCTGCGCAGCAATTTCATCAACCTGACCGAATATCTGGCGGAACAGGGCCGATTTCCCTATTGGCATCATCAGGTCAATCGGCGCTTCGGGCGCCTCGCCCAGCACAGTAACGGCCTGCTCAGCCACTTTCATCCCACCGAAGTCACGGACCTTCGACTGCCGGGACTGATTCCGGGAAGACAGGCCATTCTCGCCCGCTATGATTCGGGCGGTGACACCCTGGCGGTGATCGTGGTACATCTGGCGCTCAGCCGTCGCGCGCGATTTATACAGATGAGTTATCTGGCGGATATCGTCAACCGCTTCCCGCACGCGATTATTATGGGCGATATGAATTGTCGCCATGACAGCAAAGAGATGCAGTACCTGATTAGCAATACCCGGTTGCACGAACCAATTGAAGGATTGCATACCTTTCCGAGTTGGCGGCCGCAACACAATATTGATCATATCCTTGTTACCTCTGAGTTAACGGTGAGCGAAGTCAGAGAGCTTGAACATTTCGGCTCGGATCATCTGCCCATGATGATGGAAGTTTGCCTGCCGAAAGGGATGGAGTTTCACCGTTATCAGCGCCGCAAGCCGGTGATATTGAATGACTATCTGCGTGACCATGATGGTTGATTAAATCAGTAGGCTTTCCCCGCTCAAAGTACCGGCTCCGATCCGGGATAACTGCCTGTACCGTCTTGATCTTTAATAAACCATATAAACTTTGTCTTCCTGTATGCAAAACAGAATTGATCGCTTTATCCCGGAAAGAGAAATGTGTGTCAGCCCTGCGTAGACGAAACAGACAGGGCCTTCTATCTTTAGTGATGATCAAGCCAAGCAAAAGGATGCCCTGCCTCATGTCTGTACCCGCTACGCTGACTATCGATGGTAACCAGGCCGCGGCCACGATTGCGCACAAACTTAACGAAGTGATCGCCATCTATCCTATTACCCCGGCCTCGCCGATGGGGGAATGGGCCGATGAGTGGTCGTCGCGCGGACAGACCAATCTGTGGGGCACGGTGCCGCGGATTGTGGAGATGCAAAGTGAAGGTGGCGCCGCCGGCGCCGTGCATGGTGCCCTGCAGGGCGGTGCCCTGACCACCACCTTTACCGCCTCGCAGGGACTGCTGCTGATGCTCCCCAACATGTACAAGATCGCCGGCGAGCTGACCCCGGCGGTGTTTCATGTGGCCGCCCGCTCGCTGGCCTGTCAGGCGCTGTCGATCTTCGGGGACCACAGTGATGTGATGAGCGCGCGCATGACCGGCTTCGGCTTTCTGTGTGCCAACTCACCACAGGAGGTGATGGATTTTGCCCTGATCGCCCAGGCCGCGAGTCTGGAAGGGCAGGTGCCGCTGATCCATTTTTTCGACGGCTTCCGGACTTCCCACGAAGTGGCCAAGCTTCAGGGAATTGAGGACGAGACGCTGAAGGCGATGATCCCGCATGAATGGATCGAGCGCCATCGCGCCAACGGGCTTTCTCCCGAACACCCGGTCCTGCGTGGCAGTTCGCAAAATCCCGACATCTATTTCCAGGCGCGTGAGAGCGTGAACCCCTACTATGCGGCCATGCCGTCCATCGTGCAGGGCGCGATGGACCGCTTTGCCGGGTTGACCGGGCGCCAGTATCGGCTGTTCGAGTATCACGGCAGCGAGCAGGCCGAGCGGGTGATGGTGTTAATGGGCTCCGGCGCCGAAGCGGCTCAGGAGACGATCGATTATCTTCTGCAACAGGGTGAATCGGTCGGCCTGCTCAAGGTGCGTCTCTATCGGCCGTTCGATGCTGACGCTTTGATCGACAGCCTGCCGGACAGCGTCAGGCACATTGCCGTGCTGGATCGCACCAAGGAGCCGGGCGCCGATGGTGAGCCGTTGTATAAAGATGTTGTGACGGCGGTGGCGCAACATTACAGCGGTGAGGCGTGCAAGTTTGAGCAGATGCCGAAGATCATCGGCGGGCGTTACGGTCTCTCCTCCAAGGAATTCACGCCGGGCATGATCAAGGCGGTGTTCGATGAGCTGGGCAAGGCGCGGCCGAAAAACCAGTTCACCATCGGGATCCATGATGATGTGACCGGGACAAGCCTGGCGTGGGATCCGGCGTTTCGTACCGATGCCCATGAGCAGACCTTTCAGGCGGTATTCTACGGTCTGGGCAGTGATGGTACGGTCAGCGCCAACAAGAACAGCATCAAGATTATCGGCGAGTCCACCGAACTGCACGCGCAGGGCTATTTTGTCTATGACTCGAAAAAGGCCGGCGCCGTGACGGTCTCGCACCTGCGCTTCGGACCCAATCCGATCCATTCCACCTATTTAATTGGCGATAATGACGCCAACTTCGTCGCCTGCCATCAGCCGGTGTTTCTGGAGCGCTACAACATGCTCGACATGGCGGCCGATAACGCCGTCTTTCTGCTCAACTCGCCGGAACCGGCCGAGCGGGTGTGGCAGACCCTGCCGCGTACGATGCAGCAGCAGATCCTCGACAAACAGATTCGCCTGTACACTATCGATGCCTATGCGGTGGCCGAGCAGGCCGGAATGGGTCAGCGGATTAACACCATCATGCAGACCTGTTTTTTTGCCATCTCCGGAATCCTGCCCCAGGAGCAGGCCATCAAGTCGATCAAGGATGCGGTGGAGAAAACCTATGGCAAAAAGGGCCGGCGGATTGTCGAGATCAACTTCAAGGCGATTGATGAGACGCTGGCGCGCCTGCACGAGGTAAGTATTCCCGACCAGGCGGACAGCGAGTTCGAGATTGCCCCGCCGGTGCCCGCCGGGGCGCCCGAATTCGTCCGGGAGGTGACCGGCGAGATCATTGCCGGGCGCGGTGACCAGGTGCCGGTCAGTCGCCTGCCGGCCAACGGCAGTTTCCCGCTGGGGACGACCCGTTATGAAAAGCGCAACCTGGCGCTGGAGATCCCGGTCTGGGAGCCGGAACTGTGTACCCAGTGCGGCAAGTGTCCGCTGGTCTGCCCCCATGCGGCGATCCGCAGCAAGATTTTCGCCAGGGCGGAACTGGATGACGCGCCGGCGCAGTTCAAGGCGCATCCGATGCTGGGCAAGGATTTCCCCGAGCAGATGCTGATCAGTTATCAGGTGGCGCCGGAGGATTGCACCGGTTGCGGTCTGTGCGTGGACATTTGCCCGATCCACGACAAATCCAATGCCAGTCGCAAGGCGCTCAACATGGCGCCGCAACCGCCGCTGCGGGAACAGGAGCGGGAGAACTTTGACTTCTTTCTGGATCTGCCGGAGTACGATCGCCGTGAACTGAAAGTGACCACGCTCAAGGGCTCGATGGTGATGGAGCCCCTGTTCGAGTTCTCCGGCGCCTGTGTCGGCTGTGGCGAGACCCCCTATCTGAAACTGGCGACCCAGCTGTTTGGCGATCGCATGCTGGTGGCCAATGCCACAGGCTGCTCCTCCATCTACGGCGGCAATCTGCCCACCACCCCCTGGTCGACCAACCGGGAGGGTCGCGGTCCGGCCTGGAACAACTCGCTGTTCGAGGACAATGCCGAGTTCGGTCTGGGCATGCGGCTGGCTGCCGACAAGCAGCGTGAACAGGCCCGGGAGCTGCTCGAGGCGCTGCGTGAGCAGCTGGACGGGACCCTGATCGACGCCCTGTTAAATGCCGATGAGTCAGACGAGGCCGGTATCCACGATCAGCGCCAGCGCATCGAACAGCTGCGCCACCAGTTAACCGGACTCGAGGATCCGCGGGCGCCTGTGCTGAAACAGCTGGCCGAAAACCTGGCGCGCAAGAGCGTCTGGATCGTCGGTGGCGACGGCTGGGCCTACGACATCGGCTACGGCGGGCTGGATCATGTGCTGGCCAGCGGCGCCGATGTAAATATTCTGGTGCTGGATACCGAGGTCTATTCCAATACCGGCGGACAGACCTCCAAGGCGACACCGCGCGGCGCGGTGGCGAAGTTTTCCGCCGGCGGCAAGCCGACCGCCAAGAAGGACCTGGCCCTGCTGGCGATGGATTACGCGAATGTGTATGTCGCCCATGTGGCCTACGGGGCCAAAGATGTTCAGACGTTACGTGCCTTTCTGGAGGCCGAGGCCCATGCCGGCCCCTCATTGATCATCGCCTATTCCCCCTGTATTGCCCACGGGGTGGATCTCTCCAACAATCATCGCCAGCAGAACCTGGCGGTCGACAGCGGGCACTGGCCACTGTTCCGGTTTGATCCCGGGCGTATCGGGCAGGGCAAAAATCCCCTGCACCTGGACTCGGGCGAACCGTCGATCCCCTATCGGGAGTTTGCACAAAGCGAGACCCGGTTCAGTATGCTCTGGCACACCCACCCCGAAGCGGCCGAACAGTTTATGCAGGAGGCACAGCAGGAGGTGCAACATCGCTATCACTATTACAAACAGTTATCGGAACTGGATTGGGATAACAGCGTGAGTGCGGCCGCCGTCAAGGCCGGGATGAATCAGGACAAAAACAAGGCGGAGGATTGAAAATGGTGGATATGACGACCGACTATCTCGGCCTGCAGCTGGCCAACCCGCTGGTTCCCTCCTCCTCGCCATTGACCGGCGATCGGGATTCGGCGTTGCGACTGCGCGATGCCGGTGCCGCGGCAATCGTCATGCCCTCGCTGTTTGAGGAAAAGATCGACCAGGAAGAGCATCAGCTGGATCGTTTCTTTCATCAGCAATCGATCGGGTTTAACGAGATGGAAAGCTTTCATCCGGTACCGGATGAGTACAAGACCTGTCAGGATGAATACCTGGAGCAGCTGCAACGGCTCAAACGCGAACTGGATATCCCGGTGATCGCCAGTCTCAACGGCACGACCCCCGGCGGTTGGCTGGAATACGGCAAGCAACTGCAGCAGGCCGGTGCCGACGCGCTGGAACTGAACGTGTACTACATTGCGGCAGACAATGAAGAGAGCAGTGGCGAGGTCGAGCAGCGTTACCTGGATATTCTCTCAAGCCTGCAGGAACAGGTGACCATTCCCATCAATATCAAGCTGTCGTCCCAGTTCAGCTCGCCGCTGCATTTTGTGCGCAGTCTGGAGCAACATGGCGCGGCCGGCGTCAGTCTGTTCAACCGCTTCTATCTGCCGGATATCGATCCGGAGGAGCTGCGTATTGAGCCGACCCTGCACCTGTCGACCTCGTATGAGTCCTTGCTGCGTATCCACTGGCTGGCGTTATTGCACGGCAGGGTGAATCTGTCGCTGGCCGCCACGGGCGGGTTTCATACCGCCCGGGACGGGATCAAGGCCCTGTTGACGGGGGCGGATGTCGTGCATCTGTGCAGTGTGTTGCTACAACAGGGGCCGCAATACCTTGGAATTATACTGGATGAGATGCGCCAATGGCTGGAGGAGTATGAGTACGACTCGGTCCAGCAGATCAAAGGCAGTATGAGTTACCGTAACGCCCCCGATCCCGGTGCTTATCAGCGGGTCAACTACATCAGCGTACTGGACAGCTATACTTCACCCAGAGGCGTGATGCGGTGAGAGAAATAATCCAGTCCGCGAATGAACGCAAATCAACGCAAATAAGATAATTGCGAGTGAGGGTTGTTTAACGTTGAGTCTCTCCAGTCCACTGAAGGTGGATCCAGAATGGTCGTTGATACATTAAATAGGTGTTCCGAATACCCGATCACTTTTTTTAAAAGATTGCTTCGCTCGCAATGACTGTGAATAGAGAGGTCATTGCGAGGAACAACGTACGAAGCAATCTCTCTGGGCTGGTATTCGGAACACTTATTTAAACTCATTGGCGTTTATTCGCGTTCATTGGCGGACGCTTTTTTGATCCGGATCAATCGTTCTCCCTGCCTGCGGCGCTAATCTGACGGTCCCTACCTATCAGGATGACGAATATGAAAGCGCCACTCAAACCGATGTCGCTGGCCATGCGCGCGACGCCTCCTGCCGTACAGACGGCGCTGCTGGCGAGGGCGTTCAACCATCTGCTCAGGGGGCAGGCGATCGGTGAGCAACTCGACACGCTGAATGGCAAACGGCTGGCGATCGAGATCACCGACACGGGAACCTGCCTCAATTTCACCGTCAAGCGCGGGCGTCTGTATCGCACCGGCTACGTCGGCAAAGAGAACTGGGATGTCTGTATTCGCGGCAGTCTGGAACATTTCTGGCAACTGGCCAGCCGCGCCGAGGATCCAGATACCCTGTTCTTCAACCGGCAGCTGGAAATCGAGGGTGAGACCGCCACCGGGCTGTATATCAAGAACCTGCTCGACAGTCTCGACTACGACTGGGAAGCCCATTTTCAGTCGGTGCTGGGCAAGCGTCTTGCCAAACTGCCGTTGGCAGTCTGGCAGGGCCGAGGTCCAAGGGACGAGTGACGAGGACAGTATTTCAAAAGCCCCGCCACCGGGATACGAACAGGTCATTGATATAATCTTCGTGTCTTCGGCTAAATAATTTCCTCTTCCCTGAATATCTGTTCCTAAAAGGTGTGTAGAGGTGTAGGTCAGGTTGCGCTCAGCGCTACCTGACATTCTCCGTATTGGCAGGGTGTCACGCAGGCTAACGCCAGCGTGACCTACAGGATTAGCCAGAGTATAAAGTGAGTAGGCCGGACTGAGCACCCTTCGGGCATAAACTCCGCGGTGTCCGGCAATTCCGGGGTAATGCCCGATACCGCTGCGCTATATCGGGCCTACATGCTGCATGTTTTGGAAGGGACGAGGGGCGAGGAAAAGAACTATAGCTCGACACGATGGATTTATGTCTGCAGGATGCTATATCGGGCCGGCGTCGTGTAGGAGGCGAGCCCTCTGGCCGATGGGTTGAGGATGGTGCGATCGTCGAGGCTCGGCTCCCACAGAGCGCTGCTTGATACCGCTGCACTATGTCACAAGCAGTCAACATAACACTTCGTGTCTTCGCGCCTTCGTGGTGAATAACTTCCTCGTCCCTCGTTACTCGTACCTCGTCCCTAGCCCGAAGGGCTGTTGCTGTTCGATCCATTGCATGCCGGGACTGTCATGCCAGTAGCCATTACTGGCGGATCCGATGGTCAATGCATTGAGCTGAGATTCGGCGCTGGCGGGATCGATGTCCCCCGCCACGGTTTGACGAAACAGCGTCACAATCTCCTGCATATGAGAGGATTGGGGTGAAATCCGCAGGACATCCACCGCCAGTTCATCCAGGGTCGGAATGGCCCGGACCAGGTTACAGGTGGTCGCCGACTGGGTCTGAATGCCGTTGAGGGTGAGAAACGACTGCTGATCGCGGGTCTGCATATCCAGGCCGTCGGGGTAATCGCCACAGCGTAACTGACAGTTGTCCTTGGGTAACTGGCAGGCGCGGGCGGTAAAACAGCGGGCCGAGAAGGCCAGGGGCAGGCGGCCGAAGACAAAGACTTCGGTCTCCAGCTGCGGGGGCCTGGCCTGTTGCATCGCGGCGAGGGTCTGTTGCGACAGCTCCACCGGCATGACCCAGCGCCGGGCACCATTGTCGTAATGCAGCGCCAGTGACTCGGGGTTGTAGATGTTCAGATGGGGTCCGGCGACATACTCCCGGCCCTTGAGATGCTGCACCGCGGTCATGTCATTGGCTTCCACCATGAACTCGCCGTTTTGCGCGATGCGTCGCAGGGTGCTGATTTCCGAGCCGGCCTCGATCAGGGCCAGACTGGAGAGGACCACCTCCTTGCCGGCGGCACGCAGTTGCCGGGCGATCTGCAGCCAGTCATCCAGGCGCAGGGCGCGCCGCTTGGAACAGACCACCTCGCCGAGATAGACACAATCCACCGGCCACTCGGCAACCTGCCGATAGAAATCGATCACCTGCTCTTTGGGCCAGAAATAGAGAAGCGGGCCGAGCGCGAGTTTCATTGCCATTGGCGATCCAGTGCCCCCAGGGTGTGGGTGTTGCCTTCGGCGAGTTTATCGAGCTGCAGGATCCAGTCGTTGCGGGGCGTATAGTTGTCGGGATCGCGCTGCGCGGCATCCAGCGCCTGGCGCAGGACATGGGTGACCTGGGCGACATAGGCCGGACTGCGCTGGCGGCCTTCGACCTTGATCGCACTGACGCCGCTGCGTACCAGCTCCGGCAGGATGTCCAGCACCGAGAGGCTGGTCGGCTCCTCCAGGGCATAGCCGAGTTCCTGGTTTACCTCGAAGCGACCCTTGCACAGCACGGGATAGCCGGCGCTCTCCTGCGGTTTATAGACATCGATCAACACGTCATTCAGACGGACTTCGCGGCCTGCGTCGGTTTCATGCCATTGCACCGCATGGGCCGGCGAGCAGGCGCCGCAGGTGTTGGGCGACTCGCCGGTGACATAGGAGGAGAGATAGCAGCGTCCCTCGACCATGACGCAGAGGGAGCCGAAGGCAAAGGTTTCGATCTCGACATCGGTGTTGGCGATGATGCGTTTGACCTGGGTCAGCGACAGGACCCGCGGCAGCACCACTCGCTTGATATTGAACTGCTCGCGATAGAAGGCGATTGCCTCGTAACTGGTGGCCGAGCCCTGGACCGAGAGGTGCAGGCGCAGCTCGGGGTGTTCCCGACGGGCGTAACGCAACAGCCCGGTATCGGCGAGGATCAGGGCGTCCACGCCGAGCGCGGCGGCCCGGTCCACGGCAGCGGTCCAGATGGGCCAGCTCCCGGGTTGCGGATAGGTGTTCAGCGCCAGCAGCACCTTGCTGCCGCGTTGATGGGCATAGGCGATGGCCTCGCCGGCGGTGCCTTCATCGAAGTTAAGACCGGGAAAGTTGCGCGCATTGGTGGCGTCCCGAAAGCCGATATAGACCGCATCGGCACCGTTATCCACCGCCTTGCGCAGGGCGGGAAAGCTCCCGGCGGGCGCGACCAGTTCGACCTTGCCGCTCATGACATCGCCTCACGGCAGGGGACCATGCCCTGGCGGCTGCCGCGCCGGCTCAGGATCTGTTCGATCCCGTTGAGCACCTTCCATTTCCAGTTGCACCAGTGGGGCGCCAGCAGGAGTGTCTCTGCGGCGGTCCCGGTCAGGCGGTGATAAATGATCTCCGCGGGGGTCATCTCCACCAGGTCGGCCGCGGTCTCCATATACTGCGTCATGGACCAGGGCTCGTACTCGCCGCGGCGCCACTGATTGGCCAGCCGGGTCCCCTTGACCACATGCAGCGGATGCAGCTTGAGTCCCTCGACACCTTCGTTCAGGACCCGGGATAAGGACAGGCGGGTATGTTGCGGTGACTCGCCGGGCAGGCCGAGAATCAGGTGCGTGCAGACCGGCAGCTGGCGCCGGTGTGCCGCGTGGATCGCGCTTTGGTATTCGCCAAAGCCGTGGCCGCGATTGACCCGCTCGAGGCTCTCGTCAAAAGCCGATTGCAGCCCCAGCTCCAGCCAGATCTCATAACCCTGCTGGTGATAGTTCTGGAGCAGATCCAGCACCTTTTTTGGCACGCAATCGGGGCGGGTCCCGATGGCCAGGCCGATGACCCCGGGTTGGGAGAGGGCCAGATCGTAGCGGCGTTGCAGTTCCTGCACATCATCGTAGGTGTTGGTATAGGCCTGAAAATAGGCGAGAAACTTTTTCGCGCCGGTGCGTTTGACGAGAACCCGGCGGCCGTTATCCAGTTGCGTACAGATTGGATCGGGCTGACGGCCGTGGGGACTGAAGGAGACATTGTTGCAGAAGGTGCAGCCGCCCCGTCCCAGCGTGCCGTCCCGGTTGGGGCAGGTGAAGCCGGCATCGATGGCGAGTTTGTGAACCCGCTCGCCATAACGCGACAACATCGTCTGGCCGAAAGTATTGACGTAATCCGCGAGGGTCATTGGGAGAAACAGCAAGCCATGGTCGTTTTGTCAGGACAATGCAGGCTACTTCAGGAGGCGGGTGGCTCAATTGATCCAGGTCAACGAAGGATAATATAAGAGCCGGGTAAACTGTGCATCCAGCCCGGGACGAGAGGGGTACAAATGCCGTCTTCGACACAAGCCATGGAAAAACCGAAAGAAACCCTCGCCTACAGTCTGCATGGTAACTGTTATTTGAACATCACCTGGCACTGTACCCTGCGCTGCCGGTTTTGTCCCAAGTTCAACGGCAGCTGGGATGTACAGGGTTACAATTTGTGGTTACACGAGGAACCGGGCGTAGAACAGATTCTCGCGGCAATCGGTGATCCCGCGCAATACAGGGAAGTTGTGTTTTGTGGCTATGGGGAGCCGACATTACGCCTGGATGTATTGCTGGAAGTTGCCGGAGCGCTCAAGCAGCAAGGCGTCAGGATCCGGATCAATACGGATGGACTGGCCAATCTGGTACATGGATGTGATGTGACACCGCGGCTGGCGGAGGTGGTGGATGCCGTTTCAATCTCCCTCAACGCCCAGGATGAGCCACTGTACGAACATCATTGTCGCCCGAAACGTCACGGGGCCTTCATGGCCTTGCAAAACTTTGCCCGCCGGGCCAGCCAGCGCGGCATGGATGTGACCCTGACCGCAGTCAATGGGCTCGAAGGGGTCGATATCCATGCCTGCCAGGATATTGCCGAACACCTTGGCGTGAAATTCCGGCCCAGGAAACTCGACCAGGTCGGTTGAGCGTCCGACGCTTGATTCCCGTAGTCGGATAATTCAGCTATTCGCCTTTCAGGCGTTCAGGGAGGAGCGTAACAGGATGCTGCCACACCAGCGTGCTTTGAGAGCGCGTTGATGCGTGCCGGACTTGTTATCGGGCCCGCCCGGGTCCGGTTGTTTGATGAGCGGGCGGTTTGGGAAGACGCCGCGCGCCGGAGTCCGTGCTCACTGCCAATCTGGCGATAGTTACCGCAACTGTTAAAGGTGATTCACGTTGCCTGTCAACTCAGGCTGGATTCATTTGCTCCGATCCTGATGGGTTAACAGTCTTTCGGCATTCCTGTAGGCCAGGCGATCGGCAACATCCGAGGGCAGTTGTTTCAGCCATTGTCTGAGGAGTGCAGCCTCTGCATGATAATTTCCCCAGCGTTGGGTACTGTATGTGTCCACCCCCACCAGAAACCGTTCCGGATGTTGTATAAACAGGTTGTACCACTTGTCAGCAAGCTGGCCATTTGGGGCGATACGATCATTTCGCACCGACACATCCACATACAATTCCGGGTAGCGTTGCAGATAATCATCCAGTAAATCCGGGTACGGATAGGCGCCGGCATGAGCCCAGATCACCGTCACTCCGGGCTCGGTCTCATAAATAGTGTCGATCACCGCCGGATCGCTATGCATTAACAATGGTAGCTTGTGCTGCGCGGCCAGTTGTATCAGCCGGTGTAACACCGGGCTGTGGCGATCTTTTGCGAAGATATGCAGTTCGCCGATACCACGCCAGGGTCCGTCTTCAAGTTGTTTTTCAATATAGTCCGGAAGACTGGTGTCCTGATGCCAGTTCTGTTTGTCCTGCGGTTGTTTGTAGACGCCAAGGAAAGGAATGATTCGATCTGCATCGGTCTGATAGAGCGTGGCAGCGTTTTGCGCCGGCATAGCAGTAACAAACGCCTGACTAATGTTATTCTTTTCAAATATACTAATTATCTGTTCAGGGGAGTAGATATCTCTGTTGGAGTCATTGTAATGTACATGGGCATCAACGAGGGGCTGGCTGAAAAGATTGGAGGAAATAACCAGAAAGAGCGGTAGTAAAAGTAAATATTTATTCATGGGGATAAAATAGCATACAAAGGATCGATAAAACACGCTCTATACAGAATACGTTTTCTGTGCAAGCCGGTAGTTATTCAGGATAAAGAAATATTGCTCCCTGGAGTATGGATAGGTCATACTTTTGAAAATCGGTAATAGACAGGACAGGGACTCTTTATGGCATATGATTTTTATATTGTCGATGTTTTTGCCGAACAGCCCTACTCGGGGAACCCGTTGGCTATTGTACTCACCGAGCAGACACTGCCGGAAGAAACAATGCAGCGAATCGCCGCAGAAACAAACTTTTCCGAAACAACCTTTTTGACACCCGTTGCCGGGGGTGACGGCAGTTATGCGCTTCGCATATTCACCCCGTCAAGGGAGATCGACTTTGCGGGCCATCCGATTCTGGGCAGTGCGTGGATTCTCGCTCACTATGTGATATCGAATCGGCCCGGGCGAATAACAATCAATCTTAAAATCGGACAGATAGAGGTTGAGTTTGGCATCTCGGCTGATGGCAGGGAGACGGTTTGGTTTGCTTCTCCCGCGGTGTCATTCGGCAAAACCAGTGAACCTGAGCCTGTGGCAGCGGCATTGGGGATAGCCGTTGCGGATATGGAGCCGGGTTTACCGGTTCAGCTTCTGGCAGCCGGTACCTCGGCGATAATCGTTCCACTTAAAAATCTGGGTGCGTTGGAGCGTTGCCAGCTCGATCTGGAGCGTTATAATTTCCTTGAAAAACAAGGGTTTCCGCCGCTTGTTTATGTATTTTGTAATGAGACAGCGGACCCGGATAATGACTTGAGTGCCAGGTTTTTCTTCGAGGCGGGCGGGGTCCGTGAAGATCCGGCGACCGGGAATGGAGCGGCATTTCTCGGAGCCTACTTGCAGAAATATCAGTATCGCGTGAAAAAGGACTTTTCCTTGCGAATCGAACAGGGTAATAAAATCGGCCGTCCATCGTTGATATACCTGGAAAGTCGCTCAGACTCAAAAGGTTGTCAGGTCAAGGTCGGGGGACATATTGTTCCGATAGTGGAAGGTAAACTGTTGTAAGTGACTTCACTGGCAAGCCGAAAGTTCGTCGGGGGCTCACGAGCTGTACAGTATAAGAACAACTCATTAAATCTTCGCTAAAGTCCTGTTATCACACGTCCGGTATAGTTGCCGCGACACGGCTTCTGCTGTCGTCAAATCTGCATCAGAACGGCAGCGGGGCAAGCTTATTTATATTCCTTTCTGTCGGCAGAACCTGCGCGTTTATTCAACTCACAGGGCCGACCGTATGTGGCAGCAAGCTGCTTTTTGAATCAACATTCCCGCCATCTGTGTATCAGTATTCCGAACTATTGACCAAGCTCTGTCCACTAAAAAAAGCTGAAAACAGGCATTTTTAAACAGGCGTACTGTTGTGTCAGCAAATATAGGGTCTGACGTAAAACGGCAAGTCTATTATCAATACCTATAAGGCCAATCGAAATAAGGTCTTGGACATCAATTGAACTCTGAATCATAGTCAGTATAACTCTGTCTGATCGAGTTAAACGAACCGTGTACGGACGCCATCAGGAAACTGGTAGTTCGTTGTTCGTTAACTAAAAATGCCTTAATTGTTTTGTCTATATATCTGGATATAAGGCAGTTTCGATTTTTAGTCAGATCGAAATACGTGACTACCTTCAGGGGTATTGATATGAAAGTAGAACTATCCGAAAGATATCAGGATACGGTTCTGGGGAGAGAAGCTGAGAATCTGCTTTTGCCCTGTGTGCAATGCGGGCAATGTACATTTACTTGCCCGACATTTCGTCTGCTCGATGACGAGTGGGATGGTCCACGGGGTCGCATCTATTTAATCAAGCAATATCTTGAAGAAGTAGAGCCCAGTCAGGATTATCTTCCACCAGCATATACGTTGAAAACCCTTGAAGGAAAGACGATTGGAGAAAATCTGAAAATTCATCTCGACCGCTGTCTGACCTGTCGTTCCTGTGAAACAAGTTGTCCACAGGGCGTTGGATACGGACGTTTACTGGATATCGGCAGGGAGTTGGTTGAAAAGAATGTACCGCGTCCGCTCAAAGAAAAGATAACACGGAAAATGATTCGTTCGATACTTTTACACAGATTCCGATTTACCGTGTTGCTGCGTGCAGGACAGTTTTTTCGGACATTTCTCCCGGCGTCGATGAAAGAAACTATCCCGGTACGACGCAAGGCTGGTGAATGGCCTGATCGCCCTCACCAGCGCAGGATGGTTATTTGGCAAGGTTGCGTACAACCTGCGTTGGCACCGGATATCAATGCGGCGGCGTCGCGAGTATTGGATCGCTTTGGAATAAGAATAATTCCCGCTGGCGAGGGGTGTTGCGGCGCTGTTAGCCAGCATATGGGAGCAACGGAAGAGGCGAGAGAGTTGATGCGCCGAAATATTGATAATTTATGGTCTCACATCGAGTCAGGTGCAGAAGCAATCGTGCTGACTGCAAGTGGATGTGGAATGCAGTTTCGTGAGTACGGTGACATGTTACAGGATGATCCGGAATATTGTGACAAAGCTAAGCGTATAACGGATATGACAAAAGATATCGCGGAGGTCGTTGAGGAAGAATGGCCTGATTACATCAAACTGTCCGAACAGGGTGACGTTAAACGAATCGCATTTCAATCATCCTGCAGTCTGCAGCACGGAGAGAAGTTGAATGGTGTAGTTGAAAAGTTGCTCAAACGTGCAGGATTCAAGCTGGTACCTGTCGCCTATTCGTTTATGTGTTGTGGGTCGGCAGGAACATATTCGATCCTGCAAAGAGGTATAGCAAAGTCACTTCGATTTCAAAAGTTGAAGACTCTATTGGCAAGTCGCCCTGAATCAATCGCTACAGCAAATATTGGTTGTTTGACTCACCTTTCGGCTGTGTCACCTGTAGCGGTGAATCACTGGATCGAATTGCTGGATGAAAAGCTTCCTTCCAGGAAGGATTCAGTTATTTCAGAAGAATAGTTATAGATAACCAGAATATTGGGAAATAACTGCATAAAATAAGAAAAGTAAAGTAAGGAATTCCGTGAGTCATTTTGGCTGTTGCGTAATCATATTTTGAATTAGTGAGGTACAAGAAAAGCCTGAAATTCGGGTCGGGGGAAGGGGAAATGCACACTTTATGGACAAGAATTAAAATTACTTTATTTATCAGTGTTGTGTGTCCAATTGTCTGGGCTGATGAGCCGCAAATCCGTCACGGTGTGCTACTCGAAAGAGAGGGAGATATTCAGGTTCAGGGCGGGTTGACTGCCACATATCAGAATGCCAATGACAAACGCATCGAAGAAGAAGGTCTGGTTTCGGTCGATCTGGTCGCGGAGCTACCTGTGGGAAACGGGATAGTGACGACTTATGCTGAAGCAAACCTGAGCCCAAGGACTAATGGTATAAGTAACGAAATTCCGGAAGCAAATGGTGATGCGGGAACAGCTCTTGATCGAGATGGTAAAGGTCGACTTCAGATCTCTGAAGTGCATTATTCCCGGAGTTTTGGTGATAATTCTTTGACAATTGGTTTGCTGGATCCCGATTGTCGCCTGGACTCCAGCAGAGTGGCAAATGACGAGACGCGCCAGTTTCTCTCGACTCCTTTTGTCAATAATCCGACTATTGCCTTTCCGGATTACTCTCTGGGTGCGTGTATGCATATTGAGCGGACAAGCGGCCGACCTGGTATGAATTTGTTGCTTACCAGCTCTCATGGGCTCGCGGATAATCCGGATGTCTCCTATTCGGAGTTGTTTGATATAGGTGCAAGTGGCAAAGGCGTTTTTATCGGTACGGAACTGTATTGGCAGAAAGCGCGAAATATATGGCGAGTCGGACTATGGCAAAGTACGGCAGACACGTCATATATCGATGGTTCAGGGCAGGTAGATGATAATTATGGGATCTACATGAGTAGCGATCATAAACTCTATCAGTACCAGTTGAATATTCGACTTGGTATGGCAAACAGTGATGTTTCTGAGGTAAGTGATTTTATCGGGTTGGCGCTGGAGACTGATGTGACTGGTCATACACTTGGCGCTGCGTTGGCCAGAACAGGAGTGTCAAAAAAGATCCAGGCGAAAATGAACAACCGGTACCAATCCGAGCTCTATCTTCGTTATGCGTTTAGCGACGGAATACAGTTAACGCCCTCATTACAATGGATAAAACACAGCAAATTTGATACAGGTGATGAGGAGCGTGATGAGGATATGCTGGTTTTCAGTTTTCGCGTCAGCTATCTATTTCAGTAAGTTATTAAATACTATCTATAGTTTGTGCCTATAACCTTCATCGGAATTTAGTCTTGGTAAATCGTCAGCGTTTTGGACATAGTGCATCTGGCAAAAGGTATCGGCATGAAAAATTCTACGTGAGTAGATGTGGATGGTCTGATGTCGTGCGTTTGATGACTTGATAAGTTACCAAAAAACAGTACGTTAGTAGCTATCATTATGCTTTATGCGTGAGAGTCGAAGTATTTTCGACCTGAAAATAATGTTGTGTTGGTCGTATGGGGTTTGCTGTTAAACGTAGTGATAGGGAAATTGATTCTCCGAAATATGCTGATAGCAAAACACAAAACAGGAGATACGCATGAAAAAGATATCGTTGACGATATTGGCTGCAATGGCGAGTTATGACGTCGCTCTGGCGGCTGATAGTCTTACTGAGGCATTGACAAGCGGGAAGTCAAGTGTAGATATGCGTTTGAGGTATGAGGCAGTTGACCAGGATAATACGCTCAAAGATGCCTCGGCTTTAACCTTGCTTACACGATTAGGTTATAGCACTGCGGATTACAAGGGATTTTCAGCCACGTTGGGCA
Organism: Thiohalophilus thiocyanatoxydans; assembly: GCF_004366735.1. Lineage (GTDB taxonomy): Bacteria > Pseudomonadota > Gammaproteobacteria > UBA6429 > Thiohalophilaceae > Thiohalophilus > Thiohalophilus thiocyanatoxydans. Next base: position 16,430 of record NZ_SOQX01000001.1, on the reverse strand, counting down.
TGGAAGATATCCGGATTGTGGGAGAGGATGACTATTCTGTTCCACTGACCGATTTTAATAGTGGGACTTACTCACCGATTCTCGATCCCGAGGTTACCGAGGTTGATCAGGGCTTTGTAAAATATGCTTCGGGTACAACAGCAGTCAAATACGGGCGGCAGGCCATTACTTTTGATAATGAACGTTTCATAGGCGCGGTTGGTTGGCGCCAGGACAGGCAAACGTACGACGCGCTGAGTTTGAGCTTTTCTCCGGTTGATGATCTGCTAGTTAACTATGCCTATGTAACAAAGCGGAATCGAATATTTGCAGAGGTCAAGGATATTGACGCCAAGGATAATCTTTTTAACGCCTCCTATAAAACTCCAATAGGAAACCTGAGCGGTTATGCGTATCTTCTCGAGCAGGATAATGATACGGATAATTCCCATGACACATATGGGCTGCGACTGGTAGGTTCTACAGGTGATGACAATAAATACCTTTACACTCTGGAATACGCTACACAGGAGTCCAAGGATAGTGGTAATGAAAACGACGCCGATTATGCACTTCTGGAAGGTGGTATGGTGTTCAGTGGAATGACTGCAAAAGTTGGTTATGAGCTTCTTGGATCGGATAGCAGTAATTATGGTTTCTCCACACCGTTGGCGACTGTTCATGCATTCAATGGCTGGTCAGATCAGTTTTTGTCAACTCCCGATCAGGGTTTAGCAGACCTTTATGTCTCACTGGGTGGGAAATTCGGCGGGGGTAAGTGGCTTGCTGTTTACCACGATTTCAGTGCGGATGATTCGACCTCAACGATTGATGATCTTGGCGACGAAATTAATCTGCTGTATGCGAAGAAATTTCATAAGATTTATACAGCAGGCATCAAGTATGCTTCTTATTCCGCCGGGGATGCTGCGGCTGGAAAAGTGGATACAGACAAGATGTGGATATGGGGAAGTATGAATTTCTGATGCCGTGTTAAACAGTTATCGGGTGTAAGTATCTAAAAGTGAAAGCTGTAGTGGGTCCTCCCATTTGAGTCGGAACAAATATTTGAAGGGGTATTTGTTCGCGACTCTTTTTTTTGCAAAGAGAAAAGCCAAAAAAAGATCCGCTCGAGGTGTATTGATACTTTCTCAGGCTTCCTCGTGCCATGCCTCATCGGTCTCCATCTTTGACTCATCAGTTGCGCAAGAGTCGGTCAAGGGGCAGGGTCGGATTCTGTGTCGTGGTTTGATTTGACACCTGGCCGCTGACCATTCGGCCGCCAGTTCTTCAAAGGCCTGGCATGCCGGACTTTTATTCATGTCTTTGCGGTTAATCAGGCTTATTGTGTGATGTGGAAGCTCTGGCAATATGGCAATTGACTCAAGCCCATGTTGATGGCAGGCGATAGTATCGGGAAGTATGGTGGCGATGTTGCCTAATCGAATCATTTCAATAATGACGCTAAGAGAAGTCGCTTCGACAGCAATGTGCGGTGTGATGCCATGTTCAAGACAGTATTGATCAATATGTGACCGAACAGCATAGTTGGTATTGAACAATACAAGGGGTTCCTGTTCCAGGGCGTGTTTGCTCAAGGGACCTTTTTTACCGGCGAGAGGATGGTGCTTGCCGAAGGTTATGCTGAGTGTTTCGTTAAACAGAGTCTGACTGTCAGTTATTCCGGGATAGCCCTCTGTTGTAAGCGTGCTGCTGAAGGCAATGCCGATATCAACATGGTCACCAACGAGAGCGTCTTTCATGTCGTTTTGAGGCATTTCTATTGTGTTGACGGTGATTCCGGGATAGCGGGCATGGAATTGAACCAGTAGCGGAATAGCCAGATAGTCTGTAATCGGTGTCATGGCTATACGCAGATGTCCGCGACTCAGATCCTTGAGTTCATGAATTGCTCGCTTTGCTTCATCAAGCTCTTTTAGAGCACGTCGGGCATGGTGCAAATAAACCTCACCAGCTGGAGTCAGCTTGACATGGCGGCCTGTACGGTCGAGTAACTGTATGTTGAGCAAATCCTCAAGCTGCTTGATTTGTTGTGAGAGTGAGGGCTGTGAGACATACAGCGCTTCAGCAGCACGCGTAAAACTCTGGTGTTCCGCGACGGCGAGCAGATAGTGAACAGAACGTGGAAAGATGCTGTTACGAGCCATAGCCAACTCCTATAGGGCCCATCGGAATTTAATCTTGGAAAACTATAATCGCATCGTACATAGTTTATTTCAACAAAAGCTGACTTCCTGCTGAATCATGCAGTATGCATTGTACTTAGTGTGAGTCTGGTCAGTTGCTGGAAGTTATGACTAGATAATTATATTAGAAGATATTTATACATAGGCCCTGGAAGAGTAATCAGGCCATGGCAGGTTACAGGCCAGGACAAGTTTTTAAATATCTATTTACGCGAATAGTCGAGTACGGCTACGTACCAGCCGGATAACAAAAGTAGTTAACAGTGAGGGTAATTGATATGAGTACCGTAAACACTTTTCAGAACAACTCCTTGCGCGGGAAACTCGCCGTAATTGGTGCATTTCTGCTAACCGTGTCATCACCGGCCTTCGCGCATCACCCGATGGGGGGAATGACGCCAGAGACATTTGGGCAAGGGCTCATGTCAGGTCTGGGCCACCCCATTATCGGTCTTGATCATTTCGCATTTCTCGTAATTGCCATACTTCTGGCCTGTGCACTGAAAGGGTCAGCCCGTTACCTGGTGCCGATTGCATTTATCGGGGCAACTATTGGCGGCACAGTGCTGCATCTGGGTGCGGCAAATATCCCCATGGCAGAAACCCTGATTGCTCTGACTGTCGTTATCGGAGGCGTGCTGGCAGTAACCCGCCATTATCTCGGGGCAATCGTGCTGAGCTCGGTTTTTGTCCTGAGCGGTGTATTGCATGGCTACGCCTATGGTGAAGCCATCGTCGGTGCAGAAACAACGCCTCTACTGGCTTATCTGGCAGGTTTCGCGGCAATTCAGTACGCACTGATAGCCGGCGGAGTATATGGGCTTGAAAAAATCGCAGCACATTCTGAAAAAGTACGTGGCATTGTGGCGCGGGTTGGCAGTGTTGCGGCATTTTTGACTGGTGGCCTGTTTTTTGTCCAGAGCCTGACATAACAAGTTCTGTCATTCATATAGATTAGACCAGGGAGAAAAGCTCTCCCTGGTTTGGTAATTAAAGGCTGGTGACAGAACAATATTGTGATTCAAGGGATCGAACAAGTAACAGGATACGTCATGAAGAAAGAAGAAATGAAAGAAGCAATATTGAAAGCTAAATATGACAAAGGACTCAAGTGGGATTCGCTTGCAGAAGCAGCAGGATTGTCGCCCGAGTTTACATGTTCCGCCTGCCTTGGTATGAACCATCTTGAAAAAAAGAGTGCTGACGCGGTAGCCACATTGCTTGATCTGGGTGAGGATGTCTCAATTGCACTGCAAAAATATCCACTTAAGACATGGAGTCAGGTTGTGCCTACAGATCCGGTAATTTATCGCTGGTACGAGATCGTCGGAGTGTATGGCGAGACTATCAAGGAAATAATCAGTGACAAGTTCGGTGACGGGATTATGAGCGCGATTGATTTTTCAATGAACATTGAAAAGCAGGAGGACCCAAATGGGGATCGTGTTGTAGTAACTCTGAACGGCAAATTCCTTCCCTATAAATCATGGTGAGGAATCCTGGCGTAAGTTGTTGTTATAAATAAGACAAATTATGGACTATTTGAAGACCACAAGAGGATTTACCATTGGCCGATCCACATCGCTTTGTTAATGAACTTGATGAGGAAGCCCATCAACGGCTTATAGGTCGACTTGAAAGTCGCGCACAAGTACCGATATTTTCAGAGCTGTTTGATAAATACGTAGATCAAATAGACATTAAATCTTCAGACAAAATCCTGGAAGTGGGTTGCGGAACAGGTGTTATTCTAAGAAGTCTTTCCAGGCGCCCGGAATTCACAGGCACTGCTTTCGGTGTCGATCAATGTCCTTCATTTATTTCTGCTGCGAATAAATTTGCCCAGGATGAAGGAACGGATGGCCGAACAAGCTTCCAGGTTGGGGACGTCCATAACCTCATTTTTGATTCCGGCGAATTTGATATCGTTATCGCGCATACCGTGATAAGCCATGTAACGGACCCGGTAGAAGTTCTCGCTGAAATGGCGCGAGTCGTCCGTCCGGGAGGTATGGTGGCAATATTTGATGGGGATTATGCATCACTGACTTATGCATGTCCGGATCACAGCCTTGGTCAGAAAATGGATAATGCGCTGGCATCAACCACCTTTAATAATCCGAAAATTATGCGTGATTTACCTCGTCTATTGCCAGAAATGGGGCTGGAGTTGACGAATGCCTGGGGTGATGCGGTTGTTGAAATTGGTGATGGAAGTTATTTCAGGACGTTTGCTGAAACTTATGCGCCTTATGTAAAACGCGCGGGACTGTTTTCAGAACAGGCAGTGGATATCTGGCTAGGCGAGCAATACAGGGCAATGGAGAACGGGACCTTTTTTGCTGCGTGTAATTATTATACCTATCTGTTACGCAGGACTGCAGTAGTGTACCAGACGCCAATGGCAGACAAATAACAGGTTATAAACATCATTTGTCATGATCAATGAAGTAATTGAATATTGGTAAAGTAACGGGTAGATGGTGACAAGCCAATACTCAGCACAGTGTTTCTGGACATACAAACGACTGTTTCAAGTATTTATCAGGAAGCATTTAATCTTTAGGCCGCGGGTACTTATAAAATCGCATTGTCAGGACCTATAGGCCTCATCAGGATTTAGTCTTGGAAATGGAATTCCCGATGGGCCATAGTAAAACTGTCATTAAGACAGAGTACTGCTCCAGATGAGCAGTAGGGCAGTACAAAAAATTATTGGAGACAATCAGACGGAGTATGGTGGTCTTCCAGGATAATAATGTTGCTATATAAGAATATATTTATATAGAGCCAACGCAAGTTGAATTGCTGAATAGCTACAGAGGAGTCAGAAACAATGTCATCGTCTACCAGAGAAGAAGTTCTCCGACACATCAGTACTGTCGGTCTTATGCAGCCAGCATTACACAAGCAAACGCATGCCCCGTCACCGGATGAAATCGACCATACGCTTTGGCGTGCATATATACGCACCCCGCATGATGTGGGTGGTGAGCCGGACGTGCCGATTGTGTGGGAAGAGAAAGAAGAAGAACAGTGGGAGCTGAATACATTCGCAACCTGTGAATGTCTTGCCTGGCGCGGCGTATGGACTGCCGAAGAGCGACGCCGCAAGCAGAATGTTGATGTTGGTCAGACGCAGTATCTGGGGTTGCCATATTACGGGCGGTGGTTGCTGACAGCAGCAAGAATTCTGATCGATAAGCAGTACTGTACGCTGCCCGAACTTGTAGACAAAATTGAAGAGGTGAAAAAGCGCAATGGCTAAACCTGTTTACGATAGAGAACATCACGCCAAAATGGCGACCGGTATCGGCGACCCGCAATGTTTTAAAGGCATGGCCGGAAAGCCGAAATTCAATGTAGGCGATCGCGTACGAATCAAGGATCTGCCGGACATTTTCTATACGCGTACTATGACGTATACGCGCGGGGCGGTAGGCACTGTCACCGAGCTGGTATATGAGAGTCCGGCTGCTGAGGATGAGGCATTTGGTAACGAGGACAATCCTGTCTGGTTTTACAGTGTCGCATTCAAGCAAAAAGAACTCTGGCCTGAGTACAGTGATACGTATGAAAACGACACGTTAGAGACCGAGTTTCCCGAACGCTACCTCGAGTCGGCTTAACGTTTCAAGCGGACATTATTGAATAAGAGGAATTAAAGATGTCAGATCACGATCATAAACACGACCATGGTCACAAAGCAGCACCGATGGTTGAAGAAGTTAGCGATTTTGAGATACTCGAAGCAGCGGTTCGTGAGCTCTCTATTGAGAAAGGACTGTTCTCTGCTGAAGACCACCGAGTCTGGACTGAATATGTCCACACTCTCGGACCGCTGCCTGCTGCGCGCCTGGTTGCCAAAGCCTGGCTTGATCCCGAGTATAAAAAGCTGTGTGAGGAAGATGGGGTTGAAGCAAGCAAGGCAGTAGGTGTTGACTGGGTAACCAGCCCGCCGACCCAGTTCGGTACGCCAAGTGACTATTGTAATCTTCGCGTCCTGGTGGACACGCCGACACTCAAGCATGTAGTCGTGTGTACCCTGTGTTCATGCTATCCGCGTCCGATTCTTGGCCAGTCACCCGAGTGGTATCGTACCCCGAACTACCGTCGTCGACTTGTCCGTTGGCCACGTCAAGTTCTCGCCGAATTTGGATTGCAATTGCCTCCGGAAGTCCAGGTCAGAGTTGCTGATTCCAATCAAAAAACCCGTTATATCGTCATGCCGGTTCGGCCTGAAGGTACAGAAGGCTGGACAGAAGATCAGCTCGCAGAGATTGTGACACGTGACTGTCTGATTGGTGTGGCAGTACCAAAACCGGGTATCACATCCAATGCAAAACGGCCGATTCGCAAAGCAATTAATCCCGTGCAGCATGACCATTAATGAAAGCTAGGAGTGAGCCATGAACGCATCGATGAAAGACGGTAACAGTAATCAAAAAGATTACGTTGTTGATACGACGCCTATTCCACTTCTGCAGGAAATTTTGTCCAGAGGGAAGGTGTGGGAAGATTTGTCGACGCAATATGGAGTAACTAATCCGGATCCGCCGTGGAAGATTACCCTCGAAACAACCTGTGATCTTCTCGCCGCCGATTCGTGTGTCAAGCCATATGAGGAAGTCGATACTGACACCTGTGCATTACCATCCCTCGAGCGTCGTACAGAGGAAGATGAGTTGTCGGAAACGATTTACGAAGATGTCCCTTTTCCTGAACGGCAATTGCTGGCTCTGGCTCACTCAATGATTAAGCGTGGATTGCTGGAGGAAAATGAGCTTGCTGGTCGCATGGCAGAGCTTGAAAAACGATTTAAAAGCGCATGATTAGACAAGTGTCAGTTGGAGTCTTCAGTAAAGTAATGCAATGAGGTTATGTGTGCTACCTGAGAACCCGCCCAGGATGGATGTGAATTGATTAACGCTATGTACCCTGGTGGTGATGGCAATAACGATTAGTCAGAGGTTAAGTAGATGTCGATACGTGGAACAGAGATCAAAATTGAGGGGCTTACGCATCGTTACAATGCCAAGAGTCCATTAACCTTTAACAAGATTGATCTGGTGTCTCCTCCCGGGGAAGTACTGGCAATCATAGGCCGCTCAGGCTGTGGAAAATCCACCCTTCTGCATATTCTGGCTGGTGTCCTTAAGCCAACAGAGGGAAAAGCACTATTGAATGGCGAGTCCGTGGAGTCACCTTCACCGAGGTGGGTAATGATGTTTCAGGCCCCACACCTGTTCCCCTGGATGACGGTCAGGGAAAATGTCGGAGTTGGCTTGACATTCGCGCGCTGGTCAAAAAATGAAATAAAGAAACGTGTTGATGAAGCAATCGAACTTGTAGAACTAAAGCCGCATGTTGACTCCAATGTACAGGACCTATCTGGTGGACAGCAGCAACGTGTCGCACTTGCCAGGTCGCTGGTTATGGAACCGGAGCTACTGTTGCTGGATGAACCGTTTTCAGCACTTGATGCGTTCACGCGAGCGTCTCTTCAGAAAGATGTCCGTGCTATTGCCAAAAGACTGGGGTTCAATATTGTATTTGTCACTCACGACATCGATGAGGCTATTATCATGGCGGATCGCGCGGTGATTATGGCTGGTTCTCCGGGAAATATTGTTCATAAACTTGATGTAGATCTTCCGGATCCAAGAGAGCGCCAGGACCCTTCAGTACAGGAATTGCGTTCACGTCTGATGACAACATTCGAACAGGCTGCTTACTCTAAAGAGGAGGCTCCTGCGGCTGCATCTGGCCAATAAATATATTTGAGTGATTTAACGGTAAAGCCAAGTTGAGAGAGGCGAGCTGTAGTACCTACAACACAAAATGCGTAAGCATTATTTAGGAGACAGACAATGGCTAAGAAACGACCAGAACACCGAAGTGGTAATAAAATTGTCGGAAAACCGCTCGATTATAAAAAGCATGGTGACGGCATCGACGATCCCAACCTTAAACTGGACTATGACCCGCGATTTAGTAACGGTATGGGTATGGGGATCAGTCGGCGTAACCTCGTGAAAGCAGGTGCGGCCGTGGCCGGTCTTGGTAGTATGGGTGCGATGTCGTCGCTGTTAGCGCAGGAGAAACTTGCGACAAAAGTCTTCGACCCCGTGGTACGAATCGGTTATATCCCGATTACAGATGCCGCTGCATTGCTCGCAGCCCATGAGCTGGGCTATTTCAAGGATGAAGGTCTTGACTCAGTCAGGCCGACACTAATTCGTGGCTGGTCACCCCTGGTCGAAGCGTTTGCGTCTCATCGGTTCAATCTGACGCATTTGCTTGCCCCCATCCCGATCTGGATGCGCTACAACAACAATTATCCAGTCAAAGTTACCGCCTGGGATCATACCAATGGCTCGGCCATGGTTGTTCATAAGAATAGCGGTATCAAATCTCCCAAAGATATGGGCGGAAAGCAATTCGCTATGCCGTACTGGTATTCGATGCACAACATTGTCTCGCAAATGCTGCTGAAAGAGCATGGCATCAAACCGGTAATACGCCCGCAGAATGCCGAGCTTGCTGAGGATGAATGTAACTTCCTGGTATTAAACCCGCCTGATATGCCGCCGGCTCTCGCGTCACGCCAAATCGATGGTTACTGTGTAGCTGAACCGTTCTGTGCCATGGGTGAGCTCAGGGCTCGGGGCGAAATACTGCGCTTCAACGGTGACATCTGGAAAAATCATCCCTGCTGTGTTGTGGCCATGCATGAAGAGGATGCGATGGACCCGGAGAGGGCGGAATGGTCGCAAAAAGTGCATAACGCCATCGTTCGCGCACAGCTGTATCTGGGCGATAATCGAAAAGAAATGGCGCAAATCTTTTCAAAAGATGGCAAGAAATATATGCCATTTCCGGCCGAAGTTATCGAGCGTGCAATGATGTTCTATGACCCGGCTTACTACAAGAACCCGCACGCAATCCAGAATCTGGATTGGGAACAAGATCGGATTAATTTCACAGGGTGGCCTTATCCGTCTGCCACACGTCGCATAGTCAGTGAGTTGAAACAGACTATTGTTACCGGCGAGACAGGTTTCTTAGAAGGTCTGACTGGAGAGCATGTTAGCAATGATCTGTTCCAGTATGACTACATTAAATCCGCACTGGAAAAGTATCCGCAGTGGAAAGATGGACTGGGCTATGCAGAAGGTGAAGATCCCTTCGTAAGGGAGGAGGTAATTAAGGTATGAATGTGCCTGCTAAGCCAGCAACCATAACCAGTGGGGGGGTTATCGGATTCTTCAGGAATCCGATGGTTGCCCGGCTTGGTTGGGCTATTTCGGGGCTCGGTATTCTGGCCGCTCTCTGGCTCGTGTTTGGCTACTATATTGAACAGAATCCTGATACCCGCACGTTTTCCAAGTTTGGATTGATACCAACCTTGAAGGCGTTCCCTGAACTGTTGGAAATCGGAAAGTTGCAAACTGCAGTAGCAGTAAGTATGCACCGATTGAGCGAAGGCTTGCTCATCGCAGTGATAGTGGGAATACCGCTTGGTATCCTTGTGGGAAGAAAAAAGCGCTTTCGTGAACTGACCAACTCTCCATTCCAGTTCATTCGTATGGTCAGCCCATTGTCATGGATGCCTATTGTTGTCTATGTGTTTTCTGAATGGCATGGATCGATCGTATTTCTCCTCGCAATAGCAGCGGTGTGGCCGGTCATGTTCTCGACTGCAGCAGGCCTGGCCAAGGTGGATCCGGCATGGTTTATGGTTGCTCGTAATTTGGGGGCCAGACCGATGCACATGCTAACCCGAATAATCATCCCGGCGATAACATTTGATATTCTGTCAGGTTTGCGTCTTGCGCTTGGTGTAGCCTGGATTGTTCTCATTCCTGCCGAATATCTTGGTGTAACGACGGGCCTCGGTTATTCAATACAGGATTCACGCGAAACCTTGTCATATGATCATCTGACAGCCATTGTCGTAACCATTGGCGTCATTGGGTACACGCTTGACACTCTGTTAGTCGTACTGATTAGACGCTTTAGCTGGCATCGCGGTTAAGTCAGGCTGTGACTGTTAAAGATAAACAGAGTCGGAACAGTACTGGATCGTGCAGGCTGAATGGGTTCCTGAACAAGTGTGCCACGGGGCACAGAATTAAAGCAGGACAAACAAATGAATAGTATGCATAAAATCAAACACGGAATTAACCTTATGGAGCTACCTCTGTGGGCTGTTAAAATGAAGGTGGGTGTTTAATGAATGCTGTCGTATCTGATGAAGTAAAGAAAAGAAGTGCCGGAAACTATGTGTTTGGGCCTCAAATGTACTACTTGCTCAAATGCACTATGTGTGGAGCAGGTAATTTCGTTGTCGGCCTGGGGGTGCTGTTTGCCATATGGTGGGCAACGGTCTATGTGATAACTCAGAATCCTGAGTATGCACATTATGCCAATTTTGGGCTTATCCCGGCATTTGAGGCAATGCCTGATTTGTGGGTTCGAGGAACAATCCCCGATGCGCTTATGAACAGCATGTATCGACTGGGGATGGGGCTTATGTATGCGATTGCCATTGGTGTACCTGTTGGTATCGTGATTGGCCGTATTGTATGGGCCAAGAAGCTGACCAATGTGCCGTTCCAGTTTATAAGAATGATAAGCCCTCTATCCTGGGAACCAATCGCGGTGGTTGCTTTTGCGACATGGAATGATGCGATTATCTTTCTGGTTACTATTGCAGCTGTGTGGCCTATTGTGTATGCAACGGCCGCCGGCCTTGAAAAAGTCGATCCTAATTGGTTCAAGGTTGCACGTAATCTTGGCGCGAATCCATGGCATATTCTCAAAACGATTATAATGCCTGCAATAGCTTTTGATGTTTTGACCGGTATACGACTTGCCCTGGGTGTTGCCTGGATTGTTATTGTTCCAGCTGAATTTCTTGGCGTTACCTCAGGTTTCGGTTACGCAATTCAGGATGCCCGTGAGGGGATGACTTACGATAACCTTATGGCAATGATTCTTGTTATCGGGGCTGTGGGTTATATTCTGGATAGTATCTGCGTGATGCTTATCAAGAAGTTCTCATGGGTCAAGGAATCCAAGGAGTAGAAGACAAATATTATGTCCAGCGTACATAAACTATTACCGTGTGAATGATGTGGATTTGGGTCTCAAGCGATTTGTGTCAGGTTTAGTCGCAGGCTTGGGATTGAATCAATTCTGAAATAAGGATGCGAGGTAAGGCTGTTATGCCACAAAAGATAAGTATCATATGTACGACAGGAACGCGTGAGAAGCTGCAAATGGCGGCTATGATCGCGTCTGTCGCTGCGTCTACCGGAGAGGATGTGTCCGTATTTTTGTCAATGAACGCTTTGACCTTTTTTGTTAAAGGCCGAAGCGAGGATGCATCTGTCGAAGGTGAGCTCGGCGAGCTGATGGACCAGAAAGGTGTTCCACCTTTCAAACAGCTGTTTCAACAAGCTGTCGAGTTGGGTGATGCAAGGTTATTGCCCTGTTCAATGGCTATGGACTTGATGAAAATTTCGCAGGATGATCTGGATTCAGAAGTCGGGCCTGCAACGGGACTAACTCGCTACCTTAGTGATGCCGAGGGCGGTCAGGTATTTACGTTCTGATCGAAAACGCAATGAAATACGAATGGAGAAGTATGTAATGAGTGATATCAAGACTATAGATGCGCGTGACACTTTTTGCCCTGGGCCACTCATGGAGCTTATAACATATATGAAACAGGCTGATGTCGGTGACGTTCTCGAGCTTTTGTCTACTGATGAAGGCTCTGGTGCTGATGTGCCGGAATGGGTAACCAAGGTCGGTCACGAGCTATTAAGTAATGAGCAAATAGACGGTGTCTGGCATATCAAGATCCGCAAAACAAAATAGAACATTTTTTTGGTTTGCGGTGCGATGGGTCGATCCTGTTGATGCCAATCAGGGTCTGAATTCGATAGGAGAATGAAATGAGAATATTAATAGTCGGTGGTGGCACCGGCGGGACTATACTGGCCAATAATCTGGCGCGACGCTTATCCGCCGAAATTCGTTCCCGAAAAGTTCATATTACGATGCTGTCCGACTCCGATAAGCATATGTACCAGCCCGGGCTTTTATATGTCGCATTTGGCCAAATGACACCCGATCAGCTTTATCGCGATCAGAAAAGTCTTTTGGAACAGTCTGTCGATTTCCATGTTGATCCCGCTGTTGAATTTCAGATAGATAAAGAGCGAGTCGTGACCAAAAGCGGAGAGACTTACGATTACGATATTCTCGTTATCGCCACAGGATCGAGAATTGTTCCGGAACAAATTCCAGGTATGACAGAAGGTGCGGAGACATTCTATACAGAAGAATCGGCGCTAAAGATGTTCAGGAAATTACGATCAATTGAGGAAGGAACAGTTGCCGTTGTGGTCGGCGTTCCTCACAAGTGCCCGATTGCTCCGGTCGAGTTGATTTTTTCACTTCATGACTACTTCAAGGCCAGAGGGGTTCGTGACAAGATAAATATAAAATACCATTATCCCATTGGAAGAATTCATACTATTGAAAATGTCGCAAAATGGGCAAAGCCCGAGTTCGATAGAATGGGTATTGAGTACGAGACATTGTTCAATGTCAAGGAAGTGGATAGTGAAAACAACATTGTCAGAAGCGAGGAAGGCACCGAAACAGCTTACGATATGCTTATCGCAATCCCCCCTCACAGTGGAATGGAAGTAATAGAAAAGAGCAATCTTGGTGCTGGCGGCTGGATTCCAACTGATCGGCATCAACTAACCATGAATGGTCACGACAACGTCTATGTGCTAGGGGATACAACGAATCTTCCTGTCAGCAAAACGGGTTCAGCTGCGCATTTTGAAGCCGAGGTTGTTGCTGAGAATATTGCATCAATCATCAAGATTGGTACTCCAGTCAGGGATTATGACGGCAAGGTGTACTGCTTTATTGAGACCGGTCATGACAGCGCAACCCATGCGATGTTCGATTACAAGAACCCGCCTGATCTTAAACCTTCATCAAGGCCCATGCATTGGTTCAAAATGGCGTATAACCAAATGTACTGGACCAGTGTGCGCGGACTACTTTAAGGATTCTTCGTTATGACAACAGAAGCTGAAAGCCGGATCAATGAAATAACTGACGACGAGCTCAAGGGGTTGGTCGAAATCGCAAACCTCGTTAGCGCTGCTAGAGATGCGATGTCTGATGAAATTGTGACCCGAATTGCCGGTACGATGAGTGAAGGTCTGAATTTACTTGATCGTCTGACTCGTAATGAAGGCTTGATGCGATTGCTTCAGGTCCTTGACAAACCTGATAGTCAGTACCTGCTGATTGCTTTGTCAGAGGCAATTCATTCCGCCAGTCAGGATGTTGCAGCAGCACCGCCGGCAAAAGGTGGCCTGGGCTGCATGTGGCGAGTAGCCCGTGATCCAGGAACTCAGGAAGGCGTTCGCCTGCTTGCCATGATTGGGAAATATATGAGCCAGAGCTTGCGCGATCAACATCGCCATGGTAATGAAATTCTGTAAGTACATGGGATACTCCAATCCGAGATTGAGGGTATTTTAAATCCTGATAATCTCGCCCAGTCCATATGACTGATTGGGTCGGGTAGATTTTGAATCGAAAATTTGACAAATCATCATGGATTTGATTATTTCATCGGTTAACAATAAATAAATGCAATGCATCTCCATGATTTGACTGCAAGGTAAATAAGGCAACCTTTCACAGTTTAACCCAGGACCACCTTGCATGTATGTGCTTTTTATTGGTGATATTGTCGGAAAACCGGGGCTTCGTGCGATAGCTTCGGTTTTGCCGTTCTTGCGGGATCAATACGATGTTGAGCTGATCATTGCTAATGCGGAGAATATCTCCGATGGGAAAGGTGTTACGCGTTCAGATGCCACGGCGTTATTCGATCTTGGTATTGACGTTCTGACTAACGGGAACCATGCCTGGGATAAGAAGGAGGTTTTCGACTATATTAAAACAGAGCCCAGGCTGTTGCGCCCGCATAACTACCCTGTCGCTTCACCCGGATCCGGCTGGTATATTTTTACAACCCGAAAGGGTCAAAAGATCGGTATTCTGAATCTTCTTGGTAATATTTTTATGCCTTCCGGACTTGATTGCCCCTTTGCCGTCGCCGATCGGGTCCTGGCCGAGAAAACCGACGATATTAGTGCTGTTATTGTGGATATGCATGCCGAGGCGGCCAGCGAGAAAATCGCAATGGGCTGGCATCTCGACGGCAAGGTTTCTGCGGTGGTCGGAACACATACACATGTGCCTACCGCGGACGAGTGCATTTTGCCGAACGGAACGGGCTATATCACGGATGTTGGTATGAGCGGGTGCTATGATTCGATTGTCGGGCTTGACACTGAGAAGATGCTCCGCTGTCTGATTGAAAAAAAATCGGAACAAATGGCGGTTGCGAGTGGCGAAGGTACGCTATGCGCAGCCATGCTGGACCTGGATGAAACGACAGGGCAATGCCGTGAAATTAAGCGTATTCGGTTTAATGAGTCTGACCGGGGTAATGGATTGAATGCGGTGCATTTGATATAACCCCTATTGCCTTGTTACTGACCATCCATTCTAACTCAGGTATTATAAGTACCGGTTCCCCCTGGCTCTAACTACTGAATCCGTACCTCTATAACGTGCTGTGAATACCACCCTGAAGGTTTCGACTGCACGTCAGTTCCGTGTCGGTATTCGGACACTTACTTAAGTTATATGAAGGAGAGGGGTGATTCTTTCATCCGGGCCGACACTGATGGGCCGAACCTGTTTCACAGGTTCTTATTCTGCGGTCGTAAAGCAAAAAGCCCATGCTAGCTAGCATGGGCTTTTAATTATTTGGCGCGCCGACAGGATTGACTCGGGCCATCCCTGGCCCTCGCCCTGCGGACAACGCTTCGCGTTGCCCAAATTTGTTCCAGACAAATTTGTCGAACCTTATTTGACCTGCGGTCACAGGTTCGAAATTCTGGTGTTGGGCCGAAAATGCAAAAGGGCCTTCACAAGGAAGACCCTTTTGCATTTTATGGCGCGCCCGACAGGATTCGAACCTGTGACCTTCGGTGTCGGAGACCGATACTCTATCCAGCTGAGCTACGGGCGCGTTATTCGGTATTGTAACGTAATGCAGGCGTGTTGTGTTCGACAGGATTTCGCCTGGCCACCTGGCGGTCTACTTCCGGATGCTGGAAACTCGGTGGTAGTGTCGATTTTTTGACCGTGACCTTCGGGCCGACCGCGGCCCTGTGCGAGTGCATGCGACGGGTATTCAGGCGACGGCCGTGTGAACAGTATACCCCAGTAAAATTATCGGTTTTGTGGGCCGGGACAGCGCGTAGCTTACCGCTCCTGCCCTGTTTCGTCCACACGGGAATGCGCCACCGTTCGGGCGGTGGTGGCGTCGGCGGATTCCTATTATAATAGGCGTTGTATTGACAGGGTCGGGCGTTTTCCGCCGCCGGGCCGAATTGGGCTAAACGTAGAGGGGAGCAGCGTGGATCAAAAAGACACGGACTTTATGAAGGTATTTGTGGCGATTCTTATCGGTTTGCTGGTGTTCATGGTGCTGGCGATCATCGGCGCCAACGCCATCAGTGGCAAGGATTCGGTCGATGCCCAGCAGGATCCCAGGGTTCAGGCAGCGGTCGAAGAGCGGATTGCGCCCATCGGCGAGGTGAACACGGCGGAAGTCAAGCAAGAAGAAGCAGCAGGAGGCAGCGGCGGGGGTGCTGACGGCCAGTCAGTCTATAACTCGGCCTGTATGGCTTGCCACGGTACGGGAGCGGCCGGCGCACCGGTACTGGGTGACAAAGGTGCCTGGGAAGATCGCATCGCCAAGGGTAACGATACCCTGTTCGACCACGCCATCAACGGCTTCAAGGGTATGCCGCCCAAAGGCGGTAACGCCGGCCTGAGCGACGAGGAAGTCAAGGCCGCCGTGGAATACATGGTCGGCGAAAGCCAATAGGCCTCCGGCCCCCCCTTTGGGGAGTGACGAGGGACGAGTCACGAGGGCCGAGGAAACAAAAGCAAAAGCCGGGCAAATGCCCGGCTTTTCTTTTGGCGGATATTTTCAGTTGTTATATTTTTGCTAGCACCTAGGTGTGATCTCTCAGTAGGTTGTTCATCCGGCACCTACCCGGACAATTGGCGGTGCAAACCCAAACCAACCGCCAGGAGGCCCGGATGAACACCCAT